>CAVPSF010000003.1:0-1184497 GCA_963708285.1 uncultured Acidobacteriota bacterium
GGATAGGCCAAATCCCGGGGGTAAAAGCGCCGGCTCGGAAAGACATCTGATGGGTATCGAATATTGGGGAGTGTGGCGAGGGCGATGCAGTGGGACGCTCCAACGGCCGATTCCAACATTCCGCCCACCCAGCAATAAACTCCCGCCTTAGAACGAATGCCGTGAATCTTCACAGCTTCCGTGAGGCCTCCCACGCGGCCTGGTTTGATGTTTACCCATCGGCAGGCCCCCAATTGGATCGCTTTTCGCGCTTTCGACGACGATGTGATGCTTTCGTCGAGACACACGCTGGAATTCGCAGCATGGACTGCAACTTCGCATGATCCAACAAATCGTCATGGGCTAACGGCTGCTCGATCATAGCCAGATCAAGTTCATCCACGGCTTTGAACATGTCGATATCAGCGAGCAGATGGGCTGTTTCAATCGATGTGAATTGTGGCTTGTGGAAATCGCCCACGAACGCTTTTGATCATTTCCAGATCCCCATCCCGGGCGGTACTTCAGCTTGACACGCTTGAATCCTTCCTCTACGGCTGTTTGGATCATGGCCAGTAACTCATCCCTTCGATCCATGACGCCAGAATCGGCGCCGACTTGAATTGCGTCGTCAAGGCCACCGAGAACTTTCCAAAGTGGCAGATCGAGTTGTTTTGCGCGAAGGTCCCACCACGCCAAATCGATGGCTGCCTTGGCAAAGCAATTGCCTTTAAATCGACTCAAAACACCCTGTAGCTCATCCCCGCTTTCGATGTTTTTGCCGACGATCTGAGGACTGAGCCAGTCCCGCAGAAGTACGAAACAGCCTTTCGCCCATTCGGAGCTGTAGGCTGGTGCAGCCCATGGGCTCGCTTCTCCCCAGCCGTAGTGCTTGCCGCTAGTCAATTTTACGAGCACGCTTTCTATCACTGCATTGTCGCCAAATGCGGTGCGAAATGGATACACCGACGGCATCTCCACGCGGTAAACGTCAACGGAGTCAATAATGGTTTTCATGGCAATTAATTTCCGGGAATGATGTTGCGTTTCCTTTTTAGCCCCGCCATATCGCTTCCTGCTTGAATCTGGCAGATTCCATTATTCTGCGAACTGGAAGGCGTAGAGCTTCGCGTTGCGCATCAGAATATGCAATCGCACCGGTTTCCCCGCCAGCTTCGATACATCCTGATTCCCCCGCCAGGTGATTGTCTTCGCCACGTAATTTCCTACCACTTCATCGCAGTCTTCCTTTGCGTATCCTTCGATCGGTTTCCCCTCCTCATCTTCCATTTCCACGCACGCTTCTCCGGTGGATGCCGTCTTTCAGGTTTAGCTCCAGGTGATGGCCCTGAAAGATTACCGAGGGCGTGGTGAGGCTCCCCACCGTGGTAATCGGTGTCGACGGAAACGAACCCGTCCAATCGCTGCACCACGCGCATGACAGCTCCCCAGATTCCGAGTCCGTTTGAACCCCCCGAGTTCTCCGTGGGAATAGTTCGTCGCGATATAATACTGGTAGATTTCGCCGCCTCGGCGGATCCATCCCGGCATGATGAGCAGGAGTTTGCTATCGGGACCTCCGTCCGGCCCCAATTCGATATAAGGACGGCGATCCATCCGATCCAGTGGATGCCGTCGCAACTCACCGCCATTTGAATATCCAAATCACCGTCATTCCGGTATCTGCCTTGAGCGTCTGGATTTGGTCCTTTGTATTTCTTGTAGTCCTCAAAAGTCTTGCCGCCGCCTGGTTGAGGAAAATGACCGAACACGCTGGGGAATGCAAAGTCGGCGTCGTCCGCCCAGGGGTAAATTCCCACTCCAGGATTGTAAATATCAGTCACCTTGGGATCGGAATCGTCGTAGGAGATGACTGCCTGGATTTCCCTGCTTGGGAAGGGCAAATACTTTTCGCCCATATCGCCATAATTTGGTTTCGCAAGTGGGTGGAAAGGCCATGGCTTCATGATGTCGTCGGTCTCGACTCGTCCGACTTTGCGCCATGGATCATACATCCGTACATAGGCCACGTACTTTTGAATTCGTGAATCGTAAAAAGCTTGATTATCCGTGTCGCTGTTGAACGGGAAAACGGCCGGTTCGTGCAGTTTCCATCTCACTCCGTCGCCCGAATAAATAATATAAAGGCCCCCCCGGTCTGGCCCCTTGTCTTTGAACAGCCCGATGACCCGCTTGAATCGTTGGTCAGGCGGGGCTTTTGGGGTCGAGGAAAACTGCGCCCTCCTTTTTCCCAATCATCCGATCCCAGCACAATGTTGTTGGCACGACTGCCATCAGAATTGGGTAGAAGCGCCAGGATGGGTTTCTCCCAATGAATTCCGTCCGTAGATGTCGCATACAGGGTGTGAAAGGGTCTGCGCGGACCTTTCAATCCGTCTTGTTCCATACCCTCGTACCACATCTTGTAGAATCCGTTGTCATCGATCACGGATCCGTAATTCAGCAGCCCGTTTTCCCAGGGGAATTCGCCATTCAAGACCACTCCCTCTTTTCTGGGGCGGATTGCTCGTTAGCGTGACATTTTCCGATGAGGCTATAAATTTATGATCGATAAAGAGCTGCTTCCTATCGCCAACCGCGATGGAGGCAATTTCACTCGAAGAGAACAGCCAACCTGAAAGGGTTAGCGAAACCATCAACAATGCAAAGACCCTCATAGATTTCTATTCCTCCGTCGCCAAGACCCGTCAGGGCCTCGGGCGACATGCACTTACTGTTTGAATTGAAAAGCGTAGAGCTTCGCGTTGCGCATCAGAATATGCAATCGCACCGGTTTCCCCGCCAGTTTCGTACATTCCTGATTCCCCCGCCAGGTGATTGTCTTCGCCACGTAATTTCCTACCACCTCATCGCAGTCTTCCTTTGCGTATCCTTCGATTGGTTTCCCCTCCTCATCTTCCATTTCCACGCACACTTCCCCCGTGGACGCCGTCTTCAGATTTAGCTCCAGGTGATGGCCCTGAAAGATTACCGAGGGCGTGGTGAGGCTCCCGCCATGGTAATCGGTGTCGACGGAAACGAATCCGTCCAATCGCTGCACCACGCGAAGAATGGCCCCCAGATTTCGAACCCTCTTGAGACTAATCAATTGGCCATGGGAGTAATTTTTCCCAAGATAATATTGGTAAATTTCACCCCCGCGGCGAATCCACCCTACAAGAATGAATTCGATCCGACTGTCGGGACTTCCCTCGGTCCCCAGCCCTATGTAAGGACGGCGATCCATGCGATCCCAGTGGATGCCATCGCGGCTCACCGCCATTTCAATATCCAGGACGCCATCGTTGATATACCTGCCCTGGCCGTCGGGATTAGGCCCCTTGTATTTCTTGTAGTCGTCGAAAGTTCGGCCACCTCCCGCTTGTGGAAAGTGTCGGTAGACACTCGGGAACGCAAAATAAGCGTCTTGTGCCCAGGGATAATATTCCACCCCCGGATTGTAAATATCGGTCACCTCCGGGTCGAATTTGTCGTAGCTGAGGACCGTCGGAATCTGATCGGTAACGGAGGGGAGGCGCTTTGGCCCCGCGAACAAATTCAAGTTGCTGCTTTTCTCATACGGCCAGGGGCTCAAAATGTTGTCCATCTCAATGCGGCCCACTTTGCGCCATGGATTCAATATGCGCACGTACGCCACATATTTTTGAATTCTCGGGTCGTAGAATGCCTGGTTATCCGTGTCGCAAAAGAAAGGAAAAACTGGTCCTTTACTCATTGTCCAGGTAAGGCCGTCGCTGGAATATTCAATGTAAAGGCCGCCGCGCTCCAGGTCCGGACCGTACGGAAGAGCTACGCGCTTGAAACGTTGGTCGGGGGATGCAATGGGATCCAAGAAGACGCTTGTGCCCTCACCATCAAAATTCTCGGGAGCCGAAACAATGTTATTGGCGCTGGTGCCGTCGAAATCCACCAATCCGAGAATCGGCTTCACCCAAGAAATCCCGTCGCGCGATGTCGCGTAGCAGGTATGTCCTATGCCGGCCACCCCATTGCGGCCTTCCGCGAGGCAGTTGTACCACATTTTATAAAAGCCTCCGTCGTCCACGACCGAGCCGTATGTCAGGAGCCCGTTTTCCCAGGGAGACTCCCCCTTCAGCACGACTCCTTCTTTCAATGGCGGATTCAACGTGAGGGTGATGTTTTGAGCTTTATCGATGAATTTGTGATCGATGAAGAGCTGCTTCAAGTCTCCGACAATTAAAGGACGGGTGTCTCCCTCTGAATGAATCGCGAAAACTAAGGCAAGCAAAAGGAGAAACAATGGAAGGCGCCGCATCATGCCTTCGGCGTCGCTAAGGAAGTGATCGCAAATGAAAAGACTCGCACGATGGTTTTAACTGTCGACAGGTATAATACAATCCATATGCATACAGTCAAGAGCTTTCCTTGAGCGCAGGGAAGCGGGGTAAATGCCTGCCGTCCTTCCCGGCTTTTTTGCCGACATACAGCGCATAATGCTTGTCATTCATGTCGACTGTATGCGGACTTGAAACTCATGGAACTAGATGCAAAATGCCTTTTCACCAATGATTATAGCGATTCGACTTCGTGATTGCGCCGGATTAAAATTAGGAGTATTCTGTCGACGGTCTGTAATAGATGCGGCGGGTCCAAGTTCCAGGGCCTTTGGAATTTCACAAATTATCAGGCGCGGTTCCGCGCATCGGCACTCCCCTTCTCGCCAACAGAGACGTGGATGAATCTGCACTTACGCCATTGGTCAGGTACTTCGTTGATGCGGAGGTCGATGGTCCGCCTGCGAACGGGGGATGGGCGGTTTTGCCTTCTATCTGGGGAGCTTTTGATGAGGCGCTTCGGTATCTCAAAATCGCCGAATGCGCCACCGGCGCGCCTTATGTTTCCAAACTGGGACCGGAAGAGGTTGCGAAAGTGCACGCCATCCTCGACCGGCACGTGAAACCATTTCTCGGCAAGAACGCTAGTCGCTAGACTTGGACATGCTGAAAAACCTGTCGGGCTCGCGATATCGGACGGAAAGGTGCGCGATCATAACTTGCTCCGCCGATTCCTTCGACCGCCCGCAGATGAAGTCGAACAGCGGCCGGTGGGAGTCAAGAATCATGCGCAGCTTTTCGCCGCGCAGGAGCGTGCGCACCGAGTGTGCGAACAAAGGCGCGGTCAGGCTGGTTAATATCTTTTCCAGGTATTCGTTACCGCTGTAACTCCAAAATGTGCGGTGAAATTCGAAGTCGACGCGCATGGAAAGTTTGGTCGGTGAAGGTTCCATATTTTCGATCATGACCAACAACTGTTCCAATTTTTTTTCGCGCTGTGGATTTAAATGCTTTCGCGCCAGGCGCAGCGCTTCGGCTTCCAACACCACGCGCAGAGAGTTGATTTCCTGTATGTCTTCTTCGTCCAGACTGACGGCGAACATCCCGCGCCTGGGAATGTTAACGATCAGCGACTGTTCCTGGAGCTGTTGCAGTGCTTCACGGATGGGAGCCCGGCTCACATGGAATTCGCGAGCCAGTTGGCTCTCATTCAGCCGCTCTCCCGGTTTGATTCTGCCGCTCAAAATTGCATCGGTTAGAACTTCGACGGCCCGGTCCTTCAGAGTTCCGCTATTTCGAAATGGTTGGAATGAATTGTTCTTCGCCATAAGTTCCCTCACCTACAATGACACTGCACTCCGTCGACAGTACAAAGTAAATGGTTACTTGTCAATAACTTCTGAATGCAACCACGCTTCCTGGAGGGGCGCCTTGAATCGTCAAGTACAACACAGTACGAAGCCTCTCAAGTGCGCGGGGCCGTTTCAATGAAGGCAGGACGCTATTTCCGCGGAAATGAGATACGGCCGTTTTTCCTGGACTCCGGAGTGCGAATGTTCGATTGGAGCGCGCTCAATTCCACACGAGTTGCGGGTCGGGTTCGAGCTCGGGCTTCCGCCGCTCTTCACTCCGGGACGGATTCGGATTTCCTGGCTGCGTTGCAGGAAATCGAACCGTGGCTTGCTGACAATCCGGACTTTTTTCGGGAGACCAGTCAAGCAGCCGAATTGCCGGCGACGGTACTCGAACAACCCCTCCCTCCTCCGGTTCGCCCGCGAAAACTCATTTGTGTGGGATTGAATTACCGGGATCATGCCGTGGAAGCAAGAATGGAGCTTCCCGTCCGGCCACTGCTCTTTGCAAAGACCTCCAACGCAGTGAGCGGGCACAATCACGACATTCTGATACCGGACAACTGCGTGCAACTCGACTACGAAGCAGAACTTGCAGTGGTGATGGGAGGCACTTGCCGCAGTGTGCGCGCTTCGGACGCAATGACGTATGTGGCCGGGTACACCTGCACGAACGACATCAGTGCGCGCGATTTTCAATTCACCGACGGCCAGTGGTTCCGCGGGAAGAGCTGCGACGGTTTTGCCCCGATCGGGCCATGGCTTGTAACTCCTGCTGAGATTCCGGATCATCGCTCGCTGCACATACGGTGTCTTCTGAACGGCGAAGCCATGCAGGATTCTACGACCGCGAATCTGGTTTTCGATGTTCCTACCCTTATTCAGTTCATTTCCTCTTTTATTACTCTCGAGGCCGGGGACGTGATCGCGACCGGCACACCGCCCGGCGTCGGCTTCGCGCGCAAGCCTCCCATCTTTTTGCGGGACGGAGACCGAGTGGAAATCGAAATCGAAAAAGTGGGAATACTTCGCAACAAAGTAAAATCTCGCGGAGAATTGAATGATTGCCAACCATGAGGATTTTTCCGGCCCAGCGGACTTTCGATAATCAATCATGGGATTAGTCCGTGGGATTTTCCGCTAGGCATTGTAATCAGACGCCTCACTCACAGAACGAAGGTCTGGATTGGCACACCTGTTTATTTTTGTTGAATCGCGTGGCACTCCCGGCGCGCGGAATTATGAGAATCTGCAATTCCTTATGGAGAAAGACAATTCGTGTCGCAAAATCCAATTTACCTCTGGAATGAACATCAGGAGGAAGAATGGCTCCCCGGGCTAGATTCGAACTAGCAACGCCGTTGGAGTTTAAAATCTAAGTGCCCTATCTGGTGTCGCTTATGGGAAATTGGGAGCCATTTTTTCTTCCTTAGTCGCACCCACACCTGCACCCACAGAGAGGTCAACGACAATGGCGCATCTGGCGGACAACTAGAGTTGCGCGGGCGCGTACCTATAGTAGAGGCCCCCCTGCTTTGCAAGAAAACATGCAAAATCACACAAGTGCCGCATCTGGCGTCGCTTGGCGTGCACCGGCAGGGCGCGGCATGTCGTGACGCTCAGCGAAAACGGGCTCAAAAGGCCTCCGCTTCGGGTTATGTATTAAATTCCGAATCATGGTGATCCGCCCAAAATCCTCCAATTGCCTAACGATACGCTAATATCCTAGAAGCGGACTTCTGGCTCGGTAGGACTTCCGGTTAGCCCGTGATCCGAACGGAATCAGATGGAAGCGCCAAGGGAGCAAACTTCCCAGACGTTGGCCGTCGTTGCGGCTCGCTTGAAGAGTTCTTCAGTCGCAGTTGTGCGTTGCGTTGTAGTGGGGGGCGCGCGCGAGTCTGGAATTAGCGCTATATGTTCCAGAAGCGCACCTATCAGTTTGAGCATATCAACGAAATTAGTAAACACTCAGACTTGACCCAACATTTTCCAGGCAGATATGGTGGTACCACTTGTGTCGGGTGAGACTGTCCTTGAAGTAGGTTCCTGTCTCTTTGCTTCCGGTGCTTCACACCCGATTGCGAGTCTGTGGCGTTATCTCAACTGACAAAGGTGACTGATGAACTCCAGAAAGTACGTTCTGACAGCGTTGGCGATGTTTGTCTCGCTAGGGATGGTCATTTCGGCCTGCAGTAACAGCAATCCTGCGATCACGATCGCGCTCGGCCCCAGCGGGACACAGAACGCGGTTGCGGGTCAGACCGTGAGCGTCACAGCCACTGTCTCCAATGACTCCAAAGCGGCCGGGGTCACCTGGAGTCTGTCTGGGCCCGGTACATTGAGCGGGCAGACAACCACATCCGTCATCTACACTGCGCCCTCGCCGATCTCGGCGAACGCCACAGCAACGATGACGGCGACCTCAGTTTCGGACGCGACCAAGACCGCCACGTTGAACATCAACTTGCAAGCCATTTCGATTGCCCTCACGCCGAGCGCCATGCAGACAGACGAACAGGGGCAGACGAACAAGGTGACCGCGACGGTCTCGAATGATCCCGTGAGCAAGGGTGTGACCTGGAGCCTGACTGGCGCGGGCGCGTTGAGCGGGCAGACGGCGACTGCTGTCACCTACACTGCGCCAACGAGTATTACAACGGCTTCGACTGCCACCCTCACCGCAACGTCTGTGTTCGATGCCACCAAGATCACGACGTTGACCATCAATCTTGTGCCCCCGCCTTCTATTAGCACAACGTCGCTGGCAGCCGGCGTTGTCGGAACCGCCTATTCCGCAACCCTCGCCGCAACGAACGGCGTTTCACCATATACTTGGAGCGTTACGGTCGGAACGCTTCCCACTGGACTGGCTCTCGCCGCCGGCACTGGCGCGATTACTGGCACGCCCACCGCGTACGGCACGTCTAGCTTTACCGTTCAAGTGAAGGACGCGGACAATCTGACTGCCAACGCCGCTCTCAGCATCAAAATTAATCCCGCACCGGTAGTGATCACGACGACTTCTTTGCCGAACGGCATCGTCAATAGTCCGGGCTACAGCGCGACTCTGCAATCCACCGGCGGAGCGACTCCCATTACTTGGACCGTATCTGCCGGTTCGCTTCCTACGGGCCTGACGCTGGCTGCAAACGGGGCGATCAGTGGTACGCCCACGACGGCAGGAACTTCCAATTTCACCGTCCGCGCTGCAGATTCCAGCACGCCTGCGCTCACGGCCACGAAGGCATCGAGCATCACCATTGTTCCGGTACTGTCCATTACCACCTCGTCGCTTCCCAATGGGGTTACCAGCGCGGCTTACAACGCGACGTTGCTATCCACTGGCGGAGTAACGCCGATCACTTGGACCGTCTCTATCGGCTCGCTGCCATCAGGGCTAACCCTGAACGCGAGCACTGGCGGAATTTCTGGGACACCCACCACCGTCGGCACATCCAGTTTCACCATCCAAGCTGCCGATTCCGGCACGCCCCAGCAGAAGGTGACGAAGGCGTTGAGTATCACCATTGTGCAGCAACTCGTTATCACCAATAGTTCGCTCCCGACGGGCGCTGTTAATTCTGTTTACAGCGCGACCCTGCAATCAAGCGGCGGGACCCCGGCGGTAACTTGGGCGATTAGCGCGGGAACCTTACCCGTGGGCCTGACTTTGAATGCAGCGACGGGCGCGATCACTGGCACGCCCACAACCGCAGGCATGTCGAGTGTTACGGTGCAGGCGACAGATTCCGGCACGCCGCAACAAACTGCCACAAAGCCGTTCAACATCATCATCACTCCCGTGCTCACGATTTCCACGACTTCTCTCGCGAGCGGTACCGTTGGCACAGCCTATAGCCAGACCGTCCAGACGAACGGCGGCGGCATCGCGCCTATCAGCTGGAGCGTCACTCTTGGGTCTCTGCCTCCCGGGCTGTCATTGGCACCGAGCACCGGCGTCATCTCCGGCACGCCCACCACGGCCACTGGAAGTCCCTTCAATTTCACGGTTCAAGCCGCTGATTCCGGCACGCCTCAGCAGACCTCCTCGAAGGCGTTGAGCATTTCGATTGCAACGGCACCGCTGTCGGTCGCTACCACCGGCTTGCCCAACGGGGTTGTCGGCCAGAGCTACAGCAACGCTATGCTTCAGAGTGCGGGCGGAAATCCCCCTGTCACTTGGAGCATCTCGGTTGGCGCGCTCCCAGGCGGGTTGACGTTGAACGCCAGCACTGGCGCCATCACTGGCAGCCCCACCACGGCGGGCACCACCACGTTTACCGTCAAGACGACGGATTCCACCACGCCCACCGCGCAAACCGCAACCAAACAGCTCAGTATTCAGGTGAATTCAGCTCTTTCGGTTACTACTACGTCTTTGCCGAACGGCATCGTAGGCGCCACCTACAGCGCAACGCTGCAATCGACCGGCGGCGCAACGCCGATCACTTGGAGTATTAGTTCCGGTTCGCTCCCACCTGGGCTGGCGTTGGCTCCCAGCACAGGCGTTATCTCGGGCACGCCAAACACCAACTCAGGGAGCCCGTTCAGTTTTACCGTGCAGGCGACGGATTCCACCACGCCCACGGCGCAAACTACATCCGCCAACCTCAGCATTATCGTCACAGTGTCGACGCTGTCAGTCACCACAACATCGGGTTCGCTGCCCGCTGGCACGGTGAATACCGCGTATCCCGGTACCAACCTGTCGGCTACTGGTGGAATTCCGCCATACGCTTGGAGCCTCACCGGTGGCACTACGCTGCCCGCCGGATTAAGCCTGAGCTCTTCCGGCCGATCACTGGCACTCCGACCGCAACGGGCACCACTAACTTCACCGTGCAAGTCGCTGACTCGGCGAAACCAACGGCCAACACCGCCACCGCGAGTCTCAGCATTACTGTCAGCGCCGCGCCGACCTGCGTTTCCGGCGGCAGCGAATCGCTGTTGACCGGGCACTATGCCTTCGTGCTCAAGGGCTTCGACAATGGGACCGGAACTGGCGAAACCAGCCCCCAACCGGTTCTGGTCGGAGGCGTACTCACCTTCAACGGCACGAATAACAATGGATTGATTACCGCAGGCACGATCGACATCAACGCGAATGCAACTGCTGGTGTGCAGACCAATGCCGTTACTTCCGGTTCTTACGGTGTTGGTTCCGATCATCGCGGCTGCATGGTGATCACCACCTCGGCGGGAACGCAGAACTACCGCTTCTCGCTGGGGAATATCTCCTCCGGCGTGGCTTCCACGGGCCATCTGATTGACTTCGACTCCGCGGGCCCGTTCACCGCTGGGGTTCTGCGCAAACAGACCACCTCAGCTTTCACCACCTCCCAAGTCACCGGCAATTTCGCTTTCGGTGCCTCTTCCATTCAGAACGCGCTCGCTTGCAACAACAGTATCTGTGGCGGCAAGTTCGGAGCCGTCGGAGTGTTCGACTTAGCAACTGGCGCGGTAAACGGAGGCGAAGTCGACTTCAACAACAACGGCCAATTGGATGGAAACTCGGCCAATACGAATTGGCCTGCAAGCCCGGTTTCGATCGGCAGCGGTGGGTCATACACCATTTCAGCCACCACTGGCCGCGGCACCCTCTCGTTCACTCCGACAGGCTCTTCGGCTGTAGGTACCATAATTTATGTGGTCTCCTCAACCGACGTACTCGTCCTCGGTAGTGACGACCAGACCAGCAACAGCGCCTTCGCCGGCGAGATGTTGAAACAGTCTGGCACGCCCTTCTCCGCCAACCCCCTGTCCGGATCCTACATCGGGTACGACTCGGGACTCGGTAGCGGAGGCGCGGGAACAACTAAGGCCGACATCTACCTCGTTACCCCGTCTGGCACCACGCTCATCGGTACCCAACTGCGAAACGACGGTGGCACTTTCTCCTCGGGCGGTATTTCAGCAACATATACTGCGGACCTCGACGGGACGAGTGACCATCTCCGGCGGCGGAGGAGGCAGTACGCCGACCTTCCGCCTAGTGAGCTCGACACAAGCATTTTTCCTCAACGCTAACGGGGGCGTGGACTCCGGCTTCTTCCAGTCCCAGTCCGGTGCCCCGTTCACGAACTCTTCGGCCAGCGGAGCTTATGCTTTCGGGACGATTGATCCGGAAGGCGCAAACGGTAGCGACGGCTCGGGCGTGGCAACGTTCACCCCGTCTACGACCGACGTCAGCGTAATCAACGATAACAACAGCAGCGGGTCTCAAGCCTGGGTCAGACGCAGAGCTTCACCTACTCCATTGACTCGACCGGCCTTGTGCATCTCCCCTCGGCCTGCACGATCTCAGCAACATCTACAACGTGTCAGACCGTGATTTACGTCATTTCGCCGACGAAGGCGGTCGTCCTGGATGTCGGATCATCGAATCCGTCAGTTCAGGTCGCGGACCAGTAAAAAGAGACTGTTACAGCGAAGCGAAGCTTAATACACTGGAGTAAGACGCACGGAACAAACCCGAGTAAAGCGACGCCCCGGAATCCGGGCGTCGCTTTTTTTCTATGTGCGATCCCCCCCGATCAACGCGGAAAGGTCAGACCTTCAAGTGGCTCCGGGAGAGCTTTTATCCACGCTCATTTCGTGAATTCCAGGGATTCTGGTCGAGTGGTCGGCTACTCGGGAGTGATCCAGAAACGGGGTTGTGAGATGTTTCGGTTCAGAACCAATCATTTCAGGCCAATACTGGGCTGCTCGGAAGCTATCGATTCCAGTCGAGTACGGAGACATTGACCATCGTGTACCTCACTAGGATTTTGGGTGCTTTTGTCCCACGTGGCGTTTCGCATTTTCAGTAACTACGTCTAATGGACAAATGGCCACTTGGTCGATTCCAACCCGTCCCCTTGCGTAGAGGTTCATCCCAAAATGGAGTGAACCCTTGAACTGACACACAAAAATGGGGCGCAGTTTCCGGGAAAAAAGAACCGTCAAGAGAAAGCGATACTCCCGGAAATTTCAACGAATAGCTGTCGAACGCATGGAGACTTGTGAGGATGTCGGTGAGTTAGCGCGAGAACTCGGGGTACGACCGAGGGACGTCTACAAGTGGCGCAAGAAGCTGGAGACGGTTGAACCAGGACAAGAAGCGTCGCGGCCCAGCACGCACGCATCTGCTCACCGCAAAGAAATCCATCGCTTGTCATCCCATCGTGGTCCGCACGTATAATTTGCTGGCAAGTTTCGAGCCCGCGCGACGGGAGGTCTCCTACAGTGCGTGCTCCGGAGCGCCGCGCAGACCGTCTAACATGCCCTTAGTGCGCGCTGTCCAAGAACCGCCCGGCTCGCGAAAGCTCGCTCCGCAATATTGACGCATGGGCACTCCACACGATTTCACTGAGTCTTGTACTTGACCTTTTTCTTCCGCTCATTTTCTTGGGCACTGCTTCGGGCTAATTCCTGCGCCCGGCAGCTTCGCGGCTTCTGCTTTCCCGGTTCCTCCCACAACCTCATTGGGTCCCTCCCAGAATGCAGCCGCTCGCTTTGGGAGCAGAAGCCCTCGCTTTTGGGTGCCCCAAGAAAATGGGGCAGAAAAAGGAGAAATACACATGTACCTCAATTCAGTGACTATCGTCGGTTTCGTCGGAGCAGATCCGGAGCAGCGTCAAGCCGCAACAACGGCACGAAGTTCACCGTTCTTTCGGTCGCCACGCAGCGGTCCTGGAAAAACGCGCAGGACGAGTGGTCTTCAAAGACCGAGTGGCACCGCGTCTGCATCTTCCGCCCGCGGCTTGCCGAATACGTCCTGCAGTCGTCAAGAAAGGCTCGCACGTCCTCGTCGAAGGCAGCCTGATCAGCTCGACCTACGAACGCGCGAACGGCAAGGGCAAGAAGGCGAGCACCGCGAAGATCACGTCGTGGTCGATTCGCGCCGATGCCGTGCGCAAGCTCGACCGCGGCGAACCCGAGCCGGAAGCGACCGCTTCCAGTTCACATGCCTCTGAGGAGGTTCCTGGAACAACGGAGCATGATTCCTTCTAAAGGCGAAATGCACTGGGCCCCGGCATCTTGCCGGGGCCCTTTTTTTGCTGGCCGCGACTCCGACCGAATCGAACAAATCCTCCACAACACCCGCTCAACATAGCAGCATTCGTTCACTGCACGCGGTCCGTTTTTCCGACCACACGTGCTAGGGAATCGGACCCGCTCGAAGAACATCAGGGCACGATTCCCGAAACGCCAGGCGTTGTCCCCCGGCCGGCGTGAAACCAGAACCATGTCAGAAAGCTGAGAGAAGGGCCATTTCCTGCTTCGACCGCAGAGCAGGGAAAAGCCTGAGACGCCGGAGCATCCCCATGATGACCGCGTCGTACTGCGACTGCCTCATCTGCCGGTTGGAAGCAAACCTCATCGCTGAACTCGAGCGATGACCGAAGCGACGAAGAATTTCGGTCATTTGCTGCTTCCAGCCCGATCCTGTCAGCTTTTCCGACCGCATTCGAACTCGTCCGAAAACTTCAGGACCATGATGGTCATCATCAGCATCCGTCTTCCGATGAAATCCTTCTCGACCTTCTGGGGCGCGGCGACGACCCGCTGTTCCGATCGATGTGGCAGCGGCTCTTGTTGCTGGTCTTCATTCCGACCGTTCATCGCACCACGAGCCAAGTCGCTTCGACGTTTCCTTCATTAACCCGCGAAGATACCGCCCAACACCTCTTCGCCGTTCTTCTCGAATTTCTTCATTCCAAGGAACTGCATTCCCGCCACTCGCACCTTGGATTTACCATCGCACGAAAAATGCGCCGCTGCGCATTCCGTTGGGCGATTCGCGAGTCGCACAGATCTTTGCGGGATGAAACCAGCGGAACTACGGCCAGCGGTGCTCGAGACGGACACAAGTGATGACGATACTCATGCCATCACCTTGCTCCGACAGTTTCTCGACAACTGCCAGCGACGAGGATGGCTTTCTGCACGAGGAGCGGGAATTATTGACAGAGTTCAAGCTTCGAGGCATCTCCTGCCAGGAACTCGCGCGCCGCAGCGGCCATTCGGTGGTAGCGGTCAGGCATCGCATCCAACGACTGGTCGACCGGCTGCGCCGTATTGCACGGACATCGAGCACCGGGACACCCGAACAACTGAACCTCTTCGTCCCGTGAGTGGCGTTCCTTTGACAATAGATCATTCAGTGTATCGTCGGGATTTAGGTACCACCGAAAAAATATTTCACTAGTACCCGGTCTGTTTTCATTTTCTTTGGCTGATAAGTATAGAGAGGGGAGTTCTCGCCGGTTAACTCCCGCGGACAGGGCCCCACCGATTCCTTCGGTGCTTCTGCTCTGTGTCGCGTACGGCCCGCTAGAGGGACGGACGCGATTGTGGGACAACGCTGTACTCGGGGCGAACGCTCCAAGTGTGCCTGGACGGGGGGAAGTCCAGGAACCGGCGCATACAGCCGTCCCATCAATCGCCATCCGCTTCCTTCCTGCTGCCGAAGCCGCGGGACTCCCTCTCAACGGATCAATTCAAAAACTCGGAAGAAACAGGGAGAACATCAACATGAAGCAATTCATCCGCAACTTGCGCGCGCAGCCCTTGGCTGCGCTCACCTCTCGTTACCCTCGGTTTCACATTGCTTCTCGCGGCTCCGGCGTTCGCGCAAGGGACTTCCCCTTGGGAAAACGCCGTCAACGTTTTGGAGACGGCCTTCACCAGCACCATCGCGCGCGGCCTCTCGCTCGTCGCGATTGTCGTGTCCGGCCTCACCTTCGCCTTTGGCGAAGGCGGCTCGAAGCGTGTGCTCGCCGGTGTGCTCTTCGGCGTCGGCATGGCCATCGCCGCAGTGAATTTCCTCGCCTGGCTTTTTCCTGGCACCTGAATCACCCGGGTCCCAGAAGGAGAAACACATGGCGGAAGCCAGGCGAATCAACAGAGTCCATCGGTCGCTATCCCGGCCACTCACGATCCTCGGGGCCGAGCGAAAGCTCTTTTTCTTCGCCATGTGCATGGGCGCCGCCACGTTCAATCTTCTCGACAGCTTGTTTGGCGGGATGCTGATGTTCTCGCTGCTCTACTTCCTGGCCCGCTGGGCCACCCAGACCGATCCGCAGATTCTGCGATTTCTGCTCACGGCCGCAAGACTGCGCGCGCAGTACGACCCGATGAAATTCAGCCCCATCGCGATCCGAAGGGATGGCCATGTTCAGGCTTAGCCGAATCTTCAAGAACTACAACGAGACCGGCTCGCTCGCGGAGCAGATCAATCTGTACGGTTTCATCGGTCCGCACGCATTTCTCACCAAGACCGGAGAGGTCGGCGTCGTCCTCGAAGTGCGCGGCGTGGACTACGAGTGTCTCGACGGCGCGTCCATTGACGGCTTCACCAAGCGCCTCGAATCGGCACTGAAGCTGTTCGATGAAAACTACCGCGTCTACCAATACCTCTTCAAGCGCAACAACGAAACCATCCCGTACAAGCTCTATGGCAATCCGGTCGTGGACACGGCCATCAAGAATCGCATCGCCTACCTCGCGAGCAAAGCCGACACGCTCTTTTCGCTGTCCGTCTACTACGTCGTCCTGTACCAGGGATTTCAGACCTCGGCCAAGCTCGCAAGCGCGCTCATTGAGTTACCCAAGAATCCGAAAAAGGCCCTCGTCGGACCTCGCGGGCACAATTTTCTCACCGAAAGCAGACGGTCGTTCTCGGGCAGCACGTCAGCAATGCCCAGACCGCGCTGCTTCAAAAGGCTCGCAGCTTCATTCTGCAGGTCAGCGACTTCCTTCCCGTGCGCATGCTCGACAAACAGGAAGCGTTCCGCGTTCTCAAGAAAACACTCAACTTTCATCCCGACAAGCTCGAACTCGCCAAGCTCAAATACGACACCTTCCTCGATTACTACCTGCCTGAATCTCATCTCGAATGTCACCGCGGATATCTGCGCGTCGACGACTACTACGTCAAGGTTCTGACGCTCAAGGAGCCTTCCGCCCAGAGCTTTCCGCTCATCTTCAAACGACTGCTCGAAGTCGAAGCGAACTATTACGTCGTCACCGAATGGAAAAAGGAAGATTCCGGCAAGACGCGCCGGATCATCCAGGCCAAGCGCCGCCATTTTCACAACACCAAGCGCTCGTTCGTCGAGCCAGGTCAGTCTCAACGATGCCCCCACGCAGGATGTGCTGCTCGACGATTCCAAGGAATCCCAGGTCCGGGAACTCGGCGAAGGCATCAAGGAGATCGAGCTTCACGGGAACTACTTCGGCCAGTTTTCACTCACCGTCGTGATTTACGACCTCGACTTGGCGAAGGTGGACCGGGCGTGCGCCGAATTCTACAAAGTCTTCAGCGTCCACGACGCCCAGCTCTACGAAGAGAAATACAACCTCCTGAACGCATTTCTCGCGGCGGTTCCCGGCAACCACGCCTTCAATCTCCGCTACCTGTATCTGCTCAACACCAACTATGCCGATTTCTCGTTTCTGTTCACCCTCCACTGTGGCGAGCCTCGCAATCGCCATCTCCGGCAGGAATATCTCGCCGTCCTCGAAACCAACCACCACACCCCGTACTTCCTGAATCTCCACTACCGCGATGTCGCGCACACCATGATTCTCGGGCGGACCGGCGCCGGGAAGTCGTTCCTGCTTGAATTTCCTGATCACCAATCTCCAGAAATACGATCCGTACACATTCATCTTCGACCTGGGAGGAAGCTTCGAGAGCCTCACGCAACTGTTCGGCGGCTCGTACGTCCGCGTGGGCCTCGAATCCGGAGATTTCAAGATCAATCCGTTCTCTCTGCCGCCGACCAAGGAGAACCTCGATTTCCTGGCTCTGTTCCTGAAAGTCTTGATCCAAGGCCAGCGAGCCGGTGAGATCGATCCCGCCACCGAACGCGATCTCTACCACCAGATCGAAAACCTCTATGCGGTCGATCCGGCGCTGCGCACGCTGGGCGTGCTGGCGAACACGCTCGGCCACGACATTGCGAGCCGCCTCGCCAAATGGACCCGAGGCGGCCAGTTCGGATTCCTGTTCGACAACGCCGAAGACACCATCTCGTTCTCCCGCTTTCAGTGCTTCGACTTCCAGCGCATGAGCCAGTACCCGGAGCTTCTGGAACCGTTGCTCTTCTACATCCTGCATCGCGCCAACGCCGTCATTGCCGACCGGCAGATCACTTCCGTTTTCAAAGCGTTCTTCATCGACGAAGCGTGGGTGTTCCTGAAAAATCCGAGCATCCAGCGATACGTCGTCGAAGCGCTCAAGACCTGGCGGAAACACAACGCCGCCATGGTGCTCTCCACCCAATCGCTCGACGAGCTCAGGCGCTCCGACATCCTCGACGTAATCATCGAAAGCTGCGCCACCAAGATCTTCCTCGCCAATCCCGACATGGACCGCGACCTCTACCGCCGCCAGTTTCACTTGAACGAAAACGAAGTCGAGCTGATCTCGGGCCTTATCCCCAAGCAACAATTCCTGATCAAGACGCCGGAACTCGCGAAGGTCGCCAATCTCAACGTCGATCCCAAGAGCTACTGGCTGTACACCAACGATCCCTACGACAACAAGAAACGGAAAGAGGCTTTCGAGACATACGGCTTCGAGAAAGGCCTCGAAGTGCTGGCAGGAGGACGCCCATGAATATGATTCCGCCTCTCGTGCCGCCGTTCGGTTGCCGGGTGCTCGAGGATGGGCTGCTCTATGTCTTTTTTCTCCTCGCGCTCGCGGGATTCTGCGACCGCCTGCTTCTTCGCGGTCAATTGGTTCCTCCACTCGTTGTCCGGTAACGATTCGAGTTCCCAGAAGCAAAAACCGTTCTCAAAAGGAGCATCTCGATGAAACACATGTTTCAGACACAGCGGCACGGCCTTTTCCTTCGCGTCCTCGCATTCGCTCTTCTTGGCGTCGGCCGCGTTCCAGCCTTCACCTGCGCATGCCACCACGGAAGCCGAGGCCCGCGTCGTGAAGTATTCGAAGGAAGACATTGTCCCCGTTCGCGCCAAACTGCGTTTTTCGACGCTCATCGTTCTTCCCGAAGACGAAGAGATCCTCGATTTCACCACCGGCGACAAAGAATTCTGGATCATCAACGGCGCGCACAACCTCTGCTACGTCCACCCGGCCCAGGCCGGCATTCGCAGCAATCTGAACCTCATCACCGCCAGCGGCCACGTCTATTCGTTCCTGCTGACCGAAATCAGCAACCAGCCGAACGTCGAGCCCGATCTCAAAATCTTCGTTGAACCGAAAGACGGATCCGGTATCGGGGCGAACACCGGACTGCGCGGTTATGTGAGCGCCGGGGAAGTCGCAGGCATACGCGAAAGAACTCGAAACGCTCCGCACCCAAACGACCGGGCAAATCCACGCGGTCGAGGCCCAAGCCGCCGAGCAGGTGAGCCATTTCCGCTCCAGCTACGCGACCAAGCTCCAGTTCGACTATCCCCTCGACTCCAAGGCGGCGACGCGAGCCCTTCCTGGTCTCCGCCATCTACCACGACGACGCCTTCACCTACATCAAGTGCGCCGCGCGCGAAAAACCCGCTCTGTACGAAATCAAAGACGGCAAGCCGAACCTGATCTCTTTCCAGGTCGAGAACGGCGTGTACATCGCGCCCAAGATCATCGACTCGGGCTACCTCGCCATCGGCAAAAAGAAACTGCGCTTTGCGCGCCGCATTTCCTCGAACTGAGGAACAACCATGACCCAACCGACCCCACCCGCGCAGGTTCAGGAAAAAGCGCCCAAACCGCAAGGTCTTTTGCCCAAGAACGTCCAGTCCTGGCTTCTCATCGGATTGGCGTTCCTCATGGTCGCCATCATGTGGCTGACCGGGGGCAAGAAACCCCCGAGCCCCACGAAGACGGCCTCCGCCGCAACTCCGCCCCCGGCGCCTCTCGAAGTCAACGAAGCCAAGATCAACGATTTGCAAAACCGCATCGAGCAGTTGCAGCGCGATCAACTGGTCGCACAGAGCGCCTTGGCCCAGCAGACTCGCTTGCTCGGCGGCGACTCGCAAGCTTCGCAGCAAGCCCAGGAGCAGAGCGGCGTCCGGCAATGCGCCCGACCAGCGAACGGAGGACCCCATCGAAGCGGAACGGAAGAGGCGCGCCTACGTGTCGCTCTTTGCGTCGAATGTCGCTCTGACCTACCGTAAAACTCCGTCAACTCCGCAACCCGCGCCGCCACCGCAATCCGAACGCCACACCTGCCGCTCCGAGTTTGGTTCCCGTGGGGCCCGACTCGCCGCAGGTGACGCAACTCTTGAAACAGATGCAAGCGAGCTCAGCCTTCGCCCGAGCTCAGCCACGTACGAGATTCCCCGGAAACAACCCACGACCGAAAGGAGGAAGCCAGAACTCCTGCCGCCGCGTCGGCCCCCTCCGCCAATGCGGCGGCAGGAAAAACCTACGTGCTCTTTGAAGGAACCATCCTTGAAACCGTTCTCATCAACCGCCTCGACGGGGGCTTCGCCGGTCCCGTCGAGTGCCTGCTCTCAACCGATGTCTATTCGAACGACCGCCAGCACCTGCTGATTCCCGCAGGCTCGAAACTGCTCGGCGAAACCAAGAAGGTGGACGCCCTCGGCCAGACACGTCTGGCCGTCGTGTTCCATCGCTTGCTCATGCCCGATGGGTATTCCGTCAGCCTCGATCAATTCAAGGGGCTCAATCAGATCGGCGATACGGGGTTGCGGGATCAGGTCAACAACCACTATCTCCGCATCTTCGGAGTGTCGCTCGCGATCGGCGCGCTCGGAGCCGTCGCCGAAGGCGGAACCGCTGGTTCTCTCAATGCATCCAGCACCGACCTCATGCGCCAGGGATTCGCGCAAAGCACCGCGCAGTCTTCAGCGCAGATCCTCGACAAGTTCCTGAACATCCTGCCCACGGTGACCATCCGCGAAGGCCACCGGGTCAAGGTGTATCTCGCGGGCGACCTCGCGTTGCCCGATTACTCGAACCACAAAATGCCTTCCGATTTCTGAAGGCACCAAGGAGAGCCGTCCAATGAAAAAAACGATTCTGATTTGCTTGCTTGTGTTGGGATTGGGAGTCGGCACCGCCACCGCGCAATTCGGCAGCGGGATCGTCTTCGACCCGACAAACTACAACAATGCGCTGCTGCGCTACTACCAACTCCAGCAGCACCTGATCGAACTGCAGAAGAGCTACACCCAGATCACCAACCAACTCAATCTCGCCATGCAAATGGCCGCAGTTCATCAAGAACATGCCCGCCCGTTACCGCGCGATGTTTTCCCAGTGGCGAAACGTTACCTCGCTCAACACCTTCGGGAACACGGTCTCGTGGATTAACGGCATCAACACCGGCGTGCTGCCCAACATCAACACCGGCTACCAAAAGGCCACAACCCCGCTATCTCAGTATGACCCCTACGAACTCTCGGGCATGGATGCCTCGGAACTTGGGCGCGTCCAGTCCCAGTACGCGTCCGTCGAGCTCGCGGACGGCGCAAACATCAATGCGATGGCCACCATCGGCTCGATCCGTGGCAGCGCCGACAGACATCCAGACACAGATCGCGAACTTGGAACAGGATTCGTTCTCGGACGACGCAAGTCTCAATAGCGAAGTCTCTGTCCTGAACAAGATCAATGCGGCGGGCGTGTTGACCCTCCGCACCGTCCAGGACTCGAACAAGCTCCTCGCGTCGCTTCTCGAACAGCAAACCATCCTTGCCAAGCAACAGCGCGACGCTACCACCAACGCCATCAACACCGACATCGGTCGCCAAGCCAGCATGTCCGGCAATCTGTCCCAGGTAACCGGAACGATCACCGATTCACTTCAGAACTTCCGCATGCCGTAAGCGTGCGCGTAGGAACCGCGGCGTCGAAGGAGCTGACGGCAATGCAAACCGATTTCCTGCAGTACATCTTTCAGGCGATCAACAATTTGCTCACCCAGAACCTCGGCTTCTTCGACTCCATGGGCCAGAATCTTTTTCGCTCGTTCGCGACGATCCTCGTCGCTTGGTTTGGAATCAAGTCCGCTCTTTCTTCGGCCAGCGGCAGGCCTTCCTTCCAGTTCGACCATTTCGCAAGTCTGCTTCTCACCATCAGCTTTGGCTTCGCGATGGTCAATTACTACAGCACGCCGATTCCCGGCGTCGGAACGAGCTTTCACAACCTCGTCACCGACGAGGCGCAGTTTCTGTCGAGTCAGATCGATCAAGCGCAGCTGCAAACCGTGGTCACGCAGGTTGCCGACTTTGAGTCGCGCATGGACTCGCCCAGTTGGGGAGATTTCTTCGGGACCGCCATCTACGTCATCGTCACGATCCTGCTTGCCGCGGCGCAGGCCATCGCGATCGTGGTCATCGCATACGGATTTATCGCCACCGCCGTTTGCGTATTGGTGGGACCCGTCTTCGTACCGTTTTTCATCGTTCCGAAGATGGAGTGGCTCTTCTGGGGTTGGTTCCGCTGCTTCATCCAATACGCGTTCTACCAGGTCATCGCCGCAGCCGTCGTGTACGTCATCGGAAACCTCATGCTCGGCGCCCTTCGTCTGCCGCCCGCAGGCACCCTTTCGACTGTGCAGCTCGTTGCCTGGTTTCCCGTCCTCTTCATAACGTTTCTCGCTTCGATCTATGTGCTCCTGAAAATTCCTTCGCTTACGAACCATATCTTCAGCGGCACGGCTGGAGGATCGTCTGCCGGCCTATTGGATGCGCCGGCCGCGGTGCTCAACAGGGTGATGTGATGGACCGCGATGCGACCTTCCATGACGCCAAGCGTTTGTATCTCGAATCCTGCGGTGACCCCATGGTGACGAATACCTATCTCAAAGATTGCTCTCGCGTTGCTGTCCATTGTTTGTGTGGCCCTCGCGCTCATCGACCTCAGGACCATTCGAACCTTCCAGGATTTTCGTCCGCTCGTGATCCGCATCGATGATGTCGGCCGGGCCGAAGCGATCAACTACCACAACTTCGAATACAAACCCCAGGACGCCGAAGCCAAGTATTTTCTCTCCGCAGTTTTGCTCCCTCTACTACCGCCGCAATCGCTACACCATTCAGGACGACTTCTCGAAGTCCTTGTACTTCCTCGACGGCAAGCTCGCGAACGGCATTTTCGACGCCTACCGCAAGGACGACATCATCAAGAAGTTCATCACGAACACGGCCGCTCCCGAGATCGATGTGGACGTCAAGAAAGTCTCGCTCGAAGGGATGCAAACGCCGCCCTATCGGGCACGCGTGGACTTCTACATGGTCTATTACTCGCCCGCCGACCATAGCGAGCTGAAACGCGAACTCTACACCGCGAGCTTCGTGTTCGTTTTCAAGTCCCAGGTGCCCAACGAATTGATCCCGATCAATCCTCTCGGACTGACCATCACCTACTTCCGCGAGGACCAGGCGTTCAAATGAGAATCCAAGTCCAGACCGAAACCGAAGAGGTCGCGGGCGGACGCAGGGCACACTCGGCCCAACCTCGGCACGCCACCTCTGACCTGACGCCGCAGCTGTACTCCTCGGAACGGCCACATCCCAACTCACGGGCTTCTGCCCCTGGAACAAACGGCGCGCCTCAGGAGGGCCTCCTTTTCGCCCCGCTTTCCGCCCGCTCCCGGAACCGGACAGGGTTTGTCAGCGAAAACCCGGAAGAATACGAGGCATTCACGATGATCGCCAATGCACTGCTGTTTACCATCGTGATCTTGCTGGGCTATGGATTCTGGCTTCTCGACCAGCTGAAGTTTATGGCCCGCTACAAAGCCGTCCTGTACCACGCTTACGGAACACCGATTCTAATTTTCGTAGCCGTCCTCTCAGTGAACCTGTTCGGAGCGGCCCTGGCCATCAGCCGCCGCTTTTTCCTGAAGAATACCGGACGCAAACTCTCCCACCTCGACAAGCAGTTCAACGTCAGCCATGCGGACCTGCCCGTTCCCCCGAGCGAGGAGGATTTCAACTAATGTCGCGCGACACCCATTCCTACGATCCGCACGACGCCGGCGAAACGCGCGATACGTCCACGCGGCGAACCGTCCGTCAGCAGCAGATCGACATCTCGCTGATACGCGGGACAGCAGGAATCGAGCGCCAGAGAGGTCCAGTCGCGCCGATGGCACCGAGGCTCGGGAGCAGCATCCGGCTCGCGAGGAACGCAATGATTCTCCGCGCGCCTATTACGTCCGAGATCGGGCCTATCTCCTCCGCGATTCCGAGATGAACTCCCTCAAGGAAATCGGCAAGTTCCGCGTGATTCCGGTGTCCGACCTCGCGAAGTTTGCCTACGACGGAAATCGCGAGCGAACGGAGAAGGATATCCGCGCGCTCGCGCGGCAGTCCTTGCTCAAAGACAGGACCCTTGAAATCTCGCGGAAGAAGACGCTGCGCGTTGTCACTCTTACGAAAGCCGGGCACCGCCTTCTCAAGAATACGAATCAGCTGCCCGACGACCAGCCCATCTACCACGGTTTGGTCAAACCCCGTGAGGTCAAACACGATGCCGATCTCTACCGGCTCTATCAGAAGGAGGCTGCCCGCATCGAGCGCGGCGGAGGCCGGCCGGTCCGCGTGCTCCTCGACTACGAACTCAAGCGGAATCTCAATCGTGACCTTGCCCTGCTCGGCCCGGACAAAGACAACGCGGACCGCAAGAGAGAAGTCGCCGAAAAGCACGGCCTGCAGGTGGTCGAACGGAAAGATTCCCGTGCCCGATTTGCGTGTCGAGTACGAAACCCCCGAACTCGAATTGCGTCACGTGGACCTGGAACTCGCGACGCGTGATTACCGGCCGCGCGCGATGGCGGCAAAAGCCTCTGCCGGCTTCTCGCTCTATGCGCGCTCGGAAGACGCATCGCGTTTGCGCCGCGTTCTCGACGAACGCGAAATCACCGCCGGAATCCTCTCGCTATGAACATTGCGTCTGCCCATCTCGATGCCCTCAAGGCTCTCGGATACACCGAAGACCGAGGCGCGGTTTCTCTACATCGTCGCGACGCATTCCGGTTACTTCGTGGCGCGTCAATTCCTCGCCTTTGCCGGCGCCCATTGGGGCTACCGAACCAATACCCTCTGGACCAAGCTTCACACCAAAAAACATGCCCGGACCGAATGCTTTCCAAAGAGCGGAACCGTCTATCACCTCTTCTCCCGGCGTCTTTACCGCCAGATCGATCGGGAGAACATCCGCAACCGCCGCGAACACGAAATCGAGTACATCCAGCGGCGCATCGCGATGCTCGATTTCGTTCTCCTCAATCTGGGGCATCAGTACCTCGAAACCGAGCCTGAAAAGGTCACGTTTTTCTGCGATCGACTGAAGGTCCCGAATCACTTCCTGCCTTCGAAGATCTACCACGGACAAAGAACCTCGCAGCCCACCGTTCGCTACTTCGTCGATAAGTTTCCGATGTTTGTTGCGGATGACGCTTCCTCACCTGTGGTGACGTTCACCTACCTCCAAGGTCAGGAAGTACACCTCACGGAATTCGTGCGCCATCTCGAAACCTACATCCCGCTGTTCCGGCAGCTTATCTGAATTCCGATTTCTCTATCTGGCGCGGCTCGACTCCCATTTCGAAAAGGCCAAAGAGCTTTTCAATTCTCTGGTGGCGATTCCGCTTGGCTCGGACGTATCGGCGGAACTGCTCCGGTATTTCCAAATTCGCAAGGCTTGGGATCTGGGCCGCTACACATCGTTGTCCGAAGCTGACCTGATTTTCCGCAACCAAGCCAAAGCCAGGTTCGCCGGGCAACGCTTCGAACATCTTTATCGCGGCTGGAAAGTCGGACGAGTAACCGAATCAGATATCCGCCGGGACTTTGCCGGTAGCCAGCGTCACGCGCACCGTGCATTTCGCCGCTGAACGTGCTTTGCCGGTTTGCGGTTCCTGAGCAGGAACCGGAGGAAAAAACTGAAGAGTGTAAGAAGTACGCACTTCAGCTTCGTCTTCTGCAAGTTCTTCAGCCTGTGGCGCGAGCAATTTCTTTGAAGCGTAGGAGATAGCAGAAGCAATGCAAGCGAAAAGTCACCGTGGAAAAAACACCAAAACGGGCGGGAGCGACCCCACTTTTTCGGCTTTCAGCCGCCCAAAAAGTTCGTGGGGTCGCTCCCGCCCTGCGGCACGGTAATTCGTGCCGGCTGTTTTTTCCACGGTGACTAGGAGTTCGGAAGAAGCACACATCAACAGAGGAGAAACACAATGCCAATCGTCAAGAAAGCACCAGGAATCATGACTCGCGAAGTGAAGCTCGAAGAGCCGGTCAACGAACTGCTCGAAGACTATGCCCGGTTCATCGAGAGCAATGCCGACCACGTCGTCAACGCCGTACTGAAGAAAGTGCTCTGGCGCGATCAGGACTATCGCAAGTGGCGCGAAGCGCGGCGCAACTCACAGCCCGGCTCCGAAAAAGGCCAGCCAGCCGAGGCGCGGGGAAGGGCCTGATGCAGCGAGCTCTCGAATCGCGTGCGTTCATTTCGGCCATCCTCGCCATGGCCGCGGGAGCGTTCTTGTTTTACACGCATCCTTTCCCCGACGAGCAGATCTTTCTGCGCGTCATCGCCCTGCGCGCTCCCCACGCCTTCCTGAGCTTCAAATACCTCTATGACGTGCTCCTTTTCACCACACCCTACTTGGTGTGTTCGGCTGCGCTTTCGGGGCTCTACATCTTTACGCTGAAAGCGCGCCGCACCATCTCGCCAGGACGCCTTCCCAACTATCCCGACCCTGAGAAAGAGAGACGAGCTCTTTCTTGTCGTCGGGGAAGTCCACAACCCGCGCAAGCCGGTGCCCGCCGAAGCTCCCTATTGGCTCACGATTCCCGAGCGCGGTTTGTTCACGGGAATCGCCATCTTAGGCGCCGTTGGCAGCGGGAAAAACTTCGTGCTGCATGTATCCCTTTCGCGGAGCAAATTCTGGCATACAAGGCCGCCGACAAAGAGAAGCGTATCGGCGGACTGATCCTTGAGGTAAAGGGCGACTTTTGCCACAAGGTAAAAGACATCCTCGCGCGTCACGGCAGCGCGCCGAAGATTACATCGAAATCAGTCTCGATTCCGAGTACTGCTACAACCCTCTTCACAACGATCTCGACGCCTACGCTCTCGCCTACAACATCGCCTCGCTTCTGAACAATCTTTTCGGCCGCGGCAAGGAGCCCTTCTGGCAGCAGGCGTACACCAATCTCGTGAAGTTCATCATCCTTCTTCACAAGGTCGCCTACGACTACGTCACCCTCTTCGATGTCTACCAGTGCGCGATCTCTCCGCCGCTCCTCGAAGACCGGATCGCGGAGGCCGAAGACATCATTCTCGGACGCCATTACGTGGCCATCGCGCCCAAAGTTTTTGGCGAACGCACCGCCGACCTCGCAGGCCTCGGTTTCGTGCACGACGAGAAGGAAGACCGCTATCTCGCGCCAGCCTCCCCGGAGCTGCGCGAGCATATTAAGGATGCGGGGCATTCCGTCGGAGCCTCGCACGGTTCACGACCCGGCCCAAGCCGACCCCGAGAAGCTCGCTCAACTCGAAGCGGTCCAAGCGCTGGTTCGAGACGATTGGAAACGCATCGAGCCGAAACTCCGCACTTCGATCGTCGAGGGCATTTCCGTCTTCCTCTCGCTCTTCGACGACAACTCCGAAGGTGAAGCGGGTCTTCTGCCCCAAGAAGGAGTGCTACGACCCTCAGAAGAACGCCGGCAACCAGTTCGGCAAACCCCTGCCTTCGTTCAGCTGGCTGATTGAAAGCGGCAGCGTGTGCCGCCCTG
Source organism: uncultured Acidobacteriota bacterium (assembly GCA_963708285.1). Classification (GTDB taxonomy): domain Bacteria; phylum Acidobacteriota; class Terriglobia; order Acidiferrales; family UBA7541; genus Palsa-295. The sequence goes on from CAVPSF010000003.1 coordinate 27,365, forward strand.
AATTTCCCGATCGGCATGAACGCCGGACTCGCAAAGGCTCTGGGCGTGATGATGAAGCTCGATTTCGAGCGAGCCGTGCTCAACCGCGTTCCGAATATCGAGGCCCATCCCGAGCGACACTTCCGGCAGGTTCTCTTTCTTTGCGACGAATACCAGCACTTCGCAACCGTGGGCGAAAGCGACCCGACCGGCGATGAGAAATTCTTCAGTCTCTCGCGCCAGCCGAAGTGCATTCCGATCATCGCCACCCAGAGCATCAGCTCGCTGCGATCGGCGCTCCCGGCGGAAAGCTGGCGCACCCTTCTCCAGACCTTCCGCACCAAGATTTTTCTCTCGTTGTCCGACGATTTTTCCGCGAGGACGGCAAGCGATCTCTGCGGACGCGAAGACCAGCTCAAAGTCAGCTACAGCCTGTCCGAAAGCGGGCACGACACCAAGGTCAGTTGGCTCACCGGCAAAGCCCTGTCGCACAAAGCCAACATCATCGCCTCGAAGAGCTACAACACGCAGAGCGACTATCGTTTCGACATGAAGACATTCATGGAGCTGCGCAACGCCCAGTCTGTAATTACCGCCTACGACGGAATCAACCCGACGCCGCCGATGTTTTGTTACCTCAAGCCGTACTACAACGACCCGAACGATTCGTATTTCGTGCAGCTCGCCAAAGGAGAACTCTAATGAACGGATTCGAAATGATTCTGCCGTTCCTGAAGCCCATCGAGCACCTGATTCTCGACGACTCGATCAGCGAAGTGATGGTGAATGGACCCGACCGGGTCTTCATCGAAAAACAGGGCTTCTTCCAGCAGGTGCCGGGGGTGTCTCTCGGCGAGCGATCTCTCATGGTCGCCGTGAAGAATATCGCTCGCCGTCTGGGCGACGATATCTCGGAATCGAAGCCCATTCTCGATTCGCGGCTCCCCGATGGAAGCCGCGTCGCCGCGGTGATCCCGCCGTGCAGTCTTGCCGGCGTGACGCTCACCATCCGCAAGTTCAACACCCGCCACTTCGAGATGGAAGATCTGATTCGCGAAGGCACGCTCGACCGGCGCCCTCGCGAACCTTCTCGAAGACTACGTGCTTGCGCGCAAGAACATCCTCATTAGCGGTGGAACCGGCACCGGCAAAATCGACCCTGCTTTCGATCCTCGGGAAGTTCATTCCGCAGGATGAACGCGTGCTCGTCATCGAAGACACGGCCGAGATTCAATTGCCGCAGGAAAATCTCGTTCGGTTTGAAGCGCGCCGGGAACAGAACGGCCTTCCGGCCGTGGCCATCCGGGATCTTCTCAAAGCAGCCCTTCGCCATCGCCCGGACCGCATCGTTTTGGGAGAGGTTCGCGGAAGCGAAGCGTTCGATCTCCTCCAACTCCTCAACACGGGGCATTCGGGAACTCTATCCACCATCCATGCAAGTTCCGCGCAGCAGGGTCTCGCCCGCTTCACCAGTTGCGTGCTGCAGAGCGGCGTCGAGCTGCCTTACAAAGCCATCAAGACAAACATCGCCGATTCGCTCAACGTCGTCATCCACATCGAGCGCCGGCCGGGCCGCCGATACATTTCCGAAGTTCTCCTGGTCAACAGCTACGACCCGGATGCGGACTTGTTCGACTACGGCGCCGTGTTCCTGGCCAAGCAGGATCACCCATGAGCACCGATAGCAAATTCGCGCCGCGCTCCCTCACTGCCTCGGAGTATGTCCGGGAGCTGTTCGGGCCTGAAGACAACGCCGCGATCCTCGTCCGAAATCGCTCCACGGGCCACACCGTTCAAACCATCTCGAAGGCGGAGACGATCGCAGGCACGCCGTTTCAAAGCTGGCTCGCGAGCCAGAATGCCAGCGGTTATGACGTGTTCATGGGAATGAATCCCATCAAGGATGGCGCGTTCAGCCGGACCAAGCAAAACATTCAGGATATACGCCACGTCTATCTCGACCTCGACAGAAATGGCGGACCAAGCTCTCGAAGCGATTCGAAATTCAGCCGAGGTTCCAGCACCGAACTTCGTCCTCGATACCTCTCCCGGCAAGCACCAGGTCGTTTGGAAAGTGAGCGGATTCAGTCAGGACGAGGCTGAATCTCTGCTTCACAACCTCGCAAATAAGTTCGGCGGCGATCTGGCGGCAACCGATTCGACGCGGGTGCTGCGCCTCCCGGGATTCGCCAACCACAAACTTCCCGAGGAGTTCATTGTCCAAGCGCGTCAGGAAAGCGATGCGGTCTACACTCTCCGCGATTTCACCATTGACGAAGACTCGCCCGAAACGCCTCGACACTTTGGCGACTACCAACGAGCGAGCAGCGGACGCTGCCAGCCGACCACAAAAGCCAATCCGAGCACGATTGGGCGTACGCGAAGCGCGCCCTAGCCCGTGGCGACGATCCCGAAGTCGTCATCCAGCGCATCGCCGACTATCGCGCGGAAGATAAAGACGACCCGAATTACTACGCGCGGCACACCGTCACGAAGGCTCAATCTGCACTCGATTCAGCGGCGAAAAAGGCGCCGGACGAGGCGGGATCGAGGACCGAACAAATTCCAGCCGCGCCGGAGCACTGAGCTATTACGGAAACGTCCGTACGAACGAGGACGACCATCGCGCCTAGTGTGGAAGGGAAAGACGGCAATGACGCCCTCTTCGGCGTTTCAATTAGATGCTCAATCTGGCATCATCGCCGAAGCGCAGCCGCAGCGACGACGGAGGGGACGAAAGTCCATGAGTCGTCGAAGCGGTCAGAACGGCACCATCGTCATCGTAGGAAATTGGTATCGGGTCCGATGGCGTATGGATGTCGAAGGTCAGGAAAAACGAATCAAGATGAGCGAAAAGGTCGCCCCTGCAGTTTTCGACAGAAACGGTAAACCAAAGCTCCCATCGGCAGAAGTGGAGCGTAGGGCCCGTGAAATTGTCGAGAAGTCGGGTGCGAATTCAGAGCAGCGCTTTAACCGTGTCGTTCTCGGTGAGGTCTCCTTCCGGGACGAAGCCAAAACATATGTGCGGTGGGCTACCACACGCAACCGGGAACCCATCAGGGACAGCTCAGGCATTGAAGCTGCCCTGAACAAATGGATTCTTCCGGCGATTGGTGATTTGCCCTTGGGAAACGTCCACAACATAACCGTGAAGCCGCTGGTGGCCAAGATGAAAAAGTCGCTGTCGGCCCGCACGGTCAACAAGTACGTTGAGTACATCGAACAGGTCGTCGCTTCGCTCAAAGATGGCAAGACCGGAGAGCCCGTGCATCCTCGCAAGTGGGACGCCAGAGAAATGGACCTTCCGATCGTCAAATCAAAGGAGCAGCGACGTCCGGTTCTCAAGCTGAACGCGGTCAATACGCTCGTGTCGGAAAGTGAAGGCGACGAGCAGGCTTTGTACGTTTTGCTTGCCGCCACCGGAATGCGAATCTCTGAGGCATTGGCTTTGGAGAACAAGCATTTCGTGAAACACTACCGCACCATTCAGGTCTGCCAGCAAGTTGACCGGAACCATCCCCGCATCGTTACGTATCTAAAGTCAGATGCGGGATTCCGCGAAGTTGACCTATGCACAGCGGTCGGGGAGTACCTCCGAGCGTTTATTAACCGCAAGGACGGACTACTATTCCAGACCCGGAACGGCACTCCGTACCTGCACCACAGTCTTGAACAACGTTGGCTTACGCCTCGTCTCGTAGCGATGGGAGTCGATGAAAAAGGAATGGGATTTCACGCCTTCCGCCGATACCGAAAAACTTGGCTGAGGGGCAAGCGCGTTCAGGAAGACATCAACAACTTCTGGATGGGGCACGCGCCCGAGACGATGTCGGAGACCTATTCTCGATTGGATTTGGAACTCGATCTTCGTCTTGCGGAAGCGGAGTCAATGGGGGTCGGATTCACTGTTCCACCCATTTCGTTTGGTCCAGTTGGTCCAAGTTGGCCCCAGATTTCGGAAGAATCCGCTGTCGAATTACTGGTGCAACTTTAGTAGAATCAAATGAGTAGCCAAGGATGCGCCCGTAGCTCAGTTGGAAAGAGCGTCTGCCTTCTAAGCAGAGGGTCGGGGGTTCGAATCCCTCCGGGCGCGCCACTTTCCCCAGGGTCCAACCCGGACACATGGGTTACAGAACGTACCTAAGACATAGGTAACACTTTTGGGCCAAACGGGTTTTCGAGCGGTTCGAGCACTCGAGTCTCCAGATCGAAGTATCCCAGTATCGTGCAGGATGTCAAAGCGCGTGATTCTGATTCCAAACATTCGGGCCTCTTTCGGATTCAAGCACGCCGGCGCCTCTTGACTTCATTAACGCAAAAGAGTATTTGAAAAGATGAGCGGCGGGGCATATTGTGCAGCTGCACTTCACCCCCCTGACCACATTCAATAGGATCGCTCGACAGTGGTTGATCCTTGAGCTGCCGGGCTTTCCTCCGTCTGTCAAACCCTCTCCAGCCTAAATCTGACCGAAGGCAATTGTAAAAAGCACAGGTCCAAATAAAGGTGATACCCATGAAAATCGTAGTGATCGGTGGCAGTGGGCTTATTGGTTCAAAGCTCGTTCCCAAGTTGCGCCAGCACGGGCACGAGGCGGTGGCGGCATCGCCCAATACGGGTGTCAACACTCTCACGGGAGAAGGATTGGCCGAGGCGCTGAAAGGCGCTTCGGTGGTCGTTGACGTATCAAATTCTCCCTCCTGGGAGGATGCTGCGGTCCTGAATTTTTTCGAAACTTCCACTCGTAACCTCCTCACCCATGAAGCGGCCGCGGGCGTGGGACATCACGTTGCGTTGTCGGTCGTGGGATCTGAGCGCATGCTTGAAAGCGGCTACTTCCGCGCCAAGATTGCTCAGGAGAAACTGATCAAGGAATCTTCAAGCGCTTACTCCATCGTGCGCGCGACGCAGTTCTTCGAATTCGTAAAGGGCATCGCTGATTTTTCAACGCAAGACAATACTGTTCTCCTGCCACATGTGCTCATCCAGCCCATGGCTGCCGACGACGTGGCCAGTGGGGTAGGCATGGTCGCGATCGGCGCGCCGGTGAATGGCACGGTCGAAATCGGAGGCCCGGAAAAATTTCATCTCGATGAACTCGTCCGGCGAGGCCTGGCCACCCTCAAAGACCCGCGAAAGGTTGTCGCCGACCCGCACGCACGCTACTACGGCATCGAGGTGCAGGAGCGAACACTCGTTCCCGAAGCGGACGCGAAGCTCGGTAAGATCCGGTTCGATGATTGGCTCGCCCAGCCGAGTGTGAAAGCAGCCGCCGTCAGTCATTAGGGAAGCTCTGCTGGGAGCCCTTTTGTCTGCTCCGGCCTCGACAACTCGAAAGGATTGCATATGACGATTCTAAAATTCGCCTTGATGGTGGTGTGTCTGCTACCCGTCGCGCTGGGGCCCACAGGAGCAGCCAAGGAAGCACCCAAGGAAGCAGCCAAGGAAGCGAAGGTTACTCCGCTCTTTTCCAAGGACCTCCCTGACGTTCCCGGCAAGGAAGGTCTGATGATCACGGTTGTGTACCCGCCGGGATGGTCGGACCCCATCCATCGCCACAACGCCGATGCGTTTGTGTATGTCCTGGAGGGGGAAATCGTGATGCAGTTGAGGGGCGGAAAGGAAGTGACTCTGACACCGGGTCAAACTTTTTACGAAGGTCCCTCGGATATTCACGTCGTCGGGCGAAACGCCAGCAAAACCAGACCGGCGAAATTCGTGGTGGTTCTGGTTAAGGACAAAGGCGCACCGGTATCGATTCCAGCGAAATAAATCAAAAGCAGCCATCAGCTCGGCGCCGCGAAAATAAAGGAGAAAATGCCGGCGGTAATCCCGCTTGCCCTGTGCCCACGATTGTTAAAAACAGATGCGCAGCTCGCGGTTTTCGCGGTGGGTTTGCAATACGCAGGAATGTGCAGGTCCGGTCGCGTTTGATGCTTTTCTTGGTAGCGAGAAAGCGCTCCGATTATTTTATTGGAGAGGCGAACGCGAGAGCGGAATCGCCCTTGCCGCCGTCGTTGCGAATCAAATACTGCTTGCGATTGACCAGACGCGCAATGGTGCCTTTCGCGCCCACCGCCCACGCATTGCGGTTGTCGAGAACGGACACGGCATTCAGATCGAGCGAATCCGTATGTTTCCAGTGAACGCCAAAGTCATCAGAGACGTCTTCGCCGCTCGGGCCAATGGTTGCGAGCGTCGCGCCATCGATCGAAGCCACCGCGGATCGGTATCCTCCAGGCTGCTGCACGGCAAGATGCCAGGTTTTCCCCTGGTCCTGGGAATATGCGGCCACGCGGTAAGGCCGATTTTGATCTCTGTAGTCGCCACCCACCACGTTTACCGCAAATGTGGTGGACGAGATGGAAAATATTCCGGATGAAGCGTTGCCGCTGGCGATAGGTGTATCCACCACGCTCCATGTCTTGCCCATATCCGCGGAGTGAAACACGCGCGCGGTTTTGCCGCCCCCTGTGCCGAAAAATATGCCCGCATCATTATTAACTGCAAGTGAGGTTCCGCTCGCGGCAAACGCGCCTTCGCCCGGCAGCGCGGCGGGCATGCCGCTGCTCGGAAGTTCCTTCCAGTCCTGATAATGATGCGTGGTTACAATCACGAACTTGCCGTCAATGGGATCGCTCAGCGCGTAGCATTCTCCATCGCAAGCCAGGGCATCGAGAAAAAAAGCCTGGCGCGAGTCCGTAAATTCCAATTTCCAGCTCCCGCCGCCATCGGCTGTTTTGTAGATTCGAGATTGATCGCCGCTCCCGCTCGACATCACAAAGGCGTTCTTGCCGTCGAACGCCACGATGCTTCGGAAATCGAGCGCGCCGCCTCCGGCTACGTGCAGGGGCTTCCAGGTTTTGCCGCCATCGTTTGAAAGAAGGATCACGCCGTTCGAACCGCAAGCCCATACCGAAATGTGTTCCGTCCCATTCCGATCCACGGACTCCGTCGCGCTTACGCCTCGCAGGTTGGTGTCGATCCCGCTGGTCTGCACGGACCACGACACCGTATCCGCCGCGCCCAAATTTCGCGCGTGGGTGTGAACTTCACTGCTCGGAGCGCGCCATCGGCGCACGCGAACGCCTGCGCTCGTAAATGTCACCGCCAGGATCAGGAGAATGATCAGCGGAGGAATCTTCATGCCGCGCATTCTAACAATGTTTTCGCTCACCAGCACATCCGCGGGTATATATCGTCGAAAAAAAATAGGACGCGAATCGGAAGTCCGGCGATACCAAATTGGGCGCCGTGCGCTGCCGCCGGTTTCGGCATCAGTGGTTTTTTCACTTCCAGCGGGGCGCAAAACGAAAATGGTTATCCATGTTTTGTAAGCAGCGCGGCGCAAACTCGCGCTTGGCGCGGAGGGTCGCTTGCGCTAGGCTAGGGCCATTCTTACCGCCAAGGAGACGTGCCCGATGACGCAACAAGCTCCCTCTCAGGCAACATCCGCGTGCTCGCAATGCGGACGACCCTTCGCGCAATCGGATTTGGTGCAGATCGCCGGGAACTGGGTGTGTGGCGATTGCAAGCCGGCATTTTTAAGCCGGGTGGTTGCAGGAAGCACGTCCCCCAGGAATTGGCACTATGGTGGATTCTGGATTCGTGTCGTCGCTCGTCTGATCGATTCGATCGTTGTTATAGCAATTCAAGCTTCCATTGCCTTCCTTCTTTTGGGTGCGTTCGGAGCGGAGTTCTTCCCAAACGTTTACCGATCGCAGCCTGCCGCCAGCAGGATTACTTTCCAGTTTCTATCTTTTTTTATCGGGATCGCGTATGAGGTTGTGTTCCTGCGGTATCGAGGGGCCACATTGGGGAAGATCGCGCTGGGACTGAAGGTCGTCCGAAGCGATGGCGAGGCGCTCGGCTGGGGTATCTCAATCGCCCGATACTTCATGTACCTCGTCAGTGGATTTATCCTGGCCATCGGATACATCATGGCTGGATTCGATCCCGAAAAACGGGCATTGCACGATCGGGTGTGTGACACACGGGTGGTCTATAAACGGAACCTGGCGTGAGTCAGAACCTCAACCTTTTCACTTACCAAACGGGCGGCAGCCAAGCTCCCGGCTCCTCAGCGGGTGCGGCTGCCACGTTGCCGCAAACCGCGCCGGGAACGATCGCCTGCCCGGATTGCGGCGGAAGCGTCGCGCCGGTTGACGCGCGGAGCGGATGGCAGAATTGTCCTTACTGCGAGAAGCGCCTGCAAATCCGCATCTGGCCTGCTGTTCGGCAGAGCGCAAATGCGGCGGACGCAATGCCGGAAAAGGCGACTTGCTTCTTTCATCCGGATAAAGCTTTTCAGGCTTGCTGCCAGAGTTGCGGCCGGTTTGTGTGCGCGCTGTGCGATCTCCAGTTGGGGGAGGAACACATTTGCCCCACGTGCTTCGAGCGCGGACGAACCGATTCAGGATTGGCCGGAGGCAAAGCGGAATGGCGGCATCGCGACGTGCTTTATGATTCGATGGCGTTGATGATCGGGTGGATCTGGATCTTCTTTTGGCCGACAATTCTTGCCGCGATTCCCATCACCATCACATTGCACGTGAAACACGGGAAGGCGCCGCATTCGTACTTGATTCCGCGTTCGGGCTGGCGTTTCTGGGTGGCCTATGTGGGCTTCATCTGGTTCCCCCTGCTTATCGCCAGTTTAATTCTCATTCCGCGATGGATCGCCGGGAGGTATTGATTGCGCGGTGCATTCCAGAAAATTTCACACGTTGGTAGCCTGACCGGAGGCGCGAACTGGTACCTGAACGAGGACTGCCTGCTGGCCGCCAAACGCGTGATGTATGTGGTGGAGTACCGTCGGTTTTATCTGCGCGATCTGGAATCCATTGTGGTCTGGCCCAGACGCACATGGTTCTTGCGGCCGATTATTCCCGCCGCGTTGCTGGCCGTGCTGGGCGCGTTGCTGTGGCATTGGATTGATTTTTCTGCCGGCGCGATTGCCGGCGGCCTGGGAGTGGCGTGGGGGGCGCTGGAGTTGGCGTTGGGGCCCACAGCAAATTCGCGAATTCGTACGACCGGTGCGACCGTTGAGCTCCCGCTTGTCAAACGAACCCACCGCGCGCGACGGGTTCTCGCCAAAATTGACGATGCGGTACGCGCCGCGCACGGCGGCACGATCGCGGTGCCAATCGCGGCCATGAACGAACCGCAATCCGCAAAGCCCGCCGTTCAGGGAAGCCCCGAAGTTACTCCCGCAGAGGATCTCACATAGCCGAATGGCTCCCCACACGCCAGCCGCGCGCACCGGCCAATCCGCCGTGGCGGGATTACGCCATGCGCGCTGCTTGTTTCATCCGCTGCGCGAAGCTGCGGCAAGGTGCCCGCACTGTGGCGGAACATTCTGCCGCGAATGCGTGACGGACGAGGACGATAAACTTGCTTGCCCGCCTTGCCTGCGCCGCATGACGCGTCCGGCGGCGCCGAAGCCGTCGGCGCTGCGTCGAATTCGCCAAACTCTGACTGGAATTGCCGCCCTGGTTTGCCTTGGGGCGCTCTTTTTTGCGCTTCTGCGCTGGCGCGTGGACAGGCCGGAGCTGCATTTGAATCTCGGCGGCGCGACCTATGAGCACTTGACGGGGCAGAGCCATGAGTGAAATCGCGCCAGCCCCGGCCGCCGCGCAACCAGGACCTGCGGTCTCCGCGCGCATCCGCCGAAACTGGTTGAATCCCCTCGAAGCGCTGGAACGCGGCTTCGCGCTGTTTCAGGCAACCTTCGCGCGGGAGGCCTGGCGCTATTACGCCGGCTCCGCGCCCATCGCCCTTTGTTTTATTCCCATGTGGGTGATTGACGGGCAGATTCGGATATCCACTGGCGTTTTGCTGATCGAAGCGGCAATCCTTGCGGGCGCGTATCTTCTGCGGGCGTGGACGGTTGCCGGTTACATGCAACACGTTCGCGAGCGCGCGTTTGGCGTCCCGGTTTCGAAATCCGGGGGCGTCGCCGCCCAGTCGGCATCCGTGGGACGCTTGCTGGCGTGGAAGATCACACTGGGAGCCGCGGCTTTGGCGACGCTGCCGAGCGTCGCCGGGGCATCGTGGTTTTACAGCGCGTCGCAATTCGCAAGCTTCGAAGCGCAAGAGGATGCCACCGAGCGACATTCGCTTTCCGGCTGCATTACGCTTGCGGGTCAATGCTTCGGAGTCGGCTTGCTTCTTTTCCTGATGGTTTTCCCGCTGTGGATCGCCATTGGATTAAACGGTTTTCTGCTGGCGATAATTCTGCCTGCATTGCTTCATTCGATTTTGGGATTGAATACATTCCTCTCCACGGGTATGGGCTTTTACTCGCTAATCAGTAGTTCCGCATTCTGGCTTTCCCTCATCGGGGGCTCCTGGCTCGCGGTGGATCCCGTCGTCAAATGCACATTCGTGGTGATCTATCAGAATTTGCGCTCGCGGCGTGAAGGAGACGACCTGCGTGGATTATTGGCCAGCTTGCCACGCGAGCAGAAGAAAAAAGCCGAACTGATTGCATCCACGGGAGGCGGCAGCGGCGTGAGAATCGGCACCATGATCGGGATGATTGTTGCTCTTTTGCTCGTCGGCTTCCAAATGGTGGCTCCACGCGCAGCGCAGGCGCAGCAAAGGCAGATCAACTCACAATCAGCGGTGGATTCCGCGCGTGCCGCCCGCATCCAAAAATTGCGCCAGGCGCTGGATGAAGAATCGCAACGCGCGATGTATCGTTGGCACGATTCCGAGCATCCGAGCCCGCCCACGTGGTTCGGCAAGCTGCTCAAAAGGATCGGGAAGGTCATCAAGCGAGGCTGGGATGCCATCTCGCGTTTTATCCACAAACTGTGGCCGAGCGGGTTGAGTTTATCGCCGGGACCGAATAAAGGAACGTGGCGGCTCAAGGATATAAGACTATGGCTGGGGCTGATCGCGGTTTTCACCCTGACGGTGGGAGCATTGTTCTTTATTCGGCGCCGCCGCCGCGAGGCGACCGAGCTTTCTGTTCCCGTCGCAACAGCGTTTATTCCCGACTTGGACGACTCGGCGGTGGCCAGCGAGCGGACTGAGGACGAATGGTTCGACCTGGCAAACCAACTGGCCGGCGAAGGAGCATTGCGCCTGGCGCTGCGTGCATCGTATTTGGGCTTGCTGGCGGGACTGGCGCGGCGCGAATGGCTGACGATTCGCCGGGATCGAACGAATCGCGAATATCTCACGGAATTCACGCGACGATGGAGACGGCGTCCGCAAGCGGCGATCGAAGCGCGAACGGAAATTCCTGAAAAGCTGCGCGGGAGCCTGCGACAGTTCGATCGCGTTTGGTATGGGTCATATACACTGACGGCGGCGGCGGTTGCCGCCTACTGCCAGGATCAACGGGATCTTCTCGACCATGTCTGAAAGCCGCACAAGCGAAGGGACGGTGCTCAACTGGCGCGGGCCATTGTTGGCGGCTACAGTGTTCGCCGGCGTTTTCGGAATTCTGCTGCTGATGGCCCATCAGAACCAATCGAATTTGAGCGATGAAGGCTCCAGCTTGCGTAACGATCCTTACGGCACCAGCCTCATGTTCGATTCCTTTCGGCGCGCCGGTTACCAGATCGAACTCAGCCAGGACGAAGACTCCCTGGCCGATCGGAACGCCTCGCGGACCACGGCATTCTTTATCGGAGGATTTCCTTACGATGACATGAAAATAGAAAACGGGAAGGTGCATGCCGGAAAGTTCCTCGGACGGCTGGAAAAGTTTCTCGCACGCGGCGGGCGCGTGGTGCTGGTCGAGCCAGGTCCGTCGCTAAATTCCCAAAAGCAAGGTTGGAATGTCGAGATGCAGTGGAACCAGCCTCCGCGTGATTCTGGTCCAGGCTGGATCGCTCCGGATCTTCATGCCATGCCCGAAGGGAGCGAGAAGATGTATCTCTCCCATGATGCTCCGTGGCTGAAGCCAGACCCCCACTGGACCTCGCTCTATTCGGGAACGGCGAGTGCGATGGATGAAAATGGATTCGACCCTGGCGCCGGCGATGATTCGACGGTGCATGTTTATATGGCCATGTGGCAGGCGGGAAAAGGCGAGTTGGTGGTTGCCAGCCAGGAATCGTTTCTGCTGAATGAGGCGATCAAGACGCATCCCAATCCGGTGTTGCTGGATTTCCTCACCGGCGGAAGACCCACGATTTGGGTGGATGAGACTTTGCATGGATTGCACCAGGACGAGGGCGTGCTTTGGCTGGTGAAACGATATCGTCTGCAAGCGGCGCTGCTGCTTTTCTGGGGAACACTGCTGGCTCTGCTTTGGAGCATGAGCGGGGATTTGGTGCGGCACCCGGCGCGTGATTGGAACGCGGAGATCATACGTCACGGCGAAAGTCCTGGCGTGGTTGGCCAACGCCTGCTTTTGCGGAGCGTCGCTGCGGACCAGGTTGTGGCGGAATGCTGGGAACAGTTCTGCCGGCGGTCGCCTCAAGATGCGCGGGCCATCTCCGCCGACCCGCGCTGGAGTTCGCGGCTGCGCGCGGCCCTGGCCCAACGGCCTCTCGCAGGTTACACGGAACTGAAGCAACTGATCAACGAGCGCCGCGCGGCTAGAAAAGGTCTGGCTCCAGTTGAGCGCGAGGGGTCCACTACCGGCCCAATTTGCTGAAGAGACTCCCGAGGAGGCACGCATCGAATGGACGAGAAACCAAAGATGGAATCGGACGGGCAGACGCAGTCCACGAGCGCCGAATCACAAAGCAGTGCAGCGCTCGCGAGGAGCGGTGCGACGCGCGTGAGAAAAGCGCTGGCCCGCGTGATCGTCGGCCAGAACGAAGCGATTGACCTCGCGTTGGTGACCATGCTCGCCGGTGGGCACGCGTTGATCGAGGGAGTCCCGGGGGTGGGGAAAACGCTGCTTGTGAAATCCCTGGGGCGGGCCGTGGGCGGCGAATTTCAGCGCATACAATTCACTCCGGACCTGATGCCCGCGGATATCACTGGTACGAGTGTTTTCGATCTGAAGACGCAGGAATTTCGGCTCGTGCGCGGACCGATTTTCACGAATTTTCTGTTGGCGGACGAAATCAATCGCGCGCCCGCGAAAACGCAATCGGCCCTGCTGGAAGCGATGCAAGAGCGCCAGGTGACCATCGATCGTTCCAGTTGTGCGCTGCCTCCGGTATTCGTCGTTTTTGCCACGCAAAATCCGATCGAGCATCAGGGCACTTATCCGCTTCCGGAAGCGCAGAAGGATCGCTTTCTCGTGAAAATTCGCATGGGATATCCCTCGGTGGAAGACGAAATGGAACTGGCGCGCTCGGTCGCGGATGGCGCAGCGCCAGAGCGCCGTCTGATCGAGGAACTGCATTCGCCGGTTTTGCAGTCCGGCGAACTCGAGCAATTGCGCGCGGCCACGGCGCGTGTGCGCGTCAGCGAGGCGGTAGGCAATTATATTGTCAATTTGGTTCGACAGACGCGGCAGCACGCGGCAGTGTGGGTTGGCGCCGGCCCGCGGGGAACTCTCGCTCTCCTTTCCGCATCGCAAGCGCTGGCCGTGCTCGAGGAGCGCGATTTCGTTCTGCCCGAGGATGTAAAGACGCTGGCCGCTCCGGTGCTTGAGCACCGCATGCTGCTGCGACCGGAGTTCGAAATGGAGGGCGTCGAAATTCGGGAAGTAATCAACGCCGTGCTGGAAGCGGTCGAAGTGCCGCGGTAAGTGGAGCGCAATTTGCGTGAGCCAGGCGGCGGAACTGAAACGACGGACCTAATGACGACCACCGATAAGAGGCAAATGGGCGTGGGCGCTCAAGGCAATGCGACAGCTGTCTGCAACTCCGATTTGAATGCAGGGGCGATGCCTCCTCAGCTGCAATCGCGCGACAGATCTCCGCGATGGGTCGCGTGTCACTCATCGGGAAGGCAATTCACTCCTGGCGGCGCGCTTGCCTGGCTGGTGGGAGTCCTGGGCATCGCAGCATGCATTGCTCCGTGGCTCGAGCGCGGATGGTTAATGCTCGACTTGTTCGCCGCCGCCGCGGCAGCGGTGACGTTCTATGACGCGCTTGCGCTTTGGCTGGCACGCGATGCACTCGCGCCGGTCGAGCTCCCTGCTGAAAAAGGCCTTCGCGGGCGCGAAGGGCAAAGCATTGAAATTCCGCTGGCGCTCGCGGGTTCCGTGCGCCGCCGGCTGCACCGTGAAATTGAAGTTGCCATCATGGCCGCCACGCAGGAAAGCGAAATCGCCATTCGGGTGAAGAGCAATCGTCAACTGCTGAAGCTTCAACCACCGTCTGCGCCGCAAGAAAAATCGGAATCGGCGAGCGCCGCGCCGGTCCAGCTTTGGGAATGGACTCCGGAGATCGCGCTGCTTCGCCGCGGGAGATGGCCGGGCCCGCGCGTGGGAATCGAGCGGCGCTCGCGATTGGGAATTTGGCGCTTGCGCCAATGGTTCGATTCGCCCTTGCCGATTTTGATTGATGCAGATATGCATCCTGGGCGGCGGGAAATCCTGCGCAGTCCCGTGTACCGCGCGCTGATGGCTTCGCGGGAAACGGCATGGACCGGTCATGGGCGCGATTTTGAGCGCTTGCGCGAATATCAGCCGGGCGACAACTATTCCGAAATTGCCTGGAAATCCACGGCGCGCCGCGGCGTTCCGGTAACCCGGCTCTTCCAGTGGGAGCAAAAGCAGGAAGTATATTTCTTGGTGGACCAATCGCGGGCCTCCGCGCTGGTTGTGGATCCGGCGCCGGATTCCGAAGCCGGCACGCCGCAGGCGCGTGCGCCGCGACGGTTGCTGGACATCGCCGTGGAGACGGCGCTGGTGGGCGTGACCGTCGCCTTGGAGTTGGGCGACGAATTTGGACTCGTCACATTCGCCGAGGAACCAAAATCGTGGCTGCGCGCGGGAAGCGGGCAATCGCAATTCCACAGGTTCCGCGATCGCCTGATGAGTCTCGAGCCGCTACCCTCGTCCGCCGATTACGAACTGCTCTTCGCCGAAATTCGGATGCGGCTGCGCAGGCGCGCTTATTTGGTGTTGTTGGCGGACCTTTCGGAGCGGTCGCTTTCCGATTCGTTGTGCAGCGGAGTTGCGCAATTGCGCTCCTCGCACGTCGTTTTGATGACCAGTGTTCTGCCCGCCCACGCCCGCCCGGCATTTTCAAAAGGCGAAGAGCTACACAAGGATCAGGACGTGTACGCGGCGCTCGCGGGAGAAAAAGAAAACCAGCGCATGGGAACGCTTGCACGCCGGGTGCGTCAATTGGGCGCTGAACTGCGGTTTGTCCCGCCCGAGAATTTTCTGCGTACGGCTCTGGAAGGATATCTCGAAAGCAAAAGGGAGCAGCGGGTGTGATCCTGGAACTCCAACGGTTTCAGGCGCAGGCGCAGCCGCGCTGGAACCGCCTCGAATCGCTGCTGAATCTGCTAGAAAGCCGGCCCGACCACAGGCTCAAGCCTGAGGAAGCCGAGCTGCTGCAGGATCTTTATGCGCAAACCGCGGTGGATTTGAATCGCATCACACTCGGCGCATTGGCGCCGGACTTAAAACAATATCTCGAGCGGCTGGTGGCGCGGGCTTACGCCGAGCTTTACTACGCTCGGCCGACGCGCTCCGAACTCTGGCAGCCTCGCCGCTGGCTGCGGATTTTCACGGCGTTCCCGGAAACATTCCGGCGGCAGTTCCGCTATTTCGCACTTTCCGTGCTGATCACGATCCTGGGCTGCGCCTTCGGCGGATTGGCGGTTCACTATGATCCCGCTTCCGTGGATGTGCTGCTCCACGCCGATTATTTGCGCAATCCGGGCCAGCGCGTACACCAGGAAGAAAATGGAAAATCCCGGCATTTGAATTCCGCGCAGACGGAAGCGGCGTTCTCCGCGCAGCTGATCACCCACAATATTCAGGTGGCGCTGCTCGCGGCGGCGCTCGGCGTTACGTTTGGCATCGGGACCGCGCTGCTGCTCTTCGAAAATGGTTTGTTGCTGGGGGCCGTGGCGGTTCGTTATACCCAGCAGGGCTTCGGGGTGTTCGTCACGGCTTGGCTTCTGCCGCATGGCGCCTTTGAGATTCCGTCCATATTAATAGCCGGGCAAGCGGGATTTTACTTGGCGCGGCTGCTGCTCCGCCGGCGCGAGGATCGCAACACACGTCAATCAATACGCGAATGGTTGGTGCTGATCGTAGGGCTTTCGATGATGCTGGTTTGGGCCGGGCTCATGGAAGCGTTCTTTTCGCAGCACCACGCGCCCGTCTTGCCTTATGGATTCAAGGTTGCGGTGGGCGCGGCGGAGCTGGTGCTGCTCACCATATATTTACTGCTGATCGGAAAAAGGGAGACCAGCGTAAAAATACCCATGAATGCTCAGGCGGAGGGCAATTGAAGGATTCACGTCCCCAACGCTTGCCCACGGTAGCGGAGCTGGCCGTCGCGACGCCGGAAGGAGTGGTGTTTCGTTTGCCGCTGGCCGGTCCCGCGTCGCGGCTATACGCGTTGCTGCTGGATATAGCCATCGTGCTCGCGGGAGTAAACGGGCTCGGATATCTGTTCTATTTTATTTTCGCGAAAGAGCCGGGGTTTGGATTCATGTTCGTCGTGCTGCTGGAATTCGCAATCGGTTTCGCCTATAGCGCGCTTCTGGAAGGTTTTTGGAACGGGCAGACGGTGGGGAAACGACTGTTCCACTTGCGCGTGATTGATCAGTCCGGACTTCCGCTACGCATCGAACAGGCGTGGGTACGCAATCTGATGCGCGTCGTTGATGCTCTGCCGCTGGGGTACCTGGTCGCAGGAATTTCTTTGCTCTGCAGTCCATTGATGCAACGGTTCGGCGACCGCGTGGCCGGAACTCTGGTGATCCGCGAAACCCCTCTGACTGTTCCGGCGGATCAGTTCTGGAGCCGTCAGAAATACAACTCCTTCGCGGACTATCCGGCGATCGCCATGCGGCTCCGGAGGGCCGCCACGCCGGAACTCGCGGGCCTGATTCAGGATGCGCTGCGCCGGCGCAACGAACTCGCGCCATATGCCCGCCGGGAAATCTATCGCGACCTGGCGGCTTATCTGCAAAGCGAGATCGCCACGTTCCCCGATGAATTAGTTGAGATGCTCAGCGACGAACAGTATTTGATTAACGCCGCCGGCGTGTTGTTCGAGCATCAACGGCTGACCAGAGTCGCGGGTTAAGGCATTCGCGCAAATCGAGGGGCTGAAACAAATGGGAGTTACAACGCCTGGTTTGAAAATCGGCCGTCATGTGTTTGGAGTCGCGGCATTGGCCACCGGCCTCATCACGCTGATCTGGCACGACTACAACGATTTTCATTCGCTGCGCTATATCGTTTATGCCGCCGCCGCTGCGCAAATCCTCGGCGGGGCAGCAATTCTGATCCGTCAAACCGCGAAAATTGGCGCGTGTGTCCTTGTTGTGTCTTTTCTTTTCCTCGTCCTGTTGTGCGTGCCGCCCATTTTCACCGCGCCATTGGTCTACAACAGTTGGGGAAATTTCTTCGAGCAGCTTTCCATTTTGACCGGAGCGGCAATCGTATACGCGCGATTTTCGTCGGCAGGGTCATGGGAAACGCTGCAACGAACCGGCAGCGTTCTCTTGGGCGTCTGTTCCTTATCCTTTGCCCTCGAACAGGCGTTTTACCTGGACGCGACCGTAAATCTTGTTCCGAAATGGTTTCCGCCCAACCAGATGTTTTGGGCGGTGGCGACGACGGTGTTTTTCGCGCTCGCGGCCGTGGCCCTGCTTGCGAATCGCATGGCGCTACTCGGGGCGCGTCTGCTGACAGCGATGCTTGCGATCTTCGGGCTAATTGTGTGGGTGCCTTTGCTTTTTGCGGCTCCCCACAATCAAATGAATTGGAGCGAAACCGCGGAGACCTTTGCGATTGCCGGAGCCGTTTGGATTCTCGTTGATCTCCTCGGCGAGCATCGATGTCTCCGGATAATCTTCGACGGAATAGTGCGCCCTTCACCGCTATGAAATTCCCAAGGCATCGCCAAGCTTGTGCGCTCGGTCTGCGGGCATGTAATAGGAGAGGCGCCAGGCGAATAACCCGAAGAAACCTTTTCCGGTGGAGCGGGGAAGTTTCGCGGGAACTCGCAGCCAGTCAAGCCGTGCTTCTTGAAAACCGTAACGACTCTTTCCGTTACGAGGCAGTACTTAGGGAGTGGCCAAATCATGAAAAAATCCGAACCGTCCCAGTTCTTTGGATCGATGAGTTCTCGCGGTTCTTCGATTCCTGAATATCGTAAGTGACCACATTTAAGGAATCGTTCAAATCGTTGCAATTCGTGGTCACGCGCCATTGCGGACGACATCGCGGATTGCCGATTTTGGTTCCGCCGCCGTGGACCTTTCCCACCACATGGTAAAGGAGTATTGAAATTTGAGGCCGATCGAAAAAGCATTGTTCGGAAGCAATTGGCAATAGATGACCCGAGCCTGCAAATCAAATTCTCCGGTCATGGGCGTGACGCGGTGCTGTTCGCCCGGTTGCCAGCGGCGCTTGGAAGTGGCGCGAACGCCGTGTGTGCTGACATTTTCGGTGACCACAAGTTCCGCGGCGTCCGGCCCTTTGGTGCTGGCGAGGTATATGGGGATCGTCAACGGAATCCGCGCTTCAATCCTTCCATCTAAAGGCATAATCAATTCCTCCGTTTGCAAACGTTAGAAAGCTTAGAGGACTGGGCTATTTCTGTTCCAAGCTGGAAACTCTGGCAGCGCAAGGCCTGCTTTTTTTCTTTTCGTACATGGCGCGATCCGCTTGCGCCATCAGCTCCCCCAGCTCGACGCCATGTTGCGGATCGAATCGCGCCACGCCGACACTCAGCGACAATTCATAGCGCATTTCCTTCGCGTTCGAATCCATCAACCTTTCCTCCAATCTCAGAAGGATGGCTTCTTCGTTTTCGCCGGACGCTTCCAATGCCAAAACCGCAAATTCGTCGCCGCCCAGGCGGGCCAGCACATCGGAATCGCGAAAGGCCGCTTCCAATGCATCGGCGGTGCGGACCAGGGCCAGATCGCCTTCTCGATGGCCAAATGTGTCGTTGATATGCTTTAAATTGTCCACGTCACAAAAAAACAGCAGCATTCCGTGGGAGTTTCGCCTCGCCAGCTTCAGTTGCTGCGTTGCCGCCGCAAAGAAGCCGCGCCGGTTGTACAGGCAGGTCAGGTCGTCGGTCAGCGCCAGATACCGGAGTTCTCTTTCCAGAATCACATGGCGCACCGCGCCCCAAACCGCGGGATGGACGGCCACGCGGAGCGATTCGGCGTCGGGCTCTTTGGATTTCAGTGCCTTGGAAATTTCATCGACTTCTCGCAGCACGCTTCCCAGCTCTTTGTCGGAGACCAGCAAGGCTGAGGAAAGCCATCCCTCGAGATCGCGGTCGGAGGGTTGCTTCCATTCACTGCGGGGGGTCCCATTGATCTCCGATTTCGGATCCGGCACACAAATTCTGAGGCCGCTTGGATGCTGGCCGTCTTGTTTTTGAGAGCTGCGTTCCTGCATGTGTCCTCCTTGGTGCGAATGCTCTGACCGATTCACCCGAATTGAACGCTTCGCCCGCATCTTTTCATCTGCTGTGCAGGCCAGCAAGCCGGACAACCCCCTAAAGTTGATGCAGGTGATTCCCCAGTACCAGGGCGCGAGGACGGGACTCAGGAGGCGGAGGAAGGCGAGAATCGTTCCATTCCGGCGGTTTTGGCGCTGTGCTCAGGTCATCAACCGGGTATTTACCTGAGGTCTCTGCCGGGGGTTTACTTGATTGAGTAGCCAGGCGGATCATGGTATTTCCTTTAAGAATTTCAGCACAATCAGGTTGGTGGATGGGGGAAGGGTTCACCGTTCCGCCCGAGGAGAATCGATTCATGGCAAAACGAGAAAATTCCACGAAGGATTCAGGGGTGCGAAGTACGCAGGCCGCCGAACTCGCCTCGAGCGAAGCGCCATCGGAGCTGCTTCGAGAGCTGGTCGCACACCTGAGGCAAAACCGTACTCAACTCCGCGAAGAGTGGGTGGTAAGGATTTCCGAAACCCGCCTGCTTACGGCCATGACCAAAGAGGAAATCTTCGCGGAGGCAACTTCGGTGTATGACAGCTACGTCGAGGCTCTGGAGACCGAAGCCTTCGAGGCCTTGCAAGCTTACGCTCGAAATCTTTCCGAACGCATCATTCCTCGCGGCGTCGAGACGCACGAAGTTGTCGGAATCGTTCTTCTGCTTCGCGACGTTCTGGCGCGCTCGCTCTTCGCCAAGTACCAGACGGACTTCAAGAAATTGAATCGGATTCTGGACGCCTACGAACCCGCCGCGAATCGTATCGCAAATACCGTGGCGGTGGGCTTCGTCCAGGAACGCGAGCGCGTGATTCGCCAGCAGCAGGAAGCCATCCGGGAACTCTCGACGCCAGTATTGCAGGTTCGCGAGCGCCTCCTGATTCTCCCCATCATCGGTGTGATCGATCCGCAGCGCGCCCGCCAATTGACCGAGCAGCTCCTGCGCGGGATCCGCACCAACCGCGCCAAAGTTATCGTGATCGATATCACCGGCGTGGCGGCCATGGACGTGACCGTCGCGAACCACTTGGTCCAAACGGTGGAGGCCTCGCGCCTCCTGGGCGCCACGGTCATCGTCACCGGTCTTTCTCCGGAAATTGCGCAGACTCTGGTGACTATCGGCGTCGATCTTGGCAAGATGAATACCGTCGGCGATCTCCAGGGCGGCATCGAACAAGCCGAAAGACTCCTTGGCTATAAGGTGATGGCCGTAGCGGAACCTCGCTAAGGCACGCCCCAGGAGGGCGCTGTGGAAGTTCCCATTCTCAAGCAGGGAGATTTCCTGATCGCAACTTTTCAGGCCGCCCTCTCCGACGCGGACCTCGAGCATTTGCGGCGCGGACTCGTCCTCCAAGTCGTCAAGCTCCGTTCGCGCGGCGTGATCGTGGACGTCACCGCCATGGACGTGATGGACTCCTTTGCGTCCAGGACGCTCCGCGAAATTGCTCACATGATTCGGCTGCGCGGAGCGGAAACGGTAATCGTCGGCATTCAGCCCGAAGTTGCATTCGCCATGGTCCAGTTGGGGTTGACGCTGGAAGGCGTGGCGACAGCCCTGGACCTGGAAGAAGGCCTTGCGTATTTGATCGAAAAATTCAAGAACACCGATTAAAAGAGGGCCACCGTGCCGGCTGCTGAAATCCGCGTGGCCATAGAATCCGACCAGGATATCGTTGGGGCCCGGCAGAAAGGCCGTGCTCTGGCTACCGAACTCGGATTTTCCGCCGTGGATGCAACTTTCATCGCCACAGCCATCTCCGAACTGGCGCGCAACATCCTGGCCTATGCCCGCGTGGGGGAAATCGCGCTCAGCTCCGTGCAGGGCGCGAATCGCAAGGGTATCCTCATCATCGCATCCGATCATGGGCCGGGAATCCCCGACATTCGCCAGGCCTTGCGGGATGGGTTCTCGACTTCAGGGAGTCTGGGGCTCGGCTTGCCTGGAATCCGTCGTTTGATGGATGATTTTGAAATCAGCTCGCGCCCGGGCGCGGGACAATCGTCACGGTGCAGCAAATGGAAACAATGAAACAACGCCTGGTGGAATATGGCGTGGCCAATTTTTCGCTCCCCGGCCATGAAAAATCCGGCGATCATTTTTTGATTTGCCCCAATCGCGATGGCGTCTTGATCGCCGCGATGGACGGCATCGGCCACGGCGAGGAGGCCGCCAATGCATCGAAAGCGGCGGCCGCCGTTTTCACCGCCTGGGTGGATGAGCCCATCATTTCGCTGGTGGAGCGATGCCATGAGGAACTTCGTTCCACACGCGGCGTGGTGGTGAGCCTGGCCTCGATTGACGCCGCGCATGGCATGATGACCTGGCTAGGCATCGGAAATGTGCAGGGGGCATTGATGCGCGCGGGAGCAGAGAAGGGAACTGTGCAGGAGATGTTGCTTTTGCGTGGCGGTGTGGTGGGATCGCAGTTGCCGTCCCTGCAGGCCGCGGTTCTTCCGGTCGAGCGAGGAGACACGCTGATCTTTGCGACCGATGGGGTGCGCCCGCAATGTTTCGAAAGCCTTTCTGCGCTCGAGAGTCCGCAACGCGCCGCGGACAGAATCCTCGAACGCTATCAAAACTGGAAAGACGACGCTCTCGTCCTGGTTGTGCGCCTTTCCGGAATCCGCCGATGAAAACCGCCCGCAAATCCAAAAAACCGCCGAGAAAAACTTTTGAAGGCCGCTACCTGTCCTCCGTTCATGAATACGCCGCGCGCGGAGGGGAAGCTGGCTTGAGGCAGGCCTATGAACTTGGCCGCGAAGCGATTGAAGCGGGAAAAAGCCTCACGGAGATAGCGTCGCTGCACCACGACGCGCTTCGGGCGCTGGTCAAAACGCAGAAAACGTTTGAAGCGCGCACGGAATTGCTGCAAGCGGGCGCCGCTTTCCTGGTCGAGGTTTTGTCGCCCTATGAAATGGCCCATCGCGGTTTTCAGGACGCCGTGAAGGCCCTTCGGCAGGTGAACGAAACTCTGGAAGAGGAAATCAAGCGCATCGCCTATGCCGTCCACGACGAGGCGGGGCAGCTTCTGGTGGCCGGCCATTTGGCGCTTGCGGAATTGTCGCTTGATTTGCCCAAGCCGCAGCAGGAAAAGCTGCAGCGCATTGAGCAGCTTCTCGACCAGGTGCAACAACAATTGCGAAAGTATTCCCATGAACTCCGGCCGACCATCCTCGACGACCTTGGCTGGATTCCGGCGCTGCGATTCCTTGTCGATGGCGTTTCGAAGCGCTCCCGCCTCCCCATCGAAATTGACGCGAATGTTGCCGGGCGGCTTTCCTCGGCTGTGGAGATCGCGCTCTACCGCGTCGTCCAGGAAGCTTTGGCCAACGCCACCAGGCACGCCGGTGCGAAACATGTCTCCATTCGCATCCGCCGCGCGCGCGGAAAATTGTGTTGCACCGTGCGGGACGATGGGGCGGGGTTCGACGTGCGCGCCTTGCATGCAGACCGCAAACGAACCGGGCTGGGACTGATTGCCATGAAAGAGCGTTTGCATGCCGTGGGCGGAACTTTTTCGATCGCCTCGGGGCCCGGCCGCGGAACAACGCTGTCGATCGAAGTTCCTGCAACATAGGAGCGATGAATGGCAATTCGCGTCATCCTGGCAGACGACCATGCGCTGGTCCGCCAGGGCCTCAAGTCGCTGCTGGAACGCGAGGGATTTCTAGTTGTCGCTGAAGTTGCCGACGGCCATGAAGCCTTGCGGCAGGTGCAGATGCTGCGACCGGAAATCGTAATCCTGGACATCTCCATGCCGGTTTTGAACGGTCTCGATGCCGCGCGCGAAATCACCCGCACGTTTCCCGAAAGCAAGGTCATCCTCTTGACGCAACATGACGAGGAGCAATATCTTTCGGGCGCGCTCGAAGCGGGAGTGAAGGGATATGTTTTGAAAACACAGGTGGCCAGTGATTTGATTCTTGCCTTGCGGCAGGTTTCGCGCGGCGGCGTCTACCTGAGCCCAGGCATTTCAGCCGCGCTGGTGGAATCCTTTCGATCGAAATCCGAGCGACCCGGAGACAAACTTTCTCCCCGCGAGAGGCAAGTCCTGCAATTGATTGCGGAAGGGAAATCGACAAAGGACGTTGCCACCATTTTGGGCATCACCGTGAAGACCGCAGAATCCCACCGTACCCGGCTCATGCAGAAGCTGGATATTCACGATACCGCCACGCTGGTGCTCTATGCCGTGCGCCGCGGAATCGTGCAGCCTTGATTTTCGAATCGGCGAGACTTTGAGTAGCGGAATGGATTTGTGTTGCCGTCATTTTTGATCGGCTACCAAGAAAAGCTCGCAAAAATTGCGTGCAGCATTTATGCCGGTGGGTCGCTTTCACCCGGGGTGCGAAAGACGCCGTACCTGCGCGAGCCAGCGATCCATCTGCGCGCTCAGGTCCTTGAAATCGATGGGCTTCGAAACGCAGCCGTTGCAGCCCGCCTGTTGAATGCGCGCCTGATCGGTGAGCATGGCATGCGCGGTGACGGCGATGATGGGAGTGTTGAGAAATCCGGGGTGATCGCGAATCCACCCGGCCAGGGAAAGGCCGTCCTCTGGGCCGAGTTGCACGTCGAGCAGGACGAGATGCGGCAGCGGCTCGACGAATAGCGCTTGCGCCGCGCTCAGCGATCCCGCGGCGCACACGTCATAGCCTTCGGATTCCAGCCAGTCGCAGAGCAGTTCGCGATTGGCGGGATTGTCTTCCACCACCAGAACGCGGGGTTTCATGATTTTCCCATCGGCATGCGTGGCACGGCCCTTTCGAGTTGCCGCAGCAGCGCCTCCTGCCATAGTTCCTGCTTGTGGAAGAGCGCGCCGGAATGCCTGCGCAGATATTCCGACTCCTGCTGCGTCAAATCCTTGCTGGTGAGCACGAATACGGGAAGCTCCGCCGTCAGCGGATCTTTTCGCCATTCGGCAAGCAGTTGGAATCCGCTGATCTCCGGCAAGATCAGATCGAGGATGACAAGTTCGGGATGCCAGGACTGCACGCGGTCGCGCGCCTCGATGGCGTTGGCCGCTGTTCCTACCACGTATCCATGCTTGGTTAGCAATTCGGAGATGAACTCGCGTGTGGGAGCATCATCGTCAACCACCAGAATCGGACGTTTTTGGCGCGAGCGGCCGTGCATTTCCATGCAGCGGTCCACGGCGGCCAGGAGCGTCATCTTTTCCACCGGCTTCACAATATATTCGTCCGCGCCGAGCAGCGCGCCGGTAGTGGGCTGGTCCACGATGGAAACCACGATGACCGGAATTTTTTCCGTTCGGGGGTCCGATTTCAAAAGTGAAAGCAACTCCCACCCGTTGACAGGCTTCATGATGATGTCGAGAGTGATCGCGTGCGGCCGGAATTTCGCTGCTAAATCGAGCGCACGGCTGGAATCGGTGCATAACAATACTTCATATCCCGCCGAGGAAAGATGGGTCTCCAGTAATTGCGCCGCGACGGGATCGTCCTCCATCACCAGGATGCGCGCGCATCTCACCGGAATCGTCGGAACGACCGGATTTTCCGTTTTTTCGCATTTCAACCGCGGGAACGGTGGGCAGCGTGAAATAAAAACAGCTTCCGCGCCCCATTTCGCTTTCGATGCCCAGTTGCCCGCCGTGAAGTTCGACGAGGCGCTGCGTAATCGCAAGACCCAATCCCGTTCCCTCAATGGCTTGTCCTGATTGGCGCAGACGATAGAACGCTTCGAAGATGCGCGATTGTTCATCCTGAGGGATGCCCGGGCCGGAATCGCGAACTTCCACGCGAATGGCGTCGCCTTTTTTTCGCGCGACCAGTTCGATCGTCCCTCCTTCCGGCGTGAACTTGATGGCGTTCCCGATCAAATTCATCAAAACCTGCTTCAGGCGCGTGGGGTCGGCATGCACATTGTAGTCCCCGGTCGAACTTTGCAGCAGAACCTGGGTTTTCTTGTCGGAAAGCGGGCGCATGGTGTCCAGAACTTCGGCAAAGGAGGATTGCAGCCTCACGCTTTCAATCGTCAACTGCAGACGTCCCGCCTCGATCTTGGAGAGGTCCAGTATGTCGTTGATCAACGACAGCAAGTGCTTGCCTCCGGTGTGAATGTGCGTGACATAACGCCGCTGGCGCTCGTTGAGCGGGCCATAGCGTTCTTCCATCAGCAAATCGGAAAAGCCCAGGACGGCGTTGAGCGGCGTCCGGAGCTCGTGGCTCATGGTCGAAAGAAACTGGTCCTTGAATTTGCTGGAGCGTTCCAACTCTTCTTTGGCATGCAGGACGGATTCCGAAAACTCTTCCACTTCCTTTTTGGCGGCTTCCAGTTCCGCGGTGCGTTCCTGGACGCGCTGTTCCAATTGGTCGTGAGCCTGCCGCAGCGCTCCTTCATTTTGCTGGATTTGCGCCATCATCTCGTTGAAGGCGCCGATCAGAGTGCTCAATTCTCCGCCGCCGCCGCGAGTGGGAGTGGCGCGCAGCGAATAATTTCTATCGTGGGATACGATCCGGGCGATTTCCGCCAGGTGCACGATCGGCTTGGCCACCGCACTCCGAAACACGGAAGACACCAGCAACGCCGCGAGGAGAGAAACGAATAATACAATTCCTGCGATTCCCGCGTAGCGCACCAGCCGCCGATTCAGCTCTTCCACGCCCGCGCGAATGTAAACCACGGCCGTGGGCTTGCCTTGAAACTCGATGTTGCGCACCAAAATGATTTCATTCTTGCGGATGGCGTGAATTTCCGATTGCCCGCTCGGAATGGCCGGCGGCGGTTCGGCTACCTTTTTGTCCCGACCCTTCGAATAGCTGGCGAATAGCTTTCCATTCGGCGTGTAAATCGAGGCGGATAGAATCTCCGGGGACGCTTTCAGCGCGGATAGCGTGTTCTCGGCGGATTGCGGATCGTTGAAGAGCAATGCTGAGACGGTATTGGACCCGATGATTTGCGCCTGTGTGGATAGGTCCCGGAACATGGCAATCCGGAAGGTGACCATGTCGTAGCCGATAAATGCGCTGCAGGCCAGCAGGAGCGCCGCTCCGCTGACCAGCATGTTCATCCAAGTGAGGCGCCGGGATATGGTGTGTTCTTGATGTTTTCCCATGGCTAGG
Source organism: uncultured Acidobacteriota bacterium (assembly GCA_963708285.1). GTDB lineage: Bacteria > Acidobacteriota > Terriglobia > Acidiferrales > UBA7541 > Palsa-295. Next base: position 53,945 of record CAVPSF010000003.1, read on the forward strand.
GGCCTCCCGGACTTCCGTTCGTTCTCACGGCGGTCGCTACCTTGAGCAGTTGAGAACTCAAGGTCAGCCGGGATGCTTCCGCCTTGGCCAGATTGATTTCGAAGCGGACTTTATCGCCATCGAGGACGAACTCGATCATCCCGCCGCGACGGGAAAAGGAGGGTATGTCGCTTACCGTCAGTACGCCCGATTCATCGATGGTCTGCAGGATTTCCTTCAGATGGCTTTCTTCGTTCGAGCTGATGAAAAGAATGCGGCAATCATCAGCTTCCTGAGCGGCCGAAATGCGTTTCACCACTAAGTGTTTTCCCTCGAGTTCCTCTCCGGCCATGATCGAATCGAGCGTCGAGCCGAAGGGGTCTTGTCCCAGCACACACACGGCGAAAAACTTGCTCTTATCTGCCATGCTTTCCGGCCATTTGACGAATTTGCCGAAATTGTAGAGATACGCTGCTTTCACCTGATATTCGGAGACCTTCGGTTGCTGCGCCTGGAGAGCAGGGATGTGAAGAATCGTCAAAATCGCGATAGCCGGGGCAAGCCATCGCCAAACGCGCAAGGAACGTTCGACCGCCATGGCGCGCGGACTGCCGTTGCCTGGGTTGATATTTCTAGTGCGCATCATGGTTGGGCGCCGGTCACCTTCTCCATGTGATTTTTCCGTAGATGCTTCTCTTGATTCCCACCAGCGGGCCAGGATCGCCTCCAAATTCGTTGTGAGATGGCTGGAGAAGATTCTGCCCGATGACCGAAAGATCGAGATTCTCCCCATGATGCCATCCCAGGCGGACATCGGCGGTGCTATATGCGCTCACGGCTTGCGCGGCGAGAGCGCTCGAGTATCGAAACGTTTCGTCAATTTCGAAATTTTTTGGCAAGTTGAAAAGCGATTGAAAAGCTACGAGGCTGCTGGGGCTCGATCCCAGGTAGGAACTGAGAAGATTTCCTACATCCGTAAATCCCGGCTTGTCGTTCAAATGCATATGCAGATACGAATAGGAACCGCGCACCTGCCACCAACTGGTAATTTTCCAATCGGGAGCGATTTCCGTGCCCACGGTGTTGCCCTCGATGACGTTTGCATAAGGCAGGACGAAGAAAAGGTGCAACGGTGGCGGCGTAGTCCCCAAGGCGGGATACGGCGCGCCGTAGCCCTGCAGATCATTGTAGGTATTGTAAAAAACGGTGAAATCCACATACAAGTTGCTTTTAATCTGGGTACGGTATCCCGTCTCGTACCCGATCATTTTCTCCGCTTTAAGCGTGGGATCGCCGAGGATCTCGAAGTAAATCGGCGGGGGTGGTGCGGCCTGCACAAATATCGCGAAGGCGACGTCCTGGTCCAGGCGTGACGGCGTCCGCACCGCCCGCGTGACCGCGGCCCAGAAAGACTGGCGTGGCGTGGGTGTCCACATCAGGCGCACGCTCGGCTGGTAGTCGAATCCGCTGAAGTTGTTATGCTCGAGCTTGGTTCCGGCCGTCAGCGTGAGTTTGTCGCGGATGATCGGCAGTTCATATTGTACGAAGCCGCTGTAAATGCTGTCGGTTTGTTTCTTCGGGATAAAATTCACGCCCTGCGAAGTCTGAATAAAGTTGCTGGGACTCACTCGTGCCCCCAAGCCCCAAGTCAACTCCTGATCGCCGTGCACCCGCTGATGCTGGACGAAATCTACGTCAAAAGTATCGCGCGTCTCGCCCAGCTCGAGATCCTGGCGGTTGGTCCGGTCGAAGTACGTTTGAATTTGGATGTCGGAACCCTCTCCGGTCTCATGCTGCCAGCGCGCCAGCAGATTTCCTCCGGTAACGTACCCCGTCATGTCCGTCGCCGTTTCCGCTGGCGGAGAAAAAGTCGCGAGAAAGGTTCTTTCTCCGCTCACCCCGCGGTAAGTGTCCCCCTGCACCGTAAAAGTGTCCTTCTTGCCGCTCTTCCAATCCGTGCGAAACCCCACCTGACCCATTCGCCAATGATCAAATCCATCGCCATCGGGATGAAATTCCTGCCCGCGGATGCCGCCCATCCCGTAGATGCGATAGTCAAAACTTTTTCCGATCGTGGCGCCGTAGCGGAACGCGCCCGTACCCTGATCCACGATTCCGCTCCCCAGCGTGACCAAGGTACCGTGAGTGTCTCCAGCTTTCTTCGTGATGATGTTGATCACTCCGTTGACGGCGTTCGATCCCCAGATCGTTCCCCCCGGTCCCCGAATCACTTCGATGCGCTCCACATCGTCGAGCATCACGTACGGCAAATCCCAATACACACCCTCGAAGAGCGGCGTGTACACGCTCCGGCCATCCACCAGCACAAGCAAGGATTTCGAGAACTGGCCGCCAAACCCGCGGATAGCCACCGACCAATGGTTCCCATCGATTTGCTCAACCTCCACGCCGGGCGCGAGACGCAGAGCCTCCGGAATACTCGTGGCCCCGGAACGCCGGATGTCGTCTTGCGTGATGACAAAGATTGCGGCGGGCGTCTTGCGAACTTCCTCGGGCTCCTTGGATACAGTGGTCACTTCCACATTGCCAAGTTCCGCGAGGCTCAGTTGCTTTAAATTATCAGGGTTTTCCTGATCTTTCGCTGCTTCCTGGGCCGCCGTCGTTACGGGCAGTCCGGCAAGAAGTATCAAAGCGCCCAGGATGGAGTGAAACGCGGCAGCGCGAATCAGCTGGCGCGAAAGAACGCGGTGACTCCATTTCCTGTTTGGGTTCGGATGAGATTTTGTGCTCATAATCGGGCCCCGATCGCGCTGATTGAATTGCCGCGTATAAACGCTTAGAGTCCCGCAGCCCAGAACCCATCGCACCGGCGGCAATTCAGCTTTTTCTTCACCTTTCGTGCAGCCCTTCCTAGTTCGAAATTCACAAGCAGGCCTCTTCGGCATCCGAATTGGCCATATTGTCGACAATCTTAGGGACGTCAAGAATGCAGAAATCGCAACGTCGTTGCGATCTTAAGATTCCTGACGGATCGCCTGCTTATGCTTCTGAGGAAAGGCTACAAAGAATTCCAAGTATCACGATTTCATATGGATGCGTTCCCCAAAATTGTTAGATTTCGCTGCCTCTAATCATTCATCGTCCGTTGAGCCCTGAGCTTGAACAGCTCACGCAGCTTAAGAACAATGCTTGCAACAAAACCTAGAATATCCACGTCGCTACGTATTTGTACAGTACCGTAGTTCTAGTACGTTGCGTCTATGCCAATAGGCCTCATCGACTATCCCCAACCCCGTTCCTCTTCCTTAACGTAGTCAACAGTCACCCAATGGGGCGTTTCCGCGGGAGGGCACCCGAGGCGCGAACCGGCAAATTCGCGCTGCGGGGAATCGCTGGCATGGCCTCCTTCCGCGATGGAGTAAGGCATATATTTCATGGAAAAGCTGCTCGAAATCCGGGATTTGAGGATTCGCTATAGCTGCGTGGATACGCCTGCCCATCAGGCAGTGGATGGAATCCAGTTTGAAATCGCGCCGGGGGAAGTTGTCGGTCTGATGGGCGAATCGGGCTGCGGAAAATCGAGCATTGCCCTGGCGATTCTGGGATTGCTGCCCCGCGAGACCTGCGAGGTCCGCGGTTCGATCTTGTTTTGCGGGCGTGAACTAAACGGCATGCCGGAGCGCGCGCTGCAAGAAATTCGCGGGGCTGGGATTTCGTTGATGTTTCAAGAGCCGGGAATATCCTTGAGTCCCGTGATGCGTGTCGGCGATCAGATCGCGGAAGTGATTCACGCGCACCGTGGCGGTAATTGGAAATCCTGTCGCGCCGAATCGGAAAGCATGCTGTCGCGCGTTGGCCTCACCCCCACTGCGAGAATTTTCTCAGCGTATCCGCATCAATTGAGCGGCGGGCAATGCCAGCGAGTTGTCCTGGCGCAAGCGCTCTGCTGCCGTCCGGCGCTTTTGATTGCCGACGAACCCACCGCGTCGCTCGACGCACGAAGCCAGGCCGATTTTCTCGAATTGCTGCGAAGTCTCAAGGAAGAGTCGGGCATTTCGATCCTTCTCATCAGTCATACTCCTGAAATTCAGGCCAGCCTGGCGGACCGGCTGCTGGTGATGAAAGAGGGCCGCATCGTGGATCAGGGCCGATTCGGTGAACTCTACCGCCGGCCCGGCCACGCATACACGCGATGGATGTTGCGCCGTGGCGATCGCCCGGCGGAATCGCAAACAGCATTCAACACCGAAACATTGGTAGAGGAGCAAACGGCGCGATGAGATTTCCTGAGCCAGAGCCGTTCCTTGAAATCCGCGGCCTCAGCAAGAGGTATGAGCAGCGGCGCGCCTTCTCGCGAACCAAATTCGCGATTCACGCGGTGGAAGATGTAAACCTGCAAATCCGCCGCGGCATGAATTTCGCGCTGGTGGGCGAATCGGGAGCGGGGAAATCGACGGTGGTTCGTTGTCTCGCCATGATTGAAGCTCCCACGGCGGGTGAAATCCGCTGGGAAGGCGTCGAATTGCTTTCGCTTGGCCGCAAGGCGCTGCTCCCCGTGCGCCGGCAAATTCAAATCATTTTTCAGAATCCCGCTTCGGCATTGAATCCCGGATTGACGGCCGGAGAAATTATCGCCGAGCCGATGGTGATCCACGGCCAGGGAACACGGCAGGAGCAACGGCATCGAGCATTGCAATGGATGGAAAAAGTCGGGTTGCCCGCGAAGTGGGAAAACAAACGTCCTCTCGATTTCAGCGGAGGGCAGCGCCAAAGGCTTGCGATTGCCCGCGCGCTGGTGCTCGAGCCAAAACTTCTGATCCTGGACGAAGCATTTTCCGGCCTCGACCTGGCGAACCAGCAAATGATTCTCCGGATTCTTTCCGACATGCAAGTCATGCATTCATTGACTTGCCTCCATGTGTCCCACGATTTGCGAATGGTGGCGGATTTGGCGGATGAAGTGGCGGTTATGCATCGAGGTAAAATTGTCGAGTGCGGACGCGCAACTGAATTATTGACGCGGCCGCAGCATCCCTACACCCGGGAATTGCTGCAGGCTTTGCCGTCGCTCGAATCGATTTGCCAGGAGCGGTCCGCTTAGGACCCGCCCATGCGATTCCTCACAAAACGGCTGCTGCACGGCATCCTGCTGTTGCTCGCGATCTCATTTTTTTCATTTGCGCTTTTGCAGGCCGCGCCGGGTAACTATTTCGATGCGCTGCGCATGAATCCGCGCATCTCGGCGCAGACGGTCGATGGCCTGCGCGCGGAATATGGGCTGGACCGGCCATTTCCGGAGCGATATGCGCGCTGGCTGCGCGATGTGGCGCGGGGCGACATGGGCTTTTCATTTTCTTACCGGGCCCCGGTGGCGCCGCTGCTCATGGAGCGCGCCGGAAATACCTTGCTGCTTACTTTTACCGCGACTCTGCTCGCGTGGATTTTGGCGATACCCTTGGGAATCGCGGCCGCCGCCAGGAAAGGGAATTGGGCCGACCGCGTCTGCGGATTCGCGGCGTCCGCGCTCCTGGCGATTCCCGATCTGCTTTTGTTTCTGTTGCTGCTCCTGCTGGCTGTGCGCACCGGATGGTTTCCCACGGGCGGAATGATTTCCGCGGATTTTGCAAAAATGGGTTTCTGGGGCCGTGCCCACGACGTCGCGATTCACTTTGCGCTGCCTTCCGTGGGACTCGCGTTGGTCATGCTTCCCGTGCTGGTGCGGCACATCCGCTCGGCAATGATCGAAGCGCTCGAATCGCCATTTTTGCGCGCGGCTCGCGGCCACGGAATTCCTCGCGCCCGCTTGCTCTTCCGTTTTGCGCTCCCCGCGGCGTCAAATCCGTTGATTTCGCTTCTGGGATTTTCGCTGGCGGCCATGTTGAGCGCTTCGGCCATCGTGGAAGTGGTCATGAGCTGGCCGGGACTTGGCCCGCTGATGGTGCAGGCTATTCTTGCGCGGGATGTGTATGTGGTGGTGGATGTGGTGATGCTGTCGTCCGCATTTTTGGTTGTGGGCCACTTGCTGGCGGACATTCTTCTTTTCTTCAGCGATCCGCGGATTCGGGTGGAGTGACGCCGTGACCAATCGCCGAAAATTATGGGTTGCGCTGATCCTGCTCGCCGTCCTCCACGGGCTGGTATTGTTTGCCGGTTTTTTCGCGCCGTATGGTTCTTCCGTGCAGGATCGCGAATTTCCTTACGCGCCTCCCACGGGGATTCATTTCTTCGATCGAACCGGAAAGTTCCATCTGCGGCCGTTCGTTTACGGACTTGCCGACGACCCGAACAATTTCGGAGCGTATGAAGTGGATTTTGCGCGCGCGTATCCCGTGCATTTCCTGGTGACTGGTTCTCCCTACCGAATCGCCGGAGTCTTTCACGAGAGCGTGCACCTATTCGGCGTGCGCGGGCCGGGACGGATTGTCCTGCTGGGCAGCGACGCCTATGGACGCGACCAATTCACGAGATTCCTTTATGGCGGGCAAATCTCCCTTGCCGCCGGATTGCTTGCGGCGGCGTTTTCTGTTTCGCTCGGCTTGCTGATCGGTTCGCTTGCGGGCTTTTATGGCGGATGGCTCGACGAGTTCCTGATGCGCGGTGGCGAACTCTTTCTTGCTCTTCCTTGGCTCTATCTGTTGTTCGCGGTGCGCGCCGCGCTGCCTTTGCAAATTGCGCAGTGGCAAGTGTTCCTGCTGCTGGTGGGCGTGATCGGAATGATTGGATGGGCGCGGCCGGCGCGATTGATTCGCGGCGTGGTGTTGAGCGCCAAGGAACGCAATTTTGTGGTGGCGGCCCGCGCCATGGGCGCCTCGGACGCCTACCTGCTGCGCCGCCACGTGTTGCCGCAAACATATGGCGTAGTGCTGACGCAGATGACCCTGCTGATCCCGCAATATATTCTCGCGGAGGTCACCCTCACATTTTTGGGGCTGGGAGTTGGCGAGCCGATGCCCAGTTGGGGCAGTCTGCTGTCGTCCTTGCAGCAATACGCCGTGCTCTCGTCATATTGGTGGATGTTCATGCCGGCATTGCTCCTGATTCCGATTTTCCTCGCCTATTCCCTTGCCGCCGATGCTCTGCAGGAACGCCTGAAATTCGTATCGCTGTAAAAACCGAAGGGTCTCTGCTAGAACTTTTGTCATGACCAAAAGCAGCCGCCGGACGCGCCTGGACGCCGTGGTTTTCGCGGCAATTGTCTGCTCGTTTTTCCCAGTCGTGTTCGCGCCGGCCATTGCTGCTCGCGCTCGATCCGCCTCTCACCCGGCGGATGACCGCATGGTCGTTGCAGATCCGCCGGGCGTCGCCGGAGGAAAAATCTCCGTGGCGCTGCGGTCCGACCCGAAAACCCTGAACCCGGCTCTTGCCGCGGATGCACCTTCGCGGGACATCATTTACTGCATGAATGCGGACCTGATCCACATCAATCGCGAAACGCAACAAACCGAGCCAGGTCTCGCGAAATCCTGGACCGTATCGCGAGACGGACGAACCTACACACTGCGCCTGCGCCGCGGCTTGCGGTTTTCCGACGGAAAACCCTTCGATGCCGATGATGTGATTTTTACTTTTCAGGTTTACCTTGACGAAAAAATTCATTCTCCGCAGCGCGATTTGTTGATTGTCGGCGGCAAGCCCATTTCCGTCCGCAAAATTGACGCCTACACCGTGCAATTCCAATTGGCGCAACCTTATGCCGCCGCGGAACGCCTTTTCGACGGGCTTCCCATCCTTCCCCGGCATCTCCTCGAAAATGATTATAAGAACGGCAATTTTTCACATGCCTGGAGCGTTTCCATGTCCCCCGCGGACTTTGCGGGATTGGGGCCATTCCGATTGAAGGAGTATGTGCCGGGACAGCGCATCGTTCTCGAACGCAATCCGTTTTATTGGAAAGTGGACGCGAAGGGGAACCAGTTGCCGTATCTCGGCGAGATCGATTTTCTCATCACGCCAAGCGAAGATGCGCAAGTCATTCGCTTTCAGGCTGGAGACACGGACATTTTGAGTGGAATCAGCGCCGCGGATTTTGACGCCCTCGAGCGGGACCACGCGGCGAAGAATTATCATCTGCACGACCTGGGCGCGGGACTCGAATATAACTTCCTTTTTTTTAACATGAATGACCTAAGCGGCAGGAATCTTCCGCAAATCGCGCGAAAACAGTCCTGGTTCCAGGAGCTGCAATTTCGCCAGGCGGTTTCCTCCGCCATCGACCGCCAAGGCATCGTGCGCCTGGTGTACAACGGGCGCGCCGCGCCGCTTTGGGGGCAAGTGACGCCGGGCAATAAACTCTGGGTCGATTCCGGTCTTCCTCATCCGCCACGGTCGATCCCCCGCGCTCGCGAACTCCTGAAGAGCGCCGGATTTTCATGGAAGAGCGACGGAACGCTGATCGATGCGCGCGGAAATGCCGTGGAGTTTTCCATACTTACCAGCTCCTCGAACGCCGAGCGCATGAAAATCGCGACCATCATTCAAGATGATCTCAGCCAGTTGGGAATGCAGGTCCACGTCGTGTCGCTCGATTTCAGCGCCATGGTTGACCGCCTGTTGAATAGTTATGATTACGAGACGGCGATGATGGGCCTGGCCAGCGGCGACGCCGATCCCACTTCCGAAATGAATGTCTGGCTTTCGGACGGCGGCACGCATCTCTGGCACGTGAACGAATCGCGGCCGGCGACACCTTGGGAATCCGAAATCGATCGGCTGATGAATCAGCAACTCGTGACGCTCAACTATCAGCGGCGCAAGCTGCTTTACGATCAAGTGCAGCAAATCGTGGCGGAAAATCTTCCCGTGATTTGTCTGGTGAGTCCGGACATTCTGGTGGGGGCCGGGGACCGCATCGGGAATTTTCGTCCTGCGATCCTGGATCCCTACACTTTGTGGAACGTCGAAGAATTGTACATACACTGATTTCGCGGAGAAGAGCCGGATCGTGCCGCAGAAAACAAAAACCCTCGAGAAGAAAGGGGCCCCGTGGACGGATACGAGGCTCGTGCAGCAATGCCTGCGCGGCAGGGAAGAGGCTTGGTCGGCGCTCATTGATAAATATAAAAATCTGATTTATTCCATCCCCATAAAATACGGATTCGATCAGGACGACGCCACCGACATTTTTCAGGCGGTTTGCCTGGAACTGCTTGCCGAGTTAAGCAAATTGAGGAAACCCAAAGCTCTTCCCAAATGGATCATGCAGGTTACGGCGCACAAATGCATTCATCACAAACGGCAATTGCAGCGCATGGTGACGCCGGAGGAAGGCGAAGACCCGTTGGAGCGAAGCACGCCGGCCCGCGCAGAGGAAATTTTCCGCCAGGCCGAAGAAGAACAGGCGCTTCGCGTGGCTATGTCCGAATTGCCGCCGCGCTGCCGCCAGTTGATTCACCTGCTGTTTTTTGAAGAGCCCGCGCGCCCCTACCAGGAACTCGCCGCCGAGCTTGGGCTTTCCACCGGCTCCATCGGATTCACGCGCCAGCGTTGCCTGGACCGCCTGCGCAAACGCCTGGCAGAAGCGGGATTTTCATGACCACGACGCGGAAGAAAAAATCGGGTCTTCCCGAAAATGCGCTTGAGGATTTGGCGGGCCTAAAGGACGACGCCGCGCGCGCGAAATACCTGGAGCACCGCCCGCGGCTTTGCCGCAACGAAGTGGTTCAGCAGTTGAACGAAATTGTCCGCAGCAAACTCCGGGGAGACACTCGCCAGGCCCTGGCGCTGGCCGAAGCCGCGATTTGTATTGCGCGCAAATTGCGCGACCAAGAGGCGCTGGGACGCAGCCTGCGTTCCAAGGCTAACGCGCTATACATGATCGGCGACAACCAGAACGCCTTGAAATTCCACGATCAGGCGCTCGAAATATTCCGGAAAATCGGCGCCGCGCAGGAAGCAGCGCGCACGCTGATACCTTCCATCCAGCCGCATATCCTGCTCGGACAATACGATCGCGCCATCGAGGCTTCCGAGGCGGCGCGAACAATTCTCGAAAACCTGGGCGACCGCCAGCGGCTCGGACACCTGGAAATCAACGTGGGGAATATTTATCACCGCCAGGATCGTTTTGAGGAAGCGCTGCGGTGTTACGAACAGGCTTACGAGACGCTCCTGGAGTTTCGCGATTCCGAAGGGCTGGCGGTGGCGCTCTATAACATGGCTGTCTGCCTGATCACCCTCAACAATTTTCCGCGGGCGCTTGCCGCTTATCAACGGGCGCGGAAAATGTGCGTCGAGCACGGCATGACTTTGCTGGTCACGCAAAGCGATTACAACATCGCCTATCTGTATTATTTGCGCGGCGAATACACGCGGGCCATCGAGATGCTGCGCGCCACGCGCGTGAAGTGCGAAGAAAACGGAGACGCGCATGTCTTGGCGCTGTGTTTTCTTGATTTGTCGGAAATTTATCTCGAGCTCAATTTGAGCGCCGAGGCCATGGATGTGGCCCACGAAGGCTATGTGCGGTTTCAAAAGCTGGGCATGGGCTACGAGGAAGCCAAATGCCAAGCCAACGAAGCCATGGCCTTGAGCCAGATGGGCAAGGGCCTTCGCGCGATGGAATTGTTCGATCAGGCGCGTGTGAAATTTACCGACGAAAAAAACCTGGTATGGCCCTGGCTGATCGATTTGTATCAAGCCGTGGTTTTGTACAACGAGGGCCGGCTATTCGAATCACGCCGCCTGTGCAGCCGCGCGGCCCAATTTTTCGAGACTTCGTTCCTGCCCGGCAAAGGCGTTCTTTGCCAGTTGCTCCTGGCGCGACTTTCCCTGCGCATCGGTGAAATCGAAACGGCGCGAAAGGAATGCACGCGCGCGCTCGAGCGCCTGGCAACGTTTGAAGCGCCCGTTCTGCGTTATCAAGCGGAATTTCTGATGGGGCAGATCGCCCAGGCCCAGGGCGATTCGCGGACCGCGTATCAATCCCACCAGCGGTCGCGCGAAGCGCTGGAAACCCTGCGCAGCAGCTTGCGCGGTGAAGAATTGAAAATCGCCTTCATGAAAAATCGGCTGGAGGTCTACGAGTGCCTGGTGGACCTGTGCATGAACGATGAATCTAAAATAGGGTCCGCCGAAGAAGCTTTTAGCTATATGGAAATGGCCAAATCGCGAAGCCTCGCGGAGTTGCTGGTGCATCACACCCAGGCGCTGCCGCCGGCCGATGCCGGGCAGAGCGGACTGGTGCGCCGCATCCGCGACATGCGCGAGGAGCTCAACTGGTATTACCGCAGAATTGAGCAGGAGCAATTGCGCGGCGACGATCCATCCCCCGAGCGCATTCAAAAACTCGAAAAGCAGGCGCTGGCTCATGAAAACGAATTGCTTCGCGCCTTGCGCGAAATGCCCGCGCCACAATCCATCGGGGCATTGGGTGGCCAGCCGTCCGTGGCCGCGCTGGAAAGCATTCGAGCCTCATTGCCAGGAAATGCCGCGCTCATCGAATATTTCAGTTTGAAGGGACAATTCATCTGCGCCGTCCTCACGCGCGAATCTTTTGAAATCGTTCCGCTCACGCCGGTTTCTCGGGTGGTAAACCTGCTGCGCATGCTGGATTTTCAGATTTCGAAATTCCGGCTGGGAAGCGCCTACACCGACCAATTCCAAAAACCGCTGCTGGAAGCCGCGCAGGCCCATCTCCATGAATTGTATAAAGAAGTGATGGCCCCGCTGCGGGAACGCCTGCACGTGAAACATCTGGTGATCGTTCCGCATGGCATCCTGCATTACGCGCCATTCCACGCCTTTTTTGACGGGCAAGATTACCTGATTGATTCTTTCACCATTTCTTACGCGCCCAGCGCCGGCGTTTTTTTACTCTGCCAACAAGAATCCCCGCCGCCTGAAGGCCCGCCTCTGGTTTTAGGCGTGCCGGACGCTCAGGCTCCGCTCATCCTGGAAGAAGTGCAGTCCGTCGCGCAAATTCTGAAGGGAGCGGAATTGATTGTAGGCGCCGCTGCCAACGCGGATGCATTGCGAACAAAAGGTCTTCACAGCCGGATCGTGCATATCGCCACCCACGGCACTTTTCGCCAGGACAATCCCATGTTTTCCGGGATACGTCTGGGTGACGCATTTCTGAACTTGTATGACTTGTACCAGCTCAAGCTCGACGCCGATTTGGTGTCGTTGAGCGGGTGTGCCACGGGCCTGAATGTGGTCACGGCAGGGGACGAATTGCTCGGTCTGATACGAGGCCTTCTCTATGCTGGCGCGAAATCCCTTTTGTTGACCCTATGGAATGTTCATGACCGCAGCACCGCTGAATTCATGACCTTGTTTTACCGGCGTTTGCAGGAATCTGCGGACAAAGCCGCAGCTCTGCAGGGCGCCATGCAGGACCTCCGCCGCAAATACCCCCACCCCTATTATTGGGCTCCTTTTACCCTTATCGGGAAAGTGTCCGCAGCCTAGCCCGGCCTCAAAATAAATTCACCCTAGCCTATATTTTTTCACCTGCTCCCTGCCCTTATTAGGCGTATGGGGAATGGGGAAGGCGCCGGACCCTCAAGGGAAGGCGCCAAAATCAAAGGATCTGGGGGATGGAGAAATGAAACATTTTTCGCAGGAAGAATGGGCTGATTTCGCCCGTAACGCATTGTCAGGAGAGCAGAAAGCGGCCATGCAAAATCACCTCCAGAACGGCTGCAAGGCGTGCGCATCGACCTTGAGCATCTGGACGCGCGTACATAAAGCCGCGGGACGCGAAAGCGCCTATCAGCCTCCGGACAGCGCCGTTCGCATGACCAAAGGGATGGGCGCTCTCCATTTGCACCCGGCCGGCAGCTCCGCACCCAAGCTGCTTTTTGATAGCGCACAAAGCATAGTGACTGCTGGAGTTAGGTCAACCTCTACGCTGGGCAGGCAGGTCCTTTATGGGGTGGATCCCTTCCGCATAGACCTACGCATGGAGCCGCTGATGGATTCCGACAAAGTATCGATTGTTGGCCAAATCCTGAATTCAGCAGACCCTACGAACCTCGCAGGTGACATGCCGGTGGTGCTTTGGAAGGGGCGCAAGATTCTTGCAAAGTCGCTGACCAATAATTATGGCGAATTCCAAGTGGAGTGCGATTTGGAGGAAGACCTTCACTTGCAACTCTCTCTTCCAACCGGAGCAGAGGTCATGATTCCGCTGATTGAGCCCAATCGCGGCGATGCCTCGCTGGTTGGAGAAGCTGATGATTCTAAGGATGTTAGGGGGTCGCGGAAACGACCCCTCAGGAGTACTAGAAACTAGGTTTTGACGAAAAGCCGCTGATTTAGCCGGTTGTACTATTGAGCAGAATGGGGCGTTTCGGAAAACTGGAGTTGCGAAATCCGACCCCGGCGGCAAAAGGAGCAGGGCAGATATGAAGTATCTACGTTTGATTGTGATCGTTTTTCTTGCCGGACTCCTGAGCCAGCCAGCGAACGCCCAGGGCCTCTTGGGAGGCCTGCTTTCGAACGTTACTCAGACTTTGTCGAATACCCTCGGCTCGCTGCTGGGACAGCCGCAGGGTGTGATTGTTCGCACCAATCTTGGATTGGGCGGTTTGCAAAATGTTTGCTTGATCAATTCTTGCACGGTTGTGCGCAGCCTGGACGGAGGCAATCAACTTTACCTCGTTCAGCCCGCTCAAGGCCTGATCCCTAATCTTCTTGCCACAGTACTGAGAGTCGTGGACGGCATTCTGGACGCAGAGCCGGACCAGCTTCTGGTTATTCCTCCCAGCACCTCCAGCCAGCCGTACCAAACCAGCGTGCCATCGACCCTGTGGGATCAGACTCCCGTCAACTATTATGGAGCCACAGTTTGGGACGGCTACGTCAATCAACCCGCGAGCGCCATAATTCGCGTGAGCCAGGCGCACAACGCATTCAATGTCTCCGGATCGGGCATCGTCGCGGATATCGACACCGGAGTCGACCCCAATCATCCCGCTCTAAAAGGCGTCCTGCTGCTCGGATATGATTTCACGCGCAATCAGCCGGGCGGTTCGGAAATGACCGACGTGGGCCAGTCTTCCACTTCATCGTGCAGCGCCTGCCAGGCGGCTTTCGTGAATCAACATACCGCCGCAATGCTCGACCAGCACACGGCGGCCATGCTGGACGGATCTCCGTATGCCGCGTTTGGGCACGGCACGGAAGTTGTCGGCGTGATTCACCTGGTCGCTCCGACCGCGCGTATCATGCCATTGAAGGCATTCCATCCCGACGGCACGGGCGACCTTTCGGACATCCTTAGCGCCATTTATTACGCCGTTCAGAATCACGTCAACGTGATCAACATGAGTTTTGATCTGACCACCAGCTCGCAGGAGTTAGTCACCGCCATCAATTACGCCTCGAGCAACAATGTGATCTGCGTGGCTTCTTCCGGGAACGACGGCAAGCAGGAAATCGTCTATCCCGCGGGATTGAAGAATGTGATGGGTGTGGCATCCACCAACGACTTTGACCAGCGATCCAGTTTCTCGAATTACGGCAACCAGGTTGTCTGGGTGGCCGCACCGGGCGAAAACATCGTCACCACCTATCCCTTCGGGACCTACGCGGCAACTTCCGGCACATCGTTCAGCTCGCCGATGGTTGCCGGCACAGCGGCGTTGATCCTGAACCTTGAACCGAAGGCCAATCAGGCGCAGGCCGCGGCCGCCATTGGCCACGCGCATTGGATTGGCTCCAATATGGGCAACGGACGTCTGGACGTGTTTCGCGCGCTTTCGTCGGTGGACCCAGACTGAGCAAGACTCGAGCGGAGGATCTGGAGTGCAAGCTCCGGGTCCCACAAAAATGAACCCTCACGAATATTCAAGCGCTTCCGGATCCGATTTCTCTTCGGCGCCGGAAGCGCGTTCGTTTTTGGCCGGCTTGGCGCTGGGACCTGCGCAGGATTCGATGAAGGGTCCTTTGCGCATCAAAGCGGTGGAAGAGCAGCTCTTCGCTCTTCGCACTTCGCTGGTTTGCGCTTTCAATCAACTTCTCGACTTGAAGGATCTCAACACCGGAGTGCATAGCACGCGCCTTGCGGAATGGGCGCTGCACGTGGCGGAAGACCTGGGGCTCGACGATAGCACTCTCGCGGATATTGAAGTCGCCGCGCTGCTCCATGACATCGGAAAGATCGGAATTCCCGACGCCATCCTCAATAAGCCCGCGCGTCTTACCGGCGAAGAATACGACTTGATGAAAAAGCACCCGGAATACGGATGGGCGGTCCTGCGCCAAATCCCCGGCATGGAACGAGCCAGCCTCATGATCCTTCATCACCACGAAAATTTCGACGGGACGGGCTATCCCGGAAAATTAAATGGCGAAGGAATTCCCGTGGGTTCGCGAATCGTTTCGGTGATCGACGCATTCGACGCCATGGTATCCACGCGGCCCTATCGCGCCGGCCTGCATTTTGAAGAAGCGCAACGCCGCCTGGTGGAGGCCAGCGGCACGCAATTTGATCCCAACGTCCTCAAGAGCTTCCTTTCTTTTGCGCAAGCGGAAATGCCCGCCGTGTTTGCCGCCGCCGGTTCGTCCATCACCGCAGTTCTATAAACTAAGCGCCCGCCCGCAAATCCTTTCACAACAGTCTTTTCCCGCCGCATCTCCGTCGTTTTCGAACTCTCCGCTAGCCTGGAAGGGCTCGGCCCCGCAAGGCCGCAAATTTATCTGCAATTCCGTCTTTATGGAATCTTTACGACTTGCTTATGCCTTCCTAACTCCCTGGCGAATACCGTGTAGAGGCAAGCAGCGGCCACGCATTTCAAATATGCATTTCTCGGCTTGGAAAATGAGTGCGATTTCTCTGCTCTTCACGAGTCTTGTTTTGGCGGGAGAAGCGTTTTTCGTTTACGCGCTGGTCCAATGGTGGCGGGCAAAACGCCCCAAGCGTTGAGACGCGCATAGCGAGGTTTTCAAATGTTTAATCTTCGAGTTGTTCATGTCGCAAGAATTTCGATTTGTTTCGTCCTCGTCGCGTTGATTGGCATTCCGTGCTTCGCGCAAACCGCGGGACCTGGCGCTGCTTCGACAGACACGGCCGGCGCGACCGCGCAGCAAACGGCCATCCTGCAGGAATTGGAAGCGATGAAAAAGCGCATCGCTGAACTGGAAGCGCAGATTCAGGCGCAAAATGAGAATGTCTCGCGGTTGAATGCCGCCGATGCGAGCGCGGCCGCAGCCGAACAACCCGCCTCGTCGGCTTCACAACGCGCTGCAACGGCAACCACGACGGACAACCAATCTTCTTCTTCCGCGGTCGCTGAAGCGCAGGAGCCCGCCGCCCACGCCGCCGCGACAGCGCAAAAACCCGCAAAAATCGCGCCGTTTTCAGATCACGACTGGACCTGGCTCAACGGCAACCCGCGCACCGAGACTCCGGCATTCGATTCCAAATTCTTCACGCCGGAAATCAGGGCCGACACGACGTACACTTTCGACTTCAACCGTCCAGCCGACCATTCGATGGGAGGGTCCAGCGAGATTTTCAGGTCGCAGGAAGTGCAGCTCGAGCAGTTGGGGGTCGGCGGAGATTTTCACTATGACAACGTGCGCGCGCGTTTGATGACGCAATTCGGGATGTATTCGGTGACTACGCCGCGGAACGATCCGACCCCGGGACATGGTCAATGGGATCTGGCGGATGCCTATCGCTACGTCTCGGAAGCATATGGCGGCTACCATTTCGACGTGCTGCACGGCGTCAACGTGGATGCCGGAATTTTCATGTCCTACGTGGGATTGTTCAGCTACTACAATTTCGACAACTGGGCCTACCAGCCGTCCTATGTTTCCTCAAACACGCCGTGGTTCTTCAACGGTCTGCGCGTCCAGATTTTTCCGACGGCGCATTTGAAAATCGAGCCGTGGATCATCAATGGCTGGCAGGCCTACGGATCGGCCAATCACACCCCGGGTCTCGGCGGGCAAATCAAGTGGACGCCCACGGGTTGGCTCAACATTATTTCCAACAACTACGGTCTTGGTCAGGACGATTTGTTCGTAAAAGGACGCGAGCGCATCCATACCGACGACAGCATCGAGGTGAAGTATTTTGACCGGCCCGACAATCGCCTGGACAAAATGGCCTTTTCTCTGACCGGTGATATGGGCTGCGAGTATGGCGGGGGAGTGAGTTGCCACGGAAATACGAAAGGTGGACCCAAGCAAAGTTTTCTGGGTTTCATGGCCTATAACCGGTTCTGGTTCCACCGGGATTTGTTCGGCCTGACTCTGGGAGGCGGGAAAATAAACAATCCCGGACGCTACCTGGTTCTGCTCCCGCCCATCAATGGGGAGAGCGCCATCACCGCTTCGACCAATTCTCCTTATTTCACGGAGAATCCGGGCGATCCCTTCAAGGCCTGGGATTCTTCCGTCACCTTTGATTACATGCCCAAGCAATACATCACGTTTCGCTGGGAATACGATTATCGCCACGCGAATGTGCCGTACTGGACGGGCCGCGGCGGAATCACGCCGCTGGGAGGAAATAATCTCGCGCCGGAAGATTTTGTTTGCACCAATGGCGATTCTTCCGGGCAGCAGACACTTACCGGTGCGGAAACCGCCTGCGGCGGTGGAACCAGCAGCGTGTGGTTCCCCGATCTTCGCAAGAACGAGTCGTTCATCGACATGGATATTATGGTCAAATTCTAGCAGGCCTCGATATTTGCGGAAATTTTGCGCCGCGGACATCTGGCGGCATGCGCCTGCGGGTCCATCGAGTCCAGCGCGGGAGGTTTGGCAATGGAGGATGCGATATTCGTCGTGGCGACGCTGGTTTTTTTTCTATTGAGCATCGCTTACGTTCGGGGCTGCGATCGATTGAAGTAAGGAGTCCGAAAATGCTCGGCAATTTTGTGCTACTGGGAATTTGCGCTTTGCTCCTGACGTATTTACTGGCTGCGCTGCTCTGGCCGGAGAGGTTTTAACCATGACCGCAAACGGCTGGCTGCAAATCGGAATTTTCCTCGGGATTATCCTGCTGTTGACCAAGCCCGCGGGCGCTTTTATGGCTAGGGTCTTCTCCGGAGGAAAAACATTTGTGGACCCGGCGCTGCGCCCGATCGAGCGCGGACTCTACCGGTTGACGGGCGTTGACGAAAAGCGCGAGATGCGCTGGACGGAATACGCGATTTCCATGTTGCTCTTCAGCGTGGTTTCTTTGCTGCTGCTTTATGTGATCCAGCGCATGCAGTCCTGGCTGCCGTGGAATCCGCAAAAACTCGGAGCCGTGGCTCCGGACCTGGCTTTCAACACCGCCGTATCTTTCACCACGAACACCAATTGGCAATCCTACGTGCCGGAAACCACCATGAGTTATTTCACGCAGATGGCCGGGCTTGCCTATCACAACTTCATTTCCGCGGCCACGGGAATCGCGCTGGCAATTGCGCTGATTCGCGGCGTGGCCCGGCGCGAATGCGAAACCATCGGCAATTTCTGGGTGGATCTGACGCGCGCGCTTTTGTGGGTCCTGCTGCCCGCGTGCCTGATCGTTTCGATGATTTTCGTTTCGCAGGGTGTGATTCAGAACCTGAAACCCTACGACGCTGCTCATCTCTTGAATCCGCAAACCATTCAAGTGACAGGAAGCGACGGAAAGACCGCGCCGCAAATGGTGCGTAATCAAGTCATCGCCCAGGGGCCGGTCGCTTCTCAGGAAGCCATCAAAATGCTGGGCACCAATGGCGGCGGTTTTTTCAACGCCAATAGCGCGCATCCTTTCGAGAATCCCACGCCGTTCACGAATTTCCTGCAACTCATCCTTATTTTTCTGATTCCCTCGGGGTTGACCTACACGCTTGGCCACATGACGGGTTCGCAGCGGCATGGTTGGGCGGTGTGGTCCGCCATGGCGGTGCTGTTCCTGGCGGGCGTGGCGGTGTTGTATCCGGCGGAAGCGCGAGGAAATCCATTGCTTCATGGCGTGGCATCCGCGCCCAGCTCCACACAAAGCGGCGGAAACATGGAAGGCAAGGAAGTGCGCTTTGGCGTGGCGGATTCGGCGCTCTTTGCCGTGGTGACGACGGATGCCAGCTGCGGGGCTGTGAATTCCATGCACGATTCGTTCACACCGCTAGGCGGAATGATTCCGCTGATCAACATGATGCTCGGCGAAGTGGCGTTCGGAGGAGTGGGCGCCGGGATGTACGGGATGATCGTATTCATCATTCTGGCGGTTTTTATCGCCGGGCTGATGGTGGGACGCACGCCGGAATACCTGGGAAAAAAAATCGAGGCGTTCGATGTGAAAATGGCCATGCTCTCGGTGCTGATATTTTCGCTGCTGATTCTGGTGTTCACGGCCATTGCCGCGGTCTCGAAGTTCGGCGTCGCGGGAATCACCAATCCCGGGCCGCACGGTCTTTCTCAGATTTTGTACGCCTACACCTCCTCCGCCGCCAATAACGGCTCGGCTTTTGCCGGAGGCAATTGGAATTCGCTTTGGTACAACGCCAGCACTGGATTCGTCATGCTGGCGGGCCGCTTTCTGGCGGTGATCCCGATCCTGGCGATCGCCGGGAGCCTGGCGCGCAAGAAGCTTGTCCCCGCCTCCGCCGGTACTTTTCCGGTGACTACCCCGCTTTTCAGCGCGCTGCTGATTTTCGTGATCGTGATCGTCAGCGCACTCACTTTCTTTCCGGCGCTCAGCCTGGGCCCGATTTTGGAGCACTTACTGATGAACGCCGGAAAGGTTTTCTGAGGTTTCCATGAGCGAGCAGATAAAGGAAAAAAATAAATCACTTTGGACCGCGGGAATCGTCGGCGGCGCGGTGCGTGATTGCTTCTTGAAGCTGGACCCGCGCACGCTGGCGAAAAATCCGGTGATGTTCGTGGTCGAAGTAGGGGCGGTGGTCACCACCTTCGAGCTCTTCCGGCCCGGCATTCTGCACACCGGCGAATTCGGCTTTTCGCTGCAGATTACATTGTGGTTGTGGTTCACCGTGCTCTTTGCAAATTTCGCCGAGGCCATGGCGGAAGGCCGCGGCAAGGCTCAGGCCGAAACGCTGCGCAAGGCGCGCTCGGAAACCGTGGCCCATCGCATGACGCCGTCCGGGTCAGTGGAGGTCATTTCGAGCTTGAAGCTCCGGGTGGGAGACATCGTCGTCGTGAAGGCGGGAGAATTTATTCCCGGCGACGGAGAAGTGGTTGAAGGCGTGGCCTCCGTGGACGAATCCGCGATTACCGGAGAGTCCGCTCCGGTGATCCGCGAATCGGGCGGCGATCGTTCCGCGGTGACCGGCGGAACGCGCGTGCTCTCCGACGAAATCAAAATTAAGATCATGTCCAATCCCGGCGAAACTTTTCTCGACCGCATGATCAGGCTGGTGGAAGGAGCTTCTCGCCAGAAAACTCCCAACGAGATCGCCCTGAATATTCTGCTGGCCGGGCTCACGATTATTTTTCTGCTGGCGGTCGTCACGCTGCAACCGATGGCCATTTATTCGGGTTCGCCACAATCTCTGTTTGTCCTTATTGCGCTTCTCGTTTGCCTGATCCCCACCACCATCGGCGGGCTGCTTTCGGCCATCGGAATTGCCGGGATGGACCGCGTGGTGCAACGCAATGTCTTGGCCATGTCCGGACGCGCGGTGGAAGCGGCGGGCGACGTGGATACTCTTCTGCTCGATAAAACCGGGACGATCACGCTCGGCAATCGTCACGCCACTGAATTTATTCCCGCGCCGGGAATTTCCGAAGCGGCTCTGGCCGATTCCGCGCAGCTCGCGTCCCTGGCCGACGAGACCCCCGAAGGCCGGTCCATCGTGGTGCTGGCCAAGCAGAAATACAATTTGCGCGGCCGCGATCTTTCGCGTAGCGGAGTGGTATTCATTCCGTTTTCGGCGCAGACGCGGATGTCCGGCGTGGACCTGGATGGACGCGAGATTCGCAAGGGCGCGCCGGACGCCATCGTCCAATATGCTGCCCAGAACGGCAACCGCGTGCCCGCGGAAATAGACGAAGCGGTGAAGGCCATCGCCAACGCCGGAGGAACGCCGCTGCTGGTTGCCGAAGACCGCCGCGTCCTTGGAGCAATTTATTTGAAGGACATCGTGAAGGGCGGGATGCGCGAGCGATTCGATCAACTGCGCGCCATGGGCATCCGCACCGTCATGATCACCGGGGACAATCCATTGACCGCCGCGGCCATCGCGCGCGAGGCCGGCGTGGACGATTTCCTGGCGCAAGCCAAGCCCGAGGACAAGCTGGCCCTGATTCGCAAAGAGCAAGCCAAG
The DNA here is from genome assembly GCA_963708285.1 of uncultured Acidobacteriota bacterium. Lineage (GTDB taxonomy): Bacteria > Acidobacteriota > Terriglobia > Acidiferrales > UBA7541 > Palsa-295. The sequence continues at coordinate 75,100 of CAVPSF010000003.1, forward strand.
GGAAAACTGGTGGCCATGACCGGCGATGGAACCAACGATGCGCCGGCGCTGGCCCAGGCCGATGTGGGCGTGGCCATGAATGCCGGAACGCAGGCCGCAAAAGAGGCCGGCAACATGGTGGACCTGGACTCCAATCCCACCAAGCTGATTGAAATCGTAGAAATCGGAAAGCAATTGCTGATCACCCGTGGATCGCTGACCACTTTTTCCGTGGCCAATGACGTGGCTAAATATTTCGCAATTCTTCCGGCCATGTTTGCGGGCGCGTTTCCCGTGCTGCGCGTGCTGAATATCATGAACCTCAAGACCCCGGAATCGGCGGTGCTTTCGGCGGTGATTTTCAACGCGCTGATCATTATCGCGCTCGTTCCGCTGGCGCTGCGCGGAGTGCGCTACCGCCCCATCGGCGCGGAAGCGTTGCTTCGCCGCAATTTGCTGATTTACGGGTTGGGAGGCGTAATTGTGCCGTTCCTGGGAATCAAATTGATTGACTTGATCATCACCCACATCGGGTTGGCGTGAGGCAGACGTGAAAAAAAATCTCCTGATATCCATCTGGATGACTCTCGCGACCACTGTGCTGCTGGGGATTGTCTATCCGCTTATGGTGACCGGGCTCGCGCAGTGGTTCTTTCCTCGGCAGGCCAACGGAGAACTGATCCACGAACACGGCGAATTGATCGGCTCAAAATTGATTGGCCAGCCGTTTACGTCTCCGGAATATTTTTATTCCCGGCCGTCGGCGGCGGGCGCCGCCGGATATGACGCTTCGGCTTCAGGTGGGTCGAACCTCGGGCCCACAAACAAGGTTTTGATTGACCGTGTGGCGAGCCAGGTGGCCGCGCTCGAAAAAGATAATCCTGGAGTTCCAGTTCCCATCGATTTGGTGACAACTTCCGGGTCCGGCCTTGATCCGGACATTTCTCCCGCGGCGGCGGAATTTCAGGTTCCGCGAATCGCGCGCGAACGCGGCATGAGCCAGACAGATCTTCGCGTGCTGGTCAGCCGGCACACCGAGGCGCGGCAATTCGGTTTTCTAGGCGAGCCGCGCGTGAATGTTCTGGAATTGAATCTGGACCTGGACGCCAAGCATCCCAAGAAGTAGGAATACTCAATCGCGCTGGCCGTTTTCCCCGGGCGCATCTTCCTGCGTTGCTTCAAAGCGATAGCCTACCCAGGGTTCGGTGCGGATATATCGGGGATGGCGGGGGTCGGGCTCGATTTTCTTGCGCAATTGATTGATGAATACCCGCAGATATTCCGTTTCATCGCCGTAATCGGGACCCCACACTCCTTGCAGAAGAGCGCGATGCGGCACCGCTTTTCCTTGCCGCGCCACCAAAAGACGAAGAATGTCAAACTCCTTCGGCGTCAGGCGCACCGGGCGTTCCCGCAAGGTGACGCTGCGGCGTTCAAAATCGATGCGCAAATCCTTCGACTCAAATGCGGGGATGAGTTCGCTCGCGGGAGATCTGCGGAGCGCCGCGCGGATTCGCGCCAACAATTCCTGCGTTGCAAACGGCTTCACCACGTAATCATCCGCGCCGGCATCGAGCGCCATCACCTTGTCTTTTTCGGTGTTGCGCACGGTCAGCATGATGATGGGAATGTCGCTCGACTCGCGGATTTCCCGGCAGGTTTCGAGTCCCCCTTGACCCGGCATGTTCATGTCCAGCAGGACCAGATCGGCCCGCTCGCTGCGAAATTGCTCGAGCGCTTCTTCGCCGCTGCGCGCTTCGACCACGGTATAACCCTCGGCCGATAATGCCGTGCGCATGACGCGGCGAATCTGCGGTTCATCATCCACAACGAGAATGGTCCCGGACTTCACAGCGCACCCGGCCGCCTGGTTTCGATGGGAAGAGAAAAGGAAAACACGGAGCCGCTGCCGGGCTGAGAGGTGACGTTGATGGAGCCGCCATGGGCTTCCACGATGGCCTTGGCAATGGGAAGTCCCATGCCGGTGCCTTGCACGCGGTAGCGCTGGTCCTTCCCGCGATAAAATTTTTCAAATATCAGGCTGCGCTCCGGATCATCAATGCCCGCGCCGCGGTCCGCCACGCTGGTGATCAAAAAATCGCCGTTCCATTCCGCGCTGATGGTGATCGGCTGGTCGAGCGGCGAATATTGATGCGCGTTCATCAGCAGGTGCACCAGCACTTCGTTGGCACGCGGCAGGTCCACGAGAACGCGAGGGAGCCCCGCAGGCGCGTCCACACGAACTTCGCGGCTGCCCAGCGCGCCTCGGCATTGTTCGAGTGCGTTGCGGATGAGTTCTTCGATGGGATGCGGCGCGAGCCGCAGCTCGACGTCTCCCGCATCCAGGCGGCTCATTTCCGCAGCTTCGCCCACCAGGCGGTTCAGGCGGTCGCTCTCTTCGTTGATGATCGTCAGAAGTTCGTGGCGCTGCGCAGCGCTGAGCTCGGCATTGGAGAGCAAGCTGGTCACCGAAGCCTTGATGGAAGTGAGGGGAGTGCGCAACTCGTGGGTGACGGCGTCGAGCAACGCCGTGCGCAGGCGTTCTCCCTCGCGCGTGGCTTCCGTTTGACCCAGTTGCTCGACAGCGCGCGCGCGTTCCATGGCAATGGCCACCAAATTTCCGAGTGCTTCGAGCGTCTGCCGCGCCAGCGGCGGTCCTGAAATTCCCAGGCTGCCGATGGTTCGTACTCCCAGGCGCACGGGAATCACGGCGCGGCTGTTCTCCGCATCGATCACAGGTTCGTCTCTAGCTACCACGGCCTTCAATCTTTCCACCTCCAGCTGCGGAATTTCCGGCCCGGAGCGATATATTTTCTGCTTATCAGCCAAAAACAGCGCGGCGGCGCCCATTTCGAAGATGTTCACGATCTGCGAAGGAATGCGGTTCAGCAATTCGATGACGTTGCCGGTCACCAGAAGTTGCTGGCTGAACTTGTAGAGCCTTTCGATTTCCCGCCGCCGCGCGGATGCGTCTTCCGTACGTTGTCGCGTGCGCGAAGAGAGGTGGCTGGATATCACCGATACGGAGAGAAAGGCGAACAGCGCGATCCAGTTCTGCGGGTCGGCGACGGTGAACGTGCCCACGGGCGGCAGAAAAAAATAATTGAATGCGGCCACCGCCACCAGCGACATCCCCACGGCCACGGCCAGGCCCCAGGTGGTCGATACAATCAATATGGCGAGCAAATACGTGAGCGCCACGGTGGTGGCATTCACGTCCAGGGCCCTCAGGATTGCCGTGATGACCACAACGACGCCGATCGCCACAAGAAAACGCCAGGCCCAGCGCTGAGGGTGCTTCTTCACAAACGCATTCTAGCGTAGCATTGCAGCGAGCCGTAGCAGAGAATATCCCATGCCCAAAACTCCCGAGCAGTGGCTCGCGGAAGCATCGCCACAAGAGAAAACCAAAGGAAATTTGAAGCTGTTTCTCGGTTACGCGCCGGGGGTGGGCAAGACCTACAGCATGCTGAGCGAAGCCATCCGGCGGCGCAGCCGCGGCGAAGACGTGGTGATCGGCGTGGTGGAATCGCACGGACGAAAAGCCACCGCCGACCTGGCCACGCAGCTTGAAACCGTTCCGCGCAAGAAGATCGAATACAAAGGCACGGTATTCGAGGAAATGGACGTGGACGCAATCATCGCCCGCCATCCGCAGGTGGTCCTGGTGGATGAGCTTGCGCACACCAATATTCCCGGCAGCAAGCATCGCAAGCGTTATGAGGACATCCTGGAGCTTCTCGACGCCCGCATCGAAGTCCTTTCCACTGTAAATATCCAGCACATCGAGAGCATCGCGCCCACGGTGCGCTCCATCACCGGCATCACCGTGCGCGAAACCGTGCCGGATTGGGTGCTGCAAGTGGCCGCCGAGACGGTGATGGTTGACCTGACTCCCGAAGCGCTGCAGAACCGCATGAGCCGCGGCGATATCTACAGCCACGAAAAAGTGGAGCAGGCGCTGAAGAATTTTTTCCGGCGCGGCAATTTGATCGCCCTGCGCGAACTGGCCTTGCGCCAGGTGGCCGAGCAGGTGGACCGCAGCCTGGAATCCTACATGGAGCTGAAGGATATCCGCGAAAGCTGGCCGGTGCGCGAACGCATCGCCGTATGCATCAGCTCGAATCCCCGAGCGCAGTATCTGATTGCCCGCGCCGCCCGCATGGCCCGCCGCATGGACGCGGATTTGTACGCGGTCTACGTGGAAACGGACAATCGCATGGAGGAGCCGGAAAAAAGCACGCTGGACGCAAACATTCAATTCGCCACCAGCCTGGGAGCCAAAGTGGCGCGACTGAAAGGCAGCGGCGTGGCGGATGCCGTGGCGGCATTCGTGCGCGAAAAGCACATTACGCAGGTTATTTTTGGAAGGGCCGCCGTCGAGGGATGGCGGAAACTTTTGTACATGAACGCCATCAACCGTTTTCTGCGAGAAGCTCCGGCCGTCGATGTGCACATCGTGACGCAGGAACCTGATTAGCCGTGCAATGATTCCTGCGGCTGCGCGGCTTCCTGCGGCTGCGGATTCCAGGAAGAAAACGTGCAAGCGCAAGTCCACGATCCTCCCCATATTGGCAACGCATCTGTCATTCCCGAGCGACACACAGGCTTAACTCCCACAAGAATTAGGAGTACACTCCGCGCAAGGATTGGCCGCCTGCCAGGGAGGACACAATGCATCGGGAACGTGTGCTGAAGGTTGTGTTGGTGTTGGTGGGATTGCTTTTTACCGCTGGTATTTATCCCTTGGCGTTGTCTCTATGGCGCCAGGAACCGGAGGATTATGGCCCGATGATGCTGAGTGTCTATGTCACGCTGGGGATTTTTTTGCTGCTGGCCGCGCGAAACCCATCATCAAGTCGAAATCTGATCGCCTTCACGGCGTGGTCGAGCTTCGCTCACGCGGGCGTCATGTCGGTGCAGGCAACATTCAATAAAGGCGCCGAAGGAGACCTCCTGGGCGGCGCGGCTGCGCTTGTTATCATCGGTCTCATCCTGATTGTGTTGGCTCCTGCAAGGCTCTCTGGCGACCGGGCATCCATAGCCGGCACGTAAGCTCACGCTCCGGCGGCGGACAAGACCGCCTGATCCGGTGCGCTGGCATTAGGCTGCCGTGTTGGCGCAATCTTTGTGGGATTGGCAAAGGGTGCGACCTGATGTCCTCTGCGAGCCCACTGATTTGCGTTTCACATCGGCTCAACCCATCGTTCTATCTCACTTCATTTTGTCCGTAACTGCCGGAGGCGCTCGAACGTCCAATAAACCCATGAGACATCCCGCCACGAATTTCTACGCGGGCGGGCCCTGCGAGTTCTTCCCTCGTGGTAACCCGAACCAGAAAATGCGGGATGAGTGGATCGTCCGCTGCTGGAGAGGAATTTGCGGGCTGAATTTTCGAGAGATTCGAAAATGGAGAGAAGCGGCGGGCTCCTGGCTCGAGGCGGAGCTTTATTTTCGTAAGGAATTCCTTGGATTTTGACTAATACTAGGGGCCCCTGAGGGGCCGAAAGAAAACCGGCATTCCGGAGAACCAGGCGAAGCGATGCTAGATGACCAAGAAAAAATAAAAAAAGAATCTCGCGAATCCACCTATTTGGGGCCTGAACTCCGAATGCCCGCGGCCCATTCCCGTCCGCAACGCTCCACGGCGGCGCGCGTAACGATCTGGCTCATCACCTTGCTCGTATTCATCCTGCTTTTTTGGCTGATTTTGCGACATCACCAGGCGCAGAAAGCTGCGGCGACGGGAAGAGGCAGCTTCTCCGGAGCGGTGACCATTTCGACCGTCACGGCGCAAAAGGGCAATATCGGCGTCTATCTCGATTCCATCGGCACGGTCACCCCGGTGTACACCGATTCGATCACCAGCCAGGTGACCGGCTTGGTCACCGCCGTGCATTACCGCGAGGGACAGCTCGTGAAAAAAGGCGATCCGCTGATTGATATCGATCCGCGTCCGTTTCAGGCGCAATTGCTGACGGCCCAGGGTGCGCTCGAACGCGACACCAGCCTGCTGGCCCAGGCCAAAATGGATGAAGAGCGATACCAAAAGGCCTGGGATCGCAATGCCATTGCCAGGCAGATCCTGGATGATCAGGAAAAACTCGCGCAGCAATACGAAGGCGCGGTAAAGGTCGATCAGGGCACGGTGCAATTCGACGAAGTCCAAGTTTCTTTTTGCCATCTTGTCGCTCCGATTTCCGGACGCGTGGGGTTGCGCCTGGTGGATCCCGGCAACGTGGTGCAGGCCAATAGCGCCACGCCGCTTGTGGTGATCGCACAAATCCAGCCCACCACTGTGGTGTTTACCATCCCTGAGGAAAACATTGTTCAGGTGCAAGATCAGATGCGCCACGGGAAGGCGCTCGAGGTGGATGCTCTCGACCGCACCAACCTGACCAAACTCGCGACCGGCGAATTGCAGACCATCGACAACCAGATCGATACCACCACCGGAACCTTGAAATTGCGCGCGATCTTCGCCAATCGCGACAATGCTCTTTTCCCCAACCTTTTTGTCAACACCCGGCTGCTGGTGAAAACACTCGAAGGCGTAACGCTCCTTCCCACTCCTGCCATCCAGCAGAACGGCGACATTTCCTACGTGTACTTGATTCAAAACGGAACCGCGCTTCTACGCGACATCAAACCCGGCGTGGAGGACTCCGGATTGACGGCGGTGCAGGGAATCAATCCCGGAGACGTTGTCGCCAACAGCAGCTTTGAGAAGCTGCAAGACAAGTCAAAAGTCGTGCTCGCCAAAACGCCTCCCCCAGCGGCTGAAAGCCAGAGCAGCGCTCCGTGAACCCGTCCCGCCCATTTATTCTGAGACCGGTCGCCACCTCGCTGCTGATGGTTGCGATCATGCTGGTAGGCGTTGTGGGTTATACGCAGTTGCCGATCTCCGCATTGCCGGAGGTGGATTACCCCACGATTCAGGTGGTCACGTTCTATCCCGGGGCGAGTCCGGACGTGATCGCGACGACCGTCACGGCTCCGCTGGAGCGGCAATTTGGCGAGATGCAGGGCCTCAGCCAGATGACCTCCACCAGCTCCGGCGCCACTTCGGTGATCGTGCTGCAGTTCAGCCTGAGCCTGCCGATCGACATTGCCGAAGAGGAAGTGCAATCGGCGATCAATGCCGCGCAGGGATATTTGCCTTCCAACCTACCCGCGCCGCCCATTTATAGCAAAACCAATCCGGCCGACGCGCCGGTCCTGACGCTGGGCATCACCTCCAGCGCCATGCCGCTCTCACAAGTGGAAGACCTGGTGGACACGCGACTCGCGCCGAAAATATCGCAATTGAATGGCGTGGGATTGGTGAGCATCAGCGGCGGCCAGAAGCCCGCGGTGCGCATTCAGGCCAATCCCGCCGCGCTTTCTTCCTATGGAATCAACATGGAAGATTTGCGCACGGCGCTGGTGCAGGCCAGCGTGAACGCGGCCAAAGGCAATTTCGACGGGCCCAAGAAGAATTATCAGATCGACGCCAACGATCAACTGGTCAGCAGCACGGATTATCAGAATGTCGTCGTTGCGTACCGCAACAATGCCCCCGTTTTCTGAAAGACGTCGCGCAGCGTTGTAAATGGCGTGGAAAACCACCAACAAGCCGCGTGGATGAACATGACACCCGCGGTGATCCTCAACGTGCAGCGGCAGCCCGGCGCCAACACCATCACCGTGGTCAACAGCATCCAGCAAGTCCTGCCGCAGTTGAAGGCCGACCTGCCGACGGGAATCAACGTCACCACTCTGACCGACCTGACCACCGACATCAAAGCTTCCGTTTCTGATGTGGAATTCGAGCTGATCCTGACGGTCGTGCTGGTGGTGCTGGTGATCTTTCTTTTCCTGCGGAGTTTGTCGGCCACCATCATTCCCAGCGTGGCTGTGCCGCTCTCGATTGTCGGCACTTTTGCCGCGATGTATGCGCTGGGCTACAGCCTCGACAATCTATCGCTGATGGCGCTGACAATTTCCACGGGCTTCGTGGTGGACGACGCCATCGTGATGATCGAAAACATTTCGCGCTTCATCGAGGAAGGCCACACGCCCATGCAGGCGGCGCTCGAAGGGCGCGGAGCAGATCGGCTTCACCATTCTCTCGCTGACGGTTTCGTTGATTGCCGTGCTGATTCCCCTGCTGTTCATGGGCGGAGTGGTGGGGCGGCTCTTCCGCGAATTTGCCGTCACCCTGGCGGTGACCATCGTTATTTCCGCCGTGGTGTCGCTCACCCTTACGCCCATGATGTGCTCGCGCATCTTGCGCCACAATCCGCAGTCGAAGCAGGGGCGTTTCTATCAGGCGTCGGAGCGCGCTTTCGAAAGCATGATCGCGTTTTACGGCCGCACGCTAAAGGTGGTCCTGCGCTACCAGACGATCACGCTGCTGGTGGCGTTCGGCAACTCTGGTGCTCACGGTCGTGCTGTACATCATCATACCCAAGGGATTTTTCCCGGTGCAGGATACCGGCGTCATTCAGGGGATTTCGCAGGCGCCGCAGAGCATTTCCTTTCCGGCGATGGCGGAAAAACAGCAGGAGCTGGCAAAGATTATTCTGCAGGACCCGGCGGTGGAGAGCCTTTCCTCCTTCATCGGCGCGGACGGCACGAATACCACCCTCAATAGCGGCCGGATTTCCATCAATTTGAAACCGCTCTCCCAGCGCAGACTTGAGCGCCTCGGACGTGATTCGCCGGCTCAACACCAAGCCTGGCGAAAGTGCACGGACATCACGCTCTACATGCAGCCGGTGCAAAACATCACCGTGGATGACCGCGTCAGCCGCACGCAATATCAGTACACGCTGGAAGACCCGGACGTCGAACGAACTCAATTTGTGGAGCGACCGCTTCGTCGCAAAACTGAAAACACTGCCGGAGCTCGAGGACGTGGCCACCGACCAGCAGACTGGAGGCCTGGCCGTCACGCTGGCCATTGATCGCGTCACGGCTTCGCGGCTGGGCATCGCGCCGGCAACCATCGACAATACCCTCTACGATAATTTCGGCCAGCGGCAAATCAATACCATGTACACGCAGCTCAACCAATATCACGTGATCCTGGAAGCGCAGCCGCAATTTGCCAGACGATCCCGACAAGCTGAACAAAATGTACATTCAGTCGAGCGCGTCTTCCGGCGCCAGCGGAGCCGGAGCTTCTTCGTCGTTCGCCTCTTCTTCCTCTTCGTCGGCAGGCTCCAATGCTACTTACCACCGGCGTGCTCTATACGCCCTCCTCCGGCATCCTGACTCCGCCCAGCAACGTGCTGGCGCAATCGGCAGCTGCGGTGCGATCGAATTCCGCCGAATACCGCCAGCGCCACTTCGTGAGCAACGCCGTGCCGCTCAGCGCCTTTGCTCATTTCGACGAAATCCGTCGGAGTCGCTTTCCATCAATCATCAGGGACAGTTCCCGGCGGTCACGGTTTCCTTCAACCTGGCGCCCAACGCCGCTCTCGGCAGCGCCATCACGGCCATCAACGAGGTGCAGAAAAACCTGAAATTGCCTGCCGACCCTGCAAGGTGCGTTTCAGGGCACGGCCGCGGCGTTTGAAAGTTCACTGTCGAATGAAGCGCTGCTGATCCTTGGCAGCTCTGGTTACCGTGTACATCGTTCTCGGCGTCTTATATGAAAGCTTCATTCATCCCATCACCATTCTTTCGACGTTGCCTTCAGCCGGCGTGGGCGCGCTCCTGGCCCTCATTATTTTCGGCCAGATCCTGAGCGTGGTGGCCATCATAGGAATCATTTTGCTGATCGGCATCGTGAAGAAGAACGGAATCATGATGGTGGATTTCGCGCTGGAGGGCGAACGCCAGCACGGGAAGAATGCCACAGACGCCATTTACGATGCCTGCCTGCTGCGTTTTCGCCCGATCATGATGACCACCATGGCCGCCCTGCTGGGCGGAATTCCTCTGGCGTTTGGAACCGGCATCGGGTCTGAAATCCGCCGGCCGCTGGGCATTGCCATGGTCGGGGGACTGCTGTTGAGCCAGGTGCTCACGCTCTACACCACGCCGGTAATTTACATTTTCTTCGACAATCTGGCGCAGAGATTTTCGCGCTCGAAACATGGCCCGAATTCTGGAACCGCCGGCCAGCAGCAGCCGGTCCCGGAGCAGCCGTGAATATTTCGCAGCCATTCATCCGTAGGCCGGTGGCGACGACTCTGCTGACCATCGCCATCGCCATTGCCGGTGCCGTGGCTTTCAATTTGCTTCCGGTCTCTCCGCTTCCTCAGGTGGATTTTCCGACGATCTCGGTTTCCTCGAGCCTGCCGGGTGCCAGCGCGCAGATCATGGCTTCGTCGGTTGCCACTCCTCTGGAGCGGCAATTCGGGCATATCGCCGGCGTGACGGAGATGACTTCTTCGAGTTCGCTTGGTTCACGCGGATCACCCTGCAATTCGACCTAAGCCGCAACATCGACGGCGCGGCGCGCGACGTAGAAGCGGCCATCAACGCCGCGCGAACGTATTTGCCCGCGAATCTCCCCGCCAATCCCAGTTACCGCAAATCAAATCCCGCGGATGCGCCCATCATGATTCTCGGGCTTACTTCGAAGAAATACGACCAAGGGCAAGCTCTATGACGAAGCCTCCACGGTCATGGAGCAAAAACTTTCGCAGATTCCGGGCGTGGGCCAGGTGGTGGTGGGCGGCGCTTCGCTGCCTTCGGTGCGTGTGGACGTGAACCCCACGCAGTTGAATAGCTACGGCCTTACGCTGGCAAATGTCCGATCCATTTTGAGCCTGCAAAATTCCGATGTGGCGCGCGGACAATTGTCCAATGGCGCAGTGACTGCGGACATTCTAGACAACGACCAGATTTCACACGCCGATGAATACAAGCCGCTGATCATTGGCTATCACAACGGCAAGGCGGTCCGTCTGTCGGATGTGGCTCGCGTGACTGACTCGGTGCAGGATGTGCGCTCCGCGGGTTATTTGAATGGCGTGCCTTCCGTCACGGTTATCATTTTCCGCCAGCCCGGCGCCAATATCATCAGACACCAATAATCTGATCCGCAGCCAGCTTCCATTTCTGCAATCGGTGCTGCCGCAAGGCATTAATACCACTGTCGTGCTGGACCGCACCACGACCATCAAGGCTTCCGTGCAGAACGTGGAGCAAACGCTGATCGTCTCCGTAGTCCTGGTGATCCTGGTCGTCTTCCTCTTCCTGCGAGACTGGCGCTCCACGCTGATTCCCAGCGTGGCCGTCCCGGTTTCGCTGATGGGAACTTTTGCGGTGATGTATCTGCTCGGGTATAGCCTCGACAATCTTATCGTTGATGGCCCTGACCATTTCCACGGGATTCGTGGTGGATGACGCCATCGTGGTGATGGAAAACATCTCGCGCTATCTCGAAGCAGGGGATGACCCCGCTGGCGGCCGCGCTGCAGGGGCGCCAAGGAAATCGGTTCCACGATCTTCACCATCAGCATGTCGCTGATGGCGGTTTTCATTCCCTTGCTGTTGATGGGCGGAATCGTGGGACGGCTTTTCCGCGAATTTGCGGTGACCCTGTCGACCGCCATCCTGGTCTCCATGGTCGATCTCGCTGACCACCACTCCCATGATGTGCGCGCATCTTTTAAGGGAGAAGGGGAGGGAATTGCACGGCGCCGCGTACCGTGCCAGCGAAAAAGTTTTTGATTGGATTCTTGCGACGTATCAGGCACTCGCTGCTTTGGGTGCTGGACAATCCCGGCTTGACGCTGGTGGTTTTGCTGCTGACCATCGCTCTGAACGTCGCTGTCATCATCAAGATCCCCAAGGGATTTTTCCCGCAGCAGGATACCGGAGCAATTGTGGGCGGAGTGCAGGGTCCGCAAGACGCTTCGTTCCCGGTCATGGACGATTCCGTCCGGCGCCTGGTGGACGTCATCAAGGCCGATCCGGCGAGTGGCCAACGTAAACGCCTACACCGGCGGAAATGGAGCCAGCAACGGCGGGTTCATCTACATCGCCCTCAAACCCCTTGATGAGCGCAAGGTGAGCGCCGCGCAGATCATCAACCGCCTGCGGCCCAAGCTGAACCGCCTCCCCGTGGCTTCCGCTTTCTTGCAGGCCTCGCAGGATATTCGCATCGGCGGCCGCTCGAGCAGCGCGCTCTATCAATACACCATTCAATCGGACAATGTGCAGGACCTCACGCACTGGGGGCCGATTCTGCTGGCGCAAATGAAAAAGCTACCCGGATTTCAGGACGTGAATTCGGACCAGCAGAACGGCGGGCTCGAGGAATATCTGACCTACGATCGAACCAGCGGCCGCCCGGCTCGGTCTTACCTCGCAATCTCTGGATTCCAGCCTCTACGGCGCATTCGGCCAGTCCGAAGTCTCGATCATTTATACGCAGCTAAATCAATATTACGTGGTGATGGAAGTGGCGCCGCAATACTGGCAGACCCCGGAAGGCCTGCAAGTACATTTATCCGGCGGCTTCGGCGGGCGGCGTCACGCCGCTCAGCGCCGTTGCACGATCGCAGGCCAGCACCACGCCGCTGCAAGTGAATCACACCGGATTGTTTCCTTCCGTCACGGTCTCGTTCAATCTGGCGCCGGGAATGTCCTTGAGCGACGCCACGAAGATGATTCAGCAGATGCAGAACCGGCTGGGAACTCCCGCCACGATTCACGGGTTTTTTGCCGGCACTCTCCAGGCGTATCAGCAATCGCTGAGCACCGAACCCATCCTGGTGGCCACCGCGCTTTTTGCCGTCTACATCGTCCTGGGAATTTTGTACGAGAGCCTGGTGCATCCGTTGACGATTATTTCCACGCTGCCCTCCGCCAGCGTGGGCGCCATGCTGGCGCTTGATGATGTTCGGAATCGATCTCAACGTCATTTCCATCATCGGAATCGTTCTGCTGATTGGCATAGTGAAGAAGAATGCCATCATGATGATCGATTTTGCGCTGGCCGCGGAACGCGAAGGCGGGATGAGCACCGAGGAAGCGATTTTTGCCGCCTGCATGCTGCGTTTCCGGCCGATTTTGATGACCACCATGGCGGCAATGTTCGGCGCGCTGCCGCTGGCCTTCGGCACCGGGACCGGATCGGAACTGCGCCGCCCGCTGGGCATCACCATCGTCGGCGGATTGATCGTCAGCCAGATGCTCACGCTGTACACCACGCCGGTCATCTATTTGTACATGGATCGGCTGCGGCTGAGGATGATGGGGCCGCGCCGCGAGCCGCTGCAGCCCAACATGGGAGAAGCGGTGTGAAGCATTGTGAAAAACCGCGGCGCTCGAAAAAGTGGGCGAGGTGCGTCGAAATAAGCGGAGATGGGAGCCCTGACAATTTCCAGGCTGATGAGAAGAAGTGAACAAAACATGAATAAAGTGACCCGAGCATTTTCCAAAGTAGCGCCCATGAACTACGGATCTGCATCGCGCCGCAACACCGCCCGGCGATTTGGCCCGGGATTGCTTTTGCTAGCCTGCGCGCTTTGCGGTTGCACCGTTGGCCCCAAGTATCACCCCGCCGCTGAGCAAGCGCCCGTGGCTTATAAGGAAACTCCCGCGCAATTCAAGGACTATGCGGGCCCCTGGACCGTGGCCCAGCCGCAGGACGCGAAACTCCGCGGCGATTGGTGGGAAATTTTCGATGATCCGGAATTGAATAGCCTGGAGTCGCAGCTCGACATCAACAACCAGAACATCAAACAGTTTTTCGAGAATTTCATGGAGGCCCGGGCGCTGGTCCGCGAAGCTCGCGCGCAATATTTTCCGACCATCGGCACCGCTCCTGCTTACACCCGTTCGCGAACTTCCGCGAACGTCGGCAATTCCTCGAGCTCCGGCGGAGGCGCCAAGACCGTTCAGGATAATTCTCTTTATTCGATTCCTTTCGACGTTTCCTGGGAGCCGGACCTCTGGGGCCGCGTCCGCAATCTGGTCCGCGAGTCTCAATATTCCGCGCAGGTGAGCGCCGCCGATCTTGAAAACGAGCGTCTGACGGAGCAGGCCAGCCTGGCTGAATTTTTCTTCGAAATTCGCGGGCAGGACGCCTTGGCCGCTCTCTTCGCCGATACCGTGGAAGCGGACAAGAAAGCGCTGGATCTTGCGCAGGCGCGATACGATACCGGAGTGGATGATAAAATTTCCGTGGTAGAAGCGCAGCACACGCTCGAAAGCGCGCAGTCCGCGGCCACCAATCTCGGCATCCTGCGCGCGCAATACGAACACGCCATCGCAGTTCTGGTCGGAAAGAATCCTTCTGACTTCACCGTCCCGGTCAGGGCCATGGTCGCCGCTCCGCCGCCCATTCCGCTGGGGATGCCTTCCGAATTGCTCGAACGCCGTCCCGATGTGGCCGCCGCTGAACGCACCATGGCCGCCGCCAACGCCCAGGTGGGCATCGCCTATGCCGCCTACTATCCCAACCTCACAATTTCCGCGACCGGCGGCACCGAGAGCTCGCTTGCAAAGCAATTGCTCGATTGGCCAAGCCGGTTCTGGTCCATCGGCCCCACCATTTCAGAGACAATTTACGATGGAGGATTGCGCCGCGCGGCCGTTCACCAATCCATTGCTGTCTATAATGCGGATCTCGCCGGCTATCGTCAGACGGTTCTTACCGCGTTCCAGCAAGTGGAGGACTCGCTAGCTGCAGTCCGCATTCTATCGGGGCAGATCGAGCAGCAAAAGCAGGTGGTGGCGTCCGCGCAGACCTCCTCGGATCTTGAAATGGCGCGCTACGAGTCCGGCATCGATCCCTATCTGGACGTGGTCACATTGCAGACCACTCTGCTTGCCGACCAACAAACTCTCACCAACCTGCAAGTGGAACAAATGGCCGCAGCGGTCAAATTGGTGGAAGCGCTGGGCGGCGGATGGGACCGCTCGCAATTGCCTTTGCCCGCTGACGTAACCAAGAAGACGCGGGACGACGAGAATAAGATTCAGCAGTAAAGCCGCAGCATAACGCCCGCCTTTCCCCTGCATACAACTCGAACCAGACTCTCTCCTGTCAAAAGGCGCTAGGCAGTCTGTAACGCAAGGGTGTCAAATCCAATCTCGAAGCTCCCAGCTGTGATATAAGCCTCTCATTGAATCTAGTACAAGACTCGAAGTTGTTCGATTTCGTTCGCTTTCGCCATGCCTCAAGAGACCCCGCAGAAGTTTCGAATCAGTCCAAGGCCAAAGACCACGGCACCTGCCGCAAAAGCATCATGGTGACTATTACGCTTGACTGCCGGGCGAAGAAAAGGCGAATATAACTACTATGGGCAAGCAGCTTGAATTCGACGAGATTGGAGGATGGTCGGAGCTCAAACTGGAGATACTTAAGAAATACGCAGCAGCATACTCGACGATTCTTTCAGCGCAAACCAAGGCTTCACTTTTCCACGTATATATTGACGCGTTTTCCGGCGGAGGTAAGCATCTTTCGAAAACGAGCCAAGAGTTTGTTCCGGGAAGTCCCCTTAATGCCCTAGCTGTCCAGCCTCAGTTCCGAGAGTTCCATCTCATCGACATCGCTCCAGAAAAGATCGAGGCCTTACGCGAGCTCGTTGGCCCACGGAAAGACGTCTTCATTTATCAGGGCGACTGCAACGAAATCCTTTTGAGGGATGTGTTCCCGCGTGTTCGATATGACCAGTATCGTCGAGGACTCTGCGTGCTTGACCCGTATGGCTTGCATTTGGATTGGAAAGTAATCTTCAAGGCGGGGGAGATGAAGAGCCTGGACGTGTTCTTGAATTTTCCGGTGCAGGACATCAACCGCAATGCCATATGGAGGAACCCAGATCGCGTAAAGCCAGAGCAGATCGAGAGAATGAACAGATTTTGGGGAGACGAATCCTGGAGAGAAGTCGCATACGGAACGACGCAGGGTCTGTTTGGGCCTATGATCGAGAAAGAGCCAATCGAGGTAATAGCGGAAGCTTTCCGCCGGAGGCTCAATGAAACTGCTGGGTTTGATTGCGTACCAGATCCCTTGGCGATGGAGAATTCCAAGGGCGCCATAGTTTATTATCTCTTTTTTGCCTCTCAGAACAGGACTGCGGAAAAAATTGCGCGTGAGATTTTCTCGAATTACCGGAAACATCGGAGGAAGTGATGGCCGAAGCATCGGCAATCGAGTGGACAGATGCGACCTGGAACCCAGTTAGAGGCTGCACGAAAATCAGTCCTGGCTGCAAGCACTGTTACGCGGAGACGTTCGCGGAGCGATTCCGGGGAGTCAAGGGCCATCCGTATGAGCAAGGGTTCGACTTGCGCCTAGTACCTGAAAAACTAGCCGAACCGTTGCGCTGGCGCGTGCCGAAGATGATCTTTGTCAATTCGATGAGCGATCTCTTTCATGATGCCGTGCCAGAAGATTACATCGTCGCGGTTGCGAAAGTCATGGTCACCGCGAAATGGCACACTTATCAGGTCCTGACGAAACGTTCCGAGCGGCTGAGAAAACTTCTGGATTCAACCTTAGAATTTGCTGCAAGTCAGCCACATATATGGTGGGGAGTAAGCGTTGAGGATCAGAAGTTTGGTGTCCCGCGCATCGAAGACTTGCAAAAGGCGGATGCGGGGATTCGATTTCTTTCTGTGGAGCCTTTGCTCGAGGACCTTGGAGGGCTCAATCTCAATGGAATTCACTGGGTGATAGTTGGAGGTGAGAGCGGGCCGGGTGCAAGGCTCATGAAATCGGAGTGGGTGCTATCTGTCCGAGACCAGTGCCGGCGGGCGCGTGTACCCTTTTTCTTTAAGCAGTGGGGTGGGGTCCGCAAATCTGCGATGGGCAGAAAGCTTGATGGGCACTTCTACGACGAATTCCCGCGGCGCGTGAGTCACCCGGTCCTTGCAGCTAAAGACTGTCTTTCCATCGCGGCGAACGTCGAGGCTTCCTTTAGGAATAGGGAACTTGTCGCATGTCCGACATGATAATCGGTGGCTGGGCTACACTTCCATACGGGCCAGCGAACGCTTAGTACCTGTGTGTCCGGAAATCGAATCCGATCGCCCGAGTTTCTTCGCGATTTTTCATTTTGGCTCCCGATTCGAAATCCCCCCACCTTTCCGGCCATCCTGATAATAGGATGAATGTTTCGCGTACATAACTTCGGGTCTACCGCCACTCCTCGCTTCTGTGAGTTCACTCGCATGAAATTTCCTGAAACCGAAAATGGACTTCCGGGAATTGTAGTAATCTTTCTTGCGCGACCTCGCGAGCCTTATCTCCTCGTGCCGCAAGTCAATTTTGAAAGGGCCATCCGATATGAAAGGTTCCGGAAAAAATAAACCGAAGTTCATGGAAGGAATCTCCCGCCGCGAGTTTCTGGAGCGCACCGTGGCGGGAAGCCTGATTGCCGGGCTGGGACTGGCGGCCATTCCGCCAGAGGCGCTGGCAGCCGCTCCCAATAATGAGCCAGGCGCGGCAGGCGACGCCAATGGCGGAGTTTCGCTCAAAGTTGTGGGCGATGAAAAACAGGGCTACAGCGTCGCAATCCTTCATGGCGGCCGGATCATCGCGCGGCACAACGAAGGAGGCGAATTTTCCGCGGTATTTCAGAATGGCGAGCGCAGCCTCGAAGACCGCGTCACGAATTGGAAGGCGAAATCCTGGACGGGCGACAACGCACATGTGACGCTGCACGGCGAATGCAAACTCGCGCAAACGAATGCCACGGTATTTGCACAAGTGGAATATGACGTCATCGATTCGCGCGTGGTACGGAAAAAAATTCGCTTCCAGCAAGCTGACATGTTTCTGCTTTTCTACCAGTTGACCAATCGCATGGAACCCATCGAGCCGCCTGCAAAATTCTGGAGTTTTGACCAGACGGATTGCCGCGGCGGATGCTTGCGCGAATATTTTCCCGCAGCCGGATTTCGCGCCAAGGATGGACTGTGCGTGGGCTTGCTCACGGACTCCGGCTTTCGCAACCAATGGAACCGGGTGGTGCGCAGGGATGGAAAACCCGTAAAACCGGCTCCGCGGCGAATTTCCGATTCGAGGCTGGTCGAAGTTGCCAGCCGCGGAGAAGGAGATAAAGGACAATTTTACGTCCAACAGACTTTTGGCGAACTGATCGAGCAGGCTGATGGGCAAGAAGCCGCTGAACCTGTGGCGCTGCCCGGAAGTTCCTCTTGGGTCAGGAACGGAGAAGCCGTGGTGCACGAGCAGGACGGCATCGTCTCGCTCCGCGTGCGAAATTCAGCGAGCGGCGTGCTGATTCCCATGGATATAAAAGCCGGCGAAATTTATTCCGTGCGCCTGGAGTACCGTTCGCCGCAGGCGGTGGGCGTTGAAATCTGGGATGTGGATGAGCAGAGGCGCAAAATCCAGGAAATCACTCAGTACGATGACCGCATCCCCGAATCGCCCTCGGAATGGTCTGAATTTCGCACCACCGTCTTTGTTCCGGCGCTGACGGGTGTGGGTGGCGCGCTTTATCTTTCCTTGCCGCCATCCGATCAAGCCACGGAACTGGAAAATTCCGCGCCGGAAGTGAAAATGGAATTTCGCGGACTGCAGGTGAGCCGCCTGGAAACTCGCAGCGAACCCTATCACCGCCTGGAGATGGGCCAGTCTATCGAGAAAACGGTTTTTATTTTTGCGGATGATGCTGTGCCGGATACTTTGCGGGGATACCGCCTGGCCAGCCAGATTCATCTGGCGGATGCTCTGGGATTCCGCGGTGGCGAAACGGAAAAAATCTTGTATGCCGACCTCATGATGCTTTGCTGGAATGCCGGCACTGAGGAATTTCGGCCCATGCTCGCTCCCAGCATTTGGTATTCGGCCGCGGGAGAAATGTACCTCCGCGACAGTTTTTTTGCGTTGAACGGAATTCGCAGCCGCGTGTTGAACCTCGGCGTTTTCGACGTTTGGGCGGACAATCAGGGAACCGACGGCGCCATCAACACGCTGGTCGAGCCGAACATGTCCAACCTCGAGCGCAAATCAAACGACTCGACGCCGCTCTGGCTGATTTGGGCGCTTCGGAATCGGAAGAGATTCAATGCCGCTCTCCCGATGGAGAAAGTGAAGAAAGCGGCGGAGTACTGCCTGCGAACCTACGATCCGAATCACGACGGACTGTGCCGAGCCGAATTTGTGATGGGGCAATTGGATATCGTCAGCTATCCGCAGGGCACTTCGACGATTTGCGAAAATCAGGGATTGCTCGCGGTGATTCTCCGCGTGATCCGCGAATTGCAAATCCCCAATGTGAGCGCCACGATTTCCGAAGATCGCATCCGGAAGGCCGAGGAGAACTATCGAAGTTACTATGACCCGGCGAACAAATTTGTGCGCTCGACGCGCGACGTTTCCGGCGCCATCGGCTTCGCCGAAATATTTCCGGATTTTCTTTCGCTGTGGCTTTTCAACCGCAAACTGCTGACGGACGAAATGGTGGTGAATCACCTGGATCGCATCCCGGTGATGCTGCCCCGGCCGGATTCTCCCTTTCCTGAAACGGGCGGCACCGTGCGCCCCATCTTCATCGGATTGAGCAAAGAGGGAGATGGTTGGAGATACTTTACGGAGAATTGGCATCCCATGGCCAGCGATGCATATGCGGTCACTTACGCCAAACATGGTATGGACGGCATTTATTACAACGGGGGAAGCTGGATGCGGATCGAAATCTGCGGCTATGTGGCGGGCATGTTGCACGGGTGGACCAAGGCGAAGAAAGCCATCGCCAATCGCCTCTGGGCGGAGATCAATGTGAGCCCCGACTTCCCGACCAGCCAGGAATACCTGGCCACGGACGCGGCGCACCCGTTCTTTGGCTATCATCGCGTGTTTGCCTGGAACTCGTTTGTCCTGCAAGTGCTTGAGTTTGCAGGCCTTCGAGAGGCTGCGATGGATCCCGATTTTGAGAAGCCTTGAAATGAGTAAGGGGCGGAAACTCCTTCGAATATCGTCCGGCTGCGCTATATTCATTGCGGGAATCCGAACCGCTCGGCCGATTTCACTATTGACGGCGCACCAGCGCCTTGGTGTGCACGAGCCGCAACTCCCCTCAGCAGGACCCTCGGGCCAAACCCCCAACGAGTATTATCCACTTAGAACCACGCTTGATTAAGACTCTACCCGCCTCCCATTTCCCAAGGTACGATTTTAACTGTCCAGAGGCGCCGCTTGCCCGGCACGTGGCCGGGAAGTGGATATTGCGCGGAAGTAGCCTGGGGGTAGGCGATGCGATACCTTGGTGTCTTGATAGGCGCGATTCTGCTCGCGGCAATGCAGGCAGGCGCGCAGGGAAACGTACCGGGCTCGCTACTGCTCGATCCTTCGAGCGGCGCACCTTCTCCCACCCTGAATGTTCCGGCAGCCGCGGCAATCGCCGCTGCACCTGCCGATTTTGAAACCCGCGCACCGGAATTCAGCGGACTCTATCCGATGGCCCCGGCGACGAGCCAATCAGCCGCTCCCCAGGAAATCAAGGGAGTCTTTGGCGATTATTCGACGCAAGTGTTCGCCGGATTCACGTATTTCCCGTTCTATAAGGTGCCCGGCACGGTGGAAAACATGCCCGGCGCCGATATTTCCATGGCTTATTACTTGAAATATCTGGTGGCGGCGGACGTGGAAGCTTTCGGCGCCATCGGTTCCAATAATGGCCAGGCCACGCACTTTGTTTTCTTTGGAGGCGGTCCGCGAGTCCGCTACGTCACATCTCGTGGTCCCGAATTCTGGGCGCATGCTTTGGTAGGCTTTGCCCACTCCGGGCCGGAGTCGGTTTACGTGAATCCCACAGGTTTTGCGTTTGAAGCCGGGGGAGGCGTCGATTTTGGGCAGCCGCACCGCCGCTGGGTGTATCGCCTGCAAGGAGACTTGATCGGTACGCGTCTATTCGGCACTTACCAATACAGCCCCAAAGTCGCCGCCGGGATCGTCTTTAAGTTTTAAGGATCATGTGGGCCGAGCGGCTTCGGTTTACTCCGGGCCCGCGGATTTTTTCCAAGTAACGAAATTTCCCTCAATCCACCACGATATGTCCGCGACGAGTCTGGACACGCTGCAGCAGAAAGGCGACGGGCGTGGAGACGAAGCATAAGATAGCCAGATAACGGAAATCATCCACATAGGCCCACAGCAAAGCCTGCTTGCCAAGTATTCCTTCGACGATCAACTCCGCCTGTTTCATGGCTGTGACCGGATCGGTATGCAACGCCAGTGCATGCGCAAATTCATGGAGCCTCGATTGCAAAATAGGGTTCCCCGGAGAAAGCGAATGAGATATCTCGCTGCGATGCACCTGTGAGCGGCGGGCCACGATAGTGTTCACAAGCGAAATGCCCACGCTGCCGCCCACGTTGCGCAGCAGATTGTAAAGTCCCGCCGCACCGCCGATTTTTTCGTTTCCAAGCGTGCCCATGGTGATGGTGGAAAGCGGCACAAATATGAACCCCACAAAAAAGCCGCTCAGGATAATGGCCCAGAAAAGCGAGTATTCTCCCATTTGCAGGTTGGCGACGCCCATCCACAGCGTGCAAACCCCCACGCCCGCGAATCCCGTGGCAATCAGGACGCGATTATCGAGTTTGGCGGTCAAATAGCCCACAAATGGCATGGCCACCATGGCTCCCAAACCTCTCGGGCTGACCGCCCAACCGGCGCTCAACGCCGTGTAGCCCAGCAACTCTTGGAAAAACAGCGGAAGAATCGTCACAATCCCGTAAATGATGGCGCCAAAGAGTGCGATCAGCACGCATCCCGCCGCGAAGTTGCGATTGGAGAAGACGCGCAAGTCCGTGAGCGGCTTGCGGTGGTGGAACTCTCGAATCAGGAACGCGACGAAGGAAATAATCAATATGGCCGCGGCCCAGCGAATCCACGTGGCGCTGAACCAATCGTCTTCCTGCCCCTTATCAAGAATAATTTGCAGGCTGCCGAGCCAGATCGCCAGCAGCCCCAATCCGATTCGATCCAGGCGTCCCGGCTTTGCCTTGCGCACATATTCCGGGTCCACCACATACCGCGAAATCAGAAATACCGCCAGAATTCCCACCGGCACGTTGATATAAAACGCCCATCGCCAGGTGTAATTCTGCGTGATCCATCCGCCCAGAGTGGGCCCGATCACCGGCGCCACCACCACTCCCAGGCCGTACATGGCCATGCCTTGCCCGCGTTTTTCCGCTGGAAATGATTCGAGCAGAATCGCCTGGGCCATGGGCTGCAGCGCGCCGCCCCCCGCGCCCTGCACCGCCCGCGAAATCAGGATCATAGCCAGGCTGGTAGCCGCGCCGCACATGAAAGACGAAATCGTGAAAATGATGATGCAAGTGATGAGGAAGCGCTTGCGGCCGAAGCGCAGCGAAAACCAGCCGCTGGCGGGCAGCACGATGGCGTTGGCCACCAAGTAGCTGGTCAGCACCCATGTGGCTTCGTCGTTGGTTGCCGAAAGACTTCCGCCGATATAAGGAAGGGAAACGGCGGCGATGGAAGTGTCGAGCACTTCCATGAATGTCGCCAGCATGACGGCGATGGCGATCAACCAGGGGCTGATGACGATTGCGCTGGGCGCTCCGAGTAGATTTGCTTCGGCGTCAGTTGAAATCGCGCTCTCCCCGCTACTCATGTTTTTCGAAGTTCCTTGGCGGGCTTCTCCGCCGCGATGCAAATGGGATTTTTTTCCGACTCACCTTAGATTCAGCGGAGCCATCCCGCGATTTATACTTTTGTTTCCGCGGGGTTTGCGCTTGGTCGAACTCTTGCACCATACTACTCATAGCCTGCATCAAACCAATAGGTAATGTGGAGGTGGTATGCCGCCGCCTGACAAAATGCGCCACGGAGAGGAAGAGTTTGAAAGACCTTCCCCCGTCAATCCACCCTTCGATGTTGTCGAAGAAGCTTCCCGCGATTCCTTTCCTGCCAGCGATGCGCCGGCATGGACGTTTGCGCGCCCGCCCGTGAAACCCCGCGGCAAATCCAAAGAATAATTTCTGCGACCTTTGTAGTTGCGTCTCATCGAAGAGTGTATTCCGCGCGCGTCCAATTGTGCTCCTATGCGCAACCTTTCAAACGCATGCCGGAATTTGACATACTCAGCTGGCGCATTTGTAAATCGGGAACGCGGCACCGTGCCGGGAGACTCTTGTGCAACTATTCGACGAGCTTGTAATTCGCGGGGTAAAGTTTCGCAATCGAATCGCTGTTTCGCCGATGTGCGAATATTCAAGCGTTGACGGCTTTGCATCCGACTGGCACCTGGTGCATCTGGGCAGCCGAGCGGTGGGAGGCGCGGGGTTGGTAACGACCGAGGCCACGGCGGTCACTCCCGAAGGACGCATCAGTCCGGAAGACCTTGGCATATGGAAAGACCAGCACGTTCCCATGCTCGCTCGCATTGTGGAATTTATTCGCGGGCAGGGAAGCGTCGCGGGAATTCAATTGGCGCATGCCGGACGAAAAGGCAGCACCTACCGCCCGTGGAGTGGCGCAGGCGGTATTCCCATGTCGCAGGGAGGTTGGATTCCGGTCGGTCCCAACGCAACTCCGTTTGATCCCACATATCCCATTCCCGCGGCGCTCGATGAAAACGGGATTCGCTCCGCGGTGATTGCCTTTGCCGATGCGGCGCGGCGATCGCTGCAAGCAGGATTTCAAGTGCTCGAAATTCACGCGGCGCATGGCTATCTGCTGCACGAATTTCTTTCGCCGCTATCGAATGATCGCCAGGACGCCTATGGCGGCTCGTTTGAAAATCGCACACGCCTGGTGCGCGAGGTGGTTTCCGCGGTGCGCAAAATTTGGCCGGAACGGAATCCGTTGTTCGTGCGCATTTCCGCGACGGATTGGGTTCCGGGCGGCTGGGATCTGGAACAATCGATCGCCCTCGCGCGGCAAATCGCGCCGCTCGGCGTGGACTTGATGGATTGCTCTTCCGGCGGGAATGTGGCGAATGCGCGAAATTCCCATCGGCCCCGGCTACCAGGTGCCTTTCGCTGAAGCGATTCGCCGCGAGGCGAAAATTCTCACCAGCGCCGTGGGCATGATCACTTCCGCCGCCCAGGCGGACTCGATCATCCGCGAAGGAAAAGCCGACCTGGTTTCCCTGGCGCGGGAATTTCTGCGGCAACCCTATTTCCCGTTGCATGCCGCGAAGGATTTGGGCGCGGTGGTGTCCTGGCCCGCGCAATACGTTCGCGCGGCTCCCAAAGGCACGCCCGCGCGCTGAATTTCCAGGTCATTGCGGCTGCCTGCGAAGTCCCGTAAGCCCGCGCCGGAAACACTCGCTCGCAATCTTCTAGTCCGCGCGCGCCAAACCATTTACCATGTCCGTCGTGTCCACGGAAACTTTAAACCGGCGCATCGCCGCGGCCACCGGAATCGTCATGGCCAGCGTGCTGCTCAGCCGCATACTGGGCTTTTTCCGCGAGTGGACCGTGGCGCATCAAATCGGATCGAGCGGGGTCACCGACGCTTACTACGCCGCCTTCACCCTTCCCGATTTCCTCAATTATCTGATTGCCGGAGCGTCCCTGAGCGTTACGTTCATTCCCGTTTTCACGAAATATGCCGCGGAG
Source organism: uncultured Acidobacteriota bacterium (assembly GCA_963708285.1). Classification (GTDB taxonomy): domain Bacteria; phylum Acidobacteriota; class Terriglobia; order Acidiferrales; family UBA7541; genus Palsa-295. The sequence goes on from CAVPSF010000003.1 coordinate 99,598, forward strand.
AACCGGGAAGACGAAGGGTGGCACGTCTTTTCAACGGTAGTGACGGTGATGGGAGTGGCAGTTGTGGCGCTGGTGATTTTAGGTGAAATATTTGCCGGGCGCATCGCCACGCTCATCGCTCCGGGCTTCAATCCCGGGGAGCGCACGCTTTTTATTTTCCTCACCCGCCTGATGCTTCCCGCGCAAATCTGTTTTTACGAAGGCAGCATTTTCAGCGCGGTGCAATACGCCAAGGGGCATTTCGTGATTCCCTCGCTCGCGCCGCTGATCTACAACACCGGAATTATTCTGGGCGGCGTATTTCTTTCCTCACGCTACGGAATCACCGGCTTTGCCGTGGGAGTGCTGGGCGGGGCGGTCTGCGGAAATTTTCTTCTGCAAATTTATGGCGCCCACCGCGTGGGGGCGCGATTCAAGCCCAATTTCAACATCCGTCATCCCGGCTTTTGGCTTTTCATCAAGCTTTCCGTGCCGATCATGCTGGCCGTATCCCTTTCGTTCGCCGACGACTGGATCATTCGCTGGTTCGGGTCCTACCTCCAGCCCGCTTCCATCACCTGGCTGAGTTACGGCAAAGTCCTGATGCGCGTTCCCTTGGGGCTGGTGGGACAAGCCATTGGAGTGGCTTCCTTCCCCATCCTCGCGCAACTTTATTCCGAAAGAAAATTCGAGGACCTCAACCGCATCCTCAACTCCACCTTCAAAGGATTGATTTTCCTTCTGGTGCCGATATCCGCGCTGACCATCGCCCAGAGCCAACCGCTGGTGCATCTGGTGTTTTCGCACACGCGCCTTCATGAAGCGGACCTGCAAGCCACGGCTGTTACCTTGGCGTTTTTCTCGATCGGCATGTTCGCCTGGGGCGCGCAATATATTCTGGCGCGCGGTTTTTATGCCACGCGCGATACCATCACGCCGGCCGTGGTCGGTACGGTGATGACCGCGCTGAATCTGCCGCTCTATTGGTATCTCGTTCATCGCGCGCAACACCTGGGCCTGGCGCTGGCAAGCTCCCTCGGAATCATTGCTTACACCATCGTGCTGTTTGTGCTGCTCAATCGCCGCACGAAGAATCGTGAGCAGGGCGCGCTGGTGGTTTTTTTCCTGAAAGTGACCGCGGCATCCGTCGCCGCCGGGTATGTATGTTTCCGCCTGGCGCACCGCCTCGAGCATTGGATTGCCTGGCGCAGAACACTGGGATCGCTTGAAGTGCTAATTGTTGTCAGCCTCGCGGGAGTCCTGATGGTCGGCCTGCTGATGAAGCTTCTGCGCGTGCGCGAGCTGGATCGTTACTTGCAGCGCGCATTTTCTTACGCGGGATTGTCGCGGTAATCGCGCGCCGCAAGGGGACCGCGCGTGCGTCCCGGGAATGAACTATTGCGGCAGCGAGTCCAGCGCCGGATGCAGCGTCAAACGGCTGCCCTTCAGAACTTCCAAATCGCGATCCCAGGACCTGCGCCCGGCGGCCTTCACTTCCAGGTGATGCGTTCCCGCGGCCAATTGCAGCGTGGAGGGCGTCTCGCCCACAAATTTCCCGTCCACGTAAATATCAGCGCCTGGAGGATCGGAGCCAATCTCCACGCTGCCACTGTCGTTTTCTGGTTTAGCGGTGTCGCGCAGCGATTCCGTCTCTGCCGCGTGCCGTGGTGGGATCGGGCCGGCGGGATCCAGATTTCCTTCCTGACTGGTTTCTCTGATTGCGTCGGCGGATTCGAGTGTGACCGTGAAAACCGGCATTTTCAGCAGCCAGTAATTGCCATGCGGCCTGCCGTTAAATCCCCGCCATTCCAGCGGGCCGTCGGTCATCGTGATTTGCTGCGTGACGAATCCGCGAAGTGAAATGCGCATGACCATGGCGCGTTCCAGGCGCGCCGAAAACACGCTGTGCGGCTTGTGAAAATATCCGCCGGGAAAATTCAATTGGCAGGGAGTGACGCCCACGCGCGCGCCGTTGATTTCGACGGTTGCCCCCGCAGGAGTGCTCTTGATGGTCAATGTGTCGCCGTGCGCGGCAAAAGCAAGCAGGCACAATGCCGCCCCGAGAATCCCAGCGCACCGTCCCAAGTGCCGGCGCATGTTTCGCCTCCCCAAGTATCCTAGGTATGCAGACAATGGCACTTGACCGCTCAGTATGTCAAGCTCGCGAATCCGCCTTCGGCCGCAACGCGCCTATCGCGCATTGCCATCTTTCAGAAATTCCCCGGGAAGTGATATCTTCTTGCCTATGAAAACCATCGTGCTGCTTCTTCTATGTTGCGCCGGCGCCTGCATGGCGCAGGAAAAAGCCAAGTCCACACCGGAAGGTCCCGATCTCCCCAAGCTCGAGGCCATGACCGCGCGATTTGCTCCCACTCCTTTGCGCGTCGATACCTCCACGCTTTCGTCAGGCGATCAAAAGGCGCTGGTCAAATTGATTCAGGCGTCACGCATCGTGAACCGCATTTTCATGCGCCAGTTCTGGAGCGGAGATTTGCAGACGTACAGCAAACTTCAGTCCGATGCGAGTCCTCTCGGCCGCGCACGCCTTCATTATTTCTGGCTGAACAAGGGACCCTGGTCGGAAATCGATCAATTCCAGGCGTTTCTGCCCGGTGTGCCGCCGCGGAAACTTCCGGGTGCGAATTTCTATCCCGAGGACATGACCAAGCAGGAATTTGAGTCCTGGGTCCAAACGCTTTCTCCTGCAGAGAAGGAGCAAGCTCTGGGATTTTTCACGGTGATCCGGCGCGGCTCCGACGGCAAGCTCACCATCGTTCGCTATAGCCAGGAATATAAGACGGATCTCGATGCCGCCGCGACGCTTCTGCGCGAAGCCGCCGCGCTAACCACCAACGCCAGCCTGAAAAAATTCCTGCTCGCGCGGGCCAGCGCCTTCGCGTCCAACGATTATTACGCCAGCGACATGGCGTGGATGGACCTGGATGCGCCGCTGGACGTGACTTTCGGCCCCTACGAAACTTACAACGACGAAATCTTCGGTTACAAAGCGGCTTTTGAGGCCTACATCAATATTCGCGACGACAAGGAAACTGCGCGGCTCGCTTTCTTGGGCCAGCACCTGCAGGATATCGAAGACAATCTTCCGGAAGATCCCGCTTATCGCAATCCCAAGCTCGGAGCGCTGGCTCCCATTCGCGTGGTGAATGAAGTCTTTTCCGCAGGCGACGGGAGTCACGGCGTGCAAACCGCCGCCTACAATCTTCCGAATGACGATCGCGTGGTGCAGCAGAAGGGAAGCAAGCGCGTGATGCTGAAAAATATCCAGGAAGCGAAATTCAACTCCACGTTGGTTCCCATCTCGCGGATCGTTCTTCCCGCCTCTGTGCAAGGCGACGTCAACTTCGAATTATTCTTCATGCATATCGTGGCTCACGAACTCTCCCACGGCATCGGCCCGCACCAAATCACCGTCGGCGGTCGCTCGACGAACCCGCGCCTCGAATTGAAGGACCAATACAGCGCCATCGAGGAAGCCAAAGCGGATGTGACCGGACTTTTCGCGTTGCAGTATCTGATGACCAGGGCGGAACTTGGCGACAGCCAGACGCCGCTTCCACACGGGCCGGCGGCGGAACGCCAGCTCTACACCACATATCTCGCTTCTTCGTTTCGCACCTTGCGTTTCGGGCTGCAGGATGCGCATGCTCGCGGCAATGCCATGCAATTCAATTATTTCCTCGACCACGGCGGCTTTGTTGCAAATCCGGATGGCAATTTCAGCGTGAATGTCGAAAAAATGAAGGACGCCGTGAAGTCGCTCGACCACGAATTGCTCACCCTCGAAGCCACCGGTGATTACGCCGGAACCAAGGAATGGATGACGCGCCTGGCCGTGATTCGCCCCGAAGTGCAGGCGGCGCTGGACCGACTGCATTCTCTCCCCACGGACATTGAGCCGATTTTCGTTACGGCGGATTCCGTGGCCGGCGGGCGCGCGCCCGGCGCGGGAATGATGCCGAAATAAAAAAATGAAAAAGGGAAGCGCGGCGCCCGAATTTTTCATAAGCCGCAGTGAATTCCGGTCGATTATAGTTATGTGCCGCCAGTTTGTGGGCTAGTATTCGCTTGCGCTTTGGGATGTCCCGGTTGGAGGATGCGTCATGGAACAGGCACTGGCCGTTCACCGCTTGCTCTTCGCATTCACCATCACCTTCCATTACATTTTCCCCCAGCTCACCATGGGTCTTGCGCTGCTCATTTTCTTGCTGAAATCGATGGCGCTCAAAACCGGGGATGAGCTGTGGAATCGCTCGGCGCGTTTTTGGGCGAAAATATTCGGCATTACCTTCGCCGTCGGCGTGGTGACCGGAATCCCCATGGAATTTCAGTTCGGGACGAACTGGTCGGAATTTTCCAGGTCCGCCGGAGGAGTCATCGGGCAAACGCTGGCCATGGAGGGCGTGTTTTCTTTTTTCCTGGAATCTTCTTTCCTGGGTTTGTTTCTCTTCGGCGAAAAGAAAATCGGTCCGCGCGCCCATTGGTTTTCTTCCATGATGATGTGGCTCGGCTCGTGGCTTTCCGGATATTTTATCGTGGCCACGGACGCCTGGATGCAGCATCCGGTGGGCTACACGCTCGCCCCCGATGGCTCCTTTGGGTTAAAAAGTTTTTGGGTGCTGATTCTGAATCCCTGGACCCTCTGGCAATATCCGCACACCATGCTGGGAGCCACGCTCACCGGTTGCTTCACCATGGCCGCTATCGGCGCGTTTTACCTGCTCTCCCAGCGGCACCACGATTACGCAATGCTTTTCGTGCGCGTGGGTGTCACCGTGGGGCTGATCGCCGCGCTCCTGCAACTCTTTCCCACCGGCGACGGTCAGGGCAAGATGATTGCGTTCCACCAACCCGTGACCCTCGCGGCCATGGAAGGATTATTCGTATCGCAGAAAAGCGCGCCGCTGGCCATCCTGGGTCAGCCCGACGTGCCCAACCGCCGCCTCGACAATCCCATCACCGTTCCCAGCGCGCTCAGCATGCTGACCTATCGCAAATGGCACGCCCAAGTCTACGGGCTCGATCATTTTCCGCAAAGCGATTGGCCCGATAATATTTCACTTCTGTATTTCAGCTATCACATCATGGTGGGACTCGGCACCATCTTCATCGCCATCTTATTTATTGCGTTCGTGCTATTGGCTCGCGGCACGCTCTTCCGCTCCCGGCTCATGTTGTGGATCCTGATGCTGGCGTTGCCTTTTCCATTCATCGCCAATACCGCCGGATGGATCACCGCGGAAACGGGCCGCCAGCCTTGGCTCATCTTCGGGCTTATGCGCACCAGTTCCGGCTCTTCGCCCATGGTTTCCGCCGGAAATGTTCTGTTCACACTGCTGGGTTTTATGGGACTGTACACCATCCTCGGAATTCTTTATTTGCTTTTGGCCTACCGGGAAATCGAGCGCGGCCCGGAAGATGTGAACGCGCAGACCCTGCGAACTCCGTCGAAGATGGCAGAGGAATAGGAAAGGAGCGGCGCCATGGGAACCGTCTGGTTTTGCCTCGTCGCGGGAATGCTCGCCGCTTACGCCATCCTCGACGGGTTCGACATCGGCGTGGGCATATTGCATTTATGCATCGCCCACACGGACGCCGAGCGCCGCGTCTTGATCCGCACGATTGGCCCGGTTTGGGACGGCAACGAAGTGTGGCTCATCGCTGCCGGCGGGACGCTCTACTTCGCTTTTCCTGTGCTTTATGCTTCGAGCTTCAGCGGGTTTTACCTTCCGCTGATGATGGTTCTCTGGCTGCTGATTTTGCGCGGAGTATCTCTCGAATTTCGCGGCCACGTGGGAGGTTTCATCTGGCCTGTGTTCTGGGACGGCGTTTTCTCTTTTTCAAGTGTTTTGCTGGCAATTTTTCTTGGCGCGGCGCTGGGAAACGTGGTTCGCGGCGTGCCACTCGACGCTTCGGGGCATTTCTTCGAGCCGCTGTGGACGAATTTCCTGCCGGCCGGACAAACCGGGATTCTCGATTGGTACACGATGCTCATCGGAGTCGCCGCATTCGCGGCGCTAGCTCTTCATGGAGCGGCATGGGTGGCGCTGAAAACCAGCGACGCGTTGCACGAGCGCGCTACCAGAATCGTCTCGCGCCTGTGGTGGGTCGTGGCGGCTCTCACCCTTCTGATCACCGTAGTTACTTACCGGCTCTTGCCCGTGCACATCTGGAATTATCCGCGCCATCCCTGGGGATTCATTTTCCCGGTGCTGGCCATCGCCGGTTTGCTGGGGATCAAATGGTTCACGCATCTGCGCGAAGAGGCCCACGCATTTGCCGCTTCTTGCGCGTACCTGGCGGGCATGCTCGCAAGCGTGGCCTTCAGTTTGTATCCGCGCGTACTTCCCTCCAGCGCCAATCCGCTGAACGGCCTCAACATCTCCAACGCCAAGGCCGCGGATTACGGCTTGCGAATCGGCTTGATCTGGTGGCCCATCGGAATTGCGCTGGCGATTGCCTACACCATTTTTATGTATCGCAGCTTTGCCGGGAAAATCAGCGTCGCGGATGACGAAGAGGGCTATTAGTCACAAGACAGTTGTTTTCTGCCGCTGCTCCGGCTCTTGCGCATTATTTTTCGAGCGGCACTCCCATAGCCCAGGCATATCCATCCGGGTCCGCTACGATCACATCGCGCCAGCCGTGCGGCATGTTCTGCGAGGCTTGCAAAATCGTCGCGCCGAATTTCCGCGCGCGCGCTTCGATGGCGTCTGGGTCTCCCGCAAAGAGCCGCAATTCCGCGCCCAGGCCGCGGCGCCCCTCCGCCGCGAGCCGCGCGTACCATGGATGATGGTCGTAGGCGTGATCCGCGTGCAGCATGAATTCCAGCCCGTGCAAATGCAACGCCGCAAAATCGATATCGGAATAAATCACGGCCGCGCCCAAAACGGTTTTATAGAATTCGATTGCCACGGGAATGTCGCGGACCACCAAATTCACGGTAAAGCGAGGAAGCGAGCGGCCGTATTCGTCCGGCGCCATCCAGGAGTCGCCGTGCCGTTTCATGGTCATGGCAATCCTCGCGCGACCCCCGAAAACTCTTCCGCAATGGACGCGGCAATAAACCGCGCGAATAATTTCGTTTCCTGCGTTCGGACTGGGCTTAGAAATTCCGCGAACTCATGAAAACCAGAACTCCGCCGGCCAGAATGAAGATTCCGCTGACGGCCCAGGGAACGGCGACGATCCGGCTGGTCTCCATCGATTCGTGAATTGTTCCGCGTTGGACGTCCTGTTTTTTGCCGGAAATTTTGATTTCCGGGTGCATGAGCCCGGTAAGCCCGAGCACGATGAATAGAATCCCCAGAATCCCGACCAGTCGTATCTTCATGGAACCGCCTTTTTGGCAGCTTCGATTGAAATTTCGGAGCCCCAACCAGGATTCAGGAAGGCCGGATCGGCGGGAGTCCCGCGCGCTGCCGCAAGCCCCGCGCGGAACCCCGCCAAATCCGTATGACAATAGTTGCTTCCGGTCTGTTTCTACTGCTTCAAAAGCGGGTGCAAGATGTCGCTCAAATAATCCGGCTTGCTGGCATCCCGTTCCAGGTGAGGATAACGCAAGCCTTGGTGATAATTAATCGAAAATGTATCGTAGGCCGCGCCGTTGGACACCAGCACCTTGATCGGCTCCGTCTTGCCTTTCGCGGCCTCCACCGCCTCGCGCATCACGTCGACGGAAAATTCCCGCCCGTTGACCGCCACGATTTTCATTTCCGGAGCCAGGCCCGCGTCGTACGCCGGACTTCCATGGATCACGTCGATGATGCCTCCGTCCTCAGTGGCCGCAAATCCCGCGGAAAGTCGCAGATCGATGGCTTGGTGCACTTCCTCCAGATTGGATAGCACATCATTGGGCGTTTCGTTGTAGACGATCTTCCAGCCGCCGTTTTCCACCGCTTCGTCCGGCGTCTTGGTGTTGACTCCGTCCAAACGCGCGCGCAGGAATCCCGCCCAGTCATAGGGCGTCACTTCGTTCAAGGCCGCCACCACGTCGTCGAATGTGTAAGTCTTGAGCGCCGGCTCTCCGCCCGGGCCTCCGTGAAACAAACGGCAGAAATCATTCATTGATTTCTTGTTGTCGCTGAGTTTGCGGACGGTGTCGTCCACGTCCAGCCACAGGAGTTGACCCTCTTCGTAAAAATCCGTGCCGCGCCGCCAGTTCGACCAGTCCGACCCGGCGTTGTAAAGGAAGGGAGCGGCATCCGCGGTATCCTGCAGTGGCCGCCAGTCGCGTCCGGGACGGTGATCGTATTGAGCGGCCAGGAGAGCCAGACCCTCGCGTGTCTGTTCCTCGGTCTGCAAGCCGCTGCGGGCCGTGAGCACGAAGCTTCCGATGTATTCCGTCAATCCTTCATAGACCCACAGCAGATCGTCCTTCATCGGTTGCTGGTAATCGGGTGTGGCGAGGCCCGCGGGACGTCGGTATTTTCCGTTCCAGGAATGCGTGTATTCGTGCGGCAGGAGTCCCGAAAATTCATTGAGGAGCGCGGGATCGATCAGGCTGCGTTCCGCGACGCGATCGTCGCTCGATTCGTGATGCTCAAGCCCGAAGTGCGCCACGTTGTCGCTGAGCGTCAGGAGAAAATGATAATCGCGATAATGCCGCGAGCCGAACAGCGCCCCGGCCTCCTCCACCAACTGATGCAGGTGCATTTCCGTTTCCGGTGACATTTCCAGAGCCGCCGGACTGTCCGCGGCGATATCCACTTCGTGCGAGGGATGTTCTCCGGGTGTGAGTTGCACGGCGCGGAAATAGCGGCCGGAAATTACCGGCGCATCCACCAGCGCATTCAGAGTCACCGGCGCAAAATCAATGGTGTTGCCGTTTTCCTTGGCGCCGGGCAACGCCGTCCCGTATTTCCATCCTTCGGGAATTTTCAGGCTCGGCACAAACACAATTTCCTTCATGGGGCGGCCCTGGGGATAGAGAAGCACCTGGTTCCAGCTGAGCAGGTCCAGGGAAGCCGTGGCGGATGCGCCGGCGGAAAACCCCTGGGCGGGCGCGGAAAGCAGAAAATCGAAATCCGCATCAAGCGTGGTGACGCCCGAGGGAATATCCAGATGAATTGAATACATTTCCACCAGGTCGCGCCGCCAGGGAATCCGTTTCCCCTCGCCAGTGAATTGCAAGCCCGCGACGTCAATGATGGGCCCGTCCGGCATATGCTCGCCGGGAATCCATTCCGGGTAGTACAAAGTCAATGGCCCGGCTGCGACGGGAATCTGTTCGTGAATGTGAAGAATTTTTTGAGGCGCCTGGGTGGCGTCCACGGCGAGATGAATCGCGCCGGGCGCCTCCTGCGCCAGGGTATTGCGGGGAACCGCTAAAAATCCAACGGCCAAGATCGCAATTGCCAGAATGCTTCCGCGAAAAATACCAGTCATGGTCATTCCTCCAGATTTTAAAAAAATGAATGTTTCGCCCGTTAATCAATGCGCGCTGATGCCCAATTGCCAGAAAAGAAAACTCAAAATGTTGGTTCTTTCCTCGATCTGTTTGCCCAGGGGGCGCCCGCCGGAGTGTCCGGATTTTGTGTCGTACAAAAGAAGTACGGGCCGGGTGGAAGCTGTCGCCGCTTGCAGCCGCGCCGTCATTTTTCTTGCGTGCAGCGGCGCCACGCGCGTGTCTCCATCGCCGGTGACAAACAGCACCGCCGGATAGTTCACGCCCTTTTTCACATTCTGGTACGGCGAATATGCCAGCAGGTATTTGAATTGCTCCGCATTTTCGGCCGAGCCGTATTCCGGCACCCAGAAAGTCCCGTCCTCGAACATCTGGTAGCGCAGCATATCGAGCAGCGGATATTCGCAGACCACGGCTTGAAATAAATCGGGCCTTTGCGTCAGGGCCGCTCCCACCAGCAAGCCGCCATTGCTGGCGCCCTCGATGGCCAGCTTTTTTGGATTTGTGTAGCCATTCGAAATCAGCCATTGCCCTGCGGCGATGAAATCATCGAACACATTTTGCTTTTTCTCCATCATCCCGGCTTTGTGCCACGCTTCTCCGAATTCCCCGCCGCCGCGCAGATTGGCCTGCGCGTAGATTCCTCCGGCATCGGCCCAGGCAATCGCCGGCGAATAAAAGTCCGGCGTCAGGTTCACGTCAAATCCGCCGTAGCCTGTCAGCCAGACCGGCCTGGCGCCATCGCGCGCCAACCCCTTTTTGTAAAACAGAAACATGGGCACGCGGGTTTTGTCCTTCGACTGGTACCAGACCTGCTCGACGGCATAGGCGCTCGAATCCAGCGGAACTTTGGGCGCTTCCCAGGTGGCGAGTTTTCCGCTCGCGGATTCATACGCAAAAATGCTGGCCGGAACATTGAAGGAGCTGAAATCGAGGAAAACCTGCTGTTGGTCCCATTCGCCATTCCATCCGGCAATGGATCCGAGCGAAGGCAGAGGAATCGTTCCTTCCGGCTTGCCTTCCACGCTGAAAATCTTTACCTCCGAAGCAACATTGCGGACGTATTGCGCAAATACTTTTCCGGCAAACAGCCCCATATTCGAAATAGGAGCATCCGCTTCCGGAACAATTTCCTCCCACGATTCGCGGGAGAGGTGATTCAGATCCGCGGTAAAAATCCGCCAGTGCGGCGCCTTCCAATTGGTGAGGATGAAAATCCGGCCGCCTTGAATCTCGCCGAAAAATAAAGCTTCCGTGTCGTTGACGACCGGCTGGACGCCGGCCTTTCCCGTCAAATCGTCGTAATAAAGATCGGTTCGCGTGCTTCCCGACCCGTAGATTACCTGGATCACCAGATAACGCCCGTCTTCGGAAAGATCCGCGGTGAGGATTTTGTCCCGCCCGTACCCCTTTCCGAAAATTTCGGTGTCCGAACTTGCCGGCGATCCCATCGGGTGATGAAAGACGCGCGGGCCCTCCGGCGTCATGCACGAATAATAAACGCCGCGATTTTCCGGCTCGATGGCCAGCCCGAAATAGCTGGCGCGCCGCAAGACATCCGGCAAATCCTTGCGCGTATGCGTGTCGATAAAATGCGGGGTGACCTCATCCTGTCCGCCGGCGCGTATGGCATACGCGGCCAGCGACCCATCGCGCGAGACGGCCATTAAATTCACGCTGGTGGAATGATCCGCGCTCAATCCGTGCGGGTCCACCAGCACTTCGTCCGCGCCCGCAACGCCCTCTCGCCGGTAAATTACATAAAGGTCCTGGTCCGCGGCGCGCTTCGAGAAAAAATAATTTCCGCCGCGCTCCCGGGGAATCCCGAAAGAATCCACTTTCATCAGCTCGCTCAGCCGCTTGCTGATTTCCGCGCGGCCGGGCAACGGCTCAAGAGCCTCCGCCGTGCAGCGGTCTTCGGCCTCGATCCACGCGCGTGTTTCGGCGCTGTTTTGGTCCTCGAGCCAGCGGTAGGGATCGGGAACTTCAACGCCATGAAGCGTGTCCACCGTCTTATCCACTTTTGTCATCGGCGGGCATGGTCCCTTTCCGGCGCTCGATTGCGCAAAGCTGCCCGCGGCCGTTGCCGCCATGGCGATGGCGCACGCCGCGATGCCAGCAAAAAATTTGAGGAGGGAATTGCAGGGGATGAGAATACGGCCGTGCGGAGGCGTCCCACATCGTCGGTTCATGCGCTTCTTCCTTTGCTCCGGACGCCCCCGGCCGGAGTCACTCGATGGGTATTGCTGTCTTGCGCGCCGGATTAAAAAACGGCAGGTCGCGGACCATGGCCCGCACCTTGTGCCGTTCTGCTTCCACGGTCAATTCGATTTGGAGTTCCGTCCCCGCCGCAGCATGTTCGCGCGCGATGCTTGCCAGCGCAACCATTTTTTTGAGCGTGGGAGACCATGTGGTCGAAGTGGCTTTGCCCACCTGCAAGCCGCCGCGGTACACCGGGACAGCCGTGCGCGAAGCCGTGCTGGGAACCTGCGGAGCCAGTCCGATTTTGTCGTAGAGGCGCTCGACGTCGTCCCAGTTGATGTCCAGCCCCGCCAGCAGCCGCTTCGGCCCGCGTTTGTTTTCCGCTTCCAGCGCCGCCCTCCCGATAAAATGCTCCTTCTTCAAATCCACCAATTTGCCCAGTCCGATTTCATAGGGTGAATATTTCTGCGATTCGATCAGCGCCTTCTTCGAGCTGAAATAATCCACTTCGATCAAGATCAGCCCGGCCTCGATGCGCGCCACATCCAGAGCCAGCATTCCCGCGGCATGCAGATCGAATTGCCGCCCGGCCTCGAACAGCGCGTCCCAGACGCGCGGCGCTTCTTTCCATGGGATCCAGATTTCATATCCCAAGTCGCCGGTGTAGCCGGTGCGCGAAATATCCACTTCCACGCCGCCGATTTTCGCGCGCATCAGCCGGAAATATTTCAGCTTGCCGATCTCCGGTCCCGCCGCCTGCATCAGCATCCGCCCGGAAGTGGGGCCTTGCAGCGCAAGAGCCGCCAGGTGGCCGGAAATATCCTCCAGTTGCACGTCAAGCCCCAGGGCGTTTTCATGGAACCAGCGCAAGCTCGGATCCGCGGCGGTCCAGCGATACAGGTTCTCTCCGAGGCGCGAAATGGTTCCGTCGTCAATCACCTTGCCTTGCTCATCGCACCAGCAGCAATAGATGACCTGGTTGATGGCGACCTTGCGGATGTCGCGGGTGATGACGCGATTGACGAATTTCGTCGCGTCCTTCCCGGAAACCAAATATTTGTACAGCGGCGAGACGTCAATCAGCGCCGAAGCGTTGCGGATTGCGTTGTATTCGTGTTCGTGATGCGTTTCGTATACGCTGGCGGCGTAATACCCGGACCATTCGCGGAAATTCAAGCTCTCGCAAAGCTTCAGCGTCCTGTCATGTACGGCGGTCCCAATCGGCACAATGGCTCCCGTGCTTGTCCGGAAGGCTGCGTAATCCAAGCGCGCGAATTATAGTGCGGCGCTTGCACTGGCTGCAAGGAGAAGCGCACGAGGAGCCGGCCGCGGACCGCTTTTTTTCGCGCGCGCCCGTGACCGCTGGTCAAGCCAATCGTGCGCTTGGCGCTTGTCGCTCGCCTCGCGGGCTTGTAGAATGCAGCGGCTCTTGCGATGGCTTTTTGCTTCGCGCGCCCATCTGAATTTCATGGCAAAACGTTACGACGCAATTGTAATCGGCGGCGGCCACAACGGCCTGGTGCACGCCGCCTACCTCGCCCGCGCGGGGAAAAAAGTACTGGTCCTCGAACGCCGCTACGTCCTCGGTGGCGCCGCGGTCACAGAAGAAATCATTCCCGGCTTTAAATTTTCCGTTTTTTCCTACGTGGTTTCGCTGCTGCGCCCGGAAATCATTCGCGACCTCGATTTGCCGCGTCACGGCCTGGAAATTCTTCCTCTCGACGGCACCATCACGCCCATGGCCAATGGCGATTATCTGTGGCGCATGAACGATCACGGAAAAACGCGCCGCGAACTCGAGCGCCATTCGCGGCTGGATGCCGAAGCGTACGAGGAATTCGGCAAGTCCATGGTCAACATGTGCCGTTTCGTGAAGCCCATCCTGGGGATGATTCCTCCGGACCCCAGCTCGCTCGATCCGCGCGATTTGAAGAAACTGGCTTTTCTCGGCAAGCGCTTCCAATCGCTTTCTTCCGAGGATCGCTACAATCTGGTCCAGCTGATGACCATGAGCGCGGCGGATTTTCTCGACCAGTGGTTCGAGACCGACGTGCTGAAAGCCACCATGTCCGCCAGCGGCATCATCGGAACATTCCTCGGCATCCGCTCTCCGGGAACCGCCTACGTCCTGCTCCACCATTACATGGGAGAAATCGACGGTGCGTTCCGCTCCTGGGGTTTCAGCCGCGGCGGTACCGGCGCGATCTCCAATTCCATCGGCAGCGCGGCGCGGGAACTCGGCGTGGAAATTCGCACCGAAGCTCCTGTGGCGCGCATTCTGCTGAAGGATGGCGTGGCGCAAGGCGTGGCGCTGGAAAGCGGCGAAGAAATTCGCGCGGACCTGGTTTCCTCGAGCGTCGATCCCAATCTCACGTTCCTCAAATTTATCGAATCCAAAGATTTGCCGGACGAATTTCTGGAGGAGGTGCGGCGCTACAAATATCGCGGCTCTTCCGGCAAGGTGAATCTGGCGCTTGATGCGCTTCCCGATTTCAAATGCCTGCCGGGTCCCGGCCGCCATTTGCGCGGCGCGATTTCCATTTCTCCCTCGATGGAATACATGGAGCGGGCCTACGACCAGGCCAAGTACGGCGAATTTTCCCGGCGTCCGTATATCGACATGGTGATTCCCACGCTGACGGATCCTTCCGTCGCTCCGCCGGGAAAACACATTCTTTCGTGCTTCGTGCAATACGCGCCGTACAAACTGAGCCATGGCACCTGGGACGAGCAGCGCGAAGCGTTTGGCAGTACGGTGATCGACACCATCGCCGAACATGCGCCGAACATCAAAAACATCATCCTTGGCAAGCAGGTCATCACCCCGCTTGATATCGAGCGCACCACCGGCCTCAGCGAAGGAAACATTTTCCAGGGTGAACTATCGCTCGAACAGCTTTTCTTCCTGCGTCCCGCGGCCGGCTGGGCTCGCTATCGCACCCCGATCAAGAAATTGTACATGTGCGGATCGGCCACGCATCCCGGCGGAGGCATCATGGGCGCGCCGGGCCGCCTGGCGGCGATGGAAATTCTGAAAGACACGGGGAAAGCCTGAACATGGCGGCGTCGCGCGACATCGTGATTCTGGGCGGGGGGCACAACGCCCTCATCGCTGCGTTTTATCTGGCGCGCAAGGGATATAAGCCGCTGCTGCTGGAACGCCGCCCGATCGTCGGCGGTGCGGCGGTGACCGAGGAATTTCATCCCGGCTTCCGCGCCTCTACGCTGGCGCACGCCGCAGGTCCCATCCTTCCGGCCATCGCGCGCGATTTGCAGCTTTCGCAGCAGGGCCTCGAGATGCTCGAGCCGGATGTGCGGCTCTTCGCTCCTTCGCCGGAAGGCCGCGCGCTCTTGCTGCACTCGAATCCAGCGGCATCCGTGAAGGGAATTGAATCCTTCTCAATAAAAGACGCCGCGCGTTACTTGGAATTTTGCCAGGGCCTCGGCCGTGCTGCGCAAATTGCCGCCCAATTGCTGGAGATGACACCGCCGGTAATCGAAAAGCCTTCCGCCGAGGATCTTTGGAAGCTATTGAAGGTCGGACGGAAAGTCCGCGGGCTCGGCAAAAAGGAGATGATGCGCCTGATCCGCTGGGGCCCCATGGCCGTAGCGGATTTTGTGGCCGAATTTTTCGAGATGGATTTGCTGCGAGCCATCGTGGCCTCGCGCGGAATTTTTGGAGCGGCGCTGGGTCCCTGGTCCGCCGGTTCCACCGCGCTACTGCTGCTTCGCGCCGCGGCCGATCCGCATCCCGCGGGAAGTTCCGCGCATCCCCGGGGCGGCATGGGCGCACTATCGAACGCCATTGCTTCGGCGGCCAAGCAGGCCGGCGTGGAAATCCGCACCGGCGCGGAAGTGGCGCAGATTCTGGTGAAGGATGGCGGAGTAACGGGAGTGGCGTTGCAATCCGGTGAGGAAATTGCCGCAAAAGCCGTGGTATCCGGCGCCGATCCGCGCCGCACGCTTTTGGGATTGCTCGATCCCGTCCATCTTCCGCCGAGCTTTGTGGTCAAGCTCCGGCATTATCGTTCGCAGGGCACGGTCGCAAAAATGAATCTCGCGCTCGCCGGTTTGCCCGCATTCACGGCCCTGCGGGATTCCGCCGCAGTCCCCGCGGCGCTTGCCGGACGCATTCATATCGGCCCGGGAATCGATTATCTCGAACGCGCCTTCGATCATTCGAAGTACGGAGAATTTTCCTCCGCGCCGTATCTCGATATTTCGATTCCGACGATTTCCGATCCTTCCCTCGCTCCCGCCGGCAAGCACGTGATGTCCATCCACATGCAATTTGCGCCGTATCATTTGAAGGCCGGGGATTGGCCGCAGCAGCGCGACGCTTTGGGCGCCGCCATCCTGAAAGCTTTGTCCGACTACGCGCCGGATCTTCCCGGGAAAATCCTCGCGCAACAAATCCTCACTCCCAAGGACCTCGAAGATATCTACGGGCTCACCGGCGGACATCCCTTCCACGGAGAACTCGCGCTCGACCAGATTTTCACCATGCGCCCGATTCTGGATTGGGCGCGGTATCGCACTCCGGTAAAAAATCTCTATCTCTGCGGCTCCGGAACGCATCCCGGCAACGGCCTCACCGGCGCATCGGGCCGCAACGCCGCCCGCGAAATTATCGCGGACCTCCGGAAGTAGCATGCGTCCTTGTCAAGTCCCCGACTTGTCCTTCGTTGCGCTCGGGTAGTAAAATGAACCGAATCGAATCGTGCGAAAAACTCACCTGTGAGGCGCTGATATGACTTCTCCAGCCACCACTTTGCACCGCGGCGAATTCTCGAACGAGCCGTTTATCGACTTCTCGAAGCCTGAAAATCGCGCGAGCATGGAAGCGGCGCTGCGCCAGGTGCGCGGAATGTTTGGCCGCGAATATCCCCTGGTTATTGCCGGTAAAAACGTGATCACACCGGAAAAAACCGAGTCTCGCAATCCTTCGAAGCCCGCCGAGATCCTCGGCATATTTCAAAAGGCGACGGTGGCCATGGCCAACGAAGCGGTGGAAGCGGCCAACGCCGCCTTTAACCGCTGGAAGGGCATTCCGGCCGAAGAGCGCGTCGCTTGCCTTTACCGCACGGCGGATATTCTTCGCGCGCGCCGTTTTGAACTCGACGCCTGGCTGTGCTTCGAAATCGGCAAGACCTGGCCGGAAGCCGACGCGGATATCGCCGAGCTGATCGACTTTTGCGAATACTATGGGCGCGATGCATTGCGCCTTGCGCAGCCGCAAAAACTCACGCCCATGCGCGGCGAAAAAAATTACTTGAAGTACATTCCGTTGGGCGTCGGCATCATAATTCCACCCTGGAACTTTCGCGGCGGCCATCATGGGCGGCATGACGCTGGCATCGATTGCCACGGGAAATACCGCTATCGTGAAGCCTTCGAGCGATTCGCCCACTATCGCCGCGATTTTCGTAAACATCCTCTACGAAGCGGGAGTTCCGCGCGATGTGGTGAGCTTTTTCACCGGGCCGGGCGCGACCGCCGGAGAAGCACTGGTGACCCATCCCAAAACGCGCTACATCGCCTTCACCGGTTCGAAAGAAGCGGGACTGCGCATCAGCGAACAGGCCGCAAAAGCGCAGCCGGGGCAGGTGTGGATCAAGCGCACGGTGCTTGAGATGGGCGGCAAGGACGCCATCATTGTTGACGACGAAGCGGACGTGGATGCCGCGGTGGAAGGCGTGGCGCTTTCCGCATTCGGCTATCAGGGCCAGAAATGTTCGGCGTGTTCGCGGGCCATTGTCGGTGCGAAAATTTACGACGAGTTCCTGCGCAAATTAGTCGAGCGCGTCGGAAAAATTAAAGTGGGCTCGGTGGAAGACCCCTCGAACTACATGGGCCCGGTGATCAACCAGGCGGCCATGAAATCCATTCTCGGTTACATTGAAACCGGATCGAAAGAGGGCCGTTTGGTGGCCGGAGGAAAGCGCGCGAGCGAGGAAGGATATTTCATCGAACCCACGGTGATTGCGGACGTGAGTCCCCAAGGCGCGGATTTTTCAGGAAGAAATTTTCGGGCCGGTGCTGGCGGTGACCAAGGCCCGCGATTTCGACGAAGCCCTGTCTATGGCCAATGACACCGAATTTGGGCTTACCGGCGCGGTCTATTCGCAAAACCCCCAGAAAATCGAACGCGCCGAGCAGGAATTCCACGTCGGCAATCTATACATGAACCGCAAATGCACCGGCGCGATGGTCGGCGCGCATCCTTTTGGCGGGTTCAACATGTCCGGCACGGATTCGAAATCCGGCGGGCAGGATTATCTGCTGCTCTTCTTGCAAGCAAAGACCGTGGCGGAAAAAATAGGGGCGACGAAGTAGCCCTGCGATTTCGCATCAGGCCATGGGATCGGCCGCGCCGCCGTTCCCTGGAATTGTTATCGGCTGCAGCCGGAAGCCGCGCCGCAGGATGAAATACATTACCGGCCCGGAAAGCAGCAGGAGCGGCGCGTAGCGCCAGACGTAATCTTCGCTTTGAGCCACTTTCAGCGCGCATAAAATCACCGGAAAAATCAAAATGTAGGCCAGCCCCAGCCGCCCTCCGGGAATGAGAAAACTCCGTTTGGCGTTCGGCGCTTTGCTGCGCAGCCGCCAGGCCGCGAAAATGGTCAGCAGCGTGGTGGCAATGCGCGTCCAGATATAAATATTCACCAGGTCTTCCACGTTGTAGCGCGCCAGGATGCAATAAATCACCAGCGAAACGCCGATGGCCCGCGCCGGCGTTCCATAGCGCGGATGAATTTTCCCGAGCCACGCGGGCAAATATCCGTCTTCCGCCATGGTGGCGGGGATGCGCGTGGTGTACAGAATCGTGCTGTTGGAAAGCGAAAGCGTGCCGATCATCGCGGCAACGAGCATGGCCGCGCCCAGCCATTCGCCGCCAATCAGCCGCGAAGCGGTCACGATGTAATCCGTCTTCCATTCCTGCCAGTTGCCCAGCGCGGCCAATGCCAGGGTCGTGGGCACCACATAGGTGAGAACATTCATCGGCGTGTTCCACGCCAGAATGCGCACGAACGTTTTTTGCGCGTCCTTCATCTCCCCGGTCATGCTCGACAATTGCTCGTATCCCGCGTAATTCCACATCGCCAGCGCCAGCCCCTTGCCGAATACGCTGCCGAAAGGTTTGCCGGGCGGCACAAACGGCATCACCGGATTGAAATGCAGGTGAAAGAGCGAAGCGGTGCACAGCCACGCCACCGGAATCATCACCGCGAAGAGCAATCCGACCGATACTCCGCCCGCAATCCGGATTCCGCGCGCGTTCAAATACGCCAACAGGCACAGCGCCAGACACGCACCCGCCCATTTGATGTTGCCGGTAATCCACGGAAAATAATCGCTCAGGTAATCCATCAACAGCACGCCGTAGAGGCTGTTCAGCAGAAACGTGCCAGTCCAATTCCACCAGCCGCACTGAAATCCCCAGAAATCGCCGAACGCCGTGCGGCTCCATCGGTAAAATCCGCCCTGCACCGGAAGGATGCTGTTCAATTCCGCGGCTGCCAAGGAAATCGGGATGCTCCAGAAGAGCGGCACAAAAGCGAGGAATACCAGGGCCATTCCGGGGCCCGAGCTGCGAAAAATTTCTTCGTAGCCAAACGGGCCGCCGGCCGTGTAGCCGTAAAATATCGCCAGCAGCGGTAAAAATCCGATTTGCCGCAGCGCGGGCGAGGCGGGACGGAGTGCTGCGTTCCGGGTATCCGGAGATTTGGCCATCGGGCGCTCGCGGCGAGCGCGCCGCGAAGTGGGGGATGATAGTGCGGCGGTCAGCCGTTTTCAATCACAAAGAAATCGAGGAAGTCGCGCGGCGTCGCCCGGATCCGCCTTATTCAAACGGGCGTGATGTCAAAAATATGCGCCTGCCCGGCGTCGAGCCGCACGTACAATCCCACGTCGTGCAACTCGCGCCCTTCGCGCGGATAAATCACCTCATTCAATTCATCGTGAAATGAATAATTCAGATCTGCGCGCACCCGATCCCCCAATTTCACGCGGCCCTGGGAGGTGTTTTGCGCCATGTTGACGGCAATCAACTTCCATGATTTTTCGGTGCGCCATTCGTAGCCAATCAGGTTGGAAGTAGTCGCGTCGCCCTCCGTTGCAATCTCCAGCAGGCTCCAGCGGCCGCGATGAAACACTTCGTCATTCGTGAGCCTCAATATTTTCTCGAAAAATGCGGAACAATATGCGTCGGGCGGCTCGGGCGCCGCGATGCGCAGCGTAATCGGCAAATGGTTGCGAAGCCCCTCGAGCTCTCCTTGATAATAAAAACGCATGCCTGGCAGCGTGCCCATCAGCGTTCCCGCGGCGCCCAGCCGCGCATCCGGAAACACCGCGGCGCGTCTTTCCTCGTCGTGGTTTTCGAGGAAACGCGCCAGGCGGCTTTGATAACCCACGCTCGCTTGAAGCCGGGCCTGAATATCTCCCGCGCGGGAGTCCTTCACCGCGTCGTACAAATCCTTGTCGTACGCGAAGGAGAATCCCAAATCGAACAGCCGCTGCTCGGTTCCCCAATAGGCTTCGGCCAGCAAAGTGAGCCGTGGAACCGCCGCGCTTGCTTCTTCCCAGAATTCCAGTTTTGGTGGTGCCGCGCCCTTCAGTTTCCGAGTCCAAATCTTTTCGAAAATGTCGGTCAGCTGCAGCATGGCCATATCGCATCGCACGCCGTCGCAGTGGCTCGCCAGGGTGCGCAGCACTCCGATTTGCGCCTCGCGCGTTGCGGGATGGAAATAATTCAACTGTGCGGCGTCCTTCCACGGCGGGCAATACAGATCATGGGCGCGAGCGATATATTTCTCGCTTTGGCGCGTGGACACTTTAAAAAATGCGCCGGGATCCTTGGCGAAATCTTCCTCCGATCCCTGCACGTAATATTCGGGATGCTCGGAAGTCCAGGAATGATCGAGCGCGGTATGGTTTCCCACAAAATCGGAGAACAGCGCCATGCCGCGCGCGTGCAATTTTTCGCGCACCCGGTCGAGAGATTCCCAATTTCCGATGCGGAGATCCGGAACGTAGTCCTTCACGGCATAGGGCGAGCCGATGACGTCTTCCGGTTTCCAACCTGGGAGAACGCGATCGTACTGCGCGCGGTTTCCCGGATCTGCCAGCGCGATTTGCCGCGATTCTTCGCTGCGCTGCCAGAGCCCCATCAGCCACACGATGTCGAATCCCTGTTGCGCGATGCCGTCCCACTCCGTATCGGGCACCTCCGCAAGAGTGATACGCCGCCCGGCCTTCGCCGATAGACCTTCAAGCCAGGCCCATGTGTTGATCTCATAGAGGTGCGGATGCGTGCGCAATTTTGAAAACGGCATAAGAACCACAGCGTAAATGTTGTCACATGAATGTGTCAATGCGCCGGCTTGGAAAAGCCATGCGATGTAAAGAGCGTGCGTGCCGTTGCGCCGCGGTCTGCATACCGTTCAATCGGCGCGAGATCTCCACCACATTCGCCTGCGGATTGACTTACCCGCGCGACTTCCCTAACCTTATTCATTCGTCTTTCATTCGTTGCGCCTTCGCGGGCGCCATTGCCTTGCGCCGCCGCTACATACGGCGCAGAAAAGAGCCGTTGGCCTCATGTCCGATCAAAAGCTTCCCACGCGCGCCGAGGATTTTTCCGAGTGGTACAACCAGCTGGTCCTGCGCGCGGAACTCGCCGATTACGCGCCGGTGCGCGGTTGCATGATCGTGCGGCCGTACGGTTGGGCGTTGTGGGAAAACATCACCGCGCAGCTCGACCGCCGGTTCAAAGCCACCGGCCACGTCAACGCCGCATTTCCATTGCTGATTCCCAAAAGTTTCATCGAAAAGGAAAAATCGCACGTCGAGGGATTTTCGCCGGAACTGGCGGTGGTGACGCACGGAGGCGGCGAAAAACTGGAAGAGCCGCTGGTGATCCGGCCGACTTCGGAGACGATTGTCGGCCATGCGTACTCGAAATGGATTCAGTCCTATCGCGATTTGCCGGTGCTGATCAATCAATGGAACAGCGTGGTCCGTTGGGAGCTGCGTACCAAACTTTTTCTGCGCACCCTGGAATTCTTCTGGCAAGAGGGCCACACCGCCCATGCCACGCTCGAAGAAGCCGTGGCGGAAACGCGCCAGATGCTCGATGTTTACACCGATTTCGCTCTCCGCGAAGCTGCCGTGCCGGTGATTCCCGGGCGCAAATCCGCCGCCGAGCGTTTTGCCGGCGCGGACGAAACTTTTTCCATCGAGGCCATGATGGGCGACGGCAAAGCGCTGCAAGCCGGAACCTCCCACAACCTGGGGCAGAACTTCGCCAAAGCCTTCGAGATCCGCTATCTGGACAAGACCGGCGTCCTGCAGCACTGCTGGACAACCTCCTGGGGACTTTCGACCCGTTTTGTGGGCGCCATCATCATGGTGCACGGAGACGATCAGGGACTGATCCTGCCTCCGCGTCTTGCGCCCTTTCAATTGGTCATCGTGCCCATCTACAAAACCGACGAAGAAAAAGCCTCGGTGCTCGAAAACGCTCGCAAGCTTCGTGCGGAACTCGCCGACGCGGGCATCCGCGTGAAAATGGACGAGCGCGAAGGCATGAGCCCAGGCTTCAAATTCAACGACTGGGAGATGCGCGGAGTGCCGCTGCGGCTCGAACTCGGCCCCAAGGATGTCGCCAAAGGGTCGGTGGTGCTGGCGCGGCGGGATCGCCCCGGCAAGGAAGGGAAGTCATTCGTCGCGCAGCAGGGAATCGCCCAGGCGGTGGCGCAAATGCTGGAAGAAATTCAGCAGGCGCTATTCGATCGCGCGCTCGCTTTCCGCAAATCCAACACCGTGGAGCCCGCCGATTATCCGGAGTTCAAGGCTGGCGTCGAAAAAGGGTTTGCGTTCGCCTGGTGGTGCGGCAAGAGCGCCTGCGAGGAAAAAATAAAGGAAGAAACCAAGGCCACCATGCGCTGCATCCCTCTCGAACAGCCCGGCGGTTCGGGGACGTGCATTTCCTGCGGCCAACAGGCTGGCGAAAAGGCAATTTTCGCGCGCGCATACTAGCGGCCCCGGAATTTTCCACGCAGCGAACATACCTCCTGCCCGCGTTCCGATCTTCTGGCTCCACGTTAACTCATCGAAAACAAGCGGAAGGCAATGGTTTTACGCCGGCTCGCTGCCGGTGCTAGGCTGAAATCTGCAACATGCAGGGAAATTTCTTGGGAGGCACGGCTGTGGCGAGAAACGCAGCAAGTCGCATCAATCCTCCGTACCGCAAATTCCGGGAACGTGGCGGGACTACTCGCAGCTTTCTGCTGACTATTATTATTGTTGCCGCTTTAATCTTTTTCGGCGCGGAAATCGTACCGCCCTACTTCGCCAATTATCAATTGCAGGATTCCATCGAGACCGAAGCGCGATTTGCCGCCGGCAACAACAAGACCCAGCAGGACATTCAGTCCGACGTCATGTGGAAAATCAAGGACCTGGGGATACCGGCGGAGGCCAAGGACGTCCACGTCACCATGGTGCAGGGGGTCGTGACCATCTCCATCAATTATTCCGTTCCCGTCGACCTGCGGATTTACCAATTCACTCTGCAATTTCATCCCCACGCGGACAACAGTACCATTTAGAATAGGAGACGTGATCCGGCGGCGGTGGATTTCGCGTCCGCATGCCGCGCGAAGGCCGTTCGAGGCGCGCATGCCGCCCGGCTTCACCGTTCTCAATTGCTGCTAATGGAGCAACCGATTGCGGATTCGTATCGCCCGCGGTTTTTGGACCTCTCGCTTCGGGATGGCGCTGCTGGGCGGGGCGCTGATGGTTTTCCTCGCCGTCGCCGGAATTTTCGCGTTTTATTACATTGAGTTCGGCCATCTGATCAACCAGCACCTCACCGGCCAGATTTTTCAAAACACTTCGCGCGTCTATTCCGAACCCGGCCATATTTTTGTGGGCGAAGAAATGCGCCCCAAGGGCCTGGCCGATTATTTGCTGCGCGCCGGATACCAGGAAGGCGATGTGCCGGGATCGCCGGGCGAATTCCACGTCAAGGGTTCCACGGTGGAAATCATTCCTTCCGCCGATTCCTATTTTCACGGAGCCAATGCGCTGCGCGTGGAATTTGCCGCCGACTCGATCGCGCGCATCACTCCGCTCAAGGGCGCGACCTCCCTCGATTCCGCGAGCCTCGAGCCGGAGTTGATCACCAACCTCTTCGACAGTTCCCGCGAGAAGCGCCGCATCGTTCGTTTTGACGATTTGCCGAAACACATGGTGAATGCCGTGCTCGCGGCGGAAGACAAACGCTTCCTGGACCATGGCGCTGTCGATGTGATCCGTGTTTTTGGCGCGGCATTTTACGACGTGGTGCGCGGGCAGAAGGCGCAAGGGGCCAGCACCATCGATATGCAGGTGGCGCGCAGTTTTTTCTTCACCACCAAGCGCGAATGGAGCCGCAAGGTGAAGGAAATTCTGATGGCTATCGAGATTGATCAGCGCTTCTCGA
This sequence comes from uncultured Acidobacteriota bacterium, assembly GCA_963708285.1. Classification (GTDB taxonomy): domain Bacteria; phylum Acidobacteriota; class Terriglobia; order Acidiferrales; family UBA7541; genus Palsa-295. The sequence goes on from CAVPSF010000003.1 coordinate 123,690, forward strand.
AGCAGCAGATTTTCGAGTTGTACGCCAATGAAGTCTACCTGGGCAACCGCGGCAGTTTCGCCATCCGCGGATTTGGAGAAGCGGCGCAAGCCTATTTCGGCAAGGACGTCCGCGAACTCAGCCTCGGCGAATGCGCCTTCCTGGCCGCCATCATCCGCGCCCCCAACCGCTATTCCACCGCCGAAAATCACCCCGAGCGCGCGGCGGAAGCGCGCGATCGCGTCCTGGCGCAAATGGTGGACGACGGTTACGTGCCGGCGCAGGAGGCCGCCGCCGCAAAAAAAGAAAAATTGAAATTCACCAGCGGTGGCGTGGGCACCAGCGCCGCACCCTATTTCGTGGACATGGTCAAGGACCACCTGCTTGAAAAGTTTTCGGAGACGGACCTGCAAGCCCAAAGCTATCGCGTTTACACCAGCCTCGATCCGGATTTGCAGCGCGCCGCCACCGATGCCGTGCAGATCGGCATCGCCCAGGTGGATAAGCTGCTGGCGCATCGCTACGCTGAATGGAAGAAAAAGGGGCAGGTGGTTCCGCAGGTGCAGGTTGCTTTGGTGGCCATGGATCCCCATACCGGCGAAATTCGCGCGCTGGTGGGCGGCCGAAACTATGGTGAAAGCCAGCTCAATCACGCTCTGGCGCATCGCCAGCCGGGATCGGTTTTCAAGCCGTTCGTGTACGCTGCGGCCTTCGACAATGCCGCGGAAGGTTTGACGCCGGTGGTCACGCCCGCAACAACCGTCGAGGATGTCCCCACCACATTTGAATTCGACGGCAAGGACTACACACCTAACAATTACGGCGAGGAATTCTACGGCACGGTCACCGTGCGCGACGCCTTGATCCATTCGCTCAACGTGGCCACGGTGAAGGTTGCCGAATTGGTCGGCTACCAGCGCGTGGTGGACATGGCTCGCCAGCTTGGGCTGGGCACGAACATTATGGCCACTCCCGCCATGGCCCTGGGCGCATATGAAATGACGCCGGTGGATGTCGCCGCCGGGTACACCATTTTTGCCAACGGCGGAAACCGTTCCGAACCGCTTTTTATCCGCAGCGTGGATTCCGCGGATGGCACCGTGGTTGAATTGAATGCCCCGCACACCCGTGCCGCTCTCGATCCCCGCGTGGCCTTCCTCACCACCAGCATCATGGAAGACGTCATCGACAAAGGTACTGGCATCACCGTCCGTTCCATGGGCTTCAGCGCGCCGGCCGCGGGAAAGACCGGCACATCGCGCGATGGCTGGTTTTCGGGCTTCACTTCCAATTTACTTTGCGTGGTTTGGGTGGGATTTGACGACAACCGCGACCTGAATCTTTCCGGCAGCCAATCCGCCGCGCCGATTTGGGCCGAATTCATGAAGCGCGCCGTCGTTTTGCCGCAATATCGCAATACCCAGGAATTCTCGCCTCCGCCGGGTGTGGTGGAAGTCTCGATTGACCCGGAATCCGGCCAGTTGGCCACGCCATCCTGCCCGCAAACCACTGAGGAATACTTCGTCTCGGGCAGTGAGCCCACGCAGTATTGCGACCTCCACGGCGGTGGCCAGGGGGTGATTTCGCAAACCGGTTCCTGGCTCTCACATCTTTTCGGCAAGGCTCCCGCGCCCGCCGCGCCGCCCAATTCCGCCGCCGCTGCTCCCGCACCCGCCGCCAACCCGGCGCAACCTGCCCCCACACCGGAAGATGAAAAGAAAAAGGGGCTTCTCGACCGGGTTTTTGGTATCTTTGGGGGAAAGAAGCAGCCTGCGGCCAGTCCCAAGCCGCAGCCGTAGGCTTCTACGGGGTATCGGGAGCAAAAGCGCCCGGGATACCTGGGGGATTAAAGGAGCAGGGCCATGAAACGCGCAGCCCTCTTTGCCTTCCCGCTGGCTTTCCTGTTTGTGATTGGACTCGACGCGCCGCGATTCGCGGCCTCCGCCCAAACTTCGCGACCTTCCGCTGAAACGAGCGCGCCAGAAAATTCCGCCGCGTCATCCGGCGACACATCCGCGATGACCCAGGTACAAAAAGATGAATTGCGCGGCGACATTTTCATGGCCCGCAAGGAATACCGCGAAGCCATCGAGACCTACCACGAATTGACCAAGGAAAATCCCCGCAACGCCGTGCTGCTGAATAAGCTGGGAGTGGCCTATCAGCAACTCGATGATCTTGGCCGCGCCGAACATTTTTACAAGAAATCATTGAAAGCCGACAAGACTTACGCCAGCGCCGTGAACAATCTCGGCACAGTGGCCTACGAAAAAAAGCGCTATTCGAATGCCATTCGCGATTATCAACATGCCGTGAGCTTTCGCACCGACATGCCCACGATCTATAGCAATCTGGGCTACGCTTATTTTGCAAACTCGGAATATCCGGAAGCCATTGGCGCGTTTCAAAAAGCGTTGGCGCTGGACCCCGATGTCTTCGCTCATCACGAGGGGTATGGCTCTCTCGTGCAGCAGCGCAGCACCACCGATCCCGGCCTCTTCTATTTCCTGATTGCCAAGACCTATGCCGAATCAGGGAATGCCGTGCAATCCGCGCATTATCTGAAACTGGCGCGGGATGAGGGATATGCGAATTTCCTGTCCGCGCAAACCGATCCGGCCTTCGCCAAGGTCATCAAGGATCCGGCCGTGAAGGAAGTGCTGGTGATACCTCCGTCTTACGCTGGAACCGGCAAAACGTCCCATCAGAATTAGCTTGGCGGACCCGGCCCGACTCTCGGTTCTATTCCTTCAGAAACCATATCTCTCCGGCGCGCTTCGGGTTCTCTTGCTATAATGTGCGCCGAGATGAAGTCCCTTCGATCCCGCTCAGCTTGCTTGGTTTACTGCTTCGCAATCGCGGCGTTTTTGTTCGCGTCGCGCGCCCCGGCGCAGACGCCGCCTGAAAATTCCGCCGCCCCCGCCGCCAACGTTTACGAGCTGCAAATTGACGGCGAAATCGAACCCATTCTGGCCGATTACATCGTGAACGGAATCGCCCAGGCCAATGATTCCCACGCCGACCTGATTCTCATCACCATCAATACTCCCGGCGGCCTGGACACTTCGATGCGCGCGATCATTCACGCCATCCTGACTTCGCATGTCCCGGTGGTAACCTACGTTTCGCCCACGGGTTCGCGAGCCGCTTCCGCCGGATATTTTATTCTTCTCTCCGCTGATGTGGATGCCATGTCCCCGGGGACGGAAACCGGCGCGGCTTCGCCGATCATGGCCATTGGCGGCGCGCCGATCCAGATTGACGAGACCCTGCGCAAAAAAATTCTGAATGACGCAACCGCGTATCTGCGAAGTTACGTCTCGAAGCGCGGCCGCAATGTGGAGCTTGCCGCCACTGCCGTCACCGACGCCAAAGCCTTCAGCGACAGTGAGGCTTTGGACGGCAAATTGATCGACCTGGTGGCCTCCTCTCCCGAGGATTTGCTCGCAAAGCTCGATGGCCGCACCATCACGCGGCTCAACGGATCGACCGATCGCCTGTCGCTGTCTCACCCCGTGGTCGAGATTCACGAAATGACCGGGCGCGAGAAATTTCTCTCGCGCATTGTGCAGCCCGACGCGTTTTTCATTCTGTTGATCCTGGGCGCGCTGGGCCTGTATATCGAATTCACGCATCCCGGATTGTTCGCTCCCGGCGTGTTCGGCGCGCTGTGCCTGCTGCTGGCGCTTTTTGCCATGCATTTGCTGCCGGTATCGCTCACCGGATTTCTGCTGATTATCTGCTCGCTGGTTTTATTCGTCCTGGAAGCCAAGTTCCCGACACACGGCGTGCTGGGCGTGGGAGGAGTGATCGCCATGGTGCTGGGCGCGCTATTTTTGGTCCGCTCGCCGCTGACCGGCATGGGAGTGAGCCTGGGAACGGCGCTGGGCGTGGCCATTCCCGTGGCCATCATCATCATCATCCTGATGCGCCTGGTGCTGCGTTCTTTCGCCTGGAAGCAATCCACCGGGCGCGAGGAGTTGATCGGAGTGGACGCGGACGTCACCGAAGCCATCGAAGGCGGCGGAGCGGGCATGGTGTTCATTCACGGCGAATTGTGGCGCGCGGTGGGATTGGGCGGGCAGGCCATCACCAAGGGCGCGCGGGTGCGCGTGCGAAAAATCACCGGGCTGACGCTCGAAGTTGAGCCCGTCGAAACGCCGGCGGTAAACGAGAATATTCCCGGCGGGCTGCGCCGGAGGAGGCTGTGATGGATTTTATAACCGTATTGCTGGCGTTCGGCGTCGTCATTTTCCTGGTCTGGTTTTTCAATTCCGTGTACGTCATCAAGGAATGGGAGCGCGGAGTGGTTCTGCGCCTGGGCCGCATGTTGCCGGAAGCCAAAGGCGCGGGCCTGCGCCTGGTGTTTTTCCCCATCGATAAGCTGACGCGAATCTCCCTGCGCCTCGAAACTCTAGATGTGCCGCCGCAGGACGTGATCACGCGCGACAACGTTTCAGTGAAGGTAAATGCGGTCTGCTATTTCCGCGTTGTGGATGCCAACCTGGCGCTCTCCCAGGTGCAAAATTATCTGTATGCCACCTCGCAACTCGCGCAGACCACCCTGCGCAGCCTGGTCGGGCAGTTCGAGTTGGACGCCATCCTTTCCGAGCGCGAAAAGGTAAACGCCAAGTTGCAACAAATCCTTGACCAGGATACCGAGCCTTGGGGTATCAAGGTAACGAAGGTAGAAGTCAAACAAGTCGATATTCCGGAGAATATGCAGCGCGCCATCGCCCGCCAGGCGGAAGCCGAACGCGAGCGCCGCGCGAAAATTATTCACGCCGAGGGCGAATACGAGGCCTCGACGAAGCTGGCGGATGCCGCGGAAGTTTTGGAAAAGCAACCCGCCGCGATCCAGCTCCGCTATTTGCAGACGCTCACGGAAATCGGCGTCGAGAAAAACACCACCATCGTGTTTCCGTTGCCGGTGGACATTATTTCGCAGTGGATAAAGACGTTGGGAGGATCGAAGTAGAATTTATGGGTTCAGGCAGCGCAAGACGGGGAGGGGGCGAACGCGTCCTGGAAAGCCGCCATCTGGTGGGGCTTTTTCTCGGCGTGGTTCTGCTCTGCGCCGTTTTCTTTTCGCTGGGCTATGCCATGGGCCATAATCAATATGGCATCGCTGTTCACGCCGCCGATTCCACTCCGCTCGCCTCACCCGCATTGGATCCTGCCGCGCCAGGCCGCACCGACGCCAAATCGAAAGATCCCGCGGCGCCAGTCACCACTCCCGGAGAATGGGATTTCTACGCGAAGAAGGACGACGATCATCTGGAGCCCGCCGCAAAATCTCCCGCGAGCGTCCCAGCCGTGGCTCATCATGAATCGGGCGCGCAGCCTGCTGCCGCGGCCAGAAGCGTTTCGGCCGGCAAGAAACCTCCGGCGCGTTATCAATCGCCATCCATCCCTCGCGGTGCGTATATCCTCCAGCTTGCCGCGCTTTCCCACGAAGGCGATGCCCTGGCCATGGCCGATGCTGCGCAGCAGAAAAGGTTTCCTGCGTTTGTCGCCGCGCCGGGTTCCGATAATCTCTTCCGCGTCCAGGTTGGCCCGTATCGCGACGCAAAGTCCGCTGAATCCGCGCAAAAAGCTCTGGAACAGGCCGGCTTCAAAGCCATCATCAAACATTAAATGCCGCTCGATCCCAATCTGCGGGCGCAGCGCCTGGTCCGCGCCGTGTGCTTCGTGAAATGAATATTTCCCGAAGCGTTCGCATCCTGCTGGCACTGGCAAGCGGCGCCGCCCTGGCGCTTTCCTTCCCGAATTACAATCTGTCGCTGCTTGCCTGGATTTCGTTGACCCTGCTGATTCTTGCTTCGGTGGGCGCTCGGCCACTCGAATCTCCCCTCTACGGTTTTCTTCACGGCCTGGTTTTTTATCCCATCTGCGTGCCGTGGATAGACACCGTAATGCGCCAGTACGGAAATGTGGGCCTGCTCACCTCCGCCGCGATTCTAGGACTCATCGGAGTTGCTGGCGGCGCAATTTGCGCCGTTTTTTCCTGGGGCGTGGCAATGGCCTCGAGCAGGACCCGAAGGCTCGCCTGTGTGCTCGCTCCTTTTCTATGGGTCACGCTCGAATTTGCGCGCACGCACTTGCCTTACATCGGATTTCCCTGGAATCTCGCCGGATATGCCGCGAGCGACAATCTCGCCTTGGTGCAGCTCACCACGCTCACCGGAATTTTCGGCCTTTCATTTCTCGTCGCCGCGTACGGATCGTTTTTGGCTTACGCTATCCTGGCCGCGAATCAGCGCATCTGGAAAACCGAATTGGCCATCACCGCCGCGCTGATCCTCATTGGCGTCAGCGGAGTCTATTTCGTGCCGCACGCCGCCCCGCACCATATTGCGCATCTGGTGCAAACCGATTTTCCGCAATCGGACAGCTATCCATCGAATTGGCTCGCCATTCATGCCGGCGAAATGGATCAGCTCGAACAGATCAGCGACGATGCGGCCCGCCGCGCTCCCGGACTGATCGTCTGGCCGGAGGTTCCTGCGCCCTTCAGCCTACAGGACCCGCAATTCGCCGAGCGCGCCCGGCACATCGCGAGCGATTCCAGCGGCGATTTTCTGGTGGGCGTCGTCGATTGGAAACATGACGCAGCGGGGAAGTGGATGGCCACGAACACCGCCGTGCTGCTTGATACCTCAGGTCGGCGAATTTTCAGCTACGACAAAATTCATCTCGTCCCCTTCGGCGAATATGTTCCGCTTCGGCGATGGCTCACTTTCGCCGGACGCCTCACCGCTGATATTTCCGATTTCACTCCCGGCGCGCAATACAGCGTCGGAACGCTTCCGGGCGGAAAGTTCGCCACATTTATTTGCTATGAAGCCACGTTTCCCGGCGAAGTCCGGCGTTTCACGGCTGGCGGCGCGCAACTGCTGATAAACATTTCAAACGACGGCTGGTTTGGCCGCTCCTCGGCGCCCGCGCAGCATCTGATGATGGCGCGCGTCCGCGCCGTGGAAAATCGCAGGTGGCTGCTGCGCGATACGAACAACGGCTACACCGTTTCCGTCGATCCCTATGGCCGCATCGTCGCCGCCCTGGCGCCCGATATTCGCGGACAGCTCGACGCTCCGTATGATTTCCGGGACGACATGACGCTGTACACGCGCACCGGCAATTGGCTTCCGTGGCTTTGCCTGATTGACTCGCTTCTCACCCTGCTGATTTGCTGCAGCGTTCGCCCGGCCAAAAAGCCTGCCGCATCGTGATCGTTTCGCGCCGTGAATGCTCCGGTGTCACGCACCTCCGGCATCGCCCGCACCCTGCGCCAAGTTTTCAAGTCTCCTTTTTCCGTGTAGGATTCTAAACATGGCCGAACACATCGAAGATATTCAGCAGCGTTACGCCGACCTCAAGAAACGCATCGAGCTTGTGCGGAGTTATCTTTGACGCCGGCGCCGCCCGCGCCCAGATCACCGCGCTCGAAGTAAAAATCAGCGATCCCAATTTCTGGAATGATCAGAGCACGGCGCAATCCCTGCTGCAGCAGCGCAAACAGCTCGAAGAGCGCGTGAATGCGGAGACCTCGCTGGCCAGCCGCGCCAGCGACCTGGATACTTACATTCACTTGGCGCAGGAAGAATCCGATGCGGCGCAGCGCGATTCCATCCTCGAAGACCTCTCGAAGGAATTGGCCACCGCCGACGAGTATGTCGCCGGACTCGAAACCAAGACTTTGATGTCCGGCGAGAGCGACGTCCTCAACGCCATCCTCACCATAAAACCCGGCGCGGGCGGCACCGAATCCCAGGACTGGGCGGAAATGCTCCTGCGCATGTACCTGCGCTGGGCGGAGCAGAAGGGTTATCGCGCCACGGTACTTGAATCCTCGCCGGGAGAAGAAGCCGGCATCAAATCCGCGACGGTGCAAATCGAAGGCGAAAACGCCTACGGCATGCTGGCGGGAGAAAGCGGGGTGCACCGCCTGATCCGCATCTCGCCTTTCGATCAAGCCGCGCGGCGCCACACTTCCTTCGCGTCTGTTTTTGTGATTCCCGAGATTGACGACCGCATCGAGATCGTCGTCAAGCCGGACGACATTCGCATTGACACCTTTCGCGCCGGAGGCCACGGAGGTCAGAACGTCAACAAAGTCGAATCCGCCGTGCGCATCACGCATATTCCCACGGGCATCGTCGTCAACTGCCAGAACGAGCGCAGCCAGCACAAGAATCGCGAACTGGCGATGAAGGTTCTGCGCTCCCATCTTTACGAGCGCGAAATCGAAAAGCGCCAGGCGGAATTGCGCAAGCTGGACGCCTCCAAACCTGAGATCAGTTTCGGCAGCCAGATCCGCACCTACACCCTGCAGCCCTACCAGCTCATCAAGGACCACCGTACCAAGGTCGAACGCGGAGACGTCCAAAAGGTTCTCGACGGCGATCTCGACCCTTTCATCCGCGGGTATCTTCTCTTCCGGCGCGAATCCGCCTGAGCGCCTTCAGCCCTCTATTTCCCCGTTCAACTGCCGATTAAACCCTTTCGCTGCGCGGAATTGACACTTTTCGCGCCCGCATGCTAGCCTCGAATAGTTAGGTCATCATCCGAAAAGGCAAAGCACACCGGGAATTGCCTATCACTCCTCGGGAGGAAACTGTTTTGGCGCACTCTGACGAAAAATTTTTGTTCACTTCGGAATCGGTAACCGAAGGCCATCCGGACAAAATTGCCGACCAGATATCCGACGCGGTTTTGGACGCGGTCATGAGGGACGATCCATGGGCCGGGTGGCCTGCGAGACGCTGGTGACCACCGGGCTGGTTATGGTCGCCGGCGAAATCACCACCACGCCATGCGTCGATTATCTCCGATATCGCTCGCCAGGTGATCCGCGACGTGGGCTATACCCGCGCCAAATACGGCTTCGATGCCGATACCTGCGCGCGTCATCTCCTCCATCAAGCGCCAATCGCCGGACATCGCCATGGGCGTGGATACCGGCGGCGCGGGCGACCAGGGCTTGATGTTCGGCTACGCCTGCGATGAAACCGACGAGCTGATGCCGCTGCCGATTCAATTGGCGCATCAACTCACCCGCCGCCTCTCCGAAGTTCGCAAGCAGAAGGTTGTCGATTTCCTCCGCCCTGACGGCAAATCTCAGGTCACCGTCGAATATGTGGACGACCGTCCGGCGCGCGTCGATTGCGTGGTGATCTCCACGCAGCAGAGCGACCAAGTCTCCAATAAAGACCTGCACGAAGCCATTCTGGAGGAAGTCATCAAGCCCGTCGTTCCCCAAAACATGATGGACAAGAACACCAAGTTCCACATCAATCCCACCGGACGCTTCGTGGTCGGCGGGCCCATGGGCGATGCGGGACTGACCGGGCGAAAAATTATCGTCGACACCTATGGCGGATACAGCCGCCACGGCGGCGGCGCGTTTTCCGGCAAGGATCCGACGAAAGTGGATCGCTCGGCCTGCTACATGGCGCGCTACGTGGCGAAGAATATCGTCGCGGCGGGCTTGGCGCGGCGCGTGGAAGTGCAGCTGGCTTATGCCATCGGCGTGGCCGAGCCTGTTTCGGTGATGGCCGACACGTTCGGCACCGGCACCATTCCCGATGCGCAAATCACCGAACTTGTTCGCGCGCTCTTTAAGCTCAATCCCGAGGGCATTATCGAGACGCTCGATCTGCGCCGTCCCATCTATCGCCCCACCGCTGCGTTCGGCCATTTTGGCCGCACCGGCCCGGGTTTCACCTGGGAACGCACCGACAAGGCCGAGGCGATTCGCAGGGAAGCAGGCTCGCGCGGCGCCGTGGCTGTCTCGCGCGCATAATTTGTTCATCGATACTGAGGGCGCGAATCGCAGCTCTCACGCCGGTTCTTCTCCTCACAAATTTCTCGACGGGAGTGACATGTGGAAACAGCAACGAAGCTGTCCGGCGATGTAAAAGACCTGAGCTTGGCCGAAAAGGGCAAGCGCAAGATCGAATGGGCCAATCAGCAGATGCCCGTTCTGCAATTGATCCGCAAGCGGTTCATCAAGGAGCAGCCGCTCAAGGGCGTGCGCATGTCCGCCTGCCTGCACGTCACCAGCGAAACCGCCAACCTGGCCATCACGCTGCGCGATGGCGGCGCGGACGTGGTCCTCTGCGCCTCGAATCCGCTTTCGACGCAGGATGAAGTGGCCGCGTCGTCTGGTGAAGGACTACGGCATTCCCACCTTCGCCATCAAGGGCGAGGACAACGCCACCTATTACGCGCATCTGAACGCCGCACTCGATCACAAGCCGCAGATCACCATGGACGATGGCGCGGACCTGGTGACCATGCTCCTCACCAAGCGCACGGACCTGGTCCCGGACGTCATCGGCGGCACCGAGGAAACCACCACCGGCGTGATTCGTCTGCGCGCCATGGCCAAGGACGGCACGCTGAAGTATCCGGTCATCGCCGTCAACGACGCGCTGACCAAGCATCTCTTCGACAATCGCTACGGCACGGGCCAATCCACGATCGACGGCATCATCCGCGCCACGAATCTGCTGCTCGCGGGCCTGCAAGGTGGTCGTGGCGGGCTACGGCTGGTGCGGCCGCGGCGTGGCCATGCGCGCCAAGGGCATGGGCGCCGATGTGATCGTCACCGAAATCAATCCCGTGCGCGCGCTCGAAGCCGTGATGGACGGTTTCCGCGTGATGCCCATGGCCGAAGCCGCCAAGATCGGCGATATTTTCGTCACCGTCACCGGAAACAAATCCGTGCTCGCCGCACGAGCACTTCGAGCGCATGAAGGACGGCGCGGTGATCTGCAATTCCGGCCACTTCAACGTGGAAATCGATATTCCCGCGCTCGAAAAGATGTCCAGCGGCAAGAAGCGTCCGCGCGCCCGTTCGTCGAGGAATACGCCATGAAGGACGGCCGCAGGCTCTATCTGCTGGGCGAAGGCCGCCTGATCAACCTGGCCGCCGCCGAGGGACACCCCGCCGCCGTGATGGATATGAGCTTTGCCAACCAGGCGCTTTCGCGCCGAATACATGCTGAAGCACGCCAGCCGAGCTCAAGCCGCAGGTCTACGCCGTGCCCGAGCCGATCGACCGGCAAATCGCCAAGCTCAAGCTCGAATCCATGGGCGTGCAAATGGACAAGCTCACTCCCGAGCAGGAGCACTATCTCGCATCCTGGTCCGAAGGCAACGTAAGCGTTCCACAGGCCCACTGCTGCATGGAATCTGCTGGCTCTATTCAGGCGCATCGAAACCGCGCAAGCGACGCGGCGCCACCTACGCCGACGCGCGCGTGATGGACATTCGCCAGCGCGATCTCTCCACAAAAAATGGCCAAGTCGGCACGCTGGCCGAAACCGAATCGCTGGGCATCGGCATCCGCGTGATCGCCTACGGATGCCTGGGGATTTGCCTCCACCGACCGTCTGACGCGCGAAGGCGTGCAAGCCTGCGCCGCTGAAGCCGTGGCCATCGCCAAAGCTTCGGCGCTCGCCAAGCGCGGCGACGTGGCGCATGGCTCCCGAACGCGCTTACGTGGACACCTGGCAGAATCCCTACATCAAGGACCCGTTTCGCATTCCCGCTCGAGCGCCAGCTCGATTTGCTGCTGGCGGCCGATCGCGAAATGCGCAGCGTGAAGGGCGTGACCGTCGCCGAAGGCTCCATGCCTTTCGCCGCATCGAGCAGTTGTTCGCCTCGACGCATCGGCTCGCGCATTCATCAGATCAAGATGCAATCCGGCGCGGGAATCGTGGCCACGGCATTTTCCGGCAACGAAATCCAGAAGCGCTCCTATCCCAATAGCTTCGGCGGCCAGCACAGCTTGCGGGCTACGAACTGATCGAAGTCGCTCGATCTGGTCGGGCAACGCGCAGCGCATCGCCGAAGAAGCCGTGGCGCTGCATTCCGCGGCGCAATGTCCGGAGGGCGCGCGCACCATCATTCTCGAAAGCTCGCAGCTCGGCTTGCAGATTCACGAATCCATCGGCCATCCCATCGAGCTCGACCGCGTGCTGGGCATGGAAGCGAATTTCGCGGGCATGAGTTTCCTCACCGCTGGAGAAACTCGGCAAGCTGCGCTACGGTTCGGACATCGTCAACGTGGTCGCCGACGCGCGGCTCGAGCACGGCCCGGGCCTTGGCACGTTTGGCTACGACGACGAAGGCGTTCCGGCGCAGTGTACGCCGATTATTTCGAGCGGCCTTTTCACCGGCTACCTCACCAATCGCGAGACCGCCGCGGCCATCGGCCTGAAACGCTCCGGCGGCACCATGCGCACCGAGAGCTGGAATCGCCTGCCCATCATCCGCATGACCAACATCAGCATGCTTGCCGGCGACATGGAGATTACGAGGATCTGATCGCCGATACCGACGATGCCATCCTGATGGAGACCAATCGCTCCTGGTCCATCGACGACCGCCGCTATCATTTTCAGTTTTCCACGGAAATCGGCTGGGAAATCAAGGGCGGCAAGAAGACGCGCATGATCAAGAATCCCAGCTACAGCGGCATCACCACCGAATTCTGGAATAGCTGCGACGCCATTTGCTCGCGCGATTATTGGACGCTGTGGGGCACGCCCAATTGCGGCAAGGGCCAGCCCATGCAAACCATGGGCACCGGCCACGGCGCATCGCCTGCGCGTTTCCGCAACGTCAAAGTGGGAGTGGCATTCGCAAAATAATGGCCATCCGGAAAAAATCGCCTGGCCGCGCCAGCCGGCCCACTTTGCAAAAGGAGGCGGGCGCGCGCCTTTCTCCTGCCGAGCTCAAGAATCTTGCCGCCAGAATCCTGAAACTCAGCGCCGCGGATGAAACCGAAGTCGAAATCAGCTTTGTCGACCGACGCGCTCACGCGATTCGCCAACAACACCATCCACCAGAACGTCGCCGAGCAGACCCTGGCGTCTCCGTGCGCACGGTCTTCGACGGCCGCACCGCTCGCGCCACCACCAACAAGACCGACGAAGATTCGCTGCGCCGGGTGGTCGAGACGGCCATTACGCTCGCCCGCAGCCAGCCGAAGAATCCCGGGCTGCTGCCCATGCCCGGCCCGCAAAAATACCCGAAGGTCTCGCGCTATTACGAGTCCACCGCTGAGGCCACGCCGGAAGACCGCGCCCGCGCCGTCGCCCGCGTTTGCAAGATGGCGGACCGCGCACCGGCAGATCGCCGCGGGAATTTTTTCGAGCGGTTCCGTGCATCAAATCCTTGCGAATTCCCGCGGGCTGTTCGCGCAGCACCAGCAGACGCGCGCGGAATTTTCCGTCACCATTCTCGAGGAAGATTCCTCCGGTTGGGCCAAGGCCAATTCGCCCGATATTTTGCGGCTGGATCCGGAAGCGCTGGCGGAGAGCGCCAGCCTCAAAGCGGCGCAGACGCGCGCGCCGCGCGAAGTTGCCTCCCGGCCGCTGGACCGTGATTCTCGAACCCGCCGCTGTGCTCGATCTGGTGGGCTTTCTTTTTTACGATTTTGCCGGAACTGCAGTGCTGGACCAGCGCTCTTGTTTCAACGAGCCGCATGGGCAAAAAAGTGATGGGCGAAAACATCACTATTTGCGATGACGTGTACCACCCGCTGCAGATCCGGCGCGCCGTTCGATGGCGAAGGCCATGCCGCGCCAAAAAGTTCTGCTGGTCGATCGCGGGCGTCCCGAAAAATCTGGTCTACGCGCGCGCCACCGCCAAAAAAATGAAGGCCAAGCCCACCGGCCACGGATTCTCGCTGCCCAACGACTACGGCGAAGCGCCGATGAATCTCGTCTTTGCCGGCGGACCGCATTCCGTGGATGAAATGGTCCGCTCGACCGACCGCGGCATCCTGGTCACGCGCTTGTGGTACATCCGCGAAGTGGATCCCTACGAAAAAGTTCTCACCGGCATGACCCGCGACGGCACTTTCCTGGTGGAAAAGGGACGCGTCACCGGCGGCATCCGCAATTTCCGTTTCAATCAGGGCATTCTAGAAATGCTGTCGAATGTCGAGATGCTGGGTCCGGCGGTGCGCGCGGCGGGAGAAGAGTCCTTCGAGATGGTGGTGCCGCCGATGAAGGTCCGCGACTTCCATTTCAGCGAAGTCACGAAGTTCTAGCGCATCAGGCCGGCAAGCGGTTTATTTTGCGGCTGCGGCTTTTTTGCGGATGAAGTATTTCCACTTATCCATCTCGGCCGGCACGGCCACATCGAAGAATCCCACCATCATTTCGTCGGTCGTCTGATCGCCCCAGCGCACGGCCACATCCGGGTCGGGATTGTGCGGATTGTTGCGCGAATTGTCGTAATACGCCACGGCTTGCAGCTCCGTTCCGGCTTTCAGGGGAAGCGGTTCGGCCAGCCGGTAGCTCAATTGCCAGTAAAAATTCCAGTTCACGCGCAGGAGCGGCGAGATGCTTCCGTCCGGGCGCACAATATTGTATTCGAATGATTTTCCGCGCAGGTGCATGTGCGGAAGAAAACTCAGCAGCGTGGCGTCGTTCGGCAGCGTGCCATGCGCCTCCACGCGATAATCATCCGCGCCCGGCGGAATCACGAAATGATCGTTGGTGAGCTGCAGCGTCAGCACGCGCTCCTGCGGCGGCTGTTTCGAAAATACCATTCCGATTTTTGTGCGGTCGCTTGCCGCGCGCCCGTTGGTAATGTAATGCATCTGAAAAACGAGGTCCGACCCGGCCGGCACGAATTTCGCCATTCCTTCCGGCCAGCGGTCCGGCAGACTTCCCGGCGCGTAGACCAGCAGGATTTCCGCGTCGGTCCAGTTTGCGTCGCGGCGGGAAGCTTCGTCCGGCAAGTCCCCCGCGGTGAACGGCACACCGATGGGAGCGCGGCGCAGCCATTTCGCGCCGGGCGGCCGCACGTACACCACGGCGTGATGCACGTTCGCGCGGCTCGAAGGCCGTACCTCCGACATGCGCACCCATTCATCCGACTTGAAATTCGTGGGCACGATTTCGTAGGTGTAATCAACCATGCCGCGCGCGGGAATGGCCACGGGCCGCGGCATTTCGATCACTTCATCCGGCTCGGGAATATTCCAGCCGTTCTTCCACGAGCGCCGGGGCGGCGCCGCATCGGGATTTCCCGCCGGAGCATCGGCCTCGGCCCACGCGGCGATGATGGAAATTTCCCGCGGCGTGAGCGAAGGATCGTTCAAGAAGCGGCCCACGCCCGGCTCGGCAAACCACGGCGGCATTTTCTTTTTCTCAACGGCATCGGCGATAGCTGCGGCATGCGACCTCGCCTGGTCAAACGTGATCAGCGGCATGGGGCCAATTTCACCGGGGCGATGGCAGCTCTGGCAGTGCTGCTGCAAAATGGGCAGCACGTCGCGGTAAAACGTGGGCGCGGCTTCAGCTTTCTGCGATAGCGCAGCGCGTGACTCCGGCAGGGAAGTAGACGATCGCGTGGGCGTTGCAGCCCGGTGATGCATTGCAGCCGGAATGATCAGGAGCGCGAGTGCTGCGGATGGCAGAAGCCTTGGCATGAGTTCAGATTTGTTAGTTACGCAATTTCGCGCGCGGGTTGCAAGCCTGCGGGGCGAACCGCGCTATGGCGTGGTGAATTGCAGGCTCGAAATGGCCCGAGCGATCACGTTTTCCTGTATCTGCACCAAGTCGGTTTCCGCCAGGGTCATGCCGAAAATCGTGTACAGGTGCGCGTCATGCGGAATGATCACCACCACGCCCGACCAATCGTGGTTGTCCACGCTGCCGCGAAAGCGATTCTCGACCGCCGGAATTCCCGAAATCGTCACGCGTGATTCCCCCAGCGGACGGAAATTATCCATCACCTCGCGCACTCTTTGCTGCGCGGCCTGCATATCCGCCGCCAGCGATTTTCCCATCGGCGCCTGTCCGATCAGCAGGTAAGTGGATTGATCGTCCGTGCCCAGCGCGGTGATCGCGCCGGGAAGCACGGTGCGCGCTCCCTGCACAATTTCCCAGTCCGGCGGCTTGTACATGCGGAAGCCGTACGTTTCGTTTGTGTAGATATTGCCGTTCACCGATTCGCGCACCGGTTCCGGAGCGGCAGGCTTGGGAGCGGGTGGCGGCGAGGCGGGCGCTGGTGGTGCAGCGGCTTTGGGCGCGGGGGATGGCGCGATGTTTGCCGCTTCGGGTTGCGCTTCGATCTTCGCAGCCGGAACCGGCGGCTTGGCCGAAATGGCCGGCGCCGGGTTTGGCGGTGGAGTTTTCGCTTCCGATTTGGCAGGCGCGGGTGCGGAGTTTTTCGGCGCACCGGAGATGGTGATCGACAGCACTTGATCTTTTTGAACTTCCGCGTAGCCGTAGCTGGTTTTTACTTTAAATGAATTTTCCTCGAAGCCCACGATGGTGCCGGAAATTTTCGTGCCGTCTTTTAATTTCAATTCGTCCGCGGACAACGTCAGCGGAAGCACCAGCGCGCACACGAGCGCCAAGGTCGCCGCGGTTCGATGGTTTCCTGACCCCATGCATTCGAGTATGGCCCGGCAGTTCTCCCGCGGCAAGCGCCGGAGCGCGCGCGTTGCCGCGTTAGTCAGCAGCGGTGTGTGCCGCACGGTATTCCGCGTCCGTGGCGCGGCCCGCTGTTTCTAGTCAAATAGGGCGCGACTGGAAACCGTTTCATGAACGGCCTCGGTCAGGGCACGGCTTCAGCCGTGCCGGAAAAGTCCGAAAATTCAGGGGTTTTAACCCCTGAGGTTGGCGCGATTCTCGATCAAGGGTTTTATGAGATTCGTTCTAGCGAGAAGCGGCGCGAGCCGAGGGAGGAGCGGGCGCTGCTGCGGTAGCCTCGTTTTCTTCCGCCACATGCGGGGCCAGCGCCAGAAACGGAGCGAAGGCGTCGCGCAGCATGGCGCGATATTTCGCGCGGTCGTAGCCGAACCAGCCGTCCCAGAGGGCGTAGGCGCGCACGCGGTCGTTCGGAACATCGAATCCGCATCGGTGATGATGTACTCGACGGTTTGGCCGGGGCGCAGGCGGACGCCGCTGCCGAATAGCTGCTGCGCGGCGATGGCGGTCTGATTGGCTTTTGCGTATTCGCGCGGCTCGCGCGTGAGGCGTTTGCTGACGATCAAATCCTCGATGGCGACGCTGCCGTCGGCCAAGGCATCCTCGTAGCGGCGCAGGATTTCGCGGGCCTCTTCGGCAGCTTGGCGCAGTAGCCGGCGAAATCGTGCGCTTCGGCGAGGATCGCCAGCGCTTCCTGCTGCATGCGCGCCACGAGCGGCGGCGTATCGTGGCGGCGGCAATTCCAGGCCGCGCACTTTCAGCGCGCCGTCTTCGCGACGGCGAAAAAACGGTTGGGCACGGGCACGTCCTCAAATTGCCGCGACGGCAGAAAGACGACGTAGCGATAGATGGCTTCGATCGCCAGCGGGCAGGCGGGTGCGCGCGGCGATTTCGTGCAGTGAGCGCTTCATAATCGTCGCGCGTCGCGCCGGGCTTGTGCACGTAGAGCGAATCCACCAGCGCGTGCAGGAGTTCGTAGCCGCGATCTTCGGCGATTTCCTTGGCCACCAGCAGCGTTTCGCGCGCGACGGCATTGATGGCTTCGTGCGCCTCGATTTTTCCGAAGCGCGCGTTTTTGTAGCCGGTGTAGCCGAAGCAGCAGACCAGCAGCCATTTGAGGGCGTCGCGCTGGAGTTTGTAGCGGCGCGCGAGTTCCTTGCCGAGCGTGAGGTCCTCGCGCAGGCGCTGCTTCCATTCGCGTGCGCTTGGCGATGAGCCGCTCGACCACGCGGCTGGTGATGCCGCGGCGCTTGCTGGCAGACGCGGTAGCCGAGTTCCGGCACGCGCGGCGCATCGGGACAGCACGGGCAATTGACCGTTTCCGGCGAAATGTTGAACCGCGCCATGATGCTGGGATATTCGCTGACGAAATCGAGTTCGGCGACGTTGGCGTGAAAGCCGGTCTTGGGCGTGAACACCAGCCCGCCGCGATCGGCGGCGAGCAATTCGTCGGGCGACTTGGGATCTTCGGGCTCGGCTTTTTGTTCGGGGATGAGCACGCCGTCGCGCCAGGCGAGTTCCATCTGCATGTAGGAGATGCCCGTGCCGGTGGTGGTGCGCGCGGCATACTGCACGGGCAGTTTGGTGACGCGCGCCAGTTCCCACAATCCGGCGAGATCGCATTTATCGGCGATGAAGGAATTCTGCGTGTCCACGTGCAGGCGCCCGAACAGCGTGGTGGCGCTGTTTTTGAACAGGATGCGGCCGTAGCTCATGTAGCTGCGCGCGCGGCTCTCGCTGCACTTCGGCGTCGGGATCGCGGTTGAAGCGGGATGCGGCAGGTGCAGTTGCGCGGCCTGCTCGCGAATGCGCGGCAGGATCGTGGCATCGCCCCAGTCGCTGAGGATCAGGTCGGGATCGTGCCGCGCGAGCAGATGTTGCAGGGCCACCGCGGCGGGCTCGGCCGATTCGTCGAGCTCGAAGTTGCGGCCGCCGCTTCGACTTCCAAGGGCGTGCGCCGCCCGTGCGCCGGATCGATGCAGCGAAAGCCCGCCCAGGCTCATGCGCAGGATTTCGAGCGGCGGGATTTCATAATCGAGCGCCCATTCGTTGTCGCGGCACGCAATCTCGCGGACGCGGTTTTCGCCCTCGATCGTTTCCCAGGCGATTTCCACGCGCGCCAGCGGGAAGATGCCGCCGCTCCCAGCAATACATCGAGGCCAGCATCAGGTCGCTGTTGTAAAGGCGCAGGCGCTCATCGAATTGGCGCACCCAGCGGGCCCAGGCAAAAAAATCGCTGGGGCGCTGGACGGAAATTTCCAGCGTCTCGATGGGAGCGCTCTCCCAGATGTCGGTGCGTTCGGCGAAGCGCGCGCACACCCCGCGCGCCCGCGTTTCCAGCGCCGCTTGCAGGCGCACCAGGGATTCCCTCGCGCCCGCGGCATAAAAAGACGGCGTGAAGCGGTCAATCAGAAGATGGCGCGTCTGCTCCGGAGTAATCAGCCACAGCTTCATCCCCTGCAGCGAGGGATAGAGGTCGAAAATCCAGCCCTGGAGTTTCATGGAGTTCCTCTGGTTTTTGTCCGAGCGCGTGTTCCAGCGCGTCGATTCGTTTTTCCTGGTCCAGCGCGATCGAGAGCAGGATGGCTTCCATGGGATTGTCGTGGCACTGGTAGGTGGCGGCCTGGGTGTAGCAGCGCGCGCGGCGAAACAGGCGGTCGAAGAACGGCTGGTCCTCGCGGCGCAACGCGCGCCGGAATTTTGTCCAGCGGGCTCCGGCCTGCTGGATCACTTGAACGAATGTGGGAACGGTGCGGCCCATGGCGGCCCTCCTGATTCATTTTGCCGGCAACGGCCTGCCGTCATCCCGGCGCTTCTGGTCAGCGCGGGCCGGCGCGAAGCGGCGCGGGATGCGGCAGGAGCGCCAGCCGCCCGTCTTCGGTGGCGGCGAATTGCGAAACCTGCGTGGCTTGCGCCCGGAGCTGCGCGAAAAAATGTTTGCGCGGCGTCTGAAACGAAGTGGCGTCGGTGAACACGGCGGCCGCCACGGGCAGCGCGCGCAACGCCAGCAAGGCTTCCAGCGCGCGGCGAAAGGAAACTCCGGCGGCGCTCTCGCGCACGTCTTCATCGAAATACAAATCCGGCACGGCGGTGACCATCAGCGCCGCGGCCGGAAATTTGCCGAGCATCTGCGGCGCGCGCACCAGCAATTCGGTGAGCTGGAAGCAGGTGAACGCGCGGGCCACGCGGATGCGGCGGTAGAACTCGCCGGGATCGAGCGAGCGTTCGCGCGCCAGCCGCGCGATCAGCAGGGGATCGAAGCGATTGGCGCCGTCCAGGCACAGCACCGCCTTCCCCTGGGCCATCAGGCGCGGAAGAAAATAATGGAACAGGCGCGGCACGTCGGGATGCCCGTGAAAGACGGCCAGCCCGCGCTCGGGCAGGATCCACGGCAGGCGCCGGGCCTCGCTTTTTTCCGCGGCGAGCGGCGGCGCCATGGCCGCGGAAGAAGCGGCGGCGAGCGCCGCCTCGGGAGCTGCGAATGCCGGGACACCATGGGCCATGAGCAGACCTCGGAATTTTTTCAGGCCGCCCGGATGTCCGGGCGCGCGTCTTCTTGAGCCAGTTCAGGCGAGGAAGCGGGAAGGGCAGGGCAACGGAGCGCGCCGCGGAGCCGGAGCCTTGCAAAACTCCGGCGCTGCGCAGCGTGCGCCCGGCAAAGCCGGGCATAGCGGCGAGCGAGGCGCGGACCGTGAGAGCCGGGAGCATCTCGAGGAATGCCCCCTGAATGGCAATGGGCCCGCGGACTCGCCCGCCTTCCCGTTACCTCTACCGCCAGGAAGTGTAGGCGAAGAAAAAGCGAAAGTCAACAAGCAAGGTAACTATCCCTTGACAACAAGTGCGGACGAAAAGCCGGATTCAAATTCACAAGAGCTAAATTTCTTCCAAGACCTTCACGACGTAGTGGGAGTAATTGAAGAACATCGGAAGCAGGCTGAGTATTGGAACGCCCTCAAAAAGACCTGCATCCTTCAAGGTTACTGCGACGGAAAGTTTTCCCTTGTCCTGAAGCTCCATGTGTCCCTCGAAGGGAATGGTATAGCGACCAGCGCCTTGCACGGACATGGAGTTTCCACGATAAATTTGACCGTCCTCATCTTTCATCGAAATACCACGCACATGGGCATGCGGAGTCAATTCCAGGGCAATGATATGTTTGTCCGCGATGTCGAGATCGTGAAGGGTCAGCACAACAGAATTGTGCCCTCCCTCGTATGGCTGGACTTGAAGAACAATGAAATCAAACAGGTGCCTACATCGGGTGTCTACCTCGATACCATGAAGGGCAGATTCAACTTCCTCTCTTTTCTTTCTAACCGGGAATTTGGTTTTAGGAGAGACTTTGTCGGAAGCAATCTGAGAATGGTGTTGTACCACGCAATGTCCAATGCGCTTCGGAGATTATGAACAGCGTCTCCGACAATAAGCGAAATGATTTGCAGGGACGACTCCAAAGATGGGATCGTGTGCACGAGTTCTTGAATTCTAGTGTCAGGATTTTGTTGACTGTCGAAGTGCAAGTTTCTTCGAGAGAGCGGAAAGCCTCTTTCATGTCAGAGATGTGCTTATTGGCCCTCTCGATTTTCAAAACGGCCCATCTGAGATTTGCAGTCATGGTCGTGATAACATTTTCCTATGCATTGAACAGCTGGAGACCTAAAGTCAAAGGAAAAGGACATTGAAAATAAGATGCGCGGGATGACGCGTCAAGAATTCACGCGCATTGTGGAGAAGGCGATTAAGCGACCTGCTTCGAAGCCCTCTCCAAATAGTCTTGAATTGCTGATTTCCATTGTGACGGCGATTGTAGCGGAAGCAGTATTCATCCACATAGCCTGCAAGTAATCCGGTCAACGTGGTGATAGACCCGCCGATTCCTCTCCCGATGAGGATCCAAAGCCTTCGCCGGAATTGGTATGAATGTCGTTCTTGAAGCAGGTTCCCGCACCGCGCCTGATTCTGCGGTGGATGTACTGCCGTCCCATCGACAGGGTGTTGTAGCCTCCATATTCGTCTGTAAGGGATAATTACCATAAGCAAATACAAACCGCATCTGCGACTCATCGAGCCGCAAAACCAGCCGAAATTGCTAGCGAGGGCGCTTGTCGCGGTTTTTGCTGCGGGCATTATCCAAAGGCGCGCGCGGCTTTGCGGAGGGTTTCGGTGCAGGCTGCAGAGCGCGCAATTCGCGCTCGAGTTGCGCGAATTCCTGCGTGAGCGCGGCCAGTTCCTGCTCCGCGCGTTCCAGGTGGCGCATGCGGCCCATGGCTTCCAGGCTTCGCGCGGCGGCCACGGCGCGTTCCGCGCCGAAAATTCCCAGCGAGCCTTTGAAGGAATGCGCCGCGGAGGCAAGTTTTTCGGCGTCCTTGCGGGCCGCGGCGCGAACGATCGCCGCCAATTTCTGCGGCGCGTCGGCCAGGAACGTGGCGATGAGCGACTGCATGAGCTTTTCATTTCCCGCGGTTGTGCGCCGGAGATGCGCCGCGGCGCTTTCCGGCGCGGAATCTCCCGCCGCGTCATCCGCCGCAATCGGCCCTCTGCGCATCGGGCGCGCCGGATTCAATCCACTGAAAAAGAATCTGCCGGTCGAAAGGTTTGGGAAGAAATGCGTCCATGCCTGCGGCCAGCGAATTCTTTTTGTCTTCGTCGCTGGCATTGCCGGATAGCCCGATTATCCTCGCGCGTTTTTTCGCCGAAGCAAATTCCGCCAGGCGGATGGCGCGCGCGGCGTCATTGCCGTTCATGCGCGGCATTTCCTGATCGAGAATGACCACGTCGAAATCGTGCTTTTCGAATTGCGTCAGAGCTTCGTGGCCGTCCACCGTGGCCACCACGGAATGGCCGCGCGCATTCAGTAATTCCACCAGAAGTTCGCGGTTCACGTCCGTATCCTCGGCCACCAGGATGCGGAGTTTTTTTGCCGCAGCCGCCAACGGACCAGAATCATCCTGCATGTGCGTCGCCTCTTTCGCGAAAGTGTTGCCGGATTCCTGGGCGGCCTGCCGCGGCGCGGATGGCGCGCCCGGAACGCGAAACCAGAAACGCGCCCCGCCCGAGGAGCGCGTCTCCGCGCCCACCGCTCCGCCCCAGCGTTCCACCGTGATTTTACAAAAATAAAGGCCCAGGCCGGCTTTGCCGGGGCGGTCTTTCCCCTTGGAAAAAAGGGCGAAAATTTGATTCGCCGGCACATCCGCGGGAAGTCCCGGCCCCTGATCGTCAACAAACGCAAGGACCGCAGAATCGGGTTCGGTTCTCACGCCGAGAGTCACTGTGGAGCTCTGCGGACTATAGCGTAATGCGTTTTCAAGAAAATTGCCGAAAATACGATCGATGTGCGCAGCGTCGCCCGCCACCAGCAAGGCATGGTCATCCTCCGCGGGCAAGTCCAGTTGCAGGCGGATGCCGCGCTCCTCGAATGCCGGAGAAAAAGCCTGAACGGCCTGGCGTGCGCAAGCCAGAATATCCGGGGGTTCGTGCGCATCGCTGTGCGCGGCGGAGGCGGCAAGAAGGTCGGCCGCAAAGGCTTCCAGGATGCCGCGAATCATGTGTTCCTGGCGCTGGCTCTCGCGATGGCCGATGGCCACGTAGCGCGTGACGCTCACGGGAAGATTTTCGACGGAAAGCAGGTCGAAGCATCCGCGCATGGCCGTCAGCGGCTGCGAAAGATCGTGGACGATGCAGTGCAGCAGGATTTCCTTCTTCTGGATTTCGCGCTCCAGGCGTTCGTGCTGCAGCAGGGCGTCCCGCGCGGTTTGAAACAGTTCCTGCTGGGCGGCGAAGGTGGAGGACAAATTGCGCAACAAGAGAATCGGATGTCCGTCGAGAAACAGCGCGGAAGCTTCCAGCGGAATTTCCGCACCGCTCTTGGTGCGCTCGACCCACGTGCCGGAATTCAAGGAGCCAGCGGCGGTGGGGGATTGCCAGAAAGGTTCCGCCTCGCCGAGGAAATTTTCGAGAAAAGGAGAGGATTTCGCGAGCGCCGCGGGTTTGCCGTTGCGCATCTTGCGGCCCCAGATTTCTTCGCACCATCGCGGGCGCTTGCCCACTGCGCGAAACGCGCCGGCGCCGCGATATTCGAACAGGGCCAATCCCTGGTTCGCAAGAAACGATTCGTAGATGGAGCCGATCGCCATTCGGTGGCGCGGGAGCGCCTAGGAGGAGGAATGTAGCATAGCCAGAGCGAGACGCGAGAAGGCTTCCTCCACGGCATCGCCGCTGCGCGCGCTGGTGCGGATCACGCTGGTTCCATGGTGTTCCAGCGCAGCGATGCGCTCTTCGTCGATTTCCCACTCGCTCCGCAAATCTGACTTATTGACCGCCAGAATCCAGGGAATTTCGCGCATGTTTTCGCGCACGCGCTGCTGCAGCGCCAAAGCGTCGTCGAGCGTTTTGCGGCGCGTGCCGTCCACCACCAGCAGGTAGCCGGACATGCCGCGCAGATAGGACATATTCATTTTCTGAAAAATGTCTTCTCCGTGAATGTCCCACAAGATCAGGGAAAGAGTCCGGCCGCCGGCCCGCACGATTTTCTTGTCCACTTTCACGCCGATAGTGGTGTGATATTTTTCGTCGAAGATGCTTTCCACATAACGCCGGACCAGGCTGGTCTTGCCCACGGAAAATGATCCCAACATGCAGACCTTTTTCTGCAGCGTAGATGGCGGAGTGGAGGGCATGGTATCGGCGTGCGGCCTCGTCGAATGCGCCTAGTTTGCAGGAGGTGCGGGAGAGAAGGCCACATGAAATGTGACGCTGCGATTCAGCCGGCGGCCTTCCTCGGAATCTTCCTGGCGCAGCGGTTGGGAGACGCCCACGCCGCGGGAGATCAAGCTGGCGCTGGGGATGCCCGCGCGCGAAAGAAATTGCAGGATGCGGTCGGCGCGCTGCTGGCTGAGCAGCAGGTTGGTGCCTTCGACTCCGGTGGAATCGGTGTGGCCAATTAATTCAATCGAAGCGCTACGCCCGCTGGCTCGCGTTCGGTCGAGGACTTCACGGATTTGGACCGCGATTCCAGCGAGTGCGGATTGCTGGTCCGCTGCCAGCGTGGAGCTTCCCAGCGGAAAGGTCACCACTGCGGATTCGATCGCGCGCACGCCTGTATCCTGCAACTGCGAATCATCCATGGAATTGACGCCGGGAATCAGCCGAGCGCGCTCTTCGAATTGCGCAATCCATTCCGTCGGAGCCAAGCCGGAAACGGAAAGCACGCCGCCCTTCTCCGCCAAGATGCACGCCCGGCGGAGGCGCCAGCATTTCTTCGGCGCGCCGCGCAACCAGCGCGTCATCAAGCGAATAAAAAGGAACCAGCTGCAAATCGGCGCGAGCCGGATTCAGTTGCGCTTGCGAGAAAAGCGCAGCCGGGTCAGCGGAGAGCGGATCGCGAAACCCGCGAATCTGCAATCGTCCGCCTTCTTTGCTGTAGGAAACAATCACGATTCCGGGCTGCCCGCGAAGCGCCTGCAGATAGCGCGACCATTCGAGTTGCCCATAGGCGAAAAATGCGGCCCAGGCGATCAGCAGCGCCAGAACAATCCCTCCCGCAACAATCGCCGCGCGCGGAGTCCTTCGGCCCGCTTCTTTTTCGCGATACTGCGTTTCAAGCAGGCGGTGGAGCGCATCTCCGGTGGAGCGAAAAGGGCCGGCATCGCCTTGGAATTGATCGAGCGCCGCGGCGTGACCGCGTTCAATGCTTTCGAGCGCCTGCTTCAACGCCAGCCGGTAATCGGACGGCGCGTGCCCGCGAATGACCGCGGCAATCACCGCGTGCGGCCCGTCTTCCACCCAAACCTGCAACTCGCCCACATCCATGCTTCCCAGCGTGTCGCCGCTGGATGTTTGGAACGAATCCTGCACGAACTGCTGGATCGCCGAAAGCATTCCGGCAACCATTGCCGGATCCTGCGTGGCGACGGCCGGAGCCACGGCATGATTGAGCACCAGGCCCGTCTGGCGGTGAATCAGAAACACCTGCTCGACGCGGAACAGCAGGCTGTGCATGAGCACGATTTCCGCAAATGGCCTGCCGGAGCGAAACGATTCGACGCGCCACTGAAGTCCGCGCGCCGAAAGGCTGTTTTCCAGCGCGGCGTTGAAGGTCTCGAGCATGGACCGCAAAGTTTCGGTGATGGATTTGCGGATGGCCGGACCCATTACCGGGAAAAGCGCGTCGGCCAGAACTTCCGGATTCCTGCGCACCGAGTCACGCAGGGTTTCTTCGATGGTGGGGGCCAGGGCGTCGGCGAGCGCGCGGTCATCGCCTTTCGCGCGGCTCATTTGAATTGCTTCGGCGACCACCGTGCTGACGTCCTGCGCGCGGCGGTCGTGATCCTCCAGGCGGTCGTGAATCGCGGCAATTTCTTCTTGTTCCGGCGCCAGAATCAGGCGGCGCAGATCTTCGAGCGCCTGCGAAGCGTCATTCGGAGGATCGGGCGATGGTGATTCCGGGGCGCGGCGTTGGGCTTGCTCGGCCATGGTCGGAGGATCGTGGCTCTTTCCGGCAACCTGTCGCGAAGGTTCGTCGTCATGCCGCCTTCGCACGGGCCGGCGTCTATTCTTCGGGCAACTCGAAATTATTCTTCAAACGCAGGGAAAACTCGTTGAACAGGTCGGCCAGCGAGGCGCGATCGGTTTTCTCGTGGCGCAACGCCTGTGTCTCGCGGTCCAGCGCCGCGGAAGCTTCCCGGCGCAATTTTTCGATGTCCGCGCTGATGGCTTTCGAATGTTCCAGCAGTTTCGCGCGCAGCTCGCTCTGCCCATCGGAGAGTTGTTCATCGAGCTGCGAAAGTTTTTTCTCCAGGATTTTTGAGGCATCCTTGAGTTCGCGCGCCATTTCCTTCAGCCCTTCGGCGCGCTCCGATTTTTCCGTCTTGATGCGCCCGCTGAGCGATTCCACTTCCTGCTGCACGAACCCGCTGAGGGTGTCGAGGCGCTTGGTCATTTCATCGCGCAGCGTGTCGAGCGATTTGTGCACGCCTTCTTCCAGGCGCGCGAAGCGCTTCTCGTAATCGCGCATCTGCGATCCGAAAAGGATGTCGCGTATCTTGTCGACATTGGCGCCTTCGCCTTTTTCACCGGGTGCATTGGGAATTTTTGCTTCCGCCGGAGCTGCCATTTTCCTAGCCCTCCTTTTGGGATTGCCTATGCCCTTGCGCAAAGGGTATCGCCTATGGGTCCGCGGCATGGGAGGGCACACTACTACTTTTGCAGGGCCCCTGCAACGAGTGAGTCCATAGTGAACAGGCGAACATCAATGCGCCAGTAATAGTACTGAATCTTGTTCCGTTCGCATGGCTTGCGATGCCGTCGAGCTATCTTGCACGAAGGCTGTGAGTTAAGAGAAGTTCGAGGCGTCTCTAGCGGTCGAGGAACGCCCGCAGGCGCGCATAGCCGGCGCGGCTTACGGGAATCTGCGCGCCGCTCTGGAGGACGGCTACATGGCTGTCTTTAGCGTACGGTTCGATGCGTGCCACACGTTCGAGATTGACGATGAAGGAGCGATGCACGCGAAGGAATCGCGCCGGGTCCAGCGCCGCTTCGAGGCTCGAAATGGTCTGCTGCTTCAAGTGCTTCTTGCCATCCGTGGCCAGCGCCACGTAATCGTCCTGCGCCTCGGCATACTCGAGTTTGCCCGCGGGGATGATGGTGACGCGCGTGCCGTCGCGCACCGCGATGCGATCCAGGAATTGCGCCGGAGGACGCGCCGCAGCCGCGAGTTCGCCGGGTGGCGCGGCGGGCGCCGGATTTTTCCCGGACATGCGTTCCCGCGCTCGCGCCAGGGAAGCTTCAAACCGTTCGGCGCTGAAGGGCTTCAAAAGATAATCGATGGCATGGACTTCGAAAGCGCGAATCGCATATTGGTCATAGGCGGTGACAAAAATCACCGCAGGATTCCCGTCAATGAGTTCCAGAACTTCGAAGCCGTCGAGTTTAGGCATTTGAATATCGAGGAAGAGAAGATCGGGCGAGAGTTCGGCCGCGGCCTTGACCGCTTCGAATCCGTTGGGGCATTCGGCGACGAGTTCGATTTCCGGATGCGCGGAGAGGAATTCGCGAAGCACCTGGCGCGCGAGTTCTTCATCGTCCACAATGATGGCGCGGATTTTTTTTCCGTCTGCCTGATTCATGGCGTTTGCCTCTCCTCTCTCGCGGGAAGAGTGATGCCCACTCGGAAGCGATCTCCTTCGGATTTGACTTCAAACGTTGCAGCATTGCCATAGCGCGCGGCGAGCCGCTGGCGCACATTGGCCAGACCCACTCCATTGCGGCGGCGGGGAGGAGCCTCCGGATCAAAACTGTTTTCGACGGTGATCGCAAGCGTTGCGCCGCGGCGCTGAATTTCCAGCCGGATCCACCCGCCATCCACCAGGTTCGAAATGCCGTGCACGATGGCGTTTTCCACCAGCGGTTGCAGCAGCAGCGGCGGCACCGGCGCGTCCAGCGTCGAGGCGTCGATATTTTCCTGCATCTGGATGCGCGCGCCGAACCTCACTTTTTCCACCGCCAGAAACGCGCGCACCAGGGAAAGCTCTTCTTCCAGAGGAATGGCGGCCTTTTCGCCGAGTCCCAGGGTGCGGCGGAGGAAATCGCCCAGTAATACGCACATTTCTCTTGCCTGCGCCGGGTCGGATGCCGTGAGCGCACTGATGGAGTTCAGGCTGTTGAACAGGAAATGAGGATTCACCTGCGCTTTCAAAGCCCGCAATTCCGCTTCGCGCGCCAGCACGCTCATTTTCATCTCCCGCTGTTTCGCTTCCTGGGATTCGCTGGCGGCCAGCAAAACGTAATGAAGCGCCACGGCTAGAAAATAAAGCAGAATCCCGGCGCCGAAAAGCATCGGAACATCCGGCGCCAATCGCAAATCGATACCCGCAAAACGGGGAGAGGAGGCCAGCAAGGTGCCAATCGCACGAGCCGCCAGCACCCATAGCGCGCTGTTCAGGACCGCGGCGAGCGAAAGGGTAAGGACAATGCGCAAAAATCCGCTCGGTTCGAGCGGAGTCCCGCGGCACACGTACCACGCGGAAAGGCACATGAAGGCGTACAGCACACATAGCGGCGCAACAAGGACCGCGGCATCCCGCCAGCCCAGCGCTCCGGGGGCGGCTAGCAAATAGCAAGTCATCCCGGCCAGAGGAATCCAGCCCAGCACGTAGAGCAGCAGACGCCGCGAATTGCCGAGTATGGGGTGCATGAGGGAGCTTCAGTTCTTGATGCTGACTCCGCCGAAAATGGAGACGCCGCGAATGATCAGGAATTTCCTGGGAGATGCCGAATTGATTTGCGGATGAACGGTTTTGTCGCCGTAGCCGCCAAAAATTCCTGCGCCTTCGATTTGCACCGTCCAATGCTCCGGAACGCGGAGTTCGCCGCCGCCAAAGAGCGAAGTGATTTCGATTTCCGCGCGGTCGCCTTCCATTTCCGCCTGCGAGAGGTCGATTTCAAATCCCCCGAAGATGGCGACGATTTCACCGCCGGTGAAATTCTTGGCGGAGATGCGATGTTCGCCCCCCCCAAAAATGGCCGTGTAATTGAGTTGCGATTCGGAGGAGCCCGATGGCCCGGCGAAGCCGGAGGTTCCCGGAGGCCCGATGAAGACCCTGAAGATCCGGAAGGCCCTCTCCACCATCCCCGGCCGCCCATGCCACCGCCTCCTCCGGAACGTCCGAAAGCTTGCAGTATCAGCATAATGCCCGCGGCGATGATGAACACCGGCCAGACAATTTCAAACCGGATGTGATCGTAACCAAGATTTTCGAGCTGGAGGATGACGCCCGCCAGAATCAGAAAAACGCCCCAGAAACGCCGCCCCCCTCCGCAACCTGCCACCAGATTGTGAATCCCGAAAACCACGAGGAGTAGAGGCCAGAAACGGAAAACTTGGTCAGGATTGATGATGTTCAACTGGCCGAGCAGCAATACCACTCCCACCACCAGGACGATCAATCCCAGCAGGAAGCTCTTTCTCGTGCGCCTTCCGCTACTCATCATGGGAGTCTCCTTCCTGCATTCGTCCGGCAATATTCCGCCGCAGCATGACCATCGCCAGGCCCATGGCCTCCAGCATCACAGGCCACAAGCGCCCCACCTGCTGCGCTCCCGGAACATTCAAGTGCAGGGCCAGCATATTCCAGAGATTCGTGAAAAACATGGAAAAGAACCAGAAATCCTGGGCGAGAGATCGGCCATAGCCGAATTCGCCGATTTGAAACGCCAGGCCCAGAAGGATCAGCAAAAATCCCCCGCCGAGCAATAGAGCCGCGCCCCCGAAAGATATCGTCGTTTTGCCGCGCTCGTTTTCGATTTGCATGCCGTCATCTCCTGCTTGGGAACCGCCGCCGAATTTCCGGTTCCACGATTGCATGGCGGGAGAATAGTGCCGAAGAGGGAGGACGTCGCGCGAAAATCGGCGAATGGCGGCTGCTTACCGGCGAATGGAGGTTTCAAGCGGAGGAGGGTGAGGCTAGAAAATCTTCGGTGCGATTGCCGCGAAAAAGCTGCCGCCACTCAGGAGAAACGGAAGATAAAAACGAAGATGGCCGTCGCCAGCCCGATAAACAACATCATGATGCGCAGGCGGTTTTTCTTCATGGCTGCCACCATGATGGCCATGGCGCAGGCCACCAGCGCGAGTTCCGGCCAAAATGCGCGCGGCACAAATGATGGGTCGCCGGGGCTTCCGGCCTCTTGCAGATAAGAACTTGCGAACGACGCGGCGCCGGTCAGCAGCGTGGCCACCACCGCTGCAAGCGCTCCGCCGCGAGCCCAGTCCGGCAAAACGAAATCCTTGTTGGCGTCGCGAAAATCAATCCAGGTTTGCGCGACCACAATGCCCACAATCAAAAGAACGAATAACGCCACGTCCCCCTCCCAAGTCCGTGCCGACCTGGCGATCAGCCGCGCCGGCTTCCCCACGACCCAGTTCCTGACTTCCGTCCGCGCGGCCTCGCCACTATCCCCGGTTCCAACGGCATCAGACAGCGCCGTCGAGTCGTGTCCTCAGAATCGCGCTGCCTTAGCCAGCTGCGGTTTCGCCGCCTCGACGGACTGCTTTGCTTCCTCCGATTTCAATTCTTCTTCTTCCGCAGCCAGGCGCTTCAGCATGGTTTGTATCACGCTGCTTCCGCGCGGTGGATAGGTCCTTACGTCGGTAGTCATATTCCCCCGCGACCTCGTATTCAAGTTGATTCCCGGGCGAAGCCTTCTCCCAGCATGGCGCGGCTAAAATCCATCACGCCCTCAAATGCCGGAATTCGATCTCGCTGATGCAGTAGTCTCAGAGTAAAATGCGGGACCGCGCGGGCCGAATCCACCCGCTGCAGTTCGATAGGTTGCAATGTTGCCGTAGGGACCCGGGGACGAAGGGAAGGTCACCTGAGCGGCGCTTGCGCCTCTGAGAGTCACCAATACAAGGGCAATTGGCAGGCCAAAGGAAGGCCGAGAAGTTCCGCGCAAGGTGCATGCTAACATGCAGCAAATACATGATTTACAAGTAGGCGGTGCTTGGGATTTGTCCTGGCTCGCGGGAATCATGGCCGCCGCCATTGCGATCCGCCAAAGGACCGGCAAAGCGATGTCATAATTGCGCAATCTTTTTCATTCCTTGACCGCTTCGCAAACGGTCAGAAACGGTCCTGTGCGGCGACGCTCCGCCTCAAATTAGGGGAAGCCAGCGCGAAGCCGTAATCAAACCAGGAACGGATTCAGGAGGCATGCAGATGAACCCAGGCGCGGATTTTCATATGACGCCGGCGGAGTTCCGCCGTCACGGCAAGGCCATGGTGGACTGGATCGCGGATTATTTCGAGCGTGTGGAGTCTTATCCCGTGCTTTCCCGCGCAAAGCCCGGAGAAATCCGCGCCATGCTTCCGGATAACGCACCGGCCGCGGGTGAGCCGTTTGGCGCCATTCTCGCGGACATTGAGCGCGTGATCCTGCCGGGAATCACGCACTGGCAATCGCCGAATTTTTTCGCCTATTTCCCTTCGAATAATTCCTTTCCTTCGATTTTGGGGGAACTGCTTTCGGCGGGACTCGGCGTGCAGGGCATGTTGTGGGCCACCAGCCCTGCCTGCACGGAGCTGGAGACCCATGTCTTGGATTGGCTGGTGCCCATGCTCGGGCTGCCGGAAAAATTTCTATCGAGCCGCGCGGGTGGCGGAGTCATTCAGGACACGGCTTCGAGTTCGGCATTGTGCGCTTTATTGGCGGCGCGCGAACGCGCCACCAATTTTGCCTCCAACGAACGCGGGTGCGATGCGCGCCTGGTGGCCTACACTTCGGCCCAGGCGCATTCCTCCATCGAAAAAGCTGTGAAGGTCGCGGGGATGGGACGCGAGAATCTCCGGCTCATCGGAGTGGATGAAAATTTCGCGATGCGCGCCGATACACTGGAATCACAAATCCGAAAGGACCTCGAAGCCGGACGCCTGCCGTGCTTTGTGAGCGCTACCGTGGGCACCACTTCGTCAAACGCCATGGATCCGCTCGCGGAGATTGGCCGCATCTGCCGTGAGCATCGCATCTGGCTGCATGTGGACGCGGCCATGTCCGGGACCGCCGCGCTCTGCCCGGAATTCCGCTCAATGCACGATGGCCTGGAGCTGGCCGACAGTTATTGCTTCAACCCGCACAAGTGGATGTTTACGAATTTCGATTGCGATTGCCTGTACGTGGCGGACCGCAAATCGTTGACCGAAGCGCTGGGCATTTTGCCGGAATATCTGCGCAACCAGGCCACGGAATCGGGTTCGGTGATCGACTATCGCGATTGGCAGATTCCGCTGGGCCGCAGATTCCGCTCGCTCAAGTTGTGGTTCGTGATTCGACACTACGGCATTGAAGGCTTGCAGCATCAGGTGAGGCGCCATGTGGCACTGGCGCGACAATTCGCGGAATGGGTGCGCGCCTCGCGGGATTTTCATCTGGCGGCGCCTGTCCCGCTCAATCTCGTCTGCTTTCGGCACACCGCGGGAGATGCCGCAAACCAGGCGATCCTCGACGGCGTAAACCGCAGCGGCGAAATGTTTCTCACCCACACCCGGCTCGGCGGCAAGCTCACTCTGCGCATGAGCATCGGGCAGACCCATACGCAGCTTTCGCATGTCGAGAAGGCATGGCGCAAAATCAACGCCGAGGCGGCCGCGTTTGGCGGATAAGCCTGCCTTGGCCGTGGCATTGCGATTCATGCAACGCGCCCTGGGGGATGTTCCAATCGCGGGGGATTTGTCTGTTACGATGACCAACACCATGCGACTTCCTTGGATCATCGCGCATCGTGGCGCCTCAGGCCTGGCGCCGGAGAACACGCTGCCGGCCTTTGAGCGGGCCGTGGAACTCGGCGCGGGTTTCATCGAGACGGATCTGCATTTGACGCGCGACGCACGTTTTGTGGCCATCCATGATGCCGTCCTCGACCGCACCACCAATGGACACGGCCCGGTGCGCGAGCACACCCTGGCGCAGCTTCGCGAGTTGGACGCGGGGATGTGGTTTGACCGCGGATTTATGGGCGCGCGCATTCCCACCCTCGAGGAAATCCTCATTTTTGCGCGCAAACACGATGTGATCTTCTATCTCGAATTGAAATACGATTCGGCCTGGGGCATGCACCATGCTCTGGTGGCTGCTTTACGCGGCGTGGAAACCGCTTCGCGCACCATTGTCGTTTCTTTCGACGCCACCCAGATTGAAAGCGTCCGCGAACTCGATCCCGGCATCATGACTGGTTTATTGGTCGAAGAACCTTCGGCGGACATCCTAAAACGCGCGCAGGATGCCGGGGCCCGGCAATTGTGCCCGCGCGCCGACCTGGTCACGCCGGAAATGATCGAGCAGGCGCATCGCGTGGATATTCACGTGGCCGCTTGGACCGTAGACGCTCCGGAAGAGATGCGGCGGCTGATGGGCGCGGGGATCGATGGCATCATGACCAACTTTCCGGATCGCCTGCAAGCCGTGGTGAAACCGCTTTAATTGCTCGTTTTTCCCGCCAATCCCTTGTTTGCCCTCAATTCAAATGCAGGAATCGAACGCCAGAAATAGCGCGGCGAATTGCGCGAGTGTGAGTTGTTCGGCGCGCACATCCCCGCGCAACCCAGCCCCAGCCAGCGCCCCTTGCACGCCATCGCTGGATGCCAGCGGCAGGAGATTGTTGCGCAGAGTCTTGCGCTTTTGCGCGAAGCACCGTTGGATGAATTTCAGGAATCCGCGCTCGTCGGTGATTCCAAGTGAGGCGCGCTCGCCGGGAAGCGTCATTTTGACCAGCGCCGATTGCACTTTCGGCGGCGGCTGAAATGCGCCCGGTGGGATACGGAAGGCGATTTCGGGCTTGGCAAAGAATTGACACAAGGTGGAAAGATAGCCGTACTCGCGATGTCCGGGGTGCGCGGCAATACGTTCCGCAACTTCGTATTGGATGACCACATGCAGAGATTCAAGCTGCGCGGCGTACTCGAAGGCGTGGTGCAGGATTGGCGATGTAATGTAGTAGGGCAAGTTGCCGTAAGCTCGGAATGGCTCGCGTCCCGCGAGCGCCCCCAGATCGAGAGTCAAAACGTCTCCGGCGGCAACCTCGACGTTTTTCCATTCGCGCGCAGCCCGCTCGCGAAGTTGGGGAAGGAGCCGCGCGTCGGTCTCGATGGCGACTAGCCGGCCCACTCGGGGGGCCAGGAGTTGCGTCATTTCTCCATGTCCTGCGCCGATTTCAAGCCAAGTGCTGGAACTGGAAAGCGGAAGCGTTTCGAGAATGCGCTCCCGCCATGCCGAACTTCCCAGAAAATGCTGCCCCAGCCGTTGTCGCGCCATCGTCAGGCGATCTTAGCTCATTCTTCGGCCGCGAATGCCGGATTGTGGCGGGCGCATCGAATTTTGAGCATGAGGCTCGCAAAACAATTGCGACCCGCGCCGCTCTCGTGCTCAGTCCCGGCCCGTGCTCGGGGACAAATTTGAATGCGGCATGGCGGCATACCTTCCGCTGCGAAGCCACAGCCGCACTTCTTCTTCCACCGAAAAGCTCTCTTGCGGGTTCGCCGCAAAACGAGTGTCCAGCGCGAAGGCATGGGCCTCGAGCGGTACCAGGATATTGCGGCGAACGTGGAGGAAGGCGCGGACGTACAGTTCCATATAAATCTCGATCCCCAGAGCCTCGAATTGCGTGGCGTGCACCAGCGCGTGGAATAAATCCCGGGGCGTTGCATTTCCGGGGAAGACCAGCACATCCACAAAGGTGAGTGAAGCCATGTGATTCAAGCTCGGAAGATTTTGGATGCCCAGGGCCTTGGCTTCCTCGTAAAACGGCGGCTCGGGTATTTTCCGTCCGGATTTTTCGGCGATGCGCACTTTCCCGAGCAATGCGTCGGAGAAAAAAGGCTTCATGGGAGCCGCATGATTTTCTTCGAGTGGCCTTCCCGCCGCGAAAAAACGGTCGCGTTGCTCGCGCATGTACGCGGCAATGCGCGCGATGGCTTGCGTGATTTCCATGCCGTTCATGTCGCGGAGTCCTGAATCCCGGTCTGGGAGTGCTGATCGAGATAGCGGGCGTTCACCAGGAAGTAGAAATTTTGCAAGCCCGCAAGGCGGTTGAGAGGTTTGCTGATCAAGTCATACTGGGCATGGCGGGCAATCTGTTCCACCGAAAAAGTGCGCAGCAGTCCGCGCAAGGTAAATTCCACGCTGGAAAGTTCCGATTCGGCGTGGGTCAGTTCTGCGATTAAGTATTTCATAGTGGTACATCCGGAAGAATCCTCGACGTGAACCATGTTAAATAAACTCCAAAGACTTCGCACAAGCGAAGCGTGATAGTTAGACCATTCGGTTTAACGACGTTAGTTTAACACTGTAATCATTACAAATCAAGCGAATTTTCCCCTTCTTTGACCCCTCGGGATGTCTTCAATCTCGACATAATCAGCTAATAACGGCACCGTTTACACAGAGCCCCACGCGCACCTTTGCAATTTTCTTCACATCAGAAACTTCCAGGCTATTGACTTTATCGCTGTAAGTTATAGAGTGTAATAGGAACCTAGGGAGCCCTCTTATGCCGCGCGTCGCAGATCAGCACCTTGAAAAGCGCATCCTCACCGCGGCACGCCGCCTTTGCCATGCCCGCGGTGTTCACGGCCTTACCTTGCGCGCCGTGGCACGCGCCGCGGGAACCACCACGCCGACCGTCTACAAACGCTTCCGCAACAAGGCTGCGCTGCAGAACGCCCTGGCCCATGAAATCCGCCAGGAAATGATCGAATTCGTTTTTGCCGCCCCGGGCATCGAGCAGATTTACCGCCGCTACGTGCAATTCATCGAAGAAAATTCCGAGGATTACGAGGTGTTGCAAGGCACTCAGACCGAAATCCTGGCTCCCCAATCGGGTCGTCCCGGCAAGACGCGATTTCTTGCCGAGCTCGCGCGGCGATTCGGAGGAAAACCCGGGGAATATGATCTTGCGTTTTATGCGCTGTTTTTGCTGTGCCAGGGGGCTGCGAGTTTCCTGGGTGCGGGCAGTTCGCCGGACTTGCGCGGGGAAATGAGAGAGCAGTGCATCGCCGTCTGCGATCGTTTGATTCAACACATTGAAATTCTGCGCATCCCGGCTTGAAGCGTTCTTCCTCTTGCACGATCCGCTGCATGTCGAAGCAGTTGACCCGCGGCGGGAGATTGCCTTGACGGCGACGGGAGGTTCCGTTACCGTTTTTGCTGGTTTCTAAGCCAATGAAAATTTTGTTCGTGGCATCGGAAGGGCTGCCGTATTCGAAGACCGGCGGCTTGGCGGACGTGGTGGAAGCGCTGCCCAGAGCGCTGGTGGAAGGCGGCCATGAAGTCTGCGTGCTGCTCCCGAAATATCGCGGAAATAAAACCGCTGCCACCCTGGTTTCCAGCGTAACCGTGGCGCTGGGCGACGCCCTGCGGTTTCCCTCGATTGCCGAAGGTCGCGCGGTGGAAGGCGTCCGCTATTTCTTCGTCGAGGATCCCGCCTTTTTCGACCGCGCCGGCCTGTACGGCGATAAAAGCGGCGATTATCCCGACAATGCCCTGCGTTTCGCGGAATTTTCGCGCGTGGCTATAGAGTTTACCAAGCGCGTCTGGCTGCCGGATGTGATTCATTGCCACGACTGGCAAACGGCGCTGGTTCCGGTGATTCTCCGCGCGCAGCACGCCCATGATCCCGCAGTGCGAAATCTGCCGGTGGTGTTTACCATCCACAATCTGGCCTATGCCGGGCTTTTCCCGCAGTCCGCGATGCGCGAGATCGGACTGCCCCCGCAGCTTTTCACCATGGACACCCTGGAATACTACGGCAAAGTGAACTTCTTGAAGGGCGGCTTACTCTTCGCCGATTATCTTTCCACCGTCAGCCCGCGTTATTCCCGCGAGATTCAGACCCCGGAATACGGCGCGGGCCTCGAAGGCGTGATCCGCCAGAGGTCGGACCGCCTGGTGGGAATTTTGAACGGTGTGGATTACGGCGTGTGGAGTCCGGAAGCCGATCAACATATTGCCCAGAATTATTCGGCGCACAATCTGGCGGGGAAGCGGATCTGCAAGAAGACGCTGCTGCAAGTCTTCGGCCTGCCGGAAGAAAACCTTGACCGCCCCGTGGTGGGCATCGTTTCGCGTTTCGTGGATCAAAAGGGATTCGACCTGATTGCCGAATCCGCTCCGGAATTAATGAAGGAAAATCTGGCCATCGTGGCTTTGGGGACGGGAGCCGCGGAATACGAAACGCTGTTCAAGAAGCTGGCCGCCAAATATCCCGCGCGCGTGGGATTGAAAATCGGATTCGACAATGTTCTGGCCCATCAAATCGAAGCCGGCGCGGATATTTTCCTGATGCCTTCGCGCTACGAACCCTGCGGCCTCAATCAGATTTACAGCCTGCGCTATGGCACGGTGCCGGTGGTGCGCGCCACAGGCGGCCTCGACGATACTGTCGAGAATTTCGACCCCAAGGCGCAGCGCGGTACGGGATTCAAATTTGAGGCGTATGATGGATCGTCGATGATGGATTGCATCCGGCGGGCGCTGGAGGCCTATCGCAATGACAAAGCCTGGCGTACCATCATGACCAACGGCATGGCCAAGGATTTTTCGTGGAAGGCTTCCGCAGCAGCCTATGTCACGCTGTATGAAGCAGCTAGAAGGGCCCGCATCCCGCGGGCGGCTGGATCATCTAAACCGTAGCGCGCTTCTCCTGTCGGCAAGAGGGAAGGCGCCACAAGGGACAACCAATGTCAGATAACGTGCAAGCAGTGAGCGATGCGAATTTTCAAACCGATGTGATCGAGGCCAGCAAGACCCAGCCGGTGATGGTGGATTTTTGGGCGGAGTGGTGCGCTCCGTGCCGCGCCTTGTCTCCCACAGTGGACGAAATCGCGCGCGAAAACGCGGGGAAATTGAAAGTCGTGAAACTCAACGTGGATGAAAATATCAACGCCGCCGGAAAATTCAATATTCGCGGCATTCCCACGCTGTTGGTGTTCAAGGGCGGCCAGGTGGCGGAACAGATCGTCGGCGCGGTTCCCAAAGAACAAATCGTGAAGGTCATCCAGCGCCACATTTCTTAGGCGCAATTCCGCAAGCATTGAGGAGCGGCGAGTGAGTGCCGGCGGATCCGACACACCGGCGGAGGCTGCCACGCTGGCAAAGTCGAAGGTATGCCCCGGGTGCGGTGAAAATTTCGCGTGCTCGGAATCGCACCCTGGCTGCTGGTGCGCTCAAGAAAATATTTGCGCGGAAACTTTGGCGGCTTTGCGCGCGAGGTTTGCGGACTGCGTATGTCCCGCATGCTTGTCACGTGCGGAGGCGCAGACGCGACTTCCCGCGAAAGGGCTTCCCATGCGCGAAAAGAGCGAGTAAGCGCTTTCTCGCCTCTGTTCCCATCGCGATGTCGCCCATGTCGCCCGCGCCGAATTGAACTTCATGTCCGAAATGAATCCGCGTTCCCGGGGAATCCAATGACGCCTGGACCGCGCCGGTGCCACTGGGCGATCTCGCCTGTGATGATGGAATATCACGATCAGGAATGGGGAGTGCCGCTGCATGACGACCGCCGCCTGTTTGAATTCCTGATCCTCGAAGGCGCGCAGGCCGGATTGAGCTGGGAAACCATCCTCAAGAAGCGCGAGAATTACCGCCGCGCTTTCGACGATTTTGACCCGGAAAAAATCGCGAAGTACGGCCGGCGCAAAATCCGGGCGCTTCTCGCCGACGCCGGAATCGTGCGCAACCGCTTGAAAATCACCTCCACCGTATCGAATGCCGCGGCCTTTCTCGCCGTGCGCCGCGAATTCGGCAGCTTCGACGCCTACATCTGGAAATTCGTGGACGGGAAGCCCAAGGTCAATCGTTGGAAATCTTCGCGGCGGGTGCCCGCGCACACTCTGGAATCCGACGCCATGAGCAAGGATTTGAAGCGCCGCGGTTTCCGGTTCGTGGGCTCGACCATTTGCTACGCCTTCATGCAGGCCACGGGAATGGTCAATGACCATGCCGCCGATTGCATCCGCCGCGTCCCGCATCGCCGACAATCCCTTTAGTTTTCGTCCCCCGCCCGCATCCCTCGCTCTTGCGTTGCAAAGGAGCACGGCGTAGGATTGTTTTTCTGTGCCTGCCGTGCGCGCCCGCCTGTAAGGCATCATGAATATATGCGTTTGCGGGGTGTTGTGGCCGAAAGCCAGGCGGGGTGATGGGGACGATGGACAAAGCCAAGGCGAAAGCGATTGCGGTGGTCGGCGCGCAGTGGGGCGACGAAGGAAAAGGCAAGGTGGTTGACTACCTGGCGGCTTCCTTCGATTTCACGGCGCGCTATGCCGGAGGCCATAACGCCGGGCATACCGTCATTTTCGACGGCCGCCGTTTTGTTTTGCAATTGATTCCCAGCGGCATCCTGCGTCCCGGAAAAAAAGCGGTGATTGGCCCGGGAACCGTGGTGGATCCCGCGGCTCTCGTGGCGGAACTCGAAAACCTGAAAAAGGCCAACATCGAAGTGCGCGGGCGGCTTTTTCTCAGCAACCGCGCGCATCTGATTTTTCCCTATCACCGTGAAATGGACAAAGCCGCGGAACTGGCCCGCGGAGCGGCCAAAATCGGGACCACCTCGCGCGGAATCGGCCCGGCCTACGAAGATAAAGCGGCCCGCCGGGGAATTCGCGTTTGCGATTTGATGGATGCCGAGCGCTTTCGCGAAAAACTCGAGCGCGTGATCGCCGAAAAAGACGCCATCAGCCGCGCCGCTTATGGACACCAGCTCGAAACCGCCGGGCTGCTTGAAAATTATCTGGAAATTGCCGCGCATATTCGCGGCTTGGTGGCGGACACCGCCGAAGTGCTGAATCAGGCGCTCGACAATGGCGAATCGGTCCTCGCGGAAGGCGCGCAGGGAACCATGCTGGACATCGACCATGGCACCTACCCGTATGTGACTTCTTCGAATGCCACTTCCGGAGGCGCTGCGGCGGGCCTGGGTATTGGACCCACTCGGCTGTGCGGCGTGGTGGGCGTGACCAAGGCTTACACCACGCGCGTCGGCAGCGGCCCGTTTCCCACGGAAATGCCGGACCTCGATGCGCAAGCGGTGCGCGAGCGCGGCAACGAATTCGGAGCGGTTACCGGGCGCCCGCGAAGATGCGGATGGCTGGACCTGGTGGTGCTGCGTTACGCCAAAATTCTCAGCGGCATTGATTCCCTGGTGGTGACCAAGCTGGACGTCTTCGATGCCCAGGACGAAATCAAAGTTTGCACCGGCTACCGCCTCAAGGGAGAATTGCTGCGCGAAATGCCCGCGGAAGTTGAGGTGCTCGCGCAGATCGAACCCGTATATCAGACGCTTCCTGGTTGGCGCAAACCGACTCCCGGAATCCGCGACGTGAAAGACTTGCCGCCGGCGGCCCGCGATTACCTGAACTTCATTTCCGACAAGCTCGAAATCGAAATCGGCATGGTTTCCACCGGGCCGGAGCGCGACGCCACCATCGTTCCGCGCGGGACAAAGATTGCCGGCTGGCTCTGAGGCTCCATGCTTTCCTATCAAGCGGCGCGCGCGAAAGTCATCGATGTGATTCGCGAACGATGCGCCGCCACATCCCCCGGACCTGCTTCGGGTAGCGCGTCAGCCGTCGAAATGATTGATCTTGCGGCCGAGCCTGCGCGCTCGTTAGGACGCTTCCTCGCCGAAAATATTCAGGCCGACCGGAATTATCCTCCTTTTCATCGCTCGACCCGCGACGGATTTGCCGTGCGTGCTGCAGATGTGGCGCAGCCGGGCGCAAAGCTGCGCCTGATCGGTGAGAGCCGCGCAGGAGTTCCGTTTAACGGAGAACTCAGCCGGGTCGATTGCATTGAGATCATGACCGGAGCGGCGCTCCCTCGCGGCGCCGATGCCGTGGTGATGCTCGAGCATGCGCAAATGGAAGGAAATACGGTTCGCTTTGACCGCGTCGCGCAAGCGGGCCAGAATTTTGTGCCGGAAGGCGCGGAAATGCGCGCGGGAGAGTGCGTGCTGCATGCCGGAACGCGCATGGGTTACGCGGAGCTTGCCGCCGCGGCGCAGGTGGGCGCAGCGAAGCTAAAAGTGGCGCGACGGCCGCGCGTGGCCATCCTTTCCACCGGCGACGAAGTGACGGACGTTGCCGCGACTCCGGGAAATTTTCAGATTCGCAACAGCAAT
This sequence comes from uncultured Acidobacteriota bacterium, assembly GCA_963708285.1. Taxonomy (GTDB): domain Bacteria; phylum Acidobacteriota; class Terriglobia; order Acidiferrales; family UBA7541; genus Palsa-295. Next base: position 164,793 of record CAVPSF010000003.1, read on the forward strand.
AGCGTATCGCTCGCAGCGCAAATAACGCTGGGAGGTGGCGAGCCAGTGATGCTCGGTAACGCCGCGGACCATGCCGCAGCGATTCGCGCAAAAATCGAAAGCGGGCTTGCCGAAGATATTTTGGTATTGAGCGGGGGTGTTTCTGCCGGGAAACACGATTTGGTCGAGCCGGTGCTTCGCGATCTGGGCGCGGAATTTTTTTTCGATGCGGTGGCCATGCGTCCCGGCCGCCCCGCGGTTTTTGGGTGGTGCCGCGGCAAGCCGGTGTTTGGTTTGCCGGGGAATCCCGTTTCGACCATGGTCACTTTCGAATTGTTCGTGCTTGCGGCCATGGAGTTGCTGTCCGGTCATTCGCCGGAACCCGTGCCATTTTTCAAGGCCAGGCTGCAACACGCGGTGAACGAGAAACCGGGGATGGCGCATTTTCTGCCGGCGCGCGTTTCATGGCCGGCGGGTGAAGCTACGGTCGAATTGCCGCGCTGGGAAGGTTCGGGAGATATTGGGGCGGTGACGCGCGGCAATTGTTTTCTGGTGGTGCAGGAGCCGCGCTGGCAGATGGCCGCGGGAGATTGGGCGGATGTGCTTCCTCGGCGCGGCGCCTTCTGATGCACTCAGATATGATTGACCCGGCGAATGTGAAACGATCAACTCGGTGCGCGGCGCGCTCGAACGATTTCCCGCAGGAAAGCGGAAGATTTTCGAAATGAAAAAACTGACGCATTACGATGCCAAGGGGCGCGTGCGAATGGTGGACGTCACGGCCAAACCCACGACGTCGCGCGAGGCCCAAGCGCATGCCTTTGTGCGCATGCGGCGCGCAACCGTGGAAGCCGTGCGGCGGCTGAAAGCGCCGAAGGGAAATCCTTTGGAAATAGCACGCATCGCCGGAATCACGGCGGCCAAGCGCACCGCGGAACTGATACCCCTTTGTCATCCTCTTGCGCTGACGCACGTGGATGTGCGTGCGAAGCTATGCCAGAATGGAATTGAGATCTCGTCGTCTGCCAGCGCCAGCGGGCCCACGGGAGTGGAGATGGAAGCGCTGGTGGCGGCTTCGGTGGCGGCTCTGACGATTTACGATATGTGCAAGGGCATCGAGCGCGGCATGGAAATCACGGAATTGCATGTAGTGAAAAAATCGGGCGGACGCAGCGGAGTTTACATCCGCTCCGGAAAGCGCGGCGGGTCATGACCCCGCTCAAGGATGTTCGCGTCCTGGTGGTGGACGATAATGCGCTGATCCTCGACCTACTGATGAAGGGCTTGATGCCGCATTGCGAAGCGCAGGCGGCCGCCGACGGCGCCGACGCATTGTTGAAAATCGTGGACGATCCTCCGGATATAGTGCTCTGCGACTACCGCATGCCGGGTCTCGACGGCCGCCAACTCTTTGAAAAACTCCACGCGCGCCAGCAGACCAAGTCCATCCCCTTTATATTTCTGGCCAGCCGCAGCGACATCGAGGAAAAACTGCGGCCCATCGTCGAGGGCGTCGAGGAATTCATTCCCAAGCCATTTTTCCTGAAGGACCTGGTGCGGCGCACGAAGAAAGTGATCGACCGTCTGCATCTGGAAAAAATGCAGAAGCGCGCCGTGCGCCCGGGCGTGATTCAGGGACGCCTCGAGGAAATGAGCATCATGGACCTCATGCAGTCGCTCGAAATGGGACAAAAATCCTGCGCGTTGACCATCCACCGCGGCAATGAAACTTGCGAGCTTTTTTTCGCAGCGGGGCAGTGCACCGACGCGAAGTTCGGCTCGGTCGAGGGCGAAGCAGCCGTGTTTCACGCCGCCAAATGGGCCGACGGCGAATTTGAAATCGATTTCAATTCCGCGCCCGCGCGCACAACGATATCGCGCACCACCACCGGACTTCTGATGGAGGCGTTGCGGTTGATCGACGAAGAACACCGCGACGCCGACGACACCGATGCCGCGGCGGTGCAGGGCTAGGCGCCCCCAATATCATGCGAGTCTCGGTAATCACCATCAGCGATTCAGTGGCGGCAGGAAAAACCGAGGACCGGTCCGGACCTTCCGTGGTCGCGCGTTGCCGGGAACTCGGCTGGCAAATCGTTTCCGCGGTGATTTTGCCCGATGAACGGCCGGCCATCGAAAAATTGCTGGCCTACACGGCCGATTCGCGCGACGCCGATTTGATTCTCACCACCGGCGGCACGGGGCTGGGCCCGCGGGACGTCACGCCGGAAGCGACTTTGGCCGTTTCCGAAAGATTGATTCCCGGATTCGCCGAGCACATGCGCGCCGAAGGCAAAAAAAAACTGGATCGCGCGCTGCTTTCCCGCAGTGTTTGCGGAATTCGCGGTACCACCATGATCGTGAACCTTCCCGGCAGCCCACGCGGCGCCGTCGAATCGCTCGATGCCATCGCCGACCTTCTTCCTCACGCCGTCGAAGTGCTGCATGGCGCGCGCCACGGCTAGATTTGCATCGCGCCGCGCGTATTTCGCAGCTCTCGCGCGCATCTCTTTGCAAATTTGGGTTCGCCTTGCTGACCGGTGAAATCGTCGTGCCGCGCGTAATTCGCATCTCTCGCGCGCATCTCTTTGCAATTTTGGTATTCCCTGCCTCGCCGGCGAAATTGTAACGCCGCGTGCTGCGGGTGTTGGCTCTGTCCCGCGGTGAAGCCGTATGTTACGATGGGCCACTTCGCGTCATGATCCCCGCCCCTTACATTCCGATACTCATTTTTGCGGCCCTCGCGGCGGCGTTCCCCGTGGTGGCGCTCGTCGTCTTTAAGCGCCTACGCCCCGATCCGGCTCCCGCGGAAGCGAAGCACGAAGCGTATGAATGCGGCGTGCCGGCGATGGAAACCGCGCACGGCCGTTACGATGACCGCTTCTATATCGTCGCCATTTTGTTCGTAATTTTTGACGCGGAAATTATTTTTCTCTTTCCCTGGGCCGTGAAGTTCAGCCAGATGGGCGCGTATGGGCTGCTGAGCATGGCCGTATTTCTGGGCATCTTGTTCGTGGGCTATATCTGGCTTTACCAGAAAGGCGTACTCGACTGGATATAGCCCGGCAATCGAATTGATGAAAAAAGATCCCGCGGATATGACAGCGACTCACAGCGCATTTGACCGCGCGGGTCGTGTGCCTATGCCCGCAAGCGCGACTCACGGCTCCACCACGAATCTCTTCGCATTGCAAAAGTCGCGCGCGATGGTCGGCACGATCGGGATTATGCTGTGAGAAGCGGACCGCGGATGAAGACTTTTCAACGAAACCGGCGTAAAGGGCCGGCCCGACGATGATTTCTTCCAACCTGCATGCGATTCGCGCATGGATATTTCCAGTTTTCTCGGGCGTGATAATCGTGCTGGTGTTGCTGCTGCTGGCCGGGTTTATCGTGCTGCTCGAGCGGAAAATCATGGCGGACATGCAGACGCGCGTGGGACCCTTGCGCGAGGGGCCGCACGGTTTGCTGCAGCCCGTCGCCGATGCCTTGAAATTGCTGCTCAAGGAAGACGTCGTCCCGAGCGGCGCGGACGTTATTCTGTATTGGCTCGCTCCTTCGATGAGCGTCACCGTTGCGCTGGTCGCTTATGCCGCACTCCCGTTTGGCCCTTCATTTCAAATCGCGGACCTCGATGCCGGTTTGTTGTTCATCCTGGCAGCCAGCTCGCTGGGAATTTACGGGATCGTGTTGGGAGGCTGGGCTTCGGGCGGCCGCTATTCGCTGCTCGGCGCTTTCCGCAGCGCCGCGCAACTGGTGAGTTTCGAAACCGCAGCGGCCCTGGGGCTGGTTTCCGCGCTGATGCTGGCCGGAACGCTTTCAATGAAGGGCATTGTGCAGGCGCAATACGATCAAGGGACTTGGTTCATTTTTTATGCGCCCGTCGGCTTTTTTGTGTTTCTTGCGGGATCGATTGCGCAATTAAATCGCGCGCGTTTCGATTTGCACGCGGCGGAATCGGAGCACGCCGCAGGATCCATGACGGAGTACAGTGGCATCCGCTGGTCTCTCTTTTTTCTGGCGGATTACGCCAACATGATTATCGTCGCGGGAATCGCCACCACATTGTTTCTGGGCGGATGGCTGCGCCCGTTTCCGAGCATTCGCGATCATCTTTTCGGAACGCAGGTAGAGGTCCTCGACGCATTTCCCGCCCTTTTGTTTTTGGCGGGCGCCATATATTGTTTGCGATGGGTCCGGCGGCGGCCGGCGGGCAGCCAGAAAATCGGGATGTCGCTGATTGCGGGCTTTTGCGTGGCGCTCGCAGGAGTGATGGCGGGAGCGTTGTTCGCGCCGCCCGCGGCGATGGCCGCAATCCATGGCGCCTTCTGGTTCCTTGCCAAGGTCGCCGTCTTTTTGTATGCGTTCTTGTGGTTTCGTTTCACGTTTCCACGCTACCGCTTCGATCAACTCATGCGCATGGGATGGCGCTTTCTGATTCCGCTGGGACTGGTGAACGTGATGGGCGTGGGCGTGGCCATCGTGCTGCGTGAGGATTTCGGTTTCAGCCCGTGGTGGTCGAATGTGCTGATTTTGCTGCTGACTTTGGGCGCGGCCATGTGGCTCATAAAGGAAATGGACGAAACGCGGGTGCGCGCGGTGCCTAGGGAAGAGGCGGGGCGGTGATGCGGTGCTGCTGAACATCATTCTATTTTATTTCTTCGCGGGCCTGGCTGTGGCCTCTGCCATTCTGATGGTCACCCGGCGGAACGTGATGCACAGCGCGGTGTTCCTGATCACCACGCTCGTCGCCACCGCCGGAATTTACCTGCAACTCCAGGCGGAATTTCTTTTTGTGGTGCAGCTGATCCTGTTTGTGGGCGGGATCATGGTGCTGTTTGTGTTCTTCATTATGCTGGTGAATTTCGAAGCGCCGCTGCGCATGACGGCGTTCAATCGCCAGAAATTTGTGGGTGCGGCGTTGGCCTTGGCGCTGGGCGCGGAAATTCTGCTGGGGATATGGATCGGGCGCGGCGATTTGCGGCTGCATCAAGTAAATCCGCTGCCGGATTTGAATACCGGGGCGATTGCCGATGCGCTTTTTCGTCATTCCGTGCTGGCGTTTGAGCTTGCCTCGATTCTGCTGCTGGTGGCCATGGTTGGCGCGGTGGTGCTGGCCAGGCGGAGGGCGGCGTGATTCCCGTGGATCATTACCTGGTCTTGAGCCTCGCGCTTTTAGTGATCGGCGTGGTGGGAGTGCTTACGCGCCGCAACGCGATCGTCATGCTGATGTCCATCGAATTGATCCTGAACGCCGTCAACATCAACCTTATGGCCTTTTCGCGGATGTGGGGGACGCTGGATGGGCAAGTCTTCGCGCTTTTCGTCATGGCCGACGCCGCGGCCGAAGCGGCCGTGGGGCTGGGAATCATTCTCGCGTTTTACCGCAACCGCGAAACGCTGCTGCCCGACGAAATGGATTTGCTGAAATGGTGAAAAGCGCGCGATGAACCCGCCCACTCCATTTTTCGTGAGCCACGTGTGGCTGGCCGCGATATTTCCGCTGTCCACGGCCGCGGCCATGTTTGGTTTCGGGAGCCGGCTCGGCAAATCGAGGATCGCCTGGCTTTGCTCGGCAAGCGTGGGTGCGTCATTTGCTTTTTCCGCGGCGGCATTATTTCAACTTTTGGCGTTGCCGCCAAACCGGCGCACTGTGACGCATATTCTTTTCGATTGGATTCCCTCGATCAGCTATCGCCCTGCTTCCGGACCGCCGGGCACATTTAGCGCCGCATGGGGAATTAGGCTCGATCCTGTTTCGGCGGGGATGATGCTCATAGTCACCGGCGTGGCTCTGCTGATTCATATTTATTGCGCGGGCCATATGAGGGAGAACGATTCCTACGCCCGCGTTTTTGGCTGCATGAATTTGATGGTGTTTGCCGTGATGATTTTAGTGCTGGCAAATAATTCGCTGGTTATGTGCGCGGGCTGGGGAGCCCTGGGTTTGTGCGGCTTCCTGCTCATCGGACTTTATTTTCGAAGGCCGGCGGCAAGCGAATCGGGAAAGAAGATGGGCAACTTCAACCGCGCCGGCAACGCTTATTTCCTGATGAGCTTGAAGAAACTGAGTGGCGCGCTCGGCAGTTTTGATGGCGCGGTGATTGACCGCGCGGGAGTGGACGGCGCGGGAGGGCTGGCGCGCGCGGCCTCGCGAGTTTCCATGTGGTGCGACGATTGGATTGTTGATGGAGCAATTCGTCTGGGTGTGGGATTCGTCCGATTTCTGGCCCTTCCGGCGCGGCTGATGCAGAACGGGCGGGTACAGAGCTACATTTTGTGGTTCACGGTGGGCCTGACCGGTTTTCTCGGATATTTCGCGTACCTGATTCACCATGCCGCCCGCTAATGAATTCGAAAGTCGGCGCAAACAATTTGTCGAGTCGAAGCGAGAAAGCGAAGGAGTGAACGGAATTGTTCGGTAGCCACATACTGACCATAATTTTATTTACGCCGCTGGTGGGCGCGCTCGTCTTGCTCTCCATCCCGCGCGAGCGCGCGGATTTGTACCGCTGGACCGCAAACATTTTTGGAATGCTCGGCCTGCTGGTGTCGTTGCCACTTCTCTGGCGCTTTGATCTCTCGGCCACTGCGCCGCGTTTTCAGTTCGTCACCGACCATGTCTGGATACCCTCACTCGACGTGCATTACGCGCTGGGAATCGATGGATTGAGCCTGCTGATGGTCATGCTCACCACCCTGCTGGGGGCCATCGCCATACTTTCCGCGTGGACCGCGATTCGCGAGCGGCGGAAGGAATTTTACGTTCTCATGCTGCTCTTGCAGACCGGAATGCTGGGCGCATTTCTTTCGCTCGATTTCGTCCTGTTTTACGTTTTCTGGGAAGTGATGCTGGTCCCGATATATTTCCTGATCGGAGTGTGGGGCGGCGAGCGCCGGTTGTATGCGGCCATCAAGTTTTTCCTGTACACCTTGGCCGGGTCGGCGGTGATGCTGCTGGCGATTCTTGCGGTGTATCATTTCCGCGGAACTTTCGACATGCGCGAAATTCTGGCGCACCCGTTTACCGGCGCGTCCGGCTGGCGAATCGATAAATGGCTTTTCTGGGGATTCTTCTTCGCCTTCGCCATAAAAGTTCCGATGTTTCCGTTTCACACCTGGCTTTCCGACGCGCACACCGAACCGCCCACGGCCGCATGCGTAATCCTCGCGGGCGTGGTGTTGAAAACGGGGACCTACGGATTCCTGCGTTTTTCGCTTCCCATGTTTCCCGACGCATCGCTGCACTATCGTGGTTTTCTGGTCGCGCTGTCGCTAATCACCATCATGTATGGCGCGCTGGTTTGCCTGACGCAGAAGGACATGAAGCGCCTGGTGGCCTATTCGTCGGTGAGCCAAATGGGATTCTGCACCCTGGGAATTTTCGCGCTCACGCCGCTTGGGTTGTACGGCAGTGTCATCCAGCAGTTGAACCACGGAATTTCCACCGGAGCGCTGTTTCTAATCGCCGGCATCCTCTACGAGCGGCGGCAGACCCAAAGCATTTCCGATTTTGGCGGGCTTGTCACGCCCATGCCCAATTTCGCGGCGATTTATATGATTGTGACTCTCAGTTCGCTTGGGTTGCCGCTTCTGAACGGATTCATCGGCGAATTCACCATTCTGCGCGGGGCGTCGGAAGATCGCTGGCAATGGGCGGCGTGGGGAGTTTTTGGCATCGTGCTGGGCGCGGCGTATCTGCTGTGGCTCTACCAGCGCGTGATGTTCGGCGCAATCAACAATCCCGCGAATGAAAATCTTCCGGACCTGAACGCGCGCGAGTTTGCGACTCTGGTTCCGCTGATCTTGCTCATTTTTTGGATTGGCATTTATCCCAAGCCGCTGTTCCGCGTCCTGGACGCGCCGGTGAAACAACTGATCGAAACCGTGAATCCCGGCTATTACTCCGCGATAGCGCCCGCGAAGCTTCGCGCCACAACTTCCGCCGCGCCGCCCGCCGCCAGTGCCGCACCCGCTGGCAGCGCTAGCTCTGCCTCTTCCCCTGGAGTGAAATAAATGGACCAGATGGTTCCCTGGTCGCTGGTCTTCGAACAAGCCCGGCAGGACATTTTTTACATTTTGCCGCAGGTGATCCTGGTCCTTTTTGCCCTCACGATTTTGCTGACCGATTTTCTGCTGCGGCCGCGGCAAAAGGGATGGAACGCGCTCACGGCGATGCTGGGCGTGACGCTGAGCGGCGCATCGCTGTGGTTAATGGCGGACATCCGGTACGTCGGTTTCGACAATTCCATCGTCATCGATCCCTTTTTTATCTTTTTCGGCTTCATTATCGTGGCCGCCACGGCGCTGGTGATTCTTCTCTCCGTACGTTACCTCGGAATCGAAGGAGAGCAGCAGGGCGAATATTACGCGCTGGTGATGTTTGCGGCGGTGGGCATGCTGTTCGTGGCCTGCGGAAACGATTTGGTGGTGCTGTTCCTGGGACTGGAAATCATGGCCGTGAGTTTTTATGTGCTCACCGGCTTTTTGCGCCGCGATCGCCGCTCGAATGAAGCCGCGCTCAAATACGTTCTCTTCGGCGCTTTCAGTTCGGCCATTCTTGTGTATGGATTTTCCATTCTCTACGGGCTGGCGGGCTCGACCAATCTCGACGCCATCGCCGAAAAAATGGCCGAGCGGCATGCGCTTTTTCCCGGCGGAGATTTGCTGACCTATATCGCGCTGGGAACCGTGGCTGCCGGCTTGTTTTTCAAAATCGCCGCCGTGCCGTTCCATCAATGGGCGCCGGATGTCCATGAAGGCGCGCCCACCACGATCGCCGCCTACATCAGCGTGGCTTCGAAAGCGGCAAGTTTTGCTTTGCTGCTGCGGCTGTTTCTCACCGTTTTCTGGCCGTCGCGCATTGATTGGGCGACGATGGTAGCCGTGGCCGCCGTCCTCACGTTGACGGTCGGAACATTGGCGGCCATCACGCAAACCAACATCAAGCGCCTGCTGGCCTATTCCTCGATCGCCCAGGTGGGCTACATCCTTTTGGGACTCGTCGCCGCCGTGAATAAAGACGGCTCGCTCAACCGCCTGGGGCTTGAGGCCGTGGCTTATTATTTGCTGGTCTACGCGTTTTTCAATACCGGAGCGTTTGCCATCGTCGCACTGCTGCGCCGCAAGGGCGCCATCGGCGATGAACTCGACGATTTGAATGGACTCCTGCAGCGCAATCCCGTGGCGGCCGTATTGATGCTGATATTTTTACTGTCGCTTGCGGGGATTCCGCCGACGGCGGGTTTCGTGGCCCAGCTTCTGATTTTCTGGGCGCTGGTGGAAACGAAACATTACATCCTGGCGGTTCTGGCCGTGGCCTACGTCGTTCCCGCGGCGTATTACTGCTTCCGGATGGTGGCGGCGATGTGGGTGCGCGAGCCCGCCGAGCGAACGCGGCCTATCATAACCTGGGCGCAAAAATTCGCGCTGGGAGCGATGGCCGGGGTCACGCTGCTGGCCGGAATTTTTCCCGAGCAATTTCTGCGCTTCGCCAGTTATTCCATCCTCAACCCTTTCCAGCGGTAAGATGATACGCACATGAATCCACAGGAACCGTCCTCTTCGAAGGGCCCCGGCGGGGCCGTCAAACAAATCGCGCTGGCGCTCGAATTGCCGTTTCTGCTGGTTGCCCCGGTGGTGGCCGGAGGAGCGCTCGGCTATTTCCTCGACCGCTGGCTGCATACCAAACCGATTCTGATGATCGTGCTGGGAATTCTAGGTGTGGTGATGGGGATTCGCGACGTGGTGAAACTAGCCAGCGCAGGAGAAAAATAATTCAGTGACGGATGCCGAGCCTGCAGCCATCGAATTGCGCCTGGAAGCATTCCTCATAGTCGTGGGCGTCGCCGTGGCGATTGGCGCGGCGGTTGGCTGGGGATGGCGCGCGGGAGAAAGCGCCGCGGCGGGAGGATCGCTTAGTTGGTTGAATTTCCGCTGGTTGCGGCAAGGCGCTGCTGGGGTGATGAAATTGGGCCTGGCGCAGGTGGGCGCGGAAATCGTGAAGGTGCCCCCTTCGGTTCACGCTAAGTTCTTTGGACGCACCATATTGTTGGTCATCGCCGCGTGTGTTATTCTTTTTTGGCTGCATTTGCCCGCGATTCCGCTGCTTTGCGGGCTGGCGGCGATTTTTCCGGCGGTTTTGCTCGAGCTGGGCTACGAACTCGCGCACGGCCATGGCCGCACGGACGCGCCGTAAATCCGTTTCAGCAGGAATGATCCCGGACGAATTCTGACAGGGAGATCCATGGGTTCTGAACACGTTCTGCCGGTGACAAAACTTGTGAACTGGCTGCTGGCCAAACCGGCGCTCGTGCTGCTGGCGTTCCTGCACATTCGGCCCGAAAATTCCGCGTATCCCGTCCCCAACTATCTGGCCATGGAACTGGTCGTTTTCCTTTTCGCGATTGTTTTCTGCCTGTGGCTCAAGCCACGTCTTTCCGCGGACCGCCCCGGCGCCACCCAGCAGACCGTGGAATTTCTGATCACCAACCCCATGGGCGTGGGCGTGAAGGATTTGGTGGACGACATCGTCGGCCACGGCGCCGAGCGCCACCTTGCGCTGATGGGCACCATCGGAATTTTTATTTTGCTCTCGAATCTCGCGGCTCTCTTCCCGGGGTTCATGTCTCCCACGGCGGAGAAGACCGTGCCGCTCGGCTGCGCCGTGGTCGTGTTTCTTTACTACAACTGGATCGGCATCTCGAAGCACGGGCCGGGGCGCTATGCCAAGACCTTGATGGGTCCGGTGCGGTGGCTTTCCTGGCTGATTGCTTCCCATCGAAACGATCAGCCATTTTGCGCGGCTGCTTTCCCTCACCGTTCGTCTTTGGGTCAATATGTTGGTCGGCGAGATTCTATACGTCACTTTCCTTGGGCTGTCCATCACCCTGTTCGTTTTCCTCGGTCACTTGAACCCCGCTGGATATATTTCAGCCATCGTCCCGGTGGGAATCCCGTTTGCGCTGATTGCTTTTCATATTTTTGAAGCGATTCTGCAGGCATTCATATTCACGATTCTGGCGATTGTGTATCTGGGCATGGCGGTCGCGGAAGAACACTAATCCGGCATCATTGCCGCTACAGCGTGAATCCCCCGGCCTCCCCAGGCTGGCGGAAACCACCTCCTGGCGGCCATCTCATAAGGAAGAGGAAAAACATGGCGAAAAAAGCAGCATGGTTTGTTTTGGCGACGTTCGGAATGCTGATGCTGGCTCCGGTGACGTTTGCGCAGACATCCGGCGGCGCGGCGAGCACCACGAACTGGATTACCGTGGCGGCGGCCATTGCCCTGGGCATCACCGCGGCGGCTTGCGGCATCGGGCAGGGAATTGCCACCGCATCGGCCTGCGAAGGCATCGCGCGGAATCCCGGAGCGGGCGGCGCCATCCGCATCACCTTCATCATCGGCGTCGCGCTGATCGAATCCCTCACGCTGTATGCTTTGCTGATCGTTTTGATTAAGATTCTGTTAAGTAACATTCGATTGTAGCGTTTTTCGGCCCGGAGGCTTGCGCGCAGCGAGCCTCCGGGCTTTTTGTTTTTGGGGAGCTTCGATCGAATAGGGACCGCGCCCGGTTTAATGGCTCTGTCCACGGGTTGCGAATAGCCCGAGAGGGAATGACCGGTTCAGGCGGGCGTTAGCGCAGGAGGAGCGAATTGGCCGCGAGTCGCGCAAAATCCAGCGCCCGCGCGGGAATAATCCCCAGATACAGCGTCCCGGCGGCGGCCACGGCCAGCGCGAAGGTGAGCGCCGGAGCGACTTTCGTGGGAATGTAATCCTTCGAAGGCTCCCAGAAATACATGGCCACGATTACGCGCAGATAATAGTACGCGCCAATCACGCTGTTGAGCGCGGCGATCACCACCAGCCAGATGACGCGCGAATCCAGCGCCGCCTTGAACGCGAAAAATTTTCCCAGGAATCCGCCGGTGGCCGGCAAACCCAAGAGTGAGAGCAGGAACAGGGTAAAACACAGCGCCAGCACCGGCTGCTTCATCCCCAATCCCGCATAATCCTTGATGTCCAGCCGCCTCTCTCCCTGCTGCCCCAGATGCGTCACTACCAGGAACGCGCCCACCTTCATCAGCACGTAGGCCGCGAGATAAAACAGCACGGCCGCCACGCCCAGTTCCGTCGAGGCCACAAAAGCCACCAGAATGTATCCGGCGTGGGAAATCGAGGAATAGGCCAGCATGCGTTTCACGTTATTCTGCACCAGCGCGCCCAGGTTGCCGATCAGCATGGTCAAAACCGCCGAGACCCAGATGGCCCAGAACCAGAAGTGCTGCGCGGAGCTGAACGAAACGTAGAAAATGCGCAGCATCAAAGCAAACGTCGCGGCCTTCGGCGCGGAGGCCAGAAGAGCGGTGACCGGAGTGGGAGCGCCTTCGTAAACGTCCGGCGCGTAAATTTGGAATGGCGCGGCCACCACCTTGAATCCCAGGCCAACAAAAATCAATCCCAGCCCGAGGAGCGCCAGCGCGGGAAGGCTCGGCATCTGCGCCAGAGCCGATTGAATCGTGTCGATGCGCGTGGTGCCCGTGGCGCCGTACACCATGGCGATGCCGTAGAGGAAGAAAGCCGTGGCAAAGGAACCCAGGATGAAATATTTGAGCGAAGCTTCGTTGGATTTCACCGCGCGGCGGCGGAAGCCCGCGAGGACATAGCTCGAAATCGAGCTCATCTCCAGCCCCACGAAAGCCGTGACCAATTCGTTCGCGCCGGCGAGAATCCCCATGCCCGCCGCGGCAAACAGCACCAGCGCGTAATATTCGCCGCGCTGGATGCCTTCGTCGTCGAGATATTGCATCGAGCCGAGAATCACCAGCCCCGCGGCGACGATCACGATCAGGTGCACAAAGACACTGAAATGATCGACGCGAATCAGCCCGCTATAGGCCGTCGCGCCCACGCTCGCTCCCGGAGAAAGAAAACCCACCGCCGCAAGTCCCGCGATGGTTCCGGCAAAGGAGAACCAGCCGAGCAATCGCTGGCGGCCGCGGCCGAGGAACGGATCGGCCAGCATGGTCAGAATCCCGAAAATGCACAGAACGATTTCCGGGGCCACCGCGCACAGATTCGAAAGCGTCACGGACGAGACGAGGAAAATCACGGCTGCACCCGCTTTGCCGGTGCGGCCAGGATCATGGCCGTGCGCTGCGGGAGGGAGGCAGGCTCGAGCAGAGCATCCACCTTTGCCGCGGCGTGAGTTGTTGCGGGCGCTTCAATTTTCGTGGGGACGGCCGCCACGCGAATCGCAGCGGGAGGATAGGCGCGGCGCGAAGCCGCTTCCACGCGCTCCATTTGTTGCAGCAAATTATTGGTCGAAACTTCCATGCGCGAGGTGAAGAGCGGGGAAGCCACGCCCATGAAAATAATCATCACCGCCATGGCCACCAAAATCACGCGCTCGCGTCCCGTCGCGTCCGGCAACGTCTTATTTTTTTCGACGGTCACGTCGCCCAGCGCCACCCGCTGGTACATCCACAACAAATACATGGCGGAAAGAATCGCGCCGGAAGCGGCCCAGGCAGCCCACGCATGATGGTGCTCGAAAACTCCGATCAGAATCATGAATTCCCCGATAAAGCCGTTGAGCGGCGGCAGCGCCAGTGAAGAAAGCGACGCAAACAGGAAGAAGGACATGAGCACCGGCATGGGCGTCGCCAGCCCGCCGAATTGCTTGATGTCGTGGGTATGCCGCCGGTCATATAGCATGCCGACAATCAAGAAAAGCGCGCCGGTGGAAACGCCGTGATTCAGCATCTGGTAAATCGCGCCCTGAATCGAAATGGTGCTGAACGCGAACAGCCCCAGCACCACGAATCCCAAGTGGCTGACCGATGTGTAGGCCACCAGGCGCTTCAAATCCGTTTGCACCAGCGCCACCAGCGCGCCGTAGACGATGCCGATAATCGCCAGCACGCCGATGAACGGCGCCAGGCGGTGCGAAGCGTCCGGAAAGAGCGGCAGGCAGAAGCGCAGCATCCCGTAGGTGCCGAGCTTCAACATCACGCCCGCGAGGATTACCGAGCCGGCCGTGGGCGCGTCGGTGTGTGCATCCGGCAGCCAGGTGTGCAGCGGAAACACCGGCACTTTGATGGCGAACGCCAGGAAGAACGCGCCGAAGAGCCAGAGTTCGGTGTGCGGCGGCAGCGCGTTGCGCGCCAGAAATTGCTGAATCCCGGCGATATTGCCGTAGCCCGCCAGGTCAAACGACCCGGTCAGGTTATAGAGCCACAGGATGGCCACCAGCATGAGGATCGAGCCGAACATGGTGTACAAAATAAATTTGATTGCGGCGTAGATTTTGCGGTCGTGTCCCCAGATGCCGATCAGGAAATACATGGGAATCAGGGTGAGTTCCCAGAAAGTGAAAAACAGAAAGAGATCGAGCGAGACGAAGACGCCGATCATGGCCGTCTCGATCACCAGCAGGGAAATGAAAAATCCCTTCACGTTTTCCTGGATGGAATTCCAGGAACAAAGGATGGCGATGGGCGTCAGGAACGTGGTCAGCAGCACCAGAAACAGGCTGATGCCGTCCACCCCGATGTGATAATGAATGTGCGCCGCGCCAATCCAGCTGTAGAATTCCTCGAACTGAAATTGCGCCGTTCGCGGACTGGAATCCCGGCAGGAGTAGCAGGGAAACCACGAATTCCGCGAGCGAAGCCGCCAGCGCAATGCGTCGCACCCAAATGCGATCCTGCGAACGCAGAAACAGCAGCGCCGCGACGCTCAGCAGCGGCAAAAACGTGATGACCGTCAGCAGATGTGATTGCGTTTCCAAGCTAGCGCACCTTCCACCAGAGTCCGATTAACAGCACCGTGAATCCCAGCGCGCCGATCACCACCCAGGAGGCGTAACTCCGCGCGTTGCCCGATTGCAGCTCGCGCACTTCGCCGCCGCTCGACTGCGCCACGCGCGCCGTCCCGTTCACGATGCCGTCGATGACGCCGGAATCCACGCCGTGCCACAGCACGCTGGTTGAAATCCACAGCAGCGGCCGGATGATCAGCGCACCGTAAATTTCATCCATGTAATATTTGTTCAGCAGCAGCGTGTACAAACCGTGCAGGCTGCGCGCCAGTTTTTTCGGCGCGGTCACGTCCTTGATGTAGAACCACCACGCCAGCAGGAAGCCGATCAGCGCCACAATCACCGGCCAGCCGGTCACCGCGTGAAGCAAATCCATCGCCGGATTCGAAGCGCCTTCCGCCGCGGCCTCCACCATTGCACCGGCCGCGCCACCTGCGGGCGCGAAAGCCGAGAAAACCGGGTGAAGGAATTTCTCGAAGAAGTCCGTTCCGCCGATCAGATGCGGCGCGGCCACCCATCCCCCGCAGACCGACAGGATGCCGAGGATAATCAACGGCACGGTCATGCTGCGCGGCGATTCATGGACGTGAACTTTATGTTCGTCATAGCGCGGCTTGCCGAAGAAGGTGAGGAACAGCAGGCGAAACATGTAAAACGAAGTGAGTCCCGCGCCCACCAGGGCCAGCAACCACAGCGCCGTATTGGCATGTGGTCCCGAGCGCGCCGCTTCCAGAATTTCGTCCTTGCTGAAGAAGCCCGCGAATCCCGGCGCTCCGGAGATAGCCAGCGTGGCCGCGAACATCGTCCAGTAAGTCACCGGAATTTTTTTGCGCAGACCGCCCATGCGCGTCATTTCTTGCTCTCCGCCCATGGCGTGAATCACGCTTCCGGCGGCCAGGAACAGCAAACCCTTGAAGAATGCGTGGGTCATCAAATGAAAGATGCCCGCGGCGTAAGCGCCCACGCCGCATCCCAAAAACATGTAGCCGAGCTGCGATACCGTGGAATACGCCAGAACTTTCTTGATGTCCGTCTGCATCAGCCCGATGGTCGCGGCATAAAACGCGGTGAGCGCGCCCACCAGCGCCACCACAAACATGGCCATGGGCGCGCGCGAAAACAGCGGATTCATCCGCGCCACCATGTACACCCCGGCGGTGACCATGGTCGCGGCGTGAATCAACGCGCTGACCGGCGTGGGGCCTTCCATCGCGTCCGGCAGCCAAACATAGAGCGGCAATTGCGCCGATTTGCCGATGGCTCCGGCAAAGAGCAGCAGGCAAATGGCCGTGAGCGTTCCGATCGAGATGCTATCCTGCGCCGCTTGCGAGAACATGGCGGTGAATTCGACGGAATGGAACGTCCAGAAAGCCAGCAGGATGCCGATGGTGAAGCCCATGTCGCCGATGCGCGTGGTGATGAAGGCTTTCTTCCCGGCATCCGCCGCGGTTTTTTTCAGGAACCAGAATCCGATCAGCAAATAGCTGCACAACCCCACGCCTTCCCAGCCCACGAACATCAGAATCAAGTTCGAGGCCAGCACCAGCGTGAGCATGGAGAAGACGAACAGATTCATGAAGGAGAAGAACCGGCAATAGCCGCCATCGTGGGCCATGTAACCGGTGGAATAAATGTGCACCAGCAGACTCACGAAAGTGACCACCAGCAGCATCACGATCGTGAGCTGGTCCACTTGCAGCGAGAAATTCACGCGGTACTGCCCGGCGCCCATCCACAGTGAAGAAATTTTTCACCACGGGGATTTGATCCGCGGAAAGCTGGGCGAATTCGCGGATCACTTCGAGTACGCCGATAAAAGCCAGGGCGACCGAGCCGACTCCCACCGCGTTGATCGGCGGACTTCGACCAATTCTTGCCCAACAAGCCGTTGAGCGACGCTCCCAGCAGGGGCAACGCGAGAATGATCCAAATATGGTCGAGTAGGAACATTAGAATTTGAGCAGATTCATGCGCTCGACATTGAGCGACTGGCGATTTTGCATAATAGTGATGACGATGGCCAGTCCCACGGCGGCTTCCGCCGCGGCCACCACAATCACAAAGAACACGAAAACCAGCCCATCCAGTTGGCCCCAGCGCGCGCGCAAACGCCACAAACGCCAGATTCACGGCGTTGAGCATCAGCTCGATGGCCATGAACAATGGTGATGATGTTGCGCTTGAACACAAACGCCACCACGCCCAGCCCGAAGAGGATGGCGCTCAACACCAGATAATAGGAAATCGGAACCACTGTCTATTCGTCCTTCTTCGCCAGAACCAGGCGCCCAGAATGGCGATCAGAATCAGGATCGACGTCGCTTCAAACGGGAACAGATAATTCGTGAAAAGCTGCTTCGAAAGTTCCACGGTCGAAAACGCGTCCCGCGGGCTGGCCCGCGCCATTGGCCACCGCCGCGCCGCTCGCGGAATGCGCCATCCAGTGGCGCCAGCCACAGCAGCAGAACGATTCCCAGCGGCATGCCCGCGTACTTCGCGGTCTTGCTCCAATTCGTGCGCTCTTCTTCTCCGGCGTTCAGCAGCATGATCACGAAGACGAACAGCACCATGATCGCGCCCGCATACACGATGATCTGCACGGCGGCGATGAATTCCGCGCCCAGCAGCAAGTACAGCACGGCGAGCGAAATCATCACCAGGATCAGCGACAGCGCGCTGTGAATGGGTTCGCGCGCAGCGATCAGCAGCACCGCGCCGAGCACGGCGATGCACGCGCAAACGCAAAAAACAGAATCAGCAGCAGGCTCATCCGTGAATCACCAGACCATGACGCACCAGCCACAGCGCGGTCAGCACCAGATTCGCCAGCGACACCGGCAGCAGCAGCTTCCACCCGAACGACATCAATTGATCATAGCGGAAGCGCGGCAGAGTCCCGCGCACCCAAACGTAGAAGAAAAGGAACGCCATCATCTTGGCGACGAAACCAGAACGGCCCCTGAATCACGCTCGCCACCACGGGTACCAGGCACAGCGCGCCGATGCACCAGCGCCAGCAGCGTCACCACCGCCAGTTGCAGCCGCGCGATGCCCCGCATTTCGATCACGGTGTCGTAATGCCAGATAGATTCCCGCGGCACAGCAACCCCGCCGCCGGCAGATAATTTTGCCAGGTCCAGGAGGCAGGGAAGGGCGAGAGCCATCCGCCGAAAAACAGAATCGTCGCCAGGCAGGAAACGGTGATCATGTTGGCGTATTCCGCCATGAAAAACATGGCGAATTTGAAGCTCGAATATTCGGTGTGAAATCCCGCCACCAGTTCCGTTTCCGCTTCCGGCAAATCGAACGGAATGCGATTGGTCTCCGCAACGGCGGCAAGTGAAGTAGCAGAGGAATCCGAGGATCTGCGGGATGACGTACCATGTTCGGCGAAGAAACGCCAGGTGCCATGATAGTACCCGCTCTGCGCGCTGATGATACCGTTGAAATTCAGCGTTCCGGCCAGCAGCAGCACGCCCACCACGGATACGTCAGCGAAACTTCGTAGCTGATCATCTGCGCCGAGCTGCGCAGCCCGCCCAGCAGCGGATATTTGCTGTTGGAGGACCATCCCGCCAGCGCCACGCCGTACACGCCCATGCGAAGTGATGGCGAAACAGGAATAAGAGTCCGATATCCACGTTGGCGACGACGAACACTGGCTGCCCCAGCACCGTGCATCCGGAGCAGGCCCGAAGGGAATCAGCGCGATGGCCGTCAGCGCCAGCGACAGGGCCAGAAACGGCGCGAGAATATACACAAATTTGTCCGCCGCCGGCGGCGTCAAATCTTCCTTGAACAGGAATTTCAGCCCGTCGGCCAGCGGCTGCAGCAGGCCGTGCGCGCCCACGTAATAGGGGCCCCAGCGCGACTGAATGCGCGCGACGACTTTGCGCTCGAACCAGGTCAGGTAAGCTAGCGCCGTCATCACAACAAACAGCAGGACGGCAATCTTGACTAGCGATACCACCAGGACTGGATGCTGGGTGATGAACTCCACGGTGTATCTTTAGCCTCGTCGGTTGAAGTGAGCTTGGAACAGTATTGGCCCAGTGTGCCGCTGGTGAATAGAATTATCGTTTGCGGAAAACACCGCTGCCGGCCGGAACGTCGTACGATGCCTCGGCGTTTTTCGCCGCGGGCGTGGCAAGTTCGGCGCCTCCGGCCAGAAGCGACGCGAAAGACACGTCGTAACCCGCCACGTTTTGCCGGATTTCATCGAACGCCGCTTCCGGACGTGCGCAGCCGGATCGGCGTGCCGCAGCCGAGCATTCCCAGCTGGTGCGAAAGGATGCGGATCAAATCGAAATCGCTTCGCGGGCCTTGCGGATCAATGGCGCGGCGCGTCATCTGCACTTCGCCGGCGGTGTTGGTCATCGTGCCGTCTTTTTCATAGCTCGAAGCGGCGGGCAAGACCACGTCGGCATGCTTCGCCGTTTCGGTCAGAAACAGATCGTGAACCACCAGCAGGTCCAGGCCCGCGACGCGCTCGGCCTGCGCTCCGCCGAATGTCTTGACCGGATTTGCGCCCACCACGTACAGCGCTTTCAATTTTCCCGCCGCGGCTGCTTCCATCATGCCCGCCGCGCTCATGCCCGGCGCCGCAGGAATTTCGCCGCCCCAGAGTTTTGCGAAGCGCGCGCGTTCGCCGCCATCCGCCAGCGGCGCGTATCCCGGCAAGCGGTCGGGAAGCAGTCCCATGTCCGCCGCGCCGCGCGAATTCGCATAATCTCCCAGCGCCATGAATCGCGTCTTGCCCTGGCAATCGCGCCGCCAGGGAAACGAGATCGCGAATCGCCGCGCCTTGAATGTCCGCGCCGAACAGCATCACCAAGTCCGTCTCGGCTTCCAGCGCAGCCTTCAGCCGTACCAACGCCTCGGTGGTTTGCGTGTCGAATTGCCCTTGCTCGTTCACCAGCCAGCGCAGCGCCTGCCGCTCGCCGCCCTTGCGCCACTTCCACCGCGATTTTTGCCTGGCGGTGAATTTTGCTGGGCCGCCCGTTGAGGACATAAAGCCGCGCGCCATGATGCCGCACCGCGGTGCGAATCTGCCAGGCCACCAGCGGATTCTGCTGCGTCACATCGTTGCCGATCAAAAAGACGGCTTGCGCGGCCTCCACGTCCTTCATGGTGGCGCATCGCGCCCGCCGCCTTGGGTCCCAGCGATGGCGGCCAGCCCGGCGTAATCGGCGGTGCGATGGTGATCGATATTGTTGGTGCCGAGGGAGGCGCGCGCGAAGCGGTTCAGCAGATAATTTTCTTCGTTGGTGGTGCGGTTCGAGCCGATCAAGCCGATGGCCTTGCCGCCATGCGTCTCATGAACCTGCTTCAGCCGCCGCGCCACTTCTTCCAGCGCATCTTCCCAGCTCGAAGGCTCGAGTTTGCCGTTGCGGCGCACCAGCGGCTGGCGAATGCGCTCGGGGTGGTTCGTGAAATCGAAGCCGAAGCGCCCCTTGACGCACAAGAAATTCGTTGTTGATGCCCGGAAAGATCGCGATTATTGGCGCGCAGGATTTCGTTGTTGCGCACGCTCAGCGTGGTCTTGCAGCCGTTCGAGCAGTGCGCGCAAGGATTGCAGACGTAGCGTCATTTCC
The DNA here is from genome assembly GCA_963708285.1 of uncultured Acidobacteriota bacterium. GTDB lineage: Bacteria > Acidobacteriota > Terriglobia > Acidiferrales > UBA7541 > Palsa-295. The sequence continues at coordinate 185,191 of CAVPSF010000003.1, forward strand.
CAGGGCCGCGTCTTGTAGCGGTAGGTGCCGCTGGTCAGCGCGCCCACCGGGCAGATGTCGATGCACATCCCGCATTCTTCGCAGTCCAGTGATCCTCGACTGATTGGGAATGATCACGGATTGCACGCCGCGCGCGCCCACGCCCAGCGCCTTCACGTCCATGCCTTCGTCGCAGACGCGCACGCAGCGGAAACACAGAATGCAGCGCGGCGCGTCGTAATAAACCAGCGGCGACCATTTTTCTTCCGGGTAGTGCAGCTTTTCTTCGGCGAAGCGGCTGTGGTCCGGGCCGTAGCGGAAGGTCATGTCCTGCAATTCGCATTCGCCGCCCTTGTCGCACACCGGGCAATCCAGCGGGTGATTGGTGAGCAGGAATTCCAGCATGGCTCTTGCGCGCTTCGTGCACCTGCGGCGTGTTGGTGCGCACCACCATGCCGTCCGTCGCCACCAGCGTGCAGGCCGTCTGCAGCTTGGGCGTTTTTTCCACTTCCACCAGGCACATGCGGCAGGCGGCCTGCAGCGAAAGTCCGGGGTAATAGCAGAACGACGGAACTTCGATTCCTTGCGCTGGCCGCTTCAATCACCAGCGTTCCGGCCGGAGCCGTCACCTGCTGGTCGTCAATCGTGAATGTGATCTGCTTTTGTTCCGCCATGCGTGTCCTAGTGTGCTCGCGAGCGATCATCGTCCGCCGGCTTGTATGCGCATTTGCCGTGGAGATGCTCCTCAAATTCATTGCGCCATTTCTTGACGATGCTGATGGTGGGCATCGCCGCCGCATCGCCCAGCGGGCAGAACGTCCTCCCCAGCATGTTTTTCGCAAGCTCGTCAATCACTGGGATGTCTTCCGCGCGCCCGCCGCCGGCATGGAAGCGGTCCAGCATCTTGCGCAGCCAGGCCGTGCCTTCGCGGCAGGGAATGCACCAGCCGCAGGATTCGTGCGCGTAAAAATGCATGATGCGCCGCGCCAGGTCCACCATGCAGGTGTCTTCGTCGATCACCACCAGGCCGCCCGAGCCCAGCATGGAGCCGGCCTTGGCCACCGAATCGTAATCCATGTTCACGTCGATTTCATCGGCGGTCAGCAGCGGGCAGGAACTGCCGCCGGGAATCACGGCTTTGAGTTTCTTGCCGTCGCGCATGCCGCCGGCCACGTCTTCGATCAGCTTGCGCAGCGGAAAGCCCAGCGGCAGTTCGTAAATGCCGGGCTTGTTCACGTGCCCGGAAATGCAGAAACAGGCGCGTGCCGCCGTTTTTCGGAGTGCCCAGGCCCGCGTACCATTCGCCGCCGCGCGCGGATGATGGCCGGCACGGTGCAGAGCGTTTCCACGTTGTTGATGACCGTGGGCGAGCCGTACAGTCCCACCACGGCGGGGAAGGGCGGCCGGATGCGCGGATAGCCGCGCTTGCCTTCGAGCGATTCCATCAGCGCCGATTCTTCGCCGCATTCATACGCGCCCGCGCCGGTATGCGTGGCCAGATCGAAATCGAATCCGCTGCCCAGAATATTCTTGCCCAGATAGCCCTTGGCGTAGGCTTCCGCGATGGCCGTTGTCCAGGATGTCCAGCACGTAGCGATATTCGCCGCGAATGTAGATGTAGCCTTGATGCGAGCCGACGGCGCGGCCCGCAATCACCATGCCTTCGATCAACTGGTGCGGGATCCATTTCCATCAGCGGGCGGTCCTTGCACGTGCCCGGCTCGCTCTCATCGGCGTTGCAAGAATGTATTTCGGCTTGGCCGATATCTTTGGGCACGAAGCTCCACTTCATTCCCGTCGGAAATCCCGCGCCGCCGCGCCCGCGCAGGTTCGATTTCTTCACTTCGTCGATGACCTGATCGGGCGTCATCTGCTTCAGCGCCTTTTCGAGCGCCTGGTAGCCGTCATGTTTCAGATACACGTCGAGCTTCGTGCGAATTCCGGAATCCCAAAACGCTGGCTGATGACCGGCACTTCAGCGGGATGGCGTTCATGCAAAGCGCCGGAAATCACCGGAACGGGTTTGGGGCGCTTGCCTTCCTGCAATTGCTCGAAAATCGCGTCCACCTTTTCGGGATCGAGATTTTCGTAGAAATCGTAATTCACCTGCATGGCCGGAGCGCCGGTGCAGGCGCCGATGCACTCCACTTCTTCGAGCGAAAAACGTTCCGGTGGGCGATACTTCCTTGTGGCCGATCTCCAGCCTCTTCTGCACATGCTCGTAGAGTTCGTTGCCGCCGCGCAACATGCAGGAAATATTCGTGCAAACCTGGACGTGATATCTTCCGCCGGGCTTGCGGCGCAGCATCGAGTAGTAGGCCAGAGTTTCGGTGACCTGGGTCATATTCAGATCCAGACGCTGGGCGATTTCCTCGATCAGTTCATCGCTGACGATGCCCGAACTGATCCTGCGCGTACATCAGCATGGGAATCAGCGCCGAGCGCTTCACCGGATAGCGCGCGAGCAGTTCCGCGAATTTAGCTTCGAGTGCCGGAGGCAATTCCATCTTTTTGTTTTCGCTCAGAATTCAGCGGTCCACTTCTCCCAGCACGATATCCATCGTCCCGATGCAGGCGATCACGTCGGCGATCAGGCGGCCCACGGCCAGCTTGGGCAGCGCCTGCAGGTTCACGAACGAAGGCGCGCGCACCTTCACGCGATAGGGTTTGGCGGAGCCGTCGCTGGCGACGAAAACATCCCAGTTCTCCGCGCGGCGATTCGATGCGCTTGGTAAACTTCGCCCGGCGGCGGCGCAAATCCTTCGGTAAAATCTTGAAATGATAGATCAGCGCCTTCCATCGACGTTTTCATTTCTTCGCGCGTGCGGCGGCACGATGCCCGGCGCGTCGGCTCTGATCGGCCCCTCGGCGGGAATTTTGTCCAGCGCCTGCTTGACGATCTTCAGGCTTTCGCGCATCTCCGCCACGCGGCACAGGTATCGCGCGTAGCAATCGCCCTCGGTGCGCGTGGGCACCGTCGAAATCGAATTCGTCGTAGCTCGAATAGGGAAAATTTTGCGGACGTCGTAATCCACGCCGCTGCCGCGCAGCATCGGGCCGGAAACGCCCATGGCGATGGCGTCTTGCGCGCTCAGGCATGCCCACGCCCTTGGTGCGCGCCATCCAGATGCGGTTTTTCGTCAGCAGCGTCTCGTATTCGTCGATGCGCGCCGGAAACGTTTCCAGAATGCGCCGCACGCGGTCCAGCCAGTCCGGGCGGCGGTTCGAGAGCCAGCCCGCCGATGCGGAAATAGCTGGTCATCATGCGCTGGCCGGAAAGATATTCGAAAATCTTCAGAATTTCTTCGCGCTCGCGGAAGCAATACAGGAACACGGACATGGCGCCCAGGTCGATGGCGTGCGTGCCGAGCCAGACCAGGTGCGAAGCCGATGCGCGTCAGTTCCGTCAGCAGCACGCGGATGTATTGCGCGCGCTTGGGCACTTCCAGATGCCGAGCAGCTTTTCGACCGCCAGGCAATAGCCCAGATTGTTCGAAAGCGGCGCGAGATAATCGATGCGGTCGGTAAGGGTGATCGCCTGCGAATAGGTCAGCGCTTCGCAGGATTTTTCGATGCCGGTGTGCAGATAGCCGATTTCCGGCTCGGCCTTGACCACAATTTCGCCGTCCAGCTCCAGCACCACGCGCAGCACGCCGTGCGTGGACGGGTGCTGCGGTCCCATGTTGAGGACCATGGTTTTCTCGCGGCCGGTCGGCGTTTGGACGATTGTGCGTCATAGCTTGGCGGTCCTGGTGTCCAATTCTACCGGTAACCTGTCCACCGGATAATCCTTGCGCAGCGGATGGCCTTCCCAATCGTCGGGCAGCAGGATGCGCGTCAGATCGGGGTGGCCTTCGAAGCGAATGCCGAACAGATCGAAAATTTCGCGCTCGTGCCAATTCGCCGTGGGCCACACCGCGGTGACCGATGGCAGCACGGGATCCTGACCCGACACGTTCACGCGCAGGCGCAGGCGCTCCTTGCGATCGAGTGACAGCAGGTGGTAATTCACTTCAAATCGCGGATCGATGGGAAAACGATCGACCGCGGTGATGTCCGAAAGGAATGTGAACCGCAAAGCGGGTTCGGCCGCGAGGTAATCGGCTGCGCGGCGCAGGTGCTCGCGCGGGACCAGCACGGTGATTTCGCCGCGAAATTCGATCACTCCGGCGACCGCCTGTGCGTCCCATTGCCTAAGTGCTTGTACTACCGGATGTTTTTCAGCGTCCTGTGATTCCACGATAATTTCGAGTCCCGAGGGCGGCTAGCGGTCCCAATCGAGCGCGCCCTTCTTCCAAAGAAAAATATAACCGGCCAGTAGAATTATAATGTACAGCACCATCTCCACAAAGCCGAACACCTGCAAATCATGATAAACCAGCGCCCAGGGATAGAGAAAGATGGCCTCGATATCGAAGAGAATGAAAAGCAGCGCCACCATGTAAAACTGCACTGAAAAGGTTCGCGGGCATCCCCCGTGGGACGGATGCCGCATTCATACGCCTGGTCTTTTTCGCGCGTGCGCTTGTGGCGTCCTACAATCGAGGACAATATCACCAGCGCTCCGGCCATCCCGCAGGCGAGTATAAACATCAGCAACAGCGGGCCATAATTATCGAGGTAGTTGCCGCTCATTTTCTTTGCGTTGGTATAATAGCGGCGCGAGTGCGCATCGTCAAATGAACTTGCAAAGAATTTTTTCGCATGGGAACGCCCTCTTCCTCTGCGGGCGAATCCAGACGGGCCTTCGATGAGCTCGGGATTCAACACCGACGTGCGCGCCGGTGAACGCGTTTTCCACGTGCAGACCGAAGACCGCGGCCCGGCGCACTTTGTAATCGATACCGCCGTGTATCTGGCCGGGCGCGTGGTCCTGCGGCGCTCGGCGGACTATACCGATTTCGCCGCTTCCTCCGATTTCACTCCCGAATCCCTGCGCCGCCGCGTCGAAGACCAGCACCGAAAATTGATTGAAGAACTCCGCGCCGGTATCACTCGACGCGCAAATTGCCACGGGCAGCGCCCCGGCCCGTCCCGAGCCCGGGAGCCCGCCCGCCCGTCCCATCAAGGTACAGCTCCTGAACCCAACTTCGTGGCTCTCGGCGGGACATGTCTTGCTCGATGTCGAGATTCTCCGCCGTGACGACAATAGCCCGCCGGCCGCGGCGCGCGTCGAAGCGGTGATCGAGGGAGCTTTGGAGGAAACTCGGCACTCCGCGGAATGCGATGCGCAGGGGCGCGTGAGAATTCAGTTTCCATTGCCGCCGCTCGGCAAAGGGGACTTGACGCTGGTGATTCAGGGTCGCGCCGATTCGAGCGCCGATGAAATTCGATTCGTCATGCGCTCCCGCGCGAAATCCGCGCCGTCCGATTCCGAGCCCGCCGGAGCCATGCCGTGAAGGTGACCATCAACGGCGAGCCGCGCGAAATTCCGGACGCGATTTCCGTAGCGGGTTTGCTGCAACATTTGACGATGGAGGCCGGCCGCGTGGCCATCGAACGGAACCGCGGCATTTTGCCGCGCGCGGAATGGGAAGAAACGCGCGTCGAGGCCGGAGATACGTTCGAAATTGTTCAATTTGTCGGCGGAGGATAATTTTCGCGCCGCATTTTTGGAATGGGGCAAGCGCATCATCGCGCTTCGCAAATCTCCAAACTTCTTGCAGAAAAAATCCGTCGGAAAATTCAAACTGACGCAATCGCATGCCTGCTTGCGCGCCTACAAATCCGCGAGCAGGTGGCCGAGCTTGGCCTTCTTGGTGCGCAGGTAGGCGCGCGAGTGGCGGCTGGTGGGAGGGCGGCAGGGAACTCGTTCAGCCACATGAACGCCGCCGCGTTCAAGCTGGCTGACTTTATCGGGATTGTTCGAAAGCAGCCGGACCTTGCGAATCCCCAGCGCTTTCAGCGCCTCCGCCGCAAAATCATAATCGCGGGAATCCGCCGCGAAGCCCAGCTTGCGGTTGGCTTCCACCGTGTCGAGGCCGCGGTCCTGCAATTCGTAAGCTTTCACCTTGTTGAGCAAACCGATTCCGCGCCCTTCCTGCGGAAGATAGAGAACCACGCCACGGCGCTCGCGCGCGATTTTTCGCAGCGAAAATTCCAGTTGCGCGCGGCAGTCGCAGCGCTCGGAAGTGAAGACATCTCCCGTCAGGCATTGCGAATGGACACGCACCAGCGGCGCGCTGTTTTTGCCTCTCGCCGCCCCATTCCATTTTCCATGCAGGATGGCCACGGCTTCTTCCTTCGGAGTCCGTCCCTTGATTCCGGCGATGCGAAAATGTCCGAAGCGCGTGGGCAGATCGGCTCGGGCGACGATGCGGGCCTTGATGGATTTTGCTCGGCGCTTCATGGAATCCAGCATTATAGCAGACCTGCAAAAATCGCCGCGGGCGCGCGCCTGCCTTTCCACCGTTGCGCAGCCCGCTTTACATCCCGCGCGGCATTGGCTACCTTAGCGCGGGGCTCCTTCCCGCGGGGCTCGCCCATAAAATGACGGCACCTCCGGTAGACAACGATCTGCTCTTCACGCTGGTCCTGCGCGTCGGGTTCGCCGCGGCGCTGGCCGCGCTGCTGGTCCGGTTCCGCTCGTTCCGCAAGCTGCTGTTCACCGAAAAGCGCGATTCCGATCAAAAAGTGATGCTCCTGCTGTTTCTGACGCCGCCGCTGGCGATTGGCGTGCTCCTGCGCCTGGTGGGGTATCGCTTTTTTGACCTGACCTACGTCGGCTCGTTCGTCATGGGACTGGTTGGCGGGCGCATCGTGGGCCTGCTGGGCGGCTCGTTGATCAGTCTTCCGGCCTTCGGCAATCACGAATGGCTTTCGAGTCCAACCGCGGCCCTGGTGGGATTGTTCGCGGGAATGATTCGCGAAGTGATGCCGGAAAAAGAGGACATCTGGCATTTCGGGCCGTTCTTGTTTTTGGGCATCCCGCAGTGGATATGGAAACTCCTGCGTTTCCGCAAAGGGAATTGGAGCATGCTTCCGCTCTTTGGCCTGACTGCCGTGGAGCTGGCTCGCATGGCCCTGGCCAATGCCGTCCCGGAAAGCTGGATGTTTTCCGACCGCCCCGGCAACTGGGGCTACGCCATCCTGGTGATTTTGTCGGCGTTGATGAGCGCCGCGATGGCCGTGAAAATCTGGAACAACACGCGCATTGAGATGAACCTCGAGGAAAATCAGCAGCTTCTCCTGAAGGCGCGCATGGACGCGCTGACCAACCAGATCAATCCGCATTTCCTCTTCAATACCTTGAACACCGTTTCTTCCATGATTCGCTTCGATCCGGATATGGCCCGCGTGGTGGTCATCAAGCTTTCCAATATTCTGCGGCGCCTGCTGCGCAAGCATGAGACATTCGTCCCGCTGCGCGACGAGCTGGAATTCATTGACGACTACCTGGACATTGAAGTCGCGCGTTTTGGGCCTGACAAGCTCCAGGTCTTCAAGGAAATTGACGAGGAGATCCTCGACGCCTTCGTTCCCAGCATGGTGCTGCAACCCATGGTTGAAAATTCCATCAAGCACGGCATCGCCCCGCGCCTGGGTGGCGGGAAAATTCACATCCGCACGCGCCGCATCGAAGGACGCCTGCTGATTGAAATCGAAGACAACGGCTTGGGAATTTCGCCGGAACGCTTGTCAGAGGTCTATGGTGGCGGCATCGGCATCAGCAACGTCCACGAGCGGCTGCGACTGCTTTACGGGGATCAGTTCCGCATGGATATACGCAGCCAGGAGGGGCAGGGCACGCAAATCCACATCGAAATCCCTGAACTCGTCCCGTCGGCTGCGGGCTGGTAAGCGGGAGAATTTTTGCGCCGGCGTCGAGACCGCATGGCTGCGCCGCTGATTTTCCGCGATTTGCGTTTTTTATTTTTCGCGAAGGCGCCGGAAGAGCGTAAAATCACGTCGCGCCATGAGCTTGGGAGCCACAACTCGATTGAACGCCGACGACGCGGACAAGAGCAGTTCGCGCTCCGCAATTATTCTGCTGGTGGTGGTCCTTCTGGTGGCGGGCTATTCCGTCAAATATGGCTTGCAGACTCTCGCCTGGGGCGAAGCCAAATCCTGGGGGCGCGCAAATCCCTGGCTGATGGAAGTTCCCAAACCCCTGCCGCCGCCTGCGATTTCACCCGACGCCAAGGGTACTCTGGTCAAGACGCGCCTCTATGAATTCAGCGCTCCCTGGAAGGACGAGCCCAAGACCGAACCTTCGCTGGCGTACACGCAGTACCATTTCAAAGCCGGGCAGGTCATCGTGTTTTTCGATCCTGAATCGCAGCTCGATACTCTCTCCTCGCTCAAGAATTCCAATCCCGCGCAATACCAAAAATTCGCGAATGTTTTCGCCGGCCATTCACTGGACACCAATTACGCGCTCTACCAGGCGGTTTACTCCGCTTCCCCCGCGCAAATGTCGCCGTTCCTTCCGCTGAGCGACGCGCTTCGATTGAACGTGCTGGTGCTGTGGAAACTCGGGTTCGGTTTCGATGCTCGCGCTCCGCTGTTTTCTTTCGAATGGGGGCAGGCGCGCGGAATTCAATTTGGCAACCCGGCCGCGGGCGGTCCCGTGGCGCTGCGGATTTTCGACGATCGCGACCGGCAATTCCGGTTTCTCTTCGCCACCACGCCGGGCTCGGGCGCCACGCTTACTCAGGACGATATCGACTTCGTGATCCAGACGCTCAAGCCGGTTCCGCTGAACGAGCAGTAATTTCCTCGAAACAAAAATAGGCTAGGGGATTCCGCGCGGAATTTTGCCTGGTGTGCGGCGAAGAAATGCCGCCCGTCAGGATTCCAGCACTTTGCGGTAATACGCCTCGTATTGGGGAATCACGTCATTCGAGCAATATCGTTTGCGCGCGTCAATGCGCGCCTGCTGCCCCATGGACCGCCCGCGGTCGGCGCGCGTCAGAATATCCAGCGCATATTTGGCCGCTCCGGGCACGTCGCGCGGCTCGACCAAGTATCCATCCACGCCGTGCGTCACCACCTCCGGCACTCCTCCCGCATTTGAAGCCACCACCGGCATCTCGCAAGCCATGGCTTCCAGCGCCGCCAGCCCGAACGACTCGAGATCGCTTGGCATCAGGAACAAATCGCCAAGCCCCAGTTTTTGCTGCACGTTATCCTGCTTGCCCAGAAAAAAAACGTCCTTGGAAAGTTTTTTCTTGCGCACGATGTATTCCGCCGCGCCGCGGTCCGGGCCATCGCCCATCATCACCAGCTTGGCGGGAATTTTTTCGCGCACCAAAGCGAAAATTTCCACCACATCCGTAATGCGCTTCACCGGCCGGAAATTCGAAAGGTGCATGATCACCGGCTCGCCGTTGGGCGCCCATTTCAAGCGCGGCGATTCGTCCGTGGCTCGATGGTAGAGATCGCAATTGACGAAATTGGGGACCACTTCAATGGGCCGCCGGATTTCGAACTCTTTCACAGTGCGGTCGCGCAAATACCGCGAAACGGAGGTCACTCCGTCGCTCTGCTCGATCGAAAAGCGGGTGATGGGCAGATAGCTGCGGTCGCTGCCCACCAGCGTTATGTCCGTCCCGTGCAGCGTGGTGATGAACGGCAGTCGCCTGGTCCCGCTCATCATGCGCGCCAGCAGCGCGCTCACCGAATGGGGAATGGCGTAGTGGACGTGCAACAAATCGAGTTCCACCTCTTCGGCTACCTCGTACATCTTCGTCGCCAGCGCCAGAGTGTAGGGCGGGTGATCGAACAGCGGATACGTCGTCACTTCCACTTCGTGAAAGTGGATGCGCTCGGAGCCGTTGGTCAGGCGGATGGGCGCGGCATAGCTGATAAAATGGATTTCGTGGCCGCGCGCCGCAAGCTCGATTCCCAGTTCCGTGGCCACCACTCCCGAGCCGCCATATGTTGGATAGCAGGTGATTCCGATTCGCATGATGGTCCTTGGGCCGCTTTAAATGCTGATCACCCGCGGTTGCTCGCGCGGGCCTCGCTTGCGCCAGCGCCTCGCGGGATGCTAGAAGTTATCTCATAAATTTGAAGGCAGCGTTCTACCGCCGTGTCATTAGACGGGCCGGAAGCGCTCAGGATGCTTCGCGTTTCCCGATTTCAGCGGGAAATTCGGGGCGTCACGCGCCCGGAAAGCGCCAGTTTATGAATCCGTTGCGCAACCGAAAGCAGGCGGATCACATGCACCCGGAAGAACTCCGCAGGCGCGTGCGCCGCAGCAACACCGCCAAACAATTTGGGTTCGATGTGGCCGTGGCGGAGCGCGGGCGCGTGGTGATGCGTCTGCGCGTCAGCGCGCGCCATCGCCAAGCCCACGGCGTGGTTCACGGAGGAGTGCTGGCGGCGCTGGTGGACACAGCCGGAGGCCTAGCGACGTACATGGCGCTGCCGAAAGGCTCGCGCGCCGCTACGGTCGAAATGAAAATCAATTTTCTCGAATCCGTCGAGAGCGGCACATTGCTGGCCGACGCGCGCGTGGTGCGACTCGGCCGCCACATCGCCGTGGTGGATTGCGACGTCCGCGACGCGCGGGATCGCCTGGTGGTCAAGGCGCTGATGACGTTTTTCGTGGGACCCTTCCGGAAAAACCGGCGGAAGCGGACGCGCTGACGCCGCATTGCAAAAATCGCGAAATTCTATAAGCCGCCTTGCTTTCTGAAAACGAGGACCCTACTGCCCGTTCGACCCGCCTTGCGCCGCTTCCTCGCCTTCCTTGTACATGTACTTGATGGAGTGCTTGAAGACCAGCAAATTGGGGCTGCCGAAGCGCGTCAGCTTGATGCAATCCTTGTCGTACCACTCGACGGTGCCGTGCAGCACTTCGCCGTCATTCAGCACCACCGCCACGGGGATGCGCGCCTGCATCTGCTTCACAAAATAAAAGCTCTCGGCGTGAGTTTGTTCGGGCGGCGCGGGCTTCTTGCGCGTAGGTACGGGAGCCGGCTGCGCCACGGGGGCTTGCACCGGACGCGGCGCGAATTGCTGTTCTTTTACTTCCGTGAGAGTAGGGCGGAAAAGCTTGCGATTTACCATGAATGCTCCCTCTGTTGCTTATATGTATGACTATAAAAGCAGGCGTTCGGTTGCAACCGTTATCCAAAAAACTAAAAATGCCCCGAAAAAAAGTTTCAGCGGGCTCCGAGCGAGGCGATATAGGCGTCCAACCCGAGTTGCCGGCCGATATTCCGCCGCAACCGGCCATCCAGCCGGTCCAGTCCTTGCGCCGCGCGCTCGATCCACGCCCAGTTGATATGCTTTCCGAGCGCTTCCATATCCCCGCGTAAATCGGGATTGCGCGGAGAAATGTTTTCTGGGCTTTGCGAAACTTCCAGCAGATCCGTAAGTAAACTATAAAACAGGGCCAGAATATTTTCAAACGACTCCTTTTCCTGTTTGGCAAGCTGCGCGGTGGCCGCGAAGACGCCGGAAAAATTTTCGCCGCGGATTCCCTGTTCAATCAGGTCGAGTATGCTGCGCCGCAGGCGCTTGGACTCCGCCAAATCGAGAGAAAGCGCCATGCCTGGGCTGCCGTCGCAAAGCTGCGCCGCAAGTTTGCAGTCACCAGGTGAAAGTTGGCGGCGCTGCTTCAGAAAACCTTCGATCAGCGATGCGGGCACCGGCGCAAAATGGAATTGCAGGCAGCGCGAACGGATGGTTGGCTGCAGCGAATCGGGCGACGCCGCCAGCAAAATCAGCGTGGCCGTTTCCGGCGGCTCCTCCAGAATCTTCAGGAACAAATCTGCATCGGCCCAGCGCATGGTATCCGCGCCGTCCAGTATGAAAACGCGACGCTTGCACTCCGGCTTGAAATACGCGGCGCGCTGCACCGCGCGCAATTGCCCCACGCGAATCATGGGCCGCGTCACGGGCGTGCGCAGGCGCACCGGATCGGGTACCAGCGCCCACACATCCGGATGCGTTTCCAGTATCAGCGGCATGCGTTCGACGGCAGCCGCGTCCGCGCTTTCCCCGCGCTCCGTCAGCCCCTGTTCGATGAGCGGCGCGGGGTCCGCCAGCCGGGCGATGCGCAGGCAGGAACTGCATTCGCCGCAAAAATCGTCCTTCAGCCGCTCGCAATTCGCGGCCTGCGCGAACATTCGCGCCAGCGTGAATTTCCCGATGCCGCGCGGTCCGGTAAAAAGCAAAGCACTGGGCATGCGCTCGCGGCGCAGCATGCCGCGCAGCGCGCTGATCCGGCGTTCGTTTCCGAGGAATGTGTCGAAGCCCATGGGATTAGGGTTTTGCGTCCGGCGCGGCAAAAATGCGCGCTTCGATGGCTGCCAGTATGTCCTTATGAATGTCATCCGGCTTGCGAAGGTTGCCCGTTGCGCTGTCCATGCAGTCTATGGCCACCCAATTGGGTTGCGCGGCCAGTTGGTCGTAAAGCTCGGAAGCCGCCTCGAGGTGCGCCAGATTCGCTTCCTGGATGTCGCGCCGCAAAGGCGTGTAGTCGCGCGAAGCCTTTTGCCCCACCAGGCGATGCGCTTCCGCCGCCGGCACTCTCAGGTAGATGACCAAATCCTCTTGCGGCAGCGCGTAAATCCCGTACTCGAGCTGCTTAAGCCAGGAAATAAATTCCGCGCGCTTTTCACGCGGCACGCGCGCGCCCTGGTGCGCCAGGTTCGATCCGATGTAGCGATCGGCAAGCACCAGCCGCCCGGCGGAAAGCTGCGTTTCGATTGCGGGCTTCGACTCCAGGCGGTCTCCGGCGTAAAGCAGCGCGGAAAAATGCGCATCCACGGCTTCCAGCGCTCCGAATTCGCCGTTCAAAAACCGCGCCACGAGTTTGCCGAAAAATCCGGAATAGTTGGGGAAGCTGATTTGTTCCGGCCTCGCGCCGCGGCGCTCGAGCGCCTCCGCGAGCAATGCCAGTTGCGTGCGTTTTCCGGAGCCGTCGATTCCTTCGAGGACGATGAATTTTCCGCGCGCAGGCATGAGCTTGCTTGAAAGTTTACCATAGGGATAAAGAACCAGCAGAGAAGCTCGTGCTCACCGGAGCTTGGAACTTTCCGCGCTCACGGTATATCCTCACGGCATGCCGCGCGCGAGCGACCGCTCTCCCACTCCCGCCCTCATCCTGGGCCTGGTGATCACGCTGGCCGCCGTGGTCGCTTATTCCTGGTACATCACCCGCCAGATATCGGGTTTGCGCGAGCTGCAAAATAATCTGGCGGACCGCAGCCGCAAGGATTCGCTGCAGCTTCTGCGCATCCAGAATAATTTGAATTCGCTCGGGCTTTCCATGCGCGACATGCTGGATAACGACGAACCCTATCCGCTCACCGCATGGTCCGCACAATTTGACCGCATCCACGCGGACCTGGACGACGCCTTGCGCCTCGAGGCGCAATTTTCCGCCGCGCAGCGCACTCCCGAGCAGCGCCAGTACCTGGCCAGTTCTCTCGCGCAATTCTGGGACGCCGCGGCCCGCACGTTTGCCCTGGCCCGCGACGGCAAGGACAAAGACGCGCGCGACCAGATTCGCCTTTCCCTGCAAGCCCGCCAGGCCGCGCTCAGCACTGCCGTCGCCCGCCTGCTGGTGGAAAACAACGAAAGCGAGGAGCAAGCCGCGCGGCAGACCAGCGCCATTTACGATCGCGTGCAGCGCCAGGTGTATTTATTCCTGGCCGCCACGCTCACGGCCATTTTGCTGACCAGCCTGTACCTCATTCGCTCCAATCGGCGTCTCTTCGCGCAAATCGCCGCGCTCTCCGGCCAGCGCAGCGACCTGGCACAGAAGCTCATCACCACGCAGGAATCCACCTTGCGCTATATTTCCCGCGAGTTGCATGATGAATTCGGGCAAATATTGACGGCGGTGGGCGCGATGCTGGGCCGCGCGGAAAAATATGCGCCGGGGGATTCTCCGCTGCGGGCCGAATTGCGCGAGGTTCGCGACGTCACCCAGAAGACGCTCGACAACGTGCGCAGCCTTTCGCAGGCTTTGCATCCCGTCATGCTCGAGGAAGCGGGCCTCGAAACCACATTCGACTGGTATATCGCCACCATGGAGAAGCAGACCGGCGTGAAGATTCATTACGAAAAATCCGGCGCGCCCTATTCTCCCGAAGGCAGCGCCGGGATTCACATTTACCGCGTTTTGCAGGAGGCGCTGAACAATGTGGTGCGGCATTCCGGGGCGCGCGAGGCCTGGGTGCGGCTTCGTTTTTCGGGAGCGGAACTTGCGCTCGAAGTCGAGGATCGCGGCGCGGGATTCGTGGCCGGGGAATCGTCATCCGGAATCGGGCTGGTGGCCATGCGCGAGCGCGCCGAACTTCTTGGTGGATCGCTCGAACTTCTGCACCCGCCGGAAGGCGGAACGCTGCTTCGCTTGACTGTGCCGCGAGAGAGGCGCGCCGCTCATGCCTGAAAAAATTTCCGTGGTGTTGGTGGACGATCACAGCCTGGTGCGGCGCGGATTCCGCCGCATGCTGGAAGACGAACCCGATATTGTCGTGTCCGGCGAAGCCGCGGACGGAGAAGAAGCGGTGCGCATGGCCAAACATCTCAGCCCGCAGGTGATGGTGATGGATTGCGCGTTGCCGCGGCTGAGCGGCATCGAAGCCACCCGGCAAATCCGCGATATCTCGCCTTCCACCGCCGTGCTCATGCTCAGCATGCATTCCGAAGACACTCTCGTGCGCCAGGCGCTGGGTGCGGGCGCTCGCGGCTATATTTTGAAAAGCGCCGTGGACCTGGAACTCGCCACGGCCATTCGCCGCGTGGCCAAGGGCGAAACCGTGCTGGCGCCGGAGGTCTCGCCTTCGGCGGCACTCAAGGGCGAACGCAACGCGGGACTCACGCAACGCGAATTGGAAGTCCTGAAATGGATCGTGGAAGGCAAATCCAACAAGGAAATTGCGGATGAGCTGGGATTGAGCGTGAACACCATTTCCGTTCATCGCGCCAATATCATGGACGCGCTGGGAATTCACAAAACTGCGGAGCTCGTGGTCTATGCCATCCGCAATGGATTGGTGAATATTTCGTGAATCGCAGGTCATTTCTCGCGGGTTTGGCAGGCGCGGCTTCTGTTCCCTGGCTGCGTCTTCCGGGTGCGCCCACGGCAACTGCCGCACAATCTGCCGACATCGGATTCCGCCTGGCCGACGTCACATCGCAATCCGGCATCGCATTTCAACACAATAGCGGGGCCTACGGAGGAAAACTGCTGCCCGAAACGCTGGGTTCCGGCTGCGCTTTTCTCGATTATGACGCCGACGGATGGCAGGACGTGCTGTTGATCAACGGCATGGATTGGCCGGGCCACAAGAAGCAGCGCACCACTCTGCGTCTTTATCGCAATAATCGCAATGGCACTTTTACGGATGTTACGCGCGGCGCGGGATTGGACGTGGAACTGTATGGCATGGGCGTGGCCGTGGGCGATTATGACAACGACGGTTTTCCCGATATTTACATCACCTGTGTCGGCCAGAACCGCCTCTTCAAAAATACCGGAAACGGCGCGTTCCGCGACGTCACGCATTCGAGCGGTTTGGCCGGGCGCGAGGCCCTCAGCACTTCCGCACTGTGGTTTGATTACAATCGCGACGGCCTGCTGGACCTCTTCGTCTGCAATTACGTGAAATGGTCCGCGGAGCACGATGTGTTTTGCAGTCTCGACGGCAAGCACAAATCCTATTGCACGCCGGAAGCTTATCGCGGAGAAACCTGCTGGCTATTCCGCAATCGTGGCGACGGCACCTTCGAGGACGTCACCGCCACCAGCGGAATTTTTGACACCAGCTCGAAATCGCTGGGCGTGGCCATGTTCGATTATGACCGCGACGGCTGGCCGGACCTGCTGGTGGCCAACGACACTCAGCCCAACAAGCTCTATCGCAATCAGCGCGACGGCACGTTTCGCGACGTGGCCGTGGAAGCGGGCATCGCCTTCAGCTCTGAAGGGAAGGCGCGCGCGGGCATGGGATTGGACGCCGCCGATTTTGAGAATTCCGGACGCTTCGGCGTGGCCATCACCAATTTCGACAATGAAATGATCGGATTGTACCGCCCGGTGGCCAATGGCGCGTTCGAGGATGCCGCGCTCACCTCCGGCGTGGGCCGCGCCTCGATCAATACGCTCGGATTTGGATGCTCCTTCCTCGACATGAACCTCGACGGCTGGCTCGACTTGGCCGTGGCCAACGGTCACATCGACGAAACGGTGCGCAACATTCGCGGCAACGTCGGCTACGCGCAGCCGCCGCAACTCTTCCTCAATGGCGGCGCGGATTCGTTTCGCGACGTGGCCGCTGAAGCCGGAGCGGGATTTGGGCAGCCGAAAGTCGGCAGGGGACTCGCCTATGCCGATTTCGATCGCGACGGCGACGTGGATATTTTGATCACCACCAACAATGGTCCCGCATACCTTTACCGAAACGATTTGACCAACGGCAATCGCAGCATTCGCTTCCATCTCATCGGCACGAAATCCAATCGAGACGCCATCGGCGCGATGGTGCGCATCGAATCCGGCGGCGCGCAGCAATCGCGCCTGGTGAAAAGCGGATCGAGCTATTTATCGCAATCGGAATTGCCGGTCACGTTTGGGCTGGGGAAACGCGACTCGATTGAGCGGGTGGTGATCGAATGGCCCAGCGGACGTGTGGAAGAATTCAAGAATCTTGCAGCCGGGCATGCCTACCAATGCATTGAATCCAAAGGAATTACACAAAATACGGGCTTCTAGTGTCTTTGCATTATTGTCATCTTTTCCGTCTGGGAGTAGATTCCCCCACAGAGCGCCCGTCACGGTTCCCACGCCGGGACGGCAAATGGGCACTCCCACCCCGGCAACTGGTCTTCGCACTAGGTTGCTCCCCGGTCAGCCACCCCATGGGCTGACCGGGGAGAGTGCTCTCTCCCAGCGGTCTTCATCTTCAGGAAAGAAATTCTCAAACGCCTTCAGAGCAAGTTGCTAGACCTTCAATCCGATCAGGCGCATCAGTTCCAGGGCATTGCTTTTCGTCACCACGCCGTCGCGCAAAATGTAATCGAAGCGCATCTTCCCGTCCTCGACGAAATCCTGAAAATGCATGTTGCGCACCAGGCTTCCGAGCGAACGCGTGATTTCCGTCAGCGCCAGATCGTGCGTGGTGACCATGCCGATGGCGCGCCGCCCGAGCAGCGCCTCGAGGATTCCTTGCGAGCCGATGCGGCGGTCCTTCGAATTCGTGCCTTCCAGTAATTCATCGAAAAGAAAAAGCAGCGGCCGCGGTGCCTCCGATAAATCGAACACCTCGCGAATGCGCAGAATTTCCGTATAAAAACTGGAGCGGCCCTCCTGCAGCGAATCGGTAGTGCGCAGGGAAGTGCCCAGCGAAAGCGGCGTAAGCCGCAGCGATTTTCCGCGGATTGGCGCGCCGGCCATGGCCAGCACGGCGTTCACTCCCACCGTGCGCAGCAGCGTGCTTTTTCCGGACATATTCGAGCCGCTGATCAGCAGCAGGGAATTTTCCTTTCCCAGCCGCACCGAATTCCGCACGCATTGCGCGGCGGGAATCAGGGGATGCCCCAGGTCCTCTCCATCAAAGCTCGCCGCGGAATCTTCCGCCAGCTCGAATTCCGGAAAGGGATCGCCGGGATGTTCGTATGAATAGGCGGCGAGAGAAAGCAGCGCCTCGAGTTCGGCCACGGCGTCGATCCATTGGCGCGTCTCGCTTCCCCAACGCTGCCTCCAGGCTTCCGCCGCATATCCCAATTGCACGGTGTAAAGCAGCGGAAACTCCGCCAGGTGCGCGCCCAGGCTTTCGCGTGCGTCGATCCAGTTGACGATGCGCGCCAGCTTCTGAATGGCGTGCGAAGCCGGGCCGTGGGTCCCCCGGAAATTTCGCGCGATCTTCTGCAATTGCGGCGAAGTGAATTTCTCGTTTTCGAGCTCCCGCAAAATTTCCGCCAGCAGGCTCAATCCCTCGCTATTGCTGGACATTCCGGTGATCGCCGCAGCCGCCTTTTTCTGCAGCGCCGAATAAACAATAGCTTCGAAGGCGATCACCACCAGGAGCGGCCAGTAAGATTGCCGTGGCTAAATAAAAAATCAGCGTTGCCAGGAAGAAAACCGCCAGCAGGGCCGCAAAATACCTCAAATAATTTTGCCCGATCGCCCGCGGGCTTTCCGCCCAGCTCACCAGCATTTCCGGATGCAGGCGCGGGCTCAACTCCTCGCCCGCCACCGCCAGTTGCTCGCGCAGGTCCATCCTTTCGCGCAATTCCGCCGCGGACGTTTGCCGTTCGGGGATCTCGGAAATTTCCGGCGCGGACGTCAGCCAGCCCGCCAGGCGGCTCTCTCCCATTGGAGTGCGCGCCATGGATAGAAGTTCGAACAAGCTGCCGCGCCCGAAAATGTCGAGGTCGTCGGAGTAGACGTGCTTCACTTCACGGAACCGTTCTCCGCTGGCGCCTTTGCCCGCCCAGCGGTCTTCCATGCGCTCAATGCCCCGCTGATAAAAAGCCGCGGCTCTTTCCGAGCGCGTGCGCGCGCGAATTACCTGTTCGTGAAAAATTGCCAGTGCCAGGAAAAGCAGGAAGGGAACTGCCAGCCACCACGCCGTAAAAAATCGATCCTTCAGCGAAAGCCACGCAATGGCGAGACCCGCCACCACCACTCCCAATTTCGCGTTGCCCGCCCGGATGTGTTCTCGTTCCTTGCGCGCCAGGCCTTCCAGGCGCGCCTTCAGGCGATTCTGGTATTCGCCGCGCGGGTCGCCCAAAGCATTCCTCCCAAATGTGCTGCTAATTTCTCACCGGCTGAGGAGCGTCGATTGGCTCGCCACGCACTGCCAGGTGTTGCTGACTTTCACCCAGGTGTCCACAAAACGCCCGTTGCGAGTATAGCTGCGCCCCTTCTCCACGCCCTTTTCGTGATACACGCCATAGACCACGGCGCTGTCGCCGTACGTGTGGACGTGCACGTTGTCGTTCACCAATTGCAACGATTGCACCGTGGAATTCTTTGCGCTGGCGACGAATTGGTCCTTATCCATCAGGCTCCCGTCGTAATCCACGTACACCAGCGAGTTCGCCAGGAGTTCGTCCAGCGCCTGGCCATCCTTGTTCATTTCCGCTTTGTTCCAGGCGTTCTCGAGCACCAGTATCGTCCCCTCATCGCCGCTCATGCCCGAATTGGTTTGCGCCGGAGAAATCAGCGATGCGGCCAGCAAAAAACAAGCGACAATCAACGCCTTCATGGGAATGTCTCCTTAAATCGGGAACCCCGTTCGCGCCAAAGTCTTCGAGCTTCCCGGTTGCTGAAATTTATACCCCGCGCTATTTCGTATGATGCCCCGCGCGCCGCTTCTTGTCATAAGCCGCCAGAGCCTGCTCAATCACCGGATAGGCGGATGCCGCGGGGAGAATATCGTCCACTTCCACCGCTTTCCCTTCGAGCAATTTGTAATCCTGGAAAAAACGCCGGACCATGAGCATTTTG
Organism: uncultured Acidobacteriota bacterium; assembly: GCA_963708285.1. Taxonomy (GTDB): domain Bacteria; phylum Acidobacteriota; class Terriglobia; order Acidiferrales; family UBA7541; genus Palsa-295. The sequence continues at coordinate 204,587 of CAVPSF010000003.1, forward strand.
TGCGGTGGGAGCTCGGCAGCCTCGAAATAGGCGTTGAATTCCGGGTCGGCGGTGGCCACGGCAATGATTTTGTGATCCTTATCACCCGCGTCAATCATGGTCATCAATCCAATCGTGCGCGCGTGCAGAATGGTCAGCGGCGGTACAGCTTCCTGGCACAACACCAGCACGTCCAGAGGATCGCGATCTTCCGCCAGCGACTGCGGGATGAATCCGTAATTGGCGGGATAATACACGGCCGAATACAGCACGCGGTCCATGCGGATCATCCCGCTGCTTTTGTCGAGTTCGTATTTCACATTCGAGCCCAGCGGAATTTCGATCACCGCATCGAATTCCTGGGGGATTTTCGGGCCGGGACTCAGATCATGCCAGGGATGCATTGCTGGTTCCTCGCAAAATTAAGTTTTTTAGGATGAGCCGATAAGACGCATCGATTGTAATCCCTGAAACTCGCAAGCGAACGATGGAATTGCCGCGATGTGTCGGGAATGTGCGGGTGCGGAGGGTACCGTCTGGACTCAGTGCGTGGCGGGAGGCGGTGGATTTGCGGGGACAGGGCTGGCGGTGGCAACCGGCGCGCTAGCAGGAATTTGTCCTGTCGGCTGCGGACCACACTGCGCATTCACCTGGGTGAGCAGCGCTTCGTCCAGCAGCGCGCCTTGGACGCTTTTCGCGCTGCAAACCTGCGCGGCGGTAAGCCCCAGCGCGCCCCGCAAGTCCGCATCCTCCAAGATCGCTCCACGCAAATTGACGTCATTCAATACCGTGCCCTGAAAATGCGCGCCGCGCAGGTCAGCTCCATTCAAATCCGCGCCGATGAATATGGCGCTGCCAAGTTGCGCGCCTTCCAGCCGCGCATTCCCGAGCTTGGCCGACCACAAGTACGCTTGTTGCAAGTCGGCGTGATCGAGGTCGGCGCTCTCCAGATGCGCGTCGCGCAAATCCGCCTTTTCCAGGATCGCGCGCACCAGCACCGCCGAATTCAGTTGCGCGCCATACAAACTTGCGCCGTCCAACCGCGCGTCGACCAGGCTGGCTCCGGCCAGCGAGGAATAGGAAAGGTTCGCTTCGCGTAAATCCGTTTGCGCGAAATTCGCGCCGTCCAGCATGCCGCGGTCGAGATTGGCATGAGCCATCTGCGCGCGATCCAGGTCCGCCGAGCGCAGATTCGCTTGGCCCAGATCCGCGCTCCTCAAATCCGCTTCGGACATGAACGCGCCTTCAAAATTCGTGCGCCACAGGTGCGCCTTGGCGAGATACGCGCCGTACGCCTGCGCGTATCGGAAATTGATTTCATTCAGGTTCGCGCCTTTCACTCCGCTCAGCGAATCGGCGGGGTCCGGAGCAATCGCCGGCCTCCTGGAAATTGTGGCTTCCGTCAAATTCGCATAAGGGTCGAAACCCACGGCCCAGAAAACGTCGGGAATCCAGCGGCGCACATTTCCCGCGCCATATTGCGGCCCGCGCAAAATGTCGTGCGGCACTCCCAGCATCACTCCCGCCGAAAGGATGGTCAGGGAAATGGCCATTCCCGCGGCCAGCACGCCCATGTTGGCCTTGCTCAGCCATTCCGCCAGCCGGTTTTCGCGCCCAGATTCCGTGCTCCATGATTCCTGCGGGCGTCCCACGCGCGTCGTGGAATACCAGGCGATTCCCGCGGCCGCCACCACCAGCGATTCGTGCAGCAGCGTCCCATGTATTTCCTGGCGGGTCAGGTAGCGCGCCCAGAAAAGCAAGAGCGTGAATGGCGCGATCCAGTAGGCCAGCAGGTAGGAAGTCCACTTTTCGATGAACCGCGCCGAAGACGCTTCTCCCTGCAACCAGCGAAAATGCGCGCGCGCCAGACCCATCACCACGCGCGGCGCGTCGCTGCCCAGCATGCGTCCATCAGGAAATACCGCCGGCAATTCCAGCAGCGTTTCCCAGGTCCGTTGCAGGTGAAAATGGAAAACCGCGTAGAGAATGAAAAGCAGCACCGGAGCAATCAGATAAAACTCCGCCGTCGGCAGAGCCGTCGAGGTGTGGGCGAAGGGCAGGACCGCGGTGTCGGAAAGCAGCTGCAAATCGCGCGTCCTCCAGATGACCAGCCAGAAAAGCGCACAACAGGAAAGGACCACGGCAAAATAGCGCGCGGCCATGCGCGAAGCGCGCGTAAATTCCGCGAGTGCCGGAAACTCCGCAATTCCAGAGGGCAGGGAAGCGGCGCGAAGGTTGCTGCCCGCCAGTTGTCGCGGCACCAAACCCATGGCATCTTCGAGCGAGGCGCCCTCGAGGTTCGCTCCTTCGAGGTTGGTGCCCACCAGGCAGGCCTCCTCAAGATTCGCGCGCATCAGGCAGGCGTCCCGCAGGTCGCCGAGCAGCAAATCCGCCGCGCGCAAATCGGCGTCCTCCATATCCGCGTGCCGCAGTTTTACGCTGATTAATTCCGTGCCTTCGAGTTTGGCGCTGCGCAGATCGGCCTTCCGCCCGCTAGCTCCGTGCGTTTGCAGCCATTCGAGGTGATTGGCGAGCGTCGCTTCGAGCACCCATTCGCCGGGATCGACTCTTGGCGCGGCGTCTACCCGGCTCGCTTTCTCCTCTTCACTCGAGGGCACGTCCGGGACCAGCGTGGGAACGAATGATGAGGCGTCCTCGGCTTGTGAAGTTTCCGTCGCTTCAAGATCAGTTTCACTTGATTGCTGCGGGGAGGGAAGCTCGGAATTGAGCGGAGCGGGCGCCGGTTCGGGCTCCAAAGCGGGCAAAATTTCCGCGGGTTCTTCCTTCTGCATCGAAGTTGCCGCGGACGTAGTCGCGCCAATGGGCACTTCGAACGGCACACTCGTGCCTTCGGAATCTTCAAGCGTAAAAATTCGCTGCAAAAGTGACCCCATTCGTTGACCCATGCCCAACCCCGACCCCAAAAGCTCACGCCGCGCCTAAATTACAAGCAGCCGCGCGCACCTGGACCACGGTCTGGATTCGATGCCCTCGGCCATCTTATGCGAAATTTTCGCCCAATTCGCCTGACCGCAAGAGCAGTCCTCGGACAGCTGTTCGCGCGATTGCCGCTGGAATCGCCCGCCACCCTGCCACGCATCGCCCGCCAGGAAACAGAGGGGCTGCGCCGCGGGCATTTCCGCAGTATTCTTGATTGGCAGGGATCGCGTGCAGACCGCCGGGAGGATTGCCTTGGACGCTAAAGCGTCAGCCGCAAAAAGCGCCGAAATGCGCATCGAATCCGACAGCATGGGAAAGATCGAAGTTCCCGCCGGCCGTTATTACGGCGCGCAAACCGCGCGTTCGCTTATCCATTTCGATATCGGGCGCGAAACCATGCCGCCGGAATTGATTCGCGCATTCGGAATTTTGAAAAAGGCGGCGGCGTTGGTGAATCAGGATCTCCGCAAACTTTCGCCTGAAAAGGCGCAACTGATCGTGCGCGCCGCGGACGAAGTGATTGCCGGAAAGCTCGACGAGCATTTTCCCCTGCGCATCTGGCAGACCGGCAGCGGCACACAAACCAACATGAACGCCAACGAAGTGATTTCCAACCGCGCCATTGAACTTTCAGGCGGCGTGATGGGCAGCAAGAAGCCCATTCATCCCAATGACGACGTGAATATGTCGCAGTCCTCGAACGACACTTTTCCCACCGCCATGCATATCGCCGCCGCTTCGCGCGTATCGGAAGCGCTGATCCCCGCCGTCGAGAAACTTCGCCACGCGCTCGACGTCAAGGCCCGCGAGTTCATGCACGTGGTGAAAATCGGCCGCACCCATTTGATGGACGCCACGCCGCTCACCGTCGGCCAGGAAATTTCCGGATGGGTCAGCTTGCTGGACCGCGATGTCGCGCGCCTGAAGGAAATTCTTCCGGGCCTCTTCGACCTGGCCATCGGCGGCACGGCCGTGGGCACGGGACTCAACGCCCCTCCCGAATTTGGCGAGCGCGCCGCGAAAAAAGTTTCGGAGTTGACGGGATTGCCGTTCCGGTCTCATCCCAATAAATTCGCGGCGCTTTCCGCGCACGATGAAATCGTTTTTGCCAGCGGCGCGCTGAAAACCCTCGCTGCCTCGCTGATGAAAATCGCGAATGACGTCCGCTGGCTCGCTTCCGGCCCTCGCGCGGGCCTCGGTGAATTCAGCCTGCCGGAAAACGAGCCGGGCTCCTCGATCATGCCGGGCAAAGTGAACCCCACACAGTCCGAGGCCATGACCATGGTGGCCGTGCAGGTGTTCGGCAACGACGCCGCCATCGGATTTGCCGGCTCCCAGGGAAATTTCGAGTTGAATGTTTTTAAGCCCGTTATTATTTTTAATTTTCTGAATTCCGTGCGCTTGCTTACGGACGCTTGCCGCTCCTTTGTGGAGCACTGCGTTTCCGGCATGAAACTCAATCTCGAGCGCATTGACGAAAATGTGAAGAACTCTCTCATGCTGGTCACCGCGCTCAGCCCGAAAATTGGCTATGACAAAGCCGCGGAAATCGCTCACAAAGCGCATCACGAACGCTTGAGCCTCCGCGAAGCGGCCCTGAAACTCGGCTATCTCTCGCCCCAGGAATTCGATGAGCTGGTGCGCCCGGAAAAAATGACGCATCCTTAAAGAGATGCAAGGCGGGAGCGTGCCCCAATCAGTTTCATCTTGAAACATTGTGTTGGCGCTTTGGAAAAATTAATTGTTTGCTCGATATTTTGTTTGACTCCTTCGAATCCCTTCATTAAAGTCGCACTCCCCTTGGGAATCATTCGTTGTTCCCCCCTTCCACAGGAGCCGGAATGCGCCTTCTCGTCGCTGAAAATGATGCGGCGCTGGGAATATTTCTCCAGCGCGGCTTTGACGCCGAACACTATGCTGTGGACCTCTCGCGGAATGGGGAAGAAGTAAAGTCCCTCTTGCAGGAACGCGAATATGATTTGGCCATCCTGGATTTAAATTTGCCGCAGCCCGAAGGTTTGGAAATCCTGCAGCATGCTCGCGCCAGTCGCCGGCAATTGCCCATCCTCGTGCTCACCAGCCACAACCGTCTGGAAGATCGAGTCCACGTGCTGGACATGGGGGCGGACGATTTTGTGCTCAAGCCCTTCGCGTTTTCCGAGCTGGCCGCGCGCGTTCGCGCCCTGTTGCGCCGCGGGGAACACGGATGCGAGACGCTTTTGCGCGTGGGCTCGCTCGAAATCAACCGCGTGGAGCATTCCGTGAAGCGCGCCGGAAAACCCGTCGACCTGACGCCCAAGGAATTTTCATTGTTGGAATATCTGATGCGCCATGCCGGGCGCCAGGTGACCCGCGCGGAGATCATCCAGCATGTGTGGAATCTTTCCTTCGACACCATGACCAACGTGGTGGATGTGTACATCAATTATTTGCGGAAAAAAATCGACGTCCCGCCCGAACCCAAGCTGATTCGCACCGTGCGTGGCGTGGGGTACATGCTGAAAGAGGAGCGTTCGTCCGCGCCGGAAACTTCCTGATTCGCGCCTGACGGCGCGGCGCATTGTGCGCCGCGCGCGGGTGTTGGGAAAGTTTTCGAAATTGCAGCAAATCGGCGCGGAAGCAATTTTCACAGTCGCGATTCGCTCCGCCCGAGAAAATGAAAGCATAACCAGCCTGTGTGGCCGGAAGAGGGGATTTTAAAAATGTCTGCGGCAACCGCATTTTCGATCGAGCGTGGTGAAAACAGCGTCCTAGTCGTAAGCCCCAGCCCCGAGGTCCGCAAACGAATTCTGCGGCAATTGCCGGTGGCCATGTCTCCGGCATTGGAAGCCACCGGCGGAGCCGACGCTCTGGTACAACTCGAAGCCGGGCATTTCGCGACGCTGCTTGTGGATCCGCAGCTCGAGGATTTGAATGTTCCGGAACTGGTGAAGATGATTCATGCCCGCTATCCGCGCGTGAGCGTGATCTTGCTGGACGCGGCGGGCCGGGGAAAATTTGAAACTGGAGAAGGCGCAGTGCTGGCATCCGGCGAATTTGCCGCTGCATATTCCCAAAATCCCTCCGCTGCCTTTCCCGCCAGGCCCGCGGGAAGCAAAAATCTTCTGCGAGCTTCGGGTGAGCCGCTCGAGGCAGTGGAAAGCCTGCCGGGGATGATCGGCTCCAGCCGCAAAATGCAGCAGCTTTATCATCTGGCGCGACTGGTGGCCCCGCGCAAGACGGCGGTGCTGATCGTCGGTGAGACCGGAACGGGGAAGGAGTTGGTGGCGCGGGGCATTCACGATTTGAGCCAGCGAAGCCGCGGCCCGTTTATCGTTGTGAATTGCGCGGCGATTCCCGAAAGCCTGCTCGAAGCCGAATTGTTCGGTTTTGCGCGCGGAGCTTTTACCGGCGCGGTGCAATCGCGGCTGGGGCGTATTCATGCCGCGCATGGCGGCTCGCTGCTGCTCGATGAAGTCGGCGAACTTCCCCTCAGCATGCAGGCCAAAATGCTGCGCTTCGTGCAGGAGGGTGAAGTACAGCGCCTGGGCAGCACGGACGTGTTTCGCGTGGATACCCGGGTGATTGCCGCCACCAATGCCGACCTGCTGCAACGCGTGCGCGAAAAACAGTTTCGCGAGGATTTGTATTACCGCCTGGCGGTATTCCCGCTGGAATTGCCCCCGCTTCGCAATCGCTCGGAAGATATTTTTCCCCTGGCGCAGCATTTTTTGGCGGCGCTTTGCGAGCAGGCCGGCGTCGAGCCGAAATCATTCAGTCCCGCCGCCGCCGCCGTTTTGTCGAAACATTCCTGGCCGGGCAACGTGCGCGAGTTGCAGCACTGGATCGAGCGCGCGTTCGTCATGGCCGAGGAGCGCCGGGTGATTGACGTCGCGGAGTTTTCGCTTTCCGCGGATGAGGCTTAGCCCAAAGGTTTTTCGCGCGCGCCACCATGAATCACCTCGAATAAATCGCAACATCAAGCGCCACGCACATTTCGCATTTCGCGCAGCGGCCAAGGCACCCGCTGTTCGTGTTAAAGGTTCTTCAGAAAGTTCTAAGATTCAGCGCCGAAACGTGGACCTTGTCGTGCATGGACATTCTTGCCATGTCGGCCACGCTTGCATCGCGAAAAATTGCCGCTGCTGGAACTGCTCGCAAGGATTCCAAGCGATTGCTTTCTGCCGCTCCCTCCGCGGTGATTTCCGTGAATTTGAAAAAGCCGGCGGTGCGCGAAGCGGCCAGCAAGCGCTCGCTGGCCCGCGCATTTGAGAGTTTTAAGCACGCCGCGGACTCGCTCGAAAAATCCTATGGCCACCTGCAGGCCGAGGTGCTGCGCCTGCGATTCGAGCTGGAACGCACCAATCGCGATCTGGCTTCGAGCCTCGCGGAAAACGCGCGCATGCGCCGTTATCTGGCGCGGGTGATTGAAGCGCTGCCTTGCGGCGTTTTGGTGGTCAACCAGAATGGCGAGATTTGCATGAGCAATCCGGAGGCGCGCCGCCTGGTTTCCGCGCCGCAAACAGACACTCTCGAACGTTCGTCGCCGGCGGCCCCGGCCATCCGGCGTTCGCTTGAGGATTTGCGCAGCGGGGCGGGCTCGCGGGAATTGGAATGGGAAGTCGAGGGCCACCAGGGATCGCGCACCATTGGATTTGCTTGCGCGGTGCTGGGCGAAGAGCAGGGCCAGGGCCCTTCGAGCGAATCGGTGTTTTTGCTGCGCGATGTGACCGAGGAAAAACGCGAAGCCGCGGCACGCGAACTTGCGCGCCGCAAGGAATCGCTCGCAGAGATGGCCACGCTGCTGGCTCACGAAATACGCAATCCTCTGGGAAGCCTGGAACTTTTCGCCAGCCTGCTGGCCGATGCCGCGGCCGCGCAGCCGGACCTGCGCCGCTGGACGGACCATATCCAGGCCGGGCTTCGCTCGCTTTCCGCCACGGTCAACAATGTTCTGCAATTCCACAGCCAGCCTGCTCCGCAGCTGGCCGCCGTCAATCTGGGCCGCTTGCTGCGTGAATCGGTGGAATTTCTTCGCCCCCTCGCGCAACAGGCGGGCATGCGCATCGATCTTGAAAACTCGCTGGGAGAGCTGGAAATTTCCGCCGATGCGCATCGCCTCCAGCAGGTGTTCTTCAATCTCGCGCTCAACGCCTTTCGCGCCATGTCCCTTGGAGGAATTCTGGCGTTGCGCCTGCGGTGGCAGGATCACGAAAAATTCGACCGCGTGCGCATCGAATTTGCGGATTCCGGAGAAGGCATCGAGTCCGTGCATTTGTCGAAAATATTCGAGCCGGGATTTACCACCCAAGTGGGCAACCCCGGTCTGGGGTTGGCGGTTTGCCGCGCGGTGGTCGAACAGCACGGCGGAAGCATCGATTGCTCGAGCCAGCCGGGTCAAGGCGCTACGTTTTCCATTTGCTTGCCGCGTCACGGAGGAAAAGGGTGAATCAGGTGCTGGTGGTGGATGACGAAGCGCCGATGCGCGCCGCGCTCGAAGCGCATTTCCGGCGGGACGGTTGGGAAGTGAACACCGCCTACGGCGCCAATGACGCGATTGCCAAATTCCGCGCGGCGCCTTGCCCGCTGGTGGTCACCGACATGCGCATGCCGGATGGCGATGGCTTGCGCGTCATGCGCGGATTGCGCGAAATGGCTCCCCAGGTGGCCGTCATTTTCCTCACCGCCTTTGCTTCCGTTCCGGATGCGGTGCGCACCATTCGCGAAGGCGCCTGCGATTACCTGGTCAAGCCGGTTTGCTTCGAGCAATTAAAAGAGGCGGCGGAACGCGTGCTGGCGCGGGTTTCCGCACACGGAACGCAAGAAGGCCGCGGCGCGATGGTGGGCCGCGCCGCGAATCTGCAAAGCCTGATCGAGCGCGCCCGCCAGGCGGCTCGCACGGAAATGGATGTCTTGATCGAGGCGGAAAGCGGGACAGGCAAGGAATTGCTCGCGCGGCTGATTCATCAGTCGAGCGACCGTCGCAGCCGGCCGTTCGTGGCCGTGAATTGCGCGGCGTTTCCCGAAGCGCTGCTTGAAAGCGAGTTGTTCGGCTACGCCCGCGGCGCATTCACCGGTGCGGTAACCTCCAAACCCGGCAAATTCGAGCTTGCGCATACCGGAACTCTCCTGCTCGATGAAATCGGCGAATTGCCTCTGATGCTTCAGCCCAAACTTTTGCGCGCGCTGCAGGAGCGCGAAGTCGATCGCCTGGGAGACACGCATTCGCTGCGCGTGGATGTGCGCGTCATCGCCACCACCAACCGCCCGCTGTTGGGGCTGGTCGAGTGCGGAAAATTCCGCGCCGACCTCTATTACCGCCTGAACGTGGTGCCGCTTGCGATTCCTCCGCTGCGCGAACGCCGCGACGATATTCCCGCGCTGCTCGATCATTTTCTCGCCAAGTACGCGCGTTGCGGGCAGCAGGCGCGCCCGGAATTTTCAGCGGATTTGCTGGCGCGCCTGCAATTGCACGCCTGGCCCGGCAATGTCCGCGAACTCGAAAATTTTGTGCGCCGCTCGGTGGCTTTGGGCGCGGGACGCACGCTCGGCGCGGATTTTTTTGACGGCGCGGCCGTGGGCCAACCCGCGGCCAGTTCCGCATCCGCCACACCTGCCGCCGGAATTTCCATGCGCGATATGCAGCGCCGCCTGCTGGCTTCGACGCTCGAAGCTCATGGCGGAAACCGCACGCGCGCTGCGCGCGCCTTGGGAATTTGCCCGCGCACCATGCGCAACAAAATTCGCGAATATGGTTTGCCGCCGCGGAGGTTTCAATGAGCATGTTTGATGGCCCGCAAATGACGTTTCTCGAGCGTTACCTCGACCTGGCCACGTTTCGCCAGACCCTGGTGGCCTCGAACCTCGCGAATATCGATACTCCCGGATACCAGACGCGGGATATTGCCTTTCAAAGCGAGCTGGCGCGCGCTTCCATGGATCCCGCGGACGATTCGCTGCACCCGTTTGTGCGCCCGGTTGCCGGCTTGATCGAGCGGCCCGACGGCAACAACGTCAGCCTCGAGCGCGAAGGGTTGCTGCTGGCGCAAACGCAGTTGCAGTACAAGGCTGCCGTGGAATTCATTCGCTACCAGTTCCGCATTCTGCGCGGCGCGATCAACGATGGTGTGGAAACCTAGAGCGTGAATCGCAGCGGCGAAAAAAAGGAGCACAGTCATGAATCTATTTGGAGTATTGACGATTTCCGGGACGGCATTGCTGGCGGAGCGCGAACGCGCGGAAGTGGTGGCCAGCAATCTGGCCAACGCGGAAACCACGCGCACGCCGGAAGGCGGGCCCTACCAGCGCGAACATGTGGTGTTTGCCGCGCGGCGTCCTTGGAATGTTCCGTTTGGGCAGCAGCTTGCCACTATGGTTGATTTCAGCGCGCGCGGCGTGCAGGTCGCAGGAGTGATTCCCGACACCGCGCCGCCGATTCGCCGCTACGAGCCTGGCCACCCCGACGCCGATGCCGAGGGATATGTTTCCTCGCCGGCCATCAATCCCATCGAGGAAAGCGTCAATCTGATGGGAGCGGCGCGCGCCTATCAGGCCAATATTTCCGCGGTGCTGGCCACCAAAAACATGATCAGCTCGGCTATGGATATTCTTTCTTGAAATTGTTGGCGGCTGGGTAACGCGCCAAATCGAAACCAGAATGCGAGAAGCGAGGTGAGCGATGGTGACGCCGGTAAACAGTTTCTCCGCGATTTCCGATGCGGCGCAGATTCCCCAGGCCGCGGGAGCGAATCTCCCTTCTGGCGGCGCGGATTTTTCGCAAACTCTCGATGGGGTGATGAACCAAGTCGAGGGCATGCAGAGCGACGCGCAAACCAAGGTGCAGGAATTGCTGCAAGGCAATGGGCAGGATATTCACTCCGCGATGATCGCGGTGCAGAAGGCGGACCTTTCCTTTCAGCTCATGATGCAGGTGCGCAACAAGATTATTCAGGCGTATCAAACGGTTTCGCAGATGCAGTTTTGATTTTGCGGCGGTTTTTGCGGCTGGGCGCCTCCGTCGGCAAACGCCTTCCCGCGATTCGCGGCACGTGTAGTGGCAGGGTTTTCCTGATCTGACCGGAAGTGAAGCGGCCGGACGAACCAGGGTTCCCGTGGAAAAGTTTTTCAAACAGGTTGCGGCATTCTTGCAAGCGCTGTCCTTGCGCCAGAAAATTCTTCTGGGCGGGAGCGCCGTGCTGGTTGCGGCGGTGCTGGGCGGCTTTGTGCTGTTCACTCAGAAGGCGGATTACAAGCCCTTGTTTTCAGGCCTCGCTCCGGCCGATTCCCAGGAAGTTGCCGAACGTCTGGCGGTGAAAAACATTCCCTACGAAATTTCAACCGATGGTTCGACCATCAGTATTCCCGAAGACCGCTTGGACAAGACGCGCCTGGAATTTGCCACCGAAGGCATGCCGCAGACCGGACGCATGGGATTTGAAATTTTCGACAAGCCCAACTGGGCGGGCAGCGATTTTTCCGAACAAGTGAATTATCAGCGGGCGCTCGAAGGCGAGCTCGAGCGCACCATCCAAACGCTCGGCAATGTCGAATCGGTGCGCGTGCACCTGGTGCTGCCGCACGATTCGCTCTTCAGCGACCGCGAACGCGCGGCCAAAGCCTCTGTGGTCCTCAAGGTGCGCGGCGGTGGCCTCTCGGATGACGAAGTCAACGCCGTCACGCATTTGGTGGCTGGCGCGGTTGATAATCTTTCTCCGGAAAATGTGACGCTGATCGGAGCCGACGGGCGCACGCCGCTGGTGGCTCGCGGCCACGACGCCATCAGCGGGCAATCCGCGCCGGTGGAATACGAAGCGGCCATGGCTGAAAAACTTGTCTCCACGCTGGCGCCCATTGTCGGCGCGGACCACGTCAAGGCCAGCGTCACCGCCGATTACGATATGTCCTCCGGCGACAGCACTCAGGAAATTTACGATCCTACCAATCCCGTTCTGGCTTCCTCACAAGTGCAGGAAGAAAGTTTTGGAGGCGCACCGCCGGCGGGAATTCCTGGGACCCCGAGCAACATTCCGGCCGCGCCAGCCAATTCCGCGGCCAAGCCCGCTGCCGGCGCTGCCGCGGCCGCCGCGAAACCCGCGGCAAACGCCGCAACACCCGCCGCGGGGCAAGCCGGGAAAGAGCCGCCCACCACCGCGCAATCGAATCCGCTCAATCCCATCGTTTCCATCAATTCGGAATCCGATGGCCAGCGCAGCGAGACGCGCCAGTACGACGTCAGCAAGACGTTGCGCCACACCGTTGACCCTCCGGGACGCATCCAGAAAATTGCCGCGGCGGTGCTGGTGGACGACGCGGTGGAAGAAAAAAAAGACGCCAAGGGAAACATCACGGAAATGCGGAGAAAGCGCACGCCGGAGGAAATGCAGCAGATCGTGGAACTGGCCAAGGCTTCGATCGGATTTGACGCTACGCGTGGAGACGTCCTGTCCGTACAAAACGTTTCTTTCGAAACTTCGCCATCGGAGCAGGCTCCTCCGCCTTCGCGCGTCGATCGCGTTCGCTTGATTGCCGAGAAATGGATGTGGGCCATCCGCGATGTGGTCTTGTTGCTCCTCTTTTTGCTGGCCTATGTTCTGTTCCTGCGTCCGGTAAAAGATCAGCTGGTAAAGGCGTTTGATCGCATGGCGCCCGCGGCCTTGCCTCGCGGCTCGGCGCAAAGAGCCGCGGCGGGAGCCGCCGCGAGATCGGATGCGGCCATGGGCGCGTCGCTCGCCGGACCGCCGGAAGGATTCGGGACCGACGCTGATTTTGAGAAAGAGTTGGGCGAGGCAGGATCGGAAGTACAGCGCGTGGTGCGCCTGAAGCGCCTGCTGGCGGACAAAGTGAAAAGTGATCCCACGGCGGCCAGCCAGCTGGTTCGCCACTGGATTCGCGAGGGAAGCAAGAGCTGATGCCCGCCATGGATAAATCGCTTTCCGGCCTGGAAAAGGCGGCCATCCTTCTTCTGCTTCTGGGCGAGGAAGCCACCACCACCATTTACAAAAATCTTCCTCCCGGCGAGCTGCAACTCGTGACCCAGCAAATCTCCGCGCTGCAAAATGTTCCTCCGGATGTGGCTGACTGCGTTCTGCGCGAATATCACCGTCTTTCGATGACCCAGGAATTCATCGCCGAGGGCGGCACGGATGTTGCGGAAAAAATGCTTTCGCGGGCTTTCGGCGAGCAGTCGGCGCGCATGTTGCTCGATCAGGTTTTGCTGGCGCGCGAAGCGGCCACGCGAAGTTTCGACACGCTGCAGAAGGCCGACCCGCAACAGCTCGTCAAGTTCGTGCAGGGCGAGCATCCCCAGACCATCGCCATGATTCTGGCGCACCTGGGCGGGAAGTCCGCATCCTCCTTGCTGGTTCTGCTCCCCGACAAAGTCCGCGGGCAGGCTATCCGGCGCCTGGCCGAAATGCAGGAATTTTCTCCGGAAATGGTGCAAAAAATTTCGCTGGTCCTCAACCGAAAAGTGCTTTCCCTCGGCGAGCAGAGCCGCCGATCCTACGGGGGAGTGAAAACCGCGGCGGAATTGCTCAACCGCATCGATCCCACCATCAGCAAATCCATTCTCGAAAGCCTGGAATCGGATGATGCGCGGCTGGCGCTGAATATTCGCAACAATATGTTTACCTTCGAGGATTTGCTGGGCGTTCCGGAAGCGGGGATTCGCGACCTGCTTTCGACGGTGGACAAGAAAACCCTTTCCATCGCCCTGAAAGGCGCGCCGGAAGATTTGAAGAATCATCTTTTCAAGTCCATGTCCACGCGCGCGGTGGAAATGATGCGCGAGGATATGGAAGCGCTGGGTCCCATGCGCGCGCAAATGGTCGTGAAGGCTCAGCAGGAAGTGGTGCAGGCGGCGCGCACCCTCGAAGCCCAGGGCAAGCTGGTCCTCAACAATGAAGCCGAGGAAGCTTTCATCGTCTGAAGCGGCCGTGGCCGGTCGCGCCGAGGAAAAGGAGCGGGCCATGTCGATTTCACCGTTTGTCTATCGCCCGGCTCCGGGTTGGGATGCCGCGAAACTTGCGGGCCAGGAGACGCGCACCCAGGCGGAAGATTCGCCGGGAATGGAAACGGGCTTCTCCGAGCCGCCGCTCGACGGCGGCCACACCGAAGAAGAAATTCTCGCGCGCGAACAGCAAGCCTGGGAACGCGGCGTCCGCGAAGGGGAGGCTCGCGCGCGGGCCTCTGCGGAAGCGGCTGTCGGGCAGCAGCGCGATGCCGTGGGCGCCGCCATCCGCGAATTTGTGCAGGACCGCGTAGCCTACTTCCACAACGTCGAAGGCGAAGTGGTGGCGCTGTGCCTGGCCATCGTGCGCAAGATTCTTCGCCGCGAAGCGCAAGTGGATCCGCTGCTGCTCGCCGGCCTGGTGCGCGTGGCGCTTGAAAAAATGGCGGTGCGCCAGAATGTCCGCCTGCGCGTGCATCCTGCGCAGGTGGCGGACTGGCGTGAATATTTCGCGCAGCAAAAAGATTTGGAGCAAGTTCCGGAATTGCAGGGCGACGCCGCGCTCGAACCCAATCAATGCGAGTTGGAAACCGAGTTGGGCGTCACCGACCTCAACCTGGAAACCCAGCTCAAGGAAATCGAACAGGGGCTGTTTGATTTGCTGGCGCAAAGGCCCGCGCCGCGATGACTCCGCAACCCGTCCTTCTCAATTCCTTCTTCCGGCGGCTCGACCAAATCTCCACGTGGAAATCCACGGGGCGGGTGACCAAGGCGGTGGGATTTCTGGTGGAATCGGAAGGGCCCTTCTGTTCGGTGGGAGAAAGCTGCGAAATTGTGAGCGCGGACGGTCAGCGGCACCCCGGAGAAGTGGTGGGCTTTCACGGCCGCACGGTGCTTTCCATGCCGCTCGGCAAGCCCAGTGGCATCCGTTACGGCGATCGCGTGATTGCCCATGGCATGCGCCCTTCCATTCCGGTAAGCGATGAACTGCTTGGCCGCGTGATCGACGGAGACGGCGCGCCACTCGATTCCCTCGGCAGGCATCACGCCTCGGAGTATTGCTCCATCTACGGCGCGCCACCCCAGCCGCTTGATCGCACCGCCATCCATGAGCCGCTGGGCTGCGGCATTCGCGCTATCGACGGCATGTTGACCTGCGGTCGCGGCCAGCGCGTGGGAATTTTTGGCGGCAGCGGCGTGGGAAAAAGCACGCTGGTGGGGATGATGGCGCGCGGCACTTCGGCGGACTTGACGGTGGTGGGGCTGGTCGGCGAGCGCGGCAGGGAAGTGCGCGAATTTTTGGAAGATTCGCTGGGCGAAGAAGGCCGCAAGCGTTCCGTCGTGGTGGTGGCCACTTCCGACCAATCGCCTCTCCTGCGTCTCCGCGCGGCGCTGACCGCCACGGCCATTGCCGAATATTTCGCCGCGCGCCGCCGCCATGTCTTGCTGGTGATCGATTCGCTTACGCGCGTGGCCATGGCTCAGCGCGAAATCGGTTTGGCGGCGGGCGAGCCGCCCACCGCGAAAGGCTATACTCCATCGGTTTTTTCGCTTCTCGCGCAACTGGTGGAGCGCACCGGGCATTTTGGCGCGGGCAGCATCACCGCGTTTTACAGCCTGTTGATGGAAGGCGACGACCAGCAGGATCCGCTGGTGGATGCGGTGCGCTCGCTGCTCGATGGTCATATCGTGCTCGACCGTCAACTCGCGGCGCAGAACCACTACCCTCCCATTTCCATTCTCGACAGCCTCAGCCGCTTGCTCCCCGCCGTGTGCGCCGCCGAACATCTCGAAAAAATTCAGCAGTTCCGGCGCAGCCTGGCGGCCTACTCCATTTCCGAGGATTTGATTCGCGTCGGCGCTTACCAGAAGGGAACGGATGCGGCGCTCGACAAGGCCATCGAAGTTCTTCCGGCCTTGACCGTATTCCTGCAGCAAAAAAAAGACGAAAAAGCGACCTTCGATGAAACCCGCGCGCGCTTTCTGGCGCTTCCGGCCTGAGCCATGGCCTTCCGCTTTTCACTTCAGCCCATCCTGCGGTTGCGCGCGAGCGTCGAGCGCCTCGAGCAATTGCGCATGCTGCTGTTGGCCGCGCAGATCGCGCGCGTCGAGCGCGAAATCATCTCGCTCGAGGAAAATCTGTCCGCCGCGCGGCAGCTTCGCTTATCTTCGCTTTCCGAAGGAGTGTCCGCAGCCGAATTGCATTTCGATGGGGCGCGGGAAAAAACGCGCGCCGATCAGATCCGCGCGCTGCACGACGTGCTGACCGGTTTTCGCCGCAGGCATGATGAGCAGCGGCGCCTTTATCAAGCCGCCCGGCAAAAACGGGAAATCCTGGAAAATCTTCGCAAACGCCGTTTTGAGGAATACCGCCACGAGCAATTGCGCCGCGATCAGCAGCGCCTGGATGAAGCCTTCCTGATGCGCACTGGCGCGCGCCGGGAATTGCCGCCTCAATAGTTCTTGCCGCCTGCGCGGCATGTTTTGCCGCGTTTCGCGCGCGGCGGTTTTCCCGCAGGCGTTTCAAACTCTTGCGACCATCCGCGCAAGTCCCTGATTTTGAAGGATTCCCCTCTGATTCTCTTGCGGAATTCACCGCCGCTGACTTTTGGTGGTGGTCTTGCACTATGCCGCATGCCGACAATGCTGCCCATGCTGAACTTCGCATCGCTTCCGAAGACTTTACCGGAGATGCTATCCAACTCTCCCGCCAATCCTTTTGGCAACTCTTCTCCGGCCGCGGCTGGGGCGCAAACCTTTTCGAGCGTCTTGTCGCGGGCATGGGCGGCGCAGTCCTCGAATCGCAACAAACAGACCGGCGCGCATCCAAATCCTGCAGAACGTCCTCAACCCGGCGGAATGGACAGCACGATTCCGTTTCAGCCTCCGGCGACCAATCCCGCCGGAGTTTATTCACCGGTGTTGGCCAATCCGCCGGCGACTTCCGCGCAGCCTCCTGCGCCTCCGCCGCCGCTGTCCGCGCCCATTGATACGGGTGCGAACCCTTCGTCATCCTCGCCGCTGAAATCCGCTTTACTCGATGTGGCCTCCGCCGCGGCTTCGATGTTTGGATTTTCCGGCAAGTTGGCGATGGCCGCGGCCAGCGGCATTGCCGGTGCGCTGGAGGGCTCAGGCACGACAAGCGCGCCCGGGGGAAATGCCGCGCAAACCGTCACGCTCGCCTCTGCCGGCCAGGCGGCAAGCAGCGCGGCCGCTTCGATGGCTCCTGGCGCTGCGGCCGATGCCGGAGCAGCAGCGGATGAAATCGCAACTTTGCTCGCGGGCGATCCACAATCCGCCGGAACAATTTCACCAAGTGCCGCTCTTCCGAATACGCCGCTATCTTCCGCGAATGCCGCAGCAACCGTTGCGCCAACCGCTCCGGCGCAAGTCGCGCATCCCGCTGCCGCACTGGTGGCAGCGCTTCCCGCCGCTCCAAAATTAATTATGCCGCAAGCAGAGTTGACGCTTGCCGGTGCCGGTCCCTCGAGCAATCAAAATATTTCCGCGCAGGCAGCCGCAAATTCACCTGCCGCAGTCGGTGCCGACGCGCAAAAATCGGTTTCCGACAGCCGCCAGCGCTTCGTGTCGCAAATTTCCTCGCATCTGCAATCCGTCCTCGACGGCGCTTCCGCAAAATTGGTGCAATCACCGGCGGGAGGAGGCGGCGGAGCTAACGCCGCGCCGGGAAATTCTTCGGGGAATAGTTCCAGTGGAAGCTCTTCGAATTCATCGAACTCCAATTCGCAAAATGCATCGCAAGATGCGGCTGCGACATTCGCCGGAACGTCGGCAAGCGACGCCACCAAAACTGCGGGGCAGCCCGACGCCAAGGATTCCGCGATTTCATCCGCCGCCGCAACCACGGCTGCGGGCATGGCCGCCATGGCTGCTTCAACTTCTCCACACGCCGCCGCGGATTCCTCGAGCGCTTCCGCCGGCGCTCCGAATGCCCTCGCGGACGCCGCTCCGGCGAACAACGCGCGCGCAAGCTCGCTGCCATTGCCGCTTCCGGCTTCTCTGCCCGCTTCGCTCAACGATGTGGTGAACGCCAGCGCACTCTATCAGCGCGTGGGCGGAGCGGACATGCATATCAACATGCAAATGGATTTGCTGGGCGCCGTTGACCTGCATGCCTCGATCCATCAAGGCGCGCTGACCGCCACCATCGGCGTGCAGCACAGCGACGTGCAAGCGCTGCTCTCGAATGATTTGCCGATCCTGCAGCACGCCCTGGCGGAGCAGAACCTGCACGTCGAGCAAATTTCCGTGCTCGACCATTCCGCGGGCGGGCGCATGGACCTCGGCGGCAACGCCCAACAGCAGCCGCAGCAACAAACGCTTCCTCCCGCCGCGCAACGCCTGGTGCGGGATGCCGGGTACGGCGGAAGTGCGAACACCGCGATTTCCGCGGCGCAACATCAGGCCGCGCGTGCTTCACAAGGCCGGCTGAGTATTTTGGCTTAGGAAATTTCACTAAAGGAGAATGACCATGTCCTCGATTGCCGCAATCACCGATCCATTTGCCGCCGCTGCCGCAGCTGCTTCGGCGTCCTCCAACACTCCGGCGCCACCGAACAACCAGTTGACCGGCGATTCATTTCTTACCTTGCTCACCGCGCAACTGCAAACCCAGGACCCGCTTAATCCCGTTGATCCCACCACTTTCGTCAGCCAGCTCGTGCAATTCAATCAACTGGAGCAGCTGATTAACATCAACCAGACGCTGACCGCGGACAGCACCGCCGCGCAATCCGGAACTTCGCCTTCTACGGCCGCTTCTTCTGCCGCTCAACCGGCCGCCGCTTCGCAATCCGCCGCGCAAAATTCACGCGCCGCCCAAATATAGGAGAAACGACATGCCAAGCTTTTCCACTTCACTTTCTGGTTTGGAAGCCGATTCGCAGGATTTGAGCGTCATTTCGAATAATTTGGCGAATTTGAATACCGTGGCTTACAAAGGTGGCACCGCCACGTTTCAGGATCTTTTCTACCAGCAGATTGGATCGAGCGGAGACGGCAATCCCATCCAGGTGGGAGTGGGCACCACCATCGGCACGGTGGCCGGAAACTACACCCAAGGCACGGTGCAATCCACCGGCGTTCCCACCGACGTGGCCATCGAGGGGAACGGCTTCTTCGTGGGCTCGAACAACGGCGAACAGGTATATCTCCGCGCCGGAAACTTCACCGTGGGGCCTACCGGAATTTTGCAAGCCGCCGACGGTTCGCAAATCCTCGGATTCCCGGCGGTGAATGGCGCCATCAACACCAACCAGACGCCCGGGCCGCTCACCATTTCCACCGGGACCATCAGCCCCCCCAAATCCACGGCCAATGCCCAACTCTCCATGAACTTGAATTCCGGAGCCACCGCGGGCACGGTGTTCAGCACACCTTTGACCGTCTACGATTCTCTGGGCGCCGCTCATATTCTTACCTACACATTCACCAACACCGGTCCCGGCGCATGGTCGTATAACATCACCATTCCGGCCGCGGATGTGGGTGCCGCCGGCGCGCCAGTCAGCATCAAGACCGGTACGTTGACTTTCAACGGCGCCGGCCAATTGACCGCTCCGGCTGGGAACGTGGCAGGAATCAACATCGCCACGTTGGCCGACGGCGCGAATGCTCTGACGTTCAATTGGAATCTCTATAGCTCCCCGACCACCCCGGTCATCACTCAAGTGGCCGCTCCTTCTGCCGTCTCCACCACCCAACAGGATGGATTCTCGGCCGGCTCGCTTTCGAGTTACACGATCAATAGCGATGGGACCATCGAGGGCACTTTCAGCAATGGGCAGACCCAGCCTCTCGGCCAGATACTTCTCGCCAGTTTCGCGAACGAGCAGGGTCTGGTGCGCAATGGCTCGAACGAATTCATCGCCAGCCTTTCATCCGGCGCCGCGAATATCGGCATCCCCGGCACGGGAGGACGCGGAACGCTTTCCGGGGGCGCGCTCGAACAGTCCAACGTGGACATCGCCACGGAGTTTTCCGCGCTCATCGTGGCGCAAAGCGGTTATGAAGCCAATGCCAAGGTGGTGACCACGCTCGACACAATTACTCAAGACACCATCAATCTGATCCAGTAGCTTTCGAAGAACCGAATCGCGGCGTCCGCCGGCCCTCTTGAGCTGTGAAAGAGGGCCGGCGGCCAATTGCAAGATTGCCTTCATTAGATTCTTCCCATTTTGGATTTGATGGCTGCCAGAGAAGGATCGCGGCGGGAGCAACTCACAATCTTCATCGAACCTGAAAAGCCCGGAGAATCAATCACTTCGCGATGTTTCGCGCAACCTGGCGAGCAACCGCGCATTCGTTGAATTTTCGGTTCCGCAATTGCATTGCAACAGCCATGGCCATGGCTGAGGAATCTCCCAAAGAAATTCGCATCGTACGCAAGCGAGAGGGTTCCGGTCTGGTGCGCGTCATGAGCGTCCTGCTCGTCGCCGCCCTCGCGCTTGCCGGCTGGCTCTATCATCGCTCGGTTGCGGCGCAAAGTTCGCAAGATGTCACCGCTTCGACGGATATCAAGTCCGTCATCCATCTGGAAAGTTTTGTGGTCAATCTATCCGGAACGGAAGGGAACGGATACCTCCGCGTGGGGATTGATCTGGGCCTGGGAGTGAAGCTCAAGGAGGGAGATTCCCGCGGCGCTTACAATGGCCGTCTGCGCGACACCATTCTCACCGTCCTGGGCACTGGCACCGTGGATCAACTGCTGACTCCCGAGGGGAAGGGCAAGCTCAAAGCGGACCTCCTCAAGGCCATTCAGGATCGCGTCCCGGAAATCGAATGCCGGGAAGTGTATTTCACGGAATTTCTGGTGCAGCACTGAGCCATGGCCGAGCCTGCCGCCAGCCTGCCGGAACTTGGCGCCCACTCGAAGGCCCCCCATAACTGGGGAGAGTTGCTGCTGGTCTCGGTGAAAGTGTCCGTGGAAGTCGCCATCCAGCGGTTGACGGTGCGCGAACTCTTTCGCCTGGATGTTGGCTCGGTGCTGGTTTCCGCCCAGCAGGCGGGTGCGAATGCTCCGGTGGTGATTGGCGATGTGGCTTTGGCGTGGGGCGAATTTCAAGTGGTGGAAGATCATCTGGCGCTGCGGGTTGTCGAACTGGCATGAGGCCGGCGCGAAAACGCCGGGAAGGGTGGGCGGCGATGTTGCATCAGGCGCAGGCGAGTGAAAAAAACTCTTTTCCGGATTGGCTGCTGGCGGGCTGGCGCAAGCTGGCCGGTTTTTCGCGCGGAACATTTCTCCGGCGCGAGCCGCGCCGCCTGCGTCTTTGCGAGACGCTTTCGCTCGGCAATCGCGGGTATCTGGCGGTGGTGCGTTTCGAGGGACAGCAGTTCCTGGTGGGCGGGACGAACACTTCGATGGCCCTGCTGGCGGAGCTTTCTTCTGACCGCCCGGCCGTCGCGGATGCTGTCGAAAGCAAATTTCGGCTGGAGTGAATTTTTGTCCGCCTGCCGCGGAAAATGACATGAACCTTTTAGCCCGCACAAAAAAACTTGCCCTTCTTGGGGCGGTGTTGTGTTTCGCGCCCTCGCTCGGGGCTGTTACCCCGCAATCGATTGGCGGGGTGCCGTTTCGCCTTCCTCCCGCGTCCGATACCAGCACCTGGACGATTGTCATTGTCCTCACCCTGCTCACCTTTCTTCCCGCGTTGCTGCTTTCGATGACTCCTTTTGTGCGCATCCTGGTGGTGTTCCACTTTCTGCGCCAGGCCCTTGGCACCCAGACCGCGCCCACCAACCAGACACTGGTCGGCCTGGCATTGTTTTTGACCTACTTCATCATGCAGCCGGTGGGCGTGCAGATTCATCAGGTCGCCGTCGTTCCGCTCGAACGCAGGCAAATTACCCCGGTTGAGGCGCTCGACCGCGCCGCCGTTCCGGTGCGCGATTTCATGCTGAAATTCGCGCGCGAAAAAGATTTGGCGCTGTTCACGCAAATGGCTCACTTGCCGCGCCCGCGCACGCCGCAGGATTTGCCCATGAGCGTGGTGATACCCGCCTACATCCTTTCGGAATTGAAAGTGGGATTCCAGATTGGCGCGGTTCTGTATCTGCCGTTCATGGTCGTGGATATGGTGGTGGCCGCAGTCACCACTTCGGTCGGCATGTTCCAGCTTCCTCCGGTGATTATTTCCACCCCGCTCAAGATTCTGCTCTTTGTGGTGGCGGACGGCTGGAACCTGGTGGTGGGCTCGCTGCTGAAAAGTTTTTATTAGCGGTGCTTCCGATGCCTGGGCCGCAGGAAATTCCTCGTGAAATGCGCGGGCAGAGCCCGCAGGCAAGAGGTACGCGAAGGAGAAAATCCGGTGCCAATGACCGAAGTCGTGGAATTGACGCGGCGGACGCTGGAAATGGCTTTTCTGGTCAGCGCGCCGATTCTGGCGGCGGCCATGCTGGTGAGCGCGCTGATCAGCTTTGGGCAGGTGCTCACTTCCATGCAGGACCAGACGCTTTCGACCGTGCCGCGCATCGCTGCGGTGGGAATTTTCGCGTTTTGGCTGACGCCGTGGATGATGCGCAAGCTCGTGGAATTCACGATTTCTCTTTTTTCCAATTTTCACCATTACGCGCAATGAGGTTACAGGTGAGGAGTGATCGAATCGTTCGTCAGCCGCATGTTGCTGGTGGCCATCCGCGTGGGCGGCTTGATGACCTTTGCCCCGTTTTTCTCGAATGCTTCGATTGCTCCGCTGGTCAAGGCCGGCTTTACCCTCTTCGTCACGTTTCTGCTTCTGCCTGTCTACGCCACGGGACCTTCCCCTTCGAGTCCCGGAACCTGGCTGGCCATGGCCTGCAGCGAAGCGGCGCTGGGGCTATTGATGGGCTTGACCACGCAATTCGTGATCGAGGGCATGATTCTGGCCGGACAGGTCATCAGCTTCCAGTTCGGTTTTTCGCTCGAGAACATCATCGATCCCAACACTTCGGTCGAAATTACCGTTCTCGCCACGCTGCACGAATTGGTTGCCTTGTTGATATTTCTCGAAATCGGCGCGCATCGCTGGCTGCTGCGCGCCGTGGCTGTCAGTTTTCGGATTATTCCTCCGGGGGGATTGCACGCCGCGCATCTTCTTCCCGGCGAAGTGCTGCGCGCCGCCACTTCGCTGTGGCTGATTGGAACGGAAATCGCCTTTCCGGTGATTGTGGTGACCATGCTGACGGATTTTGCGGTGGGCTTTTTGACCAAGGCTTCGCCGCAGTTTCCCGCCCTCTTTTTCGGCATATCGGTGAAAGCCCTGCTGGGCCTCGCGGTGCTGGCCGCGGCGGTGGCTTTTTGGCCGCGCATCCTCGAACATTTTTTCTTTCATGCCCTGGAACAGTTGGAGAACTTGCTGTCGCTTGCGCGATGAGGTCGCCTGTCAATGGCCGATGAACAGAGGACCGAGCGAGCCACTCCCCACCGCCGCGAAAAAGCGCGCGAGCGCGGGCAGGTGGTGCGCAGCCGAGAACTTCCCGCGGCCTTCACGCTGCTGGGCGTGGCGGTGCTGTTTCACTGGATCGAGGGCGGCATGCTGGCCGAATGGCACGGATTGTTCCGCAATCTTCTTGGCGCCGCCTCGCATGCGGACTTTGCGAATGCTTCTCCGGTGATTGCCTGGACCGCCAGCACCACGCTGCAATGGGCCGCGCCGCCCCTGGCTCTGGCTTTCGTGGTATCCGCGGGATTTCTGCTGGCGCAAAGCGGGCTGGTGCTGGCTCCCGAAGCCTTGCAGCCGGACCTTCAACGTTTCAATCCGGTGAAAAATATTTCCCGGATTTTTTCCGTGGCCGGGCTGAGTCCCATGCTGAAGTCCTTCCTTCCCGCCGCCGCGCTCATTTATCTGGCGGTGGCGATCATCGTTCGTGAGTGGGCCATGGCCGTGCATTCCACGGGAATGAGTTTGTCGATGGATCTGCATTGGCTTTCCGGAATTCTCTACGAGTTTGCCTGGAAGGGTGGGCTGATTCTGATCGTCTGGGCGGGCGTGGATTACGGCCTGCAAAAGTGGAATTACGAACGCTCGCTGCGCATGTCGCGCCAGGAATTGAAGGACGAGTACAAAAACCTGGAAGGGAATCCCGCCACGCGCATGCGCATCCGCCGACGCCGCCGCGAAATGCGCGGCCGCAACATGCTGCGGCAGGTGCGCCGCGCGACGGTGGTGATCACCAACCCGGACCATTTTGCCGTGGCGCTCGAATACATGCCGGAAAAAATGGCGGCGCCCGCTGGTGTTGGCCAAGGGACGCAACGAAATCGCGGAAAAAATCAAGCGCGAGGCGCGCTGGCACGAAGTTCCCATCGTCGAAAATCCGCCGCTGGCGCAGGCGCTGTACCGCACGGTGGAAATCGGGGGATCCATTCCCGCGAAACTCTATACCGCGGTGGCCGAAGTTCTGGCCTTCATTTACCGCGCGCAGCAGCGCATGCGCACCGAAGCTGCGGCGCGTTCCGCTGCCGCTGCCGGGCAGCAAGCCGGAAATTCCGGCCATCCCACGAGCGAAAAGAAGAGTTCCTGAACCATGGCCGAAACCGCAAAATTGAGCCTCGCAACGGGACGCGGAAGCAGCGAATGGATTTTGCCGGTTGCCGCTGTAGCCATTGTGTTTGTCATGGTGGTTCCCATCCCCGCGTTCCTGCTGGACTTGCTTCTCGCGGCCAGCATCACTTTTTCCGTGGTCGTGCTGTTGGCGGCCTTGCAGATTCTGCGTCCCGTGGAATTTTCGATTTTTCCCACTCTGCTGCTCCTGCTCACGCTTTTCCGCATGGCTCTGAATCTGGCCAGCACCCGCCGCATCCTGCTCCACGGCAGTGAAGGGACGGCGGCGGCCGGGCACGTGATCGAATCGTTCGGGCAATTCGTGGTGGGAGGGAATTACGTGGTCGGCTTCGTGGTTTTCCTGGCGTTGATCGCCATTCAATACCTGGTGATCAACCACGGAGCGGTGCGCACCGCGGAAGTTTCCGCGCGCTTCACCCTCGACGCCCTGCCCGGCAAGCAGATGTCCATCGACGCGGACTTGAATGCTGGAGCCATAGACGAGCGCACGGCGCGCGCCCGCCGCGAACAAGTGATGCGCGAGGCGGAATTTTACGGCGCCATGGACGGAGCGGCGCGTTTCAGCCAGCGCGATGCCGTGGCCACCATCCTGATTACCGCCATCAACATTATTGCCGGATTCCTGATTGGCGTTTTGCAGCAGGGCATGGCCCTGCGCGACGCGCTATCCACCTACACCATCCTGACCGTGGGTGATGGCCTGGTCACCTTGATTCCCTCGCTTCTGGTTTCCGTGGCGGGCGGCATTGTGGTTACGCGCGCCACTTCGGACGACTCCATCGGGGTCTCTCTCAGCAAGCAATTGCTCGGGCGGCGCCGCCCGCTGTACATCGCTTCCGGCGTGATGCTCACGCTCATGCTCATTCCCGGCCTGCCGAAAATTTCGTTTTTGGTGCTGGCCAGCGGGCTCGCGTTTCTCGGGTCGCGTGTGAAGGACGCTCACAGCCTTCCGGAAAAGGAAGCGGAAATCGATCGCAAGCCCGCGGTGCAGGAACAGCTCGAAACGCTCCTCAAGCTCGATGAAATCAGCGTGGAAGTGGGTTACGGCCTGATTCCGCTGGTGGATCAGAAACAGGGCGGGCAAATGTTGCCGCGCATTCGCGCCCTGCGGCGCCATCTGGCGACCGAGCTGGGCTTCATCGTTCCGGCCATTCATATCACCGACAACATGCGCCTCAAGCCCCGCGAATATGTTTTGCGGCTGCGCGGCGTGGAAATCGCGCGCGGCGAAACCTATCAGGACTATCTCCTGGCCATCAGTTCGGAAGCGGCTCCTCCTCCGCTCGAAGGGATTGAAACGCGCGAGCCGGCCTTTGGAGTTCCGGCGCGGTGGATTCCCCAGGGCCTGCGCGACGTGGCTTTGGGCGCGGGCTACGCGGTTGTCGAGCAGACTTCCGTGATTGCCACCCATCTGGCCGAAGTAGTGCGCCGCCACGCCCATGAAGTTTTGACCCGCCAGGAAACCAAGAGGCTGCTCGACGCGCTGGCCGAAACGCAGCCCAAGCTGGTCGAAGAACTTGTTCCGCGCGTGCTCAGCCTCGGCGAAACGGAAAAAATCCTGCAGCAGTTGCTGCGCGAGCAGGTTTCCATCCGCGATTTGCCGTCGATTCTTGAAACGCTGATTGACGCCGCGGCGGTGAACCGCAACATCGTTTCGCTGGTAGAGGCGGTTCGCCAGGCGCTGGGCCGCGCGCTGGTTCAGCCGCTCCTGCAGGACGACGGAAAACTGAAAGTTCTGGCCGTGGCTCCGGCGCTCGAGGACGAAATCAGCCGGGCCTACGACCCGCAGCGGGCTCCGGCGCAGAACACCAGCCTGCAGTCCGGCTTCCTGCGGCGCATGCTCGACGGGCTGCGCAGCGTGGCCGGAGATCAAGTGGCCATCGCTTCGCCGGTGCTTTTGTGCGGCAGCCCCGCGCGATTCCACCTGCGCCGCCTGCTCGAGCCGTTTGTTCCGCGCATCGTGGTGATATCTCCGGCGGAAATCCCGGCCATTGTGCCGGTGCAGTCGATTGGCGTGGTGCAGTAGGAGCGCGGGGCATTGGCAGATGATCTGCGCGCGGCGCACGCGAAGGAATTGAGAGGAGGATGGAAGTGACGCACACGCAGGAAAAAATTCCGCGGCCGGCTCCTCCGCTGAGCGATGCGGATCGCGAACGCCTGCTGCTCGAGCATTTGCCGCAGGTGCAATATGTCGCGCGGAGGATTCACGACCGGCTGCCTCCGCAAGTCCTTCTGGAAGATCTCGTGCACGCCGGAATTTTGGGTTTGATGGACGCGGTCCGCAAATACGATCCCGCCAAAAACGTGCAGCTCAAGCATTACGCGGAATTCCGCATTCGTGGCGCGATTCTGGACAGTCTGCGCCAGGTGGATTGGAGCCCGCGGGCTTTGCGCCGCCAGGCGCGCCGCCTGGAGCAGGCCATTTCCGAATGCAAAGCCAAATTCGGCCGCGATCCCACGGAGCCGGAAATCGCCGCGCAACTCGGCGTGACGCTTGAAAACCTGCAACACCTGCTGGGAGACCTCCGCGGGCTCGACATCGGCAGCCTGCAGGCGGATTCGAGCGAGTCGGGCGGAGAAGATTCGGTTCTTTCGCGCACCAGCACCCCGGAAGAAGATCCCTTTCACCGCACCCTGCGGTCGGAAATGGCGGGATTGCTCGAACAGGCGGTGGGCGAGCTTCCCGAACGCGAGCGCGAAGTTTTGGCGCTCTATCACTTCGAGGAACTCACCATGAAGGAAGTGGGCGCGGTGCTGGGCATCGGCGAATCGCGCGTCTCGCAGATTCATACCACCGCCCTGCTGCGGCTGCGCGCGCGGCTCAATGAATTGCTGGACCGCAAATCGCAGCCTCCGGCCGCGGCCATCTCCCGCGCGCCCTTGGGTTCCGCGATGATCCCGCGGGCGCAGGCGGCGGGAATCTCTCCGGCGTTGCACGCCACCCCGCGCATGAAAATTCCCATCGAGGCGGAGCCATGGAAAAAATCCTGAATCAGGAAGAAATTGATCAGCTGTTTCGCGCGGCGCAGGGCGGGCCGGCCAAGCCCGTACTCGATGCTCCGCACAGCGTCAGCGCCTGCAATTTCCGGCAGGCCGGCGAACTCAGCAAGGATCAGGTGCGCCAGGTCACGCTTTTGCATGAATCCTTTGCTCCCAGTCTCGCGAATTCCCTGGGAGCCTTCCTTCGCGTGGGATTTCACGTCAGCCTGGTGGCCATCGAACAGATCAATTACCACGAATTCCTGAGCCGCCTTCCCGAGCAAACTTATTTTGTCACCGTGGCCCTCACCCCCATGGAGGAAATCACCCTGGTCCAGCTCGATTTGTCGGTGGTGTTCCCCATGATCGATCTGCTTCTCGGAGGCTCCGGCAAGGCTATTCCCGAGCCGCGCGATTTGACCGAAATCGAAGAGCAAATCCTCGAAAGCGTGGTGATGATTCTTTGCCGCGAATTGCAGAATACCTGGCAGCCGGTGCTGCCGGTGATGTTCCACATGGGACAACGCCAGAAAACTTCGCAAATTTCCGGATTGATTTCGCCGAGCGAGCGCGTGCTCAACCTGAGTTTCGAGCTGACGCTCAACGAAGTCAGCGGAGTGCTGAACCTGGTATTTCCCGCGGTAGTGTCCAACGCCCTCTTGCGCAAGCTGGCCGCCGGAATGGTGCAGCGCCGCAAGCCTTCGGCGGACCAAAGCGCGCGTCTCTATCGCCGCTTGCTCGAATGCAATTTCGGCGTGGAGCTGGACCTGCCTCACGTGCAGCTTCGCATTCGCGACGTGGTGGAAATGCAGCGCGGTCAAGTGCTGCCGCTGCGCCACTCCTTGCGCGATCCCATGGTCATCTCCGTCAATTCCCGGCCGGTATTTTCGGGGGTGCCGGTGCGCTGCGGCCCGCTGCGCGGCGGGTTGATTCAATCGACGTTGTCCACTCCGGCCAACGAAAAAACGGAGGCCAAATGACGGATGAAAACAAATCGCAATTGCCGGCGGCGCAGGACTATGCGCGGATTTGGGCGGAGAGCACCGCGCAAGCGCTCGAGCAACTGAAGGGCATGCCGTTTGCATGCACGCCGCGGGGAGCCACGGCCGCCGGGGCCCCGGAAGAAAATGTTTCTGAAAAACTTTGCCTGCAAGCGAGAGTTTCCGGGAGCCTTGCGGGTGAGCAAGCCTTCGAACTCAGCCGCGCCGACGGCCTGCGGTTCGCGCAGATGCTGACGTCCGAACCGCTCGATGCCGCCGCGGCCTTCACACCCGCGCATGCCGACGCCTTGAACGAAATTTTCAGGCAATTTGCCGGGCTGGCGGCCACGGCTTGCAAGACGCGCTTTTCCGGAGAAGCGGCATTCGAGTGGAGCGCGACAACCGCGCCGGAATGGCCCGCCGCCGCGAAATCATCCTGGATTTTTGCCGCACCGCAAACCCCGCCTCTGCAATGGACTATGCTTTTGAGTGCGTCCTTGCTGGCTGCGCTCGAAGCCGCCGCGCCTGTCGCCGCCGCTTCCTCCGCGCCGGCCTCCCCTTCCGCTGCGCCTGCTGCGAAATCTACGGCGAACGCTGCGCAAAACGCGACGCCTGCCATCCCCGCCGCGGCACGCGCCGGAATTGAAAAATATTCTGTTCCGTCCGATGCGCCCGCCAATCTCGATTTGCTTCTGGACGTGGTGCTGGACGCAAGCCTGCGGTTCGGACAGCGCGAAATGCTGCTGCGCGACATTTTGGAGCTGCGTCCCGGATCGGTGATTGAGTTGAACCGCAACGTGCAGGAGCCCGCGGAATTGCTGGTTGGCGGGCGGGTAATTGCGCGGGGGGATGTGGTGAT
The DNA here is from genome assembly GCA_963708285.1 of uncultured Acidobacteriota bacterium. Taxonomy (GTDB): domain Bacteria; phylum Acidobacteriota; class Terriglobia; order Acidiferrales; family UBA7541; genus Palsa-295. The sequence continues at coordinate 233,813 of CAVPSF010000003.1, forward strand.
CGTGGACGGGAATTACGGCTTGCGCATCACCGCCATCACCAAGCCGCGGGAAAGGTTGGAATCCATTGAGACCGGGGAATAGCATGAACCAAAAAGGGGAACTCGCCGCGCGGCTGCCATGGGCGGCCGCCCAACCGTATTTCCGGCGCATGCTGGAATGTGAAAACCGGGAATGCCCGTACCGCCATTCCTGGCGGCGCCTGCTGCGCAATCGCAAGGAAGGAGTATTTCTGCAAGGCCGGTGGTTTTGCAGCCTGGACTGCTTCGAGCATGCCATCGAGGACGTTTTCACCGGGTTGATCCAATTGCCGGACGTGCCGCTGAAGCGCATCCACCGCATTCCCTTGGGGCTGCTGCTCCTTGGCCGCGGGGTGATCGACGAAAATCAATTGAAGGCCGCGCTCGAAACCCAGCGCCGCGAAGGGGCGGACCGCCTGGGACAATGGTTCATTCGCCTGGGCATCATTTCCGCGCAGGAAATTTCCGCGGCCCTTGCTCTGCAATGGGGCTGCGGAGTATTTCCGCTGGAGCAAGACCGCCGTTTCCGCGCATGCTCGCAGATGATTCCCCTGGTACTGATGGAATCCTCGCGCATGCTGCCGGTGCATTACGGCGCGGAAAACCACACACTGTACCTGGCCTTTTCAGAAGATATCGACCATACCGCCATCTATTCGATCGAGCGCCTTCTGGGAGGACGCACCGAGCCTTGCGTGGTCACCGACAAAGCCATGCAGGAAGCCATGAACGAGATTCGCGGCGATTCCCGCCCCGGCGAAATTGTTTTCGAGAAGCGCTGGACCGCTTCCGAAATGGCCCATACCATCCGCGATTACGCCGTCAAGTTGGGCGCCGACGAATTGCGCCTGGCGCGCCCGCGTCAATTTCTTTGGGCGCGCCTCAATGCCGCGGGCCATTCCCTCGATCTGTTGTTTCGTTTGCCGCCGCAAAGCGCGGGAGGGAACGCGCAAGCGTGAATGGCATATTCCGAATTTTGCCAGGATGTATCGTTGCAAGATGGTGATGACGAACGAATCGAGCGCTTGAAACCCGCGGCTTGAAAGTCCGCGATGGCAGCGCAAACAGGCCCCGAAGTGTGTCCCGCATCGTTTCCCGCCTTGCAATATCCGTCCTGCCGTCTTGCCCACACGCACTCTAATGACCTTGCGCCGGCTGCCGATACACATTCAGGGGAAGCCAGTCAGCCATCCCGCGATACAGGATTTGAGTCGTGTGGGGCGGCGCACAATATCAGGCTCCTGGGGATCTTATGGTCGGCACATCTCAATATTCCATGCAAGAGTCCGCAGCCGAAAACCACACCCGGCAGTTTCGCCGCGGTTCCTTCCTGGCGCGCCCGGGAATTAACCCGCACCTACCTTGTCCTGAGGAATCTGCGGCAACGCTTTCCTCTTTGCTGGCGCTCGATACCATCGAGCTGTGCCGCATCAGCGACGAAATTCGATTGCATTCCGGCCTGGAAGCGATGGTCATGCGCCTGAGCCATTCCTTGCTGCTTTCGCCGGACCTTCCTCCCACCTCGGTCGAAGGCGCCGCAATTCTACTGGGAGCCGATCGCTTGCGCGTCCTGGTGCACGCCTGGACGCTTCTCGAGCAGGAAATTGCCAGTAAAGCAGAGGATGGAGACGCCAGTTCCATGAGGAGTGGGGGCGATTTAGGCCGCCTGGACTCGCTCTCATGCGCCACGCCGGAATCGCTCTACCTCACCACCTTCCTGCACCTGGTGGGTCTTGACGCTTCGACCTCGCAGCCCTATCCGCAGGTTTCGGGAGTGCTTCTTCCCACCGGCGATTTGGAACACGTCCCGGCTCTCACCGATATATTGATGAGAGATTTCATATCGTTGATTCCGATTCTTGATGCGACGATTTTGAAGGCTAGCCGGAATCGCGGTTCAGAAATTACGGCAGGCGTGTTTCAAAACGAGACGTAAACCAGCGGGAATTCAAACCCCCGGGCGCTTTGGCCCACCACGAAAAAAAACGAAATCGCGGCAGAATTTTCCGGCTTTTGCGCGCCTACCCGGCAAATCATTCTGCACACACATGCTGATCCGCTTCCGTAGAAATTCCTTCTCTTCGTAAAGCCCGTTTTCTCAATCGCTTGGTATTCGTGGGAGGAAATTGCCGCTTTGGAGTCCGCCGTGCATCCTTCTGCCGCGGGTCAAACTTATGGACAGCGGATACTATGCAGCTTTCTCCGGCCTTGCGGCGCGCATGCAGGCGCTGGACGTAATCGCCAACAATCTTGCCAACGTCAACACCACTGGATACCGCGGCATGCACGAATTCTACCGCGCGGTCACCGCCAACATGGCGGATGTGCCGATGACGCCTCTCAACCGCGCCATCAACGATTACGGCGTCCTGGGAGGCTCGGATGTGGACTTGAGCCAGGGCACGCTGGTCAAGACCGGGAACAATCTGGATGTGGCGGTGAACGGCCCGGGTTTTTTGGCGGTGCAGGCTCCCGGAGGAATTCGCTACACGCGCAATGGTTCCTTCCATCTGAATGCGCAAAGTCAGATCGTCAATGGCCAGGATGAGCCGGTCCTCGGCACTGGAAATCTTCCGATCCAATTGCCTCCCGGGAAAGTCACCATCGCCTCGGATGGAACCGTGGCGGTGGCTGGAGCCACGGTGGGACAAATGAAGCTGGTGGAATTTTCTCCGGACACCCAGCTGGTGCCCGAAGGCAATTCGAACTTTATTGCGCCGGCAGGCGCCGAAGCGCCGGCCAAGGATTCGCAGCTCGAGGAAGGCTCGCTCGAAAGCTCGAATCTCAATGCCATTCAGCAGACCGTGGCCATGATGTCCTTGCAGCGCCATGCGGAGATGCTGGAACGCACCCTCTCCATTTTTCAGAACGATTTCGACAAGACCGCCGAGCTGGACCTGGCGCGCGATTAATTTTTTCACGGAGGAACACGCGAATGTTTCGATCCTTGTACACCGCGGCGAGCGGGATGGAAGCGCAGGAACTGAATCTCGACAATATCGCCAACAACCTGGCCAACGCCAATACTTCCGGATTTCGCCGCCGCCTGCTGCAGTTTCAGGACCTGCTGTACCAGAACCTGATCACTCCCGGCGCCCCGGCCACCCAGCAGACGGTGATTCCCGCGGGATTGCAGGTGGGGCTTGGAGCCCGGCCTTCCGCCACGGAAGTCATCCAGCAGCAGGGAAATTTCAATTTCACCGGCAATCAGTTGGACCTGGCTATCCAAGGCGAGGGATTTTTCCAGGTTTTGCTGCCCAGCGGGCAGATTGCCTACACCCGCGACGGAAATTTTCATCTCGATAACGTCGGCAATATCGTCACCTCCGACGGCAATCCCATTCAGCCGGCCATCACCGTGCCCACCGACGCGCTCACCGTCACCGTGGGCTCGGACGGCACGGTCAGCGTGACTCAGCCGAATCAGCAGCAGCCCGCGCAGATTGGCACCATTCAGCTGGCGCTGTTTCAGAATCCCGGCGGGCTCAATAGCGTCGGCTCGAATTTGTTCGAGTCGTCAGGCTCTTCGGGTGACCCCATCCTCGGCGCTCCGGGCGGTCCCGAAGGACTCGGAACAATTCAGCAGGGCGCGGTCGAGCAGTCGAATGTGGACGTGGTGCAGGAATTCGTGAATCTGATTCTCGCGCAGCGCTCCTATGAAGCGAATTCGCGCGTGGTGCGCGCCGCCGATGAAATGTTCCAGACCCTCAACGGGCTTACCACCTAGGCGGAGTCTTTCATGGCCAAAAAGACGCTCATCCCGAATGTTGCCGCTCTTGCGTCGCTGGCGCTGGCGCTGGTTCTTGCAGCCTGCGCGTTCTCTGGCGCGGCCATTGCTGCAGCGGACAATGCTGCAAGGGGTGCTTCGTCTCGAACTTCGCCGGCAGGCGGGGAAACCTATGCCTTGAACGATTCGGCGGAAGTTCGCCGCGGCATTCTCTATCTTTCCGATTTTCTTTCCGCAAACGTTCCGGCGTGGCTTCGCGCGCGCGCCGCGCGTGTCCCGCTGGGAGACGCTCCGGTTCCCGGAGCGCAGCGCAAGATCGAGCGCGCGGAGATCGAACGCGACCTGCGTTCCTTTCCGGATTTGCGCGCGGCGCTCGAAATACCCGCCATCATCGAAGCGCAACGCTGGTCTCGGCCGCTTGACCGCGAAGATTTGCTGCGTGGCATCGAGAATACCCTGCAAAAAAACCACCTCACCGCCAAGCTCACTCGCGACAACGTGGATTTGAATTCCGAAATTGATGTGACCGAAGCCGCTCCACAACTCAAAGTCACGCAAATCCAGCCGGCTCGCGCCGGCAAAGGGATGCGCGTGCGCATGGCGGTTGCATCGGAGCCGCATATTCCTCCCTTCTGGGTTCTGCTCGATTGCCAAATCGATGAACCCACGCCGGTGGCCGCCAGAGATATCCCGCTGGCTTCGGCGGTCCTCGATTCCGACGTGCGCATGGAGATGCGCCCGGTTTCGTACGGCTTGGGGCAGGCGCCGGAAACTCCTGCGGACGTGGTGGGACGCAGCACGCGCCGCCTGATCCGTGCGGGAGAAACGCTGCGCGCGGAAATGCTCGACCCGCTGATCCTGGTTCGCGCCGGCCAGCCGGTGGAAATCCTCCTGCAAGGCCGCGGGATGCGCATCACCGCGGAAGCTACGCCGCTCGATGCGGGAATGAACGGGCAGAAAATTCGCGTGCGCAATCAAGTGACCGGAAAAATTCTGACCGCCACGGTGGTGGGTCCGCGGCTGGTGGAAATTCAATTTTGAATGGGCGCGAAACGCATTCGCGCGGGAGTGGTCATGCTGCCAAGCATTGAAATTTCGACCGGAATCAAGGCCCGCGCGGGCCGCACCGGGTTTGCCGGAATGGCGATGGTTGTCGCGGTGGTATTCTTCGCCATGATTTTCAACGCGCCGCAAATTTCGGCGCAAGGCTTCGTGCAGGGAATCGGCCAGGCGGCAAAATCCAAAATCAAAAGCAGCATGAAAAAGTCCCCGGAGCAGGACGCGCTCGATCAATACCTCGCGCGCGCGCGAATGTGGTCGGCCAGCTATACCCCCACCACCGGAAGCCTGTGGAATCCCAATGGCGCGCTCGCGGATATTGGCGCAGACACCAAGGCCCACAATCTGGGCGACATGATCACCATTCAATTGGTCGAAGTCACCACCGCTTCGCAGCAAGGCGCGGTGCAGACGCAACGCACGCTTTCCGCTTCGTCGAATATTTCCGCGCTGTTTGGTGTGCCCGGCGCGCGGTCCGCGATGCAGAATATTTTTTCGCCCAATTCCTCGCAGAACCTGAACGGCAAGGGACAGGCCACTCTGCAGACATCTTTTTCGACCACGCTGACGGGCAATGTGGTGGAGCTGCTTCCCAACGGCTATTTGGTGATTCAAGCCGCGCGGGACATCAACGTCAGCAACCAGAAGCAGACCATGACCCTGCGCGGCATCGTTCGCCGCGCGGATGTTTCCCCGACGAATGTCGTGCTCTCCTCGGCCATCAGCCAGATGGAAGTCTCTCTGCAGGGCAAAGGCGTGATCAGCGAGGGAACCCGGCCGCCCAATGTGGTGGTGCGCTTCCTGCTGCGCGTACTCGGTTTTTGAAAGAGGTTCGTGATGCGCTTGAAAATGATTCTCTGTCTCGCAGCGTTGCTCGCGTGGGGTTCGACGGCGGCTTTTGCGGACCAGCCCGCCAACGCGAATCGCCAAGTGCGCCTCAAGGATATTTCCACCGTCGAAGGCGTGCGTGACAACCTGCTGCTGGGCTACGGCCTGGTGGTCGGGCTGAACCGCACGGGAGACACCCAGCAGACTTTCTTCTCCACCCAAACGCTGGGAAATATTTTGCAGCGCATGGGCGTGCAAATTCCCGTATCGGCGGTGCAGGTGCGCAATATTGCCGCCGTCTTTGTCACCGCCAAGCTTCCGCCCTTCGCGCGTCCCGGCGCGAAGATTGACGTGACCGTAGGGTCCATCGGCGACGCAAAGAGCCTGCAGGGAGGGTTGTTGTTGATGACTTCGCTGCGCGCCAGTGACGGCCAAACCTATGCCGCGGCGCAAGGTCCATTGACCATCGCCGGATATTCAGCGGGGGAACACGGCAACGTGACCCAGGTGAATCATCCCACCGTGGGGCGCATACCCGACGGTGGAATCGTCGAGCGCGATGCTTCCGTCGATATTTCGCACATGTCGCCTCTGGCATTTCTCCTGCGCGACCCGGATTTTACCGTGGCTACGCAAGCGGCCGCGGCCATCAACAAGGAACTGGGAGTGAGCATCGCCCGCGCCGTGGATGGCAGCCGCATTGAAGTCGAGCCCGGAGAATTGAGCGCCGACACCATTCCGCAACTTCTGGCGCGCATTGGAAACGTGATGGTCACCGTTGCTCCGGTGGCGCGCGTGGTGATCAACGAACGCACCGGAACCGTGGTTTTGGGAGCCAATGTCAGCCTGGGCGCTTGTTCCGTCCTGCAGGGAAGCCTGGCCGTGGATATCACCACGAAATATGAGGTTTCGCAGCCCGCGCCATTTTCGCAGAACGGGCAGACCACGGTTGTCCCGGAAACGAATGTCCAGGCGCAAGAGGCCCCCGCGAAGGCGGTGAAATTGAGCGAAGGAGCGACGGTTGAAGACCTGGTGCGCGGCCTGCAAGGCATCGGCGCGAGTTCCCACGATATCGTCGCCATCCTCCAGGCCATCAAGGCTGCCGGAGCATTGCAAGCAGACCTCGAGGTGATTTGATGAACTTTCCGCTCGTTCACGCCACGGCCAGCAACGCTTTTTCGCAAGCGCGCCCCGCTGCTTTTTCAAGCCGCGCGCGGTTTGTCATTCCCGGCTCACTCGACGCTCCGGGTGAATTTTCCTCTCCCGGAGCGATTTCTTCCCAAAGTGCGCAGAGCAATCCGGCGCAAGTCGCCGCATCCACCGCGGACGCAAGGCGCGGATAGCCCGCAAGCCGCCAAAGTCCGCAGAGCAGCGGCGGAATTCGAATCCATGCTTCTGCAAAATTGGTGGGGATCGATGAAGGAGAGCGGATTCGGAGGTGATGACGATTCGACCGACCCTGGCAAGGACACGCTCGACCAATTGGGCATGCAGGCAATGTGCGCAGCAGTAGCCAAGGGAGGAGGCCTCGGGATTGGCGCGATATTGGTGCGCAGCGTGCTCTCTAAGGCCCAGGAATCAGCATCAAGTTCCGCTGGCCCTATCAGCAGCGGAATTGCTGCAAATGCAAGTGAAACAAAGATTTAAATGCACTTGCGGCCAGGGAAAAGAGGCTAGCGCCGAGCCTCGTTTGCGATTCAAGAAAGAAGAAACATTGCCGATTCATTATCTGACGAGAGGAAAGCAGCCCCAATGATTAACGTTTTCTCATCGTCGGCCGATAGGATTAGGCGAGGCGCGACACATGTCATGGGGGAGGAAGCCATTGAGAATTAATTCAGATCAGATGCTGCCCGGCACGCAGGCCACGTCCACGGAGGGAGTGGGAAGCGCCGGCTCTTCGACCGCCGCAACTCCCAAAACTTCTTCGAGCGCCAGCCAGATTCAATCCGATCATGCCGACCTGTCTTCGGATGGAGTGACTTACACGAAGCTGAGTTCCTCGCTTTCCAGTGTCCCGGAAATTCGTCAGGAGCGCGTCACGCCGCTGCGCCAGGCCCTGCAAAATGGCAGCTATCAGGTCAGCAATCAACAAATCGCGAAAAGCATGCAACAGGATTATTTATCGCCTTCAGCGCCGAGGCAGTAAATGCCGGGAAAACCTGAGATGGCGGAGCCAGCTTCCCGCGTCGATGCGGCGACGTCCTACCGCGAACGCGACCCGGGCCAACCGCGGCGCAAGAAGAATGAAAAGCCGCCGCCGAAGCCCAGCGCCGACCCGTCTCTCGAAGCTCTCGATCCTGGCGAGCCGGACGATAGCGAAAAGCACGAACTCGACACCATGGCATGAACCATCATGGTCAATGAACCCACGCAATTCATCGAAAGCCTGGAGCGCCATCTCGGCCTGCTGCGCGAGTTGGCCCGGGAAATGCACCAGGCGCGCGCCGCGCTGGCTTCCATGAACCTCGAAGGGATTTACGAACACAATGCCCGGCAAAGCGAACTCTGCGAACGCATGCAGCTCGAGCTGCAGATCCATCCTCAGAACGCGCAAGCCGCCGCATCCGTTGATGTGAAAACCTACGCGAGCGGGGAAGAGCTTCGCGGCTGGGTCTCGAGCCTCGATTCCCAAGCTTCGCAACGTATCCGCAAATTGCTTCGCGAGCTGGCTGCCGCCGCCAATGAAATCCGCGAAATGAATCGCGTGCAATCGCGGTTGATTCAGGGTACGCGCCGCACGCTGCATGTCATGGGCAACGCTTTTGCGTCCTTCGCGCCTACCTACTCTTTGCCCCAGCCGATGACCCACTCCGCGGATGCTGGGGTGCAGCCATGAGCCTCACTTCCGGATTGTTTACGGCGCTGAGCGCGCTGCAAGCCGATCAGGGCGCTCTGAGCGTTGTGACCAACAACATCGCCAACATCAACACCCCGGGATATTCCCGCGAAGTGGCCAACCTCGAGGAATCGCCTCCCATATCCTTCGAAAACCAGCAGTTTGGGACAGGCGTCAATCTTGCAAATGTTCAGGGAATCCGCGACAACGTTTTGCAGATGCGTTTGAACCAGGAAACGCAGACTCAGGGCCAGTTGAACACCGTCGTCAACGGCATGAATCAGGTGCAGCCGCTCTTTAACGATACTTCCGGTTCCGGGCTGCAGAATTACCTGAGCAATTTTTTCAATAGCTTTCTGACGCTGTCGAGCGACCCCACCAATTCCGGCGACCGCCAGGCCGTGATTGAAAGCGGGCAAAATCTCGCCGCGGCTTTTCGTCAAACGGCCACCGGATTGTTGACCCAGCAGCAAAGCGCGGATTTGAGCGTGACGCAAACCGTGGGGCAGATCAACGCGCTGACCACGCAAATCGCTGCGCTCAACGGTCAGATTGGCTCGCTGCAGGGCGGCGGGCAGACACCCAACACATTAATTGACCAGCGCACGCAGTTGATCACCCAGCTTTCGCAACTTGTCGACGTGCGCACCATCACCTCGAATGACGGCACCCTCACTCTCACCACCAATGGCGGGACGGCACTGGTTGTCGGCAACCAAAGCTTCAACCTTTCGACGCAGACCAACGCCGCCACCGGCTTTCAGGATGTGTTCGCGCAGGGCAGCGACATCACTTCCAGCATTCAATCGGGGAGCCTTGGCGGAGACATCCAGCTTCGCGACCAGCAACTTCCGGCCATTCTGACCAGCGTCAATACCCTGGCCTTCGATGTGGCCAACGCAGTCAACACCCAAAGCGCTGCGGGATTCGATTTGAACGGCGTCGCGGGAGGGAATATCTTTACTCCTCCGGCCAATCTTTCCACCGCCGCGCTCAACTTGAACGTGGCCATCAGCGATCCCAACAAGATCGCCGCCAGCGCCGATGGCACACCGGGAAACAACGCCAACGCCACGGCCATGGCCGATCTTGCCAGCGCGCCCATCGTTGCCGGACAAAATCCCACGGACTTCTATTCCGGGATTGTCTCGCAGGTGGGCAACGACGCTTCCAGCGCCACCACCGCCTTGACCAGCCAGAATCTTTTGGTGCAGCAGCTCCAGGACCAGGTGGGCGCGGTTTCCGGAGTTTCGCTCGACGAGGAAGCCTCGAACCTGGTGCTGTATCAAAATGCTTATGGCGCGGCGGCGCGCGTGGCCAGCGTCATTGCTTCGCTGATGCAGGTCACCATCAACATGGGGACGGGAGCTTGAAATGGGCATACGCGTCAATCCCGATCAGGTTCCCGATCTTGTCGCGGGAATCGATACCGTGCGGCAACAATTGAATTCCGAAGACCTGCAACTTGCCTCCGGCAAATCCATCAACGCGCCTTCGGATAATCCCGCCGGAGCGGCCGCGCTTACCATCAACGAAGCGGCGCAAAATCAGACCGACACGTACACCAGCAACGTCACCGACCTGCAAACCAAGCTTCAAATCGGGGATTCCGCGCTGAGTTCCGTGGTCACCGCGCTCGAACAGGCCATCTCTCTGGGAACAGAAGCAGGGAACTCCACGCTCTCCAATGCAAACCGCGGGGCCATCGCCAACCAGCTTTCCGGAATTCAGCAGCAGATCGTAAGCCTTGCGAACACCACGTCCGGAGGCACGTTTCTGTTTTCCGGCACGCTCGTCGAGACCCAGCCCTTCACCCTCGATCCCAGCTCTCCCAACGGCGTGGACTACGCCGGAAATAATTCCGTGCAATCCGTGGAACTTTCGCCGGGGCAGAATCTGGACGTCAACGTCCCCGGCAGCCAGATTTTTCTCAATCCTTCGGGAAATGTTTTTCAGGCCGTCAACCAGTTGATTGCCGCCATCCAGACCAACACCAATATCGGAACCGCAGTCACCAACCTGGGGCAGGCCGCGCAGGAATTCAATGCCCAGCGGCAAACCTACGGCACGGCGCTCAATCAATTGACGACCACGGGAAACTTTCTGGCCAACGAAGAAATCCAGCTGCAAACCCAGCAATCGAATATCGGAGGCGCCAATCTCGCGAAAGTGACCGCGGATTTCAGCCAATCCGATACGGCTTACAGCGCCTTGCTCGAATCCGCCGCCAAAGTTCTCAGCCTTCCGAACCTGCTCACCTACCTGCAATAATCCGCGGTGGTGCGCCCCGCGCCTCGAATTTCAATCCTTAGCAGGATGACGGCGCAAACCCATGCCAACTGACTCGGAAATTCTCCGCATTTTATTTTCATGGAAATGGAAAAACTTGCGATGCAAGCCTCAGCCGATGCGTTGAACCAGGTTTGCCCAGTTTTGCGCTGCGTCGAGGTGCGTACGCGCTTTGGCCATCTGCGCCCGCCGCACCCGCAAATGCGTTTCGAGCTTGCTCAGCTCTTCGTGCAGCTCGCGCAAAGTATCGCGATAGACCTTCAGCTCCGCCTGCCATTCCTGGCCGGCTGCGACCTTGGGAGGTACCTCCGCGATCGCGTGGTTCACTTGTTCGACGGACCGTGAAAGTTCGCGGAGAATTCCGGGATGGAAAGCGGCGGGGTCGGGAAGCGAGTGCAGGTCATCGAGCGCCCCGCGAAACGTTTGCCGGGCGGAGCGAAGTGTCAGGAGCGGGTCGCCGGCCTTCATGAATCGATGGCGCCGGAAGCTTGAAAAACTTCCGCGGCATGGTTTGCCGCCGCAAGCGTCGAGGGTGTTGAGGCCTGCGCGGCGGAGCTGGTGACCGCGCGATCCACCTGCTGCCAGGTGTTGATGAACAGCGAAATCTCCTTGGAAAGCATTTCCAGAATTTCGCTGTTGTTGTGGATGTTGGCTTCCAGAATCTTGGCGCGCACTACGTCGTAAAATCGCGAAAGATTGTTCGCCACTTCGCCGCCCCGTTCAAAATCGAGCGTGGATTGCAAGTGTCCCACGATGTCGAGCACGTGCGAGAGAGCCAGCGTGCGCCCTTCGATATCCTTTTGCTGGATGGCGCGCTGGGCCCTGCGCAGCGTGCGCAGCACTTCTTCGTACAGGATGATGATCAGTCCTACGGGTGAAGCGCCGCGCACGGCGGATTCGCGGTACGCTCTGGCTGGGTCTTTCATAAGTTTATCCGAGGCTCGCTAGCTGGCTTTGCGTCTGGCTGAGGAGCAATGGCAATTCCTGCAGCGTGACGTCCACCTGGTTGAATTGCGTCGTCAGTTGTTGTTCCTGCACCGTCATCTGATTCTGGAAATCGCTGATTTGCTGCGTCAAGTCCGTCTGCTGCTGCGTCAGCCCGGTCATGTCCACGGCCACCGCGCCTGTGGCCGGCGTGGCCAGAGTATTCAGAACCTGGTTGAGGTTTGAGCCAAAGCTTCCGGAAGTGGTGGATGCAAAAAATGCCTGCACGCTTGCGGGATTATTCTGCACCGCGCTTGCCAGCGTTCCGCTGTTTGCCGAAAGCGTTCCGTCGTTGTTCAGCGTGATGCCCAGATCGGAAAGCGAGTTGATATTGCCGTTGCCGGTCGAAGAAAAGGCCGCTCCGGAAAGGATCTGGCTCTGCACCAGGCTGAGTGTGCTGTCGGATGCCAGAGGCCCGGCCGTATTGGTCGAGGGATCCACGGCAAATTGCGCGTTCACGTCGGTGACCAATTGATTGTAGCTGGTCACAAAGCTGTTGATCGCGGTTGCCGCGTCGGTTCCGTCGGGCGCCACTCCAATTGTCACCGGCGTGCCGGGAGATTGCGAACTGAGGTTCAGCGTGACGCCGGGAATGGCGGAGGTGATGGTGTTGCTGCTGCTGGAGATGGGGATGCCATCCACAGTCAGCGAGGCATTGGCTCCGGTAACCGCTTTCGTGAAATTGATTTCACCGCTCGAGGGTGTGACCGTCAAATCTCCCGGAGCGCCGCTGGTGTTGCTGACGATGGCCAGGCGCGCGCCGCTCGCGTCGTTGATCACGCTGGCGGTCACGCCGATGTTTGCGCTGTTGATGGTTTGCGCCAGCCCGTCGAGAGTGTTGTTGGTGTTGTCGATGGTGATGGGCACCGCCGCGTTCGTTCCCACTTGAATTTGCAGCGTGCCGGTCGCGATGGGCGTTGAGCTGGTCGCCATCGGGCCGGAATAATACGAAGAAGTCGTGGCCAGGCTGTTGACCACCACCGTGTGTGTTCCTTGCGCCGATCCCACCGCGGCGTTTCCGGAAACGATCCCTGAATTCGAGGAAGTGAGTGCAAGATTGGTGAGTACTCCGGCCGGGTCGGTGAGGTTGTTGAAGGCTGTCTGCAGGTTTTGTAAATCGACGTTGATGGTGGAAAGCGCCGTGCTTTCCGTAGTGAGTTGCTGCTGCTGCCCCTGCATCAAATTCAATTCGGCTGTCTGGTTGGCCATCGAGTCGGCTACCAGCGTCGCTACGGGGATTCCCGCGCCCAGCCCGCCGCTCGAGGTATTCGATTGTCCGCCGGATAAAACCGCCGAACCTATACTGCTCATTTCATTCCTCCGCGCGCGAATGTATTGCCAAGCCGGATGAGCCGGCGATGGGAACGCGCGAACTCTGGATGTGATCTCTCACGACGCCGTTGCAATGGAAGCGAAGAATCAGAAGGGCGCCCCATTTTGCGGGACGCCCTCCGGTTCATTCCGATTAGTGGAGCAGAGTCGAGCACGGATTGCTGTTGCGTGTTGGCTTGCGCCAGCGCCGCAATGCCTGTCTGCTCGAGAATCGAGTATTTCGACAGGTTGGCAACCGTGGTGGGGATGTCGGCCGCGGTGATGGAATCCTCCGCCGACGTCAGGTTTTGGATTTCGATTGTTCAGCACGTTGCTTGCGGCCTGAAGCCGGTTGATGCCGGCGCCGATCGTGCCGCGGGTGTTTGCCACCGTGCCGATGGCCGTGTTGATGCTCGTCAACTCGGTCTGCGCCGTGCCTGCCGTGGTCAAGTTGCCGGCCAAACCCAAGCCCGCTGCCGAGAGCGTGCCGGTGGCCACGGAAATCGTGGAGGTGCCGGCGGTGGAGGAATCGCTCAGGAAGATGGACGTGGTGGCGGCGCTGAAAACGGCCGTGCCGTTGAACGTGGTGTTGGTCCCGATGCTGTCGATTTCAGCTTTGATGGACTGATATTCGGCATCGAGCGCGCCACGCTGTTGCGAGGAGACGGTACCGGTGGCTGCTTCCGTGCCCAACGTGATTGCGCGATCCAGGAGGTTGGTCACCTGGCCGAGCGCGCCGTCGGCCACTTGCAGGCTGCCGACGCCGTTGTTCGAATTGGAAACGGATTGAGAAAGTGCCGCGATGTTGGCCTGCAAACCGTTGGCGATCGCCAGTCCAGCCGCATCGTCCGCGCCGCTATTGATGCGCGACCCGGAAGATAGCTGGAACAGCGTTTTTTGCAGGGATGCGTTGGTAATGTTGAGCTGATTTTCTGCAGTCAGCGATGGAATGTTGTTCAGAACTCCGATTGCCATGGGAGGGTACCTCTACACGTACTAAGATCGCCGCTGCTCGATCGGGGCCTTTCTCACCGGCTGGTAACTCCCCCGCGCCGAAGGCCTCACGATTCACAAACGGCTTCTTGTGTTCACGAGCCTAATCGGCACCTGCTCAGAAAACTTTGATTTTTTACTAACCATCTGGCAATCAATGGGTTGCAATTCCCGCGGAGGCCGTGCGAGCCGAATTCGAGATCTTCTCAATCTTAGAAAGATTAATCTTCAATTGTTCCGAATCGGGAAATTTGGATATCCCGCCCCGCAAAATTTCCTCTGCCAGCCGCCATTCTTTTGCCTCTGCGCGTATGCTGGCCGCCCGAAGGAAGTCGTTCGGTCCAGCCGCAACGATTCTCAGTTTTTGTTCCGCGGCTTCGCCAGCCTGTTCGAGATGCCCCAGCCAAACCTCAACAGCAATTAGACGGTCGTGAAGCTCTGGATTAGATGGCTCCAATGTCAGCGCGCGCCGCAGCCGCCGCAGTCCTGAACGTGAATTTCCCGTGCGTGCTTCCGCGAGTCCAAGCTTGCTTTCAAGTGGTGCGCTTGAGGGTAGCCGTTTCAGCCCCCGCCGGTAACAATTGCCGGCCGCTTCGTAGTTTCCGAGTTTGTAGTTTGTGTCGCCTAACAGTTCCGCGATGCCAGGAGTTTGGTGTCCGGCATCTTCGGCGTGCTGCAGGAAATAAAGCGCGCGCGCGTGATTGCCGAGCTGGAAATGGGAAGCTCCTGCGAAGAACCAGGCAACGGCGAGATGGGGATCGAGCTGGCAGGCGCGCTCAAAGGAAGGCAGCGCTTTGCCCACCTCGCCGAAATTTTCCGTCTCTACCAGCCCGAATTCGAAGTGCGCCTGCGCATTGTCGGGCATTTCTTCCAGTTTTTTGCGCCCCAGTTCCCGGTAAAAAACTATTTTCTGAAAGCGCGCTTCCGGAGATTCCCATGCCATCCCGAAATGATGGATCGGCGTGCGCACCGTCCCCAAAGTTCTACTCGTCTCGCGGATGCGCCAGCCCACGGTTTCATGCACGCGCCCGGTAAAGTAAATATCGCGATGCCTCCGGAAAATCCGCACGTTTTCGTGCTCGATATATGCGGGATAAGCGCGCGCCGGCAAGTACGATCCGTCATTGGGCCGCGCCGCGCGGTCCCAGATCTTCATTGCCGGGTCGCGAATGTAATTCCGGATGGGCATCTGAAATCCCCAAAAATTCGCGCGACCGAGCGCGCCGGGCAATTCGTTGAGCGCTTCGGGATCCAGCCGCTCATCCGCATCCAGCGAAAGAATCCAATCGGCGGATGTTTCCGCAAGCGAAAGGTTCCGTGCGCGCGAAAAATCATCTTCCCAGGAGATCGAAATCACGCGGGCGCCGGCGCGGCGCGCGATTTCCGTGGTCTCATCGGTTGAGCCAGTGTCGGCAATGACCACTTCATCCACAATCCCGCGAACGCTTGCGAGGCATTCCTCGATCGCGTGCGCCGCGTTCTTGACGATCATCGATAGCGCCAGTCGGGGCATGGCCGTTACGCAGCCTCCTGATTCTTATTTCGCATGCAAACAAGAGGCCAGACGGTGGGATTTGTTGCCTGGTAAATGGAATCAAGGTGTGTGGCAAACAAAGGATTCACGGGCATTCTTTCTTATTTATTTCTACCCCTGCTCCTTTTCCTTCGCGTTCAACACGCCCTCTGGGCCCACTCCGCTATATCGGCCGCATTCGCTCCAGCAACAGGAATAATCACGCCGAAATTGCCCGCCGCAACCCTGCATCAACAAGGCACATCGGGAATAACGCGTGTCCGCTCCCTGCCGATACATCCCTCGTGACTGGCGGGAGCGGCGCAAGCGTGTTTTTTCAGGGGGCGAAGCGCGCATGATCCATTTGACGCGATTGAACAATCAGCCATTCGTGGTCAATGCGGACCTGATTAAATTCATCGAAAACGCCCCCGATACCGTCATCACCCTGCTCACCGGAGAAAAACTGGTGGTGCGTGAATCGCTCGAGGAAGTGCTCGACCGCGTCGCCGAATTTCAACGGCTTTTTTACCGCCGCATCGGCGCCGGTACGGCGCTCGACACTTCCATACCGGAGCCGAGAAATACCGGCGCGAGCTCGCCGAAACCCGCGGAGCCGGGCAAGAGTGAAAATTCCTGAGGGAGAACAGCGGCGTGGATAAAGGCAGCGTCATCGGAGTAATCGTGGCTCTCGGCGGAATCTTGCTGGGCCTGGTGATCGAAGGCGGCCAGTTGGGACAAATCCTGCAGCCCACCGCCGCGCTGATTGTTTTTGGCGGAACGCTCGGCGCCATCCTGCTGCAATTTCCGTTGCCGGTGGTTCTCGCCGCGTTCGCCAGCCTGGCCCAGGTGTTTCTGCACAAGCAGGAGAATTCTCTCGCGGTGGTGCAGGAAATGGTCGAGTACGCGCAAAAGGCCCGCAAGGAGGGAATCGTCTCGCTCGATTCCGAACTCGGCAAGATTGACGAGCCATTTCTGAAAAAATCCCTGATGCTGGCCGTCGATGGAACCGAACCCGCGGAACTTCGCACCATCATGGAACTTGAACTCGATAACCGCATTGATCACGAGGAAAACATTCCCAAAGTATTCGAGTCCGCCGGGGGATTCTCTCCCACCATCGGAATTATCGGCGCCGTCCTGGGGCTGATCCAAGTGATGCAGCACCTCGACAATATTTCCGAAGTCGGGCGGGGCATCGCCGTGGCCTTCGTCGCCACCATTTATGGTGTGGGCTCCGCTAATCTTTTTTTTCTTCCGGTCGCCGGAAAACTCAAAATCCGCCAGCGCGATGAGCAGGTTCGCCACGAAATCATGCTCGAAGGCGTCATTTCCATTCTGGAAGGGATGAATCCGCGCATGCTGGAAACCAAGCTCCTGAGTTTTATTGCGGATCGGCCGCAGCAGTAGAGGCTGCGAAAAATAATTCCATGAGACGAAAACGACGCCCCGATCATGCCAATCATGAACGCTGGCTGGTTTCCTACGCTGATTTCATTACTCTGCTCTTCGCTTTTTTCGTGGTTTTATATTCTTCCGCGCAGGTCGATAAACGCCGCGTGGGCCAGCTTGCCATGGCCATCCAGGTAGCCTTCCAGCAAATGGGCATTTTCGACGCTTCCAACACCAAGCCTGCCGTTTCCGATACCGAACCCATGCCGTTCTCGAATGTTCAGATGGTCGAAAATACTGAGCGATTCAAGTCTCTCGACCGGCTCGTGAGTACTCCCGCGGGAGTGCTTACCGAAACGCCGGACCGCCCCAAACTGAACGCCATTCAAGGTCAGCTGGAGCAAGCTCTCGCCGCGCAGATTAAGAATCACACTGTATCGGTCACGCAAACCAAGGAAGGAATTATTGTCAGCCTTCGCGAGCTGGGATTTTTCGACAGCGGCTCGACCACCTTGCGCCCCGGAGCGGAACCCGTGCTGGCGCAATTTGCAAAAGTCATCGAGCCCTACAAAGTGCACATCCGCATCGAAGGGCATACCGACAACGTGCCCATCCACAACGGCCGGTTTGACTCGAATTGGGAGCTCTCCACCGGCCGCGCTTCGGAAATCATCAAGCTGTTCATCACGAAGTACGGCATGGCTCCCGATTTGCTCAGCGCCTCCGGCTATGCGCAATATCATCCCGTGGCGTCCAATGCCACGCCGGAAGGCCGCGCGCTGAATCGGCGCGTGGATCTGGTGATTCTCACCCCGCAAATTCAAACCCTCGCGGGTCCGCCACCCAATGTTCTCTCCAAACCTACAATTAATGGGAACAATCCGGCTGCACCTGCCGCGCCTCCGCGTTAACACTTGCATTGCGCGATGCTTCACGGTGTCCGGTTCGTTGCAATTGCGCCCTCGCCGCGCATCACTGTGACTCTTTGGAAACCCGCACCGCGTAAAGTGGCCACCAGGCGGGCGACAGCCTTACCATCTTACCCATGCAAGTCTTGCCGGAATTTTCGGAGCGGGAATCAAGCCGCAAAAACGGCTGAACCCGAAGCCCCCTGAAATATTCTGCGTCCCAAGACTTTTCGAATCTCAGACCAGGAGGATTCACCCATGAAGCGTTGGATCACAAGTTTGCTGGCCTTGGCCACCATGGTTTTTGTGCTGGGTTTTCCTGTAGCGGTTCCCGCGGCGCCGGTGCCTCCCAAGACGCAACCCAAAGCAATAACCGCTGCTCCTGCCGAGGAACCGCACCCGGAAATTCGCGACGCCATTCAATCCTTGCGCGCGGCCAGAAACCACCTGGAGCACGCCAATCATGATTTTGGCGGTCACCGCGTGGATGCCATCAAAGCCATTGATGAAGCCATCGCTCAGCTTCAAACCTGTCTGCAATACGACAAGCACTAGGAAGCTCGATCATTTGACATGGACTTGCAGCGCTATTTCCGCTGGAAATGGCGCTGCAAGAGCTCGCTGCGCGGAGAACATCACGCGGGACGCAGGTGTGTGAAAAGTTGAGCGGGCGCTCGCCGGATGCTGACGGCTCGCGGATTTGAGACTATTGCGAGGTTTGTGAGGGAGGCGCCGGGACCGCATCGCCGAACAACTCGTCCCAACCCGCCAGGGTTTCAATCATGTTGGCTTTTTGGAGTTTCTGCAATTCGTCTTCGAAACATTGCATGCCCGCGTTTTGCCCTTCGCGGATCGCTTCCACCAGGCTCATCACCCCGTCCTCGCCGTGAGCAATGCACTCCCGGATGCGGGGAGTCGAAAATAATATTTCGAATGCCGGCACCATTCCTTTGCCGTCCTTGCGCAGCAACAGGCGCTGGGAAAGCACGGCGCGCAAACTGCGCGCCAGCCTGGCGCGGGCGATGCGTTCTTCGCTCGCCGAAAAAAAACGCAGCACGTGCCCCACGGTGCGCGACACATCCGGGGTATGCAGCGCGGCAAACACCAGGTGCCCGCAATCGGCGGCTTCGAGCGCCAGGTCCATGGTTTCCTTGTCGGGAATGGCACTGAGGAAAATCACGTGTGGCGGGTGCCGCAGGGAAGAGCGAATGGCCACCGGGAAGCTCGGAACGTCGCGGTGCACTTCGCGCTGCAACACCGTCGCCTTCTTGTGGCGGAATTGAAATTCGATGGGGTCTTCGATCGAGACGATGTGAACTTCCTTTTCCTCGTTGATGCGATTCAACACGGCCGCCAGAGTCGAGGATTTTCCCGAGCCCGTCGGACCGCTCACAATCACCAGCCCGCTGCGCAAAGTCACTAATCGGGCGACGGATTCCGGTAAATGCAGGGAAGCAAAAGTAGGAAGTACGGGATCGGGTATGGCGCGCAGGGTGATGGCATAACTTCCGCGTTGCGAAAAAATATTCACGCGAAAACGGCCCAGCCCGTTCAGAAAACAGGAGAAATCGCAGGAGCCGTCCGCTTGCAGCCGGGGCAGCACGTTCGGATGGCTACCGATCAGGTCGTTGGCGATGCGCCGTGTATCGTCGGGAAGCAGCATCCCGAGCGCGGGTGCATCGGCCTTCAGGATTCGCCCGTAGACGCGCACTTCCGGGCCGCGCATGGGCGAAAGGAAAATATCGCTGACGTTCTCCGACAGACTCAAAAGCGATGCAACCAAGTCTCGCGTGGGCGGCAGCGCGTGCACTTCCGAAGATGCATGTTCAGAAAGCGAGGCGGTCTCCATAGGTAATTCTTATCGGCTAATGGGCTGCGGAAGTTAAACGACGAGGGTTGATGCTGAAAAAATGCAGGACAGTCGTTTCAATCTGAAACATCGCCGCAATTTGTAATCTTCGTGGCTATTTCTCGGCAGTCCTGAACAGGCGGTGAAAACTAATTTGTAGCCGGCGGATTCGTGCTCGAAGCTGCGGGCGCGGCCGGGGAAGCGCTACCGGTGCCAGGAGTCGAATTATTCGCCGGTGATGCAGCAGCTGCCGGCGCCGGCACGCCGTTCACTACGTCTTTCACCACTTTTGCCGCCAGGTCCTTGCTGATCGGGCAGGTTGTGTCGTTGATGCGGCACTGCGCAAGAGTCAGCGTGCATCCGCAATTGCATTCCTGGGTATTGAGCCGCTTCAGCGCTTCCTGCTTCTGCTCCGCCGTCAAGCCCTTGAAATCAACGCCGGGCAACTCTCGCGCGAGCGCGGCATTCTTCAAAAATATTTGCCCGTTGTCCTCGAACGTTTCCACCGTCGCGTCCACCGGCAGGCCCAGCAGCGAACGCACTTCCTCTTCGTACACGTATTCCGGGAAAAGCCCTTCGTGCTTCTGCACCACGCGCCCTTCGCGGTCCACCACGAACATCGTCGGAAGCGCCGGAACTCCGCCGTACTCCCTCACCAACCCCTGCCCGGCCATCACAATCGGATAATTGATCCCCGCTTGTCGCGCGAATTCCTTCACTTCTCCCGGCGGAGCGTCGTCAATCGAAGCTCCGATGATTTGCAGGCGATCCTTGTAGCGATTTTGCAGGCTAATCAGCATGGGAATTTCTTCGCGGCAAGGAGGGCACCAGGTGGCCCAAAACGTCAGCAGAACCACTTTGCCTTTCCACGTGGCGGTCGAAACCGGATTGCCGTCGAGGTCGCTCAGCAGGAAGGGAGGAGCCGGCTCGGGATTGCTGGCGAAACGAATCACCTGCTTGTCATCCGCGTCCTGCGTGACTGCTGCGGATGGCTTCCTGGACGCCGAATTCATGCGCGCCACGCGCGCAGCTTTCGCCAGTACCAAATGCCCGGAGCGCGTGGCTGCGAATCCAATCGCCAGTCCCGCGAGTCCCACAATGATTGCCAATAGAAATAAGATGGTTCTCTTCATGTTCCATCCAGTCCGTTTTCATTATGAGGTAGAGAAGAGTCGGGGACAAGTGGGTGAACGCAAAGTGCCACGGAATCGTAATACCGAACGAGCAGCCGAAATGCAACGACGGCGAATACCCGATGGCAATACTCCAATCCGGGACAGCGTTTCCCGAAATGACATTAAAACCCAGTGATGAGGACTTACTTCATTCAGCAAGTTATTGAAAATGCATGTCTCGCATTCAAAAGAGCATTGCGCGGTTTGGGCCTTTCATTTGCATAAGGTACCGCGTGGGTCGCGTTCTTACACGATCCGCACCGTCCGGTGAATGGGGAGGAAGGGGCCCAGTCACAGGGTGGAACGGGTCGTTCCCACCTGCCTCTGAGAGGGAAGCTAGGATGGATGACCCCATGGCTCGGTCACGCCTAGGCCGAGCCGAAAGAACGCGACCTTTGGGGACTCCCGATCCCAAGCGGGGGTCCCCTTCATTTTTTCCGCACCAATCCCGCCGCATAAAATCCATAGCTCGATTATTTGTGATTAGCGAGGGCGCTAAGCTTCACCGCGCGGAAACTTCATTCTTTCGGATTCGCCACACCGCAAGAATCATGCCGCGACGACGCGCCGCAACACCGGAATCCGCGCCTCGCGCAGCACATGTTCAACCACGGTTTCGCGCAGGCGCGAAGCGTCGTAATCGAAATGCAGAAGGTTGGTTTTCTCGTCGAAACGGAACTTTTGCAGGCCGTAAGTATTCGCAAATTCGCCGAGCGCGCGGAACTGTTCCGGCTTGAGCGCGGTTTGAAGTTCGTAGGTCACGGTCATGAATGTCATGCGCGGAATTATATCAGGCTTGGGCCGCGCCTTCACAATTCGGTGTGGCGCAGCCGCAGGGCGTTGCTGATCACCGAAACCGAACTGAAGGTCATGGCCGCGCTAGCCAGGATGGGGCTCAGCAGCAATCCGAAAATGGGATACAGAATTCCCGCGGCGATGGGCACACCCAGCGAATTGTAAATAAACGCGAAAAATAGATTTTGGCGAATGTTGCGCATCGTGGCGCGGCTCAATTTCCGCGCGCGCGTGATGCCCCGCAGATCGCCGTGCAGAAGAGTGATGCCCGCGCTTTCCATGGCCACGTCCGTTCCGGTGCTCATGGCGATGCCCACGTTCGCTTGTGTCAGCGCCGGTGCGTCATTCACGCCGTCGCCGGCCATGGCCACCCGCCGCCCCCCGGCCTGCAATCGCTTGATGTACTCGCTTTTTTCTCCGGGCAGAATGCCCGCGAGCGCTTCGTCAATGCCCAGTTTTCGCGCCACCGCTTCCGCCGTAGGCCGGCTGTCTCCCGTCAACATCACCACGCGAATGCCGTCGCGATGCAGCTGCTCGATGGCTTCCCGCGCCGTCGCCTTGATGGGGTCTGCGACGGCAATGATCCCCGCGATTTTTGCATCCGCGGCAATGAACATCACCGTCTGCCCATCGCTTTCAAGCGCCCGCGCGCGAGCCTCCATTCCATCGAGCGGAATTCCAAGCTCCGCAAAAAGCGCGCGGTTTCCGAGTGCGGCTCGCCGCCCATCAAGCTTGCCGGCAACGCCTTTGCCGGTGTGAGAAGCGAAATCGCCGAGTTTTCCGGTTTCAATATTTCGCTCCGCGGCGGCTGCCAGGATTGCCGATGCCAGCGGATGTTCGCTGCCGCGTTCGAGAGTCGCGGCCAGGCGAAGAATTTCCGCGTCATCAAATCCCGCCGCGGCCTCAATCGAAGCGAGTCGCGGCCGCCCTTCGGTCAGCGTTCCGGTCTTGTCCACCACCAGCGTGTCGATTTTCTCCAATATTTCCAGCGCTTCGGCGTTCTTCACCAAAATTCCGGAAACCGCGCCACGGCCTGTTCCCACCATGATGGCCATGGGCGTAGCCAGGCCCAGCGCGCAGGGACAAGCGATGATCAGCACGGCCACGGCATTCAGTAGCGCGTGCGCCATTTTCGGTTCCGGTCCGATGGCGGCCCACACGATAAACGTGATCACCGCCGCCAGAATTACCGCCGGAACAAAATAAGCCGCCACGCGGTCGGCGAGTTTTTGCACCGGCGCGCGGCTGCGTTGCGCTTCGCTCACCATGCGCACGATCTGCGCCAGCAGCGTGTCATTGCCCACGCGTTCCGCGCGCATCAGGAATGTCCCGGTGGAGTTCACCGTGCCGCCGGTCACACGATCGCCTTCATTTTTCTCGACGGGAATGGATTCGCCGGTCATTAAGGATTCATCCACCGAGCTTCCCCCGTCCGTCACGCGCCCGTCCACCGGCACTTTTTCGCCGGGCCGCACGCGCAAAATATCTCCCACTAGGACCTGTTCCAGGCCCACGTCGATTTCCGTGCCATCCGCGCGCACCAATCGCGCGGAACGCGGGGAAAGCCTCAAAAGCGAGCGGATCGCCGCGGAAGTCCGGCTGCGCGCGCGCAATTCCAGAACCTGTCCCAGCAGCACCAGCGCCGTAATCGCCGCGGCGGCTTCGAAATATACCGGCACTTCGCCTTGCATGCCGCGAAAGGAAGACGGAAAAATTCCGGGGAAGAGCACAGCAATCAAACTGTAAAAATATGCCGTGCCGGTTCCGAGGGCGATCAGCGTGAACATGTTCAAGCTGCGCCGCACGATGGAAACCCAGCCGCGCTCGAAAAACGGCCAGCCGCCCCACAGCACCACCGGCGTCGCGAAAATCAATTCGAGCCAACCGAGTGTGGTCGGCGAAATCAGCCGCCCCAGCGGCTGCCCCGGAATCCAATCCGACATCCCCAGGATGAGCACCGGAAGAGTCAACAGAACGCTCACCCACAGCCGCCGCGTCATCGACGCCAGTTCCGGATTTGCTTCTTCTTCGGCATAAGCCGTTCGCGGCTCGAGCGCCATCCCGCAAATCGGGCATGCGCCCGGCGCCTCTCTCACGATTTGCGGATGCATCGGGCAGGTATATTCCGTGCGAGTCGCGGGAGGAGGCGGCATATCCGGTTCGAGCGCCATGCCACATTTGGGGCACGCGCCGGGCTGGGCTTCGCGAACTTCCGGGTCCATGGGGCAGACATACATGGTTTTCCGCGGAGCCTCAGCCTTTTCGAGGTGCGCAGGCGCGGGAATTTCCGCATGTTCTGCATATTGCGCTGATTCGCTTCCGTGGATTTCAGTCTTCGGAATGGCGCCCGAGATGATCGTGAGCGAAGATTTCGGCTTCGCGCCGCCCAATTGCATCAAGCCCGGCGGATTTGCGCCGGACTGCAGATATTTTTCAGGCGTCGCGCGGAATTTCACGGCGCAGCCTTCGCAACAAAAATAAAACTGCTTTCCGCCGTGCTCCGCCGTCGCTTTGGCTCGCAGCGGGTCCACATTCATGCCACAAACTGGATCTCGTTCCATCATCGCTTCCTCGGATTAACGTGCGTGGGTGTAAATCAGTTTCAAAAGCTCGTCATACATGGCTTCGGCTTCCGCGCGGCTCCCTTTGCGAATGGCTTGCGCAGCGCAATGCCGCAGGTGATTGCGCATCAGCGCCTGCCCCACGGCGCGAAGCGCCTCCTGCACCGAGGAAATCTGCACCAGAATGTCCGCGCAATAGCGGTCCTCGGCGACCATTTTCTCGAGCCCGCGAACCTGGCCTTCGATGCGCCGCAGCCGCTTGAGATTCGCGGACTTGATTTCCGGGCTCACGCCCGCGGCTTTGCGCGGAGCGGCCTGCGCTTCGCAGCCGCACTGCGCCTCGGAACCCTTTTGCATGTGCGCGCGCGTCATCGCTTCGTATACCCCCTGGGGGTATTATATATGGGCCCGCTCGCCTCTGTCAAATTTCGCGCTCCCTCCGCCTTCGCCCGCTCTTCCTCCCAACTCTCAACAATCTCGCCCCCTCGCGGAACAATCCTCCCCATCCTCGCGTATCTCATGGCAGCAGGAAGAAATTCGATTCCGCGGGAGGGGTGGCCATGTTCTCGAAAGAGCCGATCACGAGCGCCAAGGGAAACGGCAAAAACGGGCGGAAGCGCCGCAGGCGCTGGATCGTCTTCGGATCGCTGTCCGGCGCATTGCTCATCCTTATAGTCGTCGCCACTTCCGCTTTGCGCCCGAACCATACCATCGATCCCGACAAGCTCGCGACCATCGATCGCGGCGACATTGCCCGCTCCGTGGTAGCCACCGGCAAAATCGAGCCGCTCACGAAAGTGGAAGTCAAATCAAAGGCCAGCGGCATCGTGGAAAAAATTTATGTGGATGCCGGAGATCACGTCAAGGAAGGGCAAATTCTCGCGCAGCTCGATAAGGAGCAGTTGAAAGCCAGCGTGGCGGAGGCGCGCGCCAACCTGGAAGCGGCCGAAGCGGCGCTCGAAGCCTCCCAGGCCTCCTACCAGAAAAATATCGTGGATGCGGAAGGCCCGGACGTCCCGTTTCTGAAAGCGGATATGGACCGCGCGCACGACCTTTTCAAGCAGGGTCTGATTGCGCGCAACACCATGCAGGACGCGGAAAAAAATTATCAGCTGGCGCTCAACCGCAAGCTTTCGGCGCAGCGCAGCGTGGTGATGAGCAAAGCGCAGGTGGCCGAAGCGATTGCGCAGGTGGCGCAAGCCAAAGCCGCGCTGGATAACGCCAATGAGAATCTCGAATATGCCACCATCTCCAGCCCGATCAACGGCGAAGTATTGTCGCGCGACGTGGAAGTGGGAGACGCGGTCAGCTCCATCCTCGTTCTTGGCTCGCAAGCCACGCAGGTGATGACCCTCGGCGACATCAGCGAAGTGTACGTTCGCGGCAAAGTGGACGAAGCGGACATCGGCAAAGTGTTTCTCGGGCAGCCCGCGCGCATTGTCGTCGAATCCTTCAAGGACAAGACCTTTCAGGGAAAAGTGACCAGGATCGCCCCGCTCGGCCAGGAAAAAGACAACGTCACCACCTTTGAGGTCCGCGTCTCGATTCAGAATCCGGGCGGGGAACTTCGCGCCAACATGAGCGCCAACGCCGAAATCATTCTGGAAGAAAAGAAAAATGTCCTGCTCGTTCCCGAGGGCGCCATCCTTTTCGACAAAAATAAAAACGCCTCGGTCGAAGTGCCCGATCCCAAGGCGGACACCGGCCGCAAAAAACTCGCCATCGAGCTGGGAATTTCCAACGGGGTGAAGGCCGAGGTCCTTTCCGGAGCGAACCCAGGGCAAAAAGTAATTCTGCAATAGCGGCCAAAGGCCAGCGAGGCGAGAGCAGCAATGAAATTCACGGATTTACTCGGCGACACGCTTCGCACTTTGTGGGCCCACAAGCTGCGCACCTTCCTCACCATGTTCGGCATTGCCTGGGGCATCATTTCCATCACTTTGATGGTCGGCGCCACGCAAGGTTTGAGCATCGGCCTGAAGCGCAATGCGGAGTCCTTCGGCAAGGACATCATGATCTTTTTTGCCGGCCGCACCAGCATGCAGGCGGGAGGAATGCGCGCTGGCCGCGAAATTCACTGGATGGACGACGACTATCTTCCCGTACTGGAGCAATCGCCGGCCTGCCGATATGTCCTGCCGGAGACGAGCAACCAGCTTCCCTTGCGCAGCCGCTACAACAGCGGAAATTTGCTGGTGGTGGGTTCTCTGCCGCCTTTTGCGGAAGTCCGCAGCATCGACGTGGGAGAGGGCCGCTTTTATAACGCCGAGGACCTGGCGGGCGCGAATCGCGTCGCTTTCATTGGCAGTGACGCCAGGAAGCAGCTCTACGGCAGCCGCCAGGCCATCGGCGAATCGCTTTGGATCCAGGGCATTCCCTTCACGGTGATCGGCGTCATGCGCCCCAAGGACCAGAACTCCAGTTACGATGGCCAGGACATCCGCAAAATTTTCATTCCCTACAGCGTGATGATCCGCGATTTCCCCAATCCGCCGCCGGCCTTGCCGCACACCATCGACCGGCTGATTATCGTTCCGCGCTCGCTCGAACTTCATCAGGATTGCAAGCATGAAGCGCTGGTGGCCCTCGGCCTCCTTCATCATTTTGATCCCAATGACAAGGAAGCCTCGCCGGTGTGGGACACCATCAAGGATGCCCAGGCCAACGCCATGATCGTCACCGGCATGGAATACTTCATGGGCGCGGTGGGCGTAATCACCCTTTTTCTCGGTGGCTTGGGGGTGATGAACGTGATGCTGGTTGCCGTTCGCGAGCGTACGCGGGAAATCGGAGTGCGCAAGGCTCTGGGAGCCACGCGGCGCGCCATCGTCAGCCAGTTTTTCATCGAGACGCTGATCATTGCATTCCTGAGCGGCGGCGTCGGCATGGCCATCGCCTACGGTTTCTGCGCGCTAGTGGATTTGATTCCCATGCCGGTGATTTTTGCGGGGCTCCTGCCCACTTGGCAATCCGGAGTGCTATCCTTTGCGCTGCTGGCGACCATAGCCGTTCTTTCCGCGCTGTATCCGGCCAGTCGCGCCGCGGCCGTGGATCCCATCGAAGCGCTGCGTTACGAGCCAGGAGGCTGATCCGGTGTTCAAGGAAATCATCAAGCAGGCATGGATTTCCCTGCGGCGCCAGGCGGTGCGCAGCTCCATGACCATGGCCGGCATCGTCTGGGGCATCGTGGCTGTCACGCTGCTGCTGGCTTATGGCAGCGGTTTTCGCACCGTGCTGATGTACACCTTCGATAACTTCGGTCACGACGTGATCATCTGTTGGCCCGGAACTTCCAGCGAGCAGGCGGGAGGGGAACGCGCCGGCAAACTGACGCGTTTCGAGGCGGAAGACGTCGACAATCTTCGCGCTGGCGGCACATTCCTAAAGCAGGTTTGCCCGGAAACGGTGAAGGATTTGGGAATTTCGCACGAGGAGCGTTGGGCGGACACCTCCATCCGCGGCGTTTGTCCGGCCTATGGTGAAATGCGCAATGAAATTCCCAGCGCCGGCCGCTGGATCACCGCGGACGATGAAGTCAACCGCCGCCGCGTGGTCTTCCTGGGCGCCTTGCTCAAGCGCAAACTTTTTGCCGGGATGCCCGCGGTGGGAGAAACGGTGCGCATCGGCGGAACGCGCTTTACCGTTATCGGCACCATGGACCGCAAATTTTCGCAAAGCAATTATTTTACGAGCGACGACGATTCCGCCTGGATCCCTTACTCCACCGCCGGCGGCATGTGGGACACAAAATCTGCGAGCGTCATCGTGGTCACCCCGGTTTCTCCTGATATGGAGTCCAACGCCCAAGCCCAAATAATCGCCATTCTCGCCGCGCGCCAGCATTTCTCGCCCACGGACAAACGCGCGGTCTTGATGGACAGCATGGCGCAATTTCGCCCGATGATTGAGGGAATTTCCTACGGCCTCGAATTTCTGCTTTTGTTCGTCGGCCTGCTGACGCTGGGCATCGGCGGGGTGGGAGTGATGAATATCATGCTCGTGACCGTCAACGAGCGCGTGCGTGAAATCGGTTTGCGGCGCGCTTTGGGTGCGCGGCGCGCGCACATTCGCTGGCAATTTCTGGCCGAGGCGCTGGTTCTGACCATGATCGGGGGCATCATGGGAGCGATTCTTTCCATGCTTATCGGCGCGTCCATCGGAACGCTTCCGTTCCTCGGGCCTGCTTACGATGACACTTCCGGCAGAGTCGATATCCACATGCATATCTCCTGGCAGATTCTGGCCGTCTCCGCGGGAGTGCTGGTGGTCGTGGGCGTTTTGAGCGGGCTGGTTCCGGCCATGCGCGCGGCGCGGCTCGACCCGGTCGAGGCCCTGCGCTACGAATAATTCCTTCGCGTGTCTTTTTTGGGCGGGAGGATTCGAGCGTGCGCTTCTGCGGCCTATTTTTCCTTCAGCAGGGATTCGAGATACGCCATCATTTCCGGGCTGGTCCAGTCCTGCGGCCCCACGATCTTGCGGTCCAGAACTCCCTCGCGATTGATGACGTATGTGTCGGGATACATCGTAGTGCCGTATTCGAGTGGAATCTGTTTGCTGGGATCGCGATAGGTGGGGAAATCGATTCCATACGCTTTCAGAAATTGTTCGTAGGCTTGCGGGTCTTCATCCACACTGACGCCCAGAACCGTCCCGCCCAGTGGCGCAATTAAATTCTGCACTTTGACCAGCGAAGGAGCTTCGTCCACGCACGGCGGGCACCAGGTGGCCCAAAAATTCAGCAGCACCACTTTGCCGCGCAAATCGGATAGCTGCGCGGGCTTGCCGTCCAGCATCAGCGCGAAGTTCTTGGCGCGCGTGCCGCGCAGACTCGGCTGGCCCTGGCGATAATCCGGATGGACAAAAAGTATGACCAGCCCGGTGAGAAACGCCAGCACCAGAATGGTCTTCAGATTCCTTCTCAATCGGCTCTCCAAACCACCTATAATAACGGCATCTGCAAAACGAAAGCGAGCAGTTTAGCGGCATCCTGCGCAGACGGGAATTGAAAAAATGCTCTCCGTCATCATTCCCGCCCGAAACGAAGAGGAATCCATCGCCCGCGCCGTGGAATCGCTGGCCATCCAGCCGGAAACGGGAGAAATCATCGTCGTCAACGACCAGTCCTCGGACCGCACGCCGATCATTTTAAATGATCTGGCCGTGCGCTACCCCAAGCTTAAAATCATGAATACCGGCGAATTGCCCGCCGGTTGGGTGGGAAAAAATTTTGCGGTTTCCACGGGAGCGGCTGTCGCGGCGGGCGATTGGCTGCTGTTCACCGATGCCGACACGTTTCATCTTCCCGATTCCGCGCAACATGCGCTCAACGATGCCACCACCCATCAAGCCGACTTGGTCTCCTATTCGCCCGAGCAGGAAACCGCGACATTCTGGGAACGCTCCTTGATTCCGCAGGTATACTTCGTGCTTTCGCGGCGCTATTCCTTCGATCGCGTGAATGATCCGGCGCGGCCGGACGCCGCGGCCAACGGGCAATTCCTTATGATTCGCAAGGAAGTCTATCAAGCGGTGGGCGGGCATCGCGAAATCGCCGGCGCCATCCTGGAGGACGTCGCATTTTCGCGCCGCGTCAAACAGCAGGGCTACAAACTGTATTTTGCGTCCGGGCGCGGCATCGTCCGCACGCGCATGTACCGTTCCTTCGCGGCCATGTGGCAGGGATGGACGAAAAACCTGTATCCGCTGATCGGCAATTCGGAAACCGGTCTGGCGCGGGAACTCGCGCTGATTTGGGCCGGCCCGGCCATTCTGGTTGGCGTGTTTTTCGCCAGGCCCTTGCACCGGGCGGGCTGGATCCTTCTGCTCATCGGCGCGGGGATAGTTTTGGCACAACTGTTTGCCTATTTTCGCTATCTACGCCGGAATCTTTTGCCGATATCTTCAATCAAATATTATGTGACGGGCGTGCTTCTCTATTCCGCGGTTCTGATCGCTTCGTGGTGGAAAACCACCCGCGGATCGGTTGAGTGGAAGGGAAGAAGCTACCCGGCCGGGACTCCATGATCCGCATCACTCGCAAATTGGAATTTTCAGCTTCGCATTTTTATCACAACCCGAATTTCACGGCGGAGGAGAATCGCCGGATATTCGGCAAGTGCAATAATCCGCATGGCCACGGGCATAATTACGTCGTGGAAGTCACCGTGGCGGGTGAACCCGATCCCGCCACCGGCATGGTGCTCGATTTGAAGGACCTCAAGGACCTGCTCGAGCGCGAAGTGACCCAGCGCATGGATCACCGCCATTTGAATTATGAGGTCCCGGAGCTGTCCGGAATGATTCCCACCTGCGAGAACATCGCCGGGGTCATCTGGAATCTGCTGCAGCCGAAAATCAGCCGCGGCAAGCTTGACCGCGTGCGCGTGTATGAATCGCCCGATCTTTTCGCGGATTGCACGGCGGGTGGCCCGGAAGCCGGCGCGCGTTCCGGCCAAGGATCGCGCGCATGAGCACCTATACGCCATCCGCGCTCAAGCGTTCGCTCACGCGCCGCTATCGCTTCGCCGCTTCGCATCGGCTGCACGCGGCAGGCTTAAGCGACAGTGAAAATAACCGTGTCTACGGCAAGTGCAATAATCCTTACGGCCACGGCCACAATTACACGCTGGAGGTGACCGTGGCCGGGCCGGTGAACGAAGCAACCGGAATGATCGCAAATCTCGCGGACCTGGACGCTTTTGTGGATCGCGAAGTGCTGGACCCTTTCGACCACAAATATCTCAACGAGGAAGTTCCGCCGTTCGCGGAGGTTGTGCCCACAACCGAAAATGTTTGCCGGGAGATTTTCCGCCGCCTCGAAAAATTCCCCCACGCGCGCCTCCAACGCGTGCGCATTGAAGAGACCAGCAAAAATAGTTTTGAACTCGAATGCGACACTGACGCCGCAAACCGATGAGGAGCAAACGAACCATGAGCGATGCCACCGAAATTATCATTCCTGAAGCAACCGGCGCGGGGAAAATCGCCGAACTCGTCCGTAAAATGCTCGTCGAACTCGGCGAGGATCCCGATCGCGAAGGCTTGCGCCGCACCCCCGAACGCTTCGAGAAGGCCATGCGCTATCCTCACCAGCGGTTACCGCCAGGACCCGGCGAAAATCCTGAATGGCGCGATGTTCAGCGTTTGCTACGACGAAATGGTGGTGGTGAAGGACATCGAGGTGTACAGCCTGTGCGAACATCACCTGCTGCCGTTTTTCGGCAAATGCCACGTCGCCTATATCCCCGACAAGAAAGTCGTGGGGCTCAGTCAAGATCCCGCGCCTGGTGAATCATGTTTTCGCGCCGCCTGCAAATTCAGGAGCGCCTCACCAGCCAGATCGCCCAGGCCATGCAGGAGCAGCTCAGCCCGCTGGGCGTGGGCGTGGTCGATCGAGGCGCGCCACCTGTGCATGGTCATGCGCGGCGTGGAAAAGCAGAATTCCGACGGCCATGACCAGCGCCATGCTGGGCGTTTTCCGCGATAACAAGCAGACGCGCGACGAATTTCTCTCGCTGATCCACAACGGCAAAGCTTGATATCCGGCTCTCGTGGAGCGCGAAATCGCCGTTTTTTTCGAGCCAAAGCGCGCGCCGCTAACCACTCCTTCCCGCTCGCCCTCCGCCAAAATCGCTGTTGGCACTCCCTGCGCCCTATGTTACGCTTTTGGGGTCGAAGAGAAGACCAATAGCGTAGAGAGGGCACGACGATTCAGAGGGGGAAACGTTGAGAGAAGTAATCAAAGTCAGAACTGATCGAGCAATATCCGGACGCACACCAAAGACACCGGCTCGCCGGAAGTGCAGATTGCATTGCTGAGCGAGCGCATCAACTACCTGACCATCCATCTGAAGTCCCACGCCAAGGACCATGCCTCGCGCCGCGGGTTGATCATGATGGTCAACAAGCGCCGCCGGCTGCTGGACTACCTGAACCGTCGCGACCCGGATCGGTATCGCGAGATTGTCGAACGACTTAGTTTGCGCAAGTAGCGCGGAATGCCTCGACGGCCCCTTCGGCCGCGAATTCCTCACCCGCACAAACCAGATTTGTCAGGCGGCATGCGGAATCGGCATCGTTGCGCCCTGCAAGTGCGCGTCCGCACGCTCCGCATCCGCTCTGGCATCTCTCCTGGAATCCTCTTCGACGCTAATTCCCGAGAGTTTTCTCTCGTACTCTGAAATGTCGCACCCCGGCGATCCGGGGCGCAAAGGAAGTGAATTTCATGTCTGAACAAGTATAGTGTTGGAAGTCGGCGGACGCACGCTGACGCTCGAAACCGGCAAGATGGCGCGGCAGGCCAATGGCGCCGTGGTGGCGCGGTACGGCGATACCGTGGTGCTGGTCACGGCCTGCATGGACAACAAAGCCAACGAACAGGATTTTCTTCCGCTCACCGTGGATTACCGCGAATACACCTATTCCGCGGGCAAAATTCCCGGCGGATTTTTCAAGCGCGAAGGGCGCCCTTCGGAGCGCGAAATTCTCACCTCGCGGCTGATTGACCGCCCGCTGCGCCCGCTGTTCCCCGAGGCCTGGCGCAACGGAAACGCAGATCGTGGCCATGGTGCTCTCCGCGGACAGCGAAAACGATCCCGACGTCATCGCCGTCACCGCCGCTTCCGCCGCGCTTTTCATCTCCGATTGCCCTTCGCCAATCCCATCGCCTGCGTGCGCGTGGGCCTGCTCGAGGGCAAGCTGGTGGCCAATCCCACGGTGGCCGAGCAGAAGACCAGCCTGCTGAACATCATCGTCGCCGGCAGCGAAGAAGCCATCGTGATGGTCGAAGCCGGCGCGCTCGAAGTTTCCGAAGACACCGTCGCCGACGCGCTCGAGATTCGGCCACGAGCAGGTTCGCAAGCATCATCGCCGCCATTCGCGAGCTGCACGAGCAGCGTGAAGCCGAAGAAGGTAGTGGTGCCGCCGCCTGCCGTTCGACGAGAGCCTTGACAAGGAGATCGAGCAGAAATTCGGCGAGCGCCTGCGCGACGCGCTGGACACCGCCAAGCATCCCAAGAAGGAAAGCTACTCGCTGGTCGACGCGGTCAAGGCCGAGATTCTACGCCGCCATTCCCGAAGAAGACGAAGAAAAGCGCAAGCTGGCCGCGCGCGCCTTCGAGCGCCTGCGCGAACGCATCTTCCGCGACGACATGCTGCATCCGCCGCCGCCGTCCCGACGGCCGCGCCTTCGACCAGATTCGCCAGATCACCTGCGAAGTGGGCCTGCTGCCGCGCGTGCACGGCTCGGCGCTCTTTACGCGCGGCGAAACGCAAGCCCTGGCCACGCTCACGCTGGGCACCAAGGAAGACATGCAGCGCCTCGATCTGCTCTTCGAGGACGAAGCCTTCAAGCGCTTCATGCTGCACTACAACTTCCCGCCGTTTTCCGTGGGCGAAGTGAAATTCCTGCGCGGGCCCGGACGCCGCGAAATCGGCCACGGCGCGCTGGCCGAGCGCGCCTTGTCAACCTGCTTCCCGCCGGAAGCCGATTTCCCCTACGCCATGCGCCTGGTTTCCGACATTCTGGAATCGAACGGCTCCTCTTCGATGGCCACCGTTTGCGGCGGTTCGCTGGCGCTGATGGATGCGGGCGTGCCGCTGCGCTCGGCCTGCGCGGGCATCGCCATGGGTCTGGTGGTCGAGGGCGATAAATACCGCCGTGCTCACGGACATCGCCGGCGCCGAAGATCACTACGGCGACATGGACTTCAAGGTTGCCGGCACGCGCAGCCGGCATCACCGCCTTGCAGATGGACATCAAGGTCGGCGGCGTCAGCGTCGCCTGATGCGCCAGGCGCTGGAGCAGGCCCGCAAGGCGCGCCTGGAGATTCTGGACATCATGGACGGACGCCATTTCCACGCCGCGCGCGGACAATGTCGCACTACGCGCCGCGCCTGTTCATGCTGAAGATTCCCACCGACAAGATCCGCGACCTGATCGGTCCCGGCGGCAAGAAGATCCGCTCCATCATCGAAGCCACCGGCGTGAAGATCGACGTCATGGACGACGGCAAGGTGCACGTGTTCGCCTCCGACGGCACCGTCGGCCGAAGCCGCGCTGCAGATGATCCGCGACGTCACCGCCACCGCCGAAATCGGCAAGACCTATCTCGGCAAGGTCGTGCGCCTCGCGGATTTCGGCGCCTTCGTCGAAATCTTTCCCGGGCACCGACGGCCTGCTGCACATCAGCGAAATCGCCGAAGCAGCGCATCCGCGACGTTCGCGACGAACTGAAGCTGGGCGACCAGGTGCTCGTGAAGGTTCTGGCCATCGAGGGCAACAAGATTCGCCTGTCCCGCAAAGCCATCCTGCGCGAACAGCGCGACAAGCAAGCCAAGGCCGAAGCGGCCCCGCAATAGCCGCAAGGTAAAAACCGCTGTGTTCGCCGGTTGCGTCTGCAGCTGGCGGCGCGAAAATAAAAAGAGGAGGCGATTCGTCGCCTCCCTTTTTATTTCCATGACTTCACGGCCACTCCGCGCCGAAGGTTATCCCGGCGAAGTGACGCGCTCGATGCGCGCGCCCAGCCGCTCAGTTTTTCCTCGATGCGTTCGTAGCCGCGGTCAATGTGATACACGCGGTCGATCCACGTGGTCTTGCCCGCGCCACCAGCGCCGCCAGCACCAGCGACGCGCTGGCGCGCAGGTCGGAAGCGATCACCGGTGCGCCCTCAGCGGCGTCGGCCGCGCACGACGGCCGATGTGCCGTCAATGGCGATGTTCGCGCCCATGCGCACCATTTCGCTGGCGTGCATGAAGCGATTCTCGAAAATGGTTTCGGTGATTACGCGAAGCTCCCTCGCGCCTGCGTCGCCAGGGCCATGAATTGCGCCTGCATGTCGGTGGCGAAGCCGGGATATTCCTCCGTGGTCACGTCCGCGGCCAGCAGTTTCTTCGCGGCCGCGCACGCGCAGCGGTCGCGTCCCCTCGCTGCGAATTTCGATCGCCGCGTCTTCCCAGTTTGGCGATGACGGACGTCAGATGTTCTGGCTCGCAATCGGTCAGCTCATGTCGCCGCCGGTGATCGCTCCGGCCACCAGAAACGTTCCGGCCTCGATGCGGTCGGGAATCACCGCGTGGGTCGCGCCGTGCAGTCGCTCGACGCCCTGAATCGCGCAGCGTGGACGTGCCGGCGCCTTCGATCTGCGCGCCCATCTTGATCAGCAGCTCCACCAGGTCGGTCACTTCCGGCTCGCGCGCGCATTCTCCAGAATGCGTTTCGCCTTCCGCCAGCACCGCCGCCATCAGAATATTTTCCGTGCCGGTCACGGTGATTTTCTCGAAGTGAAAGTGCGCGCCGCGCAGGCGTCTTCGGCGTCGCGCCTCCACGTAGCCGTGCTCGATGGAGATCTCCGCGCCCATCTTTTCGAGCGCCTTGAGGTGCAGGTCCACGGGCCGCGCGCCGATGGCGCAGCCGCCGGGCAGCGAGACGCGCGCGTAGCCCAGTCCGCGCCACCAGCGGCCCGAGCGTCAGGATCGAGGCGCGCATGGTGCGCACCAGTTCGTAGGGCGCTTCGGCGTCCGAGACGGTTTCCGCCTGGATCGTAAATTCGCTGGGCGGCAAGTCCGGAGCTTTCCACGCGGCAGCGCATGTGCGCCAGCAGCTTCGCCATGGTGATGATGTCGCGCACGCGCGGAATATTTTGCAGGTCACGCGCTCGCTGGTGAGCAGCGCGGCGGCCATCGCCGGCAGCGCGGCATTTTTCGCGCCGCTGATGCGCACCGTGCCTTCCAGCTTTCTTCCGCCTTCGATTTTGAACCGGTCCATAATTAATTCTCCCGCTTGTTCGCGTGCACGGCAATCGCGCCTGTGGATGCGATTGCTTTCCGGACGCTTTCGCCGGCATCCGTCAGCCGTTTGCGGGCCGCTCGCGCATTCGTTGCCTGTTCTTCAGCATCACCAGAGCGACTGCCAAATCGTGTCCTGCCAGACGCAATGTCCGTTGCGCTCTTGACGCGCTCACTCCCGTTGCTTCGGCCAGAATCCGAGTCCCGCGCCGGCGCAATTTGTCGTTTGTCAGCGCCATCTGCACCATCCAGTTCTCATACACCTTCCCGAGCCGCGCCATCGATGTAGTCGAAAGCATGTTCAGGACCATTTTTTGCGCTGTCCCGGCTTTCATGCGCGTCGAGCCCGCCACCACCTCCGGGCCGGTGTCCGGCGTAATGGAAATGCGCGCCAGGCGCGCCAGAGGGGACCTCGCATTCGAGGTGATGCCAACCGTCACCGCGCCCTTTTTCCTCGCATATTGCACGGCCCCCAGCACATAGGGCGTAGTGCCGCTGGCGGCGATTCCCACGGCCACGTCGCGTCGCGTGAATTTCGCGCGGGCCAGGTCGCGCGCTCCGTTCCGCGTGGAATCCTCCGCTCCTTCCACCGCCCGCTCCATGGCCTTCGCTCCCCCCGCCAGGATGGCCTGCACCATTTTGGGCGAAGTGCCGAATGTGGGAGGGCATTCCGCCGCGTCCAGAAACGCCATGCGTCCGCTCGATCCCGCTCCGATGTAAAAAAGCCTGCCGCCATTGCGAAAGGCCGCGGCGATGGCGTCCACGGCGCGCGCAATGCGCGGCAATTCGCGGCGTACCGCAGCGGTAACCGTCGCGTCCTCGCGATTGATCAGGCGCAGAATTTCCAGCGTGGATTTCGTATCCAGGCCGCGAGAACGCGGATTCAGTTGCTCGGTTTTGGGGTGTTTCAATGCGCGCTCCCGCCGAATTTCAATTATAGCGGTGGAACCGGCGGGAATTTCGCCGGGAAACAATTTCCAGCGAGGATTGTGCCGAGGGAGTTATCGGGCCGCGGGGGATTGCGGAACCAGGCCCAGCGCCTGCAGAATCGCGTCGTGCACCGCGGGGCGCACTTCGCGGATTTGCTCGTTGGCGCGCGTGGGGTTCACGCGATTGGTGAGCAAAACCACAAAAAGCCCGCGGTCCGGGTCCATCCACAGCGATGTTCCGGTGAATCCGGTATGGCCGAAGCTGTCTGGCGAAAAATAATGCCCGGAAGAAGAGGGCTGCTCCGGCACATCCCATCCCAGCGCCCGCGCCGAATTTCCGATGTCCACCCGCTTGGTGAATTCGTCGATGATCGAGCGGTCCAGCAGCCGCTGGTGCGCATAAATTCCGCCGTTCAGCAGCATCTGCGCGAAGATCGCAACGTCCGGTGCGGTTGAAAATAAGCCCGCGTGGCCGGCTACGCCTCCCATAGCCCAGGCGTTTTCGTCATGCACTTCGCCCCACATCAAGCGGTGGCGATACGTCTTGTCTACTTCCGTGGGCGCGATATCCTTGCGCATTGAACTCGGCGGGCGGTACATGGTGCGGTCCATGCCCAGCGGCCCGAAAATTTCCTGTTTCGCGAAAGCGTCCTCGGGCTGCCCGGTGAGCCGCTCGACAATCGCGCCCAGCAGGATGAATCCCAGGTCGGAATACTCCACTTGCGTTCCGGGCTGGTGCACCAGGGGTTCGGATGCGGCGCGTTCGATAATGGCTTCGTGACCTTTGGTGTCCTTGAAAAATTGCCGGATGCCGGGAAGCCCCGAATCGTGGAGCAGCAGGTTGCGCACCATGACGTGCGCTCTCCACGTGGGATCGGGATCGGATTTTGCCGCGGCGCCGAATTCCGGCAGGTAATGCTCCACGGGAAGATTGATATCGAGCCGCTGCTGCTGCATGAGGAGCATCACCGAAGTGGTCGTGGCGATGACTTTGGTCAGGGACGCCATGTCGTACATGGTGTCGTCGTCCACTTTGTCGTCATCCCCGGTGACGGAAAGCTTGCCGAAAGGATGCACCGCCAATTGTCCGTGCCAACCCACCGCCAGAACACATCCTGGAAAAGCGCCGCTGGCCACATAATGATCGAGCAGGGCGTAGACAGGCTTGAGCTTCGCGGTCATCGCCGGCGGCGCGGGCACCAAAGTCATCGGATTCGCCGCGACGCTCATTCCTGCGCCGCGCTGCACCACGTCCGGCACGGTCACCGGAATTTTCCCTTGGATGGCCACCTGCCCGAACATCGCGCGCGCGGCCGCAATTTGCGAGACTCCATTCGTTGAAAATTCAGCAAGCCACGTCTTGGCGTTTGGAAATTGCGAGATCAAATAGGGGCTGCCGAAAGCGGCCACGATCACCGGCTTGCCCGCCGCCAGCAATTGGTTTACGAAAGCCTTCTGGTCCTCCGGGAATCCCACATTGCCCTTGCGATCCGCCACGCGCACGAAAAGAGCGGCGATGGCCACGTCGTAGGAATCCGCGGGTGGCAGCTTCAAATTCTTCACGCTGATAAATTGCGTGTCGGCGCGCAGCACGTTGAGGGAACTTGCGCGCGCCCGAATTTCCGGCTCGAGCGCCGAGCCGGGATACGCGTCGGAATCCGCGGAAAGCGAAACCAGCAGGACGCGCAGCGGCTTCGCGGCGTCCAGCGGCAATATTTTTTGCGTGTCGCGCAGCAGCGTGACGCCGCGATCGGCGATTTTCTGCGACGTTTCCTCGTACGCGGGCAGCTCGAAATGCTGATCCAGTTGATCCGCATCCACATACCGGTTCTTGTCCAGCCCCACGCGTGCCTTGGCCTGCAGGATTCTCCTCACCGATTCATCCACGCGGCTCATGGGAATTCGTCCGGATTTTACCGCCGCCTCCAGCGCGGCCATGGCCGCGTCAGGATACGGCGGCATCAGCAGTACATCCGCGCCGGCCAGCACCGCACGCACCGCCGCTTCCCCCGGCGGCAATAGCGAAGTCACGCCGCCCATGTCCAGCGCGTCGGTCACAATAATTCCCTTGAACTTCATCTGATCGCGCAGCACGCCCGTCAGAATTTTCGGCGAAATTGTGGCGGGGGAATCGGGAGTGGGATCGAGCGCCGGAACATCCAGATGTCCCGGCATGATCGCGCTCACCCCCGCGGCAATCGCCGCGCGGAAGGGAACCAGCTCCACCGATTCGAGTTCTTGTAGATTTCCCGTCACGGTGGGAAGCGTCAGGTGCGAGTCGACGTTTACGTTGCCGTGCCCCGGAAAATGCTTGGCCGTCGCCAGGCATCCGTTTTCTTCGACCCCGCGGATGAATTGCGTCACATACTCGGCGACGGCATGCGGGTCTTCTCCAAACGAGCGAATGTTGATGATCGGGTTCGCGGGATTGTTGTTGACGTCCGCATCCGGCGCAAACAGCCAGCGGATTCCCGCCGCGCGCGATTCCTGCGCCACGGTTTTCCCCTCGACGTATGCGGCCTGGGGATCTCCCGTCGCGCCGATGGCCATCGCCGCGGGGAAATAGGTTCCTTCATCGATGCGCATTCCCGTGCCGCTCTCGAAATCCGCGCCGATCAGCAGCGGAACCTTGGCGCGCTTCTGCAATTCGTTGGTGAGGATGGCGGTGGGATAAATCTGGCTGCGTTCGATGCCCAACGGTCCGCGCTGCGTGCCCAGGATCAGCCCGCCCACCTGGTTGTCGTCCACTTCGTGCAGCAATTCCTTATATTCCGGGCTCTCCGCCGAAGTAAAAACGCCGAAATAATACACCATCAGCATCTGCCCCAGTTTTTCGCGGACGCTCATCTTGCGCAGCGTCGCATCCACCCAGCTGCGGGAGCTGGCGGCTGGCCGGGATTTTTTTGTAGGGGTTTTCTGCGCGCGCGAGGGCAATGTCATGAGAAGAAGCATCGTCAACAGGAAAA
This sequence comes from uncultured Acidobacteriota bacterium, assembly GCA_963708285.1. Classification (GTDB taxonomy): domain Bacteria; phylum Acidobacteriota; class Terriglobia; order Acidiferrales; family UBA7541; genus Palsa-295. The sequence goes on from CAVPSF010000003.1 coordinate 273,733, forward strand.
CTCCCGGCCTAAGCAATTTCAATCCCCGAAGTATTCAATGTTGACGCCCGCATCCCGTCGCTGTATATAGCACACGGTTTGATGACGCACAACCCGGCATTCTCGAAACGTTTCTGGTTCCGTAATCTCGCGTGGCTCGTATTTCTGGCCGCCGCGCCGGGATTTTGCGCCGCTCGCGCCGCAACCCCGCAGAAAAATGCGCTCGCGGCGGTCTTCGCGCGCACGCAATCCGGCTTGGATGTTCTCGAAGCGGAAAAATTCGCGCCCTTGCGTGGATTGCGCGTCGGCGTCATCACCAATCAAACCGGAGTGGATTCCCAGGGGCGCCGCACCATCGATTTGCTGGCCCATGCGCCGGGCGTAAAACTCGTTGCCATCTTCAGCCCCGAGCATGGCATCACCGGACGCGCGGATGCGGATGTTTCCAATACCACCGATGCGGCAACAGGTCTTCCGGTTTACAGCCTGTACGGAGCGACGCGGCGTCCCACAGGCGCCATGCTCGAAAATCTCGATGCCCTGGTCTTCGACATTCAGGACGCCGGAGTGCGTTTCTATACCTTCATCACCACCATGGCTTACTCCATGGAAGCCGCCGCGCAACATCACCTCGCGTTTTTCGTTCTCGACCGGCCGGACCCCTTGGGCGGCGAAGTAATCGAAGGGCCCATGCTCGACGCCGCACGCACTTCCTTCGTGGGATATTTCCCCATGCCCGTGCGTTATGCCATGACCCTCGGCGAACTCGCCGGAATGTTCAATGCCGAAAATAAAATTGGCGCGGCGCTGCACGTCATTCCCATGAACAATTGGCGGCGCGAGGAAACCTATGGCCAGACCGGCCTTGCGTGGATTGCGCCTTCGCCCAATCTGCGCAACTTGAACGCCGCGTTACTTTATCCCGGCATCGAGATTTTGCAGGATGGAGGCGTGTCGGTCGGCCGCGGCACGGACGCACCCTTTGAGATTTTCGGCGCGCCGTGGATTCACGCGGCGGAATTTGTTGCCGCATTAAATCTGCGTAAAATACCCGGCGTGGATTTTGCCCCCGCTCAATTCACGCCGTCGGACGGCTTGTATAAGGGGCGCGTGTGCGAGGGAGCCACCATCAGCATCACCGATCGCGCCGCGCTGCGCTCCATGTACATGGGACTGGTCATCGCCGACGAGCTTCATCGCATGTACCCCGATCAATTTCAGCTCGAAAAAATCATCGGGCTGCTCGGCTCGCAATCCACGCTCGATCGCCTGCAGCGCGGCGATGATCCGGCGCAAATTGTGGATGGCTGGAAAGCGGACCTCGCGAAATTCGAGTCCATGCGCGGCAAATATCTGCTCTACAAATAATTACCCGTTCAACTCCCGGCATGCGCTTGGGTTCGCTTGTTCCAATATTGGTAGAACGCCAGTCCCAGCAAAATCAAAAGCAAACCAATCGAAGAGCGCACCGGGCGCGCGATCCACAAACTGATGGTGAGCGCAATGGCTCCCGCCACGAACAATCCCGGAACCACGGGATATCCCCAGGTGCGGTATGGCCGCGGCATGTCCGGCTCCTTGCGTCGCAGGCGGAACAGCGAAACCACCGCCAGCCCGTAAAAAATCCATGTGGCGAAGATGAAGAGCGAAGTGAGGTCCTCGAAAGTTCCGCTCAGGGCCATCAGGCTGGCGAGAGCGCATTGCAGCACCAGCGCGTTTCCCGGCGTGCGAAACTTCGGATGTATCTTCGCCGCGAGGCGAAAGAAAATTCCGTCGCGCGCCATGGCGTAATCCACGCGCGCCCCGCTCAAAATTGACGAATTTAAGGTTCCCAACGCCGAAATGGCCATGGCCAGGGTGATCCACAACGCCGCGCCGCGGCCCGCGAAACTTTCGAAAACGTCGGAAGCCACATGCTGCGAGGTGGCCACTTCGCCGAACGGCAGCGCATAAGAACAAACCGCGCTGAACAGCAAAAATATCACGGCTACGAATGCCACTCCGCCGATCAGCGCACGAGGAATATTTTTCTCCGGGTTTTGCACTTCCGATCCCACCAGATTCAAATCTTCCCAGCCGTCGTAGGCCCAAAGCGCGGCGGCCAGCGCCGCCAGAAACCCCGTCGTCGTGCCCCATCCGAAACTGGCTGGCCACAATGGATGAAAATTTCCGGCGCGTCCGTGGACCAGCGCAAATCCCAAGAAAATTATCGCCAGCACCGACACGATCTTGAGTATCGTCAGCACGATCTGCACGCGCCCGCCCAGCCTTACGCCGAGATAATTGACAAACGTGATTCCCACCAGCGCCACCACCGCCAGCGGCTGCGCCCAGGTGAAAACAAACACGGAATGATGCCAGGAGAAAAATGGAAGCCCGATGTGGAAGGTGTAAAGCGGCGCGGCAACGATGGGGAAAAAGAAGCTGACGAATCGCAGCAAGCCCGCGGCAATCGAAGCCGCCGAAGCCGGGCGTCCCACAATCGAATGCATCCAGCCGAAAAGAAATCCCCAGACCGGCCCGAATCCGCGCCGCAAGTAAGCGTATTCGCCGCCCGCCTCCGGGATGGACGCTCCCAGCTCGGCATAGCTGAGCGCGCCAAACATCGAAAGCAGCCCGCCGACAATCCACGCCGCGAAAACCACGGCGATGGACCCGGCTTCCATGGCCATCTCGCTCGGCTTCAGGAAAATTCCCGTGCCGATCATCGTGCCGACGACGATGGCCGCCGCCGCGAGTCCGCCGAGCCCGCGAATCAGTCCCGGCGAATCTTTCGTTACCGAAAGTTCTGCGATGATTTCCTCCCGGTTGCTTTCAAAGCGCCAAAGATTCTACGAACTGGCACGCGATGTTTTTCCGGAATGCATGAAAAAACTGGCGCCCGAACCCACCGCAAACGTCACAATCGTTCCGGCCATCACATACCAGGTCCACGCCAGCGGCGTCAGAAAATTCACCAGGATCATGACCGCAAGCCCCGCCGCGAATCCCACCAGCGCTCCGCCTTCCGTCGCGCGATGGTTCCAAGTCCCCAGCAAAAAAACTCCCAGCAGTGCGCCATAGGTGATGGACGCAATCGTAAGACCCGCGACCAGCACCGGCCCCCAGTGAATCAGCCCCAGCAACACCAGCACCACGCCCCACGCCAGCGTCAATCGCCGCGAATGGCCCAGCGACTCCGAGCCGCCCGACTTGCTCATTTCCGCGCGCCGCGGATTGAGGTCTATGATGCTCGAGGATGCCAGCGAGTTCAACGAACCGCTGGCGTTGGACATGGCCACGGCGAAAATGGCCGCCAGCACCAGCCCGGCCAGCCCGTGCGGCATATCGTGCACGATGAACGCCGGAAAAATTCGGTCCGGATCGCCTCCCGGCACCTGAATCGCCAAATGCTGCGCGTAAACGTACAGCATCACCCCAATCACCAGGAAAAGCGCGAACTGAATGAAGATGATCACCCCGCTGCCGAGCAGCGCTTTCTTGCTGTCGCGTTCATTTCGCGCGGCCAGCAGCCGTTGCACCATGGTTTGATCCGTGCCGTGGCTGGCCATGGTCAAAAACGTCCCGCCGAACACTCCCGCCCAGAATGTGTACGCGTGCGTCAAGCTGAATCCGAAATCGAAGACGTGCAATTTGCCCCCGGCAGCCGCCGCAGCTTGCGTCACGCCCGTCCACCCGCCGGGAATTTTGTGCATCAGCAGGAAAAATGCGGCGATGGAACCGGTGAGATACAGGCAGAACTGGATCACGTCCGTCCAGATCACCGCGCGCATTCCGCCCTCGAAGGTGTAAAACATGGTCAGCACTCCGACGATCAGAATCGAGATGCGGTCTCCGGTGCCGAACGCCACGCTCACCACTTTGCCCACCGCGGAGATGCGCACGCCTTCGGCCAGCGCGCGCGTGCCCAGAAAAACAAATGCCGCGGCCGACCTCATGCGCGTCCCGAATCGCTTTTCCAACAGCTGGTAGGCCGTGTAGAATTCTCCCTGGAAATATTGCGGGACCAGGACGATGCACAAAACCACTCGCGCAATCAGGTAGCCGAGCACGACTTGCAGAAAGCCCAGGTTTCCCGCGTAGGCGATGGCCGGAGTGCCGATGATGGTGAGCGTCGAAGTTTCCGTGGCCACGATCGAGCAGGCCAGCGCCCACCACGGCGCCGTCCTGCCTCCCAGAAAATAATCGCGCAGATTTTTCTGGCCGCGGCGAAATTGCGCTCCGAACGCCGTGATGCCCGCGAGATATAGAATCAGGATGGCGAAGTCGAGGTGGCTGATCTGCATGGGTCCGCGTCGGCGGGTCGGGCCATGCTAACCGCGCCGTTTGAGCAGTGTCAACCGATAGGTGAGGGCCAATGCCGGGAAAAGTTCCTGAAATGCATGCGGATTCCGCGGGCCCTTTTTATCTGGGATTCGACGGTGGCGGGACAAAAACCGATTGCGTGCTCATTGACCAGCACGGCGGCGTGCTCGGCTTCGCCTCTGCCGGTCCTTCCAATCCGCTGCGCGCCGGGTACTCCAAGGCTTGGTTTTCGCTCAGCGATGCCGCGGACCATGTTCTTGAGCGCCGGCAATTGAAAGCTGCCGACATCCGCGGCGTCTGCGCGGGGATTGCCGGAGCGGGCCGCGAAGGAGTGGCGCGTCGCATCTCCACTTTTCTCGAAGGCAGTTTTCCCGCCGCGGGCATCGAAGTCACCACGGACCTGGCCATCACTCTTGAAGCCGCCGTGGGAACCCGCGAGGGCGTAGTCCTCGTTGCCGGCACCGGCTCCGGAGCTTTCGGCCGCAATGCCCAGGGCAAATTCGCGCGCGCCGGAGGACACGGCCCGTGGTTCAGCGACGAAGGCAGCGCCTTCGACATCGGCCGCCGCGGCTTGGCCGCTGCGGTTCGTTCGAATGAAGGCCGCGGCCCCGCCACGGAAATTTCCGCGAGATTGCTGAATTGGCTGAACGCCGCCGACTGGGCGCAACTCTCGGATCTGGTGACGAAAACTCCCGATGAGGTTTTCCCCCGCGCGTTTCCCCTGGTCGCGCAGTCTCGCGGACGCGGGCGACGCCGTCTCGCGCCAGATTCTGTCCGATGCCGCAGATTCTCTGGCCGAGCTTGCGTCAAGCGTACTCGCCGCGCTCGAAATGAAAGACCGCGAAGTTTCCATCGTCAAGGCCGGCGGCACCGTCCGGAGCAGCGCGTTTTTCGATGCAGCCCTCGACGCCGCCCTTCTTCGCGTGGCGCCGCACGCGCGCATCGCCATACTCGAAATCAAGCCCGCGGAAGCCGCCGCCCGGCGCGCCCTGCGCAATGGAACCACCAAGGCCCATGCCGGATGAATTGAATGCAGCGGTCGAGCGGGCGCGCTCCGCCTCCGCCGACGAAATCAAGGCGCTCGTTCACGAAGCGGATGAAGAAATTCTGCTGGCGCTGCTCGAGAATCCGAATTTCACGGAAACCCACGCGTGCCTGCTCCTCGAACGACTCGATCTCTCGGCAAACCTACTCGGCGCCTTTGCCGCGCAGAAAAAAAATTGGCTGGCCACGGAAAGCGTTCGTTTGCGCCTGGCGCGCCATCCGCACACCCCGCGCCGCGTGGCCATTCCGCTCCTGCGTCAGCTTTTCCTGTTTGACCTGGTGCAACTCAGCCTTCTGCCTTCGAGTCCCGCGGAACTCCGCCGCCTGGCCGAAGAAATCATCATCACCCGCGTCCCGCACCTGGCCGTGGGCGAAAAACTCACTCTCGCGCGGCGCGGCCCTTCGCGTGTGACAGGTGCCCTACTGGCCGAAGGTCATCCGCAGGCAATCAAACTGGCCCTCAACAACTCATTCCTGACCGAAAGCCAGGTGCTCAAAGTTCTCGCGAAGTCCAGCGTTCCTCCGCGCGTGGTGGCGGCCATCGCCCAGCATGCCAAATGGGCCGTGCAATACAATGTCCGCGCCGCTCTCGTGCGCAACGCCCACACTCCGGTTCCCAGCGTTCTCGCCTTTCTTCCCAATCTCACTTTGGGAGATTTGAAGGACATCGCCGGGCTTGAGTCCCTCTCGCCGCATTTGAAGAAATATATCCAGGCGGAATTGTCGCACCGCCTGGAAAGGGCGCGCGAAGCCACGTAATCGCGTACAATTTATTGCTGGGAGCTATCTCACAAGCAATCTTAGGCAGGGCACGGTTTCAACCGTGCCGCAAAGGGCCGAAAGCTCAGGGGTTTCAACCCCTGAGGCCGGCAGGATACTCGTTCGAGCTATTTTTGAGACAGGTTCTGGCCGAACCGGGGGTGATATGGCGGCACGTTCGAAGCAAATGAAATGGATTGTGGCCTTAGGCGCCGCGGCGTTGCTGGTTTTTCTCGTTTATTCTTCCTGGCAGGCCACTCACAAACGATATGAAGTCTGCGTCAATTTCCGCGGGACTACGCACTGTTCTCTGGCCAGCGGCGCGACTTCCGAAGACGCCATCCGCAGCGCGCAAGGAATTGATTGCCAGTTGGTCACCAACGGCCGCGACGAGCTTATGGTATGTATGGACACGCCGCCATACAGCGTCCGCGAGGTGAAATAACGGCGAAGACGGCGCGCCGTTCTTGGCCGCCGGTTGCGCGCCGGATCGCCACAATTTCAGCGACTGAGCCGTGCGCGTTGGTGTCTAATTATTATTGTCTGCAGCGCGCATTCCAGGCGGTGCGGCACGGTTCCCAAGGTTCTTTTTGCCTGGGCGGAATGGAATTGATCCAGGGGAGGGGACAACTGGAAAAATGACGCGCTGCCTGAATTGCGGTTCCCCGCGCGACACCGATCTCTGCGCCGATTGCGGGCTGGAATCCGCTGCCGCGGAATTTTCGCTGCGAAAAAAACTCCTGAACCGGACGGCGGTGTTTCTCCTGGGGTCCATCGCTTTCGTGGTGGCCGCGGTGCGTTATCCCGCGCTGGACCTGGACGGCATCCTGATCTTCATGGGCGTGCTTTTTTTCATCACTCTTGCCATTGCCGTGCTGGTCGAGCGTGGCGCATTGAGTCACGCGGAAGTGGAGATTCCCAAGCGGATTTATTTTGCGCTGATTCCGTTGCCGTGGCTGCTTGCCGGGCTTTTGCTGGCCAATGGCGCATTCGACGTTTCAACGGTGCGCGTCGAGCCCGCTCATGTAGTTGGAAAATTTTCCATGCCCGGCCCGGTTCCCAGCCGCCGGCTGATTGTGAATTCCTGGCGCGAAGGCCACCGGTTTGAGCGCATTGCCGTTGACCGCGAGGATTTTGACCGCTTCAATACCGGCGATCCAATTGAAATCAGCATCCACGAAGGCCTGGCGAGCATTCCCTGGGTTTCCGGAGTTTCCACACCCTGATCCTCAAATGCGCGCGGGATTTTCCCGCTTCAGAAATTCTCCCGCGCCCGGCTTGCCCACGAACTTCCCGTTTTCGATGACCATCCGCCCGCGCGAAAAGACCGACTTGGGAATTCCCGTCACGCGAATCCCCTCGAACATCGAATAATCCACGCGCATGTGGTGCGTCTTTGCGCTGATGATCTGCTCTTCTTGCGGATCGAATATCACCAGGTCCGCGTCGGATCCCACCGCCACCGTTCCTTTCCGCGGGTACAGGCCGAATAATTTCGCCGGAGCGGTCGAAACCAGTTGCACGAAACGGTTCAGCGAAAACCGCTTGCCGTGCACACCGCCGCTGAATATCAGGCTCAGACGGTGTTCGATGCCCGGGCCGCCGTTGGGAATTTTCGTGAAGTCGTCCTTGCCCAGCTCTTTCTGCTCCTTGAAGCAAAAGGGGCAATGATCCGTCGAGACCACCTGTAAATCATCCTGCGCCAGCCCCTGCCACAGTTTTTCCTGATTCCATTTTTCGCGCAGCGGAGGAGTGAACACGTATTTCGCTCCCTCAAATCCGGGCGCGTCCATGTTTTCGAGCGACAAATAAAGATACTGCGGACAGGTTTCGGCATAAGCGCGCAGCCCGCGGTCGCGCGCCTCGCGCACCTTTTCGAGCGCGTCGTTGCAGGAAAGATGCACGATGTACACCGGCGCGCCGGCCATCTCCGCCAGGGCAATCGCGCGGGAAGTGGCTTCCGCTTCCGCGGTCGTGGGCCGCGTCAGCGCATGATATTTCGGCGCGCGCTTTCCTTCCGCCAGGGCGCGCTGCACGATCACGTCAATGGCTCCTCCATTTTCCGCGTGCATGCAAATCATCGCGCCGCAATCCGCCGCCGCGCTCATGGCCTTGAAGATTGAGGCGTCGTCCAGCATGAAGACGCCGGGATAAGCCATGAATAGCTTGAAGGTCGGCACTCCGTCGCCCACCAGCGATTTCATTTCCTGAATCTGCGCTCCGGCGATGTCCGTGATGATGCAATGAAACGCGTAGTCGATCACCGCCTTGCCGTCCGCCTTTTTCATCCAGGTGTCGAAAGCGTGCCGCAGCGTTTGCCCTTTGTACTGGATGGCGAAGTCGATGAGCGTGGTGGTGCCGCCGAAAGCCGCCGCCACCGTCCCGGTTTCAAAATCGTCGGCACTGGTGGTGCCGCCGAACGGCATGTCGAGGTGTGTGTGCACGTCGATTCCGCCGGGCATAACGTACAGCCCATGCGCGTCAATCACTCGCGAGGCATTTTCTGCAGGCAAGTCCGCGCCCATAGCCGCCACCCGGCCGTCGCGGATTCCCACGTCGCTCGGAAACGTGTCCAGCGCCGTCACCACCACACCATTGCGTATCAGCATGTCGAAGCGCATGTGTCCTGCACCTTCCTTCAAAAAACTCCCGCGGCGATGTAGCTTACACCCGTTCGAGGCGCTTTGGTGCGTGGCGCTGCCCGCATGATTCTCGCCAATTGGCGCATTGGGCAAGCGCTTCGCCGCCGCCCATTCGCATTGCATCGCGCCGAAAAACCAGTGCTAGAATGGCCGGACATTCCCGAAACATGAGAGCGCCGATGAATCTTCGCGAATCCGCTCCGAAATTGACTCCCGCGCAATACGAAGCGAATTTTGCGGAGATCAGCCCGCGCATGACTCCGCGCCAGGCGGCTCTCGAAGCCGCGCGCTGTCTGTATTGTTTCGATGCGCCGTGCATTCAGGCCTGTCCCACGCGCATTGACGTGCCTTCCTTCATCCAGAAAATTTCCACCGGCAATTTGATGGGTTCCGCGCGCGTGATTCTGGAAGCGAATATTTTAGGCCATAGCTGCGGCCGCGTGTGCCCCACGGAAGTTCTTTGCGAGGGCGCTTGCGTGATGAACGAGCGCGGCGAGGAGCCGATTGAAATCGGCTGCCTGCAGCGTTACGCCGTGGATTATGTTCTCGACCGCAACATCCGCCTGTTTCATGCGGGCGCTCCTAATGGAAAGCGAATCGCCTGCGTCGGCGCCGGACCTGCTTCCATTGCCTGCGCCGCGCTCCTTGCACGGCTCGGATACCGGGTGACCATTCTCGATCGCCATGAATTACCCGGCGGCCTCGACACCTACGGAATTGCCGCTTACAAACTGCGCGCCGCCAATGCCCTGCGCGAAGTCGAAATGGTGCGCGATTTGGGCGTGGAATTTCGCCAGCGCGTGGAGATTGGCCGCGACCTCGCCTTCCCGCAACTCGAAAAGGAATTCGACGCCATCTTTTTGGGTGTGGGACTCGGCGAAACCTGGGACCTGGCGTTGCCCGGAGAAGATCTTGCCGGAGTTTTCGGCGCGATCGAGTTCATCGAATCCACAAAATCGCTGGCGTTCGAGGAAGTTTCGATCGGCCGCCGCGTGGCGTGCATTGGCGCCGGCAATACCGCCATTGATGTGGTCACCGCAGCCAAGCGGCTGGGCGCGGAAGTTGTTCACCTGATTTACCGCCGCGGCGAAAATGAAATGTCCGCGTTCCGCTACGAATACGATCTCGCGAAACTCGATGGCGTCACCTTCCATTGGTTTGCGCAGCCGGTGCGGATTATCGGCGAAGCGGGTCGGGTGAAAGCGATTGAATGCGTGCGCACCCGGGTCCAGCAGGAAAGCGCGCCCGGCGCGAAAAAGCTCGCGGTCATCCCCGGCACCGAATTCACTCTGGAAATTGACATGGTCGTTCGCGCCATCGGCCAAAAACCGGTCACGGAAATTTTCCGCGCCGTCCCGGGAATCGAGTTGCGCGCGAACGGCTCAATCGTCGCCAATGAACGCCACCAGACCGGTCATCCGAAATATTTTGCGGGAGGCGATTGCACCAATGGCGGCAAGGAAGTGGTGGACGCTGTCGCCGAAGGCATGGCCGCGGCTCGCGGCATTGACGCGTGGCTTGGCGCGCCGCGCGGGAAGAATTAACCCGCCATGCAATTTCCCGAATCATGGACCAGCCGCTTGCAGTTTCTCGAAGCCTTCGAGGAGGATTGGGAACCACTGCCGCGGACCTTGCTGGCCGCCTGGGTGGTTTTTTATCTGCTGTTTCTGTATCAAGCCGCGCGCGGCCAGGGTTTTCTGCTGATGATTGACCTGGTTTTTATTCCCATCCACGAAGGCGGCCATTTGCTCTTCCGGTTTTTCGGCGAATTTCTGAACATTGCCGGAGGCACGTTTCTGCAATTGTTTGTTCCCACCGCGCTGGCGTTTTATTTCGCGTTGCGCCGCCAGGCGCAAGGCACGGCCTTTTGCGCGTTCTTTTTCTTCGAGCAGTTCCTGCCCATCTCCACCTACATGGCCGACGCGCGCGCCCAGGAGTTGCCGCTGCTGACTGTGGGCGATGCCGATTACGTCATCCACGATTGGAACTATCTCTTCGGGCGGTTGGGAGTGCTCGACCACGATACGCAAATCGCCGCCGCTGTCCGCGTCATCGGATGGATCGGCATGCTGGCGGTGGTAGGCTGGCTGGTGTGGAGAAGCATTTCGGATTCGCAAAAGAATCTGGAGAACGCGGCATGATTTCGCGAGGTGATGCATGGCCGATTTACGAGTAAATTTCTGCGGCGTGGAATCCCCCAACCCGTTTTGGCTCGCTTCCGGCCCGCCCACCAACACCGCCGGCCAGGTGATGCGCGCTTTCGATGCCGGATGGGGCGGGGCGGTTTGGAAAACCATCGGCGAACCGATTCAGAACACTTCCTCGCGCTATGGCGCAATTGATATCGGCAGCGTCAAGATGATGGGGCTGAACAATATCGAGTTGATCAGCGACCGCCCCATCGAAACCAACCTGCGCGAAATCGCCGAAGTGAAAAAACGCTATCCGAAAAATTTGGTCATCGCATCCTTGATGGTCGAATCGAAGCGCGAGACCTGGCACGACATCGTTCGCCGTGCGGAAGATTCTGGAGCGGATCTGCTGGAACTCAATTTCGGCTGCCCTCACGGCATGAGCGAACGCGGGATGGGCGCGGCCGTGGGGCAGGTGCCGGAATACACGGAAATGATCACCTCCTGGGCCAAGGAAGCGGCGCGCACCCCGGTGATTTCCAAGCTCACGCCCAACGTCACTGACATCACGCATATCGCCCTGGCCGCCCAGCGTGGTGGAGCCGACGCCGTCAGCCTCATCAACACCATCAATTCGCTGATGGGTGTGGACCTCGAAAATTTCGCGCCGCGTCCCAATGTCGGCGGAAAATCATCTCACGGCGGCTATTGTGGTCCGGCGGTGAAGCCCATCGCCCTGCACCTGGTTTCCAGCGTGGCAAAAAAAATTAAAATTCCCATCGTGGGCATCGGCGGAATCGGCACCTGGATCGACGCCGCCGAGCATATTTCCCTGGGCGCTTCCTGCGTGCAGGTCTGCACCGCCGCAATGCATTACGGCTTTCGCATCGTGGAGGACATGGCCGACGGCCTCGCTGCCTACATGGACCGCCGCGGTTTCCGCACCATCGAAGATTTTCGCGCCAGGGCCGTGCCCAACGTCCAGGATTGGGGCGACCTTGATTTGAATTACAAAATTGTCGCGCGCATCGCAACGGAGCTTTGCATCGGTTGCCAGTTGTGCTACGTGGCGTGCGAGGATGGCGCGCACCAATGCATCGAGCGCGCTCCGCGCAAAAGCGGCAAGCTCAACCCTCACGGCATGGAAGTTCACGTCCCCAGAATTATGGAAGAAGAATGCGTGGGATGTAATCTCTGCGCGCTGGTTTGCCCCGTCGACGGCTGCATCACCATGGAGCAGATTCCCAACGGCTTGCCGCACATGTCCTGGAAGCAGAAAACCAGCGGCCCGTCATCGAATGTCTAGCGGCAAAAATTTTCAAGGCGCCTCAAAATTTCGCCTTTCGCGACCAACGGCCTGCGCCCTTTGAAAAATCAATAAAACGCGCGCAGGTCCGGCATGTGCGGCAGCGCCACCTCGACCGTGCGCCCGTAATCCTCCAGCGTGAATCGCACCAGCTCGGCGGGGCCTACATCGCGCAGCGTCCAGTCCTTGCTGGGAATCACGCGGTCGGGCTTGCGCAAATCGTCGCTTTCCAGGTCGTCGCCCTGCTTCCGCACGTCCCCGGGATAAACCTGGTAGGCGATCTTGGCCTTCATATCCAGCGCGATGTACCGCCTCCCCAGCAAAATCAACACGAGATAGGCATCTTTCTTTTTGTCCGGCTGGTAGACATTCCAAGTCAGCGGAGTTTTGTCGTCAATTTTCAACTGCCCTTCGGGCACGGACTTCCAATGGATTGGCCCGGAATCGCCGGAACGAGCCATGGCCGGCAGCGCGCACATCAGGATCAGCACGCCGCAAGAAACAGCGGCTCGCATCCTGGCGCGAAGAACTTGCGGCGCCCAGCAGGACTGCGCAGCGGGGAATTGCGCCGCATCGCGTGGCGTTTTCCGCTCCTCAATTTGTATCTTCAATCCCATTTCACTCGAACCTGGCGCGAAGATATCACCACGAATCCTTTCCTCCGCCCGTGCTCCACCACGTCGCGCAGTATGGCCACGTCCTGCTCGCAATACGCCGCCACTTTTTCCTTATCTCCCGCGCGCCACCATTCCACGGCCTGCAATCCGTCGCCGCTTTTGGCCGCGCCCAGTGTGTCCTTCGCCAATTGGTCTAGCTTCACGCGGTGCCCGAGCTGCTTGTGCAGCTCCTCATGAATATCCCACGATCTTTGGCGCACGCCCTCGACCGGCCCGTAGGCGCGCAGCACTTCGATGTCGAAGCGGTTGCCGTTGAAGGTCACCACGTGCGTGAATTGCTCGAGTTCGGCGATCAGCTTTTTTGTGTCGGCCTCATACCACCGCCGGAATCCATTGTCCTTGTCCCAAGTGACCGCCACGGCCACTCCAAATGCGCGGATATTTCCCCAGCCGCCTTCCACTTCGTGAGAAAGCCGCAGCGTTTCGATATCCAGATAAATTTCCCGGTCAAATAATCCTGGCGTATGCGCCTCCTTGGATGCGGCCTGCGCGCGATTTCGTTCGCGGGATCCCGGCGCGGGATTTCGCGCAACCGCGACAGTATCTTGCGGCGAATCCGGTCCCGCTGCGTGTGGTGTGATTCCGCCCGGCAAAAATCAGTAGATGGACGATTCGCGCTTGCGCCCGGTGTAATCGATGTAAACGATTTTCGTGTCGGTGTAGAAATCCATGGCTGCGTGGCCCACTTCGCGCGGGCCCACGCTGCTGTCCTTCGCGCCGCCAAAGGGCATGTGCGCCTCTCCGCCGACCGTCGGCGAATTCACGTGCGTCATTCCCGACTCGATCTTGTTCACGAACTCGAACACTTTGTTCGAATCCGTCGAATAAATCGCGCTGGAAAGCCCATAGCGCACGGAATTCGCAACCTCCAATGCCTCCTCGAAATCCCTCACGCGGATCACGCTCAGCACCGGCCCGAAAATTTCTTCCTGTGCCAGGCGGCTCGCGGCGGCCACATGATCGAACACCGTGGGCTCGACAAACCAGCCCTGATCGTATTTCGGGCCGCTCAGGCGCCTTCCCCCGCAAACCAATTGCCCTTCGGATTTTCCGATTTCGATGTATTTCAGCACCGTGTTCATCTGGTTTTCGTCCACCGAAGGACCCATATCCACGCCCGCTTCCAGTCCGTCGCCCACCACGTATTTCTTGGCGCGTTCCGCCACCATGGCCACAAACCCATCGGCCGCCGATTCCTCGATCACCACGCGGCTGGTGGCCGTGCAGCGCTGTCCGGTGGAGGCGAAAGCTCCGGCGATCACGGATTCCATCGCCAGCCGCATATCCGCGTCCGCCAGCACCACCACGGGATTTTTCCCGCCCATCTCGCATTGCACTTTCTTGAGGCCCGCGGCTCCCGCGGCGTACAGTTGGCATCCCACTTCATTCGAGCCCGTAAAAGAAAGCGCGTGCACGCTCGGGTTTGTCACCAGCTCATCCCCGGTTTCGCGTCCCGTGCCCATCACCAGGTTCAAGGTGCCGGCCGGCGCGCCCGCCTCCGCGAAGATCTCCACCACTTTCATGGCCGTCAGCGGCGTGAGCGTTGCGGGCTTGAACACCACGGTATTTCCGTACACCAGCGCCGGAGCGATCTTCCACACCGGGATGGCCACCGGAAAATTCCACGGAGTAATCGCGCCCACCACTCCCACCGGCTGGCGCAGGGTGTAGGAGAAATTTTTCGGCAATTCGCTGGGCATCGTTTCGCCGTTCATGCGCCGCGCTTCTCCGGCCATGAATTCCACGATGTTGATGGAGCGCTGCACTTCGCCGAGCGCGTCCTTCAGCGTCTTTCCTTCCTCGCGCGTGAGCAGGCGCGCCAGCTCTTCCTTGCACTCTTCCATCAATCGCACGGCCTTGAACAGAATTTTTCCGCGTTGCGGTGCGGGCGTGTCGCGCCAGGCGGGAAACGCGGCCTTGGCCGCTTCGATGGCCGCCGCCATCTCCTCGCGCGTTGACAAGGGAACGCGCGCGACCACTTCATCGGTGTTCGCCGGATTCCGCCGCTCGACAATTCGCGTGGTCTTCGATTCCACCCACCGCCCGTTGACGAAATTCTTGCAAAGCTGTGCTGTTGCCGCCGCCGTTGCCATTCGCGCCCTCTCTCCCTCTTACTTCCTCGTTATTTCCGCGAAGGACCGGTCCAGCATCCGGATTCCTTCGTCCACGTCCGCCTTGGATATATTCATCGGCGGGGCCATGCGGATCACGTTGCCATACAATCCGCCTTTGCCCACCAGCAAGCCGTTTTCGCGCGTGCGTTCCAGCAACTGCGTGGTTTCCTGCGGCGCGGGCTCTTTTGTCTGGCGGTCTTTCACCAGTTCGAGCGCCTGCATCATGCCCATGCCGCGCACGTCGCCGATCAGCGGATATTTCTGCTGCAACTCCTCGAGCTTGCTGCGGAAATAGCCGCCGGTCACGTGCGCATTCTCGCGCAGATTTTCTTCCTCGATCACTTCGATCACCGCGCGCGCCGCCACCGACGTCACCGGATTTCCTCCGAACGTCGCGATCGTCAGCCCCTGGAATTTGTCCGCCAATTCCGAAGTGGTCACCGTCAATCCCACCGGCACGCCGTTGCCCATGCTTTTTGCCGAGGTGATGATGTCCGGCGTGACTTCCCACTGCTCGATGCCCCACCATTTCTTGCCCGTGCGTCCCCAACCCGTCTGCACTTCGTCGGAAATGTACAGACCGCCGTAATTTTTCACGATGCGGTAGACGATCTTGAAATATTCCGGCGGCGGCGTGATGAACCCGCCCACGCCTTGAATGGGCTCGGCGATAAATGCGGCAATCGATCCGCTGGTCCCGGTCTGAATCAGGTTTTCGACGTCCTGCGCGCAAGCCACTCCGCATTCCGGATATTTCAGATGCAGCGGGCAGCGGTAGCAATAAGGATTCAAAGCGTGAGAAATCCCCACGCTGATCACTCCGCCCTTGCGCCACGCGGCCTGCGCCGTCACGGATTTTGCCAGCGCCGAGCCTCCCGCATAGGCGTGCCGCAGCGCCACCACGTCGTAACTCGGTCCCGCCATGCGCGCCAGCAAAATGGCCGCTTCGTTGGCCTCCGTGCCGGAACTGGTGAAGAAACTTTTCTGCAATTTTCCGGGGGTGATTTCCGCGATCTTTTCCGCCAAAGCCACGATGGCTTCGTTGGGGAAGAGCGTGGAGGTGTGCTGCAGCTTATCGGTCTGCGCCTTGATTTTCGATGTGACTTTCGGATTGCAGTGCCCCACGCCGATGGTGACGATGCCGCCGAAAAAATCCAGGTATTTTTTCCCCTCGAGGTCCCACAGATATTGCATCGAAGCGTGATCCGCCACCAGCGGCTTTTGGTAATAATTGGTCACCGCCGGCCACAGAAATTCCTTGTGCTTGCGGACCACTTCTTCGCTGCGTGTTTCCGCTGATTTCGCCGTCGTGTTCATGGCCTCCATCCCTTTCCCGCACGATTCATGCCGGCTCGTTCGCGCGGCATATCACGCGCGCGGCCCGCGCCTCAATCGGCCGCGTCGAATTTTGCCGTCGCATGCGTCCGCGAAATTTCCCCGTAGGATTCCGGCCGCCGGTCGCGGAAAAATTGCCAGGTCGAGCGCACCTGGTCCATCTCTTCGAGGTCCAGGTCGTGAACCAGCACTTCATCCTTGTCGCGGCTGGCTTGCGCCACGATTTTCCCGCGCGGATTGCAGAAATAACTCTTGCCGTAGAATTCGCCGATATTCCACGGCGCTTCCTTGCCCACGCGGTTGATGGCCCCCACAAAATATCCGTTGGCCACAGCATGCGCCGGCTGCTCGAGCTCCCAAAGATATTCGCTGAGTCCGGCCACGGTGGCCGAAGGATTGAACACGATTTCCGCGCCATTCAGGCCCAGAATCCGCGCGCCTTCCGGAAAATGGCGGTCGTAGCAGATGTACACGCCCACTTTCGCGAATTTCGTGGGGAATACCGGGTAGCCCGTGTTTCCCGGCGTGAAATAAAATTTCTCCCAGAATCCGGGATGGCAGTGGGGAATGTGATGCTTGCGGTATTTGCCAAGATATTTTCCATCCGCGTCGATCACCGCCGCGGTGTTGTAAAAAAGCCCGGTCATTTCGCGCTCGTAGATCGGCACCACCATTGCCATGCCGTGTTTTTTCGCGAGTTTCCTCATGCGCTCCACAGTCGGCCCGTCCGGCACGTTTTCCGTCAGCTCGTACCAGCGCGCCTGCTGTTCGGCGCAAAAATACGGCCCGTTGAATAATTCCTGCAGGCAGAGAATCTGCGTTTTTTTCTTGGCCGCCGCTTCTATCAGCTTTTCGTGCTTCTCCTGCATCTTTTTGCTGATGTCATGGATCGAGTATTTTTCCGGGGACCACTCGCAGTGCGCCTGAATCAATCCGCATCGCACCATTCGAGCCATTGTGCACCTCCCGTCGCAATCTCCGCGAGAAGTGTACCGCCCGCCGACACCTCCGGCAAGCGCCCGCCGCAGGCCCGAAACGCCCTGCGCCATTCTTTCGCCCCTTCGTGGCGCTCCCGCGAATCACTGCGTGCGCAGGACCGCGATTCCCGTATAATCCCGCTACACTCCATGGACCGCTTCCTAAAATGCCTCTTCCGCGGAGCCGGCCGCTTGTTTCCGGATTGCAGCCTGCTGGGGCAGGCCATCGCCTTCAACATGTTTCTCGCATTTTTCCCCATGCTGCTTCTGGCTCTGGGCGTTCTCAGCAGCAGCGACCTCTTCCATGGCGCCGTGCGGGAAATTCCCGAGCGCCTCAGGCTGATTCTTCCTCCCGGCAGTGAGGATGTGGTTCTGGCCTATTTCGTGCGCAAGGGCGTTCATCCCTGGCGGTGGATTTCCCTGGGTCTCGGCGGGACGCTGCTGGCCGGGTCGCAGGTCATGGTCGGCTACATCGAAGGGTTTCGCATTATCGAGGACGATCCGATTGACCTGGGATATTGGCGGCGCACCGGCCGCGCCTTGGTGCTCCTGGTGCTGACCATCATTCCGTCGCTGGCCGTCGTGGTTCTTACGGTTTTCGGCAAGCAAGCGCGCAAATCCTTGATTCAACGCATTGGCTTGCCGATCCTTGTCCGCGAAGTGGGATTCACGCTGTACGCCTTGCTGGTTTTCGCGCTGGCCATGGTCGTTCTGGTGCTGATCTACCGCATTGGCCGCCCGCGGCACCGCGACTTTCGCAAGTTGTTGCCTGGCGCTGCGCTGGCCACCATTCTTTGGTGGACCGCGGACATTTCCTTCGGCTTCTACGTTCGCAAGATGCCTTACGACCTTGTCTACGGTGGTTTGGCGGCGGCCATCGGTTTGATTCTGTGGATGTACCTTTCCGCCGTGATTGTCCTGCTGGGCGCGGCATTCAATGCCGAATGGCGCGAATCGTTCGAGGATTCCTGACTTGCGTCTGTGCCGCTTCGGTTAACCGGTTTATTGCGCGTTCTTCCCAGCGTAACCTTCGCGGCGCTAGACTCTAGTCTGGCGATTGGTTATTAAGTGCGGCGGTCCCATTCGCTCCGTGGAGGCGCGATGGCCGATATTCGCGTCGAATGCTACGCGGGGCACCGGGCCGATGAACGTCCTCTCCGTTTCATCCTACGAGGTCGCCCGTTCGAAATCCAGGAACTGGACGGCCGGTGGTATTCCCCCGAAGCCGCATATTTTCGAGTGCGAGCCGACGATGGGAATTTTTACGTCCTGCGTCACGACGAAATCCAGGATTCCTGGACGCTGGACGGTTTTCGCGCTTCGCGAGAGGAATAATTCATGCCCCAGGTAAAACGAGAGATTGATTTACGCCACCACCAGCGCATCCTGGTTCCCGCAAGCCGCAAAATCCGCGCGGAATCGCAAGGAGGCTCGCGGCGGCTAGAGGGAATCGTTTCGGTGATCGGGTTGGGCGGCATTTTTGTGCGCACGCGATCGTCCGAACCCACCGGCGCCGTCCTGCGGCTGAAACTCACCGATCCGCTGGTCTCCTTCGAATCCGATTGCACGGTGCGGTCGGTTGCCCAGAATGGGATGGGTTTCGAATTCACCGCCATGGCGCCTTCCGATGAGCAAAAACTGAAATTCCTCCTGCGCCAAATGAAATCCTGATCCGCCCGCCTCTTCGCCGCCAGCATGGGAATATCCATCGGGCCGGCCCTTTTTCTCCGCATGCCACTTCATAAATGCCCTTTGTCAGGGCACGGCTTTAGCCGTGCCAAAAAGTTCCGAAATGCAGGGGTTCTAACCCCAGAGGCCGCTACAACCTGTCTTCCATATGTCTCTGCTTGCCACCCATTCCCAATTCGTCTCTCGCGCATATTGACTCGTTCGCCTACCCGCGCAACTTCCTCCGCGCGCCAGGGTTAAAATGTAACGGTGCGGCCAGACCAGCGCGTTCCGGCCGGTCCCACCGCCTAACGCGAGGGCTGATATGAAACGCAGGAGACCGCAGCCGCCTTGCCATCGTCTTGATTGCACTGGACTTGTAATTCTCGCCGCGATTCTTTCGCTCTCCCTGCTTCTGGCCGTTCCGCGCGCCCAGGCGGACAAAAATAAATCGAAAAAATCTTCGAGCGACGCCGCCATCATCCCCCTCGACAAAAAATTCAAGGGGCATCTCCCCATCACCGAACTCACCGAAGATCAGGCCATTCTCCACGCGCTCGACCGCCTGGGCTATGGCCCGCGCCCCGGCGATGTGGAACGCATCCGCCAAATGGGCCTCGAAAAATGGGTGGATCAGCAACTCGACCCCAATTCCATCGATGATGCCGATCTCGATCAACGCCTCGATCAATACCTCACGCTGAATATGTCCTCGGCGCAGCTGATGGCCTTGTTTCCCAGACCCGATGAGGCCGCCAAAAAGCAGGGAATCACCAAGGAAGAGTACCAGGAGCAGCAAAAGGAACAACAGCGCCAGGCCGTTGCGCAGATCAAGCCCACCGGAAATCCCAATATTGATAAGGCTGAAGATCAGCTCGCGCGCACCATCGGCCCGAACCGCATGGTTGCCGAGCTTTCCATGGCCAAGCTGGACCGCGCCGTTTACAGCAATCGCCAACTCGAAGCGGTGATGGAAGATTTCTGGTTCAATCATTTCAATGTTTTTGCCGGCAAGGGACTCGATCGCTGGCTGCTCACCTCCTACGTGCGCGACACCATTCGTCCCAACACCATGGGACACTTTCAAGATTTGCTGCTGGCCACGGCAAAAAGTCCCGCCATGCTTTTTTACCTGGATAATTGGTTGAGCGCCGATCCCGACGCGGTGAAGATGGCGCAGCAGCAAGCAGCCATGCGCCGCGCGCGCTATGGCGGAATTTTTGTCGGAGGCGAGGCTCCTCCTCCCGGAACTTTTCCCGGCCGCTCTCCTGTTCCGCGTCCCGCAGCTCGCGCCCAGAAAGAGGAACGCGGGCTGAATGAAAATTACGGGCGCGAAGTGATGGAACTCCATACCGTGGGCGTGGATGCGGGTTACACCCAGCAGGACGTCATCGAAATGGCCAAATGCCTGACGGGCTGGACCATTCACGAGCCGCGCAAGGACCCGCAATTCTTTTTCGACGATAAACTTCACGCCCAGGGCAAGAAAATCGTGATGGGCCGTACCTTCAACTACGGCGGCATGAAGGACGGCGAGGAAGCTCTAAAATTTCTCGCCTCCAATCCCAATACCGCCGCGCATATTTCACTCGAACTCGCGCGCCACTTTGTTTCCGATAACCCGCCGCAATCGCTCGTGGATCGCATGACCCAGAGCTACGAATCGAGCAACGGAGACATCCGCACCGTCCTGCGCACCATGATTTATTCCCCGGAGTTCTGGTCCAGGGACGCCTATCGCGCCAAAGTGAAAGCCCCGTTTGAATTGGTCGCCAGCACAGCTCGCGCCTTGGGCGCCGACGTGCAGGTTTCGCTTCCGCTCACGCAATGGGTCTCAAAGATGGGTGAGCCGCTGTTTTTGTGCCAGCCGCCCACCGGTTATTCCGATCAGGCGCAGATGTGGGTCAATACCGGCGCGCTGCTCAACCGCCTCAATTTTGCGTTGGGATTTGCCACCGACCGCATGGCCGGCGCCATCGTCTCGCTCGGCCCGCAGTTCGGCGATGATTCATCGAAGGACGCGCAAGCCGCTCTTTCGCGCGCTCTGGGTCTGTTTCTCGATAACCAGGTGGCGGATTCCACGCGCCAGACTCTCGAGGCGCGCATGAACGATCCCATCATCCTGCAAGCCCGCCTGGATGATCCGGTGAAGCAGGTGAACGAAGGAGTCATCGCCGGGCTGGTTCTCGGGGCGCCTGAATTTCAGCGCCGCTAGCGCGCGGGAATTTCCGCCGCTGCGCCGCCGCGAGTTTTCGGCTTGCTGAATCCGGCGCGCAAGCCATCGGCAGCCGCGCGTGGCGCACTTTTTGATTTTTCATAATGCAGAGGGAGGTCCGGAATGAAAATTTCGCGGCGGTATTTCATTAAATCCGGCGGCATTGCCATGGTGGGCATGGCTTCGCTGCCCTCATTCCTGCAACGCGCCGTGGCGGCGGCTCCCGCTCCCGCCAAAAAGAAAATGGTGGTGCTCTTCCAGCGCGGCGCCATGGACGGCCTCAACGTCGTGGTGCCTTTTGCAGAACCTAATTATTACCGCCTGCGTCCCACCATCGCCATTCCCGCTCCGCAGCAGGGTGGCGCGGATGCGGCCCTGGACCTCGACGGCTTCTTCGGTCTTCATCCCAGCTTGCAGCCGCTGCTGCCGCTCTTCCGCAATAATCAATTGGCCATCGTGCAGGCCGTCGGCTCGCCCGATCCCACTCGCTCGCATTTCGACGCCCAGGATTATATGGAGTCCGGCACACCCGGTGTGAAATCCACCGACGACGGCTGGCTCAATCGCGCCATGCAATCCACGCCGGAAGACAGCGCTTCTCCCTTTCGCGCCGTGGCTTTCGGCAATTATCTTCCGCGCACCTTGCAGGGCGCGGCGCCGGCCATCGCCATCCCGGACCTGAAACAATTCAAAATGTACGGCCCGCAGCAGACCATCGAAGGCGGATTCGAAGCCATGTACGCGCAGACCATCGATCAAGCCATGCGCGGAGTGGGCAGCGAAACGTTTGAAGCCATCGACCAGCTCAAGAAAATCGATCCCTCGAAATACACGCCGGAAAACGGCGCGGAATATCCGAAAAGCCGCTTCGGCCAGAGTCTTCAGGAAATTGCCGAGCTTTTCAAAGCGGATGTGGGCCTGGAAGTGGCTTTCCTCGATAGCGGCGGCTGGGACCACCACGTGAACGAAGGCGGCGTGCAGGGCCAGCTATCCAATCTTCTGCGCGATTTGGGCCAGGGCATCGCGGCATTCCATCAGGATATGGGCGACCGCATGCAGGACGTGGTCTTCGTCAGCATGTCCGAATTCGGACGCACCGCGCACGAGAACGGCAACCGCGGAACCGATCATGGCCACGCCAATTGCATGTTCGTCATGGGCGGCGACGTGCAGGGCGGCAAAGTCTATGCACGCTGGCCGGGCATGAGCGACGAGCAGCTTTATCAAAATCGCGATTTGGCGGTCACCACCGACTATCGCAGCGTTCTCGGCGAAATCATGACCAAACACATGCGCGAAGCCAATCTCGAAAAAGTCTTTCCGGGATTTTCAAACGATCCGCGCCGTTACCTCGGCATGGTCAAGGCCTGAGCGCCATCGCGTCTTGCCAGCGAAGCGCCCGCACCCGCCGCAAATTCCGTGGCGGCGCATCCCGCCATTGCCCTGCCATGGAGCGCTCGCTGAGCGAGAGCCTTAAGGCTCGGGCGCGGCCTCGCGGCAACTCTATTCTTTCACCGTTTTCTCGCCCTTGATTGTCGGATATCATCCCTCTCATTCACGCCGGATCATTTCCGGCAGCAGATTCGACCGCCTCGCGAATCGCGGTCGCTGCACCGCAAGCGATGATTTGCTCAAGGAGCATTTTCGATGCCTGACGAATTTCCGACACAACCCGCCGTTGACGCGCCTTCGAGCGAACCGGCTACACCCGCAAATGTCTCCGCCGACGGTGTCAATCCTCCCTTTCCGCGTCGGGACTTTATGCGCGCCTTGTTGGCATTTATGGGTGTTGCGATTTTCCTGCCTGTGCTGTTTTTCATTGCGCTGCATCGCTGGATTAATCCGAATATCAAGGAATTGTCGCTGCGCGCGGCGATGCCTGTGGAATTGATCAATGCCAGCATGGTGATCCTTGGCACATGGCTCGCCTCCCGGCTGTTGCGCCGCCCGATGGCTGCTCTCGGCCTGCCGCCTCGTCAGGCTCTTGGCGCGCGGTTTTGGGAGGGTGCGCTCTGGGGATTTGCCATGTTGTCTGGAGTCGTGTTCCTGCTGCATGCCCTCGGCCATTTTCAATTCGGTGCGCCCGTGCTTTCCGGCGCCGCGGCCTGGAAATACGCAATCGGGTGGGCGCTATTCTTCCTTGCCGTGGGATTGTATGAAGAAACCTTTTTCCGCGGATTTTTTCTTTTCGTGCTCTCTCATCGCATGGCATTTTGGTACGCCGCGCTTTTGCTTTCCGTGGCGTTTGCCGTGGCCCACCTCGGAAATTCCGGTGAAAGCGTTTTCGGCATCGTCCAGGTTTTCGTGATCGGCATGGTTTTCTGCCTGACCATTCGCCGCACCGGCAGCTTGTGGTTCGCCATCGGCCTGCACACCGCATGGGACTGGGCGCAAACCTTCTTCTACGGCACGCCGGACAGCGGATTGATTGGCGTGGGCCACTACCTCAATTCCGCCTCCCGCGGCCCGCATTGGCTCACCGGAGGCTCGGCCGGGCCGGAAGGCAGCGTGCTGGCTTTTGCCATTGTGCTTCTCGCTGCGGGATTGATTCACTTGCGCTTTCCCGATGCGAAGTATCCCGGCCATACCACATGAAATATTCCGCGTAAATAAAAACGGGAGGGCCGCGGCCCTCCCGTTTGCCAATTGCATTCGCAGCGCGTTTTTTCTTACGCCGCTTCTTCCGATTTCTTGATGCGCATTCCGTAAAACGATGCGTAGATGAAGTAGAAAGAAATAAGGAAGAAGCCCGCGGAAAGAATGTGCGTCAGGTTCCCGCCGGTTTCGGAAGTCAATTGCACCGCCAGTTCCACGGCCAGCAATCCAAATAGCGTGGTGAACTTGATGATGGGATTGAGCGCCACCGAGGAAGTGTCCTTGAACGGATCGCCCACCGTATCGCCCACCACCGTCGCGTCATGCAGCGGCGTGCCTTTCTGCTTCAACTCCACCTCCACGATTTTCTTGGCGTTGTCCCATGCGCCGCCGGCATTGGCCATGAAAATCGCCTGGTACAGCCCGAAAATGGCGATGGAGATCAGGTAGCCGATGAAAAAGAAAGGCTCCAGAAACGCGAACGCCAGTGTGGCGAAAAATACGGCGATGAAAATGTTCAGCATGCCTTTCTGCGCGTATTGCGTGCAGATTTCCACTACTTTTTTGCTGTCCGCCACGGAAGCCTTGGCCGCGCCCTTCAAATCGATATTGGCCTTGATGAATTCCACCGCGCGGTAGGCGCCGGTGGTCACCGCCTGGGTCGAAGCGCCGGTAAACCAGTAAATCATGGCGCCGCCGGTGATCAGCCCCAGGAAAAACGGGGCGTGCAGCAGTGAAAGTTTATCCACATTGACGGTGATGCCGTCGGTCAGCGCCATGATGATCGAGAAAATCATGGTCGTGGCGCCCACCACCGCCGTGCCGATCAGCACCGGCTTGGCCGTGGCCTTGAAGGTGTTTCCCGCGCCGTCGTTTTCTTCCAGCAGATCCTTGGCGCGCTCGAAATTCACGTCGTAATTGTAATCGCGCTTCAGTTCCTGCTGGATGTTGGGGACCTGCTCGATCAACGAAAGCTCGAAGACCGATTGCGCGTTGTCCGTCACCGGTCCGTAGGAATCGACGGCGATGGTCACCGGGCCCATGCCCAGAAATCCGAAGGCCACCAGCCCGAACGCGAATACCGGCGCGGCGATCATCAATCCGCCAAGCCCCGCATTGCTCACCAGATATCCCACGGACATCAGGATGACCATGGCCATGCCCAGGTAATACGCCGAAAAATTCCCGGCCACGAATCCCGATAGAATTCCCAGCGACGCGCCGCCTTCCTGTGCCGAGGTCACCACCTCGCGCACGTGCCGCGATTCGGTGGACGTGAACGCCTTCACCAGCTCCGGTATAACCGCTCCCGCCAGCGTGCCGCAGGAAATGATCGTCGCCAGCTTCCACCATTGCGTGGTGTCGTTCCCCAGAACCGGAATAATGTAGTAGGAGATCAGATACGTCAGCCCGATCGAAACCGCCGAGGTAATCCATACCAGCGAAGTGAGCGGCGCCTCGAAATTCATCTTCTCCGCGTGCGCGTACTTGGCCTTGGCGATGGCCCCGTTGATAAAGTAAGCGCTGGCCGCCGCCACCAGCATGGCGATGCGCATCACGAAAATCCACACCAGCAATTGCACCTGCACCACCGGGCTTTTCACTCCCAGCAAAATGAAGGTGATCAGCGCCACGCCCGTCACGCCGTAGGTTTCAAATCCGTCGGCGCTCGGTCCCACGGAATCTCCGGCGTTGTCTCCGGTGCAGTCGGCGATCACTCCCGGATTGCGCGCGTCATCTTCCTTGATCTTGAAGACGATCTTCATCAGGTCCGAGCCGATGTCCGCGATCTTGGTGAAGATTCCGCCGGCGATGCGCAGCGCCGCGGCTCCCAGCGATTCGCCGATGGCGAAGCCGATGAAGCATTGCCCGGCGTAATCGCCCGGAACAAACAGCAGAATGATCAGCATCATCAGCAGTTCCACGCTGATCAGCATCATGCCGATGCTCATCCCCGCTTCCAGAGGTATCTGGTAAATGGGGTAGGGTTTCCCGCGCAACCCCGCGAACGCCGTCCGCGAATTCGCGAAGGTGTTCACGCGGATGCCGAACCACGCCACTCCGTAGCTGCCGCAGATTCCCAGCACGCTGAACAGGAAAATGATGAACACGCGCAGCGCCTCATAATGCAGCAGCACCCCGAAATACAGCACGATGATCACGGCGATAAACGCCTCGAGCAGCAGCAGGAATTTTCCCTGGGTGATCAGGTAGGTTTTGCAGGTTTCGTAGATCAGCTCCGAAATTTCCCGCATGGAGCTGTGCACCGGCAGATTCTTCAGCTTGCTGTAGATCGTCAGGCCGAACGCCAGCCCGAAAATGCAAAATAAAATTCCCCAGACCAGCAGCCGGTGCCCATTCACGCCCAGAAAACTCACTTGCGAAAGGTCCGGCAGCTTCAGATTGGCTTCGCCGCTGGCGGGCTGCGCCGCGGCTTGCGCGGCGGCCGCCCCGGACAAGGCCACAAAAGCGCCCCACGCGGCCCTCTTGCAATGGTCTCCCCAATGCGAAAACAAATTCGAAATCGCGCCGCGCCCCTCGATCCCTGTTATCCGCGCGCGCTCACACCCATTCGTGCATGCTTCAGCCGACATTCTTCCTCCGGAAGTTGACTCCTTTGATGGGGAGTCCGCCAGTTGCGAGAGTTTGCCTCGGTACGAAATTAACGTTTGTAGCAGGAATCCGCCGCATCGTCAAGCAAAGGGCTTGATAAGAAACGCGTTAGTTTGCGGTCTTGCCGGGTTAGGGCGGCTCGTGCTTACTCATGATTTCCCAGCGGAACTTCGAAAAATATCAGCGGCTTGTTCTGCGGAATGATCACCACGTCCGGAAGGTACAAGCTCGAATTCCGGACGAGCGCCATGTCGCGATTCATGTTGAAAAACAAAAATCCGTGCACCGTTCCTTGCGGCGCGATGATATCTCCGTTTAATTGCAGGCCGCGCAGCGTGTCCGCCATCTTTTGCACTTTTTTGTCGTTCGATACCGGAATGCCCACGGGAAATCGCCGCACCGAAGGATTGACGGCGCCGCCCGGATGCACAATCAGTTGCGCCACGTCCTCCACCTGCAGCGGCGAAAGGTCCTGCCGCCCGTTTTCCCCGATTCCCACCTCCAGTTGGATGGTGGTCAGGTCCACGCGAATCGGCTGGTCCGTCTCGTTTTGAATGAACACCTCAACCGGCAGAATGCCGACATTGACGGGATTATTCTTGCCGAATTTCTCCTTGGCCCGCGCCTCGCTGTTATACGCGTCCGCCGAAATTTTCACTCCGCCATGTTCGTCATGCCCAAGCGCCGGAGCGGATGCGTTTGCCGCAGTGGCGGCTTGCGGCGCCGCGGTGCGGATTTTTGCTGCCGCGGGACGGGATGCGCCGCAAAGCAGCGCGAAAGCCACCCCACCTATCATGGTCAAATCTCGAACTTGCATGAATCCCCGCATATTCTCTGGTATCTCCGATGCCCTAATCTTGCGGGAAGTTGTGCAGCTTTCGCGCCCGCTGCCACTATAATACCCGCTCTGCGCCGCGCCAAACTTTGCCGGGCAGAATCAGGCGCCGCAAACTAAATGGGCATTTTATATCGTATCCTCTCCGCCGCCAGCATTCTCTTTCTCGCGCCCTACTACGCCTGGCGAGGCTGGCATCGAGGCGAGCCCGCGGGAACCTTTCGCCAGCGATTCGGAATCGTGCCGCGCGAAATCGTCGCGCGTGCCGCGTCCGATCACTCCGCGCAAAACCCGTCCGCGGGTTCCATCTGGATTCACGCCGTATCCGTTGGAGAAGTTCTAGCCGCGAAACCATTGCTTGAAAGCCTTCAGCAGCGGTTTCCGCGAAGCCCCGTCTTTGTTTCCACCACCACCGAAACCGGCCAGAAACTCGCGCGCGAGCGCCTGGCCTCCGCCGCGGGAATATTTTATTTTCCGCTGGACCTTGCGTTTTCCGTGCGCCGCGCGCTCGAGGCCATTCGTCCCGTGCTGGTAATCATCATGGAAACTGAAATCTGGCCGAATTTTCTGCGCGAAGCTCGCCGCAGGGCCGTCCCGGTGGTGTTTGCCAACGCGCGCATTTCAGAAAAGTCCTTCGCGCGCTACCGGCGCTGGAATTTCTTCGTGGACGTCTTTTACGAAGAGACCCTGCGCAACGCAAGCCTCTTCCTCGCGCAGTCGCCGGAAGACGCGCAGCGCCTGGCGGCCATGCACGCGCCTCCCGACGCGATCCAGGTCACGGGCAACATGAAATACGACGCCGAGCCTCCCGCTCCCGGCCCCTTCGCCGCATGGCTGGCCGAGGAAATCCAGCGCCAGGAGCGATGGCCCGTACTGGTTGCCGGGAGCGTCGTGGCCGGAGAGGAAGAAGCGGTCCTCGCGGCCTATGACATTGTGCAGCGCCAGTGGCGGCATGCGTTGCTCATCCTCGCGCCGCGCAAGCCCGACCGCTTCGACGCCGCGGCGGAAATTTCCTCGCTCGGTGGATGGACCGCGATTCGCCGCAGCAGCATCGACCCAGCCGCGCCGCTCGATGAAAATGCCGACGTCCTGGTGCTCGATTCCATCGGCGAACTCGGCGGCCTCTACTCCCTGGCCGACGCCGTTTTTGTGGGAGGATCTCTGGTTCACTCCGGCGGGCACAATATTCTCGAGCCTGCCTGGTTTTCCCGCCCGCCCGTGTTCGGCCCCTCGATGGAAAATTTCCAGGAAATGGCCGAGTGCTTCCTTTCCGCGCGCGCCGGCATCCAAGTATCCGGCGGCCCCATGCTGGGAAAAGTCTGGGTGCAGTTGATCGAGGACAAAACGATTCGCGAGCGCATGGGCCGCGCCGCGCGTGAAATTTCCGAACGTAATCGCGGAGCCACCGCGAAATCGCTTGCGTTCATCGCCACCCTGCTCGAAGCCGGAGTTCCACGCGCATGAACCTGAAGGAAGCACTACTTTGGCCCCTCACTCTGCCTTATGGCGGAATTTCGCATTTGCGCGCGCGCGCGTATCGCAAGGGAATCTTGAAACAGCGCCGCCTTGACGGCGTGGTCATCAGCGTCGGAAATCTCACCGTCGGCGGCACGGGAAAAACTCCCATGGTCCTGTGGCTCGCGGAACATTTAACCGCGGAAGGGAAGCGCGTCGGGATTCTTACCCGGGGATATCGCGGCAAAGCGGCGCGGAAATCGAATGGCGTGGAAGCCGCCGAAAAAAGTGCTCTCACCTCCACCAGCGATGAAGTGCGCATGCTCGCTTCTCGCCTGGGCGAACGCGCCGTCTTCGGAGTGGGCGCGGATCGATTTGCGTGCGGCCGCGAACTCGCCGCGCAGGGCGTCGAATGGTTCATTCTCGACGATGGCTTTCAGCACCAGCAACTGGCGCGCGACGCCGATATCGTGTTGATCGACGCCACGCATCCCTTCGGCGGAGGGCATCTGCTTCCCGCTGGACGTTTGCGCGAGGGGCGCTCGGCGCTGACCCGCGCCGATGTCATCGTGATCACTCGCAGCGATCATGCCCCGGCCGTCGAGTCGCTTATCCGCCGCGATTCGGAAGCGCCGATTTTTTATGCGCGGACGCAGCTTGACTCCATCTGCTCCTTCGGTTCCGATGCGCCGCCCGCGCCCGCCGAGCCCGACCGCGCGCAGAAGCTTTTTGCATTTTGCGGCATCGGCAATCCGGCGGCGTTTCTCGCGGACTTGCGCGCCTGGGGCTTTTCCGTCTCCGGCCACCTTTTTTTCCCCGATCATCACCGCTATTCCCGCGCGGATGTGGACCGCATACGATCCGCGGCGGACGCCGCCGGCGCGCAGGGGGTGATCTGCACGGAAAAGGATTTTTACAATTTGTCCGGGCTGTCCTGGCGGCTGAAAAATCCTCTATTTGCGAGGATTTCCTTGCGCATTGACCGTGAAGACGATTTTTGGCGGAGTATACTCCACGCCATTGACACGCGCCGCCGCGCGAGTGGTTTGCCCCCGCCGAAATCCGTGTGATACTTTTCGCGCAGTGATTCAGGGCTTGGCGGACGGGGAGCAACCTTGACCCAGCGGGGAAGCAAATCAAAGAATCGTGCGCGCACCGACGCGGCGCATTCCGCGCACCGCGCCTTGACGAATTCCGCCGCGGACCTCCCGCGTCTGCTCGATATCGTCGCTGCATTTTCGCAGCAGACCATCGCAGTTGTGGGCGATATGGTCCTCGATGAATTCGTTTCCGGTGAAATCTCGCGCATCTCGCGCGAAGCTCCGGTGCTCATCCTGCGCCACCGCCGCAGCGAAGCGTATCCTGGCGGCGGGGCCAACGCCGTCAACAACATCGCCGATCTCGGCGCCCGCGTCCTGCCCGTCGGCGTGGTGGGCGATGATGAAGGAGGCCGCACGCTGCTCGAATATTTCCGCCGCAAGCGCATCGATACCTCGGGAATTCTCCGCGTGCCGGGTTGGATCACCACTCGCAAGACTCGCTATCTTGCCGGCTGGACGCATACCACCGAGCAGCAGGTGCTTCGAGTCGATCGCGAGCCTCAGGGCCAACTCTCGCGCCGCGTCCAGGATTCCATCGCGCGACTTGCCCGCCAACGCGCCGCGCGTGCCGGCGCAGTTTTATTTTCCGATTACGGGTTGGGCAGCGTCACGCCCCCTCTTGTGCGCGGAGTTCGCGCGCGCATCGCGACCCTCGATTCTCGTTATCTCCTGCGCGAATATCGCGACGCGGGAATCACCGCCGCCACACCCAATGAGCCGGAGCTCGAAGCGGCCTATCACACCCGCGTCGGAACCGATTCGCGCACGCTCGAAAATCTGGGGCAGCGCGCACTACGGGAACTCGGCTTGCAGGCCCTCGTCGTCACGCGCGGGAAAGACGGCATGGCTGTGTTCGAACGCGCGCAGGCAGGCCGCCGCGCCAAGGGAACTGTCGCACGCAACATTCCCATCTGCGGCTCGGACGCGCCGGTTGACGTCACCGGAGCGGGCGACACGGTCATCGCCGTTTTCACCCTGGCTTTGGCCGCCGGTGCAAATTATCTGGAAGCCGCGCATCTCGCCAACTACGCGGGCGGGATGGTGGTCATGAAGCGGCGCACCGCCACGGTGACGCGCGCCGAGTTGGAAGCCGCGCTTCGCCGCGAAGCCACCGCCGCCGTGCACTGATCCGTCATGGACACTCGCGACAAAATTCTCTCCCGCGAAGGACTTCATGATGTGCTTGACGAGCATCGCCGCGCGCGCCGCAAAATTGTTTTTGCCAATGGCGTTTTCGATCTTCTGCATGCCGGACATGTCCGCTACCTGCAGGCTGCGCGCGCCGAGGGGGATATCCTGATCGTCGGCATCAATTCCGATTCCAGCACGCGTCGCCTGAAGGGCGAAGGACGCCCCATCCTCACCGAACGCGCCCGTGCCGCCCTGGTGGCCGCTTTGTCAGCGGTTGATTACGTCGTCATTTTCGACGAGCCCGACGTCAAATCGCTGCTCCGCGAATTCCAGCCGGACGTTCATGCCAAAGGCACGGACTATTCGATTGACACGGTCCCGGAGCGCGATCTCGCGGCGCTTCTGGGAATCCGCGTAGCCATCGTCGGCGACCCCAAAAACCATTCGACGCGCGATCTTCTGGCGCGCCTCCGCCGGCCCGGCGATGCCTGATCCGCGTTTCCTCCTCGTACGCCTCGGTTCGCTTGGCGACGTGATTCATGCGCTGCCCGCGGCGGCCGCGTTGCGCGATGCCTATCCTTCGGCGCGCATTGATTGGGCCATCGCGCCGGTCTGGGCGCGGATCCTCGAGGGAAATCCCGATTTGAATGAAGCCATCCCCTTCGATCGCAAGACCGCTTCGCGCGTGGTCTCCACGATTCGCAGACTTCGCGCCGCGCGATACACCTGCGCCATCGATTTTCAGGCGCTCTATAAATCGGCGCTCCTCGCCTATTTCAGTGGTGCTCCGCGGCGCATCGGTTTTGCAAGCTCCTACGCCCGCGAAGGTCTGGCCGCGCTGTCTTACACCGAAACTTGCAATCCCCGCGGCCCGCATAAAGTGGACCACAATCTGGCGCTGGCCATTGCTGCCGGAGCGCAGGCTCCAGTCACTCCCCGCTTCCCGCTTGCGATTCACGCCGAGGACGAAGACGCGACATCCCGCGAACTTTCCTCGCGAAACATATCCGATTTTTTCGTTTTGAATCCCGGCGGAGGCTGGCGCTCGAAATGCTGGCCGCCCGAACGTTATGGCCAGCTCCATCGCGCGCTCATCGAGCGATTTCCCTGGCGCGGCATCGTCACCTATGGTCCCGGGGAAGAGCCTCTGGCTCGCGCGGTGATCGAAGCATCCGGAAATGCGCCGCCGCTTGCCTTGCCGCTCCTGCTCGGCCCGCTGATGGCTCTTTTCCGCCGCGCAAAAATAATAATTTCCGCGGATACCGGGCCGATCCATCTGGCCTCCGCTCTTGGCGCTCCCGTCGTGGGGCTTTACGGCCCAACCGACCCTGCGCGCAACGGCCCTTTTTCCGCGGACGACCTAATTGTTCGCAATCCGGGATGGAGTGAAACCACATACGACCGCGGCGCGTCTTTCTCCCCTGCCATGCTTTCGATTACAGTGGAGCAAGTGACCAGCGCCGTCGAGCGGCGCATCGGCTCGCGCCGTGGCTGAAAACTAAAATGCCCGCATCCATTACGGAACATCGAAATATCTGGATGCGCTGGCGCGTCCGCCTGGGTTATCCGGTGGGCATTGCTTTTTGGCTGCTGGCTTCGCCGACCGCTCGCAGCCTGATTCACGGCGCGGTGCTCGCCGCCCTGGGGCTCATGATTCGCGCCTATGCGGCGGGGTACCTCGTCAAATACCGTCAGCTCGCAACCACCGGCCCCTACGCGCACACTCGCAACCCTTTGTATTTTGGCAGCGCGCTTTTGGCTGCGGGTTTCGCCGTGGCGGGGCATTCCTGGCCCGCCGCGGCGCTGATTATTTTGTATTTCGCGGCGGTGTATTACGCCGTGATGCGCAACGAGGAATCTGACCTGCGCGCGCGCTACGGCAGCGTCTTCGATCTGTACGCCTCGCAAGTGCCGCTGTTTCTCCCGCGCATTTGGCGCGTGAAAACTTCCGCGGCCGCGAATTCACCTGAGCCCCGGCCCAAATTCACCTGGGCGCAGTACCGCCGCAATCGCGAATATCAGGCGCTGATCGGAACGATTTTAGGATTTGCCGTGGTGTGGATCAGGATCGATGCGCCGGCCTGGGTTGCGATTTTGTGGCGCCACCGCTGAAGATTTTCTCCGCCTATTGCAGGCGGTATACCGCATGCATCACGCGCTGGAATTTCGGCCGGTAAATCAAATCGAAAGTCTTTTCCTTGCCCGGAAACATTTCCAGGGCCGCTTGCCTTGTTGCCGCGATCATTCCCGCCGCTTCTTCCGGCAACAAATCTCCCCCCGCGATGGTCTCCAGCGTCAATTGCACCAAAATCCGCAACCGGCGGATTCGCCTGCTTTCTTCGTCGATGGCTTCCTGCGTGGGAAGCGAAATTGTGTCGATCGTCATGGCCTTCTGCGCGCGGTGCTATACTCAGTATCGGCCCCGGCGCGTGCCCGCGCAATAGTACCCGCCGCCCCGCAACCGCCGCGGTCGGGAGGAGAGCCGCATGGTTGACCATCACAATGGCGAGCGCATCGTCAACGTGCATACCGCGGAAAATTCAACGGAAGCGATGGTGATTCGCGCACTCCTCGAAAGCGCCGGCATTCAATCACCCGGCTCGGTCTCAAGCGACCCTTTCCCGATGCGCGATCCTCCGGAAGGCACCCACGGCGTTGAAGTCTACGTCCTCGAATCCCAGGCCCAAGCCGCCGAGCGCCTCATCGAGGACTACCAGAAAAGCAACGATTCCGTGGAAGAAGCGGACGAGGATGATGCGGATTCTCCCGAGGGCGCTCCCGGCCCGCCATCGGACTCCGGCGAAGAAAAATAAATTTTGTCGCGACGTGCGGTTGTAGCGTTTGAATCGCCGCGGTCCTGCCTCATCGGTTGCGCGTTTCCGCGAACGTCCGGATTTCGAGCGTGCTTCCATCCGTAATTCCCGTCACTTCGCCGTCGCGGTCCGTTCGCAATAAACGGATTCCCGCCTGCTCGTAGCGCTCGACGGTGGACGCCGCCGGATGCCCGAATGGATTGTCCTCGCCCACCGAAGCCACCGCCACGCGCGGCGAAACAGCAGCCAGAAAATCGGGCGTGGAGGAGGTTTTGCTGCCGTGGTGCGGAGCCTTCAGGAAATCCGCGGCCAGCGGCGCGTGCGCTTCCGCCAATGACTCTTCCACTTTTTTCTGAATATCTCCGGGCAGCAGAAATCGTACATTCGCATCCGCCAGCCGCATCACCAGCGAATCATCATTCGAAGCTTCCGCCTCCGTTGCCGAATCCGGCGGCCATAGAATGCCGCCGCGCACTCCGTCCCAGTCGAATGTTTCGCCGCTCGTGCGGTGCACGATCTTCACTCCGCGCGCCCGCGCTTCCGCCAACAGCTGACGGAACGCCGGAGTTTCCTCGTCGCGCCCCACCCACAATTCGCCCACCCGGAAATTGCGGATCACCGCGTGCAAGCCGTCGAGATGGTCGTGATGCGCGTGCGAAAGCGCCACCACGTCCAGCCGTTTGAGCCCCCGCGACCACAAAAACGGCGACACCACTTCTTCTCCCACATCTGGCCCCGACCTCTGTCCGTGGAATACCTCCGAGCCCGCCAGGCCCCCGCCATCAATCAGCATCGTCCGCCCGCTCGGAAATGCCGTGAAAATCGAATCTCCCTGGCCTACGTCCAGCACATCCACTTCCAATTTTCCGTGTTCGTAGCGCGGAGCGAATGGATAACTGGCCACAACGATTGTCAGCGCCGCGAGCCCCAGCGCCGAGATCCATTCCATCGGCCGGAGGCGCGCCGCAACCAGCCGCCGCGTGGTGTGATGCATTCTCCTCGCTGCCGCCGCGCGCGCGGCAGCCGCCAGACAAATAAATGCCGCGAAGAACGCGAATAGCAACCAAACCGGCGGGCCGGGAATGCGATAAGAAATCCGCGGCCACGCCGCAAACCATGCCACCGTCGCCAGCAGTCCTCCCGCCAGGAGTCCCAGCGCGCGCGCCAGCAGCATCGCCAGCCGCATCCACACAAAGCTCACGCCCAGCACCAAAAATCCCAGCGGCACGATGATCCCGGTCAAAATCACGGCGGGAATATTGGTCAGCACGCCGCCCAGGCTCACGCGGTGAAAATCCAGCGCCAACAGCGGCATCATCCCCCATTGAATGGCGAACGATATCAGGATTATTTCCCACAAGCGCAGGGCGATTCGCACCGGAAGGCTCAGCAGCGAAGAACTATGTGCGGCGATTCGCGCGGGCATTCGCGCCGCAATCCAAGCCGCGGCCCAGCGCATCTCCACGCGGAATTGCGCCACCTTCGGAGCATACGCGCCGTCGCGCGTCACGTCTCCCAGGTGCCGCAATCCCTGGCGGTACGGTTCGCTGGATCGCTCGATCCAGGGAATCGCCAGCGCGGCAATCACCCCCGCGGCAACAAACGAAAGCGCAAAACTCGAATCGGTGAGCGATGACGGCCGCCACACCAGCAAAGCCAGCGCCGCTAGCGATATGGTGTTGACCAGGTCCACCCGCCGGAACAGCGGCCGCGCGCAAATATACAGCGCAGCCATCAATGCCGCGCGCAGGATCGGCGGCCGGTCCTGCACCACGCCCACGAATGCACCCAGCGCGATCAGCGTGACAACGCTCGTGGCCCACAGCGGAAATCGTAGCCGCCGGCAAATCCAGAATAGAAACAGCGCCAGCGCTCCCACATGCAATCCCGCCAGCACCAGCACGTGATACGCAGAAGTTTCCTGAAACTCCGTGACCACATTCGAATCCACAAAGCTGCGATCACCCAACAACATCGCGCGCAGCACGGCCGCACGTTGCGGTTGCCCCGCGAATAGCGTGTCCAGTTGCGCGAGCAATCGCCCGCGCGCTCGCGCCATTCGTTGCAGGATGGATGGCCCGGGCCGACCGGTGATTTGAAGCAATGCAGAATCGCGGAGCGTCCCCACCAGATCGATTTTTTGCCGCGCGAGGTAGCCGCGCCGGTCAAAAGCTCCGGGATCCATGAAATTTCGCGGAGGCTTGGCTTTGGCCAAAACTTCCACCTCGTCGCCTGCTTGCAAATCCGCCAGAGACGCCTCATCCGCCGTAGGTTCCGTTTTTGCCTCGGGATACAGATTGAGCCGCAGCCCGCCGCTCACCTTCAGCGTTTGCCCGCCCACCTCCACGCTCGAGAGGTCGATTACGAATTGCCGTCCCCAGGGAAGCACCGCCGGATCATCGCGTAGCCGCCCGCTCCATCGCAGCGCCACGGAAGTATCGAGCGCGCCCGATGCGATCCGCCGCGTCACATGATCCGCGGGAAGCGAACCGCGCTCGACTCCCAGCGCGACGCCTCCCAACGCCAGCCACCCCGCCAAGGCCAGAATCCATGCTTCCGTCGCGCGCCCGCGCCATAACAAAATTCCTCCGGCCATAATTGTCGCCGCTGCTGCGGCGATCCATATTTCAAAGGATGCTTCGGGCTTGAAACTTGCGAGCGCGATGCCCGCGGCAAATGCGGCGGCGATCCACAGTGTGGGAAGTTTCATTCGCGGCGGCGAAGTCGGGCGATCGTCTCCATGTGAAATGTCTGCGGAAAAAGATCGAACAATTGCATCTCGGCGAGTTCATATCCGCCGGCAATCAGCGCGGCCAGATCGCGCGCAAGCGTCGAAGGATCGCAGGATACGTAGGTAATCCGCGCCGGTGCAATGCGCGCCAGCCTGCGGATTCCGTCCGGGGTCATTCCCGCTCGCGGCGGGTCAAGCACCACCAGGTCCGGCTTTTCCTTGCATCGTTCGAGAAATCGGTCCACGTCGGAATTGCGAACCTCGATCGCGCCTTTGCCGCGGACGTTGTTTTCCAGGTCGCGCGCCGCCGCGGGATTCGCTTCCACGGCTACCACGCGCTCGAATCTCCCCGCCAGCGGCAGTGAAAATAATCCCACCCCAGCGAACAAATCGAGCGCCAACTTTCCGCCCTCGTCTTTTTGCGCCACCTCTTCGGCCATCGCTCCGGCCAGAAAGCGGTTCACCTGAAAAAAGGAAAAATGGCCGACGCGATACTTTTCTCCGCCCGCTTCATATTCCAGAAATCCCGGGCCAAAAAGTTCCATGCGGTCGCGCCCGGGATCATGAAACAGAAGTGATTCAATCTGCGGAACGATGCTCCGAAATTCCGCGGCCAATTCCGCAGCGCGCGCGGGAAATCCCGCGAAGGTCGCGGTCATCAGCAGTTTTGCGGGGCTCGCACCCGTTGCCTCCGCACCAAATACTTCGACCTCCCGGAGCGCCTGGGGAAGTTTTCCCTGCGCCAGCGCGTTTCGCAGCGCCAACAGCGCGGAGAGCAGGGAAGGCGCGAGGATCGAACAATCCTCCACTGCGCAAAGGGCCGTCGAATTCGCGCGAAAATATCCGATGGCCAGCTTGGCGTCCTCTTTCTTCGCGCGTCTTCCCGCCTGCCTTGCGCCATCCTCATCCGCATCGTGCTCCGTCTCCGCGGCCGGCCGGATTTTCCATTGCGCGCGGTTGCGATACTCCCATTGCGGCGAAGAGTGAGTCGCGATGGCCGCGGTCCACTCGATCCGCCCGATGCGCCGAAGCGTCTCGCGCAAAATCTCCGTTTTGTATTCGAGTTGCTGTGAGTAGGGAATGTGCTGGTAATTGCATCCGCCGCAAACGCCGAAATGCGGGCACCGCGCGTCGATGCGCTCGGGCGAAGCTTCCAGAATCGTTTCCGGCTGCGCGCGGATGAATTTCTTTTTCTGCTCGATGGCCAGCGCCGCCACCCGTTCCGCCGGCAGCACAAAGGGGACGAATACCGTTGCGCCTTCGTGATGCGCCAGGCCATCGCCGCCGTAAATCAACTTCTCGATCTTCACTTCGAATGGCGGCATCGGGCCTCATTTCCTCGTGTTTGTGCAGCGCTGCGCGCGGTTACGTCAGATAAAACAAACTGAGCCGCGGAACTCCAAAGTATTCGAACAATCGCTTTTGCATATACTGCCGTTCGAGTTGCGACAATTGTTCCGCCGTCATTTTACGCCGGTAAGGCGCGAGCGAACGATCCATTTCGCGGCGGACTCCCAGCAGAATTTCTTCCTCGGCCTCGCTCGTCAGCCCCGCGCTCAACTTTTCCTCCAGCACCGTTAGCCGCCGCTCGAAATCCTCCAGGTCGAGCGCGCCGGGCGCATCCGTTTGCGGAAGCATTTCCTCGATGCTTTTTGCGGCCCCTTCAAATCGAGCGGCAAGTGCGCCGTGAGCCGCGCGGTGCTTATCCGCGGCGGCGCGCAGGCGCTGCGCATTGCGCTCCAGATATTTCCGCAGCTCCCCGCGCGAAAATGGCTCTGCCGCGGCGCGCCCCGGTTTCACTTCAGGTCCCGCTCCCGCGCCGGTTTCCGCGGCCTCCGCGGCTGCATCCAGAACCGCGTCGACGCAGTAGGCCAGGCTTTTCAGCTGGCGTCCTCCCGCGGCGCGCCGCGATCGCCCCCAACTCTCGAACGCGCGATCAATTCCCTTGAGCACGGCATCCAGCGGCACTCCCGCCTTCTGCCAGGTTTCCACGATGGCCCAATCGAGCGGCGACACCAATAAATGCGCGCCGCGCTTGCGCCAGAAATGCTCCTCGATTTCCGTGTAATAGTTGAAGTAGTTGAACGCCGGCATGAGTCTCAGCGAACTGTTTCAATAAAAGTCTGCGAAATTATCGATCCTGCGTTTGCGAAAAGAATTTCCGCCCGCTCCGCCGTTCCGCCCGCTGCATCCATCATTTTGCGGAAGATTTTTTCACCGCGGGCTCGCGTTCCTTGCTGGCCGGCTGGTTGCGTTCCCAGATAATGCGCAGCCCTTCGAGTGTCAGATATTCGTCCACCGTCTCGATGTGCCGCGAAGCGCCG
Source organism: uncultured Acidobacteriota bacterium (assembly GCA_963708285.1). Classification (GTDB taxonomy): domain Bacteria; phylum Acidobacteriota; class Terriglobia; order Acidiferrales; family UBA7541; genus Palsa-295. The sequence continues at coordinate 312,483 of CAVPSF010000003.1, forward strand.
CCGATCAGCGCGGCCTGCCCGCCGGTGGCCACCACTTTCGTTTTCGCGCCCATCACTTTTTTCATGCGCTCGAGGATTCCGTCCACCATGTCCGTGTACCCGTAAAACAGCCCGGCCTGCATGGAGGCGGCGGTGTTGGTCCCGATAATTTTTCCGGGGTCCTTGATCTCCACGCGAAACAGCCGCGCGGCCCGCGCAAACAACGCGTCGGCGGATATCCCGATTCCCGGCACCAGCACCCCGCCCATGTACTCTCCCTTGGGCGAAACCGCGTCGAAATTGATGGCCGTCCCGAAATCCACGATGATGCACGGCGCGCCGTATTTCTCGATGGCCGCCACGCTGTTGACGATGCGGTCCGCTCCCACTTCCTGCGGGTTGTCGTATTGCACCGGCATTCCCGTCTTGATCCCCGGCTCGACGAACAGCGCTTTCTGCTGGAAATATCGCAGCGCCATTCCCGCCAGCGTGGCATTCAGCGGCGGCACGACCGAGCTGATGATCACCCCGTTGATTTCCCGCGGTTCGAGCCCCGCCAGCGTGAACAGGTCGCGCGTCAGAATGCCGTATTCGTCGATGGTCTGATCGCGCGCCGTGGTCAACCGCCAGTGTCCGGCCAGTTCCTTGCCGCGAAAAACTCCCACCACGGTGTTCGAATTGCCCACATCCAGCGTCAAGAGCATTCGTCGGCCTCCGTCACGTCTCCGGAAAGCACCGCCTCGAATCCTCCGCCGTCGTCGCGCTCGACGCGCAGCACGCCGCTCGGTTCCAGTCCCGCCGTCGTGCCGGTAAACGATTCCGAAGCAGTGGTGATCTGCACGCGCTTTCCCCGGAAGTAACTGGAAACTTCCGCGAAGCGCCGCAGGATGGGTTCGCTGCCTGCGGCGATAAATTGATTGTAATAGTTGTCGAAGTGGCGCAGGAATCGCACCAGCACTTCCAGCCGTGAATGCGGCGCGCCGGTTTCGATGCGCAGCGATGTGGCAGTCTCCTCGAGCTCCGCCGGCATCTTCGTCTGGTTGACGTTGATCCCGATTCCCACCACCGCGTAATGCATGCGGTCCGGCTCGGCATGCATCTCCGTCAGAATCCCGCAAAATTTTCGCCGCCGCACCAGCAAATCGTTCGGCCAGCGAATGTCCGGCGTGGAATCGAGTTCTTCCGCCGCGGCGTCGCGCGCCGCCAGCCCCGCCACCAGCGTCAGGATCGGCGCGTGCGCCGGAGTAATCGCCGGGCGCAGCAAAATTGAACAATGAATTCCCGCGGATCTTTCCGAGAGCCATTTGCGTCCCGCGCGCCCCCGTCCCGCGGTCTGTTCCTCCGCCAGCACCACGGTTCCGTGCGGGTCGCCGTGCTCGCCGAGGTGCATGGCCACGGTATTGGTCGAATCGATTTTGAAAAAATGGTAGATGCGGCGTGCAAAGGGCGTGCCATAAAGCCGGTGGCTGAGGAGTTGCGGCGCCAGAATATCCGGAGTGCGTTCGATGTGGTATCCCGTGCGGGCGTGCCCTCGCACGCGCACTCCCAACGCGCGCAGCTTTTCAATCCACCGCCACACTTGCTGGCGCGTCACCCCGATTTCCTTGGCGATTTTCGCGCCGCTGATCACGATGGTCGAATTTTCCGCCAGCAGCGTGAGTAGCGCGTCGATTCGCCGGTCGGTTGTGCCGGGCAGGCTTGCCATGCGTTTTGCGGCCATGGTGGATGGGCAAGAATACTCGACCACAGGCGCGGCTACAAGGCAGGGAAATGCGAGCCGCTAAAGCATGTAGTTACTTACAGTTGCGTGATATTGCTGCTGGTTTACGCTAAGTGCAGAGATCCTGATGCCGGATGCTGAAAGCGCCAAAATTTCGCGCTGCGATCCACGCGGGATGATCGCCCCCAAGTTTTATTCGAGCTGCTTCAGCCGCTCGAGTATTTTTCCGTGCTCGATTTCCCGCTCGCCCAGCGTCGCTTCCATGGCCCTTACAATTTCCGCCGGAGCTTTGGCGCGAAAGGAATCGTCGGCCAGGCGCGCGCGTTTCGATGCGATATCCTTCGCCAGCCGTTCGATTTCTTTCCTGAGTTTGGGCGCTTCCGCGGTTTTGTCCGCCGCGTCGTCGAAAATAATTTTCAAGTCGAATTGTGCGTTCGAGCGCACCGCTCCGCCTCCGGAATTCAATCGCCCGGAAATAATTTCCAGACTCGAAAGCGCGCCGAGCCGCAGCAGGGCGTCGCGATTTTCAGTGGCCAGTTTGCGAACGGCCGGTTCCGCGGTTGAAAATTCCGCGGCTACTTTTCGCTTGGGGTCGAGCTTCATTTCCGAACGCATGTTCCGCGCCGCCGTGACGATTTCCTGCAAGGCGTTCATTTCCTCGATGGCCGCCGCGTCCGTCCAATTCGCGCGCGGCTCGGGAAACGCATCGAGCGCAATCGATCGCGCGCCGGACGCCTGCGGCAGCCGGTGCCACAATTCCTCGGTGAGGAACGGCATCACCGGATGCAAAAGCCGCAGCGCGGCATCCAGCGCCGCAAAAATATTGCGCCAGGCGGCCAGCGCCGTTTCGCGGTCGGCGGAGGAAAGCTGCGGCTTCACCCACTCGATGTACCAGTCGCAAAAATCGCCCCAGAAAAAGTGGTAAATCGTCTGGCAGGCTTCGTGAAATCGGAAATTTGCGAGCGCGTCGTTGACCTGCGCGCAGACTCCCGCCAGCCGCGCAAAAATCCAGCGGTGCGCCAGCCCTCCTTCGCCCGCAAAAGCATAGGGCGCGCGCGCGCGGATTTCCGGCGCCGCAAGATCTTCGAGCGCGATTCCCTGGGCTTCGATTTTTTCGAGGTTGACGAACAGAAACCGCGCCGCGTTCCAAATCTTGTTGGCGAAGGCCCGCGCGCCCAGGATACGGTCGTCGCTCAGAATAATGTCCGTGCCGGGGGCGGACATGCTTGCCAGCATATAGCGCAAAGCGTCCGTGCCATATTGCTGCGTCAGTTGCAGCGGGTCCACGCCGGTCCCTTTGGTTTTCGACATTTTCGAGCCGTCGGCGGTCCGCACCAGCGAGTGCAGATACAGCCTGCGGAAGGGAATCGTGTTTTCGGTTACGGGTGCCGCTGCATTCCGCTGCGCATGGATTTCCGCCCCGGAATTTCCCGCGAATCGCGCGCCGGAAAGATGCAGTCCCATCATGATCATTCGCGCATCCCAGAAAAACAGGATGTCGTAGCCGCTGATCAGCAGGCTCGTGGGATAGAAATGTTTCAAATCATCCGTGTTGTCCGGCCATCCCAGCGTCGAAAACGGCCACAGCGCGGAACTGAACCAGGTGTCCAGCACGTCCTGATCCTGTTCCAATTTCGTGCCGCCGCATTTCGGGCATTTCGCGGGTACGCTGGCGGCGCGTGCGTGTCCCTCGACAATTTCCACGCGCGAATCCGCCGCAGGGATCATTTCCTGGCAGCCCGCGCAATGCCACACGGGAATGCGATGCCCCCACCAAAGCTGGCGCGAGATGCACCAGTCGCGAATGTTGTCGAGCCAGTTCAGCAGGATGGTGCGCTGGTTCGGCGGCGCCACTTCAATCACCCCCGCCAGAACCGCTTCTCTCGCCGGCTCCGCCAGCGGCTTCATTTTGCAGAACCATTGCGTCGAAATGCGCGGCTCGACGATGGCTTTGCAGCGGTCGCAGGTGCCCACGGCGTGCGCATGTTCCTTCACGCTTTCCAGCAGGCCCAGTTCTTGCAGATCCTTTACCACGCGCCCGCGCGCCGCAAATCGTTCGAGTCCGGCATACGCTCCGCCCGCTTCGTTGATGTGCCCGTCGGGAGTCATCACGTCGATCACCGCCAGGTTGTGTCGCTTTCCCAGCTCGAAATCGTTGGGATCGTGCGCCGGGGTGATCTTCACCACGCCTGTGCCGAATTCGCGATCCACGTAGGAATCCGCCACAATCGGGATTTCGCGGTTCATCAGCGGCAGGATCGCTTTCTTGCCGATCAGATGTTTGTAGCGTTCATCTTCGGGATGCACGGCCAGCGCCGTATCGCCCAGCATGGTTTCCGGACGCGTGGTGGCCACCACCAGGAATTGCCCCGCAGGCGCGCCGGCCAGCGCGTAGCGGATATTCCAGATTTCTCCGGTGCGCTCGTGATGCACCACCTCCAGATCGGATATGGCCGTCTGGCAGCGCGGGCACCAGTTCACCATGTAGCGCCCGCGGTAGATCAACCCTTCGTGATAGAGCCGCAGAAACGCTTCCAGTACTGCGCGGTAGAGCTTTGGCTCCAGCGTGAAATGTTCGCGCGTCCAATCGCACGAAGCGCCCAGGCGAATCATCTGCCCCTTGATGGCTCCGCCGCTTTCCGCCTTCCATTTCCAAACCCGCCGCTCGAATTCCTCGCGGCCCAGGTCCTGGCGCTTGATTCCTTCCTTGGCCAGCATGCGCTCCACCACGAATTGCGTGGCAATTCCCGCGTGATCCATGCCCGGAACCCACAGCGTGCGGTCGCCACGCATGCGATGCCAGCGCACCAGCATGTCTATTTGCGTATGCTCGAGCATGTGCCCGATGTGGATCGAGCCGGTCACGTTGGGAGGCGGCAGGGCAATCGAAAAGGTTTCGCCGCTCGATGCGCGCGAATTTTCCGCGCGAAACACTTGTTCCTCGAACCAGGCTTTGGCCCAGCGCTCTTCGATTTCCTGCGGCTCGTACGCTTTGGGTATTTCCTGCGGCATGTCCCTCGCACCGGCGCGAATTTCGCGCGCAACTGAATCATTCAATATAAACGCCGCGCGCGCGGCGCGTCAATTGTGCGGGTAAGCGTACCAGAAGGTTCAACGGCGCGAAGCCATGCGGAAACTGCCTAGCGGTCTTTTTTTTCGAGTTCCTGTTGCAGAAGGTTCTCAATCAAAGGTTTGAGGACGCCCTTCGAGAGCAGGTCGTGAAGTTGCGGCTCCAGGCGTTCGAGCACTCTTTGCACCACGGAATCGATGGTCTTATCGTCCGTCTCGCTGGAACCATTCGTGCCATGCGCGCTCGGTTGCGGCGGCGCGAGAAACGGAATATCGGCCAGGTCTTCGCGGGTTTCCGGCGCGGACGTGGGAATGCGTTCCTCCGAACGCGCCGCCAGCGTTTCGAAAAATGATTTTGCCTTGCTTTCCGATGGCTCTTCCGGCGCAAGTATCTCGCGAGTCGCCGAGGCAGTTGGGCCCGGCGCGAAAAATGAATCGGATTCGCTTTCCTCAGCGGCTTGCTTTGGCTCTGGTTGCGAGGCCCCCGCTTCGGGAACGGCGTCATATCCCGCATCGGCAGGCGAGCCCGAATGCGGCGCATCCGCTTGCGTTCCAGCAGAAGATGGTGCGGCCGCTGCGGTTTCCGCCTCAAAGACGCGCTGCAACGCTCGTGGACGCGATCCCTGCGCAGCGCCGCTCGCGATATTGGAATATGCGGGCAGATCTTCCTCTTCATTCGCGGCTTGATTTTCCCGCTCGTGCAGCACGGCGCGCACTTCTTCCCGCACTTCCTCGCGAACTTCCTCCTGGATTTCCGGCTTGTCCTCGGACCTTTCCGAGGACGCAAAATGGTAGGAGAAACCTCCGCGATCCGGCCGCGAAGTTTCGCCAAAGGCGCGCGGCTCCTCTTCAATGTTTTGTGCCGCCTCGGAGGCGTTCGATTCCTTTGCGGCTTCTGCCGCGGGTTCCATGGTGCTGCGCGCGGAGATGGGTTCCGAAACTTGTGTGGGAGCCTCCTCGACCGGGGCAAACGCCGCCTGCCAGGAACTTGCCGGATGCTCTTCCGGCGCATCCGAGGACATCAAGTCCATCCAATGCGTGGCCTGGCGCGGCGCCGAGGCCTCTTCCTGCGCGGCGATTTCCTCCACCTTCGGGGCCAAGGCGCTTTCATTCGCCATCAGGCCCGCTGCCGGCTCCACAATTTCTTCCGCTGCCTCCGCCTGCGCGAAAGAAGATGCAACTTCCGGCGCAGCCTCGTGCGCAACGGGCGCGGCTTCCGGAGCGCTTATCCAGCTCGCATCTCCGCTGGATGCCGGTTCCGGCTCGTGCACTTCCGCTTGCGGAACTTCAAAAGTTTTGGCAGGCGCGGGAAGCGGTGCCGAGGCCAATTCCGCGGGCGCAGCCTGTGAAGCTGATTCCGCGGCGGGTTCCTTAGCCGGGGAAATTGCTTCGTAATCCGGCTCGGCCTGCGGCTTGACGAATTCAATCACCTGCGCGGCCGGTTCCTCGACGTGCACATGCCGCGGAGGAACGTCGCGCTCGGAAGGAAACGTGATCGGCGCAAAATCCTGCTCGGTTGAAAACGAAGGTTGCCCGGCAATATCCTCGGGAATTTCCAGGTCCATTCCCGCGCGGCGCCAGTTGCTTTGCGTGCTCGCGCCGTCGAATTCTTCTTCGTCCTCTTCTTCGGACGCCTTGCGCTTCAGCGGCGCGGCCTTCGCTTCTGCTTCTTCTTCGTCCCCGCGCACGCCTTTCCCGAATCCGTAAATGGCCGCCGCCTCTTCCGGCGTGGGATCGGGAAAATTCGGAAGCGGAACCGGTTCTTTCTTCGCCTGGATTTCCAGCGCCGGCAGGGAAGGAGGTTCCGGCGGCGCTTCCTTGGCCTTTGCGAGTTCCGCGGCCACCCGTGGATTTTTCTCGAGCGCGGACATCACCATGGCGATCAGCGGGTCGGGCGGAACAAACGGTTTTTTCAGGACGCCATCGGCGCCCACGCGCCGCGCTTCCTTCTCATCCAGCGGATCGAATGCGCCCACCAGCAGGATCACCGGCACATGCGAGGTCCGCGTATCCTTCTTGATGAATTCGCAGACTTCATACCCGTTGCGCACCGGCATGAACACGTCGGCCAGCACCAGATCGGGATTCACGTCGTTCAATTTCCGGACGGCCGATTCGCCGTTGCCCACTGCGACAACGTCAATGCCGCGTTCCTGGAACGCCAGCACGACCATTTTCTGAATATTCGTGTTGTCGTCGGCTACTAATATCTTGGGCACTGAGGTTCCCCTGGCGAAGCGCCCACACACCGGCGCACCTGCCTATTTCCCTTCGACCATTGCAGCACCCTCGGGCGAAGGCGTCAACAGACCCGAAGTACAGGAGTGCTACAGTTGTTAGCAGTGGGTTAACAGCGGGTCTTACCAGGGAACCAGTTTGCGCAGTCCCTTTTTCTTCTTGCTGGTGGACTCATTTTTCGAGTCGTCCGTCGAGCTCGCGGGCTGGTTGGCTGTTCCCGAATCGCTGCCGCTGGTGGCGGATTGCGTGGCGGGTTGGTCGCTGGGTGCGTTGGGACTCGCTCCCTGCACGGATTCGGTGTTCCCGGTGATGGGCGCCCCGTTATTCGATGTATCCGCTGCCGCTGGCGCAGATGCGGGCGTTACGGAAGTGGGCGTAAGCAGCGGAACGGATGAATTTGGTGCGCTTGTGTCGGTGGTCGCCGCGGGCGGTTGCGCCGGAGGATTCGCGGACGAAGCATCGCTTCCCGACGTCGGCGCCGCGATGATCTCCGCGCCCACCGAAGATCCGCCCTGATCGCCGGTGATCGGCGAGCCATTCGGCACGGCATCCACCTGCGTTGTCGGCCCGCTTGCATCGCCCGATGCCGCTGGGGCCGCATCGCCCGGAGCGATTACTCCAAACGTGGGGCCGGCCGCTCCTTCCTTCAGCACATCCGTTGCGGAAATTTCATCGGTGGGCGGGTTCAGATTGGGCATGCCGGTGTGCGCTGCGCCGGAAATATCGGGTTTGGAATTGATGAGCGCCATGGGCAATCGCATCAGAGCCAACTGGTGGTGCGATTTCTGGAATTTCTGTTCTTTGGCCATGCGCGCGTATGCCGCGGGGTCCGCGGACGGCACCGGCATTCCCATGGCCGTCAATCGCGCCTTGGCGTCTCCCGCGCGCGGAGACATGGGATAGTCCTGCAGGATGCGGTCGTAGCATTTCGCGGCCAGATCGGCCCAGTGGTTCTTGTCGTCTTCGTTCTTCGAAACCTGCTTGGCGCGCTGGTAAATATCTCCCAGCATCCACAACGCCTCGCCGCTTCCGCTATACAGGGGGTAGCGGTCGGTGATTTCGATCAGGCGCGCGGCCGAGGCGCGGTAATCCGGCTTGGTGAAGTAATAGTGCGCCACTTCGAATTCGCCCGCCGCCAGAACTTCCTGCACTTCGCGGAGGCGTTGTTCGGCCTGCGGGACCAGCGGGCTTTGCGGATATTTCAGCAGGAAGGCCTGGAATTCATCTTCCGCATCTTCCGCCTGCGCATTGTCGCGGTCCGCCTTCTCCATCATCTTGTAATGAGCCATCCCCACTTGCATCTGCGCGTAGGAAGCCTCGTCGAGAAACGGAAAAAAGGTGATGAAATCCTTGTAGGTCTGAATGGCCTGCGTCAGGTTCGACGTTCCGCCTTCTTTGTAATAGGAATCCGCGATGGAAAGCTTGGCCTTGGCCAGGTATTCGCTGTCGGGATACGTATTGATCAGGGTCTGTAGCGCCAGACGTCCCTCGGTGTACCGCCCGTGCTTGATGTCGTTGGTCGCGCGCACGTACAGGACTTTATCGGGTTCGGCAGATTGCGCCGTGTCGTCCGCCTGCTTCGGCGCCGGCTTGACCTTCTTCACCTTTTGAGCAAAAGCCGGCGCGCCGGCCATGGCGCAAAATGCCGCGCTCAGAATCCATACCATCGCCTGCTTTTTCGCCAGCTTGGTTTTCGGAAGTTTCAAGATTCCTGCCATCGGACCCCTTCGATGCCCCGGCCGGGAATGATTCGCATCACGCCTTTTGGCTAAGCCCTTCGTTTGCCGCTTTCCGCAATTGCCGCGCTGCCCCGGCCGGATCCGGCGTGTGAAAGATGGAAGTTCCGGCCACGAACGTGTTGGCGCCCGCCTGCGCCAGCGCAGCAATGTTTCCCAGATCCACGCCCCCATCGACAGAGATCCGGAAGCCTGCATTATACCGCGCGCGCCATTGATTCAACTCCCGAATTTTTTCGATCGCCCCGGGGATGAATTTTTGCCCCCCAAACCCCGGATTCACGGACATCACCAGCACCGTGTCCACCCGGTCGAGTACTTCGCTGAGCATGGCCACCGGCGTGGCGGGATTAATCACCGCTCCGGCTTCCGCGCCTCCCTCGCGCGCCATGGTCAACGCGCGGTCCAGGTGCGGTGTCGCTTCCTGGTGCACCAGAACGCGATTTGCGCCCGCGGCAATAAACTCCGCGATATATTCCTCGGGCGATTCGATCATGAGATGCACATCCAGCGGGAGGCGGGTTGCCTTGCGCAGCGACGCTACCACGGGAATTCCGATGGTGATGTTGGGGACGAAGTGGCCGTCCATCACGTCCACATGCAGCACGTCCGCGCCGCCTTCCTCCACCTTGCGAATCTCTTCGCTCAGCCGCGCGAAGTCCGCGGACAATATGGAAGGCGCAATCTCAATCCTCGCGTAGGTCATCGCTTTCCCCGGTCCTTGAACTTTACCTTCGCGCGTCGCTATCACGACGTCACGCAAGCCGCCGCGCCATCCGCGCGATCGGACGCGTCTGCCGCTGTCGCCGCAGCCGCGCTACTCCGCCACTTGCAGCTCGATCTCGCCTCCGGTTTCAATCCGCACTCCCGGGATCGGCGTCTGGCCCACCACCGTCCCCGGTGCGGCATTTGCCCCCGGCCACGGCGAAACTTTCACCACCTTCAGCCCCGCCGCGCTCGCCTTCGATTCCGCTTCCGCCAGTGTCAGGCCTTCGAACGCCGGCATCACGTATGCCGCCGGGCGCGCCCCCAGAGAAACCAGCAGGTCCACATGCGGGCTCGAAACATCCGATGATCCCGGCGCGGGAGATTGTTCCAGCACGGTATCCTGCGCCAGTCCCGGCAAATAGGCGCTGGAAATTTCTCCGGCCTGCATTCCGCTGCTCAGCAATTCGATGCGTGCTGCGCGGATGCTCTTGCCGGAAAGCGCCGGAATGGTCACTTTCTGCGGTCCGAGGCTCACGATCACGTGCGCAAACTGCCCGATCTTCACGCGCATGCCCGCCGCGGGACTTTGCCGCACGATGTCGTCGCTCGGCAGGGAACTATAGATGCGATCCTCAACTTCGAAGCCCACGCCGCGTCCTTGCAGCAATTGTCGCGCCTCGCCGGCCTTTTGCCCCACCACGTCCGGCATGGCAACTTCCCGGCCCTGAATCGCGAAGCGCATCGCCGTCAGCGCGCTCAGAAACGCCACCGACGCCAAAATAAATAGCATCAGCCCCAGGCGGACAATCCATTGCAGACGCTCGCTAAGCGTTGCCATCGGGCGTTTGTCCTCGGTTTTCTTTCATGGAGCGGACCGCGGCGCGCAAGCACATCGCTCCCACAATGAAAAACACCAGTCCCAAAGACGCCGCCGCGATGGCCTTCGGCCTTGCCGCTATGGCTCCAGCGCCGTGATAGTGGTCAATGCCATAGAGCAGCGACAGAATTCCCGCCAGGTCGCACAAGCAGCCGCCAATCATCAGGCCGATATTCATAGGAAAAGGGGAAGCAATCCGTCCCCGCATAGCGAGACTAACACGCCGCTCGTGCGCCTTCAACGCGCCGCGAATCGCGATATGCCCACCGCGCACCCCAAAAATCGCGCGGCTCAATTCTTGGGCGACTCCAGTATCGCCGCGAAAAAACCGTCGCAGGGTTGCGCGCCGGGAAACGTATGGAATTGCCCACGCTCGTTGATCAACGAAGCTGCCGCAATTCCCGAAGTCAGAAATGGTTCCAGACGCAGGACCACTTCCTTCGCGCCCGCCGCGCGAAGCTGCGCCGGCCGGCTCGATTCGCGGAGCGCTTCGGAAATCACATTTTCGTTTTCTTCCGGTTCGAGCGAGCAAGTGGAATAGACCAGGCGACCGCCCGGCGCCAGTTTTTCGATCGCACGGCGCAGGATGGCCGTCTGCAGCGCGTGAAATTCCGCGAGCGCGCCAGGTTCGAGCCGCCAGCGAATTTCCGGATGTCGCGCCAGAGTGCCGCTGCCGGAGCACGGCGCATCCACCAGAATGCGATCGAATGTCGCCGAGAATGGCAGCGGCTCGCGCGCATCGAGTTCGATGAGCCGCACGCGCCCGAGTTGCAGGCGCTCGCATTGCGTTTGCATAGCGCGCAAGCGGTGGCCGTGCAGGTCCGCGGCAATCACCAATCCGTTGCTTCCCGCTGCGCGCGCCAGCGCCGCCGTCTTTCCTCCCGGCGCCGCGCATAGGTCCAGCACGCGTTGCCCGCGCTCGACTCCCAGCAGCAGCGGAATCGCCTGTGAAGCCTCGTCTTGAATCGAAATCTGCCCCGCGCGAAAGGCTTCCGTGCGCGCCGGGCTTGCGCCGCTCACGGAGATGGCGTCCTTTAAGATGTTGCCAGGGGCGACGCGCAGCCCGCTCGCTTCCAGCGCGGCCACGATTTCCTGGCGCCGCGAAATTTCATGGATCGCGCAACTCAGTTGCGGCGCGCGATTGTCCGCTTGCAGCAGTTGTACCGTGCGTTCCTCGCCCCATAGCGCCATCCATCGCTCAACCATCCACGCGGGATGCGAATACAAAATTCCCAATCGCTCGGCCTTGGGAATTTCCGCCGGCAGCAGTTCCGCGGGCGGCGTTTTCTGCAGCGAGGCGCGGCGCAGCACGGCGTTCACCAGCGACGCGGCCGATGCTTTTCTCGCGCGTTTCACCAACTCCGCCGATTCGTTCACCACCGCCCGCGCCGGAATGCGGTCGAGGAAACGAAGTTGGTACATTCCCATGCGCAGCGCCAGCAGGACCGCCAGATCCAGCCGCGCCACGGGCTTTTTCAATTCGCGTTCGAGCAGAAAATCCAGCAGCCGCCGCCAGCGCAGCACGCCCATGACGATTTCCGTCGCCAGCGCGGCATCCTCAATCTTCACCGCGGCGGTAAGCTCCGTGTGAAGCAGGTCGCTCGCGTAGGCGCCTTCCGCTTCCACGCGGCGCAGCACTTCAAATGCAATTTTTCGCGCTGGGCTGATGGGCATGTGAATGGTTTCGCGAGATGGATCGAGTCCGGCTAGACGAACTTTTCGCCTTTGCTCAGCCGTGCGCCACTCGTAAATTCGCGCGAAGTGACGCGCTTGCGTCCCGCTAGCTGCAAATATTCGATGTGCAGCGCCGTCCGGCCTCCGCAGGCCACGTCCATTTCGCCGTTCTTCGCAAAAATTGTTCCGGCTTCCGCGCTCGATTCCGCCGCCGCTTTCTCGGGCCTTCCCCAGATCGCGCACGTCTGCCCTCGAAAAGTAGTAAAAGTCCCCGGCCAGGGCTGCAGGCCGCGGATGCGGTCATAAATTTTCCCGGAAGTTTGCGTCCAGGCGATGCGGCCATCCTCTTTTTTTAGCGGCGGCGCAAAACTCGCCAGAGAATTGTCCTGCGCCTCCGGATGGAGCGTTCCACGATCGAGTCCGCGCAACGTTTCCGCCACCAGCGGCACTCCCGCTTCGGCCAGCCGCCCGCTGAGTTCCGGCGCGGTTTCATTTGGCGCGATATCCGTCTCATGGCGCAGCAGCAATGGCCCGGTATCGAGCCCCGCGTCAATACGCATGGTCACCACGCCCGTGCGCGTCTCGCCGTTCACGATGGCCCACTGGATGGGAGCGGCGCCGCGATATTTGGGGAGCAGCGAAGCGTGCAGATTGATCCACCCCAGCCGCGGAATTTCCAGAAGGTTTGCGGGAATAATCTGCCCGTAGGCGATGATCACCGCCGCATCCGGAGCCATGCGCCGGAAAAAATTCTCCGCTGATTCGGATTTCATTTTTTCCGGCTGGTAGACGGGTATCCCGGCCTCAAGAGCGAACTCCTTCACTGGCGAATCGCTCATCTCCCCGCCGCGTCCCCGCGGACGCCCCGGCTGGGTGACCACGCTTTCCACTTGAATATCTTTTTGGCTCGCCAGGTGGCGCAGGGAAGGCAGAGCGAATGCGGGAGTGCCGCAGAAAACGATTCGCAGCGGCACGCGCGCCCTACCACTCGCCGGCTTTTTTCATTTTGCGGATCTTGCGGCGGATCATGTCGCGTTTCAGCAGGCTCAGATGATTGAGGAACAGCACACCATTCAGATGATCGATCTCGTGGCAGAAAGCGCGCGAGAGCAAACCTTCGCCGCGCATTTCAAATTCTTTTCCGTCGGCGTCCTGCGCGCGCACCGTCACGTACAGCGGGCGCGGCACCACGCCGCGAAATCCCGGAACGGAGAGGCAGCCTTCCTCTTCGCGCTGCTCGGCTTCGGCGTGCACGATTTCCGGATTGGCCAGCACCAGCTTTCCTTCCGGATTTTTCCCGTTGGTGACGTCTATCACTGCCAGCCGCACGCTCAGCCCGATCTGCGGCGCGGCCAGCCCCACTCCCTGCGCCGCGTACATCGATTCGAACATGTCGTTCACCAGCGTCTTCAGTTCCTCGTCGAATTTCTCGACGGGCTTGGCCATCGTTTCCAGTACCGGATCGCCGTACTTCACTATCGGATGAATCATATTGCTCTGTCTTCCTAGTAGCTATCGAGTTGCCGCTGATAGCCGTTGAAATTTCGCAGTGTTTCTCCCAACGAATCCCCGCCGAATTTTTCCAGCAAGGCCGCCGTCAATTCCGCCGCCACCATCGCCTCGCCCACCACTCCTCCCGCCGGCACCACGCAGATGTCCGAGCGTTCGTACGCCGCTTTCACCGTTTCCTTGGTATTCATGTCCGCGGTTTCCAGAGCCCGCCGCAGCGTCGAAATCGGTTTCAAGTATCCGCGAATCACGATGCTTTCGCCGTTGGTGATGCCGCCTTCGATTCCTCCGGCGCGGTTGGAGGTGCGCTCGAAGCGTTTGCGGCCCGCGTCGTAGCGGATTTCATCCTGCACTTCCGAGCCGTAGCTCACGGCGTTGGCCACGCCCGTGCCGATTTCCACGGCCTTCACCGCTTGAATCGACATCACCGCGCGCGCCAGCCGCGCATCCAATTTTTCGTCCCATTGCGCGTGGCTGCCCAGACCCGGAGGAATTCCGCGCGCCACCACTTCAAAAATTCCGCCCACCGAATCTCCCGCGCGCAGCGCGCGATCCACTTCGGCCTTCATCAAAATTTCCACCGCTTCATCCACGCAGCGCAGCGGTGATTCCAGGTTGGCGCACACCGCTTCGATTTCTTCCCAACGCACCGGCCTCTCGAGCCGCACATGCCCCACGGCGATGGTGTGGCTCAGCACCGTGATGCCGAATTCGCACAGCAGCGATTTCGCCAGCGCTCCGGCGGCCACTCGCGCGGCCGTCTCGCGCGCCGAAGCGCGTTCCAGAATATAGCGCGCGTCGTGCAAATTGAATTTCAACCCTCCCGCCAGGTCCGCATGCCCGGGCCGCGGCGCGGTCAGCCGCTTTTGCGCATCTTCGGCGCCCTCGCTGTCTTCCACCGGCAGCGCCTTCTCCCAGTTTTTCCAGTCGCGGTTTTCGATGCGCAAAGCGATGGGCGCGCCGATGGTCCGCCCATGCCGCACGCCCGCGAAAATATCCGCCTGATCTTTTTCGATGCGCTGGCGTCCGCCGCGCCCGAATCCCAGTTGGCGGCGGTGCAATTCGCGGTTGAGAAATTCCAGATCTACGGGAACGCCTGCCGGAAGTCCGGAGACCCAGGCGACCAGCGCCTGCCCGTGCGATTCGCCTGCTGTGACCCATCGGAACATTTTCAGTGGCGCGCCAACGCGCGGCGCAATCGGTAAATTCTACCGGACGCGACTCCGCGCGTAAAGCCGCGTATTGAGATACATTTAGGCCGCGCAAGTTTCCTTGACGGAGTCATCCGCGGACGTTACGCTTCCCAAGACTCGGTCCCGGCCGCGGGACCAGCGTCACACACGATGCCCGATAACTCCGAATCTCCATCCCTGTTCTGGCTCGCGGGTGAGGCCGTCAAGCGGCAAATTTTCGCCCTTCAGGATTATTTTCTTCTCGTCCTGCAATCCATCGTCAACATCTTCACCCCGCCCTATTACTGGTCCGACGCGCTCGATCAGATGGATTTGATCGGCGTGGGCTCGCTGCCCATCGTGGTGATCACCGCATTTTTTATCGGCGGCGTGCTGGTCCTGCAGACCGCCTCGCAATTCGAACGATTCGGCGAAACGGCGCTGACCGGCGACGCCGTGGCGCTCGCCCTGGTCCGCGAACTCGGCCCGGCCATCACCGCGCTCCTGGTCGCCGGACGCAACGCCTCGGGCATCGCTTCGGAGTTGGGCTCGATGGTGGTGACCGAGCAAGTGGACGCCATGCGCGCGCTGGGCACCGACCCCATTCGCAAATTGATGACTCCCCGCGTGATCGCCATGGTCACGATGCTGCCGCTGCTCACCGCCGTGGCCGATTTTGTCGGCCTGGTCGGCGGATTTGTCGTCTCCTATTTCACCTTGCGCCTCGGAGCCGTGCAATTCTGGACGCACGCCACCAAGGCCCTGGCTCTCGGCGATCTGGTCCAGGGCATTTCAAAGCCTATTTTTTTCGGCCTGATCATCGCCACCGTAGCCTGTTATCAAGGACTGCGCGTAAAAGGCGGAACGCAGGGTGTGGGGCGCGCCACCACCACCGCCGTCGTGGTTTCATCCGTCAATGTTCTGGTCGTGGATTTTTTCCTTTCCCGGCTGCTGCTTTATCTCTTCCAAAAATAGGCGAGCTTCGGGGCGGCTTTTCGCTCCTCACCGCCTTTTTGCGCAGCCGTCCCGGTATCCATCGTGTGCCACAAATCCCCGAATTCCATCTATAATCTGACAATGATGAGCGAAGCTCCGCTCGCCTCTTCCCAGGACCGCGACAATTTTGTCGTTCCCGGCCAACCCCTCATTTCCTTTCGCGATATTCGCATCGGCTTCGATGACGCCGAAATATTGCGCGGCGTTTCCTTCGACGTCTGGCCCGGCGAAACGAAAATTCTGCTCGGCGTGACAGGTTCGGGAAAAACTCTCCTGCTGAAAATGGCCGCCGGGCTCGTGCGCCCCGATTCCGGGAGCGTTGTGGTGATGGGCAACGACCTGGGCGACATGCCGGAGACTGACCTCCTCGATTTTCGCCGCCGCCTGGGTTTCGTCTTTCAGGAAGGCGCGCTCTTCGATTCCATGACCGTGGCAGAAAATGTCTCCTTCCGCTTGCGTGAGGAGCGTATGCCGGAATCGCGCATGGAGTCGCAGGTGCGCGAAGCGCTGCGCTTCGTCGAACTCGAAGACACCATGGAAAAATTCCCGCCGGAGCTTTCCGGCGGGATGCGCCGCCGCGTGTCCATCGCGCGCGCCCTGGTGGATCGGCCCTCGCTGGTCCTTTACGATTCGCCGACGGCGGGGCTCGACCCTGTCACCTCGCAGACCATCATCACTCTCATCCTTCGCGGGCGCGATGCGCAGGGCGTCACTTCCGTGCTCGCCACCCACCGCGTGCAGGATGCTTTCGGCCTCGCAAATTTCAAATTCGATGGCTCGAGCGGCCGCGTTCTTCGCGAGCACGACGAAAGCACATCCTCTGCCGGCACTCCGGCGCCTACCCCTGCGGACGAAGCCGGGGCCACCAACGTGGTGGTCCTGCGCGACGGTGGGATTTATTTCCAAGGCCCGGCGGACGATATGCTGCACACTCAAGACGCTTACTTGAAAGAGTTTCTGGCTTCGGCGGAATAGCTTCGGCACTCAGCAAAACGGAGGAGGACTGGTCATGGCGCAACGCAAGCAACTGACGTGGAGTGAGCTGCGAGTGGGGGTTTTTGTGCTCGTGGGCTTGTTTATCCTGGCGATGGGCATTTTCTATGTGACTGGCGCCGGAATTCTGGGACCGAAATACCGCCTGGTCACCTATCTCTCGGAAGTCGAGGGGCTCACCCAGGGCGCGCCGGTGTCGCTCGACGGCGTTCCGGTGGGCAATGTCGAATCGATTCGCCTTACTCCTCGTCCGCAGGACCACATGCACAACATCACCCTGGTGATGCGCATTGACAAAAAATATATGGACCAGATCCGCACGGATTCCTCCGCCAGCCTGGTCACTGAAGGCTTGCTCGGCAATCGCTACGTCACCATTTCGCGCGGCATCAATGGGACCGTGATTCCTCCCAATGGCGTGATCCCTAGCCAGGAAGAAGTGGCCATCAAGGACATCGTGCAGCGCGGAGCGGACCTGGTGGAAAATCTCGGCACTCTTTCCTCGCAGGTGCAGGACATCGTCCAGAAAGTGAACGCGGGGCAGGGCACTCTCGGCAAATTCCTGAACGATCCCTCGCTTTACAACCACCTCAACGACACCGCCGAAAGCGTCCAGACCGCGGTCACATCCATCGAGCACGGGCAGGGCACCATCGGCAAGCTTGTGGCTTCCGACGAACTCTACCAAAAAGCTGATTCGGCTATCGGGCATGCGGACAACGTCTTCGCGGCGGTGCAGCAGCAGCAAGGCACCATCGGAAAACTGGTCTACGATCCCAGCGTGTATGAAAACGCCAAGGGCGTGCTCGAGAAAGGTAATACGCTGCTGGGCAGCGTCGAAAGCGGTCAGGGCTCGCTCGGCAAGCTGGTGAAGGACGAAACTCTCTACAACAATCTGCGCGACGCTTCCGGAAACATCCGCGATGCCAGCGCCAAACTCAATTCCAACCAGGGCTCGCTCGGGAAATTTTTCAGCGATCCGGCATTCTATGACAATGTCACCGGACTTTCCGGCGATCTCCGCCTGATGGTCAACGATTTCCGCCAGAACCCCAAAAAATTCCTGCACGTGAAGCTGGCCGTCTTCTAGCTGCGCTGCGCGCGCTTCCGCAGTCGGGCCGCGGCTCGGCCACAGCCGCGGTCCTCTCCGCGCGAGCCATCACATTCGCGGGAGGCCGTTCATGCGGAAATTCTCGATGTCGCGGAATCAACTTTCGGGGGAAGACGACTTCTCACGCGCGATTTCATTCACCCGCCGCAAATCCAGCTTGCCGGTTCCCAGATAAGGCAACTCCTCGATCACAAAAAACTGATTCGCGCGCGGCATCCACAAATTCGGCAAATCCGATTTCGCGAAGATCCCAAGCACCGTTTTCAGTTCTTCCGGAGCGAGCGTGTGCAGCACCACCAGCCGCTCGCCTTTTTTTTCGTCCGGCACGCCGGTCACCACAAATCGCCGCTCCGCCGCCCCGCTCGCTTCCTGCAGTTTCTCCTCCACCTTGATGTGCGGCACCATCTCTCCGCCGATCTTGCTGAAGCGGCTCAGCCGGTCGGTGATCACCAAAAATCCATCGTCATCCTCGGCGGCGATGTCCCCGGTCACGTACCATCCATCGCGCAGCACCTCTCCCGTTTTTTCCGGTTTGTTGAGATATCCCTGCATCACGTTTGGCCCGCGCACCAGCATCAGCCCCGGAGTTCCCACCGGACGCCGCTCTCCCGTTTCCGGGTCCACGATGCGCACGCTCACTCCCGGCAGGGGATGCCCGATGTGCCCTCGCTTCGCTCCCACTTGCCGGAATCCTGGCGCGCGGAAGTCGCGCGTGTTGACGGCCACTACGGGCGAACATTCCGTGCAGCCATATCCTTCGAGTGGGCGGATGCCGAAGGTGTCTTCAAACATCACCGCCACCGGCTCCGGCAATTTCTCCGCGCCTACCACCACGAATTGCAGGCTCCCGAAATCTTCCGGCGCGATGCGCCGCGCATAAGCCTGCAAAAATGTCGGTGTGGCCAGCAAAAACGTCACGCAATGCTCACGCACCAGCGTTCCCACGGCTCCCAAATCGAGCGGGCTCGGATGATACGCCGCGCCCACGCCGAGCACCGCGGGCAGCCACAATGTGACCGTGAACCCGAAGGAATGAAAAAACGGCAGCACGCCCAGCAGCACATCGTGGCGGTCCAGCATGAAGGTCTGCCCCATCTGCTCGATGTTCGAGGCGATGTTGTAATGCGTAAGCATCACCCCCTTGGGGTCTCCCGTGCTTCCGCTCGAGAAAATCACCGTGGCCAGGTCGTCAATTTTCGCGCGTTTGCCGCGGCTCAGCTTTTTTTCCAGAAGTCCCGCGGGCAGGAACCACATCAGCAGCGCCACAATTTTTTCGCTGACACGCGGCGCCGCCGCCTCTTCCTCCAAAAAAATCGCGCGCCCCGGCACCCGCAGCGGAATTTTTTCAAGCAGCGCCTTGGAAGTGATCACCGTTTCGAGCCGGCACTGCGCCGCGCAGGATTCCAGCGTCTCGTTCGAAGCCGTATAATTCAAATTCACGGGAATTTTTCCCGCGAGCATCGCCGCAAAATTCACCAGCGCTCCCGGCACCGACGGCGGCAGCAGAATTCCCACCATTTCCTGCCCTTCCCAAACGCCGCGCAGCCGTCGTGCCAGCAGGATCGAAGCCAGCAGCGCCTCGCCCCATCGCATTCGCGGGCGGCGCACGTCGCCCATGGCGAAACGCAGCGGTGTGCGATGCGCGGTGCGGATCAGCGAGCGAGGCAGCGTCCGCAGCCGCGATTTGCGGTGCGCGTACGCTTCGGTCTGCAATTCCTGCACCGCTTCGCGCACTTCAAATGGCGTGGACGTCGCTGGCATGGGCCGCCCGAAACTCACCGTCACGCGATAGGGAATCTCGCGCGGCCATTTCCACAGAAACCGGCCGCGTTCGAAGCTGAAAATGCTGCCCCACACGCCGTCCAGATTCACCGGCACAATCGGCGCGTCAATGCCCTTCATGATGCGTTCCATGCCGCGCCGGAAGGGCAGCATCTGGCCGATGCGCGTGATTTGCCCCTCGGCGAATATGCACACCACTTCGCCCGAGCGGATGGCGTTGCCCGCCTCGCGCAGCGAGTGAATCATCTCCCGCGGGCGAAGTTCCGAGGAAATGGGGATGGCGCGAATCATTTTCGCGAAGGGCTTGATGTAGGGAAGCTCGTAATATCCCTTGTACATCAGGAATCGGATACTGCGGTCGGTCGAAGCCAGCAGCAGCAGCGCGTCAATCAGCGACATATGATTGGCCACGAAGAGCGCGCCGCCCGTCTCCGGAATATTATCGCGGCCATCCACGCGAATGCCGTACAGCGTATGCGTGGCCACCCAAAGCGCCAGCCGCAGCAACGAATCCGGCAGCAGGAATACGGCGTAGACCGTGGTCACCAGCGTCAGCGCCGCGCCATCCAAAAAAATTCCCGCTGCCGATTGGTGCATCACACTCGAAAAAAGGTAATACGCTCCGGCGGCTGCGAACACCCCCACAAACGAAAATAAATTGGCGGCCGCGATGACGCCGCCTTTTTCTTCCGGGCGCGGGCGATGTTGAATCAACGCGTTCAGCGGAACAGCGAAAAAGCCGCCGAAAAATCCCAGCAGGCTCAGATGCATCCCCGCGCTCAGCTCCGTCTGGGCGGGATTGTAGAGCAGGGCGCTGAAAACAGTCATGCCGATGGCGCCCAGCGGGATCAATCCGTATTCGATTTTGCCGCCGGAAAGATAGCCCGCTGCAAAACTTCCGATTCCGATGCCGATCCCCACCGCCGCTTGCAGATAGCCGATATGCGTATCGTCGATGCGCAGCACATCGTGCCCGTAAATGACGATGGTGAATTGCAGCAATGCCGCCAGGAACCACAGGTAGCTGTTTCCCAGCACCGCCCAGGAAAGCACCCTGTCGCTGCGGATGATTCCGAGCTGCGAGCTGAGATCGCCGAACGGATTCCATCGAAACGTCCGGCCGGGATCGGCGGCGGGAACGTGCGTAATTCCCAGGCTTGTGATCAGCCCGAAAATTGTGCAGCCCAACAGCACCACGCCCGCCAATCCTTCGCGCCCGCGAAAATGCTCGGCCAGATATCCGCTGGCCATCACCGCGGAAATGCTTCCCAGAAAAGTCCCGAGCTCGATGATGCCGTTGCCCCAGGAAAGCCTTCTCTCTGGCAGCAATTCCGGAAGCAATCCGTATTTCGACGGGCCAAAAAGCGCCGATTGCGAGCTGATCAAAAACACCGCGGCGCATTCGAGCGGCAGGTTTTGCAGCGCGAGCCCCGCGATGGTCACGCCCATCACGCCGACTTCCATGAGTTTCGTGCCGATTACCACGCTGCGTTTGCTGTAGCGATCCGCGAAATATCCGCCGGTCAGCGAAAAAAATATGAAGGGAATTGCGAACAGCCCGCCCACCACCAGCACCAGAAAATCGCGCTGCCGGTGGGAGAAGCCCAGCGCCACGATAATGTAAATAACCAAAAACTTTATGGCGTTGTCGTTGAACGCATTCTGAAACTGCGTGACGATCAGGCTCCAGAATCCCCGCTGCCAATGCGGCAGATCGCGTCCTGCTTCGGCGGTGGTTTTTCCGGGAGCATCCGCGGGGCGAGTGGGTGCGCTTTCACTCATGAAAGCGTCCCTCGGCGGAATGGAGGTAGGCGGGCATGCCTTTCCGGGTTCAGTGGCGCGGAGAGTCTACCGCAATTTCCAAATTTTGTGTTCGCTGCGAACGCGGCAGGCTGCCGGGGGTTCCATGCCTTGCAAACTATGCCAGAACGCGCAGAGCGGGCTTGGCGGGCGAATTTTCAGTAGCCGGCATGGTGACAGCCGGGAGCGGAGTTTCGCGCTTGGGAAATTTCGTGGAAACGTAATCGTCCACCAGCGCCTGGAATGCCGCGGAAAGCTCGTCGTAAGTTCCTTCGAGCGTCGTGAATTTCTGCCCGTCGATGTACACCGGGCAGCGCGGCGCTTCGCCCGTTCCCGGCAAGCTGATGCCTATATTGGACGCCTTGGATTCGCCCGGGCCGTTGACGATGCAGCCCATCACCGCCAGCTTCAATTCCTCGACGCCTTCATAATGGCGTTTCCATTCCGGCATTTGATCGCGAATGTATCCTTGAATGCTTTCGGCGAGTTCCTGAAACGTGGTGCTGGTGGTGCGCCCGCATCCCGGGCACGCTGTGACGCTCGGAGAAAAACTGCGCAGCCCAAGCGATTGCAGCAGTTCGCAGGCGGCATAGACCTCATCGCGGCGGTCGCCGCCCGGCCGCGGCGTCAAGGAAACGCGAACCGTGTCGCCGATTCCTTCGCTCAGCAGAATTCCCATCGAAGCTGCCGACCAAACCAATCCCTTCGCGCCCATGCCCGCTTCGGTAAGTCCCAAGTGCAAAGGCTGATCCGTCTTCTGCGCCAGGTCGCGGTAAATTTCCACCAAATCGCGCGGCCGCGAAACCTTGCAGGAAATAATAATCTGATCCTTGCGCAGGCCGGTCTCGATGGCCAGTTCCGTTGATTGCAGCGCGGAAAGCACCATGCATTCGTTGATGATTGCTTCGGAAGTTTTTCCCAGGTCCCGGTCGGTGTTTTCCTGCATCTTGCGCATCACCAGCTCTTGATTCAAAGAGCCGCCGTTGACCCCGATGCGCACCGGTTTGCTGTTGTCGCGCGCCACTTTGCAAATCGTCGCGAATTGTTCGTCGCGCCGCTGTCCCGCGCCCACGTTGCCGGGATTGATGCGGTACTTGTCGAGCGTCCGCGCGCAATCCGGATATTTCACCAGCAGCACGTGCCCGTTGTAATGGAAGTCTCCGATGATCGGCACGTTGCAGCCCGCATCCATCAATCGCTTCTTGATTTCCGGAACGGCTGCGGCGGCTTCCGGCACGTTCACGGTCACGCGCACAAGCTCCGAGCCGGCCTGCGCCAGCTCCAGGCATTGCTGCGTCGTGGAAGCCACATCCGCGGTGTCCGTGTTGGTCATGGACTGGACCACCACCGGCGCGCCGCCTCCCACCTGCACGTTCCCGACTTTCACTCCCACGGTTTTGTGCCGCTTCTCGCTCATATCCGTATTGTATCGAATCCCGGGAGCAGATTCCTAGTCACGCGGCTGCATGCATGGCTTAGATGTGCAATGGCGAAAAGGAAGGGAAAAGGATCAAGCAGGGCAGGAAAGTCGTGGCGCATCCTGGACCCGTGCGCCGTGGGATCTCACGCGGCATACCCGCGACGGCCCACTCGCCGATATTGCCTAAAATTCAATGCGCCGCGGGGCTCCGCCATTCTTTGCGCTGCGCGAAGGGGGCGGGACGATAGCCGCCATTTTGCGGATCATGGCCAGCACCAGCTTCTTGTCGTCGTCCGAAAGTGTGGCGGAATATTTCTTGATGTCCGCGAGGAACCGGATTTCTTCCTCGGAAAGCTCGCCCAGCATTTTGCGCGTTTCGCGGTCCTGGGCCGTGTCGCTTCCGGGGAAAAAGTCAGCGAGATTGATTTCCATGGCTTCGGCAATCTTCGCCAGAGTTTCGAGTGAGGGAACCGTATGGCCATTCTCCACGCGCGAAAGATAGCAGCGCAGCAAGCCGGTGCGGCGTTCGATGTCTCCCTGCGAAAGGCCGCGGTCGCCGCGATAGGAGCGTATGACTTCGCCGATATTTACCTTGGGCTTCTCTTTGGGCATGTATTTTCCCTAGTATCGAGTCTGCAACTGGGGCGTATCTTACGAATCACCCCTGGAAGGTGCAAGGAATTTTTTGGCGGGTGTTCCTCACAGGAACATCGCTGCGCTTTGATGCTTGAGGGGACGGCACTTCCACATCCGCGGGGGTACCCGTGCCTCGTCGATTGCACTCACGGAGTCGCTTGCGGCTGCCGCTCCGCCTGGGGTTCGCCTCCGCCTGCCTTGCCTTCGCGCTTGTTGGCATAGAGCAGATCGTCAGCGCGCTTGAGCAATTCGATCAGTGTTTCGCCCGATTTGTAATCAGTCCACCCTCGTGAGAAGTTGCAGGGAATTTTTTCGTTGTTGATTTCAATCATCAGGCCCTGGATGCGCGCCAGGACGTGATGCACTTCCTCCACCCGGCATTCCGGAAGCACCGCCATGAATTCATCGCCGCCAAGCCGGATGGCCACATCCGACCCGCGGATCGCCCGTTGCAGGCGTTCCGCAAACCCCTTGATCATCAAATCACCGGCGGCGTGCCCGTGCCTGTCGTTCACTTGTTTCAGCCCGTCCAGATCCAGCAGCAAGACGGTCAACGGGCGGCCGTGGCGTTGTGCTCTGCCGATTTCCTGATGCAGCCGCTGCTCTCCGGAGCGCCGATTGTACAGGCCGGTGAGTTGATCGATGGCCGCCAGCTTGTAAACCTCCGTCGCCAGGTTTTCCACTTTGGCCAGGGAGCGAATCTGGTCTTCCAGTTCGTTGCGCAGACGCCCGATCAGCACTTGTTGGTAGACCAGGTACACACTGAACAGCAGAACCATGCCTACCAGACCACGCACCGCCTGGTTCAGGAAAAAACTATAAGTGCTTTGCTCCTTGCTCAGAAGTCCCGGAAATGCGAAAGATGCCACGCACACGGTGAGCAGCAACATCACCGCCACCGTCGCCGACCACATGCTCCACTGCCGGCGGTGAATCCTATGGAGATGCTCGTGAATTGCCTCTACATGAGGATTCGGCGCGGTCGTCGTTGCATCATTCGTTGTCTCATTCATCGGAGAGGCACCAAAGAAGCCTCGCACCAGTAAAACAGACGCCCTGCCTACGGCGCTATACGCATGTCCCGCAATGTTTCCAATATCGTCAATAGGTCCGCGCTTTTTCCGCTACAATCCTCGCGCACACCTGCCTGGGACACTCATCACCGAGATTGCTTTTGCATCCTTGTTCGGCTTGCGCCCTTGCCGGATGAACTCCGTTTGCGGGGACCGCATTCAATCTCGCGCACTCCCGCGTCGAATTACGAATTTAGGCTCGCCTGCTCGGCATTCTGAGCGCGCGCTCATCGCTCGCACGTTTTCCTGCGAGCATGTCTATTTTCCACCAGGCCCTGTGCCTACCCAATTCAGAGGAGATCAAAAATGAAGCGCAGATACACTGCATGGCTGCTGGCTTTTGCCTTCGCCGTTTTTTCCGTCCCGATGATCGCCACTCCGGCGTTTTCGAAGACATCCACTCGCCCTGCTTACCTAACCGACGGCACACGTCCGCCTCCGGGAGTCGTGCCCTCGTACCTGACTGACGGCACGCGTCCGCCTCCGGGAGTCGTGCCTTCGTACCTGACCGACGGCACACGTCCGCCTCCGGGAGTCGTGCCCTCGTACCTGACTGACGGCACACGTCCGCCTCCGGGAGTCGTGCCCTCGTACCTGACTGACGGTACACGTCCGCCTCCGGGAGTCTGTTGCCCTCGTATCTGACTCGACGGCACGCGTCCGCCTCCGGGAGTTGTGCCCTCGTATCTGACTGACGGCACGCGTCCGCCTCCGGGAGTTGTGCCCTCGTATCTGACTGACGGCACGCGTCCGCCTCCGGGAGTTGTGCCCTCGTATCTGACTGACGGCACACGTCCGCCTCCGGGAAGGTCAATTGCATAAATCCTAGGCGGCTCGTACTCGATCTTCGTCATATTTCTCAAGGTTTGACCGGCCCTCAATGGCCCGGCGTGGAGAGAAGGGGGATTTACATTCTCCCCCTCCTTTTTTATGGTAGGATACCGTCCACGAGTAGATACCTATGACGAGTCAAATACTCTGGTGGAGCGGCCCCGCGCTTGAATTCTTGATTCTCCTTCGCGCCGTGCGCGGAAGATTCATAACGAAATATCCATTTTTCTATTCTTACGTTTTCTGTGTCCTGATCATCGACTGCATATCGAATCCGTTTCACAGGGTTGACCCATCGCTTTACGGAGTGTGGTACTGGTCCACACAGTTTCTAACTCTCATCGTGGGCTATGGCATCATCCTCGAAATCAGCAACCATGCGCTCGAAGCCTATCCCGGCGCGGAGCGTTGCTCGCGTTATCTGGTAATCGCTCTTTTCGCAATTATTTTCGGATACGTGGCTCTGCAGGGACTGCTTTCGACGCACTGGTCCCCGGCGGCCACCAATGCCGAGCTGGAAAGGGATCTTCGCGTCGTTCAGGCCCTGCTGCTCGTCAGCATATTGTTCGTGGTGTCTTATTTCCGAATCGCCCTCGGAAGAAATCTGAAGGGAATTATTTTGGGGTACGGGTTATTCCTGGGAACCAGTGTGATCATTCTGGCCTTTCAATCGTACGCCGGAAAATCGTTTCAAGCCATCTGGAGCGTTTCGCAGCCGTTTTCCTACCTTGCGTCGCTCGCGTTCTGGACGGCTGCTTTGTGGTCCTATCAACCCAACCCGGAACCAGATGTGCCCTCGACATTGGAGGCGGATTATAAGGTTCTGGCAATGAAAACCAAAGGCATGCTGCACCTTGTGCGCTCAAGCCTTGGAAAGGCGGCTCGGCCATGACACATTTGATACTATTTTTGGGATTCGGCCTGGGTCTACTGCTAGCAGTATATCTTTTGGTGGTAAGGAAGCCTGCATCTCTGGTCGTGGGCAGCGCGCAGGCTTTACTGGACGCGCGCCGCTCGCTACGAACCCTGCAATCGGCGCTCCTGCCCGAGGAATTTGTGGCCCGCATTTTCGCCGAAGAGGACTATGCTTACATCCAGAAAGTGGGATTGCCCTCCCTGCAGCGGATATTTTTGCAGGAACGCAAGAGCATCGCCTTGTCTTGGGTGAAGCGCATTCGTATGCAAATCTCGGCCCTCATGCAGTTTCACCGCTCGTATTCCCGCTTTTACGAGCGCCTGAGCGTGCCCATGGAATTTTCCATGGCGGCGAATTTCGCGATGCTCCTGTTCTGCTGCCGCGCTTTGCAAATTTCGATTCTGCTTCGCGGCCCTTACGCCGCCGGGGCCGTGGCTCGCCGCACGGTAAAGTCTGCTTACACCGTGTGTCATTTGACGGGCAGATCTTTGGCTTTCTTGAATCCTACTCCGGCCATTGTTCTGCATAAAACTTCCTCTGGTGGTGGAGTCCTGTAGTAGGGTATTCACGATTCGATGGACCATCGGCTCGAACGAAAAGAAGTCCAGGCGGCCGCCGCCGACCTTCGCCGGCGCACTCTATCGCATATGCCGCGGGCGCTGGACCGTCTGATTTATCTGGCGTCCATGCGCGACTATAATTCCGGCGCCTACCATCACGCTGGTTTGGCCGCTAATTTCTCCGAAGGCGCCGCTTCCGAGGCCATTGCGGGATGCCATCGCGAAGCGTTCCGCGAGCTTCTTTCCACATCCCTCGAAGACCTGGCCGGGCAGTTGCAAGCTTTTGCAGCCGCTTCCGGAGTTCCCGCGGAGGATTTTCTCGAGACCTGGAAGACGATCGAGCCCTTTCGCGTGGCTGTTCCGGCGGATACCGACCCTCTTACCGCCGAATTTCTCTGTTCCAATCTCAGGATTTCCTTGGCAATTTTTGAATCTCGTCTTGCAGCTCCGTCGGTTTCGGAATCAGGCGCATAGCCACCCCGGTCACCTGCCCCACGATCTCCGCTTCATCCGGATACGAAAACTGCCTCAATGGCATGCCTGATAGCGGATGCGGGATCAACGTCAGTTGCGAACCATGCACTTCGCACCAGGCGCAAGCATAACTCTCCCGGGTCTCGAGGAAATAGATGGGACGGTCGAATTCCGTGCGCCACTCGGCCGGGCGCATGCGCGCCACGTGGTCGTCGATTTGAACAAAGGATCCCGGCCGCAACAGCGGAAACATGGTGAAATCCTCGATTCCGATGTATCCATACTGGCAGTTACGCACGTCCAATTTTTGAATCAACGCCAGCGGAATTTCCCCCCAAACTTCCACCATGCGCGAGAGCAGACTGGTCTTTTCCAGAGTAAAACTCTTGTCGAATCGCACAGGAAAGGTGATAGGCATATTCGGATCGGGAGGTTCCAGGGAAGCCAGGTGGGTGTTTTGCAACGGCAGGGCCAGTTGGAAGCGCCGGCTGGCCGCCAGGTCCACCCCGAATACCGCCAGCAGGTCGTGGAACGTGATGCGGTAAATCACACTCAGGCTGAACAGTTTGTAGATGCTGGGGACGGAATTCTTGTTCTCGAGTTGCGTGAGCCAGGCGTTCGAGATGTAGAATTCGTCGTTTTCCGCGTCCGTTGCGATTTGCCTGCTGAATTCCTCGACTTCCCGTGTAGTGATACCTAGCCGGGTGCGAAGATCCTTTAGGTATTCGCCTGGACGAATATGCCCACCCATGTATAATTTCCAATCATAATATGTGGCCCGCGCTCCGCGCCGTTCTTCAGGGTGTCGAAGCCAGGTTATAAGTGAAGGCAAACGCTGCCCATCATAGTAGCATATGGGAGGAATTCATATTAGTTGAAGATGTTATACCCAACGGGATACGCTTTTGACCCCATGGGACTCCATCAGGGGCTGAGAGAAGATCGGTCCGGCGCCCCAAAAATTGAAAAGACCCTTCCAAAGCTCGGAATACAAAGAAAATATGGTTCCTGCTCACCAAAAGAGCGTATAAGTGCAGACTGGGAAGGTGTGTCTGACGTTCGTTTTTTCCAGCCAAAACCCGATTATCGTTCTGCTCCCGCTTTAGCAACGCAGAATCTCGCGGACCGTCCATCGCGCCCTCCCCACTCGCCGGGCTGGCTCTCCCTTCCTGCGTTTTTCCACTTTTTCCATGATAACCATTTAATAAATACGCTCTTGCTTTTTCGCCCCTTTAAATGCCGGGAAATTTCCTGGTCCGCCTTTCCGCGCACGGTTCACTTTTCGCACCACCACGCGGCGCGAAGGTGGAATTTGCCCTTGCCGTGTGCCACTCTGAATGCGACATCCGAGGTGTCCGAATGGATGGACCCTTTCAGAATCCTTTGGCTTCAGGCGGTGAGTACCGTGAAAAACGCGAAGTCCCGCGCTTTTCCTTTATCGCCACCATGGTTCTTACCGAAGTCGCCAGCGATCTGCACATTCCCGGCCGCATTTCGGAAATCAGCCGCAAGGGTTGCTATGTCGATGTTCTCAACACTCTTCCCGTGGGCACCAAGGTGCGTATCGACATTTCCCGCGACCAGGGCACTTTCACCACTCCCGCCCAGATTATTTATGTTCAGGAGGGCATCGGTATGGGCATCGGTTTCCTGAACGTCCCGGAGCCGCAGTTGAAAATTCTCGATTCCTGGCTCGCCGAACTCACCGCTTAGTTATCCTTTGCCCTTTCCCAATTTCCGGTGGGATTCCCGGTGAAGTAAGATAGAATCCCCCCCTTGAATTCAAGGAGCATATCATTGGGTTTCAGCGCAAGCACCAGGCAGATGGGCGAGGTGACGGTGATTGATGTGCGCGGGCGTTTCACATTGATTGAAGGAGAAGCCATTCACGAATTGCTTGTCGATCTTTTCGAGGATGGGCACAAACGCGTTTTGCTGAATTTTCGCGATGTGACCTATCTCGACAGTTCCGGCGTCGGCCAGTTGGTTCGAGCACTCTACACCGCGCGGCGCAGCGGAGCGGAATTGCGCGCCGTGGATCTGAATTCGCGCGCCCGCGAAACACTGCGGCTCACCAACCTGCACACGGTTTTTTCCGAATTTGAAGACGAGGGCGCCGCCATTCGCAGTTTTTCCGGCTGCTGATCCGCGGTTTTTTTCCGCCTCTTGCCGTCGGAAGCGGGGCCATAAAATTGACCATGACTCGCGGGTTTCGCAGATTTTTCGCCGTTTGGACCGTCGCCTTTTTCGTGGCCCTGGCCTATGTGGGATGGGTTTTTCTCTCGCGATCCCGCGAAAACCGCGAAATCGAAGAGCGCGCCGCGGCCCGCTCCCGCGCCCAGGACGCGCGCACCGTTGAATCTCTCGGCGGAAACAATTTCGATATCCTCTCGTTCTACGCAAGCCCCGGAGCCATCCGCCGCGGCCAGTCCACGGACCTCTGCTATGCCGTTTCGAACGCCGTATCCGTCATGCTCGAGCCGCAGTCGAATCCCGTTTGGCCCTCCTACAGCCGTTGCGTCACGGTTTCACCGCGCAAGACCACCACCTACACATTCACCGCCAAGGACTCTCAGGGGAATGTGAAGACTTCCACGCTGACTGTCGAAGTTCGTTGATCGCAAAACGCAATCGAGGTGCGTTTCGATTTTTGGGATATTCGGCGGGTCTTGCGTTGCTGAAAAATTCGCACCGCGGCGTGCGGCGCGCAATTGAGCAGTCGCCACAGCGGATAGCGGGCGTCCGCATAAATTCAAAAAATTGGTGCCGGAGGAGGGAGTCGAACCCACACGGCCTTGCGACCAACGGATTTTGAGTCCGCCGCGTCTGCCATTCCGCCACTCCGGCTCGTTCCGCTCCTCTGCCGCATGCTGTCGCTTTCCGGCACTTTCGCGGCAGCGGAGGAGACGCTCAAGAGTAGCATGCGCCCGCGGAAAGGCTCAAGCGCGCCCGCGTGCGTCGCGAATCACGCATGGGATTAGCGCAGCGGCACACGCGTGCGCGCGGCGCCAAATATCTGCGACAATCCCCGCGTCTCCAGCAGGCTGCGAGTAATCTCCGTGGCCGTGATGCCCAGTTGCGCGCGCAGACGCCGTTTCAGCGTGCGGTAGTCCTGCGCTCCGCTGAAAATGTCGCGGATCAGGTCCTGGAATGCAGGTGAGTGATTCAGTATTTGCACGATGCGCGTGGTGATGGCCCCGCCCAGGAAATTCCCCCGGAAAATTTTTCGCGCGATGCCCGCCGCGAATTCCAGGTCCGCGGAAAACGCCGCGCGCATTCGCGCCGGATACGTTTCCGGCTGTCCCGCCAGCAGCGCCTCGGAAAGCAAATCGCCCGAGCGCAATGCATAATACAGTCCCTCGCCGGTCACCGGATCGACGCAAGCCGCCGCGTCTCCGGCCATGGCCCAATTGCGCCCCACGATGCGCCGCCCGCGCAGCGTCTGGGCCTGCGGCGAGGGCAAAACGTGGCTGTAGAATTGCGCTCCTTCGCTCGAGAGCGATTCCTCGCGCAAAAATTCATCCAGATGCCGACGCAATTGCTGGCTGGGAGCCTGCCCGATCTTCGCGCAAATTCCCACGGAAAGATGGTCGGTGCGCGGAAAGGACCACAGGTACCCTTCGAATTCCCGCAAAAATTTTATTTTGATCAGGTCTTCGTCGGCGGGGATGTAATAGCCCAACGTCACTTCCAGATCGTCTGCGCCGAGCCGCGTGGTTTCCGGTATCAATTGATTGCGCGCTCCCGCGGCCAGCACCAGAAAATCCGCGCCGATTTCCTCTCCTCCCGCCGTGAGTCGCGCACGGCTCTCCTGCGTATCTACGGAAGTTACGCGCGACCGCACCACCCGGCAGCCCGCCGCTTTCGCGCGGTCGAGCAGCAGCCCGTTGAGCACCCGCCGCGAGTAAATCACGATGGGGTGGCTCATCTCAAATCGCGCGCGATGCCCGCGGCTCGAAATCAGCTCCGCGGCGCGGATGATTTTTTTGGGTTGTGTGGAATCCAGCAGGAAGGGGTAAGTCTCGATGGCTTTGTGCGTCAGCCCGCCGCCGCAGGGTTTTTCCCAGGCCGGCCGCTCATCAAAAATCGTTACGCGCCAACCGGCGCTGGCCAGGCGTTCGCCGCATAAAGAGCCGGCCGGGCCGCCTCCGACGATCGCGATGTCTTTCATCTCTCGGATCAAGTCAGTGGAAATACCGCCGCAATCAACCAGGCCGCGAGTATACCAGCAAACAAGGCGGCCGCAGCTGCCGAGCCGGTCCGCCGGCGGATGGCGTCGGTTGCCAGCCGCTGCAAGATCGTGTACACCGCCAGCGGCAAAACCAGCAAAATGATCAGCACTTCTCCGCTCGCCAGATAATACGCCGCGAACAAACACGCCAGCCACAATTCGAGGCGCAGCAGGAGATACACTCCAAACCGCTCCCGGCATTTACCGCCGGTTTGCGCCGGGCCCAGCAAAATTTCCTCGGCATAACTGAATATCCAGGCCACCGGCAAAATCCCCGCGAATCGCAGCCAGCGCGGCGCGTTCAGCCAGGCGTCGTCCAGCTGCCAATTCAGCCACGCGCCCACGCACAATATCGCGGCCATCCCCAATCCAGCGGCGATCACGAAGTACGCAGACCGTTGCGACTTCAAATTCGATTTGGCGTCGCGCAAATTGAGCGCCAGGATCAACACCCCGAAAATCAGCAGCAGCGATGCCAAATATTCTCCCGTATACATGTGCAGAAACCGCAGCGGCATCACTTGCGTCAGCAGCAGCACTCCCACCAGCGAGCACACGAATCCTTCCAAAATCGCGAGCCAGCGCGAAGGCTGCGCCGTTCCCGATTCCTCCCGTTTTTCGCCCACGCAAGCGCCGGCGATCTGCGCCGCCAGCGGAAACAGCAGCAGCAGCCCCAGCAATCCGGTGATCGGCCCGCAGCGCTCGAATGCGTACCAAGCGTTTCCCAGCCGCGAGCGGAATGTGGGACTCGCCTCCTCCTGCAGGCTCCAGTCCGTACGCGATGACCACGGATAGACGCCCAAATCGTTTCCCGCCGCGGCTTCGAAGGAATTCACGATCCAGTCGCGCGCGTCCGCTTCCACTTGCGAGCTGAAAAGCTGGCTGGTGTGCGAAGCGTGCCGCACCGTATCCAGATGAAATGCGCGAGCCTGCAAAAAATCTTCGGCGTCGCTGCGTTCTCCCCCCGCGTCTTTCTGCAGGCTCTGCGCTTCGCGTTTCAGCGCGCGCAAGTCGTATTGCCCGGAAAAAACCAGCAGGTTCGAAGGCATGCGCTGTGGCGTAATCATGGGCATGGGAGAGATAGCCACCGTAGCGGCCACCGGTTCGCGATCCGCCAGTCGTATGGCGATGGCCCCCCCGAGTGAATGTCCCAGGAAGGCCGTCGTCTTGGGACTTATTTCGCCTCTTTGCATCAGTGATTCGACGGTGGCTGCAGCGCATTGCTGCGCGCGCCCAAATGAAAACGGGTCGGTATTGTCGCCGTGTCCCGGCAAGTCCACCAGATACACGCGCAGGTTGGCGTCGAAAGCCAGATCGTCGCCCAGGTATTGCATCACCCGGCGATTGGCGGATAGCCCGTGAAACACGATCACCGATCCTTGCGCGGGCGTTTCGTCCGGCTCGATCACGGTGACAGGCGTGTGACATCCCCCGGCCACCACCATCATCGTGTGGCGCACCATGGCGATGCGGTATGTGGACCACGCACCAAACAGCAGCAGCAAAGCCCCCACCATCGCTAGTTTGACTCGCCAATGCTTCATGGCATCTCCCGCGGCAACCGCATCGCGCATGCTAGAATTGATGGTTGGCGTCGCATCTTCGCGGCGCCAGGAAACAGGATCGGAGCAGGGAATTGGGTCAGATGATTTCGCAAGATGAGTTGATTCTCCAACGCCGCGAGTGGAAACGCAATGGCCGGCGAGTGGTTTTCGCCAGCGGGCGGTTTGAACTTCTGCATCCCGGCCACATCCGCCTGCTTGAGCAGGCCCGCTCGCGCGGCGATATCCTGGTTGTGGGCCTCGCCGGGGATGCCAGCGTCTTGGCGCAGAAGGGACGCGGCCGCCCCGTTCATCCCGCCGAAGAACGCGCCGAAATTCTTGCCGCGCTCGCGGCCGTGGATTATGTCGTCGAATATGCGGAAAATTCCGCGCGCTCTCTGATTGCAAAGCTTTCGCCCGATTTTGTCGTTCGCGGCGGAGAGGCCGGCTCGCAGGAATCTTCCTTCCAGGAGGACGACGAGGTTCGCGCCGCGGGCGGTGAAGTGATCCGCATCCCGCTCGAACCCGGCCATTCCACCGCCGGACTGCTCGAGCGCATCGCCCAAGTCAAAGCATGATCCTTCCTCTGGTTAGCGAGTTGCTCGCGCGCGTGGGCAGGCATCCCGCCGTAGACGAATCGCTCGAAGCCCTGCGCCGCGGCGCCGCCGAAGTCCATCTCGCCGGCCTCACCGATCCCGCCAAATCTCTTGTCGTGGCGCTCGCTTTTGCGCGTCTCGGCCGCCCGGCGGTTTTCCTGGTGGATTCCAATCAGCGCGCCGAAGCCTTGCTCGAGCCGGTGCGCTATTTTTACCGCGCCATCACCGGCAAGCCCGGCCGCCGCGTCGCCCACTGGCCCGCCTACGATGTTCTGCCGTACGACGCGCGTTCCCCGCACGGTGAAATTTCCGAAGATCGCGCCGTGGCGCTCTGGCGGTTCGCCACCGGCGAAGTGGATTTGCTGATCGCTCCGGTTCAGGCCGCGCTTTGGCGCATGCGTTCACCCGCTTTTTACCGCCAACTCGCGCGCACTCTGGCCCGCGATCAATCCATCGCCCATGAGGACCTCCTCGCGTTTCTTTCCGGCGCGGGATACGACCGCCAGATTACCTGCGAGATGCCCGGGCAATTTGCCGTGCGCGGCGGCATCATCGACATTTTTTCTCCTGAGACGCCGCAGCCCATCCGCGTCGAATTGCTTGGCGACACCATCGAATCCATTCGCGCATTCGACCCGAATACCCAGCGTTCCACCAGCCCTCTCGAACGCTCCACGATTTTGCCGCTCACGGAATTTCCGCGGCGCGCCGAAGTTCTCGCGCGCGCCTCCGAACGCGCGCTCTCGACCGTCCCTTCGGGCCGCGAAGACGCCGCTCCGCCGTCCGGTCTCGATCCCGGCTGGGAATTTCACGAAGTTTTGCTCGAGGCGCGCACCTCCACGCTCTTCGATCTGGCCGCCGAACCTGTCCTGATGGAGGACGAGCCGCCGCAACTCGCCGAGGCGGTCGAAAAATACCGCAAGCATCTGGCCGAAGCCTTCGACCGCGCCGAAGACCCGCTGGCCGAGCCTCCCAACAAATATATTTACAACGAAGAAGAGTGGTCGCTCGCGCGCCAAATGACTCCGCGCCTCGCTCTCGAGCAGCTTTCGCTATCCTCCGAGTCCGGCGCGCCGCGCACCCTGCAAACCCAGCCCACCAGCCGCTATCACGGCAATGTCGCCGCATTCATGGCCGAGGTGCGCAGCCGCCTGGCGGCCGGAGAACAAGTCATGGTCTCCGCCGGGACCACTGGCGAACTCGAACGCTTCGCCGACATTTGCCACGAGTACGAGTTGCCGTACCGGGTCGGCGAGCTCGAAGAGAACGCCACGGTCACGCGCCTCGCTCAGGAAGAAAGCGGCGGAAATACTCCGGCGATGGTGCTCATCAAAGCTCCCACTGCGGAAGGCGTGGTGATCCCCGACGCGAAAATCGCGTTGTATGGAAACGCCGACCTGTTTGAGACGCTTCCTCCTCCATCCACCCGCGCCCGCTCGCGCCCCAAGACCGCCAGCTTTTTCAGCGATTTCTCGGACCTCAAGCCCGGCGATTACGTGGTGCATGTGGATCACGGCATCGGCCAATTCGAAGGCTTGCGCCAGGTGGTGGTCGAGGGCGCGAGCGGCGAATTCATGCTCCTGCGTTACGCCGGAGACGCCAAGCTGTACGTCCCGCTCGCTCGGCTTGACCTCATTCAGAAATACCAGTCCCTCGGCGGCGTGGAACCGCAGCTCGACCGCCTCGGCACCAGCGTTTGGGAAGCGCGCAAATCCCGCGTGCGCAAATCCGTCAATGACATGGCTGGCGACCTCCTTAAACTCTACGCCGAGCGCAAAACCACCCCCGGCCACTCCTTCCCGCCGGACACCAATTTCCAGCGCGAATTCGAGGACGCCTTCGAGTTTCAGGAAACTCCCGACCAGCAGCGCGCCATCGATGAAGTGAAGCGCGACATGGAATCCACCTTGCCCATGGATCGCCTGCTTTGCGGCGACGTCGGCTACGGCAAGACGGAAGTGGCCATGCGCGCCGCCTTCAAGGCCGTCGCCGATTCCAAGCAAGCCGCCATCCTCGCACCCACCACGGTTCTCGCCTTCCAGCATTACGAAACTTTGCGGCGGCGCTATGCCGCCTTTCCTGTGCGCATCGCCTTGCTCAGCCGTTTTCGCACCGCCGCCGAGCAGAAAAAAACGCTCGAGGAGCTGGAAGCCGGAAAAGTTGACATCCTCGTCGGCACCCACCGCCTGCTTTCAAAGGACGTGAAGTTCCACGATCTCGGCCTGCTGGTGGTGGATGAAGAACAGCGCTTCGGCGTGGCCCACAAGGAACGCCTGAAGGAAATGCGCAAGAATGTGGACGTGCTCACCATGTCCGCCACGCCCATTCCCCGCACTCTGCACATGTCGCTTGTCGGCCTGCGCGATATGAGCGTCATCGAAACGCCCCCCAAGGATCGCCTGGCGATTCAGACCTCCGTCGCGCCCTTCAGCGAAACCCTGGTGAAGCGCGTGATCGAAGAAGAGTTGGACCGCGACGGCCAGGTCTTCTTCGTCCACAATCGCGTGGAATCCATCGCCTCGCTGGCCACCATGATTCAGCGCCTGGTCCCCAAAGCCCGCGTCGTGGTGGGCCACGGCCAGATGAAGGAAGCCGAACTCGAAAAGGTGATGCTCAAATTCATTCGCGACGATGCGGACATCCTTGTCTCCACCACCATCATCGAAAACGGTCTGGACATTCCTCGCGCCAATACGATCATCATCAATCGCGCCGACCGCATGGGCCTTTCCGAGCTGTACCAGCTTCGCGGCCGCGTGGGGCGCTCGAACCAGCGCGCCTACGCTTATCTGCTGGTCCCGCCCGACACCACCTTGTCGCCCATCGCCCGCACCCGTCTTTCCGCGCTCAAGGAATTCAGCGATCTTGGCGCCGGATTCCGCATCGCCGCCCTCGATCTGGAATTGCGCGGCGCCGGCAACCTGCTGGGGCGCGAGCAGCATGGCCACATCGAAGCCGTGGGTTTCGACATGTATTGCCAGATGATGGAGCGCGCCGTCTCGGAAAGTAAGGGCGAAGCCGTCGCGCCGGAACGCCGCGCCACGCTCAATCTCGGTCTCGACATCCGCATCCCGCCCGAATACATCGAAAGTGAAAATCTGCGCTTGCGCATTTACAAACGCATTGCCGAAATTTCATCCGACGCCGGCCGCGCGGAAGTTCGCCGCGAGCTCGACGACCGCTTTGGCCCTCCGCCGCCTCCCGTCGAAAATCTGCTCGAATATGCCGTGCTCAAGGCGCTGGCGGAAAAGCTCCTGGTGGCTTCGATGGACCGCCGCGGCGATCAGGTGGCCCTGAAATTTTATGAGGATACCCCGGTGGGTCCCGAGCACCTGGTGAAATTGATCCGCAAGCGCCGTGATATGCGCCTGGACCCCGGAGGGGTCCTCTGGCTCGATTGGAAGGCCATGCAGGGCGGACCCATGGGTGCGGTGAGAAACGTATTGCTACAACTACAATCGTAGGGATAAAATTTCAATCGAGTGAAAACCATGAATAATCGATTCCTGCCATATCTTCGCGATTCTGCTTTTCTTGCTTCCGCTCTCTCTCTCGGCTTGCTGGCCGCCGCCATCCCCGCTCGCGCCCAGGCAAAATCCGTGGTGGTCGAGGAGATTGTCGCGCGCGTGAACAACGACATCATCACCCTCTCCGACTATCAGAAAGCTGAATCTTCTCTGCGCCAGGAAATCGCCCAGGATTGCCAGAATTGTCCGCCGGACACCGTCGACCAGGAGGTTCGCGATCGCTCCAAAAATCTCCTGCGCGAC
This sequence comes from uncultured Acidobacteriota bacterium, assembly GCA_963708285.1. Classification (GTDB taxonomy): domain Bacteria; phylum Acidobacteriota; class Terriglobia; order Acidiferrales; family UBA7541; genus Palsa-295. The sequence goes on from CAVPSF010000003.1 coordinate 349,895, forward strand.
CTGATTGACCAGGAGCTGCTGGTGCAGCGCGCCAAGGATGAAAACGTCAGCGTGGAAGCGGATGTCGTCAAGCGCCTCGATGAGACCCGCAAGCAGAACAATCTCGACTCCATCGACGCGCTCGAAAAGGCCGTCGAAGCCTCCGGCATTCCCTGGGAGGATTACAAAACCGAGATTCGCAACAACCTCCTGACCCAGGAAGTCATCCGCCGCGACGTGGGCGGGCGCATCACCATCGGCCATGACGAAGTGCTGGCCTATTACAACGCGCACGAAAAAGATTTCATCAAGCCCGAAGAAGTGGTCCTCTCCGAAATTTTCCTTAGCACCCAGGGCATGGCCCCCCAGGAAATCGAAGCGGTGCGCAGCAGGGCCGAAGACCTGCACAACCGCGTGCTGAAAGGCGAGGATTTTACCCAGCTCGCCACCCGCTATTCCGAAGGCAGCACCGCTAAACAAGGCGGGGACTTGGGCACCTTCGAACGCGGCCAGCTTGATCCCGAACTCGAATCCGTGGTCTTCAAGTTGTCCAAGGGCCAGATCACCGGCGTGATCCAGACCAAGACCGGCTTCGAGATTCTGAAAGTGGAAGATCACTTCCAGGCGGGGCAGCAGCCCGTCGACAAAGTGGAAGATGAAATCATGAACAAGATTTATATGACCCGCGTGCAACCGGCCATGCGCCAGTTCCTGGGGCAATTGCGCGAGGAAAGCTACGTCATGGTCAAGCCCGGATACACCGATTCCGCCGCCGTTCCCGGCGCCACGGTGATTCAGGAAGTCGCTCCCACGCCGGACACCGGCGAAAAGAAAAAGAAGAAAAAGCTGTCCCTGCCGAAAGTGAACAGCTGATGAAGGCGCGCTTCATCGCCGACTTGAAGGATGGAGAAGCTCTTACCGCCGCGTTTCTCGTCCGCGCCAAGGAAGTGCGCACTTCGGCGCGCACCGGAAAAGCCTGGCTCGAACTGGATTTGGGCGACCGCACCGGCTCGATGCCCGCCAAGATGTGGGACAACTTCGAATCGCTGGCCAAAAATTTCGAATCCGACGACGTGATCCAGGTGCGCGGCCGCGTGAAACTCTACAACGGCCAAAAAGAGCTGACCATCGAGCAGATCGTTCCGCTGGCCGAGCGCGAATACGATATCGCCGATTTTCTTCCGCACACCCGCCAGGACGTCGAAAAATTATTCGCGGAGCTTCGCGCCGCCGTCGCCGCCATGAAAAATCCCTGGCTGCGCAATTTGCTTTCCTCCGTCATCGAAGATCCCGCGATCGCCGCGAAGTTCAAGCGCGCCCCGGCGGCCATGACCATGCACCACGCCTTTATCGGCGGCCTGCTCGAACACGTGGTCAGCCTCATCGGCCTCTCCCGCGGCGTCGCCGCGCATTATCCCGAACTCGACGCCGATCTTCTCCTCGCCGGAATCGTGCTGCACGATATCGGCAAAATTGACGAGCTGCGCTACGCCCGCGGAATCGATTACTCCACCGAAGGACGCCTCCTCGGGCACATTTCCATCGGCGCGCTGCTGGTCCGCGAAAAAATCCGCGCCATCCCCGATTTTCCCGCGCCCCTCGCGATTTTGGTCGAGCATTTGATTTTGAGCCATCACGGCTCGATGGAATTCGGTTCTCCCTCGCTGCCCCAGACGCGCGAAGCCGTGGCCCTGCATTTCCTCGACGATATGGATTCGAAAATGGCCGCCATGCGCGCTTCGGTGGATTCCGCCGAAGTTACCGGCGGCGACCCGGCATGGACGGCTCGCAATCCGGCCTTGCGCCGCGCCCTGCTTCGCACCGAGGCATATTTGTCTGGTGCCGGAAAATCAGCCGCCGCCGAAAAACCTCCCATCGCCGCGGGCAAGGCGGCGCCGAAATCATGATCGTCTCCTACTCGATTTCGCGCGCCTCCCTCAGCGCCGAGTCGCGAATTTCATGACCGAAAAAGTCGCATCGCCGCGCCGCTCCGTGCTGGACCTCGCGCCCCTTGAACTCGATTGCATGAACACGCTATGGCCGCTGGGCGAAGGAACCGTGCGCGAGATTCGCGACGGCTTGGCCGCGCGCCGCCCTCGCGCCTACACCACCATCATGACCATCATGGACCGCCTGGCGCGCAAGGGAATTGTCGAGCGCCGCAAATCCGGCCGCGCCTACATCTACCGCCCCAACCTCAGCGCGCAGGATGCCCGGGCCCAGGCTCTCGGCCAGGTGGTCGAAAATTTTTTCGGCGGCTCAAAAGACGATCTCATGGCTCAATTGCGAACGGAGCTGCCTCCCGCGCGCCCTCTGGCCGCCGCTGCGACAGTCTCCGGCGCACCGGCAAAGCCTCGCATCGCTTCGCCCGCCTCCGCACCGCCCGCGCGTCCCGCGTGGCATGCGCCTGAGCCGCACCGCGCTCCGCAATCCCGCGTCCCGCGTGCGCCCGCGAAAGAAGTTCACGACGAGGAAGAACGCATCGACGACACTTTGCTCTAGCCATGTTTCCCGCCGAACTCAAAATTCGCGACGCCTGCATCCGCCCGGCCACCATCCTCGCGCCCATGGCCGGAGTCACCGACACGGTTTTTCGCCGCGTCATTCGCGGCCTCGGCTCCTGCGGCCTGATCATGACCGAATTCACCAGCGCCGAAGGACTCACGCGTCAAGCCGCGCGCACCTTGCAGTATCTTTATTTCGATCCGGACGAGCATCCCATCGCCGCGCAGATTTTCGGCGCCGATCCCGCCGTCATGGCGTCCGCCGCCGCGCTCACGGAAGATTTGGGATTCGATCAGGTGGACATCAATCTCGGCTGCCCGGTAAAGAAAGTCGTCAAATGCGGAGGTTCCGGCCTCCTGCGCGATCTCCCCAAGCTCGAAATTCTTCTTCGCGCCGTGCGCGCCGCCGTGCGCATCCCGCTCACCATCAAAATCCGTTCCGGTTGGGATGACAATAATATTGTCGCCGTGGAAGTGGCGCGTATGGCCGAACAGGTGGGCATCGAAGCCGTGGCCGTTCATCCCCGCACGCGCATGCAGGGTTACGCCGGAAGCGCGGATTGGAATGTCATTCGCGCCGTGAAGCAGGCGGTGCGCATTCCGGTAATCGGCAATGGCGACATCCGCACGCCGGAAGATGCCGTGCGTATGGTCGGCGAGACGGGCTGCGATGCCGTGATGATCGGCCGCACCGCCTCCTCCAATCCCTGGATTTTCCGCCAGATTTCCGATTATCTCGCGGCCGGACATTACACCGAGCCTACCGACTCCGACCGCTATCATCTTCTTGCCGGGTATTTTCGCAATCTCATCACCGCGGGAATGCCCGACGCCATCGGCAAAATGAAGCAATTCGCCAGCCTCTTCACCCACGGCGTGCGCAACGGCGGCGAACTTCGCCAGTCCGTTCACCATTCCCAAACCGCCGCGGAAATCCTCGATCGCGTGGACGCGTTTTTCACGAGCGCCGCGGCCACTGCGGGCGATTGATTCGCATTCTTTGTAAGCTGGTTTATTCGTCGCGGGTGATCAGCAGTTGCTTGTATGCTTCGCGGCGGGTGATGCCGCGTTCGCGCGCCGCTTGCTTCAGCGCCGCTTTCTTATCCACTTTGTGCTGCTTCATGATTTCCTCGACGCGCCTGGCCAGCGGTATCTTGTTCAACGCTTCCGCCGCGTCTCCGGCGTGCATGGCCGCGCCATCGGCCGGCCCAATCAACAGCGTGATCTCTCCACGCGCCGGTTTTTTCTGCACGGCCGAGACCAGATCCTCCAGGTGCCCGCGCTGAAATTCCTCGTACACTTTGGTGATTTCCCGCGCCAGCACCGCCGGACGGTTTCCGAAAATTTCCAACGCATCTTCGAGCGTGTCCAGCACGCGGTGCGGCGCTTCATAAAGCGCCATGGTCCGCGATTCGCCGGCAAGCTCCCGCAGTTTTTTTCGCCGCTCGGTGGGACGCGAAGGCAGAAATCCCACAAACACGAATTCCTCGATAGCCATGCCGGAAGCCGCAAGCGCGGTCACAAACGCAGAAGCTCCCGGCACGGGAACCACTTCGATGCCATGCCGCAGGCACAAACTCACCAGGCGGTGTCCCGGGTCTGAAATCGCGGGTGTTCCGGCGTCGCTGACCAGCGCCACCTTGGCTCCTTGCTCCAGGTCAATCACAATTTCCGCGGCGCGCGTGATTTCGTTGTGCTGGTGATAGCTCACTAGGCGTTTTTGAATATCGAAATGGGTCAGCAATTTCACGGTTTGCCGCGTGTCTTCGCAGGCGATCAGGTCCGCTTCCTTCAGGATGCGCAGCGCGCGCAGGGAAATATCCTCCAGGTTGCCGATGGGCGTGGCCACCACGTACAGGCATCCGCGTGTTTCGCCGGTGATGTGCGCCTTGCTCATGGATTGCGTGCCGCCAGTTTAACACACGCCATTTCCGCCGCGCCGCGCTTCCTCGTACGCGATGGGCGCGGGCGTGTTACTATTTTCTTTATTGCAATATCGAAGGGAGTTTGGAATTGCCGCTCTACGAATATAAATGCGTCAAATGCGGGCATCGCTTCGAGAAAATCGAGAAAGTGACCGCCCGCATGGTTCAGAAATGCCCCAAATGTGGCGCCAGGGCGGAGCGCATGATGGCCGCTCCGGCCATTCAATTCAAGGGCACGGGTTGGTATGTCACCGACTACGCCGGAAAAAATTCCTCTTCGTCCTCGAGTGAAAATTCCGGCGAGAAATCGGGCGAGAAGTCTTCGGAAAAGTCCGCGGACAAATCCGCGTCGGGTTCGAGCGACGCAAGCGCGTCCAAATCCGACGGAAAATCCTCGGAGTCCAGGCGTTCGTCGCAGGATAAAGGTTCGGAGAAACGGAAAAAATAGCGCGCCGCGCGGCGCTTCTTGCCCGCTGCCCGCCCGTGCCCCTACAGCTTCATGCCTCGCAGGTAGGTCCTGAAATCGCCGCCCAGTTGCGGATTCTTCAGCGCGATTTCAACCGTGGCTTTCAGGAATCCCAGCTTGTCGCCCGCGTCGTAGCATTCGCCGTGAAACACGTGGGCCAGGAGTCCGCGTTCCTGCGCCAGCGTCCGCAAGGCGTCCGTCAACTGAATTTCTCCGCCCGCTCCGGGCTTGGTGTGTTCCAGATAATGAAAAATTTCCGGCGGCAGGACGTAACGCCCGGAAACTCCCAGATTCGACGGCGCTTTTTCCGCCGCCGGTTTTTCCACCAGGTCCGTCACCCGCCGCACGTCCGCGCCCAATTGCGGATGCTTTCCCGTTGCGGCGTCGGCCACGCCGTACAGATGTATACGCTCGCGCGGAATTTCCTGCACGGTGATGGCGCCCAGTCCCGTCGCTTCGTAGATTTCCTTCAGCGCCCGCGTTTCCGGCACCTCGCCGTCCATGATTACGTCGCCCAGCAGCACCGCGAAAGGCTCGTCGCCCACCAGTTCGCGCGCCGTCAACACCGCGTGGCCCAGCCCCAGCGCTTCGCTTTGCCGCGTGTAGCTGAAGTGCGCCCCTCCGCTGATTTCCCGCACCATCTGCGCCTGCTGCGGCTTGCCGTGTTCTTCGAGAAAGCGTTCGAGTTCCGGCGCGGAATCGAAATGGTCCTCGATCGCCGTCTTCTTCCGCCCGGTGACGAAAATGATGTAATCAATGCCAGAAGCGATGCATTCTTCCACGGCATATTGAATCAGCGGCTTATCCACCACCGGCAGCATTTCCTTGGGCTGTGCTTTGGTGGCCGGCAGAAACCGAGTCCCCAGTCCCGCTACGGGAAGTACCGCCTTGCGCACCCGCCTGATCGCGTCGCTCATCTCGTGTCTCTCTCCCTCGGCCCACCCGCGCTTATTTTTTCCGCGCGGAAATGCATCCCCGGCGTCCTTCGCCGCGTGTGTTAACATATCATTTTCAGCGCCTCAAGAGACATGACCCTGTCGCCTCACGAAAGCTTGATTCTCGGCATCGAATCCTCCTGCGATGAGACCGCCGCAGCCGTGGTGGCCGATGGCCGCCGCATCCTATCGAGCGTGGTCGCTTCGCAAATCGATATTCACCGCAAATATGGCGGCGTGGTTCCGGAGCTGGCTTCCCGCGAACATTTGCGCAAAATCGTTCCGGTGGTGCGCGAAGCCCTCGAACAAGCCGGCGTGCGCCTTGCGGATCTTGACGCCGTGGCGGTCACGCGCGGCCCGGGACTCGTGGGCGCTTTGCTGGTCGGCTTGACCTACGGAAAAGTGCTGGCCCTCGGACTCGGCAAGCCACTCATCGGCGTAAATCATCTGGAAGGCCATGTCCACGCGGTTTTTCTCGAAGCCCATGCGAATGGGCGCGAGGTTCGCCTTCCCGCCGTCTGCCTGATTGTCTCGGGAGGTCACACCGTCGTGTATCACGTGGAAGGCGGGGCGGGGAACGGCGCGGGCGGATTTTCCTACGCGCGCATGGGCGGCACTCGGGACGACGCGGCCGGAGAAGCCTATGACAAAGTGGCGCGCATGCTCGCCCTCGGTTATCCTGGCGGCCCGGTGATTGACGAACTCGCCCCCCACGGCGATCCCCGCGCCATCAGCTTTGCCGAACCCAAAATGTCGGGCAGCGTCTGCGATTTCAGCTTCAGCGGCATCAAGACCGCCGTGCTCTATCATCTGCGGCGCAATCCCGCGCTGCAGCCGGAAATCGAAGCGCGTCGCGCGGCTCTGGCGCGCGGAGAACGCGGCGCAAAACATTTGCTCACCTTGTGCACGAAGCCAACCCTCGATTTGATCGCCAGTTTTCAGCGCGCGGTGGTTGACAATCTCGTTTCCCGCACCCTCGCCGCCGCCGCGGAACGTTCCGCGCGCACCATTCTGGTTTCAGGCGGCGTGGCCGCCAACCGCGAATTGCGCCGCTCGTTTGAATCCGCGGCGGAAGCGCGCGGCATCGAGGTCTTTTTCCCCAGCCGACATCTTTCCACCGACAATGCCGCCATGATCGCCGCCGCCGGCTATCCCCGCCTGCTTGCCGGGCAGCATGAAGACGCCACGCTCAACGCCGAAGCGAATCTTCCGCTCGCCTGAATAATTTTCCACGAATTGAATTTTGATTTGCGCTGCGGGCTTGAAGCTATCTCATAAACTGTCTTAGTCGGGGCACGGTTTCAACCGTGCCGAAAAGGGCCGAAAACTCAGGGGTTTTAACCCCTGAGGTCGGCAGGATATTCGGTCAAGGTATTTATGAGACAGGCTCTAGAGAACATACGGCTCGTAAATATATCCGAGCCCATCCTGCGTCACGGCATACGCTTTCGATCCGTCCGCGCTCCACTGCAAATCCAGCACGCCTTCCGCCGCGCATTCATCCAGAACTTCCATGCGCTGCAAATCGGCGACAAATAACCTTCCCTTCGCCGAATTCTTCAGCCACGAACTGAAGCACACGCACAACGGAAGCTGCGGATGGCAGGCGCAAAGTTCCGCGCCAAACGGCAGCAGCTCGGACTCAACCACGCCCGCGTCCAGTCGGTACGCTTGCCCCGACGCGCAATAAACCACAGCCCTACTGTCCGCCGTCCAGGTGAGCGCGGTGACATGCCCTTGCGCCTGAAACGACCGCGGCGATTGCATCGCCGGCGCATCCACCACGGCGATAAAATCGTCCGCCCATTCGCCGTGAAATTCCACAACCGTGGCGATTTCCTTTTCCCGCGGGCTGAACGCCGTGCATCCGTATCCCTGAAAAGCGCCTTCTTCGCCGAATTCCGCCTCGTACGTTTGCCGCTCGATCCATACCGGCTCGCCGATTTCACTCGCGCATTTCCGCGCGAATGCCGCCTCTCCGCGCCGCGCTTCCCACACCCGCAAGCTGGCTTTGCGTCCTCCCGAAGCTGCCGCCGCAAAATATTTTGCCGTGGCGGACCATGCCAGGTTTCCTGGAAACGTTTCGAATTCCCCAAAACTCCCGGCCAGCAGCTTGCTGCGCAGATCGAAATAGTGCAGCTCCTTGCGCCACGCTCCCCACGCCGCCACCAGCGCATTTCCTTCAGGAGACCACGCAAACGCTGCGGGACAATCCGCGTTTCCCGCCGGCAATTCTTCCGGCACCGAAAGCGCCAGCGTCGCCACGCATCGCTCGATGTCGTACAGCACCACGCGCCGCGCTCCCCGCGCCCCGATCGCCGCCACTTGCCCCGTGGATGAAATCGAAAGATGCGCCGCGCGTTCCGGAAAAACTTTTTTGATCAGCCAGTTCGAATCGCGTGCCAGGTCGCGCAGTCCGCGCACCACCAGCGCCGCCGAACGCACCACCAGCGCCTGCGGGCTGGCCGTCACGATCTGGCCCTCGCGCTGTTTTTCGCGTGTTTCCATCAAGGTTGCGGCGCCTTCGGCGCCGTCTCCGCGCCCAGCCTGCGCCGCGCCGTCTCGATTTGTTCTTCCACTTTCGAGGTCATTTCCGCCAGCACGTCGCGCCCGTTCCGCCGCGCCTCATCGGTCCGCGACTTCAGCTGGTGCAAATCCGACCGCAGCAATTCCTGCATCTCCGCTTCGATTTCCGCCAGGCGTCCGCGCGCCTGGCTGATGCGCCGGATTACGCGCACCAGTTCCGCGCCCGCCCCGTCGCCTTGCACCGCTTCCGGGCTGCTTTCATATTCCGCCAGGATTTTTGTCAATTTCGATGGGTCGCCTTGCTCGTACGCTTCGTTGGCTTCGGCCATCAATTCCTGGCGCTTCAGCCGGTCGGCGCGGTCGGAGGTCAGGTCCGGATGAATCCTCTTGGCCACTTCGCGAAATAGCCGCTTCATTTCCGGAGGCGCCTCGAAGGCGCGCGGCTCGGTCCGCGCTTTTTCTCCCGCCGTGGATTTCGTTTCGCTGGCGCGTTGGCGCGCTTCGCGGGCCGCATCTTGCGCCCGCGCATCCTCGGGATGCTCGGTGGCGGCGCGCTCGGCGATTTTGGCCTTCAGCTCGTCGAGTTCGGCGTAACGCAGCCCCACGAAATGCAGATATTGCCGCTCGAAGGCGCCCAACTCCGCGCGCAGATTCGCGGCGCGCAGCTCGCGTTCGGCAAGCTCGCCTTCAATCGCCGCGTGTTCCAGCCGCTTGCGGGTCAGTTCCTGATCTTCCGGTTTTGCGGGTAATTTAACGGGCGGAGAAGCGGGCGCGCCGGCCCGCGTGTTTGCAGGCTCAGGCCCTTCGGGCTTGACGGCAGGGATATCCGCCGATTTCAACGCCATTTGGCAGCCTCTGAGAGGTTTGCACCGCATGGCGCGCGATCCACCGTGACCGGGAAAATCCCAAGCGGTCAGGCCGCCTTGCGCCGGGCAAACCAGCTATGGCCATTGTAAGGTCCGGCGTCCCGAGGGAAGACGTTTCCGCAAGCCCGGTTTCCACAACTGGAAATAGGACTCACGTACAGGTAGGAGCGGCTTTGCCGCCTTTGAGGAAAAATCACGCAACGCAAAAAAAATTGCCGGACGCTTGCTCTTCCGCAGGCGTCCGGCAACTGGCGAAAATTTTGCCTATTCCATCAGCGGGCCGGTTTCCGGCATCTGCAGCTTGGCTTTGGCCAGAGCGCGGACGATGTTCACTTCCACCGCCTGCTCCGAGGTGTTGCGAACCGTGGCCAATTCGCTGACCAGCAGATGTTTTGCGCGATCCAGCATTTTTTTCTCGCGGAAAGAAAGCGGTTTCGAGCGGCTGAGCGCCACCAGTCCTTTCAGCACTGCGGCGACTTCCATCAGCGAACCCGTTCGCATCCGGTCTGAATTTTCCTTGAAGCGGTGTTTCCAATCGTGGTGGGAAGCGGACCGTCCTTTTTCGAGGTAGGAAATCACGGCGCCCGCTTGTTGGTTTCGTATGACGGGCCGCAAGCCCACGTTTTCCACGTTCGATTGCGGCACCATCACTTTCAACCCGCTCGAAGCTATCTTCAGCATGTAATACCGTTCCGAAGCACCGTTGAGGTTTCCGTAGCTGATTTGTTCGATAACGCCTACACCATGATTCGGATACACCACTTTTTCGCCTAGCTTAAATTCCATTGGGGAAGTCCCCTCCCGGAGAAAGCATGTAGAAAGTTTAGGCATATGTAATGTGAACGTCAAGAAAATCCCGCATTTTGGGGGGTCGTTTTCAGCCCCTCAAACGCATGCTTTAAGCCCATGATTGGCCCCGAAATTGCCTTATAATACCGATTGTGCTCATTTTAGCTCTTGACACTTCCTCTCTTACTGGCAGCGTCGCCGCCCTGCGCGATGAGACGCTTCTCGGCGTCGTCTCCACGCGCGGCCTCGAAAATTATTCTTCGCGCCTCTTCCGCCATCTCGATTTTTTGTTGCAGGACTTGTCGCTGGGGCTGAAAGACTTCGATCTTTTTGCGGTTTCCGCCGGGCCAGGCTCCTTCACCGGCTTGCGCGTGGGACTCGCGGCGGCCAAGGGTTGGGGCGAAGTGTATTCGAAGCCCGTCGCCGGAATCAGCGCGCTCGAAGCCGTTGCGGCGCAATCGCCTTCGTGTGCGCCGGTTCTGGTTCCGGTGCTCGACGCTCGCCGCAGCCAGTTTTATTTCGGCGTCTACCGTAATTCGCCTGGCGCGCGCTCTCTCGATGGCGATGAACGCGTCGCCACCCCCGATGAATTTGTCGATGCCATCGGCGCCTGCTCCGCCGAAGGCCCGGTCACCCTCGTGGCCGCCGATTCCGCACTTCTTCGCGAGGTGATGCCGCGCCTCGATTCCGCGCTCGTGCAACTTCACCTCGTCTCTTGCGTTCTCGCGCCCACCATCGGCCTCCTGGGTTACGACCGCGCCCGCCGCGGCGCGCTTTCCGATTCGCTCTCACTCGACGCAAATTATGTTCGCCGGTCGGACGCGGAACTCAATTGGAAATGCCCGCAATAATTTTCCAGCCTCGCGCGCTCGCCTCCGCGGATATTCAAGCGATCCTCGCCATCCAATCCACTGCTCCCGAAATCGCGCAATGGTCCGCCGCGGATTATGCACAAGTTGCCGCGGGCGCCATGGCCGGTTGGGTTGTGCCCGCCGAATCCGGCATTGCCGGATTCCTGGTTGTCCGCCGCGTGGCAGGCGATCTCGAAATCCTGAATTTTGCCGTGCATTTGTCTGCGCGCCGCAAGGGCATTGGCTCCGCGCTGCTTCGCCAGGCACTCGACTGGGCCAAATCTTTCGCCGCAGAAAAAGCGTTTCTCGAAGTGCGCGCCTCCAATCAATCCGCGCTCGATTTTTATCTTTGCCATCATTTCCAGATTTCCGGCCGCCGCCCGCGTTATTATGCGAATCCTGCGGAAGACGCGCTGCTCCTCGAATCCCGCCTCGCCTGACCCGCCGCTTTTGCTCTTTACCCTATTGGTTTCCACACCCCGTTTGTGATATTGCTTACATCTATGTGAACTCTGCTCCAACCAGGAGGGAACCCATGCCGACTACGGCAGATGATATCCGTCAGTCACTTTTGGCCCAGGATCCCGAATATCGAAGGCTTGCAGAAGAGCATCTCCGCTGCGAAATGCAGTTGCAGCAAATCCACGAAGAGCGCTACCTCAACGCAGAAGACCTGGCACTCGAAGTAACCCTCAAAAAAACCAAAGTTCACTTAAGAGACCTGATGGAACTGATGGTTTCCCGGCATAAGCACGCTTTAGCCGCGCACTAGCCGGCCGGCAAACAGAAATCCCGCGGCGCGTGAGCGCGCGGGAAAGCGTCGCGGAATTGTCTCCGCATGCCTTCCAACTCATCCCTCGGCCCGCGCTCCTTCTGTAATACAATACGCATATCTCGCGGACGCTTCTTTGCCCCGCGCGATTTCATCTCCGCAGGATGCCCGCGCGCTTGCAACTCGCCGGGAAATCCCGCGTTCCGGAAATTATCTCAAGGCCAATCTCCGCCACCCGCGCGGGCCGGCCGATTTGAGGCGCGTCGCACATGGTGAAAGAAGCCTACAAGTTTTCGATTCCGCCCCTGGCCCTGGGCCTTGCGGCGCTGATCCCGGGATGGAAATGGACCGCCGGAATCCTGATTTTTCTCGGCCTCTTCGTGCTCTATTTCTTCCGCGATCCGGAAAGAACCATTCCCGCCGATCCCGCCAACATCCTTTCCCCCGCCGACGGCCTGGTGGTCGAAGTGGTTGACGAACTCCTCGACTCCCAAATGGGCCACCGCATTAGTATTTTCCTCTCCATCTGGAATGTGCATATCCAGCGCGCTCCCGTCGCCGGGCGCATTGCCGACGTGGTCTATCGCCCCGGAAAATTTTACGCCGCCTTTCGCCACGCGGCCTCCCGCGAAAACGAGCAGAATATTATTTATATTCATTCGTCACACGGCTCGGTGGTCTTCAAACAAATCGCCGGAGCAATCGCGCGCCGCGTGATATGCTGGAAACGCGAAGGCGAAACGGTGGCGCTCGGCGAGCGCGCCGGCATGATCCGCTTTGGTTCCCGCGTGGATGTCTGGCTGCCTCTCGATTCGCAGGTCGTCGTGAAGCGCGGGATAAAAGTCAAAGGCGGCGAAAGCGTCCTGGCAAAATGGAATTCAACGACCTAGAACCCGTCGAGCAGGAAGAAGCATCGCGCTCCCGTTTCCGCAATCATCGCCTGCGCCGCGGCGTCTACCTCCTCCCCACAGCTTTCACCGTGGCCAATCTCATGTGCGGCTATTACGCCGTCCTGGCCACCCTCGAAGGCCGCATGCAGGATTTCGACAACGCCGCCATCGCCATCGGCCTCGCCTATATTTTCGATTCCATGGACGGACGCATCGCCCGCGCCATGAACACCGAAAGCGCCTTCGGCAGGGAATTCGATTCGCTCGCGGACATCGTGAGTTTCGGGATGGCTCCCGCATTCCTCGCCTACGCCTGGGGAGTGCGCGCCTTCGCCGCCGCCAACGCTCCCGATTATCTGCGCCTCGCGCAACTCGGCTGGCTGGTGGGCTTCTTCTTTCTCGGCTGCTGCGCCTGGCGTCTCGCTCGTTTCAATATTCAAGGCATGGCCCCGGGGAGCAACCGCTATTTCGTGGGCTTGCCCACTCCCGCCGCCGCCGGTCTGGTGGCCGCCGTGGTGCACTGCTTCCAGAATCCCATTCAGGATCCGCGCGTTTCCATTCTCTGGCTCGTTCTCCTGGTTTGCCTCGGTCTGCTGATGTCCAGCACTGTGCGCCATTACAGTTTCAAGGACATTGAATGGACGCGCCGCCGCCCCTCTCTCGCGGTCATCGTGATGGTCCTGCTGCTCGGCGCGGTGGTGTATTTTTCGCGGATCACTCTGATTGTGATTGCCGGGGCCTACTCGCTCCACGGCGTCGTCTTGTACATCGTGCGATTTGCCCGCCGCCGTCTGGCTTCGCGCACCGCTTGAGCGATGCCTTCCGCTTCTCATCCACGGAATGGCGTCGCCATTGTGGGCGCCTCCTCGCTTCTCGGAAAAGAATTGAAGGCCGTCCTCGAAGACCGCAATTTTCCCTGCGGCGATATCATTCTGCTCGATGAGAGCGAAGCCGTCGGCACCCTCACCGAAGCCGCCGGAGAACCCGCCTTTATCCGCCAGCTCGAGGAAGACAGCTTTGAACACGCGCGCTTCGCATTCTTCGTCGGCTCGCGCCAGGATGCTTTGCGCAATATGGCCGCGGCGGAACGCTCCGGCGCAACGGTGATTGACTTGACCGGAGCCGCCGCGCAATCGGGCCGCGCCACCATGTGGATTCCCTCGGTCGCGCCGCTTCTCGCGCCCATCCCTGGATCCGCGGCCAACGGCTCTCCCCGATCACTTGCTTATTTTTCTCCCTCCGCTCCGGTCATCATTTCCTGCGCGCTTTCCGCCGGGCTTGCAAAATTTTCACCCACGCGCCTGGTCATTCAATTTTTTCCGCCGGTTTCGGAACACGGCCAGCCGGGCATTGATGAGCTGGAAACCCAGACCGCCGCGCTGCTTTCCTTTCAGCCCATTGCCAAGCCGCTCTTCGACGCGCAGGTGGCCTTCAATCTTCTCGCCTCCTACGGGCCCGAATCGAAAGCGAGCCTTCAGGAAATGCGTGAATCCACCGCGCGCGATGCCAGCCGCTATCTCGCGGGACGCGCTCCCGTTCCGGCCGTCCAGTTCATCCACGTTCCGGCATTTTTCGGTTATGCTTTTTCGGCGTATGCGGAATTTCCCGCGCCGGCGCCTCCGGAACAGCTCGAAGCTTCGCTCGCCGCCATCGGGATTAAACTCGCTGCCGCGGATGACGCCACGCTCTCGAACGCCGTCATCGCCGGTGAAAGCGAAATTCAAATCGCGCGAATTTCGCCGGACCTGAACGTTCCCTCGGGCCGCTGGATCTGGGGCCTGGCCGATAATCTGCGCCTCGCGGCTCTCAACGCCGTGCGCATCGCGGAGGAGCTCCTTGCGATCCAATAGGACCATCCTTCGCGTCATCGGCTTCCTGGCTTTCGCCTCACTCCTGATTTCCGGCTGCGACTACCACGTCGCCGGGCGCGACTCCAAACTCCCCTCCGGCTGGAAAGAAATCGCCATCCCGGCATTCAAAAACGACACCACGCAATACCGCATCGAGCAAATTTTCACCCAGGCGGTCATCCGCGAATTCATTTCGCGCACCAAATACCGCGTGGTTCAGGACGACCGCTCGGCCGACGCCGTCGTGCGCGGCGAAATTCTTTCGATTGAAACCACCCCGCTGCTCTTCGACGCCAATACCGGGGAAGTGCGCACCATGCTGGTCACCGTGCACGCCCGCGTCTCGCTCACCGACAATCAGTCGCAAAAAATAATCTACGAAAACAAGGACATGGTCTTCCGCCAGCAGTACCAGATTTCCGGCGACGTCCAGAGTTTCTTCCTCGAGGAAAGTCCGGCGCTCGAACGCATGTCCCACGAATTCGCCGCCCAGCTGGTCTCCGGCGTTTTGGAGAATTTCTGATGCCGGAAATGACCCCGGAAAAAATGATCGAGCGCCTGGCCGCCGGAAAACCCATTCCCGCCATCCTTCTGCGCGGCACCGATCCCTACCTCCGCGAGATGTGCCGCAACAAAATCATCGAAATCTGCGTGCCGGCGGCCGCGCGCGATTGGGCCTTGTCCCGCGTTTCGACCGAAGACGGAGGGTGGCACGAAGTTCTGGGGCGCGCGCAGACCATGCCCATGCTCGCTGCGCGCCAGGTGGTGATTGCCGAAAACGCCGAATCGCTCGAGGAATTGGGAGAAGAGTCGCGCGATAAAATCACTGCGGCGCTCGCCGCCTACCTGGCTTCGCCCGCGCCTTTCACCGTGCTGCTCATCGAAGCCGCGCAGCTCGACCGCCGCCTGAAAGTTTTTAAACTGCTCAGCGAGCATGCCCTGATTGTTGACTTGACCATCGGAGCGGAGTCCGCCGCTTCGCTGGCCGAACAAATGGCCGCCGAACTGGGCGCGAAAATCGAGCGCCTCGCCGCCGTCGAGCTGGCCGAAATCCTCGATCACCAGCCCGCGCGCATGCACATCGAAATCGAAAAGCTCGCGGTCTACGCGCAGGGCCGCGGGCCCATCACCGTTGCCGATGTCCGCACGATCGTCGTTTCCGCGCGAAAAAACAGCGTTTGGCAACTGGCGGACATGCTTGCCAGCCGCCAGCGCGAAGCCGCGCTCGCTTTCCTCGATAATATTTTGCGTGAAGGAGAAAGCCCCGCTTCTCTCGTGGGCGGCCTGGCCTGGGCTTATCGCCGGCTCATCGCCGCGCGCGAACTTCCCGCCACCATGAACTCGTTCCAGGCCGCGCGCGTTTTGGGTGCGAGTCCGCCTGCCGCGGAAGCCGCTTTGCGCAACGCCCATCGTTTTTCGAAGCGCGATCTGATTGCCGGACTTGTCGCGCTGGCCGAAGCCGATAGCGCGCTGAAATCCGCGAATCCCAATCCCCGCGCGTACATGGAATTCCTGATCGCGCGCCTCACATCCGGCTCCGCGTCTTCCGCCGCCTAGATTTTTCCGCTGCTTGCCACAAAAGCCGCCGCCGCATCCCGGGCCTCATTGCGCCATCCGTATTTCCCGTAGGGGCACGGCACGCCGTGCCCGCCTTTTCCTCGCTTTTCAGTAGGCCGGGGCTTTCGCGCAGCTTGCGTCCCGGCCCAGCCGGGAAGCATCGGCGCAAAAAAAAACGCCCCGGTTTTTCCGGGGCGCTTCGCCCGTAACCTGGAATTTTCCGCCTCGCCGCCGCATCCCGGGCCTCGTTGCGCCCTCCGTTTTTCCCGTAGGGGCACGGCACGCCGTGCCCGCCTTCTCCTCGCATTTCAGTAGTCCGGGGCTTTCGCGCAGTCTGCGTCCCGGCGCTGCCGGGAAGTCGCAGCGCAAAAAAACGCCCCGGTTTTGCCGGGGCGCTTCGTTTCCCTCAATTTGTATTTCGAGCCTAAAATTTCCCGTTTCCCGCGAATCGTCAGGCTTTCTTCTGCGCCTTCAATCCGTTCAACGCCAGCGCCAGACGCGACTTGTAGCGGTTCGCCGTGTTTTCCGTCAGCGTGCGCTTGCGGATGGCCTTGTCGATCTCGGAAAACGTGGGGCTGGTCAGCTTTTCCGCGGCGGCCACGTCTCCGGCGGAAAGAGCCGTGCGCAGGCGGCGGATGGCGGTGCGCACCCGCGTGCGATTCATCTTGTTGATGCCCGCGCGATGGCTTGCCTGGCGGATATTCTTCAATACCGACTTCGTCTTCTTCTTGTGCTTGATGGTCGTGCCCTGAGCCATTCAGTGCTCCTTCGTAGTGAACTTCGAATCATCAACAATATCCGACCCGCGCCCCTCTGTCAATTTCCTCCGCGCGCGCCTAGGGAAGGAAAGTATGATCTGTCGACGCGAGTTACTTCGCGCGGCTGCGATATGATTCTTTTCGTGGGCCACACGGTAATCTCCAGATCGTCTGCACTTCTCTCCATAACTTGAATTGGCCGCCTTTGTTCGCAGCCTCGGATTTTTCTCAGGATCATTCCTTAAGAACAATTGGGCCGATTTCCGTTGGCGTTGAAACTGATTTCCGCAGAGGCGACAGACTAGAGCTTCCGCCTGAACATATTCGGCGCAAAGCGGGCGTTTCTTGAGGAGGGATTTTATCGCCGCTGCTTCGGAGGTAATGCCGGTGGTGGCATGACGTACAAGAAGATCGTCCACTGGGATCGCGATGAGCGGGCTTTGAAACAATGCCAGAAGCGAAATACCCGGCTCCAATGCGGTCCCTCTTTGAAGCGTAGGCCGCCACAAGTGCCGAAAGCAGAATCCAGAGGGAATAGAAAAACTCACCATTTAGAAACTAGAAGCTCGCACGCTTTGAACCATCTGCTGTCCGGATCATCGTCAAATTCCTTATGGAGTTGCACTGAATGTGAAGCGGGCCGCCTTCTAGCTTCATTCCGGTTTGATAAAGCAGTCGGCGGGTGGGATCTGCGGAGTTGGGGTCGCGGCGAAGGCGACTCACTCATAATCGGGGACGACGGGGAACCCCCCAGCGATGAGGACGAGATGAACACGATTATCTTTTCGGCTTTGGCGATTTCATTCGCAACGGTTTCGTCAATGTCAAGTGCGATCTTGGATTATAGAGGCATTCGGGTCATCGGTGATACCCAATGATCATGCGGTCGAACATGGGCAGCCGCAGAGTTGCGGATTAAATACTTAGTTAATCGACGCGATCCGCAAACGACCTGTCAGGTGTCAGAACTCAAAAGCTGGGTCGGAGGTAAGGGGCCATCCTTCCTCTCATAACTGATTAACTTATCGGAATCTGGGCACCCCGCACCCGGCAGCGGCTACATGGGAATTTCGCCGTTGTTCTGCCGGCGCTCCCCATGATTTAATGCCGCCCATCCGGCTCGCCTATGAAGCCCGGAACAATCTCAATCCAAGGAGGAATTTACGTGAGTAATTCATCCGGTGTCTCGGCCCTGCGCGTAGCGCTCGTGATCATCGGCATTACCTTTATCGTGGGCATTTTCCCGCTGACCATCCTCTGGCCCTCGGGATGGGCCTGGCACATGACCGGCACTTCCGTGTACCTGCAGATGATTCTGGGCATTTACGCCACGCTCGGAATTTTCCTGCTTCTCGCGGCGCGCAATCCGCTCGCGCATTTAAGCCTCATCTGGTTCACCGTGTGGTCCAGTGTCGTTCATGGCCTGATCATGGCCGCGCAAGCCTTCACTTATCCTCAGCACCGCGGACATTTGTTCGGCGATATTCCAGCTTTGCTGATCATCGCTATCGTGCTCGCGATCCTGACGCCTCGCGCGTCGAAAGCGGCCGCATAGCGCGCCTTCAAGCCGGTTCCGGCTTCCTTCCGCCGCGTGCGCGGGCTGCCCTGCTACAATGCAGTGCCGAGCATTCATTCCGCGAGAACGCGCGCGGCGGCAGGAGACAAGCTTGCCCGGAGGCGTCCAGCAACCACCCGTGGAATTCCTCGATTCGGCGTTCCCCGCGCAATCTCGATCACGATTTGGCCCCGTTCCGCCTCGCGAGATGCGGCTCGCGAACAGCGTCTATGCCCTGGCGATTTTCGCGACGTTTTTTCACTTCCTTTTTTCCGGCCGGTACGGCTACTTCCGCGATGAACTTTACTACGCGGCTTGCGGTCAGCATCTGGCGTGGGGCTACTTGGATCATGCGCCGTTGGTTGCCTGGATCGCGCGGGTCTCTCGCGCGCTGCTCGGCAATTCGCTTTTTGCCTTGCGGTTTTTCCCCGCGCTCGCGGCCGCGGGCAAAATCCTTCTCGCGGGCTGGATGGCGCGCGAACTCGGCGGCTGGCGCTTTGCTCAAATTCTGGCGGCGCTCACCGTTCTCATCGCGCCCAGCTATCTCACCTTCGACAGCTTCCTTTCCATGAATTCCTTCGAGCCGCTTTTCTGGATGGTCTGCGCGGCCATCGTGATGCGCATTTTGAACGGCGGCTCGGAAAAATTGTGGCTGTTATTCGGCCTAATCGCGGGCCTCGGGATTTTGAACAAGCATTCCATGCTTTTTTTCGGCAGCGGCGTGTTCATCGGGCTCTGGCTGACGCCTGCGCGCCGCGCATTCGCAAAAAAATGGATCTGGCTTGGTGGCGGAATCGCGTTGCTGATTTTTCTGCCCAACTTGATTTGGGAAATCCGCAACGGTTTCCCGACCATCGCGCTGCTTCACGCCGTGATCGGCACGAAATACACCACGCTGACGGCGTGGCAATTCATCTGGCAGCAGGCGTTGCTCATTCTGCCGCTCTCGGCTCCGATTTGCATTGCGGGTCTGTGGTATTTGTTTCGGGAACCTTCGCGCGCCGCCGCGAACTCCGTCGCGCCCGCACTCGATGTAAAACTCGCGCAGGGAAGGTACGCCCCGCTCGCATGGGCTTACGTGATCGTCCTCGTGGAAATGATTGCGCTGCACGGCAAAATTTATTATCTCGCTCCGGCTTATATGATGCTGTTCGCCGCCGGAGCGGTGTGGGTCGAATCGCACCTGCCGGCGGGCGCCGATCAGCGGATGAAGTCGTGGGCATGGAAAACAGTGATCGTCGCTCCTCTGGCGGTGGGAGGCATGATTGCCGCGCCCCTCGCCATGCCGATCCTCCCCGTGAATTTGGCGGTGAAGTATTGCCGCTTCTGGGATGTGGACGCGGTACACGTCGAAAATGTCCCGCTCGGCGAACTGCCGCAGCTTTTTGGCGACATGTACGGCTGGCGCCATCAGGTGCGGGCCATCGCAAATGTTTTCGAGGCGTTGCCCGCGGCCGACCGCTCGCAATGCGCCATCCTCGCGCTGAATTACGGCGAAGCCTCCGCCGTTGATTACTTCGGTCCCGCGTATCATTTGCCGCCGGCCATCAGCGGCCACAATCAATACGGACTTTGGGGTCCGCGCGGATATTCGGGCAATGTCGTAATTGCGATTGGCTACAAGGCGGACCAACTGCGGAGCATGTTCGGCGAAGTGACCCTGGCCACGCGCATTTCGCCGCCTTATGCCATACCCGAGGAATCGAATCTCGGCATTTATATTTGCCGCAAACCCAAAAAGCCTCTCACCGAAATCTGGCCGCGCTTGCGCTGGCTCGGCTGAATTGACCCTCCGGGGACATTCACCGCCTGCAAACGATTGCGATCGCTCAAACCGAAAATCTCGTGGGAACGCGCGCTTCCTTTGCCACTTCGCATTGACACTATCCCGCCGCCCATTTAGGCTAGCGCCAACGGTTGGCGCGCTCGACGCGTCCCACCGGCGGAAGCGGGGCGGGGAATGAAGCGCGACGAAATCATCAAGCTCTTCGAGCAAGTGGGTGCCATTCGCACCGGACATTTCGAGCTTTCCAGCGGCCGTCACAGCGCCACGTACATTCAATGCGCTCTGGTGCTCGAGCATCCGCAGATTGCCGAGCAACTCGGCCGCGCGCTCGCAGCCTATTTCAAGGACCATACCGTGGCCTGCGTCGTCTCTCCGGCATTGGGAGGAATTCTCGCCGGGTACGAAGTTGCGCGCGCCATGGGCACGCGCTCGCTCTTTGTCGAACGCGACCGCTCGGGCCAAATGGCTCTTCGCCGCGGCTTCGAACTCACACCCGGCGAACGCGTCCTGGTGATCGAGGACGTCTGGACCACCGGCGGCTCGACGCGCGAAACCATTGGCGTCGTCGAGCAAGCGGGCGGTTTGGTGGTCGCGGCAGGCGCCCTGATTGACCGCAGCGGCGGCCGCCTGGACTTGAATGTTCCTTCGCACGCGCTGCTGCAACTCGATGTTCCGAGCTACGAGCCTGCCGAATGTCCGCTGTGCCGCGCTGGAGAAATTCCCACGCGCCCCGGCTCCCGTTTTTCGCGGGTCACGCCGTAATGAGCACACCGTCCGCGCCTGAAAATTCCTCTTCCGCCGCAAAAACGCAACCCGCCGATCTCAGTCTTCGCGTTCGCTGCTTCATCGGCTTCGCCAACCTGGGACTTTTTCTTCCCATCGGTGTCGTCTATTACGAGCATCACTCCGGATGGTTGCCCATCAAGCTCGTGATTGCTCTTTGGCCCGCTTCCATCATCCTGCTTCCCGATCCCACCGGCGTCACCGCCATTTTTCTGAACGGGCTTTCCATAGCGCTCAACGCCTTGATTTACGGCCTGGTGGGCATGGGCATTGGCGGGGTCATTGAACTCGCTCGTGCACGCAAGTGAAACCCTCCCCGTGCAATAATTAGGTTCGTTCCATGCGCAATTTCAAGATCACCATCGCTTACGACGGCGCGGATTTTCACGGCTGGCAGATCCAGCCGGGATTCGCCACCATTCAAGGCTCGCTCGGCGAAGCCGCCAAAAAGATCACCCAGGAAGATATTTTCGTCCATGGCGCCAGCCGCACCGACGCCGGAGTGCACGCCTTTGGCCAGGTCGCCCATTTCAAGACCAGCTCGGCGCTCCCCGCCAAGGAATTGCAGCGCGCGCTCAACGCCATGCTTCCACCCGCGATTCGCATCATGGCCGCCGAGGAAGTGGGCATGGATTTTCATTCGCGTTGGATGGCCCAGGCCAAGACCTATCGTTACGTCATTCATCGCGCCGCGATCCTCCCTCCTTTCGAATTCCGCCGCGCCCTGCATTATCCCGGCGTGCTCGATGAAGACGCCATGCGCGCCGCCGCCCCGCTGTTCGAGGGCCTCCACGATTTCACCGCCTTTTCGGCCTCTTCCGGTTCTGAGGAAGAAGACGACGACCGCGAAACCAAGCGCGAGATTTTTTCCTCGCGAATCCTGCGCGAGCCCGGCCGCGATGAAATCGTTTACATCGTTCGTGGGCGCTCCTTCCTGCGCTACATGGTCCGGAAAATCGCCGGCACTTTGCTCGATGTGGGACGCGGCCGCATCGCCCCTGCCGATATTCCCAAAATTTTTGAACTGCGCGACCGCTCGCGCTCCGGCTCCACCCTTCCTCCCGAAGGACTCTATCTCGTCTCTCTCGAATTTCCCGATCCTACCAATTCGCTGGCTTCCTTTCCGCGTCCCCGCAGGGAACGCCTGCCTCGCCTGCCCCCCAAGTAGCGCTTTTCGGAGTCAGGGACTTCCGCGCGCGGTTCAAGTAAAATACCGCCACGGGCATGATTCGCGCGGACGCCGGAATCTTTCGCCGCGAAAGGGGCCGCACGCTTCGCAAGCCCGATCGTGCGCATCCGCCGCATGGCTGCGCGCCGCGGCATGGAATCGGCTTCGGGATGCGCCTTCGTTCTCGCGGAGGTCAACAAGCATGAAGCACGAACTCATTCACGACTGGAACACATTCTCCGGCGCGGAGATTCCTCCCGGCCGCCGCGTGATGCTCAATGACGAAACCCTCCGCGACGGCTTGCAGAATCCTTCCGTCCGCGATCCTTCCATCGCCGAAAAAATCGAAATCCTGCATTGCATGGAATCGCTGGGAATCGACACGGTAAACATCGGTTTGCCCGGCGCGGGTCCTCGCGCCTATGCCGACACCGAAGCCCTGGCCCGCGAAATCGTCAACGCGCGCATGAAAATCCGCCCCAATTGCGCCGCGCGCACCCATCAAAACGATATTCGCCCAATCATCGAAATCTCCGAAAAAATCGGACGCCCGCTCGAAGCCGCAACATTTCTGGGCTCGAGCCCCATCCGCCGCCTGGTCGAGGACTGGACCGTCGATTATCTTCAGCGCACTACGGAAGAAGCCGTGAAATTCGCGGTTTCCGCCGGTTTGCCGGTAATGTACGTCACCGAAGACACCGTCCGCACCGACCCCGCCACCGTGATTTCGCTCTACTCCACGGCCATTCGTTGCGGCGCGCGCGCCGTGGTGCTGTGCGACACCGTGGGTCACGCCACTCCGCGCGGCGCATTCAATCTCGTGAATTTCGTGCGCGAGGAAGTGGTCAAGCCCAGCGGAGAAACGATTCGCGTGGATTGGCACGGCCACAACGATCGCGGCCTGGCCGTTGCCAATTCGCTGGCCGCCGTGGCCGCCGGCGCGGACCAGATTCATGCCGCGGCGCTGGCTCTCGGTGAGCGCGTGGGCAACACTCCGATGGAATTGATGCTCGTGAATCTGCGCTTGCTGGGCGTGATCGCCCAGGACCTCTCGCACCTGAAAAATTATTCCGACGCCGTTTCCCGCGCCACGCACACTCCCATCCCGCCGAATTATCCCGTCGTGGGTCGCGACGCTTTTCGCACCGCCACGGGCGTGCATGCCGCGGCCATCGTCAAGGCTTTCCGGAAAAATGACCTAGAGCTGGCCAATTCCATTTACAGTGGCGTGCCTTCGCAGCTTTTCGGGCTCGACCAGATCATCGAAGTCGGCCCGCTCAGCGGAAAATCCAATGTCCAATATTGGCTCGAAAAACGCGGCTTCGAAGCCACCACCGAGCGCGTCGATCGCATCTTCGCCGCCGCCAAACAATCCGAGCGCATACTGAGCGATGAGGAAATCCTCGCCCTGCTCGGTCCGGACGCCGTGCCCGCCCGGAAATAGCGCGCGAACCTCCGTCGCGGTTTTCGCGCTCCCAGGCCTTCCATGTATACATCGCCGGCCGCAAACGCTAAAATCTTCCGCACGAAACCCGTGAAACTTTTCCTCATCTGCTGTATCTTTTTCTGGATGGCCGCAGCCCGGACCAATGCCGCCGAAGACTCCGTGGAAAAGCTGGCGCAGGATCCCCGCTCGGTCCGCGCGCTCGACTGGATCCAAAAAAACGCGGATTGGCTCACCTCCCAGCAAGTCCAATTGACGGAAATTCCCGCTCCCGAGCTTCATGAAGCGCGCCGCGGGGAATTCCTGAAAAAACTTTTCGAATCGAGCGGACTGAAAGTCCACACGGACAAGGCCGGCAACGTCATCGGCGAGCGGCCCGGCTCGGACCCCTCGCGCGTGCTCCTGCTCGTCGCTCATCTCGACACCGTTTTTCCCGCCGGGACCGATGTGCGCGTCCGGCGCGATGCCGGACGCCTCCTGGCGCCGGGCATCTCCGATAATGGCGCGGGACTTGCCGCGCTCGCCGGTCTGGCGCGCGCTCTCGCCGAATCGCGCATCCATACCGCCAGCACCATCATCCTGGCCGGCGATGTGGGAGAAGAAGGCGAAGGCAATCTGCGCGGCATCCGCGCCTTGGTTGAGGAATACGGCAAGCGCCTCACCGCCGTGATTGCCGTGGATGGCGCTTCGGTCGAGCACATCACCACCCAGGGAATCGCTTCGCGCCGCTTCGAGATTTCCATCACCGGGCCGGGCGGCCATAGCTGGTCCGATTTCGGCGAGCCCAATCCCATCACCGCGCTGGCCCGCGGTATCGTGAAATTTTCCGCCATCCGCCTCCCAGAAAATCCTCGAAGCTCCTACAATTTCGGAATCGTCGAAGGCGGCACTTCCGTCAACTCGATTCCCGAACGCGCCGTGGTGAAAGTGGACTTGCGCTCGGAGGACGAAGCGCAGCTCGCGCGCATGGAAACCGCTTTGCGCGAAGCCATGCAGGCCGGAGTGAAGGACGAAATGTCGGTCATGAATTATGGCGACGCGTTGGGGGTTTCCTTTCGCTCGCTCGGGGCGCGCCCGGCGGGAAAATTGCCGCCGGATGCTGCCGCTTCTGGAAGCTGTCCTCGACGTGGACCGCTTCCTCGGTAATCGCGCGCACGTTGAAAGCTCCTCGACCGACGCCAATATTCCTCTCTCGCTCGGCATTCCCGCTCTGTCTCTCGGCGGCGGTGGAACGGGCGGAGGTTCGCACACCCTCGCCGAATGGTATAACCCCGAAGGACGCACGCTGGGGCTCAAGCGCTTGTTTCTCGCCACCGTCTCCGTCGCCGGAGTGCAGCCGTAAATGCCGCGACGCGTTTTCTGGATCGCGCCTCTCGCCTGCATTTTTGCCGCATCTTTCCTCTGTGCCGCCATCGCCAATCGCGCCGCATCCATTCACGCTTCACCAGCCGCCATCGCCCCGCAAGCTTTGCCTTCGCCCGCCGATGGCTTCGCCGACTTGGTCCTCGAAAATGGCATCGTCTATTCCGGAATCGCAAAAACTCCGCGCGCCAACGGCGTGGCCATTCGCGGCGAGTACATTGTCGCCGTCACCAATACGCCGCAGGATCTCAAACCGTGGATCGGCCCGCGCACCCGCGTCATGGACCTGAAAAATCAATTCGCCATGCCCGGATGGAATGACGCCCATGTCCATATGGCCGAGGCGGGATACGCGCGGGCTCGAGATTCGCCTG
This sequence comes from uncultured Acidobacteriota bacterium, assembly GCA_963708285.1. Lineage (GTDB taxonomy): Bacteria > Acidobacteriota > Terriglobia > Acidiferrales > UBA7541 > Palsa-295. The sequence continues at coordinate 375,035 of CAVPSF010000003.1, forward strand.
GATGGCGTGCACTCGCTCGCCGAATTTCAGCAGCGCATTCGTGACCGCCTGCCGCAATACGAACCCGGCGAATGGATTTTGGGGCATGGCTGGGATCACACTTTGTGGCCTGGCCGCAAATTTCCCACGCGCCAGGACCTCGACGCCGTCTCCACCAATCACCCCATGTTCATGGAGCGCGTTGACGGCCATGTGGCCGTCGTGAATTCTCTTGCCCTGCGCATCGCCGGCATCACCTCCAAAACTCCCGATCCTTCCGCCGGGCGCATCGAGCGCGACTCCCAAACCGGCGAGCCCACGGGGATGCTCGAGGAAGATGCGGGTATGGATTTGGTGTACAGCCATGTTCCGGCATATTCCATGGAGCAGCGGCGCAAGGCGCTGCAAATGTCGCTCGATGACGCGGCGCAGTACGGCGTCACATCCGTGCAGGATAATTCCGTGCAATCCGCCGCGAACCACGACAATTTCGGCTGGGATAATTTTCTTGTGCTGCGCCAGTTGCGGCGCGAAGGCAAGCTGAAAGTCCGCGTGACGGAATGGCTGCCGTTCGATGCGCCTCTTGCGCAGGTCGAAGAAATGCGGCGCGAGGGTGGCGCATCCAGCGCCGCCGATCCCGGCGACGCGTGGCTCAAGACCGGAGCGCTCAAGGCATTTCTCGATGGCTCGCTGGGCTCGCGGACCGCGGCCATGCTCGCACCCTACTCCGACGACCCCGCTACTTCCGGAATCCTTCGTGTGGACCCCGCAAAACTCACGCCCATGGCCATCGAGCGCGACCGCGCCGGATTTCAAATCGCGTTTCATGCCATCGGAGATCGCGCCAACCGCGTGGCGCTCGATACCTATGCCGCCGTGCTTGCCGCGAACGGTCCGCGCGACCGCCGCGACCGCATCGAACACGCCCAGGTGGTGGCCCCCGACGATTTTCCACGGTTCGCGCAGCTTCGCGTGATCGCTTCGATGCAGCCTTCGCACCTGCTCGATGACGCGCGCTGGGCCTCGGACCGCCTCGGCCCGGAACGCTCGAAGGGCGCGTATGCCTGGCGCACCCTGCAAAATGAAGGCGTGGCGCTGGCCTTCGGCACCGATTATCCCGTCGAGCCCATCAACCCTCTACGCGGCATCTACGCCTGCGTCACTCGCAAATTGCCCGACGGCTCAGGTCCGCGCAACGGTTGGCAGCCTCAGGAACATTTGCGCGCCTTCGATTGTATTCATGATTACACCGTCGGCTCCGCCTACGCGCAATTCGAGGAAAAACGCAAAGGCCTCCTCGCTCCGGGCATGCTCGCGGATATCGTCGTCTACCCCCTCGACATCAACGAAGTTCCTGCGCGCATCCTTTTCGATTTGCCTGTTGAAATGACCATCACCGGCGGCCGCATCGTTTACCAAAAACAGCCGCAGTAATTTCTCGCGCCTCGCTTTCCCGATCTTCGCGCGCCGCACGAAACCGCCTTGTCATCCCGCAAGCCTCCGCTTACACTTCCTCCCCAATGACCTCGTTCGGCATCGGCAAACGACTGCGCGCGGACCTCGCCCTGGGATTTACCGCGCTGATCTGGGGCGCAACCTTCGTAGTCGTAAAGGACGCGCTCGCCGATATTTCCGTTTTCGTTTATATCGCCGTGCGTTTTGCCCTGGCCGCCGCCGTGATCGGCATCCTCTTCCGCAAATCGCTGCGCGGCATGACGCGCCAGACCATTTGGGCCGGCGCGCAGATCGGTTTGTTCATGCTCGGCGGCTACATCTTTCAAACCACCGGACTGAAATATACCACGCCCTCGAAAGCCGCTTTCATCACCGGATCGAGCGTGGTGATCGTTCCGCTGCTTCTGGCGGTTTCCGGCAAGCGCCGCATCACCGCATGGATTTGGGCTGGCGCCGCGGCCGCGCTCGCGGGACTTTATTTTTTGACCGTCCCGCCTCAAGGCCTGGGCGGCCTCAATCGCGGCGACCCCATCGTCTTCGGCTGCGCCGTAATGTTTGCGCTGCACATTATCTTCGTGGGGAGGTATATTGAGCGCCATTCCGTGGGCGCGCTCAGTTTCATTCAGATCGCCACCACGGCCATCATCGCCGCCCTGGCCATTCCCATTCTTTCGGCCAGCGGCTATGAAGCGCCCCGGCTGGTTTGGAATGGCACGGTGATTTTCGCCGTCCTGGTGACGGCGCTGGGCTCCACGGCATTCGGCTTCACCTGCCAGACCTGGGCGCAGCAATATACTTCGCCGTCGCACACGGCCATTTTGATCAGCCTCGAGCCGGTGTTTGCGGCGCTCACTTCCTGGGTGCTGGCTCGCGAGCACATGGGGCCGCGCGTTGTGCTGGGCGCCGCGCTGATTTTTGCCGGAATTTTGCTCGCGGAACTCAAAGGCCCGGCGCCGGCCGCCGCGGAATCGTCCGAGCCGGTGGTGCGCCGCGCGGACGAAGATTTGAAATCATTCGAATGAGGAGGGAATCGCCATGCGTTCCAAGACCGGAAAAACCCCCGAATCAGAGTTGAGCCGTCGAAAATTCCTGGGCGCGGGTGTGGCTCTCGGTGCGGGCGCGCTGGCTTTGCCCGCGCATGCATTCCCCGCGCGCGCATTCACCGGCCGTCGCGCGCGGCAGGGAACTCAACTCCGCCTCCCTCATCCTCCGCTCCCGGTTTCGAGCTCGACGAAATCACCGTCGCGCAACTTCAGGACGCCATGGCCTCCGGCAAATGGACCGCGCGCTCTATCGCCGAAAAATATCTGGCGCGCATCGCCGAAATTGACAAGCAAGGCCCGAGCCTCAACTCCGTCATCGAACTCAATCCTGACGCCCTCTCGATTGCCGACGCCCTCGACGCCGAGCGCAAATCCAAAGGCCCGCGCGGCCCGATGCACGGCATTCCCGTGCTCATCAAGGACAATATCGGAACTTCCGACCGCATGATGACCACCGCCGGGTCTCTCGCTCTGGCCGGCAGCACTCCACCGAAAGATTCCGGAGTGGCGCGGCAATTGCGCGCGGCCGGAGCTGTGATTCTCGGCAAAACCAATCTGAGCGAGTGGGCCAATTTCAGGTCTTCTCACTCTTCGAGCGGATGGAGCGGGCGCGGCGGGCAGACGCGCAATCCTTACGCGCTCGACCGCAATCCTTGCGGTTCGAGTTCCGGTTCGGGCGCGGCAGTCTCCGCGAATTTGTGCGCCGTCACGGTCGGCAGCGAAACCGACGGCTCAATCGTCTGCCCATCGTCCGCGAACGGCATCGTGGGCATCAAGCCCACCGTGGGGTTGGTCAGCCGCGCCGGCATCGTCCCCATTTCCCACAGCCAGGACACCGCCGGGCCGATCTGCCGCACGGTTGCCGACGCCGCCGCCTTGCTGACCGCGCTCGCGGGCGAAGATCCCGACGACTCCGCCACGGCCGCCGCGCACGGGAAAATTTCCACGGACTACACGAAATTTCTCGATCGCGCGGGTTTGCGCGGCGCGCGCATCGGCGTGGTCCGCAAATTTTTCGACATGAACGAAAAACTCGGCCCGCTGATGGATTCCGCGCTCGAGGCCATGAAACGCGAAGGCGCGGTGCTGGTGGACCCCGTCGAGATCGACTCCGTCGGCAAATTCGACGAAGCCGAACTCGAAGTGATGTACTACGAATTCAAAGCCGATTTGAACGCTTATCTCGCGAAATACGCACCCTCCGCGCAGGTCCATTCTCTCGCGGACATCATCGCCTTCAACGATCGCAACCGCGCGCGCGAACTCCAATTCTTCGGCCAGGACATCATGATCAAATCCCAGGCCAAGGGCCCGCTCACGGAAAAGGCCTATCTCGACGCGCGCGAAAAAAGTCTGCGCCTGGCGGGCAAGGAGGGGATTGACGCGGCGATGGACCTGCACAAACTCGACGCGCTCGTGGCGCCCACCGCCGGGCCTACTTGGGTGACGGACCTCGTCAACGGCGATCACGATAGCGGTGGCAGCTCTTCTCTTGCCGCCGTCGCCGGATATCCCAATATCAACGTCCCGGCGGGATTCGTTTTCGGCTTGCCCGTGGGAATTTCATTTTTCGGGCGCGCCTGGAGCGAGCCTGCGCTCATCAAGATCGCCTATGCCTTCGAGCAGGCCACTCGCGCGCGCCAGGCTCCGAAATTTCTCGATACCGTGGATTTGTACTCCGGCGCGTAAACGCAGCTCCGCCCGCGGCGCAATCTTCGAGCCAAAATTTCGATGCGCGCCGCTTGCGCTCTTCAGTTTTCCTTGTGGTATTTCACGTCCACGGCTTCGTACATCACCGGGTAGCGAAGATGTTTCGATTCGTAGGCGGTGATTTGCGGCTCGTGAAGCAGTGTCAATCCGATGTCATCCAGCCCCTTGAGCAGGCAATCCCGCCGGAAGGGATCGATCTTGAATGAATATTTCAGGCCTTGATCCCCGGTCACCGTTTCGCTTTCCAGGTCCACGGTCAGACGGTAGCCCTCGGTTCGCTCGGTGCGCGCGAAAAGCTCGTCCATCTGCTCGTTCGCGAGCGTCACGGGCAAAATCCCGTTCTTGAAGCAGTTGTTGTAAAAAATATCCGCGTAGCTGGGCGCCAGAATCACCCGAAATCCGTAATCGAGAATGGCCCAGGGCGCGTGTTCGCGGCTCGATCCGCATCCAAAGTTCGCGCGCGCCAGAATGATGCTCGCGCCTTTGTAGCGCGCGGCGTTCAGCACAAAATCGGGATTCGGTTTTTCGCCGGGCAGGTATCGCCAGTCGTAAAAAAGAATTCGCCCGTAGCCCTGGCGCGTCTGCAGCTTCAGAAATTGCTTGGGCACCATCTGGTCGGTGTCCACGTTGACGCGGTCCATCGGCGCCACCAACCCCGTATGCTTGATGAACGGTTCCATTGTTTCCGCGGCTCCCCGATTCCCCAAAAATTTCAAATCAAATTTCGAATCCGTTTTCGCCCGGCCCGCTTGCGCTTATTCCGCCGAATCCACGCCGCTCCACTTGCGAATATCCACAAAATGTCCTTCGATGGCTGCGGCCGCGGCCATGATCGGGCTGACCAGGTGCGTGCGGCTGCCCTTGCCCTGGCGCCCTTCGAAATTGCGGTTCGAAGTGCTGGCGGAGCGTTCCCCGGCGGGCAACACGTCGTCATTCATCCCGATGCACATGCTGCAACCCGCGTCGCGCCATTCAAATCCCGCCTCGCGAAACACTTTGTCGAGCCCTTCGGCTTCCGCTTCGGCTTTCACGCGCCGCGATCCCGGCACCACCAGCGCCTGCTTCAGCGATTTCGCCACGTGCTTCCCGGAAACCACTTTCGCCGCGGCGCGCAAATCCTCGATCCGCGAATTGGTGCACGAGCCGATGAACACGCGGTCGAGCGGAATATTCTCGATCGGCGTGCCGGGCTCGAGCGCCATGTATTCCAGCGCGCGTTCCGCGGCCTGCTGGTCCACCGCGTCGTGGAACGACCGCGGATCGGGCACCCGCCCGCTCACCTGCGTCACCATCCCGGGATTCGTTCCCCAGGTAACCATGGGCGCAAGTTCGTGCGATTCCAGAATCAGCGTGTCGTCGTATGTCGCGCCCGCGTCGCTCGGCAGCGTCTTCCAATATTCCACCGCCTCCTGAAACTCTTTTCCGCGCGGGACAAACGGGCGCCCTTCGAGATACGCGAACGTGGTTTCATCCGGCGCCACCATCCCCGCGCGCGCGCCGCCTTCAATGGTCATGTTGCACATGGTCATGCGGCCTTCCATCGAAAGCCCGCGCACCGCTTCGCCCGTAAATTCCGCCACGTGCCCGTTGCCTCCGGCGATGCCCATTTTCCCGATGATCGCCAGGATGATGTCCTTCGCGGTCACGCCTTGCGGGCGCTTGCCGCGCACCTCGATCTTCATGGTCTTCGATTTGAATTGCGAAAGGCATTGCGTGGCCAGCACGTGCTCGATTTCGCTGGTCCCGATGCCGAAAGCCAGCGCGCCGAAGGCTCCGTGCGTAGAAGTGTGGCTGTCGCCGCAGACAATCGTTTGTCCCGGCTGGGTGATGCCCAGTTCCGGCCCGATGATATGCACGATGCCTTGATTCTTGCTGTGCATGTCGAACAGATTCACGCCCGCTTCGGCGCAATTCCGCGCCAGCGCTTCGAATTGTCCCCGCGGCGTCGGCGTCCAGCACCGGCAAATCGCGGTTTTTCGTGGAAACGGAGTGGTCCATCACCGCGAATGTCAGTTCCGGCCGGCGCACTTTGCGCCCCGCGGCTTTCAGCCCGGCAAACGCCTGCGGCGAAGTGCCTTCGTGAATCAGGTGCCGGTCAATGTAGATGATGGACGGCTGGCCGGAAGCTTCGCGAACCAGATGCGCATTCCAGATTTTTTCGTAGAGCGTGCGGGAACCCATACGGTTGGTTTCACCTGGGGGGTCGGTTGCCCCGAAAATCAGCGGCGGCGAATTTCGCTTCTCCGCCCGCGCTTATTGTAGCAATTCCTCCCCGCCCGCGCCAACCCGCCAAATCTTGGGTAGCGTCCTGATTTGCTTTCTTAGATGTCTCGTCATCGGTTTTGTCGGGTTGTTCTGGACATCCAGCTTGTGCTCCGCCTGCAAGTATAAGGCGACAAAAAGTCGACCAGTGTGCGATGCCAAAGGTATCACTGTAGTCAACCCGACCATAAATATGCGTCAAACCCGAATTAAACGCGTTCACATTCTCGGGGCTCAATTTTTCAAGGGATATCGTTTGGAATATTTGTTCCCCGGGTTGAAGAACTCCAAAACTGGACGATTTTGGCAGTGGTTTGAAAGCTGGAGCCGTAGTGAGAAAAATATCCAATCGAGCACCGCCCGAGACGTTAAAGGCCGGAGTCGTGCCAGTATTTTTAAATGAAATGTTGACCAAGGCCTTATCTCCAACCTTCAGCTGATTAATCGGTACTGATCCAATGTTTCCATCGGGAGCAATACGTGCGAATATGACTTCAGCAAGAGAGACCCAAGCTCGATGCTCCAGGCGGAATTCCTCAACGCTACTGTTCAGCGCGGTACGGTTCTGACTAGCAGTGCTCTCGAGGGACACATGGGAATCATCGGCAAGCCTTTTGTCTTCAGCGACCATACCATTTGCAGCTTGTTGGATGTTCTTGGCTGCATCGGACATATCGCCCATTTTCGCGGCTTGCTTTTGGGCAGACTCAGCTAAAGTATGAGTATCAGTGCTGCCGCTCTTTATAGCAGACCATTGAAGAAAGCCGACGACCACGGAACCAAGCGCGAAAAACGCAATGGCCCCAGTCAGCCAAATCATCCATTTTTCCGCGCCCCTGACCCTGTCCTTTAGGCTTGATATCTCGCCCTGTGTGGCATCACTGCTTTCCGCTTCTGCGTCACCACTAAGTGGGTTCTTTATAGCTTCTTGGACGCGAGCGGCTCGCTTGTCGGTGCCTTTCTCTATTTGCTCGCCGCCGGGCTGGTCTCCCATATTGTTATTGTAACACAACAATGCTTCTTGACAAACGCTATTTGTTGTAATACGCTTATTACGAGAGGGGACAGGGCGATGGCAGAGAGCAACAGTAATTTATAGGAACAAGCACGTGGCAGTCATCGGGCACTTCAGAAAAGCGAGGGAACACGCCAAATTGAGCGCATGACGGACTTCCACGGCGAAACAACTGCTCACGTGGGCGTTCAATGTCGGAAAGGGTTGTCCGAACCCTCTAGACTTCGAGATGCGCGATTTTCCCCACGGGCATATCCACTTCGACGAGCTGCGGATCCGTCGGAAACGTAGAGCGCCACGTGCACCCGGACGATCGCCTAGAGCTAGGCGACGATTTCACGATTTGCGCGATCAGAATATGGAAGCGGTACGAGCATCCACTGATCGGGAGTCTAGTTATCTTGGACGAAAAGATGAAAGCTAGGAAAGCAGGAAGGCCCGCGCTACCCAAAGGTCATGCAAAGGCACGTATTGTACCCGTGCGCTTCAATGCGAAGGACTTGAAACTCATTTTGGCGGCAGCGAAGTCCAACAACCAGACTCTTTCGGAATGGATTCGCCGCACGCTCAATGCCGCAGTCTAGGGGCAATAACTTAAAATTAGGACCCTACCCATTCCTCACTCGATGATTTATTCTTTCCGCGGCGCTTCATGCGGCATGGCCCTCGCCAGCAGCAGAACCGCGCCGCAATACATCAGCGTGTCCCCCAAATAATTCAATCCGTTGCCGAGGCTCGCGCGGTCCACGATTCCGATCGGCACGTACACCACCAACTCGATGAACAGCACCGTCAACCCCAGCCACGCCGCCGCCGCGCGCGTTTTCTTGCCCAGCAGCAGCAGAATTCCCGTGACCGCGTAGCCCACGGCCGCCACGTACGTCCACACCGAGTGCCCGTAAATCCACGTGGGAGTCAGCCGCGCCAGCGGAACGCCCGGCACGTGATCGCCATGCATGAATTGCTCGAAGCTGTAAATCACCGCGGGAATCGCAATAAAATATCGCGCAACCGTCGCAAGGATGTGCCGCTCGTGCTCGCGCCACTGCTTCGTGAGGCTCACCGCCAGCGCCAGCGCGCCGCCGCTGAACGATAATTCCCGCAGCGCGAGCGTCAAAGCGATCCGGTCGCGCGGATCCTGCAGCCAGCCCGGAACGTCCATCAGCACGACGAAAAGGAAAAACGTCAGCGCCAGCAAACTCGCCGCAAGCCGCGCCTGAATCCTTGTCGCCATGCTCAGCGCCGCAGCGATAAAGCAAGTCCCCACGAAATACGCAAAAAACATGTGCCACGGAATCCATGCCGGCACCAGCGACGCGATGTCCTTCGTCAACGTGAAATGTTCCGTGCCGAAGGCCGCCAGCGGCGCCGCGTAGAAAATCGTCCCGAACAGGATCAGCTTGTCGAGTCCTCGCGCTTTTTGCCAATCGCCGCGAAGAAAAATCATCGCCAGGCCAATGGCGAAAACCACTCCACCGACGCAATACGACCAAATTACCTGGCTGGGAATTGCAATCAGAGCCGCGACCGCCCACACGTTGACTAAGCTGCCGCTCACGATGTTTCCTTTCCGCCCCGGTGCGACTTCCCATATCACAAGTTCGCGCCGTTTTCCACCCGTATCCCCGCCGCGCAGCCGTCCACTCTTGTCAGAATTTTTCCATGAACTTTTGTAACCAACGGCTCTTGGGATTCATCCCCAGAAAAGCTCCGACGCTATATGCAATCGCCCCGTAGGCAGGCATCGTAAACCAGACCTGCGTTAAGACTCGGCTCCAATCGGCGTACGGATTTGTCACGTTGTTCTGAAGCCCTTCGCCAAAAAAGTAATGAAGCGCTTTCGAGAAATCGCTGTCCGCGAGCATCGTCGGATAAATCCCTGGCCCGTGAAAGAAAAATTCATAAGCCAAGAGCACAACCGGAACGACCCAGATGTACTCCGCCACTTTGTGGCGGAACTTGGCATTGATGATCAGGCCCACCACAAAAGAGGGAATCACGCTGAAAGCTATAAGATGCGAGAAAACAAACTGCGTCGTCTGTTGTAGCGTTGGGTTGATGGTGCGGATCAGCCAATGTGCCGCCAGGTACATCAGGCTGGGCAGATCGGTCGAGAAACTGACAACTTCATAGAGAACGATCAGGTGGATTGCGTAGCGGACAATTTGTTTCAGCAAAGTGAGCTTCGGTCCAGCTGAAAGCGTTAGTTCCATTTCGCTCATGTCGCCGTCCGCCATTTCGCCTGAATACTCCCGCGCGCTAAGCCAGCGCCGCTTCCGCTTCGCCAATCGTCGCGTACGAATCGAACAGCGGCTCGACCCCGGTGAGATTCAGCACATTCTTCACGCGATGATTTAGCCCCGCCAGCGCCAGCTTGCGCCCCGATTTCTGGCATGCCACGTAGGCGCGCACCAGCCCGCCGATGGCCATCGAATCAATGTGCGAGACTTCGCTCAGGTCGATAATCAGCCGCGGCGCCGTCACCGCCACCACCGCGGAGTGAAATTCCGGAGATGTGGCGGAAGTCAATGCTCCGCTGACGTGCAAAATGTGCAATCCATCGTGTGAACCGGCTTGTCCCGTGACGCGAAAAGGAGGGGTGCTCATGCGGCGCATTGTAGACCGCGCCACGGCGAATGCGCAATGGCTTGACAGGTGGCCGGGGAAGCGCCCCGCGAAGCTTCTCGGCAAGCGTTCCAGCCCGCCCCAGAGCCGCTCCGCGGGCTATTGGCGGAACGAATATCATCGGCCTTGCCTGCCGCAGGCTGCTCTGCGATTCGGTGCTATACTCATCGTTTACATGCCACGGAACCAAGGATGGCGCGAATCCCGCGCCGCTTTTTCCGCGTTGGCGCAGTCGATCCGGAAGTACCCTTCGGCAAAATTTGAGCGGCGGCGTTAAAGGAGCACGGGGATGGGATTGCAATTTCAGGAGCTTTTGAACTGGGCGCGTCGCCGCAAAGTATTCGCCTCGGTCCTGGTGATTTTCACCCTGGGGATTGGCATCGTGATCGGCACTCTCGTCTCCGGCCATGCCCAAGCCACCCACGCCCAGGCTCCCAGCGGGGCAGCTCTGTTGACCATTCCCGATCCCGTAACGCTCTCGAACGGTTTCGCCGCCATCTCCAAAAAACTTGCTCCCGCGGTCGTGAATATTTCCACCACGCAGGTGATCGAAAAGCCCAAGGGCGGCAAGGATTCGCATCATCTCGACGATCCTTTTCAGGATTTCTTCGACCGTTTTTTCAATGCTCCCGACGACGGTGAAGATGCCGAGCGCAGCCTGGGTTCCGGAGTCATCGTCGACAAAAAAGGTTTCATCCTCACCAACGATCACGTGATCGACCAGGCCACCAAAATTCAGGTTTCGCTCGACGGCGATCCCAATCGCTATAACGCCCATGTGATCGGCACGGACACGGATACCGACCTCGCGGTCATCAAAATCGACGCGGACCATGATCTGCCCGTCGCGCGCCTCGGCAATTCCGACGGCGTCCAGGTGGGCGATTGGGTGCTGGCTTTCGGCAGTCCCTTCGGCCTGAATTCCACGGTCACCGCCGGAATCGTCAGCGCCAAGGACCGCTCCTCCATCGGCAAACAATTTCAGCGCTTCATCCAGACCGACGCGGCCATCAATCCCGGAAATTCCGGCGGGCCGCTGGTCAGCATGACCGGAGACGTTATCGGCATCAACACCGCGATTTATACCGGCAGCCGCGGATTTGAGGGAGTAGGTTTCGCGCTGCCTTCCAACACCGCCGTGATGGTCTACAACCAGCTGGTGACCAGCGGAAAAGTCACGCGCGGCTCCATCGGCATCACTTTTCAGGAAGATCGCAGCAATAATCCCGTGCTGATGAAAGAACTCGGCGCGCCATATGGCATTGTGGTCGAAGCGGTCGAGCCGGGAAGTCCCGCGGATAAAGCCGGGCTGCAGGCCGGCGACGTCATCACCAATGTGAATGGCCAGCCGGTGCGCAATGGCGCGGACCTGGTCAACCCCATCGCGCAAACTCCCATCGGCCAATCCGTCCGCGTGGGTTACGTCCGCAGTAAGCAGGCTCACGAAGTATCTCTGGTCGTCGCGGACCGCACCAAAATTTTCCCACAGACCGCTCAGGATGACGAAGACCAGCCGGACCAGACCGAGGAGCCCGGCCAGTTCGGCTTGCATGTCGAGGATTTGACCGCGGACATGGCCAAAAAATTGGGCATGCCCAAGGTTACCGGCGTCGTGGTCACCGAAGTCGAACCCGCCAGCTTTGCCGAGGATGTTGATTTTTCGCGCGGCGATGTGATCACGGAAATCAATCACACTCCGGTGCGCACCATGAGCGATTATCACGCGCAGATGGACAAGCTCAAGCCCGGACAGGACGTGCTTTTCAAAGTGGCGCGGCGCGGCGGAAACGATGGCCAGGTGCTGACCCTGTTTCTCGCGGGAGAAGTGCCGCAGCCTTCGGCCAAGTGAACGAATCCGCGCGCCAACTTTTCTCCGGCGCGCGCTGAATTGCGCCGCAGTAGCGCCGCGCGCAAAAATTTCGTTCGCCGCGGTATTTCATTTTTTCGACGCGCTTTTTTCGCCGGGCAACTTTTACCTCGCTTCTTCTCATCTTTAGTTATTTGCCCGGTCTTCGCGCCGTCCCGGCCCGCCCGCCGCAAGAGTTGGCTGTTTCGCCTCTTTGCCGCGAAGCTTGCTTGAGGCCGATTCGCGGATGTAGATAATGAAGTGATCTCCGCAATGGGGATTCTGGCCGGACGGGGGATTGCGCCGCGCAAGCAGCATGGGAGGAAAATTGCAAAAATATTTCAAATTCGCGGCGCTGTTCGTCGCCTCGGCGGCCTTATCGCTGGCCCCAGGCGCGAATTCGTTCGCAGCCGCGCCGCCTAACGCTCGCGCGCACCGCTCCGTTTCACACAAGTCTTCGCATTCCTCCCGGAAAACCGTTCATGCGCCAAGCCGGAGTCGCGCCACAAGCAACGCGCGCACCTCGCGCATCGCCGCCCATCCTTCATCGCATACTCGCCCCGGCATGCGTCTTGCCCGATATTCGCGCCCGCAGCAGCAATCGAATTCCACCGCCGCGGCGAAAAAGAAAAAGACCCGTCGCCGCCGCCGTTCCCGCCGCCAGTCCTATCAGAAAGCGCCCACTCCCGAACGCATTTCGGAAATTCAGTCGGCGCTGGCGCGCGGCGGATATTATCATGCCGACCCGAACGGCAAGTGGGATTCGAACACCGTGGATGCCCTCGAGAAATTCCAGTCCGCGAATGGCCTGGAACCCAGCGGAAAACTAGACGCGCTGAGCCTGCAGAAAATGGGACTCGGCTCGGACATCGCCGGAGTCTCCGCGCCCAAGCAACTGCCTCCCGCCGGCAGCGTCCCGCCCGCTTCCACCCCACGCCCGCCTGCGACTTCGCCTTCAATTTCGCCATCGTCATCGCATGCGTCTTCGCCAACAACCATGCCCGCGCCTTCGCATGCCACTCCGCCCGCGCCCACGCCGGCAAATCCCTCAGCCACATCCTCCACCGTCGCGGCTGGTTCGAATGCCGCGCCTTCCGCGCCAACTTCGCCGCAGCATGCGGATTCATCCGCTGCTCCCTCCACCTCTTCCGGATCTTCTACCTCTTCTTCTCCGCGCTAAGCCCTACCACGCAGCCGATCTCGCCGATCTACTGGCAATATTGCATCGTAGCCGTGTCCCCTTCACCCCCGCGTTGACGCCGCACGGACCCCCTTGCTACTCTGAATCGTACATTTTTACTTGCACATCTAATCAACCATCGCATTGAATTATCGCGTTCGCGCCTGGATTCGCAGCGCGCGTGCGACGACAGCACTCGGAGGAACTCGCATGGCCACGGCATTCGCCCCCAAAGTTTTCAAAAATTTCATCAACGGAGAGTGGGTGGAAGCCCGCAGCGGCAATGCCATCGAGGACCGCAACCCCGCCGTCACTTCCGAGCTCGTCGGCATGTTTCCTGCATCCTCGGAAGAAGACGTCACCCTCGCGGTGGACGCGGCCAAAGCGGCTTACAAAAAGTGGCGGCTCACGCCGGCTCCCAAGCGCGCGGAAATTCTTTATCGCGCCGCGGAAATTTTGGTCAAGCGCAAGGAAGATTATTCTCGCGACATGACCCGCGAGATGGGCAAAGTTTTGGCCGAAACGCGCGGCGACGTTCAGGAAGCTATTGACATGACCTACTTGATGGCCGGAGAGGGCCGCCGCCAGTTCGGCCAGACCACCCCTTCCGAGCTGCCCAACAAATTTGCCATGTCCGTGCGCACTCCGCTCGGCGTGGCCGGCCTCATCACTCCGTGGAATTTTCCGATGGCCATTCCTTCGTGGAAAGCGATTCCCGCTCTCGTCACCGGAAACACGGTGGTCCTCAAGCCCGCCGAAGATACTCCGCTCTCGACCTACAATTTCGTGCAGGTTCTGAACGAAGCGGGTCTGCCCGCGGGCGTCCTGAACGTCGTGTTTGGCGATGGTCCGGGCGCGGGTGGGCCGCTGCTTCAAAATAAGGATGTCAGCCTGATCAGCTTCACTGGCTCGACGGAAGTGGGACGCCTGGTGAGCGAGGCTTGCGCGCCGACCTTCAAAAAGTGCCATCTCGAAATGGGCGGCAAAAACATCATCATCGTCATGGACGACGCCAATCTCGACCTGGCCGTTGACGGCGCGATCTGGGGCGGCTTCGGCACCACCGGGCAGCGCTGCACCGCGGCCAGCCGCATCGCCGTGCAGAAAGGCGTGTACTCCGAATTCGTCGCGAAATTCACGGCGCGCGCCAAGGAATTGAAAGTGGGCGACGGCCTTGATCCTTCCACCGACATGGGCCCGTCGATCAACGAGCAGCAATTGAAGACGGTCATGAGCTACGTCGAAATCGGCAAGGGGGAAGGCGCGAAACTGGCCGCCGGCGGCCGTCGCCTGGAGAGCGGCGCGCACAGCAAGGGCTGGTTCCACGAGCCTACGATTTTCGCCGACGTGGATCCGAAAATGCGCATCGCGCGCGAGGAAATTTTCGGCCCCGTGGTTTCCGTCATCCCCTTCGACACTTTCGACCGCGCCATCGAAATCACCAACGGCGTGAATTACGGCCTCTCCGCCGCGATTTACACCCGCAACGTGAACAACGCTTTCCGCGCCCAGCGCGATATCGAGACCGGAATCGTGTACGTCAACGCTCCCACCATCGGCGCGGAAACGCATCTGCCCTTCGGCGGAATCAAGAATACCGGCAACGGTCATCGCGAATCCGGCGAGGCCGCGCTCGATTTCTACACCGAATGGAAAACCATCTACATAGACTATTCCGACCGTTTGCAGCGCGCGCAAATCGATAACGCATAGCCCGCGCCGCCGGTCGCGAACATCGCCACCCGCGTTTCGAATTGCAGACCCGCCTGCGCTCAACTTGCTTGGCCGCGGCATTTCCATTTGGCCAATCTTCCCGAAAATGATTTAATCCAATTTCGCAGGCTCGCGCATTTTATTTTCATCACGTGAAAACGGGGGAGGCCATCATGAGTTCCATCTCGCAAAAGCGGCGTTCCGGAATTTCCGCGCCGCGAATCTTTTTTGCGTTTCTGCTGTTTGCCGTTCTGGCTCTGCCGGGCTACGCCCAGGAAAAACTTTCCGTGCACTGGGAGGAATTGACCGGCCCGGATTTCGTTCACGCCATTGCCAAGGCCCAGGGCACCTGCCTCCTGCCCATCGGCATCATCGAAAAACACGGCCCGCAGCTTCCCCTGGGCACCGACCTGATTGATGTCCGCTACGCCGCGCTGCACGCCGCCGAGCAGGAATATGCCGTCGTCTTCCCGCCGTATTATTTCGGCCAGATTTTCGAAGCCCGCCATCAGCCCGGAACCGTGGCTTACAGCGCGAAGATGCAAATGGAATTGCTGCAGGAAACCACCGACGAAATGGCGCGCAACGGCTGCAAAAAAGTGATCATCGTCAACGGCCACGGCGGCAACGAAAGTTTCTTGCCGTACTTCGCGCAAACCCAGCTGGCCACCCGCCATGATTACGTCCTCTACGTTCTGCCTCTGCCCGATCTGGATGTTCCGGGCCGCCCGCCACACAAATCCACGGTGGACATGCACGCCGGAGAGACGGAAACCTCGCGCGTGCTGGTCACCCGGCCGGACCTCGTGCATCTCGACCGCGCCAAATCACAATCCGGCGCCGATGAGGATCGCCTGAAACTTCCCGACGGCCTTTATACCGGCATCTGGTGGTACGCGAAATTTCCCAATCACTATGCGGGAGACGGTTCGGTGGCCACCAAGGAGCTCGGCGAATTCGACATGAAAACCTGGATTTCGCAGATTGATGCCGCGATTCGCTCCGTGAAGGCGGATTCGGAAAGCCTGAAGTTGCAGAACGAATTTTACGACAAGGCAGCGCATCCCATCGACACGCCGCAGTAAAAATTCCGAGAAACCGCGCGCGACACGCTTCCCGCGCGCTTGGCGAAATCCTCGGCGCGCCCCGCTTCCTTATGGGAGGCGGGGCGGCGCCGCCTTCGGAAATTTCTCTTCAGCTCTGTTGCTCCGCGCCCGGCATGGTGGCAGCCGCGTAGGCGACGCCGGAAGCGGGCAGCCCGCTGGGCCGCGTCGTATGCTCCGCCAGATATTTCCGGTACCAAGTTGACTCGCTCGCCCGCTGCCATAGCCGCGTGGCAATCCAGAAAAGAATCAGGAACTGCCCCAGCCAGAAAGCCGCGGTGGTCGCCTGCGGCGGCAGATGCGACATCCAGATGTGCAGCCCGATCACGAACACAATCCAGGCGACAATCTCGATGCTCAAAAACAGCCAGAAGAGCGATCCGAAATTTCCGCAAAACAGCCGCGCGGCCCGCCGCAGCGCTATGTGCATTCTCCGCTCGTCTTCCGCCACGGCGATCACCTGCGCCATGTCGAACCACAGCCGCGCGCACATCAGCAGAAAAATCAAAACCAATCCCGCCGCAACGTAAAAATGCATCGCGGTAAAAGGCGAAATGGATACTTTGTCGATATGGTCGTGCCAGGCGTGCGCTCCCGCCGCCAAAAGCACGATGGGGATCAGCACGATCGCAAAATATATCGCCAGGCGCACAAACCGCCAGAAATGCTCTCCGCAAGCCTCGAAAAACGACCCGAAAGTAAGCGTCTGGTCGCGTTCATACACCGCCAGCACTCCGCCGGTGACGAACAACATGAATATGGCGAATAGCAGCGGAAATCCCCCGAACGCGGCATGCGCGGAACTTAAATAATCTTCCGGCTGCGTGGACAGCTCCACGATTGCCGAGATGTCGAAGCCTTGCACCAGCCGCGGCGTGGCGTCCAGGCTGTGGTTCAGCGCTTCGCCCGCGTGCGCCACCATCCCGCGCGTCGCCAGGAACGCGAAAAACAGCGACACGAAGAAGATCAACCACAATACGCGCTGCCGCCGCCACACCAGTCCCGCGCCCTCTCGAACCGCTTTCTTCTTCGCTCCAGCCATTATGCGCTCCTCGCAAATTCAAAAAGTTCAGGTGGGCGGCGGTTGCGTTGCCGCCAAAGGATCACAATTGGTCACGTCAGGGCACGGTTTTAACCGTGCCACTAATGTTCCGAAGCCAAAAGGGCTTCAGCCCCTGAGGCCGCCCGCTGCCTCGAAGCTCTCGTATTCCAAGTATCGGAAATGCCGCGCTACGTCAGCCACGCCACCAGTTGCGAAATCAACTCCTCGCCGAATATCCACAGATTTGCCAGTTTGTGCGTGGCTCGCATATCCACTTTCACCGTGTAGCTGTTGTTGAAAAAATTGCTGTCCAGCGACAATTTGTGCTGCGGGTCCACGGCCGCCCAGGCCAGTTTCGAATCTCCCGTATATTCGTAACGGATCCAGCGCTCCTTGCCGTCCCAATGTTCGGTCGCCGTCTTGCCGTCCTCGAATTTCACTTCAATATCAACGGGAGCCACGAAATCGCCCTTGCGCCGCACGGTCACATACGTGTGGTACGGTCCTTTTGCTTCGGTCCCTGCTTTCGATTCGCTGCTTTCGTACCATTTCACGGGATCCGAATGCGCATCGAAGATTTCGTAGTCCAGCATGTTCGTGCCATATACTGCCTGGTTGAAGTACCAGCTCAAATCCTGCCCGGAAACCTCCTCGATGGTTTTCAAAAAATCCTCGGTCGTGGGGTGCTGGAAACGATAGCGCTCAAAATACACGCGCAACGATTCGCGCATTTTATCTTCGCCGATGATTTTTTCGAGTGTCAGCAGCGCCGTCGCCGTCTTCCCGTAGGTGATCCCGCCATAGGCGGTGCTGTTGATGTAATTCCAGGAAAAGTGCGTCAGCGGATCGGTGTCCGGCAAGGCGAGATACGAAGTTCGTTGCAATTCGTCCTCGCTCATCTGTCCGAAGTGGAAATTCAGCGCCGAATTTTTGCCGTACAGCGCGTCCATCACTTTCACTTCCACGTAGCTGTTGATTCCTTCATCCAGCCAGGCGTCCTCGAATTCGTTGGTGGCCACCATCCCGTACCAATACTGGTGCCCGAATTCATGCTCCACCACGATTTCCGGCAGCAGCGCTCCTCGGGGCATCCGCGGCTGCGTTCCGGCGGTGATTAGCGTGGGATACTCCATGCCTCCGGCGTCCAGCCCGCCGTGCGGGGGATCCACCACGGTGATGCGATCGTAGGGATACGTTCCGAACCATTTGTCGTAGAGCGCGAGCGTGCCCTTCAGCGCCTTCAAATACCGCCGCGCGGAGGACATATCTCCCGGCGACATCAGCAGGTGAATTTTCACGGGACCGCCGCTGCCTTGCCAGGAATCTTCCACGTCGCGGAAGTGCGGGCTGGCCGTCCACGAAAAATCGTGAGTGTCTTCGGCGCGATATTCCACCGTCTTTGTTCCGTCGGGATGCTCGGTGGTCGAAACCAGGTCGCCCCCGGCCCCCAGAATTTCATTTTGCGGCACGGTCAGCTTCACATCGAAAGTTCCGAAGTCCGCGAAAAATTCCGACGTGGCGTGAAATTGGTGGCAATTCCATGCCCCGTGCCACCACACCCCGACCTTGGGGAACCATTGCCCGATCATGTTGAAGTCGCGGACGTACCCGGTGCGTGCGGAAACCCGGGGGAGCTGGTCCTCGAATTTCATCTTGAACTCCACGGACTCGCCCGGCGCCACCGCCTTCGGCAGCGTCACCTGGAACACCGTGTGATCAGCCGTGTTGTGATCGTCCGGCTGGATGAATTGCATTTTATCGGTCAGATCACCTTCGCCGGCGACTTCGAATTGCGTGACGGCAATCGCCCCGTAGTGCTTGGGATCCCATGCCGTGTCCGATGTCGTGCCGCGCGTCCCGTTCAGCCGCACTTCGGTCATGAAAGTGGAAGTCGGCTGAAACGCGTTGAGGTACAGGTGGAACGGAAATGTCTGCTGCGGCTGCCCGGTCAGGTTCTTGTACGTCAGGGTTTCCGACGCGCGGATGGTGTGCTTCACGGGATCGAGCGTGGCATCAATGTCGTACGCCACCACGCGCGTCGAAAGCGGTTTTCCGGCTTCGCTCGCGGCGCGCTCCGCTGTTTTCGCCGTGCTGCCGGAAGCTTTCGCCGGCGCCGATTTTTCCGCAGTCCGCGTCGCCGTCTGCGGAGCGCCTAAAGCCGCCGGTTGGCGTGCGTAAATTTTCACGGCGGTTATCCCCGCAAGGAGCGCCAAACCTCCAAACAGAATGGCACTACGAGAGCAACGATTCTGGGCTGCGTGCATGTATCACCTTCGAGAGAAGATAGGGAAATCGGCTCGACCACCCCGGACGCGGCACAATATAGAATAGGCCTCCAGGCAACGCAAGGGGAACTGCGCGCAGCCGGGAATTCTTGCCGGCCGCCCGTTTCAGCATGTTCCATCTCCGTGCATCCGCTGCGACGCCAAAGTTGACGCCCGCCGCTCACCCCATTAAAATTTTAAGACGGAGTATAATAGTATGTTCCTCCCGGGTGCGTCCGTGCACGTCGGGTGAGGCCTCTCAACCCATGAATCAGACGGTTCTCCAGCAGAAACGCCACCAGCAGATTTTGAACGATGTGGTGCGCACCTACATCGAGACGGGCGAGCCCGTCTCTTCGCGCAGTATCGCCCAGCGCCATATTGAGCCGCTCAGCCCCGCCACCGTCCGCAACGTGATGGCCGACCTCGAAGACGGCGGCTTTCTCTTCCAGCCGCATACTTCCGCCGGGCGTGTTCCCACCGCCGCGGCCTATCGTGTTTTTGTCGAGCAGGTGGCCGCCCAGGCCACCGCCAGTCCGGAAGACCGCCAGTGGATTCGCCGCGAACTTGAAGCGGCTCAAACGCCCGAAGCCGTCATGGAGCGCGCCAGCCACGTTCTCGCCGCCGTTTCCCGCGGCCTCGGAATTTTTATTTCTCCGCCGCTGGCTAGCAGCGTCGTCGAACACGTGCGTTTTCTTTTGCTCCCGGAAAATCGCGTTCTAGTGGTCCTGATTTCTTCCGGCGGCCTGACTCGCGACAAATTGATTCGTCCCGAGCGCACATTTCGCCAGGAAGACTTGGACGTCATCGCGACCTATTTGAACCGCCACTATAACGGCCGCACACTCGAAGCCATTCGCGCCGAACTTCGCGCCGAAATCGCCCGCGACCGCGAGGAATACCGCCGCCTGGCCGGCGATGCTCTGCTTTTGTGCAGCCCCATCGCCTCTGGGAGATATTTCCGAGCGCCGCGTCTACGTCGAAGGCACGGCGCAGATCGCCTCCGCGCCGGAATTTACCAGCCAGGAGCAGTTGCACGAATTGTTTTCGGCCATCGAGGAAAAAGACCGACTGATCGCCCTGCTCAGCGGCTGCATCGAAGCGCCTGAGCCGGTGCATGTCGAGCTGGGACTCGATCAGATTTCCCACGCCGGAAAACATCTGGCGCTGGTCTCCGCTTCCTACACTTCGAAGGACCAGTCGCAGGGCACCCTGGGAATACTCGGCCCCATGCGCATGCATTACGAGCGCGTCATCACCGCCGTGGCCTTCATGGCCCAATTTTTCTCCGAGCATGTCGAGGAGACTCGAAACTCTTGAGCAACCATAAAAATAAGAATCCGGAAAACGAAGCCGGCAAACCTTTCCTCGTCCCCGATCTTGAATCCCAACCTGTCGCGGGAGATCCTCCGGGCGATGGGCGCGAAGCCGCTCCCGTTCCCGATGAGCTGCAATCTCTGCGCGCCGAAAAACAGGAGCTCCTCAACACCCTTCAGCGCCGCCAGGCCGATTTTGAGAATTACCGCAAGCGCGTCGAAAAAGAGCGCCAGCAGGATCGCCATCGCGGTGTCGAGTTGCTCATCGAAAAACTTCTTCCCGTGCTGGATGCTTTTGACCGCGCTCTGGCATCCAATGAAGGCGCTTCCGGCTCCGAATTTCGCAAGGGCTTCGAGTTGATTCGCCGCCAGCTCTGGGACGTGCTTTCAAAACAGGGTCTCGAGCGCGTGGAATCCGTCGGCCAGGATTTCAATCCGCACGCCCATCACGCCATCGAAAGCGTCGAGACCTCCGAACATCCCGAGGGCACCGTGGCCGGAGAGCTGCAACCCGGATACATTTTTCAGGGCCGCGTCATTCGCCCGGCCATGGTTCGCGTCGCGGCGGCTCCCGGAGCCAAAACCGCAGGTCGCGGCGATAAATAGCGTTTTCATTTTCCCGAAAGGAATTTCAAAAAAGAAATCATGGCGGCAGACCGGCAGATTGATTATTACGAAGTTCTTGGCCTCGAGCGCGGCGCTTCGGCGGATCAGATCAAATCCGCATATCGCAAATCCGCTCTTCGCTGGCATCCCGACCGCAATCCCGAAAACAAGCAGGAGGCGGAAGAAAATTTTCGCCAGGCCAGCGAAGCCTACAGCGTTTTATCCGACGCGCAAAAACGCGCTGTCTACGACCGCTACGGCCATGCCGGCCTCGGCAGCCGCGGTTTTGAAACCAGCGGTTTCAACTCCACCATTTTCGAGGAATTTCAGGACATCCTTGGCGACCTGCTCGGCTTCGACGCCGGGTTCGGCGGAGCCGGAGGACGCCGCCGCGGCGGACGCGGCCAGCGAGGTCAGCGCGGCGCCGATCTTCGCTACGATATGTCCCTGACCTTTGAAGAAGCCGCGACCGGCGTCACCACCAAAATCCGCGTCTCGCGCCACGAAAATTGCGAGGCTTGCAAAGGCACCGGCGCGAAACCCGGCACCGGCATGTCTTCCTGCCAGACCTGCGGCGGGCGCGGGCAGATGACTTACCAGCAGGGATTTTTCGCGATCACCCGCACTTGTCCGGCTTGCCAGGGCACCGGGCAGGTGATTCGCGATGCCTGCGCCGCCTGCCGCGGCCAGGGCCGGCTCGAACGCGATCGCACTCTCGAAGTCGGCATACCCGCCGGAGTGGATTCCGGCACGCGCCTGCGCATGGCCGGGCATGGCGAGCCCGGCACGCACGGAGGCGCTCCCGGCGATTTGTATATTTTTCTCGAAGTGAAGGAGCACGCATTCTTCGAGCGCCGCGGCGCCGACCTGAATTGCACCATCCCCATCAGCATCACCCAAGCCGCGCTGGGCGCCAAAATTCGCGTTCCCACGCTGCAGGGCGAAGAAGAACTCGAAATTCCCGAAGGCACGCAGTCCGGCCAGATTTTCCGCAAAAAAAGCAAGGGCATGCCCAATCCGCACGGCGGACGCGGCGATCTTTACATCGTTGTGCGCGTGGTGGTTCCCTCGAAAGTTTCCCGCGAACAGCGCCGCGTCCTCGAACAATTGGGCCAGTCGCTGAAGGTGGAAAACAAGCCGGTCGAGCGCAACTCGAGCTTCTTCGACAAAGTAAAAGACATCTTCGGCTGATTTCGCATCGCGGCCGTGACCTCCGGCTGGCGCCACACAAAACTTCACCGCGCTTTGCTCATCCCTTGTCGCCGCGCGCATTTTCAATTTGTGCAACCGCATAGACCACGAATTTCCCCCTCGCGGGGTACAATCCTTTCATGCGCCGCCGCTTCTTCGTTGATCGTTTCGACGGCTCCTCCGCCGCTCTTGATGGCGATGCCGCCGAACATTTGGGCCGCGTGCTGCGCGCCGAACCCGGCCAGCTCTATGAATTGAGCGATGGTCGCGAGGTTTGGCTCGGCCGCATCGAACGCGTGGGCCCACGCAAGCGCGGCGAAAATCGCATCGAATTTTCGCTCGTCGAGCGCATCGCCTCGCGCGAACCCGCGCTCGCTGTCGAACTCCTCATCTCCGTCGTCAAATTCGATCGTTTCGAGTGGTGTCTCGAAAAAGCCGTGGAACTTGGCGCCGCGCAAATCACTCCCCTGGCCGCGGCGCGCTCCGATCAGCCGCTCTTGGCCGCGGCAGGGAAGCGCAGCGAGCGTTGGTCGCGCATCCTTCTCGAATCCGCGCAGCAATCGCGCCGTCTGCGCCCGCCGATTCTGCGCGAACTCCAAAAGCCGGTTGCCGCTTTCCGCGATTCGCGCGCCGCCTGTAAAATTATTCTCTCCGAGCGGCGCGAGGCTCCCTCCATGCGCTCGGCCCTCGCGCCTGCCCGTGGCGCAACGTCCGCATCACTGGCGATTGGACCGGAGGGAGGCTGGACGGATGAAGAATTCCGCGCGGCAATCGCCGCGGGATTTGCGGAAGCCTCATTGGGCGAAAATATTCTTCGCACGGAGACCGCCGTCCTCGCCGCGCTCTCCTTGCTGCGCTTCGCGCTGGCTGACTAAATCGCCCGCCCACGGACTCATCCGCCGCGAATGTTTTTCCTTCCCCCGAATTCCGCGGCTCGCTCTCCGCGCCCTCCATCGCCGCCTTGGCGAGGGCGCTCCGGCGTGTTATAAATATTTGAGGGAAGCATGCCGGACTTGACCAATCCCAACCCGCTGAACCTGCCGGAAAAGCCGCCCGAGCCCGCGTTGCGCCGCGAGCTGCGCGGATGGGGCCGCGATTTGTGCATCGCCTTGGGCCTCGCCCTGGTCATCATCATCTTTCTTTATCAGCCGGTGAAGGTCGAAGGCACCAGCATGGCTCCGCTGCTCAGCGACCAGGAGCGCATTTTCATCAATAAATTTGTCTATCACTTTGAGCCTATCGAGCGCGGCGACGTGGTGGTCTTCTGGTATCCGCGCGATCTTTCGAAATCTTTCATCAAGCGCGTGGTGGGTTTGCCCGGCGATACCGTGGAAATCCGCGATGGCCATGTGTACATTAACGGGCGCGAAATGTCCGAGCCTTATGTTCCGGCCAGCTACTTGGACGATCTGAGTTATCCGCCCGTGAAAGTGCCCCGCGACAAATATTTCGTCATGGGAGATCATCGCGACAGCTCCAACGATTCGAGAATGTTTGGTCCCGTCGCGCGCCAGTATATTTATGGCAAAGCGGTCTTTGCCTATTGGCCCGCGGATCATATTGGTTCGCTTTCATTGCCCGCGACGGTCAATGCTTCATCGCGCTGAAATTTTCGGGAGGACACGCTGACCCAGCTTGGAGCAGGTTGCGCCACGCTCGCACTTGAGGACGGGCGCGTATTCCATGGACGCGCGGCCGGAGCGCGCTCTCGCCGCGGCGGCGAAGTCGTTTTCAATACCAGCCATACCGGCTATCAGGAAGTTTTCACCGACCCCAGTTATTCCGGCCAGATCGTCTGCTTCACCTATCCGCACATCGGCAACGTCGGCGCCAATCTCGACGACCAGGAATCCGGCAAGCCTTACATCGAAGGCCTCGTGGTCCGCGAATTTTCCGCCCTGGCTTCCAACTGGCGCGCCAGCGAATCCGCGCAGGAGTATCTCGAGCGCCACGGAGTTCCCGCCATCTACGACCTGGACACCCGCGCGCTCGTCCGCCATTTGCGCGCAGGCCGGGGCGCTGCGCGGAGTCCTGGCCACCGACGGCGCTTCCGATGAAACCCTGATTGCCGAGGCGCGCGCGCTGCCCACCATGGCCGGACAGGAACTCGCCAGCCGCGTCACTTCTCCCCAAGCCTACGAATGGACGCGCGGCTCGATTGATTTGTCGGCCCCGGCCGTGTCTTCCGCTGCCGCGAACCTCGCCGGAGAAAAACGCCGCAAAGTCGTGGCCTTCGATTTCGGCATCAAACAGAATATTCTGCGCCTGCTCGTGGATTACGGCTGCGATGTGACCGTGGTCCCGGCGCAAACTTCCGCGGAAGACGTTCTCGCGCGGAAGCCCGATGGCGTGTTCTTGTCGAATGGTCCGGGCGATCCTGAACCCGTGGGATACGCCGTCGCCAACATTCGCAAGCTCCTGGGCCGCGTGCCCATCTTCGGCATTTGCCTCGGCCACCAGCTTTGCGGCCTGGCCCTCGGCGGCCGCACCTTCAAGCTCAAATTTGGGCATCACGGCTCGAATCATCCGGTGCAGAATCTGCGCACGCGAAAAGTGGAAATCACCTCGCAGAATCACGGCTTTTGCGTCGATCCCGATTCGCTTCCTTCGAGCGACGTGGAAATCACCCACATCAATTTGAACGACCACACCAACGAAGGCATGCGCCATCGCTCGCTGCCGCTCTTCAGCGTGCAATATCATCCCGAGGCTTCCCCCGGCCCGCATGACGCGCGCTACCTCTTCGACAATTTCATCGCCATGATGAAGGAGCAGCGTTCATGAAGATCGTTCTGGCCGCCATCGCTTTGGCTGCGATCCTTTCGCCTGCACTGCTCGCGGCGAACACGTGCTTCGAACCGAGGCACTTGATCGTCCACGGCGCTATGCGGGGAGTCGTGATTGATATGTCCGGCGCCTCCGAACCTGATGCCAATCTTTTTTTTGTCAGCACGACGGGCAAGAATAAGTTAGCGGTTCACGCCGACGACAACGCGGAGTTCGAAATTGATTTTTCCTCTCTGCCACATGGTACGTACCGCGTGACGACCGACAAGGTGGGCTTTCGCGATTACGTCGGCGAAATCGAGGTAACCGCTTGGAGACCTTGGTTTCACAATCGAGCCTTGATTGTCGAACTCGGGCTTGGGTCGTGCTCCGGGGGAATCAGCCGGGGAAAAATCCCGCACGATTTTTCCGCGTCCAATTCTGGAAATCATAGCTAGGCCTCCATATGCCGAAACGCACTGACATCAAGAAAATTCTCATCATCGGCTCGGGGCCGATCATCATCGGCCAGGCCTGCGAATTCGATTATTCCGGCACGCAGGCCTGCAAGGCGCTGCGCTCGGAGGGCTACGAGGTCGTTCTCGTCAATTCCAATCCCGCGACGATCATGACCGACCCGGAAATCGCCGACCGCACCTACATCGAGCCGCTCTGCAAGGAATATCTCGAAGCCATCATCGCCGCCGAGCGCCCTGACGCCTTGCTGCCTACCGTCGGCGGCCAGACCGGCTTGAACCTGGCCGTGGAACTCGCCGAAGCCGGAATCCTCGCGAAATATAATGTCCAGTTGCTGGGCGCTTCGCTGGCCGCCATCAAAATCGCCGAAGACCGTCTGCTCTTCAAAGACGTTTGCCGAAAAATCGGCCTGGAAGTTCCGGCGTCGGAAGTGGTCACCGGAGTTCCGGAAGCTGTGCGCCTGGCCGATGCGCTTGGCTATCCCGTGGTCATTCGCCCCTCGTTCACTCTCGGCGGCACCGGCGGTTCGATCGCCTACAATCGCGAGGAATTTGCGGACTTGATTGCCCGCGCGCTCGACGCCAGCCCCGTCCATCAGGCGCTCATCGAGGAATCCGTTCTCGGCTGGAAGGAATACGAACTCGAAGTGATGCGCGATTGCCGCGACAATTTCGTGGTGATTTGCTCCATCGAGAATTTCGATCCCATGGGAATCCACACCGGCGATTCCATCACCGTGGCTCCCGCGCAGACCCTCACCGACAAGGAATATCAGCGCATGCGCGACGCCGCGGCCTCCATCATTCGCGAAGTGGGTGTCGAGACCGGAGGCTCCAACATTCAATTCGCGGTCGAGCCGGGTACCGGGCGCATGACCGTGATCGAAATGAATCCGCGTGTCTCGCGAAGTTCCGCGCTGGCCAGCAAAGCCACCGGTTTCCCCATCGCCAAAATCGCCGCCAAGCTCGCCGTGGGCCTCACCCTCGACGAAATTCCCAACGACATCACCCGCGCCACGCCTTCCTGCTTCGAGCCTTCTATCGATTACGTGGTGGTGAAGATTCCCAAGTGGCAATTCGAGAAATTTCCCGGCAGCGACTCGACTCTCACCACCCAGATGAAATCCGTCGGCGAAGTGATGGCCATCGGCCGCACATTTCAGGAGGCGCTCTGCAAGGGCATCCGCTCGCTCGAACCCAGCAGCGCCTGGCGTCCCCCGGCGGAGGTCAACACCGCCTTGCTGCGCGAAAGACTCCATGTTCCGGGCCCGGACCGCATTCACTGGCTCTTCGAGGCGCTCGAACGCGGCATGAGCCTCGAGGAAGTCTGCGAGCTTACCAAGATCGATCCCTGGTTCATCCGCCACCTCGAAGAAATGCTGGCCGTCGACCGGCGCATTGCCGCGACATCGCTTCGCGATGTTTCACCCGAATTGCTGCTGGAATCGAAGCGGTCCGGCGCGAGCGACGAGGAGCTGGCAAAGCTCTGGAATGTCGCGCCCTCGGAAGTCCGCGCCCGCCGCCACGAATTGGGCATTCTGCCGGTTTTCAAGCGCGTGGATACTTGCGCTGCGGAATTTGAATCCTTCACTCCTTATCTTTATTCCACCTACGAGCAGGAAGACGAATCGGCGGCCGTGGACCGCCCCAAAATCATGATTCTCGGCAGCGGCCCCAATCGCATCGGCCAGGGAATCGAATTCGATTATTGCTGCTGCCACGCGGCTTTTGCCCTGAAAGAGGACGGCTACGAGACCATCATGGTGAATTGCAATCCGGAAACGGTCTCGACCGATTACGACACTTCCGACCGCCTGTATTTCGAGCCGCTGACTCTCGAAGACGTGCTGGCGGTCATCCGCTGCGAAAATCCCCAGGGCGTGATCGTGCAATTCGGCGGGCAGACTCCTCTGAATCTCGCACTGGAACTCAAGCGCAACGGCGCAAAAATTATCGGCACCGATCCGGAATCGATTGACCTCGCCGAAGACCGCCGCCGATTCGGCGCGCTTCTCCAGGAACTGAAAATTCCCCAGCCTCGCGCCGGAACGGCTCTCACTCCTCAGGAAGCCGTGCACGTGGCCGGAGAAATCGGCCTGCCGGTTCTGGTGCGCCCCAGCTACGTTCTCGGTGGCCGGGCCATGGTGATTGCCTACGATTTGAAGACTGTCGAGGAATATGTGGCGCAGGCCGCGCTCATCGGCAACGCTTCCGATCCCCGCCGCCCGATTCTAATTGACCAATTCCTTGAGGACGCCACGGAAGTGGATGTGGACGCCTTGGCCGATGGCGAGGACGTGGTCATCGCCGGAATCATGGAGCATATCGAGGAGGCCGGCATTCACTCCGGTGATTCCTCCTGCGTGCTGCCTTCCGTTTCGCTTTCCGCCTCGGTCCTCGAACGCATCCGCGATTACACCGCCAGGCTCGCGCGCGCACTCCACGTGGTCGGCGTGATGAACGTGCAATACGCCATCCAGCGCGACAAAGTGTACGTTCTGGAAGTCAATCCGCGCGCCTCACGCACCATTCCTTACGTCAGCAAAGCCACCGGAGTGCCGCTCGCAAAAGTCGCCGCGCGGCTCATGACCGGGCGCAAACTCCGCGACCTGCATCTGCCTTGCACCGAGACGAAAGGCGTCAAGGAACTCGCCCTGCGCGATTATTTCGCCGTGAAATCTCCGGTCTTCCCATTCAACAAATTCCGCGGCGTGGACACCATTCTCGGTCCCGAGATGCGCTCGACCGGAGAAGTGATGGGCGTGTCCTCTACCTTCGGCCTGGCGTTCGCCAAGGCGCAGCAAGCCGCCGGGCAGCGCCTGCCGCTCGAAGGCACGGTATTCATCAGCGT
Source organism: uncultured Acidobacteriota bacterium (assembly GCA_963708285.1). Classification (GTDB taxonomy): domain Bacteria; phylum Acidobacteriota; class Terriglobia; order Acidiferrales; family UBA7541; genus Palsa-295. Next base: position 403,478 of record CAVPSF010000003.1, read on the forward strand.
CAACGACCATGACAAGCGCCACATCGCGCCGGTGGTGAAGGACCTGCTCGCCGCGGGCCTCAACGTGGTGGCCACGCGCGGCACCGCCGCCGTTCTTGCCAGCGCCGGCATCGAAGTCGAATCCGTCTACAAAGTGAATGAAGGCCGCCCGCACATCGTGGACCTCATCAAGACCGGCAAAGTGGATTTGGTCATCAATACGCCGCTCGGCCGCGAATCCTTCTACGACGAAAAATCCATTCGCCGCGCCGCCATCCGCTACAACGTTCCGTGCATCACCACTCTTTCCGCGGCCAGCGCCGCGGCTCGCGGCATTCGCGCCATGAAGGGTCACGCTGTGGACGTGGCCGCACTCCAGGACTTGCACCGCCGCAAACCCGTCGCGGCTTCCGCCAGCCGCTCCGACGCATCCTAGCGGGAAGGGAAGTGAATCGTAAATGAATCTCGCCGGAATTTTCGCGCCGCTCACCACGCCCTTCGCGCCCGATGGCCAGATCGCCCCGGACCGCCTCCGCGCCAATATCGAACGCTACAATCGCAGCAATCTTTCCGGCTACGCTCTCAACGGTTCCACCGGAGAATCCGTCCTGCTTCGCTGGGAGGAAATTTACCGCCTCTGGGAAACCGTCAAATCCGCCGCGGCGCCCGGAAAAATTCTGATCGCCGGAACCGGCGCGGAATCCACCGCCGAAACCATCGAACACACCAACCGCGCCGCCGGCCTCGGGTATGACGCCGCGCTGGTCCGCACCCCCAGCTTTTACAAGCCCGCGATCTCGGACGAATTGCTGGCCACGCACTTTCTTCATGTCGCCGACGCCTCGCGCATTCCCGTGCTGATTTATTCCGTCCCGATTTTCACTCATGTCACCGTCGAAGCGCCGGTCGTCGCGCGCCTCGCTGCGCACCCCAATATCGTCGGCATGAAAGACAGTTCCGGCGACGTTCGCGCCGTCGCGGACATTATCGCCGCCGCCCCAAAAACTTTTCGCATGCTCGCCGGCCACCCCGCCACACTCCATGAATCCTTGCAGGCTGGAGCGGCGGGCGCGATTCTCGCCGTGGCCTGCGCCTTTCCCGAATTGTGCTGTGAAATTTACGATGCTTCTCGCGCCGGAGACGCCGCGCGCTCGCATTCCCTGGCCCAGCGCCTGCAAGTTCCCTCGAAACTTTTTGGCCAGAAATTCGGCATCCCCGGCTTGAAGTTCGCGCTCGACCGCCTCGGCTATTTCGGCGGCCTGCCGCGGCCTCCGCTTCTGCCCGTCGGCAAAGCCGCGCAGCTCGAAATCGAGGAAATGCTGCCCGGCGTTATCGCTTCCGCCGGAGCCGCCGCAAACCCTTGAATCCTCCCGGGGTCCCGATCATCCAAAATAAGGTGCGCTCGCCGAAACATTTCTCGCGCGTCCATCTTCCCATGGCGCCCGCAACCATCGTTTGCCGCTGCCGCGGGCCGCGTGTATCATGACTCCTCCCATGGAGTCCCACTGCCTTTCCTTCCGCGAGATTCCTGGCACCACCAAACTTTTTGCCGCCTTTCTCTCGCAATTTGGCCGCATCGCGCGCTATTACGGCCACGCACCCGACGAAGAAGGCGTCCTCGCCGCAGCCCGCGAGATTCGCCTGGACCCTGCCGTGCGCTCGGTCGTCGTGGAAGTCCTCCGTGAGCAGAACCGGTCGTTTGGCGCGGCAAACGCGCTCGATCCTGCCACAACGAAAAATCTCGACCGCCTGGCTGCCGGAGCCGCGGCCATCGTAACCGGACAGCAGGTGGGGCTTTTCTCCGGACCCGCCTACAGCATCTACAAAGCCATTTCCGCCGTGCGCTGGGCCGCAGCCATCACCCGCCGCGGTACCGATGCCGTCCCGGTTTTCTGGCTGGCCACGGAAGATCACGACCTCGCCGAAATCAATCATGTTTTCTGGAATACCCGCCGGGGCCTCGAACGTTTCGAGATGCCTTCACGGGATGACGTCGCGGGGCGCCGCGTCGGTGAAATAAAGCTCGGCGCGGCGATCCTTCCGCTGGTTGAATCCGCCGCCGACTCACTCGAAGGCGAAAGCGCCGGCGAAGTCGGGCGCTGGCTGCGCGAATCCTACGCGCCGGGCGAAACCTACGGTTCGGCTTTCGGCAAATTGATGTCTCGCGCGCTCGCCGGCCGCGGCATCATTTTCCTCGATCCCCTCGATCCCCGCCTCCACCGTCTCGCTTCCGCCGTCTACCGCCGCGCTCTCGATGAATCGGATACCCTGCGCGAAGCGCTCGGCGCGCGGTCGAAAGAACTCGAGCACGAAAGCTTTCACGCCCAGGTGAAAATTCCGCGCGAGTCCACGCTGCTTTTCTACAACGTCGCGGGAGTGCGCCAACCTCTGCGCCGCCGCAACGGACAATTCGTCGCCGGCAACGCTTCCTTCACCGCCGCGGAACTTCATGCGGCACTCGACCGCGCGCCGGAAGACTTCACTCCCAACGTCCTGCTGCGCCCCATCGTCCAGGATTCGCTCCTGCCCACCGCCGCCTATATCGGCGGGCCCGCCGAAATTGCCTACATGGCCCAGGCCCAGGTGGTGTACCGCAAACTTCTGGGCCGCATGCCGGCCATGCTGCCGCGTCTGAGCGCCACTCTCGTAGAGTCCTCGCTCGCGCGCCTGATGAAAAAATACAGCCTCGATTTCTCCGTGGTCCTGCGCGGCCGCCAGCATCTTCGCGCGAAAATGGAATTGCAATCGCTCCCGCGCGGCCTGGCACGGCGATTCGACGCGGACGAAAAAGTCCTGCGCCGCCTGTGGAAGGGCTACCTCAAACCTCTCGCCCGGCTCGACAAAACTCTTCTGGGCGCGCGCGACACCGCGGAACGAAAAGTCCTCCACCAGTTCCTGAAATTGAAAGCCCGCGCCGGGCGCGCCGAAGCTCTGCGCACCGGAGTGCTCGACCGCCAGGAGCGCCTCCTGCTCGATTCGCTTTTCCCCAATCATGGCTTGCAGGAACGCTCGCTTTGCTTTCTCCCCTTTCTCGCGCTCTATGGCCCGCATCTCCTCGACGATCTTTCGGCGCTCAAATGTACCTCTTCTCCCCAATCCGCACCCGCTCCTCTGCATCCTCATCACCTCGTTTTGCTCTAGCCGCTTTTCTTCGCCTGCAAAAAACTTTCCCGCCCCCGCGAATTTCCACGCGCCTGCGTGCTAAAATTATCCGTCTTCCAGTTTTGATCCGCGGTTCCAATGAGAGAGGATGAACGATGAAAATTACTCCCGGAAAACAAAAGGGATTGAAGGCCGTATCCGACCAGCGCGGCGTGATCGCCGCTGCGGCCATGGATCAACGCGGCTCGCTCAAGAACGCCATCGCCAAGGAAAAAGGCGTCGACAAAAAAGACATCCCCGCCGAGATGCTCGAGGAATTCAAGACCGCCGTCACCCGCGTGCTTACCCCGCATGCCAGCGGCATCCTGCTCGATCCCGAATACGGCCTGCCCGCCGCTCGCGCCCGCTCCGCGAACGCCGGTTTGTTTTTGGCCTATGAAAACAGCGGCTACGACAATACCCGCCCCGGCCGCCTGCCCGATCTTCTGGACGTCTGGTCGGTCCGCCGTCTGGCTGCCGCCGGAGCCGATTGCATCAAGATTCTGCTCTACTACACTCCCGCGGATCCTTCATCCATCAATGACATCAAGCACGCCTGGGTCGAACGCATCGGTGGAGAATGCACGGCCGTTGACATCCCGTTTTTTCTCGAACTTGTCGGCTATCAGGAAAACGGCGACGAGAAGGGAATCGAATATGCCCGCAAGAAGCCGGAGATTGTTGCCGGAAGCATGGCGGAATTTTCGAAGCCGCAATACGCCGTGGACGTGCTGAAAGCCGAGGTTCCGGTGAACATGGCCTTCGTGGCCGGATCGAAAGCCAACAAAGGCCCCTCCGCCTACACTCGCGAGGAAGCCAAAGAACATTTCCGCCGCGCCGCTTCGGTCTCCAAAAAACCCTTCATTTATCTTTCCGCCGGCGTTGATAACGACGTGTTTCTCGAAACTCTCGAACTGTGCGCCGAATCCGGCACCAACTATTCGGGCGTCCTCTGCGGCCGCGCCACCTGGAAAGAGGGAATCCCGGTGTACGCCAAGCAGGGCGTCAAAGCGCTGGAAGATTGGCTCAACGACAAAGGCGTGAAGAACATCAACAACGTGAACGACCGCCTCAAGAGCGCCAAGCCATGGTTTTCATTCTACGGCGCCAGCTCCGCCGCCGCTTTGGGTGACTAGCGGATCTTCTGAAGCTTTCGCCGGCACACGAAAGCATTGCCGAATAAGTCGAACGTCAGGGCACGCGGCTTTCGCGCATTTTGCGTCCCGGGCCGCGCGTTCCTCATCTTCCGTAGGGGCACGGCATGCCGTGCCCTCTTCGTCTTCGGTTTTCAGGAGGCTGGGGGTTCTGCGCCTTATGCATCCCGGCCTTGCCGGGAAACCGTACCATAGGGATCGCACGTCAGGGCACGAGGCTTCCGCGCCTTTTGCGTCCCGGCCCTGCCGGGAAGCCGTGCCAAAAAGCTCCAACGCCTCAGGGGTTTTAACCCCTGAGGCTGTTTCAACCCGCTTATGAATTGAGTTTTCATCCGTAAGGAAACGAGCGGCGCACAAAATAAAAAATGCCCGGACCGTTTCTCCCGGCCCGGGCATTTTTTTCGATCCCGCTTACGATGTCACTGGATTCGGTTTTTCGCGCACGATCCCCAGGTCCTCGATGGCCTTGTCGGCCACGCTGCGATCGATCTTGCCGTCGAAAGCAAGCTCGTACAGCGTCGCGAGCGTGATGAACCGCGCATCCACCTCGAAGAAATCGCGCAACGCCGCCCGGCTTTCGCTGCGCCCGAACCCGTCGGTCCCCAGCGAAGCAAGCCGCCGCGGCATCCACTTGCTGATCATGTTCGGCAGCGTCTTCAGGTAATCGCTGGCCGCCACCAGCACCCCCGGCGCATCGGCCAGGCACTGAGTCACGTACGGCACGCGCTGCGTTTCCTTCGGGATGCAGAAGATTCCAGCGCTCCGCTTCGATGCCGTCGGCGTACAGCGCTTTGTAGCTCGTCACGCTCCAGACGTCCGCCGCCACCCCGTATTTTTCCGTCAGAATTTCCTGGGCCTTCAGCGCTTCGTTCAAAATGGCTCCGCTGCCAAAAAGCTGGGCGCGCAGCGGAGAAGCCGGATTTGCCGCGGCGCGGAACCGGTACATCCCCTTCAGGATTCCTTCGCGCGCGCCTTCCGGCATCGGAGGCATCGCGTAAGGTTCGTTCATCACCGTGATGTAGTAGAAAATGCTTTCGCCTTCCTTGTACATCCGCCGGATTCCGTCCTGGATGATCACCGCGATTTCGTAGGCGAACGCCGGATCGTAGGCCCGCAGATTGGGCACGGAAAGCGCCAGCACGTGGCTGTTGCCGTCCTGGTGCTGCAATCCTTCGCCGGCAAGAGTGGTGCGTCCGGAGGTGCCGCCCAGCAGGAATCCCCGCACGCGCATGTCCGCCGAAGCCCAGATGAAATCGGCGATTCGCTGGAATCCGAACATCGAGTAGTAAATGAAAAAGGGGATGGTATTGATGCCGTGCGTGGCGTACGCCGTTCCGGCGGCGATGAACGAGGCCATCGAGCCCGCTTCCGTGATGCCCTCTTCCAGAATTTGCCCGTCCTTCGCTTCCTTGTAATAGAGCAGGGTATTGACGTCCACCGGCTCGTACTTCTGCCCGGCGCTGGAATAAATTCCCACGTGCGGAAGAGCGATTCCATGCCGAAGGTTCGCGCTTCGTCCGGAACGATGGGAACGATCAGCTGCCCCATCTCCGCGTCGCGCAGCATCTTGCGCAGCATGCCCACAAAGGCCATGGTCGTCGAAACTTCCCGCCCTTCGCTGCCGCTGTGGAATTCCTTGAATAGCTCGTCGTGATCGGCCACCATCGGCTTCGAGCGCACCCGCCGCTGTGGCAAATATCCCCCCAGCGCCGTGCGCCGCGCGTGCAGATATTGAATTTCCTCGCTGTCATCGGCAGGCCGGTAAAACGGCACTTCCGCCACTTGCTCGTCGGTCAGCGGAATTTCAAACCGCGTGCGGAATTCGCCCAGCTCTTCTTCGTTCAATTTTTTCTGCTGGTGCGTGACGTTCTTTCCTTCGCCCGCCTCGCCCAGCCCATATCCCTTGATGGTGCGCGCCAAAATTACTGTCGGCGAACCCTTGTGCTCCACCGCCGCCTTGTAAGCCGCGTACACTTTCCGCGGATCGTGCCCTCCCAGCCGCATGCGCCGTATTTCTTCGTCCGAGAGCGGTTCCACCAGGCTCAGCAAGCGCGGGTCGGACCCAAAAAATTGCTGTCGCACGTACGCGCCCGAGGAAACCACCAGCTTCTGGTATTCCCCGTCCACCATCTCGCCCATGCGCTTCACCAGCAGGCCTTCGGTATCCTGTTCCAGGATGGGGTCCCACTCGCTGCCCCACAACACCTTGATCACGTTCCATCCCGCCCCGCGAAACGCCGATTCCAGCTCCTGAATGATTTGCCCGTTTCCGCGCACCGGACCGTCCAGCCGCTGCAAGTTGCAGTTCACCACGAAAATCAGGTTGTCCAGTTTTTCGCGCGAGGCCAGCGTGATGGCTCCCAGCGATTCCGGTTCGTCCGTTTCTCCGTCTCCCAGAAACGCCCAGACCTTGGCGTCCGTGGCCGGTTTCAGTCCGCGATTTTCAAGGTAGCGGTTGAATCGCGCCTGGTAGATGGACATGAGCGGGCTGAGTCCCATCGAAACCGTGGGGAATTCCCAGAAATTGGGCATCAGCCAGGGATGCGGGTAGGAGGAAAGCCCGCCGCCGGGCTTCAGTTCGCGGCGAAAATTTTCCAGTCGCTCGGCCGATAACCGCCCTTCCAGAAACGCGCGCGAATAAAATCCCGGCGCGGCATGCCCCTGGAAATACACGATGTCGCCTTCGAATTCCGGCGTGCGCGCCCGGAAGAAATGATTGAATCCCACTTCATAAAGCGTCGCCGCCGATGCGTACGTCGAAATGTGCCCGCCGATGTTGTGTTCCAGGCGGTTCGCGCGCACCACCATGGCCAGCGCGTTCCACCGCACCAGGCTCTTGATGCGCCGTTCGAGCTGCTGATCCCCCGGAAATTCTGGCTCGAGCGATACCGGGATGGTATTGGCATAGGGCGTGTTGGCGGAAAACGGCAGATCGACTCCGGCGACCAGCGCATGAGCCCGCAAGCGCTCCAGAATTTCCAGCGCCACCTCGCGCCCGCTCGATTGCAGCACGGAATCGAGCGATTCCAGCCACTCCTGAATTTCTACGTCGTCCAGCCCCTGCAATGGCGTCACAGTTTCGTTATTCATGGCTCTGCTTTGGCCCCTCGGTGGTCGGTTCCCGGAACGCAGCTCCGCGTGCCTGCGCGCTGCTGCTCCCTGGAACACTTCTTAGGATACACCTCAATCGAATTTCGCGCACACAAACTAAACATCTTAATGCGATATATCGCCCCCGCAGATCTCCATCCCTATTTTTTCGGCGCGATTTCCGCCGTACCCGCCCGCAGCTTTCCCGCCGCAAGCTGCTCGATCAGCTCCCGGTCTGCCGGAAGAAAATCCAGCTCCGGCAGCGTTTTTGCCTCGCGCCATTCCATCGCCTCGAATGCCCGGTTCTGGATCGCCCCCGCATCCACGCGCGCCCGGAAGAACACCAGTTCCAGCTCCTCTTTCATCTGCGCGTACCGGTGCCGCGCGCGATGCACCTCCGCTCCGATCTCCGCATCCGTTCCCAATTCCTCCCGCAGTTCACGGGCCAGCGCCGCTTCCAGCGTTTCGCCTTCCTTCACTTTTCCGCCTGGAAATTCCCACATTCCGCCGAAGGTGTCCCATTTCCGCCTTTGGCACACCAGCCATTTCCCGCCGTCTTCGATCAACGCTGCCACCACCTTCAGCATCCCCGCTCCTTTTCGCTTTCTCGCGCATCGCGGACATGAATCGCGCGGAATAATTCGCGCGCGCCTTCCATCAGCGGCGGCCCGGGCGTATTCAGTAGCTCGTCGCGAATCACGTACACCCGGCCATCCTTCACGGCCGGAACATTTTTCCACGCCGGGTTTCGGAGCGCGCTCGATACCTTCGCGCGATTTCCCGTGGCCGCCCACGCCAGGATGATCACCTCCGGCTTGGCCCGCGCCACCTGCTCATCCGTCACCCGCGTGCCCGATGCCACGGCCATCACCCCTCCCGCCATGCCCACCAGTTCGCCCACCCACGGCGGGGAACTGATGCGCGGATTCGGCCACGCCTCGCAATACACCCGCGGCTTCCTCTTCGCGCTCTTCAGGATTTTTCCCGCGGCGCGTTCGACACCCGCAAATTCCCGCCGCATCCGCGCCACCAGTTTTTCGGCGTTCGCCGCGCGCTCCGTAAGACGCCCGAGCGTGCGAATGTCTCCCTCAATATCTTGGATTGATCTGGGATTGACCGCCAGAAACGCCACTGGCCGCTTCAATATTTCGCCCACCACTTCCGAAGCGAAGGGCACCGAGCCGATCAGCAGCGTGGGCCGCTCGCGCATCACCCGTTCGATATCCAGCTTCCAGCAATCCCCAAATACCGCCCGGCGCCCCACCTCCGCCACATCCTTGCACCACTTGCTCACTCCCACCAACTCCCGTCCCGCGCCCAGCGCCAGCAGAATCGAAGTCACATTCGGCGCAAGCGAAATGATCCGCGTTTGGCGCGAGAGAGCCGCAGATTTCCTTTTCAGGGGCATGCGCAAATTATTTTACGCCGCCGCAACTCCTTTCACCACGCCGCATTCTTCGCTGCCGTACGCGCCAAAAAAAAATCGCGCCGGGAGCTTTCGCTCCGCGGCGCGATTTCCTCGATTGCATTTCCCTTACTGGTCTTTTTCAACCTTCTTGAGCGACGGCTTCGGAACCTGCCATATAATTCCCGAATCGTCCGCGTTGTGTGGGAAGAACTGCGCCGACTTCTTGCCCGAGGGCAACAGCACGATATCCGCACGGCGGTTGTACGCGAACCAATCGCCCTGGACGTTTCTCATGCGCGCCTTGGGCGGCTTGGCCGGATTGGTTTCTTCCAGTTGCTTCACGTCTTTCCGGTCGATGGGGCGTTCCTTACCATAGGCCGCGGTCTGAATCTTGTCGGCCGAAATCCCCTGATCCACCAGATACTGCTTGATGCGTTCCACGCGACGCTCGCTGAGGTCCTGGTTGTAGTTCTTCGAGCCGCGCACGTCGGCATAGGCTTCAACCGAGAGCTTGGCGTCGGGATCGTATTCCAGGTACTTCTTGAAGCCGTCGGCTAGCGTGGCCAGTGTCAATTGCTGGCTGCGCACCAGGCCCACCTGCGCGTGCTTCTTATCCGGATAGTCCGTCGGATAGAAGATGCTCTGCAGCACCACCGCGGGAATCGGCTCCACGTCGCCGGTGATGTGCAGCGCCGCGGTCTGCGTCGAGGATCCTCCGCAGACGTTGGTGGCGTTCAGGGTATAGGTTTTAGATTCGTCGATGGTGCGCGGCTGTCCGCCTTCGGGTACTTCCGAAGTGTCGGCGGGAGTGGCCTGCACGGTTTGCGTGCCGTTGGTATCCACTTTATTGCCGTCGAGGGTGGCGTCGCTGGCATTCGAAGTGGTCCATGTCAGCGTGGAGGAATCCTGCTGCACCACCTTGTCGCCGATCTTGCGGTACTTCACGTCCGTCGGATTCGCGGCAAGGCTGGCTTTCACCACCGTGTTGACGTTCACGTTTTCGCTGCTGTTCACCACTCCGCCCGGTCCCGCCGCCGTCAGCGTGTAGTTCGTCGTGGCGTGCGGTGATACCGATTGCGAACCGCTCCCGGCTACCGTCCCCACTCCGTTGTCAATCGATGTGTCAACCGCGTCGGAGCTCTGCCAGGCCAGGTTGGTGCTCTGCCCGCAGTCGATGTTCGCGCTCTGCGATGTCATCGAACCCTTGGTGGGCGCCACCACAATCGTCGCGCTGGCCATTCCGGCCGTAAACCGCGGCAGGGGAGCCTTCTTCTCGAGGTCCTTCTCGCGCTTGGCCCAGTCCGATTCCACCTGCGAATTCTTGCCGATATTGATGGACACTCTCTTGCCCGCCACCACATTCACGTCGCCGGACCAAAGGTCCTTGCCGTCGCGCGTGATGGTCAGGTGATGTTTTCCGGGCGGTAGCAGCAATTCCTGCTTCCACACCCAGAAATCGTTGTCGAATTCATCCACGTGGCCCACAAAATAGCCTGGTGTGGTGCCGTCGGAGAGCACTGCGGCGCGCGTGTCACCTCCGCTGATAAATACTCGGCCCCAGGGTCCCGCTACTTTGTCGCCATAAGGTTCGAGCGTGACGTTCAGGTCCGTTTTCTTTCCGGCATCGATCGTCACATCCTGCGTGGAAATCTTGTATCCGTAGTTCACCACCGCCACCGTGTGCTTCCCCGCACTCAGTGACATCGTGTGGCTGCCATCGTTGATGGCCTTGCCGTCCACGAATACATAAGCTTGCTTGGGGGTGACCTTGATTCGGAGCTTCCCGTCTTGCGCGTAGCTGGCACTCGCGATCATCGCGATTGCCACCACCAGGGAGAAGAGGAATCCAATTCTTCGCATCTGCTTGTCTCCTGATCTTTCTCTGTAGGCGAATTTATGTGTAGCTTGCCCGCGCCCTGTCGGGAAAGCATCGGCTAGGACAAATCTACGTTAGTCTCGCAACCGCCCTTGTGTCAACAACTTTGCAAGAAAAAGCGAAGGAGTTTCCTCTCATTCGCGCCTCATTTATTGTGTTTCCCACCACGCCCCGCGCGCCTTTATACTGGCCTGCATGTTCTCCGCGACCCTCCTCGCTCACTTCAAAAATCCCCAAAATGCCGGTGAACTCGATGCTCCTTCGGCCTCCGCCGAGACCTCCAATCCCGTTTGTGGCGACGTTTTGCGCCTCTCGGCGCGCATCGAAAATGGACATTTTGTGGCCGTCCGCTTCCAGGCCCAGGGCTGCGTGGCTGCTATCGCCGCAAGCTCTCTCCTCACCGACCTGCTTTTGCAAAAAAATCTCGCTGAGGCCGCCGCCCTCACCCCCGAACAAATTTCCGCCGCTCTCGACGGGCTCCCGCCCGCCAGTTTCCACGCCGCGCAGCTTTGCTGCGACGCCCTGCGCGCGCTTCTCAAAAAAAATTCGGAATTATGAATCTTCGGCGGTCCCGAACGCTTGCCGCAGAATATCGGGCTTGTTGAGGTTCAGGACCACTCCCTCTTCTTCGGTGGGGACGTGTGCGATGTCCTCGGCGTGGGCCCACACCACTTGCCTTGCGCCTACGTCCGCCGAAGCGTCCAGAAGTTCCTGATATAAATTCGCGCGAAAGATCACCGGATGGCCGCGTCGGCCCTCGTACGTCGGAATGATGATTGATTTTTGGCAGGCGTCGAATTTTTCTATCAGCAGGGAAATCAGATGCTGCGAAATCAGTGGATGGTCGACAGGGCAGACCAGCAATCCTTCGGTGGCCACCGTCGTGAAGTACCGGATCGCGGTTTGAATCGAACTCAGCGGCCCGCGCCGCCAGTCTTCATTCAGCAGGATGGATTCAGGATCGATGTGCAGCTTGGCGCGAATCTCCGCCGCGCCAGCCCCCAAAATAATTCTCCGCGCGCCGATCCGCGCATGCTTCGTCGCCACCATCAAGTGCTCGACGAAGGTCACTCCCTGGTAGGGAAGCAGGGCTTTCGGCTGGCCCATGCGGCTGGATTCACCGGCGGCAAGTATCGCGGCGACCAGCATGACTTCAATCCTCCTCGATCCCCGCGTATTGAGTCTTGTGGATGGATTTGTGCGCTGCTCCGGCGACGTTGCGTCTTACGGCAATCATCTCCGCCACGATGCTCACCCCGATTTCTTCCGGCGAAAGCGCGCCGATCTCGAGTCCCACCGGAGCGTGCACCCGCTCGAAGGATTGCGCCGGCAGCCCTTGCTTTTCGAGCGCGCGGTAAACAGAAATCACTTTTCGCCTGCTTCCGATCATTCCGATATAGCGCGCGGCGGTTCCCGTGGCCCACGCCAGCACGCGCATATCCTCCTTGTGACCGCGCGTCACGATCACCAGGTAGCTCGAAGCTCCCGGCGTGATATCCCGGAAAGCATCCTCGTAGGAAGTGAAAAATTGCCCGGCCATGGGGAATCGTTCGCCGTTGGCGAAACTTTCGCGGTCGTCCACTACCGCCACTCCGAATCCCGCCAGGCTCGCCACTCGCGCCACAGCCGTCGAGACGTGCCCGCCCCCGAAAAGGTACACCGTCGGCTGCGGCAATATCGGCTCCACGAAAATTTCCAGCGTTCCGCCGCAGATCAATCCCGCGTCGTACGCCGCTTCGTGGTTCAGGTTGAAGATCATCTTGCGCGGCTGCTCTGTGTTCATCACTTCCTTGGCCGCCGCCCACACGTCCGCCTCCACGCACCCGCCGCCCACTGTTCCAGCCATGGATCCGTCTTCCCGCACCAGCATCCGCGAACTCTCATAACTAGGAATCGAGCCGTTAGTGTGCACAATGGTGGCCAGCGCGCCGCGCTCGCCCGCCCGTCTCATCCGCACGATTTCTTCGAAAAGGTCCATGCCATCCCGTCCGTCAGCCTTGAGGGTACGGCGCGCTCCCGGTGCTGTCAATCTTTTCGCCCGCTCATTTTTCGTTGCATTCTGGACAGGTGTACTTTGCGGTGATAATTTCGATTCATACATACCAGGGGGCTTTATGAAGGCCATTGCTTATTCCGAGCACGGAGGCCCGCACGTTCTTCGCAATGTGGAAGTTCCCGAGCCTCGCATCCATCACCGCGAAGTTCTCATTCGCGTGCGCGCCTGCGCTCTCAATCATCTCGATCTCTGGCTGCGTCGCGGCATTCCCGGCGTGGTCATTCCGTTTCCGCACATTCCCGGAAGCGATATCGCCGGGGAAGTGGTGCGCCTCGGCGAACGCGTCACGAATGTTCGCGTGGGAGATCGCGTCCTGCTGCAGCCGGGAATTTCCTGCGGGCATTGCGCTGCATGCCTCTCAGGCAAAGACAACATGTGCGCGCGCTACACCCTGTTCGGTTACATGGTGGACGGCGGTTGCGCCGAATTCGTGGCTTCGCCCGCCGAGAATGTGGTGCCCATTCCCGCCGAGCTATCTTTCGAGGAAGCCGCCGCCTTTCCTCTGGTCTTTGTTACCGCCTGGCACATGCTCATCACTCTCGCGCGCCTTAAGCCCGCGGAAACCGTGCTGGTCCTGGCCGCGGGCAGCGGCGTGGGCAGCGCCGCCGTGCAAATCGCAAAAGTCGCCGGGGCGCGAGTCATCGCCACCGTCGGCTCTGAAGAAAAAATCGCCAAGGCCAAGGCTCTTGGCGCCGATGAAGTCATCCTCCACACCCGCAGCGATTTCGCCCGCGACGTCAAACGCCTCACCCATCGTCGCGGCGTGGACGTGGCCATCGAGCATGTGGGAGAAGCCACCTGGGCGCAGAGCATTTATAGCCTTGCGGTGGGAGGACGCCTGGTCACCTGCGGAGCCACCACCGGACACGACGTGAAAATTGATTTGCGCTTCGTTTTCAGCCGCCAGCTTTCGATTCTCGGCTCGTACATGGGCAGCAAGGGAGAACTCTTTTCCGCTCTCGATCTCCTCACCCGCGGCCTCGTCAAGCCGGTGATCGATAAAGTTCTGCCGCTCTCCCAAGCTGCCGAAGCCCACGCGCGCCTCGAACGCCGCGAACAATTCGGCAAAATCGTCCTACAAGTCTGACGCCTGCGCGCGCTCGTCCTTGCGCCCTCGCCCGCGGTGATGGCGATCCGCCGCCCCGACTTGCCTCGAACCTTGTCGTTGTCGGGGCACAGATTTCGCGCTTTATGCGTCCCGGCCTTGCCGGGAAGCCGTGAGGAAAAAAAACCGACGTCAGGGCACGGCTTCAGCCGTGCCGAAGAACTTTTGACCTCAGGGGTTTTAACCCCTGAGGCCCGCGAATGGAATGGCCTCTTCAGTCGCGTGGTGCATTCACTTCACTTTTGATCCGCGTCCTTCGGCTCCCATAATTCCATGCGATTTCCCTCGGGATCCATGGCCCAGCCGAAGCGCCCGTTTTCTTCCACATCCACTTTCTCATCCACGGTCACTCCTTCCTGCCGCAATTGCGCCAGCAGGCGGTCCAGGTTCGCCACTCGGTAATTGATCATGAACGCCGCTTTGCTGGGATCGAAATAGCGGCTGCCCTCCGGAAAAACCGCCCACACCGTGACCCCGGTTTTTTCCGGATGCTCCTTTTCCCGCCACTCGAAGGTTTTGAATTGCGGTCCGCCCTGGTCTCCGCCTTGCGCCTCGATCCCCAGATGCGTGCGATACCATTCCCGCAATTTTACCGGGTCCTTGGCCTTGAAAAATATTCCGCCGATTCCCGTCACCCGCGCTTCTCCCGCCGCACTACCCGCCGCTGCCCGCGCCGATTCGAGCGCCATGCCGCAGACGAAACTCAGCCCCATCCCGCACGCGATCAGCAATCCGAGTTTCATGGTTTCCTCCCGCGCCGCGGCTCCCGCGCGGCTCGGCGAACTCTATTCCACTCCCGCGCGCTCCGCAATCCCGCCATGGTGGTTCCACGCCGCGACGCTCCCGCTCCTCAACTCCGTTGCAAACCCTCGCGCAAAGATGCAAAATAATGTTTGGGAATCGCCAATTCCGCGAGGAGCCTCTGACCGCTATGTCCGTTGAACTCTCGAAAGGTGTGACGCTCGAAGTGCCGGGTGAGGACGAAAACTTTTTGCGCGACGAAGGCATCCTCTTCGGCACCCTCGATAAAGTGGTCAACTGGGCGCGTCGCAGTTCCATCTGGCCCATGTCCTTCGGCTTGGCCTGCTGCGCCATCGAGATGATGTCCATGGCCGCCTCGCGCTACGATATTTCGCGCTTTGGTGCCGAGGTTTTTCGCGGCTCTCCGCGCCAGGCCGACCTTATGATCATTGCCGGACGCGTCTCGCAGAAAATGGCGCCGGTCATTCGCCAGCTCTATATGCAAATGCCCGAACCCAAGTGGGTCATCTCCATGGGCGCTTGCGCCACCTCCGGCGGCGTCTTCAATAATTATGCCGTCGTGCAGGGCGTCAATCAGGTCATCCCCGTCGATGTCTACGTCCCGGGATGCCCGCCGCGGCCTGAAGGCCTCCTCTACGGCATCTTCCAGCTCCAGAAAAAAATAGACAACGATCGCGGGAGCTTCCTGCGCTCCCTCAATTTTTCTAAGAGCTAGCCTCTACAAACGCAAACGCGCCTTTCGCCTGAATTGCTGCGGAAATATTTCGGTTTTCTCGATGCTGGGATTTCCGCGTTGCCGCGTGCGCAGTTTTATCGTCGCGCCTTTTGCGTCCCCGTTAAGTGCTCCGCCTATCGCGCTCTTCCTTCTCCGGCCGAGCGCCTCGTCTTGTCTCGCGGCATCCTCGGGTCATCTCTTGAATCTCAAATTTGCAATCTCAAATCCGAAATTGCCTCCCGGCTGCGCAGTCTCCATTTCCCGTAGGGGCACGGCATGCCGTGCCCGCTTCTTCCCCGATTTTCAGGAGGCCGGGCCTTCAGCCCCGGCGTATGCGCCCTCGGATCGAAGGGGCTGCAGTCCCTGAAGGAAGCTCCTCGCAGGAAAGGATTCGTCACGGCACGAACGGCTTCCGCGCAGTTTGCGTACAGGCTCTGCCGGGAAGCCGTGCCGAAAATTTCCGGCGTCAGGGCACGCAACGGCTTTCGCGCCTTTTGCGTCCCGGCCTTGCCGGGAAGCCGCGCCGATAAAGCCTTCGCACTCAGGGGTTTCAACCCCTGAGGTCCCAATTTCAAATCTCCGGTTCGAGTTCCTTGCCCTCGCCCATCGCCGCCACCGCCGCCTCATCAAATTGCGACATCCCGCGATCCACCAATATCACCGCACCCACCACCATCGTCGCCGCCACCGCCGTGTGCAACGACACAACCTCTCCCGCCAGCAGCCAGCCCATCAACACCGCCACCACGGGATTGATATACGTGTGCGTGGCCACCATCGTCGGCGAATAATGCTCCAGCAGCCAGTTGTACGCCGTGAACGTGATCACCGACCCGAAAATAATCAAATACCCCAGCGCGGCCCACGAACGATGCGATACCATCGCAAAAGAAAATCCGCGCCACTCTCCCAAAATCGTTCCGGCGCAAAAAACCATCACCGACCCCGACAGCAGCGACAGCGCCGAAAGCAGCAGCGGATGCCCCGACAAATGCGATCGCCGCGAATACACGATTCCCGCGGCCCACGACATGGCTCCCAGCAAAACAGCCACCGCCACCACCTTCGTGCCGTGCCCCGCCACTCCGATGTCGCCCTCGAGCAGCAGCGCTACGCCGGTCAATCCCACGGCCACGCCCCCGAGCAGCATTCCGTTCATCCGCCATTTTCTTTCCGCCGCGCACGAGAGCACAAACACCCAAATCGGTTCCGTGGCGATCAGCAGGGAAGCCAGGCCGGAAGGAATGCGCGTCTCCGCCCAGTGCAGCGTGGCGTGCCCGCCCAGAAAAAAGAATGCGCCGATGATGATGCTGGCGCGCACCTGCGCCCAGGTGGGCCGCAGCCTTTTGTGCAGGCACCACGCGAACAGAATCGATCCGGCGGTCAAGTGGCGCATGGCCACGGTGTACAGCGGCGGTATCGTTTCCACCGCGTAACGGATCGCCAGGTACGTCGAGCCCCAGATCAGCCATATGGCCAGAAATGAAAACACCACCAGGCCGCGGTTGGGCTTTTTTGCCGCCGCGTCCGAAGACTTCGCGCCGTTCGCGCCTCGCGATCCGTTTGGCTCCGATGCCTTCAAAATGTTTCTCCGCGGAATTTCCGCCCCGTTGATTGTTAATAGATGAAAATGACCCGCCAGCGGGATTCAGAAATGTTTCATGTGCGGCCAGAGCCTGCAACATCCAATTTGGATATTAGTCGCGGGAAAGTTTTCGCGGGGATTCCTGCGGACAGCTTCCGTCCCGCAGGAATTTTGAAGAATGTCCTTTTCGCTTCGCGAGGGCCGTCTAGCCGCGCGCCTATCCTTTTACTTCCGCGCTTCCACCCTCAAATTGCAGCAGGCTGCCCGGCGCGCCTTGTTCGCGCCGCACGTAGCCCATGCCTATAGCCGCGCCCGCACGCGGTGAATAAGCCGCGCTGGTCACGATGCCCACCTCTTTCCCCTCGGCCGTCAGCCGCGTCGCGAATGCCGGCGCCTCCTGCGTCGAAAATTGCAACACGACGCGCCGCCGGTTCACGTGCCCTCGCGAACGCACCCGCTCGACGATTTCCTGGCCGGTGTAGCAGCCCTTCGAAAAACTGATGTGCGTCGCTTCCAGCGCCGCCTCGTGCGGTATCACCGTATCGTTGAAATCCGCCGGAAAGAAGGGAACTCCCGCTTCCAGCCGCAAAGTTTCCAGAGCGGCCATGCCCGCCGCCTGTCCGCCCTTGGCCTCCACTTGCGCTCGGATTATTTTCCATAGCGCGGCAATCTGCGCGCGCGGCGCGATCCATTCCGCGCCGGGCATTCCCAGGCGCGAGCGCCGCGCAATTTCGCACGAAATGTTTTCGACCTTCGCGTCGCGGATGCCCATCTCCGGCATTTCCGCCAGATTCACGCCGCTCGTTTCCAAAATTATTTCCGCCGCGCGCGGCCCCTCGATTCCGATGCTGGACGTTTCATCCGTCTGGTCGGTGAGTTCCGCGTCGTCCATGATGATGTATTTTTCCAGCGTCTCGCGCGTCCGTTCGCGAACCGAGGCATGCGTGCGCAGCAGCAGCCGTTCCGCCCGCGCATAGATTTCCAGTTCCGCCAGGATGCGCCCCTGCGGATTCAGAAGCAGCGCCAAAATTCCAAATCCCTCTCCCAGCGTTTTCACGTCGTTTGACACCACCGCGTTCAAATACCGCACGCGGTCAGCCCCCGTCAGTGAAAATGTGGCGCGCCAGTTGGTGTCCATCAGCGCGCAGACCTCCCGCGCCGCGCGATATTCCCCTTCGAATCCGGCAAAAATCCGCGGCAGCAAAATCCCGGAATATTCCGCAAACTCCGCGCCGGACGCGCGTTCCTCAGCTATAAGCGGTGTTTCCATAAGCCTTTCGCAAAATGTCTCGTGCAAATTCATCTTATCAGATGCGCGCGCCGCCCAGAGGTCGCCGCCAGCCGCATCCGGCATTCCTTGCTGCTATACTGAACCGATTCGCAACCTTTCATGGCGCCCAATCTCATTCACGAAATCATTCCCGTGGGACTCTTGCAGTGCAATTGCTCCATCTTAGGCGATGCGCAGACCCGCGAGGCCATCGTCATCGATCCCGGCGACGAACCCGGCCGCATCGAGGAAATTCTGCGCGCCCACAAACTCAACGTTCGCGCCATCGTCAGCACGCACACCCATATCGACCACGTCGGCGGCCTCGCCGCGCTTCATCGTTCCACCGGCGCGCCGGTCCTGATCCACGAAGCCGATCTCGAACTCTATCGCCACCTCGACGTGCAGGCGCAATTCCTGGGCGTTCCCACGCCGGCTTCTACGCGCATCGAGGATTTCGTGAAGGAAGGCGACACGCTTCGCTGGGGAAATTTTCAGGCGGATATACTTCATACTCCCGGCCACACGCCCGGCAGCATCAGTCTGGTCATCGGCGCGCAATCGCCGCAATTAATTTCCGCCGCCGCGCAAACTCAAAATGCCGCCGCGCATTCACACCTTGTAGATTTCGGCCGCCTCATCGCCGGCGACACTTTATTTGAAGGCAGCATTGGCCGCACCGACCTTTGGGGAGGTTCGTTTCCGCAGCTCATCGAATCCATCCGCGCCAAATTGCTGACGCTTCCCGATAGCCTCGCGGTTTATCCGGGGCATGGCGCGGCCACCACCATCGGCGCCGAGCGCGAACACAATCCATTCCTGCGCTGATTTTCGCGCGCGCGTCAATCCTTCTTCAATCCCTCCATCACGCTCTGAATCAATTCCTTGGCCTTGCGGATTTCTTCCGTGATCACCCGAATATCCATCACCGGCACTTCCGGGTCGCGGTGCGAGTGGCAATACACTCCGTGCTGTCCCACCAGCACCAGGGCGTTCGTCAACAGGTCCAGCGTCACCGCCAGCCGTCCCCGGTGCGGCCCCATCATCTGCTCGTAGTGTTCCAGTTCCTCGCGGTGATCATCAAATGCCGTCATGGGGCTATCTCCCGTATCGAATGCGCTTTCCCAGCCGCTGCATCCAACTTAGCCTGCCTCGTCATCCCGCGCAACCCGCGCCTTTACCAGCCTCGCCTCTGCAATCTCAAATCTCAAATTTGAAATC
Organism: uncultured Acidobacteriota bacterium; assembly: GCA_963708285.1. Classification (GTDB taxonomy): domain Bacteria; phylum Acidobacteriota; class Terriglobia; order Acidiferrales; family UBA7541; genus Palsa-295. The sequence continues at coordinate 422,840 of CAVPSF010000003.1, forward strand.
GACGCCATCTGCGTAAATATCTTTCCGGCGCCTTCCCTCCACGCTCGCGGCGTCACCGCGCCCCTTGCTTCCCGGCTGCGCCCTCGGTACCTCCCGTAGGGGCACGCCACGCCGTACCCGCTTCGTCTTCGGTTTCAGGAGGCCGCGGCTTTCGCGCCGTTTGCGTCCCGGCCCTGCCGGGAAGCCGTGCCGAAAAGGTCCTAATCCTCAGGGGTTTCAACCCCTGAGGCCTGCGCCTCCTTCGCTCAAAGCCTTCATGCCAAAGCCTCTAGTCCTAGAACCATCTATTGCACCCTTTGGAACACCCGCTCCGCGCTTTCCTTTACTCCATCCTTATGAAACTGGATAATTTCGCCGGGTTACGCGTTTGCACGGGTGTCCCGGCAGCTCGCCGATTCGTGACGATTTCCGCCCCGGCAATCGCGATTTCGAAACCCCGCGCGCGAATTTTGAGCCGGGGCGCATGCGAGTTGCATCGTATTATGAGTTTCAAAATGGGACTGCCTTCTCTCGGGGATTCGCGCGTTAGCTTTGCGGCCGGACATCCATCCTGCACGGGATTTTTGAAGTGAGGCGAACATGAGACGCTCCGATTTGGTTCGAAATCAAGCGAAGAACAAGAGTCCGCGGACTTCGCAAATTGTTTTTGGCGAGCGCCAGCATCTGCTGCGCGTGCTCGATTCCGTCGAGCGCAGCGCCCTGCCCGCCGCGCGTCTCGATCAGGAGCGCCGCGTGATCGAGCAATTGATTCACGCGCGCACCCAGGAACTGAATCACATCAACGCCGGATGGGATGAAAAGGTCGGCACGGTGCTGAGCGCGGAGGTCAAAGCGGAAATGCTCGACCAGCTCTCGCGGCAATCGCCCAAGGAAGATTATTATCTGCTGCGGCTGATCAGCGAGCATCCCAAAGTCACGGCTAAGACTCTCGCGCGCCTCTCGCACCATCCCTATTCCGCCATCCGCGAAAATATCGCGCGCCATCCCAATAGCGACGCCGCCACGCTTTCGCGCCTCAGCCGCGATCGCTCCCAGCCGCTGTGGTATCTGGTGGCCTTCAATCCCAATGCGCCCTCTCCGCTGCGCAAAAAATTGCAGGAGCGCATGCGCCGCCTGGGCGAAAAATCCGCCACGCAATAGTTTTCGTACTCGAAGCTTTCTCAACCTCTGATTTCCCATGGGGCGCCCCTCGCTTCGCCCCTTGTTATTTCCCCGAATCCTCCGATTTCCTCAAGCGGACAATATGGCTCTTTACACCTTCCTGATGTAATCTATATTGGCCCATAGAGACAAGCCAATGCTGCCTCTCCATCTCCAACCCGAAAGCCATATCCCCCTGTACGTCCAGCTCCGCGACCAACTCCGCGCTCTCGTTCATTCCGGCGAGCTCCGCGACGGCGACCGCATTCCCGCCAGCCGCGAACTTGCCGGGCAGCTCGGCGTCCACCGCACCACCGTCGCCAACGCCTACGCCGAACTCGAATCCGAGGGCTTGATTCGCGGTCACGTCGGACGCGGCACTTTCATCTGCGGCATTCCCGTGAAACAATTTTCGCCCGCTCCGCGCTCCAATGGACATGGCGGCGGCGTGCGCTGGGAAGCACTGTTTGCCGACGAACGCGGCGACGAAATCATGAGCCGCGTCATGCCTGACCTTCCCCCCGGCGCCATCGGCTTCGTCACCGCGCGGCCTTCGGAAGAATTTTTTCCCGTCGAGGAGTTTCGCCGCTGCTGCAATCACGTCCTGCGCACCAACGGCCGAGGCGTCCTGCAACTCGGCTCGACCGACGGCTACGAGCCGCTGAAGCACGAACTCATCAATCTCTTTCGCGGCGAAGGCATGGCTGTTCGCGATGAACAGCTCCTGATTACCGACGGATGCCAGCAGGCCATTGATCTGGTCTGCAAGGCGTTCCTGCGTCCCGGCGATTCCGTGGCCCTTGAAAATCCCGCCTATCCCGGCGCCATCGCCATTTTTGCCGGCGCGCGCGTGCGCACTTTGCCCGTGGCGGTCGAGCCGGACGCGCGGCGCACCGGGCATGCCGGGCTCGATCTCGGCGCGCTCGAATCCGTGCTGATGCAGAACCGCGTGAAATTTATTTTTGCTTCGCCCGATTTTCACAATCCCACCGGCTCGACTCTCTCCCTGGCCGACCGCCGCCGCCTGCTCGAAATCGCCGCCCGCTATCAGGTTCCGGTGATCGAGGATTCCATTTATTCGCGTGTGCGCGTGCGCGGCGCGGCTCTGCCCTCGCTCAAGGCTCTCGACCGCACCGGCAGCGTCATTCAGATCGACAGTTTCTCGAAAATTTCCTTTCCCGGCCTGCGCGTCGGCTGGTGCATCGGCGCGGAAAGCGCCATCGAGCGTCTCCGCCTGGTAAAGCAATCAACGGACCTGCATACCGACCAGTTGGCGCAGGCCACGCTCGCCGAATTCATGCGCCGCGGATATCTTGCGCGGCACCTCGGCAAAATGAAAAAGGTCTATCGCAGCCGCCTCGAAGCGCTCGAAGCCGCGCTCGAAAAATTCATGCCTGGCCGAAACCACCTGGACTCATCCCGAAGGCGGTATGTCCATCTGGGTGACTCTGCCCGCGGGATTTCGACGCCGGAGAATTGCTGATCCATGTGCGCGAACGCGGCGTGCTCTTCGTTCCCGGCCGCTATTTTTATTTCCAGAATCCGCAGCCCAATACCCTACGGCTGGGCTTCGCCGATCTGGACGAGAAGCGCATCACCCGCGGCGTGCAGACGCTCGGCGAAATGCTGAAAATCGAGCTGCAAAAGCGCCAGCGCGGCGCGCGCCATGAATCGCTGGCCCGCGTGGCCCTGGTGTAAGCGGCAAGGGAATCAACCGGCGCGCTTCGCGTTTCGGAATTAAGATGCGGCGGGCGCAAGAGTTTTTGCAATCATCTAAAATTGCACGGCAAGGGAGAATGGCGATGGACCTGATGAACAACAATCTGTGGCGCGTGAAAGTGGGACTCGCGGAAATGCTCAAGGGCGGCGTGATTATGGACGTCACCAACGCCGAGCAGGCCAAAATCGCGGAGGACGCCGGAGCGTGCGCCGTCATGGCTCTCGAGCGCGTGCCTTCCGACATTCGCAAGGAAGGCGGCGTGGCGCGCATGGCCGCTCCGCGCATCATCCGCGAAATCATGGACACCGTCTCGATTCCCGTGATGGCCAAGGTGCGCATCGGCCATTTCGCCGAGGCTCAGGTCCTCGAAGCTCTGGAAGTGGATTACATTGACGAAAGCGAAGTGCTGACCCCCGCCGATGAAGAGCATCACGTCTGGAAGCATGGATTTAAGGTTCCTTTCGTTTGCGGCGCGCGCAATCTGGGCGAAGCGCTGCGGCGCATCGCCGAAGGCGCGGCCATGGTGCGCACCAAGGGAGAAGCCGGTTCGGGCAACATCGTCGAAGCGGTGCGGCACATGCGCACCATCGTCACCCAGATGAAGCGCCTCACCACCCTCGGCGAAGAGGAACTGGTCCACGAATCGAAGGAACTCGGCTCGCCTTTCGAACTCGTCGCCTGGGTGGCCAAGCACGGCAAATTGCCGGTGCCCAATTTTTCCGCGGGCGGCATCGCCACTCCGGCCGACGCCGCGCTGGTCATGCATCTCGGCGCCGAAGCCGTCTTCGTCGGCTCCGGCATTTTCAAATCCAGCGATCCCGCGCAGCGCGCCCGCGCCATCGTCAAGGCCACCACGCATTACAAGGATCCCAAGGCCGTCCTCGAAGCTTCCGAGGAGCTGGGCGACGCCATGAAGGGTCTCGACGTCCGCCAGATTGAAGAAAAAGATCTGTTGCAGACTCGCGGCTGGTAGCTCCGTCGCTTATCCGCGCACATCCAAATAAATAAAGGGACACGCTCGCGCACAAAATGAAAATCGGCATCCTCGCCATTCAAGGTGATTATCAGGCTCACGCCGCGGCGCTCGACCGCCTGAGCATCGCGCACGATTTTGTTCGCCGCCCGGACGACCTGGCGCATCTGAGCGGCGTGATTTTGCCCGGCGGCGAAAGCACCACGCACGTGAAAATGATGCGCGAAGAGGGCTTGTGGGACGCGCTCAAGAAATTTGCAGCTGGTGGCGGAGCGTTTTTCGGCACCTGCGCCGGAGCCATCTTGCTCGCGCGTGAAGTTCATGGCCCCTCCCAGGATTCGCTCGGGCTGCTCGATATTTCCGTTCTGCGCAATGGCTATGGCCGCCAGCTCGCAAGCGATGTGCACATGGTCCAGACCAAGCTCCGCACCGAGCCTCTCGAAATGGTTTTCATCCGCGCGCCCATCATTGAATCCGCAGGCCAAGGCGTCGAAATTCTTGCCGTGGATGCCGGCCATCCGGTGATGGTCCGCCAGGGCCGCATTCTGGCCTCCACCTTTCATCCCGAGCTGACTCAAGACACCGCCGTGCACGAATATTTCGTTTCCATCGCCCGCAATTCCCAATGACGCGCGCTTCGCGCCGGTGCTTCTTGCGCATCCGTTTTTCAATCCGCCCGCTCCCGCGCCTCAAAAAATGTGAGATGCTATTGCTTGCATGATTCAGCCGGTGAAAGTCCTTTTCGTGTGTGTGGGAAATTCCTGCCGCAGCCAGATGGCCGAAGCCATTGCGCGCCACGCCGCGTCCGATGTCCTGACGCCCTCCAGCGCCGGTGTCTCGCCCCTCGGCTACGTCGCCGATCCCACCCGCAAAACCCTCGCGGAACGCGGCATCCCCTGCGCGGGCCTTTTCTCCAAAGGCCTTCACGATGATTCCATTTTTCAGCCGCCGGATTTGATCATCAATATGTCCGGCATCCCCGGAGCCAGCCTATTTGCCGGGCGCGATTTCGAAGATTGGCCGGTGGAAGACCCCTTCGGCGACGATATGGAAACCTACCGGCGCATCTGCGATGATGTCGAAGCGCGCGTCGCGGACCTGGCTGCGCGGCTGCGTTCGCGCCGCAACGGATCGCGTTAGCCGTCGCGCTTCGCGCGACAATCCATTCGTCCCGGCAGCACTCGAGGCTTCATGCGCCGCGAAAAAACCAGCGTTTCGCAGGAAGATTATCTGAAGGCCATCCTGGAAATTGTCCAGGAGGAGCAAGTGCCCATCAGCGCGCGCCTCGCCGAGGATTTGGACGTCACTCCTCCCGCCGTCACCGCCGCACTCAAACGCATGACCCGCAGCGGCTATCTGCGCGTGCTGCGCAACGGGCGCATCGAACTGTCCGCGAAAGGCAAGCACATTGCCGCGCATCTGGTCCTGCGCCACCGCCTGGCGGAAAAATTGCTCACCGACGTGATCGGTCTCGAATGGTCGCGCGCGCACGAAGAGGCTGAACGCCTCGAACATGGAATTTCACCGGAAGTCGCCGCTCTGCTCCTCAAGCGTTTCGGCACCGCCAGCCGCTGCCCTCACGGCGTCCCCTTGCTCGGCGGCATGTCCAAACTGCGCCGCAAATCCGGCGCCGTGCGCCTCTCCGATTGCCAGCCGGGCTTATTCTTACGAAGTCCTCCGCGTCTACGAAAAAGATTCGCGCTTCCTGGAATTCCTCGAATCCCGGCATCTTCGTCCCGGCGCGCGTTTCCGCATTCTCCGCCGCGAGTATGACGAAACCATGGAGCTTTCCGTCGAAGGGCGCCGCGCCGCACCCGTTCATCTCGGCAAGCCCGCCACTTCCCGCATCTGGGTCAAGCGAACGCCCGCATGACCCGCCGCTCCCTGTTTTTTTCCGCGCTTGCGTCTGCTTTTTCGCAATTTGCCTCGCTGCGCATACAGCCCGCGCCCAGAATTCCGCCGGAGTTTCCGCAGCGCCCATCGCTGCCACCGAACCCGCTTATTCGCGCCTCAATTCCTGGGGAGTTTTTGCCGAATATGGCCCGGCCACGCATCCGCAATTTATCGGCGTCTCGGACGACCGCCGCGTTGTCGCCATCGGCGCGGAATACGCGCGCCGCCTCATCTGGAATCCTTCGATCGAACTCGATTACGTGGTGCAGGTGCGGCCGTTTTTGCTGGAGAGCGATCCGACGCTGGTGGGCGTGCGCGACGCGTCCGGCAATCAAATGCTCATCACTTACGCCAATCCGCAGCGCGTGGTCACCGTCTCTCGCGCGCCGTTCTTGCTTCAGCCGCAAAATGTGATGGCCGTCAACGTCTACGGCCGCGAATGGACCTACGCCGCAGGAGCCAATCCCATCGGCTTCAAACTCAATTTCCGGACGCACCACAAATTTCAGCCTTATCTCAATAGCAACGGCGGATTTTTGTTTTCCACGCGCGATATCCCCGTGGATCAGACTTCCAGCTTCAATTTTGATTTTGAATTTGGCGCGGGGCTGGAGACTTACTTGAGTGCCACGCGCTCGGTGCGCATCGGCTACGCCTTCCACCACATTTCCAACGCCTACATTGTTTCCTTCGATCCCGGCGTCGATAGCGGCTTGATCGAAGTCACCTATTCCTTCGGCCATTAACCGCCATTTCGCAAACGCTTTCGTCTTGCGACAATTTCACCCGCGCCAATGATGCGCTTCGTCACGGCACGCGGCTTTCGCGTATTTTGCATCTCCGCTGTGCAATCGATGTTTTCCGTAGGGGCACGGCGTGCCGTGCCCTCATCCGCCTCTGCAATCTGAAGTCTCACATCTGAAATTGCCGACCGAGCCTTCGCCGTGATTCCGAATAATGGGTTTTCAGGAGACCGGGGGGGCTTCCGCGCATTTTGCTTCCCGGATGCGCAATCGGTGTCTCTCGGAGGGGCACGGCATGCCGTGCCCGCTTCATCTTCGGTTTTTAAGGAGGCCGAGGCTTTCGCGCATTTTGCGTCCCGGCTCGGCCGGGAAGCCGTGCCGTAAAAGCCCAAACACCCAAGTGGTTGTGATTCGCGACAATCCAGTTCAGTGCGCAACCCAGGCAGCGAGCCTCCAACCAATCCAGAGCGTTATGGCAAAGGCCATCCAATAGTAAGGGTTCAAGACCGTGCGGGACATAATAGCCATCACCCCGATTGCCGCATTTCGCTTGCCAGCAGCTCGAAACAACACCGCGAGGTACACGAAACTCGCCATCGCGAAGAAAACCACACTTCCAAGGATCGCCTTCATTGGCTGCATGTGAGCCTCCAAAGATGCAGGAGCGGTTTTGACATGAAAGCAATCAGCCGCTCCGATTAGCTGAAGTCTCTGCGCCTTCCACATGCGTTCGGAGGCTAATGCCGCCAGTAACGGACTATTTCACTTCCGACAGCGGCCATGACGACAAACACGACCCAAAACATCGGATTTTGAATCGTCCAGATTGAAACTAAGCGAATATCGAAACCGATCTGTTGTCCAGGCATTAGATGCGCTGCCTGTGCGGCCTCTCGCATTCGGAAAAACAGATACAATACGACAAAAGTAGCGAACATCGCAGCGCCAAGAGCAACACCGCGAAGGGTCAAGAGCATAACGCCCCCTTTTAGCCGGAGTGTATCACGGTTGATATAAATGGAATGTGTACCCTTGAAAGCCCCAATTTAGCCGTGCCGAAAAGGCTCGAACACTCAGGGATTTTAACCCCTGAGGCCGCCCTCGCCACGTTACCCGGTGTTGTGCAATCCCGCGGCAATTCCATTCATTGTCGCGCCGAGGCAATAATTCAAATCCTCTCCTTGCGCGCCGGCCCTCTTGCGCCGCAGCAATTCCACCTGAATCAAGCTCATGGGATCGACATAAGGATTCCGCAATCGAATCGAGCGCGATAGCACCGCGTTCGTCTCCACCAACTCGCTCTGCCCGGTCATCGACAAAATCTCGCGCCGCGTCCGCTCGAATTCTTCCGCCAGCACTCCGAAGACGCGTTCGCGCAGCGCCTCGTTTTCCACCAGCGTCGAATAAAACCGCGCGATGGTCAAATCGGCCTTGGCCATGGCCAATTCCACGTTGCGAATCATGTTCCAGAAAAGAGGGAAGCGCTCCATCATCGCGCGCAGCGTTTCCGCGCGGCCCTCGCCGCGCAGCCGGAATCGTTCGAGCGCGTAGCCCACGCCGAACCATGCCGGGACGGCGTGGCGGCTCTGCATCCATCCGAAAACCCACGGAATCGCGCGCAATTCTTCCAGCCGCCGGCTCTGATTCCTGCGCGCCGGACGCGATCCAATGCGCAAATGATCGAGCTCATTCACCGGCGTGGCCTGCTCGAAATATTCGAGCGTCTCGGGATTGTCCGCGATGTGCCGCCGGTAAAACTCAAAAGAATCCGCGGACATTTCATCCATCGCCGCGTCCCATTGCCGCTCGTCCCCGGCGGCGGCTCCATCGCGCCGCAGTACCGCTTCCAGGCTCGCAGAAATCATCAGCTCCAGATTCCACTCCGCGAGAAGCGGATCGGAATATTTCCAGTTGAGCACTTCTCCTTGCTCCGTGATGCGGATCGCTCCAGAAAAATCGCCTTCCGGCTGCGCCAGGATGGCCGCATGCGTGGGTCCGCCTCCGCGGCCCACCGTTCCTCCGCGGCCATGAAACAGCCGCAACTTGACGTTCGCTTCCCGCGCCGCTTCGTGCAGCGAGCGATGCGCCTTGTGCAGTTCCCACGTGCTGGTGATCATTCCGCCGTCTTTATTCGAATCCGAATACCCCAGCATCACTTCCTGCCAGCGTCCCCAGGAATCGAGCGCTTGCTGATATTCCGGCCGCGCCCAGATTCCGCGCATGATGCCGGCGGCGGCGCGCAGCGCGGCGATCGATTCAAACAACGGCACGGGCATCAATCCCGGATCGTCTCCCGCCGCGGCCATGCGCACTCCCGCCGATTCCGCCAGCCGCATGGCGTTCAGAAAATCCTCTTCCGATTCGTTTCCGCTGATGATGTAGGAATGAATGATCTGCGCAGGGTAATGCTTCTTCAAATCCGCCACGGTCCGGAAAATTTCCAGCACTCCCGCGGCTTGCGCGTCCTCTTTTCCGGCCTCCCCTTGCGCGTTCAGCGCCGCAATGGCTTTCGCATGCGTTGCGGCATGCTGGCGGATGTCCAGCGTGTGCAAATGAAAACCGAATGTCCGCAATTTGCGCAGCAGCGGATCAATCAGCATTTCTCCCATCCGCGCGCCGCGATTTTCGCTCAGGCTCTCCCGCATGATTTGCAGGTCCGCGGCAAATTCCTCGGGCGCTTGGTACGCCTCGGGATGGTGCGGCTCCTTGCGTCCGCATTGCAGCCGACGCACCACGTAACCCAAGAATCTCCGGTAAACTTCGGCGGAAGCCTGCGTAGCCCACTCGAATTGCACGCCTTCGATGCGCGCGTGGTATTCCGCGAGCCGCGCGAGCAGCGCCTGCGACGCTCCGGTCTGGTGCAGGGAAGCGCTCAATTTTTCCGTCAGCGCATCCAGATCGCCCAGGTATTCCGAAAAAATCGCCTGCCGCGCGAATTCGAGCGCCTCTTTCGTGCTTTGCGGCGTGACGAACGGATTTCCGTCGCGGTCTCCCCCGATCCACGAACCGAATCGCAGCACGTCGGGAAGCTCCGAATTTTCCATCTTGATTCCGTAGGCGGATTCGAATCCGTCGCGCAATTCCTCATACAGCCGCGGCACCGCCTCGAACAACGACATCGGAAAATATCCCAGCCCCATGCGGATTTCATCCGTCACCGTGGGCTTGGTCAGCCGCACTTCATCGGTCTGCCACAGCGCGTTGATTTCCGCGAGGATCGCTTCTTCGTGCGCCGCCGCGTCCGCATCGGCCAGCGGCAATTCATCCAGCTCTTCGAGTTCCCGCGAGATTCTCTGCCGCTTCAGCAGCACCGTGCGCCGGGCCACTTCCGTCGGATGCGCGGTGAAAACCGGCTCGACGCGCACATGCCGCAGCGCCCGCATCGCTTCTTCCGCCGTCACTCCGGCCTCGCGCATGCGCAGCAGCGTCCCGCGAAACGATCCCTCGAGCGGCGCTTCACCCGCCCGCAGTTTTCCCGCGCGCCGCCGGCGTTTGCGGTGATTGGTTTCCGCCAGGTTGATCAGCTCGAAATAAATGGCAAAAGCTTTGGTGACGCGGTAAGCCGTCGGCAAATCCATCCCCGCCACAATCGAACGCGCCTGGCGCATCAGCTCGTCGTCGTACTCCGGCGACGCCTCCTGCGCTTCCAGGCGTTCGCGGTGCTCGATCAGCAGGCGCCGCAGTTGCTCGACGGTTTCCAGCAGCTCCGCGCCCGATTGTTCCACCAAAATTTTCCCCAGCAGTTTTCCGAGCGAGCGCACGTCGCGCCGCAGCGGCAGCTCTTTTTCCGCATCCGAAGACGCCGCGGTCAATTCCTTCAGCCGCGCTGCTTGGTCTTCCGCGCTCCACAGTGGCCTGTCTTTCATTTCGATTCCGCGCCCTCGTTTTCCGGCAGGGAATCGCCCGTGGCGCGCAGCGTCAGCCAATCCGTCCGCACTTTGTCCCACTCCTGGATCAGGAATCCCTGGGACTCCAGAAATTCACGGATGCGCGGCCGCGGCCAGCCCACTATGGCTTCGAGGATGGGCACCAGCACGCCCATGGCGCTGTCGCTCATCATCGTGCGCTTGGCGATGTGCGCGATGTGTTTGCTTTCCGACACCGCGATGGTGAAGCCGTCGCGCGCGTTCACGTCCAGCATCACGTGAATGTCCGAGCTGCCGTCTCCGGCGTACACGATGCGGTCCGGCCCGATCTCGAGCGTGGCCAGCAATTGTTCGAGCACCGCCACTTTTCCGTATCCCGCCGTGGCCCGCACGATGGTGTCCACCTCGCCGTTCGCCGTGTACCGGAACTCCGTCCCGAAAATATGATCCATCGGCAGGATTCCTTCGAGCGCCGATTGGATCACTTCCACCGGCGCAGCCGAAACCACATAAAAATCAAAATGAAAGCCCTCGATTCCGCTGTCGAGGATTTCATACAGCCGCCGGATATCGTTCTTCAGCCGGATTCGCTTGCCCACTTCCATCAGGTGTTCGCGCCGCACCCGCGACCGGAAATGCGGATCGTGCAGCAGCAGGTAAGCCAGCTCCGCACCCTGCTGCACCAGGTTCAATTTGGCCATGCCCTGCGCCTTGCGCTCGAATTCTTCCGTCGGGATGCCCACAATTTCGCTCAGCACGTACCCCGAATCGTTGAACGTCAGCGTCTGATCGAAATCGCTGGCGAAGAGATAGTGTTTGATGGTTCCGTTCATTTGCGCAACGCTCCCGGCCGGAAATTACCTTCGCGGATATGAGTTCGGCGACAGCCTATAATTAGATGTCCTGCGCGCAACTCCCGCCAATCGATAACTTTAATCGGTTCCATCCGTTCCGCCTTTCGGTAGCGGGCTACTTTGAATTGTCGGTCGGTAGGACATTCTCCACATACTCAAAGAACGCCCAGTATGCTTGGTTATCGACTTTGCCTGGCGAGGCAAGGTAATAAACAATCCCCTCGTCATCAACCAGATGTATCTTTATCGTCTGATCTTGGCCGTCGTTGAAGATCACCCTGACAATTTTATCCACATTGGCGGTTAGGCATTCAATGACTTCCGCTCGATTCATTTGTTAAGCCGCCCTTTTCTCCACTTCGCGCCTACCCCGCGGCTTGAATTTTCTCCCCCGCGGGAGTAAGTTCGTCTACGCCCACGCGGTCCTGACCCTTCAGGACTTTTGCGCGACGCGTTTTTTGAAGCAGGACTCGTCTCCGTCGCCCTGCATCGCTTGAGAACCGAGGAGGATCACATGGCAACCCCTGCAACCGTCACTCCATTGGACCACAATGTTTCGAGCTTTGTATCCCGCAAACACAAAATTTTGATCAACGGCAGATGGGTCGAAGCCGCTTCCGGAAAAACTTTCCCCACCTACAATCCGGCCACCGGTGAAATTCTTTCGCAAGTCGCGGAAGGCGACCGCGAAGATATCGACCGCGCCGTCAAAGCCGCCCGCGCCGCTTTCGAGTCCGGACCGTGGTCCAAGATCCCCACCTCCGAGCGCGGCCGCATGATGTGGAAGCTCGCAGACCTGATTGAAAAACATCTCGAAGAATTCGCGCAGCTCGAAACCCTCGACAACGGCAAGCCCCTCACCGTTTCGCGCGTCGCCGACGTTCCTCTGGCCGTCAATCATTTCCGGTATTACGCCGGATGGGCCACGAAAATCGAAGGCAACACCATTCCGCTCACTGGCGCGCCTCAGGGAAAATTTCTCGCCTATACCCTGCGCGAACCCGTCGGCGTCGTCGGCCAGATTATTCCCTGGAATTTCCCGCTGCTCATGGCCGCCTGGAAATTGGGTCCGGCGCTCGCCGCGGGCTGCACCATTATTCTAAAGCCCGCCGAACAGACTCCTCTTTCCGCTTTGCGCCTCGGCGAACTCATTCAGGAAGCGGGATTCCCCGACGGCGTCGTCAATATTGTTCCGGGATACGGTGAAACCGCCGGAGCCGCTCTCGCCGCGCATCCCGATGTGGACAAAGTCGCCTTTACCGGCTCGACCGAAGTCGGCAAGCTGATCCTCCACGCCGCCGCCGGCAATCTGAAAAAAGTTTCACTCGAACTCGGCGGAAAATCTCCCAACGTGGTTTTGGGCGACGCCGATCTCGACAAAACCATCCCCGGAGCGGCCAGCGCCATTTTCTTCAATCACGGCCAATGCTGTTGCGCCGGGTCGCGCCTCTATGTCGAGAAGGGAATCTTCGATCAGGTGGTCGAGGGCATTTCCGAGCGCGCCAACAAGATTCGCGTCGGCCCGGGACTCGATCCCAATACCGACATGGGTCCCCTGGTGTCCGAAGAGCAACTCAACCGCGTTTGCGGCTATCTCGAATCCGGTATGAAAGAAGGCGCCAAGGCTACTGCCGGCGGCACGCGCTCCGGAGACAAAGGCTACTTCGTCAAGCCCACCGTGCTGGTCAATACCACCAATAAAATGAAGGTCGTTCAGGAGGAAATTTTCGGGCCCGTGGTCACCGCCATTCCATTTACCGACACCACCGAAATCGTGGCCACCGCCAACGACACCATCTACGGCCTCGCCGCCGGCGTCTGGACGCGCGACATCAAGAAAGCCAACACCATCGCCGCAAAGCTTCGCGCCGGAACGGTGTGGATCAATTGCTACAACGTGTTTGACGCCGCCTTGCCCTTTGGCGGCTACAAACAATCCGGTTGGGGCCGCGAGATGGGCCACGCGGTTCTCGACCACTACACGGAAGTAAAATCCGTGTGCACCGCGCTGTAACTGCGCGTCGCCAAATCCAAAATAAAACGGGCCGGAGCGTTTCGCTTCGGCCCGTTTCATTTCACTCTCGATTTCCCCCCCGCCGCGACACTCGTTTTTCGCGCCCGGACTTACAGCCGTCCGGTCATTTGAAAAGGGCCGGACCATTCCGGGAATCCGCAGTGGTAGGCCGCGAGAAGATAGTAACGCGCAGGCTCGTAGTGATTTTCCGCTGTAAACGGCGAGCAAAAAGGGGGAGCTGTGGCCAACTCCGACCGTACAAAAAAAGCATTAGAGCCTAAGAGACTGCAACCGACCAGTGAATAACCTCGCGGCGTCAGCAGGAGTTCAAGCGCCTTTAGCGATGCGCCGAAATAGTCCGTGGAGTCCCAACGGTGCGCTTCGTTGTACTCCATTACCCACACCACATCCGCGGGAAACTTTGGATTGTACTCTGCCACGATCACGCGCGGGGATATGGAACGAATCGCATCGAGAATATAATAGTCATTGCCGTCGAGGTCTATCGATAGAAGGTCAACGTCGCTGTTAGGCGCAAGTCTGGCAACTGTCTCATCGATGTTCTTAGCCGTCACAAAATGCTGCTCGACGCTCAGGCGTCCCTCTGAAATCACTTTCGAGTGGTTCCTTTTTGCTGCCAGCGCCTTGCGGGGAGAACCTTCAATCCATCCACCCCGCCACCCTTGATTCAGCAGGAACAATGAATTATTCTCCACTCCCTTGCCCGCCCCGATCTCGAGAAATGTGCGCTTGCCCTCGCCGATTCTCCGAAATATCTCACGAATGATTCCGTCTTCATCCGCCTGTGAGTACACGCGGTACCCGAACCTCAGAAGCCGCCGCTCGTCGGAATTGCGGGAAGTTCCCAACAGCGCCCTGCGATGTTCCTGCAATTGGCTGATCTGAGCGGCTCGCGTAAGTTTCAGCGTTTGCACCCACGTTTTTAACAAGGTCAATGGCGTGCACCTCGCAACATGATGTCGGGGCCGTTAATTTCTCATTCAGGTATACCAAAACAGTGCCAGTATTTGGAAGACGCTGGACATGGCAACTCTGTCTGGTGCTCCACTGGCCGAACCGGCTACTGGACTCACAGGCTTCAAGTATCCGAACGGCCTTTCGCACGTTTCTTGCTTTGCCCAACGGGGCGCCGGTGGCTAATTCCGGATTATCGAGTTTTATTCGACCAGCGGAAACTGGGAATATGATGCCATACCAGACGTTCAATATGCCCCGCCCGCCAACCTCACATCGCTCACCAGTTTATCGTTCGGATCAAGAATTCGAGTCTACTACGATATGCCGGCAGCGATTGACCCCAGCGAGTACTCGGATATTGTTGAACTGCATGCAGCCAACGAAGGTCCCGGTTTCAGGGTTGTCGCTGCCTGCCACAAAAGCCGAGCGCGCAACGCGCCCGGATCACGCCTTTTCCTTATTCTTCTGATCCTTTAATTGCTGCTTCCAGCCCAGCACACGCGCTTTGTTGCCCGCCTCTTCCGCTTCCGGCACCATCCCTTTGCGCTGGTAGGCGCGCGAAATGGCCGTCCACGCCAGGATATCTTCGGGATCGAGCGCCACGATGCGCTGCGCGGCCTCGATGGCCCGGTCAAAATCCTGCCGGGCGTGATACGCTTGCGCCAGGCCATGCAGCGCGTCGCTAAATTGCGGATCGATTTCGAGCGCGCGCGTGTATTCCGCGATGGCTTCTTCGATCTTGCCCTCGCCCAGAAAATCGATTCCCGCGTAGTAGTGGTCTTCGGCCGTCATTTTCGCGCCATCCCTCGCTCCGGCATTCTACCACCGGCGTTGCATGCCGCCCTGCGCCCTCTCGCCCACCCCGCGGATTTTGCGCCACTCGCGAAAATCGGCAAAAATTCGAAACCATGCTGAACGCCCTGCGCTATTACTGGATTATTTCCAAGGGTTATCGCCTGCGTCCCTGGGCCTCGCCCTACATTCATTGGCGCCTGGAAACATTTTTCGGCAAAGCCGCATCCGATCTCGATGCTCCCAAATTCTTTCGCTTGATGTGGCACGAACGCGCGCGCATGAAGCGCTTCCTCGCATGGGTCCGCATCCGCCGCCGCGCTCAGTCGCGGTAGCCACACCCCGCAGTGCCCAGCGCCAATCGCCGTGCGCCTGCGCGAAGGCGTATAATCCCCTCGGAGCAGTCTCCTCATGCAGGACCTGAAAATTCTCGAACCCACTCAAACGCACCACGAAGCCCGCTGGTGGGAGTCCGAACCCGCCGGCAAAGTTCATTGCTATCTTTGTCCCCGCCACTGCCACATCCACGAAGGGCAATCCGGCTTCTGCTTCATCCGCGTGAATGAAGGCGGCAAGCTTTACAACCTCGGCTACGCGCATCCCGCGGCCCTGCAAATCGATCCCGTCGAAAAAAAGCCGCTCAATCATTTTCTTCCCGGCACCCCGATTTTTTCCATGGGCACTGCTGGTTGCAACATGGGCTGTTTTTTCTGCCAGAATTGGGACATCTCCAAATCGCGCGCGGACCAGGTGCGCGCCCCGTTTGTCCCTCCCGAAGATGTTGTCCTGCTCGCCATCCGTAACGGTTGCCCTTCGATCGCTTTCACCTACAACGAACCCACCATTTGGGGCGAATACGTCATTGATATTTGCGCTGCGGCCCATGAATACGGCCTCCACACCGTCATGGTCACCAACGGCTACATCACCCGCGACGCTTTCCACGATATTTACGATCACATTGACGCCGCCAACGTGGACTTGAAAGCCTTCACCGAAAAGTTCTACGGCCGCATCACCCTTACCCACCTCGAACCCGTCCTCGAAATGCTGCAATGGGTGAAAAACGAAACTCGCGTGTGGCTTGAAATCACCAACCTCATCATCCCCACGCTCAACGACGCCGCATCCGAGACGCGCGAACTTGCTGCCTGGATACTCGAGCGCCTTGGCCCGGACGTGCCGCTGCATTTCACCGCCTTTCACCCCGATTTCAAGCTCCAGGACAAACCAAGAACGCCTCCGGCCACACTCCACGCCGCGCGCCGCATCGCTCTCGACTCCGGTATCCATTATGTTTACGAAGGAAATATTCACAGCGACGGCGGCAACACGCTTTGCCCCTCCTGCAAGACATTGCTCATCGAACGTTCCTGGCACGCCGTCCGGCAAAACAGCTTGCGTGACGGCCTCTGCCCGCATTGTTCGCTTGTGATTCCGGGAGTGTGGACGAACCCGCGGGGGGAAACGTCTGCCAAAATCTATGACCGTGCCTGCGAGGTGATTCGCTCGAAATATTCGGGACTCAACCTCTAGGTCTCAGCCTTCGCGCAAAATTCGCAGCAGCTCCGGGAGTCGCACATTTTCTTCCGGCCCCGCCGCGAAAAAATCTTCCCAGAAAATGTCCGGAAATCCCATGCGCGTCGCCGCCCCCGGCAGATTCTCGCGCAGCGAACCCGCATCCGCCCGCCGCAAACTCAATATCGCCTGGAACACAACGCGGTGCTCTTCTTCCCGCCATGCGTAATTTTCGAGGGCCCGCATCAGTTCTTCGCGTTCCGGCACACCCATGGCACCGGCGCAGAGTGCGCGCAACACTCTCAATTCGATCTGATGTCTTTGCGGGGAATGTTCATCGCGGGGCATGACGCGCCGCACAACTATAGCAATATCCTTCGATCCGGTGCGGGATTCGAGCCAATGCTGGGAAGGGGATTGCGGTACCGCTTTTCATGCACACTTAAATCGGCGATCTTGTACGCAAGACTTCTAATTAAGCAGCTGTCGAAACCACGGGTCGCACAAAATCGATGCGGTCAATCTCCGCCGCCACGCCGTAAATGGGAACAATTTCGCCCGCAAGCGGCGAAACCCGCAGGGCTCGCGCGCTGGCTCGCACCAACACCGAGGCGCCACGGTCCCTTTCTGTCGGCAGGGCAAATGTCAACTCCAGCCCCGCCCCTTCTTCCAGCGCCACGTTCGACTGGAAGTAAATCCCGGTCCGCGAAACGTCGCGAAGCTGCGCGGTAAAGAATTCCGCCGGTCCGTTGTGCGAGATGCACACCTGCAGGGGAAGGTATACTTCATACCTTCTCGCTTTTCTGCGTTCTCCCATAGCTTACCCCCGTCGTAAATCTTGCACGGTGGCTACCACGGGCAACAAAATTCGCGTGTTGCAAATAAACGACTTAGCGAATGGCCGTCGAGTCGATTTGACATGAACTGTGGAAATTTTTCCTTCTGTAGGAAAATGCTGCAGGTTACTACCAGGTTTCCGGCAGGTGAACTCTGGGCCCCGCACAGAACCCCCAGGACCCCTCCCAGCTCGCACCGCAAGGCCTGCTGGCCCCCCTCCAGCCCCACTTAAACGAACGGGTCGATCAAGACCGAGGAGGCCTCCGCTTCCGTAAATATGCCCTTCATAACCAACAGCCGCAGCAGCCTCTTGATTGCTCGCCCGTCAACCGATTGGTTCGGCGAAGTCCGCGCACTCTCTTCGGCAGGCTTGGAGGCTACGGGTCGCTCCGCTGCCATCCCGGAAAGCCATGAGTCGAGCGACTTTTGCTGTTCTGGCTCCAAATTCGAGAAGGCAATCCCCATTCCCAGTCCGTTCTGCGAATACACCACGGTCCCGCCGGTCTGCAGGGTGGTTTGCCCCTTGGTAAGCTTGAGCTGCACTTTGGTCGAGACGGGAAGCGGGTTGGTGGTGTCAACGAAGCACCCTCCGGGCCCCAAATCCATCGTGCGGGAAGAAAAGCGCGCGCCGGTCACAAACTCCACTACTTCTGCGGTAACCGTGAACATCTGCCGGTCGTTGATGCGGCGTTCGGCTTCCTGCGTGGGCGCGGAGGTGCTGTTGCCCGCACCCGCTTTTTTTGACTCCGGAGTATGCATGGGCTATTTGCCAACCTTCATTGAATTTTATTGTCGCATCTCGCGATGCAATCTGGCGTCCCGCCTTGCCTTTCATTCTCAAGGCAGACGGCGATCCTGGCAACTTCCATCATTGCGCAGATGCTGAATGAGCCACTGCGACCCGCCCGCGGATTCCACCGCCTTACACCAGAAACTTCACGCCGATTCCCACGCTTCCATCCTGGCGTTCTTCAATCCGAACCACCGTCCCCAGAAATGTCTTATGCGTGGAGGCTCTTTCACCATACGGAAATTTCATCAGCAATCGCATGCCCGCAAAATAGTGCGGCATGCAGCTGGCGAAATACAGCCCCTGGCGCGAGAAATCCACCACTTCGCCTACATCGGCGATATCCGCGAATCGCGGATCGAACGGCTGCACATGCACTGGAAGCGCCACCTTCAGGCGTGCTCTGCTGCGGCTGTCCGCTGCAGACTTGCCTTCGCCAGTCTCGGTGCACTCCACGGGAGCCTCGATAGACATGGTTTTCCTCCGGGATTTCCCCGTTCCAGTCTCTTGAGTGCACTATACGGTGAGCATCGTCCGGCTCCAATAGGACCGGGGTACTAACGGGTACCAACGAAGGATTACAAGGCGGCGAAGGTAAGCTTGGGTTTGATTGGGGTTACAGGTAGCGTATATCGAGCCGATTGCGCGGCTCGGCGGAAGCCTAGTCGGTTCTCACCAGGCCGCGCTTGATGGCGATTCGGGTGGCTTCGGTGCGCCCGTTCGCGCCCAACTTCGCGAGAATGTGGTTCACGTGGCCTTTCACAGTTCCTTCGGAGACAAATAGTGCGCCTCCGATTTCCTTGTTGCTCTTTCCACCGGCCATCAGCCGCAGCACCTCGATTTCCCGCGTGCTCAGTTCCGGCCCCTTCATGCGGTCCGCCAGTTTGGCCCCGATCGCCGGGGGAATGTAATTCTTCCCGCCGTGCACGATGCGGATGCATTCGATCAGAATTTCCAGCCCGGTGTCTTTTAATAGATACGCTCGCGCCCCGGCCCGCAATCCCCGATAAACGTCCTCATCGCCTTCGAACGTGGTCAGAATAATCACCCGGGCGTTGGCGTTGTTCCGGCACATCGCGGTGATCGCTTCCACGCCATCCATTTCCGGCATCCGCAAGTCCACCAGCGCGATGTCCGGAATGTGCTTCGAAAATAATTCCACCGCTTCCTTGCCGGTGGACGCCTCGCAGATCACTTTCATATCCGGAACGCGGTTCAGCGAAGTCACCAGCCCCTCGCGCACCACGGGGTGGTCGTCGGCGATCATGATGCGGATTGGTTTTCCTTTAGCGATGGGGTCCTTCGGTTTTCTTGGGACGAGCCACCGGCACCAGCAAATGCAGCTTCGTCCCGGCTCCCGGCTTGGTGAGGATCGTCAAATCCCCGCCGATGCGTTCCGCGCGTTCCTGCATGCTCACCAGCCCGAATCCGCGGTTCAGCGTGCTGACATGCGGATCGAATCCGTCCCCGTTGTCGTCGATCATCAGTTTCAGGATTTCCGAATCCGCGCTGAGCTTCACGTCAATCCGGCTTCCGCCGGAATGCCGGATTGCATTCGTAATGGCTTCCTGCGTGAGCCGCAGAACGTTGCTTTCCATGTCGCTCGGCAGCGAAGGAAGATCCCCGGAGGTGCTCAGATGAATCTTCATGTGCGATTCGCCCGATAGCTGGTTCACCAGTTGCTCGAGCGCGTGAACAATGTCTCCGTCGCGCAGCAATTGCGGCCGCAGCCCTTTCACCGACCGCCGCGCTTCGGAGAGTCCCGTCAGCGCCAGATTCATCGCCGAATCCAGGTGGACGGCGGATTCCGGCTTGTCGCCGTTCATGATCTGCTTGGCGGCTCGCAGTTGAATCAGGATTCCGGCGAAGCTTTGCGCCAGCGTGTCGTGAATCTCGCGAGCCAGCCGGTTGCGCTCTTCGGTGACCGCCGCCTTTTGCGCCTGCTCCGCCAGGCGCGTCAATTGCCACGCCAGCGTCGCCTGCTCCGCCAGTCCCTGGGCCAACTCGATTTCCGCGGACCCGAATTCCCGCAGCTTCGCAAAGCGCACCACTATCGATCCGATCGGCTGATCCCTCAATATCAACGGAATTCCCAGCAGCGCCTTGGCTCCGCGCTTCGAAAGATAATCCCTGGCGGTATCATCCAGTGCCGGACTCTTCGCCACTTCATGCCATACCGGACGCCGCAGTCGGAACACCGCCAGAGCAAATAGATCCGTGCGGTTCATATCGATTTTTGCTCCGGCCAAGCGGTGGCCCGATTCCAGGCCCCCCACCACGTGATTATTCTGATACGCCAGGTGCAGCGTGGCCGTCTCTTCGCGCTGATTCTTCAGCCACAGCGTGGAAGAAGTGCCCTGCAAAATCATGGTCATCACCGTCAGCACGTGTCCCAGCACGTTGTTCAAATCCGGCTCGGTGGCCAGCACATCGAGAGTCTGCTTCAGCGCCTGATTGGCCCGCCCCAATTCCATGGCGCGGTCGCTGGCCGCGCGCTGCTCCGTTTCCAGTGTTGCGCGGTCTGTCGAAATGTCCGACAGCATCACCACCAGGGAGTAACGGCCGCCGAACTTGCCGTTCAGCGGTGCGATCGTAGCTCGCATCCACCGAAATTCTCCGCTCACATGGCGATAACGGAATTCCGTCATTTGTGCCGCGCCTGCTTCCAGCGCCACGGCCACCGATTTCTCGATCGCCGGCACATCCTCCGGTGCGGCTCTCTTCCGCCAATCCTCGCATCCCTCTGTTTCCAGCCCCTGTCCGGTGAAACGCAAAGCTGCCTCGTTTTGAAACTGGCACTCACCTCGCGCGTCCATCACCCACGCCATGGTGGGAAGCGAATCCAGCATTTCGCGATATGCGGATTCGGATCGCGTAGCCGTCTGCACGCTCATTTGTCTCGAAGCTGACAATTCCTGGCTCCCTCTCTTGCGCTTCTTGGATGTGTCCCCCGGAAAAAGCAAGCCTTTGCGATCCCCAAAACCTCAATCGCTTGCGCGCCCTGTGGAATTACCTGCCGCCCCGGCTATCCCTGCAATATCGTTCTAGCTGCCTGGAAAGCGCTCGGCCCGAATCTCCGGAAATCGTTCGTAAGTTGGAAATGCTCCGCGGATAATTGCGATTGTCTACTTACTATCCCTCTGGGGCCGGATTCTCTCACAAATTGGCCGTCTGTCCATACCCGAATGCAATGTGCCCCCCGCCGCTTCTGACCGGCGGGCATAAGTCTGCCCGCGAGCCTGCCGGCTTTTGTTGGCTGTTTTGACACTATATCCAAAGTTATGTTCAAGGCCCGCAGGGAAGTTCCGTCTCGCCGCGCATCATTCTGCATCAGAAAATTCTATACAAAGAATTGATTGCTTCTCCCCTCAAAAAATATATCTTACGCAGCGCGTATGAACATTGTTTGTACCCTTTCCGCGCATCGCACCTCTTTGAAACGCTCGGCGATTTTTTCTTCACGTTGCGCCGCGTCTTCTTCCCGCTCGCATTCGCATGCCATCGCCAATTATTGGAGGCTTGGATGAAAGCAACTTTCAGAAAATGGACGGTACGCCTTGTTGCGGGCGGTTCGGTGCTGCTCTTTCTTTTCGTGGCTGCTCTTTTTTCCGCCGCACCCGCTCAAGCCATTCCCGCGTTCGCTCGAAAGTACGGGCTTCCCTGTTCCGCCTGTCATGTGGGCTGGCCGGAACTCACCAACTTCGGTCAAGTCTTCCGCGACAACGGCTATCAGATGATGAACGACCGCGACTCTCCCATCACTCGTGATGCTTCCTATTTTCCGGCCACCATTCGCATCACTCCTCAGTGGCACCTGGAAAGCGCCAGCAATCAGGTGGTGGACTCCGTCGTCGGCGGAGGCACCGGCAGCACGCCCATCAACAAGACCATCAACGTCTCGGGATTCGATCTTTCCGGGATGGACATGTGGTTCGCCGGCACGCTGTTCAAAAATATTTCTTTCAGCGCTCTGCCTTCTTCCGATGCCACCGCCGCATGGCATTTTGAAAATGCCTATGTGCGCTTCGACAACATCAAGGGATCGTCTTGGTTCAACTTCAAATTCGGCAAATACGAACTTGACCTGCCCGTCTCGGAAAAACGCCTGTTGACAATGTCCGGGAATGGCGGCTTTTATTACATCTACCATTTCAGCCCCGTCGGCGATTCCAATCCCTTCGGCGGCATCGGCGATAACCAGCTGGGCGTGGAACTTTCCGGCCACAGCGCCAACAGCTACACGCGCTACGCTCTTTCCGTCGTCAGCAGCGAAGACGGACAAGTGGGCCTCCCCCAGGGTCGCACCGTTGATGTCTACGGCCACTTCGAACAAGCTTTCAACGTCGGAAATTCCGGTTACATGAAGGTTGGCGCTTACGCTTACATCGGCGAGTCCCCCACGTATTTCCAAACCACCGGCGGCGGCTCCAGCGCCATCGGGCCGGGACTTGGCAACGAACCGTTCTACCGCGCCGGTGCCGAATGGAAGTGGTACCTCAACAAGTGGATCTTCAAGGGCGTCTACCTCCATGGCTATGAGAATGCCTTCTTGGCCACTGCCACTCCGGCTGTTTCCGGGGCCACGGTACCTACCGGCGGCCAATCCGCCAGTTGGAACGGAGGTTTCCTCGAGGGGCAGTACGTCTTCTCCCCGCAATGGATCCTCATCGGTCGGTACGAGGCGGTTCGCATGTCCCAGCAGGCCTTCACCACCACTCCCGGCAATCTGGGTGATCTGGATGCCTTCACCATCGCTTCTCGCTATTACCCGATCATGTTCAGCCGCGCCGGCTTGGCCTTCCAAACCGAATATTCCTTCGTTCGCTCGCAGGGAATCACCAACCAGGGCGGCGCCTTTGGCTCTGTTCCGCTGGCCCCTGCCGTGAACGTCAACAGCAGCAGCGTATTTATTGGCTTGGACTTCGACTTTTAAAGGAGCGAGGTGCGCATGGCCCTACATAATCGAGTCGTAAGAAACATCGTGATAGGAGCTGCCTTCCTGGCCTTCGCTCTGGTGGTCCCGGGCCCTGCTTCCGCGCAGGACTTGGCCACTCACGTCAACGGCATGACCGGGAATGCGGCGGTTGGCAAGCAGTTGTTCCGCCGCTTCTGCATCGGTTGTCATGGCCCCAATGGCGACGGCAAAGGCGAGAACGCTGTCTACGTTCAGGGTCCTTACGGCGATCCGCTGCCGCGCGATTTTGTGCTCGGCCTCTTCAAATGCCGCTCGACCGTTTCGGGCAGCCTGCCGCAGGATGTGGACCTCTACAACACCATCACCCGCGGTATTTACACCACCTATATGCCCACCTGGCGGCCTCTGACTCCTCAGCAGCGTGTCGATTTAGTCGCCTACATCAAGACTTTCTCCGACCGCTTCAAGAACGAGATGCCGGACAAGCCCGTGGTGATTCCCGCGGAAACCGCCAATTCTCCTGAGAGTGTCAAGCGCGGCGAAGAGCTGTACCAGAAAACATTGAAGTGCTACGAGTGCCACGGCGACAGCCGGCCATGGCGATGGTCCTTCTGCTTCCACTCTCCGCGACAATCTCGGCAATCCCATCAAGCCTTTCGATTTTGCCGATCGGCACGCGTTTCAAGTGCGGAGAAACCAACGCCGATCTCTACCGCATTTTCATGACCGGTCTGGACGGCACGCCCATGCCTTCCTGGGCGGATTATATGGATGCCAACCAGGCGTGGGATCTGGTCCATTACCTGCGGACTTTGATGGTGAATTACCATCCGCAGAAATCGGCACCCGTGACCGCCAAGCAGCAGGCGGGTAAGTAGTGGCAGTGACTCGAAACTTATAACTTTTAACGCCTGCAGCCCGGATGCTTTTCGAACCCAAGCCTCCGGGCTGTAGGCAAAATCTTGAATTTCTTGCTCTGATTTGAAAGTTCCGGGAGGAAAGGCCATGAAGAGAATTTGGAATTTCGCAACTTTTGCGGCTCTATTGGCGGCTTGCTTGATATGGTCCGCACCGGCTTTGGCGCAATATCAAACTGTCACGGTAAGCGATGGAGGAACCATCGAGGGCAATGTGAAGTGGTCCGGGACGAAACCTCAGCCCATCGTGCTCCCCATCACCAAGAATCCCGACATCTGCGAAATCAACGGTTCGAAAACCCGCGACCTCGAGCGCATCATCATCGCTCCCGACGGCGCGGTGCAAAACACCGTCGTCTACCTGAAAGACATCACCAAGGGAAAAGCCATGGACCTTCCCGTGGCCGAACGCTCCCTCGATCAGAAACAGTGCAAGTACCTGCCCCACATCATGATCGTTCCCAAAGGTGACGATCTTTCGATGGTCAGCAGCGATCCCATCCTCCACAACATCCACATGACCGGCGTGGCTCTCTATAACATTCCCTTTCCCATCAAGGACAAGACCATCACCCGCCCCATGCGCCGCGAGGGCGTGGTGGACATGAAGTGCGATGCCGGCCACGTGTGGATGAATTCGGAAATCATCGTCGTCGATCAACCCTATTACGCTATCACCGATTCCCACGGCAATTTCAAGCTGACCGACGTGCCGCCGGGTACTTACACCATTGAAGCCTGGCATGAAAGCTGGCACGTGGCCCGCCAGGAATCCGTAATGGATGTGGATTCGCACCAGATGGTAAACCGCCCGATCTTTGCCGAGCCTCTTACCTGGGACCAGAAAGTCACCGTGGCTCCCAAGGCTACCGCCAAGGTCGATTTCACGCTTTCCGAAAAGTAAGCGGATGGGGACGCAAGTCCCCATCTTTTTTTCAATCGCCGGTTGGGGCAACCGGGAGGAAATAACCTTATGGCTGCATACGAACAAAGCGAAGCGCTGGTCAATGCTGACCTCACCAAAAAATGGCTCTTCTGGGGCATTCTTTGGACTCTCGTCTTCCCTCTGGTCGGCCTGGTGGTCTCCATTAAATTCAATTATCCCGATTGGCTGGGCGGAACTTCCTGGCTCACTTGGGGCCGCTTGCGCCCCATGCACGTCAACGGGGTTATCATGGGGGCCTTTTCCACCACCTTCTTCGGCCTCTGCTTTTACATGATTCCCAAACTCACCGGCATCCGCATGGTGGCGGAGAAGTGGGGATATGTGGCGTTGTGGCTGTGGAACATCGGAGTCATCGCCGGGTCGATCGGCATCCTCGCCGGCTATAACAAGGGCATCGAGGCGGGAGATTATCCGCTGCTGTGGGCCGACACTTTCCTCTTCGCGTCCTTCTTCATCCTGACCTTCATGTTCGTGGCCACCATCGTCAAGCGCAAAGAAAAATTCCTCTACATTTCACTGTACTACGCCGCAGCCGGAATGATCTGGACCTCCATCAATTTCCCGCTGGGCAACATCCTGCTGCCCTACAAGGTTCCGGGCATCAACAACGCCGCGCTCCACGGCCTCTATATTCACTATATCGTGGGGCTGTGGATCACTCCCGCCGGACTCGCGCTGATTTATTTCTTCTTGCCCCTGGCGGTGAAAAATCCGCTCTATAGCCACAAGCTTTCTCTCATCGGCTTCTGGTCGCTGGCCTTCTTCTATCCTTTCGTGGGGATTCACCACTATCTCTATAGCCCCATCCCCAATTGGACGCAGACCATCGCCATCGTCACCTCCATGATGTTGATTGTCCCGGTGTGGACGGTGACCCAGAACTTTTTCGGGACCATGGTGGGCAACTGGAAAGCCTTACAGGAAAGCTACGTCGCCAAGTTCTGCATCATGGGCTCGATCTTTTATTTCCTCGGATGCTTCCAGGGTTCCACTGAAGCGCTGCGCGGCATGCAACAGCTCACGCACTTCACCGACTTCGTCATCTCCCACTCCCATCTCACCATCTTCGGCACCTTCGTCGTCTGGACCATGGCCGGTCTCTATTATGTCTGGCCGCGCGTCACCGGACACGCCTTGTGGAGCCGCAAACTGGCCACCTGGCATTTCTGGCTGATTGCCATCAGCTTCAGCGTCATGGCCTGCGTGCTCACCTTGATGGGATTGATGCAGGGCACCATGTGGGCGGACCAGGTCGAATTCGTGGACACTGTTGTGGCCATGAAGCCTTATTGGTTCGTGCGCACCCTCTCCGGTTTGGGCATGGATATCGGCATCTTTTTCATGCTCATCAATTTCTATATGACGGCACTCGAGCCTTCTCCGCTTCCTGAAGTCGAGCGCGAGAAGAATCTTGCTCCTGCGGCGGCGGATTGATCATGCAAAATAAACGCATCGATACGTTCATCATGTTCATGGCGATCGTGTTCATGGGCTTGGCCGTGTTCATCATGGGTTTGCTCCCCTGGCTCAGCCGCGAACGCGTCACCACCGTTACCACCATGGATGGCAAGGTCGTGGAAGCCAAGCCCTACACCCCCCTCGAAGCGCGCGGACGCAAGGTCTACATCCGTGAAGGCTGCTGGTATTGCCATTCGCAGTATGTCCGCCCGGTCACCGGCGAGGACCGCCGCTGGGGTCCTCCTTCGCAGGAGGGCGAATACGCCTACGACGTGCCGCATATGCTCGGAACGCGCCGCATTGGCCCCGATTTGACGCGCGAAGGCGGTCGCGTTTCCGACGAGTGGCACTATGCCCACCATTACGATCCGCGAGCCGTGGTTCCCGATTCCATCATGCCGCGCTTTCCCTGGATGTTTAAGGGCGTTGACGCCAATGGCGCTCCCAAGCCCGATGACGACATGATTGCCTTGGTCGCCTACGTCCAAAAACTCGGCACCAACCTCGGCCCGTGGCGAAAA
Source organism: uncultured Acidobacteriota bacterium (assembly GCA_963708285.1). Taxonomy (GTDB): domain Bacteria; phylum Acidobacteriota; class Terriglobia; order Acidiferrales; family UBA7541; genus Palsa-295. The sequence goes on from CAVPSF010000003.1 coordinate 449,715, forward strand.
TATTTCAATTACATCGGCACCGGCGCTTCCATCCCCTTCATTCCTCCGACCATTGAAGACGGCGTGGCCGAAGGACGCAAGGTCTACGTGCGCCGCTGCATCGGCTGCCACGGAGACACCGGCGATGGCCGCGGCCCCGTGGCTAAATTCCTCAGCACCAAGCCGCGCGTTTTCAAGGACGGCATCTTCAAATTCCGAACCACCCTTTCCGGCTCCATTCCCACCGACGCCGATCTCTATCGCACCATCACCATGGGCGTCCGCGGAACGGCCATGCCTCCCTGGCATGAACTCACGGAAAAGGACCGCATGTACGTGATTCAGTACGTCAAAACCTTCTCCGACCGCTTCAAGGAGGAAACCCCGGGCGACATCGTGGTCATTCCGCCGGAACCTCCCAACAACGCCGATTCCGTGGCTCGCGGCAAATTGGTCTATGCGCAAATGAAATGCTCTGAATGCCACGGCGACGACGGCAAGGGCGATGGTCCTTCCGCTTCCACGTTGCGCGACAACTGGGGTGATCCGATTCTTCCCCGCAACTTCACCCTCGGCGGTACGGCTATGAAGAGTGGCCCGACTCCGCAGGACATCTACAAAGCTTTCAGCACCGGCCTCGATGGCACGCCGATGCCGTCGTATGCCGATTTCCTCAACCCCGATCAGCGGTGGGACCTGGTCCATTACGTCATGTCATTTGGCCCGGCCGACACGTATCTGATCATTACCCCGCAGCAGCAGTAGGGAGGATGGGCCATGGATAACAGCGTACTTTTCTGGACGTTTCTGGTCGGCCTGTGCATCGCCTTCAACGGATGCTGCATCTTCGTGCTCCTGGTCCGCGAAGGCCAGTACAAAGACCCGGAACGCGCCAAGTTCATCATGTACGAGAAGGAAAAAAAGGACGACCTGCAATTTCCGAAGGAATTGGTGGAAGTATGAGCGCCACTTCCTGGGCCGCGCCGAAAGCCGCTGCGCACTTTTCCTGGTTGCTGGTTTTTTACGCTTTGCTGGTGGCTGCGGCGATTTCGTACCTGTGCATCGGTTGATCGCAGATCGCTGTTTCTTCTCCGCTCGAGAGAGTGGGACGATTCATGCTTGACTCCACCATGTGGAGAACTTACAAAGGTGGGTGGCTATGAGCAAAGATCCGGACCACAGTAGCGATATTCATACGTATGAATATTCGGGAATTCAGGAACGGCCCGGCAAGGTAAACACTTGGCTGATCATCGTCTATGTGGCTCTCACCATCTGGTGTGTCTGGTATCTTTTCGCCTTCTGGAATCACGCATAAAGGGCGGGCTCGATTGCTCGAGGCTGTCGGGCCTTTTCCTTTCCTCCCGGGGCCGCAGAATTCTTCTGTTCGCGCACGTATTCCTGTTTCTTCCGCTCACTCTTGCCGCGCAGGTTTATCATGATCCGCGCCGCAATACCCCCATCGGATTTTCCGTGGAATTGCCGATTCCCCCGGACCAGCTCGCCGCCGCCGTCCAATTAGTGGCTGAAGACGGTTCGATCCAAGGCACCAAAATTTACTCCCGCGATTCCGACGCCGAAGGCTCGGAGACGGAAAAAAATTCCAAGGCTTTCCCCGACAATCCCGGCGCCGGCCATGTCTTTTATAAAGTCCTGCGCAAAGCCCTCTCTCCCCAGCACTTTCCCGGCAGCTACGATATGGGCACCATCACCGTGCGCTACATCGTTGACGCCATCAATCCTCAGCGCAGCCGCCTGCGCATCGATGCCGTCTTCGTCGAAGACGCCGAGCGCAAACGTTGCTTCTCCGATGGGTCGGTTGAGACCGCCGAATACGCCGTCATCATGGATCAGGTGCGCGCGCTGATGCCCGCCCCGCATCCCAGGGTCAGCGCCGCCGAAGTGAATACTCCCGACCGCAACGCCGGATTGCGCAGCGACCTCGAACAGGAGCAATCCCTGCTCGCCGAGGCCCAGGTTGCCGAACAAAAACTTGTGACCCAGGCCAAACAACTCGCATTCAATACCCAGGGCCGCGTGAAAGAAGCGGGCGTGCCGCTCAAGGCCGACCCCTACGATCATTCTTCGAGTCTTCTGACGCTTCAAAAAGGCCAGGTGTTGACCGTCACCTCCACCACGAAATATTGGTATCTGGTGCGCACCGACGCAGATGTGCAAGGCTGGATCTACTACCTTTTCCTCGAGCCGGTGCAATGACCATGCCCGTCCGCCCAGCCACGATTCCCGCGCCGCGCATTTCGCGGCTGCCGCACCCCTCCCGCCGCCTGTGCTTCGTGCTCGCCGCCTGCGCCGTGGCTTTCTCTGCCCTGCTCGCCTGCCCCCATCCCGCATTCGCTCAGGATGCCAAGCCCGCCGAGCGTGTTTACAATCATCCCCAGATCGAAGTGCAAAAAGCTCTCGACAGTCTTCACGCCTACGATACCGAACGCCTTCCGGTTCTCGACGGTTTTGTGAACGCCAACGCCAGCACCCTCGACCATTTTGAAAATCCGCATTACCAGTTCCGGATTGATGTCGAGGCCCAGAATCCTTCGCAGACCCTGATCGTGGTCAGCGCCAAAATTACCGCGTGGTTTGGCGGAGAGGATCCCAGTAAATCGCAGTACGTCGTGATCCCATCCAATGGCCGCCTCGAGAGCGATTTCCTCGATCGCTTGAGCATCTATCTCGAAAAAGCACGTCCCGCGCCTTCAGAAGCGCCGAATGCCGCCAGCGCGCCGCTTGCGGCCAGTGCGCCGCCTGCGGCCGCTGCTCGCGGCGAGTCTTCTTCATCGCCGCCTTCCGCCCAGCCGCCGGATTCCGAAAGCGCGGCCTCCGGCGATTCTCCCGCGCCCGCCTCACCCGCCCCGGCATCCTCGTCCGATCCGGCGGCCATTGCCTCGGAAATTTCCTCCGTCCGCGCCCAACGCGCCGCGGTCGAAGAACACCAACGCAAACTGCAGCAGCAAATCTCGGAGCTCCAGAGCGTTTCGCAAAACCAGAAATTTCTGCCCGATATCGCCGTGGTGCGCTCCGCGCAAACTCCCGTCTTCTCCGGCGCCGATGAGACTTCGCAAATCCTGTTTCGCGCCGATCCCGACGATGAATTTGAAATCATCGGAGCTCAAACGCGCTTCGTGCACGTCAAACTCGAAAAAGGCGATGGCTGGATCCGCATCAGCCAGTTGCGCGCTCCCAATCAGGTGGACGATGCCGACGAATCCACCGGCGATTTCAACGCCGCCAACGAGGAGATCAAACCTTTCGAAGGCGAATGGACGTCGCTAAAAGGCAAGCCCACGCTTTTCGTTTTTGCCCAGCCCGCGCGCAAGCTTCCTGCCGGCACTTTGGGAAAAAAACAGTTGGAATTCGCGATGCATATGTTTACCGAAGGATATCGCGAAGCGGCGCACACCCAGCAGCTCGTCGATGGCGTTGTCGTGGTGTTTCTCGGCGACAAGGGAGGCGTGGCCGCCGCCACTTTGCCGGACATTCGCCGCTGGCACGATGGCGTGCTCCCCGAAAAACAGTTTCTCGAAAAATGCTCCTTCGATCCTCCCGAATCGTTTCGAGATTCCGTCAGACACTAGCATCCAAATTTCAATAAGCCCTCGTCAGCGCGCGTCCTCCGCGCCTTTTACCTTCCGGTCGCATAGGGAAACCGGCCGAATGGGCTAAGAGTCAGGGCGCGTCTTCGGCCCTGCAATAAGTTTCAGAGTCGAACGCACGCCTTTCGCGCATCGAAAATTTCAAATCTGCAATTTCAAATCTGGAATTTCCCTCTGCCGTTTGCTCCCGTGTTGCCTTCTCCATAATTCTAATTCCTTCGCACGGGCGCCGTCTTCGTCCATCACTCGTCCAATCGTGTGCGCTGTTTCTCCCGTAGGGGCACGGCACGCCGTGCCCGCTTCTTCCTCGGGTGTCAGGAGGCCGGGGCTTCAGCCACGCCGCACACACTCGTCCCTGCGCCATGAAATTCGCAGTGCAATGCCAGCGCCTATTTTTGCTGAGGGCGGGGAAGCGGCGAAGGTTGCGAAGGCGCCGTGGCCTTTTTTCGTTGCGATGGGTCCCAATCTTCCGGAGGAAACGTAATGCGCCAGAACAGCGGAGAAGCCTCGCCAAATTCAAGTCCCACCTGCACTTTGGCGCCATCGCGCTGGCCCACGAATACAACCTTGCAGGGAAGTTCCTCGGCGGTCTTGGCGTTCACAAGCGACACAGCCTGTCCGCGCTTGGCGGGAGTCGCCATCAGCACCAGGCAACCATTGGCGTTCACCGTGACCGTATGCGTCGGCTCCTCGAAGAATTCCTTCCCGGGCTTTCCGCGCACCAGCACCGGCATGATGATCTGCACTCGCTGCGTGCGACGCCGAGTCTCGTATGTCTCGCCCGCCGTACCCGGAGTCGAAGGCTTCATTTCCGCCATGAACTGCTCCTATTCATTTACCGGCTGCGCGTGATTTATGTCCACGGGACCCACTGCCGGTGACCTCTTCCGTTTCCCTTGCATGCAACGGTCCAATACACTCAGTTTACACTGGGATCAGGTGGAATTGCATGGGGAGGAGTTCACAATGAAACAATCGTCATTTCGAGACAAACATTTAGCGCCCTCGCAACTTTAAGCCGCGCTCGCCTCGGTTTGCTCCGCGGGCGAAGCTGGAGCAGCCCCACCTGCGCCGGGAGTTCCAGCCGCCTCCGCGCGCAGCGCCTTGGCGGCCCCGCGCACCCCGCGAATCCTTTCAAGGCGCAACGAATTGCCCACCACCATCAAGCTGCTCAGCAGCATCGCCGCCGCGGCTTCCACGGGACGCAAAATCCCCACCGCCGCCAGCCCCATGGCGATCACGTTATAAAGAAACGCCCACAGCAGATTTTCCTCGATGTGCAGAAATGTCTTTTTCGCGAGCGTCAGCACCCACGGCACCAGCGTCAAATTTCCCGCAAGAATATGAATGTCCGCGGCCTCTTTGCTCAGATCCGTCCCCACCTGGTGCGCGATGCCCACGTCCGCGCGCGCCAGGGCTGGCGCGTCGTTCACGCCGTCTCCCACCATGGCCACGCAGCGCCCCTCCTGTTGCAGCGCGGCGACGTAGTCCACTTTTTGCCAGGGCAGCCGTTCCGACGCCCAGTGCTCGATGCCCAATTGTTCGGCCACCTGCCTGGTGCTCCCTTCGCGGTCGCCCGAAAGCAAATGTACAGCGAGTCCCTGTCGCCGGCATTGCTCGACCACATTTCTTGCCCGCGGACGCAGAAAATCCTGCAAACGAATCACCCCGCGAATCGTTCCCTCCCATCCCAGGTACACGCGGCTTTCAAGCGTAGCTTCGCCGAGCTTGGCCTCGAAATTTTCCGGCATGCGCAGGTCGAGGTTCCGCAGACTTTGCGCCGTTCCCATGTAAATCGTGGTGCGTTCCGCGCTCCCAACCATCGCCTCACCCGGAAGCATCGCCCGCGCCATGGTCCCTTCGATTCCTTCGCCCGGATGATTCACGAAATCCTCGACCGCCAGAAATTCGACTCGTGCGGTTTTGAATTCCTCGACGATGGCGCGCCCCATGTGGTGCTCGGAGGATTTCTCGAGCGATGCGGCTATCTGTAAAAGTTTTCCTGCATCAATCCCCGCGCCGGGGCAGGGAATCACGTCCAGCACGCGCAATCTTCCCTCCGTCAGCGTGCCAGTCTTGTCGAAAACCACGGTGTCCACGCGCCGCATGCGTTCCAGAACTTCCGGCGCGCGGATCAGCACTCCTTCTTTCGCGCCGCGCTGCAGCGAAACAAACGTGGCCATGGGCGTGGCGATTCCCAGCGCGCAGGGGCACGCCACCACCAGCACCGCCAGCGCCGTCAGAAAACCATTCAACGGCTGGTGCCGCAGCACGCCCCAATACAATCCCACCCCAATCGTAAACAGGATCGTCGCGCCCACGAACCACGCCGATACCGTGTCCACCAGCGATTGCAGCGGCATTCGCGAGCCCACCGCTTCCGCGCACATGCGCTCGATCTGCGCCTGCAGTGTTCCTTCTCCCACCTGCACGGCTTCATACAAAATCGCGCCGTCCAGGTTCACCGTTCCTTGCAGCACGCGATCTCCCGGCCCGCGCGTCACAGGCAAAGACTCGCCGGTCAAAATCGATTCATCAACTGTCGTGCGCCCTTCGAGGATCATCCCGTCCACAGCGATTTTCTCCGCGGGCAGCGCGCGCAGGGAGTCTCCCGCGCGCACCTGGTCAATGGGCACCAGTTCCTCTTGGCCGCCGCAAATCCGCCGCGCCTGGCTGGGTGCGTCCTTGGCCAGCGTGCGCATGGCCGCGGCCATGCGCGCCTTGGCCCGCGCCTGCAAATATTTTCCCAGCGTCACCAGCACGATCACCATCGCCGCGGTGTCGAAATAAACATGCTGGCCGTGCTCGATGGTCACCCGCGCGGAAAACACGTACGCGGCCACCGTGCCCAGCGCGATCAAAGTTGACATGCTCAACCGCGCGTGGGTGATTTCCTGCAACGCATTCTTCAGGTAGGGATAGCCCAGCCCCAAAATTACCGGGGTGGTCAGGATCAGCAGCAGGTATTGAATGTGATTGCGCAGGTCCGCATCGAGATGCGGGTAGAGATACAGCACCCAGCTGAAGGTCATGATCGCGCCCGAAAGCACCACTCCGAACGCCAGCAGCACCAGGAAAATCGATTCCGCGCTGTCGCCCTGCTCTCCGCCGCCCGCCAGTTGGTAGACGAACGCGCAGCCCGAACAGCAAAAAAATTTCTCCTCGCCGTCCATGAGCGACACACCTGCCGTCCCGCCCAGCGCCAACCCGCAATGCGCGCAAACCTTACCCACGCTCATCTTTGGCCTTGTCGTTCCGCGCGCCCAATCGCGCTCCGCTCGCGCAAATCGCAATCTACATCAGCATGTGATGCATCATCCCGTGCATCATCGCGCCCTGCGTGGGATGCGCCAGCCACAAATATCCCCGGTACAGCGTGATGGCTCCCAGCGTCGCCAGCAGCACTCCGCTCACGCGCACCAGATATTCCCGCAGCGTCGCCGAAAAAAAATCCGCAAAATACGCCACCAGCAGCAGCGCTGGTACCGTTCCCATACCGAACGCCAGCATCACCAGCGCGCCATATAAAATCGACCCGGAAGAAGCCGATTTCGCCAGCATCGAATAAATCAGCCCGCACGGCAAAAATCCCAGCAGCGCGCCCAGAGGCAGCGCCCGCAAAGGACGCGGAAGCCGCACCACGTGTTCGAATGCTCGCGTCAGCCAGCGGTTCGGCTTCACCGACGTTATCTTAAATGCCGACCAGTGCCGCAGCAGCCCCGCCAGCGCCAGCCCGGTGCCCATCATCACCATTCCCGCGCCGATCATCAGTGCCGCCTGCGCTTTTCCCGTGCTCGATAGCAGCGTGGTAAACGACCCCAGCGCCCCGGCCACCGCTCCCAGCAGCGTATAGCTCCCGATGCGCCCGGCGTTGAACACCAGTTGCTGCGGCAGCACGATGCGCCGGAACTGCGCGGCCTGCATCGCCGCCGCGCCTCCCGCTTGGATCGTTGTGATGGACGGGGCGACCGCCACCAGGGCCACAAACCCGCCGCACATCCCCACGCAGTGCAGGCTTAAGAACAATCCCGTCAAGAATATCAGGCCGAGTTCCATGGGTTTGGGTGGCTGAACGCGGTGATCCGCCTTCCTGCATTCCTCCCTGCCGGCAGGAGGCCTTTATACCTCTTTTCCACATCCCGGTGCGAAGGAGTCGGGGTTGCGAACTAGGTTACTTCCGCAGCCATAACTTTCGATGGGTGTTCCGGCTGCGGCCGCCTGCCGCACGCCTCCTCGGGCTGGCCCCCCGCCGCTCCTTTGCCGAAAGATGCACCCGATACTCTTTCCCTACACCTGTCCCTTGACTCGCCCTTTCCTCTTCATTTCTCGCCTATTCTAAGCAGGGATTATATGACTGACCCGGCCAAGCCCAATCCGCAAGCTTGCGCGCCCAAACCCGGCGAGCGCCAGGACACTTTGCTCCTGACCGACGTCCCGGACGCTACCATCCTGATGCGCGAAGCTTCCGCCTCTGCGGGCGCTCCCTCCCCTCCTGTTTCGTTTCCGCACCTCGGCAGCGCCGCGCTGGCCGCTCTCGGCCAGCGTTACGACATTCTGGCCGAAGCCGGGCACGGCAGCATGGGCAACGTCTACAAAGCGCGTGACCGCGAAACCGGCGAGATTGTGGCCCTGAAACTCCTGAAGCAGGAAATCGCCTCGGACCAGGCGATGATGGACCGCTTCAAAAATGAGCTGCTCTTTGCGCGCAAAATCACCCACAAAAATGTCTGCCGCGTCTACGATTTCAATCGCCTCGGCGGCATCGCCTGCACCTCCATGGAGTTCGTCGAAGGCGAAAGCCTGCGCTCCGTCTTCACCCGCTTCGGCGGCCTGCCTTTGCGCAAGTCCGTGCATCTCGCGCTGCAAATCTGCTCGGGCCTCAAGGAAGCGCATGCGCAGGGCATCGTTCACCGCGATTTGAAGCCCGAAAACGTCATGATTGACGCGCAGGGCAACGTCAAGATCATGGATTTCGGCATTGCCCGTTCCATGGAAGCCGGAACGCGCGCCACCGGTTCGCTCGCCGGAACTCCCGCTTACATGGCTCCCGAGCAAGTTTCCGGCAAGCCCGTGGATTACCGCACCGATATTTATTCACTCGGCCTGATTCTCTACGAAATGTTCACCGGCGCGCAGGCCTTTCATGCCGAAACCGCCGTGGCTGTGGCCCTCAAGCAATTGCGCGAAGATCCCGCGCCGCCTCATGAAGTCGAGCCCGCCATCCCCGTTTCCATCGAGCGCGTCATCCTGAAGTGCCTGGAGAAAGAACCTGCCAGGAGATTTCAATCCATCGCCGAGCTTGAAAACGATTTTCGCGCCTCGGGAGTTCCGGGCATTTCGCCCGTCGCCGGCACGCACAATTCTTCGCGCCCCACGCCGCTTCCCGGAGTCGGCCTCACTCCCGCGCCGCAGTCTCATGCCACTCCGCATCCCGCGCTCGGCTCTTCGCCGATGTTTTCCGGCGTCGCTCATCCGGTCACTTTCGCGCCTCCTCCGCCTCCCAGGCGCGAATCTTCGCCGCTGGCCTGGGCGCTGTTTGGCGCTTTCCTCGTTCTCGTGGCTTTGGGAGGCATGCGCTGGGTGGCATCGGCCAAGGCCGCGGACATGATTTCGCCGCCTCCGGCCATGTCTCCGCCCGCTCCTCCCGCTTTTGCGCTCGATATTTCTGGGCAGACGCCCGCCAATGCCGCCGCGCCTGCTGCTTCCGCGCCGCAACCTGCCGCGGATTCCAGTGCGGCTGGCTCCGCCGCGCCCGCCTCTCAGCAGCCCGCGCCGGTAGCTGCAACCGTTCCGGCCTCCGTCGCTCCGCCGGCAAACACGCCCGCGAAAATCACTCCGGTCGCAAATGCGGCCGTTAAAATCACGCCCGAACATGCTCGAAAATCTGCTCCCGGGGAATCGTCGCCCTCCGTTCGTGCGGACGCCAGCCGCGCGTTTCATGAAGGTGGTGCGGCGGCCGATTCCACGGCCAGCATTCTGCTGTGGGTGGGCCGCTTTGAACGCGAAGAACGCGCGCAGGCTGCCGCAAAAAAAATTGAAGATTTGGGATTGCCGGTTTTGGTGAAGCCGCGCGACGGCCCCAAAGGCCAATTCTTCGTCGTCTTTGCCGGCCCTTTTTCTCAGAAGAATGTGCCCAGCGTGAGCCAGTGGCTCGAAACCCAGGGATTTTCCAATGTTCGTCCAGTGGCCATTCCGGAGCAGAAATAAAATCTTGGATCCTTAGGCGGCCAGGAAAATGGAATTCGGAGCGCGCAGCGATACCGGCCGGGTTCGTAGCAACAACGAAGACAGCCTGACCCTCGCGCCGGAACTGAATCTCTTCGTCCTGTGCGACGGCATGGGCGGCTACGCTTGCGGCGAAGTCGCCAGCCGTCTTGCCGCGGATACCATTGCCGCGCACATCCGCGAAGCCGTTTCCAATCCTTCGCTGCCGCTCTCGGGTCCCGCCATCCACGGCGTTTCCGCCGCTGCCAATCGCCTGGCCAGCGCCGTGCGCCTGGCCAATCGCGCCATCTTCGATGCTTCGCACAATGATTCAGCCTCCGCAAACGATACCCACAATCCCTCTGCCGGGGGCCGCATGGGTTCGACCGTCGTCGCCGCTCTTCTCAATGACGACTGCATGAGCGTTGTCCACGTCGGCGATAGCCGCGCGTACCGCTTGCGTTCCGCCGCCCTCGAGCCATTGACCGCGGATCACTCCTTTGTTGCCGAACAAGTGCGCCTGGGGCGCATGACCCGCGAAGAAGCCGAACACAGCACCATGCAAAGCGTTCTAATGCGCGCGCTCGGCACCGAGCCAGAAGTGCTCGTGGATGCGGACGACGAATTGCTCCTCGATGGCGACGCCATCCTGCTTTGCTCCGACGGCTTGACGCGCGAACTTTCCGACGCCCAGATTGCCGCGGTCCTCGAAGAGACCGCCGATCCGCAGGACTCCGCGGACCGCCTGGTCGAGCTTGCCAACGAAGCGGGCGGCGGCGACAACGTCAGCGTTATCGTTTTGCGTCAGGTTCCGAAATTGGTTGGTGCTTTTGCGCGCATCGGCCGCTGGTTTCGCGGCGGCGAAGATTCACATTGAAAGGGGAGGCGTTTCCATGTCCAAGCTGGTCCTGAAATTCGAAAATTCCATCCTGCAGGAAGTTTCCGTTGGCTCGAAGGAAGTCAGCATCGGCCGCGCGCCGGACAACGGCATGGTCATAGACAATCCCGCCGTCTCGCACTATCACGCGCGCGTGTTTCTCGAGGAAGGCCGCACCATGCTCGAGGATTTCGGCAGCCTCAACGGCACCTTCGTCAACGGCCAGCGCGTCAAAATGGTCACCTTGCGCCCGGGAGACACCGTGGCCATCGGCAAGCACACCATCATCGTCACCGATTCCGCCGAAGTCCGCTCTCATTCCCTCGACCATGAAGCCATCAAGCCCGCCGCTCCTAAAATCAACGAGACCGTCATGCTTGACACCAAGGAGCGCCGCGATCTTCTGCAGCAAGCCGTTGCGGGAGGAGAAAGCGCGCAGGTCTCTCCGGCGCGCATGAAAATTCCCACCCTCGTCATCCAGAGCGGGCGCACCGACCGCCGTGAATACAATCTCACCGACAAGCTTACCGTCGTCGGAAAATCCGCCATGGCCACCGTGAAGCTTACCGGATGGTTCAAGCCAAAGGCCGCCGCGCAGATCAACCGCCGCGACGACAATTCCTATTACATCGGCGCGGCCGACAAAGTTCCGGAAGTCAACGGTCGCCTCATCAATCATCCAACGAAGCTATCTTCCGGCGACATCATTGAAGTGGCCGGAGTGCGCATGGAGTTTGTCATCCGCGATTAATGGCCTTCGCATCCCCGCCGCAGTGTGTTTTGCTCGTAGGGGCACGGCATGCCGTGCCCGCTTCATGCGCAGCATTCGGCTCGCCGTTTTCCTCGATTTCTATACTTCGATCCTGGTCACGTGCCGGTTTGTCCTCCGCCATTTCAAATCTGAAATTTGAAATCTGCCTTATCAAATCTCACATTTCAATCATCATTCGCCGCGCGATTTCTTGACCTCGCGTCTTCTCCGATTTTCTCCGCCATCCTGATAGAATTCCCAATGCATGTCCCGCGAATCTCCCATCCTCGCCTCCGCCTGCCCCCCTCCGCGCATTCGTCGTCTGCGCCGCTCGGAGCTGCCCGAACATCCCGTGGCTCTCGCCCGTTTTCTGCTCGGCAAAACCATCGTCCGCGCCTTCCCAAATCATTCTCCCCGCCTGGCCGGGCGCATCGTCGAAACCGAAGCTTATCTCCCGAACGACGCCGCCGCGCATTCCTACATCGGCCCCACCCCGCGCAACGCCTCGCTGTTTCTCCGTCCCGGACACGCTTACGTGTATTTTTGTTACGGCATGCATTTCATGCTCAACGTTTCCGCGCATCGAAAGGGAATCGGCGGCGGGGTCCTGTTTCGCGCTCTCGAACCCATCCAAGGCATCGAGCGCATGATGCGAAACCGCGGCACGCGCCGCCTTCTCGATCTCGCGCGCGGGCCCGGCCGCGTGGCTCAGGCTCTTTCGATCGACCGCCGTTTTGACGGCGTGGACCTCTGCGCTCCAGGGCTTTTGTGGCTCGCGACGGCCGTGCGCCCGGCGGGAGAAATCGGCGTGAGCCGCCGTATCGGCATCACCAGGGACGCGCACCTCCCTTACCGCTTCTACGAACGCGGCAATCCCTTCGTCAGCGGGCCTCGCCAGCTCAATTCCTGAATTGCGAAAAATTGTCGCGCCGGAAATTTGCGGGATCTGTGGTTGCAGGAAAATCTCGTTGCGGAGAATTACAAAAAGCTACGCCGCGGGTGTTGCCGGTGCAAAGCTTTCCACCGCTTCCGCCACGCTCGGGTAGATCGCGATCACTTTGTTGACCTGCGTCATTTTCAGCACGTTGTCCACCATTCCGCGCGTGCCCACCAGGCGCAGTCCGCCGCCAGCCTTGGTCAATTGCGTGTAGATGCGCACGATCAGTCCCACCACCGCGCTATCGATGTGCGTCACCCGCGACATCTCAAAAATAAACCGGTTCGCCGATTCCTTGGCCTTCTGCGTTTCCATTTCGCTGTCGATGCGCCGGCAATCCGGCCCCATGTAAATGCTTCCGGACATTTCCAGCACCACGATTCCAGGCTTCACCGTCTTCGCAAGTAGTTCCACGTTTTCGAATTCCTTTCGGCTGGTGCTCACGTCCGCCTACCCCTGCCCCTCGTACGGGAATTGCCGGATCATGCGCATGCAGTCCGCCAGCGCCTTGAGCACCGAATCGCCCCACCCCGAGGGAAGAATCGGCGCGGTTTTCTGGTTCACGGTCTTGTCCGCTTCCGCGAAAAATCGCAGGGAATGCCCCGGAGGAGGCGCGGCAAATTCCCGCACGGTGATCCGGAATTCCACGCTCCCTCCCTCCTGATGTTTCTTCATCGAGAAAAGGTGAATCTGCGCGAGTTCCTCGGATCGATCGCTTTGTGCGAAATGCCAGTCGCTCACTGCCGGTTTCCCCCTGTTTCTCCGCGCGCCGCCGCTTTCCGCGCGCTGGAAATCAGGGGCATCTTAGTGTGCGCCACACCGCAAGTCAACCGCCTGGCCCTTGAGCATTCCGCTCTTTTCGTGAGATATTTTCCGCACCCACTTCCCGGAAGAGAGGCGACGGAATGCCTGTTTGCGAGGGCTGCGGCACCAAGACCGACGATCTTCATATCCAGCGCCGCGCCCAGCGCGTGGAACTCGCGCGCAAATTCCGTCCCGCGCACATCCGCGTCCTGTTCCTCGATGTCGCTCCGCCCGCCCGCAGCGACGATTTCTTCTATCGCGCCGCGGCTGTACGCTCCAGCCGCTCTCTCGCCTCGCGCATGTTTTTCGACGAATTGGCGCGGGCCATGGGTGCAGCTCCCGGCAGCGAAATCGTGGAAGACCTCGCTCTCGCGGAATTCGAGCGCCGCGGCTTTTTCCTCACTCACGCCATCGAATGCCCCCTCGAGGAAGTGGACCAGCCGCAGACCGCCATGCGCCGCGTCGCGCCCGCGGCCATCAAGCGCGTGCAGTCCGATTACAATCCCGCCTACATCGTTCCGCTGGGAAAATCCACGCAGGAGCTGATTCGCCTCTTCGGTCTGATCGGGTGGGGAGATCGCCTGGTGCTCGACAAGGGCGGCCCCTTCGTCGATCCTTATCTCGGCGACCCGCAGCGGCAGGCGGCCGCCGGATCGGCTTTTGGCGAGCGCATCCAAAAATTGCTGGCAGCTCTGCCCTGATTGTGGAAATTTGCGGCGGTGGGGAAGTGCGCTGCGCGCCGAGAAAAAACTATTTCGCGGGCCTCCCACCTTTTTGCGGTGCAAGGCTTCGAACGTAATACACCAGCGTCCAAATCTGGTCATCTGGCATGGTTTTCCCGAACCCCGGCATCCCGGTATAACGCACGCCGTTGCGAATAATGTAAAACAACTCCGCGTCCGACCATCCCTGCACTTCGCCGCTGGCCAGGCTGGGCGCTCGAGGATACATTCCGCGGCCCACGTCCGTCGGCTTGTCGCCCTCCGTGCCGTGGCAGTTGGCGCATTCGCCTCCGAAGGTCATTCCTCCCGCCGCCACGCTTGTGGCCGAGGCCGGAGGCGCCGCCGGGACTTCCCGCCGCGCCCTTTTCGCGACGATGGCGTGCAGACTTGCCGTGGCCATGCGCGTCTCAAACGGCCCGGGATCGGGAATGGCGCTGATGCTGAATTGCGAAAGCAAGATCGCCCCGCCCGCCGCGATCAGGCACAGCGCAATCACAATTCCAATCGCACATTTTCGCATGCGGCCTTTTTTTCGTTTCGCGTTTTCCCGGTGCTAAAAAACGCGCGAGCCGGAAAATCTTCCGGCCCGCGCCCCGGTTTCATCGCGCGCGATTAGATTGTCGCGCCCAGCTTGATTTCCTGCCAAGCCCCGTTCTGCTTCACTTCCGCCTTGCTCACATCAATCGAGCCGTTTTCGAGCGTTCCGTTTACCCGCACTTCCTGTCCCACGTAGGGAGCCAGTGCCAGCGAAGGAGCCAGCAGCGCGTAGAATTTCTTGTCCTTGGTCAACAACGCGCCGGGAGTCCCGCCCTTCAGACAAATCGTCCCGCAATTCTTGGTGTCCCCGTGATCGTTGGTGGTCAACGCATGATTCATCAAATAGCATTTGCTGTCCACCAGCGTTCCAGTAAATGTTTCCGTCTTGCCTGCCGCCGACACATTTACGGCGAAGGCCACCGCCAGCGCGCATACCGCCACAAACATTCCAACCGCTGATTTTCTCATCTTGTCGTTCCTCCGTTCTTCGATTGACGTGCAAATAAATTCGCTTCCCGCAAAACCAGCCCGCGCGCCGCCTACTCTTCCGCCAGCAGCGGTTCCAGCCGCGCGTACAGCCGCGCGCTCACTCCCAGGGGAACCTCAAACGGCTGTGCCGACCGCGCGATTTCGATGGTCTGCTGCGTGGTGTGAAAAATCGTGCGGCACCGCCGGCAGCCCGTCACGTGCGCGTCCAGCGCCCGGCGCAATTCGCCCGAGCCGTCTCCGTCCAGGTAGCAGGACATATTCTCAATCACTTGTTCGCATTGCATCCCGCTCATGTTCCGCACCATCCTTATCGCCCCGCGGCCCGCAGCAACCGCTCCGTCACCGCCTGGCGCAAACCCGCGGCGGCTCCGGCGATCCTGCGCTTCAGCGTCAGCGGCTCTTCCAGTTTCGCAGCCAGAGCCTCGCGCACCATCAGTCGCGCTCGCAGCACCCGCGATTTCATCGCCGCCACGGCAATTCCCGCCGCCTCTGCCGCTTCCTGCGCGCTCATGTCCTCCACGTCCCGCAGCACGAACGCCTGGCGGTAAATCGCGTCGAGCGACTGGATGGCGGACTCCACCAGCCGCTTCATTTCCTGCCTGCCGTATAATTTTTCGGGGTCCGCGCGCCAGGGTTCGTCGCGCCGCGGCAGAAGGAATTCGCTTTCCCGCACTTCGTCGAGCGAAACGCTTTCTTTCCGCGCCATCTTCTTTTGCAGCGCCTCGTTGATGGCGATGCGCGTCAGCCAGGTCGTGAATTTCGATTCTCGCCGGAATTGATTTAGGTGCCGGTAGGCCTTCACGAACGCGTCCTGCATGGCTTCTTCCGCGTCTTCCGTGTTCCCCAGCACCGCCAGCGTCACGCGGTACACCCTCCGCTCATGTCTGCGCACCAGCGGCTCGAAGGCGCGGCGGTCTCCGGCCAACACTCGCCCCACCAGCGCCAGATCTTCCTCCGCCGGACTCTCCCAGCCTTCCTGTGCTTGCGGAATCATCTCTACCAGATGTGATTGGCGGCGCGCGGCAAAAGATTCAAACTTAATTTTTCTCCGAATCCTGCGGCTTCGTCTGCAATCTCAATTCTGCAATCGCAAATCTCAAATGTCCCTTCGCCGCACCCCGAACATCGCGCCATTCTTCGCCTTCGTCATGTCGCGGCATTGCATCATTCCCTCGCATCCCGGTGTTTTCCGTAGGGGCACGGCATGCCGTGCCCGGCATCAATCAACGACCGCACCGATTCGATGAAATGATCTCGCCGCGCCCTACTCGCCCTCGGTCTGCAGCAGCAGCGCGCTCCCGCCGCGGATCTCGATATTCCCCTTTTTCTGCGTCAACGTGATCGCTCCGGCGCCATCGCCCTCGCCGCTCGGCGCGATCTTCATCCCCTGAAAATCATATGCGCCGCAAGCATCCGTCGAGAAAACCCACAGCGCCTGCAACCGCCCGTTTCCTTTCGACGCGCACCCCGCCTCGGGATTCGCGCGCAATTCTCCCAGCACGCCACCGTTCATCGGCTCGCCCACGATTTCGCCGCCGCTCATCACGTGCCCGCCTCCGCGCCTCACCACTTCTCCTCCCACCTGCTTCGTGGTCGCCGCATCGGAGGACTCGCCCGCATCCGACCCGAACGCCGGAAGCTCCGCCTGCTCGACGGCCCTCATCGACGCAATCGCCCGCAGGCGCGTCTTCACCGCAGTTTTCTCGCGCGACGCCTCAACCGCGTCAAACTGCAGCAAAATTGTCGCCGCCTGTCCCTTCGCCGCGGGCGTTACGCCAATCACGCGCCCGGTCACCTTCGCTCCGGCATGAATCGAGGTCACATCCGAAAGCGGAATATCCTGCATCACCCGCGCCGTGATGTTTTCTCCCACTTTGCTTTTCTTCGAAGAAAGGGAAGTGTTCAACCGCACCGCGAGCGCCGTCCCGCCCGGAATTTCCGCTTGCGCCCGCAGCGCCGGTGAAGCCGCCAGCAGAGCGCCCATCGCCAAAAATAAAATCGAAAACAATCGCACTCGTGTCGCAGCGAAAAGCAGGGAAGCGGAGTTCATACTGCGCATTTTCCTTCGGATTCCGCGAAATCTCCAGAAGTTTCCGTTTCGTCGCCGAGCGGAGCAAATGTCGGGCCCCTCAATGCCCAATCATCTTCACCGCGTGACCGTCGTGAAAAATGAATTTCCCCCGGAGCGAATATCCCGGCCGTACCCCAGCACCACCTGGAAACTTCCCAGCACGCGGATTTTCGTCTGCGCTCCGGTGTCCCACTGCCATTTCTGCGATCCGAAATATCCCGAAGAATCGTAAATCCTGCCGCTGTCGAGCAGCGGTCCCACCTTCACCGTAAAAAATCCGCCGCTGTACACAATCTTGTCGAATTCCGAATTCAAAAGAATGTAATTCCTGCCCAGCGGCGCGTTTCCTTTTTGCCCGCCGCGCAGGTTGGGATGCCCGCGCAGCCACAAATCGTTGTCGCGGTCAAATCCCAGCATGTAAAGTTCATCGAAGGGAACGCGGCCAAGCGTTCCGCCGCCGCGAAGGCTCGACTGCAATTCGTAATCGTCGCCGCGCGCCCGCGGAAACCAATCGGTCGTAAGCGCGCCTCTGAATCGAGCGTATCGCCCCAGCGGATTTTCAAAAAATGTGCCGAACTCCGCATCCGCGGTTGAATCGACCGTAAATCTTCGCTCAGGATTCCGCAGCAGCCATCGCTCCACGCCCCCGCGCAGTGCCACCGATGATCCATCCGTGAAAAACGCCCCCGCCTGTGTGGGAATCCCCATCAAATCCCGGAACCGCCGGTAGGAATATTCCGCCCCCGCGCTCCATTGCCACCTGGGCCCGGCAACCTCGCGAAATTCAGCGCCCGCCGCGATTTTTTCGAGGTTGACGAATGCCGGAGCGGGCGCCGCTGGAAATAGAGTCCCGGAAATATTCCAGTTTTCGTCCCGCGCATCCACATACGCGCGAAAACGCAGCGCGGGATTCCCGCCAATCGGCGCGGCGATTTCCGATTGCACTCGCCGCATCTGATCGTTCCAGCGCAGCGATGAAACCCAGTTCAGCCCGCCGTGATTCAAATTGTAAAATTCAGGCTCCACGGTTTCGTATGGCAAGCCGCGAAAAAGCGTCAGCCAGCTTTCCGGCGATTTGAAATTCCACGCTCCGCTGATGGGAGCGCGCACGCGCAGATCGAAAGACCCGTCCGGTTGCGCCTCCAGATCGAAATGCCGCTGCGGGAAGAGGTCCAGGGCCGCAAGCTGCGCGTCGGTAAACAGAAATTGCTCGCGCGTCCAGACCGCGCCGGGCGAAAAACGGAACGCGCGATCGAGCAGCAGGGGATTGAGCGTGGCTTGCGGCTCGATGGTCATATCGGCCAGCCGCGGCCGCGCCGCGCGATTCCAATATTTCAGCGCCGCCTCTAAATTTCCTTCGAGGTAATAAATCGACGCCAGAAAATTATTCGCGTAATCGTCGCCGGGATCGAGCGCCAGTGCCGCGCGAAGATTTCGCTTCGCGCCTGCAAAATCCTTCGCGCGATAGTCGAGCCCCGCAAGCTCCACAGCAAACCGCGGATCGCGCGGATATCCCCGCCGCCCCGCTTCGAGTGCGCGCCGCGCATCGTCCCAGCGTTCGAGCTTCGCCAGCGCCAGCCCGCGATCGAGTTCCAAATCCGCGGGCTGCGCCGGCGATTCCGGCACGGCATCAATCACTTTTTGCCATTCGCCGTCTTGCGAACCATTGTTTGATTTGCGCCGTGCGGTCAGCCGGAGAAGCGCTTTGCGAAATCCCGCGCGAGGGTGAAACGGAGAGCAGCACCAGCAGGAAAATCAATCCGGATTCCGAGGGACGGCCAGGAGCGTCCAATGATGGACCGCGCGCCATTCGCTTTCAAATCCCTGGCGCGAAACGCGCAGCATTTTCTGTTGCGCCGGGTCGTTCAGAAAAATGTAGCCGCGCTGCCAATCCATCCCCACCACCACGGAGTAGTGCAGCGGTTCGTGCGGCCCGCTGGCTGCCAGCGCCACAATCAACGGCCGTCCCAGCTCCAGATGATGCCGCAGATCGTCCCACGTGCCTTCGAACGCGAATGTCTGAAATCCGGAATCTTGAAAATACTTTTGCATATCCTCCGCGCGGATGCCGCCTTCCTTCGGGCGGAAGAGCGCGGCCTGGATGGTTTGCGGATTCGCGGCCGGAGGCAGCGCGCGCCCTTCTTTATTCGACCAGTAGCTCAGCACCATGGCCATCGAAGCCGATCCGCAGCCGTCCTTCGTCTGCGCGTAGAAGGGAACGTCAATCCACGCCCCTCCCGTCTCCGCGGCGATACCCGGCATCAGGCACACCGCGGAGAGGAGGAGCGCGAAAATCGCGAACTTCAGCTTCATCTCAACTCAACGAACGGCAACGATGATCAGAATCAGCGCCGCAATCCCCACCAGAATCAGCAGCAGGTCGTGATTGTCGATGTTGCCCGCGGCAAATTCCGTCTGCGCTTTTTGCGACCGCGCCGCCAGATTGGCCAGGTCCTGATCGCTCAGTTGCGAGACGGCGTTCTGGACCTCGACAGTGTTCAAGTGCGCGGTCTGCATCGCGTGCAGAGCCTGCGGAGTCGAAAGAAACGCCTTCAGTTGCGCGATGCTCTGCTGGCGGTGGATCGAGGCTGCGGCGACGTCCTTCTGTAGGTCATTGGAACTGACCACGTGGTCCTGCGCGAAAACACTCTGCGGAATCACGATGGCCAGCCCCAGAATCAACACGAACAGAATTTCGACGGCCCGGAAAGACCAATTCTTCATGATGCCTCCGTTGGAATTTGCAAATCGGCTGGAGCCTTAACTCTAGCAACCTGACCTTTGCCCCGTCAACGCTTTTGCTCCCCGCGCCTGTGCCCCCCGCGCTCTTCACGTCGCGCCAGCGAAAGGAAATCTCCTCAGGTGATACGAAAGTCGTTTGATCCACCGCGTGGATTTTGAGGCAATCCGTTGCAGCAATCGATTAATTTGGCTGCCCGATCTGCTGCGCAAGCTTTTTGAGGTAGGGTCTCGAAACGCCAAAGAATAACGCTACTCCACCTAGAAAAACCCAAAGAGCAACGTCAGATGTCGCTGGCCTGGCATAAAGGAAACTTGCTAGAGAGTATATTCCGGACGGAAGCGCTAGCAATACTTGACACATCCGCAAGGATCGGTTGGTGGCAATAGGCCCAACAAATGCGCGCATGAGCCGCCAGAGAAATATGATCGATAATTCCAATCCCACGATGTTGAATAAGGACAAATGTGTAGTGAACCTGAGGGTTAGATACACACCCACAAAAGCAGCCGGTCCTAATATTAAAATCCAAGGTCGGCGTTGCCACGTCAAGACTCACCCCCTTAGTTTGGTAGGTTTTGGTTGTGCCGACCGCCGGGTGGCTCACCCTTCCAACTCGCTCGCGCGAAGCTTTTGCTTCTGCGGGTGCCGCATCCTTCCCAGATTTTGGGAAGGGTGCGGATTTTGACTCACCGCCGCTGGATATTCTCTCTCGAATTGTGCGGTGCGCGAAGACTGCCCCACCCTTCGGCGCAAACACATCCGCAAATGTATACTCAGCCAACTGCCGTGGCAACTACCTCGGCCGCATCATCCGCCTCTGCCGCGTCTGACTTACCTCTAAGAATTTCAACCTGTCCGGCCCCTAGGAATTTAGGTAGTTCCCGGCGCGGGGGAAGCGTACGATGCACAATCCCCGGAAAAATGATCGGAACTCGCATGAGAGATCGTCACGCAAGTCCATCGCAGAGGGCCGCCATCGGCGCGGAAAATGGCAAAGGCTTCTCCCACATCCGAAAAAAACTGGCTCGACGCGCTGCGCCGCGACTGGGACACTCGCGCCCGTGAAAACCCGCGCGCGTACATCAATTGGCCGGATGTCCCCAACGAAGAGGAAGCGTTCTTCGCATCCGGCAAAGCGGACTACGACCGTTATGTCACTCCCTTCCTGAATAAAATGAATTTCGATCCCCGCGATAAATCAGCCCTCGAAATCGGCTGCGGCATTGGACGCATCGCGCGCTGGATGTCTCAGGACTTCGCGCAATACACCGGAGTGGACGTTTCTCCGGAAATGATTCGCAAGGCTTCCTCTTACAATTTGCCGCGCGCGCAATTTCAAGCTGTCTCCGGCGGCGACCTCGCCGGCATCCCCGCCGAAAGCATGGACTTCGTGTGGTCCTTCGCCGTCTTCCAGCATGTGCCGGACAAGCGCGCCATTTTTAATTATTTTCAGGAAGCCGCGCGCGTGCTGCGCCGCGGAGGAATTTTTCGCCTGCATATGAAAGGGCTGTGGTCCTTGCCGCTGGGGCGCTTCATGCTGGAAGCGGGATTCCGCGAGCGCCGCGCCAATCCGTCGCGGCTCCGGATTCCGTTTCTCCGCCTCCGCTATCTCGATACCTGGCAAGGCCGCTCGATCCGTCCTGACGAAGCGCTGCGCCAATGCGAATCCGCGGGGCTCGAAGTGCTGGACACTGAAGGCGAGTGGACCACCATGATGTGGATCGGCGGCCGCAAGAAATAGCCGTCGCTTACCTCGCGAAACAATCCGCGCTCCCCCATTTTTCGAAAGTGCCTTAAACCGGACATCATTCCCCAACTGAAACTCCTAGGATGTGTTGTACCAGGATGAAACACGATCCAACGTCTTAGCGGAATCGCAACAGGAGGCAATATGTTCGGATACGGAATCGTCGGGACCATAGTGATCATTTGCGTGATAGTTTGGCTGGTCAGAAGGGTTTGATTACGGCGGGATGATTCGCGCAACGCGCCGCTGGAAATTCAGGTCGGCTTCGCCTTCCGAAACGGCGGCGACCCATGCTTCGATTTTGACACCGCGAAGCCTTCGCTTCTGCGGGGCCGCGCCCTTCCCAGGATTTGGGAACGGTGCGGATTTTGACCTTCGGCCGTCTCTACGCCAGAAGGACGCGCCACCCGAGATGAACGACGTCTTTCGAGTCAAACGCCGCCTCATCAGGCTCACCCGTGTGGAGCGAAATGATTCGAGAGAACAGCTCGGGTTTACTCTCAAACAATCGCAGAGTCTTTTTGCGGATCCACGAACTCGAGTCCATCACCAGAAGCAGGCGCGTCATCCGCGCCGGGAGCGTCGCGATCTTCCGGTGCGCCGACTCATAGTAGCGAAGATCCCCCCGCGCGAGAGCCTCTCCCAGATATAGCGCCCCCTGCAGCCCGAGGCTCAAACCGTGGCCTGCGATGCCGTCCACCGCGCACGCCGCATCGCCCACCAGAGCCACACGCCCGCTGACGGCTCTCCGCGCACTCATCAGCCCCACGGCGGTCCCTTGCTCCGGCGTTATCACCTCCGCGCCTCCGAGACGCTTCGCGATTTCAGGGAATTGAGGCAGCGCGCCGTCAATCCGCAGGCTCGGGTCGCTGGTAAAGAAACTGATGCACACCTCATCGGCGCGCGTCGGCGTCGCCACCATTTGGCAGTGCTCGCCCCAATGAACTTCGACGAACCTCGACCACGGAGAAATCGAATAGTGTTTGCGGAACCCGAAACGTTTTCGGCCAGGCAGGAGTCCGGTTAATTTTGCCCACTTTCGCACCGAGGAATTCTGGCCGTCGGCGCCCACGAGCCAATCGAATTGAACCGGCTCACCGTTGATTCGAGCGGCGCCCTCCTGAAAATCAGACACGCGTGCGCCCCAGCAAAAATCAACTCCCACTTCTGCGGCTCGAGCGACTAACAGGTCGTGGAGCATCGTGCGACGCACTCCAAACGCGCTGCCGCGCGCAATCGCGGCGCTGACGAAATGGGTTCTGTCCGAAAATCGAAATCCTTCAAGAGGGAAACCGAGACTGGAATTCAGTTCAATGCCCAGGCTGCGTAATGCTGCCACCGCTTTCGGGAGCAATCCCTCGCCGCACGGCTTGTTGATTGGCGGGCGCCGTGCGTCGGCGATGGTTACGCGTAGCCCTTTCTGCGCGGCGGCAATCGCCGTGGCCAGCCCTGCCGGTCCCGCTCCTACCACCAGCACGCGCAGTTTCACCCATAGCTCCTTGGCCCAAATCATATAAATTGTCGTTTCGGGTTGCTGCTCACTTTCGGACACTTTTCCAAACGGAGCAGGACAGTCAGATGGAAAGCGCGCTAATTTGGTTGCCGGCCGGCGCATTCTTCCGCATCTCCGCCATCGCAACTGCATCTATCGGCGTAGCCGGGTGGAACAGACTTCCGCATCTTCGGCATGAAAGTTTTGCTTCTGCGGGTGGCCTACTCTTCCCAGGCTTTGGGAAGTGTGCGGATTTTGACTCTCCGCCGCCGGATTTCGCCTCTCGAATTGCCTGATTCGCAAAGAGTGCCGCGCCATCCGGAGCAAACGCAGCCGCAAAAACAAAACGAAGCCAACTCTCACGTCGAATGCCTCGAATGTGCCCTTCGTCTTTGCCATGCACCCAACGCAGAACGCTTCCAACCCAATCTTCGACTGAAGAGTGCGCCACCCGCCGGGAATTTAGGTGGTGCCGAGGGGCCGGGCTGCAAGGTCGCGTTCTTATCAACAGGGAAGTATTTTCCGCTGCATTCTATACTCCACCCGCCTTCGCGCCGTCGGAATCGATCCATTTGGATACAAAAATAACTTGATGGCGAGCCGAAATCATCCTTTTGGCATACCCGCACAACTCACGGATGCCGGACCCACTTAACGAGACTAATGATCTTGATCAAGGCGCATAGCAGCGCAGCAGCCCATGCAAGCAATCCGATACTAGCGGGAAACATCCGTCTGTTTCTTCATACATATTGAACCATTACCATGAGTGCCCCTGCCATCCAGCGGATGAGCAGAGTAACCAACCCCATCAAGGAAGGTCTGCGGGGCTCACAGGGACTTCGCCTTCCGTGTATTTTTCTTCTTTGTGCTCGGCTTGACCTTCGGAATCTTGCAGGGGGCTTCCTGAAAATCAGGAGGACTGAGCATTGGTCTCAGCTTTGTATTTGCTGGTGTGTGGCCCATGCTTCTTACCGATTTCGATTGTTTTCCACTGTGAACCGTCATACAGCCGTACCTGTGTTATTCGGCCAGTCGATGCGATCCTAGAGGTAAAGGGCTTCTCCCTTCGGCTCAGCTCGCGAAAAATGTCATCCTTTGCCCGAATAATTCTTGGTGCCCATTGCCCTGGCCCTTCGTTATTGTTTGTCGTAACGAATACAGCGATTCGGGCTTCTGCGATTTCCTTTGCCCATAAGAATACTAATTCTTGGTCAGCAGTCAGAAGTACACGCTCCTTTAAACCGCAGTCGCAGATCATTACTGGATCAGCGATCCTGGTTTCATCTTCTCCATATTCATCGAAAAGAGTGACAATTAAAAACCCGGCGGAGCGCAGCATAGTCGCCAATGCAGTTCTACCGAACGTCCTATCGAGAAAAAAGATGGGCGGTTCTTTAGGCTGCCGCTTTCCATTCGTAATCTTCGATCGCTTCTTGGACTTCAATATCCGCTAGTCCGTAATCGTGCGCTATTTCCGCCACGGTCTCCCCGGACTTTCTCCGTCCCCAAAGCACAGATGCCATAACGCCTTTGTCTTTGACAATCGGCTTACCCGAGGAAAACAGTGGGTCAATGGCCAGTCGTTTGGAGTTGATGGGAAAAACACGGATCGGCAAACCGTATCCGTCGCGCGGAATGAGGGCCAGGTATTTCTCAAGGATTTGCCGCATGGCATATTGACCCTGCGCCGTAGCATTGATTGTGCTTCCCAGATGTTGGATAAACAAATCTTTCCCGGAAGTTTCAAAATTCTGCGTCAGCAGTGGATGTTTGCCCGGCATTTTGTTTTGGACGTAATCGAGTGCTCTGCGCACATTCTTGAAAGGTATACCTCGTTTTTCCGTTGTGAAGCGCAAGATGTGAGCCTCTACTAAATTGTAAAATGAGAGCAATTTGTTTTTTTCATCCGCGAGCTTAATTAGCGGTTTGAATGTCCGGTGATGGCCCTCTCGCGTTGTGTAATCTTGCCCAAGAGTCCACGCGCGGAGAGTGTTGGTGGGAATCCGCACATAGAGTGCGGCTTCGGGAATGCTGTACCGAGGGAACTCCCGTACATCTCCTTGCCTCCGGTCTAAGTGTCTTCGTGGCATTTTAGCCTCCCCTTGATGCAGTTTGAGTGAGGAGTGCAGAATCAGAGTTGCGAGCACCGGTTCTGCGCATCAGCAGTATGGCGGTGCGTGAGGACGAATCAAAGTCAGTTTCCGTCGAAACATTTTAATGCTCAGACTCGCGCGGCTTTCGGATTTTCCGCGCGAGTCCCGGCAAGTAGGTCCCCTTCTCGACGTGCCTTCGATTGCTAAAATTGCGAGGTCACCGTCTTCCATTTTTCGGGCATCGTATCGGAAATGAAGTTTGCTCACGTAAGGATACCGGTGCTGTTTCCCCGCGTGAAGATATACACCCTTTAGCCCGCGCTTGAGAATCGAAAAATAACGCTCGATTTTGATCGCGCCGATTAGCAGATCGATCTCTTTGCGAATGCAGATGTGTCATCTGTGCTGAGTTGTGTTGGGGCGTCCAAACTCTCGCCGCGCCCCGCTGTCTTTCCTGTCACTTTGAACGGGAAACCGCTAGTTGACTTAGGTGGTGCCGAGGGGCAGAGTTGAACTGCCTACGCCGGCCTTTTCAGGGCCGCGCTCTACCGGTGAGCTACCTCGGCACCGGAGTAATTAACGATTGTAGGGAAAAACGCGGCGCGGGCAAAGCGAAAAAGCTCACCCCGAAATCGCCAATCTATTTCACCGATTCGTCGAATTCCTTCATCCACTCGCGTTTCTTCAGCACTTCGCGCGGCTTGGCGCCGTCCGGCGGCCCAACGATTCCGTCCTTCTCCATCAAATCAATCAGTCGCGCGGCGCGGCCGTATCCAACCCGCAGCCGCCGCTGCAACGTCGATGTGGACGCGCGGCCCATCTCGCACACCACGCGGATGGCGTCCTGATACAGTTCGTCGTCCACTTCCTCGCCGCCCTCTCCGCCGGCCATGCCGCTCACGGCGTTTTCATCCTTGGGAGGCTTCAGCAATTCCTCGTTGTAAATGGCCTTGGCCTGATCGCGCCAGAATTCGCACACCGCCGCCACTTCCTTTTCGTCCACGTACGGCCCGTGAATGCGGTTGAGCCGCGACGATCCCGCCGGAAGATACAGCATGTCGCCCTTGCCCAGCAGCGATTCCGAACCATTGGCGTCGAGAATCGTGCGCGAATCCACTTTGCTCGCCACGCGAAACGAAATGCGCGCCGGAAAATTGGCCTTGATCAAGCCGGTAATCACGTCCACCGACGGCCGCTGCGTGGCCAGAATCAAATGAATGCCCACGGCGCGCGCCATTTGCGCCAGCCGCGTGATGGATTCTTCCACGCCGTTGGTGTCCACCATCATCAAGTCCGCGAGTTCGTCAATGACGATCACGATGTACGGCAGCGGCTTGTGTTCCAGCTCCTCGGTGCTGTCGAAAAGCGAAAGCGATTGCGCCTTCTCGAAAGTCCGGTTGTACTGATCAATGTTGCGCACGCCGCGCTGCGCCAGCAATTTCAGCCGCCGCTCCATCTCGCGCACCGCGTTGCGCAGCACGTTGGCGGCGAC
The DNA here is from genome assembly GCA_963708285.1 of uncultured Acidobacteriota bacterium. Taxonomy (GTDB): domain Bacteria; phylum Acidobacteriota; class Terriglobia; order Acidiferrales; family UBA7541; genus Palsa-295. Next base: position 476,264 of record CAVPSF010000003.1, read on the forward strand.
TTTCGGATCCGTCACCACCGGCGTGAACAGGTGCGGAATATCCGCATAGAGTCCCAGCTCCAGCCGCTTCGGGTCCACCAGCACGAGTTTCAATTCATCCGGCGTGGCTTTGTACAGCAGCCCCATCAGCAGGGAATTGATGAACACGCTTTTCCCCGTGCCTGTGGAACCGGCGATCAGCAGGTGCGGCATCTGCGTCAAGTCCGCCGCGCGGATGCGCCCGATCAAATCCTTGCCCAGCGGCACGGTCAGCTTTGACGCCGGATGCGTGAATTCCGGCGATTCCAGGATGTCGCGCAGCGCGATGGTCTCGCGCTGGGGGTTGGGCACCTCGATGCCCACCGTGGATTTTCCCGGGATGCGCTCGATCAAAATCGATTCGGCGCGCAGCGCCAGGCACAAATCGTCACCCAGCCCGGTGATGCGGCTGTATTTGATTCCTGCTTCGGGCTTCAGCTCAAAAGTGGTGACCACCGGGCCGGGATTGATCTGCGTCACGTGCCCGGCCACGTCGAATTCCGCGCATTTTTCCTCGATGGCTCGCGCGCAATCCTTCAGTTCGCCTTCATCCATTTTTTGCCCGCGCTCCGCCATTTGCAGCAGGTTCGGGGAGGGCAGCCTGTAATTCGCGTTGCCGCGCGCGATTTTCGGTTCGCGCGATTTCTTGGAATTCTTCGCGCCCGCTTCCTCGCGCGAGCCCAGTTGAATCACCGCCGGGCCTTGGTACGTATCGTCTTCCTCGCGGTCTTCTTCCTCATTCTTCCGCCGCCGCTTCCCGCGTCGAAACTCGCTGCTGCGCCACGGCCGGACGCCCCGCGATTTTGATTTCTTCCACGCGCTTGCGCAGCCGCTCCGCTTCCTTCTCCTCGCGCCATTCCTTCACCCGCGCCATCCATTGCCCCACGAAGCCGTCTTCCCCCAGCGGCCTTCGCATCCACGAGCCTGCCGCGCGCAATGAAAAACTCGTGGTCAGAAACAGCGCCGCCAGCAGCGTGATGATGGAAACCAGATGCGCGCCCAGGGGATTGAACGCCTGGCTCAAGCCATGCGCCAGCAGCGTGCCCAGCAATCCGCCCGCCGGCAGCGCTCCGCGCACGTCCCAGCACATGCAGCAGCGAAAGTTCCGCGGAAAGTGAAACCAGCAGCATCGCCGATCCCACCAGCTTGGTCACCGGAGAGACCAGCAATTGGCTGCGGAACCAGCGCATCGCCACCATGAACATTCCCACCGGAAACAGAAACGCCGCATACCCGAACGCCTGAAAGAACAAATCCGCAAGGTGCGCTCCCACCGGACCGATCCAATTGCGCGCCGGCCCCGTTCCGGGAGGCGCGGCGGACACATTGAACGCAGCGTCGTGCGGAGAATACGAGATCAGGCTCAGCGCCAGCAGCACCGCCAGGCTGAGACCCACAAATCCCACCAGCTCGTTCAGTCGTTTATTTTCCGTAGGCGTAAGGATGCGCACAATTTTCTCCGTTGCCTCTGGCCCCGTGCTTCAGGACCTCAGGGTCGCACATTTTCGGGCATAGGGGGAAGGCTCCCGCGTAAGCATGGGATGCGCGGGCGCTATCGCGCGAAGCCCAAAGGGAGGAACGCGAGCAACAAAATGACTATACCAAACAGGATTCGGTAGTAAACAAAGATCTTGAGTGTGCGTGTCTGTAAATACTGCAGGAAAAAGGCGATCACCACGTAGCCCACAATCGCCGAAACCGCCACGCTGATCCACACGTGCGAGAGCGGCATTCCCAGCGCTCCGGCCTTCTGCATCTTGATGAGCTTGGGCAGTTCCTTGGCCGCCGCTCCGGCGATAATCGGCGTCGACAGCAGAAACGAAAACCGCGCGCATGCTTCGCGCGTCATCCCGCGAAAAAGTCCCGCGGTGATGGTGATCCCCGAGCGCGAAACTCCGGGGAACAGCGCGAAAGCCTGGGCCACGCCGATGAACAGCGAATCTCCCAGCGAAGTCTGCTCGATTTGCCGGTCCAGCCTTCCCGCGTATTCGCCGTACCACATCAGCAATCCCACGGCGATCATGGCGATGGCGATCGGCACCGGCCGCCGCAGCGCATCCTCGATCACATGCTCGTACTTGTATCCCACGATGGCCGCGGGAATCGTCCCGGCCACCAGGTACCAGAATAATCTCTGGTGATAAATGATCTGGTGTTCGCTGGCGCGGCGCGGATAGCGGAATCCCAGCCCGCACAACGTCAATTGAATCCAGTCGCGCAGAAAAAACAGCAGCACCGCCAGCAGCGTTCCGGCGTGCAGCGCCACGTCGAACGCCAGCCCTGGATCCGGCCAGTGAAAAAGCCACGGAAAGAGAATCAAATGCGCGGTGCTGCTGACCGGCAAAAATTCCGTCAGTCCCTGCACCACCGCCAAAATGATCACTTGCCACAAGTGCATGAGCGCATCCTCTTTCTGCTTGCTTAGGCTCGCGTTAAGATCCTTTGCCATCACGAAAGCGTCGCGCCCGCCCGGATAATAGTTCTTCTTCACGCCCCGGTTACGATATCCATGCTTTTGCCAGAAGGCAATCGCCGTCTCGTTTTCTGTTGCCGTTTCGAGACCTATTTCCCGCACCCCTTCCGCCGCCATCCTCTTTTCCGATTCGCGCACCAGCGCGCTGCCCGCCCCCTTTTCGCGATATTCCGCCAGCACGTCGATGGTGATGATGTATCCCGAACCTTTCTTGTGCTCCGTCAGGCAGAATCCCGCGATTTTCCCGCGCGCCACGGCCAGCACGCAGATCGCCCCGGGAAATCGCAGATAATTTCGCAGCTCGCGCCGCGAATAGGCGATGGCCGGTTCGTAGCAGGCTTGGTCGATCTCGTAGAGCGTCTCGAAATCTTCCTGGATGTAATCGCGGAGTTTGAATTTCACGGGAGGCGCCGGCCCGCACCTACACTTCCAGAATCACCGGCAAAATCAGCGGGCGTTTCGAAGTCTGTTTGTTGAGGAAACGTTTCAGGTCCTGGCGGATTTTTTCCTTGATCACGCTCCAGTCCGTTTTTTCTTCCTGCGTGGATTGTTCCACGGTCTTGCGGATGATCTCTCGCGCCTGAGCCAGAATTTCCTGGCCATCCTCGGATGGCAGGAATCCCCGCGTCACGATTTCCGGCGCTGTCTCGATCCGCCCGGTATGTTTGTCGATGGCGATGATGGGCACCAGCACGCCATCTTCCGCCAAATGCCGCCGGTCGCGTATCACCACCTCTTCGATTTCCTCGAGCGATCCGGAATCCACTAGCACGCGCCCCGCCGTCACCGCTTCGCGCCGCACCGCGCTTCCGTCGGCCATGAATTCCACCGGCTGCCCGCTCTCCATCAGGAATATCTCGCCTCCCACCGCGCCCACCTGCTCCGCCAGTGCCGCGTGGCGGAAAAGTTGCCGGTATTCTCCGTGAATCGGAACGAAATATTTCGGCTTCACCAGTTGCAGCAGGATTTTCATCTCCTCCTGGCTGGCGTGTCCCGATACGTGAATCGGCGCGGACCTTCCGCTTTCGTAATACACCAGCACGCGCCGCCGGAACAGGTGATCAATCATCCGGAAAATGGCCTTCTCGTTTCCGGGAATGATTCGCGCCGACAATATCACCGTGTCGTTTTCGTGGATGCTCACCAGCCGGTGATTGTCCACGGCGATGCGCGACATCGAGGACATCGGCTCGGCCTGCGTTCCGCTGGCCAGCACCACCAGTTTTTTCGGATCGTAGGTGCGGATATCCTGCGGCCGCACCACGCTGCCGTCCGGGATGCGCAGCTTGTCCAGGCCGTGCGCGATTTCCACGTTGTCCACCATGCTGCGGCCCACAAATCCGATTTTGCGGCCCGTCAGCCGCGCCACGTCGATCACCTGCTGCACGCGGTGCACGGAACTCGAAAAACACGAAACCACCACCTTCTGCGGCGCCGCGCGAAACAGCTCTTCCAGCCGCACCACCACCGCGCGCTCCGATGGCGTGAATCCCGGCCGCTCCACGTTGGTGCTGTCGCTGAACAGCGCCAGCACTCCTTCCTGCCCGTAGCGCGCGAAAGCGTGCAGATCAAACGGCCTGCCGTCCACCGGCGTGGGATCAATCTTGAAATCGCCGGTGTGAATGATCACGCCCAGCGGCGTGCGCACCGCCAGCGCCACGCAATCAATGGTGCTGTGCGTCACGTGCAGGTATTCGATCTCGAAGGGTCCAATCGTCGAAGTTTGCCCGGCCTTCACTTCGATCAGCCGCGCATCCGCCAGCAACCCGGCTTCTTCCAGTTTCTTGCGCACAATCGCCAGCGTGAATTGCGTTCCGTACACCGGAACATTCAGGTCCGCCAGAATGTAGGGAATCGCGCCGATGTGATCTTCATGCGCGTGGGTCAGCACGATGGCCCGCACCATGCGTTTGTTCTGCTTCAGGTAGGAAATATCCGGGATGACGATGTCCACTCCCAGAAGTTCCTGCTCCGGGAACATCAGTCCCGCATCGATCACGATGATGTCGTCGCCCGTGCGCAACACCATCATGTTCATTCCAAATTCCCCCAGCCCGCCCAGGGGAATTGCCAGCAACGATTGTTTGCTCAACGTTTTCTTCCGGCTTTCTCGCTCGATTGGTTCGGCAGGTTCATCTTGATTGAAGGTTCAATCCCGCGGCACTCGCTTGCCCGTGCCCATTCCAGCGGGGCCATCGTATCACACCCGCCGCGTCGCCGGGAGGCGGCGCAGCGCTGAAAATCTCTCATCCAGGCAATCGCCGCGGTTTATCGAAAATCCATCCTCGCGAACGCCCTTGCCCTCCTCGCTCTTAATCCGATCCGCCGCCCGCGAACAGCCGCGCTATCGCCACCAGCACCACCGCGCCCACCGTTGCCGCCGCCAGGCTCCCCCAAAATCCCCACGTGGCGATCCCGATTCCCAGGCGGTCGAAAATCCATCCGCCAATCACCGCGCCGATCAACCCCAGAATAATGTCCACCAGGCAGCCAAATCCGCGCCCGCGCGAAATTTTTCCGGCGATCCATCCCGCCAGCAGCCCGATTATGATCCAGGCGATGAATCCGTTGGTCCGCACTTCCACGTAGGCATCATGGCTGCGCTGCCAGCTCAAAAAATCTCCTCCCAGAATGCTCATCGGCCGTCCCTCCGCGTCTCAACTCTGGCAGAAAACGTATCCCAGCGATTTATAAATCAATTTTGCGGCTAGAAAACTCGAAGCGTGCTGGCCCGCCTGCGGCAGAAGTTCCACCACGTCCATGGCCACGATTTTTTTGTGGTCCGCCACGGCGCGGATCAGCGAAGTCACTTGATGCCAGTCCAGCCCTCCCGGCTCGGGCGTTCCGGTGGCCGGAACGATCGAAGGATCGAAGCCGTCGAGGTCCACCGTCAGATATACGTTAGGCGAAAGATCCGCCAGCACTTTGGCGATCCAGCTTTTCAGCGGCGCGCGCACGATATCCTTGGCCCAGTAGATTTTCGTCTGCAATTGCGGCAGCGCATTCACTTCCTCCGATGAAATCGAGCGAATCCCCACCTGGACCGCCGGGCAAACCTCCACCACGCGGCGCATGGCGCAGGCATGGCTGTTCTGATTGCCGTGGTAGGAATCGCGCAGGTCCGCGTGCGCGTCAATTTGCAGCACGCTCAGGTTCTTGAATTTTTTGGCCGTGGCGGATACCAGCGGCGGCGTCAACGAATGTTCGCCGCCCAGCGCCACCGGAAATTTTCCGTCCTCCAGCAGTCCCAGTTGCGCTGTGAAAATTTCCGTGATCACTTCGTCCAGCGTGCCGTCCTCGGTGTCGATGGGCGGCAGCGTGGCGATGCCGATTTCCTTGTACGGTTCGAGTTCCAGCTCTTCGTCGTACAGCTCCACGTAGCGGCTGGCCTCGATGATCGCCGCCGGGCCTTTCGCCGTGCCGCGCTCGTAGCTGGTGGTGCGTTCGAGCGGCACCGGAAAAATCACGGCGCGCGACGTGGCGTACGCCGCATCTTCCTCGTTCAATCCCAGAAAATTTTCCGGCGGCATGGGTGTGTAACGTGTCATCGTCGGCTCATTCCTGCATTTTAATGTTAGAAAGCGCTTCCCACGGCGGCATGGTTTGTACTATCAATAATGCGCGCATTTGCCCGGACGCGCCCTCCGCTCATTTTCCGGCCGCCTTGGGAAGCATACATTACCTGCGAGGAAGAGGAATGGCAAAGAAAAAGGGAGTGACCGGTCGTGTCCTGCACGATCCCATCGAAGACCGCCTGACGCCGATTTATCCGCTGGATCTCTCGCGCATCCGCACCATTGACGATCTGGTTCGCGCCATGGGACAGACCGCCTACACCGCGCGGCAGATCGGCGACGCCGCCGACGTGCTGGAAACCATGGCGCGCGATAAGGACTGCTTCGTGGTTATGACTTTGTCCGGCGCGCTCACCGTCGGCAAAATGGGACTCGTTTTTTGCGACCTGGTGGATTCCGGCATCGTCAAAGCCATCGTTTCCACCGGCGCCTTGATGGCCCACGGACTGGTCGAAGCCACCGGCCGCTCGCATTTCCGCTACGACGAAAAAATGGGCGATTCCGATCTTTTTCTCGCGGGTTACAACCGCGTCTACGATTCGCTCGAGCCGGAAGTGAATCTCGATGCCGTCGAGGAAGTGGTGGACCACATCTTCGAGCGTTGGGATGCGAACGATACGGTTTGCAGTTGGAAACTCAATCAGCGCCTCGGCGAATATCTGATTCGCCACGCCGAGGGCCGCGGCATTCTGAAATCCTGCGCGCAAAAAAACGTTCCGGTCTTCGTGCCGGCCTTCACCGATTCCGAACTCGGCATTGACCTCGCTCTCCATCAGCGCCAGCGCAAAAAGGAAGGGAAGCCCGCGCTTCGTTTTGATCCCTATCTCGATTTCGAGCATTACGCCGCCACCATGCTGGCCACCAAGCGCATGGGCATTCTCACCATCGGCGGCGGCGTCCCGCGCAACTGGGCCCAGCAATTCGGCGTCTATGCCGAACTTCTGGCGCGCCGCGGTTATGAAAAATTGCCGCTCAAGCGCTACAACTACGGCGTGCGCGTCTGTCCCGAGCCGGTGAATTGGGGCGGGCTTTCCGGCAGCACCTATACCGAAGCGGTTTCCTGGGGCAAGTTCGTTCCGCCCGCTGAAGGCGGAAAATTCGCGGAGGTTCTCGACGACGCCACCGTCGCGCTTCCGCTCATGGTTGGCGCCGTTCTCGAACGCATTGGCTATCTGCATCCGGACCGCGCCAAGCCCGCGCCGCCCGCAAAATCCTCGCGCCGCTAAACATTCTCACAAGCAGCCTTCGTCAGGGCACGCGACGGCTTTCGCGCACTTTGCGGCTCGGCTGGGAAGCCGTGCCGAAAAAGCCCGCCCCTCAGGGATTTTAACCCCTGAGGGCAGTTCTGCATTTTCACCCGCCGCCGTTTTTCGCCGCGCCCGGCTGCGCCGCGCCTCGCTCGCGCCGCTCCGCGCGCGCTTCGAAATAAATCAACGCATACGCAAAAATCAAATACTGCACCATCGCCTGCACTATCAGAAAATCCACGAATCGCGGCGCGGGATGCAACGAAGCCGTCGCCCAGCGTCGCAAAAAATCTCCCGAACTGTTGAGTCCCGCAAGAACGGCCATCGCCGCAGCCACCGCCAATCCGCCCCACCCGCGCATCTTCAACAACACCGTGCGCACCATCGTCAACAGAAGCGCCACTACCACCCCACGCAAAAGTTCCGGCTCGATCGCGCGGTGCAAAATCACGCGCACTTTGGCCGTCCACGCGATGGCCGGCCAATATCCCACTCCCGGCATGGTGTATGCCAGGCTCGCCGATCCAAACCATCTCTTCTCGACGATCCACCACACCGGCGCAGCCACCACCAGTGCGGAAATCAGATAAAGGAAAAAACCGCGAACCACAAATCGCGCGTACGATGGGATGGCTTGATTCATTTCCGGGCCGCTCTTTCGCGCGGCGCGCAAAGTATTAGCATATTTTGCGATGAACCAGCAGCTTGTTTCTGGAATTCCCCTGCGAAGCTCTGCGGTAGGTTTTGCGGATCAATGCGCGCCGGAAAATCGCGCGCAAGCGGAAACGTTAATCGTCGTCGCCCAGCAGGATGGCCGCCGCCAGCACTGTGGTCCACAAGCCGCGCTTGTCTCCCACCGCCGATTGCGTGATGTTCATGGTGCGCACGATTTTGTTGGAGATGCGGTAAACCTCTTTTTTCTCGTCCCACGACAAATCCGGATCGAATTCCACGTTCAGCGTGGTGGCCAGCATTTCCGCCGCCAGCTCCTCCGTGTACTCTCCGGCGATCTCTTCGCTTTCCCCGAACGAGTGGTGCTCGGACAAATATCCGAACATTGATTTGTCGCCGGGCAGAGCCAGTCCCACGCCCGCGGCGATCAAGCGGTGCGGCTCGCGCGTCTGGTTTTCGCTGATCACCGTGAACGCCACTTGTCCCGGCTTCAGGTGCTTCAGCCCTTCGCTGCGCGAAATCAATTTGCAATGGGGAGGAAAAATCGAGGAGACGCGGACGATGTTGCAGGCCGCGATGCCCGCATTGCGCAGCGCCAGCTCGAAACTCGATAGGCGCTCGCGGTGCTTTCCGACTCCCTTGGTGAGGAAAATTTTCTTCGCTACAAACGCCATGTAGGGTGCCGGGTGTCCGTTCCTTTAATTTGTGGAGCTCTGAAAAATATTTGCTGCGGAAAAATTAACAAGCGCGTCGCGCGATGTCAATCATTATTCATCGTGGAAAATTTCTGAATCGCCGCCGCTCCGCGTTCTTGCTGCGCTCGCGCCGCCGCTCGTTCATCGGCCCGTAACTTTCGCCGGAAAAAATCGCTCCGCTCATCCGCGCGCCAGCCGCGGTATGCACGCCGCCAGCGTGTCCGCCACGGTTTTCAGCTCCCGCAGTTGCGTGTGCGTGAAATCCGGCCCCGCTTCCGCCGCCGTCTTTCCCTTGCGCGAAATCTGGATCACTCCCACCAGTTGCCGGTCCAGTAGCATCGGCGCGCTCATGATTTTCTGGATGGGATCGCCGCGCTCTTCCGCCAGCGGCACCGCTTCGAACACCGATGCGTGCGGCACCATCGCGAAATGGTTGATGATTTCCGCGCGTTTTTCCCGCGCCGTCCGCGCCGCCAGCGAATTCGTGCTCGAAAGCGGAATCATGCCCACCATCCGCAAGGGTTCGGGAACCACGAATTGCAGGAATCGCTCGTCCGCGGCCCGCACGAACACCGCCACCTCGTGCCTTTGCACCGCGAATGTCTTGCTGATCCATTCCACCGCCGGGTTCAGTCCCTCGAGCGGCTCGGACGAACCCGCGCCGGAATATTTTCCGGCCCACTTCTTCAGTTCTCCGATGTATTCGCTGGCCATGCTCGCAAGTCTTCCTTTTCCGCGAGTCTATCACACCGCCCGGGCCCGCCGTTCTCCGGCGCAACCTCGAATTTCCTAAATCGTTCCTCTGTTGCAAACTTTCCGCGGGATGCTTATACTGAACTTTCATTTCGATTCTGGTTTTCGGAAACGCCCGGCGCTCATCTTTAAATTTGTCCGGGTGATCGCAATTCTTTCAGGGAGTGTGCATGCCGGCGGCCGCGGCTGATTCGAAGTCCAGTTATTTCCTCGATAAACTGCATTCCCTCAGCGGCATAATTCCCATTGGCGCTTTTCTCGCCGAACATTTTTTTGAAAACAGCTACGCCCTGGTCAGCTCCGGAAAATACAATTACATCGCCGGCAAGCTCGAAACCATTCCCTGGCGTGTGCCGGTGGAATTGCTGGTCATCTGGCTGCCGCTCCTTTTTCACGCCCTCTACGGCATCTACATCTGGTGGAAAGGCAAATCCAACGCCCTCGGTCATCCCTGGATGGCCAACTGGATGTACGTGCTGCAACGCTGGACCGGCATCGCCCTGTTTTTCTATATCGGCTGGCATGTTTGGGTGGAGCGCTTTGCCACCGGCGGCATCACCACCTACGCCGCCGTCGCGCGCGACATGCAGAATCCCTGGTACATCGCGTTTTATGTGATCGGCGTGCTGGCCGCTTCCTTCCATCTCGGCAACGGCCTGTGGAATTTCGCCTGCAAATGGGGATTGGCGGTCACGCCGCGCTCGCAGCGTGCCGCGGCTTGCCTTGGCGCGCTGGTGGCCATTGCCTTTTCCGTGATCGGACTTTTCATCATCGTCGGCTTCCATTTCCAGTGGACGCCTTTTGACACTTACCTCCAATGAGACAACCCAAGATCATCATCGTCGGCGGCGGCTTGGCGGGTTTGATGGCCACCATTCGTGTCGCCGAATCCGGCGTGCCCGTGGATCTTTTTTCCATCGTTCCGGTGAAGCGCTCCCATTCCGTCTGCGCCCAGGGCGGCATCAACGCCGCAAAAAATCTGAAAGGCGAAGGCGATTCCACCTGGAAGCATTTTGACGACACCATTTACGGCGGCGATTTTCTGGCCAATCAGACGCTGGTCAAGGGCATGTGCGAAGCCGCGCCCTCCATCATTGATCTCCTCGATCGCATGGGCGTGATGTTCAACCGCACTCCCGAGGGCCTCCTCGATTTCCGGCGATTTGGCGGCACGCTTTTTCATCGCACCGCTTTTGCCGGAGCCACCACCGGCCAGCAACTGCTTTACGCCCTCGATGAGCAGGTCCGCCGCTTCGAATCCGAAGACAAAGTGAAAAAGTTCGAGGGCTGGACGTTTCTTTCCGCGGTTCTCGACGAAGCCTCCATCTGCCGCGGCATCTGCGCCATGGACCTCAAGACCATGGAGATCAAGACGTTTCCCGCCGACGCCGTCATTTTCGCGACCGGCGGCATCGGCGCCATCTTCGGGCGCTCCACAAACTCCGTGGTCTGCACCGGCTCCGCGCAATCCTCCCTTTTCCAGCAGGGCGCGTATTACGCCAACGGCGAATTTATTCAGGTGCATCCCACGGCCATTCCCGGCGAAGACAAGTGCCGCCTGATGAGCGAATCGGCGCGGGGAGAAGGCGGCCGCGTGTGGGTTCCCAAAAATCCCGGCGACTCGCGCCCGGTGAAGCAGATTCCCGAAAACGAGCGCTTCTATTTCCTCGAGGAGTGGTATCCGAAATACGGCAACCTGGTCCCGCGCGACGTGGCCACCCGCGCCATCCATCGCGTGGTCTTTGAAATGAAGATGGGTTTGCCGGGCGAGCCCGCCGTTTACCTCGATGTCTCGCACATTCCCCGCGATGTCCTGGAGCGCAAGCTCGAAGGCATTCTCGAAATTTACGAAAAATTCGTGGGCGTTGACCCCCACGAATTTCCCATGAAGGTTTTTCCGGCCATGCACTACACCATGGGCGGCCTGTGGGTTGACAACGAAAATCAAGCCACCAACATTCCCGGCGTTTACGCCGCGGGCGAATGCGAATACCAGTATCACGGCGCGAACCGCCTGGGCGCCAATTCGCTCGTTTCCTGCATCTATGGCGGAGGCCTGGCCGGGCCTGCCGCCGTCAAATACGCGCGCAACCTCGAAAAAGGCTACGAAAGCGCCTCTTCCGCCGTCTATGAACGCGAGCGCGTCCGCCAGCAGGACATCACCGACGCGCTGCTCAACCAGCATCAGGGCACCGAAAATCCGGTCACCATCTGGCGCGAGCTGGGCGACATCATGACCGAAAACGTCACGGTCATCCGCTACAACGCCGCGCTCACCAAGACTCTGTCCAAAATCGACGAGCTGGCCGACCGTTTCACGCGCATCAATGTTTCCGACCGCACTCAATGGTCGAATCAGACTCTCAATTTCATTCGCGAGCTGGGCAACATGCTGGTTCTGGCGAAGGTCATCACCCTCGGCGCGCTCGAGCGCAACGAAACCCGCGGCGCGCACTTCAAGCCCGAATTTCCCGAGCGCGACGACAAGAATTGGCTGAAGACCACCAAGGCCAGCTACAACGGCGGAAAAATTAAACTCGAATTCGAGCCGGTGGATATCTCGCTGCTTCCGCCTCGCGAGCGGAAATATACCGCCGCGAAATGAGTTTTCGGCGCCCGCGCGCGCCGCGTTTTTTCCTGGGGAACAAGGTGTGAGGCATCATGGCTGATAAAACTTTCATCGTTCGCATCAAGCGCCAGCAGCGCCCGGACGAATCCGTGCGCTGGGAGGAATTCGAGCTGCGATACCGCCCGCACATGAACGTGATTATTTGCCTGCGCGACATCGCCGAAAAGCCCGTCACCCGCGACGGCCGCGAAGTCACTCCCATCAGCTACGAAGCCAATTGCCTGGAGGAAGTCTGCGGCGCCTGCGCCATGCTCATCAACGGCCATCCCCGCCAGGCTTGCACCGCGCTGGTGGACGACCTCGAGAAACCCATTCGCCTCGAGCCGCTCGCCAAGTTTCCCCTGGTGCGCGACCTGCAAGTTGACCGCTCCTCGATGTTCGAAAATCTCAAGCGCACCAAGTGTTGGATTCCCATTGACGGCACCTACGCGCTCGGCGAAGGCCCGCGCATGTCTCCCGCCACGCAGGAGGCCGGCTACCCGCTTTCGCGCTGCATCACCTGCGGCAACTGCCTGGAGATTTGCCCGCGCGTCAATGAGCAATTCCCATTTCGTCGGCGCCGCCATCGTCAGCCAGGTGCGCCTGTTCAATATGCATCCCACGGGCGCCATGCACGCCGCCGAGCGCCTGGAGACTCTCATGGGCCCCGGCGGCATCGAGGATTGCGACAATGCGCAGAATTGCGTGAAGGTTTGCCCCAAGGGCATTCCGCTCACCGAATCCCTCGCCGCCGTCAATGGCCAGGTGATGCGCCATGCCGTAAAATCCTGGCTATTCGGCAAAGGCTGATGGCGGCTCCCGCGCGCCTTCATTCGCGCCGGGTTTCGGAAATTCTATGAAGCATATTAAGTGGATCGCGCTCGGCTGCATGCTGGGGGGAGTTCTCCCGCTCTTGGCTCTTATCACCACCACTTCCGCGCAAAATGCCGCGCCCGCTGCCATCTCCCCGCAGGCGCATGATCTTCATTTCCGCTCGATCGTCATAGATACTCATGACGACACTACGCAGCGCCTTCTCGTTCCCGGCTTCGATATCGCCGCGCGCCACTCCGATGGCGATGTGGATATCCCGCGCATGCGCCAGGGCGGCTTGGGCGCCATCTTTTTCTCGATTTACATTCCCGGCACCATCACCGGCACCGAAGCCGTCAAGCAAGCCATGGATCAAATCGCCGCGGTGCGTCAGATGGTCGCCACCCACCCGCAAGACCTGGTCCTGGCCACCACCGCCGATGGCATTCGCCGCGCTCACGCCGACGGCAAAATCGCCGTGCTCATGGGCGTCGAGGGCGGCCACATGATTGACGACGATCTCGGCATCCTCCGCGATTTCGCCGCGCTCGGCGTTCGTTACATGACCCTCACCCACATGGTTGACACCGATTGGGGCGATTCCTCGACCGGCAAAGGCACCCACAACGGACTCACTGCATTCGGCAAGCAGGTGGTTCTGGAAATGAACCGCCTCGGCGTCATGGTGGACATTTCCCACGTCTCGGACAAAACTTTTTACGACGCGCTGGCCGTCAGCCAGGCTCCGCTCATCGCTTCGCACTCCTCCTGCCGCGCCCTTTGCAATGCGCCGCGCAATATGACCGACGACATGATTCGCGCCCTGGCCGCCAAGGGTGGCGTGATCCAGATCAATTACCACATCGGATTTCTCAGCCAGAAATATCGCGACGTGGACGCCGCGCATCCCGAATACGATGAATACATCGACGAGCAATCCCACAAATTGTGCGTTCCCGATGTCGAAGCCTGCCGCGTGATCGAAAGCGAAAAGCTTACGCGCCAGTTCATCGCCGAGGGCAAACTCCCCCGCGTGGATTGGACCGCCATCATTGACCACATTGATCATGCCGTTAAAATCGCCGGCGTGGACCATGTCGGCCTGGGCTCCGATTTCGACGGCGCCAACATGCCCTTGGGCATGGACGATGTTTCTCATCTCCCGCAAATCACCGACGCGCTTTTGAAAAAAGGTTATTCCCCCGCGGACATTCAGAAAATTCTGGGCGGCAATACGCTGCGTCTTATGGAGCAAGTGGCGGCCACCGCTCAACGAATGGGAGAAACCCAATGAATCGCATCGCTCGATGGCTTTGTTTCGCCGGCCTGCTTTCCTTCGCGGTCCCTGCCGCTCTGGCTCAGGCTCCGGCAACCCCCGCCAGGAAACCCGCGGCAACTCATTCAAGGACAACTCACATGACCACTGATCCGGCTTTGCTGCATCCTTCGCATCTCACCGCACGCGCGCCCGACGTCTACGAAGTGAAATTCGCCACCACCAAAGGCGATTTCGTCGTGCAGGTCAATCGCTCCTGGGCGCCCATCGGCGCGGACCGTTTTTACAATCTTGTCCATCACCATTTCTTCACCGAAGCCGCGTTTTTCCGCAATGTCCCCAATTTCATCGTGCAGTTTGGACTCAGCGCCAATCCCGCCGTGAATAAAGCCTGGCAAAACGCCAACATCAAGGACGATCCCGTCACCCAAAGCAACCGTCCCGGCACTTTGACCTTCGCCACCGCCGGGCCCAACACCCGCACCACGCAACTCTTCATCAATTTCGGCAACAACACCTTCCTTGATTCCCAGGGATTCGCGCCCTTCGGCCAGGTCACTTCCGGCATGGACGTGGTCCAGAATCTCTACGCCGGATATGGCGAGCAACCCGATCAGGGCGCCATCACCGCGCAGGGCAAGACCTATCTCGACAAGAATTTTCCGAAGCTTGACCACATCATCGCCGCCACCATCATTTCACCGGCTTCGCACGCCACCACTCATCCCGTGCACCATACTCCCGCGCCGGGAGGCCCAGCCCCCAAGCCCTGATTTCACGCGCGGCGCGGCGGCGCGGGGGAGCGTGCCTTCGCGCAATTCCCACGGCGTTCCGGCTAGTCCGGAGCGCCGTTTTTTTTGCCTGTAAATTTGGTGTGAAGCAGGGAAGGGAAGTTCCTCAAAGCAGGTCTACAAGTAAGTTCGGAAATCGCGCGGGAAAATATTATCTTCGCGGCGCGTGCTTCGGTGCCCGCAACGCAATTTCCAGTCGCGCCGGATTCAACCCGGAAAGCAACAACCGCCGCCCCACTTCCGATTCCGTGTCCCTGGCCATGGCCAGCAGCACGCACTCGCTGGTCAGAATAGGAGCGCCGTTTCCTTCCGTTTTCTCACGGAAGGGCGAGATTTGTCCCGCGCGCCGCAGCAATCCTTCCAGGTCCCGTGATTTGCCTGGCGTGCGCGCTGGCGCCGTTTTGTTTTTCGCCGCGCCCCGGAAGGGAATCTTTCGCCGCGCGCCCGCCGCTCCCTGCTGGTCTTCGAATTCCAGCAGCCAGCGGTGCCATCGTTGCGGGCTGACGCTGCAAAGCGTCCGCAGGAATTGCTCGATTTCTTCGGGGTTGTTCCAGTATTGCGAGAGGTGGTCCCAGTTATCCAGGTACATGGCCGCCAGAAAATCCATCACCGCCACGGCGCGCGAAGCCCGGCTTTTCGCCAGCATGGACGCAAGCGTCTCCGCGCGCGCCAGTTCCAATGTCACGCGATGCGGCCCGGTTTCTTCCTGATTTCCCAAGCCCGCTTGCTTCAAGCGGGTGCGCGGGGCGTTGGCCGCCCGGCGCTTAAAAATGCCCATAGCCTGTGTATGACTCCCACCGAAATTTTACCAGAGTGAGACGCCGCGCCGCCCCCGCCAACTCCTCGCGGCGCTGCGAAAACGTTATGGGCTTCCCGCCGCTAAACTCCCAGCACTCCCACCAGTTCCCGCACCGAAGCCGCGGATTTATCGAGCGCCGCTTTTTCTTCCGGCAGCAGTTTGACTTCGATGATCTGCTCGATCCCTCGCGCGCCCAGTTTCACCGGCACGCCCACGTACAGCCCGCTGATCCCGTACTCGCCTTCGAGATACGCGGCGCAGGCCATGATTTTTTTCTTGTCCTTCAATATCGCCTCAACCATCTCCACCGCCGCGGCCGACGGCGCGTAGTAAGCCGACCCGGTCTTCAGCAGGTTGATGATTTCCGCGCCGCCCTTGCGCGTCCGCGCGACGATGGCTTCCAGCCGGTCCTTGGCAATCAGCTCCGGCAGGGGAATTCCCGCCACCGTCGAATAACGCACCAGCGGAACCATGTCGTCCCCATGTCCTCCCAGCACAAACGAATTCACGTTTTCAACCGACACGCCCAGCTCCGCCGCCACGAACGCGCTCATCCGCGCCGAGTCCAGCACTCCGGCCATCCCCACCACGCGATTCTTCGAAAATCCGCTCAGCTTGAACGCCGCCTGCGCCATGGCGTCCAGCGGATTGGTCACCACGATCAGAATCGCTCCCGGCGAGAGCTTCACCACCGCCTCCACCACTCCGCGCATCACTTCGTAATTGGCTTTCAGCAGGTCGTCACGGCTCATTCCCGGCTTGCGCGGAAATCCCGCGGTGATCACGATGATGTCGCTGTTCGCCGTCTCCCGGTAATCTCCCGCGGCCGTCGAAATCCCCACAGCGTGCGCGTCCGAGCCCAGGATCGGCGCCGATTCCGCCATGTCCAGGGCTTTGCCCGCCGGCACTCCTTCCAGAATGTCCGTCAGCACCACATCCGCCAGGCCCGCGTCGTGAATCCGCTGCGCGGTTGTCGAGCCAACAAATCCGCCTCCCACCACCGTCACCTTCTTCCGCATTTTTGCGTCTCCTTGAGATTTCGGCGTGCCGCGAGCGAACCGAATTCGCATCGTCCCTCGTCCCGTCCGCCGTTTCCTATGAATTCATGTTTTCGATGATGGCGCTCGCAAATTCCGAAGTTCCCAGCTTGGTCGCCCCGGGCATCAGCCGTTCCAGGTCGTAGGTCACGCGTTTCTGCTGGATGGTCTTGGCGATGCCGTCCTCGATCAGCTGCGCCGCTTCCTTCCAGCCCATGAATTCCAACATCATCGCGCCGGAAAGCATCACCGAACTCGGATTGATCACATCCTTATCCGCGTATTTCGGCGCCGTTCCGTGCGTGGCTTCGAAAACTCCGAAGCCGTCTCCGATATTTGCGCCCGGCGCCATTCCCAGCCCGCCCACCTGCGCCGCGCACGCGTCCGACAAATAATCGCCGTTCAGATTGGGCGTCGCGAACACCTGGTATTCGTCCGCGCGCAATGAAAATCTGCTGGAAGACGGAATCGGCGATCCGGTCGTTGATCAGGATCTTCTGCTTCCACTGGCCGTCGCCGTGCGTCGCGTAGATTGCTTCGAGCGTCTGTTTCACTTCCAGGCTCACCGCTTTCTTGAACACTTCGGTCGCCTGCTCCAGTCCCGGCTCGATCATCGCCGCGATTTGCTTCGATCCGTCCTGCTCGCTATCCGTGTCCTTGTTTTCCAGAATCCAGCTTTCGCGTTCCGTCACCACCTGCTCGCGGAATTCCGCCGTGGCCAGGTCGTAGCCCCAGTCGCGAAACGCGCCCTTCGGTGAACTTCATGATGTTGCCCTTGTGCACCAGCGTCACCACTTTTCGCCCGTGTTCGATGGCGTATTGGATGGCCCGCCGCACCAGCCGCTTCGTTCCCGTCGGCGAAATGGGCTTGATGCCCACCCCGGAATCCTCGCGCACGCGCTTCTTCCGCCCTTCAGCATTTCGCCGTTCAGGAAATCAATCA
The DNA here is from genome assembly GCA_963708285.1 of uncultured Acidobacteriota bacterium. GTDB lineage: Bacteria > Acidobacteriota > Terriglobia > Acidiferrales > UBA7541 > Palsa-295. The sequence goes on from CAVPSF010000003.1 coordinate 493,964, forward strand.
GCCGCTTCGCTTCCGGCGACCCCGATTTCCATTCGATTCCCGCGTACACATCCTCGGTATTCTCGCGGTAGATCACCACGTTCATCCGCTCCGGCTGGCGCACCGGCGAAGGCACTCCTTCGAAATAGCGCACCGGCCTGACGCATGCGTACAAATCCAGCACCTGCCGCAGCGTCACGTTCAGCGAGCGGATTCCTCCTCCCACCGGCGTCGTCAGCGGCCCTTTGATGGCCACGCGAAAATCCCGTATGGCGTCCACCGTCTCCTGCGGCAGCCATTCCTTGAATTGATTGAACGATTTTTCCCCTGCGTGTACTTCCAGCCACGCGATTTTTCTTTTTCCGCCGTACGCCCGCTCCACCGCCGCGTCAAACACCCGCTGCGACGCCTTCCAGATGTCCCGCCCCGTTCCGTCGCCTTCGATGAAGGGAATTACGGGCTGGTCCGGCACATGAAATTTCCCGTCGCTGTACTCGATGGCCCGCCCGTGCGCCGGAACCGCCACGCCGTTATAGTGAGTCTTCATTCGGATTTCGCCCCGCTCCCGATGAGTGTTCGTCGCCTGTAACCCGTTTATTTTTTGAAACGAACAATATAGCACACCCCCGCGGGCGCCCAACCCCGCTCGCCTTGAATTTATCCCGTGCGCCGCGCGGCTCTGTCTTTCGCCGTCTCCATCCCCACTTTCAAATGTCGACCGTGGTCTTCCGCATTTCAATTTCGCTAATTTCAAATGTCGGGTTTGGGCTTTCATATTTCAAATTTCGCAATTTCAATTTGATCGGGTTTGGGCTTTCGTACGAGTTTCAAATCTGCAATTTCAAATTTGAATTCGCCCGCGCTACTTCGTATCGAGTTGCCCATCTGAAATCTACAATTTCAAATTTGAAATCGGTAGATGCGGCAGTCCATGGTTGCGAATTAATTCGTGATGTCCGCGGCAGTTGCGCGCTCGCGATTCGTACGCTGCGCGGCAGCTCCACGCTTGCCCGGCATTCTTGTCCTTGAATTCATGGCCGTAGGGGCACGGGCAGCATGCCGAGCCATCGCGTCTGAGTGAGCTACGCAGAGTTTTTCGGCGCATCGCAAATTTCAAGCGTGGTATTTCTACCAATCGAGATCCGCACATTTGATCTGGAATCGCTGCTACGGGAGGCGGGTGGCGCAGCCTTTAGTCGAAGAGTAATTGCGATGGCATGTGCGTAAGGCGCAACGCAAAGATGAAGGGCGCCTCCGAGGCAGTTGACGTGGGAGGCGTTTTGTTTTTGCAGTTGCTTTTGCATTGTGGGGTGCCGCATCCTTTGCGCATTGGGCAAAGGGTGCGCGGGTCAACACACTCGGTTGCGTGAGAAATGGCTTGCGCGTCGAGAAAGTAACGGGCGGGACGACCACGGTTTATATTTTTTCTGGAGCGAAGGTCATCGCGGAATATCCCAATGGCGCAACCCTACTTCGCCCTCACGCGGGAATATGTTTATGCGGGCGGCGCGTTGCTTGCTTCGATATCGGCAACGACCACGACGTACTACCACCAGGATCATCTCTCGAACCGCCTGGTGACCGACTCCACTGGCGCCGTCGCGGAAAATCTGGGCGCCTATCCCTACGGAGAATCCTGGTATAACACGTCGAGCGAGAAATGGCTGTTCACGAGCTACGAACGCGACGCGGAATCGGGGAACGACTACGCGATGGCGCGCTACGACGTGAATCGTTTCGGGCGGTTTTCATCTCCCGACGCGCTGAGCGGCTCGGCCCTCGACCCGCAAAGCCTCAATCATTACACCTACACGCAAAACGATCCGGTCAACAACGCGGACCCCTCCGGCATGGTCACGTATCCGTACTTCTATGGATATGGAGGAATTGGTGGCGGAGGTCGTATGTGTCAAGTGGACGGCCTCGACACGCCCTGCGGACTGGTCATCGACATGATCGGGAACGAATTCAACGCGTTAAAAATTCCGGTGTTTAGCACTTCGTACGGTTGGATTCCTCAGCCGCCGGTGGTGCAGAGCCAAGTTGATGATCCGTCAATCGGGCCTAACGGGGCCTCGGTGACTATCAGCTTTGGAGGGCTAGTGTGGGGGCCGATAACCACTCAAGTTGGCACCGCCTTCGACTGGCTAAATAACCAGCCGCAGATGACGCCGAGGCCGCAAGCACCGACCTCGAATCCTCAGCAGAAACAGAAAGCGTGCCAGGCGCAATACCAACAGAGTGTTTCCGCTGCGCGCTCAACAGCGACAAAACAATTCCTAGGCTTCTTTACGGCAGTGGGCATTCCAGGAGATATCGGCTTAATTGGGTGCCTCGGAACCGGGGAGCTCTTTCCTGTATGCGCGGAAGGGGTGGAACTTGCTCTAAGTGGGCCTAGCATCGTGGGAACGTTTGCGTTTGTCCACCAATACAACACCACCGTAGGTGCTGCCAAGTCGCAACTGCAAGCCTGCCAGGGACCCTAAGATGCTGCTTGAACAGGGGGGCGCCAGAGGATTTCGATTACTGCGGAGAGACTCGTAATGGACGACTTGGAAATACAACGCAGACAAAGAAGGCGGCTTTACATCATCGTGGGAGCATCGCTCATCTGGGCAGTTCTCCTGTGCCTCTGGTTTTTCGCTTGGGGAACACGTATTCCGAAGGTCTTCGACGCACTCTTTTCGTACCCTTGGACAATAATGGCCTTGGTGTTGGGCATCACTGGCCTATTTTGGATATTTTTTTTGCGGCAGGCCCGTATCAGGAAACGCTCTAGGGGGCTGGTAATTCTGAAAGCATGCTCAGATGTTCTTCTAATCGTACTGTTCGCCGGGCTGCTTCTGTGGAATTGGTCTTCGACCACTCTGATTATCATGGGTTTCGCAGTCGTGCTGTCGTATGTTGCGAGATTCATAAGAGCCGGTATCACACTTGCGACTCATGACGGGAGCCACTGATCTGAGCGGCAGTCACTTGCTATGAAATATGGGATCAGCGCCTTCCTCTGGCGGTTAACGCAGAGCGCCGGAGAGCGCCCGGAATGCGGTGCCTGCGGCACCGGGTGGGGTAGGGACACGTCACCCCTAAAAGGGTGCTGCACAGCAACTTTGGTTGCTGTATAGGAACCAGAAGCAAATCAGAGACTTAGGAAATTTCCGGCGCTGTGGAGCGCCGGAAGTTCCTATATGCGAACTTGTTGATTTTGAAGGCTTCCTGCTACGCTGCGCTGCGACGCAGTGGGTCGGAGGGAGTTCGCATGGTGAAGCCGGTATTCCGCAGGAAATCCATCGGGACAAAAGTGAGCGAGGAAGAATACGCGCGGGCGGGTGGCGCAGCCTTTGGTTGCCAATTAATTCGAGATGTCGGCAGCGGCTGCGTGTGACATCGTGAATGCGAATGATACCATCGAGGTGGTTGCCCCTGGAGTTGACTGGTTTTGTTTTTGCAGTTGCTTTTGTATTGGAGGGCGGGCAGGATGCGCGGCCACTTCGCCTTCGAATCTGAATCTGACGCGGGAATATGTTTATGCGGGCGGGCGCGTTGCTTGCTTCGAATCGGCAACGACCACGACGTACTACCATCAAGATCATCTCTCGAATCGCCTGGTGACCGACTCCACTGGCGCCGCCGCGGAAAATCTGGGACTTATCCCTACGGAGAATCCTGGTATAACACGTCGAGCGAGAAATGGCTGTTCACGAGCTACGAACGCGACGCGGAATCGGGGAACGACTACGCGATGGGCGGGTGGCGCGGCCTACTGCTGCGGACTGATTCGAGATGTCAACACCGCCCGTGTGTGGCATCGTCCAAGTGAAGGGTATCCCCGGGGCAGTTGACGTTACCGTTGATTCGTTTTGTTTTTGCATTTGCATCGCGGCGTGCCGCACTGATTGCCGGTTGGCCAATACCTGCGCAACCGATTGGGCATTACGCATCGGCGTACGGCGTATCCTCACCCGCGAGGCAACAGCTACATTGAACGCTTCCATTGCGGTCTGAAAGAAGAGGAAGTCTGGACTGCGGAATATCGCAACTTGTGGGAAGCGCGGGAGTCGATCGGCTTCCGAATCGAGGATTACGATCTCGACCGGCCTCTCCACGGCGTCAGAAATCGCATTCCGCACGGGGCGTTTTGAGCTTTGCATTTGTAATAAAAAGAGGCCCTGACCGTCTGAATTAGCACGGTGCAATACATCTTCCCTGACTTCAGTCTCCCCTCGATTGTTCGCTTATTTCTCCGCGGATCCGTCTCGTCTCCTCCAGTGCGTCTCAACTCCTTCGCTCGGATATTTCTCCGCTGATCTGTGTCGCCTCGTCCGGTGCGTGTCACCTCCTTCGCTCGCTTATTTCTCGGCCGATCCGTCTCGTCTCGTCCGGTGCGTGTCACCTCCTTCCCTCGCATTTAGTCGCGTCTCTTCATTCCTAACATAATTTGTGGGAATGAATAATACGTACGGGAAAAAGGTGTGGGGGAATGTGTTGATGGGCAAGCGAAATTGACAATGAATTGCGCACAAAACAAAAGCAGATTTGAAGCGCCAAGGGCCATTGTGGTGAAAGAGAGCCCAGTCGCATGGATGGCAGATTGAAAAACGCGAGATAAGGACTGGTGAGGAGGTTGAATCAAGAGAGTAGAGAGTAAGCACGAGTGGATGAGATACGTTCGAGAGAACGGATCTGGGTGGGAAGAGATCGAGGCGGGCGGGTGGAGAGAGGAAGCACGAGTAGATGAGATGTGTTCGGCAGAACGGATCTGGGTGGGAAGAGATCGAGGCGGGCGGGTGGAGAGAGGAAGCACGAGTGGATGAGATACGTTCGAGAGAACGGATCTGGGTGGGAAGAGATCGAGGCGGGCGGGTGGAGAGAGGAAGCACGAGTAGATGAGATGCGTTCGAGAGAACGGATCTGGGTGGGAAGAGAGTTGTTGTACGAGCAAAAGGTCGGATGAGAGGAGATCGAGGCGGGCGGGCGGGCGGGCGGAGAGAGGAAGCGCGAGTAGTTGGGATCCTATAGAGAAAAGGGATGGGGGCGTAAAGAGATTCGCGCAAAAAAGGGGTGGGTCTGGCGAGGGAGTGGGAAACGGGATGATCGACCGTGGTGTAGGCGTCTAACACTTGGGGGAGCGGAAGAAGGTGTCCGAAACAGAAGAAACCTTTTTGCAAAATAGAAATGAGGCCAATGCGCATGAAACATGCGAGGAGAGATACGGCGGCTTTGCGGCACCGGCAAAATGGAGAGCTAGCACAAATGAATTTGACTCGTCCGAGAATCGGGCCGCGAAAATATTTTCATTCGATGCACGGAACGACCTCACCAAGGAATCGTCCGAAGCGGCGACACGCGGAGTAGACGCATGGAATGTAATCGAAATTGCGGGAAGGGCGAGAGATGAGGGGCGGCTGACTGAGAAAGCTGAGCGCGAATTGCGACAAAAGATCGCGGAGCCTGGGAGTTGCGATTTTGTGCCGCGGCGGAGGACGCGGAATGGGTGGCTGGCAACCGGACGTATGACAACGGACTCGTCTGGACCTGTGGAGACCACGAAGCGCGGCTCAAGGACGGGAGAAAAGCGCATGGGGGCGACTTGCGGCGCTGGAATGTGCGGGCAAATCCATTCAACGGTCTTGATAAATATTTTGATGACGCCGCCCGGGCACAAGTTGGCGCGGTGATGAAATAAACACTTGACTGCGGAAGTTGGGTGCGATGCGCAGTACCGGACTTGATTTGTGGGGGCGAGCATGAATTTGCCGAAGTCAACATTCGATCGACTCATCAAATTGAAGAAGCTCACGCGGGCGCCGGAAGAGTTGCGTGATTCAGCGAATGTGATTTCTCGAGAATCGGAATCATCGCGGCGAAGGCGCGAGCAGAATTCGGAAGATTTAAACGAGTCGCAACTCAATTGCGATTGGCGATGCACAGGGGAAGGTGCTCCGGCCAGCGCGTACGATCGGACAAGTGAAGCATTGGAAACGCCAATGCGCTCGAACAGCTTGAATGCATCGGCGGAGCGAAGCGATGGGCGGGAGTCGAACGGCGCCGCCTTCTTGAATGCTTGCCCATCGACCGGCTGGGATGAACTGAAACTTCTTGTATCGACCCGCTCCCTGCGCACCATCGGCGGGCGCGGCCGGAGGATCGCAGCGGCAGAAGAAAATTTCGGGGTCACGCCGTGTTTTGCGGCGAGCGGGTGGCTAAGGCGCGGGCGGGTCTTTTTCAATAGCCTGGTTTGTACGAATCGGTTCTGCGCATGCCTCAAAGTATCGCGATGCGTCGCCGAAAGCGCTTTGCTGCAAGTTAAAAACTCGGAAGTGAGGAGTGAAGAGGGGCGGGCGGGCAGCGCGCGGCTTGGTATTGCGTTGATTTGCGGAAGTTCTTCGGGCGCATGGGACGGTGAATCAACATTTGCGCGAGGAGCGCGAGCAAACAAGTCCAATTGGAAATGCGAATCCGGGAGCGAATCGAGAAAAGAAAGTTGCGTGGTGGGAGAAGATGGCGGCGGCAAAGCCGAATCCATTCTGGCGAGACAATTTGTTACTGCCCCATCGGGAAAGTTTCCAGGGGGTTCGGCGAAGGAAATCGATTTCGCCTCGGCAACGGACTGGGCGAATTGCGAAGCGCTGGATAGCAGCTCGACTTCCGAGGGAGGAGCAAATTCCGAAGATAGGGAACGACAATCTCCGGATTGTGCGCGACGGCGTTCCAGGACGAAGCGCGCCAGCCGCGATTCTACTTCGGCCTGCACCCAATCATTCAGAACATCGCGCGCCTCCTTGCGGAAATTCGCGGCGCGATTGAGGCGAGTGAGCTCGAAGCTCTCGAGTGTTTCTTTCGATGCGCGGATCAAATATTCGAGCGGCAATTCGCGAGTGCGCATATGACTGCCTCCGTAAATTCCAGAATCCCAAGCGCAAGGAGAAGCAAGGGCGACATATTAATATATGAATAACGTAATGCAAGAGTATAGGACTAGGAAATCTATAGGGCCTGGTACTTGCGGAGAAGTGTTTTGTCCTGTGACCGGCGGGAGTGCGCATCCGGTGAGCGTTATTTACGTAGTCATTGTACGTGATTTGATGGTCCTGGGTCGAACCTTGAGCGTGTTTCTACCCGACCAGCAGTAACGGCGGCGAGAGATGGGAGCAGCGAGCGGAGGCATGATTCGGGAAGCGCGAGGGAAGCCTCATGGGGGAGCGAAAAAAGTGCGAGTTTTAAAACTAGATATCGTCGCAGATTTGCAGGGCCTAGCGGGCAATGAGAAATGAAAAATACGGACGCCGTCAGGGAAGTCACGAATGGCGAAAAGCGAGATGCAGGGAGTGCGGGCACGAAGGAATGTGGATTTTTGCGATGACACGTCTGCGATGAGGCGGAGTGCGGATTCAAGCGGGAAATGGCCGGGGCAGCGGGAGGAGAAGATTTCAGCTCGCGCCTCTGTGCGCCGCGGAAATCGCGGGTCATGGATTCATTCGGAGAAATGATCTGCGCGATGGCGCAAGTCTCGATGCGGATATTGAAGGAGCGGTGAAAAGTTTCATGCGCGAGAAGAATTTTCATTGCGGGCTTCGCGGGGTGCTTTTTGAGGCGCGGCATTACGCGCGCATGGGCTCGGCGATCTGGCTTTACGGCTGGCTGGTTCTCAGGCAAACGCACCAGACCGGCGCGGTGGGCTGGGTGCTGGGAGGCGCGCCGGTCTGCTATCGCGAGATCGAAGAGGAGACCGGATTCAACCGCCGAACGCTCGAGCGTTGGATGTGCGCCTTGCGGCGCGGAGGGTACATCGAGACGGAGCCCACGCCGGGAGGCGTGGTGGTGCGCATCACCAAAGCAAAAAAATATGCACAGCCCGGCCGCGGATTTGCGGAGGGCGCCCGCAAAAATGCGTGGGGGCGTCCGCAGAATCGCGGGGCGGACGCGGGCGAAAGTGGTGAAAACTCGAAAGATGCGGCGGGGATAAGTAGTAAATCCGTAGAAAGAGGAAAAGAAAACATAAACCCCACCGGGCTGGTGGAAAAGAAAATTCAAAACCCTAAAGAAACAGGAATCGGCGAAGGAAACACACAAGAAGAAAATTCGACAGCGGCCATGCCGAATCCGTTCCGCGGGAATGGGAACTCCGCGGTGAAAGCAAATGGCAATTTCAGCGAGCGAGAAGCGAAGGCCGCGAATCCCGGAGAGTACAGAAATTCGTGGCCCAGACGCGAGGCATATTCGCCGGGCAGCGGAAATTCCTGGGCGGAGGCGAAGGTGCTGCGGGAGGAGCTGGTGCGGCGCGAACTGGGTGTGGGAGCGGGGCCGGAAATTCCGCGGCGATGGCCGTAGCGCTGGTCATGATGACGGCCAAAACAACGCGCGAGAGCCTGCACGCGAAAATCGAGCAACCAGAAGCAGCGGGAGGCGCGGCAAAATTCAGCGGCAAATTTCGGAAGAGCGGAGGCGGCGATGATGGAACACGCAAAACGCGGGATGCGCAAGGAAGTGGGCCACGGAGGAATTGTTCCGAGCGGCTGGGGCATGGGTTGGTATGAGCCGCGAAGGCGCGTGGGAGTGTATTTTCCTTCGCCGCTGCATTGGATTGTGCGCACGGCGCGTGAATGCGCGTACCGCGCGCGGCTGGCCTGGCGCGCACCGAGCCGCGAATGCGCCGAAGTGTTCGCCATGGAGCGCAAGCACCGCGAGCGGCAGCGTCTGGCGGATGAATACGCGCGCGGGTACATGTCCGGCTGGCGCGAATGTTTTGCGGCGTGCCTGGAAGCGGTGCAGGAGGAGATGGCGCGCACGGGCGATGCGTGGGATGCCGGGGCCATGCTGCTGCCGGAAGCGGAAGGGAAGGGGAAGCCGCGGAAAAATTGACCGGCAGCCGTGGCTTGGTGCGGGAAGCAAAAAGCAAAGTTCAGATTTGAAATTGCAGATGGGAGATTCGAACCCGCGAAATCAACTGTGAAATTGCACAAGCGAAATCAGATGCGCGGAATGTGAAATTGCAGATGGGAGATCGCGGAAACGGGGCCGGAAAGTCCAGATTGTCGTTTTCGGAATGGAGAATCAAGCGCGCCGGAAAAAATGGCAGCAAGTGAAACGGCAATCACGCAGCTCGGGCATAGGCACGGCGCGGCGTACCCCTACGGCGGTTTAGCGTGAGTGGCGGCAGTGGCGGAATGCGGGGAGGCGGACGATGGCAACAGGAATCGCAGCGGCAATTATTTCCGGCGGATTCGATCGCGCGATTCACGTCGCACGGTTCGCACCGCACGGCTCATCGAGCGGAGGGCGCATGAACGCAGCGGAAGTGTTTGACGCGTGTCACGGGCGTTACCGCAGTTTGCGCGAGTGGCTGGAAGAAAGCGCGGGGCAGATTCGCGCGGTGGATCCGGCCAAGCCGCTCGACGGCTACCATTGGCGTCCGCCGCGAGGCCGCGCGGCCGAATATGTGGCGGATTTCGAGCGCATCGGGCGCGAATCGCTGCGGCGTCCGGAGTGGAAGGGGCGGCGAAAGCTTTTTGAGATTTATTTTTTGCACAGCGTGGAATACCGCCAGGCGATCGGACTGGTGGGCGTGGCCGAAGGCACGTTCGATTACTGGATGCGCGAAGTGAAGCGCGCCGTGGGCCGCGAATTATCGCGCAAGGGATTGTTTCCGCCGGCGCGGTATTTTCATCCGTGACGATGGAAAGCGTTGCGACGGATCCGATGGCGCGGTGGGTACGGGGCGTCAGCGGGCGCGGAAGCGGGCGGTGAGGAGGCGCAGGGCCATCCCGCGCGCGACACCGAAGGCCGAGCCGAAGGGCAGCATCACGATTTGCGCAAGCCATGTGGCCGCGGCCCACATGCGCGCCCACCCCAGGCGAGTTTCGTCTTCCATGGACTTGTCGAGCGCCGCCTGCCAATAGACCGGCATGTTGGTGCCGCAATTTTCGCAGATCGGCCCGGTGCGTTGCTCGTGCCAGCAATTCGGGCAGCGATGAATCAGAATCTGGTGGCAGTCCACGCAGAAATACGCAGTCGCTGGATTTTCGCGTCCGCAGCGAGGGCAGGCAAAAAGCGGCGCGATCCCTTGCGCGTCACGGGACTGCGGCAGCGGATCTCGCGGCTCAATGCCGGGAGTGGAACTCGATGGAGCGCCGCTTGCTATCTGCGACCGCTCGAAAGGAATGAGTTTCGCGGGCATGGATTTTGCGCGGCGTCAGCGGCGCCGCGAAGGCTCCGAAGGGCGCGTGAAAAATCGCACCAGGCGCATGGGACCCATGAACGGAAACAACAGGATGCTGCTGACGAGTTTCGAGCGGCGCTCGTTGCGTTCCTCGACCGCGTCGTTTTCGGCCTGTTTCGCGGCCACAACCGCGGTGATGTATTTCAAAAAATCAACGCCGCATTTCTCGCATTTTCCGCCGGCGCGTTGCTCGTGATGGCAGGAAGGGCACTCGTATCGCAGGGTCATGTGGCAACGCTGGCAAAAACGCGCCACGTCACGGGCCGGTGCGCCGCATTTAGGGCAGGGAATAGTGGGCCGCGGAGAATTGGCCGCGAGCGGGTCGCCCGACGAAAGCGGGCGCGCGGGCGCGGCACCGCCGGGAGGCGCGGATGCGCGCGGAGCTGTATCGCGCGGCTTGCTGCCGTTGCCGGAAGCGCCGCCGGGAGGAGTGCTGCCCATACACGAATTGTATGCCCGCGCGTGGAGGCGGCTGCGGCACTGCACCAAGTGTGCGCCCTGCGCGTCACCCTGTACCAAAGGACAGGTGGGGCGAAGCGGCGCGAGGAAGGGAGGCGCGCCATTTCAGATTTGAGATTTCAGATTTCAGATTGCGGATGCGCGCGCGGGGGAGCATATTGAGCGGAGAAACCGCGCGGAGCCTGCGCGCAGAAACATCGCAACGTGAATCCGCGCGGAGCGCGCGCAAAGTCACGGCAGAAAAAGCCTACGCGAAGCGGAAGGAGATGCGGGTGAAAAGTTTTATTCGCGGGATGCGCGACATCGCGCCGGCGATTTTGTTTTTCGCCCTCGCGCCGGCGGCGTGGCCGGGACAAACAAGCGCGCCGCGGCTCAGTGGAAATTTCCGCCAGGCGTCGTTTCGAAAGCCCGTTCCGGGGCGCATCCCCGGGCCGCAGGAAAAACCCGAGCCGCCGGCGAGCGCCGCAAGCGTGGTGAACGGCACGGCAAATGTGCGCGAGCGCGCGGCGCTGCCGCCGGGCGCTTATTTTGAGGCCACGCTCGCGGAAGTGAGCGCGGGAGGCGCGCCGGACGTGATCATCGCCACGGCGCGCGTGGAAAATCCCGGCAACCCGCCGATTCGTTTTGCAATTGCCTATGATGGCGCGCGCATCAGCGAAGGGCGGACGTACGTGGTGCGCGCCACGATCTCCGCCGGTGGACATGCGCTGTATGTGAGCGAAGCCGCTTATCCCGTGATCACTCATGGAAATCCCAAGCGTGTGGATATCGTCCTGCGGCGGGCGAATGGCGAGGCCAAGCCTCCCGTCCCGGAAAAAACCGAAAAATAAATTCGTGAATCAGCGCACGCGGACTATCGCGCCTTCGCGGCAACGCAAATTGGCCGAGCGATGTATAATCGGCGCGGAATTTTTCGGGCGCGCAAGGGAACACGACGCATCCCACGCGCAAGCGGAAAGGAAGCATCGGGCGCGCGAGAGACGGCAGAGCGGAGGCGAGAGAATGAGAGAGCGCAAGCGGCAAAACCTACTCGGGGAAATAGCGCGAGGGAATTTGCGCGCGGCGCTGCTGTGGGCCGCTTGCCTGGCTTGCGCCATGGCGGTGGCGGGAGGTGCGGCATTCGCGCGGCACTCGGCTGCACGCGGGCTGACGGCGCGAGCGTTGGTATCCGCCGCGACGGATGCTCCTGCCGCGGAAAACGATCCCATCACCGTTGAAGAAAATGTGAAGATGAAGACGCGCGACGGCGTGACCCTGAACGCGGATATTTACCGCCCCAATCTGCCGGGAAAATTCCCGGTGCTGATGACCCGCACGCCGTACATGAAAAACGATTCCGGGCAAGTGGCCGAGGCGGTGCGCATGGCTTCGCGCGGATACGTGGTGGTGGTGCAGGATACGCGCGGGCGCTACGCTTCGGGCGGCGATTGGTACACGTTCAAGAACGAATCGAATGACGGGTACGACGCCGTGGAATGGGCCGCGGCGCTGCCGCAATCGGACGGCCGGGTGGGAATGTTCGGCGGCTCGTATGTGGGCGCGACGCAATGGCTCGCGGCCATCTCCCAGCCGCCGCATCTGGCGGGCATCGCGCCGTACGTCACCGCCAGCAATTATCACGACGGATGGACGTATCAGGGCGGCGCATTCGAGCAATGGTTCAATCAATCGTGGACTTCCGCGCTGGCGCAAAACACCTACCAGCGGCTGATCGATCAAAATACCAACGCGGTGCCCAACGTGCGGGTTCTGCCGCTGGAATTTTATCCGCTCTTCAACGGCGCGGCCCCGGGAGGCACGGCGCAGACCCGCGCGCTCGCTCCGTATTATCTCGATTGGCTCGCGCATCCCGATTACGACGATTACTGGAAGCCGCTGGCCATCGCGGAGCATTATGCGGACGTGAAAGTTCCGGTGCTGGACGTGACCGCGTGGTACGACATTTTTCAGGGCGGCGCGCTGCGCAATTTTCAGGGCATGAAGGAGCACGGCGGAACGGACGCGGCGCGCACCCAGGACCGGTTGCTGATCGAGATCGGAGGTCACGCCGGGAACGGCGAAAAAATCGGCGACGTGGATTTCGGGCCGGAGGCCGTGAAATATAATTACACCGGCGCGATGCTCGATTGGTACGACTTCCTGTTCAAGGGAATTTCCAACGAATACGCGACGGACAAGCCGGTGCGCATGTTTGTGATGGGTGCGGACGTCTATCGTCAAGAATCGGACTGGCCTCCCGCGGAATCGCGTCCCGTGAAATATTTTCTGGGATCGGGCGGCAACGCCAATTCCGCGAGCGGCGACGGCACGCTCGCGCTGGCCGCTCCCGCGAAGGATGCGGCGCGGGCCGGCGCTCCCTCCGATCAATATATATATGATCCGGGAAATCCCGCGGCCACCATCGGCGGGCCGCTCTGCTGCGATGCGATTCATTGGGAGCCGGGGCCGCGCGATCAGCGCGATGACGAAGCGCGGCAGGACGTGCTGGTGTATTCCACCGCGCCATTCCAGAAAAATACGGAAGTGGCCGGGCCGGTGAGCGTCGAGCTGTACGCGAAATCCTCGGCGGTGGATACGGATTTCACGGCGAAGCTGGTGGACGTGTGGCCGGATGGCACGGCCGTGAATTTGACCGAGGGCATTGTCCGCGCACGATATCGCGATTCGCAGGAGCATGCCGAGCTGATGACTCCCGGCACGGTCTACAAATTCACGATTGACGCCTGGTCGACAGACAATGTGTTTCTGCGCGGACACCGGCTGCGGCTGGAAATTTCCAGCAGCAATTTTCCGCGCTTCGACCGCAATTTGAACACCGCCGAAAGCCCGGAGCAGGGCACGAAGTATGTTTCGGCGACAAACACGATTTTGCACGACGCCGAGCATCCCTCCGCGCTGCTGTTGCGGGAAATGCCCGTGGCCGCCGCGCCCGCCGCAGGCGAATCCGCCGCGCCGCCCACGCTGCCCGCAGCCGCTCCTGCAGCTCCGAAATAACTCGCCGCGCGGCAGAAAAATTATGACACCATGGGGAGGTGTATTATCTTCGTACGAGCTGTGGAGATAGCGCGAGGCAATCGCCTGCCATAATGGTGCAAAATGGTTGATTATGGTGTATATTTCCCAATGAGAACCACTCAGAAACAGATTCGATCCAAAGCGTGTCGCTTCCTTCTCGCCTCGCTCGCCGCGTGAGAACACTTGCAACCCATCAGAAAACCAGCACGAATCGCGTGCTGTAGACCGTAGGACTTGATTGAGAGCGGCATCAGAAGTCAAAGAAAACGAGAAAAGAAGCGAATTCTTTAAGCTTTTTGTATGCAGACCAGATATCGCTGAGCTTCCGTCGCTTCTTCCGTGCGATTGTTATAGTTGTTCCCGAACGACCAGACTTGAGATTTGAATTCGATGCCGGCCAAAAGCTGGCCATCCGCAACCACCAATAAATCCCACTTTTTTTCGGGGCGATACCATCCTGGAAGTTCAAGGCTCTTGTCGCAAAACACATGCGCCGATGACAAGCCATTCTCACAAAGAGCACCCCGCACGAGCGCACGAAACCGCCATCTGGTGACCGCCTGTTACGGCCGTTCGCGAGCCTGCATCACGTGAGCACGATCTTGACCTTGCAATTTCGCCTGACATCGCGCGTCTTCCAGAAAGTATGAATGCGCGAAGATCCAGTTTGGACGGTCAGTTTGCGAAGCCATGCGGCATTACGGATCATCTTTTTGTTCACGCGGATCTGCGGGGCCGAAGAATCACGACGTTGCTACGAGGATTTGTACCGGGCAAATTGAAGCTGTGGCGTGAATCCATACCGGCTGCTGTTCTGCCGGACTTTGCTAGGACATCGTGGTTGTGCCATGCCGAGAAACGGATCGAGGACAGGATATCCCACGAAACTGAACTTTCTTGCGAATCAATCGGCCAGATCCAGTGGAAAGGGCGAAGAGATTGTGAAGGCGTGCATATTACCGCGATCTATATCTTTTTGAATTATTGCTTGCGGTGACCGCAGGAAATCACGCAGAGGATTTTTGTGGGGAATCAGAGGCCCGGAATGCGCCGGGGACTTTGGTAATAAAAAGGACTTCGAGGTCATTCTAAAGAGAGCATTTGGTTCGTACGGCTTTCCGAGAACGCCGCATCCCCGGGCGACCCGAAGAGGGGTTTGAGATTGTGCCATGGATGATTCGAGCCATTGTCGACGAGATCGGCATGGCGCATCCTTGCGGCAAGCGGGAGCAGAGTAGTGTGTGTTTATTTTTTTGTGAGATAGGTAAATGTTTTTTATTATATAGATTAATAGGTGGTTGGGACGATATCTCGGTAACAACGTTTCCAGATTCTTGTCTAATTCCGCAAAGACAGGTCAAAGAGCAAGATGTGACAAAGGTGCGCTTTCAGACCGCCGATATGACATCGGCGACCGGAGGGGGTGATGTTACGACGAGATGCATGATCTCAGGTTTTCGACGAGGCATCTCCCGCGCATCGCCCCTGTGCAAGAAATAGCGGTGGGAATGGATTGAACGCCTTCGATGGTGCCGGAATATATCTATGATATTCGAGGTATATTTTCGATCGCGCATTGGCGCATCCGCGGTTCAAAGTTTTACAGATTCGATTTGTTGTCGGAATCTTTTTTTGCGTTTTACCTGTTGCATGTCTATTTTCCGTATTTGTTAACTCTTGGATATTCAGCTTTTCTAATCGCCAAGATTGCGAACGCGCGCGGATGTACGCGAGGGGCGGGCGGGGCGTCGCGGAGGCGGCAGCGAAGGCTAGCGGAAAATGGGGAAGCGGAGTTTGCGGCGCTGCGATGTGGATTCGTCGTAGCGCTTCGTCGAGACAGGAGCGCGCCCGGCGCCGAAATGCGGCATGGAGCTGGCTTTGCGCGAAGGGTCCGCGGCGCGTGGGGGAGCCGCATCCGGCGCGGAATTCCCAGCGGGCAGCGGAGCGAGCAGGCGCGCCACGTGGCACAGGCGATCTTGCTTGTAAGGCTTGGCCATGCAGACGACGGCGCCGAGGGAATGCGCGCTCGAATAATCGCTGGGATAGGCGGAGCTGGTGGTGAGCACGACGGGGACGTGGCGCAACCCGGCGGTGGCTTTGACGTGCACGCAAAGGTCGTAGCCCGGCAGTCCTTCTCCTTCCACTTCGGCAATCACCAGCGCCGGAACAAACATGTTGAGCACTTCGCGCGCGTCCTGGCAACTGGCCACGGCGATCACGGAATATCCTTCATCCTCGAGCGCCGCCTTGGTCATCTCGCGAATGGCGCTATCGGCGTCCACGGCCAGCACGATGGGCTTTTTCGAATCGGGCTGCAGGGAAGTGGAAGCGGCCGCGGATTCCGAAGCCAGCTTGCGTCCGGCGGCGTCAACCAGGTCCACTCCTTCGCCCGCGCCGAGCGAAATGGCCACGGCACGGCGCCCATCCTGCGTATTTTCGACGCGCACCACGTGTCCGCGCTGCTCGGTATGAATGGCGGTGGGCGCGGAGCTGTACGGGAACACGACGGCGACTTCCATGCCGCAGTAATAGCGCGCGTCGCTGGTGATGAAGAGCAGGCCGAGGCGCGAAACGTCAATGGTGGTGGAAATTTCGTCGGGGACTTCGCGCGTGACGTCCAATCCGCGCACGCGCACCGGCGCGGAAATCAGCACGCGGCGTTTGCGGCGGCGTTCGGAGGGATTCGCGCTGGCGGATGCGGAAGCAGGCGCTGCTCCGGAATTGGTTTCTGGCGACTCGGCATTCGCACACGCCGTGGCGGATGCGACGCCTTGCGAGGTTTTGGGATTGAGCGCGGAAGCCAGGGCAATTTCCGTTGTGGCGATGAATTCGGAGACCACCGCCTCCGGCACTTGCGCCGCTTCGCTGACCTTGGCCAGGTCATCGAGCGTGAATTCATCTTCGGGCAGAGCGCTATCGGCGAGTTTCGTTTCCGCCGGCGCGGCGGATGGCGCGGGATCGGCTGCGGAGTTAGGCGCGCCGCCGGGTACCTCGGCGGGCGCCGCCATGGATTGGGCCGCGGCGAGGAGATCCTCGATGCGGCTAGTGGGCTCGAAGGGCTGCGCTGCGTCGCTCATGATTTCGGTGATCCTCAGTTTAATTCGCAAGCAGGGAAGGCCCGCTTGCGAGCGATGCGCCACGCCCGCGGAACAGCGGGATCAGGGGCGCGGGAGCCTGTGGCCGGAAGAATGGCCAACGGGACGCGTGGCATATCGCCGCCTAACATGTATAGAGTGGTCCGCGAGACGCCCTGGGACACTAGCGGGAAAGTCACATTTTGCTGGTACCAGGGGCCAAGGCGGCGCTAGTACTCGCGGACAGGCGGGGGAATGTGCGGGTGATCGGGCTCGGATGGACGGTGACGGCACCATTTCTACTCACCCTTGCAGAACATTGGAGGAATCTTTTTTCTCCCTTTGCCCATCGAAATGTGATATGTGATGAAAAGCGTTACGAGTTTTACTTGCCTCGGAGGTAAATATTGGCGCTGAGGTGTGTGAAACCACGAATGCGGGGGTGTGGGGCTGACATCCAAATGTCAGGATTTCCGGAAGATCTAGGGGGGCAGACATGCTACAAGTGCGTTCGAATACAGTCATGCGTTCCGCAGCGGCTTCGATCCGAACCCTGGTGCATCTTGCGGGTGTGGTGATTTTGTTGTCGATGTTTTCCGGCGCGCGTGTTGCAGCCCAAGCCAATTCAGGCATCACCGGGGTGGTGACGGATGCCACAGGCGGCGTGGTCGGCGATGTGGAAGTGACGCTGACCAACCCCACGACGAGCTATAGCGCGACCGCAAAGTCGAATTCCTCTGGAACGTATATTTTCCGAGTGGTTCCCCCTGGCGATTACTACGTCCTCACATTTACAAAGCCCGGATTCCGCACATTTTCCTTTGGGGGAGTTTCCCTGGGTGTGGGCGTCACGGAAACCCAAGACGTGCAACTGCAAGTGGGCGACACGAAACAAACAGTGATTGTTGAATCGCACGGTGAGGCCACACTGAATACCACCGACGCCAGCATCGGAAACGTGATCGACACCAAGCGCATCCAGGAATTGCCCAGTTTGATCCGCACCAATGCCGCCGTGATTTTGGAATTGCAGCCGGGTGTGCAGGTGAGCGGGGTGGGCGACCAGTTCGGTTCGGTGACCGGGTCGCGCGCCGACGCCGCCAATATCACCGTGGACGGAATGGACGCGAACGACGAGACCATCGGGCAGGCGTTTGTGACCGCCTCGCGCATCCCCCTCGATGCCGTGGGTGAAGTGCGCACCATCGTCGGGGGGCCAGATTCGAGTTTCGGCCGCAGCACCGGCGCGCAAGTGGACCTGGTGACCAAGAGCGGCACCAACGAATTTCACGGGTCGTTGCACGAATTCAATCGCGTCACGGCCTATGCCGCCAACGACTGGTTCAATAATTTCGCCGGTGTGCCGCGTCCCGGGCTGATCCGCAACCAGTATGGCGGCGATTTGGGCGGGCCGATCATCAAGAAGAAGCTGTTTTTCTTTTTCGATTACGAAGCGCGGCACGACAACATATCGGACCAGGAGACGCGCATCGTCCCGATGGACAATGTCCGGCAGGGTGAAATCAATTACGTCAATAACGGCGCCGGGTGCAATTCCAGTTCCACGCTGGCCAGCGCGCCCGCATGCATTTCGACTCTTCCAGCCACGGCGCTCGGACCGGCACAATCGGTGCAATTCTCGACCCGGCGGGGATCGGCGCGAGCGCAAACCTGCTGACCTATTTGAATACGCGCTATCCGGAGCCTAACGATTTTGCAGTCGGAGACGGGATCAACACCGCGGGGTACCGCTTCAACGCACCGCAACTCATACGCGAAGCCACCTATATTGGGCGTTTGGATTACAACCTGACCTCCAAGCAATCCCTGTTCGCGCGCGCCACCTGGGACCGCGACACAAATGACGACGGCGCTCCGCAATTTCCCGCTGACGGCGGCGCATCGCTGCTGGAATTGAACCACAGCAGGTCGTACGTGATTGGCGACACCTGGGCGATCACCAACAGCATTCTAAACAAGGCGGCTTTTGGCGTGACGCGCAGCGTGCTGGCATTCAATCCGACGAACACCTCGAGTGCTCCCAATTCCTTCTTGTTCGGGCCGTACTCCGATCCCCTCGCCGGAATCTCCAGCCAGGGACGCAACGTTCCGGTTCCTGAAATCCGCGACGACTTAACGTGGGCCAAGGGACGCCACACGCTGCAATTCGGGGTCGATGGGAAGTTCATCCGCGTGCATTCCTCCCTGAACAACAGCCTCGATTTCACCGGGCTGGGCCTCGGAGGGAACCTGCAAAGCCTGGGAGGACCGGCCAATCCGCTGCGCCCCAGCGATATGTATCAGAATTCGTCGGATCCGGATCGATGGACGAGTATGACAGCATCTTTCCGTTCCTCCTCGGACGCTTCACTGGGACGACGGTAAATTACAATTACAATACGTCGGGGACCGCCTTCCCGCTCTACACGCCGTCTGTCCGCGAATTTGCCTACAACGAGGTAGAGCTTTATGGGCAAGACACCTGGCGCTTGAATTCCAACCTGACCATGAATTTTGGCCTGCGGTGGCAATACCACGCGGTGCCATATGAAGTGAACGGGTTCGAGTCCGTGTCCACGGTGGATGAAACTCAATTGTTCGGGGCGCGCGTGGCCGCGGCCGCTCAGGGCATCAACGGGAATGCCGCCGCGCCGCTGATCAGTTACATTCTCGGCGGACCCAAGAACCATGGGCCTGGATATTACAATCGGACTACAGGGATTTCGCTCCAAAACTTGGCATCGCCTATTCGCCATCCTTCACCGAAGGCATTCTGGGGAAAATATTCGGCGACCGCAAATCCAGCATCCGCGCCGGCGCGGGATTGAACTTCGATCGAGTGCTCAGCACGCTGAGTTTTGAGATCGACCAGTCGAACTTCATTTTCAGCAACCAGCAGAATCAGCCATTTGGTTCCAACGCCGACCCCGGCGGCTCGCTGGCCACTGATCCGCGCTTTGCCAACATCAATACGCCGCCGCCGAGTCCCGCGGCGCCCACCATCACCACGCCGTTTACGCCCAACGTGGACGCGAGTGGGAATCCCATCGGGCTGGCGGTGCTGGGAGGATTTCCGAATACGTTCCAGCTCGACACGAATCTCAAAACTCCCTACGTGATCTCGCTTTCCCTAGGCTGGCAGCGTGAATTGCCCGGCGGCTTCCTGTTCGAGGCGGACTACTACGGAAAGCTGGGCCGCAGGCTGCTGGCGGACGGCGACGCTGCGCAAACAGTGAATTTCAAGGACGCCACATCGGGCCAGTTCCTGGACGCGGCATTTGGCGCGGTGCAGCAGCAAGTTCAGGGAGGAACTTCACCGGGAGCGGTGAATGCTGTTCCCTGGTTTGAGAGCCAAATCGGCCAGGGCGTGGCGCAGTACGGGCTGACATGCCCGACGACGGCTCCTTTTTTTGGATTGGCGGCGAACAATTGCACGCAGCTTGCGGCGCAATTGGCTTCACCCTACTTTCCGGTGGGCGATGTTTCCAGCACGATTCTGGTTCTGTCCGAGGCCGGCATCCTGCTGCCAAATACCGGGTTGCTGGCGCAAACCGGCTCGGCGGGCTATGTGGGGAATTACGGGTTCTTGAATTACAACGCCCTGGTTCTCACGCTGCGCAAGAAGCTTTCCAATAACCTGCAATTCGATTTCGACTACGCCTATTCGCATTCGATCGACAACGTTTCGGAAATCACCAACAATGCCAACCAGTACACCGGAACCGGCCAATTTCTGGTTTGCGATTTGACCAACCTGCGCACCTGCCGCGCCAGTTCCGATTTCGATGCGCGGCATACCGTGAGCATCAATTACGACTACCACCTGCCCGTGGGAACCGGCCAGCGCTATTTGGGATCAGCTCGAAGTTGCTGAATGCGCTGGTGGGAGGATGGGGTACCTCCGGGCATCGTTTCGGCGTCTACTGGCTACCCGTTCAATTTGCACACCGGGACGTTTCCCATCAACTTCACCCAGGATGCCGCTCCGGTGTTTATCGGGCCGGCTTCCGATATAAAGCAAAATATCCACGTGGAGAATGGGACCGTGCAGTTCTTCTCCAGCCAGGCCAACGCCTTGAACGCCTTCGCATTCCCATTTGGCGGCGATACCGGGGCAACGGCAACGCCGTAACCGGGCCGGGCTTCTGGAACGTGGATATGGCCATCCTGAAAAACTTCAACATGCCGTGGTCGGATCACCAGACGCTGCAATTCCGCGCCGAGGCATTCAACGTCTTGAATCACCCGAGTTTCAACCCTCCGGGGAATGATTTTTCCTCAGGGGCGAGCATCCTCTCGCCGGGTAATTTTGGCACGATTCTTTCGACGGCGAGCACCGCGCGCCAATTGCAGCTAGCCTTGCGGTTCGATTTCTAGGCCGCGGCAGACAGACAGCTACATTCAACGAAGAAAAGGCCCCGGAATCTCGCGATTCCGGGGCTTTTTTGCGTCAGGGGAGGCGTGGCAATGGCTGGCGGGGCCACCTGAGTGGGGCTTGCCGGGGGCGGCCGCGGAATCTCTCACCCATGGCCGTTGCCACAGGCCCAGGAGGTCTAGCACCGGCACGCTATGGCCTAAACAGGGCTGCGGGGGCGAGGCCTGCGGCGAGGCTGTATCCGCCTTCGCGGAGCGTTGCCAGTATTGGCGGAAGGGGTTGCGGGGAAGCGGGCAGAGATGGCAAGTACTAAATTGCGTTTGTTGCTCTTGAGTACCCTTTTTCACGCGCGAAAGGCTGCTGGGCAAAAGCCCCGCGGCCTTTTTTTGTGACGGACGAGACGGTCGAGAGGCGCAGCAAATAGCTTTCCGGGGTGGCAGCGGTCCAGCCACCTGACGAATGATCGAGGAGCAGCACCAGTGGCTAAAGAGCAAGGTACAGTGAAGTGGTTTAACGCAGCAAAGGGTTACGGCTTCATCCAGCGCCAGTCCGGTGAAGACGTTTTCGTGCATTTTTCGGCCATCGAAGCCGAAGGGTACAAGAGCTTGAACGAAGGCCAGGCCGTCGAGTTCGAAGTGACGCAAGGCCCCAAGGGCTTGCAAGCGGAACACGTCGTAGGCCTGTAAGCGGGTCTGCGGACCCTGAGCGGTGCGCGGGCTCGCCCCGTATCAGGGGAAGACCGGGCGGCAACGGTTGGGGCGCGGGAAGCATGCCAAATCGTTTCGGTACGGGCGGCGCGCGGGCCGCTCGTGCGGGGACTTGGACGCAAATTTCGATCCGTTGAGGACTGCCCCGCGGGGATTCCGCCGTACCGCGATGGCGCGCGCGATGCGCGCCGGCAACCGGCCCAGGCGATCCGAATTGCCGCGATCAGCCGCGGCGCATCACCAGGATTTCGTGGCAACGCACCCGGAGTGCACCGCCGCAGTGCCGGCGGGCTTGCGAATTTTATCGGTCAGTGGTCATCATCCCAAGGAGGACTACATTGCAAGTACTCGTCGAAGGACAGGCTATTCGTCACGAGCAATACGGCATGGGCATCGTCACCGAATCCAACAACGAACGCACCACCATCGATTTCGATAACCACGGCATGAAGAAATTCATCACGTCCATCTGGGCCGCCGAACTGGTCGGCGAAGCCCCCACGGAACGCCCGGCCAAGCGCCGCGGCCGCCGCAAGACAGCGAAAAAAACGGCGTAAACGCGGGCCGCCAGGCGGCTTCGCGCAATATGTTTGTGTGATTTCCGGCGACGGATCAGGGAAGGCAGCGCCATTCGCCTCCCGCTTCCGCCGCCATTTTTTTTGACTGCGCAAGCAGAACGCCCTTGCGTTTACGCGGCTTCGACGGTGAGTTTCAATCCTACGGCTTTGGCGACGGCGAAAAGCGTCGAAAGCCGCGGATTGCCGCGACGCGAAAGGGCGCGATAGAGACTTTCGCGCTCGATGCCGGCGGCTTTGGCAACTTTGGCCACACCCTGCGCCTGAGCCAAATGCCGCAATGCGATCAGCAGAACGCGGGGTTCGTCGTCTTCCTCGATCGCGGCTCGCAAATATTCAGCCGCAAATTTGGGATGGCTCCGCAGACGGCGAACAATGGCTTCCTCGTGCGAGACGCTTGGTTTGCGTTTCATGGCGTTCGAGTCCTTTCCTTGTAATCGGCGAGACAACTCAGGGCGCGTTCGATATCCGCCGATTGTTTTCGCTTCTGGCCGCCGCAAAGCAGCAGGACACAGGTTCTGTCGACCATAGCGTAGTACACGCGATATCCAGGTCCCCAATCAATCCGCAACTCGCACAGGCCATGCCGCAGCGGCTTGCAGTCCCCGAAATTTCCAGCGGCCAAGCGGTTGATTCGTGTGGCAATCTTCGCCTGCGTGCGAGCATCCGGCAGTCCTGCCAGCCAGTGATCGAAGAGGTCTTTGCCAGAGGGGGTGACGTAGTGCCGAATCTCGATCGCACCCGTCATTGTAACTTATAAGTCACAGACTAGCAAGACATCGCTCACGCTTGTGCAAGGGTTGCAACCGCCGGATTGCGATTCGGCCTGGCGGCGGAATCCGCGGGGATCCCGCCGCCGACCCAAACGAAACGATGCGCCTGAATTATTTTGCGGGAATGTAGCTGAGGTCCGGGCGGTAGGCGATGATGCTGCTCGATTCGCTTTCGATGGAATCGTCGAGGTTATGCATCACCGCGTCTGCTTCCGCCTGGCCAAAAGAATCCTTCAGCACGTCGCGCAGCGGCTTCACGTCCGGCTTTTCCTCGAAATCCGCCCAGTTCGCGTGGCCTTCCACCAGCACGTAGGTGGGCAACGGCCCGCCGCTATACAGCGCGTACCAATCGAACTTCACCGGCCAGTTGGCTTTTTCGGCGGCGGAGTGGATCAGCGTCATGGCGCCGCGGAACTGCGCGCGCTTGGCGTACTTCACGTGGAAGGTGATGATTTCGGAAAATTTCGGCGGGGCGGTCATGTTGGGATCGGCGGGGCTGCTCACGTCCGTCAAGTGCTCGTAGATGCGCGTGACCACACGAGGATTCGCTTCGGCCATCACTTTTTCGTATTCCGCGATGCTGTCCTGCATGGTCACTGCCGGCTTGTCCATATCCGCCCAGTGCTGGTCCATGCTGACCACTTCGTAGGAGCCGGTTTCATCGCCGGTGATGTCCGCGAATACGAACAGCGGCGAAGGATCGTTGGCCTGCTTGCGCCAGGCGGCCAGTTGCTTGCGGCCCGCTTCGTATTGCGCGTAGGCGCCGGTTTTCGGCGTTTGCGTTTCGACGGTGGTGATCGAGGCGGGCTTGTCCTGCGCTGAGGCGGGAGCGGGAGCGAGCATAAGCATGGCGGCAACGAGCGCCGCGGCCAGCGAAACTCCGAAGGGAAGCGAAGCGGATGCGAGCGTGCGCGTGCGTGCGTGTTGGCTGCTACAGTTCATGGTTTCTCCTGATCTGAGATGGGGGCCTTGCGACTGTGCGGAGCCTATCTGCAAGGGGTGCGCATGTCAAGGGAGTGGGGTGGCGTTGGTAGTGCCTCAGTTTGCCAGCAAGTCCACAAGTTCGCCTAGGGTCCATTGGCGATCCGCTAGTCCCACTTCCATCGCAGGAGTGACACGCAAGGTTTGATGGATTCTGACGAAATTGCAGTACATGAAATGCAGGGCCACGGCGCAGGCGTGGTTCTCAACCTTTTTTGAAAAAGCATTCGTTAGCCGGGTGAACCTGCGCATCAACATTCGCATCGTTAGATTCTGGCGCTCGACATAGGTCGTGCTAACGTGTTTTGGGTCGGGCCGCCCGCTTACAACCTTCATATCGGATCCGATCTGGTTGGCGGCGAATATGGCGTGTCTGGTTCTTCCGAAGTGCCGTAAATCTTTTGCAGTTGGGCATAATCAACGTCCGCGCCAAATGCGTCTTCCACGGCATTAAGATAGACCCTGAGGCCGTCTGTTGTCAGATGAACGCAACCTCTGACGCGAGCCGCGCAATCGTTCATAAACTCCTTGGCCCACCATCCGTCACGTCCGCCTACCAGATAGCTGACGCAAAGCTTCGTGTCTGCATCAATGGCCCCCATGTCCAAATATCTCCCCAGCCTATTTCTTTCTTTTCGGCAGCGACGTTCCGCGCCTTCGCGCCAACATAGCTCCAAATTTCATCGCACTCGAGACGGCGCACCCGGACATTGCGCACGTTCTTATCATGGAAATCCATACAGACTGCGCCGAGGTCCATGAGTAGCTTGGTAATCGTGTTCCGGGCGATTCCAGTCATGCGCGAAGTCGAATGGATGCTGTTTCCGTCAACAAGTGCCGCAACGACACTCATGCGCTCGTCTTTTGAGAGCAAATTCATACTGAGCATTATGCTTGAGTTCTGAATTCGTGTCAAGCATTTTGGTCATTTTTATTGCAAAGGCTGGCGAACGGTTGTACAGTAGTTTTCGTTGGGAACCATTTCGCAAAATTTTGCTCAAAGTACTGTATGGTTTTGCTTGACACGCCATGTAATATTCGTATCCGTACGCCCATAGGATGCGTCTAATTCGGTGAGGAGACCTTCATGGATTTCAATGTGAGGGCGTTCCGAGTAGTACAGCAAGCGCTCTCCGATAGGGATGAATCCCCTACAGTCGCCGCCAAAAAAGCCTCTTCGAGGAAGGGCGGTTTGCTTGGTGGCCCTTCGCGTGCTCACTCAATGAGTCGTCGTCGTCGCGTTGAGATCGCACGAAAGGCCAGCCGGGCTCGTTGGTCTAAGAAAAAGGGAAACCCAGATAATGAATGAAGCATCTGCCATGGCGCTTGAGCAGGACCAGAGGGTCGAAGGTCTCCGCGACCTACTGACCTTTGTTGGGGTGCCGTCCAAGGCGGTGACTCGGGAAATCTCCGGGTCAGCGTCGGAAATCCTGAAGAATATCCAAGGCATCATTGACGGCCTGCTTTTGCAGGCAATTGAAAAGAAAACCAAAGCGGAATTTGAGGCGACCCGCGACGAGGTCTTTCGGAAATACTTCGTCGCGATGATGTTTCTCTCTGGAATAGCACAGGTCGCCGTGCCACGGGCGATCCTCCAGCGTCTCTCATGGGAGGCGTTTTCTGAAATAGATCCGATCTGCGCGATCAGGGACTGGCGAAGTTTGGTCAGATGGCTCGCGATCAGGCCGTGTTCACGGCTTGGACCTTGCGGAAGATCGATGCGCTCTTGCCGCATGTGTCCGCCGCGCCACAAGAGCAGCACAAGGCGCTAGATCAGAAGCTTGCGAAACAATTCTCCCTGTATTTCGGGTGGTCGCAGTTTCATCTTGATTGCCTTTTGGCATCGATTCGTTTCGACAAGGCGATCAGCCCAGACATTTTGGACGAGATTTGCGACGGCCTTCGTGCTGCGGTCAATGCGTATGGGTTGGTTCGCGAGGCAGTCGGTATCCGTGAGCCGGAGCCAGAAGAGCAACTGCCGCCACATGTGCCGGATGCCGAAGACATCGAATTGATTCAATCATCCATGAACGAAATAGAGGCTGATCTTTGAAATGCCGCCCAAGCGAGGCGAAATCTATTGGGTCAATGCTAGAGACCTAGACGTACAGGGCCATGAGCAAAACAAGAGCAGGCCATACGTCATTGTTTCGCGGGACGCGCTGAATAGGTCCCTGCCAAACGTGGTCGGTGTGCCTTTCACAACGAATCTTAATAAAGCCTGTGGGTATCGAATCAAAATTCAGCTCGCTCACATGGTGCCAAATCCTGCGAGCGGCCGAGCATTGCAAGATAGCGTTGCTTTAGTTGACCACGTCCGCGTACTAGCCGCAGATAGGTTGGAACAGCCTCCGATGGGCACCGTGACACAAACCGCCGTCGGCGGTCTTGAACTCGCCCTCTCCTACGTATTCCAGATTCTCTGAAACTGAGCCACTACCGCGGCGTTGTGTGCCGCGGGCGCGGGTGGTAGACTTTTTTGTGGCGGCAAACAATCCACAGAAGGCAAATAATCAGTTAGTGGCAAGAACTCGATCAGCAGCGATAATCGGCTGAAGGCAAAAGCGCGGGCGCCAGCAATAATCAACTGAAGGCAACAACCGCAGGCGGCGGCAGCGGCGGCAAAGATTCCAACCAGAAAAAAAATCAGGTAGCAGCGAAAGTCCCAGGCGGCGGAAAAACATGGCGAAGAAAAAAGCGAAGGCAAAAAAGTCGGCAGGGAAGAAGCGCGCGGGGAATAGAGGCGGGGCGAAGCGCGCGGAAGGCGAAGGCTTCCATTCGAAGCGGAGGCAATCGAAGCGCGGCGAAACGCGCAGGGAATCGAAATGCGGCGCGGCGCGGGGCTTCGCGCAAAGCTGCGGCAAAGGTTTCCAGGCGCATCGAGCGGAGCGAAACGCGGGGCGGGCGCGGCTCGGACAAAATCATCGGCAGCCCGGGCGAAGGCGGCTGCGGCTCGGAGAAAATCAGCGGGAGCGCGGCCAAGCCCGACGGCAGCTCGCAGCATGCGCGCGCCGGGAAAATTGACTTTCGCGCCGGCGCTTGCCTCGCGCCGAAAAGACCGCGAAATTTTCGCGTGGCACGCGGCGCCTGGATGAATCGGGCAACGTGATCCTGCCGGACGCGCTCGGCAGCGGCGCCGATTCCGGCGGGCAATCCGGCGATTTGCAGGGATTGAGCGAAGTCGAGAGCGCGGATTCGGAAAGCGTGGTCGAGTTGCTCGAGGACGGCCAGGCATTCGAGGCCGAAGCGGTCAGCGGCGTCGAAAACGCGCCGGATGCCGATGCCGGGGAAGTGAGAACGCACGAAGTTCCCGAGGACGACGTTCCCGGCGAATACGACGATCAATAATTTCTGTAACCGAACCTTTCCTCAATAAAGTTCACAATTGCCACGCAAGAGCGGGCACGGCATGCCGTGCCCCTACGGTAAAAAGCGGCCGCGCAGGCGAAGCGCGCGCGTGGCAAGACGTGCGCCCACCCCGCGTGTTCGCCGATGCGGTAAAGGGCACCCCTGTGCGCGCAGAATTTTCTTGCCTAGCGCAAACTTCGAGTTACAATCCACGCCATTCGAACAGCGCCCGCGCAGGCGCTTGGGGAGATCAAAAGTGAAATTGAAAAATGCGATGCTCGTGTTTGCCGGCGTCTGCCTGCTGGCCGCGGCGTTTTTGTTCGCGCCGGCGGCCGGAGCGCAGAGCACCACGCAGGAACCGCAGGGGAAGACGCGCGTTTATTACATCGCCGCCGACGAGGTGGAATGGAATTACGTGCCGAGCGGAATGGACAAGACCATGGGCATGCCGTTCGAAGGCGTCAACAAAATGTACTCCGAGCGCGGCCCGCACAACATCGGCTCAACGTATCGAAAAGCGATCTACCGCGAATACACCGACGGCACATTCACGCAACTGAAGCCGCGGGCGCCCGAATGGGAGCACTCCGGAATTCTGGGCCCTATCCTGCGCGCCGAAGTGGGCGACACGATCCGCGTGGTCTTCAAGAACAACGCCACGCATCCCTACAGCATGCATCCCCACGGCGTGTTTTACGAAAAAGATTCGGAAGGATCTCTATATGCCGACGGCACTTCCGGCAAGGATAAGGACGACGATGCCGTGCCGCCCGGCGGCCAGCATGTGTACATCTGGAAAGTGCCGGAGCGCGCGGGTCCCGGCCCCAATGATCCCAGCTCGATCGTTTGGCTCTATCATTCGCACACCAATGAATTGAAGGATGTGAACTCCGGCCTGGTGGGCGCGATCATCGTCACGCGGCGCGGGATGGCCGATGCCGACGGCAAACCGAAAGACGTGGACCGCGAATTCGTCTGCCTGTTTATAATCCTCGACGAAAATTTCAGCTGGTATCTGGATCACAACATCCAGGCCTATGCCACGGACCCCAAGGGCGTAAAGAAGGGCGAGATTTCACCCGTCGATGATCAAGGCAACCTGGCGCCCATTGGCACCGGTTTTATTGCGGCCAACCTGCGGTTCACGATCAATGGATATTCATTCGGGACTGGTCCGGTGATGACCATGAAGCAGGGCGAGCGCGTCCGCTGGTACCTGTTGTCCATCGGTGAAGGAATCAACTTCCATACCCCGCACTGGCACGGCAACACCGTGCTGCAGAATGGACAGCGAACCGACGTGGTCGGGCTTCTTCCGGCGCAGATGGTGACCGTGGACATGGTGCCGGACAATCCCGGCTTGTGGCTGTTCCATTGCCACGTGGATGAACACATGGCGTCGGGAATGTCCGCGTTTTACAAAGTCGAACCGCGGTAGGCGGTTTGGGTCGCCGAAGCGGCGCTACGGATCCACCAGGTTGTTGCGCACGGCGAAGCGCACCAGCTCGGCATAATTTCCGAATTTCATCTTGCGCATGATGTGCGTGCGATGGCTTTCCACGGTGCGCGTGGAAACGTCCAGCGTCACGGCCACTTCCTTGTTGCATTTTCCCTGCGCCAGCAACTGCACCACCTGCACTTCGCGCGGCGTGAGCGTGGTGCCGGGCAGCGCGCAGCCTTCGGCATCCTCAGACTGGTTGATGTAGCTGCCGGTCATGGACTCGGCCAGGCAAGCGGTGAAAAAAGTGCCTTTGTGGCGGATGCGGTCAATGGCCGCGGCCAGCTCCGACGGCGGATCGGTCTTGAGGACGTAGCCGCGCGCGCCCGATCGCAGCAAATCGCGCGCGATGCCGTCGGCAAAGTGCGTCGAGAAGACCAGCACTTCCGTGGATGGAGAAATCTCGCGCACCTGCCGCGTGGCTTCCATGCCGTCCATTTCCGGCATGATCAGGTCCATCACCACCAGGTCCGGGGCGTGCTGTTTAACGTGCTCGACGGCTTCCAGGCCGTTGGCGGCCTCAGCGCAAACCTCCATTCCCACTCCCGATTCAATCACCATGCGCACGCCGCGGCGCACGATGGGATGATCGTCGGCAATCACAATGCGGTATTTCTTTTCGAGGGGCTGGTCTCGAAGCATGTGCGGAATTCTCCTTTGCATTCAATTTTCATCGGGGCGCAGATACCACAGGAAAAGTGCGGAGAAGACGAAACTCGGGCCGGCGCGGAAATGCAATTCCTCGGGCGCCGGAAACATTGGAATAAGGGCGAAAGGGGCATGAGCTGCGCCTTATACGCAGAACCTTCCGCTAATGGAAGGCGTTGTATCGTTCCAAAACGCGAAAACAGTAACTGACAAGCTACGTTCCTGTCAATATAATATAAGCACTTTTCGCATGCCTGCCTACGCGCGGACTGCGGGCTGTGCGGTACTTGCGGGACTCCCGTGAGTCCCACCTGAGGCGGAATGCGGCGAACGGCGTGCGGCGGCGCAAAGCGACGGCATCGCCCCAAAGGAATTGCAGGATGGCGAGCGAAACAGAAGCAGGAGCGGGCAAAACGGGAAACGGCGTGAGGAAATTGCTCCATTGTGGAACATGGCCCAAAATTGCTCGCCGCGCCGCCAATTTGTTTCAAGCTGCTAATGTTTCGCGTCGGGCCTTCCGATATATAGGGTGGGAGATGGCGAAGCGAGAGTTGCATGGCAGGCTGGCGTCTGCGAGTAGGCGCCGCGAAATAAAATCCCAGTCCACATTTCCCAACGAGGGTCCATGTGCGCCTTGGTAGTTCGTGTTCTTGTCGCTGGTCCGATCCACAGCGCCACGCGAGCGGTGCTGAATCGTCTGGTGAAGCACGGGTGGGGATTTCACGCCGTCGATTCGCTGCGCGAAGCCAACACCGTGCTGGGAACATTTCAATACGATCTGGTGTTGGCCAGCGAATTTTTGCCGGACGGACGCGGATACGATTTGATGAGCAATTTGCAGCGGCGCGGCGCGAGTCTGCTGGTGGGCATCGAGCTTTCGGAAAGCTGCCTGTGGCTGCCGGTGCTCGATCACGGCAAAAAAACTCTGGGGTCGCGCGCGCTGAACGCGCGGCTGCTCGAAAGCGAAATGGAAGCCATTTTGCGGGTTGAAGTCACGGACGCCGCCGCAATCCAGCCGGCCCGCGCCGAGGGGGAATCTCCTGCCGCTTCCGGAGCTCTGCCGGCCCGCGAGAAAAAATCAAGCGCCACGGCGCATTAAGCGAAATCGCGGGCCATGCGAATTTGGCAGCCGGGCGCGATTGCTTGAAATGCCGCGGCGCCAAACGAACCCAGCGAACGCGGGACGCCGCGCAGAGCAAGCAGGATCGCGAAAGGAAGGAGCAGCATGAAAAGTGCGGGAGCCGCGACGCGCATGCCAAGGCCGCAACAACGCCATGTGGCCCTGCGTGAATTGACCGACTGCCTGCTCGACGCCTACGCTTTCGTTTCCCGGCGGGCCTACGAAAACTTCCAGGGCCGCGGCGGCACGAACGTTGCGGAATCGGCGGCGCTGCACGAAGAGTGGCTGCGCGCCGAAAGCGAAATTGTGAGCGGGCTGGATGTGCAAATCGAAAACGCGGCGGATTACGTCAGCGCGCTTGCGACTTTGCCAGGATACACGGCGGCGGAAGTGGAAATCGGCATCGAATCGCGGTGGCTGGTGATTCTGGGCTCGCGAAAATCCGAAGCGAAGGATATTCGGGAGGGAAGCGAGCAGCCCGGCGGCGCTGGCCACCGCGAAAGCGCCACCGCGCGCGCTGTGGAAATTCAAAAAGATTCGCGCGAGCGGCAACAAATCGAAAATCTCTCGGGAGCCGGTGACGGATGTTTTCTTCCAGCCCCGCGCGGAAAATGATTTTGCGGTTTCCGCGGGCGGCGTTCCGGAGTCTCTGCCGCGGCAAATATTTTCGGTCATCGAATTGCCCGCGGAAGTGGATCCGTCACGCAGCCGCGCGGTGATGGCTTCCGGGTTGCTGGGCGTGCGCATGCCCAAGAAAAATTCCCGAGCGCGTTGAATTGCCCGCCTGAATTGACGAATAGAGTTGCCCTCCACAAATGCCGCACGCCAAATGCGAATTTGACGTTTGCGCTGGCCCGTCCGGCAATTTGAAATTTCAAATGTGAGATTACTGAGACAAGCGCAACGGCGTCAGGCGTTTGCGCGCGAAGCTGGCGCGCGGCGCAATTTCCAAATCAAGAACAATCCCGCGGCCACGGAGACGATGCTTGCGGCCTGCGCATTGGACATGCCCAGAAACGACCGCGGATTGATGCGGATGAATTCCACCAAAAACCGCGCGAGGCCGGTGAGAATCAGATACGCGGCAAAAATCGCGCCGGGCGAGAGCCAAAGTCCGTCGCCAGCCGCGCATATAGGCGAACCGGAATTGCCGGCGGGTGCGGGCGCATCCACTAAAAATCGCGCGCGCAATTGCCGCGCGCCCATGCGCCACAGCAGCCAGGCAATCAAACACCCGGCGATCAATTCGTAGATCGGCGTGGGATGGACGCGCTGCGTGGTGGGAACGAGACCGTGCGGAAAACTCATTCCCCAGGGCAGGGAAGTGGGGATGCCGTAATCGCCGTCGCCGGAAAGAAAGCATCCGATGCGGCCGAGTGCGTAGCCCAGGGCCGCGGCGGGAGAGCCCGCGTCGAGCAGATCGAGCAGCGTAATTTTCCGGCCGCCCGCGGCCGAGCTGCGTTTCGCGATGCCGCGCCCGAGCCACACGAAGGCCGCCACTCCCGCCAGCATCCCTCCGAACCACGCAAATCCAAACTGGCTGAAAATCTGGTGCACGGGATCGGCAAACAAATCGCGCGGGGTTTCCAGCACGTGATACAGCTTCGCGCCGGCAATTCCCGCAAGGCACGGCAGGGCGATCAGCGATTCGGCGTCCGGCGCGGAGCCTTCCTTGGGATTCGAAGCGATGCCGCGGCGCGTGAGGTCCGCACGCAGCAGAAAATAGGCCGCGAGCATGGCCGAAGCCACGGAAATTCCGTAGGTCGGAATGGTGATGCCGAAAACATGCAGGAACGGAATCATGGCACGCCAGTATATCGAAAACGCGGAATTGCCGCAGGCACAAGCAATCCCGGCATTTGCGCAACACCGCGTTGCAACCGTATGGTGCGCGGGTGCGTCCAAAGGAGTAGACTCAGGCAGGCTCGCTTCTGATGCTGCAAGCAGCCGCAGCTGCAAGGAGTGTTCCACCATGACCCTCTCCGTGATTCATCGCGCGACGATCCAGAAAGTTTCCAAAACTTTTTCAAGCGGGGGTGTGCGCGCGAACCCAACGACCGAGCCGCGCGTTGATCGCGGCGCTGGCTTGCGGCATTTTCTGCTGGTGGGTGCGGCGGCGGCCATCCTGGCGATGGCTCCCGCGCCGGCTTTTGCGCAACACGGCGGGGGACACGCAAGTGGCGGAGGCGGAGGTCATTCGGGCGGAGGATTTGGATTCGGCGGCGGACATTCAAGCGGCGGAGGATCTGGCGGAAGCCACGCAAATGGCGGCAGCCATGGCAGCGGCGGCACAACGCATTCAGGCGGCACGGGCGTAGCAGAAGGCGGTCCGGCGGGCAGCACCGGCGGAAATTCCGCGCGTGCGGGAGAATCCGGCAAATCGGCCGCGAATTCCAATGGCGGCGGGCACTGGTGGAGCGGGATTTTCGGCGGCGGACACTCGAATTCAAATAACGAGCCGCAACGCGACGAACACGAATGCCAACGCCAGCGCGGCGACCGGCGCGTGGGCCCGGTCCAACGTCAACGTGGCCGAAGCGGCGCGTGAAAATGCCGCGCGGAAAAGCGCTCTGCATGCCAACGCGGCGCCTGCCGGCGCTGTTTTCGGGAATGATGTGCGGCTCACCACACCTTCGAGTGCAAATTCGCTGCGCAGCGGGCCCGGCATGAGCATGGCTCCGGCGCAAAATAATTTGCGCACAACGCGAGGATTGTTTGCGCGTCCCGGCGGACTGAACGCAGCAGGAGGGCTTGCGGCGCATCGGGCCATCGGCATCGCGGCGGCTCCGCGCGGACACCTCCAGCCTCGCGGATATATTTACAGTCCCTATTACTACAACCCGTTTTTCTTTTCCGGCTTCGGGTATTGCAACTTCGGATATTGCGGCGCGGGATTTGGTCCCGGCTGGGGTTGGGGATTCGGATTCGGCGCGGGCTACTATGGGTTCGGCGGATCGTATTGGAACGCGGCGTGCGATCCATTCTGGGGCTGCCCGGGATTTGGCTACAACGGATGGGGCTACGATAATTCCGCGAATTACAACGACACTTCCAACGGCTCCGGCGATTACACCGTTGACGCCGGAGGACAATCGCAGGAAAGCAATCCCGGGCCGTATGAGAATCCTCCCGCGGATATGAACGGCGATGCGCAAGAGGGCGCTGATGCGGGCGGCGCAAATGCCGGAGCATCGGTTTCCGCGAACGCGAATTCATCCGAGAACGGCGCGAATTCCGCTGCGGCGGGCGCTGCGAACGCGGCTGCGCCGAATGCCGCCGCGCCGAATTCCGGCGGGCAACTTTTCGTACTGTACATGAAGGACGGATCGAGTTACGCGGTCAGCGATTATTGGCTGGGCGGCGGCAAGTTGCATTACGTCACGAGCTACGGTGGAGAAAACACCGTGGATTTGGCGCAACTGGATGTGCAGAAAACCGTGGATGTGAACGCCGCCGCGGGACGCAAATTTTCGCTGCGCGCCGGCCCAGCGAATTAGTCGCGCAAACTGATTTGGCGAAAACGCGCGCAAGTTGCGCCGCGGCTCATGATCAAGCTCGATCCCGCACACGAAGTATCCCGCATGTGTTCACGCAAGTTTCTGAGACAGTGCCCAGGTTCGAATTCATCGTGGCATGCGGGCACGGCATGCCGCGCCGTTACGATTTCAGACCCACCGCCGCCAAATCCGCGTACATACCCGGCGCAACATCAAGATAAAAAATCCGTTGCGGCGCCAAAACGGGTGAATTGCAGCGCAGACTGCGCCTGAATCGCCGGAATTTCAAAATAAAATCGCGCAAAATCGGGCACGCGCACGGCGTTTTGCCTTGGACGATTTTCCTCTGCATAAAAAAACACTTGCAAACTTTTTGCGATGCGCGCACAATGCGCATCGTTATCCTCGAAGTGTGCGGCCGCAAGCACCACCCCGCGGAGCGCAGCAAGCGATGCAAACAAACTCCGGCGACGATTCCGCGCAGCAGTGCGTTCGTGCGTTCATGCGTTCATGTTGTCACGCGCCGCGGCCGAATTTGTGTGACCGGAATTTCCGGGCCTTCCATTTCCTTCGCGCAGCACCATCTAATTTTCCGGGAGAGATCCATGCCGAATTACAATACGCAAAATCCGCCGTACTCGATTTTTCCGGGCGACGTGGCGCTGGCGTTCAACGCCGAAGCTCCCGCCGCGGGCCAGGCCAGCCAGCAATTCGCGCTGCCGAGCTACGCAGGCTTTCCGGAAAACGGGCGCACGCTCCGCTGGCAAACTTCCTTCACCAGCGCGCCGACTTCCATCAACGTGGCGCTGCAAACCGCGCTGAGCGACGTGGACGCGCAATACCAAACCATCGACAGCTCGACGGTCACGGCGGGAGAAGCGCGCAGCGTTTCCGGCGTGCGCGCCAATTTCGTGCGCGCCAAAGTGACCGCCATCTCCGGCGGCTCGGGCGTCACCGTGCAATTGCTGGGCTGAGCCGCGAGGACGCGGAAAAATCCATGAACACAAATCTGCGGGAGTTCCTGACGTGCGCAATTGCGTGCGTCGCGGTGGTGGTGTGCGGCGCAAGCGTGACGGCTGGATTGCGTGCGTGGGGAGCGGGCCGCTCCGTGGCGCGCGCGGCGATTCCCGCAACGCAGGGATTTACTCCGCCGGCGGGAGATACCCTGGTGGTCGCCCCGGGCGTGCAGATTACGGCTTCTGTGGACGCCACACAAATGCTGGCGTTCCCGAATTGCACGAATTCCTCGGGTCAGGCGCTTGCGGGATGCGCGGCGGGCTGGCGGATTTGCGGGAATTCGGGATCGGTTGCGGGGCAGATGGGCGGTGCGCCTTCGCCGCCGTATTGCATCGATCTGTTTCCCGGCGCGAATTCGCTCGAACTGAAATTGATCGAAAACACCGCGGGGCAGACCACGGAATTTCCCGTCGGCAATCTGGGATTGAATGTGGGATCCGTGGGGAATTGATTTGGCGATGAGCAAAAGGCGATGCGTCGCACTCGTGCATTCCCGCGCGCATGAAGATTTGTGGACGCCGTGTGTGAGTCCGGCGCAAGCGGGCGGATTGCTTTGCCTGGAACATCGCGACGCGTTGGACGGCGTGTTGTTGGGACTGGAAAGCTCCGATGTGGTTCCGCATTACCAACCCTCCTCGTATCGTTACATCCTCGCCGGACCCGGGCCTGCAACGCACGGAGGAGGGAGTTGCGCGAAAGCGTGTGCTTCTGATTCCGCGCGCGGCAGGCCCCACCCCACTCGAACTTCTGTTTCAGCCGCGGCGCGAACTGCACGCGGGCGGATGCATTGACTCGGCGGTGTCTCGAAAAACGGGCACGGCATGCGATGCGCTGGCGCATAAAGCGGTGCGCGAAGGACGCAGCAAAACCATCCCATTGTGAAAAGGAATCTCCCATGGCGGCGGCCGCAAAACACAACGAGAGAAAAGGGAATGGCTCGAAAGCGGGCGGCAAACGCGCGACGAGCGCGCGAGAGTGTGCACGCGCACAAACGCGCGAACATGCGCGGCAAGGCTCCGACGCGATTACGAATGATGCCGCTGAGGGAGAAGTTGTGCGGCGCCCGCGCATGGAACTGGCCGATGCGCTGCGAGCGCGCGGTGTGGACGAGCATGGCTTGGCGGAACTCTACGCGCATGCATTCAACAAATTGCGAAAGATCATTTTGAGGGATGCCGATCCCAAACGTGCGCTCGACAACCTGAAGGAATTGGGCCGCGTCCTGGAATCGAAGCGCGCAAGTGATCGCGCGGGAGACCGCGGCGGCGCGCAGGTGCTGGTGCAACTGGTGCATCAGGTGGCGCGGCCGGAGCGCGGGATGGAATCGTTGGCAGCGGCGCCACGGGAAGGAAATGCGGAAGGAGTCGCGCGAACGAATTTCTCCGGCGCTCGAAAGCTTCGCGCCTGAAATGTGCGCGATCGATGTTCACGCCGGCGAGGCGCGCGATTGATGTTCGCACCGGCGTGGAGCGCGCCGAAAACGATTGCGGTGCGCAAACAGCGAGCGTGAGGCGCACACGCGCAGGATCATAGTGTTCCGAACTTCACAGGAGGCAACATGGCAACCAGTCACACCACACTTGGATATCTGATTCAGCTCGGCGGGATTGCGGCGTTCGCCGTGGGCGCGGTGCTCAGCGTGCACCACGTGGCCATTGCCGCGGCGTTCATCGGCGGAGCGGCGGCGTTTTTTGTGGGCGAAAAAGTCCGCACGATTGCGTGAGAGCAAGATCGATTCGATTGCCGCGCAGGCAGCACGGCGCGCCGCGCTCCTGCGGCAGTTCGATGGGCGGCAAGCACCGTGAAAATTCAACATGCGCAGCGCACGTGGCTCCGGACGACCGGCGATTTCCGTGACTTCAGGAATGGACCGCTGGCGGGACGCGGAGTCGCGGCGCGAGCAGGCATCGGCTGAGTCTGGGACATCCTCTGCGGAATTTCGGGCCGCAGGGGATGGAGATGATGCGAATTTCGGCCTGAATGACGCGGCGGCGGAGGCGGAATCCCGCGCGCGGCGCATCGAGTTGGCCTACGCGCCGTTTCCCAAGCAGCAGGAATTTCACGCCTCGCCCGCGAAATACCGCTTGTTTGGCGGCGCGGCAGGCCCGGGAAAAACCAAAGCGCTGCTGATGGAAGCGATTCTGCAGGCGCACGAAAACGCCGGCGCCAACACGCTGCTGCTGCGGCGCACTTTTCCGGAGCTGGAGCAATCGCTGCTGCTGTATTTCCGGCGGGACGTGCCGCGGGAACTCTACAAAAGTTTTCACGAATCGAAGCATGTGGTCACCTGGCAGAACGGCTCGACCACGCGATTCGGATATTGCGCGCGCGAAAACGACGTCTACCAGTATCAAGGCGCGGAATTCCTTTTTATCGGCATCGACGAGCTGACGCATTTCACGCTGCGCCAGTGGCAATTCCTCACCAGCCGCAACCGGTCTCCCCTGAGCGGGGCGTATCCCTGCATGGCGGGCGCGACGAATCCCGGCAACATCGGGCATGCCTGGGTGAAATCACTCTGGGTCGATCGCGAACCCGCCGCAGGGATGGAACGCGCCGAGGAATACGATCCGCGGGATTATGAATTTATTCGCGCGCGGATTTCCGACAATCCTATTTATGCCGCGGACGCAAATTACCTGAAAACTTTGGAGGCTTTGCCCGCCGCGATGCGCCGCGCGTTTCTGGACGGCGACTGGAGCATATTCGCGGGGCAATATTTCGACCGCTTCCGTCCCGCGCAACATGCGGTGCGCGCGGACAGCATTGACTGGAAGCCTTGGTGGCCGCGATGGATTTCGATGGACTGGGGATTCGAGCATCCCGCGGCGGTGTACTGGCATGCGGCGGTGCCGGCCGCTTCGGTTCCCGGCGCGAATGCAGCGGAGCGCGGAACGTGCGTGGTCACCTACCGTGAATTCGTGACGCACCGCACGCCGCCCCGGGAACTCGCGCGAGAAATTGTGGCGCGCAGCCGCAGCCTGGGCAGCGCCGCGGATCCGCACGAGCGCGGCAATTGGCCGCAGGCCATGACGAGGATGGAACTTCCGGGACGCGATTCGCAGGAACGCGCGGCGGGCGAGCGCATTGACGCGATTTATCTTTCGCCCGACGCCTTCGCGCGGCGCACCGACGAAGCTTCCATCGCCGAGCAAATGGGAGAAGTGTTCTGCGCGGCGGGATGGCCGCGTCCTACGCCCGCGGACAACGACCGCGTGGGCGGATGGATGCTGATGTATCAAATGCTGGAAGCCGGGGAATGGCGCATGACCGAAAATTGCGCGGAGCTGATTCGCACGCTGCCCACGCTGGTGCGCGACATGGCGCGCGTCGAGGACATCGAAAAAATGGACGGCGACGACGCGGCGGACGCGGCGCGCTATGGGCTGAAATCGCGATTTGCTTCGCGCACGTCGATGGATGCGGCGCGCGAACGGCGCCCCCTGGAAGAGCGGCTCGCCGAGCGCGTAACCAGCGCCGATCCCACCGTGCGCGCTATCCAGGCCAAGAAAGCGCAGATTGAGGAATCGCGCGGGCCGCGGCCCGTTTCCTTTGCGCACCGGCGCAGGCCGCGCGGATGAGATGCGGCGAGGACACAATTGCTCGCTGAATTTGCTGAGGCGGGGAAGGAGCGGCACGATGAGCCTGCATGAAATGTGGCGGCGATTGACGACTTCGCGGTACACGCGGGCGCTCGAAGCGGGCGTCGAGCGGCGCGACGTTGAGTTGGTGCGCGAACGCGCGGAGATTCGCAGGCTGCGGGCGGAAAATCGCGCGTTGCTGAATTCGATTCTGGGGATTGCCGGGATACCTCCCGTGATTGCGGGGGAAGAGGAGTGGACGGCCGCGGCGCAGGAGCCGTTCCTGGTGCCACCGCCCAACACGGAAAAGGACCTCGGCAAGGCGCCAGCGGCGCCTTTCGCGCACGCTCCAGCGACAAATCAGGGAATTGTGCGGGAAGCCGGCGGAAAGCTGCGAGCCCCCGGTGCACACCTGGCCGCGCCGCTGCGAAAGCGTTCCTGGCAGCAGATCAATCGTGCCCTGGAATTTGCATCGGCGCAGAAAAAGCAGCCGCAAGACACGGATGCGTGACGGTTGGTTGCAGCGCGCGGGTGCAGCGGCGCGATGGGATGAAGATGCGGACATTTCACATTTCAGATTTGAGATTTCAGATGCGAGCGCGGCAGTTGCGCGAGTGCAGAGAGAATGACTTGAAGATTTGAAATTGCAAATGCAACCGCAGCGAATTCGGGACATCGGGATGGGGCAGCGATAAAAGCGCAAGAGGAGGAAACATGCCGTTCATACGCGGGCGATATCACATCAATGCGATTGCGGGAGAGGCGCTGGAGGCCGCGCGTGAAGCCGAAGCGGCGCTGCGCGCGCTCGAACAGGCCGCGCAGGATCATGAGTCGGCGCGGGAAACAGGGAACGCGGACGATGACGGCGAGAGCGCGCAGAGCGGACGCGTGCAGGGAACAGGAAACGCCGCAGGCGATGATGAATTTGGAGCGCAGGACGCGGCGGACAATGCGGCCGCGCAAAACGGAGGCGCTCGCGGGCCGATCCGCCGCGTGGAAATCGAGGCGGCGGAGTTGGTTCCGGCGCACAGCGGGAGAGCCGAGCGCGGAATGGTGGCGCGGGTGCACCGCGGCACCGGCGCAACGGCGGGAAATGAGGCGGCAAATGCCGGCGGAAGCGGGCGGCGCACAGCGGCGGGACCCGAGACGCATGTGTTTTCGAGTCACGGCGACATGTTGAATTTT
This sequence comes from uncultured Acidobacteriota bacterium, assembly GCA_963708285.1. Lineage (GTDB taxonomy): Bacteria > Acidobacteriota > Terriglobia > Acidiferrales > UBA7541 > Palsa-295. The sequence continues at coordinate 534,015 of CAVPSF010000003.1, forward strand.
CTGCGCGATGAATTTGCGAAAGACGCGAGGAAGAATTCGACGCGCGCGGCACGCTGACGTAGGTGCATGAAATGTATATTTCAGGGAAGTGAGTGCTTGCGACACAAACTATTGCGCGACCATTCTATGACAGGCGGGTTGGACTAGAATGGGGCTGGGACGAACCAGACCATGGCGCATGGAATATGGAATACGCCGAGCGGACGTCAGCGGCGGTGGGGACGCCGACAGGGCGGACGCTATTTCGATATGCCGGCTTGGGCCGGATACATCATCGTGGTGTGCGCCGTGGTTTTGTGCGGCGAGATGATCTGGCAGGGAGTGCAATGGGTGCGGCGTCCCGCTTCTCCGGCGGCAATTGTGGCCGAAGGCGCAACCCCGAGCGGGCGTGACGCGGGCGGCGCGAATCTGGCGCGCGCAAATTCCGAGGGAAATTCCGGCGTGGCGCGCACCGAAAGCGGCGCGAGCGCGGCAAACGGAGCGAGCGCGGCGGAGCCGGCATGGCAAAGCGATGCGCTGCAATCCTTCGCCGCCGGATCGCACGACGCGACGGGCGGAAACATAACTGCCGCGGAAATGGCCCTGGACCGCGGCGCGGAATTAATCGCCGAAGCGCGTGGGCGCGCGGAGCAGGCCACGCCGGATTTTTTCAGTGCGACAGTGGAAATGCTGAACCGCGCGTTGCGCGGGCACGAGAGCAACGAGCGGCTGGAAGAGCACGCGACATTGGCGCGCATCGAGCTGGCGCAATTGCGTTCGGCGCAAAATGAGCCGGGTGGCGCGGCTGCGGGGGGCGGGCAGCCTCTCGGTGAACCGGAAAACGCGGGCGGTGAAGGCGCCGCGCAGACGAAAGGCGCGCCCAGCGTGGCGATTTACGCGCCGCGCTCGATTGCCTCGAACGAGACATTGAACCCCGTGGCGCTGGGCGCGGAAATATTGGACGCTCGGATGATGCCGGACGCTTCGGAAATTCTGCTGCCGCCTTCGACGCGCGCGTTTGAGGACAATGTGCACGTGGATCATTTGCGGCTGGAAGGCGCGGCGCAGACGCTCGACGGCATTCATTGGTCGAATGTGGTTTTTGCCGATACCCGCGTGCGTTATGAAGGGCACGGCCTGGACCTCGAAAAAGTGAAATTCGTGCGCTGCACGTTTGGTTTTCCAGTGGACGCGCGTGGAGCGCGGCTGGCGAATGCCGTAGCCCTGGGGCAGACTTCCATCGCCATGGAACCTTCGCCGCCGGCGCAGGTGGTGCCGAGCGATGTGGACCCCAACGACATAAATCCTTAAAGTTTTCTTCCCGCCGGGTAATTCCACAAATCGAATATTTCATTTCGCGCGTTTGGGTGTGCGTGAACGTGCGCCGGGAATTGCATTCGCGCATCGCTGGCAAGGGCACGGCATGCCGTGCCCCTACGAAGAATAAGAGCAGCGTGGCGCGTCGAGCAGTCGCGGATCCTCAACCGCGGGGCGCCGGCGCGGTGCGCCGATTTCAAATTGCAGATTTGAGATTTCCGATGCGAGCGCGATGTGCCTCAGGGTACGGAGACTAGAGATCGCGAACGGGGAATTGCATTCGCGCATCGCTGGCAAGGGCACGGCATGCCGTGCCCCTACGAAGAATAAGAGCAGCGTGGCGCGTCGAGCGGACGCGGATCCTCAACCGCGGCGCACCGGTAGTTGAAAATTGCGAATTAGCGGTAAACGAGGCGGATTCGAAATGTCGAACACAAAGATGGGAATGCAAAACGCGCGAATGAATCCGGCGGCGAACCGGCAGACGGCTGGCGCGGCGGATCCGGGAATTGTTCCTGTGGAGGGGCCGGCGGCGGGAAGCGGCGCATACGGCGCAGGCTCGAAGCGAGGCGCATCCGCCTACGGTGCGAACAACGAGCAATTGCCGGAACGGCTGCAGGAGGCGCTGCGCAGGCTGGTGATGCAATATTCCGTGGAATCGGAGCCTACGCGCCGCGCGGAAATCCGGCGCATCAAGCAAGCCCACCAATTCTGGCGCGGGCTGCAATATTTGTGGTGGAGCGAACGCGACCAGAACTGGCATTTGCCGTTCGAGCAAACACTCGGCGAGAAGACCTCCGTCGAGGATTTGCCGCGCTACGAATTCGTCACCAACATTTACCAGGCCTTCGGGCTATCGATAATTTCCGTCCTTTCGCAGGACGTGCCGCGCGTGCGTTTTTTCCCGGCTTCGGCGCAGGCCGAGGAAGACGTGGCGGCGGCCAAGGCCGCGACGGAAGTGGCGCAGCTGGTTGAGCGCAACAACCGCGTGGGAAATTTGATCGTTGACGAGGCATTTCATTTGTGGACGGGAGGGAAAGTCGGCGCGTACGTGCGCTACGTGGTGGACGGGCAGCGATTCGGATTTCATCCCGAGACGGAAATTGCCGCGCGCGAAGTCAGGATCGGAAACGATACATATATTTGTCCGGAATGCGGCGCAGAAACGGAAGCGCCGGAGCGTTCGCGCGTTGCAGCTCCGCAGGCCGCGGATGCGCGGACATTTGCGGCAGGAGATGCGGCCAGCGGCGCTGCCGCCGCGGGAACACCGGCTGCGATGCAGCCGCCAGCGCGCGTGAATTGCGCGCAGTGCGGCGCGCTGCTGACGGAGGAAGATTTTGTTGCCGCGGAGACCATCACCGTGCCCGCGGCGCAGACGCGTTTTCGCGTGCCCAACGGGCAGGAAGTGCTGACCATGGTCGGCGCGCTCGAGCTGAAAACTCCGCCGTGGGCCGGCGAGATGCATGAGTATCCCTACATCCAGTGGAACATGGAAGTGCATCTGGCGCGGCTGCGCGCGGCGTATCCTCATGCCGCGGATAAAATCGGTCCGCCGGTGGCCACGGGAGCGCAGGAATACGAACGCCTGGCGCGGCTGGCGCAATCGCAGGGAGGTCCGCTGACCGAAGGCGGCGACTTCAACATCAATCTGATCACGTTTCAGCGCACGTGGCTGCGGCCGTGGGCGTTTTTCGCGCTGGACGACAAATCGCTGCGCGACGAACTGCTGGAACTTTTCCCCGACGGCGCCTACGTGGCGTTTGCCGGCGACGCCTACTGCGAATCGCGCTCGGAAAACATGGACGATCACTGGCGGGTGCTGCACGCGCTGCCGGGCGACGGATCGAGCGGGCGTCCCGGGCTGGGCGACGCGCTGATCAGCGTGCAGGAGCGTTTCAACACCCTCTCGAATTTGCAGATGGAGACGTACGAATACGGCATTCCGCCGATATACGCGGATTCCGAAGTGCTGGATTTCGACGCGCTGCAGAATCAAACCGCCGAGCCGGGCGCGCATTATCCGGCGCGAGCCAAGGCCGGGCAATCTCTTGCGGCGGGATTTTTCCAGCCCGCGCCCGCCGAAGTTCCTCCCGACTTGGCGCAGCACGCCGCGAATTTGATGGGTCCGGTGGCGCAATTCCTGACCGGCGCGTTTCCCGCATTGTTTGGGGGCGCGATGGCCAACAATGACACGGCCACGGGTTACGCCATGGCGCGCGATCAGGCCATGGGACGCATCGGGCTGGTGTGGCGGCAGATGAAATTCTTTCATGCCGACATCATGCTGCTGGCCGTGGATTGCTTCCGGCAGAACCGCCCGAACGACGTGGAGGTGACGTTGCTGGGAGCGGGCGCGGCGTTTGAATCGAAGTGGATCCGCCTGGCGGATTTGAAGGGCAATTTGTTCAGCTATCCGGAAACGGATGAGCAGTACCCGACGCTGTGGTCGCAGCAGCGCGGCGTGCTGATGCAGTTGCTGGCCAATCCCGATCCGCAGATTCAAGCCGTGCTGGCGCACCCGGAAAACATGGCGCTGCTGAAGCGGTTGATCGGGCTCGAGGAATTCGTCCTGCCGGATGAGGAATCGCGCACCAAGCAATACCGCGAAATCGCGCAAATGGTGGGCGAAGCGCCGGTGGTTCGCGAGGAGGCGGGAATCGCCGGCGGGCCGCCGGTCGAAACGCTGCTGCCGAGCATCGTGCCGGATGAGTTTGCCGATAATCACGCGGTGGAGCTGGAAATCTGCAAGCGGTGGTTTTCATCCGACGCGGGCCAAGTGGCCAAGATCGAATCGCCGGCCGGCTATGCGAATGTGCGCGCGCACGCCATGATGCATCAGGCCTACGTGCTGAAGCAGCAGGGCGCGCTGCTGAATCCGAACCCGGCGCAAACGCACGCGAATGCGCAGAAGAAGAAGGGCTAGTGCGTGAAAGCCTGTCCATCCAAATGGATGTAAAGTGTCAGAGGATTAGAGTGGATGGGCGCGGATTTGGCAGGGTTATTGCAGGGCACCGCGGATGGGTGCCAGAAGGAGAACGTCATGCCATGGATTAATGGAAGATTCTACGCAAACGCGCTCTTTGGGCGAGCTTTGGAGCGAGCTCGCGAGGCAAGTTTGCACCGTTCATGGGGATAGAAATGAAGATTCTCATCTTTTGTTTGGCCATTTCGTGTTGCGGAACAAACCAAAAAGCGGATGCGAGCAAACGGCAAATCACTGACGCGGAAACACGCGCGGTGGTTCAGGCGGTGCAAGACGAAATCTACGATTATGGGTTTGAAGGGGATTACGATCGAGCGGGCGAGAATGCAGCCGGTATCTCCTCGAAGTGGATCAGCCGCATGCGGATATACATTGCTCCTGAAACCGAAAATGGGGGAGGAGAAATAATCTACGACCTAAAGCATTATGGCGAAGTCTACCGGATCTTCACGATTCGAAGAGACGGGCTGGCAATTCTTGATGGAGACCCACAACTCGGTTTTCCCCCCACGCAGCGTAGCCGCAAGACGCAATACTTGGATAGTAGTGAGGTTCGCCAAATGAAACGCAACTGGATCGAGCGCCACTACGAAGTAAATACTTCGCCGAGCATTTCCGTGGTGCGGGATTCAGCGCATCGCCAGGAACTGAGAACCGGATTTTCCTATTGGGAAACCGTGGTCTTGCCTCATCTGAAGGCAGCAGAGGCGCGTTGACGAACACGCGCTAAAAATAATTTATAGCGCGCGGTCGATGGAGCTGGCGGAGAGCCGCGAGCCATAGGCCGAACCGCCATTGAGTTTGGGCGGCGGCGCGACCAGTCGCACCACATTGCGCAGGCGTTCGGGCTTGAAGGGCTTGGCCATGCAGACCACCGCGCCCAACTGATGGCTCGAAGCATAATCGGCGGGTTGCGCCGAGCGCGTCAGCAGAATCACGGGAACTCCGGCGAGGCGGTCATTGCGCTTGATAATCAGGCAAAGATCGTGGCCGGACATGTCCGCGCTTTCCACCTCTGCAATGAACACGGCGGGAACGGAAGTCCGCAAAATATCGAGAGCGGCTTGCGCCGTGGGGACGATGGTCACGGTGTAGCCATCCTGCGAAAGCAGCGCGCGCATCATGTCCGCGGAACGCTGGTCCGGCTCGATGGCCAGGACCAGGGACTGCTGCTTCGCATCGGGAGCCGCGGGTGCGGGTGTATTTGTCGGGCCGCCTTCAAAGGCTCCGCCGGGACGCTTGCGTTCCGATTTGGCGTCGGATTTGGCGGAGAGGAATTGCACGGCAACATGAAAATTTCCGCTGTCGGTGGGCGTGATGCGCACGATCTCCGCATCTTGTGGAGTGTTGAGCGCGGCGGCCGCGCCGGAATAAGGAAACGTGACGGCGAGCTGCTGTCCCTTGGCAAATCCGGCGCGCGCGCTGACGAAGAGCAGGCCGTCTCGCGAAACGTCCACAGACTTGCAGATTTCCTCGATGGTGTCCATGCCGGCTCCGGCGCGCACGTGAACCTGCGCGGAAATTTTCGCGCGTTTGCGGCGGCGTCGTTCGATGCCACTCTTTGAATCGAATGCGCTGGTCGAGGGAGTTGCGGCGGAATTGGAATTTGCGAGCGTCCCTGCGGAGGACATTGTGCTGATGCTCATGTGACACTCCTAATCTTTCGGTACTGTGTTCCCCCCATCCCCAGGATGACCGTCAGGGAACTTTTCCAGTGCGTACAAATTCGCAAAATGGGACGCGAGGGGAAATAGTACCTTGGTTACAATCGGGATAGGACGCGCGGGCGATGGAAGGCGCGACGGAGTAAGTCCCATAGATATAACAGGTTACATGGACAGCTGCGGTCGGCTCGTACTCGCTTTCCCTATAAATATTCTCATGGCTTACCGATATGGAATCGCACCAGAAATCAAATTAGGAGCAAATCTGTGGCACCAACTACTGCAACGGGCGCGGCAACTACGGCTACGAAACCGGCTCCCATGGAAAACAACGCGCCCGGGACGCGCGCGGAAAATCCCGCCGGGCGTGGCGCGTATCTGACGGACGACGAAATTTTGGGATTGGTGAGCGACGCGATGGCTCGAGACAGAGAATATTCGCGCGGAACGGAAGCGGACCCTGCGCGGAATATGCGCCACCGCAAGAATGCGCATGGCGTGGACGTGGCGGCCGGCGAGAACGGAACGATCGCCGGGAATGGCGAAACCGATGCTAGCAGCGCAGATGGGGAAGGTGACGCCGGAGATCCCGGCGCAATAAACGTCGCGGATGGAAGCGTGCCTGAAAATCTGCGCGCGGCGATCGAGGAAAATCCCGAGCTGCGCCAGGCTTGGCAGGACGCGCAGGACTACCGCGAAATTTTCGCGACGCCGCAAGCGGCGCGCGAGGCCACGGCCATGCTCGGCGATTTGAACCGTCTGGACGCGCTTTTCTTTTCGCGCCGTCCGGAGGATCACGCGGAGCTGGCGAAAACAGTGGCGCAACTCGATCCCGCGGCGTTTGCTTCGCTGGCGCGGGCCATGGCTGCTGTCGCGGCACAACAAAATGGAGGCACTGGAACGGCGAGCGGAGCGGCCGCGACGCATGCGGCGCCGCAAAATGCCGCCACGAATTCGTCGCCGGCCGCGGACGCTTCCATTTCGCAGGAAGCGGCGCCGAAGCCCGCGGCAAACGAGGCGGCGCAAGCTTCCAATACCAACGCCGCTCCGGCCGGGCTTACTCCCGCGCAGGCGGAATTTTTCCAGGCCGCGAACGCTTCGGCCGTCGAAGGAGTGCTGGAAGCCATCGAATCGCAGCTCGACCGCCTGCTGCCGGAAAATATGCCGGCGCGTGCGCGCGCGCGAGTGGCCGGGGAAGTGTATCGCGAGCTGGATGCGGCGTTGCGCGGGAACCGCCAGTTTACGGATCAAGTGCGGGCGCGCGTTTCGGTCCGGGACGCTCGATGCGGGACACGAGCGCGCGATCGTTTCGCTGGTCACGAGGCAGGCGCGGCAGGCGTTGCCGGGAGTGGCCAAGCGCGTATTGAACGAGTGGACATCGGCGCTGGTGACCGCGAATGCCGAACGCCGCGAACGCCAGCGATCCGCGGAACGCCGCGTGGACATCGCCGGAACGAGCGGCGGGGGACGCGAGTCGCGGCGCAGCGCTTCGCCGCGGGACATCGATTACGCGCGCATGTCGGATGCGGATATTTTGAATTTGTAGAGTTTGCGCGCGGCGCAAATTGGAAAGCGAAATGCCAATTTCAAATTGGAAATTTGAGATTGCAGATGCAAGCTGCGCAGCCGAGATGGCCTCGGATGCTGAGAATGCGGATTCGAAATCGCGCAGCGAAAATTGCATTCATATCGCGCTGGGAAGGGCACGGCATGCCGTGCCCCTACGGAAAAGGCGGGACGGGAATGCACCGCATCGTGCACGATGGAGAAATCGTGCGGCGCGTTAGAGCTTGGCGCGGCCGGTGGAAGTTTTGTAAGTGACGATGGCTTGGGCCACGGATTCCAGAAACGAAATCATCATCGAGGAAGTCACGCCGGAAGGGAGCTTGACCAAGCCCGAAGTGACGAATCCTTGAAAGCCGCTGGATATTGTGGAATCGGCTTGCGACCAATTCACGATGGCGGTTGCGCCGCTTCCCGTTGTGGCCGTTTGCAGCGCGGAATCAATGAGCCGCAAACTGATGCCGGGCGTGAGCAGGGACATGTAACCGTTGTTGACGTTCATCGCTCCCACGATATCCAGAACGAACCATTGCATGTCCTGCGCGGTCACCGCGCCGCCCACATTCACCAGGCCATTGGAGATCGCGGCATTCACGATTTGCGCGGCGGCCACATCCTGCGCGGCCTGGTTTGCGGAGCCGTTGGCGTTGGTGGGCGGCAGGGCGTCCGCCACGGCGCTGGCCAGGCCCAGCAGAACCAGGTAGGTGTGATTGGTCGCGAGAATATGCGAGACAGCCACGCCATAAGCTTCAAACTGCGCAGTGGTCATTCCGTAGCGCGGCGATGTCATGTGCGTGGAGACTGCGTTGGCGACGAAACAGGAAACGGCGGCGTCGGGGCTCGCCGTGCAACTCGCGGAGGTCTGCACGGGAGCGGGAATCGCGGCGGCGGGTGTTTAAGGATGCGAGGCTCGAAGCGGTGCGGGCGAACACGGAAGGAATCACGAGCAAAGATCCGGCGGTGAGAATCAGTGCGGCTTTAAAAAATATTCTGCGTTGCATTGCGGGCACCCCTCAGTGAATGGAATGATTTCATGTGGCTATCCACCGTGGGAGGGGATCGGGGGAAGCGTGCTGCAATCAAACTTCCCCGGTTGATGGGGAAGCGGCGGGAAGATGATTGCCTAGAGAAGGGGCGCGCCGCTACTGTCCTTGAGTGTAAATCACGGGCCGGGACCAGGACTGTCCGATGGACAGTGCGAGGACATGTACTGAAAACGCAGCGAATCGCAATTTCAAATTTGAGATGTGAAATTGCGGAGCGGCACCAGGAATGTTTTTGTCCCACGAATGGATGCGAACCGCGAATGTTTTCACTCCACGAATTCAATTTCATCATTTCTTCGAAGTGAAATCGACTGATCCGAAGAGGACACCCCGAAATAACCCGCGCTTGCGGAGCGAGAGCGGCGCGAGTGTGCATCGCACCGCGTGGTCCGCAATGCCACGAGAGATGGCAGGCGCGCGGCGCCGGGCTAAATCGCCGGCGGCACGAACGAAATTCAATCCAAGGGAGAAATACAATTTATGGCACAGATGCAGAACGCACAATCGGTTGCGCTGCAACTCGAAAAAGTTCGCGACAAACTTCCGCTGCTGTATGAGCGGGACGACATCCTGCTGACCATGATCCAGCAGCGCGGAGACGTGGAGCGCGTCAGCTCGCGCAACATGCGTCTTCCGCTGCAGATTCGTCCCGGCGGCAAAGCGGGCCTCGTGAACATGGACGGCGGAGACCTGGGCCGCGGTTCCGGAACGGTGTACGACGTGGCGCAGGTGACTCCGGTATTTTTCCGGCACGCGGTGGAAATCAGCAAGCTGGTGGAATACGCGTCGAACGCGCCGGAAAAAGCGGTGGAAAACGCGGCCAAGCGCGAAGTGAAGAACGCCATGGCGCAATTCCGCTCGTTTCTGGACAAGATCGTGCAGACCAACGGCAACGGCGTGTTGGGCACCATCAACACCATCACCACCTCCGGGCTTCCCGCGGGCGTGGCCGCGCAATTCACCATGGCCAAGCCGCCCGGCGCGCAGCTTTTCTACTACAACCAAACCGTGCAGGTGTACGACCCGACGTTGACCACCAATCGCGGCTCGGCCAACGTCCTGCTGGTGGATCCCTTCAATTCGCTGATCCAGGTGGACAGCCTTCCCTCCGGCACGAGCGTGAATGACGTGATCGTGCACGACGGGTTGACCGGAGCGCAGCCGACTTCGCTGTTCGGCATTTTGTATCACCAGTCGAACGCCACCACCGGCACCTGGCTCAATTTGAACCGCGCCACGTATCCCGTGGAGCTGGCCACTCCCGCCGTGAACGGAAATAATTCCGCGCTCACGCCCGGAGCGGTGCGCCTGGCCATCAACAAAGTGCGCAAGGCTTTGGGCTCGAACCAGGTTTCGAAACTCATCGCCTACACTTCGCTCGAGCAGGAACATCAGTGGGAACAGCTCGGAGTCACAATCTCGCAAATCATCAAGGAAGGCGCGGGCGGGCGGGCCAGCGATCTGGACCTGCTGTTCACCGGCGAAAAAACCATGGCCGGAGTGCCCATCAAATCGTCGATCAATGCCAATCAATCGCGCGTGGATTTTCTGGATCTCTCGCACTGGGGACGCGCGGTGATGCAGGACATCGATTTCTACGACGTGGGCGGACAAACGCTGTTTCCGATCTACGGAGCCAGCGGCGGAATCGCGGCGGCTTACATTTTCTATTTCGTCACCGGATTCCAGGTGTGGAACGACTCGCCGCGGTCGGGCGCTTACATCAACAACCTGGCGATTCCCAGCGGTTACTAAACCCAGGAACGGGAAGCGCGACGCGGCAGGGGCCGCGTCGCGCGGATCCGTTGCGCAAAATTATTTCATTTCAATTTTCTGGTAGGTGAATTGGATTTGCTCGGAGGGCCTGGTTCCGCCGCCCATGGACTGCACCGAACTCACCGTCACATCGCTCAGTTGGTAGTGGCGCCAGACGCCGCCGTCGAGAACATCCAGCTGCGCCGAAGAGAAATGGCTTCCCGAGGTCACGGCCCTGGCCAGAAGCGGCGAAGATTCATCCGTTTCTTTTACGACGGCTACACTGCCGGAGTGAGAACCGGAAGAGGCTCCCGCGCCGGCGGCCATTTTTGCGGGATCTTTGGAACTGGCATCAAGCGCCGGAAATCCCACGGTGGCGTCGGAGGCTTGTCCCTTTGCCGCACCGTCGCTGATATTTTTATCGCGCACCACGCCTTCCTGGGCTTGCCCTTTGGCGGCGCCGTCGCTTATGCCGTTGTTCTTCCTCACCATGCCTTCGGTGGCTTGGCCCTTGGCCGCGCCGTCGGCGACATTCTTGGTGTCGGCCACGCCGGCGGATTGGCCATTGCCGGAGCCGCTGCCCGCGCCTGTATTTTGCATCATGCCGTCCACGGCCTGGCCTTTCGCCGCGCCGTCGCTGATGTTTTTGCTGTCTACGACTCCAGCCGATTGCCCGTTGCCTGAGCCACTACCGGAGTTTGGATTTTGCGCCATGGCGTCCACGGCCTGACTTTTGGCCGCGCCGTTGCTGATATTTTTATCGCGCACCACGCCTTCCTGGGCTTGCCCTTTGGCCGCGCCGTCGCTGATGTTCTTGTGATCCATCGCGTCGGACGCTTGTCCCTTGGCGGCTCCGTCGGCCAGGCTGCCTTTATCAATGGCGCTGACGGCGATCCAGTTTCTGTGCGCCGCGTCAGTTGAGCCGCCATTCACGGGACCTTGCGCGGATTGCAGAAGCAAGTAAGCGACCGCCGGAGCATGCGGCCCGGCCGAAGCAGCGGCTGGCGCGGCAGATTTCGCCGTAGTTTTCGCCGTGGAACTTGACGACGGATTGGAAGCCACTCCTTCGCTGACCGAAGGAAGACTGGACTCGCGGCCCGCCGCGGGCTTCTGTTTCGCCGCGCTCTGGGCGAAGGAAGGCGCGGAGAAAAGGAACAACGCGGCCGAGGCGGCCAGCGCCGCCCAAATCATTCCCGGAGCATGCAATCGAGTGCCGACAATTTGACCCCAAGTAAATTGCAGCGAAGAATTAATTTTCATGGTGACGCGCCTCCACGGTGCGCTTTGTTCCCATTGTGATAGGTCTCCCGCACGATGCAAGCCCTGCGGAAAATACCGTGATTAAAGTGACAAGAGAAACGCACGCGGCGCCGCAGGACATCACCTCGCGCATCGCTCGCGCCGGTGGCTGGAATCGTTTTGGCGAACCCAATTTTCGCGTGGTGTGGGGCGGGTCGCGCCTGGCCTGGATCGGCGGGCGATGGACGGACCGCGACGCGCACGGGAACGCGCTGCGCGAAGCGATCGAAGTGCGCTACGTCCCCAAATATTTCGCCGTCGAACGCTGGCACTTGGAACGCTGGATGCCGCCGGAATCCTACGGCTCGCCGGAAACCTGGTACGCGCAAACCACGGAGACGGAGGACGGGCGGAGGATTCCGGCGCTGGGGCCCTATCCTTCGCGCGGGGAATACGAGCACTGCTTCACGCTGGCCGGGCCCAACGGAGAATTTCTGCCGCTGAACGGCGCGGCGTGCGACTGGATCGTGAAGGCGGTGGAATGGTCGCGCCGGCAGCCGCGAACCGCCGTGCGCGGAGCTCTCGAAGCGCAGTCCGAGGCGCGCGAACGCGCCTGGGATCGCGCGGCGGATGAAGTGCTGGGGATGCAGTGAAATTTGCAGCGCCCGGAAGTTTCGGGAAGAGAATCGAGACAACTCGAAAAGGAAAATCCATTGAACATGATCACAATTGAAAACACCGGCGGCGCAGTGGCCCCGAAAATTTCCGGAGGCGTGAACGGCGGCGCGGCAGGAAACGTCGGCGCACCCGTAGATACCGCCGCCACGGTGACCATCGCTTCGCTTTCCGATCAGGATTGGTACATCTCGCGCACCCACGGCGTTTATCACATTCCGGCGTGCGCAAAGGGGCAGCCGTACGCGCTGTTGATGATCACTGCGCGGGGCGATGCCATTGATCTGGGCGACAATCGTCGCTTCCCGTTCAGCATTTCGGCGCGCGAAATCGCCGAGGATTTGCTGCAGGATTTGCAGGACCACGGAATTTTCGTATGCGCCGGTGCGCGACCCACGCAGGAGGAAATTGCCGGGGCCACCGCGCGCCGCGACGCTTTCTACCATCAACTGGTGGCGGACGGCGACACGATGTGGGCACGCGGGCATTCTTTCCGGGAGATTTCCGATTTGCACCGCCGCGCGGCGATCGCCCTGGGGATCGAGCGCGAATGGGCGTACGTCCCTGTGCGCATGGCGGAGTGCCCGGCATGCGGAGAAAAAGTGAAGCCGAATGTCGCGGTGTGCCGCCATTGTGGCGCGATCCTGGACGCCGAAAAAGCGGCGCGGCACGGGTTGGGAGCCGGCGCAAAAAATACCGCGCCGAAAAATTTGACGGATGCAGGCGGGGAAGGCTTGGCGCGAGACGGAGAAGTTATTCCGCAACGAAATGTTTCAGAATCGAGCTTGGCAGGAGGAAGATCGGCGCGCGGAGAAGCGGGAGTTCGCGGCGGAAAATAAAAAAGGGGGCTGAAACTCCCAGCCCCCTTTTCAGGTTCGCAAATTGCCGTTCAGATTAAATATGTACGGAATGCCCGGGCGCAGTCTTAAGCGACGGTGCGGCGGCGCAATCCGAGGAATCCCAGCAAACCAGCGCCGGTGAGGAACAGCAGCCCAGTCGCCGGCTCCGGAGTTACAGCAGCGGCAGATCCGCCGGTCAGCGCATAACGCTGGCCGTCGAACTGCAAATATCCGCTGCTGAACGTGATGCCGGTAGAGCTGGACGAGAACCCGGTGGATGACCACAGCAACTGGACGTAGGATCCAGTGTTTCCGACGTTGATTCCATCGATCGGGCCGGTGTACAGCGTGCAAAAGGCACCCGTTGCTCCAGGGCAACTAAACATATCGGAGCCGACGTTCAGGGTGGAACTGACCAGCGTGTCGGAAGATGCACCAAAATCGATGGTGAAGCTTCCGGTCAAAGCGCCCGCAGAGCCCAGGGTCCCTGAGACATCAAATGTGGTCTGCGTATCGGCTTTGGCTGTGCCGGGGATGAAGAGAACTACCAAGGCGAATATAGCCAAGAGCGAGATTCGCGTGAGCCACTTGCCGCGTGCTGCCGAGTTCGAGTTTCGAGAAAACTCCATATACCCTCCAGGGTTCGCCGCATGTAGACCCAATTCTTCGTAAAGGTATACATTACGACAGTATCACTAGAGCACATGGGGGTCCAAACTTAAGTCGTTTGTTTTGAATTGGATAGATTTTGCAAAAACTAACGGTGAGAATTCGATGTATAAACATGTGCAAAGTTTTTTCCATTTTTTGCTGAAATCGGCTCTCTAAGGCCCCTTTTGTCGCTTCTTTAACACATTCTGCGGATTGGCGCTCCCAAGTCCTGACAGGTAACAAAGGCCTCTTGAAACTTATACACAGCCGGGATAAATACGCTCGAAGAAGCATGTGGCACGCGGCTGGGAAACGCCAGGGGTATCGCCAGGATGGACCTGAAGGTGGAGGGAAGATCGATATGATGAATCTTTTGGCAATCGTTCGGCAGGGAAGTATGACGCGCAAGGTCACGGCCATGTTGGTCGGGTCAGTCGCACTGGCCGTGGCGCTGGCGGCAGCGCCGGGAGTCCAGGCGCAGGGGTCGAGGAAGGATGACGTCGTTTTCGGACCTTCCGGGCACCCCGTGGCTGGCGCAACCGTCACAGTCTGCCAAGCGACGGCCGCCGGAACGCCGTGCTCTCCGCTGGCCACGATTTATACCGACGCAACTCTGACCGTTCCGGCAGCAAATCCCTTTCTGACCGATGGCATTGGCAACTACCATTTTTACGCGCCCGCCGGACGTTATATGGTGCAAATCACCGCGCCGCAGATCAACGGTACGGTTACTTACCCCGACGTAATCCTTCCCCCGGACGTTTCCTCGAGCGGATCCGGCAACAATATTTCCGCATTTGGACTGACTCTCGGCGGCAATCTTACAGTTGCCGGAAACGCCACGGTCAATGGCACGTTGAGCACCACGAATTTCAATCCTGGAGTTCTCACGCCCTCTTCGATGACCGTGGGCGGGAACATGAGCGTGAAAGGGCCACAGCCGCGCGTGGACGTGACGGCTTGGGGAGCGAAGGCCGATGGGACCACCGACGATACGGCAGCCATCCAAGCCGCGATCAACGCCGCATGCAGCGGAGGACCAAGCGGCAAAGGAGGCGGCACGGTCTTTTTCCCGCCACCCTTGGGCGCGGGCGGTTACCTGGTTTCGCAGCCGCAAGGAGGCCCTTCGAATACCACGCCGATCTTCACAATTCCTTCCGGATGCTTGGCGACAGGGCAAGCCATCGCGTTTGAAGGTGGCGCCGGAAACATGAACCAGCAATTTGGCGGAGTGCCGCCGATGGTCCGCATTCACGTGAATCCGGGAAGCAACCCCGGAATCGGCCCGCTGTTTTTGGTGGGATTTGGCCAGGACTCGACATCGTTCAAAAATTTGTTTTTCGATTGCTACAACCAGTGCGTGCAGGTGTACGACACGGCGGATGTGACCTTCGACAACGTATCGGCGAACACCGCGAGCGTGACCTCGGGGTTGTGCACCAGCTCGCAGAATTGCACCACGGACAATGTGCCGTTTGCGCTCTATAACGTGTTGTGGGTGTGGTTCAACCATCTGTACGCCTCGACGCAGAACGGCAACCCGGCGATCCTCATCACCGGCATCGGCCCGGTCACCGGAGGCAGCACGATTTCAGGACTCATCGACATCGAGCACTTTGAGCTGAACGGCGCGAATATCGTGTACGACCAGCGCTACCCCGCCACTTCCGTTCCGGGCAGCATTCGCATGCGCGACGGCACGGTCGAAGATGCCGGGAATCTGCCGATCTTCGGCGTGCAAGGGGAACAGCCCCTTGCGTTCATGGGTATTGTGGACATTCAAAGCGTAGGACAATCGGACAATAATCCATTCCATCCCTGCGTGGCCATTTCGGCGATTCCTTCCGGCGGCAGATTCGCCGATTTTTACCTCGAAAATAATTTGTGCAACAACGGACCGGAATTGCTGATGAATACCTCAACCGGCGCGACAATGACGAATTGTCACGTTCTCGGGGGTGGTTTTTCCGGGCGCCTGGCGGTGGATCAAAACGGAAATCCGCTCTCGGGGTGCGTCACGAGCAACCAGCTTGGCGAGGACTATACCGGCACATCCGCATTCGACACTCATTACTCGACCTACTCGACCGCCACAAACGGATTATTTGGCGGCAATCAAGGCTTGCCGATACGCATGACAAAATCCGGCGACTTGAACGCTTCGCTGGGCGTGGATCCCTTCGGCGGATTCCTGCTGGGCCCGGGCGGAGCCACGGCCAGCGGGTACGACACGCGACTCTACCGCTCGGCAAATCAAACCGAAGCGCTGGCGATCGCCTCATCGGAAGCGCCCACGGGGCTTGCCGCTTCACTGGCTTCGGGCGGAACACTGACGGCCGGAACGAAATATTATTATGTGGTCAGCTCCGCGAACACTGCGAGCTGCGGCTCGACGAATCAGACTGGCGCGTCAAATGAAGTGAGCGTGACTCCGAGCACGGGAAACCAAACCGCTTCGCTCACCTGGACCTCAGGCGTGGGAGGCGGCATCGCCGGATATTGCGTGTACCGCGGGACGGTGAACGGCGCGGAAAATCAATCCTTCTACGTTTCCGGCTCCGGCACGCTGGCGTTTACCGACTCCGGCACGACGGGTGGGAACAATCAGCCGCCCGCGTACAACGGAACTCTTCCGGCAAGCCCACAATTCGCGTGGACTCCCACCGGATTTGGCGTGAACCAGCCCAGCCCGCAATACAGCCTGGACGTGAACGGGGCGGCGGCGGTGAATTCACTGAACGGAGTGCAGAAGGCCGAGCGATTTTCAGGCGCGGATGCCGCGGCGAAAATCAACGCATGCCTCACGGCGGCTTCGACCACTTCATCGGTATGCGATGCGCGCGGACTTACCGGAACGCTCACCGGCAGCGCGCACATCTCCATTCCCGCCGGAACCACTTTGCTGTGGGGACAGGCGCAATTGACCATCAGCGACACGACCACGCATGACGCCGTGGAACTCCTGGGCGATGGTGCATCGCTGATCGGGCAGCAGGAAAGCGGCCTGGGCACCGTGCCGCGTCCCGACGCCTCGGGCTACATCGCCTGCGGCATCGCCGGATGCACCACCGTCGACAATCCTACGGCGGCCACGCGCAACGTGGACTGGATTCACATCGAGAAAATGTATTTGCTCGCGAACGGCGCGAGTTCCACGGTGATCAACTTGACCAGCGTGGGCCACACGGACATCGAGAACAACCAGATCGTGCTGGGCACCGGCGGAAATTCCTACGGAATTTACGGCAACACTTCCACCGGCGACCTCGACAGCACCAACACGCTGATCAAGCACAACGACATTTCGCCGCAAACCGCCGGCGACGCCTGCGCCTATCTTGCCGGCATTTTCAACATGGTGGTGCTGGAGCAGAACAGCTGCTACCTGCCGCCCGGCGCTTCCACCGGATTCACTTTCGCCAAGGATACGAACGGCAACTATCCCAACAACGACGAATTCTACGGCAACGATTGCGAGACCGCTTCGCAGGCCTTCAATCAGATTTGCTACAACATCGTCGGCGCGCAGAGCGTGACCATCGGCCCCAACAACCGCTGCGAAAACGTTTACAACTGTTTTCAGTTTCCCTCCGACGGTTCAGCCGTGGGCATTCACATCCTCGATCCCTATCTCTCGCTCACCAACAACACGCAGATCAAGCCCAACGAGCCGGCCACGGCCATGGTGGCCATCGACAACAACGGGCACAACTGGACGCCCTCCATGCATTTCGGCATGAACGATTTGAGCGGGCCGAATTTGCTGGGGAATTCCGGATTCGAAGGCTGGCAGAACGCGACCACGCTCTATTACTGGGGCGGCGCGAGCGGCACGAACATCAACCAGGCGGGCAGCGGAATTTACGCGCAAGAAACCAGCGCGGGCGCGAATCCCGTGGCCGATTCCTACACGCAGGGAACGTATAACGTGCGCGTGGGCGACGGCGCAACGGCCGGGCTGGGCGTCAATTCCGCGTGCATTCAGGTGGATTCGACGCGCGAATACACGCTGATGATGCGCGTGGCCTCCGCCTCCACCAGCAATAATTTCCGCCCCGGATTCCGATTTTATTACGACGCGAATTGCACTGAGGCGGATAAAATCACTTCCGCATCGGCCAACGCGCGCGTGCTGACGCCCGCGAATTACGGCGGCACATCCACCAGCACCGGAAATTATCAATCAACCAACGCTTCGCTGACGTACAACAACGGAATCACCTGCAATTGCGACGTCACCGGAGCCGACTGGCAGGTGGCCACGGCGAACACCTGGACGCCCACGCGAAATTTCGGAATTATTTTTCGCGTGCCCAACGCCTACGGCAGCAACACCACCACCACGCATTCCATGCGCGTGTTTCTGCTGGAAAACACGGCCGCGGCCAATAATTACGTGTATTTCGACGACGTGATTTTGAGCCAGGGTCCGGTGTCGCCTGATTTTCGCCCGGCATACGTGAAAGATTCCGGCGCGCCGGTGGTATACGGCTCGCTCGCGATCTCGCAGCATTTGAATCAAGCCGCCGCCGGAACTTTTGCGGGCACCGTCGCGCTTTCCGGCGGCACCGCCACCGTCACTTTTCCCACGGCGTACAATTCCGCGCCGGTCTGCACCGCGAACGACACTTCGGCGATCGCCACGGTGCGCGTGCAGTCAACCGCCACGGCCATCACGCTGACGCAATCGAGCGGCACCGACACCATCGCCTACATCTGCGTCGGCAATCCGAATTAGCGCAGCCCGCAACTGCAGGCGTGGGTGCGAAAAGGAATTGAGTGGGTTGCGGCGCTTGTAGGGGCACGGCATGCCGTGCCCCTACGGAAAAAACCGAACACGTGGATTCTTACATGCGCCCGGACTCCTCCCACGCTGGGGTGCGACCTGAAATGTGCAATTTGATATTTGAAATGTGAAATTACCGGCGCGCACGCGATCCACCCGCGCGCTTCCATTGGGATACTCCCATGCACATACCTGAATCCGCACATCTATGGGCGCTGTTTGCCGCCGGGCACGGTCTGCACGTGCTGAAACGCGCGAGCCTTTCGGCGGCGTCTCCGCTCTCCGGCACGAAAACGCGGCTTGAATGGCTGCGCGTGAATGCGTTGAATCTTTCGATCCGGTTTTTCGTGAATGCCGCGGCGTTTTCTTACTGGATGGCCCATCCTGGGGCGGCCACGCATGTGGTCGGCTCGCTGGGCGTGCCGCTGAATCTGACGATCGAGCCGGGACAAGCCACCGCCGCGCTTTTCGGTTTGTCCGGCAACAGTTTGGTGGACTGGGCCGCGGCCAAAGTGCCGTTCCTGCAAAAAGAAATTCCGCCGATCGCTTCCTGACCGCCGCGGCGCGCCGTTCTCCGCGTGTCCGTTCGAAATCGCAAATTTATTTTACGGAGGGTCACATGCCTGTTGTTCCCACTACGGCGTATGCGCAGGCCGAAGACGCGCTGACGCTGGCGCGCGCGCTTGTGAATGACACGTCGGGGGCGGTGTTCACCGACACGCTGCTGATGCCGCTGCTCAATTCCGCCTATCGCGGATTGCAGCGCGAGCTGGCCGAGGCGGGCGTGAGCGTGCTGGCCGAGCAGCAGGATATCGAGCTCGGTCCCGATCCCGTGAGCGGCATCACCAACACGGAAATCAGCGACGTCTCCAGCCCGCAGCTTCCCGCCGACTGCCTGATGCCGCATATGCTGTGGGAGCGAGCCACGGCCAACACCACCGACACTTTCGTGCCCATGGAAAAATTCATGAGCGGCGGGGGGATGCTGAATTTGCAGCCGAGTTCTTATTTGCGGCTGTGGGAATGGCGCGAGGACAAAATAAATTTAATCGGCGCGACGCAATCGATTACCGTGCGCGTACGCTATGAAAAAGTGCTGCCGGCGCTGACCCTGGGCACCGACCCGGTGCAGATTCGTTCCGCCACGGACGCGCTGGGATTTGCCGCTGCGGCGTTGGCGGCCAGGTCGCGCGGAGCGCGCGCGCTGGCCGCGGATCTGCTGGGCACGGCGCAGGCCGCAGCGGAAAAATTGATTCAGCGCTACATCCGCCCGGAACAGATTCAGCCGCGGCGCAGGCGGCCGTACGGATTTCACCGCCGCACTGTGTATCTGTGAATCATCGCGCCGCTGCGGAATCGCGTGCGTTTACTGCGTGACCACCATTTGCACCACAAATCCGCGCGAAGCGTTTTGCGCCGTTCCTTGAATCAGGAAATTCGTGGTGCCGCTGGGAGTTCCGGTGGATTTAGCGATGGCATGATGGCAGCCGGTAAGCGCCGCGGCTCCCAGCAGCAGCAGCGCGGGAGCCCACATGCGCCGCAAACGGGCGCGCGATGGTGAAATCGCATGGCTGCGCAGACCGCGCCATGCGAGGAATATCGCGGCGAAAAATAAAATCAGCGCGAGAGCCATGATTTCCGCGGGCGTCAGATGCAGCACTCGCGCCACTGTCACCACCTTCGCCGCAAATCCTCCACCCGCGTTTCCGCCCGGCGCGATGGGGAAGGGAAGCGCGAACGCTTTGCCGGGCGGAGTCGTGGTTCCGGCTGTGGACGTGGTTTGAAACGTCATGGTGAAAGGCGTCGAAGTTCCGGCGGCGACGGTGATTTGATTGGTGCTTCCGGTAACAAGATTCGGAGAAGAGATCGCGCAGGACGTGAAGTCCGGCAAATTCGTGGGGCACACGATGGTCAGCGCCGGCGCGCCGGTAAATGCCGGAGCGGAAAAAGTATTGTCGGGGACGACTTGCATCTTGAAAACCGCGGCGTCGCCGGCCACCACGCTCACCGATTGCAGTTGCCCGGTGGGAATTTGAATCTCGTAATCGTCGGCGGTGCCGGAAAGAGTCGAGGAGACGGAGTCCGCCGGATTCGAATCCGAGACGCTGAGCGAAGCGGAGCGCGCGGGAGCGGCCGCCTGACCGGGATTGAATGCCAAATTCAGCGTGCAATTCGCGCCGGAAGCGAGCGTCGTGATGCACGAAGTGTTGGAGACGACGAAATCAGCGGGATTTGTTCCGGTAAAACTCCACACCAGCCCGGAAACCTGAGCGACCGAAGTATTCGTCAGCGTGAAGGCTTCGGGAGGAGTTGCGCCGCCCATGGGTTGCGGCGGAAGCGGCGGCACGGAATTGGGATTGGTGAACGCGAATGTATCGGGGCAAAGCGAAAGCGCGCCCGCATCGCTGCAGCCGACGCCGTCCGCGGGGATGACCACGATTTGATGGCGGACCTGGTCCGCGGCGTACAGATTTCCGGCGGCGTCAAAGGCGATTTCGCCGGGTGAAAGAAAATGATCGGCGGCAAGAGATACGCGACCGCTTGCGGCGTCCACGCGAAGGATTCTATTTTGCGCCGCGTCCGAAACGAATAGATTTCCGGCGCGATCCACGGCCAGCCCCGCGGGAATAAGTTTTGCGCGCGCGCCCGCTGCGCCCGGCGAAGCGAATAATCCGGACGCGGTCAGCGGCAGCGCGACAGCCGAAATATTTTTCGCGGTTGTGTCGATGGCATACACCGAGCCGGTCTCCGGCGAAGCGACGTACACGCGCGCGCCATCCTGCGTGACGGCGATGCTTGCGGGCGAAATCACGTGCGCGAGAATTTCAAGCGCGCCGGGCGTATCGCTTGCGGCCGCGGGCAATTTCAAAACCGTGCCGGCGGAGTGATCGGCGATGTACAAATTTCCGGCGCGATCGAGCGCCAGGCCCAGCGGCGAATCGAGCGCAACATTTTCCGCCGGCGCGAAACGCCCCGCAATGCTGCGAATGATGCCCGGCTCGGAAGATGCGGGCCCGGAGACGCGGCGGATGGTGCTGTTGGCGGTGTCGGCGATGAAAAGCGTGCCGTCAGCGGCGATAGCCACGCCGCTGCGTTCCGTAAGCGAATCGAAATTCAAATTCAATTGCGCGCTGGGTGCCGCGCCGCCATCGCCCAGCGATCCGGCCACGCCGTTTCCGGCAATCACACTCGCGGCTAAATTCGCGCGCGCGGATTTCGCCGCGGGAATTGCAGGCGCGCCCAAAGGCAGCGCGAGAACTCGATTGGGTTGGTCCGCGGCGGTGAAATAAATGTGCGCGAGCGAAGCGGAGATGGCCGCGGCGGCGCGTGCGTCTCCGGAATGCGCGGAGACGATGGCCGCGGAAGGAAATGCACTTGCGGCAATGGCTCGCGCGGCCAGCGAATTCGCAACCACGATCGCGTGCATCGCGGGCGTTGCAGCCGCTGATTGCGCCGCGGATTGTTCCCCGCTGGCGCGTCCGAAAATTTCAACCGGAGAAAGCGAAGCAGCGGAGCCGGCCGCTGGCGTGGCGGCAGAAGCGGCCGCCGCGCTATCCTGCGCGTGGGCGCGCGGCAAACCGCGCAGCGCCATGCCGCCCGCTGCCAGGATCACTGCCACTGCAAAAATGTTCAGGCGTCGCCGCACTCGATTCTCCTAAATGTCTGGTCCAGCGGATTTGCCGTTCGCATCGGCGCGCCGGGCATCCCCAGTTCGTGACTTTGGATTCGCAGGCGCGCGCGAAGGTTGCGTCACAAACCCGCAATGATAGCACGCCCGCTCGCGTTTTTCTCCCGCCCGGGGGCGGGGGATTGCCGGCTGAAATTTCAGATTTGAGATTGCAGATTTGAGAAGGGATAGGGCGCCGCAATCCGTACTGCTAGCGGAAGTAGCGCCGCGTTTCGCGATTGGCGCGGTGGAATCGAGCGGCGGGCGGCGAATGATCGCTGAGCGTGGGGCGCGAAGCGGCGGCAGGTTGAAATAGCACGGCACAGTTCGATCCGCAAATTTCGAGGAGGCAACATGGCACTTACATTTTCTCTGGTGGACACATGGGACGACGGCAAGCGCATTCACGTCAGCGGCACGGTGGCGGCATCGGGAAATTACTCGACGGGCGGCGACACGGTGGACCTGTCGCAATTTCCGGCGGTGGCTTCCACCAAGCCGCCGATCCAAGGCACGGCATGGATGGACGGGCTGGCGGGCTACGACTACGTTTTCGTGCCGGGCGCGGCCATGAATTCGAACAAAGTGAAAATTTTCGCGCAGGGAACGGCCGCGGGTGCTTTCCCGGAGTTGGCTGCGGGCGCCTATCCCGCGGGCATTTCCGGCGACACCATCACCTTCTACGCAATTTTCCCGAAGCTGCAATAGCGAGCGTCCCAGGAGCTGTCGGCAATTGCCGTCTGAAACGGGAATGCGTGGCCTGCAATGTCGGATTTCAAATCCGAAATGTCAGATTGCAAATCCAGGGCACGGCATGCCGTGCCCCTACGAGCAAAGTTAAAAGGCGGGGCGCCACGAATGCAAATTGAGGGGGAGCGAAATTCATGTCCATTGAAACTTTTTCGCCTTTGCCGCTGACGACCTTCGGCACCTGGATCACGTTGCTCGATCCTTCCGACGTGCCGCCGGGAATGTCGCCGAATTGCGCCGACGTCGAGTTTTTTCCGGGCGGCGTGCGCACGCGGCCGGGACTGGCCTCGCAATTTTCGCCGCTCGCGGGACTTCCGCAAGTCAACGCGATGAAGACGTACATCACCACCAACCTGGTCGAGCGGCTGCTGGCGCTCGATTCGCTCGGAAACATTTACAAGGAAGTTTCGCCGGGCGTGCTGAGCGTCGAGGCTTCCTTCACGCAGCCCAACCTGCTGTTTTCCTCGACCACCCATTTTGGCCGCGAGTACATGGCATTTTCAGACGGCCTGGTGGGCCGCGACATTCCGCGGCAATACGACGACACGTATTTTGATCGCGTCAGCCAGGTGGGCCCCGGCGAAGGTCCGGCCGTCGCGGACGCAACAGCGGGCGGAAATGTTTCGCCGGGCGTGCACCAGTGCGCGGTGATTTTCGTGACGCGCCAGGGATATTGGACCGCGCCTTCGCCGGCCGTTTCGTGGACCGCGGCGGGCGGAAAACAAGCGAGCGTGACGAATATTCCCACGGGACCCGCGAACATCGTGCAGCGCCTGATCGCTTTCACCGCGGAAGGCGGCGCGAATTTTTACACCGTCCCGGCGACCATGACCCTCAACGACAACACCACCACTTCGCTGACCGTCGATTTTACCGACACAATTCTGCTGGCCGGCACGAACGTGGACGATCTGTTCGCGCAGGTCGAGCTGCCTTGCCAGATGGGCGTGATGGATTACGCCGAGCGGCTTTTCTGGTGGGGCGAGCGCGCGCGGATGGACAACTGGTCGAATCTTTCCTTCGACGGCGGCTGGGACAACTCCGGCAACGGACGCCCGCTTGGATGGACGCTCGATTCAACATTTGGGCCGGGCGGCAGCCGCGAATCCACTTCCGTGATTTTCGGCGATGCCTACCGCATCACCGCCGACGGCGTCACCAGCGCGCGCGGAATGATTTACCAGAGCGCGATCGTGGATCCCGCGGGCAATCCGCGGCTGCAGGCCAACACGGATTATTCGGCGCGCGTGCGGGTGATGAGCGCGGGTGGGCTTACCGCCGGGACGCTGCACGTCACCTGCTACAGCCCGACGCTCGGGCAATTCGGCACGGGAATTTCCGTCACGGCGCTGCAAGCCAACGGCTCCTACCAGGAATTTACCGCGCAACTTTTCGGGCCGCAGACCTCGCTGCCTTCCGATCTGCTGCTGCGCGTCTATGCCGACGGCACCCCGGCGCCGAGCGGCGGCGCGTTCATCGTGGACGAGATCGAAATTTTCCCCACGAATTCGGCGCAGAATTCGTCGCTGGTGCGCGCCTCGGCCACCTCCGAGCCCGAATCCTACGACGGCGTGACGGGAATTCAGGAAATCGCCGTGAACAACGGGCAGGGAATTCGCGCCGCGTTTCGCCTGCGCAATAATTTGTACTTCGTGAAGGATCGCAGCATGTACGTGACGGCCACCGACGGCGTGAACGAGCCGGCGCTGTGGTCCGTCGAGGAAGTTTCGAATCAAGTGGGCACTCCTTCGGTGCGCGGCGTGGGATTTGGCGAGGAGTGGGTGGTGATCGCCGGGCGCTCCGGGCTGTATTTTTTCGATGGCGGCGAGCCCATAAAACTTTCGCAGGAAATTCAGCCCACCTGGGATCAGATCAACTGGGAATTCGGGCAATCGCTGTGGGTGCAGGTGGATACGCAGCACAAACTGATTTTTGTGGGCGCGCCGATGGGCTCCGCCAGCCAGCCGAACCAGGTGCTCACGCTCGATTACGCGCAGGGATTGCAGGATCCGCTGGTGGCCATGCTATCCGTGCCGGAACGCTCGCGGAAATGGGCGCCGTGGAATATCGCCGCGAATTGCTGCGCGTTGGTCGAGCGCCCGAACGGAACCGCGCAGGTGTTTTTCGGCTCGAGCAACGGCAGCGGAAAAATCTATGCGCTCACGAACGGGCAATTTTCCGACGACGGCGCGGCCATCAATTCGTTTTATGCCACGGCATTTCTGGCCGCCACGGGCATCAGCGGCCGGAATTTGTTCGGCTACCTGACGGCTTACGTACAAGGCGCGGGAACTCTGGCGCTCTCGGCGATTTCTCCGGGCGGGGTCACTTCCTGGCCGCTCGGGCAATGGACGCTCGCTTCTCCGGCTTCGCGCGATTTCGAGCAATTCACGAACGTGCTGGCCGAGCGCGTTTCCTATCAAGTGGGAACGAACGCCGCAAATTCGTGGTTCTCCCTCACCAAGCTCGTCCCGTGGGCCAAGCCCGATCCCTTCGCCATCGTGCGCGGCGAAAATTAATTTGCGCGGCGCGTGCTGCGATCCCCATTCATGAAAGCAGGCGGACATGCTCAATGTGCAGCAGATTGAATCCTTGCGGCGAATCGATCCGCGCCTCTACGAAGCGCTGAAACGCATTGCCGAAGCTTCGCTCGGTCCGAACCAAGGGTGGAGCCTCGACAATCAAATCACCGACGGCGCAAATTACGCGCGCGTTGCTTCCGCCGCGCTCACCTCCGGAAAAATCGATCCGTCAAAATCGGGAATGCTGGCGAAGGGTTCGCTGCCTCCGGCGTGGTCCGGCGCGTTCACCTACGTTTCGATGACCACATCGATCATCTGGTCGTGGTCCGGGCTTGCGATTTTTCGCGCCGACGGCACGAGCACGGCCGTGCCCAATGGTTCGCTGAGCGTCGCGGGACTCACGGCCGCCACTACATATTATTTTTATCCTTATTGGGATGACGCGGCGCTCGGAATCGCCTGGGTCGGCGGCGGCGCGGGCTCTCCGCCGAATCCCAACGCGCAGACCGCGAAAACAAATTCCGCGGCGCAGCAGCAATCTTTGCAGGGACGCATTCCGCTTTCGCAGGGCGCGATGATCGCCGCCACCACGGCCAGCGGCACGGGCGGAGGTTCGGGCGGCGGGAGCGGAAGCTGCTTGCGCGCGGGGTCCGTGGTGCTGACGCGCGAGCGCGGCACTGTGGAGCTGGAAACATGCCGCGTGGGCGAGCATCTGCGCTGCCCCTCGGGCGCGGGCGAAAGCTGGACGCGCATCATGCGCATCGAGGTGCGCGACGCGGACACTTTTATCCGCCTGCATTTTTCGAACGCCGAAACGCTGGACGTGACTCCGCACCATATTTTCACGCTGGCCGATGGCTCGCCGATGCGCGCCGAGCGGCTGTGCCTGGCGGATATTCTGGTGGGTCGCTTCGGGCGTCTTACGCTGAAAAAAATCGAAGCCATCGTCGAGGACGGAAAAAAGGTGACGGTGAGCTGCGAGCCGACGCACCAATTTTTTGCCGGAAAACATTCCGCGAGCGTGGCCACGCACAATTACACGTTTTCTTCCTAACGCGCTTTTCAGGATCCATCATGACCGGAAAATGTTATTACCTCACGACGCTCGGCGCATGGCGCCGTCATGCCGCGCGATTCGCGAATTCGCATTGGCTCGCGCTCGAACCCGCGGCCGGAGAAAAACCATCTTCCGGGCAGCCCGCGAATGTCGCGCAATCAGCCGAAGCAGCAGGCGACGCGACGCGCATCCTCGTGCTCGTCGAAGCGGACGAAGGCGCGCATCTGGCGCTCGAAGACGATGCGGCGTTCGAGTCGCTGCCGCATCCGCTCGCGCAAAAGCCGATTTCAGAGGCCGCGCAGGTGGCGCTGGCTGCGCATGGCGTCGCGCCGGGAGCCACCACGTTTGATGCCGCGGAAGTCGCCGCGCGCGTTCATCCGCTGCTGCGCCATCGCGTTTTTTAGCGGCGCGTTCCCAGTTTCCTGCAACTGCTCATAAATTTCACACATGCTGATACGCGGTTACACACCTGCGGATTTGGACGCGCTGCGGCGCATGCATGCGCGCCAGGGATTCGACTACACGTTTCCGGACATTGACGATCCGATCTTTGTCTCGAAGCTGGTCGTCGAGGATGAAGCGGGCCGCGCCGTGATGGCTTCGCTCGCGCGCCTCACCTGCGAAATTTATTTGCTCGCCGATCCCGAGGCCGGAACGCCGCGCGAAAGATTGTCCGCGATTGCCGCGCTCGATCGCGCTGGCGAAAAAGATTTGCGCTCGCGCGGGCTTGACGACGCGCACGCCTGGCTGCCTCCGCCGGTGGCGCGCAGGTTTGGCCGGCGCCTCGAAGCGCTCGGATGGATTCGCGACGACGCCTGGACGCCCCATTGCCGCAAATTTCGCGGCACATGATTCGCAAGCGGCTCGCGCGGCGGGATTGCATTGTGCGGGCAGAGCATCCTTTGGCGCTAGCGCCCGCCTGCACTCTTGCAAGCATTCGTGGTTGTAGGGGCACGGCATGCCGTGCCCCTACGGAAAAGTGCGGGACTCGGCGCGCATCGGTCATTGCATTTCGCAGCGGCGCGATGATTGCCGTTTGCAATTTAATTCGCCGCGCACGCATGCCGCCTCATTCATTTGCATTTGCATCCGCATCGCCAAGGAGAAAACCATGTCACGCGGAGCACAGCGCACCACGCGCCAGCTGACCGATCAGCAGCTCGCGCAGCAAAACCAGCTGATCTCGCAATCGAACGCCGCGGGCCAGCAGGACCGCTCGCTCATGCTGCCCACCATTCAAGGCCTTCTCACCAGTCCCGGCTACACGCCGCAGCAGCAATCCGCCATCACGCAACAAAGCATGGGCGCGGCCAACACCGCGTTTGATTCTCTGCGCCAGCGCGCCGCCAATCGCGCCGCGGCCACCAACGACACCGCCGGCTTCGGCGATCTGACCGCGCAGCTCGGCCGCGAACAGGCGCAAACCGCCGCCAGCCAGGCGCAGCAGAATCAAATTGCTTTCGCCAATCAGCAGCTCAAGGAACAGCTCGCGGGATTGAGCGCGCTCGGCCAAACCTACGGCGTGGATACGAATTTGCTTGGACGCGCGATGGGCGTGCCGGCGCAACTTCTCGGCGTGCGCCAGCGCGCTTCGACGGGATCTTCCACCGGGGGGCTGGGCTCGGCCTTCGGCATCGGCTCGAGCATCGCCGGGCTTTTCGGCTAGAGCTGCGGCGCGGCGGTTGCTGCCACATGGCCTGTTGCGCGCTCGCATTTCGTACGCTGCGCGGCAGCTCCACGCTTGCCTGGCATTCCTGTCCTGTTCATGGCCGTAGGGGCACGGCATGCCGTGCCCGCGTCGTGCGTGGCGCGCATCAGCTTTTCCGGCGCATCGCAAATGTCAGGCGTGGTATTTCACATTTCAAATCTGCAATTTCACATTTGAAATTGCAGCACGCTGCGCGGTTCGCCGCCGCACGGCCTGTTGCGCGCTCGCAATCCAGTTCGACTTTCACACGCGCTATTTTCCCGTCGCATATCCACAAATTAAATCGGTACGTCCCATTGGCCCACGGACCGATCCCTCCACCCGCCATGCACACACTCATGAACACCAGCGGAATTGCCATCGCTCTCGCATCTCTCGTCCAGCTTATTTTATTTTTGCGCTGGCTCTACCGCCGCATCCGCAACGACGAACTTACGCGCGCCTTCGTCGAAGACATGGCCACCCACCACCTGCCACATATTTACGCGCTGCTCGAGCTCCTCTGCGAGCAGCAGGGAATTGACCGCACGCCGCTGCCGCCCATTCGTTGGGTGGATTTGAACGGACGCCGCCCGCATTGACGCCGCGGGATCCGGCGTCCCGTCGCGCTCGCTCAAATCCGTTGCCGTCACGCCGAACATTCGCGGGCGTCCCCGCCCGTAGGGGCACGGCATGCCGTGTCCATGCCTCTTCGAATTGCGCCTTTCGTTTCTCGCTTGCCGCACAATTCAGATTTGCGACGCCTCCATTTCAAATCTGCAATTTCAAATTTGAAATTGCCGCTCGCGTCCTCATCCACATGAACGTCGATCCAACCCTCCTTGCCCTGGCGCGAGACGCCGCCGCGCGCAACGCTCTCGATCCCGCGCTGGTCTGCGCCATCGTCGAGCAGGAATCTGCGTGGAACAGTTTCGCCATGCGCTACGAGCCGGCTTTTCGCGCACGCTATGTTGCACCGCTGGGCCTGCCCATCACGGAAGAAGTGGCGCGCTCGACTTCCTGGGGACTGCTGCAGGTGATGGGCCAGGTCGCGCGCGAAAATGGCTTTGACGGAACATTTCTGAGCGCGCTGTGCGAACCTGCCGTCGGACTCGATTGCGGCTGCCGCGTGCTTGCGGCCAAACTCGCGATTGCCGTGCGCGAAGAGGCCATCCGGGACGCTGGCTCGCGGCAGGGAATTGCTCCGCTTGTAATCGCCGCCGCGGCATCGCCGCCGCAAGAATCCGCCGCGCCGACAACCGGCGCGAGCGCGCATAATGAATCAGAGGCGAATCCGCCGCGAAACATTCTTGCGCGCGCACTCGCGCTGTGGAATGGCGGCGCCGATCTCGCCTATCCCGCAGCCGTGCTTGCGCGCATGAGCCGCTATCAGTGACATGGAAACTCGAATCATCTGGACGCTCGAGGATTTGCGCCGCTTCCTGCAGGACCGTCGCCGCTGCATTCGATGGCGCACCGTCCTGGCGCAATTGCGCGCGCGCGACCATGCGAATTTCGGCGATCTACGCTAACTTTTCACGCGCGCCATTCGCTGCGCGCCGCTCGATCTCACAAGCAGTCTTCGTCAACTCGCGGCCCCGCCCATGCATTTTGACTCAGCCGGAAGCAACAGGCTTCCGCGCAATGAGGATCTCCGTTCGGCCGCGAAGCCGTGCTGAACAAGGTTCGGCGTCAGGGCGCGCAGCTTTGGCGCAGTTTGCGTCAGGGCACGCGGCTTCCGCGCGGTTTGCGTCCTCGGTCTGCCGGGAAGCCGTGCCAAACCAAGGCCCGATCCCTCAGGGGTTTTAACCCCTGAGGTCGTTCATGCCTCATCGCATTCAATTCATCCGAGGTTCTTCCCACGCCCTATGTCCACTCGCACAAAAATCGAAATCGCGCTCGGCCTGCTGCTCGCGGCCGCCGCTGTTTTTGCGTTTTACTCCTGGCTCGAGGCGCATGACGACCGCGTGAAGATGCAAGCCACCGTTGACGCGCAATCGAAAGTCATCGATCAGCAGAAGCAGGACTCCGCCGCGCTGGCCGCCGCCGAAGACCGCCGCGACGCCGCGCTCACGACGCAACTTGCCGCCATGCGCCAAGCCGCGGCAAAATTGCGGACCGCGCAACAAATCGCCGCGTGGATTCCCGCGCAGCTGAAAACTCCCGCGCCGATTGCCATCACCGTCCCGCCCGCGACGAAGACAAATCCCGCGCCGCCCGCCACCGCCTCGATTCCGCAAGTGGATTTGCCCGCGCTGCGCGATTCGCTCGAATCCTGCAATGAATGCCAGGCGCGATTGGGAGTTGCGCAGCAGGACATCTCTTCGCGCGATGCCCAACTGAAAATTGCCGGCGAGCAACTCTCCGCCATGCAACGCGAACGCGACGCCGCCATGCAGGCCGCGAAAGGCGGCGGTTTCTGGACGCGCCTCAAGCGCAATTCGAAATGGTTTGCCATCGGCGCAGTCCTGGGCGCCGCAGCTCTTTGCGGCACCAGCCACTGCAAATAATCCCGCTATTTTTTCCGGGCGTTGCCGCCGCAACGTTCGTCGGCGCCCCGCGCCCGCCAATGCCATTGTCGGATGCCTCCCGCCAGCGCCCGCCTCTCGCGCATCGCAAATTTCAAATGTGCAATTTCAAATCTGCAATTGCCACACGCGAACTCGCCGCAGTTCTGAAATACTCTGTCCCGGCCGCCGGCAGGGAACTCGTTCGTCAAAAAATCTCCTCCACACACTCGTTTCCCGCCCCACCCAATCTTAGTCGCCGCAGCCTGCAAGCGCGCATAACGATTCATCGCATTCGCCGGTCCTCCCATCCACATCAACTCCCCCTTCGCCTCACCGTCGCCCCGATTTCCGTCCCCGCCTTCCGCTCGACCTTCGCCTCCTCATGCGCTTCGACCTCGACAACTGCTTTTCCCTTTCACTTTGCTACTCTCCCTACTTTGGCTTTTGCCCCACCCCATGCTGTTTCTTCTCTCGACCTTCGGCTCCACTTCGACCCGCTCCTGCACTGGCATTGAACCCCGGTCTACGTCTCCTCTCGAATCTCTGGCGCGACTTCGCCCAGCGCATCGCTTTGGCGCGCACTGACGATTTGCGGCTGCCATCAAACAAGCTGACGGGTCCGCTGCATTGTTTGAAAATCCCGAACTGCCTAAGTGTTCCAAGGGACCCTTTGGTCAAACAAGCAAAGCACAGGCGCGCTCCCGATCCCTCCAGAGGACTTCTTAATCTCTAGGTAGCGGTTCCGGCACCTTCTGCCCTGGAGATCAATTCATTGCCTTGACTCTAAAATTTACCCAACGTCCATCGCCGCCGCCTGCCTCACGAATCCGTCTCTAGCTGCGCCTCCGCCATATTTCGACCTTCGGCTTCGCGTTATTTTCAATTCACACGCGCATCAAGCCGCCGACTCCGCTTTCGGATGGATCTTTTTCGTCGCAATGTGGTCGCCTCACGTCTCCGTCATGCACTTGCTCCTTCCTCCAGAGAAATCTTCGGTTTCGCAATGCTGTGGCCTCACGTCTCCGTCATGCACTTGCTCCTTCCTCCAGAGAAATCTTCGGTTTCGCAATGCTGTCACCCCACGCCTCCGTCATGCACTATGCTTCTTCTTCCGGATTAATGATTGGCCTTACAATGTTTTCATCCTAAATCTCCAT
Source organism: uncultured Acidobacteriota bacterium (assembly GCA_963708285.1). Classification (GTDB taxonomy): domain Bacteria; phylum Acidobacteriota; class Terriglobia; order Acidiferrales; family UBA7541; genus Palsa-295. The sequence continues at coordinate 565,862 of CAVPSF010000003.1, forward strand.
GCCCCCCAGAGAACAGTATTGACATTTCCAAATGCCTTTTCTATAGTATGGGAATGAATATTATGTAATATACGGTAAAATGGAAAATGACTAATGCACGAGCAGCATTGGGTTTACAGGCCTCTTCTGACTGTGAGACGCTTCAGGAGGCATTTTGGCTTGGCTAAGGGAATAAACCAATCGTGTGTCCGCGGCTCCGAGGATATGTTTGGATCCGAGCAGCACTTGGCGAATCGGCACAAGCCAACCACCACTAAATAGAGATTCAGGAGTCCTCTGGTGGGATTGGGAGCGCGCCTGTGCTTTGGTTGTTTGGCCTAACAGCCCCTTAGAACAATTGTGCAGTTCAGGATTTCCAGACAAGGCAGCGCACCCAAGAGCTTGTTTGATGGCAGCCGGAAATCATCATTCTGTGCGGGGTTCAGGAGGGTGCTTCTGCATCAGCGTAGCTGGAAATTATCATGCCGGTTTTATCATTTGTGGCGCCGTTGATTTGGCGTGCCAGGCAGTCATTTTCCTCGAGCGCATAGCTAAATCGGGATCGGTTGGTTGGGAACATCGACGTCGATTCATGGACCGCCACCAATTTATTCACATGCGCCACGCTAGCCTGCCCTACGATGTTCGTCGAGTGCGATCCGCTGTCACCATCCCCGAATTGATCGCGTGAATGATGTGCAACATATTTTTGCCGGATTCAGCGGTCAAATCAAATCAGGTCGGTTACACTCGTCGGCCCAAACGTCAGGTTATTTAAAGTGGAATACACGCCATGGATGAAAATTGACACTAAAGCAGATACAGCCGGCGGCGCAAAAATCGCAGCGAAATCTTACGTGCTCTTAGGCTGAGGTGGCCAGGGTTCGAGAAGTTGCTCTTTTCGGAAGATGAAATTGTTGATGTCATAGGGCGCTAGTTCCAGGCTATGCCCATGCGTGATGGCGTCGGTGGGGCAAGCTTCGACGCAATATCCGCAGAAAATGCATCGCGAATAATCGATGTTGTAGACCTTGGCGTATCGCTCGCCCGCGGAAATGCGTTGCGCGTCGGTGTTTTCAGCGGCTTCGATATAAATGCAATTGGCGGGACACGCAGCGGCGCACAGAAAGCAGCCCACGCATTTCTCGTAGCCGTTTTCATCGCGCTGCAGCACATGGATACCGCGGTAGCGCGGCTGCACACTCGGCGGAACATCGGGATAAGACTCCGTCGTGGTCTTGCCGAACATAGTTCGGAAGGTCACGCTGAAGCCTTTATACAGTGTAAAAAAAGTTTCCGCGACTTCCTGGACGATCGATGCCATCGAGTTTTACTCTAACAAAGTTGTGAAGAGCGCGCAAACGCCAATCCGAGCTTTATTTCAATTCGCATATTCGCAGGAGTACGCGCCCCAGCCGCGCCTCACTCTCCGGGAGGCGCCACCGGAGCCTTTTCATGCAACGCGCCCGCCCCGGTGATGGCCGCGATGATCTGCTTCCCATGAAAGCGCCCGTTTTCGATGAAAATTTCGGAAGTATTCCGCCCGCCCACCACCACCCCCGCCAGGTAAATTCCCGGCACATTGCTTTCCAGCGTTTGTGGATCGCACGCGGGCCGCCGCGTTTCCGGATCCAGGCGAATTCCCTGCCGCTCGAGAAATTCGAAGTCCGGATGATAGCCGGTCATGGCAAAAACTTGAAACGCGGGCACCGTTTCTTCGCCCCCGCCGTTTTTCACGTATATCCGGCCCGGCTCAATGCGCGTAACCTGCGTGTGCAGGAGCGCGCGAATTTCTCCGGCGCGGATACGATTTTCGATGTCCGGCTTGACCCAGAATTTCAGGCTCCTGCCCAGTTCCGCGCCGCGATATACCAGCGTCACTCGCGCGCCGGCTCGAAACAAATCCAGCGCCGCCTCCGCCGCGGAATTTTTCCCGCCGATCACCACCACGTCGCGATTCCAATAAGGATGCGGCTCGGTGAAATAGTGCGAAACGTGCGGAAGGTCCTCGCCTGGAATTCCCAGCGGATTGGGCCGGTCATAGTAGCCCGTGGCGATGACTATTTTCTTTCCGTGATAGTTTTGCGTTTTTCCGGCGCCATCCGTTGTGCGCACCTGAAAATCGTTGTCGTGCCCGCCGATGCCTTCGACGAACTCATACAACTGTGTTTCGATCCCGTAATGTTCCACGGCGCGCCGGTAATATTTGATCGCTTCCGAGCGCGTCGGCTTGCCGCCGGAAATGGTCATGGGCAGATCGCCGATTTCCATTCGCTCCGGCGTGGTGAAAAACGACATATTGACGGGGTAATGAAACAACGAATTGCACAAGCATCCTTTATCGATCACCAGCGGCCGCAGCCCGGCGCGCTTGGCTTCGATGGCGCAGGCCAGGCCGGTGGGCCCTGCTCCGATGCAGATCAAATCATAAATGTTGGACATGAAAGTGTCGGACCGTTCTCCGTCGCAATGCCTTGCAGTGAAATTTCAACCTGGCGGCGGGAAAACTCAAATCGCTTGGGCGCTTGCGAGGCCGCTTCCCTTCCCGGTTATCGGAATTTCAAATCTTTTCCACGCCACTTCATTTTACTCGCATCGGCGCGCGCGCGCCAGAATCGCGCGGCATAAATTTTTGCAAGTCTACAGCGTGGATTCGCGCCGGCGCCAAGCCTTGCGTCGCGCCTATGTTGTTTTCAATCCGTCGGGAATCATCGGGAGCGAGCGCAAGCGTATGCCGGTGGCGTCGAAAATGGCGTTGCCAATCGCGGGCGCCACTCCCACGATGGGCGTTTCGCCCGCTCCGGCCGAAGGAATATCCTTGCGATCCACCAGCACCGCCTCCACCTGCGGAACGTCGGAAAATCGCGGCACGCGGTATTTCGAAAATCGCGGATTCACGATGCGCCCGTTTTCGAACGCGATGGCCTCGAACAACGCGCCGCCGATTCCCATGATGTTCGCGCCATCGATCTGGTTCTTCAAATTGTCGGGGTTGACGACGGCTCCGCACTCAAACGCCGTGACCAACCTCACCACTCGCACGCTGCCCGCCGCGCGGTCCACCGCCACTTCCGCGCAGGTCGCCACGTTTCCGCCCTTCTCGAATCCTCCCGCGATCCCGAATCCCTGGCCCTCCGCGGTTTTCGCCCGGCCCCACTGGAATTGTTTCGCCGCGGCTTCGAAGACGTCGCGCAGCCGCTGGTTCTTCAAATTTTTCATCCGGAATTCCAGCGGATCCATCTTGGCAAGATGCGCCAGCTCATCCATTGACGATTCGCGCGCAAAATGATTGGCGGTGGCGGCCAGCCCGCGGTACGAACCCTGGCGCAGCGGCGAATCCGCGGGATGAAATTGGATGCGCTGGTTGGGAATGTCGTAAAACGTGCGGATGCCCGCTTCACCGGAATTGTAATTGTGAAATTCCCACGCGACGATCGAGCCCTCCGCATCCACGCCGCCCGAAACTTCAATCACTCCCGCGGGACGGAAATAAGCCCACGTAAATTCTTCCTCGCGCGTCCAGGTCACCAGCACCGGCCGCTTTACCTCGCGTGCCAGCCGCGCCGCCTCGATGGCAGTTTCGCCGGTGTGCTTGCCGCCGTAAGCTGACCCGGTATCCGGCATGCGCACGCGCACGCGCTCCTCGGGAATGTGGAATGCCGCGGCAAGTTCGCCGCGCACTCCGAACGGTCGCTGCGTTCCGGTCCAAACCTCCAGCGAGTCGCCCGTCCATCGCGCCATGGCCGCGCGCGGCTCGAGCGGCGCGTGTGCGATATACGCAATGGTGTATGTCTGCCGCATCTGATGCGCAGCAGAAGCCATCGCCTTTGCCACATCGCCGGAATCGGCCGTGGGCGGTTCGCCCTGGCCCTTCGCGGTTTCTTCCGCTGCGGTTTTCTTCAAATACGCAAACAACTCCTGGCTCGAAGGCTGCGGCTCCGATTTCCAGACGGCGCGCACAGCTTCAGCGGCTCGCGACGCAATCGCTCCGCTCGGCGCCGTCACGCCCACAAAATTTCCGTCGCGTACCACCGTGGCTCCGGGAATTTTTTGCGCTTCGCTCGCGTCTACGCTCACAAGCGTCGCGCCGAACGCGTCCGGCCGCACAATCTTGCCGTAGAGCATGCCGTCCAATTTTTGGTCGTACGGGTAGCGGTGCTTGCCGGTCACGAAATCCGCGCCGTCCACCTTGGCCACCGACGTTCCGGCCACAGTCCACTGCGCCGCGGGAATCAGCGGATCTTCCGCCGGCAGAACTTCGGTCAACTGCTGCCCGCGCACCAGTTCCGCGTACTCGACCGACCGGCGATTCCGCGCATCGGTGATTTTCCCGTCGGAAGCGGTCAAGTCCGCGGCATTCGCCTTCCATCGCGCCGCTGCCAGCCCGATCAGCACGTCGCGCGCGGCCGCCGCCACGCGGCGCAATTGCAAATTCATGGTGGGCGTGGTGCGGCTGCCGAATGTGCCCATGTCGAACGGCGTGATTTGCGTGTCGCCCATCACCATCTTGATTTTCCCGACCGCGACGCGCAATTCCTCGGCCACCGCCTGGCTCAGCGAAGTGCGAATGTTCTGCCCCACTTCCACTTTGCCGGTAAAAACCGTCACCCCGCCGTCTTCTCCGATGTGCAGCCATGCGCTGATTTCTCTCGGCAGCGCGTCTTCCTCCGCGTGTTTTCTGGCGCTGCCCGATTCCTGAGCCTCCGCGCTGCGCAGCGCGCAGACCACCAGAACTCCCGCGCCGAGAAATTTGAAAAAATCCCGCCGGCTGGTCGAGAAAAAATACTCCGGCAATTCGCTGAATTCGTAGCGTTCCGCCTCGATCCCCTTGGGAATTTTCAGGTACGCGCTCATCGGGAGATCTCCTTCCCGGCTTTTGCGGCTCTTCGAATCGCCGCGGAAATCCGCGGATAGGTCCCGCAGCGGCAAATATTGCCGTCCATGAACTCCACGATCTCCCGGTCCGTGGGATTGGCGTTCTGCTCGAGCAGCGCCACGGCGGTCATGATCATTCCCGATGTGCAGTAGGCGCATTGCATCGCGCCTTCGTCCAGAAAAGCCTGCTGCACGGCGTGCAGCCGCCCTTCCTGCGCCAGCCCTTCGATGGTCGTGATCTTCTTCCCGGCCACGGCGCTCAGCGGCGTCACGCAGGAATGCCGCGGCTCGCCATCCACCAGCACGGTGCAAGCGCCGCATTCGCTTTCGCCGCAGCCGTATTTCGTTCCGGTCAAATCCAGTTGCTCGCGCAGCACGCTCAGCAGCGTGGCCCGCGCGTCCGCATCTACCTTATAATTCCGTCCGTTGATTTGCAGTTGTTCGATTTTGGCCATGCGAAACCTCGCCGCCCGGCTGGCGTTCCCTGCTTTTTACCGCGTGGAATTTGAGTGTATACCCCTGCGCCCGCGCATGTCTAACGCCGCTTCAAAACAAATTGCCCCGCCCGCCGCGCGCAATTCCCCGCGGCGAATCCGGGCGCTCGCCCCACAAAATTCTTTTCGATGTGAATTGATTATGCGGCGGAAGAAGCGACGGCCGCGGCTTCGATTTCGCGCAGCGCGGCGCGCAGCGCGGCGGCCAACTCTTCGCGGCTGACGTGGCTCTTGCGGAATTGCACGCGCACGCGGCACGACCCGTCGGCCGCCTGGTAATCGAACACAAAAGGCTCCGGCCGGTGTTCCGCTTCGCCTTCTTCTTGCTTGCGGGCGCGACGCGCCTCATCGCGCGTCAGATGACCTTGCGCGATGCGATGCACCATTTCCTGCATCTTTTTCTCGCTGGGCTGGCGCGACACCTGCAGCAGCAGCGACTTCGAAATAATCCCGTTCTCCAGGCACGCCTTGCGCACTCCGTCGGGTATAACCCGCAGAGACATTGTCTCGGTCACCGAAGAACGCGCCCGCCCGATCTTGCGCGCGATGTCGTCGTGCGTGTAATCGAATTGTTCCTGCAAGCGGCAAAGCCCATCAGCCTCTTCGAACGGCGTCAGGTCCTTGCGCTGCAGGTTTTCGATCAATCCCAGTTCCAGCGTTTCCGCGTCGTCCGCGATTTTTTCGATGCACGGCAATTCGTGCAGCCCCGCGGCTTTCGATGCGTGGTAGCGGCGCTCGCCGGAAATAATGTAATAGGTGTCTTCGCGCGGGATGTAGCGCACCAGCAGCGGCTCGAGCACGCCTTTTTCGCGTACCGAATCCGTGAGTTCGCGCAAATCGCCCAGGGCTTTGCGCGGCTGCTCCGGATTCGGCCGGATTTTATCGATGGGGATCATGCGCCCTATCGACGCGCCGCTGAAACTCGTCAGCGTCTCGACGTAGTGGGCGTCATGCCGCATCTTGAGAGTGACGGGCAACCCGATCCTCTTGGACACGTTGTAATACCTCCTGAGCGAGCTTTTTGTAATCTTCCGCGCCGCTGGACTTCGGCGCGTACGTGAAAACCGTTTCCTTGTACGCCGGACTTTCCTCCAGCCGCACATTCTTGCTGATGCGCGTCTTGAACAGCGCGTTGCCGAACACCGCGCGAATCTGTTCGTGCGTGTCGCGCGAAATATTCGTGCGCTTGTCGAACAGCGTGATCACCACTCCCAGCACCTTCAAATCCGGATTCGGCCGCGAGCGAATCCGCCCGTAGGTTTCCAGCAAATCGTCCGTTCCCTCGATCGCAAAATACGCGGCTTGAATCGGCACCAGCAGGTGCGTCGAAGCCACCAGCGCATTCACCGTGAGTATTCCCAGCGCCGGAGGCGTGTCGAACACCACGAAGTCGTAATCCTTCACGATCGGCGCCAGCGCGTCCTTCAATTTGTACGGCGCATCGAATTGCCCCGCCAGTTGCTGCTCCATGCGCGCCAGCGCCAGCTTTCCCGGCGCCACGAACAAAAACGGGTCCTTCGTCGGGCGGATGATTTTGGCCATCTCCGCGGGATGGTCGCTGAAAATGTCGTACATCGACACCTGAATGTCCGCGGGATCGAAAAAGGCGATGGTGGCGTTCGATTGCGGGTCCAGATCAACCAGCAGTGTTTTTTTCTTCTTGAGGGCGAGTGCGGCCGCCAGATTGATGGAAGTAGTAGTCTTGCCGACGCCGCCCTTTTGGTTGGCAACTGCAATGACGCAGGTCAAGCGCAACCCTCCATTCCTGCCTTGTCAGTCCTTGAGCAACCGTGGGCCCATATATGGCCGCCCCCGGACCTGGCCACACTACAAGTAGCCTCACTCTACCCACTTCCCTCCCCCCAGCGCAAGCGGAAAGTGCGCCTCCCACCCCCACTTCCCCCCTTTTTCCCCTTTCCTCCTCCTGCTACACTCCCACCTCGTTCTTCCCGGAGGTCGCATGTCTTCCACGCCACCCATATCCGAGCCTGCCGCTCCTCCGCGCCCCGTTTCCCCTGTCTGGCATACCGTCCTTCTGATCCTCCTTGTTCCCCGTGTGGAACACGGAAGCTGCTAGGGCGATTTCCTTTTGTCCTTGAACAAATAATCAAAATGCGCAAAATCTTGGAGAGATACTGCAGAAAAACCGTGCATTGTTGAACTAGGCGCCGCAAAGTCGTTTATTTTCAGCGCTAATAACTTGGTAGACAAATTGCTAAGTATTGATCGGGAATTTTCGGGATCCCTTTAGCGGACAGCTTCTCAGGCTCCGAACGGTCCATGCACCCAACATTCATGGGAGGGGTCAATGAGAAAAGCGTTGCGCTGTCTTGCTTGGTTGTGCGCGGTCCTTGTCTTGCTTGTTTTCGCGCAGGTCTTGCGTGCGGACACCACCTACGACCTCGTAACCGGTTTTTCCTCTGGTAGTAATCCGAACGGGGTGTGGTCCTACGACAACAACGGAAGCCCATTCCTCGTTAGCCAGGGTTCGAGCAGCGTCAACGGCACCGGCATTCCCGGTTGGTGGACTGGCCAAGCGGTTCCGAATTCCCTCGTGATTGCTCTGAACAACACGGGCAGCACCACAGTCTTCTCCACTGTCTCGGTTCCCTCGAACACCTTGTGGTTAGACCCCGAGAGCGGAAACGTTTCCATCGTGTTCACTGCACCTTCGGCGGGCACGTATACTATTGACGGCGCTTTTCTTGGCATTGACTCGGTCGGGAATTCGCATCCGGTCGAGGTTCTGGACGACGGTACCGTCGTATTTAGCGGCACGATTTCTAGCTTCGGCCAGTCTGACCCATTTGATTTTACGGAATCTCTTGGCGCGGGGGACACGATTTCCTTCTACGTAGGGACAGGTTCCACCGGATGCTCTTACTGTTTTCTGGGCACGGGACTCGACGGAACAGTCACCGAAAGCGGTGTTACGCCTACGCCTGAACCTGGCACACTGATTCTGCTCGCGTCGGGATTGCTCGGTTTGGCTGGATTATCGCGTCTCAAGCTGTTCCGCCAATCCTAGCCCTTGCCGGGCAGAAAAACCCGCATATGTAAGCGGGCAAGCACCTGGGTGTCGCGCGCCATTTCCAAAAAAACGAAACCCCGCGCGGCGCGCTACATCTTGTAGCGGCCCAAATCCTCGTCGTTCAGGTTTTCCAGCCACTTCCGCAAATCTTCGCTCGAGCTTTTTTCCGCCACCACGCTCGACAACTTCGAATGCTTCAGCACCTCATCTTCCACGAAGATCGGGCAATCCAGCCGCAGCGCCAGCGCCAGCGCGTCGCTCGGCCGCGAATCCACGGACATCATCTGCCCGTCGCGTTCCATCCAGATCAGTGCGTAGAAAGTGTCTTCCTTCAAATCCGAGACCACCACCTTCTGCACGTGCACATTCAATCCCGATAGCACGTTTTTCAGCAGGTCGTGGGTCATCGGCCGCGGCGTCTGCACTTTTTCGATTTCCAGGGCGATGGCGTTGGCTTCGTACACCCCCACCCAGATGGGCAGTATTCCGGCTCCCGCGGTTTCCTTCAGCACCACCACGGGCATATTCGTGACGGGATCCATCATCAAGCCGCGGATTTTCACTTCGAGTTCCATGCGGGCCTCCCCGTGTGGTCCGAAAAAAACAGCGCCCCTCTTACGCCGCCTTCAATTCATCTTACTGCGCTTCGCCGCGGCATTACAACGCGTCTTCGCCCACCAGACAGTTCGGCGTCGAGCGAGTGACGCGCACGCGCACGTATTCTCCCAGCAGATTTTCGCGAGGCGATGTGAAATTCACCAGAAAATACTGCGAACTTCTGCCGCTCCATTGTCCGCGCGCCGCGTTGTGCCCGTCCACCAGCACCTCGAATTCCTGCCCCGCCTGTTTTTCGTTGCGCGCCGTCTGGATTTGCCGCTGGCGTTCCAGCAACACCGCCAGCCGCCTGCTTTTTTCTTCTTCCGCGATGGCGTCCGCCATGTGCTGCGCCGGAGTATTCGGCCGCGGCGAATATTTGAACGCAAAAACTCCGTCGAATTGCGCCGCATCCAGCAGCGAAAGTGTTTCCTCGAAATCCGCTTCCGTTTCTCCCGGAAAGCCCACGATCACGTCGCTGGTGACGCTGAATTTCCTCCGCGCCCCGCGAATCCACGAAATTTTTTCCAGATATTCCTCGCGCGTGTAGCTGCGTCGCATGGCCCGCAGCACCCCGTCCGATCCCGATTGCACCGGCAAATGAATGTGATCGCACAACTCCGGGATTTCGTCGATGGCTTCCACGATTTCGCGCTGAAAATCATTGGGATGCGATGTGGTGAAGCGCACCCGCCGGATTCCCGGCACTCCCGCCACTCCCCGCAGCAACGCCGTGAAATTCCATCCGCGCGGAGAAGGATCGCGGTAGGAATTCACGGTCTGCCCCAGCAGTTGAATTTCCGAATATCCCGCGTCGGCCAGCCGCCGCGTCTCGGCCAGAATTGATTCGCTCCCGCGGCTGCGTTCCGGCCCGCGCGTGTGCGGCACCACGCAATACGCGCAGGAATAATCGCAACCTTCGATAATCGTCAGGTAGGCGCGAAAACGGTTTTCCCGCCGGGTCATTTCCGTCTCGAAAGTTTGATCCGTATCGAGGTCCAGCCCCATCACCCGCCGCCCGCCCGTTTCCACCTGCTCCATCAACTCCGGCAAATGCTGGTAGCTGGCCGAGCCGCACACCAGGCTCACCCACGGCGCGCGTTCGAAAATTTCCTCGCCCTCCTGCTGCGCCACGCACCCCAGCACGCCGATCACTTTGTCGTGCGCAAATTTCACGTCGCCCAGCCGCGAAAAAACCTTTTGCGCAGCTTTTTCGCGGATGCTGCAGGTGTTGAACAGCAGCAGGCTGGCCGCCGCGGGCGTTTCCGCCGCGCGATATCCGCGCTCGAGCAGCACTCCCGCCACTTTTTCCGAGTCGTGGTCGTTCATCTGGCAGCCGAAAGTTTCGATGTAGAACGCGCGGTCTTTTCCCGTCGCCGCTTCCCGCCGCATTCCTTCCGCCGCGGCTTCATCGCGCCCCGCGCCGCTCCCGTTCGAATTCCCGCGTTCCCCGCCGCCCCAATGCCCCCACGTGTTTCCGCCGTTCGCTTTTCCGCCGCCATCGGCCATCCGCGCGGATCCCTTTTTCGTTTCCGCCGCGCGCGCCTGCTCCTCGCAGGCGCTTACTACAAAATTTCCGCCCGCTCCCTCGCCGCCGCCCAGCGCTTCCACGCCGATATCGAATGGCTTGTGCATGGTTGAATCGCGATTCTAACACAGGTGCGCGGCGGGATTTTTCACGCCGTGAAATGTCATTTTGCGCAAAAAACTGTGTCCATTCAGGCACCCAATTCTTTTGCGCTTTCATCTGAATCGTTTGACCGTCGTTTCCGCCGTGTGCTACGGTAATATCTGAACGCGATATAATTTTTTCTCTTGGGGGAAACAATTTATAGCCTGGCGTTGATACTGGCAGACAGCCGGCTCACCACACTGCTGGACCAAACGGGTTGGGTCGCTCGCACCGTTCTCGTAATTCTCCTGATTCTTTCCCTTTTTTCCTGGGCGATTATTTTTCAAAAATACGGCCTCTTCGGCCGCACCGAATCGCAAACCAGCCGCTTCCTGCAACTCTATCGCTCCGGGCGCGGCATGCCCGATCCCAACACTTTGCGCGTCGGCGCTGGCGGCACTCCCATGGTCGCCGTCTATGAAGCCGGCTACCGCGAACTCGAAGCGCAACTCGGCACCGCCAATCCGCGCGCCCCGGGAGCCACCGGCGGCACCGGACGCCTGAAAAACCCCCGCGCCATCGGCGTCGAAATGCAAGTGGCTGCGGGCGAGGAAGTCCGCCACCTCGAAAAGTGGATGTCCTGGCTGGCCACCACCGGATCGGTTTCCCCATTCATCGGACTCTTCGGCACGGTGTGGGGCGTGATGGACGCCTTTGCGGGACTCGGCGACGCCGGCACGGCTAGCCTGCGCGCCGTTGCTCCCGGCATTGCGGAAGCCCTGGTGACCACGGCTGCGGGACTTTTTGCCGCCATCCCCGCGGTCATTGCCTACAACCATTATCTGGCGCGAATTCGCAGCATGGCCCAGCGCATGGACAGTTTTGCCTCGGAGTTCGTCGCCAAAATAGAAACCCTGTACAGCTGACCCAGCAAAGCGAGTGTTGTCATGCCACAAATCCAGCGCGAAAACGGTTCCACGTTATCGGAAATCAACATGGTTCCGTTCATCGACGTCATTCTGGTGATCCTGATTATTTTCATGATCACCGCGCCGATCCTGCAATCCAGCATTGACGTGGACGTCCCCAAGACCAAAACCGTCAACCAGCTTAGCCAGGTGCGCATGGTGGTGACCATTGACCGCAGCCAGCGCGTCTACCTGGACGACAAGCCCGTCAACATTCACGAAATCGGCCAGCAGGTGATCGCCGCTTCCCACGGTTCCAAGCAGCAAGCCGTCTATCTCCGCTGCGATGAGACCGTTCCCTTCGGCAGCTGGGCCACCGTGGTCGACGCTCTGCGCCAGGCCGGCATCCAAAATATCAGCGTGGTCACTCAGCCGCTCGGCGAGCGGCGCGCTTCTCAATGAAATGTCCACACTCGCTGCAACTCGACCTTCCGACAGCCTTACGATGCCGTTCGTTCTGGCCGTCCTGCTGCACATTTCGCTCTTGATCTGCGCGCTCCTCTCCGGCTTTTTCACCCGCCACGGCGATTCCTGGGGCGGCCCGGGCGGCGCCATCAGCGTGGGACTGGTGGGCAGCGTTCCGGCGATTCCCTTGCCGCGTCCGGCCATTGAAACTCCCAGCCGCGTGGTGGATGAATCGCGCGGCCTCTACAAAGCGGAGCCGCCGCCAAAGGTTCAGCCGCCTCCGCCGGACGCCGTGCCCATTCCCAAATTCAAATTGCTCAAGCCTGTTCCGAAATACGTCACGCGCCCATCGAAAATTCTTGAAAATCCCACGCCGCCTCCGCCCAATGCCGTTCCCTATGGCCATGGCGGCACGCCCACCGTTCCCACCACCTCCTTCGCCATGGGTTCCGGAACGCAGGCGGGATTGGCGCTGAACGGCGTCGGCGGTGGAGATTTCGGCGCGCGCTTTGCCTGGTACGTGCAGGCCGTGCAGCAGCGCATCAGCCGCAATTGGCTGCAATCCACGGTTGACCCCGGCGTCTCCGCGGCTCCCCGCGTGGTGGTTACCTTCGACATTCTGCGCGACGGCGCGGTCACCAACATTCAAGTCACGCAGTCCAGCAACATTTATTCCGTGGATTCTTCCGCGGTCCGCGCCGTCCAGAATTCCAGCCCGCTCACTCCTCTTCCCGCCGAATATTCCGGCTCGAAGGTGAGCGTCGAATTCTGGTTCGATTTCCGGCGCCAATATTGATTCGCAAGAAAAAGAAAGATTTGATGGCAGTGGCTTCGATATCATCGGGAAGGCGGTCCTAATATGATTCGAAAAATCGCATTCATCGTTTCGGCACTGGCACTCCTCTTTCTTTTGGCGCCGCGTCCGGCCGCCGCGCAGGATTGGTTCAAGACCGGCACGGGCCTGGGCGTTTCCAAGGCGCGCCTCGCCGTCCCGGAATTTCCCGTGCGCACTCCCACCGCGCAGCCGCTCGAAAAAACATTTCACGACGTGCTGTGGGCCGACCTCGATTATTCCGGCATCGTGGACATGGTCAGCCCCAGTTTTTATCCCACTTCCGATCCCAGCCAGCCCGGCGAACTCAAGGCTGCGGATTGGGCTGCGGCCCCGGCCAATGCTTACATGGTGGCCTTCGGAAATATTTCCACGGATTCCACTGGGCTGGCCGCCGCCGGATACCTCGCCGACGTCCACAATCCCTCCGCTCCTCTCGCCCTTCAGAAAATTTATCGCGGTGCAGCCACCGATGAGGGTGCGCGCGAACTCGCCCACCAGTTCGCCGACGACATCATCACCGTCCTGAGCGGGGGCCTGCCGGGCATCGCGCAGACCCACATCGCCTACGTCAGCGCGCGCAGCGGCACCAAGGAAATTTGGGAGATGGATTACGACGGCGCGAATCAGCATCAGCTCACTCACCTCAAATCCATTTCGCTCACCCCGCGCTGGTCCCCCGACGGCACGCGCATCGCCTTCACCTGCTACGTGCCCTTTCGCGGCATCGTCTCTCCGCAGATTTGCATCTATTCCACGGCTTCCAGCCGCATGATCGCTTTCCCGCATTATCGCGGCACCAATAGTTCTCCGGCGTGGTCTCCCGACGGTTCGCAGATCGCCTTCATGTCCAGCCAGAACGGTGATCCGGAAATTTACGTGGTGGATGCCGGAGGCGCGCACTTGCACCGCATCACTTTTGCCGCCGGCGTCAGCACTTCTCCCGCCTGGAATCCCAAAACCGGCAAGCAGATCGTCTTCGTCAGCGACCGCGGAGGCGAGCCCGTCCTTTACATGTCCAATTCCGACGGTACCGACGTGCAGAAAATAGACATGCCGGACATGGGCTATGTCGTTGACCCCTCATGGTCACCAAATGGACAATTGCTCGCATTTAGCTGGCGTCGACCCAGCGGAAATTTCGATATTTATGCTATGGATATTGTGAGCCACCAGCTCGTCGAACTTACGCGCGATGAAGGCCGCAATGAGCGTCCCTCCTGGGCTCCGGACGGACGCCATATCGTTTTTGAATCCACGCGCACCGGTACGCGGCAGATTTGGACCATGCTGGCCGATGGCAGCCAGCCCCGGCAATTGACCTATGAAGCGCAAAGCGAGTCGCCCAATTGGTCATCCCGGTAGACTTTATAAATTTCGCGGGGTTGCAAGACCCGGCGATGCTTTCCAGGGCAACAGATGTACTTTTTGAAAATAAAAATATCCGGCATCCAGGCCGTGCCCTCACGACGGATGACCGAAGGAGGCATTTAATGCACAGAAGCAATTTTCGAACGCTGATGTTAGTTCTCGGGTTTTTCGGGGTCCTGTTTTTTGCCGCGGGCTGCAAAAAACATGTGGCCTCGGCTCCCCCGGCCGCTGCTCCGCCCGCACCGGAGGCCAAGCCCACCGTTTCCTTGACCGCTTCGCCGAGCAATGTCCAGGCGGGAGGGGGCGTGACTTTGTCATGGACCTCGACCGACGCAACCGACCTCGACATTGAACCGGGCGTGGGCAAAGTGGCTCCGCAAGGTTCCACTCCCGTGAATCCCGAGACCACCACCACCTACACCATCACCGCCACTGGTGCGGGCGGCTCGGCCACTGCTTCGGCAACTGTTACAGTGGCCTCGGCGCAGGCGGCTCCGGCTCCCGCGGCCGCGCCGAATCTCAGCGAGTTGTTCGATCAGAACGTTAAAGACGCGTTCTTCGATTTCAACAAGTCCGATATCCGCGACGATGCCCGCGAAGCGCTCACCAAGGACGCTGAATTCCTGCGCTCCTATCCTGACGCTCGCGTGACTCTCGAAGGACATTGCGACGACCGCGGTTCGGCGGAATACAACCTGGGTCTCGGCGAACGCCGCGCCCAGGCCGCCAAGAACTACCTGATCTCGCTGGGCATTTCCGCCTCGCGAATTGATACGGTCAGTTGGGGCAAGGAGCATCCCTTCTGCACCGAACAAAACGACGCGTGCTGGCAGCAGAATCGCCGCGCACACTTCGTCTATGCTCACTAATTCGTAACCATTGCATGCGCGGGAGCCGGTAAGGGGTCGGCCTCCCGCGCATGTGTTTTTTCCACACGCGGCTTCCCCTGGGCGTAGAATTTCATCGTGCGGTCTGCCGCCGCGGCTTTTGCATCTAACAAGTTGGCGAATATTTCGGTTGTTCACAGGGAGCGTCCCGCGGCTCGCCGCGGCCCGCACCCAATTCCGCCAGGAGGTTTTCCCTTGCGTACACGCACTGTTGTGCTGGCTCTCGCATTTCTGCTGATGGGCGCCATTGCCGGCTCGATGATTGGCCCTCCCCCGGCGGGCGCTACTTCCCGTGACATGATCCAGTTGCAGTCCCAGGTGGCGCAGTTGATCCAGGGCCAGCAGGACATGCGCAGCGCCCTCGACACGCAAGGCGCCACTCTGCGCACTCTCGTCCAGCAATCTCTCGACGGCGTCAACAATCTCAATACGCAGATGGGCTCGCTGCAGAAGGCGGTGCAGGAAGTGCAAGCCAACACCGGCTCGCGCATTGACACCATGACCACACAGACCCAGGGCGTCTCCGATAATCTTCAGGACGTTCAGGCGCGCGTCGCCAAAATGGCCCAGCAGCTTTCCGACATGCAGGGTTTGCTGCAAAGCATTGACGCCAAGGTTTCCGGCGGAGCTTCTCCCGCCGGCGCTCCCGCCACCGGAACTCCACTGCCGAACGGCGCCGCGAATCCCGCCGCGCCCGGCTCGTCGCAAAATAATGCCATGCCTGGCGCCACGCCGAATCCCGCTTCCTCCAACGCTCCGGGTATGGCGCCCATTTCCGCCGACACCCTTTACCAGAACGCCTTGCGCGATTTCACCGGCGGAAATTACGATCTTTCCCGCCAGGAATTTTCCGACTACATCCAGCATTTCCCGGATAACGACCTGGCCGGCAACGCCCAGTTCTATCTCGGCGAACTCGATTACGCCCAGGGCAATTTCAAGGGCGCCATCTCCGGTTACAACTCCGTGCTCCAGAATTATCCGCACAGCTTCAAGCTCGCGGCTTCCCTGCTCAAGCGCGCCTACGCCGAACTCGAACTGGGCATGAAGTCCACGGCCATTCGCGATCTGCGCGAAGTCGAACGCCGTTTCCCCGGCTCAGACGAATCGCGCCGCGCGCAGGCACGTCTCCACGAACTCGGCGCTTCCAGCTCCTCGCGCCCCGCGCACTAAATTTTCGCGCGCATCCCGCCCCGCCCGGCCCCGCGTGATGCGGGCGCGCCTCCCAGCCCGCTCACCTTCCTGCGTCCGTCCCTCATCTAATTTCTTCTTGCGCCGTTTTCGGCTATACTCCCTCTCATGTCCGTCAACAAAGTAATCCTCGTCGGCCGCCTGGGCCGCGATCCTGAAACGCGCTTCACTTCCGGAGGCCAGGCCGTCGCCAATTTTTCCCTGGCCACCGACAGTTCCTATAAGGACCGCAACGGCGAGCGCCAGAAGCGCACCGAATGGCATCGCATCGTCCTGTGGGGCAAACTCGCCGAACTCGCCCAGCAATACTTGAAAAAAGGCTCGCAGGTGTACCTCGAAGGACGCATCCAATCGCGCGAGTGGGAAGACAAGCGCGACGGCCAGAAAAAGACCAGCGTCGAAATCGTCGTCAGTGAAATGAAATTCCTCGGCGGGCGCGGCGATGCCGCAGCCGCCGGAGCTGGTGCCGGTGCGCCGCCCTCGCGCGGCCATTCGAGCGACGCCGAATTCGAAGGCCCCAGCCCCATGCCCGATGAAGGACATGCCGCCGGCCCTGAAATTTCCGACGAAGATATTCCCTTTTAGCCGCCGTTCGGAATTTTCGCTTCCTGCTTGCGTGCGCTTTTCCGCGCCCCTCCACACGAAATGATTCCGCGTGCGCACACCCGCGCGCTATCTCCGCATGCCCCGCTTAAAATATTTGGATTGGTCCTGCGGAATTATCGGCGCGCGCCCATGCTCCGCCGCGCTCGTGCGCCGATCATCTCTTCGCGCTAATCCGCCACCGGCGGTGCTGCCGCGCTTGCCGCCGCGGCCGGTGCGCCTGAGCTTCCCAGCGCGCTGATTTCATCTTCGTCGATTGCCGGCAAAGTAGGCAGCACTTCCGCGGCGATCAGCCGGTTCTGAATGGCGACGTCGCGGCGCATCTTCCCGTCGCGGAAATCCAGTGCGCGCTTGGCGTATTGCGCGATGTCCGGCTCGTGCGTCACCAGCACCACCGTCAGCCCGTGCTCGTTGTTCAGCCTCTGCAAAATGTCCATGATTTCCACGCTGGTGCGGCTGTCCAGGTTTCCCGTGGGCTCGTCCGCCAGCAGGATCGACGGGCGGTTCACCAGCGCCCGCGCGATGGCCACGCGCTGCTGCTGCCCGCCGGATAGCTGCGATGGAAAATGTCCCGTGCGGTCCGCCAGGCCCACGCGTTCGAGCGATTCCCGCGCGCGCCTTGCGCGTTCCGCCGCCGGCACCGCCCGCATAAATCGTGGGCAGTTCCACGTTTTCAAGCGCCGAAGTCCGCGCCAGCAGATTGAATTGCTGGAATACGAATCCGATTTTCGTGCTCCGTATTTTCGCCAGTTCCGCTTGCTCAGCCCCGATACATCCGTGCCGTCCAGGAAATAATGCCCGCGCGTCGGCTTGTCGAGGCATCCCAGAATATTCATCAGCGTCGATTTTCCCGAACCTGACGCGCCCATCACCGCCACGAATTCCCCGGGATAAATTTCCAGGCACACCCCGCGCAGCGCGTGCACCTTCATTTCGCCCAGGTCGTAGGTCTTGTGAACTTCCTCCAGGCGAATGGCCGGCGAAGTTCCCGCGCTCTCTTGCCGCGTGCTGGCCGCTCCCGGTTGCAATGCAGTGGTCATGGTCGATGGTCCTTGGTTGGTTTGTGCCCTGGAATGCGCGCAAGTTTAGTGCTGCTTCTCCTGATTCTGCTTGCGCTCCTCATCCAATTTGTTCAGGAACGCGTCGAATTTCGTTTTTTGCGCGTCCGTCAACACCGCGCGAATCCGTTCCCGCGCCTGCTGGCGGATTTGTTCTCGCTGCGCATCGAGAGTCCCATACAGAGTATGAATCTGCGATTGCGTGTCGTCCACAATCGAAGTCACCTGCTTCAGTTGGTCGGGGGTGAGCTGCAGGTCGTGGGTCAGCGCTCCGATGATCCGGTCGCGATGGGACACCGACGCCTGCCCGTGGTTCCACAGGTGTCCGCCCCACATATGATCGCCGACCCCGCCCAGAAGGACTCCCAGCAAAAACACCACCAGGATCAGCACGCCCGCTTCGCAACTGCGCTTAGTGTTTTCCATGATCGTTTTCCGCCACCATCATCAGCACGTCATCGCGGCTCGCCGGCAAATTGACGCTATCGCCCAATAAATCTCCGGGCTGCGCCGCGCGCATCCCCGCCACATTCGCCGTGGCTGCCGGATGCCCGCTTACGTCGTACGCCAGCAACAATCCCAGCGCCAGCGTCGCCGATATTGCCAGCCGCGATGCCAGGAACACCAGCGGCTGCCAGATCCCGCTCTTCTCTTCGCTTTCCTGGTGCGCGCGGATGCGCGCCATGATCACCCGCTCGAATCCCGGGCCGGGAAACGGCGCGGGCTCCGCCGCCTTCGCAGCCAAGCGCAGCAGCGCCGTGCCGCCGCGCGCGTCGTCCCATGCCGCGCGGCAAGCTTCGCAGACGTTCGCGTGCTCTTCGGCGCGGCGCGCTTCTGCGCCGCCGCTCTCCGCCTCCAGCGCATCCTCAAACATCGCTTCGAATTCCCGGCATGGAGAATTCTTCCATTCACTTCCCATGGGGTCAGTCCTCCCTCTTTCCGGCCGCCATGCGTTTTCCGCTCGATTTCGCGGGCCGCATTTGTCGCCGGTATACATCCATCAATCGCCCGCGCGCGCGGAACAGCCGCACTTTTACCGTGTTGACGTTGAGGTTGAGTATCTCCGCCAGCTCCTGCACTGAAAATCCTTCCATTTCCTTCAACAACAACAATTCGCTGATCCTGCTCCGGCAATTTGTTCAACAGCCAATCCAGTATCTCTTTCGTTTCCGCGCGCTCGCGCGGGCTTTCCGGCGGATGCGCCGCGGAAACCGATCCCATCCAGCTGCGACACTTGCTCTTCGCTCAGGTCCGCCTCGTAACACCAGCGGCCGCACTTTCTTCTTCCGCAGATAATCCCAGCACTCGTTCACCGCGATTTTATACAGCCAGGTGGAGAATGCCGCGCGCTGGTCGAACCGCTTCAGCGAAAGATACACCTTCAGAAAAACCTGCTGCGCCACATCTTCCACGTCTTCGCGCCGCCGCAGGATGCCGTCCGACCAAGCCGAAAACGCGCTGCTGGTGACGCCGCACCAGCTCCTCGAACGCCGCTTCGCCGCCCTCTTGCGCCGCGCGCACCAGTTCGCCTTTGCCTCGTCCGCGGCTCGGCCACTGCGGCTCGCATGCGCGTACCGGCCATCGCGCTGGACGCTGGCCTGCCACATTCTCTTGTGACGTCCCGCCATCGGTTTTCGGTTACGCCTGAATATTTTCGATCTCCCTCGCCCGCCGCTTCCGCCGGATTTATTCTCTTGCGCGATGCCACTAGTCCATGCAACAATACCCGACATGATAATCGGAGACCGTATTCGCCTGCTACGCGAAACAAAAAAGCTTTCCCAGGGCGACATCGAAAAGCGCACCGGACTGCTTCGCTGCTACATCTCGCGCGTCGAAAACGGCCACACCGTTCCGGCCATCGAGACGCTGGAAAAGCTGGCTCGGGCCATGGAAGTTCCGCTCTACCAGCTCTTCTACGACGGCGAAGAGCCGCCCGAGCTGCCCAACCTTCCGAAGCGGAAGAGCGCGGACGATATCGCCTGGGGCAGCACGGGCAAAGAAGCGCGTTTCCTGGGCCGCTTCCGCCGCCTGCTCGGCCGCATCGAAGAAGGCGACCGTCGGCTCTTGCTGTACATGGCTCAGAAGATGGCCAACCGCTAAGCGGCTCGTCCATCACTTGCATAGCCCATCTGCAATCCAGATTCGGCAACCTCCGTGTGCTGATCTTAGCTGACTTTCGATCATGTCATATCGCACCCCGCCGTCAGCCGGCTCGTCTGTCGATCCTCAGGCTCATTCCGCTACCTCGCACTCTATTCCCACTCGATCGTGCTCGGCGGCTTCGAGCTGATGTCGTAGACCACCCGGTTGACTCCCGGCACTTCGTTCACGATGCGCGTCGAAATTCGCTCCAGCACCTCCGTGCGGCAGCCGCGACCAGTCCGCGGTCATGGCGTCTTCCGATTCCACCACGCGCACGGCCACCGTGTATCCGTAGCGTTCGCTCGTCGCCCATCACGCCCACGCTGCGCACCGGCAGCAGCACCGCAAACGCCTGCCAGATCTTTTCGTAAAGCCCGCGCGGCGGATCTCCTCCACCACCATCGGCGTCCGCTCCGCGCAGCGTGTCGAGGCGCTCTGCCGGGTAATCTCCCCCAAGAAGCGCACCGCCAGGCCCGGCCCCGGAAACGGATGCTTCGTCAGAATTTCTTCCGGCAGCCCGAGCTCCCGGCCGATCTGCCGCACTTCGTCCTTGAACAGATCGCGCAGCGGCTCGATCAGCGCAAACGGCATGTCCTTCGGCAGCCCGCCCACATTATGATGCGACTTGATGATCGCCGAGGGCCCTTGCACCGCCACCGATTCGATCACGTCGGGATAGAGCGTCCCCTGCACCAGAAATTTCACGGGCAGGCCCTCGGTCGCGGCCGCCAGCTTTCGCTGCTCTTCGGCGAACACCGCGATGAATTCCCCGCCGATGATTTTGCGCTTTTCTTCCGGGTCCGTCACGCCCTTCGAGCTTTCCAAGAAACGCGTCCGACGGCGTCCACGCCGATCACGTTCAAGCCCAGGCGCTCGCGCAGCAGTTCGAGCGTTTCCGCGAATTCGTTCTTGCGCAGCAGGCCGTTATCCACGAAGACATTCGTCAGCCGGTCGCCGATGGCGCGGTGCACCAGCGCCGCGGCCACGGCCGAATCCACTCCGCCGCTCAACGCGCAGATCGCCCGCGCTCCTTCCGACCTGCTTGCGGATGCGCTTCCACGGTCTCGGCGATGAATGCCGCGCCGCTCCAGTTCGGCTGCGCGCCGCAAATATCGAAAACGAAATTGCGCAGAATTTCCGTGCCGCGCTCGGTGTGATTCACTTCCGGATGAAATTGCACGCCGTAAAGATCTTTCGCGCCGGATCCTCGACGGCGCCAATGCGCGTTGCCCGTCGCGCCGGTCACGTGAAATCCCGCCGGCAGCGCCGCGCACGTGGTCGCCGTGGCTGTTCCAGATCTTCAGCTGTTCCGGCAGTCCGCGCGAACAGCGCCGAGCCCGTCTCGATATCCAGTTCCGCCGGGCCATATTCCCGGCGCTCGGCGCGCTCCACCTGCCCGCCCAGCGTGTGCGCGAGCCACTGCATGCCGTAGCAAATTCCCAGCACCGGCACGCCCAGTTGCCAGCACGCTCGCGATCGCACTGCGGCGCGTCCTGCGTCGTACACCGAACTCGGCCCGCCCGAAAGCACGATGCCCGCCGGTTCCAGCTGCGCGAATTTGCTCGAGCGGCGCCGTGCACGGCAGAATCGCCGAAAACACCTGCTGCTCGCGGATGCGCCGCGCGATCAGCTGCGTGTACTGCCCGCCGAAATCCAGCACCACAATCCCGCGTTTCGTGCTCACCGTTTCCTCGCGCTTCATCGCCGCCGCTCCCGCTTCCTTGGACATGGCCCTCACCTTAGCACGATATTCACCAGCTTCTTCGGCACCACGACCACTTTCACCATCTGCTTCCCCTCGATCAGCATCCGTGATCCGCGGATCGGCCAGCGCGCGTTCCCGCGTTTCTTCTTCGCCCAGCCCGTCTTCCACCAGAATCTTTCCGCGCACCCGCCCGTTGATCTGGATGATCACTTCCACCTGCTCTTCCCGCGCCAGATCCTCGCGGTACGCCGGCCAGCGCGCCTGCGTCAATCCCTCCGCGTGCC
Organism: uncultured Acidobacteriota bacterium; assembly: GCA_963708285.1. Taxonomy (GTDB): domain Bacteria; phylum Acidobacteriota; class Terriglobia; order Acidiferrales; family UBA7541; genus Palsa-295. The sequence goes on from CAVPSF010000003.1 coordinate 587,896, forward strand.
CCAGCATCTCCCACAACTCTTCGGCGAGATGCGGCGCCATCGGCGCAAGCATCAGCGTCAGCAATCTCCAGCGCGCGCTTCAGCATTTCCGGCCGCAGCTCTGCTTCCAGCGGCTCCTGCTCATGGAGGTCGTTCACCAGCTCCATGATCAGCGCCACCGAAGTATTGAAATGCCAGCGCGCCTCGAAATCGTGCGTCACGCGCCGCAGCGTCTGATGCGTCTCGCCGCAGCAGGGCTTTTTCCTTCGGCGTGGCCGCCGCCAAATCCACGCTGCCGCTCCAGATCCGTGGCGACGCCGCGCAGCCGCTCCGCATGCTTATCCACCAGCCGGTACACGCGTTCAGAAATCGCGCGCAGCCCTTCGATTGCCTGCTCGCTCCACTCCAGATCTTTTTCCGGAGGCGCGGCAAACAGCGTGTACATCCGCCCCGTATCGCAGCCGTATTTCTCCGCCATGTCGATCGCGCCCACCACATTGCCCTTGCGACTTGGACATCGCCACGCCGCCCTTCAGCACCATGCCCTGCGTGAAGAGCCGCGCGACCGGCTCGTCGTGATTCACCAGGCCCAGATCGCGCATCACCTTGCAGAAAAATCGCGAATAGAGCAGGTGCAGGATGGCGTGCGTCGATGCCGCCGATGTACTGGTCGATCGGAAACCAGTAGCGCACCTTGCGCCTTGATCGAACGGCGCCTGCGTCGTTGTGCGGGTCGGTGTAGCGGTAGAAATACCAGGACGAATCGATGAACGTGTCCATCGTGTCGGTCTCGCGCCGCGCCGGTCCGCCGCACTTCGGGCACGTCACATTCACGAAATTCCGGCACGCTGGCCAGCGGCGATTGCCCTTGCCCGGTCAGCGTCACATCTGCCGGCAGCCGCACCGGCAATTGATCGTCCGGCACCGGCACGATGCCGTCCTTCTCGCAATAAATCACCGGAATCGGCGTGCCCCAGTAGCGCTGCCGCGAGATGCCCCAATCCTTCAGCCGGTAGGTGGTTTCGCCTCGCCAAAGCCTTTGCGCCTGCGCGTCGGCGGTCATTTTTTCGATGGCTTGCTCGCGTCGTCAAGCCCGCTGTACGGCCCGGAATCCGCCAGCCGCCCGTATTCCGTGAACGCCTCGTTCATGCGATCGGCGCGCAGCGTCGCGTCCCTGCATCGGCTGCACCACCACTTGCACCGGCAGCTGGTATTTCTGCGCGAATTCGAAATCGCGCTGGTCGTGCGCCGGCACGCACATCACCGCGCCCGTCCCGTATTCCGCCAGCACGAAATTCGCCACCCAGATCGGCAGCTTCTCGCCGGAAAACGGATTCACGGCAAAGCGCCCGGTGAAAAATCCTTCCTTCTCCGCCGTGGCGATGTCCGCGGCCTTCACGCTTTTCTGCCGCATGCCTTTCAGTTGCGCTTCCATGGCTTCGCGCCCGCGCACTCCTTCCATCAGACTCGCCAGCGCCGGATGACCCGCGGAGATCACGATGGCCGATGCGCCGTAAATCGTGTCCACGCGCGTCGTAAAAACTTCCAGCGAAGTGTCCGCCATCTGCGCCACGATCGAATCGCACGCGCGTGCCGCGCGATTTGCCGATCCAGTTGCGCTGCATCACCAGCACGCGCTCCGGCCAGCCGCCTTCGAGTTGCCGCATGTCCTCCAGCAGCGCGTCGGCATATTGCGTGATGCGCAGAAACCATTGCTCGATTTCCTTGGCTTCCACCGGCGTGTCTCATGCCGCCAGCAGCAGCCGTCGATCACCTGCTCGTTGGCCAGCACCGTCTGGCATTTCGGGCACCAGTTCACGCGGCTGCTTTTTGCGGTAGGCGAGGCCGCGTTCCAGCATGCGCAGAAAAAACCACTGGTTCCAGCGGTAGTATTCCGGCTCGCAGGTGGAAATTTCGCGCTGCCAGTCGTAGCTGAATCCGAAGCGCTGCGCAGCACGCGCCTGCATTCGCGCGATATTGGCGTTGGTCCATTCGCGCGGGTGCGATGCCGATTCTTGATCGCCGCGTTTTCCGCCGGCAGGCCGAAGGCGTCCCAGCCCATCGGGTGCAGCACGTTGAATCCGCGCATGCGCTTGTAGCGCGCCACGGCGTCGCCGATGGTGTAGTTCCGCATGTGGCCCATGTGCAGCGTGCCGGAAGGATACGGCAGCATTTCCAGCAGATAATATTTCGGCCGCGTCGCCTCGTCTTCCGTCGACGCGGAAAGCGTTCTGCTCCTCCCAGATTTTCTGCCATTTCCGTTCGATGTGCTGCGGGTCGTATTCCGCCAAGGTCGCTTCCCTCTCGTTCAGGACTTTTTCTTGCGCTTTTTCAGCGGCGCTTTCCTGCTCCGCTTCGCTGATTTTGCTTTCTTCTTTTTTCCGCGCGGCTTCATGCCCGCCCGCGCGCTAGCGCGTCACTTCCCGCCCCACCAGTTTCCACAGCGCCGCCACATTCTTGCGGTCGTCTCCCGGCTTATCGATCGGCGTCTCGAGGATGAAAGCGCGTCCGGCCAGCAGCGGATGATTCAGGATGCGCCGGAACGCTTCGAGGCCGATCTTTCCCTCCCCGATATTTTCATGCCGGTCCACGTGCGAGCCGAGCGGCGCTTTCGAATCGTTCACGTGCACCACGGCCACGCGCTCGATTCCCACCGTCTTCTCGATGGCCTGCAAAACGGATTCCAGTCCCTCGGGCGTGCGCAGGTCCCATCCCGCCGCAAACATGTGCGCCGTGTCGATGCAAACTCCCAACTGCAGCTCCGGGCACAAATCAATGATTCCCTTCAGCTCTTCGAACCGTGAACCGACAGAAGCTCCCTGCCCCGCCGTGTTTTCGAGCAAAATCCGCAAATCGCCCAGCCGCAATCCCCGCGCGGCCTGCTTGATGCCCTGGGCGATGGCGCGGATGGCGTCCTCCATCCCGCGTTCCCGCCCGCTGCCCGGATGCGCCACCAGAAAATCCGCGCCCAGCGCCTGCGCGCGCACAATTTCCTGGTGAAACGCTTGCATCGAGCGCGTCCGCAGCACGGGATTCGGCGGAAGCCAGATTGATCAGATAATTGTCGTGGATCACCAGCGGCCCAAGCCCCAGTTCCTTGCGGCGCGCGCGGAATCGCTGCGCATCGGCTTCCGCGATGCGCGAAGCTCCGCGCATCCACATCCGCGGGCTCGAAGAAAATATTTGCAGCGCGTTGGCTCCCAGGCCGTGCGCGATTTCCAGGGCGTTGGAAATATCTCCCGCGATCGAAGTGTGGATTCCAATGCGAATGCTGCCGTCTTTCCATGCGGGAATTTCCGGTGCGGCGGGTGGTTCCGGGCGGTATTCGTCTGCGGCGTCGAAGGTCAGGTTGCTGCTGTGGTTTTCCTCGGTCATTCCCTCAGTTTTTCCGCTCGAACGCCCAGAGCTGGCGCCGCGCCGGCAGACTTCCCGTTGGCGGCCGGGTTCGAGTTTCGAGTCCGAGGGGAGCGAGACCCCGTCCGCGGCTCGATTGTGTGTGATTCTTTATTTTATAGGAATCGGCTCACGCGCGCAAACACGTCACGCCTGCGTCACTTTCTCGGCTTTTCCGCCACTCCGCCATTCTTTCGCGTGCTATGATTCTTTTGAAATTTTCCTGCGGCGGCGCGGTCGCCAAGGGGTAAGGCATGGGTCTGCAAAACCCTTATCGGCGGTTCGAGTCCGCCCCGCGCCTCCAATTCCCCGTCCCGCCGCGCGGCCTGGCGTTTCGCTGAATCCCCCTGCCGCCACCCCTCCCGGCCGTCACCACCATTTGCAGCGCGCTTCGCGCTTGCGCTAAACTCTCCGTTTCGCTTCATACCAGGGGGCCATTCCATGCTCGTCGTCATGCAATCCCACGCGACCGAAGACCAGGTGCGCGCCGTCTGCCAGGTCATCGAATCGCTGGGATACAAGCCGCATCCCATTCCCGGAGCGGCGCGCACGGCCATCGGCATCACCGGAAATTCTGGCGCCGTCGATTTGGCTTCGCTCGAAAGCATGCCGGGCGTAGCGGAATGCATCCCGGTCAGCAAGCCCTACAAACTGGTGAGCCGCGACGTAAAGGAAGAAAACACCGTCGTGCGCATTCCCACCGCTCTCGGCGAAGTGGCCTTCGGCGGAACGGACATCGGCATCGTCGCCGGACCTTGCGCCATCGAATCGCGCGAGCAGGCCTTCACCATCGCCGCGCACGTGAAAAAATCCGGCGCACGCCTCTTTCGCGGCGGCGCCTATAAACCGCGCACCTCGCCCTACAGTTTTCAAGGCCTCGGCGAAGCCGGCCTCTCCATCCTTTCCGACGTCAAAAAAGAATTCGGACTCGGCGTCATCACCGAAGCAGTGGATCACGAATCGCTCGATCTGGTCGAGGAGCATGCCGACGTGATCCAGATCGGCGCGCGCAACATGCAGAATTTTTCGCTTCTCAAGCGCGCCGGAAAAGCCCGCAAGCCGGTGCTGCTCAAACGCGGCATGTCCGCCACGCTCGACGAATTCTTGATGGCCGCCGAATACATTTTGTCCGAGGGAAATTACCAGGTGATTCTCTGCGAGCGCGGCGTGCGCACCTTTTCCGATTTCACCCGCAACACCCTGGACTTAAGCGTCGTCCCCGCCGTCCAGCGCCGCAGCCATCTGCCCATCGTCGTTGATCCCTCGCACGGCACCGGACGCCGCAATAAAGTTCTGCCGCTTTCGCGCGCCGCCATCGCCGCGGGAGCCGACGGCATTCTCGTTGAAGTCCATCACGATCCCGACCGCGCGCTTTCCGACGGCCCGCAATCCATCTTGCCCGCGGAGTTCGATCGCTTGCTCAGCGAATGCCGCCAGATCGCCGGCGTCCTGCATCGCACCATCCATTGAGCGCCGCGCGCCATCCATGAAAGTCCGGCTCAATTACCGCCTCGTTTTCCTCCTCGTCGTCCTGGCCATTTTGGGCATTCGCGAAGTGGTGCTCGAGCTGCGCCCCTCCATCCTGCGGCCCGGCTTGCACCTCTGCGCCTACGTCGCAAATACAACCGACGGCACCCTCAGCGTCATTGACCTCGTCAAACTCGCGCCGGTCACAACCGTCGCCGTCGGTCCCAGCCCATCCGGTGTTCGCGCCCATCCCACGCGCGATGAAATCTGGGGCGTCAGCTCCACGGGCGGTTTCGCCTGGGTCCTCGACACCCGCTCCAATCAAATCGTTGCGCGCATTCCCGTCGGCGCCGCTCCCTATGCCCTCGACTTTTCTCCCGATGGCAGCCGCGCCTACGTAGCCGCCTCTGGCGCGAATTCCGTCGTGGCCATCGATACCGCCTCGCGCCGCATCGTGGCTCGCGGAGTTGCCGGCCGCCGCCCGTGGATCGCCCGCCTGACTCCCGACGCGAAGATGCTCGTGGTCTCCAACCGCGACGATTCCACCGTTTCGCTCCTTGACTCCGCGACACTCTCCTCACTCGGCGTGATTCCCGTCGCGCCGCACCCGGAGCAGATCGCCATCCTCCCCGACGGCTCGAAAGCCTTCATCAATTCCGGCAGCTCGAACTTGATTTCCGTCGTGGACCTGAAGCGAAAAGTCCTGCTCACCAACGTGACTCTCGGCGGCGCTCCCGATGCCCTGATCCTCAAGCCCGATGGCGGCGAGCTGTACATCCCCTCCGCCGAAGCCCACGGCCTGTTCGTCCTCGACACTTGGACCAACGAAGTCAGCGATTTTCTTCTGGCGGGAATGGCGCCTTCCGCCGGCATCCTCACTTCCGACGCCCAAACTCTCTATCTTTGCGACTCCGCATCCGGACATATCGTTCCGGTGCTTATCCAGGTCCGCCAGGTGGAGCGCCCTATTCTTGTGGGACAGTCCCCGCGCACCTGCATGCTCACCCCCGGCGGTGATATTCTTCTGGCCGTGGATTCCTCTTCGAACGACTTGGCGGTCATCCGCGCCAAAACCGCGAGCCTCATCACCCTCATACCTCTCGGCGCCGGTCCGCGCGACCTGGCGGTGAAAGTGTTTTGATTCCCGCGGCGGCTTGCCGGCGGCCCGGCGGCCAAGCAGCCGCAAGCCATAACCCTTACGCCTCCGAAATATCGATTTTGTAGGGCATTTTTAGCTTTGCCCCGCGAAATCCCCCTTTGCCCCGCGGGGAGTTCGTTATACAATCCCCTCCGCAATTCCGAGCGCCGCAAATTTCGCGCGAAATTGAAATCGGCGCAGGATTCGGACAGGAGCCCACCCCACTCAATGGCCATCTCATCCGTCAGTCGAGACCAGACTCTCGACGCGTCCGGTTTTCCCCAAAAAACCAACATGCCGGCTTTGGCCATGGTCACCACGCTCTTTTTCATGTGGGGACTGATGACTTGCTTGAACGATATTCTGATTCCTCATCTCAAATCCATCTTCGATCTGAATTACGCCGAAGTCATGCTCGTGCAATTCGCATTTTTCTCCGCCTATTTCGTTTTTTCCTTCCCATCCGGCAAGCTCGTGGGCTGGGCGGGTTATCACAAAGCCATGGTCCTGGGTCTCTTCACCATGGGCCTGGGCGCGTTCCTGTTTATTCCCGCCGCCTCGGTTCCTTCCTTTCCTTTTTTTCTCGTCGCGCTGATTATTCTTGCTGCCGGCATGACCATTCTGCAGGTTTCCGCCAACCCTTACGTCAATGTCCTGGGCCCGGCCAAATCCGCTCCCAGCCGCCTCAATTTGGCGCAGGCTTTTAATTCCCTGGGAACCACCATCGCGCCGAAGCTCGGCGGCATTTTGATTCTCAGCGCCGCTCCGCTGACTCTCGAAGTGATGCACCACATGGCGCCCGGCGCCTTGCACGCCTATCGCGTGCAGCAAGCCGCTTCGGTGAAGCTGCCTTACACCGTCCTGGGCATCGCCCTGGTCCTGCTGGGTATCGTCATCGCCAAATTCAAGCTTCCGGCTATTGCCGCCGTGCAGCATGACCACCATTCCGAAGTGCACGAATCGGTATGGAGATACCGCCATCTGGTTCTCGGAGCCATCGGGATTTTCGTCTACGTCGGCGCGGAGGTCGCCGTCGGCAGCTTTCTCGTCAATTATCTCAGCCTGCGCAATATCGGCAACGTCACCGAAATCGTCGCCGCCGGACTTGTTTCCTTCTACTGGGGAGGATTAATGGTCGGGCGCTTCATCGGCTCGGCGGTTATGCGCTGGGTGCCCGCCAATCGCGTGCTGGGAGTTTCAGCCATTGTGGCCATGCTCCTCGTATGCCTCACGATGCGCTCTTCTGGACAGTTGGCGGTGTGGTCGGTCATTTCCGTGGGGCTATTCAATTCCATCATGTTTCCCACCATTTTTTCGCTTTCGATCGAAGGTCTCGGCCCGCTCACCAACGACGGCTCCGGCGTCCTGGTGGCCGCCATCATCGGCGGCGCGGCCATTCCCGAGTTGCAGGGCATCGTCGCCGATCGCATCGGCATTCAGCACGCCTTCTTCATTCCCGCGCTTTGCTACCTGTACGTGATCTATTTCGCGTTTCGCGGCTATCGCCGCACGGACCGCTCCGCGGCTTAGCCTGCTTGCATCCCTCGCGGCAAATTTGCCTGCGCCATTTTCATTTTTTCGTGCAAGACGCTAATGACCTCGCGCCCGCCCCCCATTTGGAATCTCAAATTTCAAATCTGCAATCTCAAATTTCAAACCTGAAATCAGAAATCGCCGCTCTCCCTTCATTGCGCCTGCCGCGTCACCTCGCCGCCGATTTTCTCCGTAGGGGCACGGCATGCCGTGCCCCGCGCTGCTGAAAAGTTTGAAGTCAGGGCACGCGGCCTTTCGCGTTTTTTGCGTCCCGGCTTCGCCGGAGAACTTCACCGAATGGTCTTCGTCAGGGCACGCGGCCTTTCGCGTTTTTTGCGTCCCGGCTTCGCCGGAGAACTTCACCGAATGGTCTTCGTCAGGGCACGGCTTCAGCCGTGCCGTTTAGGCCTCTCGCCTCAGGGGTTTTAACCCCTGAGGCCCGTCTGTCATATTCGCCAATCTCAATCAGTCGCACCCTCGATTCCACTGTGCTTCATCTGCAGTCTCAAATTTCAAATCTGAAATCCGAAATCGCCGCTCTCCCTTCATTGCGCCTGCACCACCAGCGTCAACGGAATCTCCCGGCTCGTCCCATTCGCCGTTGCCGTCACCGTCAACGAATACGTGTTCGCGGGCGTGCCGGGATCGCCTCCGCCCGTGCTTCCCCCTCCCGACCCGCCGCACGCCGCCAACCCCGCCGAAAGCGCTGCCGCCAAAATGCACGCCTGAACCATGCGCGCCGCGAATCTCATCCTTCGCGTGCCCCAGGCCGCGCGCAATCCTTCGCGCCTTCCTCCGGCAAATAACAGCAGCGCCATTCCCATCGCCAGCCCGGCCATCGGCGCAAAATAAATTCCCGCGTGTGGCCCGCCAATCGGCCCCCCGGGCGGCATCCCCGATGCCGCCGTCGTCGTCACACTCACCGTGAAGGTGGGATCGCTCGCCGCCTGCGTCACCTGCACGCTGCCCGGCGTCGTGCACGTTCCCTCCGGAATCGTCGCGGTGCAGGAAAGCGCCACGCTCACCGGAGTTGTCCCCGGAAATCCCGCCGTGGAATTAATCTGCAACGAAAATTGCGCTGTCTGCCCGGCGGTGACCGTCAGCGTCGTGCCGCCCTGCGCCGGAGGATCTCCCAACTCAAAATCCGTGGCCGCGCCGCCCAGCGCCACGCTCGCCGCGCTTCCCGCCACATTGTCCGTCAATGTCATCGTGGCCGTGCGCGTCGCATTTCCGTTGGGCGTCACCACGGGATTGAACGTCACATGAATCGCGCAGGTTCCTTGCGGGGGAATATTCACCGGCACAATCCCCGCGCAATTATCCGTCTCCGTGAAATCGCCGGGATTCGCGCCGCTGAAGCTGATCTTGCTGATCAGCAGATTTCCCGACCCGGTATTGGTCGCGGTAAAAAGCTTCCGGCGTGCTCGCAGTTCCGGATAATTGTCCCGCGAAGGAATAGCTCGATGGCGCGAGCGACATGGCCGCCTGTGTCCCGCTCCCGCTGAGTGAAACCGTCTGCGGACTTCCCGCCGCGCTGTCCGCCACGCTGATGCTTCCCGTGCGATTCCCCGTTTGCCCCGGTGAAAATGTCACTTCGATCGTGCAGCTCGATTGCGCCCCCAGGCTCGCGCCGCAATTGCTCGATTCGGCGAAGTCCCTGGTTCCCGCGGGCGTCACGCCGATCGAGATGCCCGTCAGCGGCGAGTTTCCTGTATTCGCCAACACCACGGGGATGGCCGCGCTGGTCGTGCCCACGCTTTGCGCCGCGAACGCCACGCTCGGCGGTGTTAGCGTCGCGGTGGTGGAAGAAGTTCCCTGGCCCGTCAGCGTGACGCTTTGCGTCGCGCCGTTGCTCGCGTCGTCGCTGAATTGCAGCGCGGCCCCCAGCGTGCCGCTCGTCTGCGGCGTGAACGTCACTCCCACCGTGCAGCTTCCCCCGGCCGCGACCGTTCCTCCACTCGTGGGACACGGCGAACTCCCGCTCGAGACCATCCCAAAACTTGCCGCCGCCGCGCCGCCAACCGCGATGCTCGAAATGTTCAGCGCCTCTTTCCCCGCATTGTTGAGCGTCACCGCCTGCGCCGCACTGGTCGTTCCCACATCCTCCGCCGAAAACGTTAGCGTCGAGGGCGTGGCCGAAGCCAGCGGCGCGGCGCTCACTCCCGTCCCGCCGACGTTCATCTGCTGCTGGCTTCCCGTCACGTTCCCGGAATTATCCGTGACGGTAATCACCGCGCTAAACGGTCCGGTGCCGTTGGGCGTAAACGTCACGCCTTCCGTGCAATATTGTCCGGCGGCGATGGTGTTGCATTGCGCCGGTTGCAGGACGAACGCGCTGTTCGACGAACCCACGCTGCCCACATCGAGCGTCTGGTTTCCCGCGTTGCTGATGGTGAAATCGAGCGTCGCCTTCGAGCCGCTCTGCACCTCGCCAAAACTCAGGCTGCCCGGGGATGCCACCGCCAGCGGCCCGTTTCCGCGTCCTTCCGCGTCCATCACCTGCGTGCTTCCGGCCACCGGCGCATTGTCCGCCAGCACCACCGTGGCCGTCTCCGGCCCCACTTGCGAAGGAGAAAATCCCACGCTGAACGTGCAGAATTTTCCGGCGGCCACCGGCGCCGAGGTGCAGGAACCTTGTCCCGTCAATTGGAAATCAACTGCGTTTGTCCCGGCGATGGTCATTTGCGAAATCACCAGCGGCGCGCTGCCGGTGTTGAAGACCGCCGCGTTTACCGCCGGAACGCTCGCGCCGACATTTGCCGCCGCGAATCCGATTTTCTCCACATTGAACGACACGCATGGCTCGGACGTCCCCCCTTCCGCGATTTCCGCCACAAAAGCGTCCGGCTCGGCGGGCGTCGCTTGGCAGCTCGCGCAGGTGACCTGCATTCCATTCTGCGCGTTTGCCGCCTGCGGAAAATCGGAAGCAGTGGTCGTCCCTGCCAAATACACATGCCCTAACCCGTCCGCCGCCACGGCGTTTCCGCTGGTTGCCGGAGCCGCGCCCACCGGATTCGCGGTCAGGTCCGTTCCGCCCAGCGGCGTGGCATAAATCAACGAATTCGCGCCCGATTGCGTGGGATCGAATTTCGCCACAAACGCATCCTGCTCGCCATTCAGCGGCTGAAAATTATCGAGCCACGGAAAATCCGGCGCGGGAGAACTCGCCACCCCCGCCACGTACACCTGGTTCGCGATGCCATTCGTATTTCCCGCCGGCACCGCCACGCTCAGCCCCGCATCCGTCTGCGTTCCTCCCAAATAGCTCGAATACGCAAGCGAAGCAGCACCGGTCGAGGAATTCTGCGTCACCACCGCCAGAAACGCATTTGCCGTTCCCTTCTTCGTGCTCTGATAGGCCGCGTTTGCGCCGTTCACCGGAAAATTCGCGGACTCCGTCACGCCCGTCACATACGCGGTGGCCGGCAGCGCCGTGCCCACGGTCACTGCCGCAATCTGGTCCGCGCCCGCGCCTCCCAGGTACGTGGCGTACGACAAATCGGCCGCGCCGTTTCCCGATGGCGCAATCTTGATCAGGAATCCGTCGAAGTCTCCTCCCGCGTACGCCGCCTGAAATCCCTTGGCTGTCGAAGGAAACGTTCCGCCGGGGTCGGACGTAAATCCCGCGAGAAATGCGTTTCCATCGCCATCCACCGCCAGCCCTGCCACTCCCACCTGCGCCGTGATTCCCAGATACGTGCAATATCTCAGCGCGGGCGTTTCCGAAGTGTTGAACAGCGCCAGAAATCCGTCGCTGGTCACTCCCCCGCCTCCATTCGCAGCTTGAAACGGCGTGGTCGTCGCGGCGTTCGCGCACAGATTTGTGGACGTGGTATCGGAAGCGATAAAAATTTCACCCGCGCTCCCCAGCGCGATTCCCCCCGCGTTTTGCGTCCCTTCCTGCCCGTTGCCGGATAGCACCGTCGAGTACAAAAGTTTCGCGCCGCTCGGATCGATCTGCGTCACAACCGCTGCCGTTCGCGCCGCTCGATCCGCTCGCGAGTTTGCTTCCATCCGTCACCGGATAATCCGCGGAAGTCGTCGTGCCGGTCATGGCCACGTCGCCTTTCGCATCCACCGCGATCAGCCCGCCGTTTTGGCTTCCGCTGCCGCCCACGAACGTCAAATACACCAGCGAATTGAATCCCGCCGCGGCCGGATTGATTTTCGCCAGGAAGAAATCCGGGCTGCCTCCTGCGGGTCCCAGCCCCGTCCCTCCCGCTTCCGGAAAAGTTGCCGGCGAAGTGCTAGTCCCGGCCACATAGATGTTTCCGCTGGAATCGACCGCGATGCTGTTGGCTTCGTCGTCTCCCGCGCCGCCCAGAAACGAGTCGTAAACGAGCGATATCGAAGGATCGAGCACCAGCTCCGCTCCCGCGTCGTGCCGCCCCACGCGAAATCCCACCGTGCCATCGCGCTCGATCTGGTACCCGCCACTCACATTTTTCCGCCGCCGTCGCGCCTGCGCACCATTTCCCGCGATCACCGGAAATGTCTCGTACACTTCCGGCTTGCCCATCCGTAATTCTCTTCCCGCCACCTCAATCAGCAGATTCCCCGCTCCGTCCACGCGCTTCGCATCCGCCCCCGATATTTCCAGCCGAATTCCCTGCGCATCCTTTCCCGGAGCAACCCACAGGTCATATTCCACTCCGCGCGCGGTGCCATACGCCACGGCATTCACGCCCGGCAACGCGTCCCGCGCCAGAATCCGCGCGTAGTGCGGGACATGTTTGCGCCATTTGCGCGCGTCACTCCCCAGAAAATAATTGCTCTCGCCGGAAAGTTTCTCGCGCCCCGCCCAGAAAAATTCCGCCTGGCGCGATTCTCCGCCTCCCGTTCCCGCCCCCGCCATCTCCATGCCCACTTGCACCCGCCGGAATTTTCCGCTTGCTCCTATTTCCGGCACCAGCAAGGAAATATCCCGCTCCCCCAGCAGCACCGAAAATCCTTTGCCGCGTCCCACAAACTGCGCCGCCGGACCCATCCGCCCGCCACCCGGCTCAAAAATCACCGGCAGTTCGAGCGTCTTCCGCGCGCGGATCGCCAGCGCCTCTTTTTGCGTGCGCGCTTTGTTTGCCGTGAGTGGACTTAAATCGCCCGGAGAATTCATCCGGTTCGCAGCGGCCCGCACCTGCGCCGTCTGCTTTTGCGCCGGAAAAGTTCCCGAAAGGAGTTTTACGCGAGGATTGGCAGGCGTGAATGCAATGAGGCTGGCGCAGACAAAAGCGCCCAGGAAAATCCTTTTCATCAGGCCTTCCCAAGAATTGGCCGAAACCAGCGAGCGGCGTGTCCCCAATCGCTCCGCACTCCGAGCCTTGGCGCGCACCCCTGCCGCCCGCGCAAAGTTCCGGCGCGGAGGTTCGCGCAATATCTCGCCGCCTGATGTGATTGTCAATACGTAACTACATGGAAATCATTTGCCAGCGGATGGGACTCAGAGGAGTTCCATAAGTCCCGTTTGTGCTTTTTACAAAGCTTCCCGGCGACTCTTATCCCGCCGGCCACGCAAAATTGTCTTCCCCCAGCGCCACTTCCAGCACTCCTTCCACCGGCAGCACATCCACCGGCAGCCCGCCTTCCCACAGCGCCACGCTTGCCAGCAGCACTTTGCGTTCCGCCAGGTCGAACATTTCCCGCGCCACGCTTACCTCAAATATTTTTCCGAAGCTCGCTTCCACTCCCACTTCCGGATGCAGCAGGCACACGCCGCTTTGCTCCACAACCTGTCCCGCGATTTTTGAGTTCTTCACGCGCAGCGTGATGCGCGTCTCGCGCCGGTCCCACAAAGTGATGCGCATCTGAAATTCCGGAAATTTTTCCACCGCCTCGGTCACCGGGTCCACGCGCAGGTAAAAATAATTTTCGCCGAAGCCGTAACGCAGGTCTCCCAGGATGCGCGTCCGCCCATGCATGGTTCCCGCGCGCCGTTCCGTCGAATAACGCCCCGCGCCCAGCCACTCGAAATAGGAACTTTCCCGCCCGTCCACTTTCACGTCCAGGAACGCCTCCGGAGCCTCGCGCGTCCCGCGGTCCGGCGCCCGTTTGATGGGGTTGGCCAGCGCGTTGGGAGCCGTTTCGCCGATCGCCGAATAAATTTCCGTCAGCAGTTTGCGGTAAATTTCGTCGAACTCCGCGTCGTTGGCGGACCCGTGCTCCGGGCCGTACCACCAGGTCCAGTCGCTTCCTTCCGCCGCCAGCAACGCTTCCCGCGCGCGTTTCAAGGGGCCGTCGGTGGCTCCGGAAAACGCCGCAACCGACCGCGCTGCCCGCGAAGCCGCGCGCCCGTAGGCTTCCCGCGCGTCGCGCAGCAATTCCCACGCGCGCACATCCTCGGAATGCCCGATCCACACGTCGAAATTCGCGTTGATCCACGAAGCCGGAAAAATTCCCTCGATTTTCGGAGCCTGCGGGTTCGCGGCGATGGCTTCGCTGGCCGTCAACGCGCGGATTTCCGGATCCTTCTCCACCCGCCGGTAGAATTCCCGCAAAAATTCGCGCCCGTTCCCGGGATAATATTCCCACGCGTTTTCACCGTCCAGGATGATGCTCACCGTCGCCGTCCGCCCCCCCGGCTCGCGGTCCCCGATCTCCCGGATTCTGCGGTGCAAATCCGTGGCCGCGGCCTCCGCGCTCATCCGGCTGTAGACGAATCCCACCAGGTCCGACAAATAATGATCGCGGAAAAATCCGCTCATCGATCCCGTGGGCCTCTCGAGCACCCACGGCGTGTACAGATCCGCCGCATTCTCCGGATATCCCGCGGCGTCCCGCCAGAATCCCAGATTGCGCGTCCGGCCCAGCACTCCTTCATCCGTCGCGAACCACTGGAATCCCAGCTCCATCGCGATTTCCAGCGATTGATCCGAAACCGATCCTTCCGAAGGCCACAATCCCGCCGGCACTTTCCCGAACACGCGCAAATGAAAATCGCGCGCTCGCGTCAATTGCTCGCGCGCGTCCTCGGGATGCCGGAAGGCCGGATGCGGCAGCGGCGTCGAGGGATTGGAAACCCTGGCGATGTCCGTGTCGCACAACAGCGGCAGGATCGGATGGTAATAAGGAGTCGTCGAAATTTCGATTTGCCCGCGCTCGGACGCCTGGCGGTAGCGCGGCAGCACCGCGCGCAGCAATTCCATCTGCTTGTCGCGCAAGGCCTGCTTGTCCGCTTCCGTGTAATTCTTGCCTTTCTCCGAAAGAGCGGATACCACCGGATCGCTTGCCAAATACTCCTCGTCCATCCACGCCAGTTGCGATAGCAGTTGCAGATCGCGCCAGTCGCGCTCGCTGAAATGCGCCACGCACGCTTCGCTGCCTCCCGATTGCACCTGCGCGTGGAGTTCCGCCAGCCGCGGCCAGCGATTGCGGAAGTTTTCGTTCATTTGAAACGCGCGGTCAATCACCTCGCGCTTCTGCTCGGCCCCCAGCGCTGCCGCCGGAGCAAACGCCGCCTCGAACCACGGCTCCCGGAATTTTCCGCTGGCGTATTCCTCGATCTGCTCGGCCAGCAGCGGCACAAAATTAAAAGTCGCGTGCACCCCCGGAAATTCCTCGAGCACCTTCACCATGCCCCAGTAATCTTTCAGCGCGTGCAGCCGCGTCCACGGCAGCAGATATCTCTTGGTCACCGGATCGCGGTACTGCGGCTGGTGCATGTGCCATAGCAAAACCAGGTTCACGCGGCTCACTGGGCGCAAACCTCCGCCCGCCGCCCGCCCGGCATTCTCCGGCGAAGGTCCGTTGCCGTGCTTGCGCCCATGCTAGAATGGCAGCGCGCTACCATGCGCCTGCTCGATAAATACATTTCCCGCGAAGTCGCCTCCCACGCCGTCCTGGGTCTCGCTGTCTTCACTTTCGTTTTCTTCGTTCCGCAGCTGGTGCGCTTGATGGATTTGATCGTGCGCCATACCGGCTCGACCGGCACCATCGTCCTGCTCTTCCTCTGCTCGCTTGCTCCGGTTCTCACTTTCACCGTTCCCATGGCTGTCCTTGTCGGCGTGCTGATCGGTCTGGGGCGGCTTTCCGCGGACAGCGAAATTGTCGCGCTCCACGCCTCCGGCATCAGCCTGCGCCGCCTGCTGCTTCCCATCGGTTTCGTGGCGCTGGCTTGCACTTGCGGCACTTTGCTGATGACGTTCTGGATCAGTCCGGCTTCCGTGCGGACCTTGCGTGTCCTCGAAGATCAGATCCGTTCCTCGCAGGCTCCTTACGCCGTGCAGCCTCGCGTCTTCGATGAACGCTTTCCCCACTTCGTATTATACGTGCAAGATGTCGAGGCCGCAGCGACTCACTGGCGCGGTGTTTTCCTGGCGCAATCCTCTTCTCCCACCGATCCCTCCAGCGTTACCGTCGCTCAGGACGCCTCCATCCTCACCGGCGCGGCCAAAAATCAAATCGAGCTGCAACTCGGCGCCGGCAGCACCCATGAATACGATCCGCGCGATCCCAACCGTTACAACGTGACCACCTTCGGCCAGACAGAAATTCCCGTGGATATTTCCAGCGCCGTCGCCGCGCCCAAAAACGTCGCTCTCTCCGCGGCGGAAAAATCCACTTGGGAACTGCTTTCAGACAACGGCCCCACCTGGCGCGATTCGCAGGTCGAATTCCAGCGACGCCTGGCCTTTCCCGCCGCCTGTCTGGTCTTCGCGCTTCTCGGCGTGCCCATCGGCGTGCGTCCCCGCCGCGGAGGCCGCGCCGCGGGACTCATCCTCACGCTCATCCTTATCGGCGGATATTATTTTCTCTTCGTCACCGGCGCGCACATGGCCGAGCAAGGCTCCTTATCTCCGTGGTTCGGGATTTGGGGCGCGAATATTGCCGCGCTGCTCGTGGGCATCGTTTTTTTGCTTCGCATCGAGAGAATCCGCCGCCCCAATCGCTTCTTCGCATGGATTGATTCGTTTTTTGCCCGCCGCCGCACGCCGGTGCGTCTGGAATCGGAAGCCGCTCCCATTCCTCCGGCCAATGGACTCGGCGCGCTTCATCCGCCCGCCGCGGGCATTCGCCACGCCGATGCGGGCTCCGCCGTTTCCTTCCCCATGCTTATTGACGTCTATCTCCTCGAGCGCTTCTTCTATTATTTTTTCGTGCTGCTCGCGGGCTTCGTGCTCATCTTCGACGCCTTCACGCTTTTCGATCTGCTCGGCGACATCTCCAAAAATCACGTAAGCATTCTTCTGGTCGCCGAATATTTCCGCTATCTTGTTCCGCTCATGATTTATCAACTCGCGCCGCTCGCCACTCTGGTGGCCACTCTCGTCACCCTAGCCATCCTCGCCAAAAACAACGAAGTGATTGCCTTCAAGGCCAGCGGCATCAGCCTCTACCGCCTGGTTTTGCCGCTCACTCTTGCCGGTTGCCTTCTCGCCGGCGGCATGTTCCTCCTCGACGACACTTATCTTCCCTACGCCAACCAGCGCCAGGACGCCCTGCGCAACGAAATCAAGGGCCGTCCCGCGCAGACCTATTTTCAGCCCGCGCGCCAGTGGATTTTCGGCGAAAACGACAAAGTCTATAATTACGAACTCTACGATCCCGACCGCCAGTTTTTCGGCGGCCTCAGCGTCTTTGAACTCGATCCCGGAACTTTTCAGGTTCATCGCCGCATCTACGCTTCCCGCGCCACCTGGGAGGCTTCGGAAAACGCCTGGGTGCTTACCGGAGGATGGGTCCGCGATTTTGAAAATGGCAAAGTGACGAAATACAGCGCCTTCAAAGCCGATTCCTTTCCCGAACTTTCCGAGCCGCCCAGCTATTTCCGCCGCGAGGTCCGCCAGTATTACCAGATGAATTGGCGCCAGTTGGGAGCCTACATTGCCAGCCTGCGCCAGGCGGGATTCGATACTTCGCGGCTTTCCGTGCAGTGGCAGAAAAAATTCGCGTTTCCTCTGATCGCCGCCATCATCGTGTTTCTGGGCGCGCCTTTCGCATTCCTCGTCGGCACGCGCGGAGCCGTCAGCGGTCTGGCCGTCGCCGTGGGCATTGGAATTGTCTACTGGGCTTCCGCCGCTTTATTCGAAGCCATGGGCTCGGTCGGGCAGCTTCCGCCGTTGCTGGCCGGATGGGCGCCCGACGCCATCTTCGGCTTCCTCGGCGTCTATTTCTTCCTGAAGATGCCGACGTAGAGGAAATTGCAATTGCTGTTGATTGGTTTTGCTTTTGCAGTTGCATTTGCACCGAAGGATGCCGCAATCTTTGCGCATCGGGCAAAGGGTGCGCGGGTAAACGCTTCTTGCTATGAGGACCACATCGCACGCACACCCAACACAAGGACGGGATGAATTGGGCGAATGCCAGACCAGCGCCCCAAAATCAAATCTCGCACCCTTCCCAAAATCCGGGAAGGATGCGCCACCCGCCAATCCACAGACACTCAATTTGTATGCGATGGTCAGCGACAATCCTGAATCCTTCGCCGACCTCGATGGACATTGTGATGACCGTTCCTCCAGGATCTGTGATGAGCCTGCCCCGCCACCACCGCCGCAAACGGCGCAACAGCAGAGCTGGTCGCTTTCCTGGCAGGTAAATGCCTCTGCCAGTTTCCTCGGACAGGAATTGAAAGGTGTCTACGACACTACGCTTGCCCCTGCTGTTGACGCAGCCGCGCATCCCGTACAGACCGTCGAGAATGGCGCCTCGAATCTCGTCGAGGGAGTGGAGGACGTTGCGAAGGACCCAAAGGGCACTCTGACAGGTGCCGCCGAAGGAGCCAAGGACCTAGCGGTTCAGTTTGGATCGAAGGTCGGCCTCGGGCGATCCTCGCGCCATCGGACAAGCTGCTGGTCTCGTAATTGACACCTACATCGCGGTCCGAGGCGCGCAAGGAAAAGAGATCAAGATCGGGGACGATCTGAGAATAGCGCCGACCGGTAACAGAACCGGACACCCTACAGGACGATATCCCCACTATCACCGTCGTATCGTCGGCCCGGATGGCAAAACGCTGCCTGGAGGCTCAATGAAATGGCACCGACCGTGGGAGCCATGATGGTCGCGTCTCAGGAGGAACAAATGTCAAAAGAATTGGACTTCGCGATGGTGCCCCCGATAATCCTCAACGAGGACGCCGACGTGGTGGCCTATCCCTCTGTTGAAGCGTTGCTTCGTGATGTGGAGCTTGTCGACATTCTGCATCAGGAATATCAGTTCCATGATTCGACGGGACGAGTTTTGGAGGCGCACGTCCACAAGAAAAAGGTCAGTCTAATTCCAACTTCAAGGGTCGAAGCGGGTTCGGCAGCGCTCCGAGCATACATGCTTCAGGTCTTGAGACTGCGAGGTGTAGAGACGGAAGGTCTGGCTAGTGCCCCTTTTGGCGACTTGGCTCGCCTCCTGCTTGAGAAGGGGAAGAAGAAGTGAAGAGTTGGCGCAAAATCAGAGTAACCAGCCAGCTCCCACCAATCCAGACGGTTCGGTAAAGCCTCCCACGAATGACGGCGGGTGGAGCACCCTTCCGCGTCGCCGGCATGAAGGTTTTGGTTCTGTGGGTGGCGCATCCTTCCCAGTTTTTGGGAAGGGTGCGGAAGTTGACTCTGTCCTTGCATTGCTCTTCGCGGCTTTTCATTTCGGATCCGGCACACACGCGGCGGGTGGAGCACCCTTTGGTTGAAGATTCGATTTGTCGGCCTCTGCGTCGGGCGCGAGGCAATCATAAAGGACGCTTCCAAGGCATTCGACGCGACAGTTGATTTCGTTTTTGCAGTTGCATTTGCCTCAATCCCCCGTGTGCCAAATTGATTCGGCCTAGCCGGTTTGCTAAGGTCGTGGTCATGTCCGAGCATTCCACCGAGCAGATACGCGAATTGCTCGACTCCCTCTATCGCGTGGATTCGGGGCGAATCCTGGCAACTCTGATCCGCTTGCTCGGTGATTTTGATCTTGCCGAGGAGGCTATGCATGAAGCCTTCGCCGCTGCGTTGAGCCTGTGGCCGCGTAATGGAGTGCCCGGCAACCCGCGGCCATGGTTGATTTCGACCGCCCGATTCAAAGCCATTGATACACTGCGGCGACGCGCAAGATTTGATGCCTCTCAAGACGACCTCGTTCGGTATCTCGAAGCGCAATCCTTTTCGGCGGAAAGTTCCAATGAAGAGGACAGCCTCGAGGACGACCGCCTCCGTCTGATCTTTACCTGCTGTCATCCATCTCTCGCGCCGGAAGCGCACGTTGCGCTCACCTTGCGCGAAGTCTGCGGCCTGACAACCGAGGAGATAGCGAAGGCTTTCCTCGTCACTCCGCGTGCGCTTGCGCAGCGCATTGTCCGCGCAAAAGCAAAGATTCGAGAGACACCGATTCCCTACCAGGTGCCGTCGCCGCAGGAATTGCCGGAGCGCCTGGGCGCCGTCCTTCAAGTCATCTATCTCGTCTTTAACGAGGGCTACTCAGCTGCGGCCGGAACGCAGGTAACGCGGGCCGAGCTGACCGGCGAGGCGATTCGCCTGGGCCGCTTGCTGGCCGAACTCCGCCCAGAACCGGACGTTGAACCGGAAGTCATTGGGCTGCTTTCCCTGATGTTGCTCCAGGAATCGCGTCACGCCGCCAGAACCTCGCCGACCGGTGAGCTGATTCTGCTCGAGAACCAGGATCGCTCGCTCTGGAACCGCGAGCAGATCGCGGAGGGCCTGGCATTGCTGGGGAAAGCCCTGAACTCCCGCGGCTTTGGCTCCTACACGCTGCAAGCTGCGATTGCCGCCGTTCATGCCGGGGCCGAATCGGTCGCTGCCACCGACTGGCGGCGGATTGTCGCGCTGTACGACCAGTTGGTGCGAATTCAGCCTTCGCCGGTCGTGCAGCTCAATCGCGCCGTGGCAATTGCCATGCGCGATGGTCCGGAAGCCGGTCTGACGCATATTGACGCGGCCTTGGAACATGGCGAATTGGCAAATTATTACCTGGCGCATTCCGCCCGTGCGGACATGTGCCGCAGGCTCGGCAGGACATCTGAGGCTCGGTCCGCTTATGAGAAAGCGCTGGCCCTGACCCAGCAGGAACCGGAGCGGCAATTCCTGCAAGAGCGCATTCGGCAGCTAAAATAAAAACTTCCACGCCTTGTCGAATTCCGGTCCGGCCGTTCGACAATAGGGTGAAGGCCGGGCAATTGGACCGCCAGGAAGTGTTTCGCGGGTGATGCGCTACGCGAATAATCTGCAAATCGCGTGGCGATTCCCGGCAAGCCCGTCCGGCGCGTAATTGGAGCGGCGCCGCGCCATCGGCCACCTGCAAATTTCAGGCAGCGGCGCGGCCCAAGCTCCTATATAAGAGTAGCGGCCCTGCTACAGGGTCCGCTCAACACTCAAGGAGAACCCCATGCGTTTCATGATGCTCATATTTCCGAAAGACTACGAAACCGCAAAAGCCGGCTTTGTGCCTAATATGAAAGACATGGAGAAGATGGGCGCGTACAACGAGGAACTGGGGAAAGCCGGCGTGCTGCTCGCGCTCGACGGGCTGACCCCGCCCGCGACGATGTGCGCGCGCGTCACCTTCCAAGGCGGAAAATCGAAAGTCACCGACGGCCCGTTTACCGAAGCGAAGGAAGTGGTCGGCGGCTACTGGATCATCCAGGTGAAGTCGCGCGAAGAGGCGCTCGAATGGGCCTCGCGCATCCCCGGTAGGGAAAACGAAACGGTCGAAGTCCGCCGCATGTTCGATATAACCGACTTCGATCCCGAGACTCAAAAGGAAATCCAAAAGAGGTTCGGCGACGCCGGCGCGGAGCCGGGTCAGCAGTAAAAAAACTCTCCGCGCTTCGCAGGTTTCGCGATGCCTTGTACGACGTCCATGGTTCCGTTACCGGAGAAGGAGAAATCATGAAGCAGTATTTGGTCGCCATTCACCACCCCGACAATTACGACCCGTCCGTCGAGACGGAAGCGATGTCCCGCGATATTGACGTGCTCAACGAAGAGATGGCGGCGGCCGGCGCCCGCTTTTTCGCGGGCGGCCTCCAGCGCGCCAGCGGCGCGAAGTCCCTGCGGGCCCAGCCCGACGGCAAGGTGCTCATCACCGACGGGCCGTACCTCGAGACCAAGGAGCACATCGGCGGTTTTTGGATTCTGAATGCCGCCAGCATGGAAGAGGCGCTGGCCTGGGGGCGCAAGGCTGTCGTCGCTTGTCGCGCGCCGGTCGAGGTGCGCGCGTTTTACTGACCGAGGCCCCGCTGGAAGGCGTGCTCATTGATATCAATGCGTTGAACTTGGCCCATTCTCAGGAGGAAAAAAAATGCGGAAAAAGAAGCTCGGCGGATTCGCAATCAAAAGCTTGGCGCTGCTTGTTGTGCTTGGTACGGCGCACCAGGCGATGGCGCAGCAGGCCACCACAACTTATTCGAAAATGGCCCCGATCGACCAATACCTCATGACCGATCAGGCTGCGGAAATAGCCCTGGCGCGCAGCGCAGCGCCGGAATCAATTTCTCGCGATGCGGAGGTCCTGGTTCTCGGACGTCATGGTTTCGAAACGGCGGTCAAAGGCAAAAACGGTTTCGTGTGTATCGTGGAGCGTTCGTGGACTTCCGCACCCGATCCTGATTTTTGGAATCCGAAAGTGCGGACCCCGATATGTTACAACGCAGCAGCCGCACGCTCCGTCCTTGTCCGCAACATTAAGAGGACCGACTTGATCCTGGCGGGACGCACGAAGGATCAGGTGGACGAGGCCATCTTCGCCGCCGTCGACAAAAAAGAACTGCCTGCGATGGAGCTCGGGGCGATGTGCTACATGATGTCCAAGCAAGGAGTCGGTGGCGACGACACCGTCGAACACGGGCCTTCCCACCTCATGTTTTACTTTCCGCAGACCGACCCTGCAATCTGGGGAGCGGGTCTGCCGGGCTCTCCCATCCTTGGTTTAACCGACACCCGAGAGCACGTGACTACGTTCGTGATTGCCGTGCAACGCTGGTCAGACGGAACAGACGCTCGCTGAATGTTCCGCAAGTCTGGCCTCGGTCGGGGTAGGAACGGTGCAGTGGAAAACGAAAAAGTATGGAGGAAAGCGATGAGGAAAAACAAAGTTGGCGCAATCGCGATCGGAAGCTTTGCACTGCTTTTTGTGCTCGCTATGGCGCACCAGGCCATGGCGCAGCAGTCGGTGGAGCAGCAGGCGATGGCCCCGCCGGGGATGGCGCAGCAGGCCACCACAATTTATTCGAAAATGGCCCCGCTCGACCAATACCTCATGACCGATCGCGCTGCGGAAATAGCTCTGGCGCGAACTGCCGCGCCGGAATCCATTTCACGCGACGCCGAGGTCCTGGTTCTCGGACGTCATGGTTTCGAATCGGCGGTCAAAGGCAAAAACGGCTTCGTGTGTGTCGTGGAACGTTCGTGGACCTCCGCGCCCGATCCTGACTATTGGAATCCGAAAGTGCGCACCCCCATATGTTTTAATGCCGCAGCCGCGCGTTCCTATCTTCTCCGCGACATTAAAAGGACCGATCTGGGTCTCGCGGGACGCACGCAAGCCCAGACAAATGCGGCCATTGCCGCCGCCGTCGACAAAAAAGAATTGCCCCCGATGGAACCCGGAGCCATGTGCTACATGATGTCCAAGGAAGGATTCGGCGGCGACGACGCATCAAGCACTGGCCTGCGCACCTCATGTTTTACTTTCCGGACATCGCCCCCGCAACCTGGGGAGCGGGTCTGCCGGGTTCTCCCATCTTTGCCATTGCCGACTCCCGCGAGCATCTGACTGAGTTCGTGATTGCCGTGCAACGCTGGTCAGACGGAACAGACGCTCGCTGAATGTTCCGCAAGTCTGGCCTCGGTCGGGGTAGGAACGGTGCAGTGGAAAATGAAAAAGTATGGAGGAAAGCAATGACCCGAAATCAAATACACAGCATTTTCCTGAGCGCATTCGTGCTCATCGCCGCGCTGTTCGCAATCCCGCCCGCAGCCGCACAAGACTCCCAACAACCCTATCCAACGATGGCCCCGATTGAACAATATCTAATGAATCGCGACGCGGAAATTGCTCTGGCCCGCAGCGCCGCTCCAGACGCCATCTCCCGCGACGCCTCGGTCATCGTCCTCACCCGCCACGGCTACGAAACCGCGGTCCAGGGCAAAAACGGCTGGGTATGCTGGGTGGGACGCGGCTGGATGGGCATGTTCGATCATCCCGAGTTTTGGAATCCAAAAGTCCGCGCCGCGGAATGCATCAATCCACCAGCGGTCCGCTCCGTCCTGCCCTATGCCTACAAACGCACCGAACTCATCCTGGCCGGCCATTCCAAACTCGAAGTTATCGCCGCAATCAAAGCCGCAATAGACAAAAAAGAATTACCAGCCCTGGAGCCTGGGACTGTCTCCTACATGATGTCGAAGGATTCGTATCTCAGCGATTACGGCGGCCACAACGCCCCGCACATGATGTTCTACGAAACTGCGAAAGACGATGCCGCCTGGGGCGCAAATCTCGAAAACTCCCCGGTCATCTCCGTAAATTACTGGTACATCTCCGCGCAATCCTACCCACAACTCAAATCCTTCCCACCACTGTCAGTCTTCCTGGTAGGAGTAACCAAATGGTCCGATGGGACGACGGGACCGCGCATGTAATAACTCCAGGCGGCCGCGGGATCGGGCGCCCCTGCGGGCTTTTGATCTCGCTGGCATCACCATTGACGAGGCTAAAAATATGGCGCATCTGTCGATTTTCTGCCTCCCGCGCGACTATCTGATAGCGGAACAACCGGCTGCGGTTCTTTGCCTCACAGCAAACTAGGAGGAATAGATGAAATACGTCTGTTTGGGATATCTCCAGCCCGGCAAGTTCGAAAGCATGTCCGAAAGCGAGCGCAACACCGTGCTGGACGCGTGTTTCAGCTATAACGACGAACTGCGGAAGAACGGACATCTTGTTGCCGAAGTGCCTCTTCAGCCTCCGGAGACCGCGTTGACCCTGCGCTGGAGAGACGGCAAAGTCGCCACCACCGACGGCCCCTACGCGGAAACCAAGGAACAGCTTGGCGGCCTTCAAATCCTGGAAGCGCGAGACCTCAATCACGCCATTCAGTTGGTCTCACAGCTTCCAGGCCTGAAGTATGGACTTGGGCCGATTGAGATCCGCCCGCTTGTGGATTTGACCGAAATCATAACGGAAAGCGAGCAGCGGCGGCGCAAGGAGTCTTCGCGATGAAAACGCCCATGACGGAAAAATGGATGCGCATCACGGCCTTCGCGCTGCTACTCAGCATCGGCTCGCTTGTGCCGAAGGCCGCGGCGCAATCGGATAAATATCCGAAAATGTCGCCTGTCGGCCAATACTTGATGGAAAGGAATGCTGAGATTCTGCTGGCGCGGAGCGCCGCTCCGGATTCCATCTCCAGTGGCGCGACGATCCTGGCCTTGGGACGGCATGGCTATGAAACAGCTGTCCGCGGAAAGAACGCGTGGGTCTGCATGGTGGAAAGAAGCTGGATGGAAGCGTTTGACTCGCCTGAGTTCTGGAACCCGAAAGTGAGGGGCGCCGAATGCCTGAATCCCCAGGCGGTGCGCTCGATTTTGCCAATCGCCGATCTGCGGACGAAGATGGTGTTGGCCGGCCACTCCAAGGCGGAGATCGTGGCGGCCGTCAAGGCGGCATTCGCCGATAATCGATTGCCGCATCTCGAATACGGCGCCATGGCCTTCATGATGTCGAAGTCGGCATATCTTTACGACCAAGGGGATCACAACGGACCTCATGTGATGTTCTACACCACGCTTGAGGACGGTAAGGATTGGGCGGCCGGCTTATCGGGCTCGCCGGTTTTTTCCGGTCCTTACTGGTTCCTATCGTCGAAAGATCCATCCCAGGCCAAAGGGTTGCCGCCAATCCTCGTGTTCGCAGTCGAAGTCCCACATTGGTCCGACGGGACAGTCGCACCTATGGATCAAGACTAGGCGGGTGGAGCACCCATCCGCGTCCCGGCATGAAGGTTTTGGTTCTGTGGGTGGCGCATCCTTCCCAGCTTTTGGGAAGGGTGCGGAAGTTGACTCTGTCCTTGCATTGCTCTTCGCGTCTTTTCATTTCGAATCCGGCACACACGCGGCGGGCGGAGCACCCTTTGCTGAAGATTCCATTTGCGGACCTCCGCGTCGGGCGCGAGGCAAACATGAAGGGCGCTTCCAAGGCATTCGACGCGAGGGTTGATTTTGCTTTTGCGGTTGCATTTGCACCGGAGGGTGCCGCAATCTTTGCGCATTGGGCAAAGGGTGCGCGGTTGAACGCTTCTTGCTATGAGGAGCGCATCGCACGCACATCCAGCCACGAGGACGGGATGAATTGGTGGAATGCCAGTCCGGCCCCCCAAAATCAAATTGTTCACCCTTCCCAAAATCCGGGAAGGATGCGCCACCCACAGAAGCGAACCGTTCGCGTCCGCAAGGCGGAGGGGTGGCCCACCCGCCATAGAAAATGATTGCCCCAATAGCTACGCCCTTAAGCCTCCTGTCAAGCCTATCGCTGGCACTTTTCTCGGTCGAAGACCCAGTGAGAGCTTCCCTGCAAGCCACAGCAGACCATTTTTCCAATTTCGTTTCATGTTCAAACGTAGTTGTGGCGCTGGGCGTTGCATTGGAGGCGGTGGAGATTGCCTACGCCGTTTTCGCGTGGAGAAAACGAAAGAGACGCGAGGAACGCGAGGGCATTGCGTTGCAAGAACTCGCCGAAATTTTTCCGTGTGGTAAAGCAACGCGTGAAACAGAATTACATTCTGACGAGCCTAATTGGATAAAGCTGTTGCTTCGGATTGGGATAATACTTGTCGTGATCGGAGTTGTCGGAGAATGGAGATTTGGCGTTAAATTGGAGGAGGCACACAATTCCATCCACAAATATGACGTAAGGAAACTGACGGAAGCAGACCAAAAAGCTGGCGAGGCAGCCGCGTCCGCCACGATCGCACACGATGAAGCAGATGAAGTTAAAACAGAGACCGATGAACTCACTGGTCGCTTGGGTGACGCGGCGAAACAATTAGGCCGGCTTGAAGGAGACATTCGCGTCCAAAGCCCAAGATCACGACTAATAGATAAGGCTGCGCCGGAAATTACAAAACAACTCATACCCTTCGCCGGACAAAAAGTCGATTTGGTAATCTGCCAAGCCCCCAACAAGCCGCGAAGCTCGCAAGATGAAGAAATGATCAATACTTGGGGGAGCATTGCGCGCATCTTGGAAGGCACGACGCCACAAAACAAAGGAGCGCAGTGGTCAGTTCTAAATGGCGGTATGACTTCTTGGCTTGGCACTCTTGGATGCGCTGGGATATCTGTATTCGTCAGTTCTGAGGCACCGGAAAACACGATGAAAGCGGCAAAAGCACTAGGGGGCGCACTTGCCAAAGTACTTCCGCCGTCTCCGAACAAAATGCCACGAATCATAGACGCAGACTTTTCGCGAATGACTATTAAAAGCGACTTTGAATCCGCAGACGCACCTTGGCGTCGGGTAACCACCCACCCAGACGAAATAACAGTATGGATCGGGCCGCATCCGTAGCCGCAGACGGGTACAGTTAGACAGAGCACCAGTACCGCCGTCAGTCGTTTGACCTGTGGAAACCAAACGGCACCACTACCAAAGCTTGGAACTGACCGCAAGAGGGATCATAAAGGAGACGCTCATCAGCTTGTGGGCGGAGTCGGCGCGATATTGGTTGACGCCGCTGGTGCGCGAACGCTCGCATGCGGATTTTCGCGCCGGAAGATTTTCGGGGCTTATTGCGGGACGAGCGACTTGATTTTCTGAATCACCAGATCGATTCCCACCGGATTGTGCCCGCCTTCGGGAATAATCACGTCCGCGTGGCGCTTCGAGGGTTCCACGAACTCATTGTGCATCGGCCGCACCGTCGTCAAATACTGCTCGATCACCGACTCCATCGTCCGCCCGCGCTCGCGGATGTCCCGCACCAATCGCCGGATAAACCGCAAATCCGCGTCGGTATCCACGAACACCTTAATGTCCATCAATTCGCGCAATTCCGCGTACTCGAAAATTAAAATTCCTTCGACGATGATCGCCGCGCGCGGCGCGATTTCCACCGTCTCCGCCATCCTCCGGTATTGCGCAAAATCGTAAGTCGGCCGCTCGACCGGCAACCCCGCCCGCAAGCGCTTCAGATGCTCCACCAAAAACGGAGTATCCATCGATTCCGGATGGTCGAAATTCTGTTTCTTGCGTTCCTCGAGCGGCAGCCCCGGCAAATCCTTGTAATAATTGTCCTGCTGCAGGACGATCACGCTTGCTTCCGAAAGCGCCTCGATAATCCGCCGCGTGATCGTGGTTTTTCCCGATCCCGTCCCTCCGCAGATGCCGATGATCAGTGGTCGAATCAGAAGCTCCTCACTTCTTCTTCTTTTTCCTGCCTTCGATCACCGCCTGCGCCGCCGCCAGCCTGGCCACCGGAACGCGGAACGGCGAAGCGCTCACATAATCCATTCCCGCGCGGTGGCAGAATTTCACGCTGTCCGCGTCTCCGCCGTGCTCGCCGCAAATCCCGATTTTCAGCTTGGCACGCGTTTTTCTTCCCCGCGCGATGGCCCATTCGATCAGCATCCCCACGCCGGGAATGTCCAGGGTCTGAAACGGGTCCGCCGGGAAAATCGCCGTCTTTTGCTCGTTCACGTATTCCGGCAAAAATCGTCCGGCATCGTCGCGCGAAAGTCCCATGGTCGTTTGCGTCAGATCATTTGTCCCGAAGGAAAAGAATTCGGCCACTTCCGCGATCTCATTGGCCAACAATGCCGCTCGCGGCAACTCGATCATGGTGCCCACCAGATATTCAAGTTTTACTTTCGCTTGGGAAATGATTTCGTCCGCCACTCGCCGCGTCGCCTCTTCCAAAATCTTCAGCTCGCGTTTCTCCATCACCAGCGGAATCATAATCTCAGGTAACACTTTAATCTTTCGTTTCTGGCAATCAATGGCCGCCTCGATGATCGCTCGCACCTGCATCTCCAGAATTTCCGGATACACGATGCACAAGCCGGCAGCCGCGAAGGCCCAGCATGGGATTCGATTCGTGCAATTGCTCCACACGCCGCTCGATGGCTTCGCGCGTCACTCCGATTTTCTTCGCCAGCTCTTCCTGCTTGGCCGGATCATGAGGAATAAATTCGTGCAGTGGAGGATCGATCAGCCGGATGGTCACCGGCAACCCGTTCATGGCCTCGAAAATTCCGGTGAAATCGCGCCGCTGGAACGGCAGCAATTTCGCGAGCGCCGCTCGCCGCGATTCCTGCGTCTCCGCCAGGATCATTTCCTGAATCGCTTGCTGGCGCTCGATGCTCTTCTCCGGCTGCTCGAAGTCCTTGAAGAACATGTGTTCCGTGCGGCAGAGTCCGATGCCCTGCGCGCCCATGCCGATGCGCCACGCGCGCATCGTGCGGCGTGTCGGCGTTGGTGCGCACGCGCAATCTCCGCACCTGGTCCGCCCATTTCATCAACGTTTCGTATGCCTTGGGAGGTTCCGGCCGCACCAGCGCGATTTCTCCGGTGTAAACGCTGCCGTCTCCGCCGTCGAGCGTGATCCATTCGCCTTCACGCACCACGCGGCCGTTCACGCTCATCTGCTTTTTCTCGGCGATGATGTCCAGGGCTTCCGCTCCCACCACGCAGCATTTTCCCCATCCGCGCGCCACCACCGCCGCGTGGCTGGTCTTGCCGCCCGTGGCCGTCAGAATTCCCTGGGCGACGAACATCCCCCCCACGTCTTCAGGACTCGTTTCGCGCCGCACCAGAATCACGCGCTCGCCGCGCGCCGCCCATTTCTCCGCATCCTCTGCTGTGAACACCGCCTTGCCCACCGCCGCTCCCGGCACGGCATTGATGCCCGTCACCAGCTTGCGGCTCGCAAATTCGCCGCGCGGCAATTTGGGATCGAGCACGGGATAGAACAACCGCTCGATGTCTTCGGACTTGATTCTTTCGAGCGCTTCTTCCTTTTTGATCAGCCCCTCGTTGGCCATATCCACGGCGATTTGAAACGCCGCCGCGGCCGTTCGTTTCCCGGTGCGCGTCTGCAACATGTACAACGTGCCGTTCTCGACCGTGAATTCCAGGTCCTGCATGTCGCGATAATGTTTTTCGAGTTTCTTGCGCACGTTTTCCAGTTGCGGATAGACCTTGGGCATCTGCTTGGCCATTTCCGCTAGCGGCATGGGAGTGCGAATCCCCGCCACCACGTCTTCTCCCTGCGCGTTGATCAGGAATTCGCCGTAAAACACTTTTTCGCCGGTCGATGGGTCGCGCGTGAAGCAAACTCCCGTGCCGGATTTGTCTCCGGTATTTCCGAAAACCATCTGCACCACATTGACCGCCGTGCCCAGCAGCCCCGAAATTTTTTCCACGCGCCGGTAGGTGACGGCTTTTTCCGCCATCCACGATTCGAACACCGCGCCGATCGCGCCCCACAGTTGCTCAACGGGATCCTCCGGGAAATTTTTCCCGGTCTTCTGCCGGAAATATTCCTTGTACTCGCCCACCAGTTGCCGCCATCCCTGCGCCGAAACTTCCGTGTCGTCCTTCACTTTCAAGTAATTCTTCAAGGCCCGCAGCCGCGCTTCCAGGTCTTCTTTCGGCAGCCCGATCACCACCGAGGAATACATCTGCACAAATCGGCGATAGGCGTCGTAGGCGAAGCGGTCATTCTGCGTTGAACGCGCCAGCCCTTCGACGGATTTGTCGTTCAATCCCAGGTTCAGAATTGTTTCCATCATTCCCGGCATGGAGCGCGCCGAACCGGAACGCACGCTCACCAGCAGCGGGTCTTTTGCGTCGCCCAATTTTTTCCCCGTGGCTTTTTCGAGCCGTGAAAGATGCGCGGCCACCTGCGCGCGGAGCTCTTTGGGATATTTATGGCCGTGCTTCAAATAATAATCGCAGGTTTCCGTGGTGATGGTGAATCCCGCCGGAACCGGCAGCCCGATGCGCGTCATCTCCGCCAGACCCGCGCCCTTGCCTCCCAGCAAGTCGCGCATCTCCCCCGTGCCTTCCGCTTTGCCTCGCCCGAAAAAATAAACAAATTTCATTTCCCCACCTCGATGAATTTATTTTATGAAACTGCGGCGCGAAAATTGTCGGCGCGCCGACGCCCGTTTGAAAATATTCTTGCGAGCGGTTTTTTAAAGAATCTCCGGCAACACTTGCAGAAAATCCCAAACGCTTTTCACCGCACTTCAAGTGATACTTTATCTCGCCAAAATCTTCATCCCGCGCTTCACAATTCTCGCGCGAAAATTATTTCGCCTCTTCTCCGCCCAGCTCCGAAAAATCCGCGATGGTCGAAAACTCCCGCAGCAAATTTCCCAGCAGCGCCAGACGATTTCGCCGCAAATCCTGATCTTCAACCATTACTAGAACTTTGTCGAAAAACGCATCCACCGCCGGACGCAGCTCGGATATCGTCTCCAGCGCCTCGCGGTATTTTTTCGCCTTCTTGCGCCGCGTGGCTTCTTCCCCGATTCTTTGCGCTTCCTCAAAAAGTTTGCGCTCCGCGGGCTCCTTCAAAAGTTCCGGCTTCACTCCTCCTTGCGCGCGGTCGCCCTTGCTCGCGGATTTTTCAAGGATGTTGCGAATGCGCTTGAAGGCCGCCGCCAGCGGCACGAAATTCCGCGTGTCGCGGATGGCGTGCACCGCGGCCACCCGCTCCGTCACGTCGGTTAGGTTGTCGGCCCCGGCTGCAAAGGTGGCGTTGATTTCGTCGTAGGCGAAGCCGCGCCTTTCGCGCAGGATGAATCGCGCGCGTTCGAGCAGGAAATCCAGCACCTGCTTTTCCACCGCCGGAGTCACTCGCGATTTTCGGGGGATGCTCATGCAGCGTCTTGCACGCCGCCGAAATCGTCGCGGAAAGCGAGAGCGGCAATTTATGTTCGAGGACGATCTTGATGACTCCCAGCGCCGCGCGGCGCAAAGCGAAAGGATCGCTGGAACCCGTGGGTGCGGCGCCCACGGCAAAGCAAGCCACCAGAGAATCGAGCTTGTCCGCGAAGGAAACGACGCAGCCTGTGAAATTGCGCGGCAGCGGCTCATCGAGGCCCAGCGGCATGTAATGGTCATACACCGCCCAGGAAATTTCCTCAGGCTCGCCTTGGGCGCGCGCGTACAGGCCGCCCACCACTCCCTGCAATTCCGGAAATTCGCCCACCATCCCGGTCACCAGATCGCATTTCGCAAGCTCCGCGGCGCGATCGGATCCCGCCACGTCCGCCTGCGAAGCGCCCGCGCTGAAAAGCTGTTCCGCAAGCCATCGCGCGATGGCGCGCATGCGTTCCACTTTGTCCGCGTAGCTGCCCAGGCGCGATTCGTAGGTGACCGCGCGAAGCCGCGACAGATTTTCGCCGAGCTTGTGCTTCTGGTCCGTCTCCCAGAAAAACTGCGCGTCCGCGAAACGCGCGCGCAGCACGCGTTCGTGGCCGGCGCGAACCAGGCCCTTGGGATCGCGCGCCAGGTTGATCACCGCCAGGAAGTGCGGTGCAATTTCGCCCGCGCGGTCCTCCAGCGCGAAATATTTTTGATGGTCGCGCATCACGGTGATCAAAATCTCTTCCGGCAAGGCCAGAAACGCGGGATCGAAATCTCCGAGGATCGCCGTGGGGTATTCGTTCAGGTTGGTCACCAGGCCGAGCAGCGATTCATCCGCGTGCGCTTGCAATTTCTGGCGGCCGGCCAGCGATCGAATTTCCGCTTCGATTTTCTTGCGGCGGGTTTCCGGGCGGCACAATACAAAGTTTTTCTTTAACTTTGCTTCGTAATCGCGCGGCCCGCTGACCGGAATTTTCGGTTTGCCGAGGAAGCGGTGCCCCTCGGTGTGATTTCCCGCGGAAACTTCGGCGAAAGTGAACGGCACAACTTTTCCGTCGAGCAGCGCCACAATCCAGCGAATAGGGCGGATGAAGCGCGGGCCCTGCGCTCCGGTCCAATACATCGAGCGCGGCCAGGAAATATCGTGGATGGCCTGCGGCAAAATTTCGGCGAGAATATTCTCCGCGGGCTGCCCGCGCGTCAATTGCACCGCGGCCAGATATTCTCCCTTGGGAGTGTTGATGATTTTCAGATCGCTGGTGCGGATCCCCTGCTTCTCGGCAAAACTTTGCGCGGCTCGTGTCGGCGCGCCGACAGAATCGTAAGCCACGGATTTCGGCGGTCCAATAATTTCGCGCGTCACATCTTCCTGCTTCAACCTCACGCCGCGCGCGATGGCCGTCAATCTTCGCGGTGCGCCGAATGTTTCCAGCGCCGTTGCGATTTCTTCCGCATCCAGAAGCCCCGCGGCCAAAAAAGATTTTTCAAGTATCGCTTTAAGC
Organism: uncultured Acidobacteriota bacterium; assembly: GCA_963708285.1. GTDB lineage: Bacteria > Acidobacteriota > Terriglobia > Acidiferrales > UBA7541 > Palsa-295. The sequence goes on from CAVPSF010000003.1 coordinate 620,707, forward strand.
TCTTGAGAGGCCTTGAAAATCATTCCCCCGGGAATTTCCTCGCAGCCGATCTCAAATAAAAAATCCCCGCGCAATTTTTTACCCTTGCTCATTCCCGCGCCTCGCTTCCCGCGGGATTCTCTTCCCTCGATTTTCCGCCGCCGCGCTGGTCCACCCAGGCTTCCGCCGCGCGCGTGGCCAGTTTGCGCACCCGCCCGATCATCGCTGCGCGTTCCGTGACGGAAATCGCGCCGCGCGCGTCCAGCACATTGAAGAGATGCGAACACTTCAGGCACAAATCGTACGCAGGCAGCAGAGGGAATCTCTGCCGCGCGATGCCCTTCGACGCGGGATACGCCGCCAGCAGCCGCGCCGATTCGCTTTCGTTCAAATCGAATTGCTTGCGCAAGGAAGCGGCGTCGGCATATTCAAAATTGTACGCGGAGAATTGCTGTTCTTCCGCGAGGCGCACCTGCGCGTAGCTCATCGTTTCCGACCACATCACTTCGTAGATATTTTCGACGCCCTGCAGGTAGGCGGCGATGCGGTCGAGCCCGTAAGTCAGCTCGACCGTGATGGGATCGAGCGGCAGTGCGCCACACTGTTGAAAATATGTGAACTGGGTGATCTCCAGGCCGTCGAGCAACACCTGCCAGCCGATGCCCCATGCGCCCAGCGTCGGCGCTTCCCAGTTGTCTTCCTCGAAGCGTATGTCGTGGTCGCGCAGGTCGATGCCGATCACTCCCAGGCTTTCGAGATAGAGATCCTGAATATTCGCGGGCGCGGGTTTAAGTATCACTTGAAGCTGGGTGTGCTTGTAAAGGCGATTGGGATTTTCGCCGTACCTTCCATCCGCGGGACGCCGGCTAGGCTGCGCGTACACCACGCGATACGGCTCGCGTCCCAGGACGCGCAAGAATGTTTCCGGATGCATGGTTCCTGCGCCCACTTCCACATCGTAAGGCTGCTGCAAAACACATCCGCGGCGCGTCCAATATTCTTCAAGTTTTAGAAGAAGATTCTGGAAGCTCAGGCCGCGGTGTTTTGCGGCGGCTTTTTTCTTCGCGGTTTTTCGAGACGGGCTCATCGCGCGGGCGACTCCAGAAGTTCCCGGGAAGTCAATTTGCGATCGATCTGGTGCTCGACCACATCCAGCATAACATCGGTGAGTTCCCGTGCGGCGCGCGGCGCAACGATTTCTTCGTTGATATTTTCAAGGCGCCCGGAAAGCATTTTGCGTGCGGCTTGCAGCGCGGCGGCGGAGAGGACGCGCATTCCCGCGGGCCGGCATTGGGCGCAGGCCAGGGCGGCGGCGCGCGGTGAAAAATACGCGGCTTCGTCCAGGGCGATCGGGCGGCCGCAGCGCGAACACGAATCCAGCGAAGGAAGCCATCCGGCCAGCTTCACGGCCCACAGTGAAAAATAAGCGAGCGGAAGTTCCGGGCGGTTGCTGCGCTTCACGGCTTGCGCGGCCAGCAGCAGCAGGCGGAAATTGGCGTCGGAAGCTTCGCGGTCCGGGAGAATCGCTTCCGTCACTTCGCTGAAAATGGCGAGAGCCACGCTCGAGGGAAAATCGCTGAAGGCATCCATGAAAGATTCGATCAATTCGGATTGATTGATGCGCACCAGCTCGCGCGTTTCTTTTTCGTAGAACCAAATGCGGATATGCGAAAGGCGTTCGAGCGTGGAGCCGAAGCGGCTTTTGGGTTTGCGCGCGCCGGAAGCCACGCCGCGCATGCGTCCCATCGAGCGGGAGAGAAAACTGACCAGACGATCGCCTTCCCCAAGAGGATAGCTCTGCAGAATAATAGCCTCGGATTCGTGGACTGGCATCAGCTTGTCGGCGCGCCGACGATACACGCGCACACGCCGCGCGTGCACCAGAAGATTTTTTTTATCACAGCGCGGCGGCGCGCGCAATTATTAAACGCACGCGCGCGCGGCCCGCAGCGCCGCATTTTTAATTCCGGGTTTGAAAATCGGCGCGGCTTCGCTACAGTGTTCACACCATGCGCACCAAAAACAAGATCGCCGGAACTCACACCATCGTGGACATCGCCGGAGTGGGCATCAACGCCACCGACACCATTATCCGTTTGCCGCATTTTCCAACCCTCGACTCCAAAGTCGAGCTGGCCTCCGCGGAAATCATGCCGGGAGGACAAGTGGCCAGCGCCATGGTGGCCTGCCAGCGATGGGGATTGCGCGCGCGCTATTCCGGAAAAGTGGGCGACGACGCGGCCGGAAAATTTCAGCAGAAGGAGATGGAGCGCGAAGGAGTGGAAGCGCACTGGGTGGTCGCGCCGGGATGTTCGAGCCAGATCGCCTATATCCTGGTGGACAAAATTTCCGGAGAACGCACGGTGCTTTGGAAGCGCGACGCCAAAATCGCCCTGCGCCCCAAAGATATCCAGCGCAACTGGGTGTCCGGCGCGCGGCTGCTGCTGCTCGACGGGCACGACACTTTTGCCGCCACGCGCGCGGCCACCTGGGCTCGCGAAGAAAAAATTCAAGTGGTGGGCGACTTCGACAATATTTACCGCGGAGTGCAAGCATTGCTGGCCTTGACGGATTACCCGGTCACCTCGCGTGATTTTCCGGAACGCCTGACCGGCGAGCCGGACCTTTTGAAGTCGCTTCCGCAGATATTTCACGAGTTCAAGTGCCGCTTGACGTGCGCGACCATCGGGCGGCTGGGGGCGATCGCCTGGGACGGCAGAAAATTTTTGCTGGCTCCGGGATTTCAAGTACGCGCCATTGACACCACCGGGGCGGGAGATATTTTTCACGGAGCATTTGCCTATGGCCTGGTGAAAGGCTGGCCGGCGGTGGACGTGCTGGAATTCAGTTGCGCCGCGGCGGCGCTGAACTGTACGGCGGTGGGAGCGCGCGGAGGGATTGCGACGCTTTTGGAAATCAACAGGTTGAGGCTGGGAGGAAGAAGATCGGAGCCGGCGTTTTCTCCCCGCGAACTCGAAGCCGCGGCGGCCGCGGCGCACGCCGCGGGACTGACGCGCAATCCTCCGCCGCATCTGGACCGGGCTGTGGAATGATTCCGCTGAAGAATATGGATCCGCGGCGTTCGCCGCCGGTGGTCACGGCGATTTTAATTATTGCCAACGCCGCGATTTTTATTCATCAGGAATTTCTATCGCCGCGCGCCGCAGACGCTTTTATCATGGCTTATGGGCTGGTGCCCTCGCGCATTTCGCTCTTTCTGGCCGGCGGCCATCACGTGACTGCGCAAGCCGCGTTTCTTCCCCTCTTTACCTGCATGTTTCTGCATGGCGGCTGGCTGCACATCATCGGCAATATGTGGTTCCTGTGGATATTCGGCGCGAACGTGGAAGACCGCCTCGGTTCGTTCGGCTACCTGTTGTTTTATGTGGTGTGCGGCTTGGGTTCCGGCGTGGCGCAAACGGCGTTTTCCTGGGGCTCGCACATTCCCTCGATTGGCGCGAGCGGGGCGATATCCGGAATTCTGGGCGCGTATCTGGTTTTCTTTCCGGGCTCGAAAATCCTGACGCTGATTCCGCTGTTCGTGATCTGGTTCACGATGCGGATTCCGGCGGTGATTTTTATCGGCCTGTGGTTCGCGCTGCAATTTTTTTCGGGAGTGGTGTCGCTGGGAGCGGCGAACGCGGCGAACCTGGGAGGAGTGGCGTGGTGGGCGCACGTGGGAGGATTTTTGCTGGGCGTGGTGATGGCGCTTCCGGTGCGGGTCGCAGGCCGCGCAAGGGCTGCGTGAGAAATTGCTGGAAATTATTTCTTGGATTGGGGTCGGACATTTTGCGGAGCAAATGTCGTCGGCCTGCCGACAATTCGAGCAAAGCTTGAATAATTAGAGATTGAAATGAACGCATGAATTTTCGTTCGATCAGCTCGGAAAAATTTAAAGTGATTTATGAAGTGCGGAAAATTAGCGATTTGCGGAAGTTAAAGTAACGCATGAACTGCGAAGTTTCTCGGTTTTGCGGCGCGCGGATACTGCAAGTAGCGCATGAGTTGTCGGTGGGCCGACAGTTGCATGAACGCTTGAAGCATTTCCCGCGGATAAAAATTGGCGGGTCAGCGGAGAGCCGCGCCGGAGAGAATATTGGCGAGGTGATCGCCGCACTCGCGGGTGCCGAGCGAGCCGCCCAACTCCGCGGGCGTCTTCCCCTCCCGCAACGCCGCGCGCACAGCGGACTCGATGGCCTGCGCCTCCGCCGTCCAGCCGAAAAATTCGAACATCATTCCCGTGGCTAAAACCGCGCCCATGGGATTGGCGATATTTTTTCCGGCGATTCCCGGCGCCGAGCCATGCACCGGCTCGAAGAGCGAGATTTTTCCCGGATGAATATTCCCGGAGGGCGCGAGGCCCAGACCTCCGGCCAATTGCGCGCCGAGGTCGCTGGCGATGTCGCCAAAAAGATTGGAAGTGACGATGACCTGAAATTGGGAAGGGTCGCGGACCATCTGCATCAGCAGGTTGTCGATATACATGTGCGAGGCTTCGATTTCCGGATATTCCGCGCGAACCAGTTTGAAGACGCGCTGCCAGAGATCATGGCCGAAGGTCAGGGCGTTCGATTTGTCGCTCATGCACACGCGGCGCAATCCGCGACTGCGCGCGAATTCGAAGGCGTAGCGCAGAATGCGTTCCACGCCCTTGCGCGTGTTCAAATCCTCCTGCGTGGCGATTTCGTCCGAGAGTTCCCTTCTTGAAAAAGCCGCCCATGCCGACGTACAAGCCTTCCGTGTTTTCGCGAAAGACCATGAAGTTGACGTCTTTTTCCGCGCGATCCTTGAGCGGAGTGAAGCGCCGGTCAAAGAGCACGCAGGGGCGCGCATTGACGTAGAGATCGAGCTGGAAACGCAGGCCCAGCAAAATGTCCGCGGCGTGCTGGTTGGAAGGCACGCGCGGATCGCCCATGGCGCCCAAAAGAATCGCGTCGAAATCGCGGCGCAGCATTTCCACGGCATCTTTGGGAAGCGTGGTCCCGTCGCGCAGAAAACGGTCCGCGCCCCAATCGAATTCCACGAGAGACACTTGTTTGCCGCCGGCGCCAGCCGCCGCTTGCAGAACTTTTACCGCTTCCGGAATCACTTCCTTGCCGATACCGTCTCCGGGGATCACGGCAATGCGTTTCGCGTTGGCGGTGGAATTCACGGGCGAGCCTGACGGGAGATGGCGATGCGATGCAGCGGAGAAATCATGGCCGAGGCGAAAACTAGCATGCGGGTGGAGGCAAGTCAACGGCGCAGGAGCGATGCGCAGACAATGGCGGCAAGGAGGCAACGGGAAATTCCGCCCGTGGCGGGCCGGAAAGTTTACGCGGGGGTTAATCTTGCGCCAAAAACGACTGAGTACTATTGATTCGCGGGATTGAAGAGCTTATTTTTAAAGTTCCCTGCACGCCCTCGACGCAGGGTTAAAGCCGGAGCAGCGAGCGGCCGAAACAGAGGTTGTCACCACTCGGAGGCGAAGATGGAGAAGCGGCGGCGGTGCAAGAGATTGCCTTTGAGCATCCCGGTGCGAGTCTACGGCCGGACTCCCGACAACATGCCTTTCCGCGATATCACCGAAACCAAGGACGTGAGCGCGCAAGGCGGCCTGGTTCCGCTGACCGGAAAAGTGGAGTGCGGGCAAAAGCTGCTGCTGGTGAATGGATTCACGGGAGAAGAGCGGGAATGCCGGGTGGTGTACGTCGAGACCAAGCGGCGCAGCAAGGCGCGCAAAGGCGTGAAGAAGCCCAGGGCCAAGGTGGGAGTTGAGTTCACAAGCAGCGACGGCGATTTCTGGCATGTGTTCACCTCGCTGGCTCCGGTCAACGTGAGCCATAACGGAAGTTAATTACACCCCGCTTCCGCGCAAACCCTCGATTTGATATTTTCGGAACTTCAAGTAATTGTTGAACTCGTTTTTTTCTCGCAGACCCTTCGATTTAATTTTTCGCTTCTTGTAATTCCCCAGTGTATTTCATCGCCGATCGCAAACGCAAAATTGAAACGGCAAATTTTGATTTTGAGGAGCGTTCCAGGAAGGCTTGAACCGGGGTTAAAGCAATACTTGCAATACGAGGAGGGCGCGGACTTCAATTCGTTTCCGGAAGGCGGCGAATAGGCGTGGGGAGCGCGGGCCGCGGCGAGGAGGATGGCGGCAGGACAATCAATTGCGCCGCGGCTTGGCGGTGGCGGGCGAGGAAATGTTTTTGCGCGCGGCGCCCCCAGGCGCGAACAAAATAATAATTCAGCGCGCCTCCGGCTCCGGCGCTCAGGACAGGAACGAGCCGCGCGGACCATTTCTCGGCCACGTCCGCGCCCACTTTCGCGGCGATGCTGTCCACCAGGCGGGGAATGAGGCGCTCGACCGCCTGCTTTTCGACAAAATCCTTGCCCAGGTCGAGGCCCGCGGCGCTGGCGGCCGCCATCCAGATTTCCGTCGATTCCTCTTCCGTGGAGTATTCGAATCCATGGATGAGGCTGAGTTTTTGCAGCATGCGCATGGTGATGGCGGAGAGGATGCCGAGATCGGGAATCACGGTGAGGAAGCCGCCGAGACCCAGGCCCGCGCCTTCGAGCGCGGCGGTTTTGGAGGAGGCGCGAATGATGCCGTCGGAGATGGGCGTGACGATTTCCTCGCCGAGATAAAACATCTCGTCCCAGGAGCGGATGGGCAGGCGATGGGCGCGGCGGATATGGTCGAGGTAATCCTGGGGATCCACTTTTACTTGATGATAGGCGCGAAGCAGACTTGCGCGCGCGGAGGATTGCAGCGCCTTCACGGGCCATGCCGATTTGGGACGTCTGGGCATCGTTTATTGGATGCGCCCGGAAACGGCGGGGCTCCTCCGGCAAAATATCGCGCCTGCCTTTTGGCAGGATGATCGATAACGGCTTTTGTGAGTCTTCAGGGGCGGAAGCCCCATTCTAAAACAGCGCTTGCGCCGGGGCGTCCCGGCAGGGCCGGGACGCAAACTGCGCGGAAGCCCCGGCCTCCTGAAAACCGAGAACAAGGCGGGCACGGCATGCCGTGCCCCTACGAGAAAAACTGTGCGAAATGCGCATGCGCAAGATGCACGAACGTTGCGCCGCTGTGAGAGAAACAAATCGAATCCGGGCGAGCCGCGGATCATTTCGGATTCGCGGCCAGCTCGAATTTGATGAATTGCTCGATCATGTTTTTTTCGCCGCCGATGGCCGGGCGACCGTTGACGTACACGGTGGGAGTGCTGTTGACGCCCAGGGCGATGCCCTCGTCGCGGTTCGCTTCCACTGCTTTTTTGGCGGCGTCTGAAGCGAGGCAGGCTTTGAAGGAATCGGCGTCGAGGCCGGCCTGGCTCGCGTAATCCACCAGCTTTTCATAGACATTTTCGGCGGAAATGACGTCCTGATTATCGAAAATGGAATTGTGCATGGTCCAGAAAGCGTCGGGAGACTGCATGAATGCGCAGCGCGCGCCGATGGCCGCGGTTTCCGCCCAGGGATGAATCTGGGTGATGGGAAAATCCTTGAAGACGAAGCGCACCTGCGGATATTCCGGCTCGATAGTTTTCAGGTTGACGTACAGCTCGCGGCAATGCGGGCACTGGAAATCGCTGTACTCGACCACGGTGACGCGCGCGTCGGCGGGCCCTTTCGAGGGATTGCCGTCGAGATGGATTTTGGCGCGGTCGGCGGCGAAGGGGTCGGCGGTGGTGTCAAACATATCGCCGCGAAGCAGGGATTTTCCGTCCTTGCTGACGTAGACGGTGCCTTCGTCGGTCTGCCCGGTGTAGGTGACGCGCACCGGAACGGTATAGAAATCGGGCGAAGCGGAAGGAGAGAGCGGCCCGAGCTTTACATCAAATTGCGGCCCCCAGGCAAAAAGATTGCGCAGAAAAGCTTCCGTGGATTTCAGGAGCGGGGCTTCGTTTGCGGGGGCGGGCGCCGGGGCGGAGGATTGGGCAAAGCAAGGAGCGGCGGCAAAAGCGATGATTAGAAGTGCCAGGGTTGCGAATCGTGTGCGTGGCATGAAATCTCCGAAGTGAATTGATGGTGTTCCCGTCATGCAGAATCCTATGGATGAGGCGGCAATGCAAGCGGGTTGGCCGGGAGGATGAAGAGAAATACACGCGGCGGGGGCGCGGTTAGACGGCGAATTTTTGGGCGAGAGGGATGCGGCGGCCGACGCCGAAAGCTTTCGATGTGATTTTCAATCCGGGGGGAGCCTGCTTGCGCTTGTACTCGTTTTGATCCACGCGATGAATCACCGAGCGCACCAGGTCCAGCGGAACTTCATAATGGCCGGCAATTTCCTCCGGGCTTTGCAAATCCTCGACGTAGCCTTTCAGAATGCGGTCGAGAATGTCATAGGGCGGAAGCGTGTCGATGTCCTTCTGATTGGGGCGAAGTTCGGCGGAGGGAGCTTTTTCCAGAGTTTCGCGGGGGATGCGATGGCGGCGGCTATTGGCCAGGCGCGCAAGCTCGTAGACCATGGTCTTGGGAACGTCGGAGATGACCGCGAGGCCCCCGGCCATGTCTCCATACAACGTGCAGTAGCCGACGGCCAGTTCGGATTTATTTCCGGTGCTCAGGACCATGTGGCCGAATTTGTTCGAGAGCGCCATGAGCAAATTTCCGCGGATGCGCGCCTGGAGGTTTTCTTCGGTGGCGTCTTCGGGAAGCCCGGAGAAAGTTTTTTGTAGCGTAGCGCGATAGCTGGCGAAAGCGTCGTCAATCGGCAGGGTGAGAAATTCGATGCCCAGGTTTTGAGCCAGGCAATGGGCGTCGCGCTGGCTGCCGGCGGAAGAATAGGGGCCGGGCATAGCCACGCCGAGAACGTTTTCAGGGCCCACGGCGTCGGTTGCGAGGGTGGCCACCAGCGCCGAATCCACTCCCCCGCTGAGTCCCACGACCACTTTGCTGAAGCCGCATTTGCGGACGTAATCGCGCGCGCCAAGAACCAGCGCGTCATAGGCGGCTTCCAAATCGCCCTGCGGCTGCGGGCGGATATCGCCTTCGCCGGTGGCAGTGTCGAAGAGCACCAAATCCTCGGCGAAGGCGCGGGCCAGAGCGGCGATGCGGCCATCGGGCATGAAGGCCACGCTCGAGCCGTCGAAAATCAGGCTGTCGTCGCCGCCCACCTGATTGACGTAAACCACCGGAACTTTTTGTTCGCGGGCGATGGCGCGCAGCATATCCAGGCGCAGGCCGCGTTTTTCGATGGTGTAGGGAGAAGCGGAAATGTTGAGGATCAGGGTGGTTCCCTGCCCCATCAGTTCGACGACGGGGTCGCGGTCATAGAGGCGCTGCACCCAGAAATTTTTGTCGTTCCAGCAATCCTCGCAGATGGTGATGCCCAGAACTTCCGAGGACAGAGGAAATGTGTGGGTCGAAGCGCCCGGCTGGAAATAGCGCGTTTCGTCGAAAACGTCGTAGGAGGGGAGGAGCATTTTGCGCTGCTCGAAGGCGATTTTGCCGCCGCAAAGCAGAGCGGCGCAATTGGCCACGGGCTTGCCGGTGGAGTCTTGCGCCTCGCCGACGTAGCCGATGACGCAAGGAATGGGCAAAAGTTTTGCGAGGCGCGCGAGTTCCTTGGTGTTGAGTTCGGCGAAATCGGGGCGCTCGATCAAATCCTGCGGCGGATAGCCGCAGAGGCACAACTCGGAAAAGACGGCGAGTTCCGCGCCAAGCGATTGCGCGTCGCGCGCCATTTCCAGGATGCGCGCGGAGTTTCCGGGAAAATCGCCGATGGTGGGATTGAATTGAGCGAGCGCAAGTTTCATGGAAGAGACTGGGATGGCAACGGATCAGATTTCATCGGCACGGTTCGCCCCAGTTTCCCCGTGCAATTGCCTGCCAGCAACCAAGCCGCGACAAAAAGAAAGCTCCCGAAGCCATCGGCCTCGGGAGCCCTTGCGAATCGAAATGGATTGCTCAGGCGTCCGCACGCATCACCTTTCGAGCGCATGCTCCACAGGTTCATGAAAGCCGCGGAGCACGGCGCGTCCGCCATCCCTTACACGCTGAAAGAGCTGCCGCACCCGCAGGTGGACTTGACGTTGGGATTATTGAACTTGAAGCCCGAACCCTCGATGCTCTCGATATAGTCGATGGAAACGCCTTCGAGGTACATCTCGCTCATCTGGTCAACCATCACCTTCAAGCCGTCGAATTCGTAGATGTTGTCGGCTTGCTCGTTCACGGCGTTTTCAAAGGCCATGTGATAGCTGAAGCCAGAGCAGCCTCCGCCTACGACGGCCACGCGAAGACCGACCGGTGAAGGCATCTGCTGCGAGATGATTTCCTTCACTTTGCTGACTGCCACCGGAGTCAATGAAACCATGTTTGGACTGCCTCCCAAAAAGGTGCACCCAAAGGGCGCCTTGATAACGTCAGTATATCAGATTCATGGAAGGGCGTGTCGGATGCAAGAGGTTCGCGGCGGCGCAAGTTCCAAGTAAGCACGAGGCACGTACGAGGCAAGCACGAGGCAAGCCGAGGCAAGCACGAGGCCAGCGGAAGCAAATGGAATTGGCAGGAGGCGCGGCGATGTGTACTTCAGCGTACGCTTCCCATAGAATAAGCATTCTGCAGAGAAGCATTTCGAAATATCCTCATACAGGGAAGGAAAAGCGCACGCAGGAAGGCGCACCTAAGCCACTCATGACCCATACGATTACTTTGATACCCGGAGACGGAATCGGGCCGGAAATCACCGCGGCAGTAAAGAAAGTGCTGTCGGCGGCGGGGGTGGATATTCGCTGGGATGAAATCGCGCCGCGCGAGGAAAGCGAACGCCGCGGCGTGGATTTCATGAAGTCCGGCGTGGTGGAGTCAATCCGCAAAAACCGGGTGGCGCTGAAAGGTCCGATGACCACGGCGGTGGCCGGGGGGGCGCCGAGCATCAACGTGGCGCTGCGCCAGGCGCTGGATTTGTACTCGAACCTGCGGCCGGTGAAAAATCTGGAAGGCGTGCAGTCGCGCTATCAAAACGTGGATATCGTGCTCATCCGCGAAAATACCGAGGACCTGTATTCGGGGATCGAGCACACCGTGGTTCCCGGCGTGGTGGAAAGCCTGAAAATCATCACCGAGCGGGCTTCTACGCGCATCGCGCGCTTCGCCTTTGAATTTGCGCGGAAATTCGGGCGCAAGAAAATCCACGCGATCCACAAAGCCAACATCATGAAGCTCTCGGACGGCCTCTTCCTGACCTCGGTGCGCAAAGTGGCGCCGGAATATCCGGAGGTCGAATACAAGGAAATGATCATCGACAACGCCTGCATGCAGATGGTGCTCAACCCGCAGCAATTCGACATGCTGCTGCTGACCAATTTGTATGGGGACATCATGAGCGACCTGGCGGCGGGACTGGTGGGCGGATTGGGCGTGGTGCCCAGCGGAAACATCGGGCAGGACGTGGCGGTATTCGAATCCGTGCACGGGACCGCGCCGGACATCGCCGGCAAAGGCATCGCCAATCCCACGGCGCTGCTGATGAGTTCGATCATGATGCTGCGGCACATCGGGGAGATGGAGGCGGCGCAGAAGATCGAAACTTCGCTGCACGGAGTGTACCGCGAAGGACGGTGGATTACCGGAGACGTGGGCGGCAAAGCCACCACAGCGGAATTCACCGAGGCGGTGATACGCGCGTTCGGGAAGTAGTTTCGGCGCACGGTTTTTTGCGGGGGGCCGCAGGCGGGAATTTATTTCATTCCCTGCATAGTTCCTTCGAAGGAAATTCCCTTCGGTTTTACGCGACGGGCGAAGTATGTCTGCGCACCTGTCCTTGCGGACAGTGAGGGTTAGGCACTGTGGCGGATGCGGAAGCGGTGCGCGTCCGCGGCGCTTGATAGACTGGTTGAGCGCGGAGGCCTCATGGCTGACACCGAACTCCTGAAAAAACTTTATCGCATCTTGACTTGGTCGAGTCTCGCGGCGCTGGTTATTGTTCTGGTTTTGGTGCTGCGCAAGGCGCCGCCTCCGCAAGTGGCGGACGATCCCGGAGCGGCAGCGCGCGCGGAACAGAAATTTGCCGCGGCGGACAAAGCTAAGGCCGCAGGGCAACCGGCGGCGGTATCACTCGATCCGAGTGAGCTGAATTCCTACCTCAAGCAGAATTTGCAACTGGAAGGCGGCGCGGCGCCCAATTCCGCGAACGGCGCGGCGGATACGAATGCCGCGAACGCGGCAGATGCTTCGCCGGCTGCGCAGGCAGCGCCCGCGGCGGATGCCGCCGATTCCTCGGGCGATCCGCTGGCCGGAGTGCAGGGCGCGGACCAGGCCACGCTCGATCAGGTGCAATCGTCGGTGAAGGATGTGAAGGTGGATATGGTGGGCGACCTGGTGAAGGCCTACGTGATTTTCGATTTTCACGGCAAGGATTTGTCGCTCGAACTCGACGGGCATTTGAGTTCCGACGGCGGATACATCAAATTCGATCCGGTGGGCGGGAAATTGGGATCGCTGCCGCTGCCGCTTTCGACGCTGCAAGCGGCGGTGGATAAGATGATGAATTCTCCGGAAAACCGCGACAAATTGAAGCTCCCTCCGAATGTCAGCGATATACAAGTGCAGAACGGGCAAGCCATGGTGACGTACAAGTAGAGGGCGGCAGCCTCAGGGGTTAAAACCCCTGAGGATTGGCGTCTTTTTCGGCACGGCGTTCCGCGGCAGGGCCGGGACGCAAAAGGCGCGAAAGCCCAGGCTCCTGAAAAGCGAGGAGTTAGCGGGCACGGCATGCCGTGCCCCTACGGAAGAACCAAGGATGGCGCGGAATCAGCGGGCGGCGAAAATCGGCGTGTAGACCTGAAACAAAAGCCAATAAATCACTACACCGGTGACGGAAACGTAGAGCCAGATGGGCAACGTCCATCGCGCGATGCGGCGGTGCTGCGCGAATTTCCGGCGCAGCGCGAAGGTGAGAGTAATCAGGACCAGCGGAACGATGGCCGCGGCCAGGATGGTGTGAGAAACGAGCAAGACGAAATAAACGGGGCGGATCAAGCCCTGCCCGCCGAAGCGCACGAGTCCGGCATGCGCGTGGTAATACAAATAAAAATAGAGGAACGCGGCGGAGCAGGCGAAAGCCGTGAGCATGCAGGCGCGGTGAAACTGGATTTTTCCGCGGCGGATGAAAGCGTATCCGGCGAGGAGAAAAAACGCGCAGCAGGCGTTGAGCGTGGCGTTGAGTTTCGGAAGAGATGCGAGCGGGAGCAGCGGAGTCACCCGCCGAGCTTGTCGAGAATCATCCAGGTGAGGAGCAGCGGAATATAGGCCACGGTTGCGTGCATCAGCCATTTGGCGCGCACGTTGCTGCGATGGCGCGAAGCCCACAGCGAAACCTGCAAGATCAGCATCCCCAGGATCAAAGCGCCAAAAAAGTAGCGGATGCCGGCCATGCCGATCACCGAAGGCAGCAGGCTGACAGGGACGAGAATGGCGCTGGTGGCAACGATCTGGCGAAACGTGGCGTCGCCGGCGGGATCCACAGTGGGAAGCATGCGAATGCCGGCGCGGGAATAATCCTCGCGGTACATCCAGGCGATGGCCTGGAAATGCGGGAATTGCCAGAAAAAGAGGATGCCGAAAAGAATCCACGCGCCGAGAGAAAGCGAGCCGCGCGCCGCGGCCCAGCCGATCAGCGGAGGCAAAGCGCCAGGAAGCGCGCCGATGGCGGTGGCCAGCGTGGTGCGCGTCTTGAGCGGCGTGTAGACGCCGAGGTAGACGATGGAAGTGACCAGACCGAGAAACGCGGCGAGGAAATTCGCGGCCAAGGCCAGCCAGAATGTGCCGAGCAGGATGGCGCCGACGCCAAAGCGCAGGACTTCCGCGGGCTGCAATATGCCGGCGGGCAGAGGACGTTGCACGGTGCGGCGCATCAGCGCGTCGCGGTCGCGTTCGATGTATTGATTAAGCGCGGCAGTGCCTCCGGCGACCAGCGTGGTGCCGAAAAGCGTGTTGAGAAGCAAAGCCCAGGCGATGGAGCCGCTGGAGGCGAGGTAAAAACCGGCGACGGTGGTGATCACCACGAGGAAAGTTACGTCGGGCTTGGTGAGCGTGACGTAGGCCCACGGGCGTTCCATGGAGAGAGAATTTGTGCGTTCGTTGTCCATGCGGCTAAGCCTTCGATCCTTGCGCGTGGGATGGCGCGGCGGGCGCGGTGTTGAGCGCGGAGACGGATTCTTCCGCGCCGCCTGTCAGGTGATAGGCAACGAGCGTCAGCAGCACGCTCGATGCGAGCACCAGCGCGCCCATCAAGACGTGCGCGACGGTGAGGACGACGTAGGACAGGGTCGGTTGCGCGGCGTCAATTGATTTCGCTACCGCCCAATAGGCCGCAAATCCCAGAAGGATTTGCAGGCCGAAAGTCGAGTGCAGCAGGATCACGCTTTTGCGGATGGCGCGCACCTGGCGGAATTTCTTTTTCGCGGCGCGGCCCACCCAGACGACGAAGAAGGTGACCACCGCGGCGCCGATCAAGTGCGGCAGAATGCCCCACGCGCCGTGGCGGAATCCCGCGCCGAGGATCAACTGCACGAAAATGATGGCCGTGGTCCAGGCCGCAAGCGAGCGCACCGCGGGAGAGCCGGAATCCTCGAGGCGCGGAAGATCTCGCTGCCACCACGGGCTGATATAAACGGCGAGCGCCACCATGACGATGAAGAAAATCTGGCCGAGCGTGGCATGCGCCGTGGCGGAAACGGCCGGATGCCCGTCGAGCACGCGAATGCCGCCAAGCACCGCCTGGGCGATGACCAGCGCGAAAGCCGTCCAGCCGATGCGGCGCGCCAGGCGCGACGGTTTCCCCCAGCGGCTGACGGCGATCCAGACGGCCAGAACCAGCGTGAGGATGGAAACGATTCCGGCAATCACGCGATGGGAGTATTCAAAGCGGATGCCTCCCACGAACGGGGGAATAATTTTGCCGTAAGCGAGCGGCCAATCCGGAACGGAATCCGCGGCGTTGTTGCTGGTGACCAGCGCTCCGGCCATCAACAGCAGGATAGTGAAAATGACGCTCAAGATTGCGAAGCGATAGACTCCTCGATGATCGGTGGCAGAAGTTGCGATGGCGATTCCCTTCCCTTATGAAAGATTAGAACGATATTGGTACGCGGCGCGGGCCGCGAAAATTACGACTGTATAGATTACACCCGATAGGCGGGGGGCTGCCACATTGGCTTTCGAGAAAAAAAGAGGGCGAGGGGGATGAAACGCCGGGCGCGTGAAACGCGAGGAGGAAGAGGGCACGGCATGCCGCGCCCCTACCGAAAATTAGAAGATGCCGCGGCGTGGTGGGGCTATCGCGCGGAGGAATGAAAGACGAAGGAGACGGATTTGGATTCGCGCGGGCCGAGGGTGACGCTCTGGTCGAGCGTGCCGAATTTTTCCTGCCAGGCTTCGAGAGTGTAGGCGCCGGGAGGAAGATCGCGCAGCGTAAATTCGCCGGAACGCGAAGTGACCTGAAAATAGGGATTGGCGAAAACGAAAATATATCCGCGCATCCAGGGATGCACATTGCAAACCAGGGGCATGGCCAGTTCGGGGCGCGAAAAAGTTTCCTTGAGCGGCGGGACGCCGGAAGGCTCGGACTTATTCCAGGGACGGTTCAAGCGGGCCAGGAGATGGACATTGTGAACGGTCGAATCGCTATTGGCGATGAGGAGAGTTTGATTGGTCATCAGCGCGACGACGTGGGGCGAGTACATACAGCCTTTTTGATCGAGCGAGACGGGAGTTTGGGGCGCGGCGAAGGATTCGTTTGCGAGGCTGGATTTGATGTACACGACGGCGTCCGCGAGCGCGCCATGATCGCCCAACTCGACTTCGGGAAAGGCGATGGGCGAGGGATGCGCGGCGCGGCAGGCAGGCTCGCCGGACATGTCGATCATGCGCGGAGCCGGAGCGGGCCCTTCGAGGACAACGCGTCCGGTGATGGTTCCCGAAGCAGGTGAAACCGCAAAGGAAGTGGGCGGGGCGGCGGATGCGGGATTTGATTTCCAGGCGAATCCGAGTAGCAGCAGGAAAAGCGAAAAGGCGAAAATGGCCGTCAGATTTTTTGCATGCATATGAATTCCGAAGAGTCCTTATCGATAAAAATTTAATTTTAGCAAAGCCGCGCGTAGCGGCGAGCAAAAATCCGCCGCGGGAAATCAGACCGCGGAAGAAGCGGCGTTTTCTCGAATGCCCACGGCGCGCAGGACCAGGTCCGCGAGAGCCTGGATCAACAGCGGCGAATCATTGAGCGCGGGCATCATGTGATATTCCGCGACGCCCAATTTTTGGGCTTCGGCGCGAGCTTCGATATTGATTTCGTGCAGGGTCTCGATGTGCTCGGTGAGGAAAGCGATGGGAATCACCAGCATGCGCTTCACTCCTTCGTGCGCCAGGCGCTCGATGGTGGAGGTGAGCGAAGGCTGCAGCCATTTCTGCGGGCCGACTTTGCTCTGGAAGCAGAGGACGTGTGGGTTGGGCCAGGCGCCGAGTTCGCGCACCATTTTCACCGTGTCGGCAATGTGCTGCGGGTAGGGATCGCCCTTTTCGACGAGTACCATGGGCAAGCCGTGGGCGCTGAACACCAACTGGACTTCTTCGGGATGCGGGAGTTTCGCGAGGACGCCGTTGATGCGCTCGACGATGGCGGCAATGTAATCGGGATGATCGTAGAAATGGTCAATGCGATGGACGGGAGTGGAGGGACGGTAGAGGCGGTCCCATTCCTTGAAGCTGCTGCCGGTGGTGGCGAAGGAATATTGGCCGTAGAGCGGCAGGAGCACGAGTTCGTCGAAGGGGCGGCTATTGAGTTGCGCGATGGCTTCGCGCGTGTCGGGATGCCAATAGCGCATGGCCACGATGCAGCGCGCATCGACGTGGGCGCGCAGAGAGGTTTCCAGCGCACGGGCTTGCGCTTCGGTGAGACGGCGAATGGGGCTGCCGCCGCCGATTTCGGCGTAATGCTGGCGGACGACTTTGGAGCGCGTGGTGGAGATCAATTTGGCGAGAGGCTTGCGCGCGAGAAATGAGCCGGGAAAATTGATGATGTCCGGATCGCAAAAAAGATTGTAGAGAAACGGCTCGACGGCTTCCTGGGAGTCCGGACCTCCGAGCTGGAACATGACCACGGCGATTTTTTTTTCCTGGGGCATGAAATCCTCATGTGCAGCGGGCCGCGGAAGATGCAGCCGCGGCCGCGGCGGCTGAGACTTTTGCGGCGTTATCCCTCGCGAAGCTGCCGCTTCAGGCGGTCCACTTCCTCGCGCAGGCGGGCCATGCGCCGCGCCACGCTGACTTCAAAGACGAAGAACACCACCCACACGACCATCCAGGCGGCGAATAAATTATCGAAATTTTTCAAGGTAGGACACCTCCCGATTGCAAATTCGGCGCCGAGGAAGCGGGCGTGCGCGACGGCTCCTCCGCGCGGGATTCCACTTGCTGCTGCAATTCATCGAATTCCCTGCGAAGCAATTCCAGGCGGAAGCGGTCCACCAGCACCAGGGCCATGACGCAAAGCACGGCCACCACGCACAGGAGCAGCACTTTGGCCATGGTGGGATCGAGGCCGGAATTCGCTCCGCCGAGAATGACCGGCTGGGGATGCTGGGTGCGCCACAGACGGTTCGAGACATAGACCAGCGGCACATCGAGAAAGGCAAAAATGCCGAAGACCGCGGAAAGCGTGGCGCGGCGTTCCGGATCTTCGAGCAGCCCGCGCAGCAGAAGATACGAAATATAAAGCAGCCAGAGGATGAAGGTGGTGGTGAGGCGCGCGTCCCAGGTCCACCAGATGCCCCAGACCGGGCGCGCCCAGAGCGGGCCGGTGATCAGGCCGATGGTGCAGCAGATGACGCCCACTTCGGCGGCGGCCACGCCGAGAGCGTCCCATTTTTGGCGGCGGGTGGAGAGCCAGGAAATATTGGCGATGAAAACGATGGTGAAGGCGGTGAAGGAAGCGATCCAACTGGGCAGGTGAAAATAAAAAATGCGCTGGATGGCGTGCATGGTGGCTTCATCGGGGGCGATGAAAAGCGCGGCGTAACCCGCGAAAATAATCAGGACGGCGGCGGCGAAGGTTCGCAACATGCGCACGGGTCTCATCGTGGGTGTCTAATTATTCCTCCACCAGATAATCGCACAAAAGCCAGGAAGCCGTGAAAAAGACAATATCGAATCCCGCGAGAAAGGCGGCCCAGGTGCGGTCGAAGGAAGGGTCGAGAGAGAAAAGCGCGGAAGTGGCTTCGACCGAAGCGATCAGCAGGGGCGCGAGAATCGGCAGAAGCAAGAGCGGCAGGAGAAGCTCGCGCATGCGGGCGTGCGCGGAAATGGCGGAAAAAACCGTTCCGGTGATGACGATGCCCGAGAGTGCCGAGAATGAGAATCACGGCCAAGCGGCCGACGATGCCGGCCAGCGAAATATTGTAGAGCACGGCGAAAATGGGGACCAGCACAGCTTCGGCGATGGACATGAAGATGAAGTTCGCGAGCATTTTGCCCATGAGCAGCGCGAAATTGGAAATGGGAGCGAGGCGCAAGGCGTCGAGCGTGTCATTCGATTGCTCGCGCGCGAAGGAAGGATTGAGCAGCAGCGAGCCTGCAAACAAAAACGCGATCCACAGCAGGCCGGGGCCGTAGCGGCGGGATTCCGCGGCGGTGGGATCGAAAGCGAAGCTGAAAAGCACGACCACGAGCAGGGCAAACACGATCGTGGCGCTCAGGAGTTCGCGCGTGCGCAATTCGAGGCGGAGTTCCTTGGCGAGGAGGATGGCGGCGGCGCGCGGAGTGGTCATGAGGGGAAGTTCCTCACGATTGCGCTCGCAGCGCGGCCAGCAGCGGACGCGGATCGCCGCCGGGGCCGGAATCGTGCTCGATGCGGCCGGAAGCGAGAGAAATGGCGCGCGTCGCGAGATCGAGCGATTCGTTGCGCGCGTGGGTGCTCATCAGGATGGTGCAGCGATCGGCGCGCAGGCGGTCGAGCGTCGCGCTGAACCAGTCGAGGCCCTGGCGGTCGAGTCCCGCGGCGGGTTCATCAAGAAGCAGAAAGCGCGGCGCATGCAGCAGGGCGCGGGCAATGGCCAGGCGCTGGCGCATGCCGCGGGAAAACGTGCGCACCAGGCTGGCGGCGCGGGAGGCCAGGCCGCAGGAATCGAGCGCGGCTTCGACGCGCGCGGGGATTTTTTCGAGATCATAGAGACGGGCGAAAAGGGTGAGATTTTCGGCGGCGGAAAATTCGTCGTAGAGCAAAGTGCTGTGAGCCACGAAACCGATGAGCGGCTTGGCATTCGAGTGGGAAATTTCCACGAACGACGAGCCTTCCGTTCCGGCGTCGGACGGTGAACCGGAAATAAATTGCGCGCGGCCGGAGGTGGGCGTCATCAGCAGGGACGCGACGCGCAGCAGAGTGGTCTTCCCCGCCCCGTTGTGGCCGAGCAGCGCGACAAATTCACCGGGCAGGATTTCCGCGGTGACGCCGCGCAAAGCCACCAGCGAGCCGAAACGTTTGTGGACATTATCGAAGCGAATGCCCGCCGTGTTCGAGGCCGAGGGCGGAGCCGCGGTGAGTGTGGCGGTCAAGGGAGGGATCGCTCAGCCGCGCACAAGGTCGCGCAGCGTTTTCTCCATGCGCTGGCGTTCACGCGCATAGTCCTCTTCAGAGATGGTGCCGGCCTGATGGCGCAATTCCAGCCGAAATAAATTGTCTTTCAGCTCGTCGAGGCTGCCTTTGACGGCGTGGTCAACTTCGCCGAGAGCCGCGGGGCGGGAAGGCGATGCAGCGGATGGTGCAGCGGCGGCGGCGAGAGGCGCTCCTCCGGCGGCAGCCAGGGCCTGGGCTTGCTGCGGACGCAGCCACAGGTAGAGAAAACCGAGAATGAAAATGGCGGCGAATCCGGCGACGAGAATCCATTTCAGGCCGTCGAGGCGCGCGGGAAGCGTGGTGGCGGAAGCGGTGGGAGCTTCGGCTCCGGCGGCATCGAGGCGCGAATTGACGGAGGGATTTTGGGAGTTGTCCGCGGCGCCGCCCTGCCCTGAATCGGCCGCGCCTGCACTCTGCGGAGGAGGCGGAGCCGTGCCGGAAATGGTGACGGCGAGCGGAACTCCGGCGGCAACGGCGTCGCGCACGTAGACGTTATAGCCCTGGTCGGACCCTGCCGGAGCGAAACCGTCGGCAGTGACCTGAACGGAAGGCTGCGCGAGCAGCGCCACGCGGTCAACGGTATAGGGCGAAGAGAAGTGCATCGTGACGTGATTATCGGGATAGGGCACGTTGTAGGAAATGCGCACGCCGCTTTCGCCGGGACGAAAAGCGAAGGCGATGGCCGATTGCTGGTGGCCTTTGTCAATGGCGCTTTGAATCACGGGCATGCCTTCCGGGCCTTGCGCGGAAATGTCGTGAAGCTGCGCGCCATCGGGAAGCGAAAAACGAAACGAGCCGTCGGGGCGGTAATAGGAGAGCGGCGGCTGGGTTTTATTGTCAATGGTGTATTCATCGCCGAGGAGGAGAGTCGCGCCGCTGGGCTGCAGGAAAATGGCGCGCACGGAAACGGTGACGGCGCTGGGCTTGTCCGTGGGGTCGAAAACCTGCACATCGGCGGTGGCGGTTCCCGGTGGCACGGGCTGGTGATAGAGAACGCCGTGGTAGACGGCGCGAATCAGCATGGGAGCCTGGCCGAGGCCGGGATTCGAGAACTGGTAGTGGCCTTGGGAGTCCGTTTTGGTGGTGGCCACGGGCTGCATGCCGCCCTGCAACTGGATGAGGATCACTTCGGTTCCGACGGAAGGTTTGCCGGTGGTTCCGTTGCGGACCGTGCCGCTGACGGTTCCGGCAAAGGAAACGCAAGCCGCGGCGGAAAATAGAATGCAGGCGAAGAAAATACGGGCGAACGCGCGGCGGCGGAAATCCGGCGGCGAAAAAGCGGAGCGTGCGGAAATGCTGCGAATCATCGGGAGCGTGGCCTTTCGGCGGCAGCCTGCCGCGTGGCGGGAGTGGGAGCAAAGCCGGTAAGCGTATCCATTTCGGCCAGGACGCGCGCGGCTTCCACTTCCAGGAGCTGCTTAGTCTCCTCGAAATCGGCTTCGGAAAATTTTCCGGCGCGAAATTCGAAGCGTAAATCGCGCAGGTTTTCGTAAATGGCGTCGCGGCGGTCCATAAGTTGATCGAGGCGCGTGCGATGGGGCGTGAAATCGGAGGGGTCCAGGCGCACATTGAAAATGAAATAGAGCGTAGCGGCGGCCAGCAAGGCGCAAGCGACGGCGATGTCAACGCTGCTCATCGGATTCCTTGCCCGATTCGCGGCGGGCGCGCGCCAGAAGTTCGGGTGAAACGCCGGGCGCGGCGGCCGCGGCTCCCGCCGGAGCGAGTTGCGCGCGGGAACGCCAGCGGCGGACGACTCCCCAGAGGATGAGGAGCGCGATGACGGGCACGAGCACGGGCATAATCCACGCCACCCAATTGAATCCCTTGGCGGGAGGTTCGGCCAGAACCGTGGGGCCGTATTCCTGGACGAAAGCCTGGAGGGTGAGGTTGTCAGACTCGCCGCGGGCGACGCGTTCGTCGAGTTCCTTGATCATGTCGTGGGAATAGGTGCAGCCGACGTGATTGCAAGCGACCAAAATCTGGTTGCAGCCGCAGACGCAGAGGAGTTTCTGGCCGACTTCCTTGGCGTGCGCGGAATTTTGCGCGCGAACGGCGGGCGAAAAAATCGCGATTGCCGGCGCAAGCCAGAACGCGGCAATCACGGCACAGCGCGCGAGAGAACGATGGCGCGGACGAGTGCGAATGGTGCGCGCCCGCCGCGGAAGGAATGAGTGCATTTCAATCATCGCGCGCGCCTCTTTGAGGGATGCGGCTTACGGCCGGAGCGCCGCGGGAAGTTGCCGCCAGATCACCGGAGAAGGAAGTTTCACTCGCGGGGCGCAAAACCAGCGCGGCGCGCCTTCCCGGCAGCATGGCCAGCAGCGTCCCGAAAACCACGATGATGCCGCCGAACCAAATCCATTTGACCAGCGGATTGAGGTAGGCGTGGATCACCGGCTTGCCGGTTTCCGGGCTGCGCCCGGCATAGACGACATACAAGTCGCGCAGCGGCGAAGTTTCCAGCGCGACCATTGTTTCGGTTACCTGGCTGGCGAGGAAAAAGCGGCGCTCGGGATAGAGCATCATCACGGAATGGCCGTTGCGGAAAACTTCCAGCGTGGCGCGCTCGGACTGGTAATTGTTGTTGCTGACCTCGTCGAAATTCTGGCAGAGGATGGTGTAGGAGCCGATGTGCAGAGTCTGGCCCGGCGCCATTTCCATTTGAATGTCTTTGTTGAATGCGAATGCCGGCAATGCCGATGAAAACCAGCACCATGCCGAAATGCACCACGTAGCCGCCGTAGCGGCGCGTATTGCGCATGGTGAGTTCGCCGATGGCCGAAAAAATATTGATGTGATCGCGCGCGGCAATCACGCGCGCGCCGCGGAAAAATTCCGCGAGCGATGGTCAGGGTGACGAATACCGAAAGCATCAGGCAGACGAGAGCATAGAGATCGCGCAAACCGAAGACGACGGCGACGATTCCGGCGAGGATGCCTCCTCCCAAGCGGCCAGGCGAAATTGCGGCGCAGGCGCGTCAAAGGAAGTTTTGCGCCAGGCGAGCAGCGGGCCGACTCCCGTGAGAAGCAGCAGGAAAAGCGCGATGGGGACGTTCACTTTGTTGAAAAAAGGCGGGCCGACGCTGATCTTGCTGCCCGCGCACCCATTCGGAAAGCACCGGGAAAAGCGTGCCCCACAGCACCGCAAAGCAAGCGGCCAGAAGAATCAGATTGTTGAAGAGAAAACTCGATTCGCGGGAGACCAGCGAATCGAGTTGATTGTCGCTGCGCAGATAATCGCGATTTTTCCACCAGGCCAGCAGGCACACGGCGAAAATCATTCCCAGGAAAACCAGGAACCAATTGCCGATGGAGGATTGCGCGAAGGCGTGGACCGAGCTGATCACGCCCGAGCGCGTGAGGAACGTCCCGAGAATGCATAACATGAAAGTGGTGAACACGAGCCAGACGTTCCAGACTTTCATCATGCCGCGCTTTTCCTGCATCATCACGGAATGCAGGAAAGCCGTGCCGGTGATCCACGGCAGCAGCGAAGCGTTTTCCACCGGGTCCCAGGCCCAGTAACCGCCCCAGCCGAGCACCGCGTAGGCCCAATGCGCGCCGAGCAGGATGCCGACGCGACTGGAAGCACCAAGCCATCATGGTCCAGCGGCGCGTGATGTGAATCCATTTTTCGCCGGGATAGCGGCCGAGCAGCGCGGCCAGCGCAAAGGCAAAAGGAATGGTGAAGCCGGTGTAGCCGAGATACAGCATCGGCGGATGGATCACCATTTCGGGATATTGCAGCAGCGGATTGAGGCCGTTGCCGTCGGACATGCGCGCGCCATGCGCAGGACGCCGGTGGCGTCCGATGCCGCCGAGAATGTGGAACGGGCTGGCCACGAAATTATTGAGCGTGAGGAAGAAAATCTGCACGCCGGCAAGCAACCACGCCGACGTAAGGCATCAATTCGGGATGCTTTTTGCGGTTGAGGAACAGCGCCGAGAAGGCGTAAATCGAAAGCAGCCAGCTCCAGAACAGCAGCGAGCCTTCCTGGCCGGACCACAACGCCGCGAATTTATAAAATGCGGGCAGGGCGCGGTTGCTGTGCTCGGCGACGTAGGCCAGCGAGAAATTGTCGGTGAAGAAAAAATATTCCAGGCAGGCGACAGCGAGAGTGATCAGCCCGCAGACGGCCATTCCGGCATGGCGGGCGCTTTTCGAGAGCAGAGGACGCCGGGTGACGATGCCCACAATGCCGGCAACGAAGGCGTAAATCGCCACGAGGAAAGCGAGAATCAGCGCGAAGGATCCGAAAATATCCAAGGAATAGCCTCTCCGCTCTCAGCTCTTCCGGGCGGACGCGGCGGCGGGCGCATTATAGGTCTGGCCGGGCTGCATCGCGCCGGGAGCCTGCCCGGGAGCGGCTTGATACTTCGAAGCGCATTTCGATTGCACTTCCTGGGCCTCGAAACGGCCGTCGGGCTGAACGTGGCCTTCAACCAGCGCCTGCGCGCCGTCCTTGAAGGTGTCCGGGAGCGGATCGCTGCCCACGTAGCTTACCGCCAGGTTCTTGCCCTGCTCGGTCAACTGGAAATCCACGCGGCCTTCGCGATGCTGGATCGAGCCGGGGAGAACCAAGCCCGAGACGCGCATGCGTTGATGGCGCGCCGGACCTTGCAGCGTCGAAAGCTCGGTGATGGTGTGGTAATAGGTTTTGCTTTGAGTGAAGCCGACGTAGGCCAGAAAAAATAAAGTGATGACGATAATGGCGGAACCTACCGCGAATTTGCTGCTGGCTTTCATTTGCGGACTCCCTGCCCCATGACAACCCCGAATATTAACATAAG
Organism: uncultured Acidobacteriota bacterium; assembly: GCA_963708285.1. GTDB lineage: Bacteria > Acidobacteriota > Terriglobia > Acidiferrales > UBA7541 > Palsa-295. The sequence continues at coordinate 645,080 of CAVPSF010000003.1, forward strand.
CGGCGCGGCGCGCGGCAGGAGGATTGCCGCCGGGGCCCGGCGAGGACGAACGTGCTCCAGGGCGAAATAGTCTTCTCGCTGGGAAATACAACGAGGCTTGGCCAAGTTTTCAGGCGTTGGGGGTTGCGCTGAGAGCTTGCGCCAGGCGCGAACCCAGAGCGGTGCCGAATTCGGTCTGGTTTTGCGGGTCGCCCAGAAACGGATCGTAGAACGCCGCGCCGCCGCTCAATATCAGGCGGTCCTGAACTTCCGACATTTGCAGAAAAGGAAGAATTTCGGCGATGCCCTGGCCCACCGGCGCGATGTGTTTCGGTTTGTAAGAAGCGCGGATGCGTTGCAGGACGGTGGGAGCGAGGCGATTCAAATCCTCGCGCAGACGCGCGGGATCGGCGACGGGACATTCGACGGCATGGGCGAGGAAAAATCCGGCGCGCTGAAATTCCGCGAGCACGGATTCCTCGGGCATCGCCGCGATGGCGTCGTGGGACAATCCGGCGGCCACGGCGAGTTCGTCGAAAAACATGCGCGAAGGGAGCGAACGCACGCCGCGATCGTTCGACGCGCGGTAGAAATAGTCCTCCGGGCGAGCGGGAGGCGTATCGGAAAGGATCAGATACTTGATATGCACGGGACGGAAGCGGGTGGCGAGTTCCAGGCGCGCGATGCGCTGATGATAATGGGAATCATCCACGGGAAGGCCACAACCATCGCAATGCGGCATGCCAGAACTCCTCTCGAAAGGCCGAGCATGGCACGAGCGGGAAACGATGGCAAGGGGCGAGTGGAGGGCGTCGAGGAGGGCGGCAAAGCACGCGGGGTCAGTGAGATGCGGGCGGTCATTGGCAACGCGGCACACGCGCTACAGCTTGTGATTGTGGGGGAGGGCCGGTACCTGTTAGGTTGTCGCGATGGCCACCCAGACCCAGGACGAAACGCGCCCGGAATTGAAGCGCCGCAGCAAGCGCGTGAAGGCGCGCGTGCCGATTGTGGTGCGCGCGCAGAAGCTCGAACGCGGGCGGGAGCCGGAAAAGACCGTGGCGCTGATCGTCAATGCGCACGGGGGGCTGATTTTGCTGGCGATGACAGTCAAGGTGGATGAGTTTGTGGTGGTGGCCAATCCCAAAAACGACCAGGAACTGCTTTGCCGGATCACACATTTGGGACCGAATTTTATGGGCAAGGCGGAGGTGGGAATTGAGTTTATCCGGCCGTCGCCGGATTTTTGGGGGTTGCCGGATCTTCCCGTGGATTGGAGGCAGCCGGGAAGGGCGTGAAAATTGAAATCGTACCGCGATTTCAAATTCGAGATTTGAGATTGCAGAGATGGCCCGGCGATGCGCCGGGACTCAAGCCCCGGCCTCCCGAAAACCGAGGAAGAAGAGGGCACGGCATGCCGTGCCCCTACGAGAAATAAGGAGCGCGCAGCCCGGAAGCAAGATGCGCGAAAGGCGGCGGCGGATTATGAAAAAAACAGTAGCGGCGAAAAACGTGAGCGAGTATATCCGGGCGCGTCCCCGGAATGTGCGCGCGATATTGGAAAAATTCCGGAAGACAATCCGCAAAGCGGCGCCGGGAGCGGAGGAAACCATCAGTTACCGGATGCCCGCGATCAAATTCAAAGGCGCGATTATCGCGTATTTTGCGGCGTTCCAGCATCACGTGGGATTTTTCCCGCCCGTTCCCAATGCATTCCGCAAGGAGGCGGGCGCGTACGCAGGACCCAAAGGCAATCTGAAATTCCCGATGGATGAGCCTATACCCTGGAATCTGGTGCGGAGGATTATCGAATACCGGGTGAAAGAAATCGCAGCGAAAAAAGCGAAGAATTAAACGGCTGGGCAGGTCCTTCCGATGGCAGCAAACCCCTTAAATTTTTGCGCAGGGCAGTTCCCTACTTGCCGGGCAGGACTTCGGAAACAATTTGCGGTTCGGGAGTGGAGGCGGCGCTTTCTGATTGTTTGGCGTGACCATTCGATCCGTTCCCGCCATTCGATGCCGCCACATCCACGCCCAGCTTGGTGCGCAGACATCCCACCAGTTCCGGCGCGAGATTGGTGATGCTCATGCCTTCGGAGACCAGGAATTTGCAGCTGAGGATGGGGCGCGACTGGTCTTCATCCGGCAACTGGCAATTCACCTTGCAATACTGGCATTCCTGATTCCAGCAAAAGCGGCCGTAAGGAATGGTTTCCGGGCTGATGAATTGGAAGGCGCGCAGCAAGGAATTGCGTTCGGGAACCAGGAAGGTCTTCCCAAGGATGGAGATTTCCACGAGTTTTTCATAAGGCCGGAAAACATCGGACATGAATGGGCCGCCTTCTTCCGGGGCATTAGAATCGTTTAACACGATGGTTTAACCTAAAACACTCCGGGGCGCGGGGCAATGAAGTCTGAGGAAGCGCGTGCCCAATACTCCAACGGCATGTGAATAAGTAGCGGGTGACGGCGGTGCAACGGTCGGCCTCAGGGGCTGAAGCCCCCGAGACTTGAGACTCGTGATCGGCACGGCTTCCCGGCGAGGCCGGGACGCAAAAGGCGCGGAGAAAGAAGCGGGCACGGCATGCCGTGCCCCTACGAGAAGCAAGGAGTGCGCAGCCGGGACGCAAAATGCGCGAAAGCCCCAGCCTCCTGCAAAATGAATTTTCGGGATTGCCGAGAATGGGCGGCGGGCAATTTCAGATTTGAGATTGCAGATTTGCAAATTGCGGAACTGAAATTTGCGGGGCGCGATGCGGCGCAGATCAGGAGAAGAACTGGCCCATGCGGCGGAATTTGTCGTAGCGCTGATCGAGAAGCTCGCGGGGAGAAAGTTTGGAGAGTTCCTCGAGCGAACGCGAGAGATAGGGATCGAGCAGGCCGGCGGTGGCTTCGTGGTTCAAGTGCGCGCCGCCGTCCGGCTCCGGAACAATTTCGTCGATAAGCTTGAGTTCGAGAAGATCGGGCGCGGTGATTTTCAGGGCCTCGGCGGCGAGTTCAGCCTTGGTGGAATCGCGCCACATGATGGAAGCGCAGCCCTCCGGCGAAATCACGGAGTACACGGAATTTTCGAGCATGAAGACGCGATCGCCGACGGCGATGGCCAGCGCGCCTCCCGAGCCTCCTTCGCCGGTGATGGTGATGACGATGGGCACCGGCAGGCGCGACATTTCGCGCAGGTTGTGGGCGATGGCTTGGCCCTGGCCGCGTTCCTCGGCGTCCACACCCGGAAATGCACCGGGAGTGTCCACAAAAACGAAAATGGGGCGGCGGAATTTGGCGGCCAGGCGCATGGCGCGCAGGGCTTTGCGATAGCCTTCCGGGCGGGACTGGCCGAAATTGCGGGCCACGCGCTGCTTGGTGTCGCGTCCCTTCTGGCTGCCGATGATCATCACCGGCTTGCCGTGATACCAGGCCATGCCGGTAATCAGGGCGAGATCGTCGGAGAAGCCGCGGTCGCCATGAATTTCGCTGAAATCCTCGAAGAGCAGGCGGATGAAGTCTTCGGTGTAAGGGCGCTGGGGATGGCGCGCAAGAAGAAGGCGCTGCCAGGGTCCGAGGTGCGTGTAAAACTCGCGCTTGAGTTCGGCCACTTCCCCGCGGATGCGTTCGATTTCGCCGGCTGTTTCGCTGGTGGGATTCGAGAGGCGGGAGAGTTCATCCACATCGCGTTCGAGCGCGTCAATGGCGCGCAGGCGCAGTTTATCTTTTTCGTTCTGGCCGGAGGAAGCGGTCATGCGGGGATGCGCGGAGGAATGATGGCGCTTGCCGGAATGAGGAGCGGCGAGGGAGGAGCGATGGGAAGCGCGAAGCAGCTTCAATTCGCGCATGCGCTTCATGCGTTTGCGGCGGTCGCGAATTTTCTGGCGGCGGCGTTCTTCGCGTGTCAGCCGCGGCGCTTCTTCCCGGTCTGGAGTTTCGCTGGACATGTTCCCTACTGTACTACCGCGACGGAGTCCGATCCGCAAATCTGGCGGACGCGTTCGAGAAGTTCACTATCGGCGCGCACGCCGCTGCCGGTTTCAAGAGTGGCTTCGCTGCCGTCGTCCTGGACCAGCTCGAAAGCCACGCGGCAGCGTCCCGGGCGGCGCGAAAAGAGTTCTTTGAGTTCGTCAATGGCTCCGGTGTTCAATGCGGCGAGGCCCACGCGCACGCGCAAAAGGCTGGGCGGGCGGTCGATGACTTGATCGAGGATGCGCGCGTCGGAAATAATCAGGCGCGTGCCCACATCCTCGACGGCCACGCGGCCCTTGACCAGCAGCGGAGTGGCGGCTTTCAGGACCGCGTCGAGTTTTTGAAACGCCTCGGGAAAGGCCAGGGCTTCGGTGACTCCGGTGCGGTCCTGCAAAGTGTAGATGGCCCAGCGCGCGCCGCGGCGCGACCGCATGGGGCGGGTCTGCACGACGATGCCGGCGACGACGATGTCTTCACCGTTGCGGCGCCCTTCGATCGAGGAAATATCCACGGCGTTCAATTCTTTCAGGCGGCTCGCGTATTTGTCGAGCGGGTGGCCGGAAATATAAAAACCGACGGTGGAAAATTCGGCGGCGAGAAGTTCGTGTTCGGGCCATTCGTCCACGTCCGGCAGAATTTCCGGGAGCGGAGGCGCGGATTGCGCCGCGCCACCGCCAAAGAGGCCGTGCTGTCCGGTTTCGCGGGCGCGCTGTAATTTTTGGGAGCGGTCAATCGAGCGGTCGATCACCGCGATCATCTGCGCGCGATGGGCGTTCAAGCCGTCCATGGCTCCGGCGCGGATGAGACTTTCGAGCACGCGTTTATTGATGAGGCGGGTGTCGATCGATTCGCAGAACTCGAAGATGGAGGAGAAGCGGCCGAGAGTGTCGCGCGCGGCGAGAATTCCGCGGACGGTGTTTTCGCCGACGTTTTTGATGGCGCGCAGGCCGAAGCGGATCTGCCCGCCCACGGGAGTGAAATCCACGTCGCTGGAATTGACGTCCGGGGGAAGGACGGTGATGCTCATGCTGCGCGATTCGTTGATGTACTTCACCACTTTTTCGGTGTTCCCGGTTTCGGAGGTGAGCATGGCGGCCATGAATTCCACCGGATAATGGGTCTTGAGGTAGGCGGTCTGGTAAGCCAGAAGCGCGTAGGCGCAGGAATGGGATTTGTTGAAGCCGTATCCGGCGAATTCGGCCATCAGGTCGAAAAGTTTTTCCGCTTTTTTCGCCGGGACTTTGCGCGCGGCGCAACCGGCCAGGAATTTTTCGCGCTGCGCGGCCATCTCCTCGACTTTTTTCTTGCCCATGGCGCGGCGCAGGAGGTCCGCATCGCCCAGCGAGAAGCCGGCGAGGCGGTTGGCGATCTGCATCACCTGTTCCTGATAGAGGATCACGCCCCAGGTTTCGGAAAGAATGGCTTCCAGATCCGGGAGGTCGTAAGCGACTTTTTTCTTGCCGTGCTTGCGGGCGATGAAATCGTCAATCATGCCGCCCTGAATGGGCCCCGGGCGGTAGAGAGCGTTGAGCGCGGTAAGGTCTTCGAGGCGCGTGGGCTGGTAGCGTTTGAGGATGTCGCGCATGCCGTGGGATTCAAACTGGAAAATGCCGGTGGTGTCGCCGCGGGCGAAAAGCTGGTAGGTGGGAGCATCGTCGAGCGGCAAGGCGGGGAGATCGATTTCCTCGCCGCGATTCTGGCGAATCATGCGCACGGCGTCGTCGAGAACGGTGAGCGTGGTGAGGCCGAGGAAATCCATCTTCAGCAGGCCGATGCGCTCGAGCGCGTTCATGTCGTACTGCGTGGTGATTTCATCCTTGTTCGATTTGTACAGCGGAACGATTTCGGTGAGCGGGCGGGGAGAGATGACCACGCCCGCGGCGTGGGTCGAGGCGTGGCGCGCAAGGCCTTCGAGACGCAGCGCGATTTCGACGAGTTCTTTCACGCGCTCGTCGGATTTGCGCAGGGCGTCCAGTTGCGGCGATTGCTTGAGCGCGTCTTCAAGCTCGATATTCAAGGTAGTGGGGACGAGTTTTGCGATTTTGTCCACTTCACCATATGGCATGTCGAGCGCGCGCCCGGCGTCCTTGAGTACGGCCTTGGCGGCCATGGTTCCGAAGGTGATGATCTGGGCCACGGATTTTTCGCCGTATTTCTGGCGGACGTAATCAATCACCTCGCCGCGGCGGCGCATGCAGAAGTCGATGTCAATATCGGGCATGGAGATGCGTTCAGGATTCAGGAAGCGCTCGAAGAGCAGATCGTATTGCAGAGGATCTACGTCGGTGATGTGCAGCGCGTAGCTGACCAGGCTGCCGGCGGCCGAACCTCGGCCGGGACCGACCGGCACGCCTTGCGCGCGGGCATAATGAATGAAATCCCAGACGATCAGGAAGTAGCCGGCAAAGCGCATCTTCTTGATCATTTCGATTTCGTCGGTGAGGCGGCGTTCGTAATCGGCGAAGGGATGGCGCAGGCGTTTTTCGGCGGCCAGGCGTTCGAGCTGCAGGGCGCGGGAGGCGAAGCCGTCGCGCACCACTTTTTCGAAATAACTGTCGGTGGAATGGCCCTCGGGAACCGTGAAATCCGGGAACGGATTGGCGACGCGCTGGATTTTCACGTTGCAGCGTTCGGCGATGGCCAGGGTGCGCGAAAGCGCATCAGGCAATTCGCGGAACACTTGCGCCATTTCCTCGGCGGTCTTGAAATAAAACTGGTCGGAGGGGAATTTCATGCGCTGCGCATCGGACATGGTTTTGCCGGTCTGGATGCACATGAGGACTTCCTGGGCGCGGGCGTCGGCCTGGGTGAGGTAATGCGCGTCGTTGGTGGCGACGAGAGGGATGCCGGTCTCGCGGGAAAGAGCCACCAGGTCGCGGTTGATGCGCACCTCGACTTCCATGCCCTGGTCCTGCACTTCGAGGAAAAAATTGCCTTTGCCGAAAATATCGCGCAGGCGGTAGGCATTGGTGCGCGCCAGATCCATTTTTTCATCGAGCAGCGCGCTGGCCACTTCCCCGCGGAGGCATGCGGATAGCGCGATCAGTCCCTTGCTGTGCTGGGCGAGAAGATCGTGATCGACGCGCGGCTTGTAATAGAAGCCGTCGAGAAAGCCGGTGGAGACGAGCTGGATGAGATTGCGGTAGCCCTCTTCGTTTTCGGCCAGCAGGATCAGATGGTTCGAGCGCTCCGCCTCCGTGCCGCGATTTTTGTGATTGTCCGGGGCCACGTAGACTTCGCAGCCGATGATGGGCTTGACGCCGTGGGTGCTGGCTTTATGGAAGAAATTTGCGGCGGCGAAGAGGTTGCCGTGGTCGGTGACGGCGACGGCGGGCATACCGCGGCGCGCGGCTTCGGCGGTCAGCTCGCCAATTTCGCAGGCGCCGTCGAGCAGAGAGTAATCCGTGTGCAGGTGCAGGTGGACGAAGTTCTGGGGAACCGTTGGCATGCCGAAACCTATTCTATGGCAGAAAGGCAAGCCGTGACTAGGCGCGTTGTGGTTTCTTTTTAACGGCGGCGTTTTTTGGCGCCACGGGATTTCGAGGCGGCATGCTTGTGCTTGGCGCCATGGGAGGTGCCGGCCGGGCCATGGGAATGTTTTTTGGCGAAGGCGCGCGCCACTTTTTCATGCGCCGCTTTGTCATGTTTGGCCTGAGCGCGCTGGCCGATGGCCGCCGCGGCTCCTTCCGGCGCATGTTGGCGTTCGTGAGCGGAAGTGGGATGGGCAGAGGAAGGCGCGGCGTCGGATTTGTCGGAGGATTTGGCGCCGGAAGCGGATTCTTTTCCCTTGCGTGATTTTTTCTCTTTTTCCGGCTTCTTTTTCGGCTCTTCCTTGATGCCGGCAAACTGGCGAAGGAGTTTTACGCGGTCTTCCGGCGTGCGGCCCTTGCCGCGGAGTTGCGCCTCGAAGAGCTGCTCAATCACCTTGTCGAATTTCGGGCCGCGCGCGACGCCCAATGCGTCAAGCTCGCCGAGAGGAAGCGACAACCGCAGCGGGCGCCATCTCTGGAGATAATTGCGGATTTTCGAAACGGCGCGGGGATTGGGCAATTCCGTCTCGATGAAGACGAGTGTTTCGGGGGGCAGCTTGGAAATGTATGCGTAGGCGTCCTTGGCGTGATTGGTCTTGCCGCTCTTGAGGATCTTGACGATTTTCTGAGTTTCGGGAACCAGGTCGGCAATGGCCTGGATTTCCGCCGGGCGGAATTCCATGTGGCGCAGCGCCGCGGCGGCCTCGCGCGATTTCAGGCGCTTCATGGTGTAGAAGAGCACGGGAGTTTCAAGGCGCGGACGCAGACCCGCGCCCATGATATTGCCGCGCATGCGGCCGAGTTTGTTCAGGCCGTCATAATCGGGCTTGCGGCGCTGCATCTGCGGGTGGATGAGCTCGAGCAATTCATAATCTCCCCACTTCTTGAGGGTGGCCACGGGAAAATCCTCGCGGGCCAGCGCCCGGAGTTCGTGGCCCACGTCGCCGCCCGGCAGATTTTCGTGGAGGCCGCGCTCCATGGCCAGATCGAACCATTCCTTGGTGCGCGATTCCATGTTGAAACCCATGCGCGCGCAATAGCGCAGAATGCGCATGAGGCGGATGGGCTGGTTGGTGAAAGCGTGAATGGAAAGCGCGCGGACTTCCTGCTTTTCGAGGTCCGCGAGGCCGTTGGTGGGATCGAGGAGCAGGCCGCGCGATTGCGAATTGAGGGAGATGGCGATGGCGTTGATGGCGAAATCGCGGCGGCGCAGGTCCTCCATGACCGTCGAGAAACGGTACTCGGGCTTGGCGCCGGGGCGCTCGTAAAAATCATCGCGGGCGGAGGAGACGGAGCCTTCGACATCGCCCGAGAAAATCATTTCGTGATGGCGCAGCCGCTCGCTTTCCCAAACCACGCGCGCGCCGCCTTTTTCAAGCTCGCGCACCATGCGCACGGGGTTGCCCTCGACGGTGAAATCCAGATCGCGAATGGGCTGGCCGGAGATGAGATCGCGCACCGCGCCGCCGGTGAGATAGACATTCACGTCCTGGACGCGGGAAAGTTCCTGCACGCGTTCGAGAATGGCCCGCTGCTCGGGAGAAAGCCGGCTTTCCAGCAAGTACATGTAATCAGGCATGAGCTTCAACGCCTCCGTAAGATGCCGCGCAAAAAATCAGGCGCGCGGGTGGTGCGCTTTGTAAACCTGTTTCAAACGTTCCTCGACGACGTGAGTATAGATTTGCGTCGTGGAGATATCGGAATGCCCGAGCATGAGCTGCACGGCCCGCAGGTCCGCGCCGCGATCGAGAAGATGCGTGGCGAAGCTGTGGCGCAGCATGTGCGGGGCCAGCGATTTGCGCAAGCCGGCTTTGCGGCCGTAGTCCGAAAGCGTCTTCCAGAAAATCACGCGGCTGATGCGGTTGGCGCGGGTGCTGAGAAACAGATAAGGCGAAGAACGTTCGCCAAGAAGCGCCGGGCGCGATTGCGCGAGATATTGGCGCAGGATATCGAGGGCGCGGCGTCCGATGGGAACCAGGCGTTCTTTGTTGCCCTTGCCGATGCAGCGCAGGCAGCCCTCCTCGATTTGCAAATCGTTCACCCGCACAGAACAAAGTTCGGAAACGCGCAGGCCGGTGGAATACATCAGCTCGATCATGGCTTTGTCGCGCAGCCCGGCGACGGAGGAGGCATCGGGCTGGCGGAGGAGGCGGTCCACTTCCTCGACGCTCAGGAAATCGGGGAGAGAATTGCGGAATTTGGGAGATTCGATGGTGGCGGCGGGATCTTCCGGGACCACGCCTTCGGTGAGCGCGAAGCGGAAAAAATGGCGCAAGGTGACCAGATGGCGCGCCACCGAACGGCTGTCGAGCCCGCGGCGGTAGAGCGTGCCGAGAAAATCGACGATGTCGCCACGTTCGACGGTGACTTCGGTGAGGTTGCGCTTGCCGGCAAAGGCGGCAAATTTGCGCAAATCGCGAGCGTAGGCGTCGAGCGTGTTCTGCGCGAGGCCTTTCTCGATGCGGATGTAATTTAAAAATGTGCGAATGAACGCTTCCAATTCTCCGCTCCAGAGGTCAATACGCCGCAACTACGGGCCGGAAATGCAAGCCGCGCCGCGAAACGCAAGCCGCCGGCGGATCAAGCGCCGGGCGCGGGCGAAATGCGCGGCTCGCGCCGCCGCAGCAATAGAACCAGCTCGGCGAGTTCATCACTGCGCAGAATCCACGCCAAAGCGAAATAAATTCCCGCCGGGATCAGAATCATGGCCGCCAGCCAGGCGGCCTGCGAAAGAAAATGAGTGGCCGCGGCGAAGCGCGAATAGCGAATCACCACCAGGCAAGCAGCGGCCATGGCCGCGGCGCACACCGCCATGCGCGCGAGGGCGCGCAGCAAGCCGCGCGTTCCCAGCCGGCCGTAGCGCTTGCGGAAAATCCAGAAGAGCGCGGCGAAATTGAAATAGGCGGCGAGCGAACTGGCGAGAGCCGGGCTGCCATTGGAAAGCGCGCGGAAAAATACCAGCAAAAAAAACGTGTTGAGCGCGATGTTGATCCCGAGCGCCCAGGCTCCGATGCGCGCGGGCGTCAAAGTGTCGTGGGTCGAGAAATACATGGGCGAAATAAGCTTGATGGCGGCGAAGGCCGGGAGTCCCAGGGAATAAAACAACAGGGCGCGGGAAGTGAGCGCGGTGGAAGCGGCGCTGAAGCGCCCGTGCTGGAAAAGCACCTGGATGATGGGCACGCGAAGAAGAATGAGGCCCACGGCCGCGGGAATGGTGATGAAGGAAACGACGCGCAGCGAAAAACCGAAAGTGTTCTTCATCTCCGCGAATTTTCCGGAGGCCGCCTGGTGCGACATCATGGGCAGGAGCGCGGTGGACATGGCGATGGCGTAGCTGCCGAGGACCAGCTCCATGACGCGGTCTGCGACGTAGAGTGAAGTGATGCTCCCGGAAGGCATGCGCGAAGAAGCCGCGAAAATCCTGTCGATGATGAAATTGATTTGGTACACACCCATGCCGAAAAAGCTGGGGCCGATCAATTTTCCGACTTTGCGCACGCCGGGATCGGCGAGCGAGAGCGCCGGAGCGAACTTCATGCCGCGGCGCGCCAGCGCGGGAATCTGCATGGCCAGTTGAATTACGCCGCCGAGCAGGATGCCGACTCCCAGGGCCACCGCCGGGCTCCGAAACGTTTCGGGAGTCCAGCGCAGAATGGGGCGATAGAGAAAGGCGAAGGAAAAAGCGATGACCGCCAGATTGAAAAAGATGGAAGTGGAGGCGGGCAAGGCAAAAACATGAAAGCTGTTGAGAATGGCCATGGCCAGCGCGGCCAGGCCGGCGAAGAGTATGTAAGGAAAGATCAGGCGGGTAAGGAAGACGGCCAAGGCCCAATTCGTGTGGCCGGCGGAGAAAAGAGTGAAGAGACGGACGATCTGTCGCGAGAACAGGACTCCCAAAATGGAAAGGCCCGCGAGGACGATGGCCAGCAGCCAGAACATGCGCTGGGCGAAGCGCCAGGCATCCTGCGGCGCATCCTTGAGCGTCCGAGTGAATACGGGAATAAACGAGGCGCCGAGCGACCCCTCCCCCACCATCTTGCGCAATAAGTTTGGAATTTGAAAGGCGAGGACGAAGGAGTCGGCCGCGGAAGAGGTTCCGAGGAGGAGGACAACTCGTTGATCTCGTAAGTATCCGCAAATCCGGCTGATAAGGGTGATTAGGGTTATGACCGAGGCAGACTTAAGAATCCGGCCATTTTCTGTCAAGCGCCTTGAGCTCCGAGCTAACCCTTTAAGCACCAATGAGTTGACAAACTTTCGCGTAAGGATAACATAACCTTGCAAGTTTTAGCAATATCCAGCGCATAAAAGGCTCAAAAACAGTGAAAAGCCGGGCCCCAGCCTCGACGAACAAAAAAGTGGTGGTGTTGCTGCTGGACCAGACGTCCATACAGGGGTACCTATCGCCTGCAACCCTGGGCAGGAGCGAATCCGTAGATTTGCTGACGCCGGAAGGCGAGCACCGGGCCATCTCCCTGGCGGAGATCAAGATAATCTATTTTGTGCGGGAGTTCGCGGCGGGTTTTGAGACGGAGCGGAAGACGTTCCTGAGCCGGCCGAAGCTCGATGGGTTGTGGGTGCGGCTGAGGTTTAAGGATGAAGATGTGATGGAAGGCATCGTCGCCAATGATTTGCTCGATTTGCTCGATTCCGGCGTGCAATTGACGCCGCCCGATCTTCATGGCAATGCGTTGCGGATGTTCATTCCCCGGACGGCGCTGGCGGAATTGAAGGTGCTGGGGGTGGTGGGTGTGGCGCGGCGCGCGCCGCGGGTGGTGCGCGTGGCGGATGAAACGCAACCGCGGTTGTTCGGCGAGTAGACTCCCTTCAAAAATTTGATCATGCGAAAGGCGGGCACGGCAGGCCGTGCCCCTACGGGAGAATCCGCGCGCGATGAAACTGAAGATGCAGTTCCCTGCCGTAAGTCTTCCCGGGCTCAAGAAGCGCGAAAACTGATGTACATTGGCTGTGCGCGCAAGCGCAGGAGAATGGCCATGAAGCTTCAGGAATTAGCCGGGAAATTGCAGTGCGAACTCGAAGGCGATGGCGCAATCGAAATCACGGGGGTGGCGGGAATCGAGGAGGCGGGCGAGGGCGAGCTGACCTTTTTCGTGAACCGCAAATACCGTGCGGCGCTGGGAACCACGCGAGCTTCGGCGGTTGTGGTGGGGAGCGAAGCCGGGCCGGTGCCCATGGCCGCGCTGCGGTCTTCGAATCCATATCTCGATTTCGCGCGGGCCATCGAAATTTTTCATGCCGCGCCGGCGTATGCGCCGGGGGTTCATCCCACGGCGGTGGTTTCAGCCACGGCGGAAATCGGGGCGGGCGCGCACATCGGGCCGTACTGCTTCGTGGACGACGGCGCGCGCATCGGGCGCAACGCGACGCTGCACAGCTTTGTGGCCATATACCGCGACGCGATCATCGGAGACGATTTTTTTGCGCATGCGCACGCCTGCGTGCGCGAAGGATGCCGGATCGGGGATCGCGTGGTGCTGCAGAACGGCGCGGTGGTGGGCAGCGACGGATTTGGTTTTGCGAAACAGGCCGACGGGCGCTGGCACAAAATGCGCCAGGCCGGGCGGGCGGTGGTGGGGGACGACGTGGAAATCCAGGCGCAAAGCGCGATTGACCGCGCCACGGTGGGCGAGACGCGCATCGGGCGCGGCGCGAAAATCGACAATCTGGTGCAGGTGGGACATGCCTGCCAGGTGGGCGAAGATACGTTGCTTTGCGGGCAGGTGGGGCTTGCGGGAACCAGCAAAGTGGGCGACCGCTGCATCCTGGCGGGACAAGTGGGCGCGGCGGGCCATTTGACGATTGGAGACGGCGCGATCCTGACGGCGCAAAGCGGCGTCCCGGGAGATGTACCGGCGGGGGCGATTTATTCCGGATACCCGGCGATGGAGAATCAGGCGTGGCGGAAATCGGTGGCGGTGTTTCATCGCTTGCCGGAAATGCAAAAAGAATTGCGGGAGTTGCGGCAGGAAATTGCGGCGTTGCGGGGGAAGGGGTGAGGCGCGGACGGCAATTTCAAATTTGAGATTGCAGATTTGAAATTTGCCCGACGCGGAAGCCGTGCCCCGCGCGCAATAACGTGCGCGTGACGGGATCGCGTTTAATGCCGGAGCTAGGCGCTGTGGGGTAGGCGGAGCGGGTGCGGGCTGAGCGGCGGAGGGGTCGCCGGGAAGCGGCTTTTGATCGTCGGGCAGGCCCGCGGCGACCAGCGCGTGCACGACATCGAGAAGTTCACCACGGCGGTCATAGGTATATTGCGAAGCATCCACAGGCGGGCCGAAGCGGATGAAAATTTCCCCAGGATGAATGGTCCAATCCCCTTTGCGCATCAGATTTTGCGCGCCGCTCATGGAAACTGGAACCACCGGAACTCCCGCCTGAATGGCCATCACGAAAGTTCCCTTCTTAAAAGGCTTTAAGCGCCCGTCACGGCTGCGCGTGCCTTCGGGATAGACGCAGTAGGAATGCCCTTCGCGCAGATATTTCACGGCCAGGTCCACGCTGGCCGCCGCGGCTTCGCGGTCGCCGCGGTCCACAGGAATAAATTGCGCCATGCGGAAGGCCCTGGACATGATGGGAATGCGAAAAATTTCTTTTTTGGCAAGGAAGGAAACGCGCCGGGGAATGGCCGGGACGAGAGCGGTGGGATCTATATTGGAAACGTGATTCGAGGCAAAGATGCAGACGCCGGTCGGAATATTTTCGAGGCCCTCGACGCGCACGCGAATGCCGGCAATGCGGTTGATCACGCGGATGGCGTTGATCACCATGCGGTACATGAATTCGGGATTGCCGACGAGCAGGCTCCAGAGAATCAGCCAGGGCATCATCAGCAGCAAGGCCAGAATCACGGAAAAAATAGCGGCGGCGGTTCGGATCATTTGTGAATTTCAATCCGTCGAACCGCGAAGGATTCCTTCACGGATGCGGCGCTGGATGTCGGTGGGATGTGAAATTTCGGTGATGGAATAACGATCGTCCTCGCGGGATGCGACGGGAATCGAGAACTTGAGTTCGCGGCCGTCGCGGCGGACGAGAAGCTTGACGGGTTCACCCGGCGTGCGCGCGGAAAGCCAGGTTGTGAAATTGGCGGGAAACGGCTGGCCGTCTAGTGCCAGGATGTCGTCCCCGGGCATGATTCCCGCGGATTCCGCGGCGCTGCTCGGCTCGATGGTCGCGACGCTCGATTCCCTGCCGCCAAAAGCGCCACCCGGCCAAAAGCCGAGAGTGGGAGTCACCTGCTTCGCGATTTGCAGATCGAGTCCTGCAAGCGAAAGAAAATCCTGGTAAGGAATCTCGTCGGTACCGGAAACGTAGCGGCGGAAGAAATCCTCAAAACTTTTTCCCGCGACCTGCTCGACGGCGGCGCGAACGCCGTTGGAATCGTCGTAGAATTTTCCCTTTTCGGCATATTCCCGGTTCATGAGGCGCAAAACGTCGTCGAGCGATTGGCGGTTCTGCGTGGCGGAGCGAATGGCCAGGTCCAGCAGAACGCCCTCAATCTGGCCCTTGTTGTAATAGGAGATGCTGCGGGCGGGGACGCGGTAGGCGGTATATTTTTCCAGCCAGGCGTCGAGGCTGGATTCTTCGACGCTTTGCCAATGGCGCGCGGGAAGCGATTCGAGTTGGGCGATCTGGCGCGCAAGGTCCGCATAAAATTGCTGGCGGGACCACAGGCCGGTGCGTTCGAGAGTGTAGGAAGCGTATGTGCTGGTGACGCCTTCGGCAAACCACAAGGCGCGGGTGTATTGCTCGCGGGTGTAATCCACGGGCGCGAGCGACAGCGGGCGGATGCGCTTCACATTCCAGGCATGAAAAAATTCATGGGCGGCAATGTCCGTGGCTTCCTCGATCGAGCTTGCGGCGATGGCCGTGCCGTTGGCATGCTCCATGCCGCCTCCTCCCACGTCCGGATAATCGCCGATGTGAAAGAAGAAAGTGTATTCGCGGAAGGGAGGGCCGCCCATCATGCGGACTTCGGAAGATGTGATGCGCTGCAAATTGTGGGTGAGCGCGGCGAAGTCGAAATTCCCGGCGTCGAGGACCACGCGGAAATGCGCGCCGGACTCATCGAAGTCGCGCTCCTTGAAATTGCCAAGCTCGGCCGGGGCGTCGACCAGCGCGTCATAACTTGCGGCGTCAAAGGATTCGGCGTCCGGGCCCGCGGGAAGTTCGGCGATGGCGCGCCAGCCGGAGGGAACATTTTCGAAAGCGACATCGCAAGGCTCGGCTCGGCGATTGGGGACGTACATCAGGACTTCCGCGAAATTGACGAAAGCGTGGGATGGGTTGAGCTGGGAATCGAATGGGCCGGGATCGTCCCACACGATGGAGTAGGTGATGCGGACGCCGGTGGGAGCGGAGGATGTGGAACCGGCGGGAAGCGCGATGCTCCAGGTTTGCTTGTCAATTTTTTCAAGTTGAAGGATCGCGGCGGGAGTTGTTCCCGGAATTTCGGCTTGCACGTCGCGCACGCGATAGGCGAAGTCGCGAATCTGGTACAAGGCGTTCCATGCCGGAAGGGCCACAGTCAATTCCCCGCCCGCGGCCGGGACGTCCATCGAGACCTGGAAAATGTGCTGGGCGGGATTTTTGAGGGAAATGCGGTAGTGAATGGTGGCGGAAGCGCGCGGCGCGAAAATCGAGAGCGCGGCGAGAGCGATAAAAAGCGAGAGGCGGCGGTTCATGCGCGCCCTCCGGAGGGCGAAATGATTTTATCGAGGAGCTTCGAGCAAAGGCCGTCGAAGCTGCCGTTGGACATGACCATGACTAAATCTCCCGGGTGCGAGTTTTTTGCGAGATGCGTGGCAATTTCATCGGCGGAGGCGAAGGCTTGCGCGGAGCGCCCGCGGGCGCGAACCGCCGCGGCGATGGCTTCGGGAGAAAGGCGATCCTCGTCGGCGAGCAACTGCGCGCGGCTGACCGGGCCGAGGAGGACTTCGTCGGCCACGGCGAGCGCTTCCGGCAAAACATCCTGAAAAATTTTGCGGCGCATGGTATTCGAGCGCGGCTCGACAGCCGCCCAGATTTTGCGGCCGGGCCAGCGGGTGCGCGCGGCTTCGAGAGTGAGGCGGATGGCCGTGGGATGATGCGCGAAATCCTCGACCACCAGGACGCCGCGCGCTTCGCCCTTGATTTCCATCCTGCGGCGGACGCTCGTGAAAGTGGCAAGACCGCGCTCGATGGCTTCGCATTCGACGCCGCGGCCATAGGCCAGAGCAGCGGCGGCCAGGGCATCGAGCACATTGTGAATTCCGGCGACGGGCATGCGTACGCGCGAGATTTGCTTGCCGTGAAAAAGGATGCGGAATTCGGTGGCGTCGTCGCGCCATGCGATATCCGAAGCTTGCCAGTCGCATTCCGGAGTGAGGCCGAAAGTTTCCAGCGGGCAAAAGGCTTTGGAGGATGCCTCGCAGAGGGCCGGAGATTCGCCCCAGATCAAGATGCGGCCGCGGCGCGGGACGAGATTGACGAGGCGGCGGAATTGCAGGGCGATGGATTCGAGATTGGGGTAGATATCGGCGTGATCGTATTCGAGCGAAGTGAGAATGAGTTCGTCGGGATGGTAATGCAGAAATTTCGGGCCGCGGTCGAAAAAGGCGGTTTCGTATTCGTCGCCTTCGACGATGAATTCCTCGCCGCCGCCGAGTCCGTAGCTGCGGTCGCCGAAATTCGGGGCCACTCCACCGACCAGGAAATCGGGACGCCGCCCCGCGGTGTGAAAGATCCAGGCGAGCATGGCGGTGGTGGTGGTCTTGCCGTGGGTTCCGGCGACGACGATCGGAAGTGTGATTGCGGATGAAAATATCTTCGAGGAGCTGGGGCATCGAGCAGTACGGAATTTTCTGGTCAAGAATGTATTCGAGTTCGGGATTGCCGCGGGCGATGACGTTGCCGATGACCGCCAAATCCGGCGCGGGCTTGAGGTTTTCCTCGCGAAAACCTTCGTTCCAGGGAATGCCCAGCGAATCAAGCAGCGTGGACGCCGGAGGATAGACTCCGGTATCGGAACCCGTGACGCGATAGCCGCGCTCCTTGAGCATTCCAGCGACGGGAGACATGGCCGATCCGGCGATGCCCAGCAGATGGAAGTGGCGCGGAGCATTTCCCTGCGCGATCAAGATGAGAATTCTCCTTTGGGCGCGAAGATGGGCGCTGCAGTGCAGTGGGCCGCGCGCATCAGGAAACCGCAGGCTCGAGGATTTCAAGTTTCGGCGCCGGAGAGGCGCCGGCGCCATCGGCGGCGGTCATCCGGGCGCGCACGCCGAGCGGAAGCGTGAGCATGGGCCGCGTAGTGTGACCCACGGGCGCGCCCCACACCACGGGAACGCCGAGAGGCAAGAGGATGCGCCGGGCAACGTCGCGCGCGCTTTCCGTGCCTTCCGGAGGCTCGCATTCCGGGAAATCGCCCATCAGGATGCCTGAGACGCTGCGGAATTTTCCGGCTTGCTTCAAATGCATCAGGGCGCGATCGATTTGCCACGGCTTCATGCCGCGGTCTTCCAGGAGGAGGAGCGCACCAGTGGTATCGAGTTCCCAGGGCGTGCCGAGAGAGGTTTCGACCAGAGTGAGGCAGCCGCCGAGGAGCGGGCCTTCGGCCGCGCCGGGCGAAAGTGTTTCGGCTGCGAGGTCGAGAGTCCATCCCTGGCGGGACTGCGTGAGGGCGTTTTTGAGCGACGAGGGTTCGTAGCCGTGGGGCGCGCCCGCGCCGTGGTCGAGGCCCGATGCGGCCATGGGGCCGTAAAAAGTGATCCACCGAAATTTCTGCCAGAGGAAAATTTGCAGCGAGGTGACGTCGCTAAATCCCGAAAAAATTTTGGGAGCGGCGAGGGCTACGCTCAAGGTGTCGAGCAGATAATTCGAGCCATATCCGCCGCGGGCGCAAAACACGGCGCGCGTTTCGCGTTCGGTGAGGGCTTCCTTGAGCGCGGCAAGGCGCGCGGCAGCGGAGCCGGCAAAAAATCCGTCGCGGGCAAGAACCGCGGGCTGGTCGCATTTGGGAAGATAGCCCAGGCGCGCGATTTCATCGGAGCCACGGCGCAGTCGGGATTCCTCGACAGGGCTTGAAAGTGAAAGAATGCGAATGGCATCGCCGGGATGAAGTGCGGGCGGCTTGAGAGGATGAGGCATGGACCGAATCGAGGATAAGGAATTTTAGCGGGCGAGTCCAGCGGCGTAAGCGCGAGTGTTCCCATGATGCGGCGAGGCGCGAGGGCGCGATGCGCGACGATCGGCGATCTGAAAAATTACTTCGAGGAAGTGGCGGCGAGGAAAACGTCGCCAAGGCCGCTCGAGGGCTGCGCGGGAGGCTTCGAGCTGGTATAGAAAGCGGCGATGCGCGCGTCGGCGGTGAGCGGAACGGGAGTGAAAAGGTCCACCAGCAAGCGGGTGAAAGAAGCGTCGGGCGCGGGAGACGCGAGCGTGTAGGTGGCCGGGGCGCAGGAGGAAGTTGCGCCAAAGCAGGTATCGCGAATGGAAAAAATGCCGGTGCGCGCGGAATTTGCGGAAGCGGCCGCATTGGCTCCGCTCGATGTGGGTGGAATGCGGCGCGACGAAAGTGATGTAGCGGCCTGATGCGCTGATCCACGGCGTGTATCCGCCGCCGGCACTCGAAGTTTTGGCGGCGGAGATGAGCGTGGTGGAAGGCACGCAGCCATCGGGCGCGCTGGCGCCGAGGCAAGTGTCGCGCAGCAGAATCACCGGCGCGCCGGATGCGGACGCGGATTGCGATTCAAAGACGACGAAGCGGCCATCTTCGGAGAGCGAAGGCAATTCGTTGACGCCGCCGAGAGAAGATTGTTCCGCACCGATGGAAACTTCCGCGGTGGATGGAATGCAGGAAGCTGGCGCAGTGGCGCCGAGGCAGGTATCACGCAGCAGGATGCGCGAATCGGACTGCGAAGCAGAGCCCTGCACGGGCGTCCAGGCTTGAAACGCGACGTAGCGTCCATTCGCGGAAATCGCGGGATGATCGTACTCCACGCCCGCGACGGCGGTGACCGCGCTGCCCGGAACGAGATAGGTTTGCTCGAGGCAGGACCTGGTGGCGGTGGGACCGGCGCAAGTGTCGCGCACAAAGACGCGGGCTTCCGCGCCGGAAAGTCCCGCGACAAGATTCGAGGCCCAGGAAGCGAAAGTGATGAACCTACCGTCGGCGCTCAACTGCGGCGCGATGCTGGAATTGTCCGCGGGCTGCATGTCCGCGCCCTGGGAAATCAATTCGGTGTGCGGAGTGCATCCCGCCGGAGCATTTTCTCCAGTGCAAAGGTCGCGCAGATAAATATTTGCGAATGCCTGGGAGGCGTCCGCAGGCTCGGCGGAAGCAGCGCCGGGAACGAGATTTGTGGCGTAAGAGGCGAAAGCGACAAAACGGCCGTCGGCGCTGAGCGCCAATTGGTCGCCAGCCGCGCCGTTTGGCGCTGAGCCGTTGGGAGCAAGGTCCACGGGACGAGTGAGCGGAGTGCAATGGGCCGTGCCGCGGCAAGTATCTCGCAGGAAAATGTTTCCGGCGGCGGAAGCGCCGACAAGATTTTTGGCGTTGGAATAAAAGGCCACGTAGCGGCCGTCGGAGCTGATGGCCGGAGCGAAGCTCGGGCCGTTGGCCGCGCCGCCACGCGCGTTGATGGAAATTACCTGCGCGAAGGAACGCGCGGTGGGCGCCGAGCCGGTGCAGGTGGGCGAACCGCCGCTGCCGCCTCCGGTGACGGCCACATCCACGGCGCTCGAAGAGGCTCCCGCGGGAACCGGATCGAGGACTGCGACGCTGGCGCAGCCCGGCGTGGAAATATCCGTGGCGCTGATGGGAACCGTGATTTGCGTGGAGGTGACCGTGGCGGGAGTGCGCCAGCTGCCGTTCCAGGTGACCACATAGGTGCTGAGAAAATTGGTGCCGGTGACGGTGAGGTTAAAGGCGGCGCCGCCCGAGGCAACACTGGTTGGATTGAGCGAAGAGATCACCGGGCCGCCGGTCTTGGGTGCGTTGATGGTGAAGGTGACGTTGCCGTTGGAGGGGCCGCCGCCGGGAGTGGGGTTGACTACGCCGACCTGCGCTTCACCGGCTGCGGCTACGTCGGTTGCAAAGATGGTGACGGCCAACTGGCCGGTGGCGATGTTCATGGTGGTGGGACGCGGCGAGCCGTTCCATGTGGCCGTGGAGTTCCCCAGATCGCCATTAGCCTTGGAAATGAAGCCGCTGCCGTTGATGAACAGGGTGAAATTCTGGCTGCCGGCGGTGATGTCCGGCGGAAAAAGGGCGCAATTGGGGTTGAGGGTTTGACTGCAACCCAGAATGGGAGTGGGGTTGAAAGTCCCGTTGGTCGAAGTGCCGCTGCTGCAGCTACCCAGCAGGACAACGAGCGCCGCGGTCATCACAGACGCGGCCCAGCGCAAACGCATCAATCCCTTCCTCCTGTGAACAATTCGTGGATCCCAAGGCCGCGCGTCACCCGCAGCCGGGAAAGCGAGGAAACCAGCCTACCGCCTGCCCATGCCCCAGCAAGACCCGTAAGATTGATAGCATCCCGGCGCGCAGCACGTCAACTCGGATTCAGGAGGGGGAAATATGGTTGGCCGGGGGCGAAGGGGAACGAGCGCGCGGCGCGGGAGATTTGGCTGCGGGTGCTCCGAATTATCGCGGGTTGTGCGCGGCGCTAATTCTGCTGCGGCGCGGCGGAATTTGACGGGACGGTGTCCGGAGTTGCGTCCGGCGCGGAGGGTGCAGTGTCGGGATTGGGCCGCAGCGTGAAAGTGACGCCACGCTTGGCGTTTTCGTCCACGGTGCGCTGCAAATCGAAATCGTCGAGGCTGATGGTGCCGCCGGTGCCGTAGTCCACGGTGTAATGAATCACGTTGTTCTCAATCCAATAATCGCTGGCGGTGATGGTGGTGCCGTCATGGAGATACAAAAGAACCGTGGGAGAAGAAGCGGCCACGTTGTTGGTGGGCGCATTGGTGTTCGCCGAACCTTCGGGGGATGGCGGCGCGGAGTTGATATCCGCATTGCCGGAATCCTGGGTGGCGGGAGCATTCTGGTTGTAATCCGGCGCAGTTGCGGAGTTGTCATAATTGCCTGAATCGTCCGACGAGTAACCCGGAACATTCGAATCCATCAGGTTGTAGTCGAGAGTGGGATAGGAATAAAAGCCGCCATTCCAATACCAGGGATCGTAGTAAGCCGGGCCATAGGGATAGCCCCAGTAGCCGCCCCAGCCGGGACCCCAGAATCCGCCCCAGCCAAATCCGATTGAGGGGCCCCAACCCCAGCCGAGTCCCCAACCAAACCCGCAGCCGAAGCAACCCCAGCCGCGATTTCCAAAGCCGCCCCATCCGCGATTTCCAAAGCCGCCCCATCCGCGATTTCCAAAGCCGCGATTGCCGAATTGATTGAAGGGATGCGGAGAGCCATAGATGGTATTAAATCCGTTGCGAAAGCCGGTTCCCGGATGCACCTGCAAAGGTCCGCCGAGGCGCGTTCCGTTGTGGAGCGCGACGCTCGAACCAAACCGGGTGTTGGAGGCGAACAAGGAATTGGAGTGGGAAGACTGGATGTTTGAAACGGCGTGATTGGAAGAAATCGCGGAGCCGGAGAAAGTGCCGGAGCGCGGAGAGGCCGCCCACACGCTGTGTCCCTGCCCCGCCCAATTTCTGGATGTTGATGCGCGGTTTCCCGGGTCAATCGCGCGATTGGCGGTCAGGCTGGGAGAATGCGCGTTGCCCGCGAAACGGGAGGTAGAACCGCGCGCGGCGGAGGAGCTTCCAGAAGGTCCAAAGGAGTGCCAGCCGTTCTCAGGAGCGCGATAGGCGCTGGATGGGCCGGAGCGTCCGCCGAAACCGCGAAACGAGGAAGACCCGCCGAAACGAACATTCGAGGGCGGAACTGCGCCGGAACGACGCGCACCCATGCTATTCGCGCCATAGGAATGCGCGCCATTATAGAAAGTGTGATTTCCAGAGTAGCCGCCGGGATGGCCGTAATAGCTCCCGCCGGAGCGTGGAGCGCCGGCAAATCCGCCGCCGCGATAGCCGCCGGAAGCATGACCTCCGCCGGAGTAATGACTTCCACCACCAAAAGAGCCGCCGCCGTGGGAGCCGCCTCCACCGAAAGAGCCGCCGCCATGGGAGCCGCCACCGCCGCCGTGGGAGCCGCCTCCGCCACCGCCGCCGTGACCGCCGCGCTGGGCAAAAGCAGGGTTCGGAGCGCAGGCAATGGCTGCTGCCGCAAAGAGCGCGAAGAGCAATCGCAAAAGGGTGGATTTCTTCATTTTTCTAACCTCCACCGAACGGCCGCCAAAACGGGAGTGGCAGGATCGGGGACGGGCGCCTGTCCTAACAGATTAGATTCGCGAGAGGCGTTTCGGGTTGCGCAAATCGCGTGAGGGAGGTGCGAATGCGCGGGTTGCGCCGCTTCGAGCAATTCAGGCATACCTTCTTTCACGCACTGTAGCATGACGCAAGCGTCCCAGAGCATAAAAACACCGGAGCAAGTAAGAAGTTGCGCGCCTAGTTACACCGGGGGTTCCCGGCCGGGCCGGGAAGCAAACTGCGCGGAAGCTCCGGCCTCCTGAAAACCGAGAATAAGGCGGGCACGGCATGCCGTGCCCCTACGAGAAAAAAGGCATGAAGGGCAATTTCAGATTTGAGATTGCAGATTTGAAATTGCAGATTTGAGATTTCAGATTGCAGAGGCGGGCACGGCATGCCGTGCCCCTACGAGAAAAAAGGCATGAAGGGCAATTTCAGATTTGAGGTTGCAGATTTGAAATTGCAGATTTGAGATTACAAATTTGAGATTTCAATTTGCAAAGGCAGGCACGGAAGCAGAGTGCCCTGACGAAGACAACTTCTGAGATGGCTATACCGGAGCGCGTTCGGCGAGGTAGACGCCAAGGAGCACGAGCGCGGTCCCGGCCAGGAGATTCCGGGAGGGATGCTCGGAGAGGAATGCGGAGGCCAGGAGAATCACCATGATGGGCTGAAAATAGCTTACCGCGCCGATGCGCGAAGCCGAAAGATAGCGCAGCGCCCAGAAAAATATGAGGTAAGCGGCGACGGAACTGCCTGCGGCCATGTACACCAGCCCCGCCCAGCCGGCCCAGCCGATGGTGGCCCAATGAATCCGCCAGGCCTGATGCAGTGCCAAAGGCGAGAGAAGGATGGCGGCGGCCAGGCAATTGAAAGTGTTCATGGAAATGGCGTCGTATTTTTCAGCCACGGATTTTCCGAGGACCACGTAGAAGGCGAAGCCGATGGTGCCGCCGAGAGAAATGATGTCGCCCAGAAGCAGAGGGGAGCGCGAGAAAAATCCGTGGTCTGTTTCCAGGAACAGGATTCCCAGGAAGGAAAGAATCATGCCCACGACTTTTCCGGGGGTGAGCGATTCCTGCCGAAAGGCGCACGCCAGAAGCAGGATAACGATGGGGCCGAGGGCCACGATCACGGAAGCGTGTCCGGAGGTGGTGTAATTGAGGCCCACGGTGAAGAGGCCTTGATTGAGGACCACGCCGAAAAATCCCAGGTAGAGGAACGGCCAGATATCGCGCGCGCGCAATTTTGCGCGAACCGGCTGCGCGAAATAAATCGGGAGCATGAACAAAGCGGCCAGAACGAAGCGGAACGAAGTGAGCGAGAAGGGGTCCATATGGCGGAGAGCGATTTTTCCGGCAATGTAATTGAAGGACCACAGCAGCAGCATCACTATCAGCCAGAAAATCAGCGTGAGTTTGCCGGGGCCGCGCGCTCCGGCGGCGGATGAATGGGAGGCGGAGGTCAAGAGTTACTCGAGGACCTCGCGGCGATGAGTGATGGATTCGATGCGGTCGAGGCGCGGCTCGAAGCCGATCCCCGGGCCGGAGGGGGGGATGATGGTTCCGCGCGGCGTGACTAGCACTTCGGGTTCGGTGACGTCCTCGGTCCAATAGCGCTTGCTGGCGGAGACATCGCCGGGAAGCGTGAAATTCACGAGAGTGGACATGGCGATATTGTGGGCGCGGCCGATGCCCGATTCGAGCATGCCGCCGCACCACACCGGAATGGATTTCGACTGGGCAAGATCGTGGATGCGGCGTGCGGCGGTGTGGCCGCCGACGCGGCCGAGCTTGATGTTGATGATGCGGCAGGCATGCAAATCAATGGCGGCGCGGGCCTGCTCGAAATCGTGGATGCATTCATCGAGGCAGATGGGAGTCTGAAGTTCGCGCTGCAAGGCGACGTGGGAATAAATATCGTCCCAGCCGAGCGGCTGCTCGATCATGATCAGGTAGAAATCATCGAGCTGCTTGAGGAGCGGAGTATCGGCGAGGGTGTAGGCGGAATTGGCGTCGGCCATCAGGCGGATGCGCGGAAAACGCTCGCGCAGCGCGCGCACCGGCTCGATATCCGTGCCCGGCTTGATTTTAATTTTGATGCGCTGGTACCCGGCGGCGAGCTCGGTTTCGACTTTGGAGATGAGAGCGGCGATGGAGGGCTGGATGCCGATGGAAACGCCGCAGGGAATTTCCGGGATTGTGCCGCCGAGAAGTTTCCACAGCGGAATTTGTTTCTCGCGGGATTCGGCGTCCCAGACGGCTGTCTCGAGCGCGGCCTTGGCCATATTGTGGCCGCGGACGAGCGAGAACATGTCAAAAACTTCCGGCGCTTGGATATCGCGTCCCTTGATCATGGGCCACAGAAAATCGCGCAGGATGTGCCAGGCGGTTTCGATGGTCTCGTAGGAATAGTAAGGGTCTTCGCCGGCCGTGGATTCGCCCCAGCCGGTGATTCCCTGCTCCGTGTGCACTTCGACCAGCGGGATGCGGCGCAAGTGGGTGGTGCCGAAGCTGGTCTGGAAAGGCGCCAGGAGTTGCAGATGAATTTCGCGCAGCGTGATTTTTTGGATTCGCATGTTATTCCTGAATGTGAATTTTCAATGCGCCCTTGCGGCGATCCTATTTCGAATGAATTTCCGCCGGCGCGTCCGGCAACGCCAGCCCGTCAATCGAAGCGGCGGGCTCGAGAACGTAATCAAAGCTCGTGCCGCGAGCCTCGACGGAAGTGGCCACCAATCCCCGCGCGAAGTATTTTTGAAACTGCGCGGCGGCATGGGATTGGATGTCCGCGGCCGCGGCGCGATCCTTTTGCTTGATGGCAGCGAGATTGCCGGGCAGCGAAATGCGCGCTTCCTCAGGAGGCTTGCGGGCAACGCGGCGGTCGAGAATGGAATGCACGCGCGCGGAATCGAGCCACCATTCGGCGACCAGACGGTCGGTGGGAAGCCCGGCGTGCAGCGGGCTGTCCGTGATGCCGTAGCAATCGGGAATAAAGCGGCGAACCACCGCGCCGAGGCGGACGAGATTGAAATGGGCGTTGCGAAATTCCAGCGGATCGAAGGTCCACTCCATCAGGCTGATTCCGGCGCGAAGGGCGTCCTCGCGCTGCGCAAGTTTCAGCTGCCGCCCGATCCCGGAATTTTGAAATTCGGGTGCGACCGCGGCCATATGGGAATGCAGAAAAGGCCGAAGCTCGCGGTAAGCGGCGAAGGCCATGGAAAATCCCACCATTTTCGAGTCGATAAAAGCGCCGTGGGTGAATCCTCCGGTATGCTCGGCCACCACAAAGACGGGAGTCGGCACGACGATGTCCTTGCCCCAGACGACGAGCTGGAGCCGGACGCACTCCTCAAATTCCGGAAGAGTGTGGCATTGGCGAATCTGAACTTTGGAAGACATCAGGAACGCTTCCCTTCGGGAGTTTTCATGCCGGCGGCCTTGGCTTGATTCCACAATTCTTCCATGCGTGCGCGGGGAAGATCGGCGAAGCGGCGGCCTGTCGGCGGCCGCGGCGCGCTCCATCCATTCGAAACGGCGCTGGAATTTGCGATTGGCTTTCTTGAGGGCGATTTCGGGATCCACACCGGCCAGGCGCGCCACATTGACGGCGGCAAAGAGCAGGTCGCCGGTTTCTTCTTCGATCCGCGACGGGGATGAATTGGCGGCGGCGGAAGCGAGTTCGCGCTGCTCTTCAGCGAGTTTTTCGAGGACGCCCGCGAGATTATCCCAATCGAAGCCGATGCGCGCGGCGCGGCGGGTCAATTGATAGGCTTCGAGGACGCCGGGGAGGGATTTCGGCACGCCGGAAAGGATGGATTCAAATTCGGATTTGCCGCCGCGTTCGGCGGCGCGCTCCTGAGCCTTGATCTGCTCCCAATTTTTCAAAACTTCCGCGGAATTCCTGGCGCGTGCGCTGCCGAAGACATGCGGATGGCGCGAAACCATTTTCGTGTGCACCGATTCGATCACGTCCGAGACGGTGAATTCGCCGGCTTCCTCAGCGAGCACGGAATGAAAGACCACTTGCAGCAGCAGATCGCCCAGCTCGGATGAAAATTTGCGCGGGTCGCCGGAATCCATGGCGTCGAGGACTTCGTAGGTTTCCTCGATCAGGTATTTGCGCAGGGTGCGGTGAGTCTGCTCGCGGTCCCAGGGGCAGCCCTTGGGGGCGCGCAGACGCCGCTGCAGAGCCATGAGTTTTTCGAACCAGGCTCCGGCGGAAACGTGCGAGGTTTCGGCGCGCGTCGGCGTTTTCGCGGAGGGGCGCTTCGGTCTTGAGGCAGTTCTTGCGCCCCGCGATTTTTCCGGTTTTTTGCGTTTGTGGCGTGACGTCACGGCAGGTTCGACCGTTCCCGGGCAATGGGACAATTTACAAGGGCGGCGGAGGGGTGGCAAGAGCCGAATTGTCTCCCGCGCGCGCGTGAAAGAGGGGCGCGGAGCGGGCCGCCTTGTGGGCGGTGAAGGCGGATGTTAGACTTTTGCATACCACGACGAGCAGGTTCGAGAGGAATTCCGTGACCGACGCAAAGCACGATGAATCATTCAAGGTAATTGACCGGCGTCATTTCACCGAGACGGGCGATTTGCGCGAAGGGGTGATCGAGCAGGAAAAACGCGAGGAAGAAGCCGCGAAAAAGGCCGCGGAAGCGCGCGCGAAAACCGCGGGCAAGCATGGCGCAGCGGGGACTGGAAGCACGTCGAGCTTGACGGGCGCGAAAACGCAGGACGTGGGCAAATCCACCGGGGCGCAAGAGACGGAGTTCCCTGCCGCGGCGAGTGGCGGAGCGGTTTTGGGCGAGGCGGAAGAATTGGAAACTCCTGCGGGGGAAGCGGTTCCCGCTTCGCGCAGCTTTCAGATGCTGGTTGATTTTCTGACGCGCAACGCCGCGGCGATGCTGGGAGGCATGGCCGATCCGCGCACCGGGCAGACGTTCCTCGATCTCGAGGGGGCGCGAGAGATTATCGACATGCTGGACATGCTGCGGGAAAAAACGCTGGGGCGGCTTTCGAAGGAGGATGATCAACTGCTGCTGGAAGTTTTGGGGAGCTTGAAGCTCACCTTCATGGAAATTTCCAAGGCGGCCGCGGAACAAATGGCGAAAAAAGCCAAGACGAAATAATTTGGCGGGTGCAGAGAGAGGCTGGCGGGAAATTGGTGTTGAAGGGGTTGATTTCAATATTTGAGATTGCAGAGGTAACCCGGAGATGCGCCGGGGGTGAGGCGCGAGCCTCCTGAAAAAGGTGTAGGGAGCGGGCACGGCATGCCGTGCCCCTACGGGAAATTCAGAGCGCAAGCCGCGCGGAAGCCCTGCCCCGACGGAAGGATTCCGGGCCAAAAGCTTACTTCAGGGCCTGAAGCCAAGGCCTCATAAAAGCGCGAAATTTTCAGCTGCCTTCTAGATTCGATGAACTCTCTCAAGCTCACCGTTTTGGGATCGGGAACTTCGATGGGCGTGCCCACGCTCGGCTGCCATTGCGAAGTGTGCCAATCGGCGGATCCCCGCGACCGGCGCACGCGCCCTTCCGTGCTGCTTTCCTATGCGGGACGCAATGTGGTGATCGACACCACGCCGGATTTTCGCACCCAGGCTTTGCGCCATCGCATTGACCGGCTGGACGCCATTCTGTACACCCACGCGCACGCGGACCATATTCTGGGGCTGGACGACATCCGGCCCTACAACTTGAAACAAGGCGGGGTGATTCCCATCTACGCATCGGAAGGCACTCTGGGAATTCTGCGGCGGACGTTCGCGTATATTTTCAGCGATGCTCCGACGCAAAGCTCCGTGCCGGCGGTCGAGTTGCATGCCGTCACCGGGCCATTTGACCTTTTCGGATTGCGGATCGATCCGGTCGAGGCGCTGCATGGACCCGAGCCGGTGCTGGGATACCGCTTCGGGAACGCCGCGTACCTGACCGATTTCAGCAAAGTGCCGGAAGAATCGAAGGCGAAGCTGCGCGGGCTCGATCATTTTATTCTGGATGCGCTGCGCTATGTTCCGCATCCCATGCATTCGAACGTGGCGCAGTCGCTCGAGCTGGTGAAGGAATTGCAGCCCACGCACGCGTGGTTCACGCACATTTGCCATGACCTGGGACACGAAGCGGCCAACGCGAAATTCCCTCGCGGCGTGGAATTGTCGTATGACGGCCTGGAGCTTGAGGTGAAGTACTGATGGGCATGCCGGTGCTGCATTCGGCGGCGGAATGGTGCGCGCATTTTGGGGAGCACAGGCGGGCGGTGGCCATGACCATCGGAAATTTCGACGGCGTGCATCGCGGGCACCAGGCGATACTGCGCCGGGTGCGGGAACGCGCCGCGGAACAAGGCGCGCTGAGCGCGGTGCTGACTTTTTATCCGCATCCGGCGCGCGTGGTGCGCCCGGCGGCGGCTCCGCAATTGATTGAGACTCTGCCGCAGCGGCTTCGCGACCTGGAACAGTATGGCGCGGAGGCTGTGCTGGTGCTGCGATTCGACGCCGAGACGGCGCGCATTTCCGCGGAGGATTTTGTGCGGATATTTCTGGCGGAGGCGATGCGCGCGCGAGGAGTGCTGGTGGGCGAAAATTTCAGGTTTGGGCACCGGCAAGAGGGCGACGTGAAAATGTTATCGGCGCTCGGCGGGAAATACGGCTTCGATGTGGGGATGGTGCCGCCGGTCGAGGAAGGCGGCGTGATTATATCGAGCAGCGGAATTCGCCAGGCGGTGCGCGAAGGGCGCGTGGAGGATGCGCGAAAAATGCTGGGGCGGGCGTTTGCGCTCGATGGGGAAATACATCCCGGAACGGGCGTGGGAAGTAAGCTGGTGGTGCCCACGCTGAATCTGGAAACCGCGCAGGAATTGCTGCCGAAGAACGGGGTGTACGCCACGGAAGCCGTGGTGCGCGGAAACGTGTACCGCGCGGCGACGAATATCGGGACGCGGCCGACGTTTGACGGGACGCGGCTCGCGATCGAATCGCATCTATTTGGATTTTCCGCGGAGTTGAAGGACGGGCCGCTCGAAATCCGATTCCACAAGCGGCTGCGCGAGGAGCGGAAATTTTCGGGCGCGGAGGAATTGAAGGCTCAGGTGCTGCGCGACGTGGAAGCGGCCGGGAAATATTTCGGCTGATAATCGGAGAAGCGCGCGCGGCAGAAGGCCGCAAGGCGGAGTGTCGCGAGGAGTTTCAGGACTTGCTGCGGCAATCGGCGCACAGGCCGCCGACTTCGGTGCGCGCGACGGAAATCTCAATCGCGCAATCGCGCGAAATCTGCTTCATCAAATCCTCATAGAGCTGCGATTCGAATTCGCGAACTTTTCCGCAACGCACGCAGGCCACATGGATGTGGTCGCGCGGGCCGTGGCTTTCGTAAAAATGGCGGTCGCCGCGAAGGTGCAGCAAATCGAGCTCGTCGATCAGGCGATGGCGCTTGAGCAGGTCGAGCGTGCGGTAGACGGTGACGCGGGTGATGTGCGCATTGATTTTCCGGGCGCGTTCGAGAATTTCCGCGGCGTCCAGGTGGCGGCGGGCGGTTTCCATCACTTGCAGCACCACGCGGCGCTGGCGCGTCAGGCGGATGCCGCGGGCGCTCAATTCGCCCTGAAGATGGCCGGGCGGCTCATGGACGTTGATGCGTTCGCCGGTCGAGACGCGGTGTGCTGGATTTGCAGGCATCGGTTGCTACCGTTCCGGGATTATAGCAGAAGAGAAAGGGCAAGGAAGAGAGGGCGGGGATTCGGAGGAGATGAACCTCGGGTTAAAACCCCTGAGAGTTGCGACTCCTGATCGGCGCGGCTTCCCGGCCCTGCCGGGAAGTTCCGGCCTCGTAAAAAGCAAGGAAGAAGCGGGCACGGCATGCCGTGCCCCTACGAGAAAGAACGGAGGGCGGGCAATTTCAGATTTGAGATTGCAGATTTGAAATGTGCGATGCGCGAAAGGCGTCGCGTGCCTTGACGAAGCCGTGCCGTGACGAAGGCGCGTTTGGCGCGGGAGAAAGTGAGCGAAAAAAGTTCAGAGCGGCGCAACGAACGGGAAACGCTGGCGAAAGCGATTTGCGAGATGGCTTTTAGTGGTGGCTCTGGAAAATTTTGAGGATGTCGCTGTACATAACGAAGGCGAAAATTCCCAGCAGGAAGACCAACCCCACCTGCACGAAGCGCTCCTTGACGGCGATGGAAAGATCGCGGCGGAGGAGTCCTTCGACGGCCAGAAGCAGGACGTGACCTCCATCGAGGATGGGAATGGGCAGCAGGTTGAGGATTCCCAGATTCAGGCTGAGCACGGCCATGAAGGTGATCAGGTCCATGGGGCCGCGTTTGGCGGCGCGTCCCGATTCCCGCGCAATGCCCACCACGCCTTGCAACTGCCGCACGGAAACTTTTCCGGTGAGCAGTCCTCCCAGCACATCCATGATTTGTTGAGTGCCGTTGACGGTGGAGATGCCGGCATCGGCGACGGATTCGGTGAAGGACTGATTTTCGAAGTCGTCCTTGGTTTTCGGCTGGACTCCCACTTGCCAGACCATCTGGCCGTCGGTGGGATCCATGCCCTTGGTGGGCGTGACGGCGATGGGAATGTCTTTGTCAGCGCGGCGAACGGTGAAATTGATGGGTGCGCCGGCGGAATGATGCACGGCGTCGACGAGTTGCGGCCAGGTGATGACAGGTTTGCCGTCAACGGCGACAAACAGGTCGCCGCTCTTGAGCCCGGCGCGGTCGGCGGGAAATCCGATGGCTACTTCGTCAATCACCGGAGCCACCATGGGGTATCCGAGCAGGGTGAAGAGATCGGACTTTTGCGCAAGAGTTGCGGTAAGAGTTTGCTCCGCGCCCTTGCGCGAAATCACCAGCGTGATTTTTCCGCCCGGCGCGATTTTTGCCGCCGCTTCATTGGCTTTGTTCCAGGAGGAGGTGGCGAGGCCATTCACCGAAACGATTCGGTCACCGGCCGCAAGGCCCGGCATCACCGGCGCATATTGCGGCAGAGCGGCCACCACGGGAGCCTGGCGCAGATAACCGGGCGTGGGAACTCCCGCAAACCAGAAAATTCCCCAGAAGAGAACGAAGGTCAGCAGGATGTTCATGAACGGCCCGGCCACGGCGATCAAGAATCTTTTCCAGCGCGGCTGCGAAAGAAATTCGTAGGCTGCGCCAGTGCGTTCCTCGAGAGGATTATCGCCGGCCATGCGCACGTAGCCGCCGAAGGGCAGGGCGCTCAGGCGGTAGTCCGTGTCGCCGCGCTTGAAACCCCACAGGCGCGTGCCGAAGCCCAGGGAAAAAACGTCGACGCGCACGCCGCAAAGCTTGGCGGCGATGAAATGCCCCCACTCGTGGAGGAAGATCATCACGCCGAGACCGACGGTGACGGTTATGAGCGCGACCAAAAAGTTGTTCATTCCTGCCTCTGATTCCCTACCATAATTTTACAAGGAATCGCGCAAATTCGGAAATGCCCGAAATTTTGCGCTGTGCCTGGGCGTTACCTCTTCTTCCGGCGCTTGCGATTCCCTGCCGCTCTGCGGCCCGTCGCCGCTTGCGGCTGCGAGATTTCCTCGCGGGCCAGCCGACGTGCTTCGCCGTCGGCCGCGAGTACATCTTCAATCGAGGCAAACGCGGCGCGCGGCATGCGCCCGAGCACGCGTTCGATCACCCGCGGAATGCCGGTAAACGCGAGCCGCCCCTCGAGAAACGCGGCCACGGCGATTTCGTCCGCGGCATTGAGCGCGCAAGGCAGCGGGCCGCCGCGATCGAGAGCCTGCCGCGCGAGAGCGAGGCACGGAAATTTCCCGGGCGGCACATCCTCAAAATCGAGGCGGCGCAGGGTCGACCAATCGAGCGCGCATCCTTTAGACGCGACGCGCGCGGGATACGTGAGCGCGTATTGGATGGGCATGCGCATGTCCGTGGGACCGAGTTGCGCGAGGATCGAGCCGTCCAGGTACTCGACCATGGAGTGAATCGTGGATTGCGGATGAATGACCACATGAATTTTTTCGAGCGGCATATCGAAAAGCCAGCGGGCCTCGATCACTTCGAAGCCCTTGTTCATGAGCGTGGCGGAATCGATGGTGATGCGCCGGCCCATCTTCCAATTAGGATGCGCGAGCGCCTGCTTTGGCTTGATCTTTGCAAATTGGGAGACGGGAGTGCGGCGAAAAGGGCCGCCGGAAGCGGTGAGGACCAGGCGCTTCACTTCCCGGCGTTCTCCGGCGCGCAGGCATTGATGCACGGCGTTGTGCTCGCTGTCCACGGGAAGCAGGGTTACCCCGTGGCGCTTGACCGCAGCCATCACCACTTCGCCCGCGGCCACCAGGACTTCCTTGTTTGCCAAGGCGATGGTCTTGCCGCGCTCGATAGCTTTGTAGGTGGCGGGCAAACCCGCGACGCCGACCACCGCGGAGACCACGATGTCCGCTTCGGGATGCGTGGCCACGCGCTCGATGCCTTCCGGGCCAAATACAATTTCAGGGTCCGGGGGGAAGATTCCGCGTCGCTTGAGGGCCGCGCGAAGTTCGAGCGCGCCCTTTTCGGTGGCGATGGATACGATTTTCGGGCGGTGGCGCGCGATTTGATCCGCGACGAGCGCGATGCTCGATCCCGCGGCGAGGCCGATCACTTCGAATTGTCCGGCAAGTTCTTCGACGACGGCGAGTGTTTGCCGCCCAATCGAGCCGGTGGAACCCAGTAGAGAGATGCGTTTCATTGATTTCCTATTTTATAGAATTGCGGCGGAAGATGCGAATGGCGCAGCGATTCGTGTTGCCATCGCGGAGCCCTCAGGGGTTAAAACCCCTGATGTTTCGAGCATTTTCGGCACGACTAAAGTCGTGCCCTGACGAATGCAATTCACACGGTTTCCCGGCAGAGCCGGGATGCAAAAGGCGCGGAAGCCCCGGCCTCCTGAAAACCGAGGAAGAATCGGGCACGGCACGGCATGCCGTGTCCCTACGCAAAATGCGAAGTCCGTAGCCGGGACGCAAATGCGTGAACGCTGCGCGCTTTGTGGCTTGACCGCAACGCTAGCCCGCGCCGCGAATGGTCAAGAGATACAGCGCCCAGACGACGGGCACGGCCAAAATCAATGCGTCGATGCGGTCGAGCATGCCGCCATGGCCGGGAAGAATGCTTCCCGAATCCTTCACCGCCGCGCCGCGTTTGTAAGCGGATTCGATCAGGTCGCCCATCTGCCCGGCGATGTTGGCGAGCGCGGCGATCAAAAGCAGGGAGATCAAATCAGCCTGCAGCCAGCGCGCGAAAAAATAGCCCACAATCAGCGAAGCGATGAGATTGGCGATCGCTCCTTCCCAGGTTTTTTTGGGGCTGAGCGCCGGAGACATGGGAATGCGTCCCAGGAATTTGCCGACGAAATACGCGGCGGTATCTCCAGCCCAGACCAGCACCAGGGTGAAGAGCACGAGCGCGCGGCCATACGGCTCGATTTCATTGATGCGCACCACAAAGCTGAAAGGAAAAACGATGAAATGGAGTCCCGCGGCGCTGATGGCGATGGCCGGAAGAATTTCCGGCAAGGGACGGCGCGTAGCGATGCCGATGCCGACGCAGCCGAAAAAGAAAATCAGGATGACCATCTCGACGGTGAGTATCGCGCCCGGGAAATGGCGCACCAGAGTAAGCCCGCCCGCGAGAGCATGCGTTTCCGCAAGGCCGACGGAATATTGCGCGTAAAACATGAGCGCCGCGCAGAGGTAGGTCCACTTGCGGAAACCGCGCAGACCGTGGCGGTCTCCCAAGGCGAACAATTCGCGCAAAGCGAGGATGGCCACGAGAGCGGCCAGCGCGGCGATCAGGGCGAAGGGGCCGTACCACACCAGGGCGACGACGGCGGGAATAAGGATGATGGCGGTAAGAATGCGCAGGAGCATGCGAGGTCAGCTCCGCCACGATGCGGAATGGGAGTGGAATTGCCGCGCGGTTGTGGCGATTTGTTTATGGCGAATGCCTGCGTTCATTTGCGGCTCCGCGAAACTCCCTCGGCGCGGTCGGCCGCGCCGCCCAGCCCGCCATAGCGGCGTTCGCGCTTCTGAAAATCGAGGAGGGCCTCGAGCAGGCGCGCGCGCGAAAAATCGGGCCACAGGATTTCGGTGACGTAAATTTCCGCATAGGCAATCTGCCAAAGCAGAAAATTGCTGACGCGCATCTCGCCGCTGGTGCGAATCAGGAGGTCCGGGTCCGGCAAGCCGGCGGTGTACAAATGCTCGGAGATGGTTTTTTCGTCGGCCTGGAAGGCGGAAAGGCCGTTCGAGCGCACGTGATCGAGCATGGCGTTGAAAGCGTCCACCAGCTCCGCGCGGCCGCCATAGTTGAGGGCCACCACCAGGCGCATGCCGGTGTTGCGGGCGGTGAGGCGCATGGCGTGTTCGATATCCTTGCGCACCGCTTCAGGAAGATCCGCGGGGCGGCCGATGACCAGCAGGCGAATATTATTTTTGTGGATGGAGGGAAGCTCGCGCTTGAGGTATTCGCGCAGCAGGCGCATCAGGAAATCCACTTCGGCGCGGGGGCGGCGCCAGTTTTCGAGCGAGAAGGCGAAGAGGGTGAGGTAGGGCAACTTCAGGCGGGTGCAGGTCTCGATAATTTCCCGCGCGGCTTTTACTCCGGCGCGATGCCCGGCGATGCGCGGGAGGTGGCGGCGCTGCGCCCAGCGGCCGTTGCCGTCC
This sequence comes from uncultured Acidobacteriota bacterium, assembly GCA_963708285.1. Classification (GTDB taxonomy): domain Bacteria; phylum Acidobacteriota; class Terriglobia; order Acidiferrales; family UBA7541; genus Palsa-295. The sequence continues at coordinate 680,523 of CAVPSF010000003.1, forward strand.
ATGATCACCGCGAGATGCTGCGGCAAGCGTTTCAAGTCCAGTTTGTCCAGGAGTTCCGCTTCTTCGCGGCTGGCGGGCTTCAAAAGTTCGGTGGCTTTCACAAAATGTCGCTCGTGGAGTGTCCGGGAGAAAAACTAGCACAGCATATGCAGGCGCGCAAGTTGCGAAGCGTGGCGGTGAAGGGGTCGCGGAAGAAAATTGCAGATTTGAGATTGCAGATTGCAGAGGCGGGCACGGCATGCCGTGCCCCTACGGAGAGAAAGCGAATTGCCCAATGGCCGGGCGCGAGATTGCGGCAAAGCATAAATGACGGGAGGGAATGCGAAAAACCGAAGAGGCAGGCGGTGTCGCGAGCCAAAAATCCAATAGACGCCGGTAGGGCAAAAAACCTGGTTCCGAGGCTTTTAGCCGCTGAGGCCCGCGGCGGAGGGATTGAAGATCGAGACGTAGACCAGAACCAGGGTGATGGCGATGACGATGATGCTGGTGGCCCAAGCGACCAGATTGAAGCCCCAGGTGTTGACGTGGTCGCCCATCAAGTCGCGGCGGTTGATCAGCAGCAAGACGAAAATCAGCACGACGGGCAGCCACACGCCGTTGGCCACCTGCGAAAGAATCAAAATTTTCAGCAGTGGCGCGCCGGGAATCAAAATGATGCCGGCGCCGGCGACGATCAGCCCGGTGTAGAGAGAATAGAACGCGGGAGCTTCGCGGAACTTATGGTTGAGTCCGGCCTCGAAGCCCAGGCCTTCGCAGATTACGTGAGCGGTGGAGAGCGGGAGGATGGATGCGGCAAAGAGCGAAGCGTTCATCAGGCCAAACGCGAAAAGGACTCCGGCGAGGGGCCCGGCGAGGGGAATGAGGGCTTTGGCGGCTTGCGCGGCGTCGCTGATATTGACGTTGCCGGAAGCGTTGAGCGTGGCGGCGCAGCACACGATGATGAAAAAGACGATGGCCATGCAGGTGATGCTGCCGACCAGAACGTCCCAGCGCGCATGTTTGTACTGCCTCGGTCCCACTTTTTTCTCGACGAACCCGGCTTGCAGGTAGAAAAACTGCCAGGGGGCGATGGTGGTGCCGATGAGCGCGGTGAGCATCAGGAGGTAAGGGGTGTTCAGATGAATGGTGGGCGCGACGGTTTCGCGCGCGGCCAGCAGCCAATCGGGCTTGGCCAGGAATGCGGATAGCACGTAGGAAAGATAGAAGCCGCAAGCGACGAGAAATATTTTTTCGACAATGCGGTAGGTGCCATAGACCACCAGCAGCCACACGGCGATGGCCGCGATAGGCACGGAAATATATTTGCTGATGTGAAGCACTTCCCCGGCGGCGGCCACGCCCGCGAATTCCGCGACGGTGTTGCCGAGGTCCACGGCCAGCGCCGCGGCCATGACGAAAAACGTGGAGCGGAAACCGAACTCCTCGCGAATTAGGTCGGAGAGGCCCTTTCCTGTGACCACGCCCATGCGCGCGCACATTTCCTCGCTGACGTAAAGCGCGATGGTGAGCGGAATGAGGCACCACAGCAGGGTGTAACCGAAGTGCGCTCCGGCGACGGTGTAGGTAGTGATTCCCCCGGCGTCGTTGTCAACGTTCGAGGTGATCAAACCGGGGCCGACCACCGCCAGAAACACGGCGATGCGCTTGCGCCAGGTGCGCGAACGGCGGCCGAATTCGCCGCCGCGCTTTTTCCAGGCGGCGTAAGTGCGCTCGATTGTGGGTCCGGCGTTCATTGCGCGATTTTTCGTGCTTCCCTTTCCCTGCGTGCCGCGGACGAGCGCAATTTAGATGCGCCGTCGCGGCGGAATTGTGCAATTAAATTTTGGCGTGCATGCGATGCACCACGTCGTCCACGGTGATGGCGCCGACGGGGACATTTTCTTCGTCGATGACGGTCAGGCTGCGCAAGTTATATTTGTCGAACAATTCGAAGACATCCTTGTCGCGCTCATCGGGCTTCACGGACAACATCGGCTCGAAAGCGATTTCCGACATGCGCTGGTCGCTATCGGAGAGCAGCAGGCGGGCGAGCGGAACGGTTCCGGCGAGCTTGGCGTCGCGATTGATGAGCACCACGCTATCGAGCTGGTCGACGGCAATGTCATGGAAGCGGATGAAGTCCAAAACTTCGCCGCGCGTGGCGTCCTCGGCGACCACCACGATTTCCGTGTTCATCATGCCGCCGGCGGTGTTTTCGCCGAAGCGCATGAGTTCCTCGACTTCGTGGGCCTCGCGATGCTCCATTTCATCGAGAACTTCCTGAGAGGTGGAAGGATCGAGGTTCTGGATGATGTCCGCGGCTTCGTCCGGGCTCATTTCCTCGATAATGTCCGCGGCTTTTTCGGGGTCGAGTTTTTCGAGGACCTGGGTTTGCAGGCGCTTGTCGAGCTCAGCGATGGCTTCGGCGGCGGATTCCTCGTCGAGCGAATCGATGATGGACTGGCGCTCGGCGGGCGAAAGCTTTTCCATGATCTCGGCGAGGTCCGCGGGATGCAGGCCGGCGAGTTTTTCGCTGGTCATGCGCAGCTTCACGCGGCGCAGGGGATCCGATTCGATCAGGTTGACGAACTCCCAGCGGATATTGCGCACCGGTAGCTTTTCCTGGATGCGGCGGATAACCATGGGCGGAACGACCCCCTGCAAAAGCCTGCGCACGGCTCCGCCCAGGCCGATGTCCACCTGGGTGATGCGCAACTCGACGTTGCCATTGACGCGCACTTCGGCGAGATCAATATCGTTGACGCGCACGACTTTGCGGCCGTTGGTGTCGATGATCTGCTGGTCGAGCAGGTCCTTGCGCACGGCGAGCCAGGCTTCGTTGGGCTGGAATAGTTCGAGCGCGGATTCGTCGGTGGAGAGGCGGACGATGCCCGGAGCCACGAAGGAAATCTGGTCGTGGCGCGCGAGGATGGGGCGGTATTGTCCGCGCGAAAGCAGCAGGCGCGAGATGCGGTTGGGCTGATCGGCAGGCTCGATGAACATTTCTTTCACCTTGCCAACCAGGTTGCCCGCAGAGTCGTAGGTTTCAGCGCCCAGAATTTCCGTGGCGTGCAGCATTGCTGTTCTCCTTCCCAGGCCGCCAGCCGCATGGACCGCCGTGCAGCGAGGGCAAAAAAAATGCCCGCAGCCGGTTTACGTCCGGCCGCGGGCAAATGAAACCGCCCATCGAAAATCTTCAGGCCGGACCTCGCCTCCGTGCGCGGAAATGCCAACCCAGGCGCGAGTTATGCGCCTTTTGGGTCACGCCCGAGCAGCGTGAGAAAACGAGCGGGAAGAGAGCCATCCCTCGCCGGAACTTGCCTAATGGCCCGGCGGGGCTGGTACTTCCCAAGTCCGAATTGGACGAACGCTCTTGCATTGGAGTGCGCTTGTCCGCGATGAGACTAGTTAAGAGGATAATAAAAGTTTGTCAAGCAAAGAGTGCACGATTCGCGCAATTTTTATGTTCCGAAGACCATATTTCGAGTGCGCCGGCCGCGGCGGCGGCAATCGGCGGCGTAGAGGTCCCAATACGTCGAGCGAAGATAGTCGTTGCGCGCAAAGCCCAGGGCGCGGGCGGCGCGGTCGATGGCGCGCGGGGAGCCCTCGAGTTCGAGGAATATTCCGGCGGGTGTTTCATCCAGGTCCAGATGGAGATCGCGTAGCAGGAATGTGGAGCGGAATTTTTCATAGCGGAAGGCGGGGCGGAAGCCGAGTTTGTGCATTGCCCGGCGCCAGGCACGGATGTTTTTTAAGGGCAATTCGGTTTCGAGTTTTTGTTTGTAGGGGGAGCGGGCGAAGGATGGCGCGGGCGATTTGGAAGTGATCACGGCGGCGCGTTTGCCGGCGCGGATCAGTTTCGAGGCTGCGGGAGTTTCGGAGCGCAGGCGCAGGAGGCAATCGCGGCGGCGCAGGTCCCCGGCAGGTGTGTCGTAGAGAGTGTTTTGTTCGAAGACGCGGCCGAGGAGTCGCGGGCGAAGGGCGTGTATTTTGCGGAGGATGTCCGCAAGATCGGAGACGCGGAGCTTGATTTCGATTTCGCGGTGGGGGAGCACGGCGAAAGTATAGCGCGAAGGCGCGGGCGTCGTTGGGGCTATAGCGCGGGGAGTGGCGCGGAGGCGCGAATAACTGCGATAGGCGAGAAGAAAGCCAACGGCGAAGAGCGCAATGCGAATTGCGCCGCAGAAGCCCAGGAGCTTTGCTTGGCAAACCAAGATTGTGCCACATGGTCACGAGGTCCCAACCCACCTCCCCACCCGAAGGAGACGCGGGGGAGGAATGCATGACCCATGCGATCTTCGCAACGACCAAAAAACACGATGCGATGATGGCGGTGACCAGGCCCACGAGGATGCATCGGAACCAAAGCATGGCTTGCGGCGAGACCTCTTGTGCCGCCATGGTGCCACGAAGCATGCCAAAAGCGAAAGCAAATTGGTTGGGAGCAAGAGACGGTTGCGGAGTTTGCGCCGAGCCAGCATAATCGCGGGGCGATTCGGGAATCCCGCGCCGCATTCGCGATTCCCTTCCGCTTCCCATGAGCGAACCGACTACGCCACTGATGCAGCAATATCATGCCGTGAAGAAGCAGCATCCCACGGCGCTGCTACTCTTCCGCCTGGGAGATTTCTACGAATTATTTTTCGAGGATGCCGTGGTGGCCTCGCGCATCCTGCAAATCACGTTGACCTCGCGGAACAAGGAAAAGGGACAGGCCGTGCCGATGTGCGGAGTTCCCTACCATGCCGCGGAGAATTACATCGCGCGGCTGATCCGCGCGGGACACAAGGTGGCCATCTGCGAGCAGATGGAGGAGCCCGGTCCGGGGAAAAAACTGGTGCGGCGCGAAGTGATTCGCGTGCTGACGCCCGGGACGGCTTCAGGCAGCGGCCTCGTGGACTCGCGGGAAAATAATTTTCTGGCGGCGGTGGCTCGCGGGACGCGCAGCGGCGCGGGGCAAAAGAAAAAAATGAATGCGCGCTCGACGGCCGCTACCGGCACGGATTCCGGAAAACTTTTTGATGCCGAGCGCGCGGCGGAATCGAGCGGCGAAGAAGCGATTGGGCTCGCCTACGTCGATCTCTCGACCGGAGATTTCCGCGCCACGGAATTCGCGGGGCCCAAAGCCGAAGCGCGGCTCCGCGATGAGCTGGGAATTTTGCGGCCGCGGGAAATTTTGGAGGCGCTGCCAGCGGCGCGAACGTTATTTGGCGAGGCGAACGATGCGCGCATGGCGCGCGGAGAAGCGCAAGCCGGAGCGGTGACCACGCGCCTCGACGACTGGGTTTTCCAACACGACTACGCCGCGCGCATTCTGGAGGAACATTTTCGCGTGGCGGGCCTCGAAGGATTTGGATTGAGCGGACACGCGCAAGCCACGGCCGCGGCGGGAGCCGTTGTTCACTATCTGCGGGAAACTTCGGCAATCGGGGCGCGCAAGCCGGAGGATTCCGTGGCGGTGCCCTCGATGCGCCCCGCCGGGACGGGCCTGGAACATCTGGACCGCATCGTCTATTACGAGCAGCAGGACGCGCTGATTCTGGATCAGGTGACGGCGCGGAATCTGGAGTTGGTGGAGCCGGCGGGAGGAGACGGCGCTTCGGCCACGCTGCTGCGCGCCATGGACGAGACGGCCACGGGAATGGGCGCGCGGCTGCTGCGCGGATGGATGCTGCGCCCGGAGATTTTTCCAGGCGAAATCGAGGAGCGCCTGGATGCCGTGGCGGAACTCAAATCGCGCACCATCGCGCGCGATGAAATCTGGCGCACGCTCGAAGGGATTCTGGACCTCGAACGGCTGACCAGCCGCGTGACGCTGGGCGCGGCCACGCCGCGCGATTTGCTGGCGCTGAAAACTTCTCTCGACAAAGTCCCGGCGCTGAAGGCGCTGCTTTTGCGGGCAGGCGCGGGTGGAGGCGAGAGCGCGACGGCGCAGCGGGCCGCGCGCCTGGAAAATTTGCGAGAGGCGCTGGATGAATTGGCGGATGTGCGCAATTTGATTGCCGCAGGAATCGCGGACGATCCGCCCGCGGTGTCCAGCGATCCGGGAGTGATTCGCCGGGGATTTTCCGCAGAACTCGACGAGCTGCGCGACATCAGCAAGCTCGGAAAACAGATCATCGCGGCGATGGAAGAGCGCGAACGCAAGCGCACGGGAATCGCTTCACTCAAAATTCGCTACAACCAGGTGTTCGGCTACTACATTGAAATCTCGAAAGCCAATCTGCAGCTCGCGCCGGCGGATTACGAGCGCAAGCAGACGCTGGTGAACGCGGAGCGCTTCACTTCCAAGGAGCTGAAGGAGTACGAGGAGAAAGTGCTTTCGGCGCAGGACCGCATGCTGGAAATCGAGCGGCGGCTTTTCGGCGAAATTCGCGAATCGATCGCGCGCGAGGCCGGCGCGGTGCGAGGCACGGCGGCGGCCGTCGCGCAACTCGACGTGCTGGTGAATTTCGCGCGCATTGCCGCGGCCCGGAATTACACGCGCCCGGAATTCACGGCGGCGAATGCGGCGCCGGGCGGGCCGCGCGGCCTGCTGATGATTGCCGGCGGGCGCCATCCGGTGATCGAAAAGCTGCTGGAAGAGCGCGGCGAGCGATTCGTGCCCAACGATTTGTATCTGGACGACGGCTCGCAATTCCTGCTGATCATTACCGGGCCGAACATGGGCGGAAAATCCACATATCTGCGGCAGGCCGCGCTGATTTGCGTGCTGGCGCAGATGGGATCGTTTGTTCCGGCGGCGCAGGCCAAGCTGCCCATCGTGGACCGGATTTTCACGCGCATCGGAGCTTCGGATAATCTGGCGCGCGGGCGGTCAACTTTTCTGGTGGAGATGAGCGAAGTGGCGGCGATATTGAATACGGCGACGCCGGCGAGCCTGGTGCTGCTGGACGAAGTGGGGCGCGGGACGTCGACGTTCGACGGGCTTTCGATTGCGTGGGCGGTGGTCGAGGCGCTGCATGCCGGTGCGCGGCCGCGAACGCTTTTTGCCACGCATTACCACGAGCTGACGGAGCTCGAGCAATTGCTCGCCGGGAGTGCGAAACGTGCACGTGAGCGTGCAGGAAGCGGGCAGCGAAATCGTGTTTCTGCGGCGGGTCGAGCCGGGCAGCGCGGACAAAAGCTATGGCATCGAGGTGGCGCGGCTGGCGGGCTTGCCGCAGGAAGTGATCGTCCGCGCGCGGGAGATTTTGCGGCGGCACGAACAGAGCGAGGAAAAATTGACGGAGGAATTATCGCCCGGAGCGATTGCCGGCGCGGCGGCGCAAGGGGAGGCGTTCGTTGCCGCAGCGAAGGCGCCGGAGCAGAAAAGTTTCACGGCGATGGATGAGTCGGTGCTGGAAGCGTTGCGCGAAGCGGACTTGAATGCGCTGACGCCGCTCGAGGCGCTGAATCTGCTGGCGGCGCTGCAAAAACAGATGAAATGACGGTTTCGAGGAGGCGGCGCGCTTGCGGAAGTTTTGCGCGAGCGTGAATGCGGGAGAAGGATTTTATGCAAGTGCTGGGAATCATGTCGGGAACTTCGGCGGATGGAATCGACGTGGCGCGGGTGCGCATCAGCGGCGCGCCGCCCGCGCTTTCGGCAAAACTCGAAGGGCATTTCCACGCGCGGTTCCCTGCCCCGGTGCGCGCGGAAATTCTGCGCATCGCCGAAGGCGAGCGGGCCACCGCGCGGCGAAATCAGCCAGCTGAATTTTCTGCTGGGCGAGGAATTCGCGCGGGCGGCGATCGAGGCTTGCCGCGCGTGGCGATTCCCGCTGCGAAAAATCGACTTGATCGGATCGCACGGGCAGACGATTTTTCACCAGGGCGCGGCCGACGAAATATCTGGGAGCCGCGCGCGTGGCTTCCACGCTGCAGATCGGCGAGCCGAGCGTGATCGCGGCGCGCACCGGCATCACGACGATCGGCGATTTTCGTCCCACGGACATGGCCGCGGGCGGACAAGGCGCGCCGCTGGTTCCGTTTGTCGATTATCTTTTGTATCGCGCATGCGCGGCGCGGGCGCGTGGCGCTGAATATCGGCGGCATCGCGAATGTGACGGTGATTCCCGCGGGCGCGCGGCAGGAAGATGTTTTTGCGTTCGATACCGGGCCCGGAAACATGATCGTGGACGCGCTGGCGGCGCATGCCACACGCGGGCGGCGGAAATACGACCGCGACGCGAGAATCGCCATGCGCGGAAAAACCATTCCGGCGCTGCTCGATTTGCTGATGCGCGACGCGTATTTGCGGAAGCCGCCGCCGAAAACGGCGGGGCGCGAACAGTTTGGGCGCGCATACAGCGAAAAAATACTGGCCTGGGGCCGCAAGCGCCGGCGCGCGAACGGAAGATATGGTGCGCACCGCGACGGTATTTACGGCGCTCTCGATCGCCGACGCGTTTCACCGGTTTATTTTTCCGCGCGCGCGCGTGGAGGAATGATCGTGGGCGGAGGAGGCGCGCGCAATCCGCTGCTGATGGCGCAGCTGGCGGCGGCGCTGCAGGGCGTGCGGATTACGCAGGCGGATGAATACGGAGTGGGAGCGGAGGCCAAGGAAGCGTTCGCTTTCGCGGTGCTGGCCTATGAGGCTTACCACGGGCGGACAAATAATCTGCCGCACGCAACCGGGGCGAAGAAGCGGGTGGTGATGGGAAAGATGGTGCGCGGTGGCTGAGGGCGCGGGGCAATCGGCGCAAGAGAAATTTCCGGCGCGGAGTAAAGCGCGAAGACGCGCGAAGGGCCTGGGGCGTGGGGGCAGTTTTATATTTCGTCGATGAGCGCGCTCTTTTTCGTCGCGCTTCTTTTGGCTGGCGCGATGGCCGGATGTCCCTCTTCGAATACAACGAACCAGCCCGGAACCGTGAATTTTCTGATCGAGTCCGCGCCCACGAATCTCGATCCGCGCATCGGCGCGGATGCGCAATCGGAACATCTGGACGCGTTGATATTCTCGAGTCTGGTGGGGCATGACGACGCGATGAACATCGTGCCGGACCTGGCGGAAAGCTGGGAATCGCCCGACCCGCTGACGTACGTATTCCATTTGCGGCACGGCGTGAAATTTCACGACGGGCGCGCGCTGACTTCTGCGGACGTGAAATACACGTTCGAGACGATTTTGTCGGGAGCGGTGAAGACCCCCAAGCGCGGAGCGTTTCGCATGATTACTTCGATTGACGCTCCCGACGATTTCACGGTGATTTTTCATTTGCGGCAGCCGTACGCCTCGTTTCTGTGGAATTTGACGCGCCCGGGAATCGGAATCGTGCCGCGCGGGGCGACTCCGGCGGAGATGAGCGCGCATCCCGTGGGCACCGGGCCATTCCGATTCGTGAGCGCGACGACGGATGAAGACATCGTGCTCGCGCGCAATCCGGATTATTTTGCGGCGGCGCAGCATGCGGGCGGGACGCAGATCGCGACGCCAATCGAGACGATACGATTCCGCATCGTGCCGGATGCCATCGTGCGCGCGCTGGAATTGCGCAAAGGTACGGCGGACGGCGAAATCAACACGCTGACGCCGGACATGTACGCGGCGCTGGCCGGGGAACGCGGCATGGCGGTGGATGAAACGCGGGGAACTCCGGTGGCGTACATCGCCTTCAATCTGGATGATCCGATCCTTTCGCACCGCGAGGTGCGCCAGGCGCTGGCGTATGCCACCGACCGCGCCTCGCTCATTAAATATTTGCTGCGGGGAGAGGCGCGGCCCGCCGGGAGCCTGCTGCCGCCGAATCACTGGGCCTACGAGGCGGACGTGCGCCAGTACGATTTCGATCCGCAGCGCGCGGGAAAACTTCTGGACGCGGCGGGCTATCCGCGGGGAGCGGACGGCGTGCGTTTTCATCTGGCCATCAAGACTTCCACTGACGCTTCGACGCGGCTGCTGGCCCAGGCCATCGCCGGGCAATGGAAAAACGTGGGGGTGGCGCTGGAACTGCGGTCGATGGAATATGCGACGTTTTATTCCGACATCAGCCACGGAAGTTTTCAGTTGTATACCCAGAGGTGGGTGGGCGGAAACAACGACCCGGACATTTTCGATTACGTTTTCAATTCGAAGAAAATGCCGCCGGACGGAGCGAACCGCGGGCACTACAAAAATCCCGCGCTCGATGCGCTGCTGGACCAGGAACGCGCGGAACCCGACCGGGAGAAGAGAAAGGCGCTGCTTGCCAAATCCAGAAGATCGTGGCGGAGGATGAGCCGTACATCGATTTGTGGTACGTGGATAACGTGTGCGCGCACCGCACGCGGCTGGGCGGGATTGAGATTCCGGCGAGCGGAGATTACGAATTCCTGGAAAAGGCGTCGTTGCGCTGAAAAAAATGAAATAGTTATCCGGGGAAGACGCCGACCAGTCTAGCCGAGGGCGGCGAGATCGGCGACGGACCATGCGGGGATGGCGCCGTGGCGCGAGGCCACCAGCGCTCCGGCGCGATTGGCGAATTCGGCGATGCGCTCGGGCGGCCAATGGGAACCGAGGCCGTGAACGAAGCCGGCGGCGAAGGCGTCGCCCGCGCCGATGGTGTCCGCAACCTTGACGGGAAACCCGCGCGATTCGAAGTATTTTTCGCCGAGCAGAACAGCGCAGCCGTCGGCGCCGCGCGTGATGCAGACTCCCTCCCAGGAATATTTTTTCGCGTAGGAGCGGCAAAAATTCTGAAAAGTGAGATTGGGATGGCCGAAGATGAGCGCCACTTCGTCAATTTCGCGGTCGCTGAGCTTGACGACGTTCGCGCGGGCCATCAAGGCGTCAACGAGTTCGGGAGTATAGGAATTGTGGCGAAGATTGACGTCATAAAAGCGGCGCGCGGCGGGCGCAGCATCGAGCAGGCGGAAGAGCAGGTCTTTTGCGGGGGCGCTCATCTGCGCCAGGGTGCCGAAATAAATCCAATCGGGGGCGGGCGAGAGGAGCGAAGCGAAAGCGGATTCGGAGAGCGCGGGAAGGTCGTAAGCGGCCGGGCGGTGAATCCGGTAGGATGGCTGGCCCGCGGAATCGACCGAAGCGGTGACAAAGCCGGTGGGAAGATCGGGAACCGTGGAGATGTAGCGCGCGGAAAGATTCATCTCCGCCATGCGCGCGAGGATGCGCTGGCCGCGCGGGTCCGCGCCGACGGCGCTGACAAATGAAATTTCATGGCCGAGATTCGAGGCGTGGGCCGCGAAATTGAAGGGAGCGCCGCCGAGATATTCCGCATCGCCCACCAGGTCCCATAAAACTTCGCCGAGCACGACAATTTTCATGGCAAGAGTTTAGCAAGCCGGCGGTACGGCGGTCGAGGCAGTGGAAAAACGAGTGGCGGATCTGTTTTCGATCCGCGTGGTGGCCAGGCACTATCGGAACGCAGGTTGCATAAGGGAAACGAGGATTTTGGATGCGGCGCGGCGCGAGGGCCGGGCAAGTCGTTTTCCGTCACTGCTTGCGGTAATGAAGCGCAACACATCCTGACTTAAAATTCCTGGACTCAACAAGGCTTAATTGCAATTTCTCCGGCAGGCTAATTCCTTCCAGCAGCCGCCGCCCTTCTCCTGCGAATATCGGCTGGACGACAAAATGAAATTCATCAACCAGACCAAGCGCTATAAGTTGTGAGGGGATATCCACGCCTCCGACTAAGATATTTTTGCCTTGGGCCTGCTTCAATTTAAGTATTTCGTCGCGAAGGTTCGAACGGACAATTCTCGTATTTCCTTCGGCGCTGCCCAATGATCGTGAGAAAACAATTTTATTGATGGAGTCAAAAGCGTCAGCAAAATCGTTCTCCGCTTTCGTCTCAGAATGGTTTTTTGCGATATCCGGCCAATAAGGAACCATCAATTGATAAGTTATACGCCCAAAGGCGAGCAGATCAACATCTCGCATCAGGTGCGTAAAATATTCGTGTATTTCTTCATCGGCAATCATTTTGGTGTGGTCGCAGCAGCCATCCAGGGTAATGTTGATGGTGTAGATCACTTTTCTCATTTGCGCCTCGGATTGAGTGGCGTGGTCTTCGAACTCAAATCCCACAACATCGAACCGCGCGTCATTGCAACAGTAAGATTCGGCGCCTCAGGCGGGAAACGGCCGTCACCGATGTTGCCAGCTTTCGCGGGTGGTGAACAGCCTGTGCCTTGACCGGGCAGCCCGACGTGTAATCCTACCGTAAAGTCTTCGTCCACATTTTCAGGCCGCGGTGTTGCAAAAAACGTTTTGCGACAGGTTTGTCGCGCTACCGGAAACTGACCCACCACCGAAAAACGAAGCGGAGCGGCGGCGGAGAAAAGCTACTGCGCGAGCGCCTTGTGAATTTCGGCGTCGGGGATGGCGCCTTCACGCGCGATGGTCCAGTCGCTGGCGTCAATGCGTACAATGGTGGAGGCCAGGGTTCCCCCGGTGTCGCCGCCGTCGAGGATCAACGGCAGGCGGGTGCCGAGCTGCTTGACGATTTGCTGGGCGTTCGAGCAGGAAGGAAAGCCGGAAAGATTGGCGCTGGTGCCGGTGAGCGGATGGCCGACGGCGTCGATGAGCGCGGAGGTGACGCGGGAATTGGCCCAGCGCAGGGCGATGCGCCCGCTATTGCCGGTGACTTTGAGCGGGATGCGGTGGGTGGCTTCAACCACGAGGGTAAGTCCGCCGGGCCAGAATTTGTGGGCGAGGGTGAGGAACACTTCCGGGACGTCGCGCATCAAAGTGACGGCTTGTTCGACGGAGTTGACGAGGATGGGCAAGGCCTTGGTTTCCGGGCGGCCTTTGCATTGAAAAACAGCTTCGATGGCGGCGAGATTAAAGGGGTCGGCGGAAAGGGCGTAAAAAGTGTCGGTGGGGATGCCCACCACGCGGCCGCGCTTGATGAAAGTGGCGGCGTATTCAATGACTTGCGGTTCCGGCGCTTCGGTTGAGATTTTCTGAATTTCGACCGGCATGTAAGTTTGCGGCGGGCTGCTCCCGTGAGTTGAAAAGGCACGCTATCACAGGGGGAGCGCGGGAAGCAAGCGGCAGCAAAGGAGTTAAAGAGGGCGGAAGGGGCACGGGGCAGGTTTACGGCGGGGTATGCGGGTGTTAGGCTTGCGGGATGGACGGGACGACGAAGGCCGAGAAGATCACCAGCCGGGAAAATAAATGGCTGAAAACGTTTCGCGCGGCGTTGCGCGGAAATGGGCCGCACGCGGGCGAACCCATCGGCGTCGAAGGGCGGAAATTTGTGGAGGAAGCGCTGCGCAGCGGCTTGCGGGCGGAGGCGCTGCTGCTGACCGAAGAGACCGAACCGCTGGCTGCGGAAATTCTGGTGCTGGCGGGAAGCAGCAGCGCGGAAATTGCGCGGTTGCGGGTTTTGAAAACCACGGAAAAACTTTTTGCGGGCGTGGCCGGAACGGAATCGCCGCAGGGAGTGGCGGCGCTGTTGCACCAGCCGGTGTGGAGCTTTGAGGATGTGCTGCGCGGGACGGGAGAAAGGCGCGGAGCCGCGCCGCTGGTGGTGGTGCTGGCGGGCGTGCAGGATCCCGGAAACGTGGGTACGGCGGTGCGCTCCGCCGAAGCATTTGGCGCGACGGGAGTGATCGCCACGCGCGGGACCGCCGACCCGTGGAGTCCCAAGGCGCTGCGAGCCTCGGCGGGTTCCGCGCTGCGCGTGCCGGTGCTGCGCGGGATGGCCGCGCCGGTGGTGCTGGCGCAACTGCGCATGGCGCGGGTGCGGATTATTGCGGCGAGTTCGCGCGGCGCGGGCCAGGCAGCGCGGGCGGAAGATTTGCGCGGGGACGCGGCGATCTTCATTGGAAATGAAGGAGCAGGGCTGGCGGAGGAAATCATACATGCCGCCGACGCGACGATGGCCATACCCATGAGCGAGGCGGTGGAATCGCTGAATGCCGGAGTGGCCGCATCCATCGTGTTGTATGAAGCGGCGCGGCAGCGCGGCTCGCAAGCGGACCGAAAAATATGAGCGCGAAACGCGGCGTTGAAGCGCGTCGAGCGGACGGGATTTGACTCTTGGGACTTTTTCGCACCATCGAAGCTGAGGACGAACCTCTGGCGGGAAGGCCTCTGGCGGATCGCATGCGCCCGCGCACGCTCGATGAATTCATCGGGCAGGAAGATCTGCTCGGGCCCGGGAAACCGCTGCGCACGCAGATCGAGCGCGACGATTTGGGTTCCCTGCTGCTGTGGGGTCCGCCGGGCTGCGGGAAAACCACGCTGGCGCGGATCATCGCGCGAAAAACCAAGTCGGAATTCGTTCCCTTCTCCGCGGTGATGAGCGGCATCAAGGAAATCAAGGAAGTGATGACCCGCGCGGAACGGGCGCGGGCGCACGGGTTGCGCACCATCGTGTTCGTGGATGAGGTGCACCGCTTCAACCGCGCGCAGCAGGACGCTTTTTTGCCGCACGTGGAGGCCGGAAACATTCTGCTGATCGGCGCGACAACGGAAAATCCCTCGTTTGAAGTGATCGCCGCTGCTGCTTTCGCGGATGAAGGTGTACGTGCTGCGCGCGCTGACGCCGCAGGAAATCGTGCAGCTTTTGCGGAGGGCGCTGGCGGATGCGGAGCGCGGGCTGGGGAACATCGCGGTGGAAATCAGCGAGGAAATTCTGGAGCGCATCGCGGTGCTGGCGAATGGCGACGCGCGCGCGGCCTGCAACACTCTGGAAGCCCTGGCGCTGGGCACCGAGCCCGACGCGCAGGGACGCGCGCAAGGTGGATGAGGCGCGGCTGGCGGACGTTTTGCAGCGCAAGCTGCTGCCCTACGACAAATCCGGCGAAGAGCATTTCAATTTAATTTCCGCGCTGCACAAATCGGTGCGCAATTCCGATCCCGACGCGGCGCTCTATTGGCTGGCGCGCATGCTGGAATCGGGCGAAGACCCGATGTATCTGGCGCGGCGGATGGTGCGCATGGCGAGCGAGGATATCGGCCTGGCGGAGCCGGGTGCGCTGGCGGTGACCATCGCCGCGAAAAACGCGTTCGAATTTATCGGCCCGCCGGAAGGATACCTGGCGCTGGCGCAGGCCGCCGTGTATCTGTCGCTCGCGCCGAAATCGAACGCTCTCTACACCGGATACGGAGCGGTGCGGGAGGATTTGCAGAAAACCATCGCGGAGCCGGTTCCGCTGCATCTAAGGAATGCCGTGACGGGAATGATGAAAAATATCGGGTACGGCCAGGGCTACCAATACGCACACGACACGGACGAAAAAGTGACGGACATGACCTGCCTGCCGGAAAGCCTCGAGGGGCGCGTTTATTACCAACCCACGGATCAGGGATTCGAGGCGCGGCTGCGGCAGCGCCTGGAAGAGATTCGGAAAATCCGGAAGAAACAGGGATGAGAGGCCGGGCGTGAAGCGGAATGGGCGGAAGATGAGCCGGAACGCAGGCGGGGTGAAAATGGCGCGGTTCCCTTCCCGGCAGGTTGCGAAGTATCGCGGCAAGGCGTTTGCGATCTTCGCGAGCGTGATGCTGTGTTTTGCGGCGGCGGGAATGGTTCTGAAAAATGCTTCGGCGCAGGAGGCCAAGCCCGCCTTGCGCGTGGACGACGATTGCTCGGCGTTTGCCGTGGCCCCCGACAACAGCATCGTTTATTCCGTTCCGCACGACCGGCACATCAAGAAAATACATTTCGAGCGCGACGATATCTGGGTGGTCGAGCCGGACGGGCGAAAGAAGCGCATTGTGGACGGCGACAAATTTTTTCCGCCCACTCCGCCCACGGGATTTCAGGTGAATTCGTTCGTGTGGTCGCCGGACGGAAAACGCATTGTGGTGAACATGACGGTGATCCCGGCCTCGGATGATCCCGATGAGCCGGTGGGAGGAACGCGCTCGATCGCGCTGCTGGACGGCGACGGAAACGAAATCAAGGCGGGGGCGGAAGGAAAACGGTTCATCGAAAACGGGATTCGCGGGACGTGGCTGGCCGATGGGCAAACCGTGGCGTATTTGTCGCAGGGGCCTCCCTACCGCATCACGCGCGTGCGGACACTCAACGGGCAAAGCAAAGTGCTGTTTGAAGGCATGGCGTTTGACGACGTGGCCTGGGACGCGAAAGACAACGCCGCTTTTGTGGTGGGGCACAACCTGACGGCTTTCGGGAAGCTGGGGCTGATGGAATTGAATTTGCAGAACGAAACGGTGCGGGAGATTTCACGCATCGAGGAGTATCAAGGCGAGCTTACGGTTTCATCAGACGCCCGCCGCGTGGGATTTTTTCTGGATGGCGACACCATCGAAGTGCACGAGCTGGCCGATCCGCTGAAGCCCATACGCACCAAGGCCGGACTGGGGCGGTTTGAATTCGGGAAAGACGGCCGGCGGGTGATGCTCAAGCGAGGGCCGGACGAAAAATCGGCGGACCTGGTGTGGGTGGGGCTTACCGACGGATCGTTCACGCCCATTCTCCACGACCTGGAATTCCATAATTTCCAGATTGCACCGGACGGAAATTCGATCGCGGTGACCATGGTGGGCAAACGCATCCTGCTGGTGTACCCGCTGAACTGAAGCGGCCGCACGCCGCGCGGCTTTCATCTTTGCCGCAAAATTCCGGGCTACTTTCCCGCCGCGAAATTCAACGCAGGCGAAAGCGCTTGATGTGTTCCTTGAGGATACAAGCGTCCTGAATGACGAACAATCCCGCGCGGCGGGCGCGTTCCGCGGCCTCGGGATGCACCACGCCCTCCTGCATCCAGACTCCTCGCGCGCCGATGCGAATGGCGGATTCCACGATGTCCGGAACAAATTCCGAGCGGCGAAAAATGTTGACGATGTCCACAGGCTCGGAAATATCTTCCAGGCGCGCGCGCGATTTTTCGCCGAGCACTTCCGTCTCCTGCGGATTCACGGGAATGATGCGGTATCCCACGGATTTCAGATATTCGGCGACGCCGTAGCTGGGGCGGAAACGGCGGCTGGAGAGGCCCACGACGGCGATGGTGCGGCTGGATTTGAGAATTTCGTTGACTGGATCGCCGGCGGGTTGCGCCGGCACGGGAGATGCGTCGGAATTGGATGTTTCAGCTGGAATGGTCATGAATGTTTCGAGTTGTCCTCTAATTGAGCTTGGGCACGCGCCTGCGGTCGTTGCGCGATTCGCGTCTTACCACAGCGCATAAAGATATATATCTCCTGTGCTTCGCGCAATGGTTAGGTTTGGTCGCGGCGCGGAAAAGTCGGCTTGCCGGAATGCGGGCGGCGCGGCGGACGATTGCCAGTGGGATGATGGCCCGCGGGACGATTTGAGGCAGGGCCGCGCGCGCCGGATTTTTTTGCGAAGCCGGGACGGTCGTTGCCGGGACGAGATTTGCCGAAGCGGCCGGGGGCGCCGGGATTTCGATTGCCGGAATTTTCGCGAGGGCCTGAGGGACGCGGTCCCGTGGAATTCGAGGGGCCGCGAAAATCGCGCCGGGGACGATCAAAAGTTTTCGGCGGGCGCGCGGAGCCGGGACGTCCAGCGCCGCCGCTGCGGAATTTTCTTGGCGGGCCGGAAGAATCGTCGCGGGGACGCGAAGGACCGTGCGAGCCGGGGCGGCCGGGCTTGTGGGCCGAGCCGCGGGTTTCTTCGGAGCGTTCGCGGGGATGGGGCGGGTTCGAAGGGCCGCGAAACGCGGGCCTGCCGGGAGTGTGCGCTCCCTTGCCAAAATGTTTTTCGCCTCTCCACGGTGACGCCGGGCGATCGGAGGAATGGGCGCGATCAAAGCGCGGCGGTTTTTTGTAAGCTCCGGCGGCAAATTTTGCGGGCACGCGCGGAGCAAACCCTGGAGTGGAGGAGGAAACCAATTCGCGCGGCGCGAAAGTTTTTTCGGGCGCGGCGGCTTCGGCGCGTTCGACGGGAGGAGCGGCGGCGGGCGGAGGCGCTTCCGCCGAGCGGCGCAGAGAAGCGACTTCGGCGGAGGAGAGGTTGCGATGCTGCCCCGGCGCGAGTTTTTCAAGTTCGATGTGGCCGATGCGCACGCGCTTGATTTTTTCGACGGGGTGGCCGGACTGGAAGAGCAGGCCGCGCAGGGCATCGCGTCGAGATTCCGTTAACGTAACTTCGTACCAGGGATTGTCGTGGCCTTTGAGGCGCGAGATGCGCGCGCCGGTCTTTCGCGCGAGTTCCTCGATTTCCGCGAAGGTCAGCAGATTTTTGAGTTTCATCTGGTAGGTCTGCGGCAGGCCGTGGGACTGGATGATGAGGTTGGCCAGGTCGCCGTCATTGGTGAGGAAAACGAGGCCCGAGGAATGATATTCGAGGCGGCCGACGGGAAAGACGCGCTCGGAAACGCCGTGGAGCAAATCCTGGAGCGAGCGGCGGCCTTCGGGATCGCTCATGGTGGAAACGACTTCCGCGGGTTTGTGCAACAGGAGATAGACGCGCTCGGAGGAAGCTTGCGGCAGCAGCTTGCCGTTGACTTTGATGTGGTCGCGCGCGGCGTCGGCTTTGGAGCCGAGCTTGGTGATGGTGGCGCCGTTGACGGTCACGAGGCCGGAGACGATCAACTCCTCGGCATGGCGGCGCGAAGCCACTCCCGCGCGGGCGATAATTTTTTGCAGGCGTTCTTCCATGCAGACAGCTTAACGGAAAAGCGCGCGCGAGGCGAATGGGAAGGCGGGGATTTTCGGCGTGCCGGAATTGCAATCGCGGCGGAGAATTCCTTGAGGCAAATGCGCCTTCTCCGTAGGGGCACGGCATGCCGTGCCCCTACGAGCATCAATGACTGCGAGAAATCGGGATGTGCATGGCCTGGTGAAGGCCGATTGCGGGGCGGGTTTGGGGATCGCGCTATTTCAGATCGGCGGTGCCGGCGGAGGCGGCTTTGGATTGATTGGCGGAATCTTCTTCGCCCAATTCGGCAAGATCGTTGTCGGATGAATCGAGGGCGGCATCGGCGGAAGCGGATTCGGGCGAAACAGCGGAGTCCGTGGCGGAGGTTTCCGCGGACGGCGCGGCGGTTGCAGATTCCGAGGATTCGGGTTCGATGGGGGCGATGCCGTCATCGCCTAGAGCGGATTGCGCGAGCTGCTCGAATTCCTTGAGGCTCGGCAACTCGTCGAGATCGGAGAGTCCGAAGCGCATCAGGAATTGTTTCGAGGTGCGGTACAGGATGGGGCGGCCGATCACTTCCTTGCGTCCGGCGGTGGTGATGAGGCGCTTTTCGAGCAAGGTCTTGATGGTGCCGCCGACGTTCACGCCGCGAATTTCGTTGATTTCCGGCGCTGTGACCGGCTGCTTGTAGGCGATGACCGCGAGCGTTTCCAGCGCGGGCATGGTGAGGCGCAGCGGCGGCTGAAGGCTTTTGATGAATTTGCGGACCACTTCGTGATGCTGGGCCTTGGTGTAGAAGCGCCAGCCTCCGGCGACTTTGCGGACTTCGATGCCGCGATCGTCGGTCTGATAGGCGGCGGTGAGCAGGTCGAGAGCAGCGCGGGCCTCGGGTTTTTCCACTCCGAGGGCGTGGGCAATCTGGTCGAGCGTGGCGGGCTCGTCCGCGGCATAAATGATGGCTTCGAGCGCGGCCTGCAATTCCTGGGGCGTCATGGTCACAGATATTGCTCCTCGATTTTAGACATGGCGTCGGGACCGGAAAAAACGGCGTCGAACATTTTGTGTTTGCGCAGGCGGATATCGGAAAAAAGATCGCCCTGGACGAGAATCACGGCCTGCATGCGGACCATTTCCAGCACGGCCAATAGAGCGACGATCATGGCATTGCGCGATTCGCAAGACTCGAAAAATTCGATGAGCGAAATGGAGTCGTCCGCAGGAATCAGGCGCTGGCGCAGGCGGTCCATCATCTGCGCGATGGAAACGGAATCGTGGCGCAGCTCGAATTTTCCCGCGTCTTTTTTGCGCTCGAGAATCTGCTGAAAAACTTTTACCAGGTCCACGACCGAGACGGTCATCTCGCCTTCCACTGCTTCGCCGGTATAGAGCGAACGGTCGGGATGCGACCAAACGTGATCTTCCACCTGCTGCTTCTGGTAAAGAAGCTGCGCGGCATTTTTGAATTTTTCGTGTTCGAGCAGGCGATGGACCAGATCTTCGCGCGGATCTTCCTGAGCCTCGGGGCCGCCGAGAGGGTCGGGTGGCAGCAGCATCTTGGATTTGATCAGAATCAAAGTGGCGGCCATGTAGACGAAGTCGCCGGAAACGTCGATATCCAGTTTTTCGAGTTGGTGAATGTAATCGAGATACTGCTCGGTGAGCCGGGCGATGGGAATGTTGTGGATGTCCATCTCCTGCTTGCGAATCAAATCGAGCAGGAGATCGAGAGGGCCTTCATAGGCCGGCAAATTGATGTGATAGGGACTGGCCACTTCTGGTTTTCAACCTCCGGGGCGCATGCCCGCGATCCCTTTCACTTGGGCGCGGCGGAAGAATTCCGCGCGGCGTCCCACTCGAAAATGGCGTTGCGCACGCGCTTCATGGTGCGCCGTGCGGCTTTGCGGGCCTGGGCCGAGCCGGCATCGAGAATACCCCAAACTTTTGCAGGATCGGCCTCATATTTTTTGCGGAGGGCCTGGACCGGCTCGATCCAGCGGACCAGATTTTCGGCCATTTCTTTTTTGCAATCCACGCAGCCGATGGCCGCCGAACGGCAATCGCGATCGATGCGCGCGACGGTTTCAGATGGCGAAAAAAGTTTGTGCCAGGCAAAGACCGGGCAAATTTCCGGGCGGCCGGGATCGGTGCGGCGGACGCGCTGCGGGTCGGTCATCATGTTGCGAACCTTCGCGCGAATTTCATCGGGAGGATCGCTGAGCCAGATGGCGTTGCCGTAGCTTTTGGCCATGCGGCGGCCGTCGAGGCCGGGAAGGCGCGGAGTTTCCGTGGGGATGTAGGCCGGCTCGGCCAAAACTTTGCTGGTGCGGATGAATTTCGCAGCCTTGCCGATGGCCTCCAGGAAATTTTCGACGCCGTCCTGCGCGGCTTTTTTGTGGATGCGCGAGCGCGCGGTCTGCACCCAGGTCTGATCGGTTGGGTTAAGGGGGCTGAGTTTTTCCGCGTCCGATCCTAAAGCGGCAATGATGGCTCGCAGCGATTTTTCGTTTTGCGGTTCGAACAGAGCCGGAGCCAGGCTGAATCCAAACTGAAAATTAAACCGGCGGACAATTTCGCGGGTCAACTCGACGTGCGGAGCCTGATCCTCGCCCACCGGAACGAGCAAATCCTTTTTTGGCTCGCCGTACATGACGATGTCCGCGGATTGCAGCAGCGGATAGCCGAGAAAGCCGTAGGTGCCGAGGTCGCGGTCCTTGAGATTTTCGATTTGTTCCTTGTAAGTGGGAACGCGCTCGAGCCAGGAGAGCGGCGTGATCATCGAGAGCAGCACGTGCAATTCGGCGTGTTCGAGCACCTGGGACTGGATGAAGAGCGTGGATTTCGCGGGGTCGAGCCCCACGGCGAGCCAGTCCATGGCGACTTGCAAGGTATTTTCGGCGACCGAGGAGGTGTCTTCATAGTGGGTGGTGAGCGCGTGCCAATCGGCAACGAAGAAAAAGCAGTCGTATTCCTCCTGGAGCTTCAGCCAATTGGAAAGCGCGCCGAAATAATGGCCAAGATGAAGACGCCCGGTGGGGCGCATGCCGCTCAAAACTCTTTTTTTGATCATTGAAGCTTTACTTGCCTTCCCTGCCGCGCAAAAGATCGCGGGCGATGACGGTGCGCTGCATTTCGCTGGTGCCTTCGTAAATGGTGAGCACGCGCGCATCGCGATAAAAGCGCTCGACATCGGATTCGCGCGAATATCCCATGCTGCCATGAACCTGCACGGCGCGATAGGCCACGCGATTGGCCATCTCGCTTGCGTATAATTTTGCGCGCGAGGCATGCGGGCCGAGGCGGCTGCGCCGTGGATCGGAAGAGGTTTCCGGATGGCGCGATTCCTGATCGCGAATGAACGCGGCTTGCAGGGTAAGCGCGCGGGCCGCCGCGATTTCCGTTTGCATGTCGGCGAGCATCCATTGGATGGCCTGGTACTCGGCGATGGGGTGTCCGAAGGTGTGGCGCTCGCGGGCAAAGCGGACCGCGCACTCCATCGCGCCCTGCGCCACGCCCACGGCTTGCGCGGCGATGCCGACGCGACCGCCATCGAGCGATTCGAGCGCGATTTTCAGCCCCTGCCCTTCCTCGCCGAGGCGGTTGGCGGCCGGGACGCGGCAATCCTGCAAAACAATTTCGGCGGAACGCGAAAGATGCAGGCCCATTTTTTCTTCGTAGCGGCTGACGCGGAATCCAGGGAAAGAGGGTTCGACGAGGAAGGCGGTGACGCCGCGGGCGCCTGCGGATGGGGCCGTCTTGGCAAAAACGAGATAGACGCCGGAGACGCCGCCATTCGTGACCCAGGCTTTGGTGCCGTTGAGGATGTATTCGCCGCCTTGTTTCACGGCGGTTGCACGCAGGGCGGCGGCGTCCGAGCCTGCTTGGGGTTCGGTGAGGCAGAAGCTGCCGAGAAATTCGCCGTGCGCGAGCGGGCGAAGATATTTTTGCTTTTGCGCTTCGCTGCCGTGCTTCCAGATGGGCACGGCGGCCACGGAATTGGTGACGCTGAGCGCGACGGCGAAGGAGGCGTCCACGCGCGCCACTTCCTCGAGCATCAGCGCGTAGCTGATGGTGTCGGCTCCCGCGCCGCCCCATTCCTCGGGGATGAGCATGCCGCAGCAGCCGAGTTCGCCGAGGCGGCGAAATTCGGCGGCGGGAAATTTATTTTCACGTTCGCAGGCGCGCAGAATGGGGCGAACTTCCGTTTCCATGAATTGGCGGACGGTGTCGCGAATGAGGAGTTGATCGCTTGTGAGAGAGAAATCCATGCGTTCGATGGGCGAAAGTCGATGGTAGCACGGAAGGGGAAATTTCAGATTTGAGATTGCAGATTGCAGAAAAGGCGAGGGCACGGCATGCCGTGCCCCTACGGAAAAAGCAGGGATGCGATTATTTGGGGGGAGACATGCCCTTGGGAAGTTTCAGGCGCACATGCAGTTTGGCGCGGCTGCCCGGCTTCAAATGAACTTTTTCGGTTTTGCTCAAAAGGCCGCGCGCGGAAATGGTGGCTTGATACTCGCCGGGGGGCAGAGCGTCAACGATGAAAGCTCCGCTACCGTCGGTATTGGCGGTGTGCGCGTCGTGAGTGGAAAGGTTGGTGAGCATGACGCTGGCGCCGGCCAGCGGCCCGCCGTGGGAATCTTCAACCGTACCGAAAACGGAGCCTGCGCTCGGGCGCGCTTCGACAGGGGTCAAATTGCGTTGCGCGGAAGCCGGGGACGGAAGAGCCGCGCAGCAGGCGCATAGGAACGCCAGGGACAAGAGGCGCAAGCGTTGATTCAAGATTTTCCTTTTCATATTTCCTCGGTATATCGAAATATAAAATCCACCGGTAGCGTGCTGTTACTCCTCAGAGCTTGATGATCTCGCGCAGACGCTTGGTTTGCGCGCGAGCGACGGGGATTTCCGTCGCGCGCTTGTCGTTCATTTTCAGCATGTAGCTGGACTTGAACCACGGCACCACTTCCTTGATGTGATTGATGTTCACAAGATAGGAGCGGTGAACGCGCCAGAAGCTGGCGGCGTCGAGCGAGGCGGCCAGTTCCTCGATGGTGCGGAAATTCGAGACGCCTTCTCCTTCGCGCGCGGCGATGGTGATGGTGCCGTCTTCAATCGAGGCGTAGATCATGTCTTCGGCGTCTACCAGAATCATGCGCGACTGGGATTTGATGAGCAGCTTGACGCGCTGCGGCGTTTTGGCAGCGGGCAGCGCGAGTTGCTTGACGAGAAGCTCCAGGCGGTCCACGGGAGATGAATGGGCTTCGACTAATTTCTTGGCGCGCTCGACGGCCTTGGAGATGCGGGACTTGTCAAAAGGCTTGAGAACGTAATCCACGGCGTTCACGTCGAAGGCCTGAATGGCGTAATGATCGAAGGCGGTGGCGAAGACGATTTGCGGCATGCGCAGCTTGCGTTCCACCAGACGCTTGATTACGCCGAAGCCGTCAAGCCCCGGCATCTGCACGTCGAGAAACATCAGGTCGGGATCGTGCTCCTTGATCAAGGCGATGGCGTCGAGGCCGTTGCGGCCCTGTGCAACGACATCAATTTCCGGGAAAGATTTCAGCAGGTAGAGGAGTTCCTCGCGCGCCGGGCGTTCGTCGTCAACGATAATGGTGTGGATGGGCATGGGGACCGGCAAGCGTCCGGGGCGCCTGCGAGGCCAGTATATGCGGCGGTCAGGCGGAGGGCAAGAACGCGCGAGGCTTCCGGAAATGGGGAGTTGCGATAGAATCACAGCGCGGCGGAAAGGGAGCGGGCGTGAGCGGAGCGCGGGAAAAAGGAACGGGGAAAAAGCGCGGTGGCCGTGCGCGGGTGCTGCGGCGGCAGGTGATGTATCGCGGGAAAGTGTTCGACGTGACCCGCGAGACGGGTGATCGAGCCGAGCGGCGTGGAAGCCACGCGGGATTTTATCGAGCATCCCGGATCGGTGGTGGTGCTGCCGGTATTTGAGGATGGCCGGATTTTGCTGATCCGGCAGTACCGGCACGCCGCGGGCGATTATTTGTGGGAGCTGGTGGCCGGGCGGAAGGACGAGGGCGAAACATTTGCCGAGGGCGCGCGGCGGGAATTGCGCGAGGAGACGGGTTACGCCGCGCGGCGCATCCGGCGGCTGACCGCGCTCTTCCCCACGCCGGGATTTGCGAGCGAGCGGATGGTGATATTTCTGGCGCAAGGATTGCGGAAGGGCGCGGCCGAGCCGGAAGAGGACGAACGAATCTCGCAGCGCATCGTGAGCCTGGCGGAGGCCTTGCGATGGATCCAGAGCGGCAGGATTCGCGACGCGAAAACCGCGGCGGGAATTCTTTTTTACGAGAAATTCGTTTTGCGGCGGAAATGAATCGCGCGGCGGGATCGAGAAAGGCTGCAAAGGACTCGATGGACACCACGGAAGAAGCGATTGGGGACAAGCCATGGAAAATAAAGAAGTAGCAAAGATTTTGAGCGAGACGGCGCGGCTGCTGGAGATTGACGGCGCGATGATCGGGCGGTACCGCAGCTACGAGAAAGTGGCGGAACTGTTGGCAGGCTTGCCGGAGCGCATCGAAGAGGTGGCCAAGGACGACAAGAAACTGATGGACTTGCCGGGGATCGGCGAAGGCATGGCCGAACATATCCACGAGATCCTCGATACCGGCGATTATTCGCTGCGGCAAAAGCTGCTGAAAAAATATCCCGCGACGATTCTGAACCTGCTGGAATTGCAGTCGCTCGGGCCGAAAAAAGTGGCGTTGCTATGGAAGAAATTCAAGGTGGCCACGGTCGAAGGCGTGGAAAAACTGGCGCGCGAGGGGAAGCTGCGGGACCTCGAAGGATTCGGCGAAAAAAGCGAGCAGAACCTGCTGAAAGCGGCGGATTTGTTCAAGCGCTCCTCGGGGCGATTCCACATCAACACCGTGGATGAGGAGGCCGCGAAATTATCGGCGTACATCATGCAGGCCGGAAAGGCCGTGGAATCGGTGACTCCGGCGGGATCGCTGCGCCGCGGCAAGGAAACCATCGGCGACCTGGACCTGCTGGTGACCATGCGTCCGGGGCACGAAAAGCAGAAGGACGTGGACGCCGTGGCCGCGCACATATTGAAATATCCGGAAATCACGCAAACTCTGGCCCACGGCGAAAACAAGGTGAGCGTGCTGCTGAAGAGCGGCTTGCAGGTGGACGTGCGGCTGCTGGATAAGGAAAGCTTCGGCGCCGCGCTGCTCTATTTTACGGGATCGAAGGAGCACAACGTGGCGCTGCGCGGGCGCGCGAACGAATTGGGATGGACGCTGAACGAATACGCGCTGACCACGCTCAAAGGCGGCAAAGTGGTGGCCGGGAAATCCGAGGCGGAGATTTATTCCAAGCTCAAGCTCGAATACATCGAGCCGGAGCTGCGCGAAATGACCGGCGAGATCGAGGCGGCGGAACACGGGAAGTTGCCGAAACTCGTCGAGCTGCGCGATATTCGCGGCGATTTGCAGATGCACACCACGGCATCGGACGGGCGCAACTCGATCGAGGAGATGGGCGAAGCGGCGCGCGAGCTGGGATACGAATACATCGCGCTGACGGATCACTCGAAGGCGGTGACGGTGGCCAACGGGATGGACGAGAAGCGCACGCTCGCGCAAATCGCCAAAATTCGCGCGGCGCAAAAACGCGTGGCGGGGATTCACCTGCTGGCGGGAATCGAAGTGGATATTTTGAAGGACGGCTCGCTCGATCTGAAGGATGAAGTGCTGGCGGAGTTGGACGTGGTGGTGGCTTCGGTACACAGCTACATGAATATGGAACGCGCGGAGATGACCGAGCGGCTGCTGGCGGCGCTGGAAAACCCCTACACCCAGATTCTGGCGCACCCGACCGGGCGGCTGGTGCTGCGCCGCGATCCGTTCGACTACGACATGGAAAAAATCCTGGATGCCGCGAAAAAGCATGGCGTGGCTGTGGAGTGCAACGCCTATCCCGACCGGCTGGATTTGAAGGATGTACACCTGCGGATGGCCAAGGAGCGCGGGGTGAAAGTGGTGATCTCAACCGACTCGCACACCACCGCCAATCTGAAATTCATGAAATACGGAGTGGAGACGGCCAGGAGGGGATGGATCGAGAAAAAGGACGTGATCAACACGCGCGGGTTCGAGGAGTTCATGGCGTGGCTGCGGCCCAAGCCGCATGGAAGCGGCGGCAAAGCGCGGAAAAAGGGCGCGTAGCGCGGAGCAAGGTGCGGTGGAAAGCCCCGGGCGGGCAAAGCGGAGCGGCACGGAACTAATTGGCTCCTGGCGGCGTACCTTCCTTTGAAAGGCCCGGATTGCGGGTATCCAGCCGGGCAATTTTGCGAGCGCCTCATGGAGGAACGCGGATGAAAAGACCAGTGATTTTCGCGACGATGGCCGCCACGGGTATTTTGGCGATGGCAGCGCTTGCCGGGCAGGCGCGCGCCGATGAGTGGACCAAGACATATCCCATCAGCGGACACGCGAACCTGCGCGTGACCACCGGCGATGGCGACGTGCGCATCGTGGCCGCCAACCAGAATAAGATTGACGCCAAGGTGACCACTTCGGGATACAAGATCGGCACCAATGACGTGCAGGTGATCGAAAGCCAGTCGGGCGACACGGTTTCAATTGAGGTGAAGCTGCCCCACTGGAATTGGAATTGGGGAATCCACAAGGCGGTGCAGATCGATTTGACCGTCCCGCAATCGCTCGACGCCGACGTGCGCACCGGCGACGGAAATATCGACATCCAGATGGCTTCCGGCAATTTGCACTTCGATACCGGAGACGGCAGCATCACCGCGAGCGGGCTGCGCGGCACGGTCGAGGCGAAATCGGGCGACGGAAATATCAGCGGGCAGAATTTCGACGGGACGCTTGACGCCAGCACCGGAGACGGAAACATCAACGTCGGCGGGCGGTTCGATGTGCTGAACTTGAGATCCGGCGACGGCAGCATTGAAGCGCAGGCCGCGGCGGGCTCGAAGATTTCCGAAAGCTGGACGGTGGAATCGGGCGACGGGCGAATCAACATGCGCCTGCCGGGCGATTTCCAGGCCAATCTCGACGCGCATACCGGAGACGGATCAATCACGCTGGATGTGCCGGTGCAGGTTTCCGGTTCGCTGAGCCACTCCGAAGTGCGCGGGAAATTGAACGGAGGCGGAGGAGAGTTGCGGCTGCGCGCGGGAGACGGGTCGATCCACGTCGAAAAGATTTGAGATTGCAGATTTGAAATGCGAGACGCGACGCGCGACACGGCGTAAGCAATGGCGGCGCGGGCACGGCCTGCCGTGCGCCTACGGAAAAATACGGGTCGCGGGCGTGCGGGAGCAGTCGTTTCAGAATGCAGACTACAAAAGTCGAAATTCAAATTTGAAATTTCAGATTTGAGATTGCAAATTTGAGATTGCAGATGTGGGAATTTAGATCGCAGACTCCGTGCGCGCCTCAGTTTGATTCATTTTTCCCCAACCGCACTTGCTCCTAAAGAGGCGTGAACTTCATCCAATAGGAAGGCGAAAGTGACGGGCGCGGCCGGCACAAGTGTATGGCGCGGGCCACAAAAGTTCACACAGGAAAAGATGGGAAGCAAGGCGCGCGCGAGTAAAGCATTGTGATGGAAGAGATTAGGGGCGCGGGTGGATTGGCACGGCTCGTGCAGAGAATAACAGCAAGCGGCGGAGAAGGAGATAGGAGATGGTTCCCTTCGTGATGTTCGGAGTGCTGGCAGTGCTCGGATTCCTGTGCCTGTTCGCGGGCGTCAAATCCGGACTGCGCCGCAGATAATTTCGCCCGTTGCGCCTTGGCGCGGCGGGCCGCCGCAAAGCCTGGAATAAATTTTGTTTCGCGAGGTGTCGGCGAAATGGCCCGCTCCCGGAAAGCCGTTTGGTCTTCTCTTCCCCGCCGGAATTAATTTTTCAATTCGCACAAGAGTAAAATCCCAAAGTAAGAAATCCTCGATAGAGGGACGCGCCACAAAGCGTCCATCGCGAAAATTCCTATGGCGCAAAAGGGCGGCCCGCCAATTCATTGCAAGCGAAAGCCGAAATGACCGTCAAATGCGTTTGCAAAACGAAGAATCCTGCAGCAAGATAGTTCGGTTCGATTCATCCGTTTTCATGATCCATACGACGCATCGCTTGCAAGGATGCGAATCTGTCGCGCTTGAGCACGAACTATTTTGCCGGAGGCGATCCCGAGGGGGCGGGGATGTATGCCCGCACTAGGATCGCGACCAGGCAACTGGCGAGGGCCGGGGCGCGGCTACACCCGGCAACGCTGGAATCCCCCGGACAACCTGGCCGCGGGGCGGGCGGCCGGACTCGAATTTCATAAAAGAAAGCAGAGGCGAAGAGAATGCGCAGACCTGTGAGTATTGCACCGGCGAAAGGAAGGCTGGGAGTGCTGACGCCGGGAATGGGCGCGGTGAGCACGACATTCATGGCGGGAGTTGATTTGGTGCGCAGAGGCGAAAGCGCGCCGGTGGGATCGCTCACGCAGATGGGCACCATCCGGTTGGGCAAGCGCACGGAAAACCGCGCGCCGAAGATCAAGGATTTCGTCCCGCTGGCGGATCTGAAAGACATGGTGTTCGGCGGCTGGGACGTGTATCCCGATGACGCTTTCGAGGCGGCGAGCAAAGCAGGCGTGCTGGACAGCAAGGATTTGGGCAAAGCGCAGAAATTCCTGAAATCGCTGAAGCCCATGAAGGCGGCGTTCGACCAGAACTACGTGAAAAACCTGCAAGGAACGAACGTCAAGAAGGGCAAGACGAAATTCGATCTGGCCGAGCAGTTGCGCGACGATATCCGCCAGTTCAAGAAAAGCAACAAATGCGACCGGCTGGTGATGGTGTGGTGCGGATCGACGGAAGTGTTTTTAAGGCCGGAGGAAGCGCACAAGGACCTGGCCACGTTCGAGAAGGCCATGAAGTCGAATCATCCGGCGATTGCGCCTTCCATGCTGTACGCCTACGCGGCGATCAGCGAGGGAGTGCCATTCGCCAACGGCGCGCCCAATCTGACCGTGGACATCCCGGCGCTCGAGGAATTCGCGCGCGAGCGCGAAGTGCCCATCGGCGGCAAGGATTTCAAGACCGGGCAGACGCTGATGAAGACGGTGCTGGCGCCGGGATTCAAGGCGCGCATGCTGGGGCTGAACGGATGGTTTTCGACGAATATTCTGGGTAACCGCGACGGCGAAGTGCTGGACGATCCGGGATCGTTCAAGACCAAGGAAGAATCGAAGCTCGGCGCGCTCGAATATATTCTGCAGCCGGGGCTGTATCCCGATCTGTACGGCAAGATTTACCACAAAGTGCGGATCAACTATTATCCGCCGCGCGGGGACAACAAAGAAGGCTGGGACAACATCGACATATTCGGCTGGCTGGGATATCCCATGCAGATCAAGGTGGATTTCCTGTGCCGCGATTCCATCCTGGCGGCTCCCATTGTGCTGGACCTGGCGCTGTTTTTCGATCTGGCGCGGCGCGCGGGAATGCGCGGAATTCAGGAATGGCTGAGTTTTTATTTCAAGTCGCCGATGTGCGCGAAGGAAATTTATCCCGAGCACGATTTGTTCATCCAGTCGATGAAGCTGAAAAACACGCTGCGCTGGATGAAGGGCGAGGAACTGATCACGCACCTGGGCTCGGAATATTACGACTAGTGGTGGCCGCGGCGAAACGCGCATTTGCGATGCGCAGGCGTTCCCCAATGAAACGAAGCGGCGGCGAGGCGCCAGCCTCGCCGTTTTTGTTTCGCGCTTGACTCCTCCGCGCGGGAGAGATACTGTCTGCCCCACTGGGGAGCGCGCGATACCTTCAATACGAAGGACCATCACCGCCGGAAAGATGTTTCCGGCACCCTGTCTGGACGTGACGCGCTATCCCCTCTCGATCAAGCCCAACAGCAAATTTGACCCGTAAGCCGCACCTTGCCCGCCGCGTCCGGCGGAATTCTGCAATTTCGGAGGAAGTGAATGATGCATCGAATCTCGCAGGTGATGATGTTGGTGTGTGCAGCCGCGCTGGTTTCGCTGGGTGCCATACCCAGCCAGGCGCAGGATAAAACGCAGGAAAAACCGCCGCTTTACACTTACGTGGCGCAGTGGGCGACGCCGCGGGCGCAATGGCCGGACATGGATAAAGGGCAGGCCAGCACCAAAGATTTGATGGACAAACTGTTGGCCGACGGCACGATTGTCTCCTACGGGGCGTTTCACACCATAGTCCACACGGAAGGCGGCGCCACACATGGGACATGGTTCTCGGCCATGTCCATGGCCGATCTCATGAAGGCTCTTTCGAAGCTCATGGCCTCCGGGGCCTCGACGGGACCCGCGCTGGACGCTTCGAAACACTGGGACCTGATCATGTCCAGCACGCAGTACAACGGACAATCCGGAACGTTTGAAAATTCCTACCTGCGCGTGAGCACCTGGACGGTGAAACCCGGCGAAGGGGAGGCTGTGGAGAAATTCGACAAGGACATCATGGTCCCCTTGCTCGAAAAACTTCTCGCGGACGGCGCCATTCACTCCTACCAGATCGACGAGGAGACCATCCACACCGGGAATCCCCTCACCTTCGACGTCGTAGTGGTCACCAACGGCGCAGAAGGCCTCGATAAATATTATGCCGCGCTGGACGGGATGCAGAAGACCAACGGCTTTGCTGGAATCGCATTTGGGCAGGCCGTGGACGAATCGGCGCATCGCGATTCGCTTTCGCTGATTCCTTCCTACACACGCAAGTAAGGGAGTAGAGGCAAACGGCTGTGAAGGGCGCGCTGTTTTTTGCGGCGCGCCTTTCGCGGCACGTCTTTCAGGGTTGCAAAGGACGCGCCTCGCAGCGCACGCCGAGTGAGGAAAGCTGCGAAAGTAACTGGCGTTCCTGGGGGACGGAAACTTCCGCATCAAATTCCACGTTGCTTCCCTCGGCGGTGGTGTGCGCATGCCAGCGCTGCGGCTCGATTCCGGCATCCTCCACCAGATGGTGGGCGCGATCGAGCAGCGAAGATGCGCCTGCCGCGGATAATTTGAAGGTGATGAGCCGGGCGTGGATGCCCACGGTGTCTTCCAGCTTGCCGAGCAGGATGAGCGCCACCAGGCAAAGCAGCGTCGAGAAAATCGCGGTGACCGGCAAGCCCGCTCCCACGGCCATGCCGATGCTGGCCATCACGAAAATGGTGGCGGCGCTGGTGATGCCGACAATCGCGCCGCGTTCGCGCAGCACCACGCCCGCGCCGATAAATCCAATGCCGGGAATAATCTGCGCGGCGATGCGGGTGTGATCTCCGCCGACGGTGGAAGCCATTTCATAGGAGATGATGGTGAAAAGCGCGGCGCCCACGCAGATAAGAATGTTGGTGCGGAGTCCCGCGGGCTTGTGGCGAAGTTGGCGCTCGAGGCCGACCAGGCCGCCGAGGACCGCGGCGAGCAGCAAACGGCCGACGATGACGGCGGTGAGATCGTGAAGCATGGCACCCCCTGCCCTGCGTGGAATGATAGTACAGCAGATGCGGGCGGCGAAGGATGAGGGATGGCGGAATGTTTGAAAAAAGACAATGCGGAAGGGCAGGCCGGATGGAGCAAAGCGATTTCAAATTTGAAATTGCAGATTTGAAATCACGGAGCGGGATTCATAGCTTGAAGGAAGTGAGGCGGGAGAAAAGACGCGCACGGGCGTGGATTTCCGCGCGTTTGAGGGCGATCAGGCGTTCCACGCCGAAGCGCTCCACGGCAAAGCTGCCGAGGACCGAGCCGAAGACCATGGCGTTGCGCAGGGTCGTTTCATTCACGCGCCCGGCGCTGGCGAGATAACCCATGAAACCTCCGGCAAAGGAATCGCCCGCGCCGGTGGGATCGTGGACCTCTTCCAGCGGAAAAGCCGGGACGGAGAACATGAATTTGTCGTGAATCATCATCGCGCCGTGTTCCCCGCGCTTGATCACCAGGGTGCGCGGGCCCATTTTGAAAATATGTTTCGCGGCGCGGAAGAGATTGTGCTCGCCGGTGAGCTGGCGGGTTTCATCGTCGTTGATCATGAGGATTTGCGTGTGGCGCAAGGTTTCGCGAAGTTCCGCGGGAGTGCGTTCGATCCAATAATTCATGGTGTCGAGTCCCACGGCGCGGGGCTTGCAACGGACCTGGCGCAGGACGGAGCGCTGCAGGCCGGGATCGATATTGCCGAGGAAAATATAGGGCGAATCGGTGTAGGAAGGCGGAAGGGTGGGATTGAAGTTGGCGAAGACGTTGAGGTCGGTGACCAGAGTGGTGCGCTCGTTCATGTTGCGGTTGTAACGCCCGGCCCAGAAAAAAGTTTTTCCGGGGGCGCGCTCGACTCCCGCGAGGTCAATGTGGCGGTGGCTGAAGACGGCTTCATCCTTGGCGGTAAAGTCGTCGCCGACAATGGCCACCACGCGCACCGGAACAAAATGGCAGGCGGCCAAGGCAAAATATCCGGCGGCGCCGCCGAGGGTGCGGTCCACTTTGCCGAACGGCGTTTCAATGGCGTCGAACGCGAGCGAGCCGACAACGAGTAAGGACATGGAGTCTCCGGGTCAGGAAATGTATTTGCCGATAATCGGCGCCAGGCGTTTTTTGGCGGCCGCGGGAATGGCTTCGCGGTCGGTGAGGATGGCGTGGGCCAGGGCCGCGCCGCAGCGGCAGGAGCGCTCCGCGGGAATTTCGCGAATGGCTTCGGAGATCACGCGCTGGGCGTTTTCGGCGTTGCGGCCGAGATTGCCGATGATTTCATCGAGGGTGACGGCGTCATGCTGCGGATGCCAGCAATCGTAATCGGTGATCATGGCCACGGTGGAATAGCAGAGTTCGGCTTCGCGCGCGAGTTTGGCCTCGGTCAGGTTGGTCATGCCGATCACGTCGAAGCGCAACTGGCGGTAAGTGTGCGATTCGGCGAGCGTGGAAAATTGCGGGCCTTCCATGCAGACATAGGTGCCGCCGCGATGGGCTTTCACTCCGGCGCGGTCGCAAGCGTCGGCCAGATGCGCGGAAAGATGCGCGCAGGTGGGCTTGTCGAAGCCCACGTGGGCCACCACGCCGCCCGAAAAAAAAGTGGCGATGCGGCCGCGGGTGCGGTCGAAGAATTGATCGGGAATCATGAAATCCAGCGGCGGAAGATCCTCGCGCAGCGAGCCCACGGCGCTGACGGAAACCAATCTCTCGACGCCCAGCATTTTCATGGCGCATACATTGGCGCGGTAATTGATTTCGCTCGGGGAGAAGCGATGTCCGCGGCCATGACGCGCGAGAAACGCCACGCGGCGTCCGGCGAGATGGCCGACCATCAAAGCGTCGGAAGGATCGCCGAAGGGAGTCTTGACGCGGATTTCACGGACGCCGGAAATGCCGGGCATGGAGTACAGCCCGCTGCCGCCGATGATGCCGATGGAGACGGGCTCGGAAGCGGAGGCGCGTCGGGATTTGGCGCGCGCGGACGTTTTTGATTTGGACGATTTTGATTTGGGCATGTGATTTACGCCTTTCTAGTCAATCTTGACGGGCTCGGCTTCCCAGCCGCCGGAGCGTTCGCGAAGATAGGCGGCTTGAGTGTTTGCGTCGTGAGCGAAAATGGCGAGCCAGCCTTCCTGCACGATTTCGCGAATCCATTTTTTCTTGTTTTCAAGAGTGGTGAGCGGATAGAGGTCGAAACCCATGATCCAGGCGAGCGGCAGGTGGGCGACGGTGGGCACCAGGTCGGCGAAGAAAAACGCCGTCTTCCCGCCGCCATGCAGCTTCACGCACTGCATGTTGGCGGTGTGTCCCGGGACGCGCAGGAGTTCCACGCCCGGAGCGATGGTGCGGTCGTCCTCGAGCAGCGAAAGTTTTCCGGCGGCTTGCAGCGGCTCGTAATTTTCGGAATAAAAGCTGGCGCGGTCGCGCTCGGTGGGATGCATGGCGTGGTCAAATTCGCCGCGCTGCACGACGTAGCGCGCATGAGGAAAGCTGGGAACCAGCTTGTCCTTTTCGAGCTTGGTGTTTCCGCCGCAATGATCGAAGTGCAGGTGGGTGTTGACTACCACGTCGATCTCATGCGGCTCGTAGCCATAATGGCGGAGCTGGTCGTCCAGATACGGTCCTTCGAAATTATAAATATCCTGGAGCTTGGGGTCCCATTTATTGCCCGCGCCGGTTTCGATGAGGATGCGTTTGCTGCCGGCGTGAATGAGCAGGCAATTCATGGCCAGGCGCACGCGATTGCGCGCGTCGGATGGGATTTTCTTTTCCCACATGGGCTTGGGAATCACGCCAAACATCGCTCCGCCGTCGAGTGAAACATATCCGGCGTTCAAAACATGAAATTCAAGGTCACCGAGTTTCAATGCGTCTCTCCGATTCCCGCACGCTGCAAAATTTTATTCACAGCGGCGTAGGGGTCTATGCGTCGCGCAGCCACTTCGCGGGCCATTTGATCGAACTCGGCCTCGGTCATGTGGGTGGCGACGACGCGTTCGAGCAAACGAGCCTGCAACAGGCGCAGCAGCCATTCCTTCCAATGCGCTGTTTCGCGCGAAGTGCGGTCGCGAGCTTTTTCAAAATGCGCGCGGAAGCGGTCAATTTCCCGCGCGAGATCGTCAATGCCTTTTCCTTCCGTGGCCACGGTGCGTACGACGGGCGCGCGCCATCCGTCGCGTTCCGGAACCAGTTGCAGGATGGCGCGAAGTTGTTGCTCGAACCGCCCCGCGCCTTCGCGGTCGGATTTATTGACGACGAAAATGTCGCCAATCTCCATGAGCCCGGCTTTCAGATTCTGCACATCGTCGCCCATCCCGGGCATCAGCACCACGAGAGTGCAATCCGCCAGGCGCATGATTTCAACTTCGCCCTGCCCCACGCCCACGGTCTCGATGAGGATCATTTCCTTGCCGGCGGCGTCGAGCAGCAAGGCGGCGTCTCCGGCGGCCTGGGCCAGCCCGCCAAGATAGCCGCGCGTGGCCATGGAGCGGATGAAAATTCCTTCATCAGTGGCGTGGCCCTGCATGCGGATGCGGTCGCCCAGGATCGCGCCGCCGGTGAAAGGGCTCGAAGGATCTACGGCGATAATGCCGACTGTCTTTTTCTGGGCGCGGTAGTGGGTGGTCAAGCGGTCCACCAGCGTGCTTTTTCCGGTGCCCGGAGCGCCGGTGACGCCCAGGCGGTAGGCGCGGCCGGTATGGCGGAAGAGCCGCTCGAGAATTTCCTCGGCTTCGCGGGAACGATTTTCGATGGCCGAGACGGCGCGGGAAATCGCGCGCACGTCTCCCGCGCGAACCTGCTCCGCCCAATTTTCGACGCTCGTGGTCATGTCTCGAAGTACCGCAAACGCGGAAGAACGCAACGCCTGACGACGGAATAAGAAGTTTACAGAGGAGGGCGCGGAGTTGAAAGACGAAAGTTGCGTGCGAGCGGAGGGCGGATTTTGCGAGCCGCCGCGGCGGCGCTATTTTTTGCCGAGCAACTGGCGGGCGATCACCAGGCGCTGAATTTCGCTGGTGCCTTCGCCGATGGTGCAGAGCTTGACGTCGCGATAATATTTTTCCGCGGGATAATCCTTGATGAAGCCGTAGCCGCCGTGAATCTGCACCGCTTCGTTGGCCACGCGCACGGCCACTTCCCCGGCGTAGAGCTTGGCCATGCTCGATTCGCGGGTGAAGCGCGCGTTGGGATTACCTTCCGCGATGGCGCGGTCGGCGAGCCATGCGGCCTGGTAGGTGAGCAGGCGCGCCGCTTCTATTTCCGTGGCCATGTCCGCGAGCTTGAACTGGATGGCTTGAAACTCGGCGATGGGCTTGCCGAATTGCTTGCGCTGCTGGGCGTAACGCAAGGCGCACTCGTAGGCGCCCTGGGCCATGCCCAGGCCCAGCGAGGCGATGGAGATGCGTCCGCCATCGAGAATTTGCAGGCAATTGACAAAACCTTCGCCCACCGAGCCGAGCAGGTTTTCCCCCGGAACGCGGCAATCGCTGAAGACGACTTCGGAAGTGTCGCTGGCGCGCAAGCCGAGCTTGTTTTCTTTTTTGCCGGGGCGGAAACCGGGAGTTCCGCGCTCGATGAGGAAGGCGGAGATGCCGTGGCTTTTCTTTTCGGCGTCGGTGACGGCCATGGCCACGCAGACATCGGCGTAATGGCCGTTGGTGGTGAAAGTTTTCGAGCCGTTGAGGACCCAGGCATCGCCGGATTTGACGGCGCGGGTGCGCGTGCCTCCGGCGTCGGATCCGGCTTCGGGCTCGGTGAGCGACCAGCAGCCGAGTTTTTTGCCCTGCGCGCAGAGGGACCAGATATTTCTGCTTCTGCGCTTCGCTGCCAAATTTGTAGATGTGATTCGAGCACAGCGAATTGTGCGCGGCGACGATGATGCCGATCGAGCCATCGACGCGCGAAAGTTCCTCGATGATGATGGCGTATTCGGCGTAGCCCATGCCCGCGCCGCCGTATTTTTCCGGGAAAATGACGCCCAGGAATCCCATCTCCGCGAGCTTGGGAATAATTTCCGCGGGAAAGCGCGAAGCTTCGTCCCACTCCATCACGTGCGGGAGAATTTCGGCTTCGGCAAAGGCGCGGACGCTGCGGCGCAATTGCTGCTGTTCGTCGGTGAGCGAGAATTCCACGTGGTCCTCGATATTAACGCCAGATATATCCGAACTATCGTTTTATTTATATCACAGCGGGAGGCGGGGAAAAGCGGCGGAGGGAAATGCGATTTCCTAAATGAGTTTCAAGAAATCGGACCCTCAGGGATTAAAACCCCTGAGAGTTCAGGCTTTGTCGGCACGGCTTCCCGGCAGGGCCGGGACGCAAGATGCGGGGAAGCCCCAGCCTCCTGTGAGGCCGGCTTCATCGGAATCGTGTGAGATTCGCAGACGGAAATTTCGGATTTGAGATTTCAGATTGCAGAAACGGGCACGGCGTGCCGTGCCCCTACGGGCGAACTGATTCAAGGCGGTGGAGGATGAGATTGCCTAATCGGGGGATCGGCGGCGGAGGCGAATGAGCAAATAGAGGATGAAGCCCATGACCGTGAAGCGCAGATAGAATCCGGCGGCGATGCTCGACCAGGAACTTCCGGCATGGTTCGCGCCAGCCATGAGCGAATACAGCATGCGCAGCGAGCCGGCCACGTAGAGAGCCAGGACGAGGGCCACGATCCAAAACGCGATTTGGCGCAGTTGCGAATTCACGAAATAATCTGTGGGCGACCTACCATCCGGTCTTCACGCCGTGAGCCTGATTCTGTTCGTCGAGCCATTTCTGAAGCGGGGCAAAATATTCGAGCATGGCTCCGGCGTCCATCTGGCGTTCTCCGGTGAGCGCGTAGAGCGCATCCTGCCACGGGCGGCTCTTGCCCATCTCCAGCATCTGATTCAATTTTTCTCCGGCGGCTTTATTGCCGTAAATCGAGCAGCGGTTGAGCGGGCCGCGGTAACCGGCGGTGCGGCACAAGGCGCGGTGAAACTGGAATTGCAAAATGGCCGCGAGGAAATAGCGCGCGTAGGGCACGTTGGCGGCCACATGATATTTCGCGCCGGGATCGAAATCGGCTTCGCTGCGCGAGAGTGGTGGCGCGACGCCTTGATATTCGCGGCGCAGGTCCCACCAGGCCTGATTGTAATCGGCGGGCTTGATTTGCCCGGAAAAGACGCCCCAGCGCCACTTGTCGATCATCAGCCCGAAAGGCAGAAACGCGACTTTTTCAAGCGCCTTGCGCATCAGCAGGCCGATATCGGCGGAAGGCGGCGGAACGGTTTCGAGCAAGCCGATTTCGTGGAGATATTCGGGAGTGACGGAAAGCGCGATGGTGTCGCCAATGGCTTCGTGAAAACCGTCGTTGGCGGAATCGCGAAACAGCGGAGGCTGCGCTTTGTAAGCGCGCTGATAGAAATTGTGGCCGAGCTCGTGGTGAATGGTCGAGAAATCCTCGCCCTTCACCTCGATGCACATTTTGATGCGCAGATCGTCTTCGTAATCAACGTCCCAGGCGCTGGCATGGCAGACCACGTCGCGGTCGCGCGGACGCGTGAACATGGAGCGCTCCCAAAACGTTTGGGGGAGAGGAGCGAAGCCGAGTGAGGTGAAAAAACGCTCGCCGTCGTGGACCATGCCGAGCGGGTCGGCATTTTTGGCTTTGAGCAGCGCGGTGACGTCGTAGCCGGGATCGGAATTGGGCGGGGCGACCAGCGGATAAATATTGGTCCAATCCTGCGCCCACATATTGCCCAGCAGATGCGCGGGGATGGGAGCGTCCGCGGAAAGCACGCCCGGACCATATTTTTGTTCGAGCTGCCAGCGCACGTAGGCATGCAGCGAAAGATAGAGCGGGCGGACCTGTTGCCACAGGCGATCCATTTCCGCGGCGAATTGGTCGGGCGGCATGTCGTAATTCGAGCGCCACATGGCGCCCACATCTGCGAAGCCCAGCTCGCGCGCGCCTTCATTGCCGAGTTGCACCATGCGCGTATAGCGCTGGCGCATGGGCGGCGCGATTGAGTGCCAGCCCTGCCATACGCGCAAAAGTTCCTGAGGGTCGCGGCTGGTGGCCATGATGTCGCTCATGTCGTCGAGCGAAAGGCATTTGCCCTGAGGTCCGTCGGGGCACCACTTCCCTTTTCCGTAATCGCTCTGCAGCGAGGCGTTGATTTGCGCGAGTTCGGCGGATTCGGCGTGGTCGCGCGGCGCGGGAATGTCCACGGACTGCTTCAGCAAGCGAATCTTGCGGGCCACGTCGGGAGGAAGAGGCAAGCCGTCGAAGCGGCGCGATTGCGCGGCAAGCTCGGCGGTTTTTGCCTTGACGGCTTCGTCCGCATCGGCCGCCAATTCTTCCGTATCGGCGGTGATGAAAGTTTCCTGCACCCATTGCGCGCGCCCAGCCTTGATCCACAGATCGAGCAATTGCTTTCCAGCGGAATCCACGAACTGGCGGGCTTCGTCAATGGTGGGCGGGGAGGAAGGAACTTGCAGGGTTTTCGGTTTCGCGGTTGTGGCTTGCACGGTCATTCTTTCACCAGGAATCCATAATGCGACAAGCGCCGCCGCGGCGCAAATTGACACGAGCGCCTTGTGTTTACCCATCCCACACCCCCTGCGCAAAAATGCCGAAGGAATGACGGCCCCAAATGCGGCGATTATAACTCCGGGGCGGGGAGAAATTAATTTTAATGCGCGGCGGCAGGCGCGCGGCGCGCGAGGACTTCGCCGACGGCCGCGATGGCGCGGTCCATCCCGGCGCGATCCACGTCATAGTGCGTGACCATGCGAATGCTGAATTTTGCGGTGGGCGCGCACAGAATTTGCAGGCGTTCCAGAGCTGCGCAGATGTCCGCGCCAGTGCGTCCCGTGGCGCGCACGTCGAAAATCAAAATATTCGTGAGCACTTTGGCGGGATCGAGAGCGATGCCGGGAATGCGCGCCAGACCCTCGGCCAGATATTTCGCGTTATCGTGGTCGCGGTGCAGGACTTTGGGAGTTTCCTCGAGCGCCACGAGTCCCGCGGCGGCAATGATACCCGCCTGGCGCATGCCGCCGCCCAGCATCTTACGTCCCACGCGGGCTTTTTCGATGAAATCGC
Source organism: uncultured Acidobacteriota bacterium (assembly GCA_963708285.1). Taxonomy (GTDB): domain Bacteria; phylum Acidobacteriota; class Terriglobia; order Acidiferrales; family UBA7541; genus Palsa-295. The sequence goes on from CAVPSF010000003.1 coordinate 720,548, forward strand.
GCGGGCCGACGAGCATGGAGCCCACCGGCGCGCCCAGAGCTTTGGAAAGGCAGAACATGACGGAATCGAATTTGCGGGTGATATTGGCGACAGAGTCATTCGAGGCCACTGCGGCGTTGAAAATGCGCGCGCCATCGAGATGCACGCGCAAGCCCGCGGCGTGGGCGTTGTCGCAAACTTCAGCGACGATGCGCTGCGGATAAATCGTGCCGCCCCACATGTTGTGGGTATTTTCGAGGCAGATGAGGCCGGTGCCGGCATCGTGAACGGAGGTGGTGCGCAGTTGCGGCTCGATCAAATCCCAGGTGAGAAAACCGTCGGTTGCGGGAATGGCGCGGGGAAAACAACCGGCGACGGCGGACATGGAAGCAAGTTCGAACTGATTGACGTGGCTGCGCTCCTCGCAAATCACTTCCGTGCCTGGCGAGGTCCAGGTGCGGATGGCCAGCAGGTTGCCCATCGAGCCGCTGGGCACGAAGAGCCCAGCTTCGCGGGCAAAGAGTTCGGCGGCGCGCGTTTCCAGGCGATTGATGGTGGGGTCTTCGGAATAGACGTCGTCGCCTACTTCGGCTTCGGCCATGGCGCGGCGCATGGCGAGGGTGGGCCGCGTGACGGTATCGCTGCGCAAATCCACCGCGGCGTTTTGTTTTTCGTTTTGGGAGAGGGCGCTCAAGAGAAACTCCTTATCCTAAAAGTTCGACAAACACTTCATTTGAAACCGCCAGGCGTCCGGGAGCGAGACGCAGGCGCGAGCCATCCAGCTCGACGAGGCCTTGCGCAGCGAGCGCGCCGACGCGGTCGCGCAAATTCACTTGATATTCGCGTTCGATGCGCGCGAGGTCCACGCCGGCAAGCTGGCGCAGGCCGAGGAACAATTCCTCATCGAGAGCTTGCGCGCGTGTGACCGGCTCGATCTGCTCGCGGGGAGAAATTTGGCGTTCGATCGCGGAAACATATTTTCCGGCGTCATGCGCGTTGGCCCAGCGCGTCAGGCCGTCGAAGGAGTGCGCGCCCGCACCGAACCCGAGGTAAGGCTCGCGGCGCCAGTATTTGCAATTGTGGCGCGAAGCGCGGCCGGGGAGCGCCCAATTCGAGATTTCATAATGTTCGTAGCCGGCGGCGGAAAGGCGTGCGCATGCGGAATCGTAAAAATCCGCGATGGCGTCATCCGGAGGAATTTCCTGGGCGCTATAGCGCGCGCCGCCCGCGAGCGATTCCTTGCCGAGGCGGCTGCCTTCGTCGATTTCCAGCATGTAGATGGAAACATGCTCGGGGTGCAAGGCGAGAAGTTGGGTGACGGAATCTTCCCAGGATTCGCGGGTCTGGTGCGCGAGCCCGGCGATCAAATCCATGCTGATATTCGCGAAGCCGGACTGGCGCAGAATTTTTACGGCGCTGAAAATGTCCGCGCGGCGGTGCATGCGTCCCGCGGCGCGGAGTTCCGCGTCGGAGAAGGACTGCGAGCCGAGGCTCACGCGGTTGAAACCAGCGCGAAGCCAAGCCGCGGAGTTTTCGGGCGCAATGGTTTCGGGATCGGCTTCGAGTGTGACTTCGGGAGAAGCGAAGTGAAACCGCCGGCCCAGCACTTCGATGATTTGAGCCAGCGAAGCGGGTTCGAGCAGGCTGGGCGTGCCGCCGCCAAAATAAATCGAGTCCACGGGCAGCAAAGAAATATTTTGCGCAAAATCGGCGGAGGCGATTTCGCGGCACACGGCGTCGGCATAGGGCTGGTAGCGTTCGCGAGCGACCACGCCAGTGTGAAAATTGCAGTAGGTGCATTTCGTCTGGCAGAAAGGCACCTGGATGTAAATTCCCAGGGTCATGATGAATCCCGATTGTACCGCAGAGGAGCGCGGGCGGCGGAGAAAGTCATTTTCAGGAGGCGGGGTCGGGCGTGATTTTCAAATGCAATTCACGGGAGCGCGGGCCATCGAATTCGGCGAAAAATATTTTTTGCCAGCGGCCGAGGCGCAAGCGGCCCTCGGCGATGAAAATGGTTTCCGAGGAACCGACCAGCGCGGTCTTGATGTGCGAATCGGAATTCCCTTCGGAGTGGCGGAAGAGCGGGCTATCGGGAACGAGGTGGTCGAAGGCCGCCTCCATGTCGCGAGCGACGTCGGGGTCGTAGCCTTCGTTGACGATGACGCCGGCGGTGGTATGCGGGACATAGAGATGGCAGACCCCTTCGCGGACGGCAGAGGCGCGCACGGCGGCTTCGATATCGCGCGTGACATCATTGAGTTCGGTGCGGCGGGAGGTTTGGATGCGGATGGTGTGAATGGTGACGGGCATGGGCTAGACGAGAGTGCGGCCGCCGTCGACGGCGAGGACTTGGCCGGTGACGAAATCGGAAGCGAGGAGATAAGCGACGGCTTGGGCGATGTCGTCGCCGGTGCCGGTGCGATGCAGCGGAACGCGCTGGATATAATCCTCGTCGGGAACTTCGCCGGGAAATTGAATGGTGCCGGGAGCGACGCTGTTGACGAGGATTTCCGGGCCGAGCGCGCGGGCGAGGCAGCGCGTCAGCATGATGACTCCGGCCTTCGAAACGCAATAATGCGTGTATTTGGGCCACGCCAGCAGGCCGCCGAGCGATGAGATGTTGACGATGCGCCCGCGACCCTGGCGCTTCATCACCCGCGCCGCGGCCTGCGCGCACAGGAACTGCGATTTGAGGTTGGTGTTCATGATGCGGTCCCACTGCTCGTCGGTGATGTCCTCGAAACGCGCTTCGAAAAAAGTTCCGGCGTTGTTGACCAGGATATCCAGGCGGCCGAATTTTTTGTCAATGGCGGCAAAAAGTTTTTCCACGTCCGCGCGGCGCGAGACGTCGGCATGCATGGCCGCGCCGCGGCGGCCGAGCGATTCGATTTCGCGCACCACGCCTTCGGCGTCCTGCTTCGAGGACATGTAATTGATGATGACGTCCGCGCCATCGGCGGCCAGCCGCAAGGCGATGCTTCGGCCGATGCGTTTTGCCGCGCCGGTCACCAGCGCCACATGGCCTTCGAAAGGTTTGCCTGGCACCTGATTCCCCTCCCTAGAAATTATGGCGAACGATATCATCCAACGGAACGGGCCGGAAAGAACGGAAAAAAGGGTAACATGGGGCAGCGAGGACGGATGGAGGAATCATGAAGGTGGATTTGCTGGCGATTGCGGCGCATCCCGACGATGTGGAACTCACCAGCGGCGGAACGCTGCTGAAGATGAAGAGCGCGGGATATTCGACGGGGATACTCGACCTGACGCGGGGAGAAACCGGGACGCGCGGGACACCCGAGACGCGGATCGAGGAAGCGCGGCGGGCGGGGGAAATCCTGGGGCTGAAGGTGCGGAAGAATCTGGGTCTGCCGGACGCGCGATTGCAGGTGAGCGACGAGTTCAAGGTATCCGTGGCGGAAGTGATTCGCGAACTCGAGCCGCACACGGTGATCCTTCCCTACTGGGAAGGACGCCACCCGGACCATTACACGGCAGCGATGCTTGGATACGAAGGATGCTTCATCGCCGGGATTGAAAAATTATGCCATGCAGGGCGCGGCGTTCCGGCCATTCAAGATTTTGTACGCCGCGGCATATGCCGAAGTTGCGCCGACGTTTGCCGTGGACATCACGCCATTTTACGAGCGGCGCAGGGAGGCCATTCTGGCGTATGCATCGCAATTCAATCCGCCGAAGGACCGCAAGCCGGAAAGGGTGGCGATTCCCCTGGATGCGCTGGAAGAACGCATGAGCCTGCAGGCGCGCGCCTATGGCGCGTTGATCGGAGTGCAAGTTACGCGGAAGGGTACGTGGTGAAGGAAACCATGCAGGTGGAGGACGTGGTGAAGATGCCGGTGCGGTCGTTTTGAGGATTGGCGCGCCCGTCATGTCGAAAAGCAAAAGTGAAAGGAGCCGATCATGAAACTCCGGCGAATCGGCATTTTTTTCATTGCGGGTTGCGCGCTGGCGATCGGCGCGCAGCGGGGGTTTGCGCAGCAGACACAATCGGAGGCGAGCCAGGCGAATTCCGGCGCGACGAATTCGCAGACGGTTGGGCAGACGTCTGCGGCGGAAGTACTGAAATCGTACGATCTTGCCGTGGACGGAACGGTGCAATGGATGGACACGAAAATTGATTTGCAGGCCGGGGAAAAACTGCAAATCGCGGGAAGCGGAACGGTGACCTACCCCGCGAATCCTTCGTCGAAATCGAAATCCACGGAGCCGCAGACGTTTGGTCCCGATGGACTCGGGCGCGGCTGGCAGGACCTGATTCACGAGTATGCGGTGACCAGCGGCGGGCATGGCGCGTTGATCGGAAGGCTGGGATCGTCCGATGCGGCGCAGCCATTTCTGGTGGGGTCGAGCCTTGCATACACCGCGCCGGTCGCGGGACGTCTTGTTTCTGGGAATCAATCAAAGCCTGAAGGATGCGGGCGAGCGCGAGCGGAAGCTTTACGGTAAAAATCGAAGTGCTCGATCCCGGAGCCGGAACGGCGGATGCGGCGGACGTGGGCGGGCCAGCTGACGCGCCGATTACCGGAATCACGCCAGGTTTGCTCGGAAAACTTCCGCGGCGAGTGAACGATCCGCAGGGCAATCCCGGGGACATGGTGAACATCCTGATCGTCGGCACGGAAGATCAGATGGTGAACGCGTTCACGACGGCGGGGTGGGTGCATGTGGACAGCTCCGTGCAGGGAACGGTGGTGAACGCGCTGATGGATTCCTTCGAGAAGAAGGATTACCTAACCATGCCCATGAGCACGCTCATGCTCTTCAACCGGCCGCAGGATTATGGATTCGCGCATGCGGAGCCGGTACGCGTGGCCATGACGCGGAATCATCTGCGCGTCTGGAAATCTCCTTACTCTGTGGAAGGCAGGCCGCTGTGGTGCGTGGCGGCCACGCATGATATCGGTTTCGAGCGCGACCAGCGGAACAACGGGGTGACGCACAAAATCGATCCGGCGATTGACGGCGAGCGCGAATACGTGAACGCAACGCTATCCGCGACGGGATTAGTGGTCGCGCGCGATCACGTCACGCCGGAAAACGCGGTGAAGGAAGCGAAGACGGCCACGGGAGGTAGCTGGAATTCGGATGGGCGCGTGGCGGTTCTGGTGCTGAAGGATACGCCCGCGGCCAGCAAGTAGACGCTAAAACTCGTCGGATTCCTGGGCGAAGGTAAAGCCTGGGAGGGCGCTGGTGGCTCCGCGACGGTCAACCTTGACCTTCACCGGGCGCTCGGATTCGGCTCCGGCCTTGCGCAGGACGGCGTAAGTGGTAAGGGCCTCGTTGTAAACCTTTGTAATCAAAAACGATTCGCCAGAGGAGTCCTGCTTCCAGACCTGGCCGACTTGAATCTTGTTTCCGGGCACATACCGAATGTAGACAGAATCGAGCGCAGCGTCAATACGCCAGAAGACAGGTGAGAAGAGGGAGTTACGAGCGGGAGGGCGCGGATGGGAAATCGCGGCAGAGGCGAAAGCCAGGGAAACTATTTGCCCGCTTCCCACATCCTATTCAAAGAACAAGAGCAACCTGCCTGCGAGGTGTATAATCCGGGCAGATTCCTCCGGAGGTACCCATGAGGAAATATTGGCAATTGCGTTTGGGAATTGCGGCCACGGCAATCCTCCTCGCGCTTCCCTGCGCATTTGCAATGCCCCAGTCGCAATCGCAGAGCCAGCCACCCGCGCAACAAAGCTACGCCGCAAGCCACCGCCAGCAATTCGCAGACGGCGGATGCTTCGGCAACCACGCCGGACGCCACGGCCATGCCGGGAGTAAAGCCCGGGAGCGAGGCGGACATCAACGCCATCGGCAACCGCAACATCGGCAAGGGGCTGGACTTTTATTCGCTGGAACATGAAATTGCGCTGGGGAAACAACTGGCGCAGGAAGTGGACAAAAGCGCGAAATTCATTGACGACCCGGTGGTGACGGAATACGTGAACCGCGTGGGACAGAACCTGGTGCGGAATTCCGACGCCAAAGTGCCATTCACGATCAAGGTGATTGATTCCGATCAAGTGAACGCGTTCGCGCTGCCCGGCGGATTTTTTTACGTCAACAGCGGGCTGATCCTGCACGCCGACGAAGAATCGGAGCTGGCCGGAGTGATGGCGCATGAAATCGCGCACGTCTGCGCGCGCCACGGCACGAAACAAGCGACTAAGGGCGACATCATCCAGATGGCGTCGATCCCGTTGATCCTGCTGGGTCCGGGAGGTTGGGCCGGGTATGGATTGTACGAGGGCTTGCAGATGGCCATCCCGGTGACATTTTTGAAATTCTCGCGCGACGACGAACGCGAGGCGGATTACCTGGGCCTGCAATACATGTACAAGGCGGGCTACGATCCCAACTCCTTCGTGTCATTTTTCGAAAAGGTGGAAGCGCTCGAAAAGAAACAGCCGGGAACGATTCCCAAGGTGTTTTCAACGCATCCGCCGACGCCCGACCGCATCGAAGCGGCGCAAAAGGAAATCGCCACGATTCTGCCGGCGCGCAGCGAGTACATCGTGACCACTTCGGAATTCGACGTGGTGAAAAAGCGCCTGCAAGCAATCGAGATGAACCAGAAAGTGAGCAACAACGCTCCGGGCAAACCGACGCTGCGGCACAAGACGGACACCAACAAGCCCGGCGACACAACTTCCGGCACGGATTCCGGAGACGATACCGACCGGCCGACCCTGAAGCGCCGCCCGGACGATCAGCAGCCTTGAAACGGATTTCGGCAAACGGGTAGAAGCAGAAGAGAAAAATAAAGGGCGGGTACACGGGGCATGCGGCCGCGAGCCACATGCCCCGTTTTATTTTCCGCGAGGAATTTTCCGGCGAGCGAAGCTGAAATTCTAGGAGTGCGTGTGCACTTCCGCCACGCCCATGCGCTTCAGGCTTTCGGCGTAATACTTGCGGTAGAGGATGTCCCATTCCTCGCTGCCTTCGAGGATTTCTTTTTTCTGCGAGGCGATCTTGGCGCGCACCTCGGCGTCCACCTGTTCTTCCTGCTTCAGCAGCGCATTCAGGATGGAGACGATTTCATTGCGGATGGTGTCGCGATCCTCGACGAAATCCACTTCCGGACTGGATACCAAAAAATCAATGATGCGATGAGAGAGTCGTATCGTTTTTTCGCGGCTCAGACGCATGTCAGCGGAGAATGAGTTTCCTTTCGCGGGCTAGCTGGCCTTTCACTTTCTTGAACATGTCCTGGTAAGACACTCCGGTTCGCTTCATCTCATCGGAATACCGCGCCAGGATTTCGCGGACTTCCTCGTTGATGCGGTCCTCGACGGTGACTTCGTCGGCCATCACCTGGCGCACCTGGGTGGTCAGGTTTTCGAGGTTTTTGGCCTCGATCATTTTGGCGGCGTCCAGGCGCTTGACCACTTCCTTGGCCATGTACCCGACATAATCACGAGAGAGAAGCATTGCGTCCGGCTCCGTTGAGCAAGTTCGAGCATTTCAGTCTAATGTTTGGTTGCACGAGGTGTCAAGGAAACTAGCGCGGCTCAAAATGAAACAGCGGCGGGCGAAAAGGCGGGAAATTACGGATCGAGGACGGAAAACGGCCGGGTACCAATGACCGATTCGCGGCGTAAGTCCCGGTATTACATAAGTATTACAAACTGAAAGCGGGGCGACTGGTATTCTTTCCATGGCGGCAGAATTCGGGACCAACGGAGAAACCAAACCATCATGGCCATAGCCCTCGAAGACCTCAAGAGAAAGCAAGCGGAGCGGGACGAAATCAACTGGGTGACCGCGAGCTTCATGACACTTTTTCATATTGGCGCAATTGTGGCAATTTTCTTTTTCACCTGGAAGGCGCTGTTTGCGGCCATTTTTTTGTGGTGGGTTTCGGGCAGCCTGGGCATCGGGATCGGGTATCACCGCCTGCTGACGCACCGCGGTTTCAAGACTCCCAAGTGGGTGGAATATTTCCTGACGGTGTGCGCCACGCTGGCGCTGGAAGGCGGCCCGATTTTCTGGGTGGCCACGCACCGCATCCATCACCAGCATTCCGATAAAGAAGGCGACCCGCATTCGCCGATTGACGGCAAATGGTGGGCGCACATGGGCTGGGTGCTGATGGGCAAGTCCATGCACCACGACACCACCACGCTCGCGCGCTACGTCCCGGACCTGGCCAAAGACAAATTCCACGTATGGATCACGAAATATCATTACGTTCCGATCATCGCGCTGGGCGTGATTTTGCTGGCGATCGGCGGGCTGCCGCTTTTGTTCTGGGGAATTTTCGTGCGGACCACGGTCGGGCTGCACGCCACGTGGCTGGTGAATTCGGCGACGCATTCCTGGGGATCGCGGCGCTTCGTGACGCGCGACCTTTCGACGAACAGCTGGTGGGTGGCGCTGCTGACGTTTGGCGAAGGCTGGCACAACAATCATCACGCGCATCCGACTTCCTCGCGGCACGGGCTGCGCTGGTATGAAATTGACATGAACTGGTACGGAATCTGGGCGCTCAAGAAGCTGGGACTGGCGAAGCAAGTCCGGCGCGTGAAGCTCAGCGGTGCGAAGGGCCTGGAGACGGTGGGTGACACGCCCACGCCGCAAATCGAAATGATTTCGGCATAATTTTCGGGGGCCCGGCAGGCGGCGCGCAAGGGGTTTTGCAGAAACGAATTGAATTTGGCGGCCAGTCCGGCAACGGGCTGGCCGTTTTGTTTTGGCGAGCGGCGAGCGGTCCGCGAGGCCCCCGCAGTCTTTCCTTCGACAACTTCGCGCTCGCGCGCTTCCCTCCCGCGGTACAATCCCAGCCATAGACCATGCGCATCACGAGCCGCCGCAAAACCATCGCTTTTTTCGTCGTGCTGGGCTCCTGCCTGGTGGGACTGGCGATTGCTTTGAACGTCGGATGGATCATCATCAACTGGCGCGAAGGCGTGAAGATGATCATTGGAGTGATCATCTTCGCGGCCATTATTTTGGGAATTATATTGAACACCGGATTTCTGGTGCGCGAAGTGCGGCTGAACGAGCAGCACGACAGCTTCATCAACGGCGTGACGCACGAGCTGAAGACGCCCATCGCTTCGATTCGGCTATACCTGGAAACCCTGCAGCGGCGGGAGGTGGACGAGGCGCAGCGGCAGCAATTCTACAAACTTATGCTGCTCGATACCGATCGGCTGCTGGGCACCGTTGAGCAGGTGCTGAAGGCGGGAGAAGCCGGGCACCGGCAAAGAATTCCGCTGCGGACGCACGTGGAACTCCGCGCGCTGGTGGGCGAATGCCTGGAACTTTCGCGCACGCGGCATCACTTGAAGGTCGAGAATCTGTATTTTGAGGCGGGACAAGCCGCCAGCGATTTTCCGGTGGAAGGCGATCCGGAAGAACTGCGCACGGCGGTGACCAACGTGGTCGAGAACGCCATCAAGTATTCGGGAGAAAAAGTGGACGTAGCGGTGCGGCTGGATACTCCGGACCAGAACCTGGTGGTGCTGCGGGTGCGCGACCGCGGCGTGGGCGTGCCTCCCGCAGACCTGAAGAGGATTTTCCGGCGGTTCTATCGCGTGCGGCAGCGTTCGCTTTCGCACATCAAAGGCACGGGGCTGGGATTGTTCATTGTGCGCGCCGTGGCGCGCGCGCACGGCGGCAAAGCGTATGCGGAAAGCGAAGGCGAGGGCCGCGGCACCACCATCGTAATCGAATTGCCGAGGAGCGCGGCATGAGCCGCGTGCTGATAGTGGAGGACGAAGCGCACCTGGCCGATGGGCTGCGTTTCAACCTGGAAGCGGAGGGGCATACGGTGGAAGTGGCGGGCGACGGTGAAACGGCGCTCGAACGTTTGAGAGGCGCGGAGCGGTTCGACGCCGTGGTGCTGGATGTGATGCTGCCGGGAAAGAACGGCTTTGACGTGGTGGCGGGTTTGCGCGAGGCGCGCAATTTTGTTCCGGTGCTGATGTTGACGGCGCGCAGCAGGCCGGAGGATGTCCTCAAGGGATTCGCGGCCGGCGCGGACGATTATTTGCCGAAACCGTTTGAATTGCCGATTTTTCTGGCGCGGCTGCAGGGTTTGCTGCGGCGCAGTGAGTGGTTTCGCGGCAGCACGGAGGCCGCCGGCGCGCGCGGAGGCGTTAAGAAATCCGGCGCAGATTCGCTCGCGAAGGAAGAAGAAGAGATTTTTTCGTTCAATGGCAAGACCATTGATTTTCGGAACCTGGAATTGCGCACCGGCGGCAGCACGTTTCGATTGACGTTGATGGAAGCGAAGCTGCTGCGGCATTTGATCCGCAATATGGGCAGCACCGTCTCGCGCAGCTCGATCCTCGAGGATGTCTGGGGGCTTGCGGAGGATACCGACACGCGGGCCATCGACAATTTCGTGGTGCGCCTGCGGCGCTACATCGAAGCTGATCCGGCGCACCCGCAATATTTGCTGACCGTGCGCGGGGTGGGATACCGCTTCATCATGCCCGCCGAAGAAAAGAAAACGAAGCAGCCCGCGGGGCGCGGCGCGTAAGCGCTCACGAATTTGGCCGAGTTCTGATATTCTAAGTGGCGGCGCGGACCCCGTATTCTCGCTTCAGCGGCCGGAGAAAACCTTCCGGCGCCCCGCAAATCATCCTAAGAGAGGAATCATCCAAAGTGAATTCCACGGCCACGACGTCCCGCAGCACCCATCGCGTTTTTAATTTCAATGCTGGGCCCAGCCCGCTGCCGCTTGCCGTGCTGGAACGCATGCGCGAAGAATTGCTCGACTATCGCGGCACGGGAATGTCCGTGATGGAAATGAGCCACCGTTCGGCGGAGTTTGAGGAGATTATCACCCGCGCGGAAGCCTCGATGCGCAAGCTGATGGCAATTCCCGAGGAGTATGCCGTGATTTTCGTGCAGGGCGGCGGCAGCATGCAATTCTCAATGGTGCCGATGAACCTGGCGGTGGCAGGCAAGCCCGTGGACGTGCTGCATACCGGCGCTTGGACGGACAAGGCCATCAAGGAATTGAAGAAAGGCACGCCGTACCGGCTGGCGGCTTCGACGGAAGCGGAAAAATTCACGCGCGTGCCGCGCGCGGATGAAATCTCACTGGTCGCGGACGCTTCCTACGTGTACATGGCCTCGAACAACACCATCGAAGGAACGCAATGGGCAACGCATGCCGGAAACCGGCAACGTGCCGCTGGTGGCGGACATGTCTTCCGACATTCTTTCGCAGCCCGTGGATGTGCGCAAATTCGGGCTGATTTTCGCCGGGGCGCAGAAAAATCTGGGACCTTCGGGCGTGACGGTGGTGATCGTGCGCAAGGACCTGGCCGAACGCGCGGACAAAAATTTGCCGACGCTCTTGCAATACCGCACGCACATCAAGGACCGCTCGCTTTACCACACTCCGCCGACGTTCGCGGTTTACACCATGGGGCTGGTGTTCGACTGGATGGAAGCGGAAGGCGGGCTGGCCGGAATCACCAAACGCAACGAGGAAAAAGCAGCGCTGCTCTACGACGCGATTGATTCGAGCAAGGGATTTTATGTCTGCCCGGTCGAGAAATCTTCGCGGTCGAAGATGAATGTGGTGTTTCGCGCCGCGGGAGGCGACGAAGCGGCGGAAAAGCAATTCGTGAGGGACGCCAAGGCCGCGGGACTCGTGGGCCTGAGCGGGCATCGGTCGGTGGGAGGGATGCGCGCGTCGCTCTACAACGCCGTGACAGCGGAGGGAGTGCGGGCGCTGACCGGATTTATGCGCGATTTTCAGAAGGCGCGTGGATAATATCGTTTGAGGTGAGAAATGAATTCCGGGCTGGCGAAAACAGACTCGGAATTTACGCTAAGGATATTATTTACATCAGCTTAGATATACCCTCGGCGACACCCTTGCAGCTCCCTGCTGTATGACAGCCACAGGCATGTGGCTATAAAGCCACAACATCCTTGACTTGCGCAATTTGCCCGGATAATGTGGAATTTCCATGCCAAATCACGCCGAAAATGGCGCTTTGAGCGCGAATCCGCCGGGCAACCACAAGCCGGAGCGGGGAGATCCTCCTTCGGCGGACCGCAGGAATCGCACACGCTGGAAGAAGAAATTGTGGCTGACGGTGAGCGGCGTGGTGGTGGCGCTGCTGGCCGCGTCGGTATTCACGCTGGGCTCGCTCGATACCCCGCTGCGCCCCGCGAATGGCAACGATACGGCGATTTTTTTCGCGCTTTCCGTGACGTTGTTTGCGGCGTTTCTGGTTTTCTCGCTGATCCTGATGCGCACGCTGGTGCGGCTGGGAGCCGAGCGGCGCAGCGGACAATTAGGTTCGCGATTCAAAGTGAAGATGGTGTCTGGGCGCGATGGGCATTTCCCTCCTGCCGGTGGTGTTCCTATTTTTATTTTCGTATGCCCTGGTGAACCGGACATTGAACGCGTGGTTCCCGCGACCGCTGGAAATCGCGAGCGAACAAAGCCAAAGCCTGCTCGCGGATTTCGGGAAAACGGAACTGAAGAGGCTGGATGCCGCGGCGGCGGCCGGAGCGGCGCAAGCTTCGCGCGAGAATCTCTTCCGCGCGTCAACCGCGTACATCGAAGCCAGCTGGATGGTGGGAAAAAATTCGCAGGTGCGCGACGCCGTGGAATATTCCGAAAATGCGCCGAATCAAGCGGGGGCGGGCGGCGTCGCGGAGCAGGCATTCGAGCCGCAAATGGTGCGCCGGATCGCGAGCGGCGCGGAAGTGTGGCAGGCGGGTAGCGATTTATTTTTGGCCGGGAGCGCGCCCATGCGAAGGCGGCACGTTGTACGTGGCGCACCGGCTGCCGCGCGATTTCCTGAAACGCTACGAAAACATCGAGACGCAGACTTCGATTTACGCGCAGCAAAAACAGAACCTGCGCAAGTACAAGCGCGAAATCCTGCTGGCCCTTTCGCTGATCACCCTGGTGCTGATTTTCACGACCACCTGGGTGGCGCTGTTCCTCTCAAAACAGGTGACCGTGCCGATTCAGGCGCTGGCCGAAGGCACGCGCGAGGTTTCCCGCGGGAATTTCAATTACCAGATCACCGTGCAGGCCCAGGATGAATTGGGCACGCTGGTGCGTTCCTTCAATCGCATGACCGAGCAGCTGGGCGAAGGGCGCAAGCAAATCAACGAATTCACGCGCAGCCTGGAGCTGGCCATCGAGGAGCGCGAAGGGCGCCGAAAACTGATGGAAGCGATTCTGGAAAATATTCCCACCGGAGTGGTTTCCCTCGACGCCGCGGGAGGAGTGGTGCGGGTAAATCCGGCGGTGGAAACGATTTTGGGGCCGGAAGCGGGACAGGCGCAGACGCTGGTGGAATTGCTGGGCGAGGACGGCAGCCGCATGTTGTTGCACTTGATGCGGCGATCGCTGCGCATGGGGGCGGCCTCGCGGGAAATCGAAATCCCGACGGGAGGGCGGCTGGTGCGCGCGGCGGTGACGGTCAGTTCGCTTGGGCCGCGCAGATCGAACCCCGGATTCGTGGTGGTGATTGACGATTTGACGGACCTGCTGCGCGCGCAGAAAGCGGCGGCCTGGCAGGAAGTGGCGCAGCGAATCGCGCACGAGATCAAGAACCCGCTGACGCCGATTCAGCTTTCGGCGCAACGGCTGCTGCGGAATATCGAGCGCAGCGCGGCGTCCGGCGACGGAAAACTTTCGAGCGAATTCGAAAAGATGGCGGCGGAATGCGCGCGGCTGATCGAATCGGAGGTGCGCACGCTCGAATCGCTGGTGGACGCTTTTTCGCAGTTCGCGCGCTTCCCTTCGGCGCGGCTGGAAGCGGCGGACGTGAACTCCATTGTGCGCAGCGCCGTGGAATTGTTTCACGGGCGCCTGGAAGGAATCAGCGTGAGGACGGACCTGGCGGCGGATTTGCCGGCGGTGAAAGCGGACCGCGAGCTTTTGCGCCGGGTGATCGCCAACCTGATTGATAACGCGGCGGAAGCCATGGAAGGCGCGACCATCCGGCGATTGCAAATCACAACGCGCGCCGACGCCGAAAGCGACGCGGTGGAAATCGAAATCTCCGACAGTGGGCATGGAATTTCTCCGGCGGACAAGGAGCGATTGTTTCTGCCGCATTTTTCCACCAAGGACCGCGGGACCGGCTTGGGCCTGGCCATCGCCAGCCGCATCATCGCCGAACACAATGGCACCATTCGCGTGGAGGATAATTTGCCGGCGGGCGCCAAGTTTCTTTTGCGTTTCCCCGCCGCGGAGACGGTGAGCGCGCAAACAGGGTAAGCGGATAGGCGCGGGACTTTATTTTGCGAAGGATGAGATTCAAGCGGCGGCGAAGGTGGGCTGCTGCGCAAAGTCATCAATCACGAAAAGTTCAGGTTTGGGAGAAACATGCCAGCATCGGTATTGATTGTGGACGACGAAGGCGGGATCCGCGAATCGTTGAGCGCCTTGCTGCGCGATGAAGGCTACGAGACGGCCGTGGCCGGCTCGGGCGAGGAATGCCTGGAAAAACTCGAGGCCCGAAGCTTCGACTTGGTGCTGCTCGACGTGTGGCTCCCCAAGATGGATGGGCTGGAAACGCTCGAAAGGATTCAAACGCGCGATCCGGCTCCCATGGTGGTGATGATTTCCGGGCATGGAAACATCGAGACGGCGGTGCGGGCGACGAAACTGGGAGCCTTCGATTTCGTCGAGAAGCCGCTATCGCTCGACAAAACCGTTTTGCTGGTGCGCAACGCGATGGAGTATCTGCGGCTGGAGGCGGAAAACCGCGTGCTGCGCGCCGAACTCGAGCACAAGCATCAGATATTGGGCAACAGCGTGCCGATGAAGGCGCTGCGGCAGCAAATCGCGCTGACCGCTCCGACCAATGGGCGCGTGCTGATTTTCGGCGAGAGCGGAACCGGAAAGGAACTGGTGGCGCGCGCGTTGCATGCCAGCAGTTCGCGAAGCTCGATGCCGTTTGTGGAGGTGAATTGCGCTGCGATCCCCGAAGAGCTGATCGAATCGGAATTGTTCGGGCATCATAAAGGAAGCTTCACGGGCGCGAGCGAAGACAAGACCGGGAAATTCCAGAAGGCCGACGGCGGCAGCTTGTTTCTGGACGAAGTGGGCGACATGAGCCTGAAGACGCAATCGAAAGTGCTGCGCGTGCTGGAGGAGCAGCGCGTCGAGCCGCTGGGATCGAACACGGCGGTGACTGTGGACGTGCGGGTGATCGCGGCGACCAACAAGAAGCTGGAGGAAGAGATCGCGCGCAACGCGTTTCGCGAGGATTTATTTTACCGGCTGAACGTGATTCCCTTTTATGTTCCGGCGCTGCGCGAAAGGACCGAGGATATTCCCATCCTGGCCGCGCATTTTCTGGCGGGATTCTGCGAAGAATACGGACGCAAGCAGAAGGATTTCAGCGCGGGGGCCATGGAAGTGCTGCTGGCGTATCCGTGGCCGGGCAACGTGCGCGAATTGAAAAATCTGGTGGAGCGCATGGTGATCATCAGCCCGGCGGCGCGCATCGAGCCACATCATTTGCCGCCGGAACTTTTTCGGGGCGCTTCGAAAAGCCCGCAAAAGCCGTACGAAAGTTTGCAGGAAGCGCGGTCGGCCTACGAACGCGATTTTGTTTTGCGGAAACTGGAGGAGAGCCGCTGGAACATGACCAAAGCGGCGGCAGCGCTGGGGCTGGAACGCAGCCATTTGTATCGCAAGATGCGGTCGCTGGGGATTGCGCCTTCGAAAGTGGAGTAAAAGAAGGCGGACGGCCGCGCCTGAATTTTCGAAGCAAGCGCATAGCGCCATGCTGGCCGGCGCTTGCGCCGCGATTCAGGAGTCGATTTTCCCGGCGTCCTGAAATTCCCCGAGTTGTTCCAGTTGCTGGCGCCAATCGAGTTGGCGGACGAGCGTGGGATTCTGGCGCCAGTTCGGCAAGACCTTCACGAAAGTTTCGAGAAATATTTTCGTGCCAAGGATGTCTTCGAGCTCCTTGCGCGCCTGCGTCCCGATTTTCTTCATCGTTTCGCCGCCCTTGCCGATGAGGATTCCCTTCTGCCCGTCGCGCTCGACATAAAGCGTGGCGCGGATGCGCAACAAATCCTTCGATTCCGTGAAACTGTCGATCATCACGCAGATGGAGTGCGGCACTTCCTGGCGAGTGATCAGGATGGCTTTTTCGCGCAGGATTTCCGCGGCCAGAAAACGCTCGGGTTGATCGGTGAACTGGTCGGCGGGAAAATGCGGCGGCGCTTCGGGCAAATGGCGGAGCCAGGAATTGACGAGATCGAAGCAACCTTCGCCAGTGAGCGCGGCGATGGGGAAAATTTCGGCGAAATCGAATTCCTTGCTGTAGCGCTCGATGAGCGGGAGCAGCAGCGGCTTGCGCACGCGGTCCACTTTGTTGAGAAGGAGAAAAACGGGGCCGTGAAAGCGCCGGACCCATTCGATGGCGAAACGGTCGCCGCCTCCAAATTCGGAGGAAGCGTCGACGATGAGTGAAAGGACGTCGATGCCCTCGAGCGCCTGCTGGGTTTCATCCATCATCATGCGGTTGAGAACGCTTTCGGGCTTGTGGATTCCCGGCGTGTCAATCAGCACGACTTGCGCATCTTCGCGATTGAGGATGCCCTGAATGCGGTTGCGCGTGGTTTGCGGCCGGGGCGATACGATGGCCACTTTCTGGCCTACCAACGTGTTCACGAGCGTCGATTTTCCCGCGTTGGGGCGGCCCACAATTGCGACGAATCCGGACTTGAAGGGCATAGAGGAATTGTACGCGCGCGCGGCGGGCAAAGAAAGGCACGGAGGGCTGCGGCAAATTCCTAGACCGTACGGGCGGAAGAGGATGGCGTGGAGTTGGCGATAAGCTTCGCGCGGACGCGCAGGACCTTGCGCTGGTTGGCTTCGAGAACTTCAAAACGCAACCCGGCGGCCTCGATAAATTCTCCAGTGCGCGGAACATGTCCCGCGACGCTATTGAGGAGGCCGGAAACGGTGGTGGCGCCGGCGTGTTCGGAATCGGAATCGAGATGCAGGCCGAATAGCTCGCCGACTTTGTCGAGCGGGACGCTGCCGCGCAGCACCATGCTGCCGCCAGGTTCGCGAACGGCATCGGGAGCGGGCCGGCGGTCTTCTTCGCCGATTTCGCCGACGATTTCCTCGACCAAATCCTCGATGGTGACGATGCCGGCCATCAAGCCGTATTCGTCAATGACCACGGCCATCTGCTGATTCTTGCGCTGCATTTCCTTCAACAGTTCGGAGCCGAATTTCGTTTCCGGGACGAAAAGAGCGGGGCGCATCAGCTCGCGGACGATGCGGTGGGCGGCTTCGCGCTCGGAAATTTCGAGGATATTGCGGGCCATGACGATGCCGGCGATGTCGTCGAGCGATTTTTCGTAGACCGGGATGCGCGAGAATTTGGTTTCGACCAGGAGTTCGCGCAGCTCTTCAATCGTGGCCGAAGCGCGAGATGGCGATCACATCGGGGCGCGGAGTCATCACATCGCGCACGCGCTTATCGCCGAATTCCACCACCTGCTCGATCAGCCGGGCGTCGGCATCCTCGATGATGCCCTCTTCCGTGGCGGCGTCCACAAAGGCTTCGATGGCTTGCTGCGGATCGGCGGCAGGAGCGGCGGGTTCGTCTTCCGAGAGGTGCAGGACGGAGATGAACAATTCGAGCACCGCCTGCACCGGGCGAATGAGCCAGACAAACACGCGGATGAACGGGACAAAAGGCGAGACCCAGGCGCCCGGAGCGCGCGTCAGCAACAGCGCGGGGAAAAATTGCATGGCGATAAGAACTTCCGCACCGAGGAAGAAAACCATTTCCGCGGCCGCTTCCCAGGTGCCGGGAACGAAAAAAATCACGCCGCGGGCGGTGAGCGCAGCCACCAGCACGAGCCAGAGGCGCGTGAGCAGGCTGAAGGAGAGCGCGGCGCGGCGGCGTTCGGCATGGAAGCGCGGCTCGACATCGGCTTCGAATAATTCGAGATGCTCGTGAACGCGGCCGGTTGAAACGCGCCCGAGTTCGCGATAAACGCGGTCGAGATAGGAGAAGACCACAAGAATGGCGGAGAGCGCGAGAATTCCGAGAGTGTAGAAGAGGATGGGCATTTTATTCGAGTCCCAGGTCGCGGCGCAGACGGCGCTCGCGGCGTTCCATTTGCCCGGAGTCGGTTTCGTGATCGTAGCCCATCAGATGAAGGATGCCGTGGAGGATGAGGATGCGCAATTCGCGGGAAAAGGTGCGGCCCAAGCGGCGGGCGTTTTGGCGGGCCACGGCCGGAGCGATGGCCACATCGCCGAGATATTTGGGAGCGGAGTTGGGCCGCAAGCCGCGCCGCGGACGAGAGAGTGGTTTCTTCTTGCGGGAGTGCGCATCGGTTGGAAACGACAATACATCCGTCGGACGGTTTTTGCCACGATACTTGCGATTCCAGCGGCGGATTTCGGCGTTCGTTACGAAGGCGACGGCGAAAGAATCGCGGGGCAATCCGAGGCGCAACCGGAGGCGCGAGATAAATTTCCGGAGTTGCGGAACGGAGATGCGAATCTGGCGCTGGCGATTGGAAATCATGGGCGAGGGGTCGCGCGGCCGGAGAATCATTCCCGCTTCGGCGGATAGGCGGCCGGGCGCGCGGAGGGCGCGGCGGGGGAATTCCGGCCGGGGTGGCTCGAGGCATGCGCGTCGTATGCCTTGATGATGCGCTGGACGAGGTTGTGGCGCACGACGTCGCGCTCGTCGAAATAAATCATGGAAATGCCTTCGATGCCGCCGACGATTTCCATGGCTTCGACCAGGCCCGAGCGGCGCGAATCGGGAAGATCGATCTGGGTGATGTCGCCGGTGATGACCGCCTTGGAATTGAAGCCCAGGCGGGTCAGAAACATTTTCATCTGCTCGCTGGTGGTGTTCTGCGCTTCGTCGAGAATGACGAAGGAATCGTTGAGGGTGCGGCCGCGCATGAAAGCGAGCGGAGCGACTTCGATGATGTCCTTTTCGAGGAAGCTTTCGAGCTTGTCCGCTTCGAGCAGATCGTGCAGCGCGTCATAGAGCGGGCGCATGTAGGGATCGACTTTTTCCTGAAGCGTGCCGGGAAGAAATCCCAGGCGCTCGCCGGCTTCGACCGCCGGGCGCGCCAGGATGATGCGATTGACCTGCTTCGAGAGCAGCGCCTACACGGCCATGGCCACGGCGAGATAGGTTTTGCCCGTGCCGCCGGGACCGATGGCGAAAACCATGTCGTAAAGCTTCGAGAGCTTCGATGTAGCGGCGCTGGTTGGTGCTTTTCGGCGCGAGGCTTTTTTTGCCGAAGGCGCGGGTGCGCGAAGGAGAAAAGGCTCCGGCGAGAGAATGCGCGGGTTCGGCGGTGGCCACGCGCAAAAGAGATTTCACTTCTTCGCTCGAAGGGATGCGGCCGTCGCGGATGCGTTGGTTGTATTCGCCCAAAATGCGCGCGGCGCGGTCCACCTGCTCGGGTTCGCCTTCGATTTCCAGGTCGCCATCGCGGAGTTGCGTCGAGACGCGGAGGGAGGCTTCGAAAAGTTTGAGGTTTTCGTCGAGCGTGCCAAAGAGTTCGTTTATGCCGCCGACGAGTCGAACGGTTTGTTTCATCAATTTGGGCGGCCGTGGAAATCGCGGCGCGCGATTTTGCGTCCTGATGAGGTAAGACTATCGCGGGTGGATGAGAGGGTCAAGGCGGCACGCGCGGGCTTTAGAGGCGCGAGACCGCCGCGCGCGAGCCGTCCTACCATTTCAAGTCCATTTACCGAAATTATGGCCGAGTGACGGGGGCCGGAAACTGCACCTTGGGAACTTCCCGCGCCGCTTCGGCCGCCGCGAAATAGGCATTATTGCGTTGGAATCCGGAGATGCCGGCGACGATATTGTTAGGGAAAAGCCCGATGTAAGTGTTGTAGGCCTGAATCGAGTCGTTGTAGCGCTTGCGTTCTACGGCGATGCGATTTTCCGTGCCGGAAAGCTCGTCCTGCAGGCGCAGGAAATTTTCGTTGGATTTGAGCTGAGGATAATTTTCGGCGAGGGCCAGGACTTTTACTTCCGCGCCATAGAGCTGATTGCTGGCGGCAATTTTGTCCGTGGGATTTTGCGCGTTCATGTATTGCGTGCGGGCCTTGGCCACGTCGTCAAACACGGTCTGCTCCTGCGCGGCGAAACCTTTGACGGTTTCGACGAGGTTGGGAATCAGGTCCGCGCGGCGCTGCAATACCACGTCCACCTGCGCCCACTTCGATTTCACGTCCTCATTCAGGCGGACCATCTGGTTTCGCCGGCTCACGAACGCGCCGCCGAGAATCAGCGCCAACACCAGCAAGACCACGACGACAATCGTCAGCTGCTTCATAACGCGCCCCCTATTTTCGAAAATCATCCGCGGCTGGCGAACCGGGCCGCGGCGCGGACTGGAAACTATGGCGTCGCGAGACGCCGGTCAATTTCCGCGGCAACCACTTCGACCAGCACCAGGTAATTGTGCAGCGCGACTTCCACGTCTATCTCGCCTGCCTGACGCTTCCCTTCCCGCAGGTCGAGAATCTGGTGAAAGGCGGAGGGGTCCGCGCCGGTCAAGGCGGCCACCGCATCCACCGCCGCGCGCTTGGTTTCCGGCATGGGCTGGCCGATGGCCAGCATGGCGTGGCGGAAGAGAGCGCAAAAAGCGGAAACGGAATCGGACATGATTTGCAGATGAATTTTCTTGCGCAGCGGCGCGGTGAGGATCACCTGGCGAAGTCGCAGCCAGTCGTTGCGCAGTTCGCGTTCCACCTGCTGGCGGTGGAGGGCCAGGGGAACCTGAAAAGCTTCGAGAAAATCCTCACCGTAGAGAACGCGATGGAGATGCTTGATGTCCAGCAGCTCGATGGCAAAAATATCGGCGGAGGCGCGCAATTCCTCGAGCGTGAAAATCAGCGGCGCGGGGTTGCCGCGGCGCATCCACCAATTCGCGGGGGTGTGCAACTCTTCGAGTTCCGCGGCGCCGGCGCGCGCCACCAGGCACAAAATATTCAGGTCCGAATGCTTCGACAGAAATTCGCCGCTGACGGCCGAGCCGTAGAGCACCACGCTCTGGAGATTATCGAGCGCCGCTCCCTTGAGCCGCGCCACGAGTTCCGTAAGATTTTCTTCCATGCCGCTTTCTCCGCCCTCCGGGCCGCGCGCCGTTCCCATGCTACCAGCTTCCGCTCGCGCCGCCTCCGCCGAACGATCCCCCGCCAAACCCGCCAAATCCTCCCCCGCCCCCACCACCACCGCCAAATCCTCCGCCGCCGAATCCGCCGCCCCATCCGCCGCCGATCATGGGGCCGATCCACCAACCACTTGATCCGCGGCGGCCACGGGAACCATAGGGGCTGAAGCGCCGGGTGAATAGATTCCAGCCCCCCCAAAAAACCAGGAACAGAATAATCCCAGCGAGGCTGTTCCATATCTGGTCTTTCTGCTGATTCTGCGCGTAACCCTGCGAAGGAACGGAGGTGCCGGAGGTCAATGTAACGTGGCTATCGGCGGCGATGACGTCCGCGACCTGGCGGGCCATGAGTATGGCCGCAGCGTCATAATTTTTCTGGCGAAGAGCAGGCACTGCCGCCCGTCCGATGTCTCCCACTTTGCCGTCGGGAAGAATTCCCTCGAGGCCGTAGCCGACCTCGATGCGGTATTGGCGGTCTTCGGTGGCCATCAGGATCAGCACGCCGCGATCGGTTTCCTTGGGGCCGACGCGCAACTGGGTGGCCAGGTCGATCGAAAAATCCTCGATGCTGCGGCCGTCGAGCGATTTGATGACCACCACGGCAATCTGGGCGTGAGCCTTGTGGTCAAGCTCGGTGCACAGCGCGGTGAGCTGCGAAACGGTTGCGGGGCTGAGGACTTCGGCGCTGTCCATGACGTAGCCGACGGGCTTGATCTGCTTAGGGTCCTCGGCGCGGGCGGCGATTGCGCAAAAGAAGAAGGCAAAAGCGAGAAGGAATCCGCAAAGACGATTCGCGGTGGGAGGAGAGGTTCTCAAGGGCCCCATGGTAGAACTCCGCGCGGGGAGTGTCAATGTACGAGTGCGGGTGGGAGAGGCAGCGGGGCGGCAAGGTGAGCGCAGGGGGAGGCGTCCGCGATTGAATGCTTCCGGCGGGGAATGTTAGACTCGACTGTCCGCGTGTTCGCAAGCGCACGCCTGTAGCCGGGAACGAATCATCGAAGCGCCCAAAGCCCTCGCTGAGCGTCTAATATCAGGCGCAAATGGGATGGCCGCGGCCGCCCTATGGTGATTCATTGAAACAAAACGGCTCGCGGGAACGTTTCTATACATTGAAGTTGGCGCACAAATCAGAATCGGGAAACACCTGGAGAGGATAAACGATGATTCGAGGACTTATGCATGCGGGAGTGGCAATGCTGGCGGCTGCTTCGCTGGTGGTCGCACCCACATTCGCCCAATCCGCACCACCGCAAACCCAGAGCACGGCGGAGGCTTCCAGCCAGCCAGCCGCGCAACAAGGGGCCACGGCCTCGGTCCAGGAGAAGAAAGTAACCTTGGGACCCGATTACTCGATTCCCAAGCACGTGTTCCCCACTTTGCTGGCTCCCTTCACACCGCGGCACGTGGATGAACCCATGCTGACCAACACGCCGCGCATTGACCAACTGATCCAGAGCGGCAAATTGATGCTGAGCTTGGACGACGCGATCTCCATTGCGCTGGAAGACAACCTGGAAATCAGCGTGCAGCGGTTCACGCCGTGGATCGCCGAAACGCAATTGCTGAAGGCCCGGGCCGGGGGCGTCCCGCAGACCGGATCCACGCAACAGGTGGTGCTGGGTTCTTCCCCTTCGGTGTCGTTTGACCCGGTATTCACGGCGGGAATGAACTGGGGGCAATTCACTTCGCCGATCAACAACCCGTTCCTTTCCGGCGTAGGCAGCGCGGCCACCATCGCCGCGGTATCCGCCCACAGCGCGAATTACAATTTCGGAATCACCCAGGGATTTCACACCGGGACCAACGTGTCCTTCACCTTCGACAACACGCGCAGCACTTCTTCTACGGGAGAGCAGCTCTTCAACCCCGCGATTCAATCCACCTTCGCACTGACCTTGACCCAGCCTTTGCTGAACGGATTCGGGCGGCTCCCAAACACGCGGTACATCCTGGAAGCGAAGAACTCGATTCAATCCGCGAATTCGGCTTTTTCGCAGCAGGTGATTTCAACGGTGACGGCGGTGGCCAACGATTATTGGGAGCTGGTGTATGCGCGGGAGAACGTGAAAGTGGAGGAAGCGGCGGTTGGAGTGTCGCAAAAACTTTACAACGACAACAAGAAGCAGCTGGAAATCGGGACCATGGCTCCGCTGGATGTGCTGACCGCGGAATCGCAACTGGCGACCGACCAGCAAAACCTGATCGTGGCGCAGACCGTGCAATTGCAGGATGAAACCAACCTGCTGGTGGCCATCACCAAGGATCCCCTGGCCGGCAACCTGAGCGGAATCGAAATCGAGCCGACCACGGAAATCTCCACGCCGGATGTCGAAAATATTTCGCTTCCGGACGCGGTGCACGAGGCGTGGAACAAGCGCCCGGAACTTTTCCAGGCCAGCATGAACCTGAAGAACGCGGGAATCGAAGTGCGGGCTTCGAAGAATTCGCTCCTGCCTTCGCTAAACTTGTACGGACAATACAGCCAGACCGGCTTGGCGGGAAATCGCATCACCACCACGCAAACTCCCAACGGGACATTCGTTCCCGACCTGATCGCTCCGCTGGTGGATGGCGCGGGAAACCAGATCGATATCGGTGGCGCGCCGGTCTATGCCGGAACTCCGCAGGCGTTCAACACCGCTGTCACGGTGACGCCGGGAGGGGTGCCGGACGCGTGGAACAGCATGATCCACTACAATTTTCCGTCATACGTGGCCGGGCTCAACCTGACTTTGCCGATTCGCAACCGTTCGGCGCAGGCGGATAATGCGCGCACGCTGCTCGATCAGCGGCAGGAAGAAGTGCAATACCAGTCAACGAAAAACACCATCGTGCTGGGAGTGCGCAACGCGTTGATCGCCCTGCAGCAGGATCGCGCGCAGGTGGACGCGGCGGCCAAGGCCCGCGACCTGGCGCAGCAAACGCTCGACGACGAGCAGAAGAAATATCAGCTGGGAACTTCGACCAGTTACAACGTGGTGCTGCGCTCCCGCGATTTGACCGCGGCGGAAGGCACGGAATTGCGGGCGCGCGTAAATCTGGAAGAAGCCATGGTCAATTTCAATCAAGCTATGGGCCGCACGTTGGAAGTGCATCACATCATCGTGGCCGACGCGCTGCGGGGGGCCGTGAAGCACGATCCCTTGATTCCCGGCGAGCCGAATTGGGACGCCGCGCGCGGGCAAAAATAATTTCTGACTGATCGCGCCGCGCGGCACGAAGCATGCGCGGCACGCCGCGGCGCGCACCGGCAGCAAATCCTCGAACATTACACGGCGCGGCTGCAAGTGATGCGGTGCGCTTGCCGCGCCAGTTCCCTTGCCCTAGAATGAAGTTTCGGAGATGATGGCGGCCCATCGAATCCCGTGTGGCAAGGAGCAGCGCCGATGACTCAGGAGCTGAAACCGCATCCGCCCGCAACATTCAGCTCCGAGCGCAAGCCTTCGGCGGCGGAAATCGAATGGGAACGCAAGACGCTCGAACCGGCGCTTGAAAAATCGCCCGAGCGCGCCGCGGAATTTACCACCGTATCGAGTTATCCCATACGGAGGTTGTATACCCCGGCGGACCTTCCCGACTGGAATGCGGAACGCGATTTAGGGCGTCCCGGCGAGCCTCCCTACACGCGCGGAATTCACCCCACGATGTACCGCGGAAAACTGTGGACCATGCGGCAATTCGCGGGATTTGGCGCCGCCGAGGACACCAACCGCCGCTTCCGTTATTTGCTTTCGCAGGGGCAGACGGGATTATCCGTGGCGTTCGATTTGCCGACGCTGATGGGCTACGACTCCGATCATCCGCTCTCGGAAGGCGAAGTGGGCAAATGCGGCGTGGCCATCAGTTCGCTTGCGGACATGGAAGTGCTGTTCGACCGGATTCCCCTGGCCGACGTGACCACTTCGATGACCATCAATTCCCCGGCTGCGGTCATCTGGGCCATGTATCTGGCGGTGGCGGAAAAGCAAGGCGCGGACTGGAAGAAAATATCCGGAACGCTGCAGAACGACATCCTCAAGGAATACATCGCGCAGAAGGAATATATTTATCCGCCGGAGCCTTCGATGCGCCTGGTGACCGACACGCTCGAATTCGGCGCGCAGCACACTCCCAAATTCAATCCCATTTCGATCAGCGGGTATCACATTCGCGAAGCGGGCTCGACGGCGATTCAGGAGTTGGCATTCACGCTGCGCGACGGCATCGAATATGTGGAGCGAGGCTTACGGCGCGGGCTGGACGTGGATGAATTTGCGCCGCGGCTTTCGTTTTTCTTCAACGCCCACAACGATTTCTTCGAGGAGATCGCCAAATACCGCGCGGCGCGGCGCATCTGGTGCAAGACCATGCGCGAACGCTTTGGCGCGAAAAATCCGCGGTCGTGGGCGCTGCGCTTCCACACCCAGACGGCGGGATGCTCGCTGACCGCGCAGCAGCCGTACAACAACGTAGTGCGCACGGCTTTGCAGGCGCTGGCGGCGGTGATGGGCGGGACGCAATCGCTGCACACCAATTCACTGGATGAGGCCTGGGCGCTGCCGACGGAATTTGCGGCGACCGTGGCGCTGCGCACCCAGCAGATCATCGCGCACGAAAGCGGCGTGACCAACACCGCCGACCCGCTGGGCGGATCGTATTTCGTCGAGGCGCTGACGAATGAAGTGGAACGCGGCGCGTGGGACTACATCGAGAAAATCGACGCGCTGGGCGGAATGGTGGCGGCCATCGAACGCGCTTATCCGCAGCGGGAAATCGCCGAGGCATCGTATCAGTATCAGATGGCCGTTGACCGCAAGGAAAAAATCATCGTGGGCGTGAACGAGTACACCGGAAACGAAAAGCCGCTGGAAATTCTGCAGATCGACGAAACCGTGGCCGCGCGGCAGGCCGGGCGGCTCGCGAAATTGCGCGCGGAACGCTCGGGCGAGGAAGTGGCGCGGCGGCTGGCGGCGCTGCGCAAGGCCGCCGCGGGCCGGGAAAACATCATGCCGCATATTTACGACGCGGTGAAGGCCTACGCCACGCTGGGCGAAATCTGCGACGCGCTGCGCGATGTTTTCGGCATGTACGAGGAAGTTTCCGTAACGTAGGTGCTTGGCAGGCTCGCCAGTAAAAAAGGATCGCGGAACGAACTCATGCCTGAGAAAAAAATACGCGTGCTGATCGCCAAGCCGGGACTTGACGGGCATGACCGCGGCGCAAAAATCATTGCGCGGGCGCTTCGCGACGCCGGAATGGAAGTGATTTACACCGGCTTGCGGCAGACTCCGGAGATGATCGCATCGGCCGCGACCCAGGAAGACGTGGACGTGATCGGGCTTTCCATCCTTTCCGGCGCGCACAATACGCTGTGCCCGCAGCTCATGGAACTCCTGAAACGAAATGGCATGAGCGACGTGACCGTGCTGATCGGCGGGATTATTCCCGAGGCGGACATCCCGGCGCTGAAGAAATCCGGAATCGCCGAAGTATTTCTGCCCGGCACTCCGACGCAAGCCATCGTCGATTTCATCCGCCAGCGCATCCCGGCCGCCACACACGGCGCCTAGCCGGTCCTTTTCGACAGCGGAATCCTCCCGCGCTGGCGGACCCTGGATATATAAACCAGTTTTTGCTTGCCGAGTTCCTCGACCATGGAAGAGAGTGAATACCGCTCGGATTGTTGTTACGGATTTCCGCTGTAGGAAAAATCATGCTCTGCCTGGCGAAACCCAATCGCGGCGCAATTGATGCATTTCTTCGTGCTCAACAAAGTCAGAAATTCTCATACGCGGAGGTCGGGTATACACGGCAAGAAGCGCCGAAGGGATATGTCGCCGATCACCATCGAATCCAGTTGGGTCATGGTGCGGACGTCTTCGAAAGAGCCAAATGCGCGGTGAGGAATTGGAAGATGTTTGCCATTCCTTGGGTCGAGTTGCATTCGCCGGAGACACCCATCGTGCCCGGCGCCAATGTTGCGGTGCTCGTTTCTCATCTCGGGTTTTGGTCAGTAAACGCTTGCAGAATCGTATACGTCATCGACGAACATGTGCCAACGGAAAAATATGGCTTTGCCTATGGCACGCTGCCTGAGCACGGCGAATGCGGCGAAGAGAGATTCACGGTCGAAATCGGATCCGATCAAACAGTCTGGTACGACCTATACGCGTTTTCGCGGCCAAACAGGCTTGCGCGAATCGCATATCCTTTCGCGAGGCACTTGCAGAAACGATTCGCGGAGGATTCGAAAGCGGCCATGCACCAAGCAATTCGGTTCATCTGCAGCGGGGTCCGATTGAATTCAAATGAAATGTAAATCGGACCATCAACAATTGACTCACGGGCGAAATTCCGGTCTGCGAACAATTGGCGCGGCGCGAATGCTACAATCCGTGGTTTCGTAGTTCCATGCAAGGGCCGACGAGTTGCGAGGCCTGGGAAGGAGCGGCGTGAGCGGGAACGTCATCAAAAGCAAAATCAACGCGAAATCCGCGGAATTCCAGAAAAATAGCCGCCAATTGATTGATCGCCTGACGGTGATCAAGAACGAAGAGGAAACCATTCGCCAGGGCGGCGGCGCGAAAGCCATTGACGCGCAGCACAACAAGGGGCGAATGACCGCGCGCGAGCGCATCGCCAAACTCATCGACCCGAAAACTTCTTTTTTCGAGCTGGGATTGTACGCCGCTTATGAAATGTACGAGGAGTGGGGCGGAGCTCCTTCGGCCGGAACGATTACCGGACTTGCGCGCGTCGCCGACCGCCAGGTGATGATCATCGCCAACGACGCCACGGTGAAGGCCGGGGCGTTTTTCCCCATGACCGCGAAGAAAGTGATTCGCGCGCAAAATATCGCCATCGAAAACCGCATTCCCACAATCTACCTGGTGGATTCGGCGGGGATTTTTCTGCCGCTGCAGGAAGACGTGTTTCCCGACACCGACGATTTCGGGCGGGTGTTTCGCAACAACGCGGTGATGAGCGCGATGGGCATTCCGCAGATCACGGCGATCATGGGAATGTGCGTGGCCGGCGGGGCGTATCTGCCGGTGATGTGCGACGAAATTCTGATGACCGAAGGGAGCGGGCTTTTTCTCGCGGGGCCGGCTCTGGTGCAGGCCGCCATCGGTCAGAAAACTTCCGCCGAGGAGCTGGGCGGGGCGCAAATGCACGCGCAGATCAGCGGCACCGTGGATTTCCGCGAGCCGGACGACGAGGCGTGCCTCAAGCGGCTGCGTTCGCTGGTGGACAAGATCGGGCGATTCCCCGCCGCGCCGTTCGACCGCAAGCCCGCGAAGCAGCCCGCGCATCATCCCGAGGAAATTTACGGAATTTTCTCGGGCGAAGCTTCCCGGCAATACGACATGCGCGAAGTGATTGCGCGCATCGTGGACGCGAGCGAATTCGAGGAATATCCGCGCGGAGTACGGGCAGACGGTGCTGTGCGGCTATGCGCGCATCGGCGGGTGGGCGGTGGGGATCGTGGCCAATCAGAAGCAGCACGTGAACGTGGCCGCTCCGGGAACGGGCGAAAAGCGCATGGAATTTGGCGGGGTGATTTATACCGAAGCGGCGGACAAAGCCGCGCGGTTCATCATGGACTGCAATCAGAATGTGGTGCCGCTGATATTTCTGCACGACGTGAACGGGTTCATGGTGGGCAAGGAAGCGGAATGGAGCGGGATCATCCGCGCGGGAGCGAAGATGGTCAACGCCGTGGCCAACAGCGTGGTGCCGAAAATCGCGGTGATCTGCGGCGGGAGTTTTGGCGCCGGGACATTACGCCATGTGCGGAAAGGCCTACGATCCGCGATTTATTTTTGCGTGGCCCACGGCGCGCTACGCGGTGATGGGCGGAGACGCCGCGGCCGGAACGCTGGTGGAGATCAAGATCAAGCAACTCGAACGCGCGGGAAAGAAATTGAGCGAGAAGGAAAAGCAGGAGCTGCACGAATCGATTCGCGCAACGTATGAGCATCAGACGGATCCGCGCTACGCCGCGGCGCGATTGTGGGTGGACGCCATCATCGATCCGGCGCACACGCGGGAAGTTTTGATCGAGGCGTTGGACGCCGCGGCGCTCAATCCGAAAGTAGCGGAATTCAAGACCGGCGTTTTGCAGACTTGAAATGGCCCGCGAGCCGACCCGCAAGTGATTGCCCGCTTCGCCGAAAAATCCAAAACCGGGAGAAATGAAGCATTGGAAAACGTGACCATCGTGGAATGCCCGCGGGACGCCTGGCAGGGACTGCGGCGCAACATTCCCACGGAAGAAAAGATCGCCTATCTCGGGCGGCTCATGGCTCTGGGATTCAAGCACATTGACGCCGTGAGTTTTGTTTCGCCGAAACACGTGCCGCAGATGGCCGACAGCGAAGCGGTGATGGAGGGGTTGCAGCCGGCGATCAAGTCCTCAGGCGAGCCGCCGGAGATCATCGGCATCATCGTCAACCAGCAGGGGCTGGACCGCGCGCTGGCCACGCCCGGCGTGACGACCATCGGATATCCCTATTCCATTTCCGCTTATTTTCGGCGCGCCAACGCCAATATGTCGCGGCAGGAATCGCGCGCACTGGTGGAAAAGCTGCAGAAGGAAACTCACGCGGCGGGACGCAAGCATGTGGTCTATATTTCCATGGCGTTTGGCAATCCCTACGAGGAGCCGTGGGGGCCGGAAATTGTGGAAGAGACGCTGGTGTGGCTGAAGGACGCCGGCATTCGCACCGTTTCGCTGGCGGACACGGTGGGCACCGCTTCGCCCGAGGAAGTGGCGCGGGTTTACACGGCGGTGAAAAATAGCGTGGCGGGCGTGGAAATCGGAGTGCATTTGCACAGCCGTCCCGAACGCGCCGCTGAAAAAGTGATGGCCGCGTATGAATCCGGCTGCCGCAGATTCGATGGCGCGCTCACCGGGCTGGGCGGATGCCCGTTTGCGGGAGACGACCTGGTGGGGAATATTCCCACCGAAGTGGTGCTGACGACGCTGGCCGCGCGCGGCGCTTCGACCGGAATCGACGCCAAATCGCTGGCGGTGGCCTGCGCCATGACCGCGGAATTGCGCGACACGTACGCGCATGTTCCGGGCGACACCGCGATCAACTGAGGAGGCGGCATGAATTACGAAACGCTGCGATGGGAAATGGATCCGGCGATTGCGACGATTACGCTCGCGCGGCCGGAGAAGCGCAACGCCATTTCCGGTCGGATGATCGAGGAATTGCTGGCGGCTTTCGAGCAGGCGGAGAAGGGCGCGGCGCGAGTCGTAATACTGACCGGAAGCGGCAAAGCGTTTTGTGCCGGGATGGACCTGGAAGAGCTCCAGGGGCTGGCGCAGCAATCGCGCAAGGAAAATCTGGAGGATTCGCGGCGCATGGCCGCGCTTTTCCGGCACATCCACGAATTTCCGCATCCGGTGATCGCCGCGGTAAATGGCCCGGCCATTGCCGGAGGTTGCGGCATCGCCACGCTTGCGGATTTCACGCTGGCCGCGCCGGAAGCAAAATTCGGATACACGGAAGTAAAGATCGGATTCATTCCCGCGCTGGTTTCCGTTTATCTCCGGCGGCAGATCGGGGACAAACGTGCGCGCGACCTGTTGCTGACCGGGCGGATTATTAGCTGCGGAGGAAGCACTGCGGCTGGGACTGGTGACGGAAATCGTTCCGGCGGAGCAATTGATGGCGCGTGCGCGCGAATTGGCGGCTTCCCTGCTGAGCGTCAGCCCCACCAGCATCGAACGCACCAAGCACCTGCTGCTGCGATTCGACGAAAAAGAAACGGCCGAGGAAATCCAGCTAGCCATCCGCGCCAACACCGAAATTCGCTCAACCGCGGATTTTCGCGAGGGCCTGGCGTCATTCCTCGAAAAGAGAGCTCCGCGTTGGACCGGCAAATAGGCGCAGGTGCGGGAACGGCGCGCTTCGAAATTCAATCTGTTACACTCATTCCCCAATGATCGAATCTGCCGATGCCACGGTGCGCGTACGTTACGCCGAGACGGACCAGATGGGCGTGGTGTACCACGGCAATTATTTCACCTGGTTCGAAATCGGGCGCGTGGAATTGTGCCGCCAACTGGGATTCGAGTACAAGCAAATGGAAATCGAGGACGACACGATGATCGTGGTAGCCGAGGCGCGCTGCCGTTACAAACAGCCGGCGCGGTTCGACGATTTGCTGACGGTGCGCACGCGGGTGACGCAATCGCAGCGGCGCATGCTGCGCTTCGGCTACGAAATCCTGAACGCGGAGACAGGCGTGACGCTGGCCACGGGCGAAACTTTGCACGTGATCTGCGACCGCTTGGGACGGCCGAAATCGCTGCCGGAAAAATACCGGATTTATTTTCCGGAGCTTCGCGCCGACGGAAACGGCGAAACGGAAGGGGCGCAGGACGGCGCCGCGCGCGAAGACCATCGCCGCTAGGCGCTAACTTTTCTTGCCATGGCCACAATACAAATTGACGGCGAGCACCTGACATTCGCGCAACTCGACGAAGTGGTGCGTGGCGGGGCGCCAGCGGAAATCTCCGCGGCGGCGCGGGCGCGCATGCAGGCTTCGCGCGCGGTGGTTGAACGGCTGATCGAGTCGGACAGCGCGGTATACGGCGTGAACACCGGATTCGGCAAAATGGCTTCGGTGCGAATTTCGCGCGAGCAAATCGGGCAGTTGCAGGTGAACCTGGTGCGCAGCCATGCATGCGGAGTGGGCGCGCCGCTCACCGAACGCGAAACGCGAGCCATGATTCTGTTGCGCGCCAATGCCATCGCCAAAGGCTTTTCGGGAGTGCGCCCGGCGGTGGCGGATACGCTGTGCGCGATGCTCAACCGCGGGGTCCATCCGGTGATTCCTTCGCAAGGCTCGGTGGGCGCTTCAGGAGACCTCGCGCCTCTGGCGCATCTGGCGCAGGTGGCCATCGGAGAAGGCGAAGCGATTTTCGAGGGGCGGCGCATGAGCGGAGCGGCGGCAATGCAAGCCGCGGGAATTACGCCGCTGGCGCTCGAAGCCAAAGAAGGGCTGGCGCTGCTGAACGGCACGCAAGGCATGCTGGCGTTGCTGGCGCTGGCATTGCGCCAGGCGGAGACGACGGCGGACACAGCGGACGTTGCCGCGGCGCTTTCGCTCGACGCCTTGCGCGGCAGCCCCGCGGCGTTTGACGAGCGCATCGCGCAAGTGCGTCCTTACGCCGGGCACGGCACCACGGCAAACAATCTGCGAAAGCTGAATCAAGGGAGCGAAATCCGCGAATCGCACCGCGCGGCGCAAACGGACAGGCGCGTGCAGGATGCTTACAGCCTGCGATGCACGCCGCAGGTACACGGAGCGGTGCGCGACGCGCTGGCACAGGTGCGCGCGACGCTGGAAGTGGAACTCAATAGCGCTACGGATAATCCGCTGGTGTTTGTGGCTTCGAGCGGCGCGGCGGCGGATGGCGAAGTGATCAGCGGAGGGAATTTTCACGGGCAGCCGTTGGCCATGGCCGCGGACCAACTGGCCGTGGCGCTTGCGACGCTCGCGGGAATTTCCGAGCGGCGCATCGAACAGATGACCAACCCGCAGACCAGTCTTCTGCCGGCGTTTCTGGTGCGCGAAGCGGGGCTGAATTCCGGCTTCATGATTTTGCAGGTGACCGCGGCGGCGCTGGCCAGCGAAATGAAGGCGCAAGCCGCTCCGCATTCCGTCGATTCCATTCCCACGTCCGCGAATCAGGAGGATTACGTCTCGATGGGCATGGGCGCGGCGCGGCGTATCGAGCCCATGCTTTCAAACCTGCGAAATATTTTAGCGATTGAATTGCTGGCCGCTTGCCAGGGCATTGACCTGTTGGCGCCGCTGCGCACCGGCAAGGAAGCCGCGAAGGCCTACGAACGCGTGCGGGTTTTGTCGAAGACGGTGGATGCGGACCGTTCACTTTCGCCGGATATTGCCGCGGTGGCAAGAGAAATTGAAGATGGGGCGTTCAGTTCCCTGCTGCGATAAGCGAAGATTCCCAAGAATAATTTTGCGAAGCGAGAAAAAACGGCGCGCGGAGGTGCGCGCGGACGAGAATTCGCGACGCGGAAGAAGCGCTCAGGGGTTAAAACCCCTGAGGATGCAAAACTTTACGGCACGGGTTCCCGGCCGGGCCGGCACGCAAAAGGCGCGGAAGCCGCCGCGAACTCTGGGGGAAAACGGCTCTAGAAATAAGTTCTAGTGGCCGTCGTGGTCGGAATCTACGGCGGTCTGTCCCTTTGCGCCGGCTTGCGATTGCGCGGCTTTTTGCGCGGCTTGAGTCTGCGCTTGCTGGCCCTGCGGGCTGATGGTCACGGTATCTTTCGGCGCCGCGGCATTTACCGGAAGAGTTGTGGGCTGCGGCGCGGACGGATTGTTAGCCACCGGAACGGGATTCTGCGCGTTGGATACGCCACTAACTGAAAGTGCCATGTGGAGTGCCTCCGAGTCGTTTATCGGCCGGGGAGCGAGTCGCTTGAGTCAAATTAGAAAAGATTAATTTGGGGAGGTCCTCACGCATTTGCGCGAGGTCATTTCTTGCTGTGGCGTCTGGTCAGGCGAGGGATTCGAAGAGGAAGGTTCCGAAGCGGTATCCCACGGCGTATTTGAAGGGCGCCACTCCCAGGGAATAATGCCCGCAGGGAAGAGAGAGGCTGTCAAAGGGAATTCCCACGCGGCTGACGGCGTCAAAAAACTGGCGGCTGAGTTCATAGGGGAAAGTGGGATCGTACCGCCCGCAAATGGCCAGCAATTTTTTGCGCGTGGCGTGCAGGCGCGGGATAAATGGAAACGGGCTGATGGGCGACCAGAATTTTCGCACGTCGGCAAGCGACAGCTCCGATTGCAGGGTTTCCCACACGTTCGAGGTGGTGAGGCCCGCTGCCACCACGTCGCCGAAATAGGTGGAGGCGTGGAGGAAGACGCCGGCGCGAAGAGCAGGCTCGTGGCTGATGGCGAGGAACGCGAGACACGAACCGATGCTGGTGCCCAGAATTCCGAGGCGCGAATAACCCTGGCGCTCGAGCCAGCGAACGGCGCGGCGCACATCGAGCACCGCCTGGCGATTGGCTTGCAGCGTGAGCCCGATATTCGGGCCGACCAGATGATCGGCGCGCGGATGGCCGGGAACCGCGCGGCGGTCGTGATACGGCAGGCTGAGTTTCAAGGCGGTGATGCCGATGCGATTGAGGTGGCGGCAAACGTCCTGCTGCTCTTCCCAGCGCGCATTCCATTGGGCGAGAACGATCACCGCCGGACCTGAAGAACGCGCGCGAAATAGCTGGCCGTAGACGCGATTGTTTTCAGGCCAGGGAGATTCGATCTGGCTCGAAAAAGTGAGCACGCCGTCTTCGAGCGAATAATCTTCGGCGGGTGTGGAGGCGTACCAATCCTGGCTGTGCGCAAGCTTGTCCGCGACGAAAGTTTCAAGAAACGCGCGCGGGTCGGGGTCGTCCGCGCGGCCGCCGATGTGTTCGAGTCCCCAGAGGAAAGGCAAGCGTGTGCGGTTGGGCTCCTGATCGAAGCGCATGCGTTCGTAGGCGAGGACCTTCTGTTCGAGCCAAGTCATGGGGTGTAAACAAACGAGTGTAGCGTAGGGGAAAGCGGGACGCAAAAGCTGGGGTGGCGGCGCATGGCGAAAAGCGGAGATTCCGAGGCGCGGGGGATGCGGGCGGCGGAAGAATGTTAGAAGTCGGGCACGGCGGCGGCGCGGCGGCTTGAGGCTCTCACGCGCTTCGGGCAGAATCGAGATGTGCCGCAAACGACGCTCATTGCGATATTTGTCTGCTTGTTCGGGCTGGTGATCGGCAGCTTCCTGAACGTCTGCATCGTGCGCATCCCCATAGGAAAGTCGATCGTGCTGCCGGCCTCGGCGTGCCCGAAATGCGGCGCGGCCATCCGGGCGTACGACAATATTCCGGTGCTGAGTTACGTGCTGCTGCTGCGCGGAAAATGCCGTGGCTGCAAGGCGCCGATTTCGTGGATGTATCCGCTGGTTGAGTTGCTGACCGGACTGCTTTTTCTGGGCTGTTACGCGGCATTTGGGTTGACCACCGAAGCGCTGAAATGGGCGGTATTTTCGGCGATCATGATCGTGCTGGTGTTCACGGACCTGCGCGAGCGTTTGCTGCCGGACGTGGTGAATTACACGGGATTCGCGCTGGGGTTGGCGCTGAGCGTTTTTGTAAAACCTTCGGACGGCACGGCGCTGTGGATCGCCAACCGTCTTTTCGACTTCCCTCCCCCCGCGCCGGTGCTTTCTTTTGCCGACGCGATTTTTGGCGCGGCCATCGGCAGCGGGCTTTTGTGGCTGGTCTCGGAAGTTTATTTCAAATTGCGGCGGCGAGAAGGCATGGGCCTGGGCGACGTCAAAATGATGCTGATGGCCGGAGCGTTTTTGGGCATCAAGCGGACGCTGCTGACGATTTTGACCGGGTCGTTGCTGGGAAGCGTGCTGGGCATCGCGTTCATCATGGCGCGGCGCAAGGAATCGGACTACGAATTGCCGTTCGGGACGTTTTTGGGATTGGCGGCGTTGCTGGTGGTGTTTTTCGGGACCCCAGTGGTGAACTGGTATCAATCGCTGCTGATGGTGCGATGAAAATGAAGGCGCTGTGGCTTATACCCGAGCGTTCCGTTGCGCACACCGGCGGGCCGTTCCTGCCGGCGGGGATGGGATACTCGATCGGCCTGCTGCTCCTTCTGCTGGTATTCATTTTCGGATTGATCTTCATCGTGCGCAAATTCATGCGCGGAGCCAAGCCCGAACCCGCGGGCGATTGGGGCAGCCCCTCGCACGGAACAGAAAACGCTTCGGCGTTCATGACCGCGTCCATGCAGGGAGTGATCGAAAGGCTGCGCGCGCAGGAGAAGGAACTGGCGCGACTGCACGCCGCGGCGCAGGAACGCGCGCAGGAATCGGAACGCCTGACCGAAGAAGTGACGCGCAACATGCCCACGGGCTTGTTGCTGGTGAACGCCACGGGGGCGATCAGTTCCGCCAATCCGGCGGCGGAGGACGCGCTGGGAATCCGCCCGCTGCGCTACCGTTCCTACCGGGAGATTCTGGGCGCGGAATCGGAATTGACGCGGCTCTTGACCGCCTGCCTGCGCGAAGGGAAAACCATTCATCGCGGCGAAGTGGAACACGTGACCAACGAAGGCGAGGTCCGCCACCTGGGCGTGACCATTTCGCCGATTTCGCGCGTGGTGCGCCCGGCCATGCGCGGCGCCACCGACAATCCCGCGCAGCCGCAGCCGAACGTGAGCGGCGCTTTGTGCCTGATGAGCGACTTGACGGAACTGACCGCGTTGCAGAAGCAGATTCGCTGGAAGGAAAATCTGGCGGCCCTGGGGGAAATGTCCGCGGGCATCGCCCACGAATTCAAGAATTCCCTGGCGACTATTTCCGGGTATGCCCAAATGATCCGCAGCGAGGCGCGCCCCGGCGACATTCACGAGAATGCCGAGCGCATTTTGAATCAGACGCGCGCGCTGACCCACGTGGTGACGGAATTTCTGCGTTTCGCGCGGCCGCTGGAAATTTGCTACGAAACGGTGGCCATGGAGGCGCTGGTCAAGCGCGTATCCGAGGATTTGCGGGAAGCGTTTCCGCAATGCCAGGTCGCTTGCGAGGGCGCGTTCATCGAAATTCCCGGCGACGAAGCGCTCTTGCGCCAGGCGCTGCTGAATCTGGTGCGCAACGCGGCGGAGGCGGCGCGCGACGCGGGAGAAATCCCAAAAATTACGCTGTCCGGAACGATCGAGGAACTCGGCGGGCGCAAATGGCAGCGCGTGGCCATCGCGGACAACGGCCCGGGCATCCCCGCGCAGGAACTGCCGAAGGTATTTTTGCCGTTTTACACCACGAAATCGGAAGGCACCGGGCTCGGGTTGGCCGTGGTGCAAAAAGTGGCGCTGCAACATGGAGGAAGTATTGAAGCACGCAATCGCGCAGGCGCAAGCGGCGCGGAATTTCTACTGTGGCTTCCGGTGCGCCAGGAACCTCTCCCCTCGCATATTGCCTCGGATATAGCGCGCGTCTAAACTGGCGGCATGCTGAAAAACGCATTGGCCCAAGCGTTGCGGCGCTTGCGATTTGGCCGCACTCCTTTTCGCGGGCAAACGCGGCTGGCCGACGCGGCGGGAAAACTCGCGGCGTGGGCCAATTCCGGCGTCGGAAAATCCTCGCCGTCGGTTGGATTGCAACTCGAGACGGATCTGCGCGACCGCATTCAAAGGCAGATGTGGGCGGGAGTGTATGAGCCGCACGTGCGGGAGTGCTTCGAGGCGCTGATCCGGCCCGGCGACACCTATTTTGACGTGGGCGGGCACATCGGCTATCACGCATCGCTGGCCGCGCTGCGCACCGGACCCGCGGGACGCGTTTTTGCATTTGAAGCCGATCCGGCGATGCATGCCAAGCTGGCAGCGAACCTTCGCCAGTTTCCGTGGGCCAAAGCGGTGCATAGCGCGGTTTGGGAGCAGAGCGGTACGCTGGAATTCGAGCGGACTTCGGACCGCAATGAATCGGGATGGGGGACGCTGACGGCGGTGCGGGATCTGCGGCAGGGCGAACATCTGCACGTTCCGGCGACGACGCTCGACGACTTTTGCAGTCAGGCCGCGGTGGAGCGCCTGGACGCGATGAAAATTGACGCGGAAGGATCGGAACTGGCGATTTTGCGCGGCGCCCGCGCGGTTCTTGAACGCTTCCGTCCCGCCATGGTGATGGAAATCAATGGGAGCTTGCTGCAACAAGGCGGAACAAACCCCGGCGAAATCGTGGATTTCCTGGGCGGGCAAAATTACCGGATATTCGCGCTGGGCTGGAAGCGCATCGAGCGGTGGGGTGTGCGAAAGCATGCGGGCTTCGACGAAGCGCTTTGCATCGAGGAATCGAAGGCGGAGGCCACGATGGAGATACTGAAACGCCGGGGATTCGGAGTTCGGGAGTAAGGCGCGCGCGGCGAGGACAGGTTACCTTTGCGGCAGCGCGGCCCACGGCCCTATTCCCTAGCCCGCCGGGTGCATCTAAACTCTTGAAAGGCGAACACCGTAGTTCGGCAGGGAGGCGCGAGCCATGCGTATGATTTTATGGGTAGGCGCGGCGGCCATTTTGTTGGTTCCGGCGAGCGCGCAATGCCAGCAGCCGGGGCAGTCGCAGGCGGAGCAATCCTCCACCACGACGCAAGCGAATTCCACGACGCAAACCTCGACAGCGGCGCAGAGCCAGCCCGCAAACGCTCCGCAAGACGCCCTGGCGGCAGCGGCGCGGCGAGCACGCGCGGAAAAGAAGGAAGCTCCCAAGCCCGCGAAAGTATTCACCAACGACAATATTCCAAGCGAAGGGGGAATTTCCGCCGTGGGCGGCGCGGAGGCAGCAAGCGGCGAAAACGCAGCAGCGCCAGGCGACGCACAAGCGGCCGCAGCGGCTCCCGCGGCGGGCGGCTATCCTCCCGGAAACGACGAAAAGGCATGGCGGGCCGTTTTTGCGCGCTTGCGCCACAAACTCGATCAGGACAACGCCGACCTGGCGGTCAGCCAGCGCGAGTTGGGCGTCCTGAGCACGCAATATTATTCCGACCCGACCAAAGCCATGATGCAGCAGCTCACGCGCAGCGACATCAACGCCAAGACCGCCAGGATTGACGAAAAGAAGAAAGCCATCGACGCCGACAACCAGGCCATTTCCGACGCGGAAGACGCGTTGCGACAGGCGGGCGGAGACAGCGGCTGGGCGCGCTGAATTCCCGCTCCATGGAACCGGTTCTCCTTGTTGAAGACAAAGCCGAGCTGCGCGCCATGCTGCGCAAGGCGCTGGAGCGCGCGGGCTACACCGTGGACGAGGCTCCCGATGGCGCCAAAGCCATCGAAAAAGTGCGCGCGCGGCGCTACCTGCTGGTTCTCACCGATTTAAAGCTGCCGGGAAATTCCGGATTGGATGTGCTGCGCGAGGCCAAGCGCGCCGATCCTTCCCTGCCCGTGATTCTGGTCACCGCGTACGGATCGGTGGAAGAAGCGGTGACGGCCATGAAGGAAGGCGCGTTCGATTTCATCCAGAAGCCGGTGGACCTGGATCACCTGAAATTATTGCTGGACCGCGCGGCGCGGCAGCAGGAACTGCTGCGCGAGAATCTGCTGCTGCGCGAGGAATATGCCGCGCGTTACGGTTTTCCGCGCATCGTGGGCGAGCATCCTTCGATGAAGGAAGCGAGCCAGATGATTCAGCGCGTGGCCGCGACGGATTCAACGGTGCTGGTGCTGGGAGAAAGCGGGACGGGCAAGGAACTGTTCGCGCGCGCGATTCATCACTTAAGCCCGCGCGCCGCGCAGCCTTTCGTGGCGTTGAATTGCGCGGCGATTCCCGAGGGGCTGGTGGAAAACGAACTGTTCGGGCACGAGCGCGGCGCGTACACCGGAGCGGGCGCGCGAAAGGTGGGGAAAATGGAGCTGGCGCACCGCGGCACGATATTCCTGGATGAAATCGGCGAGCTGCCGCTGGCCATCCAAAGCAAGCTGCTGCGCGTGCTGGAAGAAAAGCGGTTTGAGCGCGTGGGCGGAACGCAGGAAATCGAAGTCAACGTGCGCATTGTGACGGCCACAAACAAGGATTTGCAGGCGGCGGTCGCGGACAAGACCTTTCGCGAGGATTTGTTTTTCCGGATTGCCGCCGTGCCCATCACCATTCCGGCGCTGCGCGAACGCGGCGACGATGTGGACCTGCTGGCCGAGCATTTTCTTGAACGATTCCGGCGGGAATTCCGCAAGCCGGGCTTGCGGCTGACTCCCGCCACGCGCGCGCGATTGCGGACCTACGGCTGGCCGGGAAACGTGCGCGAACTGCAAAACACCATCGAACGCGCGGCGATCCTTTCCACCGGACCGGACATCGACGAAGCAGCCCTGCAATTGCCGGGCGCCAGACCCGCCGCCGAGCAGATTCCCG
Organism: uncultured Acidobacteriota bacterium; assembly: GCA_963708285.1. Taxonomy (GTDB): domain Bacteria; phylum Acidobacteriota; class Terriglobia; order Acidiferrales; family UBA7541; genus Palsa-295. Next base: position 760,599 of record CAVPSF010000003.1, read on the forward strand.
AAGGAATGCTCGACGAGCATTTTTTGTGGGAAGGGTCGCTCGAGGAAGTTTCGCAGCGCGCGGTGAGCCACGTGGAGCGCTTCAAGATCGAGAATGCGCTGCGCGAAACGAAATGGAACAAGACGCGCGCGGCGGAAAAGCTGGGCGTGTCTTACAAGACATTGCTGAGCAAGATTCGCGCGCTGGGACTGGAAAACTAGGCGCGGCTTTCGAGCGCGTCGCACGCAGCGGCAGGATTCCGCGGTAACAAACCACGAATTATTCGCGCACTCCGGTATGCAGGACCACGCTTCCGAAATTCCAAAAAACCTGGCGGACATCGCGGAAGCCGCTGCGCTGCATCATGGCCGCCAGTTCCGGCGGCGAGGGAAATTTCGCGACGGAATTCGGCAGGTAGGCGTAGGCCTCGCGATTGCCTGAAATCGCGCCGCCCACGCGCGGAAGAATGTGCCGGAAATAAAAGCGAAAACTTCCGGCCAGGGGTCCTCGGGCGGGTTCGTTGAATTCCAGAATTCCGGCTTCGCCGCCCTTTTTCAGGACGCGCGCGAATTCGCGCAAGCCGCGCTCGTAATTCGAGAGATTGCGAAAACCGAAGGCGGTGGTCAGCAGGTCGAAACCGGCATCGGCAAAAGGCAATTCGAGCGCGTCGGCTGCTGCGAAACGGACGGAGCGCCGGGAATCAATTCCTTTCTGGCGCGCGCGTTCGACCATAGCTTCGACAAAATCGCTCCCAATGAGGGGCGCTCGACGGGACGCGGCCGGGCCGAGAGCGCGGACCCTCGCGCGGTCGAGCGCAAAAGCCAAGTCGCCTGTGCCGCAGCAAAGGTCGAGGATTTTGGCGTCCGCGCGGGAAAGGATGCGGCGAAAGCGGCGGGCGGTGCGGCGGCGCCAGAGACGGTCGAGCGAGAAAGACAGGAAATGGTTCAGGAAATCGTAGCGTGGAGCAATATCGCGGAAAAGTTGTTGCACGCGGAGCGCGGCTTCACGTTCGTCATGCGCGCCTTCCGGGCGCGTTCCGGATAATTTTTCGGTCTTAGGCGCGGTGGAGGTCATTCGATTCGCGAACCAAGAAAAATCAAGCCATGAACTTGCAAATTGTTTTGGCCGGAAACATCGCGGGCGAGGCGCATCAGGATCGTTGCGCGCGAGCGAGGATGGCGGGCAGGGCCGCGAAAGTTTCGGCGACCACCGGCCAGGGAATTTCCGCGCCCCATTGCGCCGAGCCGATTTTCGGCGCGAGAACCCAGCGCACTTGTCCGCCGCGAGCTTTTTTGTCACCGGCCATGATGCGGCGCAAATCGGCAGCGCGAATTCCGGTGAGCGGCGGCAACGGGCCGATACTCGCGATCAGCCGCAGAATCCTCGCGGCGGCGGATTCCGGCATGCGGTTCCTGGTGACGGAAAGGAGCGTCGCGGCGATCATGCCCCAGCCGATGGCCTCGCCGTGCAAGAAGCGGCGATAGCCCGTGGCGGTTTCCAAGGCGTGGCCGAGGGTGTGCCCGAAATTCAGAGTTTCGCGCAGACCGCTTTCGCGTTCGTCGCGGCTGACCACGCGCGCTTTGGCGCGAATGCAGCGGTCAATGACACGCGAGAGAATTTGCGGATCGCGGCGCAGGCAGGAAAACATGTGGCCTTCGAGAAAAGCAAAAAGCTGCGCGTCGCCGATGATCCCGTACTTCACGACTTCGTAGAGACCGGAACGGAATTCGCGGTGCGGGAGGGTGCGCAGGGTTTCCGGATCCACCAGCACCATGCGCGGAGGGTAAAACGCGCCGACCAGGTTCTTCCCTTCCGGGAGATTTACGCCGGTCTTGCCGCCAATCGAGGAATCCACCTGGGCGACGAGGGTGGTGGGGATGTGCACCAATCGGACGCCGCGCAGATAGCTTGCCGCGGCGAATCCGGCCACGTCGCCAACCACTCCTCCGCCCACGGCAACCAGCACGGCGCGGCGGTCGGCTCCCGATTTCAGGAGCGCGCGGCAGATGAGTTCCAACGAGGCCAGGTCCTTGCGCGATTCCCGGTCGTCGAAGAGGATCACGCCGAGGCGCTTGACAGCCGGAAACGCTTTCTGGAGATCGCGGCCGAGATGCTTCCAGACGCGCGGAGAGCTGAGCAGATACACGCCGGTAACATCACCGAGAGCGGCGGTCAAGCGTTCGGCGCGGCGCAGCAAGCCTCGCTCGCAGCGAATTTCGTAGGACCCGGCGGAATGTTTTACACGAATGGCGGCCATATCCGGATAAGAAAATGTAGCACAAAGAGAAGGGCGGAAGTCAGGTTAACGCCGTGGGCATTTTGCGCCCACGCGGCGCGAAGATTAGCGTAATTTCTGCTGAAGCGCGGCGAGAGATTCGAGAAACACGTGGCCGACAATTCCCAGGCTGCGCGCGCTGACTTTGTCCATGGTGTCCTGGGTGGTGTGCCAGTAAGGATAATCGGGGAGGTCAATGACATCCACGGAAGGAACATGGCGCTGGACAAAGGGAGTGTGATCGTCATCTACGGGCGAGGAATCGCCGACAAAAATATCTTTGTAGCCGAGGCGCGCGGCGGTCTTCCACACCAGGTCCGCGAGCCAGCCGGTGGAATTGGAATCTCGTCGAATTTTAAGGTTTTTGGGGCCCACCATGTCGGCCAGCAGGACGGCGCGGACACGCTTGAGGTCGCCGGAATTGGCGAGGCTGGCGGCAAGCTCGCGGCTGCCATAAGTGTTGTCGTTGTTGGTGTACCAATTGACCAGCGCTTCTTCGCCGTCGAGAAAAACAATCCACACGGAATTCGGCTGTTTTTCCTTTTGCGCGCAAAGCAGGCGCGCCATTTCCAGCATCAGCCCGGTGGAAGAGCCGCCGTCCACGGCGCCCACGAAATTATCCATGCGCAGCGTGTCGTAATGGGTGAGCAGGAGGATGATGCCGGAACCGGAACCGGGAATTTTGGCGGTGATGTTTTTCATGGCCAGGTCGCCGACGGGAGTCGAGGCATGAAAATCGTGCTGCTCGACGGGACAGCCAAAGTCTTTCAGTTGCGCGAGGATGTAATCCTGGGTGTGATGCAGGGCGTCCGATGCGGGAGGACGCGGGCCAAAGGCGACGAGTTTGGCGGTGAAATCGTAGGCCGCCTGGCCGTCGAATCCGCCGGTTTGCGAAGGAGGCAGCGCGGCTTCGGCGGAATTTTGCTGCGCGGCAAAGGCGGGCTGCGCGGCGGCCGCGGAATGGCTTGAATCCGCCGCGAAACTCGATGATGTGGCGCCATCATGGCCGCAAGCGGCGACGCCGAAGAGCGCGGTCAAGGCCAGCGCGGCGGTCCAGGTGGATTTCAGTAGAAATTGCAAATTAATGAGCCTCCCCGCCGGCGAGTTCGCGGTCGCGATCGCGTTTTCGGCGCACCACGGCATAAGACACAAACACACCCACAAAATACAGGATCACCATGGGAGCCATGAAGATCAGCATGGTGGTGGCGTCAGGCGTGGGGGTGACCACGGCGGCCACGATGGTGATCAGCAACATGGCGTAGCGGAAATTCTTCATCAGGAATTGCGGAGTGACGATGCCGAAGACGGAAAGAATGAAAATCAGCACGGGCAACTCGAAAATCACGCCCAGGCCCAGCAGCACCATGAGGATCAAATCGAAATATTCGTTGATGCTGATCAGCGGCTTGATGGGGCCGGTATTGCCGAAGGAGATCAAGAATTTCAGGACCTGCGGCAGCATGATGAAATATCCGAAAGCGATGCCACAAAGAAACAGGAACATGGAAGAAATGATGAAGCCCGCCACGGCGCGGCGTTCATTTTTATACAGCCCGGGAGCGACGAAAAGCCAGACCTGGTAGAGCACGATGGGCATGGCGATGGCGATGCCCAGGTAAAGTCCCAGGTTGATGACCAGGCTGATGTATCCGGCGGGATTGGTGTAATACAGGCGGTCTTCAAGGCCCGAGGCGCGCAACGCGGTGCGCATGGGCTCGACAATAAAATTGATGAAATGCTGCGAGGCGAGCAGTCCGATGGCCATGCCCACCACGATGGCGATGACCGAATTGATGAGCCGCTTGCGCAGGTCCACCAAATGATCGAGGAAGGACATGCTCGCGCCAGGCTCTTCCTGCCCGCGCGCGCCGCGTTTGGGTTCAGGCTGGGCGGATGCCGCCATCATTCACCGTTTGCGTTTCGGGAGTGGAATGCGTTTCGTGCGATTCCGCGGGCTGCGGAGAAACCGCGGCAGCGGAAGATTCAGCCGAGGGCGCATCGGCGTGGGGATCGAAAAGCCCGGGCTGCGCGGGATTATCGGCAACAGCGGCGGCAGACGTCACGCCGTGCGGCGGGTTCGAGGCGATGGTGTTTTCGGCGGCGGGCGGAGGCGACGGCAAAGCGGCGGCCGCGGGAGCCTTGCGCTGCTCGGTCTCGCGTTCGAGTTCGCGCATGTGATCTTCAAAGGTGTAGCGCATTTCGCCGGTAATGCGTTTGAATTCCGCCATCACCTTGCCGAGGTTGCGCGCCAGTTCCGGCAATTTTTCCGGCCCGAAGATCACCAGCGCGACGACAAAAATGACAATGAGGTGCGAGACACTCAGCATGATGGGTCCGGCATGTGAAGCACTTCGTGCCGTTTTTGAATCATAGAAGAGGCACTGAGGCGTGTCAAACGGCCCAAAATGATATGCTATACTTCCATTTCGGGCTTTTTGGGGCAAAGCGAGGGCGAATGGCATCTTCATCGGCACGCGGCATCACTCTTCTGATCGTGGTACTGGGCGCTTCGGCGCTTCTGGGCGGCCTTTATGGCCCCACAGTGAAGGCCACGGCCGCGGGAACCACGGATTTGCAGGATTCGGTGAAGGGATTTACGCGCGTGCTTTCCATCGTGCAGCATAACTACGCCGATCCGGTGGACGCGGACAAGGCCATCTACGACGGAGCCATTCCCGGGATGCTGCACGTACTCGATCCGCACTCGAATTTCTTCGATCCGCGGCAGTATGCGCTATTTCGCGAAGAGCAGATGGGCAAATACTACGGCGTGGGCATGACCGTGCAGCCGCGCGACAACCAGACCGTGGTGCTGGCTCCGTTCATGGATTCGCCCGCGTATAAGGCGGGCATTCGCCCCGGCGACGTGATTCAGCAAGTGGACGGAAAAACCTGCCAGGGGCTGACCACCACGGAAGTAGCGGACATGCTGAAGGGCGCCAAGGGCACGCCGGTGCACATTTCACTTGGGCGCGAAGGATGGGCGAAGCCCATCGAAGTGACGATTATCCGCGACGAGATTCCCCGCCCCGGAGTGGATTTCTTCACCATGATCCGGCCGGGAATCGGTTATGTGCGCGTTTCGACGTTTAATGAGACCACCGACAGCGATCTGGCCGACGCGCTGAAGCAACTGGACGTCTCGAAGCTCGACGGGTTGATCATTGACCTGCGGAACAACGGCGGCGGCTTGCTGACGCAGGCCGTGGGCATGGCCGACATGTTTCTCGACAAGAATGAGCTGGTGGTATCGCATCGCGGGCGGTCATCTCCGGAGCGGCGGTATTACGCGCTGCGGGGAAATCAAGGAGTGGAAGTGCCGCTGCTGGTGCTGGTCAACGGGCAAAGCGCTTCGGCGTCGGAAATCGTTTCCGGAGCGATACAGGATCACGACCGCGGGCTGATCGTGGGCGAGACCAGCTTCGGAAAAGGGCTGGTGCAAACGCAATTTCCGCTGAGCGAAGACACCGCGCTGCTGCTGACCACGGCGCGTTATTACACTCCCAGCGGGCGCTTGATCCAACGCGATTACAAGAACACGACTTTGTACGACTATCATTACAATCCCCAGCCGCCGACCAAGCCCGAAGTGAAACTCACCGATAGCGGACGCCAGGTGTATGGCGGGGGCGGCATCACGCCGGATGACGCCGTGGCGGCGCCCAAGCCGGACGATTTCGAGGAATTGCTGCTGCGCCGAAACGTGTTCTATCCTTTCCCGCAGGGTGTGGGCGATTTCACGCGCTTTTACCTGGGAGAAAAGCCCGCGGTGACCAAGGATTTCGAGCCGGATGACGCGGTGATCGGGGATTTCAAGAAATTCCTGGATCAGGAGCACATTCAATACACCGCCGCGGACATTCAAAATAATCTTTCGTGGATCAAATGGAAGATCAAGCGCGAAGTGATGACCTCCATCTTCGGCTTGAACGACGGTTATAAAGTGGAACTCGAGAACGATCCGCAGCTCGACAAGGCCGTGGACTTGATTCCCCAGGCCCGCGCGCTGTATCAGAACGCGCGCAAGATCGTGGCCGAACGCGAAGCAAGCGATAGCGACCGCCCGTAAGCCGCGGAAGTATCAGAATATTTCAGCGGCAACTTGCGGGCGAATCGAAATTCCTCCGGCAATTTCACGGGCGTGGAGGATCGGCTGACGGTTATTTATGCCGCGCCCGGGTGTTCGCGGCAGATATTGCAATCCAAGACACGGTTTGCAGAAACTCTTCCCTCCCGTGCGGCATTCCTACGTAACCTAGCAATGGGTTTCCCTCCGAAACAGGCAATGGACCAAAACGTTCAGGCACCGGCAATGGGAATAGACGCGACGCGCTCATGGGCGAAGTCTTCCTGGACGATCCTGGCGGCGTGGGCGGCGCTGGTGGGGGTGTACGCCGTGGTTTCGCTGGTGGCCGGCAAAGGGCCGCGGCTCACGGCGTTTGGGGATATTTTCCAGTGCGCAGCAGCGATGTTTGCGGTGGTTTGCCTGCTGCTCAACGCGTCCTCGGAGGACAACCGCACGCGGACTTTCTGGATCCTGCTGACGCTGGGCTGCGCCATGTGGCTCTCCGGGCAGATCGTGTGGACGTATTTTGAGGTGTATCTGCGCCATGACGTGCCCAACCCGTTTTTGGGCGACGTGGTGTTGTTCCTGCATCCAGTTCCGATGATGGCCGCACTGGCGGCCAAACCACATGATGCCCGCAACGATTTGAATGTCCGCCTGCAATATCTGGATTTCTCTCTGCTGCTGGTGTGGTGGGTGTATCTGTACATGTTCGTAGTAATTCCCTGGCAATACATTTCACCCGACGTGATGCGCTACGGATTGAGCTACGACCACCTGGCAGTGATCGAAGACCTGATCCTGACGGTGGGATTTGCGGCGCTGTGGAGGCGCGTGCGCGGGCCATGGAAGGAGATCTACGCGCATCTGTTTTGCGCTTCCCTGCTCTACGCCGTGGCTTCTTATGCCACCAACCGCGCCATCGACGATCTGACGTATTACACCGGAAGCATTTTTGATTTGCCGCTGGTGGCTTCGTTTGTGTGGTTCGGGACGGCGGGGATCGTGGCGCACCGCTTAAAACCCGCGCCGGAAATCGTCGAGGCGCCAAGCTATGAAACCAACCGGTGGGCGGCGCGGGTGGCCATGGCCGCGGTGCTTTCCGTGCCGCTGATGGCGCTGTGGAGCCTGCTGCGCAGTTCCGACCTGTCGGACGTACGCACATTCCGCATCGGGGTGACCCAGGGAGCGCTGCTGCTGATCGCGCTGATGATGTTCCTGCGGCAGAGCCTGGTGGACCGCGACCGGATGAGGTTGCTCGAGGCCTCCCACCAGTCGTTCGAAAACCTGAAACTTTTTCAGTATCAGATGATCCAGACGGAGAAGCTGGTTTCGCTCGGTCAATTGGCGGCGGGAGCGGCGCACGAAATCAACAATCCTCTGGCGGGGATTTTGGGGTATTCCGATCTATTGGTGGACGATGCGACGCTGGGGGAAAGGCAGCGGGCGGTGGCGGAGAAGATCCGCGCGCTGGCGCGGCGCATCAAGACCCTGGTCACCAGCCTGTTGAGCTTCGCGCGGCAAGTGCCTTCGGAAAAAACACAGCTGAACGTGAACACCATCGTGGCCAGCGCGCTGCATCTGAGCAATCTTGATTTGCGCGGCGCGCAGATCGACGTCGAAAACCTCGCCGACCCGGAAATTCCGATGATTTATGGCGACGCCAATCATATTTTGCAGGTGCTATTCAATTTGATCAGCAACGCCGTGGACGCTCTCGAAGAATCCGGCGGCGGGCGATTGACGGTGCGCACCGCGCACGGCACGCGATTCGTGCGCATCGAGGTTTCCGACACCGGGCCGGGCGTCAAATCCCCTCAGCAGGTGTTTGATCCTTTCTTCACCACCAAGCCCGTGGGCAAAGGCACTGGGCTGGGGCTGAGCATCTGCTACGGCATCGTCCAAGACCACGGCGGTCACATCGAATGCCAGAACCGGCCGGAAGGCGGAGCGACCTTCGTGGTGGAATTGCCATACGGATTCAACATGCCGGTGGGGCCTTCGGAAACCATGATCGTTCAAGCGAAGTGAGCTGCCCGCTCTATTGCTTATCGAGGTAGATTCCCGAAAGCGGAATGAGCATATAGGACGAAAGTACAGCTAGCATTTTGAATACATCCGCTGAGTTCGACTGTCCGCGCCTGCTCCCAAACCTTCATACTAGGGCATATCCGAATGCGTTCCCGGCCCTCTTCCCGGACGTTTCGGAGGAGGATAATGATGGGTACGCCTTCATCGCCCGAACTGAAGACCGCTGAGAAACCGCTTCCGCCGAATACCGCCAGCATAATTGCGGCTATGATTCGCGCGGCGAAAAACACCAGCGACCTGATTTTTTCACCCGGTCGCCCGCCGCAAGTGGACGTCAACGGGCAACTGGCGCAGCTCAACATCGCAGGTGTGGGCGTGCTGACCTCCGAGGATACGGCGCGGATCGCCGCGGACCTGATCGGACACAATACGCAAGCCGTGGAAAAACTGAAAACGGATGGCTCCTGCGATATTTCCTACAGCCTGCCGAAGGTCTCGAGGTTTCGCGTGAATATTTTCACGCAGCGCGGAAGCTGCGCGATTGTGATGCGCGTCATCGCCAGCACTGTCCCGGATTTCAAGACACTCAAGCTGCCCGAACACCTGGCGGAAGCCGCGGAGCTGCGGCCGGGCATCGTGCTGGTGACCGGGCCGACGGGAAGCGGGAAATCCTCGACGCTCGCGGCGTTCGTCAACCGCATCAACGAAGAGAAGGCTTGCCACATCATCACCATCGAGGACCCCATTGAATTCCTGCATCCGCACAAGAAGGCCACCATTCACCAGCGCGAACTGCACTCCGACACGCCGAGTTTCGCGCTGGCTTTGCGCGCCGCACTGCGCCAGGCCCCGAAGTTGATTTTGGTGGGTGAAATGCGCGACCGCGAAACCATGGAAGTGGCGCTCGAGGCGGCGGAAACCGGGCACCTGGTATTTTCCACACTGCATACGATTGACGCCTCGAAAACCATCGAGCGCGTGGTGGGGGCGTTCCCGCCGGGAGAGCAGAACGCCATTCGCATGCGCATGGCCAAGACCTTCCGGTTCATCGTCTCGCAGCGGCTGGTTCCGCGCACGGACGGCAACGGGCGCGTGGCGGTGTTTGAAATTCTCAAGTCCACTTTGCGCACCCGCGAATACGTGCAAAAAGGCGAGACCGAAGGAAAATCGCTGCTCGACGCCATTCGCGACGGCAGCAACGATGGCATGCAATGCTTCGACGATGAAATCGAGAAGCTGATTCGCGCCAGAGTGGTGGATTTGGCCACCGGGCTTTCCTACGCCACGAATCCGGGAAATTTGCGCCTGCAGCTCGCCGATTTGATCGAGCCGCAGCAGGAAATGTCTCCGCCGGAGGAATCGGCCAGCGAGACGTTGCAACTGGAAACGAATCGCGCGGCGGGTTCTGCCGAACCGGAGCTCGAACCACACCGCTAGAACGCATCTCGCATTAATTCTGCCCGTGTAACGCTATGGCCTCAGGGGTTAAAACCCCTGAGTTTCGGCACTCGAGTGGCACGGCTTCCCGGCCGGGCCGGGACGCAAAACACGCGAAAGCCGTGCCCTGACGAGAACCTCTTCCGCGATGATTTAACCTCAAGGGCTGAAGCCCGGGGCTCCTGAAAACCGAAATTTTGACTCCCTGCGGCGTCACGATGGAAATTTCAAATTGGAGATTGCAGATTTGAAATTTGCGATGCGTGAGGCCGGGCACGGCATGCCGTGCCCCTACGGCAAAACAGGACAGGCATCTGCGAGATCGGAATTGTCCAATTTGAGATCGCAGATTTGAAATTTGCGATGCGTGAGGCCGGGCACGGCATGCCGTGCCCCTACGGCAAACCGGGACTGGAAGCTGCGCGATAGGCATTTTCAAATTTGGGAATAGCGATGCGTGAAAGCTGCGCGCGACCGAAACTCCCTGCGGCTAGAATCTAACTTCGGGGGCTGAAGCCCCGGCCTCCTGAAAAACAGGTGCCGAAAAATCGCAAAAACAAAACGGCGCTTGCCGTTGGGAGAGGTAAGCGCCGCTTGCGTTGCGCGATTTGAGTCTTCGGCTTAGAAAATAATTTTGGCCGAAAGCTGCACGATTCTCTGCCCCGGGTTCGATCCCACTCCGGTGAAGGTGGGCGTCTGGAACTGGGTACGATTCGATGGAATCGAAACCAGGCACAGGCCGGGATCGGGAGTTCCGGCGCAAGTGACCGCGCTGGTCGAAGCGTTCAAGGCCGTGGTGCTCACCCCGGTGATGTTGGTGTGATTCAGCGAATTGAAGGCTTCGAGGATGAGCTGGGTCTTCACGCGTTCGGTGATGGGAATATTTTTGGTGATGCGCGGATCGAGCGAAACGAGTTTGGGAAGGTAGAAAGTATCACGCCCCACACCCGGAACGCGGTCGGTGCGGCTGTTGCTGTCGTTGTTCAGGTCGAAATTGACCAGCGCCGAGTACGGTTGCCCGGATTCGGCGGTGAAGATTCCGCTGAGCTCCCAGCCGCCCAGAACGTATTGTTCCCACTTGGGAAGATCGTGGGCGTAATGGTCGAGGTCCCAAATGCCGCTCAGGACGAAGCGGTGGCGCTGGTCGTTCACGCCCGGGCCATAGTCGGAACGGATGCTGAGCGGATCGGAAACCATCTTGGCGTCATCGGAGGAAAAGGGCACGACGGAGGTGGCGTCGGGACCGTCATCCATCACCTTTCCGAAAGTGTAGGACGCCATGAATTGGTAATTCTGGGAGATGCGTTTGTTCACCTGGATGATCAGGCCGTTGTATTTCGAATTTGCATTGCTCTGGAATTCCTCAATGCGGCCGTAACCGGGGATGGGGCGGGGTGAAAGGATTTGATCCACGGTGAAGGTCTCCGTGGTTCCGGCGAGGCCGATTTCCGTGGGAGTTTCCGGGCCTTGCAGGTTGGCGTCGAGGGTACGCGTCAAGTGCGTTCCCTTGACCCACAGATAATTGACCATCACGGACATGCTCGGCTGGATTTGATATTCAATGCCCAAGTTGGCCTGCTGCACGTCCGGTTCGTGATAATTTTTCTGGAAAGCGAAAAGAGTCGGAGTGCTGGGCGTGCCGCCGGTGGGAGCCGCGCAGGTGGGTGTCCCCACGGGCGCACCGCATTGAGTGTTGGGATACTGGGGGATATCAAAAGTTGAGTCCGTGGGCCGGTAGGTGAGGGTCTGGACGTTGAGGGCGTTATTCGAGAAAGCGGTGCCCACGGTGATGGCCGGAGTGCGGCCGTAGAAAATGCCGTATCCGGTGCGCACCACGAATTTATTGTTGAACGGCGTCCAGGCCAGCCCGATTCTCGGCCCGAAATTCAGATTGTCGTTATGGATCACGTTGGTGATGATCCCGTTGGAAATCAGATTGGGATCGTTGTTGAGCACGGGGGGCTGGGCGATATGGTCGTTGTCGTAACGCAAACCGGCGTTGATGGTCAGGTCCGGCCGGATGCGCCACTCGTCCTGAACGAAGAACGAAGTTTCGGTTAAATTGGGGTTGGTCAAAGGTCCGGTGGTGCTGGCCCCGGCAAAGGCCTGCACGAAAGTGTCACGCGCGTCGGGATTGCCCGCGCCCGCAAAACACGCGGCGCCCCCTCCATTCAAGTTGCAGCCGAAACCTTCCAGGCTGTTGAAGACATAGGCGCCGGAAAAATTGCCAGGGAAGAAGTTGCCGATTTTATCCACCATGAAGTTGACGCCGGCCTTGATGGTATGGCTGCCGTGGATCAAGGAAACGGTGTCGCCGAATTCGCCGCGGTGAATATTGGTGAAGCGCGGGCTGAAAAAATTGCGGCCGACGACCAAGGCCTCCGTGCCTCCGTCGAAAACCGTGGCTTCCGGATTGATGCTGTTGGCCTGGCCAGGTTCGTTATCGCGGGTGTAGCCGGCGCGGAACACGTTGACGATGGAATTCGAAAGTGTGGATGTGAGCGAACCGGTAAGCGTGTCGGTGGTCACATCGGAAGCTCCGGTGTGTTCGACGGAATTGCGAATGCCGCTGTTTTCGAAATTCGCGCCGGTGAAACGCTGCGCGTTGTACCGCAAGCTGACCAGTTCATTCGAGCTGGCGCGCCAGTCAACCTTGGCGAGGTACACATCCTGATTGAGTCCGTTGTTCCAGGAAGCGTCGCGGGCCTGCAGGTAGGAAAGCGCGGTTTGCTGGTTGGCAGTGGGGGTGGCGGGGGGAGTAATGCCCAGGACCACCAGATTGGATGCGATGTTGCGTTGGCCATCGTAATCGAAAAAGAAAAAGAGTTTGTCGCGGAAGATGGGACCGCCCAAGTCGCCGCCAAATTGATTGAAATGGTAAGGAGTCTTGGGCCGGCCGTTGAGTTTGTTGATGGGATCGTTGGCATTCAAGCTGCGGTCGCGAAAATATTCGAATCCGGTGCCATGAAACTGGTTGGTTCCGGACTTGGTGACCACGTTGATCACCGCCCCGCCGGCATGTCCGAGCTCCGCGGAATAGGCGTTGGAATTGACTTGAAACTCCTCGACGGCGTCCTGGCTGAATTGGTAGGGAGCGCGTCCCGAGCCGGTGCGGCCCAGCGACTGGCCGAAAAATGTGTTGTTGGTGTCCGAGCCGTCTACGATGAGGGAGTTGAGCGTGCCGCGCTGGCCGGCGAAGCTGATGTCGCCGGTGCGAGTGTCGTACGTCACGCCCGGCGTGAGCAAGCGCGAAATTCAGGAAGTTGCGGCCGTTGGTGGGCAGGTTGGCGACGGAATTGGAGTTGACCGTCGAGGAAACCTCGCTGCGGGTGGTTTCAACAATGGGAGCCTGCCCCGTGACCGTCACGGTTTGCGCCTGGCCGGCCACCGCCAGCGTCAGCGAAGTGTTCACGCGCGCGCCGACCGTCAGTTCCACGGTTTCCGAAGCCTTGTTGAAGCCCGCGTGTTCCGCATCCACGAGATACGTTCCCACCGGAAGCACGGGAAAAGAAAACAATCCGTCCGAGCCGCTCTCGCTCTGGAACTGAATTCCCGTGGCGTTATTGGTGACCACGAGTTTGGCGCCGGGCACCGCCGCGCCGGAAGAATCCACCACGCGGCCTTCGAGTGACGCCTGATTGCCTTGTCCCCAGGCAGCTGTTAAAAAGAAAAGAAAAAAGAATGACAGACAGCAGCAGAGAATTCGGACATGAAGTTTCATTTCCCCTCCCCATAAGAGTTGAATGGCTCCAACTTGAACCTGAAAAACAGCTCCCTCACCCCGGAGCACGAGGAATCCCGCGCTCGTTTTACCGTTAAATAGATTTATACACCTGAGGGGCGCGCAGGTGAATCAGAAATTTCACCGCAAGTGGGCGCGCTCGAAGAGCGAAACTGCGAATCCCGTGGAGCCTTCAGCGTGCAATTGCGTATTCGAGGGGCAGGCATGTGACAAATTAAAGCAGGAAGTAGATTGCTTCATTCCGCTCGGCGCGTGTAGGCTTTCAAGAGGACGTGGCGCGGCGAGACGCGAGTCGTCCGGCAGGGTTCCGCGATGGCGCGGGAGATTATCGCGCGTTCGCGCGAATGCACATTGCGCAATTCAATCCACTCAACGGAAGGCATGACCATTCAACATCCATCGAACTACACACCCTTTTATACGAATGAAAAAACAGGCCGCGGAAAATCGCGCACGTCGGAAATTTATTGCGAAGGGGTCGCTCTGGATGCCATCGCCGCGCGCGTGGGAACCCCAGCATACGTTTACAGCCGCGCGAGCATCGAGCAGGCCTACCGGCGTCTCGACCGCGCATTTGGCGCGCTTCCGCACACGCTGTGCTACGCGATGAAAGCCAATTCCAACCTTTCGGTATTGCGCGTCCTGGCTCGATTGAGAAGCAATTTCGATATCGTATCGGGAGGCGAGCTCGACCGGCTACGGCGATTGGGAATTTCCGGGCGGCGCATCGTTTTTTCCGGCGTGGGGAAATCGCGGGAAGAAATTCGCGAGGCGCTGCGTTACCGGGGCGCGCGGCATCACTCCCAGGGAATTTTTCTTTTCAATGTGGAATCTGCGGAAGAAATGGAAGTGTTGGACGAGGAGGCGCGGCGGCACGTGGCGCGCGGAGGAGTTCGCCCCGGAGTTTCCATGCGCGTCAATCCCGACGTGCTGGCGGGAGGCCACCGCCATATCGCCACCGGCGCGCGTCAACATAAATTCGGAGTGGCGTGGGAGGAGGCGCGAAGGATTTATTTGCAGCACCGCGACTCTCCGGCGATTACCTTGCGCGGCATCAGCGCGCATATCGGCTCGCAGATATTGTCGGTCGAGCCATTCCGCCGGGCGCTCGTGCGGCTGGCAGCGTGGGCGGGCGAGCTTGGCCGCAACGGGATTGCGCTCGAATGCATTGACATCGGCGGAGGACTGGGGATTCGCTATCAAAACGAATCGGCGATTGAGATTCTGGAATATGCGCGAACGCTTGGGCGCATCGTGAAACCACTCGGGTGCCGGCTGCTCGTCGAGCCGGGCCGGGCGATTGTGGGACCGGCGGGCGTGCTGCTGACGCGCGTGCGCTACGTGAAAGAAACGCGCGGAAAACGTTTTGTGATCGTGGATGCGGCCATGAACGATTTGATTCGCCCGGCGCTGTATGACGGGAAGCACCCCATCACCAAGGCAAGCGGCAATTCCCTTCCCGGCGGGCGCTTGCGGACCGCGGACGTGGTGGGGCCGGTGTGCGAGACGGGAGATTTTCTGGCGCGCGATCTGCGGCTCGAAGAAGTGCAAGCCGGAGATTTGCTGGTGGTGTGGGCCGCGGGAGCGTACGGTTTTGTCGAGTCGTCAAATTACAATGCGCGTCCGCGCGCCGCGGAAATTTTGGTGGAAGGCTCGCGATTCCGGGTGGTGCGGCGGCGGGAAACGCGCGCGGAGATGGTGCGCGGCGAGATTTAGTGGCCCACGCGCGCAGCGGCTGGAAAATTATTTCATGCAATTGCCGAGCGGCAGGCCAACGCCGCCAGGCGGCCGTTTCTGCAAGCTTCGGATGGAAATGGGAATGGTGGACGTGAGGGGGCTCGAACCCCTGGCCTCCTCGTTGCGAACGAGGCGCTCTCCCAACTGAGCTACACGCCCAACGCTAGAGCTTTTTCATTCTAGCAAAGGAGCGAATGGGCGCCAAACTCGTTCGCTTGCGGAATTCGAAATGTTCCATGCGCCGGGACACGATAGAATAGACGCGTGCCCATCCGACTGATTGCCCTGGATATTGACGGAACCCTGCTCGACAGCACCTCGCAGCTCTCCGAAGCCAATAAACAAGCCATCGCAGAATCAGCGGCACGCGGCGTCGAAATTGTGCTGGTGACAGGACGCAGGTTCGATTTTGCGAGGCCCATCGCGGCGCAACTGCCGTGTGAGCTGCATTTGATTGTCAGCAACGGCGCGCTGATCAAATCCAATGCAGGAGAGACGCACCAGCAGCTTTTGCTTCCGGCGGAAATTGCGCGGCACGTGATCGAGGAGACGCGCGAATTCCGCGCCCTGTGTTCGGTGGTGTTCGACCGGCCGCGCGAGGGACAGATGATTTTCGAGGCCATCAACTGGGATGACCCGGTGCGCGGCAGGTATTTTCAGCGTAACCGCGAGAACATCGCGACGGTTGCGCCGCTCACCGCTTGCCTGGAAGGCGAGGACCCCATCCAGGTGATGTTCGTGGGGCGGTTCGAGCAGATTCGCGCGGCGAAGAGGGTCATTGATTCCCTGCCGCGTGCCGATGAATATACAGTGTCGGTGACGGAATACGAGTCGCGCGATTTTTCGATTCTGGACGTGCTGCGCCGGGGGGTGAACAAGGGCGCGGCGCTGGCGGAATGGGCGCGCCACCGGAATATAGCGCCGGCCGAGGTGATGGCCATCGGCGACAATTGGAACGATCGCGAAATGCTGGAATTCGCCGGAGTGCCCATCGTGATGGGCAACGCCATTGCGGAGTTGAAAATGCGGGGCTGGGAGACTACGCTGAGCAATGATCAAAGCGGGGTAGCCGCGGCGATCCGCAAGTACGCAGGAGAAAACGGGCAACCCAAATGATACGCCGAGCGATTCTTGCGTTGTGCGCGGTGGCTGCGGCCGGTGCCGTGGCTGCTCCCGCGGCGCGCGCCGATTATGCCGTGCTGAAATCCGGGCTGCGGCTGCACATCACCGGATATGAACGCGCGGGCGACATCATCCGCCTGACGGTTTCCGGCGGCGAAGTGACCATCGCGGCAAGCGACCTGGTGGGCATCGAGCCGGAAGATAATTTCGCGGCGTTGCCGGCGGCAAAATCCGCGCCGCAAGTTCCCTTCGGCAGCCTGATTCATGAGGCGGCGGAAAAGCACGGCGTGGACGAAAATCTTCTGGCGCGGGTGATCAAGGAAGAATCGAACTTCGATCCCAAGGCCGTCTCGCGCAAGCAAGCGCGCGGGCTGATGCAATTGATGCCGCAAACGGCGGCGCAACTGGAAGTGAAAAACGCGCTGGATCCGGCGCAAAATATCGACGCCGGAGCGCGTTATTTGCGAGAACTGCTCGACCGCTACGCCGGGAATTTGGCCCTGGCTCTCGCGGCTTACAACGCGGGGCCGGAAATGGTGGCGCGCTACGGGGGGATTCCGCCGTTTCCCGAAACGCAGCGGTACGTCCGGCGCATTACCACGGAACTGACCACGCAAATCAATGACGCAAAATAATCAAGAAAAAAGCGGCGTTTGATATAAAGCGGACTTCTACGCGGAGCGGTTCAATTCTGCGGTGAAGATGAGCCGCCAAATCCTCCCGTATTGCCCGGAGAATTTCCAGACGGTGGTTGCGAGGCGGGCGGACCGAAAGGCGAGGCCGACCCGGCGGGCTGGCCGGGCTGCAAACCTTGCGCGGGATTTGCTCCCATTCCGCTTTGAATGGCGCGTGCCTGATCTTCCAGCGGATTCCAGATAAATTCCCAATCCTTGTATTTTTTGCCGCCATGCCAAATGCGGATGGACTTCTGATCCGTGGTCCCGGCGACTCCAGTGATAAACGCGCCCAAAACCGGGCCGTCCACAGGCCCCGTGGGCTTTTGCAGCAGGATGGCGGAATTGGCGACCGGGACGGCGGATTGGCCGAGGCCGGTGGGCTGGCCCAGGGGCGAGGCGCTGCCGAGGCCTTGGTCTGGAGCTTGACCGGGCGCTTCAGAGCCAATCTGAGCGGGTTGCGAGGGGTTCTGGGAGCCTTGCAGGCCCGAATCGGGGCTTTGCTGCTGATCGGGCGAGGAAGGCGGCGTTTGCGGCGCCAGGTCTGAATTGTCGTCAGGGTTGAAGGGCTGGCTCAAGGGCAAGCTGCTGCCGTTGCCCTGCCCCGAGGCATTGCCACCGTTATCCGCGCCATTGCTGCCGGAATTGGCGATGGAAGAGACCGGAATGCCGGGCTGGCCGGGGATTTGGCCGGGGGCGACACCGGGAGTCTGGTAACCCATGTCGAGGACGGCCATCTGCTGCAGCGAAGCGTAGCGCACGCTGCCGATGATTTGCCCGGCGGGATTGACCCAGATGAGCCGCCAGGAGCCGTCGTTTTTATTCATGGGGTCTTTGTACATCTGGCGGATGAAATGAAGATCGGGAAGAGCTTTCTGCAAATCATCGAGCGAGGTGGGGTATTTTCCGGTCTTGTGGTAGAAGAGGCGGATGGCGCGGGCGTATTGTTCGCCGCGCCAGATCATGTCGCTTTCGCGTTCGCGCTGCCGCTGGGTCGCCAGGCGCTGGAGGATGGCGGTGGAGGCGACGATCATCACCAGGGCCATGAAAAGCGCCATCAGATAGGCGAAGCCCGACTCTGGGGACCGGCGGCGGGTTTGCGGCGCGGGTGTCATGGGCATGAACGCTGCGTGGCTCCTTAATTCGATGGCTGCTCGGAAGTATCCGGTTGCACCATGGGGACGGTGGCTTCGCGCCCGGTTGAGATTTCCTGCACCAGCGCGGTATCGTTGCCGATTTCCACCAGGCGATAGAGATTGAGAAACACGGAGCCTTCCTGGACCACCAGAACGTCATCGCCGCTGGTGAAGAAAGCGACTTTTCTTCCGGATTGGGTCATGGTGGCAGTCCCGAAAAATTGCACGGGAGGCTGAAAAGGCGGAGGAGGAGGCGGCTGGTGCGGCCCCACGAAGCGATGCTCCTCGCGGGCTTTTTCGGCGGGGGTGGCAGCCACGGGAGGAGGAATGGCGCTGAAAATATTGCGATGTGTTCCGGTGTATTCGAGCTTTTGCAGATTTTCGAGGAGGTCCAGGCGGAGGTGCGGCTCCTGCACGTCCAAAGGCACGAAATTCACATCCGCGGCGACGACCGGCGAAGCGGAAGTTCCCGGGCCGCGCCAATAGTAATAGGCCACCGCGATGAGGACCACCATGAGCGCGGCGAGGACGTATCCCTGGATGCGTTTCTTATTCATGACTATTTTTCGGGTCGTTCCGGAAGTAGGTGGCCAGATCCAGTTTCAGCTTGATGCCTCCGGTGGTGGCCGAATCGAGGGTCAGACTCCGCAAAAGATAAAAATTCCTGGAGCGTTCCAGCGCATTGATGAACTCGATGACCGCGGGATAATCGCCCATCACCGTTTCGGAGATGGAAATTTCCGTGATGCTGCGGCCCTTGAGTTCCTTTTGCGTGAAATCGATGGACTGCGTTTGCAGGCCGGCCTTCGCGGCCATGGAATTCAAATCGGCGGAAATGGTGGAATAGCCGGTGGAGGAATCGAGGAAAGCGGATTTATAAAACGCGGCGCTTTCGAGACCCGCCTGCGAGAGCGAATTCTGGATACTTTTCCCGCGCGCCACATCGGCGCGAATGAGCTGGCTCTTCAAACCCAAGGCGTGGGCCTGGGAGCGCAGTGACTGGGGAGCCTGGCGCGCGGCGTCGATCAGCACGACGGCGAGAGCAATGTCCGCGGCCAGCAGGGTCACCAGTCCCGCGGTGATCCACACTTTCCATTTTCGCCAGGAGCCGTTGAAGATCATAGGGTCTCGTACCAGACGGTGAGCGAAAGCTCAACTTTGTCCTGAGAATTTTGTTCGCTGACGCGGCGTTCCACGCCCACGCGCACATTGGAAAAGGCGCGGGATTCCTCGAGGGCCTTCAGGAATTTGATTTCGTTTTCATCGCTGGTGGCGCCCACGGACAATGTGATTTCCGCGCGGCCGCTTTCAAGCTTGGGCGAAATGCTGATCACCCGCACGCCGGGAGGAAGAATCTGCTCGATATCCATGAACAGCTTGGTCCAGGGAAAGCTGCGCTGGCCGATGAGCGAATTCAGGAAAGCGGCGCGATCGAGCACCTGCTGCGCCTGGGAAGTTTTGAAAAAAGTGGCCAGGTCCTCTTGCTGGGTGAGATACGTCGAGATTTCGGATTCGTCGTGGGCAATCTGCAAGTGCATTTCGCGGTTGGCGCGCCATGAACGGTACGCGGCGCCGGAAAGCACCACCAACGCAAGCACCGCCAAAGCGCCGGCCAGAGCCGTGGAGGCGAGGAAGGGCCGCGTATTTTCGAGCGGCTCGGTGGATAAGTTGACGCGCAGCTTCATGATTTTTCCGCGGCGGTGGCTCCGCTCAGACTCCCCCGTTCAACATCCAGCCCGCCAGCCCGTCGAGGCCCTGGCGAACGAGTTCGGCGGCGCTGGCATTTTCGATCAGCAGGGCGGAGGTAGTCGAAAACGGGCTGATGGGACAGTGCAGCTCGCGCGAAAGCGCTTCGCGAAAAACATTTTCGCGGCCGGCCAGCCCGGAGAGCAGAACACGGTCCATCGAACCTCCCCAGGTATCCTGGTAATAGGCCAGAGCCGGAAAAATTTCATCGAGCATGAATTGCGGCTCGAGCTGCGAGGCGTCCGCCGTCATTTCGGTTGAGCGGTAAATGCACAGCGCCGAGCCGGAAATAATCGCGGTGGTCAGGGTGCGTCCGGACATGCGCACCAGAAGAGTTGAGCCGCGATCCTCGATGAGCGGGAGAGTGGCCAGGGTCGAGCTGACCACCACACCGGGATGGACTCCCAGGGACTCGACGATCTCCTCGTATTCGCGGATGATGCCGCGCCGCGCCACGGAAGTGACCACTTCCAGATTGCCTTCCTTGCCGCCCTGGCGCATCCAGGAAACCACGGTTTCGTCCATGTCAAAGGGCACGCTTTTTTTCAGGCGCCAGCGCAGGAGCGGCAAAGCCTCCTTGGGCTCGCGCGAAAGCGTATCGAAGGGCAGGATGAAAACGCGCACGGCGGGATCGGGAATCAGCAGGGCGATGGCGCCGGAGCGCGGGAGGGTGCGGTGGAAGGCGGTGCGCAAAGCCACGCGCACGGCATCGGCATTCCTGATATTGGGCTCGATGGGAGAAGGAACGATATTGCCTTCCGCCAAGCCCTCCATGGCGAACGATTCCAGGCGATGATTGCCCTTGGAGCTGCGCGCCGCGGCGACGTAGGTGGGCGAAATTTCCACCGCTGAGGTGGGATGCGGAATGGAATTCAGCCACAGGGAAAGCCTGCGCATGGGGCCGAACTGGTGAATCTTTCTGGCCAGCGTGGGCGTGTTGTTGCTAGTCAAGGAAGGTCACCTTGTTGATTTCGCGCAGCGTGGTGATGCCCTGGCGGATTTTAGCCAGCCCGGAATCGCGCAGGAACGTCATGCCCTCGAGCTTCGCGGCGCGCTTGATTTCCGAAGTGGGCCGGCGGTCGATGATCATTTCGCGAATGTGGTCGGAAAGGTCCAGGAGTTCGGTGATGGCGGTGCGGCCGTGATAGCCGCTGCCGGAACATTCCAGGCATCCCTGCCCTTCGAAAAAGGTGACCTTGCCCCACTCGCCGGGATCGAGGCCGGATTCGCGCAGCATTTCCGGCGGGTATTGGACCTGCTTTTTGCAATTTTCGCAGATCAGGCGCACCAGGCGCTGCGCCAGGATGCAATTGAGGGCGGAGACGAAATTGTAGGGCTCGACGCCCATGTTGATGAAGCGGCCGATGACGTCGGTGACGTTGTTGGCGTGCACGGTGGTGAAAACGAGGTGGCCGGTGAGCGCGGAATTGATGGCGATCTGCGCGGTTTCCTGGTCGCGAATTTCGCCGACCATGATTTTGTCCGGATCGTGGCGCAGGATGGAGCGCAAGCCGCGCGCAAAGGTCAGGCCTTTTTTCTCGTTCACGGGAATCTGGGTGATGCCGCGCACCTGATATTCGACGGGGTCTTCGATGGTGATGATTTTGTCTTCGTCGTTCTTGATCTCGTTGATGGCGGCGTAGAGCGTGGTGGTTTTGCCCGAGCCGGTGGGACCGGTGACCAGCACCATGCCGTAAGGCTCGCGGATGTAGCGGCGGAAGCGGGTGAGGTCGTCGCCGTCGAAGCCCACCACGTCGAGCGTGAGATTGCGGAATTTTTCGCTGAGCGTTTCCTTGTCCAGCACGCGCAGCACGGCGTCTTCGCCGTGAACCGAAGGCATGATGGAAACGCGGAAATCGACGAAGCGTCCTTTGTAACGCACGCGGAAGCGGCCATCCTGGGGGACGCGGCGCTCGGCGATATCGAGTTCGCTCATCACCTTGATGCGCGAAAGAATGGTGGCATGCCATTCCTTGGCGAGCGGCTGCATGGCGTATTGCAGCACGCCGTCAATGCGGTACTTCACCACCACTTCGGAGTTGCGCGTTTCGATGTGAATGTCGCTGGCGCGGCGTTCGAGGGCGGTGAAGATGACGGTGTCCACCAGGCGCACCACGGGGCTGACGCCGGTATCGCGCGTGAGCTTGTCCATGGAAATATTTTCGTCGCTGTCCTCTTCTTCGCTGACCACCTGGAGCGTGAATCCTTCGGTGGCCTGGTCCAGAACGCGCTGGGATTGCTCGGTGCGCTTGAGCAGGTCGTCGATTTGCGAAGTGGTGGCCACTTTGATTTGCAGGCGCTTGCCGAGAAGTAGCGAAAGTTCGTCGGTAAGCTGCAACTGGCTGGGATCCGCGACAGCCACGACCAGCGTGGTCTCATGGGATTCCAGCGGAACAAATTTGTAGCGAAACATCATTTCCGCGGGAATGCTGCGAAAGAGTTCCGGGTCAATATGCTGTTCGCGCAAATCGATGAAGGGGCAGCGATAGCGTTCGGCCAGGCGCTGGGCCTGCTCGCGTTCCGCAACGATGTCCGCGTCGCCCACAATAATGGGATTGTTCGTGGGAGTGGCCATGGGAATCTATCCTCCGTTGGCGCCAATCTGGACGGAAAACAGCGGCATGTAGAGAGCCAGCAAAATGAAGCCTACCACGACGGCCATAAGCAGCAAAATGACCAGCGGCAGCCAGGTCAACATGCGCTGCAACCGCGTATTCACTTCTTCCTCGTAAAATTCCGCGACGCTTTGCAGCATGGCGGGCAAGGCTCCGGAAGCTTCGCCCACTTCGATCATTTCCAGGGCAAGTTCGGGAACCAGGCGCGTCTCGGCCAGGCTCAAGTGCATGGTTTCGCCTTCCCGCACGCGTTCCGCCGCGGCGTCGACGCTGGTGGAAATCAGGCGGCTGGCAATGGCCGCCGAAGAGGTGTGCATGGCGGAAACCAGCGGAGTGCCGCCGGCGAGGAGAGTCGAGACGGTGCGCACGAATTGGGCAATCTGGGCTTTCAGCCAAATGTCGCCGAGCAGCGGCAAGCGCGGCTTGAGTTTGTCGATGGCCAGCGCGCCGGTATCCGAGCGCGTCCATACATAAATCCCCGCCGCTGCCACGGCTATCACAGCGAAAAGGATGAGAATGTAATTCTTGAGCGGGATGGCGATATGCAGAAGTAACGAAGTGATGGCCGGAAGCGGAACATCGAGGTCTTTGTAAAGGCTCGCGAATTGCGGCATGGCGTAGGTCACGATGTAGGTGACGATGACGATGGCCGTGGCCACCAGAAACGCGGGATAAATCATGGTGGTCACCAGGCGGCTGCGGAATCCCGTGGTGACTTTGAGATAAGAGATGTACTGCTCGAGAACGCCGGTTAAATTTCCGCTGCGCTCCCCCGCCGTGATCACCGTGACGTACACCGGAGGAAACGACCCCTGGGCTGCCAGGGCCTCCGATAGCATCGCTCCGTCGCGAACCCTCTGGCGCACATCCTGCAAGATGGGGCGCAGGCGAGGAGCCGCGGCGCGTTCCGCCAGGAGGTCGAGAGCCTTCAGAATCGGAAGTCCGGCGCGAACCAGGGTGAAAAATTGCTGATTGAAAATCAGGAAATCGCCAGGGCGGATGGAGGTCTTTCCGCGGCGGCGGGTGAGCTGCGCCAGCGCGCCCCACTCCGTGCGGACGGAAAACACATAAAAGCCGCGTTCGGCAAGCCTCTGGCGAGCCTCTTCTTCCGACTGCGCCGTCTCCACCTGCTGGAAAATCCGGCCGGATGGATCACCGATTTTGCAGACATATTCCGCCATATCAGACCACGCCCGCGGTTGCGCTCCAGGGACTCTACCCAGAGCTTACCATACCCTTTCGCCTCGTATTCGAGGCGGCAAAAACGTGTGATGAAGAAGAATTAACATTGGCTGTATCGGCAATCCGGGAGGATGAATTACAGCTTGAGGTGCCTCAAGTGATGTAATGATCGCGCGAATGGCGGATCAGCGAATCTCACCGGCCAGAGCCTGCTCATCCACAATGGCCACCCCGGAAGGGGGCTGGAAATGGAATTTCAATTCGGAGATGGGAATATTTTCCTGCCAATTGCCGAAACGGAATTCAGTTTCAAAATTGCCGGCCTCGCGAATCAAAACGCGGGTCAAATAAAACTGCGAATTCGTTTCGAATAAAATTTCGCGGATGCCGGAGTCGGAATCCTCGGGCTTTCCGCGCGGCAGGCAGCGCAGGACGGAATCGGCGGGAGTGAGCGGCGCATCGGCGGAATTTTTCGCGGGCAAAGCATCGCCGGCGGTATCGCCGGGTGAAACCAAATCAATTTCGCGGCACAATTCCCCGAGGTCCGCCTTGCCTGCCAGCAAAGCGATGGGCGTGCGCCAGTCCGAGCTTTGCTTCATTTTGGCGCGACTGGCGGTGCGATCCGCCGGAACGTAAAACCACACGTTCGTGCCGTCCACGAGAAAAAGTTTTTGCTGCGGAGATTCGTATTCCCAGCGCATGCGCCCGGGCCGCGAGAAATACACGGTGCCGGATTCCGCCACGCCCCCGCCACGGCCGTCGGAATAGCGTTCGTAGAATGCGGCTTTCAAGGTGGCGGCGTGGCGATAGCGCATTTCGAGCCCGTGGCGCACCTCCGAGGCAGTGGGCGTAGCGGTGGGAGCGGCGGAAGCGGGCAGGCTCAAAAGCAGCGCGCAGAAAATGGCAAGTCGCACGGAATTCAGTTTAGCAGGAATTTTCAAGCAGATCCTACGGGGAGCACAACGAGTCACAAGCCGCGGGATTACGCATAAAAAAAGCGGGAAGGAATTTTTCGTTCCTTCCCGCTCTTATTCCGTGCCAGGTTACGCGTTACTGCAACGCCGGGAGCTTGTCGCAGTTGGTGTCGGTTCCAGGATCGGCGCCACCAGCCACGTCAAAGCGCACAACGCCCGATTCATCCGAGCAGAAGGTACGCTGACCGGTGGTTCCCACCTGCAAAGGCACCGCAGCCGCTTCGAACGTGGTGTACGGATTGGCCTGTGTGCCAGCGCCCGTCGCGCCCGTCGCCGTCAGCGTGTAGCCGCTCTTGGTCCCGCCGGAAAGAGCCGGGTCAAGCAAGCAAGCCGTGGCAGGAGCCGGAGCGCAAGGAAGAGCGCCGCCCAGGTTGGCAATGGCGGTAGCAAAACCCTGACCCCAGGTCGAAGCATAAGTCACTTCCGAAGTCACGATGGTACGGACCGAGCCGACAGCCGAAGCTTCATTGGCCGCCATGCGCGAGCGAAGCAGGTTCGGAATTGCGATGGCCGCGATGATCAAAATGATCGCCACGACGATCAGCAACTCGATCAGCGAAAAACCCTTCTGATTCTTTTTCATCTGGTCTCCTTAAATGGCGCAAACCATCAAATGGGCATTCTCCCTTGCGGGGTTGTAGGGAATGAAGCAAGGAGCGGTCCATTTAGGAACACCCCGTTTGCATTTGGAACACATCCGGATATGTCTAACGGAATCAGCCGAATACGACGTGTTTTAGAGGGATTGATTGGCAGGATCGTCGAAATGGGAGTCGAAGATCATCGAAATTAATGACAATTCGTGTCTGAAAATTGTGACGAAAGTTGGAAGTCTGCGTGAGGGTGCAAACTGCGTGGGGTAGCGCAAGCCGAGGAAAAAAATAAACGGGACAGACTGCGAGGAATTCGCATCCGTCCCACTCGAAATCTGCTCTTACTGAAGGATGGGCAAAGCTTCGCAAGCGCCCTGGCTGCCGGCGGTGGTTCCGGTGGTGTCGAAATGGATGGTGCCGGGTTCGTCGCTGCAAAAGCTGCGAATACCGGAGGTAAATTCAGCGACGGGGGTGGCGGTGACCAGATAAGCGTTAGTTCCAGGCATTCCGCATCCCACCGGAGCGGTTACCGGAGCGCCCACGGCGGCGTAAGCGAAAGTGTAGCCGCTCTTCATATTCGGCGCGGCGGTGATGATGGGATCCATCAAGATGGCCTGGTTGCAATTGGGAATGCCATTCGGCGGGCCGCCCAGCGTTCCGAGTGTGGGGGCAAAGCCGTTGCCGTAGGTGGAGCTATAGGCCATGGTGGCGGTGGTGATGGTGCGAACAGTTTCGGCAGCGGCCGCTTCATTGGCGGCAACGCGCGCGCGAATCAAATTCGGGATGGCAATCGCGGCGATGATCAGGATGATAGCCACAACGATCAGAAGTTCGATGAGCGAGAAACCCTTTTGCGGTTCCCTTCTTCCGGATTCCTTGACGAGTTGTGAGATCGTGAGCATGATCCGTTCCTCATTCCACCCTGTCCTTGAAAGATCTCCTTAGCTTAAAAGAAAAGCGGGGAGGGAGTTGCGCTCCCTCCCCGCCTTGGACCGAAGACTACTATTGCAATGCAGGGAGCTTGTCGCAGTTGGTGTCGGTTCCAGGATCGGCGCCACCAGCCACGTCAAAGCGCACAACGCCCGATTCATCCGAGCAGAAAGTACGCTGACCAGTGGTTCCCACCTTGATCGGCACCGCAGCCGCTTCGAACGTGGTGTACGGATTCGCCTGTGTGCCAGCGCCCGTCGCGCCCGTCGCCGTCAGCGTGTAGCCGCTCTTGGTCCCGCCGGAAAGAGCCGGGTCAAGCAAGCAAGCCGTGGCAGGAGCCGGAGCGCAAGGAAGAGCGCCGCCCAGGTTGGCAATGGCGGTAGCAAAACCCTGACCCCAGGTCGAAGCATAAGTCACTTCCGAAGTCACGATGGTACGGACCGAGCCGACAGCCGAAGCTTCATTGGCCGCCATGCGCGAGCGAAGCAGGTTCGGAATTGCGATGGCCGCGATGATCAAAATGATCGCCACGACGATCAGCAACTCAATCAGCGAAAAACCCTTCTGGTTCTTTTTCATTGTTTCTCCTTGTGTCTAAAAATCTAAACTCTTTAGGCGTAACCCTGGCGGGGTACGGCAAGCTAACGTGCACGGAAGATGCCAAGCGCCAGGCCCGGGGTAGCATTTGCGACACATCCGATTATGTCCAATGCTTTCATTGTGATGCGGGCCGGGCCAATCCGGTTTTCCAAGGGCGCTGCGGACCATTGTACTTCTCACGCTGGGAATATGCCATTTTTTGTCGGCCCCTTACGCCTAAATTCGCTGGCACCACAGGGCTTATTCGTTTTCGTCGCTGAAAATTACAGCCATCTGAGAGGGTATCGGCAAAAAACAAAAATGATTGAGGACAGCCGTTCGCGAAATCCTATACGCCATGTTTCTTCGAATAGTGGCGGAACGACCGGTAGGTCATTTTCAGGAGTTCGGCGGCGCGCACGCGTACTCCGCCGGTGCATTCCAGCGCGGCCAGCAAAAAGGCGCGTTCGATCCCGGCAATATGCTTTTCAAGATCCAGTCCGCCTTCGGGGATCAGCGTAGCTTTGGGTTCGGCGAGCGAGTGCGCGCGCAGTTCCTGGTAAAACGCGGAGATTTTTTCAGGGAGGCCGTCAACGGTGATGTCCTTCCCGGATTCCAGCGCCACGGCGCGCTCGATGGTGTTTTCGAGTTCGCGGACGTTTCCCGGCCAGTCGTACACCTCGAGGCGGCGCAGCGCTTCCGGATCAATGCCGTGCACCTGCTTGCCCATGGAGGCGACGAAGCGATCGAGGAACGAGCGCGCCAGCAAAGGGATGTCCTCGCGGCGCTCGCGCAGAGCCGGCAACTGAATGGGAATAACGCTCAAGCGGTAATAGAGGTCCTCGCGAAAACGGCCTTCGGCGATTTCCTTTTCGAGGTCTTTGTTGGTGGCGGCGATGACCCGCACATCCACATCCGCTTCTTCGTTGCTGCCAAGCGGGCGGATCTTCCCTTCCTGCAGGACGCGGTAGAGTTTGACCTGCATGGTCACGCTCATGTTTCCGATTTCGTCCATGAACAGCGTGCCGCCGTGAGCCGCTTGGAATAGGCCGCGGCGATTTTCGTTGGCTCCGGTGAAGGCTCCCTTCATGTAGCCGAAAAGCTCGGATTCGAGGAGCGTTTCGGGGAAGGCGCCGCAGTTGATGGTGATAAAGGGATTTTTAGACCGCGCGCTGTTTTCATGGATGGCGCGGGCCACCAGTTCCTTACCCGTGCCGCTTTCTCCGGTGATCAGCACGCGGCTGGTCTGCGGAGCGATGTTTTGAATCAGCTCGAAGATGGCGCGCATTTTGGGGCTGACGCCGATGATGTGGTCGAGGCCCGTCAAGCGGCGGATTTCGCGGCGCAGGTAGCTGGCTTCTTTTTTCAGGGCCAGGTTTTCGGCGACAATCTGCACGGCGGAGCGCAAGTCGTCCACCAGGCGGTCGCTTTTGATGACGTAACGGTCCGCGCCGAAATTGACGGCGTCCATGGCGGTGGTCACGGTGGGCACGCCGGTAATCAGGATGAAGACGGTGGCCGGAGAAACTTCCTTGGTGTAGCGCAGCAGGTCGACTCCGTCCGTATCCGGCATGCCGATATCGGAGATCACGATGTCAAAAACATGCGAGGCGAGGCGGCGCTTGGCGGCTTCGCCATTGGTGGCCACTTCCACTTTGTGGCCTTCCTTGCGAAAGCTGATTTCCAGCAGCTCGCAGATTGAGCGTTCGTCGTCCACTACCAGCAACTGAGCCATAAGAGCTATTCCTTCCGGGCCGGACTGAAAATTTCTTCTCGATCTTTTTTAACGGGCAATGTTTTCTTTGCCGCCGGGCGCGTACAAGGCGCGCGCGGGAGTTCCACCACAAATTCGGCGCCGCGTCCGGGAGCTTCGACGCGAATGCGCCCGCGATGCGCCTGCAAAATCTGATAGACGATGGCCAAGCCGAGACCCGTGCCGCCCGTAAATCCGGATTGAAAGGGCTCGAAAATGCGCGAAGCTTCGCCGGCTTCGATGCCTGCGCCGGTATCGGAAACGTAGATGCGCACCCAGGAGTCGTCCGCCTCGATGGAAACGGTGAGTACGCCGCCGGAAGGCATGGCGCGCAGCGCGTTGTTGCAAAGATTCCAGAAAACCTGCTTGATGCGGTCGCGGTCGGCCAGGGCGCGCACTCCGCGGGCTTGAAAGTGGCGGTCGATGCGCACTTTGCCGAGTTCGGCAGCGTTGCGTTCGATGAGCGTGAGAGTCTCTTCCATCACCGCGGCCAGATCGACTTCCGCGAAGGCGTACGTTTTCTCGCGGGAGTAATCGAGGAAATCGGTGATGATCTGGTTCAAGCGCTGCGATTCGCGGCTGACGATGTGGACTAGTTTTTTGTCGTCGTCTTCGAGGGGCGCGAGGCGCGCCAGCTCCTTGAGCGCTCCGGTCATGGCCGCAAGGGGCTGGCGGATTTCGTGGGCGATGGCGGCGGAAAGGCGGCCGAGAGCGGCCATGCGTTCCTTGGTCAACACTTCGCGTTCGAGGCGCTTCAGTTCCGTGAGGTCCTGGAAATTGAAGACGTAGCCGCTGGCTTGATTTTGCGCGGTGCGCAGGGGGGAAATGGAAATTCCCAGAAAGCGGGTGGCGCCTCCGGGCGCCTTGAATTCCACTTCCTTGCGGGAGGCCAGAGGCGTGCCGTGCTCATCGGTTTCCACCGGCCAGAATCCGGGCAGCACATGAGCCACATTTTCGCCGCGGCGCAATCCGAAACCTTGTCCGGTGATTTCCGCTCCCGCGCGATTGAGAAGGAGGATACGGCCTTCGAGGTCGGTGGTCAGCAGGCCGCCGCGCATGGATTCGATGATGTCCTGATTGAAAGCCTGCAAATCCTGCAGCTCTTCCGTTTTTTCGTCGAGCTCGACGCCTTTGGTGCGCACCGTTTGCGCCAGCAGGCTGCCAAGATAAGCCACCGCGAAAAACGCGAAGAAGTTGGTGGCCAGCCAGAATTCCAGGGCGCGCTCGCTGGGCGTGGAAATGGAAGTGCGCGGAATGATTCCGTAATAACTGAGCATGATAACGCTGCCAAGCAAGGCGAAGCTGGCTCCGGCAACAACGAATGTGCCGCGGCGGGAAAACAGGATGCTGGCCATCAGAATGGCGAGCAGGTAAAGCGAGGCAAAATAGCTTTCCTGGCTGCCGGTGGAGTAGACCACTCCGGTAATCAGCGCGAGATCGCAGACAATTTGCAGCGGAGCATGCCAGCGGGCCTGGGGCAGCCATCGCAGGAACATGATGTAAAGGACGGCCAGGAAATACCACAAAGCGATGAGCGGGAGAAAGGCGCGAACCGGAACGGCGATGGTGGTGAGTTCGTGGACCGCCAGGACAATCACAATCAAGAATGTGATGATCAAAAAGCGGACGCGGCCCAGCCAAGGCAGCCATTCATTCCATATCGGTTCGGATTGCATCATGAAATTCTGCGTGGCCCCCGCGCGGGCGCCCCTTATCCCGTTCCGCTTGAATGCGCGGCTGCCAGGGGCCGGAGAAGTTGTTCGCGAAATCAGCCTGCGCGTATGCCCGGAGGCATGCGCGCCGCGCCCAACGCCGTTGCGATTAGTGTCCGCCGCCCGCCAGTTTGCCGATCAGCGAGAACAGGGGCAGATACATGGAAATGACGATGCCGCCGACGACGATGCCCAAAAACAAAATCATGATGGGTTCGAGGGCGGTCAGCAAATCCTTCACTGCCGCGTCCACTTCGTCCTCGTAAAAGTCCGCGATTTTTTGCAGCATGGCGTCCATCGCGCCGGTTTGTTCGCCGACGCCAATCATCTGTGTAACCATGCCGGGAAAAACGTCGGTTTCCTTCAGCGGATCCACCAGCGAGCGCCCGGCTTCCACGGCTTTGCGGGTTTGCGAAATGGCCCGCTCGACGACGGCGTTGCCGGAAGTGCGCGCGGTGATGTCCAGGCTTTCAAGAATCGGCACGCCGGAAGAAATCAGGGTGCCCAGGGTGCGGGTGAAGCGCGCCACGGCAATCTTGCGCAGCAAGAGTCCCACGACGGGGATATGAAGGATCGCGCGGTCAATGGCCATGCGTCCTGCCGGCGTGCCGTACCATACCTTCACAGCCACCGCTCCTCCCACCGCCGCCACCAGAATCAGAAATCCGTAGACGCTGCCAATGAAGTGGCTCATACCGATAACGATGCGGGTGGGAAGCGGCAAGTCCACGCCCAGGCCATTAAAGAGTTCGACGAAAATCGGGACCACCTTCCACAGCAGCAAAGTGACCACCAGGCCGGCGATGCCGATCACCGAGGCGGGGTAAATGCATGGCGGACTGCACGGCGCGTTTGAGTTTTACGTTTTTCTCGATGTAGCTCGAGAGGCGCTGCAGAATGGTGTCCAGAATACCGCCGGTCTCTCCGGCTTCCACCATGTTGTAGTACAAGGCGTCGAACACTTTGTCGTACTGCTTCATGGCGGCGGAAAGCGTGGTGCCGCCTTCGACGGAAGCGCGCACGCCATTCAGCATTTTCTGAAAAGTCTTGTTCTCCTGCTGCCCGGCAAGAATTTCCAGGCACTGCACAAGAGGCAGGCCGGCATCGATCATCACCGAAAACTGGCGGGTGAAAATGGCCAGCTCCTTGGCGCTGACGCCGGTTCCGAAGGTGGGGATGGCGAATTCCTTGCCCTTTTCGGAGACCTTGCTCACATTGATTTGTTCGCGGCGCAGCGCGGCCTGCAATTCCGCCTTGCTGGTCGCATCGCGCTCTCCGGCGACGCTTGTGCCCGCGCGGTTGACACCCTTGTACGTATAGACCGGCATCTTTTGATCCCTCCTCTTCTACATTTACCGCCGGACGGGAGCCCGGCCGCCAGGCGGCGGCGAGGTCACTCCACGGTTAATTAAATCCTGCAATTCATCGGGAATCGAGGACCGCGCAGCGCCGTTTCCAAAGTGATTAACTTCTGGAAATAGGCGTTGGCCAGGCTTTGATTGAAAGTCTGCATTCCGGTGGCCCCCGTTCCGGTCTGCATCGCCGAATAAATCTGGTGAATTTTGTCTTCGCGAATCAGGTTGCGGATGGCCGGATTGGGAATCAGGATTTCCATGACCATGGCGCGTCCGCGGCCGTCAATTTTGGGCAAAAGCGATTGGCAAAGAATTCCTTCGAGCACCATGGAAAGCTGCGCGCGCACCTGCGGCTGCTGGTGCGCGGGAAAAACGTCAATGATGCGGTTGATGGTGGAAATGGCGGAATTGGTGTGCAGGGTGGCGAAGGTCAAGTGGCCGGTTTCGGCGATGCGCAGAGCCGATTCGATGGTTTCCAGGTCGCGCATTTCGCCGATGAGCACCACGTCCGGATCCTCGCGCAGCGCGGCGCGCAGCGAATTGGCGAAGGAATGCGTGTCGGAGTGGACTTCGCGCTGATTTACCAGACACTTTTTGTGGTTGTGCAGGAACTCGATGGGGTCCTCGATGGTGATCATGTGCTCTTCGCGCTCGTTATTGATCTTGTCGAGCATGGCGGCGAGCGTGGTGGATTTCCCGGAACCCGTGGGTCCGGTGACGAGCACCAGGCCGCGGGGCTTGTCGCACAATCCGCGCACCACGGGAGGCAGCCCGAGGGCGTCGAAGGTTTTGATTTCCCAGGGAATGGTGCGGAAAACGGCGGCCACCGCGCCGCGCTGATGAAAAATATTTCCGCGGAAGCGCGCCAGGCTCTTCAATCCGAAGGAAAAGTCGAGTTCCAGAGTTTCTTCCAGGCGGTGCTTCTGCACGTCGGTGAGGACGCTATAGGCCAGGGCCTTGGTGTCCGCGGCGGTCAGCGGAGGCATGTCCAGCGGGCGCAGCTTGCCGTGCACGCGGATGCGCGGAGAGCTGTTGGTCGAGAGGTGCAGGTCGCTGCCTCCCATCTCGATCATTTTCTTCAAGAGTTCGCTTAAGGTGATGCCAGCCATAATTCCTCCGCTTAGAGAACGGTTTCGCGCACAACTTCTTCGAGAGTCGTCTGTCCGGCGGCGGCCTTGATCAAGCCGCTGCGCCGCAGGGTAATCATCCCGAGTTCCAAAGCCTTTTTCTTGAGTTCGAGCGCCGATGCGCCCACTAAAATCAGTTCGCGCAAGTCGTCATGAATTTCCATGACTTCGTACAGACCCACGCGGCCTTTGTATCCGGTGTTGTTGCAGGTGCCGCATCCGTGGCCGTGCATCACCACCACTTTGGTTGATTCTTCCTGGGTGTATCCGGCATCGATCAGAGCCTGGGCGTTGAGCTGCATCGGTTCCTTGCAATTCGAGCAGATGCGGCGCACCAGGCGCTGCGCGCAAATCAAATTGACGGAAGTGGCCACCAGGAAAGGCTCAATGCCCATGTTCATCAACCGGCTGATGGTCGAGGGAGCGTCGTTGGTGTGCAATGTGGAAAGCACCAGGTGGCCGGTCAATGCGGCTTTGACCGCGATTTCCGCGGTTTCGAAGTCGCGGATTTCTCCCACCAGAATGATGTTGGGGTCCTGGCGCAGGAAGGCGCGCAGGGCGGAGGCGAAATTCAGCCCGATTTGCTCCTTCATCTGCACCTGGTTAATTCCGGCGAGCTGAAATTCGACGGGATCCTCGGCGGTCATGATGTTCGTTTCCGGCGTGTTCAAACGCGCGACGGAGGAATACAGCGTGTTGGTCTTGCCCGAACCGGTGGGCCCGGTGACCAGCACCATGCCATAAGGCCGCAGAATCTGGCGCTCGAATTTGGCGAGAGATTCCGCCTCGAACCCGAGCTTGGTCATGTCCAGGCGCAGGTTTTCCTTGTCCAGGAGGCGCAAAACGATTTTTTCGCCGAAGAGCGTGGGAACGGTCGAAACGCGGAAGTCGAGTTCCTTCTTTTTGCCGTCCTTAAGGTACTTGATCATGATGCGCCCGTCTTGCGGCAGGCGCTTTTCGCTGATGTCCAGCTTGGACATGATCTTGATGCGGCTGGTGATGGCGTCCTTCAACTTCATGGGCGGAGCCATGACGTTCTGCAAAATTCCGTCGATGCGGAAGCGCACGCGATATTCTTTTTCGTACGGCTCGACGTGAATGTCGCTGGCCCCGCGCTTCACGGCGTCGGTCAAAATCAGGTTCACCAGCTTGATGATGGGCGCTTCGTCCGCGGCCTTTTCCAGCGCCGCCAGGTCCATCTCCGCTTCTTCCCCGGCCAGTTCGAGCGCGTCGGCATCGTCGCCGGTCAGGTCCTTCATCACCTTGTCGAGTTCTTCGACGCTTTCGACGCTGCCGTAGAATTTGTGGATGGCCTCGCCGATGGCCGTTTCCGAGGCCACCACCGGCTCGACGTTGAAGCCGGTCATGAACTTGATGTCGTCCATGGCGAAGACGTTGGTGGGGTCGGTCATCGCGATGGTGAGAGTCGAACCCACGCGGGAAAGCGGGACGATCTGATAGCGGATGGCGGTTTCCTGCGGAACCAGCTTGATCACCGCCGGATCAACTTCATAAAACTTCAAATTGATGGATGGAACGCCATACTGGCGGGAAAGAACCGCGGTAATGTCGTCGTCGGAGACAAGCCCCAGCTTGACCAGGCACGTGCCCAGCCGCCCGCCATTCTTTTTCTGGTGATCAAGAGCCTGTTTCAACTGATCCGCGGAGATCAGGCTGTCCTTGACCAGAATTTCGCCGAGTCGTGAAGACATGGTTGTCGATGCGCGGTACTAGAACCCCGCCCGATGATGGAGCGTAACATGCGACCGTGACAGTTTTGGTCACATCGTGCGTTCCATTTGGTGAATCAGCTAACAGTCAATACGCCGCTCGCAAAACTGTACGGCCGTACAGGCTATTTTTCGTCCCTGTACGAAAGTACAGCGGGACGCAAAAAGTGCTCGGGCCGCGCGAAACTCTCGATACTGTCATCGGAAAAAACCGGAGGAAACTTCATAGGCAAGAGCAAAAGATGCGCGAAGGCGGCACGGGAGCGCGCCGAGGGGGCGGAAGGATGCCCACGCCTTCGCGTTGCGATTGGGGCCGTGGGATTCCAAGCAAATCTTCAACTAAAGGATGTGCTGCCCGCCGCTGATCTGGACTTAAGCGAGCCAACACGTTCGACACGTACGTGCTGGCCTCCGGCCTACCATTCGTTTTTGTCCGGGTCGGTGAGTGTGATCTTGAGCGCGTTGGGGTCCTGCGCGTTCTCGGCGGCGATGTCGCGAAGCGCTCGAAGTGCCGTTTCGCGAAAATCCATGTCGCTGTAAAAGCGGTCGGACCAAGCAGCACTGTGATCCACTAGGTCCTTTGCCTCCGGCATCGAAAGGCCGTAGAGCGGACGGATCGTTTTGATCGAGTCGATTTTGTTGAATCCCTTGTCCCGAAGAAAGACGAGTACCGTTTCCCGGTCAGCACCCGCTGCGGCCAGCCTGTGAGCATCTGCGATGATTTCTGGGTCGGGCTGCTTTACTTCGTTGGTCATCTGTACCTCTTCCTCATTTGAGTGTTACGGACGGGTGGAGCACTCGTCCGAATCAACAGCGCGAAGGTTTTGCATATGTCGGTGCGGCATGCTTCCCGGCTATTGGGAAGGGTGCTGATTTTGACGCTGCACCGGCACGCAACTTCGCGACTTTTCATCTTGTCCATCGGATTGGCGCAAGTGAATGCTTCCCGCACCGCCGCGTGTGTTCACCCGCGCACCCTTTGCCCAAGGCGTAAAGGTTGCGGCACCTTCCGATGCAAATGCAACGGCAAGAGCAAAACGATGCGAACTCCCGCGTGAATTGCCTCGGACGACCGCTTAGTGTTTGCCACCTTTCGGGCGCGAAAGCATCCCATCCTAATCTTTAACTAAAGGATGTGCCAACTGTCATCAACAGCACTTCAGCGCCGCGCAGGTATTGCCAATACATAGTCCTCTTCGATCTCTGGCCCGCCGCGTCTCTCCGCTGCCATGAGTTGTGGGCAGAGCACATTGAATATATAGGCCGTATGGTCGCCATCCTTGACCTGGATCGTGAATAAAGGTCCACCTACGAACAAGTAGATCATGTCGGCTGGCGATTTTGGTGCTGCAGTTACATGTAGCCCCAGGGAACGCATGGTCGCCGGTAATGTTTCCAGTGCCAAAGTTTCATCATCGACTGGACGACGAGGGTGAAAAATGTACTGCTTGCCGAAGTCCAATTGCTTTGGGAGGGGGAGTTCGATTTCCCCATGTGGAGGCGCAGCCGTCTCTGGGTTTGCGCCCTGTGAGTACGGTCCCTCGCCCACATAAACGAACGCAGCGAACACGGCAAGCGGTTTCGGAGAAGGCCTCTTACTACAGCCCACGTTGAGACTCATCGCAACTCCGAGCAAAATCAATAGGCAGCACTCGTGACGACGAGATGGGGCGGAATATTTCATTGGGCTAATGGCCTGTGGCCCATCCTTTCCTATTGCAAGCATCGCGATATCGCTTTTGAGGGTGACGGGTGGCCCAGCCTTCCGCGGGGCATTAGTGGTGGGCCCACCTTCGCCTGAAACAATTGAAAGCCGAGGCCAGCACAAAACTGCTCGCCCCTATAAATATTGCCCAATCAGAAAGGAACTCGAGTAGTCCAATAGAAATTCTCGGGCCAAGAATGTCCCAGCGATCGAAGGGCCAGTCCACGATCATGCAAACGGCCCAGGGAACCGGAACGCATGCTGCGAAGGAGGTAAGGAAGGAACTACGCAGGAGGCGTCGCCAAGACAAACCGCCAAACGCGATTCCTTGCACAGCCACTAGGATGATGGCGGCAGGCGTGAGGTGCGCCATAACGCCAAGCAGACTTGGCGAAATAACGTCACCACCCCGGCCCCGAAAGCCGAACCCGATCGGAATTCCCGCAAATGCCAGTCCAAAAATTATAGGGCCCAAGACAGGTTTACGAAGGGCTTCCACCACCCGTTTTGCGCAACGGTGGGTTAGTCGATGCATAGTGTTATCCATCCGTTATACCAGCAACGTCAATTATTAAGGCGGGGGGCCAACCTTCCACATTGTGGACGCAAACGGTTCGCTTCTCTGGGTGGCGCATCCTTCCCGGATTTTGGGAAGGGTGCGAGATTTGATTCCCGGCGCTGGTGCGGCATTTGCCCAATTCATCCCGTCCTCATGCTAGCTGTGCGTGCGATGCGCTCCTCATAGAAAGAAGAGATCACCCGCGCACCCTTTGCCCAATGCGCAAAGATTGCGGCACCCTCTGGAGCAAATTCAACTGCAAAAACAATACGAAATCAACTCCCACGCCAAATGTCTTGGAGGCGCCCTTAATTTTTGCCGCTGGGCCTACCCGAAAGCCATCGAATTCATCCCTGCATTAAAGGGCGCGCACCCTTGCTCGACTTTAGCTCAAGGGTACTGTCCCAAACGGTACTGAGGCGCTATTTCAGGTTTTGGATGCGAGACGCAAACTACAAAATCAATTGACCGATCTCGAGAGAGCGAATCAGCGGGGGGTTACGAACACTTGTCTTGGGAAGCGCATAACTTGCTGGGCAACTTACGGTTACGCACGAAGCTCCTCTCTTCGCTGCTCCTCGTTACCGTGGGGTTGAGTTGTGCCACCCTCCTTGTCGTGCGTTCCTCGGGCGAAAACCACGCGCGCCGGGAGCTCGTCACAGCCACGCACACTTCGCTGATGACCTTCGATGTTCTGCTCCACCAGAAGCAAAAAGCCCTAGCTCAAAAGGCCGACCTGCTCGCCACACAAGAAGCGATAAAGGGAGACGGGGTGGACGGAGACGGCTTGGCTCCCGCCCCGGAAGTCTCCGCCGATCCACTCGAATCAGACGGCAGCGATCTGATTGCGGTGGCGGACACGCCCGATAAGATCGTCGTGCTGCATTCCAAGGAGGCAAATTTCCCCGTCGCGGACGCAGAGAAAATGCTCGCGCGATCTCTCCAGAACCATTCTACGGCCGACTGGTGGTACGTCGGTGGCGCGCTCTACCAAGTGGCACTGCAACCAGTCGGGCAAGGACCGGGCAGCGTCATCGTCGGCCGCGAGATGGACTACCGTGCGGTTCACGACATGGGACGAATCTCGGACAGTGAAGTCGTTTTCAGCTACGGTGGAAACGTTGTCGCCAGCACCTTTCTCCCCATAACGGAAGAGGAAGCGCGCCAAGCTCTGCGGAGCGCGTCAACTCCCGCGCAAATCCGAGTGGGCGGCGAAGAATTTTTAGCCGATTCCCTTTCGCTGAATAGCGGCCTGGGCCCGGCCATCCGCCTGAGCGTGCTGAAATCCTACAGCGAGGAGACCGCTTTCCTCACGGAGCTGAACCATCTGCTTCTCGCCCTGGTTCTGATCGCGGTGATTGCCGGCGCGGGGCTGGCGTACCTGATTTCCGACACCTTCACGCGGCCGCTGGCGGGATTACTGCGAGGATTCCAGGCGCTCGAACGCGGCGACTACACGTATCCACTGCATGCGCGCGGCGGCGACGAAGTGGCGCACACGACTCGCGCGTTCGATCGCATGCGCAAGACGCTGCAGGAAAACGAAGCGCAGAGGCAGCAGCTCGAAGAACAACTCCGCCAATCGCAAAAGATGGAAGCGATCGGCCGGCTGGCCGGCGGCGTGGCGCACGACTTCAACAACCTGCTGACGGTCATCAACGGCTACAGCGAGCTGCTGCTCGACCGCATCGGCAGCCGGAGGATCCCGTCGCAACGAGCGTCGAGCAGATTCAGCAAGGCGGCGCGGCCGCGCCGCCGCGCTGACGCGCCAGCTGCTGGCGTTCAGCCGCAAGCAGGTGCTGCAGCCGCGCGTGCTCGACCTGAACGCGCGTGGTCGACGACATCGGCAAGATGCTGCACGCGGCTGATCGGCGAGGACATCGAATGCGCGTTCCTGCCCGGCGCACGACGCTCGGCCGCGTGAAGGCCGACCCCGGCCAGATCGAACAGGTGCTCATGAACCTTGTGCGTCAACGCGCGCGACGCGATGCCCGACGGCGGCAAGCTCACGATTCGAGACGGACAACGTCGACCGTCGACGACCGGGCTGCCGACGCGCACCGCCGATCGACGCCGGGCGACTACGTCGATGCTGGCGGTGACCGACACGGGCATCGGCATGGACGACGGAAACGCAAGGCGCACATCTTCGAGCCGTTCTTCACCACCAAGGAAGCCGGCAAAGGCACCGGCCTCGGCCTGGCGACGGTGTACGGCATCGTCAAGCAGAGCGGCGGATTCCTCGCGGGTCGAAGCTGAACTCGGAGTTGGCAGCACGTTCGAGGTCTACTTCCCGCGCGTGAACGATCCGATCGATTCGAATTCGGCCGGGCCGAATATTCCGGCTTGCAAGACCTCGCAGCGAACGGTACTGCTGGTCGAGGACGAACCCGGCGTGCGCGATGTGGCCTGCGAATTCCTAACGGCGGCGGGTTATCGCGTGCTGGCGGCGGAGGATGGCGAGCGCGCCATGCAGTTTGCGGCGCGCGAGACTACGATCGACATCCTCATCACCGACATCGTGATGCCGCGCATGCGCGGCCCCGAACTCGCGCGGGAATTACGGCGATGGAAGCCCGACGTGAAAATCGTGTATATGTCGGGATACCTCGAGGCCGGCGATGCGGAAGCGGATTTACTGAAGGACGCATACTTCGTCAACAAACCGTTTTCGCGCGAGGTGCTGCTCAACCAGGTCGCCGAAGCGCTTTGCCAATCCCCTTCCGTGAAAGTGACCGTTCAACCCGCCGCGAGTTAGCCACTCTGCCGACCTTGTCGAATGCTATTGGCAACCCCTAACAGAGGTCCATTGATTTGACGGGCTGCCCGCGCTTGCGCCAACTGGAAAAACAGAAAAGGCAGACCAACCCGCCCAGCATGAGCCCGAATGTAGCGGGTTCAGGCGTTGGCACAGTCCCGGACGCGCCGACACTGTCGAAGGCGCCGCCTCCCGCGCCGCTAGTGCCCACGCAGCCGATGGACACCGCGTTCTGAACCAATGTTGTCGGATTTTGTCCCGCAAAAGTGACTCCGCCAGTTTCCGCCAAGGCTCTGCCGCAAAGATCCGTCGCGCCGGGATCGAAAGAGATGGACGCACTGGCGAGAATGTTTCCTTCGAACGAAGTGTTGTCTCCGAGAGTCGCGGAGCTGTTGACCACCCAAAACAGGCTGTCCGTAGGGGAGAGCCCACTCACGTCGATTTTCGATCCGGGTGAGGTGATCAGCGTGCTCGCCATTTGGAACACGAATATGGAACCCGCAACGCCGCCATCGCTGAGGATGAGCGTCCCCGCCAAATTACTCGAAGCCGCCGAAACCGTATAGACGCCAGGGCCAAGGGTCAGCCCGGTCAGGTTGCCACCAAGGATTGCGCCGGTGCTCGGCAAGCCCGCTTCGGTGGTGAAGGCATTCGTCAGATCGGTCTGAGCCGTCTCCACCACTGCATTCGTGCCCGTGAGTATTGTTCCGTTCACGATCCCTGGAGGAAACCCGGTAACCGCGGTTCCCGGGGAGACACCCAAATCTCCGGTGATTTGTGTCGCGTTGACATTCGTCACCGTCGATCCGGCCAGGACCGCAAAATTCGCTGAGGTGCCGAGAATGGAGTCGGCACGGACGTTACTCGCCAACCAGGGTGTTGCCAAGAGAAGAACCAGCATGGGCAGGATATGCAGTTTCACTTTATCTCCTTACTTCTCGTGATGCCTCAGGCACTTTTTCGACGGGGGTGCGCCGATGAGTGGTGGCATTGTAGAAAAAATAATTGAAGGCTGTCTGTCCTGTTTAGAACAGGTACTAGCACAGCTTCTCCTTTTTGGCTTCCGTTTGCCGGCAAATTGCAGGAGGGTGATCCGCGACGCACGGTTTGCTTGCGAGGTTCTGCAGGAGCTTACGATAGAATCGCGCGACCGGCCCGGTCATCTGACGCGTGCTTGAAAATGCGAGGAGTGAGCATGCGTTGACGCGTGGCGCGGGTTCCGTTACGATGGAGTGGCATCCGGGCGGTTAGCTCAGCGGTTAGAGCATCCCGCTTACACCGGGAAGGTCCGCGGTTCAAATCCGTGACCGCCCACCACGCAACGGTAGGATCGCAGCAAGCAACGCGGGGGACGTAGTTCAGTTGGTTAGAACGCTGCCCTGTCACGGCAGAGGTCGCGGGTTCGAGTCCCGTCGTCCCCGCCATTTTAAGAGCATGAGCGCGCGCTAGTTAACAGGCGCGCTTTTTTCGTGTATCTGCCGTGTCCCCTTCCCTTCGAGGAGCACGATCGGGTCCGTCGCCCAGGAACGTGCGACGTCCGCCTCGGCCTGCTCCTGGCGCGCGCGATTCCACGGGTTGTAGTGCTTCTCGGTGATCCGCACGCTGGAGTGGCCGAGCAGAATCGAGACGCGCTCGATCGGCGTGCCGGCTTTCAGCAGCTCAACGGCCATCGTGTCGCGGAAGCGGTGCGCGTGGCCGCCTTCCACCTGAGCGTCAGCGAATAAATCCGCGAGCGCCTCGCTCCATTTTTTTCTCGCGCTCTCGACCGTCCCGCCGCCCGTCCAAAACCAGTAGCGGCCGCTCACGCGAGGCACGCTCTCAAGCTGGGCCACAACGAACGGCGGCAGCGGGCAGTAGACATGCTGCCCGGTTTTTTGCGTGTACCGGAACAGTTTTCCGTTTTGGAGATTGTCGGCTGCGCAGCCGATGGCGTCGGAGATCCGCAGCCCCGAGTAACGCAGCAGCAGGATCAGCGCTCGCAGACGGCGCGCTTTGTTTTTCGCGACCGGCTTCGCGGTCGTGATTTTCTTCGCAGCCGCTTCGAGGATGCGGAACATCTCCTCCTGCGAAAATGGCAGCGTCGGACTCAGCCGAATCTTCGGGTCGCGGAGCATCGCCGTAGGGTTCCGCTGGATGCGTCCGTGGTCCAGCGCGAACCTGAAAAAGCTGCGCAGCCGCTGAAGCTTTTTGAGATCGGTGAGTCCGCTGCTCGCCTGCCCGTTCCTGCCCTTCCAAGTGGCGCGGAACCGATTGAGGGTGGGAGTGTCGATCTGTTTGAGAAAGCGGAAACCTTCCTGTGCCGCGAATCGCCCCAGCTCGCGAAAAAGTATGCGGTAGCGGTCGATGCTCGATTTTTTCAGCTTGCGCGATTCACAGACAGCCAGGAATTCTCTCTCGGCCGCCTCGATGCTGATCGGCTCGCCGCTTTCCACTTCAGGCACGCCCGCCGCTGCCAAATCTCCGCGCATCGTTTCGGCCTTTTGCCAATCGGCCACGCGAAGCGACTTCCTGATGTCCTGGTCGCCGAGAAACCCATCGATCCAGATCGGGCAGCGGCACCGACGGTACTTCCCATCGCCGCGATGCGCGCACGATTTCCTGTGCCTGCGGTAAATCCTCAGCATTGCGGCCGCCTCCTCGGCGCGGCTATTTTCTGCGGTCCCGATTTGAAAGTGCCGCGCAGCCGCCGAACCCGTTCCTTCTGGGCCTCAGTCCAGAGCCTCACTGCTTTGTTGCCGCGGAGCCGAACGGCCGGCACGAGACCTTCCCCGTCTTGATCCAATGCTGCACGGTGGCGCGAGCCACGCCCGCCGCCTTCGCGACTTCGACCGTCGTGTAAAGTGTTCGCTTCACGGAGAGAGCTTATACCGCGCCGCTTGATACGTGTCAATGATTGAGCTATAGTCCCGCCGCAGGAGAGCGCGGTGATGGGCGTCTTCAAGCGCCCGGTCTAAGAGCAGAAACATCTACTACGCGGGATTCGGGATCCGCGGGCGATCTTTCGTGCGTTCGCTCGGGACGTCAAATCGGCGGGAAGCCGAACGCAGGGAGAAGAGACTCCGCTCACTGGCCGAGGCC
The DNA here is from genome assembly GCA_963708285.1 of uncultured Acidobacteriota bacterium. Taxonomy (GTDB): domain Bacteria; phylum Acidobacteriota; class Terriglobia; order Acidiferrales; family UBA7541; genus Palsa-295. The sequence continues at coordinate 803,197 of CAVPSF010000003.1, forward strand.
GGCCGGCTTCCTCTAAAAGTGTCAGCCGAAGAGCGAGCCGAGCAAATAAAGAAATCGCTAGCCATCCCAGCCATATTCCGGATTCATCGGGCATCCGTCAGAGCGGCGGCTAAGAAGAGGGATCGCGACCTGAAAAACGCAAGGGTTGGATCGCGGCAATAAAGGCCGGGCAGGACGATCCGAAGGTCAAGGCGCGGATGGCCGAAGCGAGCAGGGAGACGGCGGCAAATCCTGTATCCGTGAAGCGGAAGAAAAGGTCGCTGAAAAAGATGTGGAAGCGCCGTGGACACAGATACAGAGTGAGCAAGGGACTTAGAAAAACGCTCGCTACCCCCGAATCTAAGGAGCGCCGCCGCGCAGGGAGAGAGCGATGGGCTAGGGAGCTTCTCGGGGTGGACCAAGCCATCCCGCAATCACAGGGTCGCGAAAAGCCGCCCCGAAAACGTGGGCCGCAGAAAGTCCATTTCCAAATACGAAGTCAGTTAGGATCGGCGAAGAGATCGCAGGGCTGGCCGCCGGGAAGTCGCGGACTGACGCGCGAAAAGAAATCGCGCGCAAATATGGGTTCGAGTTCGACACCGTGCGTCGCTACGACCAGAAATACCTTCGGCACATCGCCTCCAAGGTGGGATGAAGTTCCCTTCCTTTGTAACCTGTCCCAGGGTAGGACGAGGTTACTGCCCCGTAACCTCGTAGCATCCCGCTGCGCCATCAGCGTGACACAGTCCTCGCGCGGCAATGCCACAAAGTTACAAAATCGCGCGAATGCCGGATCCGCCAGAAGCCGGCGGCGAGAACCCTCAGTTCGCCATGCGGCACTACAGCGTCGGAGAGATCGCCTCGCTCTGGAACCTTTCCGACGACGTCGTGCGCGAGATTTTCGAGCGCGAGCCTGGCGTCCTCGCGTTCGGCAGAGATCGATCGGCGCGAAAGCGCCGGTCCCTGACGTTGCGAATTCCTCAAGACGTCATCAAACTAGTCTATCGCCGCAGGCAGCGCCCGTGACGGCTCTTTCCGTTCCTGTCGCAAAGCCCCAACTGATCCGCGCGAGCGGAAGCGCCCAGTCGTCGCAGTCGCTCAAGCTTTCCCGCGATCTGCGGAAGTTCCCGTTCGACAAATACCGCCTGCCACGGATGGTCGAAAGTGGAAGCTGCTCGCGCGCGATCGACAGGGCCTTGCAGCTTTCCTCGGTACCTTCGGCGGAACGGCGATGGCTCGCCAGTCAGTCCGGGCGTGCGCAGGATGACGATGTATTTCGGTTGGAGCCGAGCGAAGACTTTCCGGCTGCTCGCCGATCTGAAGGAATTGGCACTGCTCGAAGATGAGAGAGGTGCCAACGATAAGCGGCTCTTGACAGGCGAACACGGCACGCGAAAACGTCGCATGAACCTGCAGGCATTCCGTGCCCGTAGCTCGTCGTCCCCGAGACCAGGGCGGCGAATCTGAGACTCCTGGGCTTGGGCAGGAGTCTCAGATTCACGAGCAGGAGTCTCGCCTAGGAAGAGACACAACCGTCACCCTGACCGACCAAATTCAAAATCAAAACCTACGGCCGCTGACGCGGCCGAGTTTCACCCCTCCCTGTGGAAAACTGAAAAGCAAAAAGCCCAGCACTCCGCAACGGCGCCGCTCAGCGATGATTCGCCGCCTAGCCGAGCAAGCGGCACGCATTCTCGACAGCAAACCCGACATTTCGGATTTCGACCTGGCCGAGGACCTGAAAGAGTGGGCGGCAGGCAGGGGCATCCCGTATTTCGATGCCTGGCCCGGCGTCGCAACGCCGATCCAGAAGGCCATCGATATCGCGATCCAAAGGCGAAGGACGGCGTGAACCCGTCGGCACAGGGTAGCTCGAAAAAAAGGGGGAAGCGAAATGGCGGAGGAAGGACAAGAAGAGGCTTTGTTCAAACGTATCGAAGCGCTCGGTCTGAGGCTCGAATACGATTCGGGATTTCTCATCGTGGCGCGCTCAGCTTCGGCCGCTTCGCAACGAGATCCCGACGACGCGGAGATTGAGCAGGCGGTCATCGAGCAGACGGGCAAACACCTGCGAGAGATTTCGATTTTCGCCGTGGGAAAAGCTCGCCGGCGCCGCGGCAAAGACTTCCTCGGCGAGCAGGTTTTCATTCCTTCAATCCGTATTTTTGGCCGGCTGCGGACCGTCGGCGAGGAACGGAGACGTGGCCCGTTTCCTATCGTCGGGAGTCGTTCAAGGATCCCGACGTAGAGCCACGCGATCCATTCCGGCGCTGGCTCCGATCTGTTGGTGATCGTGAATGACGAGGGTCCTACTCCAGCTTCAAAGGCTTCCTTCGATTGGATTGGCGACGAAAGACTTCGGGCGCTGTTCAAGCGCGCGGCCGAGGCAGGGCTTCGCATCGAGCACGATAGCGGTTTCACGATCGTGAAAAGGCGCGCGGTCGACGGTGTCGAACTAGACCGCGTCGAGGAAATAGTTCGAGAAGTGGGCGCGAAGCTGCGCGGGATTCACGCCCTCACGGCCGCCGACCTCGAGGAGAGCGAGGCCCGCATTTCGTCGGCAAGCGCGTGCTCCTGCCGGAGTTATTTCACGTTTTTGGAACCATCGTTTCTTCCGAGTTCGACGGGAACGTCGCCGTGAAATATTCCGATCGGCACACGGGATCGCAGCTCGTGAGCTGGTGCCAAGGAGACGATCTGTTGATCGTGCCAGACGAAGATGCGGCTAGGGCGAGTTCGGCCGGGCAGGAATCCGAGGAAAGCTTCATGGCGCAAGCTGCTCCGTAGGGCTTTCGGCGGCTGAGCGGCCGAGGAAACCGGCGTGCCGGGCGATTGCATCGCCCACGGGCGCTCGGCGCGCTAACGCGGGGCAACAAGGCGCGATCAACGAGGCGTCCAGACCTGGTTTCGTTCGGTTTTGCAATTCGCCCGGGGGTCCGGAAGGATGAAAGCCCCGATCGCTCGGCCGGCGCATGCGCCGGCAGAGGAGACCAATCATGAGCGTTACACCCATGCCAAGCCCGCTTTCGGAGGCCCTTCGAGAGGCGGCCGAGCTTCAGAAGCGAACCTGGATCGAGCGCATTTACGCGGCTCTCGGCTTTCCCGAGATACCAGCCGAGCACGTCGTCGCCGCGGTGGTGAAGGGCGTGGAAGATGCAGCGCTGGCCCTCGGCGGCGAGTGTGAACGCGCCAAGTTCTTCCGCGCGCGGAAAGCGATCGAGCAAAAGAGGCGGGTCCTCATTCCTGAAACGGATGAGTGTCCTGCTTGCGGAGAGGCGCTCGGCGCTCCCGATGATGACGGAATCAGGGAATGTCCTGAATGCGAGTCGCGATTTGATGGGGACGGCAAGGAGACGCGGAGATGAAGGAAGGCGATACCCGCGGGCGGAGGAGAGGCAAGCGAGAAATTCGCTTTCGGGACCTGGCGGAAATGGCGATTGAGGAAAAAGAAAAAAGCGGCATTCGAAGCTCATCACTTCGCGCGGACCGCGTCCGGCTCGGAGTGCTCAGCCCCGTCATCGGAAGTCTGAGGGTTTCGAGTTTCAAGGCGCGAACGCTGGCGCATACTAGCGAGGAAATCGCCGATCGACGCCCATCTCAGCCACGGCAGCTTCAACCGCTACCACTCGCTCGTTTCATCGGTCTGCGCATACGGCGTCCGCGAGGAACTACTCGAGGTTAATCCGCTGGCTGCCGTCGAGTCCGACGTCGAAGCGAGGCAAAAATTCATGTCCGTTTTCTCGAACGCCACGAACAGGCGCAAGTGCTCGACCAGATCAAGCGCGAGTCTCCTGCGAAGACCGAGGAAACTGAGCTGGCGATCCTGACTGGCATGCGGCGCGGGGAACAATTCAACGCGAGATGGCAGGATTGGAAGCGCCGCGAATCAGTGCTTCTCGTGGACGGCAAAACGGGACCGCGAGAGGTGCGGATCAACCAAGCCGCGCGCCGATGTCTTGCGCGCATGAAAAGGCGAGCGAGGACGGGGCAAATTTATATTACCCCCGAGCGCAACACGAGCCCCGTGGATCGCCGGCATTGGTTGAACGCGCGGTGAAGAAGGCCGCCCTCGCGTCGAAGTTCCGCTGGCACGATCTGCGCCATACCTTCTGCTCCCGGTTAGCCGCCGCCGGAGTTCCGCTGCTGCAAATCCAACAGCTCGCTGGACATTCGGCCATTTCCACCACGCTCCGCTACGCGCATTTATCGCCCGATCACCAGCGGAAGGCGGTAGAGAAAGTCCGTTTTTAGCTCAAGGTAGTGGATTACTTATCCACTACACGGCTTTTGAGCACATTTCGAGGGGGCGCGGATAGATGAATTTTAAGGAAGGTGGCCTGTGACCGAAAGCGAAGAAAATTCGCGGCTATTGATAGGCCGTCTCGTTCTGGAGCAAAGCGATCTGAAAAAGCGAGTGTCCGCCCTGCGTGATGAACTCTCCGCGCGCGCCACGGTATTTGCGCGGGCCGGGAAAATGCTGCTCTTCCAGCCCGAACGGCTGGTGTTTGATGGGCAGACAGTGAGCGAGAAATTTTACGGAGAACCCGTCATCGATCGCAAAGCGATGGAAGTGAATTCTCTGCTCGACGAGCTTCGCGCCGCTATCATCCGCCAGGGCGAATGCTCATCGCGGCTCGCCGAGATGGGAATTGATCTCGAGGAAAACGAGCGCCAGCAGAATCTTCGCGCGAGTCGCGCGCTTTCCATCCAGCAAACATCAGCTATTCGACGAAGGATGACAGTGCGGACCGCGTCCCCGTCGGATTTGGAAAGCCTCCAGCCCAGAAGATGAGAGATCTCGCTGATGAGCGAATGTGCGAATGAACTTGAATTCGACAAAAAGTTTCGATTGAACTCGAAGATAACTGTTACCGGAAGCTTGGCCACGGCGCACTACGATTGCCCCTTCTGCGCCGAACCCGGCTTCATGGTTTTCCTCATCGCCGATACGGAGGCGATGTTTGCGCGTGGTGCAAGGTGCACGCACTGCGGGCGCGGCCTTCGCAGGATAACCAATGCTGAAAAGATCGGCTGGACGACCGAGTTCGTGCAGACGTGTGGGCCCGACGCGCCGTCATGGCAGCGCCCTATCCGTAGGGAGCAGTGAGGCTTGCATGCCATGGGCTTGCTCCAGCAGGCCGGCCTGAAGGTTCGATCTTGTGGGGTCCTCTCCCGGCCCGGTGGCCATCGCGGGTGACGGCGACCGCACGATATGACCACGCACCGGAGCCGTTTGACGGACTTCACTTCACTTCGGCGGCTTCGGCGGCGGAAGTGAGCACATTGCCGAATTTTGTTTTGATTTAATATTTTGACGCGGTTAGCATGAGCAAAAAGGAGCGACCGGGAATTGCCTGAAGCTCCAGAGATCAAGGTCAAGCTGACCGCCGAGGATTACCGGCATCGACGCGGCCATCAAGGAACTCAGCAGCCAGCTCAAAAGCCTAAAAAATCAGCAGGACGACGTCGCCTCCAGCGCCGCCAAAACCGGATCGGCATTCCGCTCGATGGTGGATTCGGTGAAGCTGCGCCTGGCCAATTTTCCCGGCTTGGGGAATTTTGGCAGCATGGCCTCCCTGCGCGCCTATGAACCGATCGGGAAAATGCTTCGAGAAGAGCGCCGATTCGCTGGACACGAAGTTTGGCGCGGCCGGCGAAGCGATGCTCGGTTTCACAGGCGCGGCTATTGCCGTAGGGGCGGCCGCCCTCGGCATCACTTAAGATGCTGGACCTGGCGCAGTCGGTCGAGAACGTACCGCCGCAGCCACCGGACTTTCCACCGACCAGGTGCAAGAGTTACCGAGATCACCAAGGAGATGAACCTCGACGCCGGCAGCCTGGAATCGGCCTTCGCGCGCATCAATTCGCAGCTCGGCGAATTCGTGGCCACCGGAAGAGCGACTAGCTGGGATCGCAGTTCTTCGTCAAAGTGCTGAAGGACATGAACGTCGCGCTCGTCGACGCGAGTGGAAACCTGCGCCCGGTGAACGATATCCTCGGCGATTTTTACGAGCAGTTGCAGAAGATCCCGGACCCGACCAAGCGCAGCGCCATAGAGATGGCGGCGCTCGGCACGCGCGGGAGAGTGATTGCGCAGATGTTCGCCGAGGCCCAGCGCGAGGGAATTTCTTACCGCGACATGCTGAAAAAAGTCGACGAGAGCGGCGTGGTGCTGACGAGCGACCAGGTGGCCGGCCTCGAACAGACCAAGGGCAAATGGGATGAAGTGGGCCGGGCTCTGCGCGGGGCGTGGACACAGCTCAAACTCTTTACATCCCAGGCCGTCACGCATCCCCTCTCGACCGCCGCGAACCTGGCTGGGTCGGGCTTGGTGGGCGGCCTAGCAATCACCAACGCCACGGTGGGCGCTGGCGCGAAAACAGGCGCGCCGGGACCGGGTGGTCCAGCGGGCACGCCGCAAGAAGTGCTGTCCGCCAACCAGGCGGAGATCGAAAAGCTCGCGGAGCGCGTGGCTCTACTCAAAGCGGGCGGCGCGATGCAATTGCAGTTGAGCAGGCTGAAGTGAAATACGCCGCGGCGGTCAAACAGGGGCATGCCGACGCTGCCGCGCAATATAAGCAGGAGATCGTCGACCTGAAGCAGATCATCGCGCTCGAATCGGAAAAGAAAGTAAAGCACGGCGGCGACAAGTGGGCCGAGGAGGCAGCGCGGCGGAAAGAAGCGGTAGCCAAAGCATTTGAACGCGTGCAGACCGAGGGCGAGGAGTCGGTGGTTCGCTGGGAAGAAAAAGAAAAGGAGATGAAGCAGCGCGCGGAAGAGCGCGACGAGCGGAACGCGCGCACGCATTTGGAATGCGAGCAGAAAATCCTCGCAGCCGAGGGTGAAACTTACGCTCAGGCCATCGTAAAAATAAACGAAGAGGCGGAGGTCTACCGCAAAGCCGGGGGCACGGCCGCTGAAGTGAACAAATTCATCACCCAAGAAACGGCGCAGGCAAAATTCAAGGCCGCTGCCGGCGATATGGAGCAGGGACTGAAGTCTTTCGGCATCCAAAAACGGTCCGTTGAGATAGGCGCGAAGAGCGGAAAGACCGGCAAGCTCGCGGCGGAGCGCGAAATCAACCAGCTCATCGCGCAGCGACTGCCGCTGCTCGAGCGCAAGCCCAGCAACTTGCCGCGGGAGGCGCCGGCAACAGGACGAGAACGCCAAGGCTCAGAACGACATCATCCAGGTCCAAAACCTGAAGGCCCAGACCACTTCGCTCGCGCAGCAGATGCGCGGCCCCGTCTCGCAAAGTTTTACGAATTTTTTCGAGACCGTGGGCCATGGACGGAGACGGTGCGGCGCTAATTCGAAAATCTTGCCGGCGGAACATCGCTGCGCTGCAAAAAGTCCTGATGCAGAAGCTCATGGAAAAAATTCTCGGGACGGATAGTTCGGATTCCGGCGGATCCGGCGCCGGCGCGGGGTTTAGCGGATTGCTTGGCGGACTTTTCGCCTCGATGGGCAGCGGCCATGCCGAGGGCGGATTGATTCGCGGGCGCGGCGGCCCCAAAGCCGATGCGATTCCCGCAATGCTTTCCGATGGCGAATACGTCATCAGCGCCGCGGCAGTCGCGGCTTTCGGCGCCCACAACCTCGAGGCCATCAACCGCGGCATGAGGATTCCATCGATCGAGGCGCTTTCGAGCAGAACGGTGCGATTCGCCGAGGGCGGTCTGGTGGGTCCCTCATCTTCCGAGCCATCCGATATTCGTCTGGCGGTGGGTCTCGATCATGGGCTGGTGCTGCAGCACCTTTCCAGCAAGGCTGCGGGCCGCGTGATTTTGCAGCATCTCGTAAACAATCCCAAGGCTGCGAGCAAAGCCACATCGAGGGGCCGATGAAAGAGGGACCGGCGGCGGCTCGTTCACGAGGAAAACGCAGGTAGCTCGGAGAGGAGGATGTTCCCTTGGGTTTCCTTGCAACGGTTCTGTTGTACGTCGCGACAACCGTAGTCAGCGCGCTTATCACCGCGCACACGAATCTCCCTCACGCGAGCGCGCTCGGAGATTTCGTCATCCCTACGGCGCAGGAGGGCCGCGCCATCCCCGTGGTATTCGGCACGGCGATGATCAAGGGCGGAAACACCGTGTGGTGGGGCGACCTGAAAGCCGTGAAATATAAGCCCCATACAATTGGCGGATTCCTTACATTCGGGCTTTTGGAGTTCACTGGCTTCTTCGATCAGGTCCGGGGCTACAAATATTATCTTGGCTGCCAGTTCGCGCTTTGCCAGGGCCCGGTCGACGCTCTCGTGGGCATCCAGGCGGATGTGAAAGCCCTGACTTACAGCCTAACCACCATTCTCAACGGCGACGGCTCCGAGAACTACATCGAGCTCGCGGTGAACAGCCCGAATCTTTTCGGCGGGACAACACTCGGCGGCGACGGCGGGATCAGTGGGACGATTGATTTTTACCGCGGCTTGAAGACGCAGCAGCCGGACGACTATCTGACGGCCAAGCAGAACCGCATCGTCACCGATCAGAGCGGCATCGGCGACACATTTTCCGGTGTCGGAAATGGAACCATCTCAAGTCTCGTGGCCGGCTCGGCCGCGCTCGATGAGACCATCACCATCACCGCCGCCGGCATCGATGGGAACTTCACTCATTCGACCTTCCAGAAAATGAAGTTCAACGTGGTGGGTTCAGTCTGAGGCACGATTATAAACAGCGAACCGAATGCCGACGGCTCCCGCAGTTGCTGGGCGGACCAGGCGTTTTCCGGAAATCCGGACCGTATCGATTTCACCATCGCCACGGGAAGCACGCAGTTCGCGGTCGGCGACGTTTTCACCGTGAAGACCCTGCATTCGCATCTCTCTCCCGCGTATCGAGGGCTGTGCCAGGCGGTTTTCAAGCAGCTCTACATCGGCATGTCGAATTATCCGAAACCGATGGCATTCGTGGTGCGGCGCTGCCCGGATGGGCTGGGGCTGGGTCCGTCGATCGCAAACATCAATGGCGACGCAAATCCGGCGCTCGCGATCTACGATGCGCTGACGAATGTCGATTGGGGCATGGGCATTCCGCCGGCGCGCATCGATCCCGTCAGCTTCACGGCCGCGGCCACGACCCTTGCCACCGAGGGCCTGGGCGTCTCGATGCAGTTCGATACCCAGGAGACCGCCAACAACCTCATCGGAGAAATTCTCCGCCACGCCGACGGGCTGCTCTACACCGACCCTGCCACGGGGTTGTGGACGCTGAAGCTCGCGCGCGCCGATTACACGGCCTCGACGCTGCCCATCCTGACCGTCGATAACGTGGAGCTGGTGCGCGGATATTCGCGCGGCTCATGGCAGGAGACCACGAATTCTATCGCCGTCATCTTTCTTTCGCGGCTCAACAATTTCAATCAGCGCGTGGTGCGCGCCTACGATCCCGCGAATATCTCCGTCACCAACGAGGTGCGCCCTCAAACCATCGCCTTCCTGGGCATCTCGAACGAGGCGGCGGCCGGGCTGATCGCCACGCGCATGCTCAAGACGCTCACGTATCCGCTGGCGAAAATCACCCTCGAGGTGAATCGCGTCGCGTGGAATTTCCGGCCCGGCGGAGTTTTCAAGCTCACCTGGGTGCCTCTCGGCATCGCCAACCAGATTTTCCGAATCACGCGCATTGCCTACGGGGAACTGATCGACGGAAAAATAACCATCGACGCCGTCGAGGACATTTTCGGAATCGAGGACACCGCCTTCGTCGCTCCACCGGTTTCGGGCTGGGCGAATCCGCTGGGCGCGCCGCTCGCGCCCGTGGCTGAGGAGCTGGTGGAAGCGCCCTACCACATGATCGCCGCCGCCGGAATTCCCGCGGGAATTTACGCGCTCGCATTGTGCGCGCGCGGCGATGGCACATCGAAAAGTTTCGAGGTGTGGCTCAACGAAGGCGCGGGCGATTTTCTTTCGAACGAGATTTTCGGTTTCACGCCGATCGGATTGCTCGCGGCCATCTATCCGGCCGCCACTCCGGCCACCGACCCCACAGGCTTTTCGCTCACCGTCGCGGGCGAAGTCGATCTGACGTTCCTGACCAGCGCCAGTTCGGCGGCCGACCTGCCGAACGGCGCGAATCTGCTGCTCATCGACCAGGAAATCATGAGCTGGCAAACCGTCACGCCGAATGCGGACGGGACGTTCACAATCTCCGGAATCATGCGCGGAGTGATGGACACCGTTCCCATGGACCACGCCTCCGGCGCCACGGTGTGGTTTTTCACCGATGGCGCGGGCCTGGCCAAGACCATTCCCTATGCGGCGGATACCACCGTCGAAGCCAAGCTGCTGCCGAAAAACAATTTCGGGACTTTCCCGATCACCAGCGCGAGCTACATCACGCTCGCGACGAACTCCCGTTTCGCGCGGCCCTATCCGCCCGGCGATCTCTGCATGCAATCGCTCTCATACGGAGCGCGCTACTCGAAAGTCTACGGCGGCCTGACGGTCACATGGAAATCACGCAACCGCCTGACGCAGACCGCAGCGGGAACGCTGATCAAACAGGACGCTGCAGATATCACGGCGGAGGCCGGGACGACTTACACGGCGAAGGTACTGCTCAATGGAACTCTCGTTCGGACGGTCACCGGCATCTCCGCGGAGACCTGGACGTATACCGGAGAGATGCGCGTGGCCGACGATCCCGACGGCACCAAGCTCGTAACCATCGAGATTTTTGCGAACGCGAATTCGCTTGACAGCTTCATGCCCAACGCGATTCCGAACGTGCTGATGACCGGCTTCGGCGAGAACTTCGGCAATTTCTTCGGAGGTGTACAAACGTAAGCGCGGCACCTGCGATGGCAGCAGGCCCATCACCCTTCATCGTCGCCGGCGAATGCTCCCAGGGCGCGGCGTGCCACATCTTCCAGGTCCGTGCACTCGTTTTTCCATCCCTGCCCGTGCTTTCTGACCAGCTTCACGCACGCTTTGAGGCGATTGCGGGTCCGAGTGGCGCAGTTGCGACACATTCCGCAGCAGGCGTAAATTCCCCTCTTTGTTCTGCAGACCAGGCACCCATGACGCACATAGTACACGGACCACTTCCGCAGCTCCGGCACCGTCTGCAGGCGCCGGAGTTCATCGGCGACCCGCTTCGATTGCAAAAAAGGCTGGAAGAGGAGGTCATCGCGGTTGGCCAGCATCTCGGCAACCTGTTGCTCGATGATCTTCTTGAGCATGGCCTGTGCATCCACAGCTCGTGCGGCGGCCGACGCCGTGCGGCGAGCCGGAATTATTTCCACTCGAACCTTGGGGATGTCGCTATCCCTAGTTTTTTTACTCATTGTGATTTTCCTCCTTGGAATGCGGATGACACCGCGCGTGTGTCTTGACGATGTCATAGATCGCGGTGTGCAGGATGAATTGCAGTGGTGCTCAGCGAGGCGTGGCCCAGCAGTTCCTGAACGTATCGAATATCGAGCCCGCGATTCAGGAGCACCGTCGCGAAAGTGTGACGCAACGTGTGAGGGTGGACGCCTGAAAGCCCGGCGCGGCGCGCCGCCTTTTTTACTATTTTCCTGATCATCTCCGTTCGGATCCGCCCACTAGGGAATTGCGAAAAACGGGACTCGCGTGCGGCCGGTGAGATAGACTTTGAGCGCATGGGCGGCTTTTCTTCCGAACACTCCGACGCGATCCTTCCCGCCCTTGCCTCGCCGGACTCTGAGCGTTCCCGATCCCAGGTTCACGTCCGTGACATTGAGGTTTGCGATCTCGCTCGCGCGGAGCCCCGATGCGTACAGGAGCTCGAGGAACGCACAATCGCGGGGCGAATTCACCAGAGAGAGCAACCTGTCCATTTCAGGTTCGGCAAGGCAGCGCGGCAGACGGTGCGCAGTCTTCGGTCTCGCGAGCAGCTCGGCCGAAGAATTGTCGGCCGCTCCGGCAAGCTTCAGAAACCGGAAGAACGATCGCAGCGCGCACCGGAAGGCGATATAAGTCGCCGGAGATTTTCCGCGCTCGGCCAGGAATATCCTCATGACGGCCAGGTCGGCTTTCGCGATGTCGTCTGCCCGCAGGTACTCAGAGAACAGGCGGACGGCGCGGGCATAGGCAGCCCGCGTGAATGAGGAATAGTTCCTCGCAAGCAGCCATGGCTCATACCCTTCGACGAGCGTGCGATTAGAGTGAACATGTGAGCGGACGGGAGGTGTCTGATCAGTCCCTCTCGACCGGTTGTGGGAACAAACGGTCACATCCGGCTCACGAAGCGCTCTCGCAAGGGACGGTCCCTTTGATGAGCGGGAAATTTACGCGCCGACAACTCTCGCACATTGAATCAGACACGCCGCCGGCGCCGGCGGCGAAGCTGATGATTCCGCACAAAGCGTTCCAGCAATAGTGGACGTCAGAAGCCCCGGCCGTGCTGGCACGCTCGCCGCAAAGTGGGCACTTCTCGCCCATGTTTTTTTTGCACCAACCGCAGGTGACCGTCATTGCGGCACCCGCGAGGCCTGCGCGCTCCGTCTCGCACGCGCTCTGGAATCAGCCTTCGCCTTGTTGATCGCCGCGATCCTGCGTGCGCGGACCTCGGGGTCGGCCCACGTCTTTTTCATCGCCGCGCCTATTCGAGCGCGGACCTCAGGAGCGGCCACGGTCCCCTTGATCACCGCGATCCTGCGCGCGCGGACCTGGGGTCGGCCCATGCTTTTTTCATCCCCGCGATCCTGCGCGCGCGGACACGGGGGTTGATCCAGCTCTTTTCCTGCGCCGCGCTGTTGCGGGCGCGCACCCTGGGGTCGGCCAGCGCCTTCTTGATCGCAGCGCCTCTGCGGGCAAGGAACTCGGCCCTGGCCGCGGCGACCACACGGAACGCGTCGACTAGCGCCTTTTTGCGTGCCTGCGCCGAATTCATTTCAGTAGGAAGAACTTTTGCTTGGGGAAAGGACTCTGGTAGTGTTCGGGAAGCTGACATCGTGGACTCCACGTTGTTGGTCAGGGGCGCGCGTGGTGCTTGCTACACCAGCGCGTCCCGCTTTTCTACTTCTTTTTCAGGTACGCCTCAATCGCCTTTCGGATGAGCGCGCTGACCGGAGCTCCTGTTTTCTTGGACAGGGCCTCGAGCTTCTTCTTCTGATCCTCGCCCAACCAGATGTTGGTTCGTACCATGTCTGCCACTATACGCCTACCGGTGTATAGCGTCAAGCATGCCCGTGGGGGGTGTTTCCAGGAATGCCGGCGGATTGCATCCGTTGAAAAGAGGACATCGAGGCCGATCGCGCCGGCAGCGGGGTCGTTCGCGAATCTGTATAGCGTTCACTGCCCACCTGGCGGAAGTGCTCGTAGATTTCATCGAGAGACAGCGCAACGCCGCGTTCCTTTGCGAGCTCCCGAATTTTGAAGGCGTTTGCGGGGTGTGGAGACATCGAGCCGCGAAGCCAGTGCTGGACCGCCATCGCGTAATATCCAAACGCTTCGCGAGCCGCTCTATTCCGTATGAGCGCACGAATCTGTCGAATCGCGATGTCCCTGGACGCCCATCGGCACTTTTACCCATCATCGGCCTCGCTTCGTACATGCGCTCCGCGTGATGCCATGGCGCGCGGATGGGGGACCACGCGCCATGCGCGGAGGTGATCCGGGAGAACGTTACCTCTCGGCTCACATGGAATTTCTCACGAAAGGCGAATTTTGCAAAGCGATTCCGCGTACCCGCCGTGTACCCAAGTTCGGCGGAAGGACCGTTTTTGCAGCTTCTCCCGTATTGAAGAATCAGCAACTTGCGCCCTTTCATAGGCGGAGGATGTTCCGAGTCCCGTCGTCCCCGCCATCTTTTTCGAGGGGTTTTCGGAGGTGACACCGGAAACTCCAACCCACAGTACGACCCACATTTTCGTATCCCTTAATTTTCGTTCGCGCTCACCCCCCGGCGCTGAGGACTTTGCCCTGCTCCGCCCGTGCTTCGTTGCTGTCATTCTCCGTATGAGATCGAGCGTCGAACGCTTCAGATTCTGCCTACAATAGTCTTGGGTTTTGGCACGGGACACCATACCGGGATGCGAGACCCCATATCGAGATCCTATATTCTGTTACACAGCTTCCCGCATACAGAGCAACACGAACATTCCGGAGAGCGTGACGGCGCCGCTGGGAGGACCTTCGCATAGCCGTCACCCATGGAGCAAAACTTGAATGGAGGTTAATGTTTACTTCATGTTTCGCGTCAATCCAAGTGCTAGCCTCAGGCGGATTGATTTAGTTTTTTGAATTGCACATCTGATTTCTCGGCCGTGGGAGGAGAAGAGACATGCCAGCGGGAGGAAATGTGGAAGAAGAACGTGAGACAACTCTCTCACGCACCCTGGTACAAGAACGCGATAGGGCTAGTATTCATTGATATGGGTTATTGGAGGCACAGGAAAAATATGAGGCTTACCGACGCGCGAGAAGGCGCCTCGCAGTTTGTGCGCCGGTGTCTGCGCAGAGCAGTTCAGCTATGGTTGTTTGCATTGATTCTGTGCTTCGCAAGTGCGGCATTCGGTCAAATGAACACAGCGGACATCACGGGTAGCATAACGGATCAAACCGGGGCGATTGTTCGGGGGGCAACCGTCACTGCTTTGCAGGTGGCAACGCAAGAAAAGCATACTGCGGTGACAAACGAAGTGGGCGAATATTCTCTCCCGCAACTGCCGTTGGGCGAGTACACCATTACCGCTGGCGCTCCGGGCTTCAAGCAAGCCGCGGAGCAACACGTGGTGCTTTACATCAACGACCACGTTCGCCAGGATTTCTCCCTCGAAGTGGGGAATGCGATCGATACAGTGAGCGTCGAGGCAGGTCCGGAACAGCTAGAGACTCAATCGGCTTCCATCAAGGATGTGATCGAGAATCATGAGGTCGTGGATTTGCCTCTGAAGAGCCGGCAATTTCTGCAATTGACTCTCTTGAGCGAAGGGGTGGTGAATCCTCCCGGCGGCACGCGCGGTGATTCTTTGCAGCAAACTGGATCGCTCATCAATGTTCTCGGGCAGCGCACCGGCCACAATCTTTTCCTCGTGGATGGGACCAGCATCACCGACGAATATTACAACAACGTAGTCTTGAATCCGTCGCCCGACGCGACCCAGGAATTTATCATCAACAAAACAGACTATGAGGCCGAGTTCGGCGGGAAGTCGGGGGCAGTAATCAATGTAGTCACGAAATCGGGAACGAACAACTTTCACGGAGCCGCATACGAATTCCTGAGAAACGACGCGGTGGATGCCGAGAACTATTTTGCCCTCAAGAATGAGCCGGTACCCGCATACAAAGAAAACCAGTTCGGGGCAGTCCTAGGGGGGCCGATAGTCAGGAATAGAACCTTTTTCTTCGTCAACTATGAGGGTCAGAGACTTCGGCAAGACCTGGCCCACTTGTTTACTGTTCCGACCGCCGCACAGCGGACAGGGCTTATTGGAACTACTCCGGTCACGGGCCCCTTCGATCCAGCTGCTGTTGCTCTGCTGAATCCTGCGCTGACCCCGCTGCCCAACTTGCCCGGCACCAGCAACAATCTGTTGGAGGAGAGCGAGCAGAGTTTTGATTCAAATCAATACAACGCGAGATTGGATCAGATTATTTCATCGGCAGATTATATTTTTGCGCGAGCCTCCATTTTTGATGCGCACGAACTTGACCCTTACGGATCCGCAATTCTGAACGAAGCGCAGCTTCCTTCGTTCGGGCGCACTCTGAACACCCATACGGTAGACATCACCATCGGTGAAACACACACTTTTTCGACAAACCTCCTGAACGAGATTCGATTTGGCTGGATGAAAGTGTCAGGCGGACAGGGGGACCCCAATATTGGAAATCCTTTCGCAGCCACGTACGGATTGGAAGGGACCACTGCAAATCCGGCAGATCAAGGCTATCCGCTAATCAATCTGAGCAACCAATTCGCTACGATTGGTTCGCCGGCGGGATTCACGTACAGAGTCGACCGTGATTTCGAACTGTTCGACAATGTTATCCTCCACAAGAATGCCCACACGATTCAGTTTGGCGGTTACTTTTTTCATCTCAGCTTCAACCCACGATTTCCCAATAATGCGCGCGGCGTGTATACCTACAGCGGCGCATATACCGGCACACCATTTGGCGATTTCCTGAAAGGCGAGCCAGCGTCCGCACAGGTAGGGTTGGGTGAAGGCGCCGAAAACGCCGCGACGAATTGGGCCCACATCTACATACAGGATGACTGGCAGGTGAAGCCCCGCCTGGTGCTGAACCTGGGTATCAGATATGAGTACAACGCCAATCTTGTCGCCCAGGCAAATCAGACTTCAGACATCGACCTTACAGCCCCGGGTGGTCCCGCCTTCGTGGTCGCGGGGAATCCTGCAGCATTGCCTCCTGTCGCGGCCTTGAATGCATCGCTTAGTCCAATCCTGATCATTTCCGCGCAGAGCGTCGGCTGGAATAACAGTTTACTCACACCACACGACCTCCGCTTTCCCCCAGACTGGGATTAGCATGGCGAGTGCCCGGAGCCAACGACACGGTGATTCGCGCGGGATTTGGGATATATACGAACCAGGCGTCCTACAGTATTCTCCAGAACCTTGCAGAAAACATGCCCATTCTTTTTCACCGAGACGGTCACATCTCCTACCACGTTGAATCCGGATTTTTCGACCGAAAATATCCTCTCGCCAACGAATTACAAAGTGCCCGGCACGATCGGGGCAAGTAGCGTGGACCACTCCTTTCGCGTGGAATACAACGAGGTATATAACCTGAGCGTGCAAAAGGCGGTGTCGAGCAACACAACGATTGAAGCGGAATATGTCGGTTCGCGCACGATCCACGCCGACAGCTCGACGGTTGATAACATTCCTGTCCTCCCCCCGCCGGGACGACAAGTTCGGTCCAATCCCGCCGACCATATTCTCAGCTTGCCGCATTCACGACGGTTCGCTGGAACGGTTGGGCAACTTTTAACGGCCTGACCCTTAAAGCGAACCGCCGTTTCAGCCACCATTTATCCTTTGAAACAACATACACGTGGTCGAAATCCATGGACGACGCTTCGGATACTGGCACAACCACCAACGAGTACAATCTCCCGCAGAACTCTTACGCGCCGCAGCTGGAGGCCGCACCCTCGTCATTCGATCATCGCAACCGGTTCACGGCGACTGCTGTCTACGATCTTCCCATCGCAAGAGGTTCCAGCGGTCTGATGCGGACCGCCTTGGATGGCTGGCGAGCCAGCGGCTTGTTCATCGCACAAAGCGGCGCGCCGTTTACGGTCAACTTGTCTACGGCAGCCGGAAATGAGCCTGCCGACGTGGGACTCGTCAGCTCGACCACAAATGTCGAACGTTCAACTGTAACGGGCAATCCCGATAACGGCCCCCACACGGCTGCGGAATGGTTCAACGTCGCGGCGTTTTCGCTTCCCGCACCGCTTTCTTTCGGAACCGCGGGCCGAAATGATGTCTTCGGTCCGGGACTCGTAGACCTGGATGTTTCCATTCAGAAGGATTTCGCCTTGCCTCGTGAAAGTTCGAAGCTGCAATTCCGCTTCGATATGTTCAACACACTCAATCACCCGAATTTCAATGTCCCGGGACGAGTCGCAACGTTCAATTCGGCGGGGGTACAAACGTCGCCGACTTTTGGTGTGATTACGAGCGCGCAAGATCCAAGGGAATTGCAATTTGGACTGAAGTACATCTTCTAAGACCAAAAATTTGGTTAAGAGTTCGACACGGTGATTCTCCGAGCCGGTCTTATGCCTATCTTTCGGCTCGCGTTCCGGCTCGAGTGAACAATCGGGGAACCATAAGTACCGCCTCACATGTATTCTCAACATCTGCTCCTTCGCGCGACCCACAAACCCTTGATATATTCAGGCCATGACCACCTGTCGCGGCAAAGCTCGCGGGTTCGAGTGCCGTCGTCCCCGCTATCGTTTTCATGGGGCTTTCGGACGTGACGCCGGAAACTCCGACCCGCAGCTCAACCTGCATCCTTAGTTTTACGGTCGTGTTCATCCCCACGGAGTTCCGGAACGCGCCCTCCCGGCTACTAATTCATCGCAGCATTCCGGGCGTACTCCTGACACCGCGTCACGGAGGCACCGGGGCCGCGCCAGCGGCTGCGTTACATATACCTTGACACGTATATTCCGTTGTGCGTATATTCAACGCATGGAATCCATATTCGGAATCATCGCGGAGCCCAACCGCCGGGCGATCCTCAGCCTGCTGGTGGCCTCGCAACGTTCGGTGGGAGAAATCGAGCGGCGGCTGCGCATGCCGCAGCCCATGGTGTCCAAGCATCTGCGGGTGCTGCGCGAGGCGGGCTTCGTGGAATCCACGGTGGACGCCCAGCGCCGGCTCTACCGGCTGAAGCCCGAACCATTTCAGGAGGTGGACACGTGGCTGGCGCCGTTCCGCCGGTTCTGGTCCGCGCACCTGGACGCTCTCGAACGCCACCTCGACCGCATGGATCGAAAGACGGCAAAAAGGCCAACCGCAAAAAATAAAACAAAAAGAAAACGTCGCGGCGCAAACCGCGCACGTGAAAAAGGAGAAAGCGAATGAAGATCAAATTGACCAGCGTGTACGTGGACGACCAGAGCAAGGCCCTGAAGTTCTATACTGAGGTGCTGGGGTTGACGAAGAAAACCGATTTCAGCCAGGGGGCGTTCCGCTGGCTGACCGTGGCTTCGCCTGAGGAGCCCGACGGCACGGAACTGCAGCTGGCGCTGAACAGCAACCCGGCGGCGAAGACCTACCAGCAGGCGATGTTCCAAGGGCAGCAGCCCGCGACCATGTTTTTTACGGATGACATTAAGCGGGACTGCGAGCAGATGAAGACGCGCGGCGCGGAGTTCACCATGCCGCCCACGGAAGTGACCGGCTCGACCATTGCGATGCTGAATGACACTTGCGGCAACGTGATTCAGCTCACGCAACTGGCGCGCTATACGCGCTAAGGAGAAAAGTAATGATCGAGGGCGGGCAGTACACACCGGGTCCGGCCAGCGGAGCGCGGATAGAAAAGGACGGAGAGAAGTGGACGCTGGTTCTGGTGAGGGAGCTGCGTCACTCGCCTGAAAAAGTTTGGAAGGCGCTGACCGATCCGGCGGAACTGCGCGAGTGGGCTCCCTTTGAGGCCGATGGGAACCTGGGCAAAGTGGGAACGGTGAATCTGACCTGGGTGGGAAGATCCGCGAGGCAGGAAGCGCGAGTGACGCGAGCGGACGCGCCCCGGTTGCTCGAATACGACGATATGCGCTGGGAACTCGAAGCGAACGGCGGCGGCACGCGTTTGACGCTGTGGCACAGCATCGATCGCCGCTTCATATCCATGGGTGCTGCCGGATGGCACATTTGTTTCGACGTGATGGATCGGCTGCTCAGCGGAACTCCCCTCGGGCGGCTGGTTGGCGGCGAGGCCATGAAGTTCGGCTGGCAGCGATTGCATGCGGAGTACGCCAAGCAATTCGGAGTTGCCACGCCTGATTTGCCGCCGAGCGCCGCGAAGGGATGAGCGCCGGAAATTTCAATTTTGCAATCGGCCCTGCCCGGCAAAGGGATGGCAACTGAGTTCCCTGCCCTGGCGCTGGAGGTGAAGGCTTTGGGGATTCAAACGAGACAACGTTAGGAGCAAAAATACAATGGATCCATCGAAACGAATTGACGAACTGATCGCCAGCCTCACGGACTGGCGCGGCAAGACGCTGGCCAGCATCCGCAAATCCATTCTGGAAGCCGACGGGCAGATCATCGAGGAATGGAAGTGGATGGGAAGCCCGGTATGGTCTCACGACGGAATTATCGCAGTGGGCAACGCCCACAAAGATAAAGTGAAGCTGACTTTTGCCCATGGCGCGGCGCTTGCGGATCCCGACAAGCTCTTCAACGCGGGCCTGGGAGGCAACGTGTGGCGCGCCATCGATTTATTCGAAGGTGATACGATCAGTGCGCGCGCCCTGAAAAATCTGGTTCTGGCCGCCGTGGATTACAATCAAATCAAACCGAAAAAGAAAGCGGCCGCGCGCGGACGCGCGAAGGCAACTAAAAGCAAAAAGCGATGAAACCGCAGCTTTTTGGAACAAATTCTCAATCCATCCGGGAAAGGAACCGGGCATGAGCAAAGTGCGCGTCGCGGCGTTTTCGATTTCCGTCGACGGGTTTGGCGCGGGACCGCGGCAGGACCTGCAAAATCCACTGGGCGTGGGCGGACCGCAGCTGCATGGATGGTTAGTAGGCACGGAAATTTTCCGACAAATGCAGGGGCAGGAAGGCGGAACGCGCGGGGTCGACAACGATTTTGGCGCGCTCTCGTTTGAAAATATCGGCGCGTGGATCCTCGGGCGAAATATGTTCGGGCCGGTGCGCGGTCCCTGGAAAGACGATTCGTGGAAAGGATGGTGGGGTGCGAACCCGCCGTACCACACGCCGGTGTTTGTGTTGACGCATCACGCGCGGCCGCCGGTCGAAATGGAAGGAGGCACCACGTTTTATTTCGTGACCGAAGGATGCGACGTGGCGCTGCGAAAAGCGAAGGAAGCGGCGAGGGGAAAAGACGTGCGCATTGGCGGCGGGGTGTCCGTGATCCGGCAATATCTGGCGGCGAATCAGATCGATGAAATGCATCTGGCCGTTTCGCCGGTGTTTCTGGGCGAAGGCGAGCATTTATTTTCAGGGATGAATCTCCCCGAAACTGGGATTCGTTCCGGTGAAGACTGTGCAGGGAGAAAAGGCCACGCACATTCTTCTTTCAAAGCTGACTTCGTAGAGTGCCAAGCCGATGGCGGTTGTCGCGGGCTGGACGCCAGCCCACAAATGAATTGCCGGAACTTCATGACGGACTCAGGGGTGAAAACCCCTGCGTTTAAAGGCTTCTTCGGCACGGCTTCCCTGCCCAGCCGGGACGCAAGAAAACGCGAATGCCGCCGCGTGCCGTGACATCGGACAATTTCCGGCGGCGTTGAAGGCTTTCCCTGACATCGAAACTTTTTGGGCAACGGATGAAGGCGTACCCTGACGCCGGTGCGTTGAACTATCTGATGAATGACGCGTTCGCGAAGTGCGGCAAGCGGTTGCCGTTACATTTCCCGAGGAACGAGAACGTCCTTCGCATGAGTTTTCAGGTTTGGGACGAGCCACGCAAAAAGGAACGTCGCGGCTAGAGCGCCTGCAAGTTGCGCAACGATGAAAAGCGGCGCGTCCGCCGGTCGGATTCCCGCGAATGTATTGGACAACATCCTCGCGATAGTCACGGCGGGATTTGCGAAGGAAGTGGAAGAAGTAAACCAATACGCAGCGGTGATGTAGCTGGCGACGGCATACGGGGTGGCCTCGGATCGCAAACGGATGCAACCCCAGATGACCGACATCAGCCCGAATGTAGCCACAAATTCGCTGAACACCTGCGGCCACCCGCTCCGGGCGTGCGTGGAAATTGAATACCAGCGCAAACCAAACATCAGGTTGGCAACCACTGCGCCGGCGATTCCTCCTGCGCATTGCGCAAGGATGTACGCGGGCGCTTCTTTCCATGGAATTCCCTGCTCCATCGCGTCCGCAAGAGTGATGGCCGGATTGAAATGAGCTCCGGAAATTGGCCCGAAGGTCAAAATGAGAGCCAGAAGAGCAGCGCCAGTCGCGATGGTGTTGGCGAGCAGAGCGATGGCGGTATTTCCACCGGAGAGCCGCTCTCCCATTATCCCTGAGCCGACCACGGCTGCAACCAGAAAAGCAGTGCCGAGGAATTCGGAAACCACGCGGGCAGGCAGTCTGAACTTCATTGATGCCCGATATCGTCGAGGGCTTTCTTGATGGACAGACGATCCAGTTTTTCGAGCGGAAGGCTCAAAAACAGCGTGATTCGGCGGTCGAGAAGAAGGAAGGTGTCGCGGAAGGCGCGCTCGATTTGTTCCGGCGTGCCTTGCATCGCGGCGGGATCCGGGATGCCCCAATGCGCGGTCATCGGCTGGCCGGGCCAGACGGGACAAACTTCTTTCGCGGCATTGTCGCAAACAGTGAAAACAAAATCGAATCGAGGAGCCTGGGAAGTGGCAAATTCATCCCAGCTCTTGCTCCGAAAGCCGCTCGACGGAATATGCGCGAGCGCGAGCTGGCGCAGGGCTTCAGGCCGAACTTTTCCCGACGGGTGGCTTCCCGCGCTATAGGCGACGAAATTCGGCTTGCCTTTATGATTGAGGATGGCCTCGGCCATGATCGAACGCGCCGAGTTTCCGGTGCAGAGAAACAAGACGTTGTAACATCTCTGCATGGGCGCGACGCTCATTGGCAGCAGGACGGGCCGCAGCAGGATTGCTTTGCGAGCGGCTTCACGGCGCGGATGAATGCGCTCAGGAATTTGCCATCCACCTGCGGCGCGATCGCATCGGCGTCAATTCCCTGCCCGCAGAGAAGTTCGCGGGCGTCCGCGGCGCGGTATATCCGCGTGGGCTCGAGATCAATGCGTTCGAAACCAGCCAGCGACAGCAGTTTGCGGTATTCGTTTTCCTCGAGCGCTCCGGCCACGCAGCCAACCCACAGCAGGACGCTTTTGCGAATGCCCTCGGGAATTTCACCGCGAGTCACGACGTCCGAGACCGCAAATCGCCCTCCGGGCTTGAGGACGCGGAAGGCTTCGCGCAGCACCGCGCCTTTGTCGGCTGAAAGGTTGATGACGCAGTTGGAGATCACCACGTCCACGGAATTATCCGGCAAAGGAATATGTTCGATTTCGCCTTTAAGAAATTCGACGTTGGGAATTCCGGATTTCTGTTTGTTTTCGTTGGCCAGCGCCAGCATCTCGTCGGTCATGTCCAGGCCGTAGGCCTTGCCGGTTGGGCCCACGCGTTTGGCGGAGAGCAGAACATCGATGCCGCCGCCGGAACCGAGGTCGAGAACGGTCTCGCCCGGATTCAATTGCGCGAGCGCGGTGGGATTCCCGCAGCCGAGCGAAGCGCGCAGAGCATTTTCGGGTATCTGCCCGGCCTGGGACGCGTCATAAAGATTCGAGGTGATGGGATCGGCGCAACCGCTGGCGGCGGCGGGAGCGGCTCCGCAACAGGAACTGCCGCCGGATGAAACGCGCAGCGCCGCTTGTGCATATTTTTCCTTGACGATTTCCTTGATTTGATCAGCGGCCATGGAACCTCCTATTTGCAGATATGAACGATGGATTCCGGTTTGAGAGCTTTGTTGCGCGTGCAGCATTCGGCGTAGAGAAACTGCAAAAGTTCCTGGAGCGCTTCGGTGTTGGCGGTGTAATGCAGGAAAGTGCTTTCGCGGCGAACGCACACCAGGCCCTCAGCCTTGAGCTTGTCGAGATGATGAGACAGAGTGGAACTGGGGATATCGAGTTCCTGCTGAATTTCGCCGACGACAAGTCCTAGTGGGTGCGCGGAGAGCAGCAGTTGCATGATGCGCAGGCGGGCTTCCGTGCCCATGGCGGAAAACATGTCCGCGTAGTTGAGGATGCGGTCGGCGGATTTGCGCAAAGGGGAGGCGGCCATATTTCGATATTTGCAGAACTATGGGGCGATGTCAAGCAGATTTTACTTTCCGTCTTCGAAGCGGGCGCATCGCCGTGCTCAGAATGTTCGTGGGCAAAGCGGACACGCGGCGCCGATTCATGGCGAACTGTGAGTGGCGCGGTGGCTTGCCGGCCCGGCGATTCAGATGCCCAGGGCGTTGTGGCTGAAGGGCGGCAACATTTTGCAGCGTTTGGCGATTTCGTGAATCTGGGACGCCGAAATTTTTACAAATTCGAAGCCGTACAATTTTCCGTTGTTGTGGCGGACCACCGCGGTGATGGCGCCTTCCGCGACATGTTCGATCTCCACCGTTTCCCCGGTATCGAGGCGCTTACTGGCCATTGCCGACATGCCCGACTGGCTGATCTCCAAGGTCACTGCGGAATGCGCGGAACCACCTGAGGAGCGGATGGTGACCGGAATGCAAACCCGAAAGCGGGGATGCTTTCTGCGGTCTTCCGGGCGCTTAGGATGTTGGTCCGCGCTTAAGTCAATGGTCATGCTAGTTTGGCGAATACCAGCTTGAAATTGCAATCACAGCCAAACTGGCGTTCCGTCCTCATCGATTTAGTGTGCGTTCGACCCCGCGACATTTTCCCGAAGGCGGAATCACAGTTTCAATAGGGGATTTCTGCCGCTGGTCGGTTCATCGTCGTGCCAGCCGCTCTACCCTAGAAAGCAACCAGAAAACGTTGTGCGATTGGGGACTTCGCGCTTAGCTTGTCATGTTCTGCATTCGATTGGTGCAAGGCTAGGGCCACACGATCAAGATTTGAGCGCGGTCATGGGCTTCCCTTCCGATCCCTAAAAAGCCGGTTAAAGGATCTGCGTCAGCGGAAAAGCGAGGCGAGAAGCGGAAATTACGAAACGTCGCCAGTTTCGCGCGGAATGGTTGGAGAAGTGCACGACAGCACGTGTCGCCCGGCGCAGGAAACATAAGAACGTCTTCATAAATCTAAATTCCCGCGACTCGGGAAATTGGGAACAGAGTCAAATTGGGCGCAAAGGACAATCTGTGGAAAAGTTGAAAGTGCTGATCGTGGATGACTCCTCGGTGATGCGAAAAATCATTGAGCGGGCCTTGCGCCAGTCGGGATTGAATCTCGGCGATGTGCTGGAAGCAGGCAATGGCGCGGAAGGGCTGGCGGAGGCGACTAAGGGAGGATTGGACCTGATACTGAGCGACATCAATATGCCGGTGATGGACGGACTGGAATTTTTGAAGAAGCTGGCCAACGTCGATGCCGCGAAAGGCGTCCCGGTGGTGATGATCACGACGGAAGGAAGCGAGGCGCGTGTGGTGGAGGCGCTATCGGCCGGTGCGAAGGGATATCTCCGCAAGCCATTCACTCCCGAACAAGTGAAGGACCGCATAACGCCGCTACTCACCGGCGCTAAATGAGCACCGTGATGAACAGCGAATCCGCGATGCTGGTTCCCATTGATCCGCAATGGAGGATGATCCTGGAAGGCGCCGCTTTGGAAGTGTTCCAAATGATGGCCGGAACGACGCTTACGCCGCAATCCGATCCTTCGGGGGAGCCCCGGGGAGAACTAACCGCGATGGTGGGTATGGCCGGGGCGCTTTGCGGAATGGCCCTGGTGCGCTGCTCGGAACAAGCCGCTGCGCATTTTACCGCGCTGATGCTGGGAGGCGAAGGGGGGTTGAATTCCAGCGTCATCTGCGACGCGCTAGGGGAAATTTGCAATATGGTGGCGGGTAATTTCAAGGCCAAAATCAGCGCGCTTGCCGACCAGTGCCTGCTTTCGGTTCCCACGGTGATCAGCGGCGGAACTTATACTTTGCAGACGCTGGAACCCTCGCAGGAAATCCACCTGGAATTTGCATTTGAAGGCGCTCCGGTGTGGGTATCGCTCCTGATCCACTCCTGTCCGGCCCTCCAAATGGCGGACGCGCCGCCGGCGTAGATCAAGCGGGGCCCCCGCGGCCCCATACGCCTCAGAATCGCCTGTGATGACCCAATGACAGTTTTCAGTCAAGATGTTCCGCACATGCGCAAACACTTGCATACGAAGGACTTTCGGTCAAGAAAGGGTGAAAAATCGCGTTGCAAACAAAGAACTTACGTATCAATTTGAGATTCCGATATGGCACCACGAGTGCTAGCTAACCAGTGGGTTAAAATGCGCGGAGGTGCGCACTTGAAAATATTAAAAGTTCTCTCGCTGACTGCACTGCTTCTCTTTGCGGTTAGCATCGCCCGAGCGGATACTTCGAGTGGCGGCGATACTCAGGTCCACCTGAATGGCGGGCCGGGACACAGCTCGAATTTTACGGGATTTTCGGTTCAGGTCACAGCCGACTCCAATGGTTTGATCAGCGCTGACTTCCTGAACACCAGCCTGACGCAGTATGTGACTTCGGTGACGATTTCCGTGCCGAATTTCGAGACGATTGGAAACGGGCTGACGTGCACGTCCGATCTGTTCGTAAACGTTACCAACAGCGTTTCGAACGGGATTGACTCCTGCACCATGACGGCGAACCCCGGCGATACTCAGAACATGCTCCTTGATGAGGCGGGCGACATGCTCTCAGGGCAGCAATCCATGCAGCCTTGCCGATGAAATCGAGGATGGCGGTGTACCGTTCGGTTGCGACGTGCAGCTGGGCAATGACATCGTCAACGGGCTGCCCTCCGCTTTCGTGCCCGGCGCAACGCTTGATCTGACCGGTGATGGCTCGGCCCCGATTCCGCTGCCGACTCCTGAGCCTGGGACGTTTTCGCTCCTCGCTTTGGGACTGGCCGCAGCGTTCCTGTTTGGGTATCGCAAGCTGAATCTGCAGCCCTCACGCGCTGAGCTCGTTTAGCTCGACTCAACCGTATCCGCATCTGAAATCGGGAGGCCACCAGGCCTCCCGATTTTTTTTGGCCGCCACGAATCCTCGGGCCTGTTTGATTTTCCCTGCTGGCACAGGCTTCGTCCCCACTATTACCCCTGTATCCATTCGTTCGCTGATTTCCGGCCAGGACCGCAATGCCCTGCCGATTCGCTGACATCGGATCCTCTGAGGCTACGTGCGCGAAAAAGCGCCGCGAGAGGATTCCGAGCGAAGAGGTGTGATTCGCGAGCCGGCGGCATATTTTAATGTGAATTGCGAACAGCGAATGGATATGAGCGCCTTGAACAGCAGAAAATTGGCGTTGGAGCGGGAACTTTTCGCGTATCAGAGGAAGGTGGGGTCGATCAGGGGTGGGAGCCCGCCTGGACTTCCTTGGCGATTTGCTTGAACTCAGGCGTGCTGGTCAGATTCGCCAGGTCCGGGTCGGCCTCGGCGTCATTCAGGGGATAACCATTCCTGAGCGCATCGCGAAGCGACTTCAAGGCGTCATCGTGCTTATTAGCGAGGTTTTCGTCGGTGGCCTGGATGTAGATGAGGGTCACGTCCTTTTTGTCGATGTCGCGCGCGCGGCGGATGAAGTCCAGGCTGTGGGTGGCGTCTCCCTTCTTCGCGTAGTAAAGAGACAGGCTGCCCATGGCGCTGGTATCCCGCGGATTGACCTGCAGCTCCTGATAGGCAAGAGCGATGGCTTTATCGTAGGCCGCGGAAGCTTTGTCCTTCTGGCCCGAGAGGCGGTAAGCATCGGCCAGATTGCCGACGGCCATTTCCTGATTGGGTCCGAGCTGCACGGCTTTCTCGAAAGCATCGACGGAATCGGGATACTTCTTCATCAGGAAATAAATGTTCCCGAGGTTGGAATAGGCGCTCCAGGTGGGATCAAGCTGAATGGATTTTTGATACGCGGGAATGCTCTGCGCGTACTGTCCCATGCGTTCGAAAGCGTCGCCGAGGTTGTCCCATCCGGTCACATTGTCGGGTTCGAGTTCGGTGACCTTTTGATATTCCTGGCGAGCCTTGTCGAAATCGCCGATGGAATAGTAAGCGTTCCCTAGGCCCAGATGATTGCCCCAGAAATAGGGGTTCACGTCCAAGGCCTTTTTATAGGCGGCGAGCGCTTCGTCCTTTTGCCCATTGCTCAAATAGGCGTCGCCGAGACGCACGTAGCCTTCATCGGAATTGGGGGCCAGTTGCAGGCCGCGCTTGAGTTCCACGATGGCCTGCGTGTTCTTGCCGGTCCTTTGGTAGACATTGCCGAGTGAGAAATGAACTTCCGGCACACTGGCCTTGAGTTGTTCTGCGCGCTGCGCCGCGCCCAGAGCCTTTTCCGCCCAGAAGCTGTCTTTTTTCTCGCTGTACATGGTCATGGCGGCGTCGGCGAGCCCGGCGTAGGCCAGCGCGAATCCGGGATCCTTCTGCACACCCTGCGAGAAATAATCCACGGCGGTTTGCGCCGTGGCGGCGGTCTGCGGCCCGCGCAAGGCTTCGCGTCCGCGCAAATACAGGTCGTAGGCTTCCACGTTGTCGGTGGGACGTTCGGAGGCGCGCGCCATTTCTTCGGTGGAAGGCTTGAGATCGAGGGCGCTGACCAGGGCCGTAGCAATCTGATCTTCGAGGGTCAGCAGGTCCTTGGGAACGCCGGAAAACTGCTGGGTCCACAATTTTTTGCCGTCGGCAATGTCTTCCAAATCCATAATGATGGACATCTGGTCGGCATTGCCCTGCAGAGTGCCGTGAACGATCAAATTGACGCCCAGGCTGCGCGCGGTCTTCTCCAGCGGATCGTTGATCGAAATTTTTTGAACAGCGGAATCGGAGGCCAGGCGCACGTTTTTCAATTGAAACAATTTCGCGTTCAGCGATTCGTTGAGGCCTTCTCCCACATAGCCGAGCGACTGCGCGTCGCCCAGAATGCGGAGCGGAAGGATGGCCACGAATTTCCCTTGCGAGAGCGGGGGAACTCCGGAAACGGCGGAAGTTTCGGTTTGCGCTCCGGTGCGGAAGATCAAGTGGCGCGTAAAGGGGATGGCAAAAAACAATGCCACCAGCAGAACCGCACCGGCCACATACCATGTCCAGCGCCGCTCGGCGAACTCCGGAAGCTGAATCTGGACGGTGCGCGAGGCGCTGCTGCCGGTTCTGCCGCCTTGCAGGTCGGCGAGAATTTCGTAGGCATTCTGATAGCGCGCGGCAGGGTCGCGTTCGAGCGCGCGCATGATAACGCGCACCAGCCAATTGGGAAGCGAAGGATTTACCAGCTTGGGATTTTTGGGCTTTTCCTGGATGCGCTGGTACATCACCTTCAGCGTGGATTCCCCGGTGAACGGCACATCGCCGACGGCCATTTCATAGAGAATCAGGCCATAGGCGTAGAGATCGCTGCGCTGGTCGGCGGGCTTCCCTTCCACTTGTTCCGGCGACATATAGCGCGGGGTGCCAAGGAACGCGCCGGTCTTGGTCATGCCCACGGCGCCTTCCTCGAAAGATTTTGCCAGGCCGAAATCGGAGACGTAAACCTGATCGTTCTTGGCGACGAGAATGTTTTGCGGCTTCAAATCGCGGTGCACCACGCCTTCGGAATGCGCTGCGGCCAGAGCTTCGGCGAGCTGCTGCGCGAAGCTGAGCATGCGCTCGATGGGCATCTTGGGATTATCGAGAATGATTCTTTGCAGGTCCTGCCCTTCGACGTAGGCCATGGTGATGAACTTGATTTCGCCGACTTCGCCCATGTCGTGGATGCGCAGGATATTTTTGTGGGAAATCTTGCTGGCGAGGAGGAGTTCCTGCTTGAAGCGTTTTAAGGCGTCGACATCGCCCATCATACCCTGGCGCACGACTTTAATGGCCACGGTGCGGTCAAGGTCTTTGTCGTAGGCTTTGTAGACGCGGCCCATGCCGCCCTGGCCGAGAAGAGATTCGATGCGGTAGCGCGTGCCAAAATCGCTTCCGGGGGTGATGGCGGTGGGGTCGACGAACTGAATGGTTTCCGAATCGCCCACGGGCATGGGTGTGCCGCACCGGGAACACGACTCGGCAAACTCCGGATTTACAGTGCTACAGTGAGGACAGTTCATCTAACAAGCCGCCAGGACGGCCCGGAACAATCTAATCCACGGGATTATCCGGCATCCCTTGGAAACCTGCAACTGCTAAGTGTTACACGGGGAAGAAGTAACGGCTATTAAGGGCGGGAGTGGGCGCGCTACACTCATGCGTCCCCGCGGAAATGCGCAGGACAAGGAGCATGATGCCCGGTACCCCGGTCACTTTGTGGGTGTTCTTTGCATTCCTGGTACTGCTCCTGCTGGCAGTGGATCTGCTGGTTTTCCACCGCCGGCCGCACAAGGTAGGGGTGCGCGAAGCGCTGATCGAGAGCGCCGGGTGGATCACCGTCGCGCTGCTCTTCAATCTGGGGGTGTATTACTGGCGCGGGGGGCACGCCGCTATCCATTTTTTCACCAGCTACCTGATCGAAAAGTCGCTGAGCGTTGACAACATTTTTCTTTTCTATCTGATCCTGCGTGCGTTTCGCATTCCCGAGGAATTTCACCACAAAGTTCTGTACTACGGAGTGCTGGGAGCGGTCGTGATGCGCGGGATTTTTGTGGCCGCGGGCATCGAGCTGCTGAATCTCTTCCACCCGTTTTTATACGTATTCGGCGCGCTGCTGCTGGGCACCGGGGCGCGCATGCTGCTGCCACGAAAGAAGAAACCGCATCCGGAAAAAAACTGGTTGGTGCGAGCGCTCGGCAGGATCTTTCCCGTGACGGAGAATGATTCCAGCGGGAAATTCTGGATTCAGCGGGATGGACGGCGGTTCATCACTTCAATGCTGCTGGCGCTGGTGGCCGTCGAGGTGATGGACATACTTTTCGCCATTGATTCGGTTCCGGCAGTGCTGGCCATCACACGCGACGCGTTCATCGTGTACAGCTCGAACGTGTTCGCAATCCTCGGTTTGCGCGCGCTTTATTTCGCCCTGGCGGGACTGCTGCCGCGGCTGCGATTTCTGCATCAAGGACTCGCGGGCATCCTGATTTTTGTGGGAATCAAAATGGTTGCCGCGGATCGCGTGGATATTCCCGACGCTATTTCGCTCGGAATCGTGGCGGGAATTCTGGTGCTGACGGCGTCGGCTTCCCTGCTGTGGCCGAAAGCCAGCGCAGCGATCGAGGATTGAATGTGGCGGCCAGGATTTTCAGGATTTCAGGTTGAGGACCATGATGCGCGGCTCGGTCATTTCCTCGATGGCGTAGCGCAGCCCTTCCCGGCCGAGTCCCGAATCTTTCACCCCGCCATAAGGCATGTGATCCATGCGCCAGGAAGGAATGTCCCCGGCAATCACGCCGCCGACTTCCAAATCCTCGAACGCGGAAAAGAGGAGATGCGCATCGCGGGTGAAAACTCCCGTCTGCAAACCATAAGGCGAATCGTTGACGGCGCGGATAGCGTCTTCGAATTGATCGTAGGGTTCGATCACCACGACGGGCGCAAAAACTTCCTCGGCGCACACTTTCATTTCGCGTTTGGCGTGGACGATGACCGTAGGCTCGACCATCGAGCCGCGGCGCTGGCCGCCGGTTAAAATTTTGGCGCCGCCTGCGACAGCCTCGGCAATCCACGCTTCGGCGCGGCGCGCGGCCGCCTCGCTGATCATCGGGCCAACATCGGTTGATTCGTCGAGCGGGTCTCCGGATTTTAGGTTTTTCACGCCGTCGAGGAGCAGCGCGGTGAATGAGTCGGCGACGGCGCGCTGCACGAAAATTCTCTGCACGGAGATGCAGGTCTGCCCGGCGTAGGAAAATCCGCCTTGCACGCAGCGGCGCGCCGCCTCGGCCACATCCGCATCGGAATGGATAATCACAGCAGCGTTGCCGCCCAGCTCGAGTGCCACTTTTTTCTTGCCGCTCTTAAGTTTCAGCGCCCATCCCACCGCCCCGCTGCCCGTGAAGGTGAGCATCTTCAAGCGATCGTCCGCCACCAGGCGCTCGGCATCGGCATTGGCGAGCGGCAGAACATTGAATGCGCCGGAGGGCCAGCCCGATTGCTCGATCACCTCGGCGAGAAGCAGCGAGGTGAGCGGAGTTTGCGGAGCGGGCTTGAGAACCATGGTGCAGCCCGCGGCGATGGACGGAGCGACTTTATGGGCCACGAGATTCAACGGAAAATTAAATGGAGTGATGGCCAGGATGGGACCAAGAGCGAAGCGGCGAATGATTCCGGCGCGGCCCGCGGCGGAAGGTTGCCAATCGAGCGGAAGCCATTCCCCGCCGATGCGCGTGGCTTCTTCCGCGGCCACGGCAAAAGTGAAAATGGCGCGATCCACTTCGACGCGCGCGGCACGAATCGGTTTTCCGGATTCCAGCGCCATCAGGTGCGCGAATTCATCGCGGCGCGCGCGAATGCCGTCGGAAATGGCGCGGAGCGCGCGCTGGCGCTCGTAGCCCGGCAATTTGCGGGTGACGCCAAAAGCTCTCTGCGCGGCCACCACCGCTTCTTCGGCTTGCCGCGCGGTGGCGCGCACGGTCGTGCCGACGACTTCACCGTTGAAGGGCGAGCGAATCTCGATGGCTTCGCCATCGCCCAGCCAGCGTCCGGCAAGAAATAATCCCCAATGTTTGATGGTAGTTTTAGTGGTCATGGTCATGACAAATGTCTCGCTTTGGAAGAAGCAGAGCCAGACCGCGCAAGGAAGCCGTGGTTGCGGGGTTCGCGCGGCCCAGCAAGTTGACGAAATAGTATTTTGTTGTGGCTTCAGGGGCTAAAGCCCCGTTGTCGCGGCAGCGCAAGCTAGGAGACCGGGCTGGCGACTTTTTCGGTCCGCGATGCGGCCACGGCCTCAAGCGAGGATTCCAGCACGCCCAGGCCTTCGTCGAATTGCTCGTCCGTGATCACCAGAGGAATCAGGAGACGCACGACGTTGCCATAGGTTCCGGCGGAAAGCACAATCAGGCCGCGCTCGAGGCAATGGCGCAACACTTGTTCGGTGGTGTGCTTATCCGGGAGGCGCGATTCTCCCTCCTGCACCAGTTCGATGGCGCGCATGGCGCCCAGGCCCCGGACATCCCCTATGAACGAGAACCGTTTCTTCCAATTCTGAGCGCGGGCGACGAAATGCTCGCCGAGTTTTTCCGCGCGGGAAGGAAGTTTTTCGGCTTCCATGGTTTCGATCACTGCCAGAGCCGCGGCGCAAGCCAGAGGATTGCCGCTATAGGTGCCGCCGAGGCCGCCCATGCCCGGAGCATCCATGATTTCCGCGCGTCCCGTGACGGCCGCGAGAGGCAGACCGGCGCCCAGGGATTTGGCGCTGACCAAAATATCCGGAACGACGCCGTAACGCTCGCAGGCAAACATTTTGCCGGTGCGGCCGAATCCCGATTGCACTTCATCGGCAATGAAAAGAATTTTGTGGCGGCGGCAAATTTCCTGGAGGATCGATAAAAATTCCGGGGGAGGCGCGACAAAGCCTCCTTCACCCAGCACCGGCTCGACCACCACGGCGGCCACGGCTTCTGCGGCGACCACGCGCTTGAAGGTGTCCTCGATGTGATGCGCGCAGTAAGTTCCGCACGATGGATATTTCAAGGAGTAGGAGCAGCGGTAGCAATAGGCGTAAGGGACGCGGTAAATGTCGCTCGCGAAAGGCTCGAACCCCGCTTTGTAGGGATGCGTCTTGCTGGTCAAGGACATGGTCAGCATGGTGCGGCCGTGAAAAGCATCCTCAAAGCAAAGGATGGCCGGACGTCGCGTATAGCAGCGCGCGATTTTGACGGCGTTTTCGATGGCTTCCGCGCCGCTATTGACCAGGATGGTTTTTTTCGGGAAATCGCCGGGAGTCAGCGCATTCAGTTTTTCCGCCAGCGCGATATATTTTCCGTAAGGCGCCACGCTGAAGCAGGTATGCAGGAAAGCGTCGATCTGCTCGCGCAGAGCGGCCACCACGCGCGGCGCGCGATGTCCCACATTGAGCACGCCAATGCCTCCGGCAAAATCAAGGTAACGATTGCCGTCCACGTCGTCGAGGACCGCGCCTTCCGCGCGTGCGGCAAATATCGGGGTAGCGTGAGCCACGCCGCGAGCGACAGCCGCCTGGCGGCGCCGCATCCACTCCTGGGACTTGGGCCCGGGAATTTGAGTACGCAACTGGATTGTAGCCATATCAGTACCATCCTATCGGTTGTTCGTTGAGATTGATGTGCACTTGCTTGGTTTCGAGATATTCCTCGAGCCCCCACGGGCCAAGTTCGCGGCCGAAGCCGGATTGCTTGTAACCGCCCCAGGGCGCTTCGACGAAAGTGGGCTGCATATGATTGACCCACACAATTCCGGCGCGAATGGCCTTGACCATGCGGAAGGCCTTGAAAATATCGCGCGACCACACCGCGGCGGCCAGGCCGTAGGGCGTGGCGTTGGCGATGCGGATGGCTTCGGCTTCGCCGGTAAATGGAATTACCGCTGCGACGGGACCGAATATTTCTTCCTGGGCGATTCTCGCGGAATTATCCACGTCATAAAAAATGGTGGGCTCGACGTAATAGCCCTTGGCCATGGAAGCGGCGCGACCTCCTCCCGCCGCGACCTTCGCTTCCTTCTTGCCGAGGTCCTGATAGGAGCGCACGCGGTCGTATTGCTCCTTGCTGACCAGCGGACCCATTTTGGTATCGCGGGAAAGAGGAGGGCCCAGGCGAATGGTTTTTGCCTTGGCGGCCATGGCATCCACAAATTTGGGGTAAATGGATTTCTCGACGAGGATGCGGCTGCCCGCCGAGCATACTTCGCCTTGATTGATGAAGACGCCGAAGAGCGCGCCATCGATAGCCGCCTCGAAATCAGCGTCGGCGAAAAAAATGTTGGGAGATTTGCCGCCGAGTTCGAGGGTCACGCGCTTGACGGTGTCCGCCGCGGCTTTCATGATGATTTTTCCCACCGCCGCGCTGCCGGTGAAGGCGACTTTGTTCACGTCCGGATGCGAGACCAGCGGCGCTCCAGCCGTTTCGCCGAAACCGGTGACGATATTGACGACACCGGGAGGAAGCCCGGCATCGGCAAGATAGTTTGCGAATTCGAGCGCGGTCAGCGGAGTTTGTTCCGCGGGCTTCAAGATGCAGGTACAGCCGGCGGCAATCGCCGGCGCGAGCTTCCACACGCCCATGAGCAGCGGATAATTCCAGGGAATAATCAGCGCGGCGACGCCGACAGGCTCGCGGAGGGTGAAGCTCAGGGCGTTGTCCGGGACGGGATTCACCTGCCCGGCGACTTTTGTGGCCAGGCCGCCGTAATATTCAAAACAGGTGGCGGCATCGGCCATGTCATATTCCGATTCGACGATGGGCTTGCCGGAGTTTCGTGATTCGAGTTCGGCAAGGGTTCCCGCTTCCTTGCGAAGACGCTCCGCCAGGCGAAACAGGATGCGCCCGCGTTCCTGCGTGGTGGTTTGCGGCCACGGCCCGGAATCAAACGCGGCGCGAGCAGCGGCCACCGCCCGGCTCACGTCCTTTTCATTGGCGTCGGGAACTTCGGCGATGATTTCTTCGGTCGAAGGATCGACCACGGGGAAATATTTCCCGCTCGCGCTTTCGACGAATTCTCCGTTGATGTACATCCGGTAGCGTTTCATGGGGCAATCCTCTCGAACATTTCAAATTCCGCGAGCCAGCAGCCTGGCGCGCCGTCTTGCGCCGCCCGTATACAAAATAGAAAAACACGGCGAGGCCGATGAACAGCAGCGTGCCGCCGACCATCCACGCTTCGTAATAAAACAGCGAGGTAATCTGCTGCGCTGGGAAAAACACCAGGCCCATTCCCAGGATGGTGGTCAGCAGGCCGCTCGATCCCGCCAGGATGAGAGTGGTGCGGCTATAGCGCCCTTTGCTCATTGACGGCGTGAATGCGATTTTCAGCAGCGCTCCGAACATGTACAGGAACGGGAGCAACTGCAGCACCACGGCTAGCGACAACAGCCTCTGAAACGTTTCCTGCACTCCGGAGCCGAGAAAACTGATCAGCACCAGAATGGTGGAAACGACAACGTGCACAATCAGCGCGACGTACGGCGTGCCGTAGCGCGGATGAACTTTGCCCATCCAATCCGGCAAGTAGGAATCGAGTCCGGCAACAAAGGGAATGCGCGCCGAGCCGGCCAACCAGGCCGAACCGATTCCGGCAATGGAGATGCTCAGCATGAACGCGAACGGCGCGACGATCCACGAAACCCCCACGCGCGAGGCCATGTGGCTGACGGCCTGCATGATTCCCTGCAGCACGTTGATGTCGCTCTTGCTGACGGCTATCAGCAGAGTCAACGTCGCGCCGATATAAAGCAGGCCGGAAAGCACGCCACCCCAGGCCACCGCGCCCGGCAAGGTTTTCCGGGGGTCCTTGATTTCGTCGCCCATCACCGAGGCAAGTTCGAGGCCCACCAATCCAAAGCAAATCACGCCGAAAGAGTTCAGCACGAACCTGGGATTCGCCGGGATGCGGAAATCCGCGGCCGTGACGGTGGTGCCAAAATGAATCCACACGATGAGTCCCAGGCCGACGAGCACGGCGGCCGCGACTCCCGTTCCGATGCTGCCGATGTTGTTGATCCATTTGCCGACGCCCAGGCCCACGATGTTCAGCACCGCGAGAATGGAGAGCAGGATCACGGAAGTGATCACGGCAAACGCGCGATTGTCCGCCAAGCCCTGATGTCCCGGAAGCACGAACACCGAAACGCCCACGAAATAGAGCATCACGGTGGGGACGTACATCATGTTGTTGGTCCAATAGCACCAACCGGAAAGAAACCCGTGAAAATCGCCGAACACTTCTTTGGCCCACAGATACACGCCGCCTTCGCCGGGATAGCGATGCGCCAGCTCGATCACGGCAATGCCCTGCGGCCAGAAAAACAGAAGGAGCGAGATAATCCATAGCCAGACCGTCACTCCGCCGTTGGCGGCAATGCTGGGGACCACATTCAGGTTGAAGACCGCGACAACAAAAAGCGCCACCAAATCCCAGCGGCCCAGCGCGCGCTTCAGGTGCGGTGCGTTTTCAACTACGGCAGCGGATTCCGCCACGTAGACTCCTTTTCGCGTTGCAAGAGCGGGTGCCCCGGCCGGTCGCGATCGAGCCGGGCCGGGGCATCACACGCGCGTTTCGTTTAGTGCGCCGAAGAGGAAGCGACGCGCGGCTCTTTTTGGGCCTTTGCGAGCGCCGGAGCCACTTCCGCGAAAACCGCGAGATGGCGGTCGACGTCCGCATCGGTATGCGCGACCGACACGGTCCACTGCTCGTCCCACCAATAAGGCTGGGCCATGACGCCGCGATTGACCATGGCGAACCAATAGTGCCGCCAGAGATCGCTATCGACGGCCAGCCAGTCGCGGTAATTCTTGATGGGCTTGTCGAAAAACATGAGCGAGCCGTTGGAACCCGCGCCAACGACGTAAGCCTTAAGCCCGGTTTTTTGCAGCTGCTGGTTATAGCCATCGAGCAATTTGGCGTTGAGGCGCGTGACGTGCTGATAGGCGGAGGGAGTGAGCACTTCGCGGAAAGTGGCCAGGCCCGCAGCCATGGCCACGGGATTGGTGTTGTAAGTGCCGCCGTGGAAAACTTTGTGGTCGGTGATCAGGTTCATCACCGCGCGCGAAGAAGCAAAAGCCGCTAGAGAAAAACCTCCGCCAATGGATTTCGCCAGGCAAACGATGTCCGGCTTGATGTCAAAATACTCGCAGGCGCCGCCGCGCGCCAGCTTCGCTCCGGTTTTCACTTCGTCGAAAATCAGCATGGCGCCGTGCTTCTGGGTGATCTTGCGCAGGGCCTGGTGGTATCCGGGATCGGGAATCAGGATGCCCACGTTCATCATGATGGGCTCGACGATCACCGCGGCAATCTCGCCGGGATATTTCACGAAGAGGCGTTCGACGCCCTCGGGATCGTTGAATTGCGCCACCAGCGTATTATGCAGCGCGGCCTTGGTGACCCCCGCGCCGCCGGCGATGGAACTGGGATACAGCGGATCACCCACTTCGGAAGCCTTGGGCTTGACGGAGACGAGCGCGGCATCGTGCAAACCGTGATAGCCGCCTTCCATTTTGATGATGCGGTCGCGTCCCGTGGCGGCGCGGGCCAGGCGAACCGCGTGCATGGTGCATTCCGTTCCGCTGTTGCTGAAGCGCACCATTTCGACTGGGAAGCGCTTGCAGATTTCTTCGGCCAGCTCCCATTCGAGATCGTGGGGCATGCCAAACATAGTGCCGGTGGCGAGCTTTTCAGCGACGGCCTTGACCACCGCGGGATGGCAATGTCCGGCCATGAGCGCGCCGAAACATAGGTTGAAGTCAATGTAATCGTTGCCATCGACGTCGTGGATGTGGCCGCCCTTGCCGTCGCGAACGAAGAGCGGATAAGGATCGTAGGCGCGGTAGTTGCTGGCGACGCCCAAAGGCAGGCGTTCGACGGCTTTTTTGTGAGCTTCGCGTGACTTGGGAGTGCGCTTTTCGTATGTCTCGATTTCTTTTCGCAGTGCTTCGTGCATAAAATCCTCCTGAAAAACTCGATGTTGGCGGCCGCTACGCGGCGCTGAAACTTTTTTGGTTCGCCGGATGCGCGGAAGCCGGCGGGGTTCGAAGCGAATCGATTCCCCACGGGCAGGCTCTCCGGCGAGAGATTTATGAAAAAGGTGCGGAGGTCGCGCGGAAGAGGCCTCTACATCCGGAAATTCCAGCGCCGGAAGGTGAACCCGCGCCGTTTGAGTTCATTGAAAAACGGCTGCGGCGGGACGACGTTTTCCGGGGCGATCACGCCGATGCCGGGGATTTCGCCGCGCCCGTGCATGATGGCGGCAACCGAACATGGAAAACCGGTATCGCGAGCGACGGCGGAAAGCAGCGGACGCTTGGTATTTTGCGCCCACATTTCCATGGCCACGGCGGAACGCTTGCCCTTGTTGCGCCCGCTGACGACAACGCGCAGCGCCTCCACGTCAAGAGGCGGCTTGGTGGGAGCATGCTTGCGCAACAAAGCAAGCAGAACTTCGCGCGGAACCACACGGACGCCATCGACAGCGATAGGCTCGGTGCTGGTAAACCCCGCGGCGGAAAGATCGCGGACCAGATTCACGAGTTCCGGCGGGTAATTGATCTTGAAGAAGACTTCGCGTACACCGGCCCCGCGAAAACTTTCCGCGAGCGTGCCCATCTCGGAATGAATCGAATGCCGCAAAGTGATTTTTCCTATGGGCTTGGGAAAAGTTCCCTCCTCCGGCTCGGAGAGCATGGGCTTCTGCACGTAGCGCCCGTTCTGAAAATGGATAGGCTGCAAGGTGAGTTCGTCGAGGATGGTGGCAATGGAGAAGGAAAAAACCACGGGTCCGGAATATTTTTGCAGGTCGGCGCCGGCGTTATAGACGTGGATGGATTCGGGTCGCTCAAAGGAATTGCAAAGTGCGCGGGCCATGACGTTGGTAATGCCCGGAGCGCCGCCCATTCCGGGGATGGCCAGGCGTCCGATGCGGCGGAATTCGCGGTCGAGCGAAAACTGCCTGCGGGTCATGTAATACAAACCGCCGAGGTCCATGTAATGGATGCGCGCGGCGAGGGCCGCACGCATCACTTCGAGATTCCAATTGAACTGCGTGCAATTGAGGACGATGTCCGAGCCGCGGAGAAGCCCGGCGAGATGCGCGGTTTCACGAACGTCCGCGAAAACGGCGCGGGCCTTGCCGCGGCCGAAGGTGTGTACCACTTCCCGGGCGCGCGCACGGTCAAAATCGCCGACGGTAATCTTCTGGACTTCGCGCGAGCCGGCCAGATCGCAAACCACCGCCCGGCCCATCAAACCCGCTCCCAACACAAAAACTTTCATGGCCGCCCTTGCAAGGTATGGATTCACACTGCCAGACGGAAACGCGCAAAAGAGCGCGCTCCGGCCGCTTCTTGTTCGACTGCGACGAT
Organism: uncultured Acidobacteriota bacterium; assembly: GCA_963708285.1. Taxonomy (GTDB): domain Bacteria; phylum Acidobacteriota; class Terriglobia; order Acidiferrales; family UBA7541; genus Palsa-295. Next base: position 842,484 of record CAVPSF010000003.1, read on the forward strand.
CACAAAGGGGAGGAGAGCTTCGCAGGAAGCCCCCCGCCCCGACGAATTTCCGAAACCACTAGAAGAAAAATTTCAACCCAAACTGGATCACTCGCGGATCTTCACGAGTGGTGAGAATCTGCCCGAATGTCGAATCGCTGAAATTTCCATCCGGGTTCGCGAATTGCGTGTGATTCCACGTGTTGAAGAATTCCGCTCGGAATTCAGTGCTCCAACGATCGGTGATGCCGGTCTTTTTGCTGATGACCAAGTCCGTATCGCTGATGGGCGTGCCGCAGCACAGCGCGTGCGGCATGTTGCCGAAGGTCCCGAGGTTGGAGTCGGCAATATTGCCGGACAAGAACAGAGTGCCCCCGTTCGTTTTTGGGTTCACGAACTGCACAGGTCCGGTAGCTTGCGGCGTATTGGCATCTTCAAAGAAGATGCTGCTTTCGAGTTCCGTATCGTCCTGATTTTGCACACGAATCGGGAATCCGCTCTGGTAGGTGATAATCGCCGATGCTCCCCATCCGTCGAGAGCCTTGCCCTTAAACCCAGCGTACTTGGGCACCGGCAATTCCCAAACAGGACTGAATACAAACCGGTTCTTTGCGTCGAGAAGGGAGAGACCCCGCGTGGCGTTGAAATTGAGCGGATTGAGCTCGTTCTCAAACGAAGCGCCCTGATCAATGGCCTTGCTCCAGGTATACGAGGCCTGGAAGAGCAGGCCATGCGAATAGCTCTTTTCGAGAGAGACTTGCAGAGAATTGTAAGCGGAGTTGGCAATCGTATCTTCCGCAAAAATATTGCTGAATACCGGGACTCCGTCCGCAGGGCACCCGATGCTCGTGAGCGGCTGACAATTGGGGGAAGAATATTTTCGCAGTCCGACAAGAGTAATCGGGTTGGGTAAGCCGGTGGCTGTGGGCTGCACGCAATTGCCGCCGCTTCCCGCGTTGTAGGGGAGGCTCAGACCAGCGCAACCGTCATACGGGGTGCCGGGTGCAGGGGTATAAGTTGGGATGGGAGTATTCGCCGGAATCACGTAAGAAGCGTCGGAGCCGAATGAACCGCAGAAACCTGACCCCATAATATTGTTGAGTTGCAGGCATGTCTCGGCATGGCCGTAATTCAAGTCGTAGGAAGCGAGCAAATGATGCGCTTGCGTTCCGACGTAGGCTATGCGGAAGAGCATGTCCTTGGTCAACTGCCGTTCAATGGTCAGGTTGTATTGTTCGGAATACTGCGACTTCATATTGGGCTGGAATTCGCCGAAAGGCAGAATCGGCCGGAAAGAAGACCAATCCACGCACCCATTGGGCCCGCCGGGAGTGTCCACGGCGCAAGGCGTCTTCGGCGTCTGGTTGATGATGCCGCCGAAGGGATTGGGATTCAACGTTCCGGTTTGAGTGAGAAATGGGGTATTGAAAATCACGTTCGAGAGAGCGGTGCTGCCGCCGAAGGGAGGTTCGGCGCTGAACTGCTCGAGAACCAACTGCTCGATGGGGTTATAGAAGATGCCGTAACCGGCGCGGATGCTCAACTTCCCCGGCCCGCCGCTTAATTTCGCGAGCCAGCCTTCGGTCCAACCGGGACTCCAGGCCAGACCAATACGCGGAGCAAAAGCCTTGAAGTAAGTGGAAGTCAGACCGCGCTGGATTCCCGTATCGTTTGGAAATACCAGGCCCAGCGGAAAGACGGCGTTATTGGCGCCGCTATTTTGACCGCAATCTCCCGGTGCCAGGCCTAAAGTCGCGGCATTTTCCTGCGACAACCAGCAGGGATATTGAGTCTCGACCTGGCCGGGACGGAAAGTCTGCAAACGGTTGCCCGTGTCGTAGTAGGGAGTGTTAAGTTCCCAGCGCAGACCGTAATTCAGCGTGAGATTCGATTTGAGTTTGTAACTATCCTGCGCGAACAGATACAAAGCTGTATTGCGAAGGTCTTCCGCCTGCCCCGCGCCTTGCACGTAACCGTTGGCGGCCCCGAGGAAATAATTGGGGTACGCGGGGAAACTATTGTTGCCGCTCGTGTCCGTGAAACCAATTTGGTCCGCATTCGCGTCGTTGGTGATGCCCAACGATCCATTGATGTTGTAATAGAGGAACTGATCGAAGCGCTCGCGGCGAACGTCTCCGCCAAATTTGACGGTGTGTTTGCCGAAAGTTTTTGTGAAATTATCGGTCCACTGAAAGGTATTTCCCACTTGCGGGAGTTCGCCTTCGCTGTTATTTCCAATGGCGAATCCACCGCTGACGCTGACGAACGGCACCCCCACGTGCCCCGGAAGATTTGTGGTGATGCCCGCGCTGGGTGGCTGGCTCGGGTCGGCAAAGCAATTGGTGGTGGGAACCAAGGTTCCGCACACGTCGTGAACGCTTTGGAACGTGCTGACAGGATGATCGAGCAGCTTCTGCCCTTCGCGGAAATAATTAAAGTGGAACTCGTTCACGGCTGTCGAGCCGATGGTCCAGGTATGAGTCAAATTCCACTGCTGCGCGCGAGTCCCGAAAATCGAACCGAACCCCGGCACATTCGCTCCGGCGGCCTGAAAAAAGGCGAACGGCTCAGTGCGATGATCGTCGTCGAAATAATAGTAGGCGGTGAATTTCTGCGAACTGGTGATGTTGTGATCGAACCGGATGGTAAATTGATCCTCACGATCTGTCCTGGCGGGCACGGTCGAGACCGTGCCGGTGCCGGTGGGTGCTACATACAACTGGTAGAGGGCGTTGGCAGTGGGATCAAAGCAGGCGGTTGGAATTTGATTATTGGGAAACAAACTCGCATAGCTCGTGTTGACCGCAATGGGGGCCCCGCCTCCCGCTGTAATCGCAGACTGGCATCCGGGGCGGGCCTGTAGAACATTGGCAAACGTCTGGTCAGAGATGCCTCCCGCAAAGGGAGCCGCCTGCGGGATATTCTGACTATTGGGCTCCGAAAAATTGCCGGCAGCCTCATCAGCCGTCGGGAGTTGTACCGTCCCGGAGGAAATTCCGCGAGCCAGGCGATCCCCTTCATAGGATCCAAAAATGAAAGTCTTGTCTTTCTTAATGGGGCCGCCGAGCGTGCCACCAAACTGGTTTTGACGGTACGGCGCAACCCCATTGTCAAAGTAACCTTTCGTGTTCAGAACATTGTTCCGGAAAAATTCGTAGAAATCGCCATGAACCTGATTGGTTCCCGATTTGGTGACCACGTTCACAACCGAACCCGAATTGCGGCCGTATTCCGCGTCAAATGTGTTGGTGATCACGCGGAATTCCTGAATGGCGTCGGGAGAAGGCTGGATCGCCGGACCATTCACGAAGATATCGTTGCCGTCGCCGCCGTTGACCATGTAATTGTTGGAGCGGCCGCGTCCGCCATTCACTGAAACCACGCCGGGATTATCGCTGCCGTAAAAGAGGTCCGCGCCCAATTGCGATTGCACGCCGGGCTGGAGCTGGAGCAACTGATAGGTGTTGCGCGTCGCGAGGGGCAGCTCACGCACGGACTGGTCGGTCATCACGCCGCCGAGCTGCGTGCTGGTGGTTTCCACCTGCACGGCATTGGCTTCCACGGTGACAGTTTGTTCCGCGGCGCCCACTTGCAGCGTGACGGTGAGAAAATTGACGTGGCCGATGCTTACTTCCACGTTTTTGGCGACGAATTTCTTGAATCCACCAGCCTCTGCGCTCAAGGCGTATATCCCCACGGGAAGTTCCGGGATATCGAAGGACCCGTCTTTTTCACTGGCCACGGTACGCGCGGCTCCGGTTCCGGTCATGGTGGCTGTTACGGTGGCCCCAGGCACTACGGCTCCTGAAACGTCCTGCACCACGCCGCGAATTTCACCGCTGGTCTGCGCCCAAACCGCTCCGTTCGCGCCAAGCAAGGCAACCGCAAAAAGGCACCCCAAACCCCAGCGTATCCATTTCATATGCGCTCCTTTGGAATGAATCGCGCCACCCCTGACGCTAGCCATGAAGCTTTTTGTTTGCGACGACCGGAAAAACCTTACTATAATCCGGTAACGTTAGAAGATGGTCCCGTGTATTGTCAAGTGGAAACTCGATTGCCGGGCTTGCCATCGCTGGCATAATCCGAGCGAGCAGGACGCCCAGCTCCTGCCCGCCAATACCATGCCGGGATTATAAACACGCAAAGTTCGCCCGGCGGGAATCATAATAAAAGGACGAGAACATTGCCACCACTTCGAGAAAAATATCACCGCAATTTGTTTCTGCTGCTGAGCGCAATATTTCTGCTGGTGCTGGGAGCCACTGCCTGGATTCGCGCACCGCACCTGTATGCCGCCGCCAATTCCGCCGACGTGGTGGTGTTGCACGGCAAAGTCTACACCGAAAATTCCAGCGAGCCGTGGGCCGATGCCGTGGCCATCTCCGGCGACAAGATCGTGGCCGTGGGCAGCGAAAAGGAAATCGAACGCTATCGCGGGGCGAATACCAAAGTCATCGACGCCGCCGGGCGCGTGGTTCTTCCGGGCTTCACCGACTGCCACATCCATTTCCTCGACGGCTCCTACACCCTCGTCGAACCGGACCTGAATGGCGCGCGAACCATCTCCGCAATTCAAAAACGGCTCAAGGATTTTGCGGATGCGCATCCGGGCAATGGCTGGATCGTAGGACAGGGTTGGACCTACGACGTGTTTGCTCCGGCCATGCCGGACAAGAAGCCCCTCGACCAGCTATTTCCCGACCGTCCCGTGTATCTGGAATCTTACGACGGACATTCGGCGTGGGTGAACAGCAAGGCGCTCGAATTGGCGGGCATCACCGCGGGCGACGCCCGATCCGGCCAACGGCAAAATTGTTCGCGACGCGAAGACCGGAGAGCCGACCGGAGCGCTGCAGGAAAGCGCGTCGGAGCTGGTGTCTCAAGGCAATTCCCAAGGCGTCACGGGAAGAAAAACTCACGGCGATTCGCGCGGGGCTGAAGATTGCGAATCAATACGGGCTGGTGCGTGGCCATAGCGCGGGTGGAGATTTCAGCGACCTGGATCTTTTCAATTATCTGCGGCGTGAAGGCGAACTCACCGTTCGCTTCTACGTTGCAAAAATAATCCGTCCGCCATCGCTCACGCCGGAAGATTTGAAGGATATTGAACGCGCGCGAGCGAGGTATCACGACGACTGGATCGCAGCCGGAGCCGCGAAATTCTTCATGGATGGCGTGGTGGAATCGCACACCGCGGCGATGCTGGCGCCGTATAGCGACGACCCGCACTTTATCGGGACGCCGAATTGGAAGCAGGCGCATTACAACCAGGCGGTGACGGAGCTCAACGAGCACGGCATCCAGGTGTTCACTCACGCCATCGGCGACCGCGCCGTGCGCATGACGCTCGACGGCTACCAGAAATCGGCGCTAACCACGGGGCACGATGATTTGCGCAACCGCATCGAGCATATCGAAACGATCTCGCCGCAGGACATCCCGCGCTTCGCGCAACTTGGCGTGATCGCCAGCATGCAGCCATTGCACGCCAATCCGGATGAAGACACGGACGTTTGGATCCGCAATGTGGGCCCGCAACGCGAGCAACTGGCGTTTGCGTGGAAAACGCTTTTGAATGCCGGCGCGCGGCTGGCGTTTGGCAGCGATTGGCCGGTGGTCACGCTGAATCCCTGGCCGGGCGTGCAGTGCGCGGTCACGCGGCAGACTCCCGAAGGCAGGCCCGCGGGCGGATGGATTCCCGCGGAACGCATCACCGTGGAGCAGGCCATCGCCGGGTACACCATCGGCGCGGCATATGCCGGACACCGCGAAAAAACGGAAGGATCGCTCGAGCCGGGAAAACTCGCGGACCTCATCATCGTTTCGCAGAACCCATTTGAAGTGGCGCCGGAAAAATTGGGCGCCACGCAAGTGGTGTTGACCATGGTGGGAGGCCGCGTGGTGTTCCAGGCATCGGGCTCGGCCATCGCGGGACCAAGCAAATCCGGCCGCTGAAGAGCGATCGGCGCAATGCGCGAATTGGAAGCGCCAAGGGAATTTGCGGTCTTCACGTTCGCATATTCATCCGCAGCTCCGAGCGCGCGTGCAGGCCGAAGGGACCAGCGCGCGCGGGGATTTCTTGAACTAGAGTTGCGGAATCGGTGTCAAAGGCAGACGAAGGAGATTGGCCATGACCACGGACCGCAGGGATTTTTTGAGATTTATCGTTGCCGGGTCCATAGCCGCGGGATGTCCTGTGGACTTGTCGCTCTTCGCCGCCGAAGCTCCGGCGGCGGAAGTGGACGGCGAACATTTTGAAATTTGCCACAAGGTGCGCGACGGCGAAACATTTGCGCGGCCGCCGGTTTCGAAACACTACGAAGTAATCATAGTGGGAGGCGGCGTCAGCGGATTGAGCGCCGCTTATTTTCTCCGCAATTATAATTTTCTGCTGCTCGAAAAAGAAACGCACTGGGGCGGCAACGCCTACCGCGAGGAATATCAGGGTCAGGGATTCGCCACCGGCTCGGCCTTCGCCGACAGGGGCTCGCCCGCGGATCAATTGGCGGGAGAACTGGGATTGAAGTTGCTTCCCGTGAATTGTTCCGATCCGACCATCGTCGGTGGAAAATGGGTGAAAGATACTTGGGGAGCGGGGCTCGACGAACTTCCCTTCTCCGCATCCGTGCGCGAAAGCTTCAAAGCATTCAAGGCCGAAATGGAGGTCATCGATTACGTAAAAAACGCCGTCGCGCTGGACAATCAATCGCTGGGACAAATTTTGCGGAAATATGCGCCGGAAATAAAACAGTGGTGGGATGCGTATGGGCCATCCAACTGGGGCGCGCGGGCCGACGACACTTCAGCGCTGGTGGCCATCGGCGATTTACAGAGCCAGGCCACCGAGGACAAGGAGGACGACCGCGTCACGCTGCCCGGAGGCAACGGCGCGATTTCGCGGCGGCTCGAGGAAACGCTGGGATCCAAATACGCGGAAAACATGATGGGGGACGCGACCATCATCGGCGTGGATCCGCAGAAAGAGGGAGTGAACGTCACCTACGTGCACGGAGGGAAACTCGAAACGGCGGCTGCGAAATACGTGGTCATGGCCACGCCGAAATTTATCACCGCGCGGATTGTTTCCGGGATTCCGGATGCGCAAAGCGACGCCATGATGTCGTTTCGCATGTGCCCTTACCCGGTGATCAACATGATTTTCGATAAGCCGGTCTACAACAAGGCCTACGACACGTGGTGCCCGGGAAGCTCCTTCACGGATTTCATCGTGGCGGATTGGGTGATGCAATCGCAGTCGGGCTACAAGCAGAAAAACAACATTCTGACGTTTTACACGCCGCTGACGGAATCGCGGCGTAGCCGCATGCTGGATATTTCCGGATGCAAGACCATCGCCGCAAACGTGCTGGCGGATTTTCAAAAACTGATGCCGGAATTCAAAGATGCCGAACCGATTGAAATCCATTTCTACCGGCGCGGCCACCCCATGTTCATGCCCACCCCGGGACTGTTTACGAAAACAATTCCGGCGGCGAATCAGCCGCTCGAACGCGTGGCTTTTGCGAACACGGATTCGGAAGGGCCGGTATCGGATGTGGGCGGGGCGATTGTGGCTGCGCGGCGCGCGGCCGATTTTGTGGAGAAGCGCATGGGCGGCAAATCCGCTTCCGCCGCAAAACGTGAGGCGGGATTCGCGGTCTAAACGCGGGATTGTGGATGCCCCGGCATCGCCGGTCTATTCTTCTGCTACTGAAGGCTGGCTACGTGGAGATTGTGCACTCCGGAAATAACGAACCCTGCGGTGCTCACCGATTGCGGCAACCACCAGATATGGCGCAGGAAATTATTGTTGCTGCGCTGCATATGCCGCGCCATCACGTCGAGCATCACCGGACCCACCTGCATGGCCGCATACATAGCCGGAGAATGCGCAAAGGGCCGCATCATGGGATCGTCTTCCACGGCGCCATGCGATATGGCCTGGCGCGTGGAGTAGGCGTCAAACGTGGCCGCGCCATGCTGGACAAAAGAGAGCGCGATCCAGGCGCGCCGCGAAGGATATTTTTCAGGGATGACGACGCTGTGCAGGCGGTCCGGTTCGGCGGGAGCAATGTGCACGGTGGAAAGTCCTTGCGTGTTTTGGTCCGTGGTTTCGAGGGCCAGATTCTTCAAAGGTTCGGGAGCGGTGTCGGCGAGCGGAGGCTCGGCCAATCGCACGGAATTGAAATTGGGGGCAACGGCGGGACTCCCGGAGTCGGTCTTGGTGTCCGGGGTAGGATTCGAAGCGGACAGGTTTGAAGCGACAGAAGATCCCAAGGGAGCTGCCACGGGAAGAATGTCCTTGCTTGTGTTTGCGTCGCCCGCGGGCGAACCATCAGGCTCCACCAGCGATGCGACCCGTATGTCCTTCTGGGAGATGGAATGTGCCGCAGGGATAGCGGGCGGCAGAACTGCCTGGAACTGCACCAATAGCGCGGCCATAGCCAAAATCATGAAGGGGTCTCCTGTTTCGCCTAACATCCTGGAGAAAAGCACGGGTGGTACCAACCGTACCCCTGCAGCTAAGGTCTGTATTGTCTGTATCTTATGGTTAAACCGAGTGTTTCAAAGTGGCAATTCTGGGCAGCGGATGCTTGCAGAAGGACAGCCACTTACCAAAAAAGGCTAGAATTCTTCCACTATTTGATTTTGTAAACGCCTTCAGCCCGGTTCCACCAATTTGTAATTGTACTGATTCTGCGGAACTTATAACTAGTCGGTTTCGTGGGGAATTGCGCCGAGCTACGGTTTTCCAACCGCACGAAAGACGTGGAAATGGGCACGGACTTAGATTCGCTTCTGGGTTGCCCCTGAAAAGCCGAGCCCGACGGGGAGCATGAAAGGTGGATGCGCAGAGCGGGAGGTGGGGGTAGAATCCCGGCGGCGGATTGCGGGCGACCGCCAAGCGGGGAGGAGAAAACATGCGTCGAATGATGGGAGCCGTAATTATCTGCATGGTGTGGGGAGTCGTAGCCGGAACGGTGGCGCGGGCTCAGGACGCGCAAGTGTCTTATGTGCGCGCCGGAAAGATGCTGGATGTGCGCACGGGCCAGATGCTCGCGAATCAGGTAATCGAGATTCGCGGAGAAAAGATCGATCGCGTGGGGCCGGCGGCGGATATCAACATTCCGGCGGGGTCGAAGGTGATCGATTTGAGTGGCGCAACCGTCCTGCCGGGTCTGATCGACGGACACGAACATATTTTCCTGACCGGCGAAGACAACGGGCGCTACGACGAGCAATTGCTGAAGGAATCGTACCAATACCGCACGATCGAAGCGCTGGTGAACGCCAAGAAGGACCTGGACGCGGGATTCACGTCCATGCGCGATTGCGAGACGGAAGGCGCGATGTACAGCGACGTGGACGTGCGCAACGCCATCAACAACGGGTTGATTCCCGGGCCGCGGCTGGAAGTGGCCACGCGCGCCATTTCCGTCACCGGAGCGTATGCGCTGCTGGGGTATTCACCGGAAGTGACGGTGCCCTCCGGCGTGCAGGTGATTGACGGGCCGGTGGAGGCGCGCAAAGCGGTGCGTGAGCAGCTGAAATACGGCGCGGACTTCATCAAGATTTACGGCACGGGAAAATTTTATTTCAGCGCCGACGGCAAGCTGGTGAACCAGCCTACTTTCACGCCTGAAGAAAACCGCGCGATCGTGGATGAAGCGCACCGCCAGGGAGTGCGCGTGGCGTGCCACGCATACGGCGGAGAAGGATTGCAGAATTGCATCGACGCTGGGGTGGATTCCATCGAGCACGGAATGGACATGACCGATGCGCAAGTGCACGAAATGGCGTCCAAGGGAATCTGGTACGTTCCGACGCTATACGCCTACGAAGGAGATTTGCGGAAGCAGGATGAAGCGGTGACGGGAGGAAAAGTGAGCCGCGCGAGCCTGCATGAGGTGAGTTTCAAGCGAGCGATGGCCGCGGGCGTGAAGATCGTGTTCGGAACCGATGCCGGGCCGTTTCCGCACGGGACGCAGGCTTTCGAGTTCGAATACATGACCAAGTATGGGATGTCTCCGCTTGAAGCCATCCGCTCGGCGACGACGAGGGCCGCGGAGTTGATGAATTGGCAGGACCGCGTGGGAGCCATCGAGCCGGGGAAATACGCGGACATCATTGCCGTGGACGGCAACCCGCTCGAAGACATCAAGCAGCTGGAGCAAGTAAAATTCGTGATGAAGGGCGGAGTGGTGGACCGCAACGATTTACAGAAATAAATTCGGCCCTTCTCAATAAAGCGGACGGGCGAGCGAAATGGCCGCCGCCCGCGGCGCGGAATCAACTGGCGGCGGGCCGGGCTTGCGCCACGCCGATGGCGCGAAGGCTATCGCGCGCGGCCACGATGGTGCGGTCGATATCGGCGTCGGTGTGCGCGGCGGAAACGAAAAAGGCCTCGAATTGCGAAGGAGGCAGAAAGATCCCGCGCTCGAGCATTTGCGTGAAGAAGGCGGCGTAGCGAGCGGTGTCAGAGCGCTTGGCTCCGGCATAATCGCGCACCGGAGCGGAATTGAAAAACAGCGTGAGCAGCGAACCCGCCACGTTGACCTGCCCCGGCACCCCCGAGGCATTCAATTCCGCGCGCAGGCCCTCGGCCAGGCGTTCCGTTTTTAAATTGAGGTCCTCGTAAAATCCCGGCTTCTCGAGCAAGGCCAGCGAAGCAAGCCCCGCACGCATGGCCAGCGGATTGCCGGAAAGAGTGCCGGCCTGATAGACGGCGCCAAGCGGAGAAACCTGTTCCATGATGTCGCGGCGTCCGCCGTACGCAGCCACGGGCAATCCCCCGCCGATAATTTTTCCCAGAATAGTGAGATCAGGCTGAATGCCGAAAAGATTTTGCGCGCCGCCATAGGCGATGCGGAATCCGGTGATCACTTCATCGAGGATATAGACCGCGCCTTCCCGCTGGGTGATTTCGCGCAAACCTTCCAGGAACCGCGCCACGGGTTGCGCCACGCCCATATTGGCGGCCACCGGCTCGACAATCACGGCCGCGATTTTTCCGGCGTGCTCCTTGAAAAGGCGCTCGACGGCTTCCAAATCGTTGTAGGGCGCGTTCAGGGTGAGTTTCGCGAGCGCCTGCGGCACGCCAGGGCTGGAAGCCGTGCCGAAGGTCGCCAGGCCCGATCCAGCATCCACCAAAAAGCTATCCGAATGGCCGTGGTAGCCGCCCTCGAATTTCAGGACCAGGTCGCGCTTGGTGAAAGCGCGGGCGGCGCGCAGCGCGGACATGGTGGCCTCGGTGCCGGAACTCACGAAGCGGAGAAGCTCGATGGAAGGAAGCGCAGTTTTGACGAGCGCAGCCAGCTCGATTTCGAGCGGAGAAGTCATGCCATAGCTGGTGCCGCGGGTGAGCCTGCTCGGCGACGGCGGAAGTGATTTGCGGATGGGCGTGGCCGTGGATCAAGGCGCCCCAGGAGCAGACGTAGTCAATGTATTCGCGGCCGTCCACGTCAAAGAGCCGCGCGCCCTCGGCGTGATCGATCACCAGCGGAGTGCCGCCCACGGCGCGAAAGGCGCGCACGGGACTGTTGACGCCGCCGACCAGATGTTTTTTGCCGCGTTCGAAAATTTCTTCGGTGCGAGGGCGAGAGCTGGTAGCCATGTCCTGTTACCTCGATGGGAAATTCACAAGCAACCGCGGAAGCGATCCCTCAGACGTTCTGCAACCACCGCGCGGCGTCCTTGGCATGATACGTCAAAATGATGGAAGCTCCCGCGCGCTGGATGCCGGTGAGAATCTCCAGCACCACGCGGCGCTCGTCAATCCAGCCGTTGCGCGCCGCCGCTTTCACCATGGAATATTCGCCGCTGACGTTGTAGGCCGCCACCGGCACGTCAAAACGCTCGCGAACGCGGCGCACGATATCGAGATAGGGCATGGCGGGCTTGACCATGACCATGTCCGCGCCTTCGGCGATATCCTGCGCGACTTCTTCGAGCGCTTCGTGGGCGTTCGCGGGGTCCATCTGATAACTCCGGCGATCGCCGAATTGCGGCGCGGATTGCGCGGCTTCGCGAAACGGGCCGTAGAATGCGGAGCAATATTTCGCGGCGTAGGAAAGGATGGCGATATTTTCGAATCCGTTTTCGTCCAGCCGCGCGCGAATGGCGGCCACGCGGCCGTCCATCATGTCCGAGGGAGCCACGATATCGGCGCCCGCGCGGGCATGAGAAAGCGCGGCATCGGCCAGCAGGACAATACTCGGATCGTTGAGGACTTCCGCGCCGCGCGTGACGCCGCAATGGCCGTGGCTGGTGTATTCGCACAGGCAAACGTCGGTGATGACCACCAGATTGAGTTTCGCCTTGCGGATGGCTTCCACCGCGCGCTGCACCGCGCCATGCGCCGCCGAGGCTTCCGATCCGGTTTCGTCCTTTTGGTCCGGAAGGCCGAATAAAATCACGGCGGGAATGCCGAGGTCCGCCACTTCCCTGCACTCTTCGACAATTTTGTCGACCGACTGCTGGTAGATGCCGGGCATGGAGGCGATTTCCACGCGCACGCTGGTGCCCGGGCAAGCGAACATGGGATAGACGAACCCGGCGGAAGAAAGGCGCGTCTCGCGAACCAGCCCGCGAATCGCTTCCGTGCGGCGAAGCCGCCGGGGACGATGAACCGGAAAAGTCATGCGTGCCTCGCTGCCGGCGAGCTGCGCCGGTAAAATTTGGCCACCGCGTCGGCAATTCCCGCGGGCGACGATTCATTGGCTTCCATCTCGACGCGCGCGCCGGCTTCGCGCAAGGCCTGCGCCGTGGTGGGGCCGATGGCCGCGAATTGCACGCGCGAAGAAAGCTGCACGAGAGCCGCGGCTCCCACGCAATCCGACAAATTCTGGAAAGCGCTGGGGCTTGAGAATACCAGTGCGTCCACCTCGGCGCGAAGAATCTGTGAGAGGAGTTCGGGCGCGAGCGATTCCGGTGCGAGGGTACGATAGGCGACCACTTCGGTCAACTGCGCGCCCGATTGGCGCAAGGCTTCGGGCAGGCGCGAGCCGGCGCGGTCGCTGCGCGGCAACAACATTTTGCTGCCGCGAATCGCGCCGGAAAGTTCGGCGGCCAGCGCTTCACCACTGTGATTCGACGGCACGAAATCCACGGAAAATCCCTCCTCAGATGCGGCCTGGGAGGTGGATGGGCCTACGGCGGCAATGCGCGGGCGGCGATTTGCGGGAGAGGCGAGATCGAGGCGAAGTTCCCGCGCACGGCTGGAAAAATATCGCACCGCATTCTGACTGGTAAAGAGAATCCAGTCGAAATCCTGAAAGCGCGCGAGCGCGGCATCAAGCGGGCGGAAATCTTCAGGAGGGGCAAAGCCCACGGTTGGCAGCAGCAACACTTGGGCGCCCAGTTCCGCGAGCGCATGCTGCAATTCCCGAGCTTGTTCCGGTGCGCGCGTGACCACGATTTTTTTGCCTTCGAGCGGCCGATTAGTTTTCAAGGGGATGTCTCACCAGGCGTAAAATCCGGTCCGCTCCGGCTTCTATCAAAATTGTGCCGAGGCTGAGGCCCAGGGATTCGGCGTCGCAAGCCGGGCCGCTGATCTCGCGGCGCACAAATTCGCGGCCGTCGGGTGAAAACACGCAAGCTTCAAGGCGCAATGTTTCATTTTCAAGGCGCGCCCAGGCTCCCAGAGGAACCTGGCAACCGCCTTCGAGTTCGCGCAACAGCGCGCGTTCGGCAAGGATGGCGGAATGCGTGGCGGCGTGGTCGAGCCCGGAGACCAGGCGAATTGTTTCGGAATCATCCGCGCGCGTTTCAATTCCCAGCGCTCCCTGCCCCACCGCCGGAAGCATGATTTCGGTGGACAAGATTTCGGTGATTTTTGCGGCCAAACCGAGGCGCGAGACTCCCGCAAGAGCGAGGACCACGGCGTCGAATTCGCCCGCTTCGGCTTTTTTGATGCGCGTGTCCACGTTGCCGCGGATTTCCACCAGATCAAGGTCTGGGCGATGATGGCGAAGCTGCGCCTGGCGGCGCAGGCTGCTGGTGCCCACGCGCGCATGAGGAGCGAGGTCGGTGAATTTGCGTCCTTCGCGGGAGATCAGGCAATCGCGCGGATCGGCGCGTTCCGGAACGGCGGGAAACGCGAGGCCCGCGGGAACTTCCGCGGGAACGTCTTTCATGCTGTGAACGGCAATATCCACGGCGCCGGAAAGCAACGCGTCCTCAATTTCCTTGATGAACAAGCCCTTCGATCCGGTCTGGGCATTTATTTGCGCGAGCGATGCGGATTGCAGACGGTCGCCGGTGGTGCGGATGCGCACGATTTCAGGAGCAAGGCCGTGAAGTTCGGCGAGGCGTCGGCCGACATGCTCGGCCTGCCAGAGAGCGAGGGCGCTCGCGCGCGTGCCAATGCGCAGCGGCTTCAATCGCGTTCCTCATCGAGGCCGAAAAGGTGGCGCAAGGCTTCGAGCGCGCCGAGGCGGCCGCGCATCCCGCCGCCATTGCGGACGGTGCGCGTGGGCTGGTCGAGGACACGTTCGATCAGCGCCTCCGTAATGTGAGCGATGCGATGGCGCTCTTCGGCGGAAACTTCCGGCATTTCGCGGAGTTTTTCCTCGAGCAGTTTTTCGCGCTGGAGGTGAAAACGGTTGCGGAGGTCGTCAACAATCGAGGCGGATTCGAGCGCCGCGCGCCAGGCCTCGAATTTCGCCACGTGCTCGCTGATGATGGCTTCGGCGCGGGGGATTTCCGCTTCGCGGGCTTTTTTGTTCTGTTCGACGATGGCTCCCAGGTCGTCGATATTGTAGAGATACAAATTGTAAAGTCCCGCGGCGGCGGGATCGACGTTACGCGGAACTCCCAGGTCCACCACGAAGACGGGTTTGCCGTCGCGGGCGGCGATGGCGCGCTCGAGAATTTCCCGCGTGAGGACGGGAGCGGCGGAGGACACAGAAGTAATCAAAATATCCGGGCGCAGGAGAACGGATTCCAGCGATTCCCACGGCACGGCTTCGCCATTCATGCGTCGGGCGAGGTCCGCGGCGCGATCGTAGGAGCGATTGACCACGCGCAGGCTGCCAATATCGCGATTGCGGAGATGATCCACGACTTGCTCGGCCACAGTTCCGGCGCCGAGGCACAGCGCCGCGCGCCCTTTTAGATTTCCGAAAACTCGCTCGGCCAGCTTCACTCCCGCGAGCGCCACGGACATCGGCCGCGCGCCCACCTCCGTTTCCGCGCGCACCCGCTTGCCCACTTCGAGTGCGCCCTGAAAAACGCGATTGAGGACCGGGCCGGTGGCGCCATGGTCGAGCGCCTGACCGTACGCGGATTTAAGCTGCGCCAGAATTTCCGCTTCGCCCAGCAGCATGGAATCCACGCCCGCGGAAACGCGGAAAAGGTGGCGCACAGCGTCCGAGCCTGACCAGCGATAAAGACGCCCGCTCAATTCCGCGGACGGAATCTGGTGGAAGGAAGCGAAAAATTCTTCCATGGCGGCGGGCGCGGCCGTGGCGGCTTCGCCGGGAACGCCGTAGAGTTCGCTGCGGTTGCAGGTGGAGAGGACCACGGCTTCCTCGAGAATTCCGAGGCGGCGGAGTTCATCGGCGGCCTGCAAGGCTTGCTCGGGAGAAAAGGCGACGCGCTCGCGCAAATCAACCGAAGCGGTGCGATGGTTGCAGCCGATCAGCGCCACTTGAATGCGCGTGGCGGCGGCACGTCCCGGATTGGCGCCGGAGGAAGCCATCAGAAGAAGCGGTGAAACTTGGTCAGGTACAGATTCACGAACGTGTAACTGAACAGCACAATCACAAAATTCAACGCGCACAAAAGCGAAGCACGCGCGCCGCGCCAATGGGCGATGCGCGAAAGACGCAAGTAAATCGCGTAGACCGCCAGAATCGCGAGAGTGACGATCACTTTCGGATCGCCCCAGGAATATCCGCCGCTCAGGCGATGCTCCCACAGCAAGCCGAAGGCTACGCCCAAAATCAACGCACCCAAGCCCACGTAAACGCTGCTGCGGGCCATGCGGTCCAGCACATCGAGCGCCGGAAATCGCCAGAACGGCGCACCGAGGCGGCGCGAGCGCAGCAGGCGGTCTTGCGCAAGATAAATCATGCTCAGGATGAAAGACAGTGCGAAGGCCGCGTAGGCCCAGGTATTCAAAGTAACGTGAAAGGCGAACAGTGCGCCCTGGGGCATAGGCGGACCGGGCTCGACGTCGTGCGCGGCGATGGCCAGGACCGCGAGCCACGCGGTCAATAGCAGGGTGACAAAAGCGCCGACGGTCCGCTGGCGGTGAAATATTTCGAGGCCGAGGTAAGTGACTCCCAGGAGCCATGCAAACAACGCCATGGAACCGTACAAATCGTCATACGGCACGCTTTGAATCCAGCGCGAGCGTTCGAGCAACGCAAGATATTGGAATACGATGCTCGCGGCCAGCAGGAAGGAGGCGGCGCGCGCCAGGCGAATTTGCGGCGCGTAGAGGATGCGCGCGTAGCACAAAAAGCTCGCAAAGCACAATGCCAGCGCGACATAGCCAAAATGGTGGTGTGTCATAGGCAGAGGAGAAGCTCCCCGTGCAAATTGCATTATAGCTCCAATCGAGGCCGAAAACGTCGCCGGGGCGCGCGCGGCCAATGAGAACTGCTTAGTGCATGACGGGGCGAGTCCATGCGGCCCAAGCTGCCTTCTGCTATCATGGCTGGGAACTTACCCGATTCTGCCTATGCCAACAAATCACGCGCGCACGAACCAGAAAGAACTTTTCCTCGCGGCTTGCCGGTTTGAAGCCGTGGAACGCGTGCCGGTGTGGATCATGCGCCAGGCCGGGCGATATCTGCCGGAATATCAGGCGGTTCGCGCGCATCATTCGTTTCTCGATATTTGCAAGACGCCGGAACTGGCGGCGGAAGTATCGCTGCAGCCTTACCGAACGCTGGGCGTAGATGCCATCATCGTTTTCTCGGATATTCTGATTGTGGCGGAGGCCATGGGGCTGCCGCTGGAAGTGCCGGATTCGGGTCCGGTGTTGCACGAGCCGGTGCGTGATCTGGCGGGAGTGCGACGGCTGCGCGAATTCGATCCGCAAGTCGAGACGCGATTTGTGGACGAAGCCATTCGCGCGATCGTTCGCGAGGCCGGGCCTGAAGTTCCGGTGATCGGATTTGCCGCCGCGCCCTGGACTCTGGCCTGCTATATGATTGAAGGGCAAACTCGCGGAGATATTTCCCGCGCGCGGCGCATGTTGCGGGAAGAGCCGCAACTCACGGCCGAATTGCTGGACCGCATTGCGCGCTGCACGGCAAAATATTTGCAGATGCAGATTGACGCGGGCGCGGCGGCCGTACAATTGTTCGACACCTGGGCGGGAGAATTGAGTAAAGCGGAGTATGATGCGTTCGAGTTGCCGGCCACGCAGGCGGTGTTTGAGGCGCTCGAGCGCGATGGCGTGCCGCGAATTCTATTTGCCAAGGGCACTTCGCGGCACCTGGAAAGCATGGCCCGAACGGGCGCGGAAGTCCTGAGCGTCGACTGGAATACGGACCTGGGCGAAGCGCGCGGCATGCTGGGACGCCGCGTGGCGCTGCAAGGCAACGTGGACCCGCAAACGCTGCTGGGAAATGTGGAAGGCGTGCGGGAAGCGGCGCGGCGCGCGGTTGAAAAGACCGGCGGGCACGGACACATCCTGAACCTGGGGCACGGAATATTGCCGGCCACAACGGTTGAAAACGCGCGAGCCTTTGTCGAAGCCGGGCAAAGCGCGCCGGTGGCGGCACGAGCGGAAAGCGGAGCGGCCAGGTAAATATGACGGCAGCGAACGGCGGAAATCCCGAAAAAATCGCCGTCGGACAAATCTCCGACGAAGTGCTGGAAAAATATAATCGTCCCGGGCCGCGCTATACGAGTTATCCCACCGCTCCGGTCTGGAAGGACGATTTCGGGCCGGAAGACCTGGAAACATATTATGCGCGGGCGGAGGAGCGCGCGACTCCTGTTTCCCTGTATATGCACATTCCGTTCTGCGAAAGCTTGTGCCTATTTTGCGCCTGCAATGTCTCCATCCAGAAAAATAAAAACGTGGCGATTCCCTACCTCGACGCACTGAAGCGCGAAATCGAGCACGTCGCGAAATTCGTTTCCAAAAAACGGCGGGTGATCCAATTCCACTGGGGCGGCGGCACGCCCACCTATCTCACACCCGCGCAGATGGAAGATTTGTTTGGGGCGGCGCGCGAGCGATTTACGTTTGCTCCGGACGCGGAAATCGGGATTGAAATTGATCCGCGGGTCACCAGCCGCGCGCACCTGGAAACGCTGCGGCGCATCGGATTCAACCGCCTGAGCATGGGAATTCAGGATTTCCAAGCCAAGGTGCAGGAAACGATTCATCGCATCCAGCCGTTTGAGATGACCCGCGACTTGATCCTTGCGGCGCGGGAATTGGGATTCGAGAGCCTGAACGTGGATTTGATTTACGGTCTGCCTTATCAGACCGCCGCGAGCTTTCGCGACACGATCAGGCAGACGCTCGAGCTCCATCCCGACCGCGTGGCCATGTTCAGTTACGCGCACGTGCCGTGGTTGAAGAAGCAGCAAGGTTCCTTTGCCACGCACTTGCCGGAAGGCATGGACAAATTTCGAATCTTTCGCGCGGGCCTGGAAGGATTTCTGGACGCGGGATATTCCTACATCGGCATGGACCATTTCGCGCGGCCCGAGGACGAATTGGCCGTCGCGCAACGGAATCGCACGCTGCACCGCAATTTTCAAGGCTACACGACCAAAGCCGGCGCGGATTTGTACGGCATGGGCGTGAGCGCCATCAGCTCAGTGGGCGAAGCCTACGCGCAGAACCGCAAAGAAGTGCCCGTCTACGAATCGAGCGTCACGCAGCGAGGGATCGCGACCACGCGCGGATACCGGCTCTCGCAGGACGACGTGATTCGCCGCGCGGTGATCGGGCGGCTGCTATGCCACACGGTGATACCCAAGGCGGAAGTGGAGCGCGAATTTTCCATTTCTTTCGATGAATATTTTCGCGAGGAATTGCCCAAGCTCGCGGAGTTTCGCGATGAAGGGCTGGTCGAGCTGCAAGCCGGAGAAATCCGGGTCACGCCACTCGGCCGGATTTTCATCCGCAACGTGGCTATGACCTTCGACGTGTATTTGCGCCAGCAGCATATGGATCAGAAGCCGCTTTTCTCCAAAACCCTCTGAGCCTGCCAAAACAATGAGCGACGCAAGACAGGTGATGGTGATCGGAGGAGGCATCTCCGGCCTTGCTTGCGCTTATCGCCTGCAACAACTGCAAATCCCCTGCACGCTGCTGGAGAGCGGCGCAATGCCGGGCGGACTGGCGGCTACCTTTGAGCGAGGCGGATTTCTATTCGAATCCGGGCCGCAAAGTTTTCAAGCCACCCCAGCGCTGCGCGGTTTGATCGGCGAAACCGGGTTGCAGGATGAATTGCTGGAAGCCAACGGGATAGCGCCGCGCTACATCCTCCGCAACGGGCATCTGAAGAAAATTCCGCTCTCACCCCAGGGATTTCTAACCTCCTCGCTGATTGGCGCGCGTTCGCGGTGGAAGCTGGCCACCGAACCATTCCGCAGGACGCAACCACCGGATGAAGAGGAAAGCGTGGCGGCATTCGTGCGGAGGAAATTCGGGCACGAAATTCTGGAATACCTGGTCTCGCCGTTTGTTTCCGGAGTGTATGCCGGAGACCCCGAACGACTGAGCTTGCGCGCCGCTTTTCCCACGCTCGAAGAATGGGAGCGCGAATACGGCAGCGTAATGCGCGGCGCGGCGAAATCGCGGCCTAAAGAGGGCGCGGCGAAAGGGCCGCCCGCGCTGTGCTCCTTCAAGAAGGGCGTATCGCAGCTTCCGCTGAAAATGGCGGAAAAGCTGGGAGCGGGCGTGAAGGCTGGAGCGCGGGTGGTGTCCATATCGCGGCCGATGCAAACGGAAAGCGCGCGATTCGAGTTGCGGGTTAGCGCATCGGGTGCGGAGGAAACTCTGGAAGCGGCTTCGGTGGTGCTGGCCGCGCCTGCTTATGCGGCCGGACATTTGCTCGATGGCGTTTCCGCCAGGCTCGCTTCCCTGCTTGCGGGGATTGTGTACGCGCCGGTGGCTGTGGTGGCGGCGGGTTACGCGGCGCACCAGGTGGTTTCGCCTCCCAACGGCTTCGGGGTGCTGATTCCACGCAGCGAGAAATTGCGCACGCTCGGAACCATCTGGAATTCGTCGCTGTTTGCGGGACGCGCGCCGAAGGGAATGTTTACGATGACGAGTTTTGCCGGCGGCGCAACCGATCCGGGAATTGTGGACCTGGGGGAAGAAGAAATTGCGGGCATCGTGCAGGAGGAAACCGCGCGCGTTTTGGATGTCGGCGGCCCGCCGGTGGCTTCGCGGGTTTGGCGGCACCCCAAGGCGCTGCCGCAATACAACCTGGGACATGCGCACACGGTGGAATCGATCCGCGCCGCTGCCGGAGAAATTCCGGGATTATTTTTCGCGGGAAATTATTTGTCGGGACCTTCGCTTGGGAAATGCGTGGAGCAGGGGTTTCAAAGCGCGGAAGCAGCGGCAAATTATTTTCGTTCCGCGAAATGAGATGCGCGCGGGAGCTAATCGTCCTCCGGCGGACGCTTGTGGCGCATGGCCAGGCGAATGCGGCGGCGCTCACCCGCTTCGTGAAACCGGCGGCGGTCGGATTCAGTTTCGAGAATCAGCGGCGGGACGGGATGCGGCTGCTGATTCATGTCCAGAGCGACGAAAGTGACGTAGGCCGTGCTGGTGTGGCGGCGCTCCCCGGTCAACACATTTTCCGCGAACACCTTCACGCCCACTTCCATGGAAGTATGAAAAACGCGGTTGATGCTCGATTTCAGCACGATCCATTCACCAACGCGTATGGGAAATCGGAAATCGAGATAATCCACGGAAGCGGTGACCACCGGACTATTCGAATGGCGGCTGGCGGCCAGCGCTCCGGCAATGTCTATCAGGTGCATCACGCGCCCGCCGAGCATGTTGCCGAGCAGATTGGCGTCATTGGGAAGCACGATTTCCGTGAGTTCCGAACGCGAGACGCTGGAAGGTTTCCCCGGAAGAGTTTTGGCGGATGCGGGTGGATGCACCGGATGGGATGGAACGTCGCGGTGAACGCGCCTCTTGTGATCCTTGGGCATTTCTTCGCTGTCTCCGATAGCGCCGGAAATACCGGCGGGCAAAGCGCGCGCTTGGCGCGCAGGCGTTCGCTGGCTATAATACCCGCATTCAACTCATGACCCAAACGCAGAAGTCGCGCCGTGAAATGCTGGAACAATTTGTGGCTGCCAAACCGGAAGACGCGTTCGCGCGGTACGGCCTGGCGCTGGAGTGCGTGAAACTGGGCGACGAAGCAGCCGCGCTCGAGCATTTCAAACGATTGATCGCGGAGAATCCCCGGTACGTGGCCGGTTATTTCCAGTACGGGCAGCTGCTGGGGCGCATGGGCCGCGCCGAGGAAGCGCGCAAGACGCTATCGGATGGCATCGTGATCGCTTCGCAGACGGGCGACATGCACGCGCGCGATGAAATGCAGGCCGCGCTGACGTTGCTGCAATAAGCCCGATTGCTTGCGCCGAAAAATAATGAAGCCTTCGCGCATCATGCTGTTTCCACTCGACGTGGTGCTCTTTCCCGGCATGACTCTGCCGCTGCATATCTTCGAGGAACGCTACAAGCTGATGGTGGCCCGCTGCCTGCGCGAAAAGGCGGAATTCGGCATCGTGCTGGCGGGAGAAAAAGGCATCGCCACAGCCGGATGCACGGCGCGGATTCAGGAAGTGATGAAAACTTATCCGGACGGGCGCATGGACATCCTCACCGCCGGATGCGACGTATATTCCATACAGGAAGTGATCGAAGAAAAAGAGTATTACGAAGCGGACGTGAATTACCTGGTTGAAGAGCCATCGCTGGAAAATTCCGCGGAAAGCGCGGAGTTGCAGCAACTCTTCGGCGAATGCCACGAATGGCTCTACGGACATACGCATCCGGGTTTCAGCGGAGATACGCGCATCCCATTGTGCTACCAGATCGCCGCGCGCATGCCGCTGCAGCTCGAAGCCAAGCAGGCCTTGCTCGAAATGCGCAGCGAGGACCTGCGGCGGCCGTTTCTGCTGGAACGCTTGCGCGAACTTCACACCGCCCTGGCCAGCCGGCGTCAATTGCTCAAGAAGGCCGGTGGAAACGGCCACGGCCCGAATTAGGGTTTTTGCGCGGCTGATTTTCGAAGGTATCGGCAGCCGCCGCGTTCTTCTATAATGTTGGTGTAGGGCTTGCCAGGAATGCGGAGGCTCCATGAGTTCCTATCCGAAGACTTTCGGCGAACTCCGCCGCAGCCAGTGGTCGGAAGAGAAAATTGCGCAGAGAACGGTGCGGCAGGAACTGCGCGAGAACCTGCTCGAAAAGATGGAGCGCGGCGAGCCGCTTTTCCCCGGCGTGCACGGCTACGACGACACCGTGATCCCGCAAATCGTCAACGCCATCCTCTCGCGGCACCATTTTATTTTGCTGGGACTGCGCGGGCAGGCCAAATCGCGCATCCTGCGCGCGCTTGCGGGATTCATGGACCCGCAAATTCCTTACATCGAGGGCTGCGAGATTCACGATCATCCCTACCGGCCGATTTGCCGCGCCTGCCGCGAGCGGCTGGCATCGGAGGGCGACGCCACGCCCATCGCCTGGCTCACGCGCGAGGAACGCTACGTCGAAAAGCTGGCCACGCCGGACGTGACCATCGCGGACATGATCGGCGACGTGGACCCCATCAAGGCGGCGCGCGGAGGACGCCACCTCGGCGACGAACTGACGATTCATTACGGCCTGCTGCCGCGCGCCAATCGCGGACATTTTCGCCATCAACGAACTGCCCGACCTGGCGGGAAAAATTCAGGTGGGCTTGTTCAACATCATGCAGGAAGGCGACGTGCAGATTAAGGGCTATCCGGTGCGCCTGGCGCTGGACGTGCTGCTGGTGTTCACCGCCAATCCCGAAGACTACACGGCGCGCGGAAAAATCATCACGCCGCTGAAGGACCGCATCGGCTCGGAAATTCGCACGCACTATCCGGCCACGGTGGCTGAAGGCATGTCCATCACCGCGCAGGAATCGTGGATCGAGCGCGGAGGCAAGCGGCGGGTCGAGGTGCCGCAATATATTCGCGAGGTGGTGGAGGAAATCGCGTTCCAGGCGCGCGAAGACAAGCGCGTGGACCGGCGCTCGGGCGTAAGCCAGCGGCTGCCGATCAGCGCGCTCGAAAACGTGCTGAGCAGCGCCGAGCAGCGGGCCGTGCGCAGCCGCGATTCCGCCATCGTGGCGCGCGTTTCCGACGTGTACGCGGCGATTCCGGCCATGACCGGGAAATTCGAGCTGGAATACGAAGGCGAGCTGCGCGGCGCGGACAACATCGCGCGCGAATTGATTCGCGCCGCGGTGGGCAAGACTTTCACGCGCTATTTCGACGGCGTGAATTTTCAGCCCGTGGTGCAATGGTTCGAGATCGGCGGCGAGCTGAAAGTCGCGGCGAAGGCGCCGAGCGCGGAAGTGGTTGCGGCAGCTCAAGAAGATTCAGGGATTGTTCGACAATCTGGGCGGCGCTGGGCGTCAGCCCCAAGGACGATTCCGCGAAGATCGCCAGCGCGCGCGGAATTCATCCTCGAAGGACTTGTGGGCGCACAAACGCATCAGCCGCAGCGAGGAGCGCGGATTTTTCGCCGAACGCCCGCAAAGCGCCGGAGCCGCGCGATCCCCGCGAACCACAAGGGCGCATGCCGCGCCGGCAATTCAATTAGCGCGACGGGCGGAGTTTCGCTGACAAGAATTTGAGGAGAGCATCGAGGCGCAATGAAATACATCCGCTATTCGCGCTATACACCGGAAGCCGCCGACGACATCGACTTGCAGGAGCTGATGAACCGCCTTTCGGATTTTTTCCTGCAGAGCGGCTACGAATCGCAATTCGGCATCTACGAAATGGATCCCGAAGCGGCGCGCGACAAATTTCTGGAGGCGCTGCGAAGAGGCGATTCTGCGCGCCTTGCAGGAAGGCGAACTGCTGCCCCCGGAAATGATGCAGAAGCTGCTCGAAAATCCGGACCTTTCCGGAAATCAGGAACTGCGCGACATGATCGACCAGATGATCGAGCGCATGGAGGAAGAAGGCTACATCACGCAGCAGCCGCAGCAAGCGCATGTGACTCCTCCGCCTTCGGAAACTCCCGGCGGGCAATTGGGCCAGCCGCAACCGAAAACAGAAGCGCGGTTCGAGATCACCGACAAGGCGCTCGATTTTCTGGGCTTCAAGAACGCTGAAGGATTTGCTGGCATCGCTCGGCAAAAGCAGCTTTGGGCGGCACGACACGCGCGATCTGGCCACCGGCGTCGAATCCGGGCGGCGCCTCGAAGCCCTACGAATTCGGCGACACGCTGAACATGGACATCAGCGCGACGCTCTTCAACGCCGTCCGGCGCAACGGCGCGAAAATGCCCATCGAGCTGGATTATCCGGACCTGATGGTGCACCAGTGCGAATACCAAACTTCCTGCGCCACGGTGCTGATGCTCGATTGCAGCCACAGCATGATTCTTTACGGCGAGGACCGCTTCACGCCCGCCAAGCGCGTGGCGCTGGCGCTTTCGCACCTGATTCGCACGCAGTATCCGGGCGATTCGCTGCATTGCGTGCTGTTCCACGACAGCGCCGAGGAGATTCCGCTCGGCAAACTGGCGCGCGTGCAGGTGGGTCCGTACTACACCAACACGCGCGAAGGATTGCGCCTGGCGCAGCGCATCCTGGCGCGGCAGAAAAAAGACATGCGCCAGATCGTCATGATTACCGACGGCAAACCTTCCGCGCTGACGCTCGAAGACGGGCGCATCTACAAAAACGCCTTCGGGCTCGATCCGCTGGTGGTGACGCAGACGCTGGAAGAAGTGGCCAAGTGCAAGCGCGCGGGAATCCTGATCAACACGTTCATGCTGGCGCAGCGACTACAGCCTGGTGCATTTCGTGCAGAAAATCACCGAGCTTTGCCGCGGCAAAGCCTACTTCACCACGCCCTATACGCTGGGGCAGTATCTGCTGATGGATTATCTGGGCCGCAAGACGAAACACATTCACTAGGCCACTCCTCGATTCCCCGCTTTTGATAGACCGCCGGTTTCGGACGCCCACTGAATTTGCGCACACTTTTCAGTTGCATGGGCACGGCATGCCGTGCCCCTACGGCCGAGCGCCAACCGGCGATTCCCGCCTTGAACCTTCGCCATTTTCGAATAAGATGAGACCGCGCACACACCGCGGGAGATGGCGGACACGGACATGCCGCGAGAAAAATTGCTGATCATCGGAGGAGTGGCCGCGGGAATGAGCGCGGCCAGCCGCGCGCGGCGGCGCAATCCGGAGTTCGATATCACCGTGCTTGAAAAGGGCCAGCACGTTTCCTACGGCGCTTGCGGGCTGCCGTTTTATATTTCCGGAGAAGTGGCGGACGCGAGCGAACTCGTGGTGTACACGCCGGACTTTTTCCGCGAGAAACGAAACATCGATGTGCGGCTGGGCGTGGAAGCGAAGGAAATCGATCCGGGACGAAAGCGCGTGCTGGCGGTCGAGCGCGGCTCGCAACCGGTGGCTATTCCCTACGACAAATTGGTGATTGCCACGGGCGGCGCGGCGGAAGGCTGCGAAATTCCCGGCGCGGATTTGCCCGGCGTATTCACGATTGGAGATTTATCCGGCGCCATCCGGTTGCGGGAATTTTTGGATGAGAAGAAGGCGCGGCGCGCGGTGATCGTCGGGAACCGGGTACATCGGCCTCGAAATGGCCGACGCGTTGAAGAGGCGCGGGATGGAAGTGGCGATGATCGGAAAATCCGCGCAAATGATCGAAGGATTCGAGGCGGAAATCTGCGCGCGCGTGGAGGAGGAGTTTCTGGCGCATGGCGTGCGCATCTTTAAAAATTCCGCAGTTCGCATGATTTCGCATGGCGCAGGCGGCGAAATTCAGGTACACCACGGAGAAACGAGCGAAGCGGCGGAGGTGGTCCTGTTGGCTGCGGGCATCGCGCCGCGCAGCGCCATGGCGGAAGCGGCGGGGATTCCGCTGGGAGCGGGCGGAGCGATACGCGTGGACGAGCGCATGCAGACGGAAATTCCCGGGATCTATGCCGCGGGAGATTGCGCCGAGACGCGAAACCTGGTGAGCGGCAAGCCAGCGTATTTTCCGCTGGGCACAACGGCCAATAAGCAGGGACGCGTGGCGGGAGAGAACGCAGCGGGCGGCAACGCGCGCTTCGAAGGAATTGTGGGAACGCTCGGGACGTCCGCCTTTGGGCTGGAAATCGCGCGCACCGGACTGACCATGGCGGAGGGGCGCGCCGCGGGATTCGATCCCGCAAGCGTCACCATTCGCACCATTTCGCGCGCAAAATATCTGGGAGGACGGCCTCTGCTGGCAACGCTTATCTGGGACCGCCCGAGCGGCCGCTTGCTGGGATTTCAAGTTGCGGGCGAAGAAGGCGCGGCGAAGAGAATCGATGCGGCGGCGGTGGCTTTGCACGCGCGCATGCGCATCGAGGAAATGCAGCATCTCGATTTGTGTTACGCGCCGGGATTCGCTCCGGTGTGGGAAGCGTTGCTGGTGGCTGCGGGCGAGGCCGTGAAGGAATCGCGGCGGGATTAACGGCAAGGCCGCGGAATCGTTTAAATTTCCGGCGCATCCGATTCCGGAAGGCGTAAACTTTCGAGATGAAATGGATTGGTTTCATCAATCTCATATTCGGGAGGAAAACGATGGCGGCATTGCAGCCCGGAAGCAAAGCTCCGGCCATTTCCCTGAAAACCATTGACGGGGAGCCCTTGAGCCTGGCCGAAGCCCTCAAGAAAGGGCCGGTGCTCGCGGCGTTTTTCAAAGTGAGCTGCCCGGTATGCCAGTTCACCTTCCCTTTCCTCGAACGCCTGCATGAAAAATTCGCCGGGGGGAAATTCACGCTGTGGGGCATTTCCCAGAACGACCGCGAGGAAACCGTGGACTTCGCGCAGCAATTCGGGATCCGCTTTCCCATGCTGCTCGACACTCCATCCTTCGAAGTCTCGAATCAATATAAGTTGACCAACGTCCCTTCCCTCTTCTTCATTCAGCCGGACGGCAAGATTCGCATCAGCTCGGTGGGATTCGCGAAGGCGGACATCGAGCAAATCGCGAAGGAACTTGCGGATGCCACGCCGAGCCCGGCTTTCGCGGTGTTCCGGCCCGGCGAGGTGGTTCCGGCGTACAAGCCGGGTTGAGGATCGCGCAACTAGGTTCCGTGGGAACCTGCGCGTGAATTCACGATTCCTCCGAATCCGATTTTTCAAATTGCGTTTTATATTTGGGCGGTTTTTTGCGTTTGTCCGGAATGACCCGCGCGGCGGGAGGCGGCCCGATTCCCAAGCGCGCACGGCGGCGCGCTTCCGTGGCCGCCTTGAATTTCGATTTTCGGCGCTTGGTCATGGGAGCCTTGGTTAGCAAGCTAACATAAATTGTGCGCATGCGAAATTTGGGAATTGCGCCACAGGCTTCACCCGCCATTTGCCTCATCGATATACACATTTTCGAACGCGATTTGCCGAGCCGAAATTATCACGCGATTTCTTGCCTCACGCGGCCCGCGGACGTACCATCTTTTTTCGTTTCGAGAGGGAGATACGACCACATGACACGCTTCGCCTTGATGAACGGTTTGGCAATCCTGTTCGTGGCTTCGTGCATTTCGGCTCGCCCCAGACCAAAGAGCGCATCGGCGCGCGAGGCAGTGCATGGATTTACCATTCAACAGGCGCTGAGCGCGCCATTTCCCAGCGAATTGACGGCAGCTCCGGCCGGGAACCGGTTTGCGTGGGTTTTCAACGACGAAGGAAAGCGCAATGTCTGGGTCGCCCAGCCTGCCGCCGACGGCAAAAGTTTTCAGGCTTTCGCCATCACCAAATACACGCAAGACGACGGGCAGGACGTGGGCAATCTCGCGTGGACTCCCGATGGAGCAGCGGTGGTGTACGTTCGCGGCGGAGATTTGGAAAATTTCGACACGCCGGACCCGAATCCCGCCAGCTTTGTCGCGGGCGTCGAGCAGGACGTATGGATCGCTCCGGTGGAAGGCGGCGAACCCCGCAAAATCGGCGAGGGGCGTTCGCCTGCGGTATCGCCGAAGGGCGATGCGGTTGCGTACATTTTGAAGGATCAGGTTTGGCTCGCGAAGCTGGACGGCAGCGAAAAGCCGGAGCAATTGATCCACGCGCGAGGCAAAAGCAGTTCGCTGCGATGGTCGCCGGACGGGCGCTACCTGGCCTTTGTAAGCGACCGCGGAGATCACGGCTTCATCGCGGTGTACGAAATGGGAGCCGCGTCGTTGGAATTCCTCGATCCAAGCACGGACCACGATCAGGAACCGGTATGGTCTCCCGACGGCAAGCATATCGCCTTCCTGCGAATTCCCAGCACGAAGCGCGACATAATTTTCGAGGCCAAGCGCCTGGGACCTCCCTGGTCAATTCGCGTGGGAGATGTGGAGACCGGAAAATCGGTTGAAATCTGGAAAGCCACTCCCGGGGACGGCAGCGTGTTTCGCGGGATTGAAACGGGAAATCAATTGATGTGGGGCGCGGGAGACACGATCGTTTTTCCGTGGGAAGCGGATGGCTGGACGCATCTGTACGCCGTGGCGGCATCGGGCGGAGGGCATGCCAGGCTGCTTACGCCCGGCAATTTCGAAGTGGAATATGCGGCGATGAGTCCCGACGGCAAATCTGTCGCTTATTCCTCGAACCAAAATGACATTGACCGGCGGCACGTGTGGAAGGTGGCTATAGACGGCGATGCGCCGCCGCAGGCGCTGACCAGCGGCGCGGGAATTGAAACCGCTCCGGCGGTTTCAAGCGACAATCAAACCGTCGCCGTACTGCGTTCGGATGCGCGCCTGCCGTTGCGTCCGGCGATTGTGGCGGGCGGAGAAATCCGCGACCTCGCGGCGAAGCAGATCCCCGCGGATTTTCCCGCAGCGCAGATGGTGACTCCGCAGCAAGTGATTTTTCCAGCCGCGGATGGGACTCGTTCTTCACGGGCAATTATTTCTCCCCTCGAATGCCGACGACGGCACGAAACATCCCGCTGTGGTTTTCTTCCACGGAGGCTCGCAACGGCAGATGCTGCTGGGCTGGCATTACATGGATTATTACAGCAACGCTTACGCCATGAACCAGTACCTCGCCAGCCGCGGCTACATCGTGCTCTCCGTGAATTACCGCAGCGGAATCGGATACGGCCTGAACTTTCGCGAAGCGCTGAATTACGGCGCAAGCGGCGCGAGCGAATACAACGACGTGCAGGGCGCGGGCCTCTATTTGCGAGGCCTCAAGGATGTGGACGCGCGGCGCATCGGCGTGTGGGGGGGAAGTTACGGAGGATATTTGACGGCGCTGGCTCTGGCGCGGGCATCGGATTTGTACGCCGCGGGAGTGGATTTCCACGGCGTTCACAACTGGGATCTGGAAAACACCCATTGGATTCCCGCCTACGATCCGGACTCGCAACCGGACGATGCGCGCCTGGCTTGGGAATCTTCGCCGATGGCCTTCATCAAGACCTGGCGCTCGCCCGTGCTGCTGATTCAGGGCGATGACGACCGCAACGTCACTTTCGAGGAGACTGTGGACCTGGCCGACGCTCTGCGCAAACAAGGCGTGCCGTACCAGGAATTGATTTTCCCCGACGAGATTCATGCGTTCCTGATGCACAAGACGTGGATTGCGGCGTATACCGCGGCCGCCGAATTTTTGGATCAGCATCTCGCGGCGCATCCCGCGGGCGAAGCGGCGGCGGGCGGGCGATGAAACTGTGAAACGCTTGCCGGGAAAGAAAAGCGCACGCACGCTCGGCACATCGTCGCGCGTTTCGGCGCAAAATCCGGGGCGCAGGAGAATTTTGCGCATCGCCACTTCGCTGTGGCTGATCGTGCTGGTGGCCCTGGGGTTGCGGCTCGGATTCGCGTGGAGGAATGAAACGCATTTCACGCACTGGGTGCTCAGCTCCGTGCCATTCCTCTACGAGCCGGGTAACATTGCTTATTCGCTGGCTATCGGGCACGGCTTCAGCTCCCCATTTCACATGAGCACCGGCCCAACCGCCTGGGAAGCGCCCATCTATCCGCTGTTGGTGGCGGGAATTTTCCGGTTTTTCGGCGTGTACACTTTCCCTTCCTATGTGACCACCATCCTGCTGAACATTTTGTTTTCGACTCTGGCGTGCATTCCGGTGTTTTTCGCGGGAAAGCGCATCTGCGGGCTGGGGGTGGCGGCGGGAGGAGCGTGGCTATGGGCCGTGTTTCCGAACGCCATCATCATTCCGTATGAATGGGTCTGGGATACTTCGCTGTCAACGCTGTTGGCGGCATCGATTCTTTGGGCCACGCTCGGGCTCGAGGAAAATCATCGCGCACGAAACTGGATTTGGTACGGGCTGCTGTGGGGATTCGCGCTGATGACCAACCCCACGCTGCTCTCCGGTCTGCCTTTCTTTCTGGGGTGGCTCGCCTATCGCGCGCACAAGCGCGGAGATGACTGGATTCGCAGGCCGGCGATGGCAGTGGGAATGATTGTGCTCTGCTGCGCGCCATGGACCATCCGCAACTACGCAGTGTTTCACCGCTTCGTGCCGCTGCGCTCCGTGCTGGGTTTGCAGCTATGGCTCGGCAACAACGACGCCTACCGCACATATTTTCCGGGATACCTGCATCCTATTGACGATACCGCCGAGCGCAACGAGTACGTGCGCATGGGCGAAATTGATTACATGCACGGGAAACTCCACGAGGCGCTCGACTGGATGATGGCGCACCCGGGGAGGGTGGTGAAATTGTCCGTGCGGAGATTCGTGGGAATCTGGACGGGAAGCTTGACACCGCTGCAGGATTTCGAAACTCATCGCTCGTTCCTGCTGCGGTTTTTATTTCTGAGCAATTTTCTAGCGGGGATAGGGGCGCTCGGGGGAGTGGTTATTCTGTGGGTGCGCCGCAACCGCTATGCCTTCCCTGCCGCGGTCCTGCCGGTGGTTTTCCCTTTCGCGTTTTATTTGACGCAGGCGCTGCTGCGCTACCGCCATCCCATCGATCCCATCGTGATGCTGTTGGCGGCGGTGACATTGGCGGAACTTTTCCACGCGCGCCAAAGGCCCCCCGCTGCAGCGATTCCCTCGAATGCAGCGCCCGGGTCATGATGCGGCCCGGGCGTTGCGATCGAAGAGGCTAGCGGGCCTGCGACTTCGTCAAATCCGCAGGCCGCGTGAAACGAATAATTTAATTGGATGACTTGTTGATGGGAGTTTTATGGTTGAGCGTGTCCAGGAGCAATTTCGCCGAAGGTGGCGGTTCGACAGCGTGATCCAGCACGATCGCCTTGGCGGTCTCGTCCTTGCCGTACAAACTCTTGTTGGCGTTGTTGTCCGGGCGCAGCGTGGAACCGGCGAGTGAAATCCCGGCAAACAATCCGCGCGCGCGGGAATAGGACAGAACCTCGGCGCGCAGGGTGACGTCCGTTTCCGCCGAGGCGTTGCGGCCCACGGGACCCGCAGCCACGGAAGCATCTCCTCCGAGTTTCACCTTGCTCGACAAGATGCTGGTGGCCGACCGCGGGCTCATGAGCAGCAGAACAAAATCGGTGGCCTGACCACCGAGTTGCAGCCCCACACTTCCGCCTTCAAGGGCCATCATCGTCGGCGGTCCCCAATGGCCCATAAAATCCTTGCCGCCGCGGCAGGTCATCACGCCGCGCCCGTAGCTGCCTCCGATGCCGATGGCAATCTTGAGAACCGAGGGCAGGACCACGATGCAATCCGCGCGATCCAGAATGTCCTGCGGAATGCTGTCGGGAGCCTTCAATATTTCGGTCATAACCGTTCCGGCGTTTTCCACGCGGCTCTGTTCCTTGTTCTGCGCGGAGGCGGTGAACGCGAGCGCCAAGACCAAACCAATACCCAGCACGGCCTTGCTCATAATCCCTCCTGATGGAATCTGAATGTGCGGCCACGCCGCGAAGCGGCCGGCCCGCTGCATGCAATGATATAACTTCCTGCAAGCTGCGGATGTAACGAAATTTGACGCGGCCGCGGAGCGGACCGGCGCGCACGCGCGCCCTTTGCGGGCAGCCGCCCGGCGCCACGCGCGAATCGCCGGCGGCCAGAAAATGACGAGATAAGAACGAGGAATCCTCGCGCGATTTTGATATCTTAGAACCGCAGCCGAGGACACCATCCGATGGAAATTCGTCACGACTGGACGCGGGAGGAAATTCGCGGGATTTTCTCGCTGCCCCTGCCCGAATTGATTTTTCAGGCGCAACTCGCGCACCGCATACGGCATAAGCCCGATGAAATTCAGATGTGCCGGCTGCTTTCGATCAAGACCGGCGGCTGCCCGGAAGATTGCGCCTACTGCCCGCAAAGCGCCCATTACGAAGCGGGCGTGACGCGGCAGAAATTGTTCGATCCGGAAGACGTGATGGATTCGGCGCGGCGCGCCAAATCCGACGGAGCGACGCGATTTTGCATGGGAGCGGCGTGGCGCGAGGCTCCCGAAGGAAAGGAATTCGAGCGCGTTTTGGAGATGGTCCGCTGCGTGGCCTCGCTCGATATGGAGGTTTGCTGCACGCTGGGAATGTTGACGGGCGAGCAAGCCGCGCAACTGAAACGCGCGGGGCTGACCGCCTATAACCACAATCTCGATACCTCCCCGGAATTTTACGAAAGTATTATCTCGACGCGCGTGTATGAAGACCGCCTGCGAACCATCGCCCATGTGCGCGAAGCGGGCATCACCGTGTGCTGCGGCGGAATTGTGGGAATGGGCGAATCGGAGGAAGACCGCATCGGCCTGCTTCACGAACTCGCGCGGCTCGATCCGCATCCGGAAAGCGTGCCCATCAATATGCTGGTGCGCGCTCCCGGCACGCCGCTCGAACATGCCGCGAGCGTCGATCCGCTGGAAATGGTTCGCACCATCGCCACGGCGCGCATTCTGATGCCGGGTTCGACGGTGCGCCTGGCCGCGGGACGCCAGGAAATGTCGCGCGAGGCTGTGACGCTGTGCTTTCTGGCGGGAGCCAATTCGATTTTCACCGGCGAAAAACTTCTCACTACGCCCAACCCTCCGGCGGATGAAGATGCGCGACTCCTCCGGGACCTGGGCATGAAGGCCATGCAGCGTGCCTGAAACAAAGCCACACAGCATCCGCAAAAGGCTGGCGGAGGAGATGGAAACCCTGCGCGTAGCGTCGCAACTGCGCAAGCTGGACGTTCCGCGCGGCGTGAATCTTTGCTCGAACGATTATCTGGGGCTGGCGGAGGATGCGCGGTTAAAAGTGGCGGCGCTGGATGCGCTGCACGCAGCAGGTCGAGTGGGAGCGACGGGGTCGCGACTGCTTTCCGGAAATTGCCGGGAATGGGAAACGCTGGAATCGGAATTCGCGGAATTTGCGGGGACGGAAGCCGCGCTGTATTTCAATTCCGGATATGCGGCGAACAGCGGCATGCTGAGCGCGATTCTGAAGCCCGGCGACATCGTGTTTTCTGACGCGCTGAACCACGCGAGCATCATTGATGGAGTGCGATTGTCGGCAGCTGCGAAATTTATTTACCCGCATGCGGACTTGCGCGCCATCGAACAAGGACTGCGCGCGAGGCAAGCGGGCCGGGGCGCGACGGTGATCGTCACGGAAAGCATCTTCAGCATGGAAGGCGACATCGCGCCGGTGGGAGAACTCCTATCGCTTGCGCGGAAATATGGCGCGGAATTGATTGTTGACGAAGCGCACGCCACCGGAGTATGCGGGCCGCAAGGACGCGGCGTGGCCGCGGCTTACGTCCGCGAGCCGGAAATGTTGGCCGTGGTGCATACCTGCGGGAAGGCGCTGGGCAGCGCGGGCGGTTTTGTATGCTCGACGGACGCCGTGAAGCAATACCTGGTGAACCGCGCGCGGCCGTTTGTCTTCAGCACCGCCATGCCGCCCTATTTTGCGGGGCAGATACGCGCGGCGCTGAAGATTGCGCGCGACGCGGATGCACAGCGTGCGCATTTGCGCGACATTTCCGAGCGCCTGCGCAAATTGCTTTCCGCCGCGGGACTCGATTGCGGAACTTCCGCGACGCAAATTATCCCCGTGATTCTGGGAAGCAACGAAGCGGCGCTGCGCGTGGCAGAAATATTGCGTGACAACGGCTTCGCGGCCAAGGCGGTGCGCCCGCCGACGGTGCCGGAAGGAACGGCGCGGATTCGCGTGTCGCTGACAAGCCGCATCACATTTGAACAGATACATCGCCTCGCGGAGGTTATCATCGAGGCCTGCAAATCGCCGCGGCAGGAAACGGCCAGATACCAGCATGCCCAATAGATTTTTTGTCACCGGAACGGACACGGGAGTGGGAAAGACGGTGGTTTCCGCGCTGCTCTGCGCGGCGCTCGACGCCGTTTATTGGAAACCCATCCAGACCGGATCGCGCGAGGATATGGACCGCGAAACGGTTATGCGACTCGCGGAATTGCCGGAGCGGCGTACGATTCCGGAAGCTTATTGCTTCGTTCCGCCCGTTTCGCCACACCTGGCCGCACGCCGCGCGGGAGTGCGCATCGAACTGCGAAAAATCCGCCTGCCAAAAATCGAGCCGGGCCGCGCGTTGATCGTGGAAGGCGCGGGAGGCGCGCTGGTCCCCATCAACGAGACGCAAGTGACGACGGACCTGATGGCCCATCTGAAACTTCCGGTAATATTGGTTTCGCGCACCACGCTCGGAACCATCAACCACACGCTGCTTTCCATCGCCGCGTTGCGCGATGCGCGGCTTCGCGTGCACGGCGTGATTTTTTCCGGAAAGCCCGACGCGGAAAATCGCAAGGCCATCGCACATTACGGAAAAGTGCGAATCCTCGGAACCTTGCCTTCGCTCGATCCGCTGAACGGCAAGGCGCTGCTGAAAGCATTTCGCGCGCATTTTAATCGCGGAGAT
The DNA here is from genome assembly GCA_963708285.1 of uncultured Acidobacteriota bacterium. Classification (GTDB taxonomy): domain Bacteria; phylum Acidobacteriota; class Terriglobia; order Acidiferrales; family UBA7541; genus Palsa-295. The sequence goes on from CAVPSF010000003.1 coordinate 877,504, forward strand.
TTTCTGCCATGAACCCGGCACTGAATATCTGGCACCCCTTCACGCAGGAAGCGCTCGACCCTCCTCCCATAGCCATCGCGCGCGCGGAAGGCGTGGAATTGATTACGCCCGATGGCCGCAGGCTGATTGACGCCATCTCTTCGTGGTGGGTGAATTTGCACGGACATTGCCATCCCGCGATGGTCGCGGCCATCGCCGCGCAGGCGGCAAAGATCGATCATGTCCTGTTAGCTGGCTTCACGCACGAGGCGGTGGAAGAGTTGGCGACGCGGCTGCGGCCGGTGCTGCCGCGGGAGATGGAGCATATTTTTTTCTCGGACAACGGTTCCACGGCCGTGGAAGTCGGGCTGAAGATGGCCGTGCAGTATTGGCAGCACGCCGGGCAGCCGAAAAAGAACTCGATTGTGGCGCTCGAACACGCCTATCACGGCGACACGGTGGGCGCCATGTCCGTGAGCGACGATTCCACGTTTACGGAGCCGTTTCGCACGATGCGCTTCCCTGTCCATCGCGTTCCCTCCGCGTATTGCTACCGCTGCCCGGTGGGCAAGGTCCGCGCCACATGCGAGATTGATTGCGTTCAGCCGCTGGCGCGCCTGCTCGAGGAAAAGCGCGGAGAAATCGCCGCGGTGATCGTCGAGCCGCTGTTGCAGGGCGCGGGAGGGATGATTATTCATCCCGCGGAATTTCTGGCGCATGTGCGGCGATTGTGCACGGAACACAATGTGCTGCTGATCGCCGACGAGGTTTTGACCGGATTCGGGCGCTGCGGAAAAATGTTCGCATGCGAGATTGCGGGAATCGTGCCGGATATCATGTGCCTCTCGAAAGGCTTGACCGGAGGAGCGCTGCCCATGGGCGCGACAGTCTGCACGGCGCGCATCCACGACGCATTCGTGAGCGAAGACCGCACGCGCACTTTTTTTCACGGGCATTCCTACACCGGAAATCCCATCGCCGCGGCCGCGGGCGTGGCCAGCCTGAAAATATTCGAAAGCGAGCCGGTATTCGAACGCATCGCCATGATTGGCGAAGTGCATCGCGAACGCCTGGCGGCTATGCGAAATCATCCGGCGGTGGGCGACGTGCGTTCCATCGGAACCGTGGCGGCCATCGAGTTGCGCGCCAGCGACGCCGGATATCTTTCGGCGCTGAAGCCGCGGCTCTACGATTTTTTCCTGCGCGCGGGAATCCTGCTGCGGCCGCTCGGCAATATCATTTACGTGCTGCCGCCCTACGCCATTTCGCGCGAGCAACTGCATTACGTCCACGACCGCATCGCGGAATCGCTGGACTTGGCGCTCGACTAAGTTTTTCCGCAGACGAGGCGCGTCGCACTTTTCGATCAATGAAGGAATTCTCGAAGGTAACCGGGGTTAATCAATGTTAACTGATGCTTTCGGCTTCGGCAGGTGGGACGACGTGTGGGCGGGAGAAGCGAAATGCGCCCAGGAACAAAATCGCGAACATCACAAAACAGAATGCATCGACGTATCGCAGCGTAAAGAATTGACCTCCCAAATGATGAATTCGGATCAAGAACAGGACCAGGAAAATACCGAGAGAACAACTGCCCCCGCACGCAAAAAGGATTGCGCCGGATATGCGCACACAGGTCCGCGAATGTTTCAGGTTGAACTCTTCGCTGGTCCACCGCAGTTTATTGAGGGCTGGAAACTTCCTGCTGAGATAGCGTGTCAGCACGTCCGATGCGCGAGAGACCGGTCCCGACCAATACAGCATGGAGATTCCCGCAACGATAAATGCGGCATACATCGCCAGCAGCCCGTGCGGCATTGCATCTCCTCTCGTAACGTCAATGCCTTCTGAGTGCGAATACCACAACGATGGTCACAAGGAAAATCCACAGGACTCCCGCCAATCTGACGCCGGACGCACCGGGCATCTTTACCCGGCCCTTGTGAAACCATCTGTAAAAGGAAATGAAACTCGTAGGAAAAACGGCAAACCACAGCCCGAAACCCATCGTCAAGACGAATCCTAAGTAATCGCTTGGATTCACGACAAAGCCCCGGCATCTAGCCTAGACCGACTCGATGGAATACTGCAATGATTCGGTCGCGAGGCGGGATGATGCGGCAGCTTGGACGTATTCCTCCGCATCTCCAACCTCCGGACATCATAATCAAGGCTCCCCAAACTTAAGCAGCGGAATGTATTAAGGTAAGCGGGCAAATCGCCGAACAAGCCCTTGGTAGAGAATCTACCCATGAAGTGATTCTGGCTTGGCGGTTCGGAGCGTGATCGTCGATAGAGCTGCCGAGGCGACCGACGATACACAGAAAAAGAAAATGAGGACTAAAAAAACGCTGATTCTTGATGGAAAGAAACTTCCAGATAGAAATGCGGATGCTTCGAAATAAATAACGACGAGACCTGCAATCCCAACCGCAATGGAAAATAGGGCATAAACAAAGCGTATACTTCGGACGAAGTGGGGTATTATCCCGCAGAATGTCACCGCCAAGGGCATGGCAATCTTCGTAAGGGTTCGATCCGCCGTGTGACGATCCAAGAAATAGATGAGAGCAAAGCCTATTGCCACTCCGGTGAAGAACTTCCACCGACTGGTTTTTCCAAGGTCTTCAACGCCAGAACAAAACAAAAACATCCAGGGGAGCATCCAGAGAGTGCTTCGAACCAATTCATGCAGCGGAGTCTCCGGAAGACGAGTGGTCATGCTTTCCATCGCGAAGATGAAACTGTAAACCAGTAGCACGCCGGTGACGGCAGCCGTGACTTTCGATATTCCACGCAGAAGAATGGCCACGGCGAATCCTACTCGCGGCGGGCGAAAATGTCGAGAACCGGGATTCCCGCGATTAACGCGAATACCGATAATGATTGAATTCACTCCCCATGTTGCGCGTTGCGAATGCTGCGGCTATTTCGCCTTCTATGGCCATTGGCTGTCAGGTTCTGGATTGTTCTAGGGCAACGCCATCTAGGTCAATTCCTCGGGCTGCAACATTTCTTGAGCGCGTCGGACCAAATGGCCGCGGAATGAACCTGTCATCAGCGGCTTTGTCATCCATCGATTGCGCAAATTCACAGCGCGTACGAAACCAACCGTTGCTCCTAAGGCAGTTGTGGTTATCGCGATCTCCCGGTCTATAAGTCTTCTTATTGCCGGGGTCGCGTCCAGCAAACGAAATCTTATTACCATTCATTGTTCTGCTGTCAACAACAACGAAAATATTGAATTGTACACTTGATCGGAAGCCCAGTCCACCAAAAGGTTCGATTGTCGAGCACGTTTCTTCTAAATTGCGAATTTGTGTTTGGATGACCCGTTTGGAGCGCGCGGGATTGGTACTTTTATCCTTTTCACTTGAATTGCTGTCGCCAACTCGGGGCGAAATACCGGACATAGGAGAATATCGATGTCACCTTGAGCGCCGTGCGGGGGTATATCGGCCAAGTTGACGCAGCTGAAGTTCTCGCAGCCGTCCGGAACGCCATCGAGTTTGGTGATTTGGCCCCGCCAATATTCGTGACTTAGCAGCCGTTTCACAAAGTCAGATTCATCTATTGCTGCTATGGATTTATTTCTGAACATTTCAATGCTTTTCCATCTGGCCATTCGGTCAGATCTGTCTCAAAGCGAATGAAAGTCGACGGCGATGGCGGAAGCGTGTGGGAGTCGAACCCACCATCCTGGCCGCGAAGGACAGGATCCATGGCTTTGAAGGCCACGAGGATCACCGGACCCCATTCGCCCCCGTAAGCGAATTATAGGGGCGCGCGGGCGGGCATTCAACTCTTGGGAGAAGTTTCGGAGAATTTCTTGCGGGCCAATTCGAGTAGTTTCGCGTCGGTGCAGACTTCATAATACGCGCGCGTGCCCTGCGCGCCGATTTTCCTGCCGGGAAGCAACTGGCGCACCAAGCCCTTGCGCACGACAATCGGCTCAAGCGATTCGCCGAGCGGCACCTGGCCGAAAAAGAGCGGGACGCGTTCCTTGCCCCAGGGCATGGGGAAATTTCCGCCCATGGGCGCGAGCGAAATTTCGCTGGAAAGTTTCTGAAAGCCCTCCTCATTCAGTTCGATGCCGTTCAGGTTGTAGCGGATCAGCAACTCCTCGCCTTCATCCGCGGCGGTGTCTTCCATCATGCTTTGCAGCAGAAACACGTTGAAGGGCGAAGAATTCTTCTCGAAAAGGCGCTTGGCCATTTTCGAGCAACTGGAGAGGCGGTCGGAAAGATTGAGCGCGCGGGAAATCATGATGTGCGAATCGGCGTCCGTCCAAAGCGACGGCGCGGAATCCTGAAACGCCACGCCCACGCCGAGTTCCAGCGGCGGCAATCCGGAATTTTTCGCGCGCTCGTTGTAAGCCTGGGTGACGGCCAGAATTTCCCGCGCCAGGACGCAGGCGCGGGAGACGGCGCGCTGCGTGGCGCGCGTGGATTCCGTTTCGTAAATCGCCAGGATGATGGCGTCGCCTTCGATGAACACTTTGGCCGCGCCGTAGCGTTCCAGCATGCGCTTCACCGGCTCGTGGAGGTTCATGCTGAAATGCGAGGCGGGATTCATGCCGCGGTCGAGCAAATCCTTGGTGATGCCGGTCGAGCCGCGCACGTCGGCTTTGATGACCACGTGGTTGATGACCGGATCGTCGGCGGGGCGGCCTTCGTCGGGATGCAGAAATTCGTACAGGCTTTTGTTCGAGCGCGAAAGCTCGCGGGCGTGCTCCGAACGCACCAGGTTGATGCGTTCGAGCCAGGCCGCCACCTGCTGATAATTGCGGCGGTCGCGCCGCAGGCGCATCAAGTCCTCGGAGAATTGCAGGCCGATGGCCAGAGTTTCGTCACGGGTGCGGCGGCGAATCGAGCGCGAAGCCTCTTCCAGTTTCTTCGATGAAATTTTGCGCGCGGGAAATTGCTCGAGGATATGCTCGACGCGGCGCGCTTCGTCGCGATTGACCAGCGCCTTTTTCAGCTGCTGCAAGTGGATGGGCGGGCAATAATCCTGGGCGATCTTGCGCAGCTCATACCCGGCAAGAACGTGGAAGAGCAGATCGCGTTCCTCGAGGCGGTGCACCCATTCTTCGAGAAGCTGCGAACGGGTTTCGAGGTTGGTGTCGCCGGAGGAGGGCGCCTGCGCGCCGAAAAGCCGCCGGGCATTTTCCGGCTGCGCGAGATAATCTCCCAGGCGGCTGTGATATTCCTCGGCCAGGAAATCGAGGCGCAATTTGGCGGAATCGATCAGCGGCGAGAGTTCCTCGAGATTTTTCTCGATGGATGTGAATTTGCGGCGCAATTCCGCCATTTCGCCGCGGTGCTCCGCGCCGGCGCTCGATTTGCGTTTGAAGAGCCAGGGAAAACTTTCGTCGTTTTCACCCGAACGCGATGCGATTTCTTCCATCTCCTCTTCGATGCGGGCGAGTTCGGAGCGCAACAAGCGCGCCTGTTCCAGCAGCCGCTCATGGGTCTTGCGCGCCTTGTTCAAATCTTCGGTGTCGTCTCCGGTGAGGATGAAATCGCGCACAAAATCGAGCAGCAGGGCGTCGAATACCTCGAAGCGGTCCGGATCGTTCACGAAATTCGCGAGCAGGACGTAATGCTCGAGAAAAAGATGATCGTCGTTTCCGCCCTCGACGAAGAGGAAGCGGTTCTGCAGGATTTCGTAGGTTTCGCGGAAATCGTCGCCGAAAAGCGCGCGGCGCGATTTGGCCAGCGTTCCCTCCTCAAGCTCGCGCCACACGCGATAGAGCGTGTCGCCCACCTGGCGATAGACGTTTTTTCGCGACGGCCTGGATTTCGGCGATCTTCGAGCGCATCACGTGGGCCTGTTCGCTGTGCTCGAACAATTCGCCGCGGGCGCGAATCCAATCCTTGCATTCGACCAGCAGGCTCGAAAACTGGCTACCGATTTCGCTGGTGAGGAATTTCAGGATGGCCAACTGGTGCAGGAGATCGGTATCGATGGATTGCTGGAATTTGGCGTGGGTCAGCGAGGCTTGCAGGACTTCGCTCAGCAGCTTGCGAAACGCGCCATGCTCGGGCGGGCCGGATTGCTTCTTGCGGTCCTTGCCGTAGACCAGGGAAATATTCACGGCCTGGCGCAGCAAATCGAGCAGGTATTTCCGCGAGAATTCAAGGAATTTTGGACTAAGATAAACGTCATAGTGAATGTTGTCGACGCCCAGATTCAGGTTCGACAGGCGAATTTCGGCGGTATACGGCTCGAGCTTCATCCGGGCCGGATGGGATGGCGATAGCGCAATATGCGTGTCGGACATACGGAGTTTTAACTGAACTTTCACTTTAGCCGATAGCGAAAGCGGGGCGCAATGGAACGACTCGTATCCGTTAATGGTTCCCCGGCAGGCGAGCCGGAAGATGGCGATTCATGGCCCACAACCGGTGAAGGCGGCTGGGGAAGCGACCTGGAGCCCGGCGCGGATGTGGAACCGGCCGCCGCGGCGTCTCCCGGCAGCGGCACGATGGGCGTGCGCATACCGCAGCAGCTCAACGACCAGGGTCCGTGCCTGTATTTGGGGCCAGCGGGGCAAAGGTGCGAGCGCCCGGCGCTTGCGGGAGGCTTTTGCGCGCGGCATATGCCCGGCGCGAAGATCATCAAGCGGGTATCCGCGCCTTCGCGCATTCTGGCGGCGATTGCCGCGATCCTGGGGATTTTGTGGCCTTATCTGGCCGACGTGGTGCGCGAAATCATGCGCCTGATTCACGCGCATTAATCCTGCCGGGAATTCCATTCCGCAGCGCCTCAGAAGTTGCAGCTGAAACGAACATTTCCGGGTAAAATGCGGGCCTATGCCAAAACTCATGGAAGGCAAGACGGCAATCGTATTGGGAGTGTGGAACCGCTGGAGCATCGCATTCGCCATCGCCCAGGCGTTTGTGCGCGAAGGCGCGACGCTGCTGCTTACCTATCAAAATGAGCGCGCCAAGCCGGAGGTGGAAGACCTGGGGCGGGAGCTGGGCGTGGCGGGATTTTATCCTTGCGACGTGCAGCAGCAAACCGACATCGATGCCCTCGCGGAATCGCTGCGCAAGGAAAATCGCAAGCTGGATGTGGCGGTGCACAGCATCGCCTTCGCCAACCGCGACGATCTGGGTCAGCCGTTCGTGAATACCTCGCGCGCGGGATTCCAACTGGCGCTGGACGTGAGCGCTTACTCGCTGGTGGCGGTGTCGAAGGCGCTGGCTCCGCTGATGACCGATGGCGGGTCCATCATGACGCTTACGTATCTGGGGTCCACGCGCGTGGTGACCAATTACAACGTGATGGGCGTGGCCAAGGCGGCGCTCGAAGCTTCCGTGCGTTATCTGGCGAGCGAGCTGGGCCCGCAAAAAATCCGCGTGAATGCGATTTCCGCCGGGCCGATCAAAACCATTTCCGCGCGCGGCATCAAGGATTTCTCGAAAGTTCTGGAGGCGGTGGCGCAACGCTCGCCATTGCGCCGCAATACGGACCTGGCGGAAGTCGCCGATACCGCGGTGTTTTTGGGCAGCGACCTGGGACGCGGCGTCACCGGCAACACGATTTTCGTGGATGCCGGCTTTCAGATTATGGGTTTGGCCTAGATTGCCGCCAGAAGGTTTGCGTCGTCTTCGATGGTGATGCGGCGCGTGTCTTCCGAAACATGTTCGAGGAAGACGCGCAGGATGGGCCAATCGGTGCGCAAAATCAAGCGGTCGGGCCATTCCACCAGCACCACGCCGGGTTCCGCAAGCACGTCCTCAAGACCCAACGTTTCGAGATCGTTGAAATCCGTGATGCGATAAAGATCGACGTGATAGACGGGCGCGCCCTGCCCATATTTATGGACCAGGGTGAAGGTGGGGCTGGTGACTTCCTGGGCTTCGACGGCGCCCAGCCCGGCGACGATTCCTTTCGTCAGCGTGGTCTTCCCCGCCCCCAGATCGCCCCACAATAAAATCAGCACAGGCGGCTTCAGCTGCGCGCCGAGGGAACGGCCGCGCGCGATGGTTTCTTCCGAGGAGTGCGTGAGAATTTCGTGCTTAGCCACGTCCGCACTCGAAATAAAATTGTTTGTAAGCGCGGCGAATGCAGTGAATCAAATCGGAGGCAATCAGCGGAGCATGATGCGCATCGGCGGAAGCGATGTCTCCCGCGAGGCCATGAAGGAAGACGCCGAAGCACAGAACGCGTTCCCAATCGGCAGCGCCATATTGCGCGGTCAATCCGGCGAGCATGCCGGTGAGGACGTCTCCCGTGCCGCCGGTAGCCATTCCGGGATTGCCGGTGGAATTGATCCAGGCATGGCCGGAAGGCGAGGCCACGACGGTCTGATGTCCTTTGAGTATCACGTAGCAATTCCAATCCGCGGCGGCTTGCGCGGCGAGTTCCAGGCGGCGGGATTGCACATCGCCCGCGGAAGTTCCAAGCAGGCGGGCCATTTCGCCGGGATGAGGAGTGAGCGCCAGCGGAGATTGCGCTTCTTTCAATTCCGCGGCGCGTCCGGCGAAGGCGTTCAACCCGTCGGCATCTAAAATTAGTGGCGCATCGGAATTTTTCCGCACCACGGCGCGGATAAATTCCTGCGTTTCCGTATGCGTGCCTAGCCCGGGACCGATGGCCAGAACTTTTTTCCCGGCGCGCAACGAATCGAATGCTTCGTTTTCGAGGTTTTGGATCGCGATGCCGCCCGTTTCCGTGGAACTGAGCGGCGCGGTCATGATTTCCGGTATGTGCGCGGCGACGATGGGCAAGACCACATCGGGCGTGGCCACGGTCACCAGCCCCGCGCCCACACGCAGGGCCGATTCCGAAGCCAGCGCCGCCGCTCCCGATTTGCCGAGCGAGCCGGCAACGATCAGCGCGTGGCCGTTGTCGCCTTTGTTGGCGTCGGCCTGGCGCGGGGCGGAAAATTGCGCGAGTTCACGAGGCTCGATCCAGCGCGTGACTCCCTCGCCTAATTCCTCGACGAGTTCCGGCGGCGAACCAATCTCGCGCACCACCAGCTGGCCGACGAAGCGCTGTGCGCCCTCGCGAAACATGCCGATTTTCGGCGCCGTGAAGGTGACCGTAAAATCCGCGCGGACGCATGGACCTTCCGCCGCGCCGGTGTCCGCGGGCAGGCCCGAAGGAATGTCCACGGAGACGACTTCCGTTCTTGCTTCATGGGAATTGATGGATTCGATGGCTTCGGCGAAAAGTCCGGCGACGGCGCCGCGAATGCCGGTGCCCAGCAGCGCATCCACAATCACGTCGGCGATGCGCATCACATCCTTCCACACCGCCCAATCGCGTTCGCCGCGAACGTATCGCAATTCTCCGCCCGCGCCTTCCAGACGCTTGCGGTTCAGAGCCACATCACCGTGGAGTTCCGCGGCATCGGCAAACACAAAGGTCACGGCCGCGCGCCCATTTCGATCAGATGCCGCGCCGACGACGAAACCATCGCCGCCATTGTTGCCCTTGCCGCACAGCACCACCACGCCGCGTTCCGCGATGCGCGGATATCGCATGCGGATAAATTCCGCCACGCTTTTTCCGGCATTTTCCATGAGGGTGATGGCGGGAGTGCCCTGGCGCTCGCCGGTGAGCCGGTCAACTTCCCTCATTTCCGCTGCGGTGAGAATTTTCATGAAGCCGGGAGATCCTTTGGAAGCATACGGAAGATCGGCGGGGTTACAGCATCCACCCGCCGCTGACGTTCAATGCCTGCCCGGTGATGTAATCGGCGGCATCGGATGAGAAAAACTTCACCGCCGCGCAAACATCCTCGGCCGAAGGAGGGCGTCCGATGGGCGATCGAGCATCGCGAATGCGCCGCGCTTCCTCCGCGGTCAATTCCTTTTCGTCGATGTTCGAGGGATTGATGACGTTGACGGTGATGCCGTACTTGCCCTCTTCGATGGCCAGCGAACGCGTGAAGGAAACGACCGCCGCTTTTGCCGCGGCATACGCGGAAATGGTTCCCTGCCCGAAGGCGCGCTCCGCTCCCACCGCTCCCAGATTGATGATGCGTCCCCAATGCTGCCGGCGCATTACCGGAAGAACCGCCTTGCTGGCATAGAAAACGCTGAAGAGGTTCGAGGCCACAATGCGCTCCCATTCCTCGACGGAGCTTTCCGCCACCGGCTTCCAATTGAACTCGCCCACGTTGTTCACCAGGATATCCAGGCGGCCGAAACGTTCCACCACGGAATCGAGGAGGAACTGCACTTTCTGCGGGTCCGTGGCGTCCGCTTCCACCGCGAAACTTTCGGTTTGCAGCAAGCGCAGCGTATTTTGCGCCGCGGCTTTGTTGCTGCGATAGGAAATCGCGACGCGCACGCCTTCGCTCGCGAGACCCAGGGCGATTCCCTTGCCAATACCGCGGCTACCGCCGGTAATCAGCGCCGTGCGACCGTTCAATGGCACTCTCGACCCTCCTTGGCGTTCCCCGCAAGTATAATAAAGTTTGCCGCGCGGCCCTAGAAGCGATGTGGGTGGAATGATTGTTTATGCGGGCGCGGAAAAACCGCGAGATCAATCGGCGCATACAGTAGCGGGAAACTCAGGAATCATCCCATGCGCGCGACAACCACGGTCATGTCGTCGGCTTGCTCCGCCGTTCCGGCCCATTGTTCGGCGGCTCCCAGAAGAGCTTCCACCAGGCGCGCGGGAGGTAGATGGCGCAGGCGAAAAGCTTCGGCCTTCAGCCGCTCGATTCCGAATTCCTCGCCGTACACATTTTCAGGCTCGGTCAACCCATCGCTGAAGGCCACCAGCACGCTTCCCGGCGCGATTTTCCGGGTGATTTGCGTGTAGGGATATTCCTCGAATAAACCGACGACGGTCCCGCCATCTTCCAGCAGGTCGCAGCCTGCATCGGACAAAAGGAATGGAGCGAGGTGCCCGGCGTTGGTATAGGTCAGAGTCTGAGCGCCGGAATCGTATACGCCGTAGAAAAACGTGGCGTAGCGGTCGTCCGAGGTGTTGAGGAACAAATGGCGGTTGAGCCGGGTGACCAACTCGGCCGTGCCGGTTTTGCCGTCCATGGCCGCCTGGCTGCGCAACGCGGCTTGCAGGCTGGCCATCAGCAGCGCGGCAAAAATTCCCTTTCCGCTGATGTCCGCAAGCGCGATGCCCACGCGGTTTTCATCGAGGCGAATGAAATCGTAATAATCGCCGCTGACGGAACGCGCCGCGCGGCAGACTGCGGCGAGAGCGAGCCCCGGAACATCCGGCAGCCGTTTGGGGAAAAGCTGCTCCTGCACTTCGCGGGCGATGGAGATTTCGTTTTCCAGGCGCTGCCGCTGCCTCTGGTCTTCGATCAACTCGGTGATGGAGCTGGTCATTTCGTTGAAGGATTCGCCGAGCGCGCCAAGCTGATCGCGGTTATGAACGCGCACGCGATGGCTGAAATCGCCGCGGCGGACATGCAAGGTCGCTTCGTAAAGATCTCCCACGGCGCGGGTGATGGTGCGCGTGAGCACCACGCCAGTGACCAGCGCGAATAATTCGAGAATGAGGAAGATGAGCGAAGCGGCGACGAGGATGATCGAAAGCAGCGGGCCCAGCGCTCCCACCGATGAAAACAGCCTGCGATTGGCGGCCGAAGGACGCAGCGCGAAGGACGCCAGCACCGGCAGGCTCGAAACTCCGTCGGCGGGGCTTGCGGGAAAGGCTTCCAGCGTGGATGCGCCGTTCACGCGCACGTCGAGAAAATTCGCCGGAGGACCCAGCGCGCGCTTGCCGCTGCTGATTTCCTGCTGCGGCATGTAGGTGCGGTCCTGAATCTCCATGGAAATTCCGGTGGTGCGCTTGCCCGCGGCCGGCTGCATGAGAATCAATTGCACCGGCCCGAGTTCGGAGGGAAGCCGGTCGAGAAGTTCCGTGCTGATTGGGGCGATGGCCAGAATGGTGAGCGGAACGCCCCGCGATTCCCGGCGAACGACGGCGGCGAAGGCAAGGTGATGTTCGAATTCCGCGAGGCCGGAAAATTCCTGGGAGTCTCCGTCCTTCAGCAGCTCGTTTCCGCGATTGACGTAAATGCGCAGATCCGGCCACTGGGTTTTCAAGGCGTCAATCACGCGTCGCGACGCTGGGGGTGGAAAGCGCGGTTTGGGGATTGTCCCGAAGGCTCGCGGCGTTTTCCTGCTGCACGGCGCTGGCGATGGATTCCACGTCGGTGCGAATCATGGCCACGCGATCCTGCAAATCGTCGTGAAGAAGGTGCGCCCCGAGCTGCAAATAAACCAGATAGGAAGCCACTCCGGCCATGGTCAAAAGCAGGACGACGGGAACCACGGCCATGAAAATATAAGCGACGATCAGGCGGTTGCGCAGGCGCCACATCAATCGCCCGCGCACCCAGGGCAGTAGACGCCCAATAAAATAGATCACGCAAACAATGGCGAGAAACGCGAATAACGCGGGATGAGGAAAAGCCAAGCCCGCAAGGCGCGCGAGCCTCAACAGGAAATACAAAATCAGGATGGCCAGCGCGATACGGTCGAGCGGCGAGGTTCTCCGCAGGAAGACCACCAGGCGGCGTGGAAAAAGGCCGTTCATCGGCTCAGCGAATCGGGCGGCGCGCCTTGCGCCGCTTTCCTGCATGGTGCAGCAATTCCCCGGGAATGCAAAAGCGCCGGGCCGCCCATTATTTCATCAATTCCTGGCGGGCCGCCACGCGAACTTTGCTGTGTTTGCGGCCATAGAAGACATATACAAAGAGTCCGATGATCAGCCAAATGAGCAGCCGCCACCAGGTCTTGGCCGGAAGAGAGAGCATGGCCGCAAGCGAAGTGAGGATTCCGAGAATCGGGACCAGCGGCACCAGAGGAGTCTTGAACGGACGCGGCAGATCGGGCCGCTTGCGGCGCAGGACCCAAACTCCCGCGCACACGATCACGAAGGCCAGCAAGGTGCCGATATTCACGAGCACCGCCAAATCTCCGATGGGAATCAGCGAAGCGAAGAAGGCCACGCAAACGCCGACCACGAGAGAAGAAATCCACGGGGTTTTGAACCGCGGATGCACCATGCCGGCCCATTTCGGCAGCAGGCCATCGCGCGACATGGAATAAAACACGCGGGATTGTCCGAATAGCATGACCAGCATGACGCTGCCGAGTCCGGCAATCGCTCCGGCCTTCACCAGCAGGCTGCCCCACACCACGCCCGTGGCGTCAATGCCGATGGCGACAGGGTCCGCCACGTCCAGAGCCTTGTAGGAAACCACGGCGGTCAGCAAGCCGGAAACCAGGATGTACAGGACGGTGCAAATCACAAGAGAGCCAATGATGCCGATGGGCATGTCTTTTTGCGGATTCTTGGCTTCCTGCGCGGCGGTGGAGACGGCGTCGAATCCGATGTAGGCGAAGAAGATGACGGCGGCGCCGCGAGCCAATCCCGATAAGCCGAATTCCCCGAATTTTCCGGTGTTGGGCGGGATGAAGGGATGCCAATTGGCGGCGGCCAGCGCAGGATGGCGAAAAACAAAAGCGCCGGCGATGCCGATGAACACCAGCACGATGGCGACTTTGATGATCACGATAGCAGAATTGAAATTCGCCGATTCCTTGATGCCCACAATCAAAATGAAGGTTGTGACGGCAATGGCCACGAAGGCTACGATATTGAATATTCCGGTTACGTGCGGCAGCGCATTGAGATTTGCTCCCGGCACGGAGAGCATGCCCTTCAACGTATTCACTGCCACCCAATGTCCCTGGTAAAAGACCATTTTCGTGCCGGGGGTGCTGATCCATTGCCCCGGCAGGTGCAAACCCAAATCATCGAGAAAACTCGCGGTGTAGCCGGCCCATCCCGAGGCTACGGTGGCCGCGCCGAAGGCGTACTCGAGAATCAGGTCCCAGCCGATAATCCACGCGAAGATTTCACCGAGCGTGGCGTAGCCATAGGTGTACGCCGAGCCGGACACGGGAATGAGCGACGCGAATTCCGCGTAGCACAGTCCCGCGAAGGCGCAAATGATGCCGGACAAAATAAACGAAATGACAATCGCGGGACCCGCAGCGGTGGCCGCCGCCTGCCCGGTCAGCACGAAGATACCCGCGCCGATGACCGCGCCGACCCCCAAGGTGACCAGGTTGACGGGGCCCAAAGCGCGACGCAGCGTGGATTCGCCGGTTTCCTTGGCCTCATCCATGATCAGGTTGATGGGTTTCGTGGCAAACAGCGGATTCGCCATTCCTTGCCTCCCTTGAGAGCAATGGGCCAGTGAACGCTCCGGCCCGAAATTCATTTTCTAATGATAACTATTCCGGTAAAACACGCGAACGGTAACGCCACACCGCATACACCGGAACACCCAGCAGTACGATGATCAGTCCGGGCCAAGTGTACTGCGGTTTATAGCGCAGCAATTGAATTTCGAGAAACACGGCCATCAACAGATACAGCGCGGGAAGATAGGGATAGCCAAAGGCGCGGTAGGGCCGCTCCATCTCCGGTTTTTTCCAGCGCAGGACGAAAAGCCCGCCGAGCGTCAAAATATAAAAAATCAGCACCGCAAAAATCAGGAAATCCAGCAACTGGCTGTAAGTTCCCGAAAGGCAAAGTATCGAGGCCCACACCCCCTGGACAATCAAGGCGGCGCTGGGCGCGTGATGGCGATTGACGCGCCCCGCGGATTTGAAAAACAGCCGGTCCTTGGCCATGGCGTAATAAATGCGCGCGCCGGACAAAATCAATCCATTGTTGCAGCCAAACCCGGAAATCAGGATGGCGACGGCCATGACGATGGCGCCCGCCGGGCCGAAAATCACCTGGCAGACGGCGGTGGCCACGCGGCCATCCGCGGCGAATTCGATGCCGCGGGCCAGAGCCGTGGCGCCATTGGGATCGCCGGAGATGGGCAGAACGCGCAGGTAGGCGATATTCGCAAGAGTGTAAAGGAAAACGACGATGCCGGTTCCCATCGCCAGCGAAAGCGGCAGATTGCGCTTCGGATTGCGAACCTCGGCCGCCGTGAAAGTGATGTTGTTCCAGGCATCCATGGCGAAGAGCGATCCCACCATGGCCACGCCCACAAGCGTGATGGTGCCGACGGACCACAGCGGAGCATCGGGAGGATAGGGGTGGGTGATCCACAGCCCGGCGTTGCGCCAGAAATTCGTGAAATTCGCGGTGCGCGCGATTTCCGTTGAAAATAGCAGACCGAGAAGCCCCAAGCCCGCAAGCGCTCCCACTTTTGCCACGGTGAAAATGTTCTGAATAATTTTTCCGGTGCGCAATCCGCGGGTGTTCAGCCAGGTGAGCAATATGATGGATAAAATTCCCAGAAGATTCTGGCGATTGAGTCCCACGCTGTAAGGCCCCAGCGAGCCGAACCACAAATGCCAGGGCCCAACGGTTCCAAGCTTGGCGATCCAGGTGGTGGCCGAAAACCAGGGAATCATGACCGCTGTGAATTTCGAAAAGGCGATGGCCACGGCGGCGATGGTGGCGGTCTGAATCACCAGCAACATGGTCCAGCCGTAGAGAAATCCCCAAAGCGGGCCGAGCGATTCACGCAAATAGACGTATTGTCCGCCGGCATGCGGCATGGCCGCGGCCAGTTCGCCGTAGCTCAGGCCGCCGATCAAAGTCATCACTCCGGAAATCACCCAGACAGTGAGAAGCAGGCCGGGGCTGCGCACCTGGTGAGCGATGTCCGCGGAAACGATAAAAATCCCCGAGCCGATCATCGATCCCACGACGATCATGGTGGAATCGAAGAGGCCGAGCCCTTTGACCAGCTCGCCTTTTTCGACCGCCGTTCCCAAGTTCCCCGAAGTCACGATTGCATCGGCCATGGACTTCCCGCCTTTTTAGGACGCCCCGAAAAATTTCACGTCACAGGGTTCGAAGCGCGCTAGCCGCGAATCCCACGCACGCGTTCCGCGATCCGCAAATATTCCCCGGCGCGCCGCCCGGCATCCGTGGCTTGCGACAAGTCGCGGATGACCGCCAGGGAATCCGCTCCAGCCCGGTAAACTTGCTCGGCGGACTCTATCGTGATGCCGCCAATGGCTACAAGAGGTTTCTGGGTTCGAGTGCGCGCCTGGCGCAGGAATTCGACCCCTACCACCGGGTCCGGCCGTTCTTTCGTTTGCGTCGGAAAGATAGGCCCCACGGCTATATAGTCCGCTGAAGTGGCGTCCGCTTCGCGCAATTGTTCGAGCGAGTGTGTCGAAACCCCCACCCACAGGCCCTTCCCGCAGATTTCCCGCGCGCGCTCGACCGGTAAATCCTCCTGGCCCACGTGCACGCCCGCGGCTCCGGCGATGCGCGCGATGTCCGGGCGGTCGTTGACGATGATGCGCATGTCGGGCATCGAGGAAAACCGCGCGACCAGCCTTTGCGATTCCTCAAACAGCAGGCGCGCCGGGCAATGCTTGGCGCGGATTTGCAGCAGGCGCACACCGGCCTGGGCAAGAGTTTCGGCGAGTGGGAGGATGGAACCAGACTCCGGGGCCAAGTCCAAGATGGCGTAGAGCGGTGGAAACAACCGTCGCCTCCCCGGCTATTTGGATTCGACGGCCAGCAGCCGGTCGAGGAAATGGGTATCGAACCTACCGGCGATGAAATCAGCATCCGCCAGAATGCGCTTGTGCAGAGGAATGCTGGTCTTGATTCCCTCGACGACGAAACCTTCCAGGCCGCGCATCATGCGGGCAATAGCTTCCGAGCGGTCGTGGCCGTGGGTGATCAGCTTGGCGATCAGCGAATCGTAATACGGCGGAATCACGGCATCGGAATAAGAGGCGGTATCCACGCGCACGCCGGGCCCTCCCGGGACGCGAAACGCGGTGATGCGGCCGGCGGAAGGAGTGAAAGTTTCAGGGTCTTCGGCGTTGATGCGGCATTCAATGGCGTGGCCGCGAGGCTTGATCGGGTCCGGAACGACATCGGAGAGAAGCTCTCCAGCCGCGAGGCGAATCTGCGATTTTACCAAGTCCACTCCGGTAACCATTTCCGTCACGGGATGCTCCACCTGGATGCGAGCATTCATCTCGATGAAATAGAGATTGCCGGACTCCTCGCGGAGGAATTCCACGGTTCCGGCTCCGGAGTAGCCGATTTTTTCGAGCGCGGCGACCACTTGCTTGCCGATTCTCTGGCGCGTGGCGTTGTCCAGCACCGGCGAAGGAGACTCCTCCAGAACTTTTTGATGGCGGCGCTGCAAGGAGCATTCGCGTTCGCCGAGATGGATCACATGGCCGTGGCGGTCGCCCAGCACCTGAAATTCGATGTGCCGCGGGGCCTCAATCAATTTTTCCATGTACACGTTGGGGCTGCCGAAGGACGCTTCCGATTCCGAGCGGGCGGTCTGAAACAGCGGAATCAATTCGCGGCTGTGGCGCACCACGCGCATGCCGCGCCCACCGCCGCCTTCCGCGGCCTTGATCATCACCGGATAGCCGATTTCTTCCGCGCTTTTTTTTGCCGCTTCCTCATCCGGCACCACACCCGGGCTGCCGGGAATGATGGGCAGTCCCGCGGCGGCCATTTCCGTCCGCGCGCGGTCTTTTTCGCCCATCATGCGAATCACGTCCGGCGAAGGCCCGATGAAAGTGATGTGCGAGGCTTCGCACACTTCGGCGAAGTTGGCGTTTTCGGAAAGGAAGCCGTAGCCGGGATGAATGGCGTCCACATTGGCGATTTCCGCCGCGCTGATGACCTGGGGAATGTTGAGGTAGCTTTCATGCACACGAGGCGGGCCGATGCAGATGGCTTCATCGGCGAAACGCACGTGCAGGGCATGGCGGTCCGCTTCGGAATAGACGGCCACGGTGGGGATGCCGAGTTCCTTGCAGGCGCACAGGATGCGCAATGCAATTTCGCCGCGATTGGCTATCAGAATTTTTCGGAACATTTTGCCTGGAGCAAGAAGGATTACTTTTTCCGGTGCGGCAAGATGCCGAAGAGCGGCTCCCCGTATTCCACGGGATGGCCGTTTTCGACGAAGACACGCACCACTTCCCCCGCCACATCCGCTTCAATTTCGTTCATCAACTTCATGGCTTCGATGATGCACAGCACCTGGCCTTCTTCCACCCGCGCGCCGGGAGTAACGAAAGGAGGCGCGCCGGGAGTGGCCGCGGCATAGAACGTGCCGACAATCGGCGATTTCACCACGTGCAAATCGCTGGGCGCGCTCTCGCCCGAGGATTCGCGTGGACGGAGCGGAGGCGGCGGGAGGCGCCGGAGCGGGCGCGGCGCTGGCATATATGATTTCCGGAGCAGCAGCGGCGCGCAGACCTGCGGCGGGCGCTGAGGAAGGCTTCTTAAGCCGCACGCGCAGCCCTTCGCGCTCGTATTCAAATTCCTCAAGCCCGTGCTTTTCCATGAAATGCAGCACGCGCTCGACTTCCGGAAGGTCCACGCCTCCGGCCGGCCTCTTTTTTTCGTTGGAAGATTTCGGTTTCTTCGGCATTTAGAGTTCGAGAAAATCCCTGGGAGCGTCGGTCAGGTCCTCCGCCCCGTTCGATGTCACCAGCACGTCGTCTTCGATGCGCACGCCGCCCAGCCCTTCGATGTAAACGCCAGGCTCGACGGTCACCACCATGCCCGCTTCGAGCGCAGTATCGTCGCCTTTGCCGAGGCGCGGCATTTCGTGCACTTCGATTCCCAAGCCGTGGCCGGTGCTATGCGTGAAATAGGCGCCAAAGCCGCTTTTCTTGAGGACCTGGCGCGCGGCGCGATCCACTTCCGCGGCGGTAATGCCAGGGCGAATCGAGGCCTTCGCCACCCTCTGGGCTTCGAGCACCGCATGGTACATTTTGCGGATTCGCTGCGGCGCGCGGCCCAGAAAGACGGTGCGCGTCATATCGCTGCAACAGCCGCGCAGTATAGCACCCTGGTCGAGGACCACCAACTCGTTTTTCCTGAGTGGCTTGGAGGTTGGCCGGGCATGGGCCCAGGCGGAGCGCGGGCCGGAGGCCACTATGGTCTCAAAGGACGGACCGCTGGCAGCCCAGCTTCCTCATGGCGTAGTCAATTTCAGCAGCGAGGTCAAGTTCCGTCATTCCCAGGGAAATTTTGGGGATCGTTTCGCGAAACACCCGGCTGATGAGCCGGGCCGCGGCGCGCATGCCCTGGATTTCGGACATGTCCTTCACGGCGCGGAGGCGTTCGATCAACCCGCCCGCCTGCGCCCAGCGAATCCTTTTGCCCGCAGCGGCTTCGATGGCCTGCTTCTGCGCGACGCTGATTTGGGCAGGCGCAAAGCCGACTTTCGAGGTTCGGCCTTTATGCGCGCGCAGACGCTCTCCCGCGGCCCGCAAGAGGCCTTGCGAGGCGATCTGGACGCGCACTCCCCTGCCCTGGACTTCCTCGCGCGCCTGAAACGTGTAGCGGCTGTCGGTAAAAAGCGTGGCGGATGCGGGTTCGAGGAGGAGGATTCCCGCGCTGCCCGTAAATCCGCAGAGATATTGAATGTTGGGGAGGTGGGTGACCAGCAAGCGGTCGCAGCGGGATTTGAAAAGCAAAAGCCGGAGCCGTTCGAGCCGGCTCCGGCTGCTTGCATCGATTCGATTTGTAAGCGTCACGTCTGCAGGCCGTTCCCTCTCCGCCGCGCTCCGATTAGCTCGGAAGAATGCGCGGGGTCAGGAAGAAAAGCAACTCCTGCGACTGTGAGTTGACCGTAGTGTGTTTGAACAGGTTGCCAATCACCGGCAAGCTGCCGAACAGCGGCACCTGCTGCACGTCGGTGCGCTGCTGCGAGACAATGATGCCGCCGATGACCACCGTGCCGCCGTCATTGATCAGCACTTTCGTGTTGGCTTCCTGAGTATCAATGGCCGGGATGCCCTGAACGCGCGGAATGGACTGGTCAATCTGGTCGTTCTTGACGTCCACGTCCATGAAGATCGTGCCCTCGGCGGTGATCTGCGGAGTCACGTCCAGTTCCAGCACGGCGTCAACATACTGCACGGAAATCGTGTTGTTGATGACCGTCTGCACCGGGATGCGCGTACCTTGCTTCACCACCGCCTTCTGGTTGTTCTGGGTGATGACTTTGGGCTTGGAAAGCAGCTTGCCCACTCCACGGTCTTCCGCCGCGGTGATGATGAAGTCCAGCGCGAAGTTCGCGGAAGAGAACGAATAGCTGATGCCGCTGGTCGGGACGGACGCTCCCAAGTTGGTGTTCAGCGGAATCGAACCGGAAGTGGCCGAAGCTCCTCCGGTACCCACGATGATCGGTGGCGTGGGCAGCGGGGGGAAGTTGCGGGTAATCGGATTGGTTCCCACCGTCGTGCCGCCACCGAAAATATTGTTGTCAAACGGATGCGCTCCACCTGTAGGCGTGCCGGCCGCGAATCCGAACTGCGTGCCGATTTCACGCGCGAAGGAGCGGTTGGCCGCCACCACGCGCGCTTCGATTTCCACCTGCTGCGATTTGCGGTCAAGCTGGCGCAGGAGGTTGTCAATCACCGGCAGAACGCTCGGAATGTCGCGAATGATCAAGGTGTTCGAACGGCTGTCGGAAAGCACATCGCCGCGCGAAGAGAGGAATTTCTTCACCACCGGAACCATGTCGTCGGACTTGGCATAGCTGAGGACGCGCGTGGTGGTGACCACATCCGCGGCTTCCGCTTCGGCCTTGGCCAGATCGCGATTCTGTTCCGCTTCGCGCTTGATGGTGTCCTTGGTGGCAATGCGCAGGACGTTGCCGTCGAGTTGTTTATCGAGATCGTTGTTGTGCAGGACGATGTCCAGCGCCTGATCCCACGGTACGTCGTCGAGGACGATGGTGAGGGTGCCCTTGACGCTGGGATCCACAACCACGTTCAGCCCGCTGATTTCATGAATCAGGCGGAAGAAATCGCGGAGGTCAACGTCCTTCAGGTTGACGGAAATCGGTTCGCCGGAATATTTAGCCGGACCCGCCGCACCGCCAAGAATCGCCGCTCCATTGGACGCCGGAGCCGGAGCAGCTTGCGGTGCGCTGGGAGCAGCTGAATCCGCCGCAGGCGCCGGAGCCTGGTTGTTCACGGCATTCGAGACAGCGCCGGTCACGGCAGTTGCCGCAGTGGGCGGAAGACCCGCATCCTGGGAGGCCGGAGCGGCAAGCGCCGAAGCGGTCTGGGTCATCGAAGACGGAAGATTCGCCGCCGGAGCCGGCACAACCGGCTGCCGGCGCGGGAGTATCCTGCTTTTCTGCAACCTGAACCGCGGCTGCAGCCGCGGGCGTCACCGTCTTTGTGGTTTCGAGGTCCGAAGGTTCCGCATCCGGCTCGGCCTTGGCGGCTCCGCTGGTGGCGCTGACCGCGGAAAATTCCACGGTCACCGCATCGCCCTGGGTGTTGATGTTGTAATGCGCGGGCTGGCGGAGATCAATCACCACGCGGGAAACCTCCGGCTTGAATTGCGCCAGGCGGATTTCACGCACGGGATCAAGATTGCTGGCGATCTGGCGCGTCGAGGTGCGCAGATGCGAACCCGAGAAATCGAGGACCAGGCGGTCGGGATTCTGCAGGCGCAGGGCATGATAATCAAGATGGCCGGTGCCGATCACGCTGACCTGAGTCTGCGCGCCATTCTGCGAGAGATTCACCTGCTTGATCGAGCCCGGAATCGTTGCGGCGGGCTTCGCATCGGCAGTGGTCGATGTGGGAATGTCCTTTACCGGGTGCACGCTGGCGGAAGTATTCGCTCCGGCGCGCGCCACAAACAGAGTCAATTCCTGATTGCCGTCGCGTTCGAGGCGCGGCTCCGCTCCCTGGCTCAAGAGAACTTCCAGGCGGACCACCGGCTTCTGCCCCGAGGAGTAGGTCAGCACGCGATAGCTCTTGACCAGGTCGGAGTTCACAATGCGCGCTCCGGCCGGGTCCGCGTCCGACACCCCGCTCAGGTCGAGCACATAGAGGCTCTCGCTCGGGCGATAGGTGGTGTATTCGAACGGGGCGTTGGCCTGCGCTTGCAGGGTGACGCCGCCGTCCTTGACTACCGCCTTCACGTGCACCACCGGCGCATCCGCAGCCGAAAGTGCTCCGCACGTCAGTATCAGGCTTGCCGCAACCAGCGCTGCCAGCCCCCAAGCCCTCTGCATGATCCTCATTGCTGCTCTCCTGCGCTCGCGTAGATTCGTTTCGTCACAACCCTCTCGACAGGCTTTCCGAAAGCATCTTTCGACACTTCGCGGAAGGTAACCCCGTCGAGTCCGATCTTTTCCACAGAACCGTCATAGAGGTGATCGCCTTCGCGAATGAAGTACACGCGCTGTTCGGGATTCGAGACCACCGCGATCATTCCGTTGGGCGAGCTGACCGTACCGTCAACGTGCACGGTGGCCACCACCAATCCCGCTATGCCCGGAGGAAGATTTCCAGGGCCTTGTTTCTTGTCGTTCACCAGCGGCACAAAAGGATCGCGCTTGCTGACGGCCACATCGGGCTTGACGCTGGTAGCTTCCGCCGAAGGAGCCGCCTCGGGAGCCGCTGCCGGCGCCACCGCCGCCGCTTTCGCTTTGGCCTTGGACCGGTGCGAAGTCTTCTTCTTGGCCGCGGCGCCCTGGGCCCAAACTCCCGGGACCAGACAAACCGCGACCGCCAGAACTCCCAACAGTTTGGCTGCTTCCTTTGCCAGTTTCATATTCATCGCCCTACCGCCGTCCTGCCGGCGCATTTGGAGGTGCCGCCGCCGATTGATCGTCCGCGGACTTGGTAAAGAACGTTGTGACGGTGAAGGTTCCGGTCACCGAGGTTCCGGGGGTGACATGGAACTTGTCGCCGCCATTTTTGTCCACGCTCGAAAGCTTCAGATCGCTGACGTTGATGATTCGCGACAGCCGGCCCATTTTCGAGAAGAAATCCATGACCGAGTAATAGGGGCCGTCGGCGGAAACCTCGAACGGCATTTCGAAGTAATACGGCTTCGTGCCGATGGGTTTGGCCTTCAGCGAACGGATGGAAACGCCGGAGCTGACCGCCGCGCCCTGCACCATCAGGATGAACTGGTCGGTCTGTTTTTCTTCCGGAACGATGGTTTGCAAGGTGGCCAGCTGCTTTTGCAGCGCGTCCATATCTGATTGCAATTCCGCGCGGCGCTGTTTATACACGCGCAGGCTGGCGACTTCGGTCTCGAGCGGCTTGAGCTGGGCCTGAGCCGCTTCGAGCTCGGTGCGGATATTGGCGACCGGAGAGCCCGGAACGTAAAAACCCGCGGCAATCAGGACAATCGCCAGGCCAAAGTAAAAAACCGCTTGCAGGGGCCAGGGCCAATCTCGGAATGAGGTTGCCATGATCAGCTCCTCCCCTTGGCCGCCGGCGCCTGCCCGGGTGCGGTAGCACCCGCGGGCCGGGCCTGCGCACCGGAATCCGCCGGAGTGGCGGGCTGGCCAACGCTGGCATTGATCGTGAACTGGAAGGTTTCCACGCCCTTGGCAACGTCATTTTCGCGGGCTTCTTCAATCTCGATCTTGTCGAAGTAGCCGGAGCGCTTGAGTTGCGTCAGGAAATTGGCGACGGCGTTGATGGAGCCGGCCTCCCCCTGAATCTGCAGGGTGCTGCCGTTCTGGGTCATGGAAGTGAGCCACAAGGCGTCAACCCGCACGACGGTGTTGGCCACTTGCTGCATCAAATCCTGCGCGCCGGTGCGGTTGCGTTGCAGCTCCTCGATTACATCGATGCGCTGCTGCAGGATGGCCTTCTGGGCCTCGAACTTGGTGACGTCTTCCTTCACCTGCTGCAAGCTGGCTTTTTCCGCCCGCAGCGATTGAATTTTTGTGTTGGTGGCGTCCAGCTCTTTTTTCTGCTGGACAAAAGTGATACCCAGCACCACGGCGGCGAGCCCGATGGCCACAAGCAGGAAAATCACTTGTACCGTGGCTTCCAGCGGCACCGCTTTCTTGGCGGCCTTCGGTCGAGCCTGGCCCAGTAGGTTGATCCGGATCATGGCGTGTCAAAGCTCCTCAGCGCCAGGCCCACGGCGATGGCCAGACGCGGCGCCAGCTCGCGTATCTGGCTCTCATCGTGACGCCCGGGATTGATTGCGATCTTGCGGAACGGGTAAAGTTCCTCGACCGGCATGGCGAATTCTTCCTTGAGCAGGTCCAGCAGGCCCGGAACGCGCGCCGTCCCGCCCGCCATGTAAATCCTGCGGATATTTTCGCCGCTGGCCGTGGCGCGGAAGAAGTCAAAAGTTTTCTGAATTTCCAGAATCAAGATGTCGGAAACCGAGCGCAGAATTCCGGAGCGTTGCTCTTCGCTGACGCCCGCCAGGGTGCCGCCCATCTTCAGCTTTTCGGCATCCTCGAAGCTCAGGTCCAGTTCTTTCTGCAATGCGTCGGTATATTGATTGCCGCCCACGGAAACGTCGCGGGTAAACAGCGGCGTCCATCCGCGCACGATATTGATGTTCATGACGCTGGCGCCCACGTTGAGCAGAGCCACCACCTGCGAGGGATCCGGGTCGTAATTCACCTCGAAGCAGTTCTGCAGGGCAAACGCGTCAATATCCACGACCACGGGAGTCTTGCCGGCCTGCGCCAGCACGTTGGTGTGGTTCAGGATTTTGTCCTTCTTCACCGCCACCAGCAGCACATCCATCTGGTTTTCGGTGGCTTCCAGAAGCTGATGGCTGAGATTGACGTCGGCGATATCGAAAGGAATGTGCTGGCTGGCTTCGGCCTGCACGCGGTCGAAGAGCTCTTCTTCGGTCATCAGCGGCATGCTCACGCGCTTGACGATCACCGAATGCCCGGAAACCGAAGTGGCCACGTCCTTGGTCTTGATCTTCTGCCCGTCGAAGATGGAAATGATTTTTTCGGCGACGGAAGGAGCGTCCATGATGGCGCCGTCCACCACGGTATCCTGCGCCAGAGCTTCCAGCCCGTAGCTGGCCAGCTCGTAGCCAGCCTTGGTCTTCCTTAGTTCCACGGCCTTCACGGAACTCGAACCAATGTCCAGGCCGATCAGTGATTTCGTTTTACCCAGATTGAACATCGCGCGGCCCCTCACTCCTCATCCGCCCTGCTATGCAGGACGGGCCCGCCTCTGACAACTTGTCTGCTGAAGCCCCCAAAAGAACGCCCGTGCTGATCGCCACCCCGAAGAACCACAATCCGAAATCTGGCGACGCTTCCCGGTAGTACTGATACTTCCGGTACGTCTGCCCTTCGACCGTTTATTACATCCGCAGCACGTACTGTCAAGCAACGTCTGACCTTGGTGTGCTGTTGGTAAAACCCCGGGCCGGAAGGACAGGTAGGCGAAAGGTACAGGTGGAAGTACAGGTGGGACGGGGGACAACTCGCTGAAGGGATGGCTATTTCTCGGTGGAAACGGCCAAATTGCGACTTCGCTTTAGATTTCCTTTTTCTTCGTGCCTGAAATTTTCAATTGTTGCCACACCGAATCCATGCGCTTTTTCGTCGCTTCATCCATTTTAATTTCATCCGGCCAGCGCCCGGAAAATCCTTCCTCGGGAAATTTGCGCGTGGCGTCCACGCCCATCTTCGAACCGAAGTCCTGGCGGCGCGCGGCATGGTCGAGCGAGTCCACGGGCCCTAAAACAAATTGAATATCGCGTTCGGGATCGATGGCGCACAGCGCTTTCCACACTACCTCGCTCGAATTCTGCACATCCACATCGTGATCCACCACCACCACTACCTTCGTGAACATGGCCTGGCCAAGCGACCAAATGGCGTTCATGATTTTTCGCGCCTGCCCGGGATAACTTTTCTTGATGGCCACGATCATCAGATTCTGAAAAATGCCTTCGGCGGGCATGGCCACGTCCACAATTTCCGGATACTGCATTTTCATCACCGGCAGGAACACGCGTTCGATGGCGTGGCCCATGAAATAGTCCTCCTGGGGAGGCGGGCCGACGATGGTGGTCAGATAGAGCGGGTCCTGGCGATGGGTGATGCAGGTCAGGTGGAAAACAGGATACTGGCCCTCGAGCGAATAAAAGCCGGTGTGGTCGCCGAACGGACCTTCCGTGCGCAACTCGCCGATTTCCACATATCCTTCGAGCACGATTTCGGCGTTGGCGGGGACTTCCAAATCCACGGTCTTGCAGCCCACCAGTTCGACGGGATCGCGCCGGAGGAACCCGGAAAAAAGAAATTCGTCCATGTCCGGAGGAACGGGAAGAATGCCGGCCAGCGCGGTGGCCGGATCGGAGCCGATGGCCACGGCCACATCGAGTTTGCCATCGCGATGCCTGGCCCTGGCGCTGCGGTAATGATCCGCGCCGTGTTTCTGGGTCTGCCAGTGCATGCCCGTGGAGCGTTCGTCGAACACCTGCATGCGATAGGTGCCCACGTTGCGCTTCCCTGTTTCCGGATTCTTGGTGATCACCATGGGCCAGGTGATGTAGCGGCCGCCATCTTGCGGCCAGCATTGGAGGATGGGAAACTCGTGCAGCGAAATTCCCTCGGTGCGCACCACTTCCTGGCAAGCGCCGCTGCGCACCGTTTTCGGGAAAAACGAGCCAATTTCCGCGAGCTTGGGAAGCAGTTTCAATTTTTCCAGAATTCCCTGCGGCGACTGAACATCGATAAAAGATTTCACGCGTTCGGCCACTTCGTCGAGCGAGTCAACTTCCAGAGCCAGATTCATGCGCCGCTCGCTGCCCACCAGATTTGTGACCACGGGGATGCGCGAACCTTTGGGGCGCTCAAAAAGCAGCGCCGGGCCGCCGGCCTTGATGGCGCGATCGGTGATCTCCGTGATTTCGAGGACCGGATCGACTTCGGCGGCGACGCGGCGCAATTCCCCGTGCTTTTCGAGGGTGCTCAGAAAATCTCTCAAATCTCGGTATGCCACTTCGCCCCCTGTTTTTGTCACCTGGCTGGGTTATAGTGAAACGGCGCACATACTCTAACATGCTCGCAAGCGGCAATTGCATCGCGCCGTGAGGCGAACCATGGTGAGAGATTGCTCAGATTTGGCTGCCGGGGCGTCGCTTGGCGACCAAATGACCCTGATCAAAATTTCCCGAAAGGCGATTTTGAGGGTAACCAAGGGCCCCTGCGCTGCGTCATTACTTATTAGAGATACCCGGATTCGCGCGGCATTGGCCAGAGCAATTCCGGAACATATCAATGGAAGCGGAGAACCATGTCTCTTCGAGAGTCTTTCCAGCAGCACAAGAAATCGTATGTGGGAATATTGGTTGCCGTCCTCATCATCGCGGGGTTCTATATTTACAAGTCGCGTCCCCAGGACCCCAAGTACACCACCGTCACCGTCAAGCGCGGCGATATCCGATCTTCGGTGCAGGCTACCGGAACCATTAACCCGCTGACCACCGTGCCAGTGGGATCGTATATTTCCGGGACAGTGCAGGCGATTTTCGCGGACTTCAATACTCGCGTACACAGCGGACAAGTGCTGGCACAGCTCGACCCGGCCATTTTTGCGGCGCAGGTGACCACCGCGCGCGGCAACCTCGAAAATGCGCAGTCGAATCTGGTGACGCTGCAAGCCAACATCGATGCGGCGGAAGCCAACCTCGCCAAATCCAAGGCCAATCAGGCTTACCAGGTAGCCACCGCCAAGAGATCGCAGGACCTCTTTACCGCGGGCGTGGTTTCGATCGACGCGAACCAGCTGGTTCAATCCACCATGGGGCAATCCGACGCGGATGTGCAGTCCGCGCAGGCCTCCGTGGAACAAGCCAAGGCCCAACTGGTGCAGGCTCGCGCGCAAGTAACATCCATGCAAGGCCAGCTCGAAGCCGCGCAAACAAACTTGAAATACACGACCATTCTTTCACCGGTGGATGGCACGGTCGTGGCGCGCAACATTGACGTGGGGCAATCGGTGGCGGCCACCATGCAAGCTCCCAACGTCTTCACCATCGCGCAGGATTTGAAGCGCATGCAGGTTTACGCAAAGACCGATGAATCCGATACCGGCAACATCAAAGTGGGGACGGAAGTTTCCTTCGCGGTGGATGCCTTCCCCGCCGAATTGTTCCAGGGGCGGGTGAGCGCGGTGCGCTTGAACGCCACCACGGTGCAAAACGTGGTGACCTACGACACCATCATCGACTTCGACAATCCCGATGAAAAACTTCTTCCGGGAGAGACGGCCTACGTCACCATTCCCACCGGACATGTGGCCAACGTGGTTGAAATTCCCAATTCCGCGCTGAGCTTCACTCCGGAAATGCCGCGCCCGGACATCCTGAACCTCTACAAGCAGTACAACATTTCGCGCGAGGCTTCGGCCACGCATCTGGGCGGATGGCAACTGGTGTGGAAAACCGGCCCCAACAAGACGGTGATTCCCGTCGCCGTGCAGTGCGGAATCACCGATTTCAACAATACGCAACTGATTCAGGGCGATGTGCACGAAGGCGATGCCTTGATCACCGCGGAGCAGAATCCCAGCGGTGCGGCGGGGAAAGCTCCGCCGGGGCTTAGCGGCCGGAGGTAAAACTTCCATGGACCTTGGCGAAGTCATTCGCGTGGCGCTGCGCGCCCTGGCGCGCAATAAAATGCGCACCATCCTCACCATGCTGGGCATCATCATCGGCGTGGCGGCGGTGATTTGCACGGTGGCCATCGGCGAAGGCGCCGCCAACCAGGTCCAGGAACAGATTCAGAACCTGGGCGACAACATGGTATGGATCGCCGCGGGAAGCGTGAATTCCGGCGGCGTGCACATGGGCAGCCAGGCCACCAAAACGCTGACGGTGCTCGATTCCGAGGCAATTCAGCAGCATGTGCCGACCATCGCGCTGGTTTCCCCGGGCGTAGGGTCTTCCGTGCAGGTGGTGAACGGCAACCAGAACTGGTATACGCGCGCGAGCGGAGTGGGACAGGATTATTTCCAGATTCGCAAATGGCCGCTGGCCCGCGGCAGCATTTTTTCGCAGCGCGACGTGGACGTGGCCGCCAACGTCTGCCTGATCGGGCATACGGTGGCGCAGCAATTGTTCGGCGATCAGGACCCCGTGGGGCAGGAAGTGCGCGTCCAGAATATTCCCTTCCAGATTCTGGGCGAGCTGGCCATCAAGGGGCAATCCACCTGGGGGCAGGATCAGGACGACACCATGATCATGCCTTACACCACACTGCAGAAAAAAATCGCGGGAATTGACTGGCTGCAATACATCATGGCTTCCGCCACTTCGCAGGGCGACATCGCCACGGCGCAAAAACAGATCGCCGCTCTGCTGCGCCAGCGGCACCACCTGCGCCCCGCCGAGGACGACGACTTCATCATCCGCAGCCCCAATGAAATCGCCGACGCCGCCGCCGGAACTTCCCGCATTCTCACCTTGCTGCTGGCCAGCATCGCCTCGGTTTCTCTGCTGGTGGGCGGCATCGGAATCATGAACATCATGCTGGTGTCGGTCACCGAGCGCACGCGGGAAATCGGCGTACGCATGGCCGTAGGCGCCACGGATACCGACGTGCAAAAACAGTTTTTAAGCGAGGCGGTGGTGCTCAGCTCGATTGGCGGCATCATCGGCATTGTTTTCGGCATGGGCGCTTCGATGCTGGTATCGAGCGCGCTGCACTGGCCCACGCTGGTTTCCGGGTGGTCGGTGGTGATTGCCGCGGCATTTTCCGCCGCGGTCGGAATCTTTTTTGGATATTACCCGGCCCAAAAGGCCGCGCAACTTGATCCCATCGAGGCTCTCCGCTATGAATAATTTTTCGCGCAGAAAATTGATTTCCTATGTGTCGTTTGGCGTTGCCATGCTGGCCGTGCTGGCGCTGGCTTCCGGCGCGATTGCGCAGGAAAAGAAAAATTCCGCGGGCGAATCGTTTTTTATGATTTCGTCCATCAATCAGTCGCAGTCGCAAGTGCTGCTGAAGGCGCCCACGGAGCTGACCGAGCTTGTGGGCGTCACGCCGCAGACAAAATTTCTCGACGAAAGCAACAAACCCATCAAGCTGTCGGATTTGCGTTCGGGAGATACGGTGTGGGTGGTGACGCAGACGGCAAAAGGCGGCGCGGCGGTGGCCATCAGCATCCGCAAAGGTCCGATGACCGTCGAGGAACTTCACAGGCTGTATCTGGATTATCCGGTTCTCAAGTAGGCGAGCAAATCCGCGAAGTGCGCGATTATTTGGCGGGAGCGCCGGCCATGGCATTCGCTCCGCGATGCGCTATTTCCGCCGGAGCATGGGCCATCTGCCGCGCCAGATCGCGGTAACGCGCCACCAGCGCGTTGCTGGAACTTCCCGTCAGTGGCATGCCGAGTTTTACAGCTTCGGTCAATTGGCGGTAATCGTTGGGCAAGCGCGTCTTGATGGTGTGGCCTTTTTCTTTTTCAAATTGCGCCAGCATTTCGTCGTCGTTCTGGCGCCAGCGGTTGAGGACGATTTCGAAACGCGCACCTTCGATGCCCGCCAGCTTCGCCGCCTGCATGTAACGGTCAAGCATCACCAGCGCCAGCATGCTGGGTTCTGTGACCAGCAAAATATTGCGCGCCTGCTGCAACACGAGCGACCACTCCGCGGCGTTGACGAACCCCACGTCCACTATCACCGCGTCGAACGCGCTGTCCGCGAGCGACACAATCCGCGCCAGCGATTCGAGCGTCACATGCTGGCGCTGCGCGGCGGTCAGCGCCGTGTGCATGGCGCCCGGCAGAATCTCCACGCCCGATTTATGCTTGGTCGTGAGGCTGGCCAGCAGCGGGCCGTCCAGGCGCTCGATGCGGTCCAGCGCGTCCATCAAAGTGAAGCGCGGCTGGAAATCGAGGACCACGGAAATTTGCCCGAATGGACGCGCGTAATCGAGCAGGGCCACGCGCTTTCGAGTGAGTTGCGCGATCTGCACGCTCAGATTGAGCGCCACCGTGCTGGTCCCCACCCCGCCCTTGGCTCCCGCCACCAGAATCGTGTTTTCACCCACGCGTTCCCCCCTGGCTACGCGGCGAATGCGGCCCGCAAGTTTCGATTAAAATTTTATAAAGACGCAGCTTGACGGGAATATTTCCTGCAATGGGCGTGCCACGCCGCGCGGGCCTTGCAAATTTTCCGGGAAATGCCACGAGGTTCTCATCGGCAGCCGGGGCGGGTGTCTTGAACCGCGAGGCGCTCGTTTGCGAGCCGCGCAGGGTCTTTACAGCTGCTGGAGGCCGCGGGTTGCGCGCGCACGCGCCGCAATGTTATTCTTCGATTCGATTGAGCGTGAGCGGGCGTCGTACAATGGCAGTATAGAAGCTTCCCAAGCTTCGGACGTGGGTTCGATTCCCATCGCCCGCTCCAACACTCCGCAGGTCCAACCCGGACACATGGGTTACAGAACGTACCTAAGACATAGGTAACACTTTTGGGCCGAACGGGTTTTCGAGCGGTTCGAGCACTCGAGTTCTCCAGATCGAAGTATCCCAAATCATAATTCATAAAACTCACCAGCCAGATATCGTCGTGAACTTCTTTGATGCCCACCGCCTGTCCTGCAAAGACGGTGCTGAAGTTAATCTTTTTGCGTGCCCAGGCAGATGCGGCCGCAATGTGTGACGACAACAATCTTGTCGTGGAAAGGATAATCGATATCGGGCAATCCTGTGATAGGCGCGGGTGGAGGGCTGATAGATCTCGGCGGGGCACTTCATGTTCAGCGCCTCGTGTGGACGTTCGGTATTGAAGATTTCGATGAAATCATCGAATTTGGCTTGTTGTTGAAGGAAATTTAAGGCCGCGGGCTTGGTGGTTTCTTTTTTCAAGGTGAGATGCATGCGTTCGTGACGTCCGTTCTGCTGAGGGTGTCCCGGCTGGATACGTTCGATGCCGATACCCAGCCGCAGCCACCAGACCGCGAGTTTGCTCAAATTGAATAAGGCGTGAGCGGAAGCGAAAGGAACGCCGTTGTCACTGCGGATGTTGGCCGGCAGGCCGCGCTCTTGGAAAAGTCTTTCAAAGACGGTGAAAGCATAGTCTTCTTTGGTGGAAGAGAGCGCCTCACAGGTGAGCAGATAACGGCTGGCGTGATCGGTGACGGTCAGCGGGTAGCAGTATTGACGATTGCCGAGCAAGAACTCGCCTTTGTAATCGGTGCACCACAGTTCGTTGGGTTTCTGGCCCGAGGATAAAGCGGTTCCTTGAGCACGACGGCGCAAGCGACCACGGCGCTCTACCAGTCCGTGGCGATCGAGCACCGCATGGATGGTGCTTTTGGCGGGGATCGGAATGCCGGAGAATCTGCGGATCAGGCGCTCTCGGATTTTGCGAGCGCCCCAGCTGGCTGTGTTCACGCTTCACGTTCAGGATAAAGTTCTCCACCTGAAAAGGAAGTTGATGGGCATAGCGATAGGGACGCCTGCTTCTGTCCGTGAGCCCCTGCACTCCGCATTCCTGGTAACGATCGAAGATCTTATACCCAGTCTTGCGGGAAATCCCGAACTCCCTGCAAAGTTCCGCCATTGGCTCGCCGGCTAGCCGGCGAGCCACGAACTGCAGTCTTTCGTCCATCACCGAACACTCCTTCCAAGGCATTCACTTCCTCCCTCAAAAAAAGGGAGGAAGTGTAACCTATGTGTCCGGTACGATCTGTTACCTATGTCTCGGGTCGCTCACGCAAGATTCCAGTTGACTCAGAAATCGCTAACCCCTGCGCCGGAATTGCACCGTCTGGGAAATACCAGCCATTTCGATAATTCAAAACATGACGGAAGGGAGCCATGCGCCGGCGGGCTCGTTGTAAAGCCCGATGCTCATTAAATTCATCGGCTGGATCACCTGCAAACCATTGGCGAGGCACCAGCGCAGCAGAGCGCTGTTCCGCGCGGGCACGAGAATCCCGGGACCGCCAAAGGATTCCGCGGAAGCAATCAGCGCTTGCAAGTCCAGGTTGCTCTCCGCCGTGGCATGCCCGAAGAACGCCAAAGCCGACGCGTATCCGGTGATGCGGCCCGCGCGCTCGACAACACATGCCGTTTTCTGATGAATGCCATCCGCCAATTCCGCGCCGCGATCGAATCCATGCACGCGGCGCGACAATGCATTGCAAGCCTCCAAATCACGGGGTTGCGCCGGCCTCACCACACATCCCGGAACATTCCGATCGAGGGGCCGTCCCTGGACGCAGGAAAGCGGCTCGCGAACGTCGAAGCCGAGAGTGGTGTAAAGCGAAAGCGAGCGGTTGTGGAATGCGGCCTGCACCAGGCGCATTCCCGCGGGACGGCGCTCGCGCGCGCGGTCCATCACCACTTGCATCAGCTTGCGCCCCACGCCGCGGTTTTGTGTTTCGGGATCGATGGTAATCGGGCCAATCCCGGCGATCATCGAACGCTCGTCAAGGCAATTGCTTCCCACAATGCGGCCGCCGCTTTCCGCCACCACGCAGAAAAAGCCAGGACTCGAAAAAAGCATGGAGAGCAAGCCGGCGCAGACCTGCGGGTCAGGAAAATCGCAAGGAAATCCGTGCCGGGTATTGAGTTTGGAAAAGGCGTCGTAGCAAATCTGGCCGCAGGCGGAGCTGTCCTCCGGCGTGGCGGCGCGCACTACGACTTCCGGCTGTGATTTTGGCGGCATAGGCGAGCCCTCCTTTTGCGCGAGAGTATACCAGCCTGAATCGTTGCTTTTGCCGCGCACCCAACGAGAAAGTTCTCCGATCCACTCACCAAATAAATGTTTGCGACCTGCCGGTCGCCCACCAGCACCCTGCCCGCTGAATCCGGCTTCGTATTTCTTTCGCCCACAATATGTTATTCTTCCACGGAAGGAGCCCCACAACGATGCTCTCAAATACGAAATCGCCTGGCACTGTACCGGGCCTTTGTCCATTACGGGCCGCGTCATCGAGTATAGAGTGCAGGGTTCGTCGCCGAATGATGAAGTATTCATTGCAGATTTTGGAAGCTGGCAGCGCAGTGTCTGGATGGTTCTGCGTGTGAAAGACACGGGCGGCGGACGGGTAGGTACGCCACAGCCGAGGACGCCTTTGCTAGCTTGAGTGCTTGAATGGAGGAGTTTCAAACGAACTAAAGTGACCATTATGAACGATACGAAGCGTTTCGCTGTTGGTGCCAGCGTCTGGGTAGCTAACCCCGTGTCAAGGGTGTGGTCACTCAGGCAGACGATTAAAGAACAGTTTTGGGAGAGTATTGGCGACACGATTCGAACAGACTGCGGCCCACTTCACGAACCCGGTTGCAACATGGAACCCACCCCAACAGCGGTCACGAATGCGGACAATGGAAATTCCCGCTTCGGCGGTATCCACTTCCACGGCGACAATGCCCGCATGAACTTGAACAGCACCGATAACTCTACCAACGTTGCCACGAAGAATGATGCGTTCTTCCTCAAGATCGGACGTGGCCCGAACTATTCCCGATGATCAGGCCGGAGCGAAATTATGTTGCGGCTAGACGAATTGCAAAAGACACAGGGCCAAGGCGGTTTCCTGCACGCATACGAACGATTCATCGGAGCTGCAGCCAACCACATGATACTGATTGCGCCGTTTTTGCCGACGTTAGCGCACATTCTTAGCGGCAAATTTTAGCTGACTCTACCATCCGCTGATTGATCGAATAGTGGGCAGTAGCGCCTTTCCGCGGTTCTTGTTCTCCTCGATTCCCATCGCCCGCTCTGAAATACCGGATTCGCCCGCTAGTAATTCCCTTCCCTGAAATCCAGGCGCACTGCCGAGAATCCCGGCAAACATTCAATCTTCGACGAAAGATTTGAGGCGCGCGAGGGCGTGATCCCACTGCGCGGAGACGCTTTCGAGATATTTCTTCATTTCGTCCATGGCAAGCGGATTGAAGGCGAACAAACTCTGGCGGCCCGCGCGGCGGCTGCGCACGATGCGCGCGCGTTCCAGCACGCGCAAATGTTTGGTGATGGCCTGGCGCGTGAGCCGCGAGCCTTTGGTCAACTCGGCGATCGAGCGCGCCTGGCCGCCGGAAAGTTTGCGGACCAGCGCGAGGCGCGTGGCATCGCCCAGAGCGGCAAAAGCGGGCGCGCGAGCGAGGCGATTTCTGCGCGCGGATTTAAGGCTTTTCCGCGACATAGGCTGCGATGTTTTTCGTTTGCTGCGCCCAGCCGCCGTCATTCATGCGGAAGGCTTCGTCGCGGCGCCCGGCGGGGATTTTGTCGAAGCCGGACTCGGTGACCACCAGCAGCGTGCCGGTGGGCGTTTTTTCCAGGCGGAATTCGACGAGCGTGGGAGTTTCGCCGGAATAATCTTTTTTGGGATCGACGGCATAGGGATGCCAGGTGAAGGAGAAAAGCCGCTCCGGCTCCATTTTCACGACCACGGCTTCCCATTGCAGATGCTCATAGCCGGGATAGGTGATATGTCCGCGCGAGACCTGCCCGGCGACGAATGGGCCGTCGATTTTCACGCGAAACCACTCGCCGAATTCGCGGTAATCCGTCAAGGCGCGCCAGACGCGCGCGACCGGAGCTTTCAGCTCGATGCGCTTCTCGATGCGATTCTCGGTGCAGTGCTCCATAATATGCAACCTCCAGGTTGCATGGTAGCGCGCGAGCGATGTGAATGGCAACCATTTTGTTGCGCACGCTTTGCCGGGAAGCATGAGGGCCTCAGGGGTTAAAACCCCCGAGGCCCGGTGCTTTTTGGCACGACTCAAGTCGTGCCCTGACGAAATCCTTTTCGGCAAGGACCCCAGGCAAATGCAAAGGCGGGCACGGCATGCCGTGCCCCTACGGGAAATGCAGAACAAGCAACGCCGATGCGCATAGGCCGCGCCCGGTCCACGGCGTTTTTGAAATGAAATCAGCGAAGTTTTTGCCCCGGACGGATATAGCGCTAGAATGGCCGCGCCATGGGCACAATCTATGCGGGGACGTCAGGCTGGGCGTATCCCGGCTGGAAGCGGGGCTTTTATCCGCCGCAGCTCGGATCGAAGGATTTTCTAAAGCACTACGCGACACGCCTGAATTCCGTTGAAATCAATTACACCTTCGGGCGCATCGCCAGCGAAGAGCTGATGCGCGGTTGGGCCGCAGATACCGGCGACGAATTCAGGTTTGCTGTGAAGGCCCTGAATACCATCACCCACATCAAGCGCCTGCGCGGCGCAACCGGCGTCACTCGAGAATTTTTCGCATCGCTCGAACCGCTGCGCAAGGCCGGAAAACTCGGCCCGGTGCTGTTTCAACTTCCGCCGAATTTCAAGTGTGACCTCCCGCGTCTGCGCGAGTTCCTTGCGGGCCTGCCGAAGAGCTTTCGAGTGGCATTCGAGTTCCGGCACGAGTCGTGGTTCGTCGAGGAATTATTTGCCGAGTTGCGGAAGAAAAATGTGGCGCTATGCCTGGCGGAAAGCGAAAGGATCGAGACGCCGGAAGTACAGACGGCGGATTTCCATTATCTGCGCCTGCGAAAACCGAGCTACACGGCGAAGGAAGTGACTTCCAGAGTGCGTCGCCTCGCGCGCAACGGAGACGTCTACGTTTATTTTAAGCACGAGGACACGCCCGAGGGCGCGCTGAACTCCGAAGCGCTGCTTGCGATGGTGAGAACAAGGCGCGCGGGAGCCGGCAAGGATTAGGCGATGGCCTGGGGGACGGCTTTGCCCCACTTGCCCTGGGCTTTGAGAATTAATTCGACGACTTCGCGGATGGCGCCCGAGCCGCCCGGCACTGTGGTGACGTAATGCGCCGCGCGTTTCACTTCTACGACGGCATTCGCGACGGCCACGGCCAGGCCCGCGCGCGCGAGCAGCGGAAGATCCGGCAAATCGTCGCCCACGTAAGCGACTTCCTCGTCGGTCACGCCCGCACGCAGCAAAATTCCCTTGTAGGCTTCGATTTTTTTGGCCTGCCCCTGCACCACGAATTCCATGGCGGCTTCGCGGGCGCGGCGCGTGGTGGCGGGCGAATCGCGTCCGGTGATGAGTCCGGTGCGCAGGCCCATGATGCTCGCGAGTTTCAGCCCCGCGCCGTCATGGGCATTGAAGATTTTCATTTCCACCACGCTGCCGTCGGGAAAACCCTGCAAGCAGACGTCGCCATTGGTCATCGTGCCGTCCACGTCCACTAATAGAACGCGGACAGGCTTGGCGCGGCGGAGAACTTTGGGGGGAAACTTGATTTCGCGGATGGCCATGTTCGAGAAAACCTCTCAGAAAAGTTGCAAGGTCCACAGATCGTGCAAATGCAGGACGCCTTCCAGGCGCCCGGCATCGTCCACGACGAGGATGGAGGTGATTTTGCGTTCTTCCATGCGGCGCAAGGCGCTGGCAGCCAGTTCGGTGCGGGCAATGGTCACGGGATTGCGCGTCATGCAATCCTGCGCGGAAAGCTCCAGAACATTGACGCGGCTTTTCTGCATCATGCGGCGCAAATCGCCGTCGGTGATGACGCCGAGCACGCGGCCTTCCGCGTCCGTGACCGCGGCAAGCCCCAGGCCCTTGCGGCTCATTTCGTAAATCACTTCCGGCATGGCAGCATCCGGCGCGACGCGCGGAGTTTTTTCTCCCGTGTGCATCAGCGCCTCGACGCGCCGCAGTTTTCTGCCGAGCTTGCCGCCGGGATGCAGCGCCGCGAAATCCTCTTCCTTGAATCCGCGCCGATCGAGCAGAGCCACGGCCAGCGCATCGCCCATGGCCATGGCCGCGGCGGTGGAAGCGGTGGGCGCGAGATTCAGCGAGCAGGCTTCTTCTTTCACGGCGATATCGAGAACGATGTCGCTCGCGGAGGCGAGAGTCGAGCGCACTTCCGCGGTGAGGGTAATCAGCGGCACGCCCAGGCGCTTGACGGGTTCGAGCAGGCCGAGGAGTTCCTCGGTTTCGCCGCTCGCCGAAACGGCCAGCAAGACATCGCCCGCCGTGAGCATGCCCAGGTCGCCGTGCAGCGCTTCCCCCGCGTGTAGAAAATGCGAAGGAGTGCCGGTGCTGGCGAACGTGGCGGCGATTTTTCTGCCGATCAGGCCGGATTTCCCCAGCCCGGTGACCACCACGCGGCCTTTGCAGGCGTACAAGCACTCGACAGCCTTCTCGAAGCGTTCATCGAGGCGCTCGATCAGTCCGGCGATGGCTTCGGCTTCGATGCGCAGGACGCGCCGCGCGGTGGAAAGGCTCATCGCGCGCCTCCCGCGGCGTCCCATTCGCGAGCGAGCGCGGCGAGGCGCAGAATTTTTTCAAGGAGCGGGCGAAATTCGGAGAGTGGCAGGGCGTTCGAGCCGTCGGAGAGAGCCTTTGCGGGATTGTCGTGGACTTCGAGGAAAATTCCGTCCACGCCCGCGGCCACTCCCGCGCGCGCCAGCGGCTCGATAAATTCCGGCTGGCCGCCGCTTGCATTTCCCGCGCCGCCCGGCAATTGCACCGAATGCGTGACGTCAAACACCACGGGATAGCCCAGCTTGCGCATGATCGGAAAACGAGCGCATGTCCACCACCAGATTTTGATAGCCGAAAGAATTGCCTCGCTCGGTGAGAATGATTTTCGCGTTTCCGGTGGCGGATACTTTATCTGCGGCGTGGGCCATATCCCAAGGCGAAAGAAACTGGCCTTTCTTGATGTTGACCGCGCGGCCGGAACGTCCCGCGGCTTCGAGCAAATCCGTCTGGCGCGAAAGAAATGCGGGAATCTGCAGCACGTCACACACTTCCGCCGCCGGGGCAACCTGCGAGACGTCATGCACGTCGGTGAGAATAGGCAGGCCGGTGCGTTTGCCGATGGCGGAAAGAATGCGAAGCCCTTCCTTGAGACCAGGACCTCGAAAAGAGGAGACGGAAGAGCGGTTGGCTTTGTCGTAGGAGGCTTTGAAGATGTAAGGAACGCCGAGTTCGGCGGACATGGCGCCCAGGCGTTCGGCCATCATCGTGGCGTGCGCTTCGCTTTCGATCACGCAAGGTCCGGCGATCAAGAAAAGCGGCGCGCCCGCGCCCAT
Organism: uncultured Acidobacteriota bacterium; assembly: GCA_963708285.1. GTDB lineage: Bacteria > Acidobacteriota > Terriglobia > Acidiferrales > UBA7541 > Palsa-295. The sequence goes on from CAVPSF010000003.1 coordinate 916,239, forward strand.
GCGGATTTTGCCGACGGAAAAGCCCGCTTGTGGTTTTGATGCCATCCGATTCCCTGCCTCCCGGCGATGCAACAGCCTAAGCGGGTTCCGCGCTCATTTCAACTTTGAAATCGAGGGAGCGCGGCGGCAAATCAGGCAGCGGCAACGAGAGTTATCGCAAAGGATTAACGAATTTCCGCGAATGGATTTTCGATGCGCAATCCGCGGACGAATTGGCCGGCGTTCAAGTCCTCGGTCAGCAGCCGCGAAGCGCCGCTCTTCGTTGCCGAGGCAATGATCAGCGCATCCCAAAAGCCAACGTGCGCCTCGTCCTCAATCTGGAACGCGGCGGGGAGATCTCCCCATCCGGTTTCCACGCACCAAGGGGTGTAATTGGAGATGATGGCGCGCGCCTGCGATTTGGAGATCGGCGAAGCGATTTTACGGACTGCGTTGACGTAAAACTCCTGCAGAACCTGCATGCTCAGGACGCCGTTGCGATCCCTCCACAGCTCCCGCAGAACGTTTTGCGCCACATCGCGCTTGCGTCCGGCGTCTATGTCGTGGGCATAAATCAGCACATTGGTGTCGACGAAAGTTTTAGCGCTCATGCCATTCATCGCGGCCTGCGGGCAGCGAGCCGCCAAAATGGAAACCTTGATCGAGAAACGCGAGAGCGCTCGATTCGGCGCGCGCGTAGGATTCTTCCTCGCCGACCAGGAGTTCGACTTGGAGGGCAAGCAAGCCGCTGATGGAAGTCCCTTGCTTAGCGGCGAGAATTTTGACCTTGCGAACGGTTTGAGGGTCGAGGCTGATGGTCAGATTTTGTTTGGAACGCATTTCAATTCTCCGAGGGCTTTACACGCATTATACGTGTAACACGCAATACACGCAATGTCAACTCTAGTTTTCTGTAAATATATTTATATCTTATAGATACGACATTCTGCCAAAGTCCTCATTGCTTCGTATGCTCAATTCAGCCGGGAGGTGCGTAATTTGCTAATCGGTTGCGGCGGCGGAATCGGTGGCGGGAACGTGGGATTTTGCGGAAGATTCCGAGGAGCCGCCGGTGCGCAAGCGGCGGTGTTCGAGGCTGGCACGGATGAAAGCGGCAAACAGCGGGTGCGGCGCCAGAGGCTTGGATTTGAATTCGGGATGAAACTGGCAGCCGAGAAACCACGGGTGTTCCGGGGCCTCGACGATTTCAACGTACACGCCGTCCGGGGTTCTTCCGGTGATGCGGAATCCGGCGCGGGTGAGGGTGTCTTCATATTCACAATTGAATTCATAGCGATGGCGGTGGCGCTCGGAAATTTCGAGCCGCCCATAAGCCTTGTGGGCAAAGGAGCCGGGTTCGAGTTTGCAGGGCCAAGCGCCCAGGCGCATGGTGCCGCCCATTTCGTCGACGCCGAGGAGTTCGCGCAATTTATAAATCACGCGATTGGGAGTGCAGGAGTCGAATTCGGTGCTATCGGCCTGAGGGAGGCCCGCGGCCACGCGCGCATATTCGATCGTGGCGCACTGCATTCCCAGACATATGCCGAAGAACGGCACCTTTTTCTGGCGCGCATAGGTGATGGCGTGCACCATGCCTTGAATTCCGCGCTTGCCGAAACCTCCAGGAACCAGAATGCCGTCGGCAGAGCGCAGGCGATGCTCGGCGGCCGCGAGCGAATCAATTTCCTCGGCTTCGATCCATTCGAAGACCACGCGCTGGCGATTGGCGAGCCCGCCGTGAACCAAGGCCTCGCGCAGGCTTTTGTAGGCATCCTCGAGTTGGACATACTTCCCCACCACGCAGATGCGCACTTCGCCCTGCGGATGTTCCAGGGTTTCGAGCATGGCCAGCCAGCGGCTCAAATCCCGCGGCGGAGCTTGCAGGTGCAGCAAGCGCAAAATCTGCTCATCGAGGCCTTCGGCGGCGAAGGACATGGGCACTTCGTAAATATTGCCGACATCCGGTGCGGAAATAACGCAGGATTCCGCCATGTTGCAGAAGAGAGCTATTTTGGCTTTCAGATCGCCGGGCAACTGGCGGTCGCTGCGGCAAATTAAAATGTCCGGCTGAATTCCGATGCTCAGCAATTCTTTCACGCTGTGCTGCGTTGGCTTGGTCTTCAACTCGCCCGCGGTGGGAATGAACGGCACAAGCGTGAGATGCACGAAAATCACGTTTTCGGCGCCCAGTTCCAGGCGCATCTGGCGGATGGCTTCGAGAAATGGCAGAGATTCGATATCGCCAACCGTGCCGCCGATTTCCACCAGCACCACATCCGCATCCGCGCCCACTTTGCGGAACGCGGACTTGATTTCGTCGGTGACGTGAGGAATCACCTGGACGGTCTTGCCCAGATAATCGCCGCGACGCTCCTTGGCGATGATGGATTCGTAGATGCGTCCAGTGGTCCAGTTGTGGTCGCGGGTCAGGTGCGCGGAAGTGAATCGCTCGTAATGGCCGAGGTCCAGATCGGTTTCCGCGCCGTCATCGGTGACGAACACTTCCCCGTGCTGGTAGGGAGACATCGTGCCGGGGTCCACATTCAGGTAGGGATCGCACTTCTGGAGGGTAACTTTCAAACCGCGGCTTTCGAGAAGGCACCCAATCGAAGCCGCCGCCACGCCCTTGCCCAGGGAAGATACCACCCCGCCCGTTACGAAGATGTATTTCGGGCCGGTTCGCAAAATGGGTCGAATTCCTCCGGTGGAATCGGCGTACCACGCATTATGGTCAGAAATTTTACGCAAGTCAAACGGCGATTTTGGCTGGCGCAAAATTTTTTCAGGCGGAAATCCCCGGGGCCGCGGTCAATCCGCCGATTCGCGCAGAATTTTTTCGACGCGCGCGACGTCTTCCGGGACGTCCACGCTCACCGCATCATATTGCGTCTCGACCACGCGGATTCGAAAGCCGTTTTCGAGCCAGCGGAGCTGCTCGAGCTGTTCCAGGCGTTCAAGTTCGCCCGGCGGAAGAGTGGGAAATTCGAGGAGCGCGGCGCGGCGGAAGGCGTACAGCCCGATGTGCTTCCAGTGCCGCGCGGCCACTTTCGCTCCGGTATCGCGTACCCAGGGAATGGGCGCGCGCGAAAAATACAATGCATTACCCTCGAAATCCGTCACCACTTTCACGATGTTGGGATCCATGATGTCGTTGGGCGCGAGGATGGCGGAGCAAGGCGTGGCAATCTGGATTTCATCGTCTTCCGCCATGGCTTCGATCACGGCATCGATCGCGACTGGGTCAATCAGCGGCTCATCGCCTTGGACGTTGACATAAATATCGGCGGGCATGTGCACGGCGACTTCCGCGACGCGGTCCGTACCAGTACGGTGGTCGCTGCGAGTCATGATGGCTTGCGCTCCAAATTCCGCCGCGGCTTTCATGATGCGGTCGTCCTCGGTGGCCACCACGATCGCAGAGACGCGTCCGGCGGCGCGGACCCGGTCAACCACATGCTGGATCATGGGGCGTCCGGCGATGAGGGTAAGAGGTTTGCCGGGAAATCGCGTGGAGGCATAGCGCGCGGGGATAACCGCCAGGACATTGGGTGCGCCGGAATTCGGCATGAAGTTTGGCTCCCTGAAATTGCCGCGAAACGGACCCAAATCTTAGCACGATCCTACCTTTTGCGATTTCCGGGCCCCCTGCGGCTCCGGGACAAACGAGGACAGCGGGCGGCAAACGCGCTTGCATTGCAACGGTCGAGTGATAGAATCCGCGCTAAGTGGAGTAGCATCGCAGGTAATACCACGGCCACGGGGGCCAAATGAAAGTCCGCGCAGGACAGCCGAATGGTTGCTGGCTGACGGCGGCTGCAGGTGCGGTCCTCGCCTTGTTTTTTCTGATTCCATTCGATGCTTCCCTTCCCGCGCAGGAAATCAATGCGGGTCCCACGCCGGCTCCTAAAACGGAGAAAAATCCGCGGCTGAAAAGCCTGCGCTCGGAAGTGGATATGACGCTGGTGCCGGTGACCGTGGTGGATCCCTACGGCCGGATCGTCACCGGGCTCGATCAGGATAATTTCCGGGTATTTGAAGACAGTACCGAGCAGGAAATCGTGCGCTTCGAAAGCGACGACGTGCCGATCTCCATCGGCGTGATTTTCGACATGAGCGGGAGCATGTCCGACAAGGTGGAAAAATCGCGACTGGCGGCCGTGCAGTTTTTCCGGACTTCAAACCCGCAGGATGAATTTTTTCTGGTCAACTTCAACGATCGCGCACAGCTGATCAGCCAATTCACGCCCAGCGTGGAAGACTTGCAGAACCGCCTGATGTTCACTTCCGCCCACGGCATGACCGCGCTCTTCGATGGAATATATCTGGGGTTGAGCCAGATGAAAGGAGCACACAACGCAAGGAAAGCGTTGCTCATCATATCCGATGGAGGCGATAATCATAGCCGGTACTCCGAGACGGACATCCGAAATTTTGTGCGGGAATCGAATGTGCAGATTTTCGCGATTGGATTGTACGAAGCGGGAGGCGGGCCCACGCCGGAAGAACGCGAAGGACCCGCGCTGCTGAATGATCTGACGAGCATGACCGGAGGGCGGACGTTTCCCGCGGCTTCCGTCGATGATTTGTCGGACATTGCCACGAAAATCAGCATGGAGTTGCGCAATCAATATGTCATCGGATACCGGCCGAGCCACCGCGCGCATGACGGAAAATGGCGCAAGATCAAAGTCAAATTGCATCCTCCGCGAGGTTTGCCTCCGCTCACGGTATTCGCCCGCACGGGTTATTACGCGCCGGGCCATTAGAAATTCCCTGCTGCTGCCGATCCTGATGATTTTCATGACCGCGCTGGCGGCGCCATCCGCCCGCGCGCAATCTCAGAACCCGCTGCCGGCGGTTCCACCCCCTCCTCCGGGACTCAATCCGCAGCAAAACACGCAATCCTCGCACACCATCAAGGCCAGCGTGGCCATGGTGGTGCTGCATGCCACGGTGGTGGACGACAAAGGGCAATTCGTTCCGGGACTCACGGCTTCGGACTTTCATGTCTCGGAAGACAAAGTTCCGCAACAGATTTCCGTTTTTTCTCGTGACGATATTCCCGTCACCATGGGGCTGGTGATCGACAACAGCGCCAGCATGCGCGAAAAACGCGCGCAGGTGAACGCCGCGGCGATGACTTTCGTAAAAACCAGCAACCCGCAGGATGAAGATTTCGTCGTGAATTTCAATGACGAGTCCTATCTGGACATCAACGAAGACTTCACCAACGACGCGCAGGAGCTGAACGAAGCGCTTTCGCGCATCGATACGCGCGGGAGCACGGCGCTCTACGACGCTATCGTGAGTTCGCTCGATCATCTGAAGAAGGGCCACAAGGACAAGCGCGTGCTGCTGGTGATTACCGACGGGGATGACGACGCCAGCCGCCTTTCCTTCGAGGATACCATCAAGGCCGCCGAGCAATCGAGCGCCGCGATTTATGCCATCGGAGTTTTCAGCCAGGAAGACCGCAAGACCGACAAGAAGATGGTGCGGCATTCGAAAAAAACACTGACGGAGCTGGCCGAAGCCACCGGCGGGCTGGCCTATTTCCCCGACACACTGGACCAGGTGGAAGCGATTTGCGTGCAAGTGGCGCACGACATTCGCAACCAATACACCATCGGCTACTACCCCACCAACACCACGCAGGACGGAACATTCCGCACCATTCAATTGCAGGCGAGCGGATCCCGCGGCATGGGAAAACTATCGGTGCGCACGCGCGCCGGATATTACGCGCCCAAGGCCGCCAAGCAATAAATAATCGTTTCTGAACGCAGCCCCATAAAACATCAGATACAACACGGTCGGACGATCGGTTCCGCGATGGCAATTCGGCGCGGATCAGTTTGCGGTTAATTCTGAAAGAAAACTTTCGCCGTGCGGCAGCGACCCGCCAAAATTCGCGGCGACGGTCGCGCCCATATCCGCGAGAGTTGCACGCGTGCCGATGTTTTTCCCTCCGGCATGTCCCGGGCTGTACAGCACGATGGGAACATATTCGCGCGAATGATCGGTGGTGGGATTGACGGGGTCGGGATCGCAGCCGTGATCGGCGGTAATCAGCAGGAGATCGGAAGGGGCGAGTTTCGTGAGGAAGGGGCCAAGCAAGGCGTCGAACTCCTCGAGCGATTTGGCAAAACCTTCCACGTCCTTGCGATGGCCGTAGAGCATATCGAAATCCACGAGGTTGGCGAAAATCAGGCCGGAGGGCTGCTTGGCGAGAGCCTCGGTCAGCCGCAGCATGCCGTCGGCGTTACTTTTGGTGGTCACATAATTCGCAACGCCGCGGCCGTTGTAAATATCGTGAATTTTGCCAACGCCAAAAACCGGCACGCGGCGTTCCGCCAGAACATCGAGCAGCATGGGGCGGGGCGGCTCGACGGCATAATCATGGCGACGTTCCGTGCGGCGGAAATTTCCGGGCGTGCCGGCGAACGGGCGGGCAATCACGCGGCCCACGCGGTTCGGCCCATCGAGCAATTTGCGCGCGATTTCACACATGCCGTACAGCTCGGCGATGGGGATGACTTCCTCATGCGCGGCGATCTGAAAAACGCTGTCGCCCGAGGTGTACACAATCGGGAATCCGGTGCGCACATGCTCCGCGCCCAGCTCCTTGATGATTTCCGTTCCGGAAGCGGGTTTATTTGCTAGCGTCTTGCGGCCAATCAGGCGTTCGAATTCGGCGATCAGCGAAGCCGGAAAACCGTGCGGATAGACCGGAAAAGCCTGGTCGAGCCAGATCCCGGCCATTTCCCAATGCCCCGTGGTGGTGTCTTTCCCCGGAGAATGCGTGGCGCCTTCGCCGAAAAAGCCGGTGGGATGCGCGGGGGGATCGAGGTGCGCGAGCGGCTTGATGTTAGCCAGGCCCAGGCGCACGAGGTTCGGCAAGCGAAGCGGGCGCGAGCGCGCGATATGCCCCAGGGTATCTCGGCCGACGTCGCCATATTCGGCGGCATCGGGCAATTCGCCGATCCCCACGCTATCCAGCACAATCCAGATGACGCGTTCGAAGGATGGCTTGCCTTGGGAGTTCATGGCGACAATTCTCCGAGGAATTGGTTTGGGGTCCTGAAATTGAAAGCACCAGCGACCCGTGCAAGGGTAAAGCAACGTTGCCGGGCTGAATTCCGAGAGTAACACAATCCTTTCGCCGCCCAGTGCCGCGCGGCCCCGGAAACACCGTCTGGACGAAATTGAATGATATGGCTATAATAGCCATGAGGAAAAAGAACCCGATGCGCAGCGTCAAGATTGCGGAGTTGAAGGATCAGCTGAGCCGCTATATCGGCATCGCCAGGACCGGCGAGGAAGTGATCGTGCGCGACCGCAATCTTCCCGTGGCCAGGATACTTCCCTACCTCTCCCAGGGAGCCTCCGATGACGAATTGCATCTGGTGGCCGCGGGCAAGATGCGCCTGCCCGAAAAACCGCCGCGCTGGAATGAATTGAGCAAACCGCGCCGCAGCAAATTAAAGCGAGGGCAATCCATAAAGGCCCTGCAGCACGACCGGGAAGAAAGCCGGTGAGTCGCCAGGCGGGATTCTGGGACGCCAGTGCGGTGGTGCCGCTGTGCGTCCATGAACCGGTCAGCACGCGCGCTCGCGCTCTTCTGAAGACTCATCCGCCGGTGGTTTGGTGGGCCACTCCGGTGGAAGTGAGCAGCGCAATTGAGCGGCTGCGGCGCGCTGGTTTGCTGGACACGGAGGATGCCGGTTTGGCGCTGAAAGACCTTCGGGTATTGACGCGCGGGTGGAAAGAGATACGCCCGCACGACGATCTTCGCAACGCGGCGATTCAGTTGATGCAGAAGTATCCACTTCGCGCCGCGGATGGATTGCAACTGGCGGCGGCGATGGTGTGGTGCCTGGGACGCCCGGCCAAGCGCGACTTCATCTGCTCCGACGACCGACTGTCGGATTCCGCGCAGCTTGCCGGCTTTCACGTCATCCGGTTGCGCTGAATCGCCCGCGCGCCTGTGTTTGCCCGCGCGCGGCTTCCCGGCGTATAATTTTCAGTTTAAGCACATGGCCAAGAACCTCACAGGGAAACCAGTCGCGCCCCCCGACGCCGTCACATCGATCCCCGCGGACATCGAAGAAATTCGTGTGCGCGGAGCGCGCGTCCACAACCTGAAAAATATCGATTTCACGATTCCCCACAACGCCATCACCGTGGTCACCGGCGTTTCGGGTTCGGGCAAATCCAGCCTGGCGTTTGACACGCTTTACGCCGAGGGACAGCGGCGCTACATCGAATCGCTTTCCGCCTATGCGCGGCAATTCCTGGAGCGCATCGAGAAGCCGGACGTGGACGAAATCACCGGCATCGCTCCGGCCATCGCCATCCGCCAGAAAAATTCCACGCGCAATCCGCGCTCGACGGTGGCCACGGCCACGGAGATTTACGATTACCTGCGGCTGCTCTTCGCCCGCGCGGGCCGCACCTTCTGCACTGCGCTGCGGCGAGGAGGTCCGGCGACGACACGCTCGATGAAATCGCCGCGCGCGTGCTGGCGCTGCCCGCGGGCCGCCGATTCTATGTCCTGTTTGAGCTGTCGCTCGCGCCGGAAACTCCGGCGGCGGGCGCTGCTGCGGGTGGACCAAAGCCCGCGAGTTCCGCCACGCGCGCGCGAAAAACGGCGCGGCCCGCTTCAGATATGGTTCGCGAAGCGCTGGTGAGCTTGCGCAAGCGCGGGTTCAACCGGCTGTATCAGGGCGGGCGCGTGTTCGAATTTTCGACGCCCGAGGATCTGCTGGACGTGGATTTCGCGAAGCCGGTGTACGTGCTGGTGGACCGGCTGGCGCTTTCTGCCGGATATTCGTTCGCGCCTGATGGATTCGATCGAGATCTGCTATCGCGAGGGGAGCGGCGAGGCAATTCTGGAATTTGTTGCCGGATGCAGACCGGCGGCGCGGCCGAGCGCATGGTCTTCAACGAGCGCTTCGAATGCAAGAAATGCGGCGCGAAGTATCAGGAACCCGAGCCGCGGCTTTTTTCGTTCAACAATCCCTACGGCGCGTGCCCGCGCTGCCAGGGATTCGGCAATACCATCGATTTCGATCTCGACCGCGTGATTCCGGACAAAGGCAAATCGCTGGCCGACGGCGCGATCGAGCCGTGGACCAAGCCGCGCTACCGCCAGCTCGGCATCGAAATGCAGCGGTTCGCGCGCGCCAAGGGCATTCCGCTGGACGTTCCCTATCGCGCAGCTCACGCGCAGCGCAGCGCGAAGCCATTCATCGAAGGCGAACGCCAAAGGCGATTTCCCGGGCGTGAAGGGATTTTTCGCATGGCTCGAACGCAAGAAATACAAGCTGCACGTGCGCGTGTTTCTGAGCCGCTATCGCGGCTACGCGACTTGCCCGGATTGCCACGGCACGCGGCTGCGCGCGGAAGCGCGCGCGGTGAAAATCTCCGGCCGATCGATCACCGAAGTCTGCGCGCATGACGGTGAAGGAGGCGCGGCCGTTTTTCGACAGCCTGCAATTGAGCGCCGCGGAAGCCGCCATCGCCGAAAAAATTCTGGAGGAAATTCAGCAGCGGCTGCGATTCCTGGATGAAGTGGGCCTCGACTACCTTTCGCTCGACCGGCTGACCTCCACGCTTTCGGGCGGCGAAGCGCAGCGCATTCAACTGGCCACTTCGCTCGGCTCGCATCTGGTGGGCGCGCTGTACGTGCTCGACGAGCCTTCCATCGGCCTGCACCCGCGCGACACGCACCGGCTGATCGAAATCCTGAAAGGGCTGCGCGACCTGGGAAACACGCTGCTGGTGGTCGAGCACGATCCGGACACGATTCTGGCGGCGGATCATGTGCTGGATCTGGGCCCGGGCGCGGGCGAGCACGGCGGCAAGTTGACTGTTCGCCGGCACGCGCGCGGAATTGCTTGCCGACGCCGCAATCGCTGACCGGGCGATACCTGAGCGGGCGAGCTGCGAATTCCGGTTCCCGCGCGGCGCCGCAAGCCGCACGGAAAATTCCTGAAAATCATCGGCGCGCGCAGCCACAACCTGAAGAATATCGACGTGATGATTCCGCTGGGATGCTGGTGGCGGTCACCGGCGTTTCCGGCTCGGGAAAATCCACGCTGGTGCACGACGTGCTTTACAAGGCGCTCGAAGCGCAAGCGCACCGGCGGCAACTGGCGCGACGTCTGCGACCGCATCGAAGGCGATGCCACTGCTCTCGGCCGTCGAGATGGTGGACCAGTCGCCCATCGGGCGCACGCCGCGGTCGAATCCCGCCACTTATCTGAAGGCGTTCGATCGCCATCCGCGAAGTTTTCGCGTCCACGCCGGAGGCCAAGAAGCGCGGCTTCACGCCCGGGCATTTTTCCTTCAACATTCCCGGCGGCCGCTGCGAAGCATGCCAGGGCGACGGCACGGTCACCGTGGAGATGCGATTTCTGGCGGACGTGGAACTGGTGTGCGAGGAATGCCGCGGCACGCGCTACAAGAGCAGCGTGCTGGAAGTGCGCTACAAGGAAAAAAACATGCACGAAGTGCTGCAGCATGACGGTGCGCGAGGCGCTGACTTTTTTCGCCGCGCATCCCAAGGTCACCTCGCGGCTGCGCGTTCTGGATGAAGTGGGCCTCGGCTATCTGCGCCTGGGGCAATCGGCCACCACGCTCTCCGGCGGCGAAGCGCAACGCTTGAAACTCGCCGCGCATCTCACCAGGCAGGAGAATTCGGGCATCCTGTATATTTTCGACGAGCCCACCACCGGCCTGCACTTCGACGATATCCAGAAACTGCTGACCGCGTTCCGCAAGCTGATCGAGGGCGGCGCTTCGGTGCTGATCATCGAGCACAATCTGGACGTGATCAAATCCGCCGACTGGGTGATCGACCTGGGCCCGGAAGGCGGAGACGAAGGCGGGCGCGTGGTCGCCGCGGGCACGCCGGAGCAAGTGGCGCGCAATTCGCAATCGCACACGGGAAAATATCTGGCGCGCGCGCTGGGAAATCGCAATGGCGCGAACCACGCGAATGGCGGCGGAAATTCCGCGCCGGCAAGGAATGGCGCGCCGGCGGAAACTTCGCGGGATGCATGAGAGCGATTGCCAAAATGAGATTGGCGGCTATGTCTCGAGATGGAATGCGCCGAAAGCTGCGGGTGGTTCTGGCGATCGTGTGCGTGCTGACGGTCCTTGCGTTTGCGCGGCCAAAAACGGCCTGCGCGCAATCGGATAACGTCACCCGAACCAAAATACGCGTTCCCGCCGACGCATCTTCCGGCGCATCAAGCGCGCTTCTTTCCGCCGCGCAAGTGGCCATGAACCAAAAGGATTACCAAAGCGCCGCCGGTAATTTCGAAAAATACCTGGAACAGAATCCCGGCGACGCTGCGGCGCATTTTCAGCTTGGCTATGCCTACACGGCGCTCAAGCGCCCGGATGACGCCCGCGCGCAATACGAAAAAGCCATCGAACTGAATCCCAAGATGCCCGAGGCATATTTGAATCTGGGGCTCACCTTGATTGAAAGCGATCCCGCCGCGGCTGTTGCACCCCTTGAAAAGGCGGTCGAATTGCAGCCGGAGGAGGCGCGGCCGAAATTTCTGCTGGGCTACGCGCTCGAGCGCAGCGGAAAATTGCCGGAAGCCATCCTGCAATATCAGGCCGCGGAAAAAATCGACGGCAAGGATTTCGATACGCACCTGGCCCTGGGCCGCACGCTGCTGGCGTCGCACCGCCCGGCGGAGGCCGAGCCGGAGTTCCGGGTGGCCGCGCCGCTCGATCCCGGCAATCCCGCGCCGCATCTGGGCGTCGCAGAATCGTTGATCGAGCAAGGCAAACTCGATCCGGCCGCGGCTGAGCTGACGGCTTATTTGGAGGAAAATCCCGCCGATGTGTCGGCGCGCGTCGAACACGCCACGGTGCTATCGCGTTTGGGCAAAACCGATGAAGCGCTCGCGGAACTCGACCGCGCCGCGGCCAAAGGGCCGGAAACTTGGCAGACCTTGAAACTTCGCGCGCAGATTCTTTTCGATGCCAAGCGCTACGGCGATGCAATTCCCGTCTTGCAAAAGGCCGAGGCGCTTGCACCTCAAGACGCGGACATTCCCGCGCAACTTGGGCACTTGTACATCGAGACCAAGGATTATCCGAATGCCGTGAAGCAGCTGCTCATTTCGCTGCACTACAATCCCGGCGCGAATGACGTGCTGGGCGACCTGGTGACCGCCGAATACCTCAACAAGAATTATGGCGCCGCGCTGAAGGCGCTGGACATCCTCTCGCAACGGAAGACGCTGCCCGCCGGGACGTGGTTTATCCGCGCCACTTGCTACGACCGCCTCGGTCAGATCGCCGAAGCGCTCGACGCCTACCGGAAATTTCTGCAGCTCAACCACGATCAGAATAACGACATGTATTTCGAGGCCACGGCGCGCGCCCGCACGCTGCAACACGAATTGGAAGAAAAGAAGCGCTGAGGCTTGCGCGCGCCGGCAAATTTCCGCGGACCTCGCGAGCGCATCCTCCTTACCTCGCGAGGCGCGCACCGAAAATCTCACGATAAAAACGTTGCGGGATGAGCCGTCGCGGGCGCATAAAGGAAGACATGAGGTTCTTGCGTCCGCGAGCGGAGGCTTGGGCATGAAGCGCATCGCGCCGGTTATTCTCACGCTGCTTGGTCTCGCGCTCCTTGCCGTCACGCTGATTTTTCCCCTGCCGGCATTCGCGCAACAGAGCCGCACCGCGGCGCTCCGCGAAAAATTCACGCGCGAAACCAATCCGGTTCACAAAGCCAAAGATATGCAGGCGTTGGGCGACGCCGAATTTCACGATTTGCAGGCGGAATTATCCGCCGGCAACCTTTCCGGCGCCTTGGCCATCCTCCAACAATATCGCGACGAAGTGAATACGGCCTGGAAGGGGTTGGACGCGAATGAACACGATCCCGACAAGCATTCCGGAGGGTACAAGGAGCTGGAAATATCCGTGCGCGAAACCCTGGGGCGGCTGGATGAAGCGCTGGTGCCCATGACCGCCGATCAGCAAAAACCGTTTCTCGGGATTCGCAAGGAACTGGATTCGACCGATCATCGCCTGATCCATGAACTCTTCCCGCGCCAGCCCGGAGCGCAAGGCGCAGGGACCGCGGGCTTGAAACCATAGAAGTCCGTGCCAGAATGGAAGCGGTGAACTTTTGCGTGTGCGTCGAGCGCCGTGAAAAAGATTCGGAATTGTTGGCGGAAATGACGCGCGCAAATTGTGCGCCGGGCGTTACCGCCGCCGGAAAGGAGCCAGCATGCGCTTTCGCACACTCGCTTTTCTGATCTGCATGGCGATGCTGCCTGGTGCGGTTGCGGCGCTGCCCGCCTCCCCGCAGCATGAAAAGAAGGACTACCTGACCGGCGCGGAGGCCGACAAAATCCGCGACGCCATGGATCCCGGCGACCGCATGCGTCTATTTATTTCCTTCGCCGCGGATCGCATGAAGAAATTTCAATACGAATTGGCGCACGCGCCCTCCGACGCGCACAAAATCGACGTGCTCAACAGCCTGCTGAATGCCTACATCGGATGCGTTGACGACGCCGCGGACCAGATCGAAGTGGCTCGCGACAAGCAGGCGGACATCCGCAGCGCGCTCAAGGAATTCGACTCCAAGGGAAAAGAGTTTCTGGCCGAGCTGCAAAAACTTGATCCCAATAGCCCCGATTACGACACCTATCAGGACACGCTGCAGGATGCCGTGGAGGGCACGAAGGAAGATCTCTCGGATGTGCAAAGCGCGTTGAAACAACTTTCGCCCGAACCCATCCGCAGGAAGCCCTCTTGAAACGAACGCCCGCGGCCGGCCGTCTGGTTCCCGGCGGTGAAAGAATTTTTCATCGCATCTACACGCGGCTGGGGATTTCCGGGCGCCCGCCGCAATTCGTGGTGGAGTTTCACCCCTACGCGGACCTGACGCACACCATCCGCCTGCGCGAGGATACCGCCTACGTGCGGCTCTCCGACGCCCTGCGCGACGCTCCCATTCCCGTGGTGGAAGCCACGGCGGGAATTCTGCTGGGGCGGCTCTACCGGCGGCGTCCGCCGCGTGAAATGCACGAAGTGTATCGGGAGTTTTCGCACGCGCAGCCGACCCGCGCGAAATTGCTGCAATTCCGGCGGCATCGCGCGCGGCGCGTGGAACACCGCCCGGCCGGCGCGCATCATGACCTCGCGCCGTTATTTGATCGCTTGAACGCCGAATATTTTCAGAACCAGCTGCCGCGGCCGCGCCTGGGATGGAGCAAGCGCGCGTGGACTTCCCTGCTCGGGTGCTTCGATCCCGCGCTGGTGCAGATCGTGATCAACCGCGCGCTGGACCGAGACGTGGTTCCGGAATACGTGGTGGCCTACATCCTGTACCACGAAATGCTGCATCAGAAACATCCCATGAGGTTCATCCGCTGCCGGAGAGAATCGCATTCGAGGGAATTTCGCCGGGAGGAACAGAGGTTCGCGGATTACCAGCGGGCCATGCAATTTCTCAAGCACTTTCCGGCGCCAGAGCGGAAAACCGGCGGCTGGGGACTCTTCTGCTGAGCGCCCCTATTCCTTCGAAAGCTTCTCGATTTTCTTTTCCACTTTTTTAGCGTCGGGCGCGTCGGGATAAATCTTCAGATATTCGCGGTAATATTGGACGGCGCGCGCATTATTTTTTTTCTTTTCGTAGATTTCCGCGAGCAAGAAGCGGGGCTTGGCCAGCTTGGGATCGAGGCGGATGGCGTCTTCAAACCGGCCAATGGCCGCATCGGAATCGCCTTTGTGCATGTAGAAAGTTCCCACTTCCACATCCTGCTCGGCATGAAACGGGTCCCACTGCGGCTGGTCCGCTGCGGCCGCGGCGGGTGAGGAGGAAGAGTCCGAGGCGGCCGGTGGCTGTTTTGTCTGCGCGGGAGGCGCGGTTTTTTGTGGGTTGGGAGCCTGCGCACGCGCCGATGCCGCCATAACCACGAGGACCGCGAACAACGCGAATTTACGAAGCTTTTGGAGCATCGGACCTCCCATTGGATTCCGTTTGCTATGATGGAAGTTGCCCGGCGGCGCGAATTCCTGATTTGTGGCATGACGCCAGCCCGCCGCCCGTTGGAAACGCATACTTATGGACCTCCAGGAAAAAGTCGCCAAGCTCCCCCTGCAGCCCGGCGTGTATCTGTTCAAGGACGCCGCCGGAACGATTCTGTACGTCGGCAAGGCGCGCTCGCTGCGCAACCGCGTGCGCTCCTATTTCCTCGAATCGCGCTGGCAGGACGCCAAGACGGGTTCGCTGGTGCGCGAAATCGCCGACCTCGATTACATCGTCGTGGACAACGAGACGCGAGGCGCTGGCGCTCGAAAACAACCTCATCAAGCAGCACAAGCCGAAATTCAACGTCCTGCTGCGCGACGACAAGACATATCCTTACATCCGCTACACGGCGTTCGAGAAATATCCGCGCGTCTACGTCACGCGGCGGCTCGACAAAGACGGCTCGATTTATTTCGGGCCGTATTTTCCCGCACAGCCTGGCGTACCGCATCGTGCATTTCATCCACAAGCATTTTCTGCGTGCCCTCCTGCACCGTGGACCTGACGCGCACGCATCCGCGGCCCTGCCTGCAATATTACATTCACCGCTGCCTGGGCCGTGCGTCGCGGGCTTGGTCACCGACGAGCGCTACGCGGAGGCGGCGCGCGACGTGCGCACTGTTTCTCGAAGGCCGCCGCAGCGATCTCGATCGACAGCCTCGAAGAGCGCATGGCAGAGGCCTCCGAGCAGCGAGCGCTACGAGCAAGCCGCGGGCTATCGCGACCTGCTGCGCACGCTCGCGGAGATCGAGGAGCGCCAGAAAATCGCCGCCGCTGCGGGCGACGACACCGACGTGCTGGCCTGGTACGCCGAGCCGCCGCAGGTGGCCGTCAATCTTGTTTCACATTCGCGGCGGGCGCGTGGTGGACCGGCGCGATTTTTACTGGGAGGATCTCGAGGAATTCGAGCCCGCCGAATTTCTGCCTTCGCTGCTGAAGCAGCTCTATCTCGACGCCGCCTATCTGCCGCGCGCCATTCACGTGCCCATGGATTTCGAGGATCGCGAACTGCTGCGAAGAAGTTCTTCGAGCGGAGCGCGCCGGCGCCGATCGCGTGGAAATCCTGCATGCCGCAGCGCGGGCAGAAGCACGCGTTTCTCGAACTGGTGGAGAAAAACGCGCGCCATTCCTTCGAGCAGCGCTTCCGCGTGCTGAAGCCCAGCTCCAAGGCGATCGCCGAGGCGCTGCGAATCCGCGCTGGGTCTGCCGGAACCGCCCAAGCGCATCGAAGCTTCGATATTTCGCACATGCAGGGATCGGACACCGTGGCGTCCATGGTGGTGTGGGAAGACGGGCGGATGAAAAAATCCGACTACCGCAAATTCATCATTCGCGGCGAGGAAATGGCCGGAGCGGACAAGGATGCGGGCGCTGCGCGACGATTTCGCCAGCATGCGCGAAGCCGTCGAGCGGCGCTACCGCCGCTTGCAGCACGAAAAGAAGCCGATGCCCAGCCTGATCCTGATCGACGGCGGAATCGGGCAATTGCATGCCGCCGCGGAGGCGCTCGAAAAACTGGAAATCATCAACCAGCCGCGTGGCCAGCATCGCCAAGAAAGAAGAAATTCTGTACGTCCTCGGGCCGCGAGGATGAGCCGATCGCTCTCGAACACCATTCGCCGGTGCTGCACCTGATCCAGCAGATTCGCGACGAAACGCACCGCTTCGCCGTCACCTTTCACCGCCAGCGGCGCTCCGGGCGGCGACTGCGCACGGAGCTGACGGGAATTCCCGGCGTCGGCGAGCGCACGGCGCAAAAGCTGCTGCAGAAATTCGGCAGCGTGGCGCGGCTGAAGAAAATGTCGGTCGAGGAAATTGCCGCGGAAATTTCCCGAACGCAAGCCGAGCGGGTGTTCGAGGGGCTGCGGGACGCGCCGCTGCGGAAGTAATTCGAGCTTTTTGCGGGTGCGAGGCGAGAGCCTCTACGGTGTTTCCTGTATTTTTCGCGCCATTCACCTGACTCGCTTGCCGCCATGCGACGCCTGTGCTACTGTCGAAAAATGGAGGTGCAAGATGAGCGATAACGTAGGCTCCAAGGTGAGTTTCTTTCTCGTAGGACTCGGCATCGGCGCGCTGGTGGGAATATTGTTTGCGCCGAAATCCGGCGAGGAAACCCGCGCGTTTTTGTCCGACAAGGCCGATGAAGGTCGCGACTACGCACAACGCAAGGCGCGGGAACTCCGTGAGCGCGCCGAAGACCTGATCGAGCGCAGCAAGGAAATCATGGACCGCCAGAAGGAATCAATCAACGCCGCGGTAGACGCGGGAAAAGAAGCGTACCGCCGGGAAAAATCCAAGGCGTCGTAAGCAGCCAAGAGGAAAACCATGTCCGGCTGGGCTGAGGCATTCGTGGTGATTGCGGCGGTGGCCATTGTGGTGCAGATGGCCATCCTTCTGGCGATGTTTGTCCAGATGCGCTCGGCCACCCAGGAATTCACGCGGCTCGCGCGGGACATGCACGCGCGCGTGGACCCCATTCTCCTGCGCATGAGTCGCATCCTCGACGATTCCGAGGATCGCATCGCCAGCATCATGGGCGATGCCACGGAAATCACGCGACTGGCGCGCGGACAGGCGCAAAAAGTGGATCGCGTGTTCACCGACGCCATCGAACGCATGCGCATTCAGGTGATTCGCGCCGATCATATTCTCTCCGGGACTCTGGAAGTGATCGAGGAATCCGGAACGAAATTCCGCAGGACTTTGTGGGGACCGGTGCACCAGGTTTCCGCGGTGATCAAGGGCCTGAAGGCCGGACTGGATTTCATCCGCGGCCAGCAGCAGCCGCGCCGGCAGGAATCCGATGCGGCCACGCAGGACGAGGAATTGTTCATCTGACGCCGCAAACGCCTCCCGGCGCTTGCGTTTCTCTCTTCCACAATTGTTTGGGAACAATTTCGCCTAGCGGATCCATCCGCCGCCCAGGACATTTTCGCCGTCGTAAAACACGGCGGCTTGCCCGGGAGTGATGGCGCGCTGCGGTTCGCGGAAGCGCACGCGCGCGGTGACCGCATCAATCGCGGAAATTTCCGCGAGCGCCGGCTCATGACGGTTGCGGATGCGGACTTTGGCTTCGATGGGAGCGCTGCAGCGCGGTCGTAACGCAATCCAATTGACGTCGCGCACTTCGCACTCGCTGCGGCGCAGTTCGCGGTCATCACCCACCACCAGGCGGTTCGCGGCGCGGTCAATTTCCACGACATACAGCGCGCGCCCGGCGGCAAAGCCCAGTCCCTTGCGCTGGCCCACGGTGTACTGATGCAAGCCGCTGTGGCGGCCCAGAACTTCGCCTGAAGTGGTGACGATTTCGCCGGACTCCCGCGGCAGGCTGCTTCCCTGCTCGTGCAGATATCCCTCGATGAAGCGCACGTAATTTCCCGACGGCACAAAACAAATTTCCTGGCTTTCCGGCTTTTCGGCCACCGGGACGGCCAGGCGCGCGCGCGATTTCGCGCACTTCGGCTTTGGCGAGTTCGCCCAGCGGAAAATCGGTGCGCGCGAGCTGCTCCTGCGTCAGGCCGAAGAGAAAATAAGATTGATCCTTTGAGTCGTCCACGGCGCGCAGCAATTCATAGCGGCCGGATGAAGGATTGCGGCGCACCCGGGCGTAGTGTCCGGTGGCGATGCGCTCCGCGCCGATCTGCCGCGCGGTCACAAGCAGTTGGTCGAACTTCACGTGATTGTTGCAGAGCGTGCAGGGAATGGGCGTGCGGCCTTCGAGATAATCGTCCACAAACGGGCGAATGACGGTCTGCTCGAATTCGCGCTCGAAATTCACAACGTAAAAGGGAATGCCCAGATGCTCGGCCACGCGGCGCGCGTCGTACACGTCGTCCATCGAGCAGCAGCGATGCTGCGCGGGGCCGCCGGTTGCCTGCAATTCCGGCAGGCGCCGCTGGTTCCACAGCTGCATGGTGAGGCCGACGATGGATTCGCCGCGGTCGTGAAGGAGTGCCGCGACCGTGGAGCTGTCAACGCCGCCGCTCATGGCCACGGCGGTGTTGGCGGCGATTTTGGCGGCCGCGGGAGCGGATGCGGCGCGCGACGAATCGAGTTGCGTTGCGTTTTCCGTCACCTGGGTCGTCTCGTTCATCGCGCCGCGCTTACGCTCGCATGCCTGGGAGAAATGGAACGCAGGCGGCTGACCGCCGCGGGAATAACGTCGATGGCCATTTCGATTTCCGCGGGAGTAGTGAAGCGGCCGAGGCTGAAGCGCATGCTCGACCGCGCGTCATCCGGCGAAAGCCCGATAGCCAGCAGAACGTGCGACGGCTCGATGGCGCCGGAAGAACACGCCGCGCCAGTGGAACACGCGAGTCCCATCAAATCGAGCGCGATCACCAGAGCTTCGCCACCCGCGCCGGGAAAAGCCAAATTGGATGTGTTGGGCGCGCGGTGCTCCACGGCGCCATTGACGGCAACCGAAGGAATTCGGTCGAGCAAACTATTTTCCAGATGATCGCGAAGCGCGGCAATGCGCGCCGCCTCTTCCGCCAGATTTTCCTTGGCAAGCTGCGCGGCTTTGCCGAAGCCGGCGATGCCGGTCACGTTTTCCGTGCCGGGGCGCAGATCGCGTTCCAGATGCCCGCCGTGGAGTTGCGGCGTGAGTGGTGTTCCGGCGCGAACGTAGAGCGCGCCCACTCCCTTGGGGCCATAAATTTTGTGCGCGGAAAGAGACAGCAAGTCCGCGCCAGAGCGGTTTACATCCACGGACAATTTTCCGGCGGCCTGCACGGCATCGCAATGAAAATACACATCTGCTTCGGCGGCTATGCGGCCGATTTCCTCGACCGGCTGGACGGAGCCGAGTTCGTTGTTCGTGTGCATCACGCTGATCAAAATAGTTTCGGGGCGCAGGGAGCGGCGAATGTCGCCGGGATCGACAATTCCGTCGCGGCCCACCGGAACGTAAGTGATTTCCACGCCCTGGCTTTCGAGCGCCTGGCAGGAGTGCAGCACGGCGTGATGCTCGATGGCGGTGGCGATGACGTGCTTGCGCGCCGCCTGCGAAGCCGCGACCACGCCAAAAATGGCAAGGTTGTCCGCTTCCGTCCCGCCGCTGGTGAAAACAATTTCCGCGGGCTTGGCGCCGATGAGCGCGGCGACGGAGGCGCGCGCATGGTCCACGGCGGCGCGGGCCTGCTGGCCCGGCGAGTGAATCGAGCTGGCATTCCCGAAGTTTTCGGCGAAATACGGGAGCATGGCTTCGAGGACGAGTTTGTCCACCGGCGTGGTCGCGTTGTAATCAAGATAGGCGCGCATTTTGCGGGCTTTCTGTAATTCAGAATAGCGGCTGGGGGCGGCGCGGTCAAGCAAACGGCCCCTTCGATGGACAATTGGCGACGGCATCTACGCGCCGGCAAGGCACCTGAATCAAGCGCAGGTTATCTTGCGCTGCACATCGCCGGGAGACGCGATTGACACTGATGAGAGGGTCCGTTAGCGTCGAATGACGCGGCGCGGGCAGCGATGCGCACCGCCACACGAGGGAGTGCCAGCCGATGCGGCCCATCATCACACTGACCACGGACTACGGGACCAACGACCATTATGTTGCAGCCATGAAAGGGGTGATCCTCAACATCCATCCCGAGGCCACCATCGTGGACATCACCCACAGCGTGATTCCCCACGACATTCTGGACGGCGCGCTGGCCATCGGGCAGGCTTACAAATATTTTCCGCCGCGGACGATTCACGTGGTGGTGGTGGACCCCGGCGTGGGCACGGCGCGGCGTCCGATTCTGGTGGCCGGAGACACGCACTATTTCGTGGCCCCCGATAACGGCGTGCTTTCGGTGATTTACGACCAGTCCGAAGCGATTCACGCCTGGCACATCACTTCCGAACATTATTTTCTGACTCCGGTGAGCACTACGTTTCATGGCCGCGATATTTTTGCTCCCGTCGCGGGATGGCTTTCGAAATCCTGGCAGACCCAGGCGTTTGGCGAGGAAATTACGGATCAGGTGCGCTTTGCGATTCCCAAGCCGAAGACCGCGGGCGCGGGAATCAAGGGAGTGGTCCTGCGCGTGGATCATTTTGGGAACTTGATCACCAACATCACGCCCGAAGATGCGCCAGCGTTGGTTGCGCCGGAGGGAAAATTCACGATTCGCGCCGGGAATGCGGAAATTCGAAAAATGCTGCAAAATTATGCGCAGGGCGCGGCAGGCGAACCTTTTGGAGTGATCGGCTCGACGGGATTTCTGGAAATTTCGGTGAACAAAGGAAGCGCCGCGAAAACATTGGCTGCGGCGCGTGGCGCGGAAGTGACCGTCGAACCGGGGTAAGCCTGCCGGCAATTCCCTCCCAGCAAAAACTCCACGCACCCGCAGTAAATCAGCGCGCGAGCGATGTGATAATCAAATAAGCGCGCATGCGCGGGTCCATCCAGTCGCGCAAGGCGTCCCCCAACAGGTTGAAAGCCAGGACGGCGAGCATCACCGCCAGCGCCGGAAAAATCACCAGATGCGGCGCATCGAAAAGATGCGCGCGCGCGTCGTTCAGCATCGCGCCCCAGCTGGGCATGGGCGCCAGCACGCCGACGCCCAGAAAACTCAGCGTGGATTCGGCCAGAATCGCGCCGGCCATGGCGATGGTGGCTTGCACCAGCACGGGCTGCAGAATATTGGGCAGCAGATGACGCAGCAAAATGCGCGCGTCGCGAAGCGCCCAGCGACCGCGCCGCCAGCACATATTCCATTTCCTTGGCTTGCAGCACCTGCGCGCGCGCCAGCCGCGCATAGCCCGCCCAGCCGGTGATGATCAGCGCGAGAATCACTTTGCCGATGCCGGGGCCTAAAAACGCGGCAAACGCGATAGCCAGCAAAATTCCCGGAAACGAAAGAAACGCGTTGATCAGGATGATGTTGACAAAGCGGTCGAGCCACCCGCCGAAATATCCCGCCAGCGCGCCGATGGCCAGCCCGATCAGCCCCGCGCCCAAAACCACGCTGACGCTGACCAGCATGGAAACGCGCGCTCCGTACACCACGCGCGCGAAAACATCGCGGCCCAGTTCGTCCGTGCCCATCCAGTGCGCGGCGCTGGGAGAGGCCAGCCGCGCGGGAAGATTCTGCGCGGTGGGGCTGGTGCGCGCGATCCACGGAGCGCCCAGCGCGAGGATGACCAGCAGCAAAGAAAGCACGAAGCCCCATCGCCCCATCGGACTGCGTCGCAGAAATTCCAGCAAGGTTTTCATTCGAAGCGCACCCGCGGGTCCACCAGCGCGTAGACCACGTCCGTCAGCAGATTCACGGCAACATAGGAAACAGCAATCAGCAGAATGCATCCTTGCAAAAGCGGATAATCGCGCGCTTCGATGGCCTGCACCGCCAGGCGGCCGATTCCCGGCCAGGAGAAAATTGTTTCGGTGACGATGGTTCCGGCCAGCAGCGTGCCAAATTGCAGGCCGAGAATGGTGATAATGGGAATCAGCGCGTTGCGGAACGCGTGGCGAAAAAGAACCGCGGACTCGGAAAGTCCTTTGGCGCGCGCGGTGCGAACGTAGTCGCTGGAAAGTTCTTCGATCACCGATGTGCGCACCATGCGCGTAAGAATGGCGGCCAGCGCCGCGCCCAGCGTGATCGCGGGCAAAACCAGGTGCGCCAGTCCTCCGCGCCCGGAAACCGGCAGCCATCCGAGAATCACGGAGAAGATCAGAATCAAGACAGGGCCCAGCGCGAAATTCGGGACGGAGAGGCCGAACAGGGTGAAAACTCCGACGGCGTGGTCCGTCGTGGTGCCGCGGCGATGCGCGGCCAAAATTCCGGCGGGAATTCCGATGGCGGCGCAAATGGCCAGCGCCACAACGGCAAGTTCCAGCGTGGCTGGATAATGCGCCAGCACCACGCGCGAGACAGGCTGCTGAAAGCGAAACGATTCTCCCAAATTTCCATGCAGCAGCGCCGAAAGATAATGCCCGTATTGCGTGAGGATGGGCTGGTCGAGGCCCAGCGCGTGGCGCAATTGCGCCAAATCCTCGGCGCGCGCGCCTTCGCCCAGCATCTGCTCCACGGGATCGCCCGGAACAATGTGGGCCAGCAGAAAAACCATGGTGACGATGAGCCACAGCGCAGGCAGCGAAAGCAGGATGCGCGAGCCGATGCGGCGAATCATTTCCCGCGCCGCGCTTTCGCTGGACCTTTTCCGCGCGCGTTCAGCGATCCCACGGAATCATCCGGAAATGCCGAAGCCGTTGCGTGCTTCGGATCGAGCGCGGGGGCGGAAGCGACAGCGGGAGAAGCCGCCTGCAGCGGCTTGATTTTCACGCGCGAGACGCGCCGGCGATCCATTTCCATCACCGTGAAACGATAGCCGTCGGATTCAAAACTTTCGCCGCCCCGGGGAATGAATCCCAGACGCGTCAGCACAAATCCTCCCACGGTTTCATAGGCCGGATCATCCGGAAGAATGATATTGTACTGGGATTCCAGGTCGCGGACGTTGATGGCCGCATCGAAAATCATGGCTCCGTCGGGCAGCGTCAGCGGGCGCTCGACCACGTCAAATTC
The DNA here is from genome assembly GCA_963708285.1 of uncultured Acidobacteriota bacterium. Taxonomy (GTDB): domain Bacteria; phylum Acidobacteriota; class Terriglobia; order Acidiferrales; family UBA7541; genus Palsa-295. The sequence continues at coordinate 939,813 of CAVPSF010000003.1, forward strand.
ATCGTGAATTTCGCCGACCATTTGCTCCAGGATGTCTTCGAGAGTGGCCAGGCCCAGGATGCTGCCGAATTCGTCAACCACCATGGCCAGGCCGGTGCGCCGCGAGCGAAACTCGACCAGAAGTTCGCTGGCGGGCTTGGTTTCCGGGACGATCAGCACATCGCGCAGCAGCGCGCGCAGGTGAAACTCCGCGGGAAACAATCCTTCTTCGGCGCGGCGCGCGCGATCGAGCAGAACCCAGAGCAAATCCTTGATGTGCACGAAACCGAGGATGTGATCGAGCGAGCCTTCGAAAACGGGAATGCGCGAGCGCTGCGTGGTGGCAAACATTTTCATGGTTTCTTCGAGCGTGGCGTTGGCGGGCAGCGCGTGCACATCGGGGCGCGGGACCATCACTTCGCGGACTTCGATTTTCCCCAATTCCATCGCGGAATGAATAAATTTTACTTCCGCGGGAGACAGCAGGCCGCGTTCGCCGGCCTGCTGCATGATTACCTGCAATTCTTCGGCCGAACGCGCCAGCGTATGGCTGTGCGGCGAAACCACGCCAAGAGCGGTCACCACTCGTTCGGCGATTCCATCGAGCAGGTCAATGACCCAGCGAAACGTTTCCAGGAACCAGTGAAACGGGCCGTGCGACCAGCAGCGCCACGCGTTCGGCGCGCGCGAGGCTGAGGCTTTTGGGAACCAGCTCGCCCAGCACCACCTGCAGAACGGTCAGCAGTCCGAAAGCCAGCACCAGCGCGGTGCCATGAGCCACGATGGCGGTCCAGGGCCTGGGAATCGCGGCCACCAGCGGGTCTAAAATTCCGGCAAGCGTGATTTCGCCGAGATAGCCGAGCAGCAGGCTGGAGATGGTGATGCCCACTTGCACGCCGGAAACCACGCGCGAGAGATCTCCCAGGAGGAGTTCCACGATTTTCGCGCGCGGATCGCCCATTTCCACCAGTTGCCGCACGCGGGAAAGACGCACGGCGACCAGCGAAAATTCCGCCGCGGAGAAAAACGCGTTCATGCCCACCAGGCAGAGGACCGCGAAGAGGCGCAGGGCGATCATCGGGGCGATTTTAGCAAGACGCGGGGCGCAACGGGGGAAATCCGGGGGCGGTGTGCGCGTCAGGAAATTATCATTCGCCGCGCGGAATCGCGCGTACCGGAGACAACCGCGGGAAAAGGCGGAATCCGACATCGGCATTGTTGCCGCTCTCAGACGTGCGCTAGAATGCTTGCTTGCCGTGACGCAGGAATGTTTCAGGCGCGGAGCAGCAAGGAATTTCGCGGCGCGCCAATCGAGGGGCCATGAGTCCAGCGACGAATAAGGCACCGGAACCGCAGCGCAGGGGCGATTTTGAAAAGTCGCTCGGACGGCTCGAAGAGGTGGTCAAGCGGCTCGAGAGCGTGGACTTGTCTCTCGACGAAGCCATGAAATTATTCGAGGAAGGCGTCAAACTTTCGCGCGACTGCCAGAAACAACTGGAAGAGGCCGAAGGCCGCGTGGAAATTCTGCTGAAGAAGGCGGACGGCAAAATCGTGGCGGAGCCGTTTGAATCGGATGAGGAAAGTTCCTAACTTGCCCGGAGTATTCCCTGCGGAAAATTAGCGCAAATATGGGCCGCAACGCCTTGCCGGCGCGGAGGAGACGCGCGATTCGCCGCACGGATAAGGACCAGCGCTGCGGGAATGCCGCACGCAGCCAGAAGGAGCATCTCCGGGACATGAAGCTGCCCGAATTTTTCGAGCAGGACCGCGCGATGGTGGATTCGGCGCTCGAGCGCCTGCTGCCTTCGGAATCCACTCCCCCGACTTCGATTCACCGCGCCATGCGCTACAGCGTGCAGGCCGGAGGAAAGCGCATTCGCCCGATCCTCTGCTACGAAGCGGCGCGGCTTTTTGCCGAAGATGCTTCCGCCGCGATTGTCTCAGGATGCGCTCTCGAATTCATTCACACCTATTCGCTGATCCATGACGATCTGCCCGCGCTCGACAACGACGATTTGCGGCGCGGAAAGCCCACCAGCCACAAAGTGTTCGGCGAAGCCATCGCCATCCTCGCGGGCGACGCCCTGCTGACGCTGGCGTTTGAAACTCTGGCCGAAGCTCCCATCGAGCCCGCGCGGCGCGTGCGATGCATCGCGGAAATCGCGGCCTGCGCCGGAACCGTGCAGGGAATGGTGGGCGGACAGGTGGCGGATGTGGAGGCGGAAGGCAAGGCGCCGGACGCCGCGACGCTCGAATACATTCACCGCTCGAAAACCGCCGCGCTGATTCGCGGCTCGATCGTAGCCGGCGCGATTTCCGGCGGCGCGGCTGAGCAGGATGTCGAGCGGCTGGGGCGGTTCGGCGAAAACATCGGCTGGGCGTTTCAGGTGGTGGACGATATTCTGGATGTGGCGGAATCGTCGGCGGCGCTGGGAAAAACCGCGGGAAAAGATCAGGCGCGGCAGAAAGCCACGTATCCCGCCCTGTATGGCCTCGAAAAATCGCGGGAAATCGCGGCGGCGCTGGAAGCCGGCGCCTTGCGCGAACTCGATTGCTACGGCGCACGCGCCGCAAATCTCCGGCAGCTTGCCGCGTTCCTGGTGGCGCGCCGGTCGTAATTTGTTAATTGTTACCCATGGCACGGAAACCCACCGACGGCCGCGAACCCCTGCAATCCTCGCTTTCGCATCCTTCGCGCAAAACGGCCAAGCCCGGAAAAACGCGCCTGGACCTGCTGCTTGTGGCGCGCGGGCTTGCGCCTTCGCGCGAACGCGCCCAGGCGCTGCTACTTGGCGGGCACGTGCGCGTCAACGGCGCGCGCATGGACAAGCCGGGAAGCCAGGTGGCGGACGACGCCGCTGTGGAACTTGCTGGCGAGGCGCTGAAGTACGCGAGCCGCGGCGGATTCAAACTCGAAGGAGCGCTGGAGGATTTTCATGTTTCGCCGCAGGACAGAATTTGCCTTGACGTGGGCAGTTCGACCGGCGGCTTCACCGATTGCCTACTGCAAAACGGCGCGCGGAAAGTGTATGCCGTGGATGTGACCGCGAGCCAGCTCGATTGGAAACTGCGGCAGGACCCGCGCGTGACGCTGGTCGAGAAAAACGCGCGCTACTTGATGGCAGAGGATATTCCTGAACCGGTAAGCCTGGTGGTCATTGATGTTTCATTTATTTCCGTCAGCAAGATTCTTCCGGCGGTGATTCCCGCAGCCGGGCCGCGCGCGGATTTTTTGATTCTGGTCAAGCCGCAATTTGAACTCGAGCGGCGCGACGTGGGCAAGGGCGGAATCGTGCGCGACGCGGAGCTGCACGAAAAGGCCATCGCGCGGGTAAGCGCGGCGGCAGCCGAGGCAGGACTGGATTTGCGCGGCGTGCGGCCCAGCCATTTGCCGGGCGCCGGAGGAAACCAGGAATTTTTTCTGCACGCGCAGCTTCGAGGGTAGGATAGAATTTGCGACCAGCGAAATGATTCAATCCGCAGGCATCATCTGCAAGCCAATCCGGGAAATGGTGTCGGCCTACGCGCCGCCGCTGATTGCCTGGCTCAACGCGCGAAATATTTCCGTGTACGTGGATGAAGAGACGCGCGCCTGCATCGATCCGGGAGTTCCGGCGCTGCCCCGCGAGGAACTGGCCGAAAAAATTGACTTGCTGATCATGCTGGGAGGCGACGGCACGCTGCTTTCCGCCGCGCGCGCCTTGCACGGATCGAAGGTGCCGATCCTGGCGGTGAACCTGGGCGGGCTGGGATTTCTGACCAGCGTGACTCTCGACGAGCTGTATCCGCTGCTGGAACGCACGCTCGCGAACGAACACCGCATCAGCGAACGCATGATGCTGGAAGCGGAAATCCATCGCGCCGGAAAAATCGTGCAGCGGCAAAATGCGCTGAACGATGCCGTGGCCAACAAAGCGGCTCTGGCGCGCATGCTGGAATTCGATGTGATGCTGGACCGCAATCACGTGGGGCGGTACCGCGCCGACGGATTGATTGTGGCCACGCCCACCGGCTCGACGGCCTATTCCCTTGCCGCCGGCGGACCCATTGTGCATCCGGACCTCGATGCATTGGTGATCACGCCCATCTGCCCGCACATGCTGACCAATCGGCCGCTGGTGGTGCCCGACACATCTCAAGTGGAAATTGATTTTGGTCCGTCTGAAGAGCCGGTCTATCTGACCCTGGATGGACAAATCGGGCATCAACTGGAAGAGGGCGACCGCGTGGCGGTGCACAAATCGTCATGCAAAATTCATTTGGTGCGCCCGCCGCGAAAAACATATTTTGAGGCGCTGCGCAGCAAATTGCGTTGGGGAGAGAGATAAGCCGCGCTTCAGGCGTGGCGTTCGGAGCCGGTTGTTTCCGGTTCCACAGGCTTTACCTTGAGGACCAGCAAGGTGCGGTCGTCGAAAGGATGCTTGCCGCCGGAAAACGCATCCACTTCCTCGAGGATGCGGTCGGCGATTCCATCGGCGGTCAAATGCTGTTTTTCGAGGATTAGTTTGGCCACGCGGTCATCACCGAAAAATTCACCCGCCTGGTTTTGCGTGTCGCCGATCCCGTCGGAATGAAACACCACGATATCGCCGGAATTGAGAGTGAAGGATACTTCGTCATAGACCGTTTCCTCGAACATGCCCACCGGAAATCCCGGCAGCGTGATTTTTTCGCAGCGGCCTTCGTGCAGCAGAAACGGCTCCTCCTGCCCGGCATTTGAGAATTTGAATTTGCGGCGGCGCAGATTCCAGGTGGCGAAACACAAAGTCATGAAGCGGCCTTCGATCAGCCGCGCGCCCAGGAAACCGTTGACGGAGCGCAACATTTCCGCCGGAGGCAGCTTTTGCGGCGCGAGGCTGCGCAGTGTGCCGATAGCCACCGCGCCATAGAGCGCCGCCGCGCTTCCCTTCCCGCTCACATCGCCCATGGCCACGCCGAGTTCGTGCGGGCCGTAGCGCAGAAAATCGTAGAGGTCGCCGCTCAATTCCCGCGACGAGACCACGCGCGCGGCGATGTCCAGGCCGAAATCGGGCCCGGGAATGCGCGGGAGGAGCGCGCCCTGGATGCGCCGCGCCGCGCTCAGGTCGCGGTCCATGCGCGCTTCGTCGCGCGCCACCTGCTCGAAAAGCCGCGCATTTTCGATGGAGACCGCCAACTGCGCGGCGAGAATCGAGAGCACCTGGACGTGATCGGGTGTGAAATAATTGAGTTGCGGGCTTTCGAGGTCCATCACGCCCACCACGCGATCCTTGTACAACATCGGCACGGCCAGCTCCGAACGCGTTTCCGGATTGATCATCAGGTAGCGCGGATCATGGGTGACGTCCGGAACCACCACGGGACGGCGCAGCGCCGCAGCCGCGCCGACAATGCCTTCATGCGCCGGAACGGCAAATTTTTCCTGCACCCGCTGACCGAATTTTACGGTGACGCGATGGCGGAAAGTGTTGTCATCCGCGTCGTACAAAAGGATGCTGAAAATCTGGTAATCAATCAGCCGCTTGGTGAGTTCGGCGGAGCGTCGCAGGACTTCCTCGACTTGCAGCGAGGAATTGGCTTCGCGCGCAACTTCATTGAGCAGCAGCAGAGTTTCCGCCTGATTGCGGGTGCTTTCGAAGAGCCGCGCATTTTCGATGGAAGTTCCGATGCGCGAGGCCAGCAAGCTGAGCACATGCTGCTGATCGGGCGTGAAATAATCGGGCTCCTTGCTTTCGATATCCAGCACGCCCACCACGCGGCCGCGCACCACCAGCGGAACCGCCAGTTCCGAGCGCACGTCTTCGAGCGCGCTCAGGTAGCGCGGATCGGAGCGAACGTCTCCCACGCGGATGGCCTGCCCGGTCGCGGCGGCCGCGCCGATGATGCCCTCGCCGATGGCCACGCGCCAGTGCTCCACCACTTCCCGCTGGTGTCCGATGGCGAATCGGAAATAGAGCTGGTTGGTTCCCTCTTCCGGCAGCAGGACCGCGAAAATTTCGTAGTCGATCAGGCGCTTGACCTGCGCCGCGGCCGTACCCAGCACTTCCTCGAGGTTCAGTGAGGCGTTGATTTCCTGGCTGATGTCCGCGAGGATCGCCAGCGTTTCCGCGGGAAGTTCCAGTTTCGAGTTGAGGCTCGTGGAGTCCATGAAAATGTGCGATGCCTGTTCCGGCGCTCCGGCACTGATCTTTTTATTTTTGCGGCCGCATCGGCGTCCACGGGAAGAAAGGACACGGGCCGCGCAAGTTCGTTCCATTATAGCAAGAGTGGGAAAAAGACCGGACGGTGAGCGGCAGAATATTTACGGCAATCAATAATTTCCACCCGCGGGAGCCGAGGAGGAAGCAGAAGTTTGAGCCGGGGCGGAAGCGGGGACGCTCGCCTGGCCGCGGGCTTGCTCGAGAATCTTGATGCTGGCGCTGGCGCCGATGCGCGTGGCACCGGCTTCAACCATTTTTTTCAAATCGTCCAGGCTGCGCACGCCGCCCGCGGCTTTCACGCCGATCTCGCCGCCTACCACGGCGCGCATCAGGCGCACATCCTCGGCCGTGGCTCCAGCGGTGCTGAAGCCGGTCGAAGTCTTCACGAAGTCCGCGCCGGCATTCTTGCAGGCCACGGAACCGCGCACTTTTTCATCGGTCGAGAGCAGCGCGGTTTCCAAAATCACTTTACAGATGGCTCCGCCACGGTGGCTGGCTTCCACCACGCCGCGGATATCCGCCTCCACGGCCTCTTCCTGGCCCGATTTCAACGCGCCGATGTTGATCACCATGTCTATTTCCTGCGCGCCGAGCTTGATGGCTTCCTCAGTTTCGAACACTTTTACCCGCGGCAGCGTGGCGCCCAGCGGAAAACCAACCACGGTGCAAACGCGCACTTCGCTCCCGCGCAAAATTTCCGCGGCCTGCGCCACGTTCCAGGGATTCACGCACACCGAGGCAAATCCATATTTCAGCGCTTCCTCGCAGAGTTTCTGGATTTCCTTGCGCGATGCTTCGGGCTTCAGCAAAGTATGATCAATCAACCGCGCGATATCGGCTTCGATGGGGCCGGTGGAAGCGCCGGCGGAGATGCGCGCAGCGCCCGCTTCCATGACTTTGCGGGTTTTGCGCGAGCAGCGTTCGGCGCAGCGCTGGTCGCAGCCCGGGCAGACAAGCTCGTCGATTTCCAGGCCGCAGAGGTCCGCGCATTTTTCCGAGCCGAGGTAACCGAGAATTTCCTCGGTGATGGCCTGGATCATTTGTTCGAGCTGGCGCTGTTCCACCCCGGCGCTCCGTTCGTTGATTTCGAGCCGCGTCCGCAACGCTGCTCAGGATTTGCGATTGCGTTCTTCGATGGCGCGGATTTTATTCACGCGTTTTTCGTGGCGCCCGCCGGCAAAAGGAGTCGCCAGCCAGACCGCCAGGATTTCCCGCGCGGTTTCGACGGAAATCAGCCGCGCGCCGAGCGAAAGGATGTTGGCGTCGTTGTGCTCGCGGCTGTTGCGCGCCGTGGCCCGATCATAGCATAGCGCCGCGCGCGCTCCCGGGACCTTGTTGGCGGCGATGGAGGACCCGATTCCGGCGCTGTCAATCACCACGCCGAGGGCGGCATCGCCGCGCACCACGGCATTGGCAACGGCTTCCGCCAAATCGGGATAATCGACGGGATCGCGGTTGGGAGCGCCCAAATCGAGCGGCGTGTAGCCCCATTCGCGCAAATGAATCTTGAGCTGTTCCTTGAGGTCGAAGCCGCCATGGTCGGCGCCGATGGCGATCACCCGCGCGGAAGTTGCGGGACGCGATTCTGCGGCAGCGGGCGCGTCTTCAATGCGGATGGCGATGCCGCGAAGCTCCGCCTCTTCCTGTGCGAGGGCGGTGAGAATTGTGCCGCGCGGGACCACGATTTCACGGCTGCCCGCCGCCGCAATTACGTCCGCCGCCGTCAATACGTTGCGCGCCACGATTACTCCGGGGGAAGACTGAGGATGCAGACATCCTTCAGATTGCGATAGCGCTCCGCGTAATCAAGGCCGTAGCCCACGACAAACTCGTTGGGGATGGTGAAGCCCACGTAATCGCCCTTGACGTCCTTCAGGCGCCGCGAAGGTTTGTCGAGCAATGCCGCCACGCGGAGTGATTTGGGTTTGCGCTGCTGCAGGACGCGCAAAAGGTAGGAAAGCGTCAGCCCGGTGTCCAGGATGTCCTCCACCAGGACAACATTGAGCCCTTCAATGCTGCTATCGAGATCCTTCAGCACGCGCACCTGCCCGGAGGACTGCTTGCCCTTGCCATAACTGGAAACGGCGATGAAATCGATGGAAGTGTCCAGATTGATTTCCCGAATCAGGTCGGATAGAAAAATGCAGGCTCCCTTCAGGACGCCGATCAAGTGAACTTTCTGGCCCTTATAATCGCGGGTAATCTGCAGGGCCACTTCGCGAACGCGCTTTTGAATGGCCGCGCGCCGGATCAACACCTTCAATTTTTCCTGGCCGCCTGCGGGCATCGGTTCTCCCTCTCCTTGGAAGGCGGCTACTGTATCGCAGGGCATCGAAGAGCACAAGACGCCGGAATATCGCACTTCTGGTGGTAGCAGGAACGTTTCATATGCGCGCGCGGAATTAAACTTGAGGCGAATTTGACCGATACAAGTTAGCGGAGCCTTTCTGTGTACGAAATCGATGATCCGGAAATTTTTCGCAACGTCCTCGAATGCATGCAGACCGGCGCCTACCTGATGGACCGCGACCAGAAAATCATTTTCTGGAACGAAAAAGCCGCGCAAATTGCGGGATACCGCAGCCAGGACGTGGTGGGCAGGCTGCATCGCGCGGACTTGATTTCCCAGAGCCGTCCGGGATTTTGCGCGCTCTCGGACGCCACGGAAAGTATCGCCGGAGTGCTGCGCGACGGCCGTGTTTCGGTGCTGGGAGTGATGCTGCGCCACAAGGAGGGTTATCGCATCCCGGTGCGCCTTCGCGGCGCACCGGTGCGCAACGCCCGCGGCTCGATTATCGGCGCGGTGGAAACTTTCGAGGAAAGCGCCTCCGTGGCGGACTGGCACCGGCGGCAAGACAAGCTTTCGGTTTACGGCGCCATCGACGATGCCACCGGGGTATTGACCTCGACGGTGATCCACTCGCATTTGCGCGAAATGCTGGGCACGTATTCGGAATGCCGCGTGCCGTTCAGCATCTTGTGCATTCAAGTGGATGAGGTAGAGCAATTACGCGCGAAATACGGCCCGGCGATCCTCCCCTCCGTTCGCCTGGTGCTGGCGCAGACCATCGAAAACAGCCTGCGGCCCACTGATTTCCTGGGCCGCCACGCGGAAAACCAGTTTCTGGCCATTTTGCTGGAATGCACTTCCGGAGACGTGAAGCGCGCCGCCGATCGTTTGCGGAGAATTGTCGGCTCCTCAGAAGTCGAATGGTGGGGGGACATGCTGGCGGTGTCCGCATCGTTCGGGGGAACGTCCGTGCGACCGGGAGACACGCCGGAAATCATTCTCTCCCGCGCGGAATTTCTGCTGCAGCAATGCATCTCGGATGGGGGAGACGGCGTGCTGGTGAGCGAGGAATATTAAGAGCGGGACGCGGAGGCTCGCAAGTCGATGTTCACGATCATAGGCATTGTAGTGGTGTTCGGGGCCATTGCCGCCGGCTATTTGATGGAACACGGCAATATGCGTGTGCTGATGCAGCCCGCGGAATTGATCATCATCCTCGGAGCCGCCATCGGCACGGTCCTGATCGCCAACCCTCTGCACGTGCTCAAGAAGATCGCTGGAGGCGTCGCGGGAGTTTTCGGCGGATCGAAATTCAGCCGCCAGACCTATCTGGATACGCTGAAGATGATGTTCGAGCTTTTCTCCCGCGCGCGGCGCGAAGGGATGATGGCGCTGGAAGCGGACAGCGACGCGCCGGAAAAAAGCCCGATATTCTCGAAGTATCCGAATTTCCTGAAAAATCATCACGCGCTGGCCTTCGTCTGCGATTCCATCCGCATGGCCTCGAGCGGCGGCGTCGAGCCGTTTGACGCCGATCAGATGCTGGAAACCGACATGGACGTGCACCACGCGGAAAGCACCCAGCCGATTACCGCCCTCAGCACCATGGCCGATTCCCTGCCCGGCCTGGGCATCGTGGCCGCGGTTCTCGGCGTGGTGATCACCATGAGCGCGCTGGGCGGGCCGCCCGAGGAGATTGGCAAGAAAGTGGCGGCGGCGCTGGTGGGAACGTTTCTCGGTATTTTGTTGTGCTACGGGCTGGTGGGACCGCTCGCGGCCAACATGGCCAAGAGCGCCGAGGAAGAACAGGCTTTTTACCAGGTCCTGCGAACTTTAATTATCTCGTTCATGAAGGGAGCCGCGCCGACGCTCGCCGTGGAATTCGGTCGGCGCGCAATTCCCAACGTGGTGCGCCCCACGTTCCAGGAAACCGAGAAATTCATCAAGCAGAAGTCGGACGCGCCTCCCGCGGCGGCGGCCGCGGCGTAATCGCCGGGGAAATCCTCATGTCCAACGCTCCGCGCATCATCTTCAAAAAAAGAAAAGGTCACGGCGGAGGACACGGCGGCGCGTGGAAGGTGGCCTATGCGGATTTCGTCACCGCGCTGATGGCGCTCTTCATCGTCCTGTGGCTCCTGAATTCCAGCAAGCAGGTGCAGGAAGCCGTGGGAGGATACTTCAAGGATCCCACCGGATCGTCGAAAAAAGTGGGCAGCGACATGCGCGGCGCGGCCGAAAATTTCGTGGTATCCAAAGACAATATGCAGGAACTGAAGGAGGAACTGCAAAAGGCCATCCGCCAGGTTCCGGACTTCGACAAATTGAAAAATCATATCGACATGACGGTGACCAACGAAGGGCTGCGCATCGAGTTGACCGAATCGGAGAAAGGAACTTTTTTCGACAGCGGCAGCACACGGCTCAATGCCGATGGCCAGCAGATACTCATCCTCCTGGCCCATGAGCTGGGCAAACTGCCCAACAAGCTGTACGTGGAAGGACATACCGACGCGAAGCCGTATTCCGACAAGAGCAATTACACCAACTGGGAACTATCCGCCGACCGCGCCAATTCCGCGCGGCGCCTGCTCCAGGCCAACGGCGTCCGCGAGGACCAGATCACCCAGGTGCGCGGATTCGCGGATATGAAACTTCGGGTCCTCGATAATCCGCTCGATCCCGGCAACCGCCGCATCTCCATCATGGTGCAATACCTTGAAAAGCCGGTTCCCGATGACGTGGCAGCTCCCGGCGCGAACCCGGCGAGCACGGCTGCACCCGCACAAAGCAAAGCGCCTTAAACGATTGCGAGCATTCATGGGAATCGCCTCCGCATGAGGAAAAACAATTCCAGCAGGCCGTATCAGTGTGCCTGGCGGCGAATCAGATGAAAATGCGCCGGATCATGCGCACAAAATCCATGAGTTTTGGTCCTTGGCGAGTTAATTCGGTGATTTTTCGGCAATGACCTACGGCGTGGAATGCGTTTGCTGCGATTTGTGGGAAAGCTTACGGCGAATATCCGGCCAAAATTCCTTCACTTAAATCGTGATCGTGTCACGGCCGAGCTGCGAGCCCCCAAACCCTCGCGGCATTGGAAAGGGTCTTTTCCGCGTGCGGATGATAGGACAAATTTGAAAATTCCGGTCCTGGTGCAACGCGGCGGCAAGAGGCTGCAACGCGTTTGTTCTTCATGGGGTAGGCGGCGATTGCTGGTAGAATGGCGGCGCAAACGCAGCGCGCAGCGGCGCCAGCAGCTTGCGCGAGCGAACCTGCGCAATGGAATCCGCCATTGCGAGCGAGCCGAACACATGAACCCAAAATACCGGTCCTCGATAACCTTGCTGGGAGTGATTCTCGGCGCCTTCGTCCTTTGCGGCGCCTTGCGTGGGCACGGCGGGACAAAAGCAGAAAGTGCGAGCGCCAATTCCCTTGCGAACACGCCCGTGCAACCGCGGTTTGAAATCGAGGAAGCCACCATCGCCGGAATTCACGCGGCAATGAAAAACGGCGACCTGACGTGCCACGCGCTGGTGCAAGAGTATCTGGACCGCATCGATGCGTATGACAAGCAAGGGCCGGCGCTCAATTCCATCATCACCATCAATCCACGGGCGCTCGATCGCGCCGACGAACTCGATGCGGAATTCAAAAAGAGCGGCTTCACCGGACCGCTTCATTGCGTTCCCATGATCGTCAAGGACAATTTCAATACCGCCGGTTTGGAGACCACCGCCGGGAACCTGGCGCTCGCCGGCACGATTCCTCCCACCGACGCGTTTCAAGTGAAGAAAATCAAGGAAGCTGGCGCGATTGTTCTGGCCAAAGCAAATTTATCGGAGTTTGCGGCCAGCGGAGTGGAATCGGTTTCCTCGCGCATCCCCGGATACGTCCGCAATCCGTACGCTTTGAATCGCGTGACCGCGGGATCGAGCGGCGGCACAGCCGCGGCCATCGCCGCGAATTTTGGAGCCGTCGGGCTCGGCAGCGATACCGAGGATTCCATTCGCGGCCCTGCCGCGCACGATAGCCTGGTGGGCATCCGCTCGACCATGGGCCTCACCAGCCGCGCCGGAATCGTTCCGCTCGATCTGGATCGCGACATTGGCGGACCCATGGCGCGGAGCGTCGCCGATGCGGTGGCCGTCCTGGATGTGATTGCCGGGCCGGATCCGAATGACCCGGTCACGCTGGCCAGCAAGGAAAAAATGCCGCGAGGAGGCTATTCGCAATTCCTGCAAAAAGACGGCTTGAAGGGCGCGCGCATCGGAGTCCTGCGATTCCTGATCGAAAAAACCGCCGATCCGGAAGTGGTGGCGCGGTTTGATCGCGCCGTGGCGGACATGCGCGCCCAGGGCGCGGAAGTGATTGACCCCTTCGAGATTCCCGCGCTCGAAGGCGATACCCCGCTGGTGCGGACACTCAAGAAAGAAAATTCCCTGGTCTGGACGCGGTGCTCTCCCTTCAAATTCCAGCTTCACGATTACCTGGAGAGCCTGGGGGCCGCCGCGCCGGTGCACAGCCTCGACGAAATCCGCAAATCCGGGAAATATCATCCGTCCATCGACTGGCTGATTTCCGGCGCCGATGCCGTTCCGCGCCCCCCGCATGAAGATCCGGCCTGCGAAGTCGTCCGCGAAGGCAGCCGGGAGTTGCGGGAACTTCTGGTGAAGACGGTCCAGCAGAATCATCTTGACGCGTTTGTCTATCCCAGCTGGAATAATCCTCCGCGCTTGATTGGCGACGAGAACACCACTCCGGCCGGGATGAACAGCGGGAAGCTGGCGTCTCCCGCGGCGTATCCCTCGATCACCGTTCCGATGGGATACGTGCGCGGCGACCTTCCCGTCGGGCTCGAATTCCTCGGCGTGCCGTGGTCGGACGGGACGCTCATCAAGCTTGCCTATTCCTACGAGCAGGCGACCAAGCTTCGCCGCAGTCCCCCGACCGTGCCGCCGCTTGCCGGACGAGAATAGCTGAGGGTCACACGGAAACGAGCCTTGACGGTGGTGGGGCGGGCTCAGAATTGCGCGCGGTTCAGGGCGCATTTTCCGGGCATTTTTTCGGCATATTACGGTCGTTTGTGGGCCCCCAATATCTCCGCTCTTTTTTCCATCGAATATGTGTTGAAACGCCTCTGGGCCTGTAGTATTCATCGCCGTGCAAGCGCTGTTCGAAGCCCTTCGAATGGGCCGCTTATCGGCTCTACAGGACGATCCTGAAACATAATCTCCGCCAACCAGAGGGACACGGAACATGGGACCGAAAAAAGTGCAGTCGCAGGACCCGCAGTTGTTTCCCGCATGGAATTTCCTGAAGGTGTTGATGCTGGTGTTGGTCTGTATGTGCGCGCCGCAGATTTCCCGCGCGCAAAACTCGGCTGGGCCGGCGGATTATCTGCTGGTGAATGGCCGCGTCTACACCTCAAATCCCAAGCAACCCTGGGCCGAAGCGGTGGCCATTCGCGGGACCAAAATTCTGGACGTGGGAACGAGCGATGACCTTGGCAAATACAAGGGGCCAAAAACGAAAGTGATCGACCTCGGCGGCCGGATGGCCATGCCGGGAATTATCGACGATCACACCCATTTTTTGTGGGGCAGTTACGGCCTGGCCGGCATGCAGCTTCGCCGCGCAAGAAATGTGGACGAAATGAAGAAAATCATGAGCGAGTATGCCAAGTCGCACCCCGACGAAAAATGGGTGTGGGGCAGTTACGGCTACCTTGGGCCTCAAGTCCAATCACCAAAAGCTCTGCTGGATGAAGCCTTCCCGGACCGGCCGGTCTCGTTGCTTTCAGGAGACGGGCACGATCTGTGGGTCAACTCGAAAGCGCTGCAGATCGCCGGAATCACCAAGGACACGCCGGATCCCAGCGGCACAGTGAGAGGAATTATCGTTCACGACAGCAAGACGGGCGAGCCGAACGGAATCCTGGAAGAGGGCGCCAAACAACTGGTGATGGTGCACATGCCGTTGACGAAGGATGAGGAACTGCGGCGCATTCGCCTGGGCCTGGATTTCGCCACGCACCATGGCATCACCTCCGTGATCAACGCCACCGGAGACATCCCGGAGATGGAACTCTACGAGGATCTTCACAAGAGCGGCCAGTTGACGGTACGCATGACCACGGCTTTCGCGACGGACGTGGGTGTGCGGCATACCATGTCGCCCGAGGAAATCGCCACCTTCGAAAGAGCCCGCCAGATGTTTCCGAGAAGCAATGACTGGGTGCGCGCCGGTGTCATTAAATTCTTCGCCGACGGCGTGATCGAAACGCACACCGCAGCGATGCTCGAACCCTACGCGGATACGCCGGGGCAAAAAGGCAACACGCTGTACACTCCGGAAGAATTCAAGAAGGATTTTCTGACGCTCGACCGCCTGAAATTTCAAGTCATGACCCATTCGATTGGAGACGGAGCCGTGCGCACGGTGCTCGACGCGTACGAATACGTTGAAAAGCAGGACGGGCCGCGCGACCGGCGCTGGCGCGTCGAGCACATGGAAGCCGTGCATCCGGATGACTGGCCGCGATTCGGGAAGCTGGGCGTGATTGCCGCTTTCCAGCCGTGGTGCTGCCCGCAACCGAACCGGGGTCAAGGGCTGTTTCTCGGTCCCGACCGATTGAAGGAGTCCATGCCGTGGCAAAGCATCGTATCCGACGGGGCGCTTTTGAGCCTCGGCAGCGATTGGCCGGTGGAATCGCTGAATCCGTTTCCGATCATGCAGACGTCTCTCACGCGGCAAACTCCCGACGGGCTGCCGCCAGGAGGATTTTTCCCGAATCAAGACCTCACGCTCGATCAAGTGATGGCGGGCTATACGCGGAATAACGCCTACACTGATTTCATGGAAGACCGCATCGGGTCGCTGGAACCGGGGAAATTGGCGGACGTTATCGTGTTATCGCAGGACCTTTACAAAGTCCCGAAAAATCAGATTGGAAAGACAACCGTGCTGCTCACCATGGTGGGCGGAAAAATTGTATGGAGAAACGGAATGTAGCGCATCCGATGCGCTGAAGAAGGCCACAGGCTGATTCGCGTAACGTCGCGGCACAAGCGAGCGGGTCAGCCTGAAGGTGCCAGCTCCATTTGAGACCCGCAGGTTCCCTGCTGCGTACTTCGAAACGGCCCTAGACGGATGCGGCCGTGGATTTCGCGCCGAGAACACGATCCCGGCGATTGAACGCGCTCTTCCCTCCTTCGAGCGCGGAAATTTCATTCACAGCTCGATAGGCCTGATCGATGGCCTGGTCCGTATAAGCGGCGGCCGCGGCATCGGAATTGGCTATGGAGATTCTTCCAAATTGCTTGCGAGCGATCTCGCACGGGGATTGCCCGGCGGGCCATTGGGGATCCCACAGCGGGTTGTATTCGTAGGCATAACCGTGCGGCCAGCGATTCACGGTAATCGCGTCGATATCCCGCGCCGGATCGAATCCGCCGGATGAAAGGACGCGCTCGAGCTGGTCGCGGATGTTTCGCTCGAAGGTCTCGAACGATGTGGTCAGCAAATCGTAACGCCCGGCGCGCTGTTGTTCCCGCGCGGACAATCCCGGCTGGCACGGCGTGCGCAGCAAGCGAAGCAAGATCGGATCCTCGGGTTTCTTGGGACATTCATACGCCCCGATGCTGACGGGAGAATCGAGCCCGATTGAGGAATGATACATCCCGGGGGTTGAGATGCGCTGCATGCCGAGCTTCGCGAACGCCGACCAGTTGCGGACAGCCACCACGGTGTAAACCAGCGGAACCTTGGATCCGTATTTCAGGGCTTGCTTCTGCGCATCGGGCAGGTCCGGGCACACATAAGGGATAACCATATTCCAGCAGGCCATGACCACGGCCTTGCCGCGCACCATGGAGAGCTGCTTTTTGGGCGTCGAATACGACACTTCCACCTCTTTCGCCGACGTAGGGTCGCCCACATGCTTGACGTGAACCACGGTGCTATTGACGCGAATTTTGATCGGCGAGCGGCTGTGATCGAGTTTGCCGTAATCGACACGCGCGGTGACGATGTCTTCCGCGGTGTGCCCCGGGATGGCATCGGGGATCAGCGAACGCACCAGCATGCGCGCGATGGAAGCATTGCCGTCGGGAAAGTGAAAATTGTATTCGCCTTCCCGCGGCGTTACGCGCGCCCAGCGCGGTAAAGCTCAGGCGGCCGCCCGTGGGAACACGGTCGAGTCCCATTCCCTCAAAGCCCGGAAATCCGATGGCCCAGCAGTCGAGCGCCGGAACCGCGTCCGTGCCGACGCCGTAAAGTCCGTGCGTATCGGTTTGAAAGAATGGAAGCGCGTCGGGATGAACCTTGGCCACCTTCAGGAGAAAATCCGAATAACTCATGTGCGTCAGGCGGTCTTTTTTCTCGTTTTGCGGCACGGCCGGCATGTAGTCGATGGAAGCGGTTTCGATGCGCGCGATATCGCGTTGCGCATCGGCGGAAAGCGGCGTCTTGGCGAGGAAATTTGTCCACGCTTCGGGAGACGCACCGGGACCTCCCCGCCGCCCTCCCGGCCTGCCCACTACCAGGCGGTCAGTTCCAAAAGTTTCCTTATCGAAGAAGACCGCCCCCTGAAGCCCTCGATAAACTTCGCGGTCGTAGCATTTGGCTTGCAGCGCGGGCGGATCAATCCCCAGGTCGTCCATCACCCCTTTCGCCACCGGACTGTAGGGAAACGGCGATTCGATGGCGAGAGTCCCGCCATTGGCCAGCAGCAGCCGGCCGCCGGGACGAAATTCGTTGCGCTTGGCGTGGCCGCCGAAATCATCGTGATTATCCAGAATCAAGATGCGCGCGCCCGGCCCGGCAAGCTTGCGATAAAAATACGCGGCGGCAAGTCCGCTGATCCCGCCGCCGACTACCACCAGGTCAAACGTCTCGCCGGTGTGAATAGGCTGGCCGGATTCCGAAAAATCTCCGTCGCGAACGGCGTGCGCCACTTCAAACGATCCGGGATGGCTGCCGCGCATGCCCGTAAGCGCAGGAGGATAATAGCCGGGAGTATCTTGCGTGAGCCGCTCGGCGGATTCGCCGGCCCACTCGATTCCCGGCATCACGCCACTCACAACCGCTCCGCCGACTCCGATGGCCACGCCATTCAGGAAATCGCGGCGGGTGATGGGGCAGCCCATGCCCAACTGGCGGTCTCGCGCCTTTTTGCCTTCCTCATTTGCCATAGCAGCACCGCCCTTCGGCTTGCAATTCGATCATTTCGAAATGCATTCGACTGATTCGGAAGCACGCAACCCTACACGAACTTGGCAAACTTATAAAAAGAGCCGCCCGGATGTCAAGCAGGGATCTCTGGCCCAAAGTCTGCGGCCCCGCGCCGAACAGACGCGGCAATAACCTTGCCGGCGTCTTACGCGCAGCTTGCAGCGGCCAGTTCATCAGGGGTCAAATCGCAGCCAGAGTCGCAAGTCCCAACTTCTGCAATAAAATCTCAATCTCCATAAAAACTGTGAGCGGCCTGAACCTGGCTCGCCAAAATGGGTGAAGTTATGGGAATCACGCTTATCCGCAATCCCATCGTCATCTTTCTTTCACCTGGAGCGAGCCGTGGGCGAGGAGCCGGACATTTGAAGTAAATGTGCATCGGAGTTGGCCCAGCGCAAAACCGCCAACTCCTGCGGAGTAACACGCAACTGGCTGCTCTTGTCTTCATGGCACGAGCGGCAACCGGTGGTGGCATCCTTTTCCTGGTGGCAAGAAACACAGCCGTCCATGGTGGTCACTTTTGTCACTCGCGCGACCACGTCCATCTGGCCGACTTTGCCGTGGCACGCCTCGCACTTCACGCCGGCGTCGAGATGCGTGCGGTGGCTCCAAAACACCCACGCCGGCACGGCATAGACGCGCACCCAGGGAACCGGCTTCTTGGACTCGGCGAACTTGGCGAGCGATTGAATGGGCGGCTGATTGCGATCAATGGTTTGATGGCAGGCCATGCAGCGTTGCGTGTCCGGAAAAGTCATGTCATTGCCGGGATCGGGATTCGCATGGCAAAACTTGCAGCCAAGAGAAATCGCGGTGTGCGTTTTATGGCTGAAGGGTATGGGCTGCTCGGGACCAGCGACTTGCGCGTTCGATTTCGCCGAAGATTGCGCGTCCGTCGAGCGAGGCGCCGCTTGCTGCGGATTTTGTTGCGCATGAACGGCCAGGCAGAGAAATACCGCGGCCGCGAGCGACATCACGGCGGCCATTCGCGGAAATTTTGGAAGCTTATGCTTCACGGTTGATCCCGGATTTGTTCGCGGCGTCACGCGCATTCTCTGCAATCGAGATAAAACGCCGCTGCTCAGCTACGTCAGCCCTTGATATACCAGCAACTCTTCCACCGCGCGGTTGGCTTCGTCCATGGCTTGATTGGTGAAAGCCGCGGCGCCGGCATCGGAGTTGGCGATGGTGACGTGGCCGAAGCGCTTGCGGCCGATGATGTGCGGGCGCTCCTCGGGCGGCATATCGGGATCGGCGAGCGTGTCGTAAGTGTAGGCATAACCGTAGGGCCAGCGGTTCACGGTGATGGCGGCAATATCCTCAGCCGGATCGAATCCACCGGCGCCGGCGATGCGCGCGAGCTGCCGCCGAATCTGCAATTCGAAATCCTCGAAGGTCATCGAGAGGAGTTCCTGCTGGCCGGCGCGATTTTGCTCCTTGCGAGGCAAGCCCGGCTTGTTGGGATTTCGCACCATGTGAATGAGAATCGGTTCGTCCGGAGTGCTTACGCCCGAGTATCCGCCCACTTTGGTGCCGGGATCGAGCACCGCGCGGGTGTGATACATCCCCGGGCAGTTAAAATTGGAGATGCCCAATTTTTGGAATGCGGTCCATTTCTTGATGAGCACATTGGTGTACATCATGGGCACTTTTACCGGGTACGCCAGCGCCTGCTTCTGATGCTCGGGGATTTCCGGCATCAGGGAGGAAATTAATTTGTTGTAGCAAGCCAGAATGCAATAGCGCCCGCGAACCCCGCGAATTTTTCCACTGTTTTCATAGGCGACGCGAACCCAATTCGAACTGTCGGGCGGCCCATCATGCTGCACACGCAGCACCGGACTGCCCAGGCGGATGCGCATTTTGGAATCGGGCTGGTCGAGCTTGTCGTAGGCAATTCCGGCCTGAACGATGGTGTTCATGGACTGCTCGCCGGGGAGCGCGGCGGGGACCAGTTTTCCCACCAGGAGCCTGGCAATCGAGGCATTGCCATCGGGAAAATGAAAGAAGAAGGATCCCTCGTTGAATTCCTCGCCCAGCTTCAGGTCCATTCCGTTGAACCCGATGGCTCCATGCTCCGCCGCTTCCAGAGCGGGAGTGGTGTCCACGCGCTTGTTGTTGCGGCCGCCTTCGCCGAGGAAAAAAGGCAGCGCTTCGGGTGTCATTTTCGCGTGGTCCAGCAAAAACTGCTGATAACTCATTTTTGCCAGGCGCGCTTTTTTCTCCGCCAGGCTCAAGCCCGGCAAGTAATCGGAATTTTTTCCGTGCAGCCGCACCAGATCTTTCTGCGCGGCTTCGGAAAGAGGCGTTTTGGCGAAAAACTCGGGCCAGGGCAGGCGGCCGTAACCTTCCACCAGCCGATCGGCGCCGAAATGTTCCTGATCGAAAAACATTCCGGAAGCCATGTTGTATTTCGTTTCGAGATCGCGATTGACGAATTGCGGATAGCTGGCCACATCAATGCCCAGGTCTTTCAGCAACGCTTTGGCGCCGTAACTGTAGGGATAAACCGTGGCGATGGCCATGGTGCCGCCATAGCCGATGAAGGTTTTGCCGTCATAATGAAATTCGTTGCGCTTGGCATGGCCGCCGAAATCGTCATGGTTATCGAGAATCAAAATTTTCTGATTCGGCCCCAGCGCCGTGCGGTAGAAATACGCGGCTGAAAGTCCGGAAATGCCGCCGCCCACGATCACCAGGTCGTACTCCTCCTGGATATCGCTTTCGGCGACGGGGAATGTATCGAATTCCCCTTTGCGGATGGGATCGAATTCCGCGATGGCCTGAGGATAATTTCCGCGCAGCCCGGATCGCACCGGCGGATAGTCTGCGGCGTTGGGAACGGGGGACGCTCCTTCCTGAGTGAGGGTTCTCGCATCCGCTGCGTTCGCCATCATTCCGTTCAGAGATGCGTACGCGCCGGTAATGCCAATCGCCACGCCATTCAGGAAATCGCGGCGTCCGATGGAACGGTCCATACCCAGTTTTTTATATTCTTCCGACTTGCTCATTAAAATAGCCTCCCATGCGAAACATATTTATCCCGTAATGCAATCGAGCAACAAACTTCCCGGTCAAGCAAAGAAAACGTCCGCCAATTCCCTGCCTCCGGCGCAGACAGCGCTGCCACGAATCAGCCATCGCGTCCGACAATTCTCCCGCGCCGCAGCGTCGCTAGGACAGAAGCTGCATCGCGCGCCGGTTGATAATTTCACCGACCGCGCGGTGCGCTTCGAGAATCGCAGCATCGGTATGCGGGCTGGCCGCCGCGTCGGCGTTCGCCACAGTGATCAACCCAAACGGCTGGCGCGCGATAACACAAGGACGCGCATTGGTCTCCGTGAACACCCAGTCCATGGGATCGTCGAGGCTGTTGTAGGTGTAGGAATAACCGTGGGGCCAGCGATTAACGGTGATGGCCACGATGTTCCCGGCCGGGTCAAATCCTCCCGGACCGAGTACGCGAGCAAGCTGATCGCGAATATTGCGCTCGAAAGTTTCAAAGCTGGTGGTGATCAGGTCGTAGCGCCCGGCAATGTGTTGCTCTTTGCGGGGCTTTCCGGGAGCGTTGGGTGTGCGCACCAGATGCAGGACCACCGGCTCATCCGGACTCTGCGGATGCTTGAGTTCGCCGAGGCTCGCGGCCTCGGCCAGGCTTACGCTCGAGTGGTACATCGTCGGGGTGCTAACGCTGCTGACTCCCAGTTTCTGAAATGACTGCCAATTCTTGACGGCCACGCTGGTGTAAACCAGCGGCACCTTGACGTTGAACGCCAGCGCGTCCTTCTGAGTTTTAGACATGGTGGGAACCACGTAGGGAATCACAAAATTCCAGCAAGCCATCACGCAGCCTTGCGCCCGCGCCTGGTATGTCTTGCCGCCACGAACATAACTGACGACGACCTCTCTTGCTTTTTCGGGATCGCCATCGTGTTGCACATTTACGACCATGCTATTCAAGCGGATGCGCACCGGTTGGCTCGCGCGGTCGAGCAAGGCGTAATTGATGTGCGCCGCGCCCACGTCGTCCATGGTCTTGCCGGGAACGGCCTCCGGCACCAGCTTGCGAACCAGCAATCGAGCTACGGTGGCGTTGCCGTCAGGAAAATGAACCACGCCGCCGGTGTTGGCTTCATTCTGACGACCATGCTGCCCGCCGGGAAGATCCTCCAGCACTCCGTTGGGAGTCGGGTCGAGTTTCATCCCCGCAAAGCCGGGCATTCCCAATTGCCAGCAAAAGAGCGCGGGAGTGGCGTCCGTTCCTACGCCAAAATAGCCGGAGGGATTGCTTTGGTAGAACCACAAAGCCTGTTTATCGGCCTTGGCAATGTTGGTGATGAAATCGTTGTAGCTGATCTTCGCCAGGCGAACCTTTTTTTCCGCCGACGAAAGACCGGGCATGTAGTCCGGCTGATGAGGATCCCAAAGCCGCAGAAGATCTTTCTGAGCCTGCGGCGATAGCGGGGTTTTGGCGAGAAAATCAGCGGTCAATCCGCGGCGGCGTTCGCCTCCCGCGCCTCCCGCGCCCGCAGTGTTGACGAGCAGTTGATCGTTTCCCCAGGTTTCCTTGTCAAAGAAGTATCCCGGGCGCAATCCCAGCGAAGGATACAGTTCGCGATTTTTTGCGTTTTCGGCCAGGTAGTGATCGAGATCGATGCCAATATCCGCAAGCACCTGCTTGGCGGGAGCGTTATAACGCCGCGGTGATTCGATGTTCAGCGTGCCGCCGTTCAAGGCCATCATCCGGCCGTTGTAATGAAATTCGTTGCGCTTGGCATGACCTCCAAAATCGTCGTGATTATCAAGGATGAGCACTTTGCCATCGGGAATATTGGAAAGGAAGAAATGCGCCGCGGAAAGCCCGCTGATTCCGCCCCCCACAATGATCAGGTCGTATTTTTCGCCGGTGTTGGCGGCGCCCGACAAATTCCAGCCGTGGGCATCGCGCATTTTGTGCGCCACTTCGAACGACCCGGGATGATCGCCGCGCATTCCGGTGCGCGCCGGAGGGTAATAATCAGCGGCGGCTTCGGGATCAAAGCTCTGATTGAGGGCCATGGCCCAGGCTTCTTTGGGAGCGAGCGCCGAACCCGCGAGAGCAATGCTGACGCCATTTAAAAAATTCCGCCGCGTAATCGGGCGGTTCATTCCAAGATTGCGGTCGTGCGAATCCATGAATCCTCCGCGCCCTGCGTGGCCAATTCGCGCACGCAGAATCCGGTATTGAGATGATGTTATTTTTTGCGGACCCAGGTGAAATCATACTCCGTGGTCCAGGTCTTTCCTCCATCCGAAGAACCCAAAGAGAGTTCGCGAATCTTTCCGTCTGGAAGATTAAACAGGCTCCAATGGCGAAGCCGCACGCCTCCCTTGGGATCGGGCTGCTCGCGAACGAAGCGCATTTCATTGTCGATCAGACTTCCCTCCCAGTGGCTCATATAACCGTTTTCGGCGACCCAAAAATATTCCCATTTCTTGGTGAGGGCATCGTAGGAGCTCAGGCCCAGCCCATTGTTCCCGGCACCCGCGGCGGTCCAGGTTTCGGCCAGGCCGCAGCCATTCAGGACTTTTTCGATGGTCACGTCGGAGAGCTTTTTGTCCTTATTGAAGACTTCCCAAGTTCCGGCCCAAAAATCCAATTGGTGAAATTCAGGGTGCGCCTGCGGATCAAGGCAGGGGCTTTTTGCGGCGGGTGGAGTTTGGCCAAGCAGAGGCGAGGAATACAAAAAGAGGATGCTCATCAGGAAAAGACACGGCCAATGAATTCGAGTACGCATGTTCCCCCTTGCCTGGCTCATGTGTTGGTGTGCCTCCAATGAATCAATCATGGCACCGCATCGAGCCGCAGTTCTTGAATTCTCAAAATCCGAAGCGGTGGCACCGGGCGCGGCGCTGCGCGCGGCGGACGCGCCGATGGAAAACCGAAAGCGCGGCAGCCGGGTCGGAAAACCCCCGGTTGCCGCGCCTCGTTTAGAATATAAGCCTCAGCGAAAACTGCTGAACGCGTGGAGAAGTAAGTGTCTGGCTGTAGACGCCCAAATTCTGCCTTGTGGATAAAGTCCCCAGAGAGGTGAGCGGGTTGACGTCAAAGCGGACGGAATTGGTCACGTTGAACACTTCCCAGGCGAACCTCAGAGCCAGGCTCTCCTTGATGGCCCACTGCTTGGCAAGCCCGGAATCGATTCCGAAATATCCCTGGCCGCGGAAGTTGTTGCGGTTCCCTGCATCCCCGGCATACGGAACACGCCACGGCGTGCCGGTGGCTGCGTCAGCTTGCAATGCGCCAGGGTCCGGAAAGACCATGGGAGCGCCGTTCGAATTGAAGTACAAACCTGTCTTGATCGGCGCGGTCTGCACCATCGCACTGCGGAAGCTCCAGTTGGTCGGCCAACCTCCATTGAGCCCGCTGTCCACGCTGAAAGGAAAGCCGCTGGTCCATCGTGCCAGTCCGGAAAATTGCCAGCCGCCGATCACTCCCTCGACGAATCCGTTGGAATGGCTGGCGAATCGCTTCCCGGAGCCGAAGGGAAGCTCGTAAACCCAGTTGGTGGTGATTACATGCCGGGTATCGAAATCCGACGGGCCGCGATTCTTCCAGGGATTCCAGGAATCCAGGATCTGGCTGAAGGTTGTTTTGCCGCCGATGTTGGAGGTGGTGGAGGTGGTGCCGGCGGTGCTGGTGCGCTCGGAATCGGAACCAAGATCAATCGATTTCGAAAGGGTGTAGCTGAAGTCCATCTGCAAACCGTGAACCATGGCATGGCGGAGCATGAACTGCCCTCCGTTGTAAGCGCTGGTTCCGATGGTTGACCATGCATAAAGCGATGAATACTGATTCGACCAGAAGAGATTGCGGGGACAAGGCGAACCGATTGTTGAGCCGTTCGGGAACTGGCAAATCACGTCGAGGTAGAACGGGTTGGCGATATCATTCCCATGTTCCTGAGTGATCAGGTTGTTGTAGATAGTCTGCGTGGCGCTCAATCCGCCTTGCGCGGCATAGGGAAATAGATTTTCCCAATAGGCGATCGGCGAAACGGTGGTCGCTCCCTGATCGAACTGCTTATCCAGCATGTCGGAAGCCGTGTAGTAATCCATCCCCGACGCGGGATCCACGAAGTCCGTGGGAGAAGCCAAGTCGAGTTGCTGCAGCAGGTGCCTGCCAAACCTCCCCACATAAGCGACTTCGAGCGTGAATCCCCCCGGCAGTTCGCGCTGCACGGACAGATCGCTAACGATGGAGTACGGCGTCTTGAGCTTGTCGTCCACACCGTAGGTGATGGCGAATCCCGAGCCGAACACGTTATCCGGGGGCGTCACCGGATAGAGTTGTGAAGCCGCCGGTGGGGTAATACTGGTGGCGGCGTAGCCGGGAATGTCGTTCAAGCCCGTATATCTCGGTGCGTTCCCGATGCTGTAACTATTCTGCGGCATGCTCAGACCGGTGGTCAGACCGAACGATCCGAATTGGCTGAAGGAGTCGACGATTCCCTCGCCGAAGTGGTCGTAGTACATTCCCGCACCGGCGCGAATCGAACTCTTCCCCGAGCCGCCGAAAATCTTGCCCAGCAGTCCGGAATTGAAATCCGGCGCATAGGCAATCGCCAAGCGCGGAGCAAAATTGAGCTTATTCATGGGCCAATACGCCTTGCCGCCGCGCGATTGCCCGGTGGGAATGAAGGAGAATTCGGGTTGATCGATCTGTCCCTTGGATGCCGCCAGCCCGCGATTCGCGAACCAGTCGTGGATATTGATGTCCGGCGCCACCTGCTGCCCATTGACTTCGTAGGGAGTCTGCAAGAGTGTGTGGCGCACCCCGAACGTGACGGTGAGGTTGGGCTTCAGCCGCCAGGAATCCTGGATGTACCATTCGAACTCATTGGCTTTGAAATTTCGCGGGATCAGCGCGCCGGTGCCCAGAAGCGACGCGGAGGTGCCATCCGGCGAGACTTTGTAATTAAAGTTGTCGGTAACCCCGCTGATGACTCCTGCGAGCGTCAACGCCTGGGTGTCGTAGGAACTTCCGAATGACGTGGCGACCGCGGGAAACCCATATCCAACGGGGTCAAGATTCACGGTTCGCGTGGAATTGCTGGCATTGGCAATGCTGGCCGGGTTCAGCAGCCCCGCTCCCATGCCTCCGGAGTCGAAGGAGGTGGCATCGGAAAGCGTGTTGTTGTGAACGATGCGCAAGTTGACCCCAAACTGGATGGTGTGATTGCCCTTCACCCAGCTGACGTCATCCACGAAGTTATGAACCGGCACATTGAGGGCTGTGCTCTTGTTCTCCGCCACCAAAGGGCTGATTTCGCCGAAATCGATGAAGGAATTGTTGCCGGAACCCTGGTTGTTGATCTGCTCCCGGATGTAACCGTATCGAAAGTTGTTGACCAGGTTGCCGCGAATCGTCCAGGCATCGCCGGCGGCAATGCCTTTGGAAGTGTTTACTTGCGTGGAACTGGGGACGCCTCCCGGAAATGGGGGCGGTGAAAGAATTCGGTCGCCCATCAAATTGCCACGAAGAAATATGCGATGGCTGGCAGTGGGAGCGTAATCAACTTTCGCGATGTAAGTGTCCAGAGTAGTTGGGTTCGGCGCGGACCAGGTGAAAGAGGCGGTGTTCAGACCATCGCCTGTCAGGAAACCGTTCGGCTTCGGGTACTTATTCAGAACTGCGATCACATTGGGGTCGACTCCCGCTCCCCACGGGCACGTTCCGGCTGAACCGCAGTCTGGATCCATGCTGGCAAACTGGGCGGGAGTCAGCGAAACAACGCTGCCGTTCGCCGCCTGGTACTGCATAATGCCCTGCCGAAAAGTGGCCGTTGGAACGTCCCCAACTTCCTGCTGGTTCTCGGCGGTGTTCTGCCGCTCAAAATTCATAAAGAAAAATAATTTGTCCTTCTTGATTGGACCGCCCACGGTAGCGCCGTAGGTGTTGCGAATCAGCTTCCCAGGCTTATTCGGCAAGCCCGCGCTGCCTTCGGCTTGCTTATTGAACCAGTCATTCGCGGCAAACAAAGTGTCGCGATTGTATTCGTAAGCGCCGCCGTGAAATTGATTGGTCCCGCTTTTGGTGATCATGCTCACTTGCGCGCCGGAAGAGCGCCCGCTATCGGCATTGGAGTTGGTGGTGGTGACGCGAAATTCCTGCACCGAATCGAGCGTCGAACGCAAAACACCGGTAAAGGCATAGCCCTGCCTTTGGTCGTTGTCGTCAATTCCGTCGAGGGTGACGTTGGTCTGGTCGGAGCGCGCGCCGGCAACCGAACCGCTGCGGCTGTCCTCATCCTGGTTGATTTGCCGGCCAAGGTAGACCACCCCCGGCTGCAAACTCAGCAAGTCCGGAACGTTGCGGCCTTCCATGGGCAGGGCTTGAATCGTCGAGTTGCCCACGGCGTTGCCGATGGTGGCGTCGGCGGTGTTCAAGGTTTCGGTGGTGCTGCTGACCTCCACGGTGGTCTGCGAGGCGTTCACCGAAAGCGCAAAATTAATCGTCGCCGGCTGGCTGACCAGCAACTCCGCCACTTTCGATTGCGCCGCAAACCCGCTGGCCACGACGGTAACCTTGTAGTGGCCCGGCGGTATCTGCGGAAAAATGTATTCCCCGTTGGAGTTGGTGGTCTGCGAGGCATGGAACGCGTTGGCCGCGTCATCCAGGCTGACTTGCGCATTGCTCACCACCGCGCCGGAAGGGTCCATCACCGTGCCGCGCAGGGATGTGGAGGAGACCTGAGCCATCACGAAGGCGGGAAAGAGCAAACACGAAAGCGCAAGTGCCAGCAGCATGCGAGTGTTCATGGTTACCTCTTTTTTCCGTCAGGGATCATACTCTGGGATAATTTGCGAACCTTCTTACCCCGTTAATTTTGCGGACGCTAGCTGAATGCATATCATATGTCAAGAGGAAATCCGTGTTTTCCAGGCAGTTAGCGGATATTTCTCCGCGCCGAATCTGGCATTCGCGGGCATCGCTCCTCACCCGACAGAGGTAAGCCCGCGGACCGTCTTCGCGAGCCGAACAGGAGTCATGGCCAAGGCGATCGCACGGTGGCTTTCCGCCAACGCCTAGGCGATTAGATAGGAGAAATAGCGCCAGGAATGACCTTGGGACTCGGT
The DNA here is from genome assembly GCA_963708285.1 of uncultured Acidobacteriota bacterium. GTDB lineage: Bacteria > Acidobacteriota > Terriglobia > Acidiferrales > UBA7541 > Palsa-295. The sequence continues at coordinate 967,611 of CAVPSF010000003.1, forward strand.
GACCTGTTTCAGCGCTAGTCAAGGCTCTCAGGCGAGGCTTGCTCCTCACTTCCGTACGCTAATCGCTGATTGCAAGGAAGATGGAAGTAGGCTCTTGAACCGGCCAACTTCGGGAGTCGCATGCCGCGCCACAAATCCTGGCCCAAGGCGGCTTCCGGAAAGAATCAAGCGCAAAGTGCTGCGATGGAGCTTCCCTAACTTGACCGATACCCTACAGTAAATACACAAGGTTGCGGATTCCCAAATTCTCGGCGGCAGACTCTCGGAGTCTCATCCGAGACACCCTCTGGCGAAACTTCCCCTATTGGCAGAGCTTTTTCGCATTTGTGATGAGTCACTGCCTCCCTCTGCGGAACTTGATCATCGCCGGATTTAAGTACCAGTCCCATACCCGATCATGAGATGCAACCGGGTGCAAATTGCGGCGAATCCTGCAAGCGCGCTTCTGGGTCCGCCCGCTGCTCCGAACGCATTCACTGGACTGCGTCGCAGCGCAAGCAAGTCGAATGAAATCCAAAGATTTTGGAGAGATCCCACGCATCCCAGAGACGCTTTCGTCGCGATTTTCCTCCACATACAAACTGCCTGACAGGGCCAATTCCATGATGATTTTGCATCCGCACGGTGCTATCTTCTTGCCGTCAGAAGGACCTCTTGGCCGAGCGGATGGCACGCAGGCGGGATGAAGAATCACGTTCACCTGCGAGAGCCGCACAACTGAAATGCGCGCGACATTTGCAGCGAGTTGAATTGCGGGGCTTCGATCGCGTGCCGCGCGTGCCTCGAGCGGGTCATGATAATGAAGAGGAGAATTATCCATGGCAGGACTACCGGACGAATCGTCGAATGAAAAGGTGGCCAAAGCGGTTTCGCGGCGCACCTTCATCAAGGGAGTCATCGCCGCCGGAGCGGTTGCTTCCTCGGCAACCTACCTGTTCCGCGCTTCGAGTCTTCTGGGGCAGACGCGCGGGGCGGGAACGCTCGAACGCTTGATCACCCTCAACGTAAATGGGCAGCAGCGGCGGGTGGACGTGATGCCGCAAGAAGCGTTGGCCTGGACCTTGCGCTACAAACTGGGCCTGACCGGCACCAAGTTCGGATGCGACCGCGCGGAATGCGGAGCTTGCACCGTGCTGATTGACGATGTGCCGCATTACTCCTGTTCTGTCCTCACCCACACCGTGCGCGCGCGAAAAGTTTTAACCGTCGAAGGACTCGCGAACCCCGATGGCACGCTGCATCCCGTGCAACAGGGCGTGATTGACGAGCAAGGATTCCAGTGCGCGTTCTGCATGTCCGGATTCCTGATGGCCACGGTGGGATATCTGAAGACCAATCCCAATCCCACGCGCCAGGAATTGGCGCACGGCATTTCCGGAAATCTCTGCCGTTGCCAGGATTACACCAAAATTCTCAACGCCATGATGCGAGGCGCCGAAAACCTGAGGAGGGCCGGCCGTGCCTGAATGACACCGACAAGCCTGCTGGGCGGCAAGAACGAACCTACGGCGGCAATGCTATAAATTAATCGGCAAGAACTATCCGACGCCCGATCTCTACGCCAAAGTCACGGGTGCGGCGAAATACGCCGAGGATTTTCGCGCGGAAGGAATGCTTTTCTGCAAACTTCTGCTCAGCCCCATGCCTCATGCGCGAGTGCGGCGCATTCACACCGCGAAGCTTTGGCTATGCCCGGCGTGCGGGCGATTCTGACCGCGGACGATCTGCCCGCTCCCGCCGACACGCTGACCGATAACGGCACGGTGATCAAGGCCAGCAAGTGGGGCGAACGCGCGCTCACCATGGAGCCGGTTTACCAGGGCGAGCCGATCCTGGCCGTAGCCGCCGTTGACGAACTCACCGCCGCCGAAGCCATCGAAAAAATCGAAGATTGATTTGGAACCGCTGCCGTTCGTCATCGATCCGCTCGAAACCCTGCGTCCCGGCGGCCCGAATCCGCGGACCGATGGCAACGTGTGGGTGCGGCCCGCGCCGCCGCAATCGAGGCGCACCGGAGGTTCAGGAGATCAAGTGGACGGAGAAGGATTTCGAGGACTACAAGGCAGGCCGTCTGCCGATGGGCAAGGCTCCCGACGAATGGTCGTACGGCGAACTGGATGCGGGATTCAAGAATGCCGCGCTGGTGCTCGATGAGACATTCGTCACGCCCGACGCCAGCCACCAGTGCCTGGAACCCCGCACCGCCATGGCCTACTGGCAGAATGGCAAATTGTTTCTTCACACCGGCACGCAGAGCACGGCGCAAACCCTGCCGGCCATCGCGCGATGGATGAATATGGATGCGAATCAAATCGTATTCATCAGCGAATACACCGGCGGCGGATTCGGCAGCAAGATCACCGGCGGCATCACCATGATCATTCCCGCGCTGCTCTCGAAGAAAACCAATGCTCCGGTGATGATGCGCATCAGCCGCGAGGAAGAGGGCTTCATCGGGCGCGCGCGCCGCGGCTTTCAGGGGCGCATGAAAGTGGGATTCGCGAAGGACGGCCGGATTATGGCGCTGGACATGTTCGTGCGTCTCCGACAACGGACCTTACGAGGCGCAGGGCGATGCGTATTCCTCGGGCCGAATCGTTTCCTTGTTGTACCAGCCGCAGGCCATGCGCTGGCGCGCCGCAACAGTGCTGACCAATACCCCTCCTCGCAGCGCGCAGAGCGCGCCGGGCGGAATGCAGGGGATCGTCATCATCGAACCCATCATCGCCAAGGCCGGACGCAAGCTGGGGCTCGATCAGGTGGCCATCCGACGCATCAATTGTCCCGAAGGAAAAGCTGAATTTGGACCGGCGGTGAAAGGCGTGCGCGCTCACGCCACCAGCGCATTCCTGAAGGAAGCGCTGGACCGCGGCGCGGAACAATTTAAATGGACGGAACGCGTGGCGCGCAGGCCGAAGCGAATTGGCTCCAAAGTGCGCGGCGTGGGAGTTTCGTTGAGTTGTTATGTGGGAGGCACCATCGGGTTCGATGCCCTGCTCGTCATCACCCCGGACGGCCGGGTACGATTCCATTCGGGAATCGGGAATTTGGGGACGGAATCGGTGATGGACGTGCATCGCGTGGGCGCGGAAATTCTGGGCGTGCCGTGGGAAAAATGCGACATCCTGTGGGGCGACACTTCCAAGAATTTTCCGTATACCTGCGTATCCGGCGGCAGCCAGACCACCCATGCCATGACCCGCGCGTCCTTTGCCGCGGCCACGGACGCGAAAAGCAAACTCCAGCAAATCGCCGCGAAGACGCTCGGCGGCAAGCCCGAGAATTATGAGGTTGGCGGAGAGCGCGTGTATCGCAAGGGCGGCGGCGCGGGCATGACCCTCGGGCAAGCGGCGCAGCACGCCATTAAATTGGGCGGGATTTACGATGGCCATGAAGCGCCCGAGGATGTGCACAAAGCCACCAAGGAATCGCTGGCGGCGGTGGCGGGACAGGGATTGGTGGGAGTCGCGCGCGATAATTATCCGCGCGATGGTGCCACGCACTCCTACGTCGCAACCTTCGCCGAAGTCGAAGTGGATGTGGAAACCGGACAATTATGACATCGTTGATTTTCTGGCCTACGCGGACGTCGGCAGCGTGATCCATCCGGATGCGCTGGGCGGGCAGATTCTGGGCCGCTCGACGTTGGGGATCGGGCATGCCATCGGGCAGAAGTGGGTCTTCGATCCGCACTACGGAATCATGGTTTCGAAACGCTTCCATCACACCAAACCTCCCACCATTCTCGATGTGCCGGTGGATATGAAATGGGAGGCGCTGGATATTCCCGATCCGGAAACGCCCGCGGGCGCGCGCGGCGTCGGCGAGCCGCCGGTGGGAGGCGGATGCGCCTCGATTCTGAACGCGCTTTCCGACGCGCTGGGAGACGAAATTTTTCAGCGCGCTCCGGTGAATGCCGACACCATCCTGACGTCATTGGAAGCGGGGAGACCGATGCAACATCCCCTGATCGCGCACATTTGACGGCCAGCTGAGGAGGAGAAAGCCATGGCTGTGATACGAGACGTGATGCCTGCTTTTGAGCTGCTGCAGCCGACTTCCGCCGCGGACGCGCAAAAACTTCTCGAACGCCACGGGGCCGATGCCTGGGTCATGGCCGGAGGACTCGACAGCTTCGATTGGCTGAAGGACCGCATCAAGAAGCCGAAAGTGGTGGTGGATCTGAGCGGCATCGAGGAACTGCAAGGGAGTGCGCGCAATCAACGGAGGCATCGAAATCGGCGCGATGACCACGCTGACCGAAGTCGTGAATGATCCGCAGATCAAGCAGAATTACGCACTTCTGTCGCAAGGCGCGGAACTCGCGGCTTCGCCGCAAATCCGCAACCAAGGCACCCTCGGCGGCAACGTCTCGCAGGACGCGCGTTGCTGGTATTACCGCGCGCGGCTGGCCATGCTACCGCGCGGGCGGCAACATCTGCTATGCCGACACGCCGGAAGGCCGCAACCGCGAGCACGCGATTTTGCACGCGGAACGTTGCGTGGCCGTGAATCCCTCCGATTCCGCTCCGGCGCTGATCGCTTTGGACGCGAAATTCGTGATTCAAACGCCGCGCGGCGAGCGCGTGGTGGATGCGGAGGACTATTTCGTCGGGCCGGATATTGACATCACGAATCTGCACATCCTCAAGCCCGGAGACCTGCTGACGGCGATTCGCATTCCTTCCACCTGGGCGGACGCGCAATTCTATTTTGAAAAAGTGCGCGACAGAAATGTTTGGGATTTCCCGCTGATGAACGTGGCTTCCGCGAAAGTGGTATCGAACGGCAGCATCGAACGAATTCGCATTGCGGTCAATGGCGCGGCGGCGCGGCCTCTGCGTTTGAAGGCTGTCGAAGACGCGGTGCGCGGCAAGGCTCCCGACGCGGCCACCGGCGAAATGGCCGGGCAACTGGCGGTCCAGGGCGCAGTCCCCTTGCAGTTCAACGCCTACAAAATTCCGCTGATGCGAAACCTGGTGAAGCGCGCCATCGGCGGAGTGCAGGAGGCAACATGGATTTCCTAGAGTGGGCCACAAGTCCCTGGGGACAGCGCGTCCCGATTCATATTGCCTGGTTCCTGATTTGGGTGGCGGCCATTGCAGGATTGCTTTTTCTCATAGTGCACGCCACCTACGTCCGGTATTTCGCCAAGCCCAAGCAATTTGAGGGCGTGGTTTCGCCCAGTGTGGCGGCGCGCATTCCGGAGCGGGTGCCGCGGCATTCGCTGCCCGCGCGGCTGTTTCACTGGATCATGGCCGCGGCCATGCTGACGCTGCTCTTCACCGCGTTTCTTCCCAAGGTGGGAGTCGAGTTCAATTGGGTCACCTATCACTGGATCGCCGGCGTGGTGCTGACCATTTCCATTCTTTTTCATATCGTGCATGCTTCCTTTTTCCTGGATTTCTGGTCCATCTGGCCGGACAGGATCGATCTGCGGGACGCCATGAGAAGAATGCAGCGATTCATGGGCAAATCCGCGCCGCCTCCGGACCGCTTCGCGAAATATCCGATGGATAACAAGCTCTATCACGCAGTGATTGTGCTCACCGGCTTGACCGCGATCGTCACCGGCGTGTTCATGATGTTTCGCGTGCGCACCATCTTCTTTCCCCGCAATCCATACCTTTTTGGCGATATGACCTGGGGAATGATGTACGTGCTGCACGGACTGGCGGGCGTGGGGCTGATCGCGTTGATCATGGTGCATATATATTTCGGGCTGCGTCCGGAAAAGCGCGCCATCACCAAGGCCATGATCTTCGGCTGGATGAGCCGCGATTTTTATCTGGAGGAACACGATCCGGCGCGCTGGCGCGTCGCGGCTCCCCCACCGGTTGTGAGCTCGCAGGAAGCGAAGGCAAAGGACTAACGGATGCTCGACGATATTTCTGATCGCTGCAACACCCTAGAAGAATGCTATGAATTCATGCTGGCCTACGCGGCGCAGGGGCTGCTGAGCGATCAAGGCAGCCAATCGGGCGGGCAAATCCGCGAATGGCTGGGCCGCGCCGCGGAAGCCGTGGCGGGACTGGCGCGCAGTTGCGAAACCACGCTCGAGCAGGATCGCCTGGAACCCGCCGGGCGATATCAGAATTTTTTTCAGGTCGTGCGGCGCGATGCAGCAGACTCTCTTGCGGCGATTGAGCTGGTTCTGGCGCAGCCGGCTATCAGTTCCCAGCTCATTGATAACCTCAACGCGTCCATTCATCTTCGGGCATTGCTCACCGACCTTTTTCTCCTGACCGAAATCGCGAAAACGCAACACACGCCCGCGGAGCCCGCGGCTTCCTGCTGAGGTGAGCGACGATTCTTCGGCGATGTGATTTCGCACTGCCATCCGCACGAATGTTACGGTTGCCGCCCAATCTTGAAAGGACGCGCTGCGACGCTACAGTTACGCAGCCATCTGTGCCGGGCGCTTGCGACCTGCACAATTCAGACCTGCGTAAACTTTGAACGGCCAAATATTTCGAAATATGCACCGAGGAGGCAATCATGGCAAAGCAAGGTGGTGAATTGACACGAAGGAAATTCGTGGGGATTGGCGCGGCGGCGGCGGTGGCCTCGACCGCCGCATTCGGCTTGGCGCGCGGAGAGCAACAATCGCAAGGCGGCGCGGTCCCACGGTCGCCGGACCATCACCTGCCGAATGAGCGCGAACCGGGCGATGAAAACACCTCGCTCGAAGCGGAAAATCCAAGTTCGGTGTGGCCGCCGGAGACGGACAGCGGCACCGTGCCGCCTTTCAAGTATTCCTTCTCACTGGCGCGCAAACGAATTGAAAGCGGAGGCTGGACGCGCCAGGTGACGGCGCGCGAATTGCCGATCGCGAAAACGATTGCGGGCGTGGAGATGCGATTGACGGCGGGCGGCGTGCGCGAGCTGCACTGGCACGTGTCGGCGGAGTGGGCCATCATGCTTTACGGCAATGCGCGCATTACCGCCATGAATCCCAACGGCGATAGTTTCGTCAGCGACGTCAGCGAGGGCGATTTGTGGCTCTTTCCCGGCGGCATTCCGCATTCCATTCAGGGGCTGGGACCGGACGGATGCAGATTTCTGCTGGCGTTTGACGACGGCAACTTCAACGAGTTTGAAACATTCTTGATTACAGACTGGATGACGCACACGCCGCGCGAAGTTTTGGCGAAGAATTTCGGCGTTGCCGGATCCACCTTCGACAAAATCCCCCAAAAAGAGTTGTTCATATTTCAGGCCGATCTCCCCGGCGATTTGAAGCAGGAACAAACGCAGGCGGCGCGCGGCACAGGCGCGGTGCCGCAAAGCTTCGACTTCAAGGCTGCCGGCGTGAAACCGACGCGAGCGACGCGCGGGGGCGAAGTGAAAATCATTGATTCGAAGATTTTCCCGGTGACAAACATTTCGGCAGCCAAGGTGACGCTCAAGCCCGGCGGGCTGCGCGAACTTCACTGGCATCCGAACGCGGATGAATGGCAATACTACGTCAGCGGCTCGGGCCGCATGACCGTTTTCGCCGCCGGTTCCCGCGCGCGGACTATGGATTTTCAGGAGGGCGACGTGGGATATATCCTGAAATCGAATCCGCATTACATCGAAAACACGGGAACTACGGATTTGGTGTTCCTCGAAATTTTCAGGAGCGATCGCTATGAGGATATATCGCTGGCGCAGTGGATGGCGCATACCCCAGAGTTGCTGATGAACCAGCATCTGGGGGTAGGCGCAGCAATGCTCGAGTCGATTCCCAAGGAAAAAGCGGTAATTGATCCGTTATAAATTCGACTGGGCGTTCGGAGCGGCGCGAAAATAATTTCAGACGGCACGGCTCGCTTCCACACTTGCCATATCGCCGCTCGCCGAATGGCCGAAAAGTTCGGTTACCGCGCGGTAAGCTTGATCGATGGCGATGTTGGTGTAGGCGTGACCGTCCGAATCGGAATTTGCGATGGTGATGCGCCCAAATGGCTGCCGCCCGATCACGCAGGGACGCTCCGCATCGGGCCGGTCCACAGGCTCAAACAGCGGATTGTATTCGTAGGCGTAGCCGTGCGGCCAGCGATTCACGGTGATGGCCTGAATATCGCGCGAAGGATCGAATCCACCCCCGCCGAGCGCCCGGCCGAGCTGGTCGTTTATCTTCGATTCAAATTCCTTGAAGGGAGTGGTGTAAAGGTCCCATCGCCCTGCGCGGTATTGATCCTTGCAAGGCAAACCGGGCTTGCAGGGAGTGCGCGTCAAATGGATGACGCAAGCCTGTTCCGGCGAACTCGGAAATTTGTAATCCCCGATGGAAACAGGAAAATCCAGAGTCATGGTGCAGAAATAACCTGCAGGCGCGTAGATATGACTGGCGCGCAGCTTATAAAACGATTCCCAGTTTCTCAGTTGCACATTGGTGTAGACGAGAGGCAACTTCACGGCGTAAGCCAAACCGGCCCTCTGTTTTTCCGGCATTTCCGGGCACATGTACGGGACGATGCAGTTGTAGCAGGCCATCACGCAAGCGGCGCCGCGAACGCGATACGCATTTCCGGAATTTACATAGGTGACTTCCACTTCTTTTGCCGAGCCCGGATCGCCCAGGTGGCGAGCGCGAACTCCCGTGCTATTCAAGCGAATGCGAACGCCATTGCCGGAATCGTCGAGGCGCGTGTAGTCGGCCTTGGCGGTGACCACGTCCTCCATTGTATTGCCAGGAATCGAGCCCGGAACCAATGAGCGCACCAGGAGCCGCGCGATGGAAGCATTGCCGTCTGGAAAATGAAAAATGTATGGCTCTTCTTCGCCGCTGCGATGGCGATTTTCAGCGATTTGCATCCCCTTGAATCCGGGGAATCCCATGCCCCGGCAGTTTTCCGCGGAAACGGCGTCAATGCCGACGGCGTACAGATCGTGGGGTGCCTGCTGGAAAATCTTCACGACGTCGGGATGTGCTTTCGCATCATTGAGCAGAAAATCCTTGTAACTGGTTTTCAGCAACTTGACGCGTTTCTGATCAGGAGAGAGGTCCGGAAAATAATCTACGGCGGAATCGTGGAGGCGCAGGAGATCCTTGCGCGCGGCATCCGCAATGGGCATTTGCGCAACGCATTCCGGCGTGAGAAACGGCGATGGTCCCCAACCGCCCCGCGAACCGATCACCAGGCGATCCTCGCCGAATGTTTCCTTGTCGAATTGCATGGCGGAGTGCATCTGCATCGAAGAGTACAGCTTCTGATCGAAGTATTTGTAGAAACGCTGCACATCGATTCCAATTTCCCGCAGCAAACCGATGGCTTCCTGGCTGTAGCGCCCCGGCGCTTCGATGGATTGCGTCCCGCCATAGCCGAGGAGGAGACGGTTGTCGGCGTGGAACTCGTTGCGTTTCGCGTGTCCTCCGAAATCGTCGTGATTATCAAGGACCAGAATTTTCGAGTTCGGCCCGTTTTTCTGCCTGTAAAAATAGGCGGCGGCCAGCCCGCTGATGCCTCCGCCCACGACCACCAGGTCGTATCGCTCGCCGGTATCCGTGCCGGTGGATGCGGCCGGCCAACGTTTGTCGTCGCGAAGTTCGTGTGCGGTTTCAAACGAGCCGGGATGGCTTCCGCGCATTCCGGTAAGACCGGGCGGATAATAGCGCGCGTCCTGCGGCGTGATGCCGCGCGCCAGAAACGGCTCGAGCGGAGATGGATCGGGGCCGGAATCCTGAGCGAAAAGCTCGCCGAAAGGACACATGGACGCTCCAATCACAAGAGCTGTGCCGTTCAAGAAATCGCGCCGCGTAATGGAACGGCCGTCTTTCGGCGTCATATTGTCCATGCTCGTGTGATCTTTGCCGCTCATGTTTCCACCTCCGATTCAAAACGAGCCACGCGCGTGCCGATTGTTGCAAGCGGGCGAATCGTCACAAACTCGCGCGATGAAGCGCGCGGGCAAAGATTAGAACGTCATCCGCAGCGCCAACTGCAGGATCCTCGGCGGAAACACGGAGGTGATCTTCCCGAAAGTTCCAGACGTGGTACGGGTCGCCGAAGGATTCTGGAATTGCGTGTGGTTGAAGACGTTGAAAGCTTCCGCGCGAAACGCCAGCTTGACCCGGTCCCCGACCAACGGCGTTTCTTTCTCGAGCGCCAGATCAACGTTGAAACGCCCCGGCCCGTAGAAGGAATTTCGCTGGAAGGTTCCGTAGAATCCCGTCGGGCAGGTCTGAAGACTAATGCAAGCGTCTGACGTGAGATCATTGGGGTTGAAATAGTAATTTCCTGTGCTCGGGTTGGCTCCGGAAATGTTGGAGTTGGTGAAAGTCTGAATCAGATGTGGATTAAACGTCTGGACGCCCTGAGTCGTAACATCGGGGCGTATCAATTCCTGGTCGCCGTAGCCTGAAGGTCCGGGATTCGACTCGCTCACCGAAGACGTCCCGAAGAGATAGGCGTCGAGCGGGGTGCCGGACTGCGCAGTAATGATGGGATAAAGCGTCCATCCATCGGTCAGCCGTTTCGGTCCGGACGCCCAAGCCTGATCGAATGGCAAAGTCCAACCGCCGCTGAAGACGAAGCGATTGCGAATGTCGAAATCGGAATTGGAGTAAAACTGGTTGCGGGCGAAATACGGAATGTACGTAGTCTGCTGATTGAACCCCGAACCGTTGTCCAGATTATGGGACCAGGTAAAGGAAGCGGTGAAAAATACCGTTCCGAGGTAGTGAAGATTGGCGGTTCGCTTGGTGAGGCTGGCCACCAGCCCGTTGTAATTCGCGTGAGTCAGCCCGTCGAAGGTGGTCAACGGGGCGAAACCGTTTACGTTCCCGGTGAGCCCTTCCTTGATATTGATGTACCGTTGTCCGCCTGATCCCGGGACGATGGGGTTTTCATCCACCCATGTGAGCAGCTTATGCGACGAACTTCCCACATATCCCAAATCCAACATCAGCCCTTTGCCCAACTGGCGCTGGATGTCCACGTTGTACTGAAAAATGTATGGCGTGCGGAGACGCGGATTCACAAATAGATCGCCAAATCCAAATGGGATCAGGCCTTCGCTGGGGAAATCGAGATTCGCGGGAGGCGGCGTGGAAGGAAATGGATCGGGAGCGCCGGTCCCCAGGCAGGTAAACGACGGCGAAATATTCACGCACGCAGTTTGATAAGGCTGGGACATGATGCCTGCCGGTCCATTGGCTGGAATCTGGTCCGGCGTGTAAAACAAATTGGCTGTGGGCCACCACGGCGCGACGCCGTTGTTCCAATCCGACATCCAGCCGTTCAGGGCATCGTAAAAAACGCCCGCACCGCCGCGAATGCTGGTTTTGCCATCACCGAAGGGATCCCAGGCCAGTCCGAAGCGCGGCGCAAAATCTTTTTTATCCGGGAAGTACCATCCGCGGGGCGCTCCTTTGTCGAATGGGAAAACCAAGCCCAGCGGCGCGTTCACCAGGCGCGTGGATTGCAAGCCGGGGATAACGTCGAAACTGAAGCCATGGGTATCCGCTTCGGGCGTGTAATATTCGTAGCGCAATCCAAACGTGAGGGTCAGGCGCGGCTTCACTCTCCACTCGTCCTGCACGAAAGCGGCCCATTGCTTCTGGCGTTCGTTGTTGGAAGCCCTGGGATACTGCGAATAAAAATCCGGGATACCCATCAGGAAGTCGGCCAAGTCGTTCCCGCTTCCGATGCCGCCATTGGAGCCGTCGAATGAAAATTGGCCGTTGGTCTGATAGGCATAAACGGAGTTTTCCTGCACGGCCGCGAAGCGGATGCCGGCCTTGAGCGTGTGGCGGCCGCGAATCCAGGTGAGCGCATCGGTAAAGGAATATGTGTTGTCGGCCTTTGTGCGCGGCACATTGGGATTGAACCCCAGGTTCATCCCGCTCGAGAAGTTGATGATGGGAGGACCGAAGGGTTCGTCGGAATTGATCTGCACGCCCAAGCTCGAAGGAGAGGGGGTCTTGTTGGCAGCGACCGAATTGCTCCAATAGCGCTCGGCGGTCGCGTGGAATTCGTTCAAGAGCGACGCGGAAATTGTCTTCGTGTAGCCTACGTTCAAGAACTGGTTGGTGGTGGTGGAGGCAGAAGAATAACCGGGAACGTTCGGCTGGCCTCCGCCCGATCCGGTGCACACTCCATTGTTGCATCGTTCCGAAAACGGAGATGTGGATGGCTCATTATTCGATCCGATCGTCAGGGAAATGCGGTCCTTCTGCGTGGCATAAAAATCCATCTTGCCGATGAACTGGTCCACGTTGTCCGGCGCCGTGCCGCTGAAATTATAAAATCCACCGGGGGCGCTGGGAATCAGCCCGGCCTGGATGTAGGCCTGAGCGACGGGATCGAATTTCGTGGAGTCGATGATTCCCTGCGCAGCCAGCGCGCCATTCGACTGGTAATAAGGATGGCTTTGCAGGAATGCGGCGACTCCCGCGTCGCCGGTAAAGTTGCCGGTCAATTCCGCGGGGGTGTACACGGTGACGCCGGACCCGGGAACGAGTTGCGTCTGGCGCTGGCCCTGATATCCGAAGAAGAAAAAGAGACGGTCTTTTCCGTCGTAAAGTTTTGGAAGGATCATCGGGCCGCCGACTGTGCCGCCAAATTGATTGCGCTTGAGGACCGGGCGGGGCAGACCCTGCTGGTTGCGGAAGTAATCGTTGGCGTTGAAATCGTTGTTGCGCAAATAATCGAAGAGGCTGCCGTGGAGCTGGTTGGTGCCGGATTTGACTTCCTCGGTAATGATTCCGCCGCCGTTGCGGCCGTATTCCGCGGTGTAATTGTTGATGAGCACGCGGAATTCCTCGACGGCATCGGGGTTGGGGTCAAACACCACGCTGTTGCTGGTGACCGAATTGTTGATGCCGCCGTCCAGCACATAGGTGACGGCATCGGCGCGGCCGCCGGCGATGGTGTAACTGCCGCCGCCGTAGGCGCTGGAATTCGAGGGCGCCGGAACCACTCCGGGCTGGGTCAGCGCCAGTTGCAATGTATCGCGGCCGTTGAGCGGCAGATTCTGGATGGGAGTTCCGGTGACGGTTCCTCCCACCGTGGGATTCACGGTTTCCACCTGCGCGGCGTTCGCTTCCACGGTGAGAACTTCGGCGACGGCGCCGATTTTCAATTGCACGTTGATGCGCAGCGATTGATTGATCTCGAGCGGTTGAGGATCGGTTACGATTTTGGCGAATCCTGCCTTTTCAACAGCCACCGTGTAGTTCCCGATCGGGAGATCCAGCACTTCGAACGCGCCGTCCTGGCCGGTCACGGTATTCCAATGCGCGTTCGTTCCGGTATTGGTGGCCACGATCTTGGCGCCAGGGATCACCGCGCCTTGTGCGTCCGTGATGGTCCCCACGATTCGTCCTGTGCTGTTTTGCGCAGGCGACGGGATTGCAATCAGGAAAAACGCAATCGCCGCCAGGCAGAGAAGGCTAATGGGTCGAAGGAAAGCCTGTCGCGTCATAAACGTCTCCTCAAAGGAAAAATTCAGATACTTGCAATCTTGAAATTCGGGTAAATGCGCCACCCCTGGCGATTTGCCGCGATCCAATTTTATGACTCGTACATCCACTTCCCTCCCACCATGGTGCGTTCGATGGGAATTTTCACCAGCTCCGAAGGATCCGTTTTGAATGGATCGGCGCCCAAAACCGCCAAGTCCGCCAATTTCCCGGGTTCGATCGAGCCTTTGCGGTGCTCGTCAAAGGAGGGATACGCCCCGTTTATCGTGCCGCAGCGGATGGCCTCCTCGAGCGTGATTTTTTGATTCGCGCCCCACACATTTCCGTGCATATCCGTCCGCGTGACTTGCGACTGCAGCCACATCACCGGATCGGAAGGACTCGCCGTGTAATCGGAGGAGTCCGGCGGCCGCAAACCTGCGTCAATAAAAGTGCGCATGGCGAACATGTGTTTCAGCCGTTCCTCGCCGTAGAAGTGCATCACGTCTCCGTGAAAATACACATAACAGGAAAACGGCACGGGAATCACATGCAAAGCTTTCATTCGTTGGATCAGCGAATCGTTGATCAGCGTGCAATGCTCGATGCGGTAGCGCGCATCGGGCCGCGGCATCTCGCGCTGGATCTGCTCGTAAACGCCCAGAACTTCGTCGATGGCCAGATCCCCGTTGGCATGCGTCGCGAGCTGCCATCCGGCCTGGTGCGCCTTCTTCCCTTTCTCGTACAATTCCTCGCGGGTTCCCACTTTCGTCCCGGAAAAGTTGGATTCGCCGATGTACGGCGCGGAAAGCCACGCGGAGCGCTCCGAAATCGAGCCATCCGCGAATTGTTTGAGGCCTCCGATGCGCACCCAGTCGTCCCCTAGCCCGGTATGAATCCCCGCTTCGATCAATCTATCAATAGACGCCGAGGAAATGAGGGTGTAGACGCGCATGCGCAGTTCGCCCGCGTCGCGGGCATCCTGATAGGACTGCAGCGCGTCCGGCCCCACCACGGCATCGCAGGCGGAGGTCACTCCTTTGCTGGTAAACATTTTCGAAATCAATGCGGCGCCCTGGCGGTAATCGTCGCGCGTCGGATGATACTCGGTCAGTTTTGTGAACGGCGCGGTGGCGTTGTCTCCCACGTGTCCGGTCAGGTGGCCGGAACTGTCGTGATCGAAATGACCTCCGGGCGGGTCGGGAGTCTGGTCGTTCACTCCCGCGAGCTTCAGAGCCAGCGAATTCACAAAGATAGTGTGCCCGCCGCGGTGCCGCACCATTACTGGCAGTTCGGGAACCGCCGCATCCAAATCCTGGCGATTCAGTGGGTGGGGCGTTTTCCCGTCGTCATATAGAAAACCCATCACCCATTGCCCCGGCGGCGTCTTTTGGGCGCGCTCGCGCAAAGCCGCCTGAATATCGGAAATGGAATCCTTATCGCATGCCACCATCCGCAAATGGTTCACGCCCGATTCCGCGGGATGGCAGTGGGCGTCGATGAATCCCGGCGTCACGAACTTTGTCCCGAGATCCACTTTCCGGCTGCGCGCTGTGGCCAGACCTAAAATCTCCTGGTTCGAGCCCACGGCAATAAACCGCCCGCCGCTGATGGCCACTGCTTCGGCCCGTGGCAAATCCTTGTTCACCGTCCAAAAATCGCCGTTATACAAAATGATTTCGGGCTCGGTGCGCTCCAAGGGAAACAGTGCGAGCAATCCGGTGGCGCCGAGCGCAGAAAGAAAACCACGTCTGGAAGTTCCCTGCACAATTGCCTCCTGGGAATTGCGTCGCTGCTGTTACCGTCCCCAAAAATCGGACCAATCCCACACTGCCAGCAATCGAACCCTCGCAGCCGTCGAGTGATTTCCCGGCGGCGCGAGGGTCGCGAACGCTGTTCCAATCAAATTTGTCGAAACCGCTTAATTCATCAAAACGAATAACGCAGCGAAAATTGCTGCACTCGCGGCGCCGTCATGGTCTTGCTGTACAGCCCAAGACTGGAACCATCCGAGCTGCCGTTGTCCAGGGAAGTATTGGTGTTGTCGTCGAACCGCACCGAATTCGTGACGTTGAAAACCTCCCAGGCAAATCGCAGCGATTGCCTTTCCGTCAGGTTCCAGGTCTTGGTGAGCGACGAATCGATTCCGAAATAGCCCTGGCCGCGGAAATTGTTGCGGCTGCCTGCTTCCCCGGCATAAGGAAACCGCAAGGGAGTGAGGGTGGTGAAAATCCCGGCCTCCAGAGCGCCGGGATCCTGAAACGCTTCCGGAGCCCCTCCGGAAGTGAAGTACAGACCGCTATTGACCTTTCCGGTTTGCACCATGTTGCTGTTGAAGAAGAAATTGTTGGTGAAGCCGGTATTGTCAATCACGCTGAAGGGCAGCGCACTGGTCCACCGGGCCAAGCCGGAGAATTGCCAGCCGCCAAAAATCGCGTTCACAACGGAGCTGGACTGGGACCCGAACTCTTGTCCGCGCCCGAAAGGAATCAGATACACCCAATCGGTGGTGATCAAGTGCCGGGTATCGAAATCCGAAGGCGCGTAATTCAATCCCGGCTTCCAGGAGTCGCCGATGTAACTGGTGGTTCCGCTGAAGTTGGCGACACTCGAGGTCGTGCCCTGGGGATTGGTGCGCTCCGTGTCCGAGCCGTAGTCCAAAGACTTCGAGAGCGTGTAACTGAAATCCATCTGCAACCCGTGAGACATGGCGTGCCGCAGCGTGAACTGCGCCGCATTGTAGTTGCTGACTCCGAGCGACCACCAGGACAACAGCGACGAATACTGCGGATCCCAGAAGGGAGGCCCTTGCTGATTGACGCACGGCGCGGTCACGCCGCCGTTCGCGAGATGCGTGCACAGCAAGCTCAAGCGGTAGGGCGCGCCGACTTCCCTTCCCGGACGGTTAAACCAAAACCCGCTGTAAATATTTTGCGTGGCGGTTTGACCGCCGGCCGCTGCCGTCGGAAATAAATCTTCAAAAAACGGAATCGGCGAGATCGTGGCGCTGGGATTCTCGCCATTGGCCAGAGCGAATTGAGACATTTCGCGAGCCGCCGTGAAATAGTCCATGCCCGATGCGGGGTCAACCAAATCGGTAGGCTCGGCAATATCGAGCTGCTGCAATAGGTTGCGGCCAAAACGTCCCACGTAAGCGGCCTCGAATGTAAATCCACGAGGCAACTGGCGCTGGATGGAGAGGTCGGTGGCCACCGAGTACGGCGTCTTGATGCGATCGTCAATGCCGTCTGAATTGAAAGTGAAGCCGTTGGTGAGCGGGTCGTCCGGCGCAAATGCGGGATAGCTCACGCTGGGAGGCGCGGGAGTCAGAACATTGGAAGGGACCGTAGTGCGAGCCACGTACCGCGGCGCATCGTCGGGGGTAAAAATATTTGACGGAGCAGCTTGCGTGCTTGTCAGTCCGAACGAACCGAACTGCGAAAAGCCGTCCACAATCCCCTCGCCGAAATGGTCGTAATACATTCCGGCACCCGCGCGAATCGAAGTCTGCCCAGGACCGCCGAAGAGCGACCGCAAAAAGCCTTGGTTGAAGCCGGGGGAATATGCAACGGCCAGTCGCGGAGCGATGTTGCCCCAATTCATATTCCAATACGGTTTGCCGCCGCGGCTCTGGCCGGAAGGCGCAAACGAAAATTCAGGCTGGTCACCCATGCCCTTGGCTGCGGCAAGACCTCGATTGACGAACCACTGGTTCAGGTCAATCGTCGGCGCCACTTGCTGGCCGTGCACTTCGAAAGGCGGCTGAAGCAAAGTGTAGCGGGCACCGTAAGTGAGAGTCAGGTTCGATTTGATTCGCCAGGAATCCTGCGCATAGAACTCGCCTTCATTGGCCTTGAAACTTCGTGGTATCAAGGTGCCGGTGGGCAGGAGAGTGGCCTCGGCGCCGTTCGACGCCACTTGGTATGTATTTTGAACGTTGATGGTCGCCAAAAGCCCCGCGATGGCCGTCACTGCGTTGTCATAGCTCGATGAGAAGGTGGCGGAAACCGCAGGAAATCCGAACGCTTCGGGATCGAAACTCTGGCCGGTGCCGGCAATGGCGGCCAGGCTGATATTTCCGGCGCCGCTGGAAGCGGAATTGAAGGATACCGAATTCGAAACGCTATTGTTGTGAATCAGGCGCCAGTTGGCACCAAATTGCAGAGTATGTGTGCCTTTGACCCATGCCAGGTCGTCAACCAAGGTGTGAACAGGCACCACCAGCAACGTGCTTCGGCTTTCAGGAGTCAACGGACTGATGCCCGCGAAATCCGAGAACGATGCGTTGCCCGCTCCCGTGACGCCCAGTTGCTCCCGAATGTAACCGTAACGCAGATTGTTGATCAGGTTACTGCTGATGGTCCATGTATGCCCCACGGCAATGCCCTTCGAAGTGTTCGTCTGCACATCACTCGGAGAACCACCGGGGAATTGCGGTGGATCGTCTTGATGGTCGCCCATGAGGTTGCCACGAACAAAGAATCGGCTTCGGTCGTTTTGGACATAGTCGATTTTTGCGATGTAAGTGTTAAATGTAACAGGGTTGGGAGCCGACCAGGTGAACGAGGCGGTGTTCAGTCCGTCGCCCGAACTCGATCCATTCGGCATGGGATAGGCCTGCAAGGTGGCCAAGGAATTGGGATCCACTCCCGGACCCCACGGGCAGGTTCCCATGCCAGAACACTTCGGATCCATCGAAGCAATCTGCGAAGGTGTCAGCGTGTCGGTGTTTCCGTTCACATCCACATATTGAAGATTGCCCTGCCGGAACGAATTGGTGGGCACCGTCAAAGTTTCCTGTTTATTCTCGCGCGTGGGTTGCCGCTCGTAATTCGCGAAGAAGAACAGCTTGTCCTTCTTGATGGGACCGCCGAGAGAACCGCCAAAGGTGTTGCGGATCAGTTCGCCGGGCTTGTTGGGCAAGCCACTGGATAGCTCCGCCTGCTTGTTGAACCAATCATTCGCAGTGGTGGCGGTGTTTCGATTGTATTCGTAGAGGCTGCCATGAAAGGTGTTGGTGCCGCTCTTGGTCACCAAAGTGACCTGCGCGCCGGAGGAACGGCCGTTATCGGCATTGGAAACGGTGGTGGTCACGCGAAATTCTTCCACCGAGTCGAGCGTCGAACGCAGCACACCGCTGAATGCGTAGCCTTGCCGCTGGTCATTATCGTCCACGCCATCCAGAGTTATGTTGGACTGGTCCGAGCGCGCTCCGGAAACCGCGCCGCTGCGGCTGTCGCGATCCTGGTTGACTTGACGTGAAAGGTAGAGCACGCCGGGCTGCAAACTGAGGAGGTCCGGGACGTTGCGGCCTTCCATCGGCAGAGCTTCGATGGTGGAATTGTTGACGGCGTTTCCGATGGTCGCATCCGTGGTATTCAGCGTTTCGGTGGCGGAACTCACGTCCACCGTAATGGTCGAGGCATTCACGGAAAGAGTAAAGTCGACAGTTGCCGGTTGGTTCACCAGCAATTCAGCCACTTTGGACTGCGGCGCGAAGCCAGATTCGGTCACCGTCAAGGTATATTTGCCCGGCGGAATCTGCGGAAAATTGTATTCCCCGTTCGGATTGGTGGACTTACTGACCTGAAATCCAGTGGCTTGATTGTTGAGAGTTATTTGCGCGCCCGGCACCACGGCCCCCGACGGGTCCAGCACCGTGCCGCGCAGTGACGTTGTAGAAGTTTGAGCGAACGCCCCACTCGCAAGAACCATCACGCACGCTACCAATAAAATACTATGAAAAAGTTTCATCGGTAATCTCCAATACGGTGGAATTCGGCGGAGAATCTGCAAAGCAGGTCAAACGGGGGGGTGGGAACTTCAAGGGCTTTAAAGCATTCGGCCATTTGGCCGGGAGAGTGATCTTCCGAAGGCCTATGAGTGCAGGCCGTGACGCTGCAAATATTGGAAAGTGGCAAACCTAAGGAGTCCACCACGTGGTACGCCACTGCGCCGGAGGCGCCCTTCTCGCAAACGCGAAGACTTTACAGCTTACTATAATTTTGCAAACTTAGTGAAGTCGCTCCGTGCTGTCAAGAGAAAACTTGGCTCACGGCGAAAGTCGCGTTTTTTTAGCCTCTTCTATGGCTCGGGGGAGGGCTGCGGTTCGGCGGAACCGTCGGCGCGCGGGTCTGAAGCTCCGAAATTCACTCCCGTTTTTGAATTGTGCAGCACCGCCTGGCCCCGGCCCATGGTCGCCGAATATTCCTTGCGCACGATTAATTGATGGCCCTTCGCACGAAGTTGATCGAGGACCTGCGGCGTGACCCGCGATTCGATCAGGATCTTGCAGCCGATGGGCTGGCCGTCGTCTGGCACCGTGAAGCGCGGCTCGGACATTGCCGCCTGAATATTCATTCCATAATCCACCACGTCGGAAACAAATTGGGCATGCGCCAGCGGCTGATTGGATCCTCCCATGATCCCGAACCCAATGTGGATATCTCCGCGCTGCATAAACGCCGGAATGATGGTGTGGAATGGACGCTTGCGGGGAGCCAGCGCATCGGGATGATTGGGGTCCAGCACGAAGAGCGCTCCGCGATCCTGCAAAACAAAGCCCATGCCCTTCACTCCCACTCCCGAGCCGAAATAGTCGTAATTGCTTTGAATCATGGAGGCGATGTTGCCGTCCTTGTCGACCACGGCGAGATAGGTGGTGTCGCTCTTCTCGGGGTTGCCGTTTGCCGGGGTGCAATTGGCCTTACTCGGATCGATCAGAGCGGCGCGTTCCTTCGCGTACGAATCGGAGAGCAATCCTTGCACGGGAATTTTCACGAACCGCGGATCGCCGTTATATCGATACAAATCCGTGTACGCCAATTTCATCGCTTCGATTTTCTTGTGCAGCTCGACGGTTCCGAGCGGCCCGCTCACATCCGGCTGAAACGTGCCCATGATGTTCAGCATTTCGAGTGCGGCCATGCCCTGCCCGTTGGGAGGCAGCTCGTAAACCGTCCAACCGCGGTAATTTATGAAAATGGGTTCGACCCATTCGGAGGAAAACTGCGCCAGGTCATCGGCGTCCATGGTCCCGCCGAGAGCCTTGGAGGTTTCCAGGATGGCGCGCGAAATTTCTCCGCGGTAGAAGACCTCGGGGCCATCATCGGCAATCAACCGCAAGGCCTTGGCCAAATCGGAGTTCGAAAACATCTGTCCCGTCTCCGGCACTTTGCCGTTGGGGAGAAATGTGTGCTGGGCCTCCTCCGTCTGCATCAGCCGGCGTTGCCCGATTTTCCAATAATCACCAGCAATTTCATGCACCGGGAAGCCGTGCTGCGCGTAATAAATGGCCGGCGCAAATAAATCTTTCCAAGGAAGTTTGCCAAAGCGCTGATGCGCCTTGCTCCAGCCATCCACCACTCCGGGCACCGTCACGCTTTGAATTCCGTATTCCGGCATGGAGGTGATGCCATGCTGCTTCAAATATTCGATGGACAGTCCTTGCGGGGCCCATCCGCTGGCGTTCAATCCGTACAATTTTCCGGTTTTGGCGTCCCAGTACATCAGGAACAAATCGCCGCCGATGCCGTTCATCATCGGCTCGGTCACGCCCAGCACGGCGTTGGCGGCGATGGCGGCATCCACCGCCGATCCGCCCTTGGCAAGAATCTGCGCGCCGGCCTGAGAAGCAAGCGTCTGGCTGGTGGCCACGATACCCGCGTCGGTCATCACCACGGAGCGCCCGTAGGAGCGGTCCTGCGCGGAAACTCTGACGGAGGCAAAAAGAAATAAAATCAACAAGAGCAATATGGAGCGCATGCGTCCCTCTCTTGGTCGAGCCATATGGAATCTATCGTTCGTCAGGATTTTTTCTCACGCGCCGGCGAGTAATGCAAATGCACGATTTTCCAGGACCCATCGCGCTTGAAGAACACATCGGTTTCCTGGAAATGTTCGTCGCTCACCGTACCCTTTGCCGATTGCGTCTTCACATGCAGGAGGTAGCTGGCGACCGCCGTGTCTCCACTCGGCCCCACCTGGATCTGCACATCCGAAATATCGTCCTGCAAAACGCGGCCGCCGCCACCGATAAAACCGCTCCACATTTTCTTGTATTCCTCGAGATTGGTCCGGCCGCTGGGTAGCCATTGCGTGAAATCCGGGGCATAGAAGGAAAAGTACAGAGGCAAATCGTTGGCGGCATACGCCGCATTGGATTTTTGTTCGAGGTCGCGAATCTGCTGTTGCACCGCCGCTTGTTGCGCGGACGGCTGCTGCGCGTAGGCCGCGCTGGCAAATGCCAAAACCACAAAGAGTATCGCTGTTTTCATTTTTCTCTCCCGCCGGCGGGCAATGCGCCTGCATGCCGGCCTAGGTATTCGACATTTCCACGGCATTGAGAACTGACCGGCGCGACGCTCGCGCAAATTGATAGGCTGCGATCACGGACGTCGATCTTGCGCCGGGCAAATTTTCGCCCATGCAGTTCTCGCGTTCCGTTTCTGGCCACCCCGGCTTGTGCCACGCCCCGTGCTGTCGCGGTTCGACCGGCCGGACAAACCCTACTAGAATTTGGCAACCTTAATACAAACGCCGAGGTTCTATCAAGTGCAATCTCATTTGCTCAATCAAGCGACAATGAAACGGAATTCTTTCGGTGACTGCGGGGTTCATTTGGCGGGGAGGATGAAACCGGAAGATGCGAAGTGATAACCGAATGCATGCAAAAAGTAAATTTGCGAACGTGTCTGTAAGCCGGAATCTTCGAGCCGATTTGCGCTTTCAACAAGTTGCGTGGAATCAACAAACGCAACCTGTCAAAGAAGTCAGTTTAGGCACTGAAAACAGGTTCTATGGCAAAGTTATGGCACAGTTTCCATCCGCGTACTTTCGAGGTGCAGTTCCGCGAAAAGCGCGTCGAACGTCATCGCCGGCAACTGCTGGTCCACTGTTGCCGCATGCTCGGCTCCTTGCCGGACGCCGCGGACGCGGTGCAGGAGTCGTTGCTTCGTGCCTGGCGATATCGCGACAGCGTGAAGGAAGGCGCGCCGATGCGCCCCTCGCTCTGGCGCGTGGCTAGGAACGCCTGCCTCGAAAGTACGTCTGTGGTGTGGTTCCCAGCATCGTCCGAAACATTTCAATGAAGGCGCTTACGCTGTCGTACCCGACTGCGATAGCGACTTCCGTGACAGATTTTCTTTGCGCCAACATTTCAAGGGCAGCAAACAATCGCGCCTGCTGTCGCCAACGGCCAAATGACATGCCGGTCTGAGCCAAAAACGCACGCATGAAAGTACGGCGGGCCATTCCGGCGACATGCGCCCACGCGTCCAGCGTGCGGTCATCCGCAACATCATCCAGCAGAGCATCTGCGACTCTAGCCAGTCTTTCTTCTCTTGGTATGGTCAAACGCAATGGTCGCTCATCAGGATGTCGAATCTCATCACGAAGCGTTGTGATCAAGTGCTTCTTCGCCGGATTGAGCGGTTGGCGGAGATCCCAATCGACCATGCGATGAATGATCGCGAACAATAGGTCCGATGCGTTGAACACGCAGGGTGTCCTAGGTAGTCCGCGGCACATATCCGGAGACAAGTCGACCATCGAGCCAGCAGCGCCCCCGACCGAACGCGCTGCGTGCCGACAATTTGGTGGAGTCCATGCGCAACGCCCGGAGGGAAACATCCATCGTTCGTTTCCTGTTTCCACGATGAGTAACCCGTGGGTCAGTGCCACGAGTTGCCCGCGGTGGTGGCTGTGCTCTGGCGTCCAGCCCTCAACCATTCGCCTCTTGAAGTCATATGCCAGCACAGGCGTATCGCTGTCGTAGAGACGGCGCAGTTCTTCCATATTCTGCACCGAGAACATGGATTTACGAACTTGACCCTTTTCCGACATAGTTCGCCACTTTCCCGTTAGCGGAACAAACAAAACTCAGGTAGAGTACGCGGCAGATTAACGAAAGGCAACACGGGGAAATAAGGACAATCAATGAGAAAGCTAATCTACGCAATCAATCTTACCCTGGATGGCGGCTGCGACCACACCAACGGGGTTCCCGATGACGATCTGTTTGAATATTCTACGCAACTGGTTCGAGGTGCTGACCTGCTCGTCTTTGGGCGCAAAACCTATCAATTGATGGTTCCTTATTGGCCGGATGTCGCAAAAAATCCTTCCGAGACAAAAACAGATCGCGAATTTGCGGACGCATTTGTTTCCAAAAACAAAATTGTGTTTTCACAATCATTAGAGAACGCCGAAGATAACAATACGACAATTGTTCGTACCAACCTTCAAGACGAAATTGTCAGACTGAAACACGAGCAAGGCGAATATATTTTGGTCGGCGGTGTGAGCATTCCTTCACAACTGATTGAGCTTGGCCTAGTTGATGAATTTCGTTTTGTCATTATGCCAATAATTGCAGGAGCAGGGAGACGGCTGCTGGAAGGTATTAGCATGCAAGAGAAATTACGACTAAACCTTGTTGAGTCCAGGATTTTCAAGTCAGGATTTGTTGCGCTTCGTTACGTGAAACAGTGAGAGCGGAACTCCGCAAGGCTCTGCCGCTTGCTCCCGGCAACAAAAGATGCACTCTGAGTTGTCGGCAATCCGGAACTTGGCCATAAACGCTTCTGTGGAAAGCCATTCGCCGCTTGGTCAAATATTCAATAACGAGAGCTCACATGGACGCATTCGGCTTTCTGGACATGTGGAACCACGATGAGCGTCAAACTCCGTTCTTTCCCCCGAGCTTCAAGCCTATTTACAGATACGCCTCCAAAGGCACCACAATTCACAGCGAATCCTCGACGCTCGTAAACTTTTGAAAATAAGCGGATGAGCCTGTAAGCCGGATTCTGTCCGCTGCGTCTCGCGTGCCAATCTCGCAGTTGAGCGCGCGATTGGCGCTCCCGGCAAATTCCGCCGGGACTAAACCGACGCGGCGCGGCGATCATTCCTCTAGGTCCCGGATCGCTCCGGGACTCAAGCAGCCTACCCGAGGGTCAGAGCGCCGCGCTCTTGCGAACGCGACGCATACGGGCCGGGCCGGCCCTCCCCTCCTATTTGGCCTTGCTCCACGCGGGGTTTTCCGTGCCCCGGATGTTGCCACCCGGGCGGTGGGCTCTTACCCCACCTTTTCACCCTTACCGAATGCGCGCGACCGAAAGAGGCGTGTCTTTGGTTTTGCCAAAAACCTGCCGCCGAGGCGCATGCGTCACCGGCGGTTTATTTTCTGTGGCACTTTCCGTAGCCGCGCCGCCATAGCGCGACCTTCGCCCGCTGCGCTGACGCAACCCCCTGGCGTTACCAGGCGCGTTGCCCTGCCGCTGCCGGCTCTTGCGAGCTCGCCAGCGGCTGGAGTCCGGACTTTCCTCCCGCCTGCATACTCTTGCGACAAGCAGGCCGGCGATCACCCGGCTCACCCGCCAGATTCGCAATTATAACTCAGGGAAGCTTCGCGCTGTTGAGGTTCGCGCTGTAGCCGTGTCTTGATGCATGCTGTTGCGGGCGGGGACTTTCAAATCGCCGCCGCGCCGTGTGGCATTCAGCGCGCGGCCAGCAGTTTTTCGAAGCCGCGCTTCGTCGAGGATGGGGACGCCGAGCGATTTGGCTTTGTCGAATTTCGAGCCGGGATCGGCGCCGACGACCACGTAATCGGTCTTCTTGCTGACCGACGATCCAGCCTTGCCGCCGTGCGCAGCGACCAGCGCTTCGGCTTCCTCGCGCGAGCGATTCGCCAGCGTGCCGGTGAACACAAACGTCTTGCCCGCGAATTTCGTGCCTTTGGGCGGACTTGCGCTCTTCCTTCATGTTCACGCCTGCGGCGCGCAGATGCTCGATGAGTTTGCGATTCGCGGTTTCGGAGAAAAATTCCGCCACGCCTTCGGCCACTTTCGGTCCCACTTCGCCGACTTCCATCAACTCCTCGATCTTCGCTTCGGCCAGCTTGTCCATCGAGCCGAAATGCTCGGCCAGGAACTGCCCGGTGCGTTCGCCGACAAAGCGAATGCCCAGCGCGTAAATCAGCCGCGCGAGGCTGGTCTTTTTGCTGGCGGCGATTTCGTCCAGCAGATTCTGCGCGGATTTTTCCGCCATGCGGTCGAGCGCCGCGAGCGTCTCCAGATCCAGTTTGTAAAGTCCGGCGGAATCCTTCACCAGGTCCTTCTCCACCAGCTGGTCGACAATTTTTTCGCCCAGACCGTCGATATTCATGGCGTGGCGTCCGGCGAAATGCAGCAGCGATTCTTTTCGCCGCGCCGGGCAGGAAACGTTCACGCAACGGTAGGCCACTTCGCCTTCTTCGTGATGAA
This sequence comes from uncultured Acidobacteriota bacterium, assembly GCA_963708285.1. Lineage (GTDB taxonomy): Bacteria > Acidobacteriota > Terriglobia > Acidiferrales > UBA7541 > Palsa-295. The sequence continues at coordinate 993,264 of CAVPSF010000003.1, forward strand.
TTTTCGTCCCGCATTCCGGGCACTTTGCGGGCATCACGAAGGGCTTCTCTTCCCTGCCGTGCTTCACCACTTTCACCACGTGCGGAATCACTTCTCCGGCGCGCTCGATCAACACCGTGTCGCCGGCATGCAATCCGAGGCGTTCGATTTCATCCATGTTGTGCAGCGTCGAGCGGCTGACGGTGACGCCGCCCAATTGCACGGGTTCGAGGTGTGCCACGGGAGTAAGCGCACCGGTGCGGCCCACCTGCACCTTGATTTCATTCACTACCGTGGTTTCCTGGTGCGCCGGATATTTATAGGCAATGGCCCAGCGCGGCGCTTTGGAGGTGAAGCCCAGCTCGTTCTGCATGGCGATTTCATTCACTTTTATGACGATGCCGTCGATCTCGTACGCCAATTTTTCGCGGCGGGAATCCCAGCGCGTGATGTAGTGCTCCGCCTCGTCAATGCCGTGGCACAGCTCCCAATCTTCGCTGGCCCGGAAGCGCAGCGCACCCAAAGTTTCCAGAATTTCGGAGTGGCGTTTTTTCGGGATGCGGCCGTCGGCCAGCAAATAATAGGCAAAAAATCCGAGCTTGCGTGAAGCGGTGATGCCGGGGTCGAGCACGCGCACCGCTCCCGCCGCGGCATTGCGCGGGTTCGCGAAAAGCTTGCCGCCCTGGGCCTCCTGCTGCTCGTTCAGTTCCTCGAAGGCCTTGCGGGTCATGATCGCTTCGCCGCGCACCTCAAACGAATCCGGGATGCCGGCTTTTTTCAAGCAGCGCCGCATCCACGGCAAGCGGAATGGAACGAATGGTTTTCACGTTGGGGGTGACGTCTTCTCCGGTCGTGCCGTCTCCGCGCGTCACCGCGCGCGCCAGGCGGCCTTTTTCATACAGCAGCGACATGCTGAGGCCGTCGAATTTATGCTCGGCGATGTATTCGATTTTCTCGCGCCCGGAAATTTCGCGCACGCGGCGGTCGAAATCGCCAAGCTCCTCGAAGGAAAATGCGTTGTCGAGGCTGACCATGGGCGTCTTGTGCCGCACGGTCTGAAATCCCTCGCGCGGCTGCCCTCCCACGCGCTGCGTGGGCGAATCCGGCGTCACGAGCGAGGGATGTTCCGCTTCCAGCTTTTTGAGCTGGTTCATCAGCCGGTCGAAAGCCGCGTCGGAAATCTGCGGATCATCCGCGACGTAATACAAATATTCGTGGCGGCGGATTTCCTCGCGCAGTCGCTCAATTTCTTTCGCGGCGTCACGGCTCTTGGACATGGAAACCTCTGCGGGATGAAGTCTGCAATCTTCGGCTGGTATTATACAATGCGCCGTTGCTTGAAAAACTTGGGACCGGGACATGCTTGAAGGAATCCAGGACGCGCTGCTGATTTACAACCCCACCAGCGGAAACCGGCGTCACCGCCGCTTCGCGGAAATCGAACAGGCGGTGCGGCTGCTGAAGGACGCTGGCATTCGCACCGAGCTTGCGCCCACCACCGCGCCGCAATCCGCCCGGGACATCGCGCGGCTGGCCGTCGAGCAGCGCCGCGGCATGGTGATCGCCTGCGGCGGAGACGGCACGGTGAATGAAATTCTAAACGGCCTCGCCGGAAGCCAGGTTCCCATGGCGCTGCTTCCCGCCGGGACCGCCAACATACTGGCCAAGGAACTCGGCATTCCCTGGGACATTCCCCACGCCGCGCGGCTGATTCCCGAGGGAAACATCCGGCGGATTGCAGTGGGCGTGGCGCTCGCGCCGCAAGGAAAAGAAACCGCGGATGTGCCGCGCGGCGGAAGATTTTTCTTGTGCGTGGCGGGAGCGGGGCCCGACGGCGCGATCGTCAACGGCGTGCACGCGGGACTCAAAAAAAGCACGGGGGTTCTGGCGTACTGGGTGGAGGGCGCGCGGCAACTCTTCCGCTATAATTTTCCGGAGATGCGCGTGCGATCGGCGGGCCAGGAACGCCGCGCGACCATCGTGGTGGTGGGCAGAACCGCGCACTACGGCGGGCCATTCAAAATCACCACCGGCGCAAGCCTGTTCGAGGATTCCTTCGAAATTCTCACCAATTCCGCCACCAGCCGGTTTCAGTATCTCGCTTGCCTGCCCGCATTGTTTTTCGGAAAATTGCGCAGCCTGCCGCGCATTGAAGCGTGGAAAGCCACGGAAGCGATTTGCGAGCCTGCGGGAAATGAACTGGTGTTCGCGCAGGTGGATGGCGAGCCCATCGGCGCGCTGCCCTTTGCATTCCGCATCTGTCCGGACGCGTTGTCGCTGGTGACGCCCGGGCCACGGCACGAATAGATCGAGGCGCGCGGGGGAAATATGGATCCGGTCACACACGCACTCGCTTCCCTGGCCGTCGCGCGAGCAGGACAAAAAAAGCTGCCGCGATTCGGCGCAGCGATGCTGATCGTCGCGGGCATCGCGCCGGACCTGGATTACGCGGCTTATATTGGCGGCGCAAGCGTTTTCCTGAGGTTGCACCGCTCGCTGCTCCATTCCCTGATTGGCGCGTTCATCACTGCTTGCGTTATTGCCGGCGCTTTCTGTTATCTCGACCGCAAGCAGCCCGCCAAAAATCCAGCGGCACGACTGCAAGGAAAAGCGGCGCTGGCCGTTTGCGCGATCGGGGTGGCTTTGCATCTGGCGCTCGACCTGCTGAGCGGCGTGGGCGTGAATCTATTCTGGCCGTTTCATTCGCATTGGTACGGCATTCCGCTGGTGGAAAATCTGGACCCGTGGATTCTGTTCCTGCTGATCGCCGGCATTCTGCTGCCCGCGCTTTTCGCGCTGGTGAGCGAGGAAATCGGCGAGCGCAAGAAAGGCCCGCGAGGAATTGCGGCGGCGGTCATCACATTGCTTTTGCTGGCGGCGTATTTCGGGGCGCGCGCGAATTTCCGCGGCACGGCCGAGAACCTGCTGCTTTCGCGTGAATATCACGGCCGCGAGCCTGACGCCGCGACTGCCTTCCCCGCTTCGGCTTCGCCTTTTGAGTGGCGCGGCGTGGTGGCCACAGACAACACCATCGAAGCCGTGGAAGTCCCGCTCGAACCCGGTGCGGAGTTCGATTCCGACCGCAGCCTGACGTATTTCAAGCCGGATGACTCCCCGGCGCTCGAAGCGGGAGAGCGCACGGCGGCAGCGCGGCGTTTTCTGGCCTACGCGCAATTTCCGCTGGCCAGCGTCGATCATAGCGACGAGGGATATCGCTTCGAGCTTCGCGATCTGCGCTTTCGCAAAAGATGATTCGACCGCTTCGAATATTGTGTTGCGCGTGGAGTTGGACGCGAACTTACGAAGTTCGCAGCGAGAGATTTTACTTCGCGGATTCCGCTCCTTGAGCGCAACCGCGCGAGATGAGTTCGTCCGAACGTGTCGCCATGGCTCGTTCGTCCAGCGGGATAAATGATCTGGGTGCAGGTCTTCCTTGCGACTTCAAATGAATGAACTTCAGCGGGCGGCGGGAGCGTCGCGGAAGACGAGCTTGGTGGCCATATAGAGGACCAGCAGCGAAACGACGATGGAGATGGCGAAGGCCGCGCGGTGCGACATCATGAAGAGCAGGACCACCGCGCCATAGCGAACCGCGAGAATTCCTTCGGCGAAATAGCGCAGTGCGCGGCCCAACAACAACGAAACCGAAAACGTCCGCAGCGGAACCTGGAAAACTCCTTCGGCCAGCACGAATACCTTGAATGGAAACGGCGGCGGGAGAATGGCGGGAATGAAAGCGCTCAAAAACGCGTTGCGTTGCACCCAGCGCTTTGTTTTTTCCGCGGTCTTTCCGGCGTGGCGATGGAAATACGCTTCGCCGCCTTTTTTCGCCAGCAAGTAGAGCCAGATGCATCCGGCCAAAGAGCCGACCGCAGCCATAGTTGCGTAATAGGGCATGCGCGCGGGGCGCGACATGGAAAGTTCAATCATCAGCGCGTCGGTGACAAAGGGAAAAGAAAGCACCGAAGAATCGAAGAAAGCGACGAGCATCAGTCCCGCGCCACCCGTCGTCGCGGTAATTTTGAGCAGCCACTTCGGCAGTTTGGCCTGTTGCATGCGGAACTCTTGCCCCCGAAGAATCGAACGATTGTAGCAGACTTCGGAATTCGCGTAATTCCCCGCCGCGGATGGGCGCACAGTTTTTTCGCGTGCGCGCGAATCGCAAATTGCCGATTCCCTGCGCGTCGGCTAGAATTCTTGCGTGGGCGCATTCCACCTGGTCGCCCCGAGAAATTTCCCGACCACAAACACCGCACATGACCTCACTCGAATCCTTGAACGAACGCCAACGCCAGGCCGTGGAAGCCACGGAAGGCCCGGTGCTGGTTCTGGCCGGCGCGGGAACCGGCAAGACGCGGGTCATCACCTACCGCGTGGCGCATCTGATCCGCAAAGGCGTGCCGGGCAGCGCGATTCTGGCCGTCACGTTCACGAATAAGGCTGCGGGGGTGATGAAGGAGCGCATCGCGGACCTTTTGCGCTCGACCGGAGACGACGCTTCGGGCGTTCTGGTCTCGACTTTTCATTCGTTTTGCGCGCGCCTGCTGCGCCGCGAAGCCACGCATCTGGGATTGCCCCGCGATTTCGCCATCTATGACGATGATGCGCAAACCGCGGCCGTGAAACGCGCTTTGCAAGCCGCCCATCTTTCCGCCGAGGACTATCCGCCGCGCGGGGTCCGCGCGCAGATCAGCCACGCCAAAAATCACGGCATCACTCCCGAAACCATGGAATCGGATGGCGCGCAGATGCGCGACGCCTCCCGGCAGGACGTGGCCAAGGTTTTCCGCGCCTACGAAACGATTCTGCGCAAATCGAGCGCGCTTGATTTCGACGACCTGCTGCTGCGCGCCGTGGAATTGTTGCGCGAACATCCGCAAGTCCGCGCGGCTTGGAATGCGCGGTTCCAATACATCCTGGTGGATGAATTTCAGGATACCAACGCGGCGCAGGAAGAGCTGGTGCGCCTGCTCGGAGGCCCGCGCAGGAATATTTGCGTGGTGGGCGACGAAGATCAGTCGATTTACGGATGGCGCGGTGCGAGCGCCGGAAACATGAAGCGTTTCACGGACGATTTCCCGGACGCGCAAATCATCCGCCTGGAAGAAAATTACCGCTCGACGCAATCGATTCTGGATGCCGCGGCGGCGGTGGTGAAAAACAATTCCGGGCGGCTGGGAAAAACGCTCACGGCCACGCTGGGCGCGGGAGTTGGGCTGCAATACTTCGAAGCGCAGGACGCCACGGCCGAGGCGGAATTCATCTGCGCGCAAATCGCGAGCTCGCTTCGCGAAGATTCCGATGCGCACGTGGCGGTGCTCTACCGCACCGGCGCGCAATCGCGATCCTTTGAAGAAGTGTTGCGGCGGATGAACATCCGCTACCGCCTGGTGGGAGGATTCAGCTTTTACGAGCGCAGCGAAGTCCGCGGCGCATTGGCTTACATCCGCCTGCTGTTTCACCCGGAGGATGACGTGGCCCTGCTGCGCGTCCTCAATGTGCCGCCGCGGGGAATCGGCGCGACCACCGTGGGTTCGCTCGAAGCCACCGCGCGCGAAGACACGGCCGGTCGCTGTGGGACGTCATTCGTGGCGGCGAATTCGCGGATGGCAAAAAATTCAGCGGCGCTCTCCACGGTTTCCACACGCTCATCGAGGAAATGACCGCCGATTTCAAGGAGCTCCCGCCCGCGCAGCTTCTCGCACGCGTGCTGGACCGCACCGGCTTCCTCGCCTGGGTCGAACAGCAGGACAATCTCGAACACACTTCGCGAGCCGAAAATCTCCGTGAACTGGCCAACGCCATGACTGAAGCCACGGAGCAAGGGCAGACGCTCGACGAAATCCTGGACCACGCCGCGCTGGTCAGCGATTCCGATGATTTCGATGAAACCGTTTCCGTTTCGCTAATGACATTGCACAGCGCCAAAGGCCTGGAATTCGACGCGGTTTATCTGGCCGGTCTCGAAGAGGGTCTGTTGCCGCATAGCCGCTCACTCGACAGCGGTCCACAGATGGAAGAGGAGCGGCGGCTTTTCTATGTGGGCATGACGCGCGCCAAAAAATCTCTGCTTCTTTCGCGCGCCATTTACCGCCGGACGTACGGGGAAGAGCGCCTGCGCGCTTCGCTTCCCTCGCGATTTCTGGCTGAAGTGCCGCAGGATTTGCTGGCAGCCGCGCCCGGCTCGCTTTCCGAACCCGGCGAAACGCGCCGGTATGAAGCAGATCCGGAATTCAGCGATGGCTACGAATTTCGCAGGAAAGCTCCGGCGTCCGGAGGATATGGGCGCCCCGCGTACGGCTCGAAATATTCCGCGCCGCCATCCGTCCGGAACGCACGAAAATCACACGGCTCGGCGGACCCGCTGATCGGGACGCGCGTGCGCCATCCCAAATACGGCATCGGCACAATTACCGGCGTCGACGGCGAAGGAGAAGACCGCCGGCTGATGGTCAGCTTCCAGGATTACGGCCCCAAGAAATTAATCGAACGTTTTGCGAATCTTCAACTGGCCTAGCTGGCTGCGCTTTTTCCGGAATTGCGCTGCAGAAGACAGGTTGCGCCGAAGAGCCGCTCAGGGTACAGTTTCCCGTCTTGCATTCGGGGAAGGTGACGATTGGACCCTCAATTATTCCGCACCAAGAGCATCGATCAACTCATTTCCGACGCGGACCAGCCTGGCAAACGCCTGAAGAAGACTCTCGGCTGGCTCAGTCTTACGGCCTTGGGCGTCGGCGCGATTATCGGCAGCGGCATATTTGTTCTCACCGGGACAGCCGCGGCGGGCGAAACCGACCGGTTCCCTTCCATCTTCCAGGCTCCGCTGCTGCAAGTTCTTCATGCATGGGCGGCACGCCATGGGAATTTCCGGGCGGCCCGGAGCGGGCCCGGGGATCGCGGTTTCGTTTTTCATCGTTGCGCTGGTGTGCGGGCTTGCGGGTTTGTGTTATGCCGAACTCGCTTCGATGATCCCTATCGCCGGAAGCGCTTACACCTACACCTACGCCACACTCGGCGAACTGGTGGCGTGGATCATCGGCTGGGATTTGATCCTCGAATACGCGGTCTCGAACATGGCCGTGGCCGTGGGATTTTCCGCATACATCAATAGTCTGCTCGATTCCTTTGGAATTCATATCCCTGATTCGCTGGGCACGCCCGCTTACTCGCCGGAAGTAGGTTGGGCGTGGCATTTCAATATCATGGGATTCCTGATCGTGATGTTTCTCACTGTGCTGCTGGTGGTGGGCATTCGCGAATCGGCGGGCGCCAACAATATTCTGGTAGCCATCAAGCTGACGGCTATCGTGGTTTTCTGCGTCGTGGCAAGCAAATATATCCACCCGGAAAATTGGAAGCCGTTTTTCCCCAATGGCACACAGGGAGTGCTCACCGGCGGAGCCATCGTGTTTTTCACGTATATCGGCTTCGATTCCGTCTCGACCGCTGCGGAAGAATGCAAAAATCCCAAGCGCGATCTGCCCATCGGCATTCTCGCCTCGCTGTTCATCTGCGCATTCTTTTACATTGCCGTGGCCATCGTGCTCACCGGCATCCAGCATTGGGACAAACTCAATAACGCCGCGCCGGTGGCCCAGGCCCTCGAAGCCATAGGACTGACGCGCATCAACCGCTGGGTGACGGCCGGGGCATTGATGGGCATGATTTCCTCGATCCTGGTGTTTCAATTGGGGCAGGCGCGCGTGTGGTTCGCCATGTCGCGCGATGGCTTGCTCCCCGGAATATTTTCCCGGGTGCACAAGAGATTTCGCACGCCGGATGTGGCCACCTGGGTGGCCGGATTTTTCGTTGCGATTCCCGCGGGAATTTTCGATATCGGGACGCTTGCAAACCTTTCGAACATCGGAACTCTGTTTGCGTTTATTCTGGTGTCCATCGCCGTGGTGATCCTGCGCAAGAAGCAGCCGGAGCGTGCGCGCGGGTTCCGGGTGCCATGGATGCCGTGGATTCCCCTGGCATCCGTCGTGCTATGTTTTGTGCTGATGGCCAGCTTGACGGTTGAGAATTGGGTGCGCTTCTTCGTGTGGCTGGCAATCGGTCTGGTCTTGTATTATTTCTATGGGCACCGCCACAGCCAATTGGCCACCCAGAATGGGGAGGCCGCCGCGGATACCCGGGGAGTGAAGCCCTAATGCACCGCCGGTTGGGAGAAGCGGTTGTACTGCTCGCGCTGATCCTCTTCGTTTTCCAGGCGTATTCCTACGGCTGGGGCGAAAGCGCCGAGCGGTTGATCGCCAACAAGGCGGTGGATACTCTGCCGGATGAAATGCTCACGTTTTTTCAGGCCAACCGTCAGTTTCTGGTGCAGCACGTCACCGACCCCGAAGAAGCCGCGAACAAGCCGGCCGCCAGCCCCGTTCCTCCGCCCAGCGATTTCATCGAACTCGATCATTACGGTCCGTTTCCGTTTACCGCGCTGCCTCGTTCCTACAACGCTGCGGTCAGCAAATATAGCCGCCACACGCTCGACCGCTACGGCCTGCTGCCGTGGCAAATCGGGCTATACAGCCAGCGCCTGACCGACGCTTTCCGTTCGCACAATTGGGAAGAGGCCAGGATGGACGCGGCTCTGGTGGCGCATTACGTTGCCGCGGCTCATGACCCTTTCAACACCACTTCCAACCGGGATGGAAAACTTTCCGATCAGCCCGGTGTTCATGGTAGGTATGGGACAGGACTGGTGGACCGCTACCAGCTATTTTTCTTCGTCAAGCCGGGGCAAGCGGCGATGATTCACGACCCCACCGACCATGCCTTTGAAATGGCGCTTTCGGCGCATTCCGAGCTGGAAAGCATACTTCTGTCCGACCGCCGGGCGCATGACGGCCTGACGGACTATTCCGACGATTATTACGATCGTTTTTACGCGCAGGCGGGGACCGTGCTGGTGCACCAGATCTCCGACGCGTCAACCGATGTGGGCTCCTATTGGATGACGGCGTGGATAAACGCCGGGCGGCCGCAATTGCCGCCGCAATAAAATCAAGTGCCGGAAAACCCTCTCAGAACGCCGACAGTGGTGGACGCCCTCCCCAAGGCCGAGCTGCATCTCCACCTCGAAGGTTCGATTCGCCCGGAAACGGCGGTGGAGTTGGCGGCGCGACATGGTGTCGCGCTGACGCCTTCGGCTGTCGCCGCGCGGTACAACTATTCGAATTTTGCGGGATTCATTGACGCCTTCAAGTGGGTCTCTTCCCTACTGCGCGATCCGCAGGATTACGCGCTGGTCACCCGCCATCTGGCCGAGGAATTAATCCGCCAAAATGTGGTGTACGCCGAAATCACCATTTCCGCCGGCGTCATGCTGCGCCGCACGCAGAATGTGGAAGCGAACTTCGCGGCCATCCGCGACGCGGTGGAAAGCGTGCCGGCTCGCGGGTTGCGCGCCTCTTGGATTTTCGACGCGGCGCGGCAATGGGGCGGCGAAGCGGCCGTGGAGGTGGCGCACTGCGCCGCGAAATTGCAGCCTTATGGAGTGGTGGCTTTCGGGCTGGGCGGGGATGAGCTGGCCGTCCCGACCGAACACTTTCGCCCGGCATTCCAATACGCCCGCGGCGAAGGATTGCACCTGGTCTGCCACGCGGGCGAAGTGGGAGGCCCGGAAATGGTGCGCGAAGCCGTGGATTTGCTGGCCGCCGAACGCATCGGCCACGGCATCGCGGTGATGCACGACCATGCGCTGGCCGATTCGCTGGCCATGCGCCGCATCGTGCTGGAAAACTGCCCTTCGAGCAACCTATGCACCGGGGCGCTCGACAAGCAAACCGGAAAAACCGGCGCCACCATCGCCGATCATCCCCTGCGGCAATTCATCGAGCGCGGGCTGGCCGTCACGCTCTCCACCGACGATCCCAGCATGTTTCACACCGACTTGCTGACGGAATATTCCCGCGCGGCCTCGATGGGTCTGACGAACGAACAACTGCTGCGCCTGGCGCAGGAAAGCTTTCAGCATTCGTTTTTGGCTCCGCTCGAGAAAGCGCCAGTATTTGGACGATTTTGCCGCCGCCGCGAAATCCGCGGGCCTGCTATAATTAATGCGATGAAAGCTCACGTGTGGGTCATGCCAAAAATGACGGTCCTCGATCCGCAGGGCCAGACCATCCACCGCGCCCTCGGCTCGCTCGGCTTCGCGAAAATCGAATCCGTGCGCCAGGGCAAATTCTTCGTCCTCGAACTGGACGGATTATCCCGCGAAGAAGCCTCCTCGCAAATCGAGCGCATCGCCAAGGACGTCCTGGCGAACCCGGTGATCGAGGATTTCCGCTACGAAATCATCCCTTGAGTGGCGGGAACTCCGTCCTGCCTTTGCGGCAACACTCCTGAATTTCGGCCCCTCGGCAAACGCAGAAAAACTGTAAACTAGCGGCAGGTTCCCTTTTGCCCCATCCATTGTCGGGCGTTCGCGCGGCAGTTTGCGCCGGGCGCGATGAGGAGCGCCATCGCATGTGCGGGATCGTAGGTTACATCGGACCGAAACACGTCGTGCCGCTGATCCTCGATGGGCTGAAGCGCCTGGAATATCGCGGATACGATTCGGCGGGCATCGCCGTGGTCAATCAGGGCGGGAAAATCGAAATTCGGCGCGCTTCGGGGAAATTGCGCAACCTTGAGGACTCCCTTCGCGCCACGCCGCTCGAAGGCGCCTACGGCGTGGGGCACACGCGCTGGGCCACGCACGGCCGCCCCACGGAAGAAAACGCGCATCCGCACCGCGACTGCACCGGCGAAATTGTGGTGGTGCACAACGGCATCATCGAGAATTACCTGGAGCTGAAGCGCCAGCTGATTCGCGAAGGCCACTCGTTTATCACCGAGACGGACACGGAAATCATCGCCCACCTGCTGGAAAAATATTCCAAGGATGCGCCGCTCGAAGAGGCGGTGCTGAAGGTGGTGAAAATTATCACCGGAGCCTACGCTCTGGTGGCCATCTCCACGCGCGACCCGCAGAAAATCGTGGCCGCGCGCATGGGACCTCCGCTGGTCATCGGCCTGGGCGAGGACGAATCGTTCGTGGCCAGCGACATTCCCGCGCTCCTGCAGCACACGCGCAGCGTGTATTTTCTGGGCGACGGCGAGGTGGCCATCCTCACTCCCCAGGGAGTGCGCTTGATCGATTTCGAAAGCCGCCCGGTGAGCCGCGCCTCCCAGCACATCACCTGGGATCCCATCCTGGCGGAAAAAGGCGGCTTCAAGCATTTCATGCAGAAGGAAATCTTCGAGCAACCAAGGGCCGTGCGCGACACGTTGCTCGGGCGCATCTCGCAGGAAACCGGGAAAATATTTCTCGACGAGGTGAACATCAGCGAGGAAGAATTCCGGAATTTCCAGTCGGTGAAAATCGTGGCCTGCGGCACAAGTTGGCACGCCGGGCTGGCCGGGAAATTCATGATCGAGCGCCTGGCGCAGATTCCCGTGGAAGTGGACTACGGCAGCGAATTCCGCTACCGCGATCCGATCATCGCGAAAAACACCTTGGTGATCGGCATCAGCCAGTCCGGGGAAACCGCGGACACTCTGGCGGCGTTGCGCGAATCGAAACAAAAAGGCGCGACCATTCTGGGAATCTGCAACGTGGTGGGCTCGATGCTCACGCGCGAAGCGAAAGGCACGATTTATACGCATGCCGGGCCGGAAATCGGCGTGGCCTCCACCAAAGCCTTCACCGGACAGCTCACCGCGCTGCTGCTCACCGCGCTCTATCTGGCGCAAGTGCGCGGGAAGCTGACTCCCGCCGCAGCGCAGACGCTGATGCAGGAATTGACGCGCGTGCCGCACAAAATTGAGACGATATTGCAGCATGACGCGGCGCTCAACGAATTGGGGCGCCTGTTTTTCCGCCACACGGATTTTCTGTACCTGGGCCGCGGCATTCATTACCCCATCGCGCTCGAAGGCGCGCTGAAGCTCAAGGAAATTTCCTATATTCACGCCGAAGGATATCCGGCGGGAGAGATGAAGCATGGCCCCAACGCGCTGATCGACCAGAATCTTCCGGTGGTGGTGATCGCCACGCGCGATGAATCCGATCCGGCCTCGATGACCCGTTACGAAAAAACCGTTTCGAATTTGCAGGAAGTGAAAGCGCGCGACGGCATCATCATCGCCGTGGTCACCGAGGGTGACACCGTGGCGCGAGAAACTTCCGACCACATCTTCGAAATCCCTCCGGCGCCGGACCTCATCGCACCCATCCTCGAAATCGTGCCGCTGCAACTGCTGGCTTACCACATCGCCGTGCGCCGCGGCTGCGACGTGGATCAGCCGCGCAACCTCGCCAAATCCGTCACCGTGGAATAACTTTCCCCCTGCCTGCGATTCGATTCACGGCAAGGCTTGCCGCGGCAGAAAAAAACGCAAGTGTTGACGCCGCGATTCCCGTGCATTAGCTTGCATGGGATGAGAATGCGAATCCCCGCCGGTTTGCTCGCGGCTGCGCTGGCTGCTTTCCTGGGATGCGCGGCATCCCATGCCCAAACCACGGCGGGCGGCTCTTCATCGCTTGCTTCCATTCAAGTAGCCGGATCGCAGCGATTCACTTCCGCGCAGATCGCTGCGGCCACGGGCTTGCGTGTTGGCTCGCCAATCAGCCGCGACAGCCTGCAGGAAGGCGCGGACCGCCTGGCAAAACTCGGATGGTTCTCGACGGTGGATTACCGGTTTTCGAGCGCAGCTTCGGGCGTGAGCGTGGAATATCGCGTGAAGGACGCCGAATCCGTCCCCGTGGAATTCGATAACTTCGTCTGGCTCACGGATCAGGAAATCAAGACGGCCCTCAACGGCTCGGGAATTTTGTTCGATGGCACCGCTCCGCTCGATGGCACGATTCTGGACGCCATGGCCGCGCAATTGGCGAACGCGCTCGACGCCAAGCAGGTGCACATGCAGGTTTCGCACCAGTTGACGCAAACTCCCGCGGGACAGCGCGTGCAGGAATTCCAGGTCGAGGACGCGGAATTGCGTGTTTCAGCCGTGGAGTTTTCCGATCCGATGGCAGGCGCGGACCGCGGCATCCAGCAGGCGCTTTCCGACATGGTGGGCAAACCCTATTCGCGCACGCGCCTCGAACTTTTCGAGCTCGAACAGGTTCGCCCCGTTTATTTCGCGCATGCTTACTTGCAAGTGAAATTTGGGGAGCCCAGCGCGCGATTCTCCGCCACCTCCAGCCAACCGGTTCCGGACACGGTTGTGGCGCTTGTGAAAATCGACGCCGGGCCGGCATTCACCTGGGGCGGCGTGCAATGGAGCGGCAATGCCGCGGTGGCTTCGCAGAACCTCGATGCGTTGGTGCAATTGGCGCCCGGCGCGCCCGCCGACGGCAACTCCATTCAAGCTCTTTGGGATCGCGTGACCGACGCCTACGCGCAGCGCGGATACCTCGATGCCACTCTCACCTCCACTCCGCAATTTGACGATGCCGCGAAACGCGTCCATTACACCGTGGCCGTCAACGAGGGGATTCAATATCACATGGGCCAACTCGTGCTCACCGGGCTTTCAACCGAAGGCGAGCGCCGGATTCGCGGCGCTTGGAAAATCGCGGCCGGCACGGTTTTCGATCAAGGCGTTTACCAGCAATTTCTGGCCGAGGGCATCACGCAGGCTCTGGTCGGCCTTCCCTTCCATTACGAAAAGATCGGGCGCTTCCTGCAAAAGAATCCGAAAAGCGCCTCGGTGGATGTGCTGATCGATTTTCAATAGCGCCAGCTGCGCTATACTGTGATGAGCATGGAAAATATTTCACTGCAGGAAATTCGCGGAGCAGGCGCTCCGGATGCGGCGATGGAATCTTCCGCCATCGAAAAGCAACAGCGGCTCTTGGCATCGCTCGGCGAACTCGAAGGGCTGCTGGTGGCGCTTTCCGGCGGCGCGGATTCCGCATACCTGGCATGGGCCGCGGATCGCGCGCTGGGCGCACGGGCGCTCGCGGTCACCGCGCTTTCCTCCAGCTTTTCCCGCCACGACCGCGAACAAACCGAAGCCTTCGTCCGCTGCACGGGAATTCGCCACGAATTCATCTCGACCGAAGAATTCGCGAATCCGCTGTACGTCGCGAACCAGGCGGACCGCTGCTACCACTGCAAGGATGAACTCTTCGAACGCATGCAGACCCTGGCTCGCGAGCGGCAATTCGCGGCCATCGCCTACGGCATCAATGCCGACGACACGCGCGACTTTCGTCCGGGCCATCGCGCCGCCAAGGAACGGCAAATTCTCGCGCCCCTGCTCGATGTCCAGCTAGGCAAGCAGGAAATCCGGCTGCTCTCACGCCGCGCCGGATTGATCACCTGGGACCGCCCGGCTTCCGCGTGCCTTTCATCGCGCGTCCCTTACGGCACTCCGGTCACTCCGGAGCTTCTTGCGAAAATCGAGCGCGGCGAGGCGGCTTTGCGGGAACTCGGTTTCCGGCAATTCCGCGTGCGCGCCCATGGCGAGCTGGCGCGCATCGAACTCGCGCCGGACGAACTGGCGCGTGGGCAACAGCGGGAAATGGGGGAGTTGATTGAAGCGCGCGTAAAGCACGCGGGATTTTCGCAGGTGACCATAGACCCGCTGGGCTACCGCCAAGGCTCGCTCAATTCCCTACTCAAGAAATGAGCGGCGCCCCGGGCGCGACCTCATGCGCTTTCCCCATCGCGACAATAGGGAACTTCCCGTTGCGTTTTCTCGTATATTCCTGATAGGAACAGGGAGCGCGAGGACCCCCATAGCCATGCCCTTTACCACGCATCAGAAGACCAGCGGCTTCCATCACAGAATTGGGGCCCGTCTTGCGCTCACGGCAGCGGCTTTTGCCATCGTCACGCTCGCAGCATGCGGGCCGACGGTGCAAGTCACCGGATCATTCGACAAGACCTTCGCCGTCAACGGCCCGGTGCGGCTCGAATTGACCACCGGCAGCGGCGACGCGCACATTAGCACCGGCGCGGCGGATTCCGTGGTAATCCATGGACAGATTCACGCCGGCGGATGGGCGCTCGAAGGAGCGCAACGCGACGTGCGGCAGGCACAAGCGAATCCTCCGGTCTCGCAGGAAGGTAATTTGATTCGCGTGGGAGCCGGGGGACGCTACGAATCGGGTGTGGATATCGACTACACCATCGAAGTTCCGCCCGGCACGGAGTTGCACAGCAGTTCAGGCTCGGGCGACGTCAGCGTCAACGGCATTCAAGGCCCGGCGAATTTCACTTCTGGGTCGGGAGGCGTGTCCGCCTCGCAAATCGCGGGAGACGCCCAGGCAACCACCGGAAGCGGCGACATTCATTTCGCGAATATTCAGGGGCAGGCAACAATCACGGCGGGCTCCGGCGACGTGGAGGCTCGTTACATCACGGGGGAAACGCGCATTCATACCGGGTCGGGCGACGTACAAGTCACCCAGCCCACCGCGCTTTTGACCGTGCAAACGGGAAGTGGAGACATCCGCGTCAGCGGCGCTTCGGGAGATCTGCACTTGAATTCTTCCTCCGGTGACACCACGGTCGAAGGAAATCCCAGCCAGTCTCATTTTTGGGACATCCATTCTACTTCGGGTGAAATCGTGTTGAATGTCTCGGCCTCCGGGAATTTCCGGCTGTACGCGCACAGCAGTTCGGGAGACATTGACGCGCAGATTCCGGTGACCATGGATGGCGCCACCACTTCCAAGCATGAACTGCGCGCGCGCATCGGCGATGGCTCCGCGCGCATCGAGGCTTCCACCGCTTCGGGCAACATTTCCCTGCGCTGACCTGCCAAACTGCATCCCAGCAAACCTCAGACGCACAACAATTCGTGCGCGCTTTCGCGCTAGAATACTTCCACGATGCGCTATTCCCGATATTTTATGCCGCTTGCGGCGGCTTGGCTGATCTTTGCAGCGCCTGCCGCGCAAGCCAGAACTCCTCAACAGACGGCGACTCCTCAATCCAGCGCGAAAGCCGCCACGCCCGGCGGCAAATCCGCGACGGATTCCGCATCCAAGGAAGATGCCAGGCCGGAAATCGAGCTGCAAAAAGCGGTGGATTCCGCGGGAAACGACCGCGCGGCGCTGGTCCACAATCTGAAGGATTATTTGCGGCGGTTTCCCGATGCGCCGCGGAAAGCGAGCGTGTATCGCGCGCTGGTGGAATCCTGCGAACAACTGCAGGACCGCGCTTGTGCCCTCGATTACACCGAGCGACTGGTTGCGGTAAGCCCGGACGACACGGAAATGATGATGATGGCCGTGGCGCTCTTGCAGGAACAAGGCGATGACGCCAGCCTGACGCGCGCTTCCGGATATGTGAGCCGGGTGCTCGACCGCGTGGAAAAATCGGCGGCCGCGGACCGCCCCGCGCGCACCTCGCTCGAGGATTGGCGCGCGCAGCATGATGACGTCCGGTCGGGGTTGTATTATGTTCGCGGCAACATCGAAAAGACACAGAAGAATTACGACGCCGCAACAAAGGATTTGCAGACCAGCTACTCCGTGGTTCCCAACGCTCTGGCGGCGCAGAGCCTCGGCGAAATCGCCGAACTTCGCCACGACACGCAAACAGCCGTCGAGGAATATACTCTCGCATTTGTGCTGCCGGAGTCCGGCCCGGCCGGGAAAGTGGACCGCCGCGATGTGCGCCAATCGCTCGGCAATGTCTGGCGCATGACGCATCCGAGCGAGGCGGGCCTGGGCGAGGCCATCCTGGCTTCCTACGATCGCCTGAATTTGCCCGCGCCGAAGGTTCCGGCTTCCGAGCGAAACAAGGACGCCAAGGATGCATTCGGATTTGTGTTGCGGCGGCTGGACGGAACCCCGGAATCGCTGGCCGCGGTGAAAGGCAAAGTGGTGGTGCTGAGTTTTTGGGCCACGTGGTGCGGACCTTGCCGCGAAGTGGAACCGGGAGTGAGCCAGGTGGCGGAATCTTATGCCGGGAACACCGGGGTGGTTTTCTACGCCGTCAACACGGATGAGGACGCGTCGCAGGTGGCTCCTTTTGTGGCCCACGAAAAATGGAAGATGCCGGTGGTTTTCGCCGACGGACTCGATGATTTCCTGAATGTGGCGTCGCTGCCCACGCTGATGGTCCTCGATCGCAGCGGAACAATTTCCTATCGCGCCGATGGCCTCGATCCCGATACCTTTCCGGCTTCCCTGATTACCGCCATTCAGAATGCCCTGGGAGCGGCGCCCGCGGCGAAATAATGTGCTAGTCTGTAAAGGATGCGACGCGCTCAGTGCATTCTCGTGATGGTGGCGCTGCTGGCAACTCCCCTGGCGTTGCTGGCTCGCACCGTTTCACCCGCCGCCGACTGCGACATGATTTGCTGCCCCGTGAATCGCACCCATTCCACGCCCATGCAAAATACGATGCCTCGCGAGACGAGCACGGCAACCCATTGCCGGCATGCTGCGAGTATGGACATGGACTGCTGCATGGAATCGGGGCGCAACGCGCTGCCCTATGGATTGCTCGCGCTTATGGCGCCCACAAATCCTTCGTCGCACGCGCGCCTCGCGCCTCCAACCATTTCTTTTCGCATGATTGCAGCTGCGATTTCTGCAACCCCGCACGGATCTCCCACAGAATTTTTCGAACCTCCCCGAAGCTAGCCGCCATTCCGCCGTTATTTAACTAAAAAATTCAGGAGGTTTTTATGCGGAAGCTCGGGCTACGGGCGCTGGCGTTCGCGCTGGCGATGTTCTTATTTGGATCATCTATGCAGGCGACAATTTTCGGCAGCATTCGCGGTATCGTGCACGACCCGCAGCACCGGCCCATTCCCGGTGCGCAAATTGGATTGAAGGCTGCCAATTCCGATTGGACGCAATCGGCGCAGACCAACGAGGATGGTGAATTTACATTTCAGGCCGTGCCGATTGGCGATTATGTGGTCACCGTATCCGGCAAGGGGTTTGAAACTTCGCAGCAGAATCTCACCGTAGTTTCCGGCACTTCGCCGATCCTTCATTTTGAGCTGGCCATCGCCAGCGTCCGCCAAACCGCCACAGTTCATGGCCAAGCGACCATGGCCACCGTGGATTCCGCTACGCCCGCTTCGTTGGTAGACCGCCAGGACATCGCGCGCACGCCCGGCGCGGACCGATCGAATTCCGTGCAGATGATTACCGATTACGTTCCGGGTTCCTACGTCACCCACGATCAGCTGCACGTTCGCGGCGGCCATCAAGTGAGCTGGCTGATTGACGGCGTCTCCATTCCCAACACCAACATCGCCAGCAACCTCGGACCGCAAATCGATCCCAAGGACATTGATTATCTGGAAGCGCAGCGCGGAAGTTACGACGCCGGAACCGGCGACCGCACTTACGGCGTCTTCGACGTGGTGCCGCGCAGCGGCTTCGAGCGCAATAACGACGCGGAACTGGTGATGAGCCTCGGGAATTTTTATCAGACCAACGAACAATTCAGCCTCGGAGGGCACACTGATCGCTTCGCGTATTACACCAGCTTCAACGGTAACCGCAGCAACCTGGGACTGCAGACACCCATCGGTAAAATCTTCCACGACGCCGAAAACGGCTACGGGGGGTTTGCCTCGCTCATGTACAACGTGGATGCCAGGAACCAACTGCGCTGGGTTTCCTCTCTGCGCCAGGATTATTATCAGATTCCCTACGACCCGAATGATCCCGCAAGCTCGGAACTGCGCGACGCGGACCGCGAAACGGATGGCTACGCGATTTTTTCCTGGGTGCACACGATTAACGACAGCGCGCTGCTTACCGTTTCGCCTTTCTATCATTACAATCGCGCCAACTATGTCGGATCGCCCAGCGACTTCCCCATCCAGAGCAGCGACGACCGCTCATCGCATTATGGCGGCTTGCAGGCCAACATCACCGCCAGCGTGGCGCGCAACACGATTCAGGCCGGAATATACGGCTTCGGCCAGCATGACGACCAGACGCTCGGCGCGGTCTTCAACGATCATTCTTTTCCCAATTTCAGCGAGCCCGTTTCGGCCGCCGGGGGTTTGGTCGAAGGCTATATCGACGATAAGTTCAGCGTGACGCCCTGGCTTACGCTGATGGGCGGCATCCGCGAATCGCATTTCTCGGGCGGCATTTCCGAAAGCGCCACCTCGCCGCGGATCGGCGCGGCCCTGCGGATACCCCGGCTGCATTGGGTTTTTCGCGGATTTTACGGCCATTATTATCAGGCGCCGCCGCTGCTCACCGCCTCGGGACCGCTGCTGCAATTCGCGAATCAAAACAACACGTCGTTCGTGCCGCTGCGCGGGGAACGCGACGAAGAACATCAATTTGGCGTGGCCATTCCCTTTCGCGGGTGGACCTTCGACGCCGACACCTTCAAGACTCGCGCCAGGAATTATTTCGACCACAACAACGTCGGCGAATCCAACATTTATTTTCCCATCACCTTCGATGGCGCGTTGATTCAAGGATGGGAAGCCACGCTGCGATCTCCGCGCATCTGGCGCCGCGCCAACTTGCATCTGGCCTATTCCAACCAAATCGCCAAGGCGCGCGGACCGATTACCGGCGGATTGATATGCTATCCGCCTTCGAGTCCCGCTTGCCAGCCGGACACCAGCTATGCGCCCGTGGATCACGATCAGCGGAACACGCTTAACTTCGGCGGCGAAACCACGCTTCCGTGGCGCTCCTTCGCTTCCGCGAACGTCTATTACGGCTCGGGATTCACGAACGGGGAATATGATCCGCCCACGGTGCCCAACGCTTACCTGCCCGGCCACACCACGCTCGACCTTTCCATCGGAAAAGATTTCGGCGAAAGTTTTACGGCGTCCTTGACCGCGCTGAATGTGGCCAATCGCCATTTGTTGATTGACAACAGCCTGACCTTCGGCGGATTTCATTACAACGATCCGCGCGAAATATACGTGGAAGTGCGCTATCGCTTCCATTATTGATGGCCGGGAGCGGCTGGCGGGATAAATAAGGAGGCAATCGAAATGAGAATCGACCATGCGGCCGGGCGCAATCCCGGCTGCGGACAATTCGCGAAGGCACTGCAAGTGCTGCTGCTCGCGGCATTCGTGGCGGGAATGCTGGGCTGCGGCACATCTCGAAACCAAACTAAAAAATATCCGCTGAAGGGCACGGTCACTTCCGTAAACGTGCAGGGCGGTTACGCGGTGGTGGATGGCGAAGCCATTCCCGGATTTATGGGCGCGATGAAAATGCCCTACGTGGTTCAAGACCCGAAGGAGCTGGCAAAATTATCCGCGGGCGATACCATCACGGCTGACATTGCGGTCACGAACGATGGAGACGCGCTCGAAAATATCGTGATCACGGGAAAAACAAGCGTAAGCGAAACGGAAAAGAAACAATAGCGGCTCGTTGAGCCTGGCGCGGCCGATTGCAGGATGTGGGGAGCTAGCTTTCGCGCGCCAGAATGAATTCCGGAACGGCGATGAGCGCGCGGCGATATTCCGTGTCCGGCAATTCGCTGAGGCATTCCTTGGCGCGCTGCACATAATCGCTGGCGAGTTGCGAGGCGCGTTCGAGCGCTCCGGTCTGCCGCACCAATTGCGAAATCTGCTCGGGATGGACGCTGTGGAATCCGCGCTCTTCCAAAACTGTCGCCACCAATTTGCGGCCTTCCCCGTGGCCATTGCCCGGAGCGACGTTCGCCGCTTCCGCCTCCAGCGCGAAAATCAGCGGCAGCGTGACCTTGCCTTCCTTCAGATCGCTCAGCACCGGCTTCCCAAGCTGCTCGGGAGAAGCCGTGAAATCGAGCAAATCATCGACTAATTGAAATGCCAGCCCGGCATTGCGCCCGTATTCCGTCAGCGCATCGGCGACGTGCCGCGGCTGGCGGCCCAGAACCGCGCCGAGGCGTGAACACCCGCTGAAAAGGCACGCGGTCTTGCGAAAAGCCAGCTCCATGGCTTCCGGCTCGCCCAATTCCATGCGGCCCAGGCGCGTGAGCTGCAACAATTCTCCCTCGACCATGTTTTGCGTCAGGTCAATGAGAATGTCGAGAATTTCGAAATTTCTTTCGCGCAGGGCCATCTCGAACGATTGCATGTACAGCCAATCGCCCGCCAGCACGCTCATATGATTGCCCCAGCGGGCATTCGCGCTGGGACGTCCGCGGCGGGTGTTCGCGCCGTCAATCACGTCGTCATGAATCAGCGTGGCGCTGTGAATAATTTCCACCACCGCGCCCAGACGGATGGCGCTCGGACCGCGATACCCGCACGCACCGGCGGCGAGAAGAAGCAGCGCGGGACGCAGGCGCTTGCCTCCTCCTTCGCGAAGGTAACTCGAAATCTCCGAAACCGGCTCGATGGCCACATCGTTCTGCGCAGCAATCTCCTGCTCGACGAGCGCAAGATCATCGCGCACCAAATCGAAGATTCCCTTCGCGATTTGAACGGCGAACGCCATTCCCTGATTTTGCCTCTGAATTTACGAGTGCCGCCCCGCCGCATCCGGCGCGCCCAGGCGGAAAAAGCGCCTGAAATTCGCCGCAGCCGTGGCCGCCATTTCTTCCGGCGATAAGTTTCTCACATTCGCCAAGGCCTGCGCTACCTCCACCACATTGGCCGGCTCGTTTCTTTTTCCGCGGCGTCCTTGCGGCGGCAGGAAAGGCGCGTCGGTTTCCGTCAGCATACGGTCCAGCGGAAGCTCGCGGGCCACGTCGCGCAGATGCTGCATCTTGGGATAGGTCACATTGCCGGCGAAGGAGATTACGAATCCCATGTCCAGGCCGCGGCGCGCTTCGGCGATGCGTGCCGGTAAAGCAGTGGAAAATGCCGCCCAGCCCCGAGGACGCCCAGTCCTCTTCCATAATCGCCAGGCAATCCGGCCACGCTTCGCGGCAATGGATGACGATGGGAAGTTTCGCGGCGCGAGCCTGGCCCAGTTGGCGGCGAAACACCTGCTGCTGAATTTCCTGCGGCGAATGATCGTGGAAATAGTCGAGTCCCATCTCTCCCCAGGCGATCACGCGCGGGTGCCGCGCGAGTTCGTCGAGACGCTCGAAATGTTCCGCCGTGGCGAGTTTCGCTTCATGCGGATGAATGCCGACGGTCGCGTAAATCCAGTCGTGCTGCTCGGCGAATGGGATGGCCGCATCCAGCAGGTGCGGCCCTGTGCCGCTGCCGATGGCCAGTAATGTCGAAATGCCCGCGGCCCGAGCGCGATCGAGCATGGCCGCGCGGTCTTCGTCAAACTGCGGAAATTCCAGATGCGCGTGGGAGTCGATTATTTCCATAATTGGATTCGGCGTCTGTCTGATATGCCTTCGATCCGGCGCGATTCCCAAAACGTCTCGACCGGCCCGCGAGGCCACCCTCAGGCGTTGAACCTCCCGAGGGTCTCGACTTTTACGGCACGGCTTCCCGGCAGGGTCGGGACGCAAGCTTCGCGGAAGCCACCGTGCCCTGGCGGAAGCGATCAAGATGGAAGGTCGCTTGATCCCGCGTTTCACTTCACTTTTGAGCCGGGCGCGATGTCGTCCGCAAAAGTGCACAAAATCGGTTTGCCATCCGCGCCAGCCGAAGCGGCCAGAATCATACCCGCCGATTCCAACCCGCGCATTTTTCGCGGCGCGAGATTCGCCACCACCACCACTTTGCGGCCCACGAGTTCTTCGGGCGCGTACGCTGGAGCGATGCCGGAAAGAATTTGCCGCGTTTCGCCGCCGCCCATGTCGACCAACAGTTTCAGCAGCTTGTCCGCGCCGGGGATGCGCTCGGCGGATGTGACCACGCCCACGCGCAAATCAATTTTCGCGAAATCGTCGATGGTGATGAACGCGGGCGCTTGCGGCGCGGCGCTCGCGGGCCCAGCACCAGTCTGTCCGGCGGCAGTTGCCGCTCCGGCAGGTGATGCTGCCGCTTGCGTTGATGCCGCGGCTGCGGGCTGCGCCGCGCCGGGATTGCGAATTTCGTTTTCCATGGCTTCGATTTTCTCCAATGCTTCTTTTTTGTCGATGCGCGGATATACCGCTTCCGGCTTTCCGATTTTCGTTCCGGGTTTCAGTCCGCCCCACTGCAGTTGGTCGATGCGCTGGTCGGCAAGTTTTCCAGGTTGGCCAAGCTGCGCCCAAATCTTCTCCGTGGCATCGCGCACCACAGGATGAGCAAGAACACAGATGAATCGCACCGCCTCGGCGGTGTTGTATAACACCGAACCAACAGCCGGGAGTTGCGCTGGGTCGGCGGAGAGTTTCCAAGGCTTCTTCTCTACGAGCTCAAAATCGACCAGGGCGACGAGTTGCCAGATTTCCTGCAAGCACTCGGAGAAGTTATACGCGTCGTAATGCTTAAGGGCCATCCGCTTGCCGTGTTCGAAATTCGCAATCAAGGGACTGAGGTCATCAGGCCGCGGAGGAACAACACCTTGAAAGTAATTTTCGATCATTGTCAGGACGCGGCTCGCAAGATTGCCGAGGCCATTGGCGAGGTCAGCGTTGTAGCGGGTGATCAGCGCCTCGCGCGAAAAATTGCCGTCCTGGCCGAAGACCGTTTCGCGCAGCAGATAATAACGCAGCGCGTCGTTGCCGACTTTCGCTCCGGCAAGCTCGTCGAAGCCGCGCACAATCGGCTCGGGGTAGGCGACATTGCCCTTGGACTTGCTCATTTTTTCCTGCTCGAAGAGCAGCCAGCCATGAGCCACAATCTGCTTCGGCAATTCGATTCCCGCGGCCATCAGGAACGCGGGCCAATATACGGCATGAAAGCGAATAATTTCCTTGCCCATGGCGTGCACATCCGCGGGCCAGTATTTTTGATATTCCTCGCTGCCCTTTTCGCCTTCGCCGAATCCGATGCCACTCATGTAGCTGGTCAAAGCGTCGTACCAAACGTAAAAAACGTGCTCGGGATCGTCCGGCCAGGGAATGCCCCACTTGATGGATTTGCGGCTGATGGAAATATCCTTCAATCCGGCGGAGACGAAACTCTTGATTTCGTTGAACCGGAAATCGGGAACCAGGAATTGTGGGTTTTTCGCGTACAGCTCCTGCAATTTTTCCTGATACGCGGATAGCCGGAAAAAATAATTCTCTTCAGATACCAGCTCGGCGGGACGCCCGCAGGTGGGGCAATCCAACGGCTCCGGCGTATCGCTGACGTATAGATTGTCGTAGATGCAGTAGCGGCCTTCGTATTTTCGCTTGAAAATCGCGCGCTCGGACGGCGGAAGGCCTTTGTCGCGCTCGCGTGTGCGCCGGATCAGATGCTGCACGGCCCGCGCGTGCATCGGTGGAAGTGGTGCGGATGAAATGCGTGTAGCGGATATCCAGCAGCTTCCAGAGATCGAGAAATATTTTGCAGTTGCGGTCCACCAGCTCCGCTGGGGAGATTCCCTGCTTTTCGGCGGCGCGTTCGATATTCACGCCATGCTCGTCGGTTCCGGTGAGGTAGGCGACATCGTAGCCGCACATTTTTTTGTAGCGCGCGATCACGTCGCAGACGATGGTGGTGTAGGCCGAGCCGACGTGCGGCCGCGAATTCGCGTAGTAGATCGGCGTGGTGATGTAAAACTTAGGCTTGTCCGGTGGCATGTGGGAGGGCTGGTCCATGAATTATTTGTGCGACCCGGCGCGCGCTTGCGATTGCTTTTGAAATTCGAACGAAGCCGCGGCAATCACCTGCTTGAGCGGGATTCCCTGCTGCGCGGCGATGCGCTGGCAATCCTCATATTCCGGCGTGGCGTTGAGCAGCGAGCCGTTCATGTGCGAGACCTTCATGCGAATTTCGCCGAAAGGCGTCGCGACCGCGACGATTTCGCGGTCGAGAACTTTGCGGCGGACTTCATGCGTGCGCACGCCGATGGTGGTGGTCTCGCGAAACACCAAATCCATCAGCCGCGAGGCCTCCGCGGGCTTGCAGAGAATCGTGACCAGCAGGCCGGGGCGGTTCTTTTTCATCTGCACCGAGGTCGAAAACACGTCGAGCGCTCCGGCGGCCAGCGCGCGCTCCACAAAGTAACCGTAAATTTGCGGGCTCATGTCGTCGAGGTTCGTTTCAATCACGGTCACCGGCGCGGCCCAGCGTTCTCCGCGCTTCTTGCGCGGCTTTTTCGCCGATCAGCAGGCGCAGCACGTTGGGTTTTTCCGGATTGTCGGCCGTGCCGGCGCCGTATCCGATGGCGCGCAAAGTCATCTCCGGCATTTCCGCGAATCGCGAGGAAAGCGTGGTGGCGATGGCCGCGCCCGTGGGCGTCACTAGCTCGCGCGCGAGGCCGCTTGAATATGTCGGCGCGCCACGCAGCAGATCCGCCGTGGCCGGGGCCGGAACGGGCAGCAGTCCGTGCGCCGTTTTCACTTGTCCCGCGCCCACATCCAGCGGCGAGCAGGAAAATTCATCGATGCCCAGCAACTCGAAACCCACGGCCGCGCCGACGATGTCGATAATCGAATCCACAGCGCCCACTTCATGGAAATGGATTTTCTCCATCGGCTCGTTGTGCACGCGCGCTTCGGCTTCCGCAAGTCGCGTGAATATCTTCGTGGCGCGTTCGGCCGCGCGCGGAGCCAGATGCGCGTCCTCGATGCGTTTGAGAATGATCGAAAGCCCGCGGTGATGATGCCCTTCCTGCGTCTGGACTTTTACGTGCGTGGCGAAAATGGCGCCGCGCTTCACTTTTTCAGCGGAGATCGTCCAGCCTTCGAGCCCCAGCTTTCGCAGTTCGGTTTCGATGGCGGCAAGGCTCGCGCCGGCGTCAATCAGCGCGCCCAGAGTCATGTCGCCGCTAATTCCGGAAAAGCAGTCGAAATATGCCAACCCCGCGGTTTTCATTTGCGTGTGTGTATTTTCGCAGACTCCCGTGAAAAGCGAAACACATCTCGGTGAAATTGAAGTCGCTTCCCTTTATCCCGCAAAACGCCGCGGCGCGATGCTTTGACGGGTTATGATGGATTCCCTATAATCGCGGGACTCATCGGACGCAAGGAGACGCGTGTACAAGACGGTTGAAGAGCGGTTTCGCAAGGCGCTGCGCCACCACATCCACGAACGGTACAAGACCGACGTGCCCATCGTGGTTGAGCGGCCGCCGAAATTGTCCATGGGCGAAGCCGCTTCCCCGCTATGTTTCGAGCTGGCCAAGCGCATGAAGAAGGCGCCGCGCGCGCTGGCTCAGGAAATCGCCAACTCGCTGAAAAAGATTCCGGGAATCGACCGCGTGGACGTGGCCGGCGGCGGATATTTGAACGCCTTTTTTTCGCGCGCGGATTTTTTCCGCGCGGCTTGCGAGGAAGCCGGGCACGAATCCACAGGCGCCCCAGCGGATGCCCGCAAAATCGTGGTGGAACACACGGCCATCAATCCCAATAAGGCCGCGCATATCGGGCATTTGCGCAATGCGGTCCTCGGCGACACTTACATTCGCCTGCTGCGCCATGCGGGCCACAGCGTGGAAGTGCAGAACTACATCGACAATACCGGCGTGCAGGTGGCCGACGTGGTTCTGGGGTTTCTGCACCTGGAGAAGAAAACGCTCGAGGACGTGCGCACCCTTGCCGCCCAGCCGAAATTCGATTTCCTGTGCTGGGATGTGTACACCCGTGTGACGCAATTTCTTGCCGAGGATAAAACGCGGCTCGAATTGCGCACACATACGCTGCGGGAGATCGAAGATGGACACGGCGAAGCGGCGCGCATGGGCGAATTGGTGGCCACGGCCGTGGTGCATTGCCATTTGCGCACCCTCGACCGCATGGGAATTGATTACGATTTGCTGACGCAGGAAAGCGAAATCCTGCACTTGAAATTCTGGGATGCGGCCTTCGCCATGCTGAAAGAACGCAAAGCCATCGAACTGGCCGCGAGCGGGAAAAACGCCGGATGCTGGGTGATGCGGCTCCCCACCGAAGGCGGAGAAACCGCGGCAAGCGTCGATCCAGCCGCAGAAGAAAAAGAGGAACCAACAGAAGAAGCCGAAGCAAAAATCATCGTGCGTTCGAGCGGCACGGTGACTTACGTCGGCAAAGACATCGCGCATCACCTCTGGAAATTCGGATTGCTGGACCGCGATTTTCATTACCAGAAATTCCACACCCATCCGGACGGTCATGTGGCCTGGGTAACCTCGAGCGCCGCAGGTGAAGCGCATGCTCCATCTTTTGGCCACGCGCACGAAGTGATCAACGTGATCGATTCGCGGCAGGCCTATCCGCAGCAAGTGGTGGCGGCGGGATTGCGCGCGCTCGGTTATGCCGAGGAAGCGGACCACTTGAAGCATTTCGCCTATAACGTGGTGGCGCTCACTCCGCGCTGCGCTCAGGAAATGGGCTATGAAATTCCGCCGGAAGATTCAAAAAAGCCGTATGTGGAAGTAAGCGGGCGCAAAGGGCAAGGCGTAAAGGCCGACGATTTGATCGACCAGCTCGAAGCCGGCGCGCGCGGCGAAGTGGACACGCGGCATCCGGAAACTCCCGAAAAAGAACGCGAGGCCATCGCGCATGCCATCGCCATCGGCGCGCTGCGTTATTTTTTGCTGCGGTTCACGCGCTCGACGGTGATCGCCTTCGATTTCAAGGATGCGCTGAGCTTTGAAGGCGAGACCGGCCCGTACGTGCAATATGCCGTGGTGCGCGTGAACGGAATCCTGCGCAAGGGAGCCGAAGCGGACCCGAATTTTTCGAGCGAGGATGCCGCCAACCTGGCCCGGCTGGCGCGCGGAGAATTGGACATTGCTAAATTTCTAACGCCGCCCGAGGGAGACGATTTGTGGGATTTGACGCTGCTGGCCGGATCGCTCGACGCTCGCGTGGAAATTGCCATCAACGCCCAGGAGCCTGCGTTCCTGGCGCGCTACGCGTTTGAGCTGGCGCAGGGATTCAATAATTTCTACCACAAGCATCACATTCTTTCGGAGAAGGACGCGGAGAAGCGCTCGTTTCTGCTGCTGATTACGTCGCTGGTGCGGGCGCAGCTTGTCACGGCGCTCGGGTTGCTGGGAATCACCGCGCCCGAAAAAATGTAGGCACGCGGCGGGCGCGGCACCCGCGTCGAATCGCCGCTTGAGCGCGGAGCGCGTCTCATCCTCCCGCGGCCCTCGACAAAGCCATCGGCTACATTTTCAGCGCGAAATCAATAATCGTCCGCAGGGCCACGCCCGTGGGACCTTTCGCCAGCCAGGGACGACCATCATCGACCCAACAAGTGGAAGCGATATCCAGGTGAATCCACGGCGTGTCTTCCGCGAACTCCTTGATGAACCACGCGCCGGTGCTCGCGCCTCCGCCTTTTCCGCTGCCGGTATTGCGAATGTCCGCGATGTTGCTCTTGATCATCTCCTGATATTCGTCGTCCATGGGCATGGGCCACATTTTTTCGCCGGCGGCGCGCGCGCTCTCGAGAAATTTGTCGAGATATTCGCGAGGCGTGCCAAACGCGCCCACGTGGACATTGGAAAGCGCCACTTCAATCGCGCCGGTCAGCGTGGCGGCATCGATCAAGTGCGTGCAGCCGAGTTTCCTGGCGTAGGTGACGCCGTCGGCGAGAATCAGACGGCCTTCCGCGTCCGTATTGATGACCTCGATGGTTTTCCCGGACATGGCTACCTGCACGTCTCCCGGCTTCTGCGCGCGGCCCCCTGGCATATTTTCCGTGGCCGGAATGATGGCAATCACCGGGACAGAAGGTTTCAGCGCGGCCAAAGCGCGCATCGCGCCGATCATGGTCGCTCCACCACCCATGTCATATTTCATCTTTTCCATGTTATTGGCGGGCTTGATGGAAATTCCTCCGGTATCGAAGGTGACGCCCTTGCCGACCAGCCCGAGCACGGTCGAATCGGGGCGTGCGTTCGCAGGCGTATAGCGCAGAACGATGACGCGCGGCGGCTCGAAACTTCCCTGCGCCACGCTCAGAAGCGCGCCCATTTTGAGTTCGGCAATCTTGCGCTCGTCGAGGATTTCCACGCCCAGCCCGGCCTCCTTGGCCATGGCTTCGGCCTTGGCGGCCAACATGCGCGGGGTGAGCTTGTTCGAGGGTTCGTTGATCAAGTCGCGCGCAAAATTCTGCGATTCGCCGATCACCCGGCCATGCTCCACGGCGGCCGTCAATCCCGCTCCCAGTCCGGCATCGAAGCCCAGGAGAGAAACCGACTGAATCTCCTTCTTCTTTTTTTCGCTGCGATACTTGTCGGATTCAAAATCGGCGGCGATCAAACCCTCGACCACGGCCTGCGCCGCTTCCGGGCCGCGTTCGCCCTCGCGCGCGAGAAACGCGAAATTCTGCACGCCCCGCGATTTCAGATATCGCAGCGCGGTGCCGGCAATGCGACGCAGGTCGCCAATCTCGAATTTTCCTGGTTTTCCAGCGCCAATCAGCAGCAGGCGCTGCGCTTTCAACCCCTCGGGGAAATGCAGCAGCAGTGCTTCGAGCGCGCGGCCCGTGAATTCTCCGGAGTTTGCCAGCGCGGCCAGCCGGCCGTTCATGGCATTGTCAATATCACCCAGCGCCCCGGTGAATTTGTTGTCCTTCTCGAAGGCGTAGCTTACAAGCGCGTCGGCCGAGACCTCAGAAAACGGCTGGCTCTCAATCTGAATCTGCATCGTAGCTCCCTTTTGTTTCGAAACCGCGGATTAGCGCCGGCGGGATCGAAACATCGCTTCGCTGGCTTCGCGTTTGGCTTCTTTTTGGCGTTCCGCTTCGCGCCGATCGTGAAATTTCTTGCCTTTGCCGACCGCCAATTCGCATTTGGCGATGCCGTCCCGGAAATAAAGCTTCAAGGGGACAATGGTCATGCCTTTTTGCTGCACTTGCACCATCAATTTCTCGATTTCCCGCTTTTTCAGGAGCAATTTACGTTTGCGCAACGGGTCGTGATTGCGCGCCCCACCCGGCAGGTATTCCGGGATATGGCAGTTTAGCAGCCAAGCCTCGCCGAGGCGAATATCGGCGTAAGCTTCGCGCAGCCCGCCCTTCCCCTCACGCAAACTCTTAACCTCCGTGCCCACCAGAACCAGCCCCGCCTCGATCGAATCGAGCAGGGTGTAGTTATAGGACGCCGAACGGTTTTGGGCGACAATCTTGACGCCCACGCGGTCCGATTTTCGGGTATTGGATGCCACGGGATAACCATCATAGTCGCCCTGAACAACCCCCCGCAAGTATCAGAATCGCACGGATTTTGCACCGACCCATTAAAATCGAGATTTTCGGCATAACGCTGGGTTGAATATTGCCGAGTTATAAAGTGTAGTCAGCAACTCGGGGGATTCCTTGCCGCATCCTAGCGCGGGTGCTAGACTTCTAGCGAAATCAGGGGACCGCCCGCGGAGGAGCCGTTTGCGCCGCATTGGATATTTGTCACTCTTGGCGTTTGTCGCTGCCCTTCTTATCGGCTGCCCCAAGTCAAATACTGAATATGACGCCGGCAGGAAGGCGGAGACCCTCCAGGATTACGACACCGCGCTGGTTCATTATGAGCGCGCCCTGCGGCAAGACCCCAACAACGCCGAATATCGCCTTCGGACCGTTCACATGCGATTCGAAGCCGGCGAGTACCACGTGGATCAGGGCAAAAAGGCTCAGAAAGCCGGGGATTTACAGCTGGCATTGGCGGAATTTGAGAAGGCTCAGGGCATTGATCCCTCGAGCGCTGTTGCCGAGCAGGAAATCTCGAAAACCATGCAATTAATGTCCGCGCAGCGCGCCGCCGACGCAAGCAAGGCCGTAAATCCCAATCCCGACAACGATCAGGACCTGCTGGCCGCCCCACCCGAACTCAAACCGCTCTCCCGCGAACCTATCAACCTGAAGATGACCAACGACGCGCGCGTGGTCTTTGAGACCATCGCCAAGCTCGCCGGGCTGAGCGTGATTTTTGACCCCGATTTCACCTCCCGGCGCATCACCGCCGAACTGCCGAACGTTACGCTAGAACAGGCGCTCGACGCCGTTTCGCTGGAAAGCAAGGCTTTCTGGAAGCCGCTGACCAGCAGCGTGATTTTCGTGGCACCGGACAATCCGCAGAAGCGCAAAGACCTGGAAGACGAGGAAATCCGCACTTTTTATCTTTCGAATACCGTCACACCGCAGGATTTGACCGAAATCGTCACCGGCCTGCGGCAACTCCTCGACCTGCATCGCATTCAGCAGGTGAATTCGCAGAACGCCATTGTGATTCGCGAGACGCCGGATAAGCTCGCGCTCGCGGCCAAAATCATTCGCGATATCGATAAAGCCAAGCCGGAAGTGTTGATCCATGTGCAGGTGCTGACCGCCAGCCGCGACCGCTTGCGTGATTTGGGAATTCTGCCGGGACAAAGCATCGCCATGGCATTTACGCCGCGAACTTCGGTGCAGCCAAACAGCGGAAGTTCCTCAACCACTTCCGGATCGAGCACCTCCAGCACCGCTTCCAACATCGCCCAAATTACGTTGCAAAATCTGCACAAACTCTCCTCCGCGGATTACAGCCTCACTCTTCCCGGAGCCACCGCCAACGCCATTTTGTCCGACAATCAGACGCGAATCATTCAGGACCCGGAAGTGCGCGTGACGGACGGCGAAAAAGCGTCGCTGAAAATCGGAGACCGCGTCCCGGTGGCCACCGGCAGCTTCCAGGCGGGAGTCGGCGTGGGAGTGGGCAGCGGCGCGGGCGTGGTCAATCCCCTGGTGAACACGCAATTTCAATATATTGACGTGGGCGTGGAGATTGACGTCACGCCGCGCGTGCATCCCGATGGCGACGTGAGCATGAAGCTCACCGTGGAAGTATCGGAAATTACCGGCACCAGCAACATCGGCGGAATCAACCAGCCGGTCATCAGCCAGCGCAAAGTGGAGCACGATATCCGGTTGAAAGAAGGCGAAGTGAGCCTGCTCGGCGGATTGATCGAGCACGATCAGTCCAACAACGTCAACGGCATCCCGGGCCTCGGCCAGGTTCCCGGTTTCCGGTATCTTTTCTCGGACAACAGCAAGGAGACTAAGGACAACGAAGTCCTGATCGTGCTCACGCCTCATGTGATTCGCATGCCCTCGATTACCGCGGATAATTTGCGCACCCTGGCCGCCGGAACCGACTCGAATGTGCGCGTATATCATGATGACGAAGAGGCTCTCCCTGCCCCGTCCGCTCCTGCTCCGGCTCCGGCTCCGGCTCCTGCTCCCGGCGCTTCTTCGGGAACCATCGGAGAAGTGGCGCCCACGCAAGCCAATGGAGCGCCCGCCGCGCAACTGCAATTCCAGCCGGGAAATGTGGTGCTAAAGACCGGCGACGACGCCACCATCGGACTGGCCGTCTCCAATGTCACCGATCTCTATTCCATTCCCATGCTGATTCATTACAATCCGGCGGTGATCCAGGTGCAGGAAGTACGCAACGGAGGGTTTCTCTCCGGCGGCACGCAGGAAATCGCCATCGTGCAGCGCATTGACCAGGAAAAAGGCGAACTCGTGGTGTCCGCCACGCGCCAGCCGAATACTCCCGGTGTGAATGGAACCGGCACGCTGCTGGGCATCGTGGTTCGCGCCATCGCTCCTGGAAATTCCCAGATCCAGGTCCTGCAGGTGAACGCGCACAATTCGCAGCAGCAGAATATCCCGCTGGTTTCCGGCGTCGCCACGATTCAGGTGCAGTAGCACGCACCGGATATTGAATACATCGTCATCGGACGAGTCGCTTCATGAATTCCAAATTCACCACGCTTACATCCTCGCGGCGCAATCGCAAACGCCAGAGTCGCATCCAATTGGCCGCTGCGGGCATGTCGCTGATCGAACTTCTGATTGCCTGCGCCATCCTGATCGTGCTGGCCACGGCCGCCGTGCCGCTGCAACGCGTGGCCATCAAGCGCCACCGCGAAGCGTTGCTGCGCTACGATTTGCGCGAAATGCGCGACGCCATTGACCGCTATAAGGACGCCGCGGACAAGAATTTGATTCAAGTGCAGGCGGGAACGGAGGGATATCCTCCGGACCTCGACACCCTGGTGCACGGGGTGGCCCTGGCGGGCGCGCCGGACCGCCACGTGCGTTTCCTGCGCGAAATCCCTAAAGATCCCATGACCGGCACAAACGATTGGGGTTTGCGTTCCGTGCAGGATGATCCGGACGCCACTTCCTGGGGCGGGCAAGATGTGTTCGACGTGTATTCGAAATCATCGGGCACCGGAATGGACGGGACGGCGTATTCCACGTGGTAAGAATGCGTGCAGAGTTATTTTCGGGGATGCGTGATCGGAACCGCGAAAAAATGAGAACACACGACAAGTTGACGAGCCCGCGCGGGTTTACGCTGATCGAGTTGATGGTGGTGATGGCCATCATCATGATCCTCGCGGCCATCGCCACCGGGCGCTACGAACAAAGCGTCACCAAAGCGCGCGAGGCCGCGCTGTTGACCGACCTGCGCTCCCTGCGCGAATCAATCGACAATTACACCGCGGACAAAGAAGCCGCGCCGAGTTCTCTCGACGATCTGGTCAGCGCCGGATATATTCGCGAAATTCCCACTGACCCCATGACTCATCAGAAAGATTGGGTGACGGAAAGCTCCGATTTGCTGGTCAGCCCCGAACAATCTTCCGTGGGCATCACCGACGTGCATTCCGCCTCAGACAAAATCTCGCCTTTTACCGGTACGGCCTATAGCTCGTGGTGAAAGCATTCGCCGCGGGCTGATTTGCCGAATTCGCATTGCATCATTCCTTGGCGGGTTCACAGGTTTGCGCAGAATTTCTTGCATATGCGAATCGGCTGGATTCGTTTGACCGCGCTGCATGCATCCGCTATGATGGTTTCGCGGGGTGGAGCAGCCTGGTAGCTCGTCGGGCTCATAACCCGGAGGTCGTTGGTTCAAATCCAACCCCCGCAACCACTTCCTCTTTTCGCAGTTTCCTTTCGTTGATTCCCTGCAAAGTTATGAGCCTTAAGTGCGCCGGGCTGTCGTTTGCTTTTGCTGAGCGCTGCGCGCTCAAGTGGCCGGAGTCGTTGGTTCTCTTCGCTTTCGCTCAGGGCAGGCAAATCCACCCCCGCAACCACTTTCCTTTGGAGTAACAAGTTCTTGTGATCCCTTCAATCATTAAGATTCGTTTCCGGCGGTGGCGATTTGCCAAATCTATGGAATCGGGCCAATCCTCTGTGATCGCTCCCGAAATCAGTTTTGGCTGAGGCATTCCTTTCCTAAGGTAGCGACCCCCAGTGGCGTGGAGCGCTTCGGGTCTCGAACACGCCGCACCCGAATATAGATTAACCTAGCTTTACAATGTATATTAATCTACATTAACATCGTTGGCGGCCTCGCTAAGGATTTGGGTTCGCGACGCCCGTGGAGTCACTCGATGATTAGGTCCTTAGGTGCTATCCGCCTGACCGTGTCTGGCCTCCTGGTTTTGACCGCACTATTCGGCCTTTCCTCGCGAGTTTTCGCGCAAGGAGAAACCACGAGTGCCATCGTGGGCCAAGTGACCGATGCGAGTAACGCCATTGTTCCCGGCGCCAAAGTGGCCATCACAAATCGCGCAACCGGTTTGCAGCGCAGCGCCACGACGGACGCCGAGGGCCGGTTCAATTTCCCCGAGCTGCAGCCGGGCGACTATTCCGTGAGAGTCGAAGCCGCAGGCTTCAATGTCCAACAGGTTGACAACGTCGTTTCAGCCTTAGGCCAGAAGCAAACAGTCAATTTCACGTTACGAGTCGCTCAGGCAAAAGTGACCGTCGAAGTGAACGGCGAGGCGCCGCTTGTCAACCCAGAGAATGCAAACACTTCCACGACTCTCAATGCGCCGGCGCTCGAAAACCTTCCGAACCCCGGCGGGGATCTAACCTATCCCCTGCAATTCGCCCCCGGAGCATTGATGAATACGGCCGGCAGTGGAAACGACTTCGTTGGCAGCTCGAATGGCTACGGCAATGTTGAGTTCAATGGATTGCCAGCCCTCTCCAATGGCTATATCGTCGATGGGCTGGAGACCAATGATCCGCTTACCAATCTCAATAGCGGTCTTTCCACAAATCTAGTTCTCGGGCTTAATTCGATCTCGGAAGTGACCGTCAACACGCTTTCCTATTCTGTGGACCAAGGGCGATACGGCGCCTCGCAGGTCAACTACGTCACCAAATCGGGCGCGAACCAATTCCATGGAAATCTCTACGAGGGCTGGAACGGTTCGATACTGAGCGCGGCGAATTACTTTACAAATGCCACCCCAGGCGGTCAAAAACCCCGGTCCGTGGTGAACCATTTCGGAGGCAGCCTGGGCGGGCCGATTCTGCACAATAAGCTCTTTTTCTTTTTCGATAGTGAATGGGTTCGAATTGCACTGCCGATCGTGACCGCCACAACTGTCCCGACGCAAGCCTTCCAGAACTTTGTGCTACAGCAACTACCGCTGGGAGGAACTGATTCGGTCACGGGATCGCGTTATACGCCAGCCCCCCAACTAGTGCCCTTCTATCAGAAGATGTTCTCGCTTTACGGAAACACCAGCGGAACACCGCTGGCAGTGCTGGGATGCCCGTTCAATTCCGATGGCTCCCCAGTCTCCGGCAATCCGCCCAACGGGAACGGATGTGCGAACCGGCAAAGCATTTCTCATTCGAGTGCCGATCATGAGCAAGTTCAGACCACGCGCATCGACTGGAACATCAATCAAACGGATACGGCATGGTTTCGGTTCCAGGCCGATACCGGACTGCAAGCCGCTTATACGGATCCCATTAACCCGCTATTCGATTCAATCTCGCCTCAGCCCCTGTACTCGTTTGCGGCGGGATATACGCACATCTTTTCCCAGAATCTTGTGAATTATTTCAACTCCGGATTTTCCTGGTACGAGAGCTTGTTTGCACCGAAGGATTTTCAGAAGACGCTGGCGGCCTTTCCCATTGTCTTGCAGGGGATCGGCTCAAATGCACCGTTTACTACCATCGGAGGCCTCGATAACACCTGGGTGCAAGGCCGGCGCGCTTCCCGTTTCTTCATTAACGACAATTTGGCCTGGAACCATGGCGCCCACGAATTCCGCTTCGGAACAAACACCAGAATCTTTCGGCTGAATGACTACGACTTTGGTGAAGGTGCCGTTCCGCTCGTCACATACACGGACTTGCCGCAATTCATCTTCGGCGTAGCCTCTACCGCAACCGAGACGTTCCCCTCTTCCGCGAATGAACCCTTCAACTTTCTCAATCTCGATCTGTACGCGCAGGATACCTGGAAACTTACTCCCAAGGTGACCTGGACAGTCGGCCTGCGCGACACGTTCAACTCCAATCCAGTAAATCCACATGATGAAATTGCCCGGCTTCCCGGCTCTTTCAATGCGATCTCGCATGACGTGGACCAGCCGCTGAACGCGGCGATTCACACTCATTTGCGGACCATCTTCAGTTCCACCCCACTCGCAATCATGCAACCCAGAACGGCATTCGCTTGGCAATTTGCTCCCAATAGCGTGCTCCGAACGGGGTTGGGGCTGTTCAGCGATCTCTTGCCGGGAAGCGTTGCGGATTTGACCGGCGTCAATCCACCGTATGTTCGGACTCTCGAGGGTGGGCTGCTGGGCACGGTCGGCGGCCTAGCGATCGCGCCCGGTGTGGCCGACAGCGCGGTAGATGCGGCCGTCGCCGCAAATCAGGCATTTGGCGAGGGTTTTGCTAAAGGCTGGTTTTCCTGCGCATCGCCACAGGCCAGCCCCGGCGAATGTTTGCCGCCCGTTGCAATCACGGCTGTTCCCAACGGTAGGCTCAACGCGCCTTACGACATGCAGTGGAGTTTCGGGATTGAACATCAATTCGGAACTACGGTTAGCATACGCGCGCAATATGTCGGCACCCGAGCGCTGAACCAACCGTATTTGACACAAGTGAATGGCTATCAAACTATCTGCCAGGGATGTTTTGCTCCATACCCTTACTTGCAACCGAGCGATCCTCGCTTCGGTGCGGTCACGCAGTTTTCGACAGGAGCAAGCAGTCACTACAATGGCCTCCAATGGAACGCGACCAAACGGGTGGGGCACGGTTTGCAAGGACAAATCAATTACACCTTCAGCCGATGCATGGATGAAGTGTCAAATGGCGGCCTGTTGCAGTTTTCCGCTGGAGCCCTCCTCGCTCCTCTCCCGGGACAGCTTGCCCGCGATTATGGCCCTTGCGATTACGATATCCGGCACAATCTCAGTGGCGAATATGTTTATCAGCTGCCGATCAAGGTGCGTAGCCGCTCGCTCGGTTATGGTTTAAATGGCTGGCAAGTTTCGGGAACGGTGATTTGGCACAGCGGACTTCCGTTCTCGGTGCTGAGCACGGCGTACACCGCGAATGGAAATGGGATTGTGCAGGGCGGCGGACCGCAATTTGCGAGCGTTGTTCCGGGAGTACCGCTCTATGAGCGCAACCCCATTCCCGGTGTAACGCAACCCGGCACGCTTCAATGGCTCAACTCAAATGCCTTTGTATCGGCCGTTGACCCAAGCAGAGGCGCTTGCAACGGAGGCGATACACTGCAAAATTGCCAATTCGGAACTTTAGGCCGCAACGCCTTGCGAGGCCCTGATTTTTTCTGGAGCGACTTCTACCTTACGAAATGGTTCACTCTGAGCGAACGGCTGAAACTTCGGGTGGAGGGTCAGTTCTTCAACGTTTTCAATCATCCGAATTTTGGGCTGCCGAGCGACGTGTATGCCGGCATTCCGGGGAAACCATCGACACAGGTGGGCTTTGGGGCGCTGACTTACACCACGTCTCCCCCCACTGGCTTGCTCGGCGTTGGCTTGGGCGGCGACAACTCCCCTCGCATGATCGCGATTCAAGCGCGACTGGAATTCTGAGACCGCTCGCTCAATCAATTCGTCCTGTTTGCAGGCTCCCGCAACCATTTTCCTTTTCGCAATTTCCTTTCGCTGATTCCCTGCAAGGTTATGAGCCTTAATTGCGCCGGGCTGTCGTTTGTTTTTGCTGAGCGCTGCGCGCTCAGTGGCCGCAGGTCGTTGCTTCCCTTCGCTTTCGCTCAGCACCGGCAAATTCAACCCCGCTAGCACTTTTCTTTGCCAATCGTTCCTCCGCGCCCGAGTATGCGGATTCGCCGATTCAAGATTATCTCCGAAATGGGTAATGCCGTGTCTCACCGAAGAGTCCTGAATCCAAGAAGCTGGCGAAACTCCATTACCGAAATCAGGCGTTTATACTCGGGACCGGCACTCGCAGCCCGGGTCCTGGCATGCCGAGTGCGAAGCGCGGAAACTTGAACAATTCCGCAGAGCCGGCCAAATCACTGCCGTTCCCCGCCCACGTGGACGTTTCTTCGGTGAGGGTGGTAAGCTGTCGCACCCGGCGGATTCGCATCCGAGTCAGTCGGAGGCGTGCAAGAACGAATGTCCCCAACCCCGGCTAGAATATTAACGATGGCGTCCGATCCAAACAGCGCTCAGCCTACGGCAGCTGCCGACTCCCTCCTGTCGCAGCCTGTCTCCTTTCCCCTCACGCGAGCCGCCATTTTCCTCGTGGTGACCATCAATCCTTCCGATGAAAATTGCGCCGCCGTTCTTTCTCTTTGCTCCGATCTGTCTGCGCTTTTGCGCGCTGTCGGCTTTCGCGACCTCGACGCCGCTCTCTCCTGCATCATGGGCTTCGGATCCGAGGCCTGGGATCGCCTCTTCGGATCACCGCGTCCCGCGGAACTGCATCCCTTCCGCGAGATTCGCTCCGGTGTGCGCCATGCGGTTTCCACTCCCGGCGACTTGCTCTTCCACATCCGAGCCAAGCGAATGGATCTCTGTTTCGAACTTGCGATGCAAATCATGGCGCGCCTCGGAGGAGCGGTCACCGCGGTCGACGAAGTTCACGGTTTCCGCTATGTTGACAATCGCGATCTTCTCGGCTTTGTGGATGGCACAGAAAATCCCAGTGGGAGCGCGGCGGCAGAGGCCGTCTTCATCGGCGAAGAGAATCCGGCTTTCACAGGTGGCAGCTACGTCATTGTTCAGAAATATCTTCACAATCTCGGCGCGTGGAACAAGCTACCTACGGAAGCCCAGGAAAAAATCATTGGACGCACGAA
Source organism: uncultured Acidobacteriota bacterium (assembly GCA_963708285.1). Lineage (GTDB taxonomy): Bacteria > Acidobacteriota > Terriglobia > Acidiferrales > UBA7541 > Palsa-295. The sequence continues at coordinate 1,032,211 of CAVPSF010000003.1, forward strand.
GCTCTCCGACGTCGAGCTCGACGATTCCGTCAAACCCACCTCCGCGCACAACGCGCTCACGGTCATCGAAGAAAACGGCAAGGAAATCAAAATTCTCCGAGACAACATGCCCTTCGGCCGGCCCGGCCACGGTGAATTCGGCACCTATTTTATCGGCTACAGCCGTTCGCCTCGGACCATCGAACAGATGCTCGAAAATATGTTCATCGGACGCCCTCCCGGCAATTACGATCGCATCCTGGACTTCAGCACCGCCATTACCGGAAATCTTTTTTTCATCCCGACGGCATCGTTCCTCGACAGTATTGCACCGGACCAGTTCGCATCCACCATGTGCTCTCACGAGCAGACGCCCGCTGCGGCCTCTGCGCCCGTCGGGCCTTCTAGCTCTTTCACGCCTCCAAAAGATGGTTCGCTCGGCATCGGTTCCTTGAAAGGAGAAAATTCCCATGAATAACCTGCACCGCGAGCTGGCCCCAATTTCCGAGGCTGCGTGGGCTCAAATCGAGGAAGAAACCTCGCGGACGTTCAAGCGCTACCTCGCCGGCCGCCGCGTCGTGGACGTCCACGGGCCGGAGGGTTCCGCTCTCTCCGCTATTGGCACCGGCCACCTGCGCACGATCGCAGCTCCCGGAGAAGGCGTGACCTCCCGACAGCGCGAAGCCAAAGCGCTCGTCGAATTGCGGGTCCCATTCGATCTTGAGCGCCAGATGATTGACGATGTGGAACGCGGCGCCAATGATTCCGATTGGCAGCCTGCGAAAGACGCTGCGCGCAAACTCGCTTTCGCCGAAGACCGTGCGATTTTTGAGGGCTACGCCGCCGCCGGTATCGTCGGCGTCCGTCAGGGCAGCAGCAATCCCCAAAAACCTCTCCCCGCCGATGTCCGCAAATATCCGGAGGCGTTTGCGCAGGCCCTAAATCAATTGCGCCTGGTGGGAGTCAACGGTCCCTACTCCATCCTGCTCAGCGCCGACGCTTACACAGAACTTGCGGAAACCAGCGATTACGGCTATCCGGTCCTCGAGCACGTCAAGCGCCTCGCCGATGGCAAAATCATTTGGGCGCCGGCAATTGACGGAGCCTTCGTAGTCACAACCCGTGGCGGCGACCTCGACCTTCACATCGGTCAAGACGCCTCCATCGGCTATTTGAGCCACACCGAGTCGCACATCCGCATGTATTTGCAGGAAGCCTTTACATTCATCTATCTCACGTCTGAATCCTCTGTCGCCCTCGCAACTCCCTCCAAACCGCGCTCCTCCTGAGGCGCGCCACACGGCCGATCATGAATACGGCGAGGTGGGGCTTCGGAACTTCAAGTTCGTCATCGAAGACATGAGAGGTTGCGTCACACTATTTGCGCGGAACAGATTCACAACAAATGCCAATCAGTGCGCTTCCGTCGAATCTAACGTGCCGTCCGACCACTTGGCCACCGGGATCATGACGATCTTCAGCCGGTCCTGCGCGTCGTCGGCAGCCACCACCGGCGAGCCGGGCAGATTTGCGCCCCAGGTTTGATCGTCCGATGGCGAAACGAAAAACATCAAGTGCGGATGCCAGTGCCCACCGACATCGGCCAGGTAGCCACCCTTGGACAACATGTAGCACATGGCTCCGGGCTCGAGCGCCGGCAGTTCCTTTTTTTCCAAAGCGGATTCGATGCTCTTGAACATTTGATCTTTCGATTGTCCCGCCAGCACCAACTCGGTTTTCTTGATGGTCAGAGGAAGATAGGAGCGCACCGCGGGCGGGTTCAAGCAAAGCGGGCCACGCAGCTTGGGATTCCAAAAGTCCGGATCGTCGATTCCAGCGGTCCACCCCCGTTCCACGATGCACGTGAAGCCGTTCGTGCCTTTGACCGCGGTTTCATAACCGTGCGGCCCGAGAACCAATACCTCGGCATCGCGCGAGATCGATTCCGGTCCCGCGGATCGCGCCAGGGCAATTTCGGCATCGCGATCCGGCATCAGATATTGCGCCAAGGGGGCCATGCTGGGATACGGGTTCTTGGCGTCCTGCGCGAGCGCCGGCAGCGCCACGCCCAGCAGCATGGCCAGCGCGAAAATATTCGCCATCATCGCCCTCAGAATTTTTCGATTCATGAGCTTCTCCTGAAATGCGGGATTCTGCTTGTGCCGCAGACCGTGGGACGCGCCGCCAAGGTTCCGCTTGCGAGATACGTTGATATCAATATAATCTAGGGATGTCAATGGGTGTCCATCCGCCGTACGCAACAACGCTGCTGGTTCGCGACTCCTGCCTTTGCCTTCATGCCCAGCGCGCGGCAAGGGCCCTTGCGCGGCGCTTCGATGATGCGCTGCGCCCGCTCGGCCTCACCAATGGGCAATTCTCGCTGATGATGTCCTTGAACCGCCCGGAGCCGCCAGGCATGGCGGCCGTGGCGTCTCTCCTGGCCATGGATCGAACCACGCTCACCGCCGCGCTCAAGCCCTTGCAGCGACGCCGCCTGATTCGCGTCTCGCCGGGCAAGTCCGACCGCCGCGGTCGCCTCCTGACTCTCACCGCAAAGGGGCGCAGCCTGCTGGTCCGCGCCTTCCCCGTCTGGAAGCGCGCACACGCTCAAGTGGAGGCGCAGCTCGGTGAAGTCAATCCCGCTCGCTTGCGGAAATATCTGCGCGCAATATCTTAATCGTCTTCCCCAGGTCGCGCCTTATTATCAGGGTGATTCGCTTCGAATTGGACGTCTTGCCACAGGTGTGGATTTTCCGCGAACGCGCATTAATGTTGCAACCGATTGCGGAGGTAGGATCAACTAAACGTGAGCGTCCGATCTGATCGGTGGATATTTTCGAAACAGGAGCCAGCCGACGAAAACCCATAGCGCGAGTTCCGTCCAGTAGAACCAAGGGTAATCCAAATGGACCCCCATCCCCACGCCCACGTGAAAGATCACGATTGTCCCGTGCATGAGCGTGGTCGCAATGACTGACCGCGTGCGCGCATAGAGCCAGCCAAGAGGCACGCTATAAATGACGAGGGTGGCGAAACGGGCTATTAGCGATACGCCTGGAAAGTGCGCGAGCGCCGTGTGTGGCAGTGACTGTGACATGCCGAACCCCAGGAGAAGCGCCCACAGAATACCCGTGAGGAAGATGGACCTGTTGAGAGAGAAATGCGATTCCAGCGCAGTCTGAAGGTAGCCGCGAATCGCGAACTCTTCGAAGAACGCTATCACGAAGACGATAAGAACCCATGGCAATGGATGCGGAATGAAAAATCGATTCCATTCATACAGATCAATGAATGGCTGGGAGGCCACGCCCAGGAAAAATCTGGGAAGCAGAATGCAAGCAAACGGAATGGCCAACGCAACCAAATATTCGCGAACCGGCCGCCTGGCAAATAGCCGGTTGATCACTCCCAGTTTCTCGATGCGCAAGATTTGAAACGCAATGACAGCCGCAGCAATTGCGTCCACTAGATATGGCGCCCACTGAAGTGCGATAAAACTATGAGAATTCCAAGATTTGTCGTTCTCAAGGAGCAGCCAGGAATCGATCCCCAATGAGACTACCAATGTGCAAATAGTCGTCCCGATCATGAACGCGAATATGTCTTTTGAGCGGCTTGATGATTCTGGGAGGCTTGGCCCCTTCACATTCGCGGTGTCGCGAAAGCGCAGTGGCAGCGATACGATCTGGCGTCGGACCAGCCGGAGGGCGACGGCAAAAACGATTAAGCCGCCCAAAGTGAAAAAGATGCCATCCCCTAACGTCGGAAGCCACGGATGCCTCGCCGGGAGCGGAACATGAGCAGCGATGGTTATGGCGTTAAAAGCTGCGTCGCGTTGTCTTGTGGTCGCAAGCAGGAAAACCTGGAATGCCACCAATGCGAAACCTGCGGGAAGGAAAACCCAGACAATGAACTTTCGAATCACGTCACGCAGGGAGAGACACCAGAGGACCAGGCTCGCGATGCTGGCGAACACTGCGAAAACTCTCGCAATTTGTTCCTCGATTGAAACCCAGTCGGTGATGTAGTGCGTGAAGCGCGCGAGCGTGTTTGGATCGATCAAGGAACGCCATTGTTGCATCGCCTCGAACACTCCGGGAAGGTTGAGCCGGTACCACCAGCTCGACGAGCCGACGAGCAGCAATACACTGCCAAGGGGAAATAGGAGCTGGAGATATTGAGCGGGCAGAAAATCCCGAACGAAGCGCGCGATGCGCGCGACAGGCGAGTGATATTCGGGTGTGCTCGCCGATTCGGCCACAAGGAAGGCTAGCGCAAATTCGCAAGACAACGCGAAGAGTTGCGCTGGTCGATGACTAAAAATAAAAGGTAGGCGCGCCGCTGACGGACAGGTATGCCATAATTTCGAAAGTTGGCGCCTCGAAAGAATGAATGAACCTTCCAGCAACGAAACGGCTGCTTCGAATCGTCGTGGCGCTCCTGTTGCGCACCGTGTCAACCGATAACGTTTAGTTTGTCATTGAGAATGAGAAAAGCCAGTCCTGAAAACTGAATTCTCTCACGAAGATTCCACACAACGCGATTTCGCGCGCAATTCCTGTGAGGTAGACTCTCCCCGTGGGGCCTTCGGACATTTCAGAGTTGGGCGGATCGCCACGGTGAAACTGAGCTCACGACTTTGCGCCAAATGGCGTAGGCTTGCATTCCTTGCGGTCGATCCCAATTGCTGCGCGGAATTACTTAGGCGCAATGCACCTTGCGGCCGGAGCGCATGCTTCTGATGACTCTGGCTCATGTGAACAGAAAAGGAGCCTTTTCAAGAGTGAGATCTAAAATTCTCTTTGCTTTCCTCGCATTGATTGCAGCGCTCGTACTCGCGCTGCCAATGAGATCCGACGATGCCGCCAATCATGTTTTCGGTAATCCCGCGGTTTGGAACTGGCCGCCGACGCGGACCTATCACGTGGAAAACTACAAGTTGACGCTGCACTTCGACGAGTCCCAGGGAGAAGTCTTTGGCGATGAGATGATTACTTTGCGCCCGTTCGCGGCGAATTTCCGGAAATTCTACCTGGACAGCAGCGAGCTGAAGATTGATTCCGTGACTTTGGAAGACGCCGGAGCCAGGGCGGCGAAATTAATCTATTCCGTAGACGACCCGAAGCTGTGGATCACACTCGATCATGATTACGGCACGAAGACCGCGATTAACGTGCGCATCGTGTACCACGCCTTCCCGCGGACCGGCCTGTTTTTCGTGAATCCTTCGGCGAGTTATCCGAACTGGCCGCGCGAAGTTTTTTCGCAGGGCGAACCGGAGCTGAATCATTTTTGGTTTCCCTGCTGGGATTATCCCAACGACATGGCCACGAGCGAGACGATCACCACCGTGCCGGAAGGACAAACGGTGGTCTCCAATGGCAGGCTGGTGAAAGTGACACACTCGGCCGGTCAGGCGACCTATGACTGGGTCGAAAGCGTTCCGCACAGCTCCTACCTGATTTCGCTGGCCATCGGCCCGTGGCACAGGTTCGCCGGCCATTATAAGGACAAGCCGGTCGAGTATTACGTGCCGGACACCATTGACGAAGCCACGGCCCTGCGAACGTTTCATTTAACTCCGGATATGATCGATTTCTTCTCGCGCGCCACCGGCGTCGTCTACCCCTATGAAAAATACGCGCAAACCACCGTCAAGAATTTCATTTTCGGCGGGCAGGAAAATGTGAGCGCGACGACGCTTACGGAGACCACTCTTCACGATGCGCGCGCCGACCAGGATTTTCCCAGCACGATTCTGGTGGCGCATGAACTCGGCCAGCATTGGTTCGGCGACTATGTGCAGGGGCGCGACTGGGCGGACATCTGGCTCAATGAGGGTTTTGCGACCTATCTTACAGCGCTCTACACCCAGCATCATGAAGGCTACGACGCCTACCGCTTCGAAATGTATCAGGATCAGTTCACGGCGCAGGAGGAGGACCAGGAAAGCTATCGCCGCCCGATCGTGGATCATCATTACGCGGATCCTTTGGATATGCTGGACGTCACCACGCACCGGAAAGGCGCGGCGGTCCTGGATATGCTGCGCTACGTGGTGGATGGATCGCAGGCGGCATCGCAGCCCGCCTCGCAAAACGAAATATTGTTTCGAGCGCTGAATCATTATCTGGTTGCGCATCACGCGCAGAGCGCGGACACCCCGGAACTTGAGCAGTCCATTCGCGAGACCACCGGCCGGGAACTCGGCTGGTTCTTCCGCGAATGGGTGTATCTGTCCGGGTGGCCGGAGTATAAAGTTGCGGCAAGCTACGACGCGGCAACGCACGCGGAGAAAATTACCGTCCTGCAATCGCAGCAAACCAATTCCGAAACTCCTGTCTTCGACATGCCTATCGAATTCGCGTTTTATGGCGCCAATGGCGAGCGGAAGAAAGTGCAGGTGCGCGACTATTTAGCGCGGCAGGAATTTGATTTTCCCCTGACATTCGAGCCGCAATGGGTGGATTTCGATCCCGATAATTTCATCTATAAGACTGTGGAATTTCCCAAGCCTCTCCGCGCGCTGATTGCCGAAGCGGAAAAAGACCCATCCATGATGAGCCGCTTGTGGGCCGCGCAGCAGCTTCAGATGGCTGCGCTGGGTGATTCGGACGCGCGCGGGGCGGCGCTGGCGCGCGTTCTCGATGGCGACGCGTTCTATGGCGTGCGCGCCGCTGCCGCGGCCAGCCTCGGCAAAATCGCGACGCCCAAAGCCAAATCGGCTTTGCTTTCCGCCTTGCAACAACATGATAGCCGGGTGCGCGCGGCCGCCGCGGCGGCGCTCGGAAATTTCTCGAACGAACCGACGGTCTACGCCGCGCTGCTCACCGCTTTGCAAAACGATTCGAGTTACGCGGTGGAAGCGGCGGCTGCGAGAGGCCTGGGAAAATCGGGCATGCCGCAAGCTTTCGATATCCTGCGGGAGGAAGTTGCGAAAAATCCGGAATTGCACGTGATGCAAGGGACCTTGGCTGGACTGGTGGAGACGAAAGACCCTCGCGCCGTGGAAATCCTATTGGCGCAGGCGCAGCCGGGAGTGGCGGAACGAGTCCGCCTATCCGCGCTCACCGATCTTGAAAGTGTGAAAGCGGAGGTAAAGCCCGGTCAAATGCCGGAACTGGCGGAAGCGGTCAAGTCCGCGCTGCACGATCCCTTCTATTTGACGCGTGACGCGGGTGAAGAATTGGTCGGAGTGTACCAACTAACTCAATTTGAATCCGAGATTCAAGCAGAAGCGCAAGGCGCGCCCATGGCCATGATGCGCGACGCCGCGAAGCAGGTCCTCATTCAATTGCATTCCCCAAAATGATCCAACGGCGATGCAAGCTGCCCCGCGTCTCGCGGCATCCACCGCGAGATTACGTGCGAAGAGTTCGAACAGATTTTGGCAATGGCAGATTCGATTTACTTTTGAGCCGCTTTTTTCTTCCCGAATTCACGGACGTACTTCAACACGTCCTCAATCTGCTGGTGCGTCAGGACGCTCTTGAACGGCGGCATCTGGCCCTTCCCTTCGGCGATCGCGTGAGCCAGTGTGGCATTGGAAAGATTTTGAATTTTCGCGGTGGTCAGATTCGCGGCGCCTAAAAGCTTTCCCGAGGAAGTGTCGCCGGTGCCGTCCTCTCCGTGGCATGGAACGCAATTATCCGAAAATATTTTCGCTCCCGCATCCTTGCTGGCGGAGTCGGCGTTTCCCGCCGATGCGGGCGCCACGCACACGAAGGCGGTCAATCCCGCCATCAGCAGAAGGGCCGCGCCGTTTCGAAATATGAATTTAAGACTGCCCATTTTTTGGGTCATGAAAAGGTCCCGTTCCTTAATTTTATAAAAATACTCCGGACGGCACGCAATCCGGAGTCTGTATCCATGTCTTCTTCGACAGCCAATTACATCGCCCGTTAAAATGTCGGGGGAGTGTTGATCCAAAGCACCGTTGTTTCCGTGGTGCCGGGATTAATCCACCGGTGGGGAGTTTTGCTCGTGAAGTAGAAGCTGTCCGAAGCCTTCAATTCGTATGCCGTTTCCCGCAAATGGATTACCAGCTCTCCGGTGATCACGTAAATAAATTCCTCGCCTTCATGGGAATAAAAATCGGGGCTGCCCGCCTGCGGAGCGATGCGAAAAATGTGCGGCTCCATGATGATTTTACCCCAGGCGAGCAATTCCATGCGCACACCCGAACCTCCCGAAAGCACCTTGCGTTCCGGCGGGCGAACCAGCGGGGTGCCGCTTTCGTTCACGGCCGTGGACAAATCCACGATATTGATTCCATAGTGCTGCGCCAGACTGCGTAAAACTCCGATGGAAGCCTGCGCCTGGCCTCGTTCCAGATTGCTGAGGAAGCCAATGGAAATATCCAGCGCGCGGGCCACTTGCGCCAGCGATTCGCCCTCCTCCACACGAAGTTTCCGCAATTTGTTGCCCAGCGCGAAGGCTTCCGCGGAATCGGTGGGCTTTTCGGAAAGCATGCCCTCCTGCTTGAGCTGCAGAATAATCGCCTGGGCATTCAAGCCGAGGACTTTGCGCATATACACGGCGCGTTTCAGAATCCGCATGTCGGCGGAACTATACAGACGGTAGCTGCTGTTGGTGCGGAGCGGACGCGCCAGGCCGAGCTTCTCCCAGGCGCGCAAAATGGACGGAGAAATGCCAAGCTGCTGGGCGACTCTTCCGATCTTCAGCACTTTTCCGTTTCCGGAGTCGCTCAAAACTTCGCTATTCGTGGATTGTTTCATGGCCATTTGAATGCCGCCGGGCTGCCGCGAACCTTGCTGTACCGCAATAATCCGGCAAATTGCAACTCAGATTATACTATCCGAATTTTGCCCTCAGTATGCACCATTGTCGGACCAGGTTCGGGATGCATCTGGCATCATACCCGGGCCGCGATTCCGCGGGGTACGGCGCTCGGAGCCGCCCGGCGGTCGCTCTCGACGGTGTATCTCGAGCCGGATTTATGCCAGCCGCCATTTCATCGCGACGACAGCCACTCCTGGTCAGCAGCTTTGCTTCAACTTTCGAGCCAGATTTCGGTGCGCGTCATTCCGTGGGGCGCGAAACGTGTTCGTGCACAATCAACCACTGACTATTTTCCCTTGTAAGGATAACCGTCCACCGAAATGTCGTCACGTCCCTTTTTCCGTCGGTGAGGGTTGCGTCTTGATCCACGGTGGCGGTGGCCCAGACGAGATTCCCTGCGGGATGAATTTTCAGGTCGTTGTTGATCGTGAACTTTGCGCTCTTGATGGTCTTGAGAATTTCGGCCGAGCCCCGCTCGTAGGCTCCCCAACTGTCGTACTTCAGGGGCGCTTCGTCGAAATAAACGTGGGGTCCCTGGGCATAAAACCGCGTTTGGTGCGCTGCGTCGAGAGTACCCCAGCCGTCCCAGACGCTCTGCAGATAGGCTCTGTCGACTGGCGGTGCGGGCTTGCCGGAGGTCAAATGCACAAAAACCGTCAGGCCCATCGCCATCACCAAAGCGACAATCGCCATGCGCAATGCGCTCTTATATGTTTCGATCCTCTTGGCCATATTCCGTGTCAGTCTCCTTTGCTCTGCGGAAGCTCGTAACATCCCGCGCGACGCTGCCCGCCGCCTTTAGAACGAGAGGCGCAGCGACAACTGCAATATTCTCGGGTCATACGTCTGGGTCACCTGCCCGAGCGTGCTCGACCGGAAGCGATAGCTGGGTTTCACGAACTGCACGTTGTTGAACACGTTGAAGGCTTCCGCACGGAAAGTGAGTTTGAGCCTCTCCCCGACAAGTGGAGTGGTCTTATCGAAGGAAATATCCAGGTTCGAGCGGCCGGGACCCATGATCGAATTTCGCTGGAAGGTGCCGTAGTAGCCCTGGGGACACGTGTCGCTACTCATGCACGGATTGATCGCCAGATCGTTCGGATTGAAGTAATAATTTCCGGTATTCCCGTTTATGGTCTGAGAAACGTGAGGATTGTATTCCTGTATCGGCGAAACCACGTCGGGCCGCTCGAGTTCGGAATCCCCATATCCCGACGAGCCTGGAGAACTGGAGGACGCGGGAAATCCGATCGCCGGGTTGATGTATAAATCAATCGGTGTCCCGGATTGGAGGTAGCCGACGTAGAAGAAATCCCAGCCTTGCGTCAGTTTCTTCGAACCGTTCTCCCAGAGCCGGTCGAAGGCGGGAGTCCACCCTCCGCTGAATACGAGGCGGTGGCGCATGTCCGAATCCGCATTGGAATAAAACTGGTTCGGGTTGTAATACGGGACCACCGCACTCTGGCCGTCACGCGCTCCGTTATCCAGCATGTGCGAATACGTGTAGGAAACTGTGAAAAACATCGGCCCCAACCTTCGGACGTCGCCGGATGATTTCGTGAGGCTGGCCAGCAACGCGTTGTAGTTGCCGTTGGCCTTATTGTCGAAAGTAATGAGCGGTCCGAAGCCGTTGACATTGGGATTCGCGCCAGTCTCGGAATTAATGAGCCGGTTGGTGCTATTAGGCATAATCGGATTGTCGTCAACCCAGATTTCCTCGTCGCGGGTGAGATTGCCCACATATCCCAATTCCGCAACCAATCCGCTCGCCAACTGCTGCTGCACGGTCAGGTTGTACTGATAGATCTTGGGCGTCCTCATGTGCGGATTCACGAACGTGTAGCTGCCGCCATAAGGGAATGTGGCGCCCGTCGAAAGAAAGGAAGCTCCCTTCGGCGTTTCCTGGCTGGGATAGGGGTCGGTGAGGCCCAGCGGGCCTTGGCAAAAAGTGCTGGTGGGATCCGGGTTGGCGCAGGCCATGGAGTACGGATTGCTCATCAGCTGGTTCGGGCCGTTGACCACCTCGTTGGGAACAAAGAAAAAATTCACCGAAGAAAACCAGGGCGGATAGCCGTTGGCCCAATCGGACATGGTTCCGTTGAGCATGTCATAGAATATTCCGCCGCCGCCCCGAATGCTGGTCTTTCCGTTTCCGAAAACGTCATACGCGAATCCCACACGCGGACCAAAATTGGTCCGATCGGGAAAGTACCATGCGGTCGGAGCTCCCTTGTCTCCCGGAACCACGAGCCCCAATGGCATATTCGTAAAATAAGTGTCAACCAACCCTGGCATGACGCTGTAAGTATGGCCCTGCGTATCTTTCTCGGGTTGTGTGTAGTCGTAGCGCAATCCCAAAGTGAGGAGCAGGCGGGAGTTCACCTTCCACTCGTCCTGCGCGAACGCCCCAAACTGTTTCTGGTGCTCGTTATTTGGCGAGAAGGCAGACTGAATGTAGTTATCCGGCGCGCCCAGCAGGAAATCCGCCAGGTCATTGCCGGAAGCCACCGGGAAATAGCTGTCGAAATCAAATGAGCCATTTCCGTTATAGGAGTAGGTGGTGTTTTCCTGCAGGGCAGTCATGGCTCCGCCGAATTTCCATGTTTGCCTTCCCTTGATCCACGTCAAGACGTCCGATACAGCGTAGGTATCGTCCGCTTTTGTCGAGGGCCAGTTGGCGTTGTAGCTGACGTTCATGCCGCTGGTGAACGTCAGAATCGGGGGGCCGTACGCTTTGTCCACGCCGATGTTGACGCCAAGATCGGCGGGCTTTGGCGTGTTGTTGAGAATCACGTTCTGATACGCCAGGCGTTCCGCGGTGGCGTGCACATCATTCAGCAGTGAGGGCGAAAAAATTCTGGTGTAGTCCAGGTTGAGCGATCCAGTGTAATGGTCCGTGCCGCCGTCAAATCCCGGCACGTTGGTTACGAGAAACGGATTCACCTCAGGCTCGGTGTGCCGCGAAACTGAAAAAGCGACGTGGTCCGACGCCGAAGCGTTCCAATCCAATTTACCGTTGTACTCATCGAAATTGTCCGAAGCGGCCCCTTGCGGGAAAATCAGGCCGCTGGCTGAGGATGGAATCAGGCCCGCGGCGATGTATTTCTGCGCGACAGGATCGATGCTGGTGGAAGCAATGATGCCCTGCGCGGCCAGCGCGGCATTCGGCTGATAGTAAGAATGCGACTGCAAAAATGAAACGACGCCGGGATCGGGAACCTGTTGCCCGCCGGAGTTCACCGCCGCATGCGAAAAATCGCCATTCAGTTCCGCGGGAGTGTACACGGTAACCGACGGTTCGGTGAGGGCCTGCACCTGGCGCTGCCCTTGGTAGGAAAAGAAGAAGAAGACTTTGTTCTTGAGGATGGGGCCGCCGAAGGTTCCCCCAAATTGATTGCGCTTCAGCACCGGGCGCGGCTGCCCTAGCTGCTTGTCAAAAAAATCATTGGCATTGAACGCGTCGTTTCGGAGGTAATCAAACAGGCTGCCGTGCAGCTCATTGGTTCCGGACTTCGTCACCACCGTGATTACTCCGCCGCCATTGCGTCCATACTCGGCCGAATAATTGTTCACAAGGATGCGAAATTCGGCGACGTCGTCGGGGTTGGGGTTCGATACCACGGCATTGGCCATCACGGAGTTATTGACCCCGCCATCAAGCACAAAGGCGATCGAATTGGTGCGGCCGCCCGCGATGCTGAAGCTCAGCGCCGCGCCCGGAGTGCCTTGCGTCGGCGTCACGCCGGCCTGAGTCGTGGCCAGCGATAGCGTATCTCTGCCGTTCAGCGGGAGATTCTGAATCGGGTTGCCTGTTACCGTGCCGCCCACCGTAGGACTCACGGTTTCCACCTGCGTGGTGCTGGTATTCACTTCGACGGTCGTGGCTACCGTGCCCACGTTGAGTTTTGCATCGATGCGCAAGGCATGGTTGATTTCGACTGCGGCCGGCTGCGTATGAAGTTCGGAGAATCCGGACGCGGTAATCTGAATTGTGTAGTTTCCGATCGCCAGGTTCAGAATCTGGTAGCTGCCGTCATCTCGTGTCACGGCCTTCGACGTCGCCCCAGTCGAAACATCCGTGGCGGTCACCGTCGCGCCCGGGATGGCGCGTCCTTGCGGGTCGGTTATGATCCCAACGATGCTGCCGGTGTTGCTCTGCGCCATGGCAATGCTGCCGAAGAAGAAACCACACAATAGGACTGCGAGCGCCGCCATCAAATACGGACGGAACGATTTCAGATGACTGAAGATGGAAGACGAGGTAACACTCTTCACACTGCCCCCTATCGGGTCGGAGACCCGTGCCCTGAGAATTATTTCGAAGCCTGATTCTTGGTGCGCAATGCCCGCCTTACGTAAATTCGATTATTTCGTTCCACCCTGCTTTTTGGCGGCTTCCTGCCGGTTGTACGCCTTCCATTCCTCGTCGATGATGAAGGCATGAATTTGATCCGCCTCTTTCGCCGTCAGTTTTGAAACCGGAGGGTGATCGAGGTCCTTCAAACCAAACGCCAGCATTCCCTGTTTTGCATGCGTGCCGGCCAAAACGATGGGATACCACTCTTTGTGAACGCTTTCGGGCATGTAGCGGAGATCGGGAATTCCTCCGTCATAGCCGCTCGCTGAATCCGTCCATGCTCCGCTTCCATCCAGTCCCGGAGAATGGCAGCCTTCGCAGAGGTGCCCCTGAGCCAGGACACGGCCCTTGGCGATATCGTCTTTGCTGAAAGTTTGAACCGGCGGCTTCGGTATTTCCGGGATCACAACTTTCGTGTTGGGAAATGGCGCGTTGCCGCCCAATTTGAAGGCCAGGAGCCGGGACGGCCCGTATTTGGACTCGGCATTCACCATCATGCTGGCCGGACCAAAAATGCGTGAAGCGGATCCCCAACCCACGGGAACCAGAATGTATTGCTCACCATGGACGCTGTAAGTGATAGGCACGGAATCGATGGCCGAGCCGGTTTCGATGGACCAGACTTTTTTCCCGCTATCGGCCGCATACGCCGCAAATTCACCGGTGCCTTGACCCTGAAACACAAGATTGCCGGCCGTGGAAACTCCCGAACCATTTACGGCAATGGGCTCTTCGACCGACCAGCGCGCCTTGTTTTGAACCGGGTCCCACGCCAGCAACCGCCCAAAGAAAGGAATCTGGCTGGGCGTGGCGGCTTCATCAAAAAGATTCCATTTCACTCCTTCTCGCTTATCGGTGATCGGCAAATACACCAGCCCGGTCCGCGGGTCGAAACTCATCGGCCACCAGTTGTGGACCGTCCACTGAAAATCCTCGAACGAACTTCGACGGTTTATGACCCCCGGAGGCGGTGGAATTTCGACAGGTCTGCCGGTCTTCAAATCGAGAGCTTTGGCCCAAACTGTTTTCACCATCGCTCCGCCGGTTATGAGCTTTCCGGTTTGCGCGTCCAGGACGTAGAAGAACCCGTTCTTGGGAGCGGTCATCGCCACGTGTCGCTTCTGCCCATCAATCACCAGATCGGCTAAAATGATGTGGAAATTTTCGGTTTGAAAATATTTTCCGCTGGTCTGATAGTGCCAGACATATTTTCCTGTGCTCGGGTTAATGGCAATGATCGAGCCGGCATACAATTTTTCGCCGTCAGGAGTTTTATGGGGATTCGATCCCTCGCCGGAATGCGCTCCGGCATTGCCAAACAGCAGAAGTTTCGTCGTGGGATCATAGGTGATCGCATCCCAAACATCCCCTCCGCCCACTTCCCAGTAATCCTTGCCGTGCCAGGTTTTGCGCGCCGCTTCCAGCTCGGGAGTCTCCGGACCGTCCGCGGGATTTCCCGGAACGGTCCAGAAACGATACGCTTGCTTGCCGGTCTTGGCGTCGAAGGCCACGATTGAGCCGCGGCTCTCGTCGTCCGACCCGTTATATCCGATGAATACTTTTCCATCCGCCACGTGCGGGGCTCCGGTGCTTCCCGTCCACGTGGGATCGCAAACTTGCGAATCCCAAAGTTTCTTTCCCGTGGCGGCATCGATGGCAAACACCCGGCAGTCGCCGGTCGCCACGTACACGTCTCCATCCCAAACGGCCGCGCCCCGGTTCACGCGCACGGCATAGGAATTCTGCGTGCTGATTCCGCGCTCTACCTGCGGATCAAATCTCCAAATTTGTTTTCCGGTGGCGGCGTCCACGGCGTAAACAATGTCCAAGGGCGCGGTCACGTAGATCGTGCCGTCCACTTCCAGCGGTTCGGACGCCATTCCCAGTGCGCTATCGATCGGGAGCGACCACGCCAGGCCGAGATTTTTCACGTTTTGATCGTTGATCTGTTTCAGGGGGCTGAAATGAGTCTCGTTGAAATCCCTTCCTGGAACCATCCAGTCGGGGCTCGCGTCGGTCTGCGCAAGGACCCGCGCGGCGTTCACATCGCCGGCCTTCGCCGGAGCGGCGGATTCGTTGCGGCCTGCATTGTTGCAGGAAACCACCGACGCCATACACGCCACGGAAGCAACCGCGACGAAAATCCGAAACGATTTCATGGAGTCTCCCGATAGTGCATGCGGTATGTTACGATTATTGAACCTTGCTATAACGCAGGAAGGTATAAAACTCGCGCAGCCCTGTCAAGCCCAATCTGATTGGTCCTGGCAAAAACCATTCGGTCCCATGACGGAACCTTTCAATAGATGAATTTGAGAGAGACCTGCAACTGCCTCGAATTCGCCGCGGTGGAGTGGATGATACCGAATCCTGATCCGGTCAGCACATTATTCGGCAAACCAAAATTCACGGTGTTGAAGATGTTGTAAAACTCCGTGCGAAATTCAATCTTGTATTCCTGGCCGCCGCGGCGCGTGGCGATCGTGGTGTCCTTCCATAAAGCGACATCCAGATTCCGCAGGGGTGGCCCAATAAACGTATTACGCCCCAGAGTTCCAAAGCGTCCTTGAAATGGGCCCGTGCCGTTTGGCACGCCAATGGGAATATAGAAAAACGAAGCATTGGCATCGCCCATCCCAAAGTAATCGGTGGGATTCGCGCGGCTCGTCGAAAGAACCGGCCTTCCAATCTGATCGGGCCGATCGCCTCCGCCGTTTCCATATCCTGTTTGCTGCACGCCGGAAAAAACAGTAAACGGAAGCCCGCTGCTGAGTTGCCCGATCCCCATGATCTGCCAACCCGAAGCGAGTTTGGCCAATGCGCCGTGACTGATGATGCGGTCGAAAGGCAATCCCAAGGATACGGTGAAGGAAAGATTCTGAGACACGTTGAAGGATGATGGACCCTTTTCCAATTTGAGATTTTGCGGGTCTTGCGCGGCCGCCTGGGTTACCGGATTGGAACCACCCCCGAAGCCCCCGCCTCCCGTGGAGTTGTCTATGGACCTGCTGTAGGTATAGCTGGCGCTAAATCCCAACCTCCATCGCGCGGGAAGTTTTTGAATCACGAATTCTCCCGCGTTATAAGAGGAATGCACCGAATCCGCGAACAGATTTTCGGGTCCAAAACCGCCCGTAAATTGCCCGGAGGAATTGAACTGCGAGAAAGGCGCGAATCCCGCAGACGCGCCTTGATAGTTGTTTGGCGATTCATTTCCTTGAAGTCCCACACCGGCCAGGCCGATATACGAAGCGCTGGCCTCGAATCCGTCCCACTTTTGCTGAACGTCCAGCGTATATGTGGCCAGATAACCATCGTGATAATCCTGGGACTGTCCACCCAATTGAAGCGGCTGCACTTGATCACCCGGCAACAATGCCGCCAAATCTCGCTCGAAGCGGTTGATGTCGAGGGGCGTATTCGGCGCCACGGCGCTTGTGGTTTTCGGATAAACCGGCGCGCCTTGCGGCGTGTAGAGAACCGGCGCAACGAAAGGAGTCACCGAATCACTGAATGGAATGGGCGCGCCAAGCTGTGCGGACTCAGAAGTGGTGACAGAAGAAGGAAAGAGATTGAACAAGTTGGTGTTCGGAAACGAATACGAAATCAGAGTGGTAATGCCCGCGCCCGCGCGCACCACGGTGTTGTCCTTCACCTCCCAGGAGACACTCACCCGCGGCCCCCAATTATTCCAATTCATGCGGTAAGGAGGCCGCGGATTCACCACCCATTCCTCGGCCACTCCTGGCGTGTTGTAGGCGGCTTGTTTTCCGTCAGGCCCCAGAAAGAGCGGCCCGGAAGTTTGATCGTGCGGCTCGCGAAAGGGCGTATTGATTTCGTAGCGCAGCCCATAATTGATGGAGAGCCGCCGGGTCGCTTTCCAATTATCCAGAAAGAAAAAATCAAAGGCGGCGCGGCGCACGCCCGCTTCCCCGATGCGATCCCCCTGCGGAAAACCTCTGCCGCCGACGGTCTTGTTGTACGAGTACGGAGTTCCGGTGAGGAAGCCGGTGAGCGCGTCGGGCAACAAATCGCCGACGTTGATATTGTGCTGACCACTTGCGGAGAGGATGTTCACAGGAGAATATGCCGGGCCGCTGCCGAAGCTATAGGACCCGTTGTTGGCGAAAGAAAACTCGGTCGTGTCGCGGTTCACGCGGACTTCCCCTCCCCCCGCGAAGGCATGCGCACCGTGAACCTTCGTAAACGTCTGGCGCAATTGATACAGATTGCTCCACGTTCCGCGCGCCCCGCCGGATTCCGAATTGATGGCTTCGAATAATTTATTTCCAAACGTCAATGCGGGCTGGGTTTGATTGATGGAATTGTAGACCGGCGTGCTGCGGACAAAGCCGAACGTCGTGGTCATCGCCAGGGTCGGCGAAGGTATGCGAATGTAATTGATCCCCACACCGCGATAGCCTTGCGTGAAGAGTTGTACGTAGCTGGGATTGATTGCGGTCTGATCGGGATTGGTGATGGGTCCGACGGTGTTTTCGTAAGTAAAGCGCCCCGTCAATTGCGCCTTATCCGACACGCGCTGATCGATGCGAACCGAGAATTGATCGCTGGAGGTATCCACCTTGGAATTCGTGGCGTAAGTGTTTGGCCCGAAAGCGCCGGTGGGAGCGTTGGGCAGCGGATAAATATTGAGCGCGGGTTGAATCTGAGGATTGATGGGCACAAATAAAGTGTCGCCGGGGAAAGCCGTGGTGTCCTGCCCCGATCTTTCGGCCTGCGTGGGAACCGAAAGCACTTGCGTGGTCCCCTGGATTTGCCGCAGTCCTTGATATTCCACGAAATAAAATGTGCGCTCGCGGCCGTCGTAAAGATGCGGCAGAAATACCGGGCCGCCATTCGTCACGCCGAATTCATTCCTTATAAAGGGTGGGATGCGGCCGGGGTTCGCCGGCGTGCCGAGATCAAAATAGTTTCGAGCGTCCAGCGCGGAATTGCGCAAAAATTCGAACGCCACGCCATGCACCTGTTCGCCGCCGGATTTGCTGATTATATTTGTATATCCCGCTGCGCCTTCGCCCACCGACGCGGGCATCACGCCGGAAACAGAATCAATCCTTTGAATTGCATCCACGTTAAAATCAAAGATGGTTGCGCCACCCAATTCCGGATCCGTGGTATCCGCGCCGTCCAACGCAAAAACCGCCGTTGTTCCCCTCTGTCCATGTATGGAGTACTGCTGCGTGAAATTTCCACCGCTGCCGCTCGTTGTCGTCGTGCCGGCCGCCAGGAGCAATAATTTGCTCGAATCGCGTTGTTCGAGCGGCAGGTTGGAGACTTGTTGACTGCCCACATTTCCCGCGGCAATGCCGCGCGCGCCGGAGGCGGAAATTCCCGCCGCCTTCAACTCCAAAAGAAACCGCCCATTTCGGGCAATTAAATGAAGGCCGAGCGCGTGGTCCCCGGCTTCGACGGTTATTTCGCGCGATGCAGTGATGTTGCCGGCCCAGCGCGCCGCGATCCGATACCGTCCGGGAGCAAGTCCGGCAAAATTGAAATGGCCGTTCGCATCGGTTGACGCGCGGATCGCAGGACCATTCGCCACTCCCCGCATACCAACTTTGCGCAACTCAATCCCAGCACCGGCCAGCGCATCCCCAGTCGCGCCGCGCAGGGTTCCGTGAAGCGAATTCGGATTCGAGACTTCGGCCTGCGGCGCAGCGCCGCGCATAGTTCGCCGTCCCCAACAAAAGCCCGAGTGCGAGGAGTATCGTCACCAACGCCGTTAGACTTCTCTTCATCAAAAACGTTTCGCCAAAGTTCTCACATACTTTCGCGTGAATCGCTGCATTCATTGCCGTGAAATCCGCCATTTCTTCCGCCGCGGCATTCGAATCTCCGCACTTCTCAACGCCTCTCAGGCCCGGCGCCAGAGTCATCATTGTTTGTGCGATCCGCCAAGTGGCGAAACTGCCGGAAGATCCCGCAATAAGCATTATGCGTCGCTTGATTCTTGGAGGATCAATGCATGCGGGAATCTGGGGTTGAATTGCCGGCAAACACACATCGCTTGCAACTCACTCCGCGCCGAAGGAAAAAGCCGCGCTCAGTCCGCGGAATTCGCGTTACTTCCCACAGCCGCGCGCGATAGCAAATGTGCGTCTCCCGATGGCGTGTTCCCTTTCTCGTAAGGACTGAAAGCCAGCATGTACAACGCACCGCAGGCGAGGACGATGCAGCTCGTCAGAATCATTCCATAATTCAGGTACCAGGGATCGGAAGGAGAGCGCGGCCACATCATGTCCACGATCGCGGAAATGCCGAAAACAAACGCGATAATGTTGACGGTCCATCCCCATCCGCGCAGCTGGAATTGACCGTTGGGCTTCCAGCCCTTGATCCGCGCGTATATCGCGCCCAAAACCACCATCTGGAACGCCACGTAGATTCCCGCGGAGCCGAACGTCACGATCGTGCGCACCGTATTTTCTAGAAAATATCCGATCAGGACAATCACGCTGGGAATGAATCCGGCGACAATCAATGCCGTCACCGGCATTTTCGTGCGCGGGGAAAGCTTGCTCAATCGTTCGCTGCCGATGATCATTCCGTCGCGGCCGTAGGCGAACAAGCAGGCGGCTGGTGGCTGCTTGCAGGCTCAAAAGGCAGGAGAAGAAGGAAATCATTACCACGGCAATCACTCCGCGAACCGCCAGAGGAGGCAGCGCATTGCTCAAGATCGCCACCACCGGGTCCGCATCCGCCCCGGAAAGCACGGTGTGCATGTCCGGGATGGCGATCAGCAACGCCAGAGTGACAAATATCGCAGCCGCTCCACCGATATAAATCGTCATGCGCATGGCCTTGGGGATCGCCACGCTGGGATTGGGAGTTTCCTCCGCCACATCACCGCAGGCCTCGAATCCGTAATAACAAAACATCGCCGCCACGCTGGAAGCGACAAACGCCGAAAAATACGATCCCGATCCCTGCACATGGAAGGTCTGGAACAAAATCGAAAAACTCTGGTGGCGCGCGAATATCAGGAGGTAGGAACCCACGATGATCGCACCCACCAATTCACAAATGAATCCGATCATCGCCACCCGCGCCAGCAATCGCGTCCCGCTGACGTTCAACAATGTGGTGGCGCCCACCATCGCCAGGCCGATGAGGATTTCCCCCCCGTGGGTGTCACCAAATCCCAGAAGCGCCGCAAGGTAAGGCGCTCCGCCGACGGCGACTGCCGCAATCGTGGTGCAAAGCGCCCACAGGTATACCCATCCCGCCATCCAGGCCCAACGTTTTCCCACCAGGCGCCGCGACCAGGGATAAATTCCGCCGGAAATCGGAAATTGCGAAACGATTTCTCCAAAAATGAGGCATACCAGGAGCTGACCCAAACCGACCAACACATAATTCCACAGCATGGGAGGGCCGGCGCTGGTCACCGCCAGTGCAAATACGCTGTAGACGCCTACAACCGGCGACAGATATGTGAACCCAAGCGAAAAATTTTCCCACAGCGACATGGTGCGATCGAATTTCGAGTGGTAACCCAGCGCCGCGAGTTGCGCAGAGTCAACGTCGTGTCTTTGCGGCACGTTCTCTTTGTTCATATTTTGTTCCCTGCGCCCGTGTGCTCCGGGCGAATTCACAAATTATTATGAGATGGACTTACGTACCATGCCGCTGAAACACCCACCATACCTTGCGGCATTATAGCAATGTTGCCCCCAGCGTCAAGGAACGCCGAAAAACGCATCAACAAAATCCAATTGGGACCGCTTTCGGCTTCCCAATAAATGTAAGTGAGATTAGCAGCAAAGGCCCGCGAGAGTTCGGAAAAACAGTTGGCGATGTGGATTTACAAGCGAGGGATAGGCGTCAGGGCTGTCATTCCCCGATTATACGCAGATCCAGATCGCGCAGCCGTGAGAAATCGCCAATTATTTCCACTACATGGATCCTGCCGTGCTTTATTGTGATTGTTGCGGGATGCCCTGCTTTTATGTTTGCATCAATCCTGGCCATGAAACGGGCGTGAGGGAGATTCTCATGAACTCAGTTGATCGCAATCGTTCCCGGCCCGCTGCCATTTCTCCAGCGGAATCGTTGCGCAGAGGAATTTCCGGCGCGGCGCGATTTTGGGAGCCGCGGCGCATTCTCTACAATTTAATCCTGGCCGCGGTAGTGCTTGCCTGGCTGGTTGTGTCCTGGCCTCATTTTCGCCCGGCGCTGAATCTTTACTCGCTATCGCGACTGACCATCCTGGCATTGCTCGCGAATATTTGTTACTCCGCTGCCTATTTTGTGGACGTTCCGATGCAATGGCTCTTGCGCGACGGGGTGTGGGACCGGCGGCGCTGGGCGCTCTGGCTGGCCGGAGCTTTATTTGCAGTTTTGCTGGCGAATTATTGGATCGCCGACGAGATCTATCCGTTCATCCGCTGAGCGAATCACGACGACGGCTCGCAAACGAAGAAGACGTAGCCATTCCGGAAGCAGTGCGATTTGCCGGAAATCAAGCGATTCCCGATTTTGGGTGGTCCGATTGTGCGGCGGTTTTTTCAGCCACGGCCAAAAGCACGCACAATGCCACGCCTTCGGCGGCCTGCGCAACCTCCGCCAAGGCCGGAAACGTGGGCGCGATGCGGATGGTCCGGTCGGTGGGATCTTTTCCTAAGGGATGAGTGGCGCCGGCAGGCGTGAGTTCCACGCCCGCTTCCTTCGCAAGCGCCACCACGCGCTGCGCGCAGCCCTGCGGCACTTCCAGGCTGATGAAGTATCCCCCTTTGGGATTGGTCCAACTCACTCCCGCAACGCCGGAAAGTTTTTCGCGGAACACTTCCAGCACTTTCTGGAATTTCGGCTCGAGCAAAGCTCTGTGCTTTTCCATCAACTGCAGGATTCCCGCTTCATCTTTCAGAAAGCGCACGTGGCGAAGCTGGTTGAGCTTGTCCGGGCCAATGGTCCGAGGAGTAAAACGCGCGAGCAACCACTTCACGTTGTCCTTCGAGGCCGCGAAGATGGCGAGTCCCGCGCCGGGCAGCGTGATTTTCGAAGTGGAGGCAAAAACGAACGCGCGGTTGGCGTGACCATGGCGCGCGCAAAGCTCCAGGATGTTGGCGATTTCGATGCGCTCGCCCGTCAAATGATGCACGGCATACGCGTTGTCCCAGTAAATGCGAAAATCCGCGGCTGCGGTCTTCATCGCCGCGAGCCTTTCGATCACCGCGTCCGAATACACCGCGCCGGTAGGATTGCTGTATTTCGGGATGCACCACATGCCCTTGATCGAAGCGTCTCCGGCAACGAGGCATCTCGACCTGGTCCATATCCGGGCCGTCTTCGCCCAGCGGCACCTGAATCATGCGGACGCCGTAATCTTCGCAAATCTTGAAATGGCGGTCGTACCCCGGCACGGGACACAGAAACGCAATCGGGCCTTGCTGGGACCATGGCGCGGCGCTGTCGCAGGTGCCTTTCAGCAAGGCGTACACCAGGGTGTCGTGCATCAGCGCGAGGCTCGAGTTATTCGCCACCACCAATTGCTCAGCGGGCGCGCCCATGATTCCGGAAAATAATCTGCGCACCTCGGCCAAGCCCTGAAGTCCGCCATAATTGCGGCAATCGGTTGCGCCTTCGGCGGTAAAATCCGCCGGCCCCGGAAGCGACAAGAGCGCGGCGCTTAGATCCAGTTGATCCGCGGAGGGCTTGCCGCGCGTCAGATTGAGCTTCAGATTTCGCGCCTTGAATGCGTCATAGGCTTCGCGAACACTCTGGCTGGCTCGCGATGCTTGCTGGGAACTTTTTTGCGCCACATCCGTCATTTTGCGGTACACCCTTCATCCGGAGATTTCATCTATCGCGCGGAACGTTTGAATGTATGAGGCGATAAAACTTTTTGGCCTTCGCCTGAAGTCGTCTTTTGTTCCGTTCTACGCGCACATACAAATTTAGCGTACCGGAGCGAGGTCCCACAAGGTTTGCCGCGCAGATTTTTACGCCGGGTCAGCGCGAGAAAACCGCACCGTGCGGCGCGCCGCTGCCCTTCCATCCCTGCGGCCACTCGCGGTTGTCGCAATCGAATCCCGGTTTGCCCGCCGCGTCGTGGAAAGCCGTGTCAAGTGTGAGCCGCCCGCTGGACATGTCCATCTTGACCAGGAAAATGCGGTGCGTCGGGGAATCGGCATTGGGCGTCACCACCAGCCGCTGCGTCTCCGCGTCCCATCCTGTCCAATGCGGGCTATAGTCGCTTCCCAAATCCAGCCGAGAGACTTCCACAGGTTTCCCGGCATTGGCGATATCCAGAACGATCAAACCGTGAGTCAAGCGGTCGCTGATCACCAGAAAATGTCCGGCAATGGTGGGAACTCCGCAACCGCCGCCGGGAAAAGTGTACACAAGCTTCGCGACCGGCTTGTCCGTCCCTATTCCCGTGACGCGCTCGAGTCCGCACGCAAACGTCTGCACCAGGACGGAGCCGTCGGGCGCGAGACGGGGTTCTTCCGGATCGGCAAGGGCGTACAAATGTTCACCGGGATCGAAAAATTCCGTGTGCAAGAGTTTCAAGTCCGACAAACGCCAGATTTGGTAAGCCGTTCCCGGACCATCCGCGGTTTCCATGGACGAATCGGTGGAAAGCACGCGGTCAATCGCCGGAAGCACAACGATGCTGTAAGGAGTGAGCAATTCATCGGGATGCGAAGGGTCCGTCGCGCTGCTCGAGCGCACAAAATGACCCTCCGCATTGAGTTCCACCAAAGCGCCGCGGCGGTGAGATTCGATTCCATCCGATGCATCCACGGTGTGCTGGAAGGAAACCAGCACGTGTCCATTCGGCAGGCGAACGTACGAATGCGGATGCGAATATCCGCCCACATCGGTGAAAGTATTCGCAAGCCTGGGGTGCACGGGATCGCGAAGATCAAATAGGAATGTCCGCCCGGCGTCGAAATCGTTGGCGAACAGCATTCCCCCTTCGGGCATGACGTATTCGGAGTGATGCACGAGCATCGTCGGCTGTTCCGTGGCGAGCGTGGTCACGAGCTGGCCATAATCCGGCGATTGCGGATCGGCGTTGATGACCGCCAGAAAATCGTTTCCCTTCTTGTCGGCGTCCCCGGTCCATGCAAAGAGATAATGTCCGCCAGGAGCAACCGCGTGCGAGGCGGACTGCGCATTCGCGCACACCGCACACGCGATCAGAAAACAAGCCAATAACCAGCCGCGCTCAAACGTCGTCATCGAATCACCTCGCTCGCGAATTCCCAGGAAGAAACGCATGCCTTCGGATGCTGCTGGAGCATTGCAACCGGGTTGCAGGCCGTTCACGCCAGGGCCGTAATTCTAATCCAGTTCCGCGAAATCGCGTCACTCGTAAACAGCACGGAGCCGCAATCCAGACGCTTAAATGCGCCCATCGGTTAAAAGATCCGGACGATTTCGGCGAGGTTCACGCCGGTTCGACACATGGCACGCCTCACACCGCCCGCGGAGCGTTTTCGCGAAGGCTTGCGAGGCTAATACTGCGCTCCCGCCCCCTGTTTCTCGCATGGAAATAAATCAACTCCGGCTTAGGTTTCCAGCCTTTCCGGGCGTACACTCCAAGCGTTGCAAGAATCAATACTACCGCCACCTGCACGCCGTGCCTGCAAGCTAGACCTACAGACGCAGAAAGGTCGCCCTTGAAAATCCTCCTGTACAACCCTGACAACGGGGTCACGCGCAATTTTATGCCTCATCTCTGGATGTTTTTGCTTCAGGCGCTCACTCCCGCGGGACATGAAGTGATTCTGATCGACGGCAATGCGCATCCCATGACGGAAGAAAGCATCGCGCAATTCGTGCGCGACGAAAATATCGGCCTGGTGGGCATCGGAGCCATGACGCGAATGATCGCCAAAGCCTATCGCATGGCCGACGCGGTTCGCACCACGGGTGTCCCGGTGGTGATGGGCGGACCTCACGTGACGGAATTGGCTGACGAAGCGCTGGGCCGCGACGGTGGCCCGCGCCATGCCGATGCCGTGGCCCTCGGCGAAGCGGATCAAACCTGGCCGGTGATCGTCGCGGACGCCGTGAGCGGCAACCTAAAAGATATCTACGCGCCGGTGGACGCCTTCGGCCAGGAAAGCAAGCCAAATCTGCAGTCCTATCCCGTGATCCCGTGGAACAAAATCAATCTGAGCCAATTCAACCTGATTCCCAAGATGGTGACGCCCATGCTGCGAAAGCTCGGCGCCGGTTGGGGAACATTTCGCATCGTTCCGGTGGAATCCGGCCGCGGATGTCCCTACGGATGCGAATTCTGCACAGTCACCGGATTTTTCGGCGATTCCATCCGCTTCCGCAGTAACGAGAGCGTGGTGAACGAGCTGCTGTTGCTGAAAGCGCGCGCCAAGGAAGAAGGCGGGCAGATCGCCGTATTCTTCATCGACGACAATTTTGCCATCAACATCAAGCGCACCAAATCGCTGCTGCGGGACATCATTTCCGCCGGAGCGCAGGTGCATTGGGTGGCGCAGATCAGCGCCAATTTGTTGCGCGACGAAGAACTGGTGGACCTCATCGCCGCCGCCGGCGGCAAATGGATTTTTATCGGCATGGAATCCATCGATCCCGCCAACCTGAAGGACGTGAACAAGGGATTCAACAAGCCCGGCGAATATGCCGCGGTGCTCAATCGCCTGGCGCAGCGCAACGTTTTTGCCATTACCTCCTTCATCTTCGGCATGGACAACGACACGATCGGCGTGGCCGACCGCACTCTTCAGGAGATCGGCAAATGGCCCGCGGGTCTGCCTATTTTCGGATTGATGACTCCCCTGCCCGCGACGCCGCTTTACAAAAAACTCGAAGCCGCCGGGCGGCTCACGCGCCCCAAGCATTGGCAGGAGTTCATTCCTTTTGCCATGGCCCACACGCCTCTCAAAATGTCCATCGAGGAAGCGCACGCGGAAGTGAAGCACGGATGGTCCAGTTGCTATAGCCCCGAAGCGATTGCCAAAGCCGTCGATTCGTACGATTACAAGCCGCTGGGCTATCGCCTGAACATCTTCATCGCGCGACTCTGCTTCCGCGGAATTTATTTCCCGATGATGGGCCGCTTCGCATGGATCGCCATGATCTCTCAAAACCGGCGAACGATTTTCAAGCTGGCCAAAGAGGGATACGGCTCGTGGCGCAATTCACGGCGCAAAAACGCGGATAGCAACGAAGCAAGCGTGGAAGTTCTTCACCCCAATTGAAGCGAAGCTGCGAACTGAAGTGCGCGGCGTCAATTCCGCGTTTCTTGCAACATGAGGATCGGCCTTCGGCCCAGCGGCGGGCGGCGCAATTATGCCTCGCCCCGTTCATTCCCTGTCAGCCAGAAAATTTCCGTAGAAAATCGCGTCGCGGGTCACTCGATTCCCGTGGCGTGCAGCGGCATTTGCAACCAATCGGCGCCTGCGTCGGATTTCTTTTTGCCATTTCCCCACGTCCAGTAAATGCCGACATAGGCGTAATTTTCGGTCTGCCCGGCAACCGAGTGCCCGTAGCAGAGCAAAAACTGCTCGCCGGGATGGCGCTTGAAGTGGTAATAGCCGCCCATATCGATCATCGTCGAAGCTTGCGTCTGTGCCGTGGCAAAGCCTTCGCGGCCATGAGCTAAAAACTTCGCCTCCTAATTCCAGCCGCTCCCCGAAAGCGTATTTCAGCAGGAATCCCCCGTAGGGGAAGTCGCGATATCCGGCTTGCGGGACAATCGTTTCGCCCGCTCCTCCGTCGAGGAGCCAGTGCCCGATATTCTTTTGCAGCCAGACAGGAAGCTTGTACCAGACTTTCCCCACGCCGAGCCCTCGAGTCGGAATTGCCCGTCGGGATTTCGAACATCGTGAAAGTTCCAATCTGCGGAATGTACTTCGACTCCTTGATGTAAGCGATTTTGGCGCCCAATTCCATGTCGGTCAGGCCGAACGCGCTCGGCCCCGTCCCGCCCGGCAGGTAAACGGGATTGTTCGACGGGAAGGCACCTCCCCAGGGAAGTATGGCGTGGAGTTGCACCCTGGGAATGGCGCCCCAGTTGAACTCGAAGCGCTGGACCGGTCGAATCGATTTCCGCAGGCGTGCCATCCACGCCGCCGAAAACATAAAACTCGTAGTGATGCAGGTCAACCGGAACCGGATCGTCGATTTGAAACGGCGGCCCTTGCGCCCATAGTTTTGAAGGAATGAAGAAGACAAGGAGCAAGAGAATTAGCTTTGACAATTTCCCGATCACGCTTCGCGCCGTTCCCATACTCCGGCAAAAATCGTGGAGTTCCCTTTTGAAGACAATTCCCATCTCGAATAGCATATATCGAAATTCGATTACGCCCAATCGAGACTCGCGGCAGGGGCGGAAATTTTTCCCGGAATTTTCTTTTTGCCCATCCAGCCGTGAGGAATACGTACGGTTTCCCGGTGCGGCCGGGAAGCAACATGCGCGGAGGCCCTATGCTGAGGAAGATTCTTTGCGAATCGCCCTCTAGACGGAGTGCGACACGCCGTCGTCCGCCGCCACTTCCGCTAGGGCGCTGGAGCCCGCAGCCGAAGCCGCGGAAGATTTCACGCCGCGGCGCATGGCCACGACTCCGGTGCGCACCATTTCCAGAACGCCGTAGGGACGCAGAACTTCAAGCAGTCCATCGATTTTTTCTTCCGCCCCGGTGATTTCGATGGTCAGCGATTCCGGGGCGACATCCACCACGCGCGCGCGAAACACTTCGGCCAGCTCCAGCACGTGCGAGCGCGCTTCCTTGGTGACCGCAACCTTGATCATCGCCAGATCGCGCACGATCGACGGCTCGGCGGTGATGTTTTCGACCAGCAGCACGTTCACCAGTTTATAGAGGTTGGCTTCGACGCGCAGCGCCTGGTCGTGGTCGGCGTCCACGACGATGGTCATGCGCGAGACTTCCGGCTTTTCCGTGCGCCCCACGGTGAGCGAATCGATATTGAACGCGCGGCGGCGGAACAGCGACGCCACGCGCGTCAGCACGCCCGGCTTATTTTCGACGTAGACCACGAATGTGTTCAGCATGATTTTTCATCGTGTCCGCCGCGGTTTCGACGATCGGGCTGGGCCGGCGAATCATTTCGTGCAGCGCTGCGCCCGCCGCCACCATCGGATACACCGAATCTTCCTGCTCGACCTGGAAATCGATCAGCACCGGGCCGTTGTGCCGCCGCGCGGATTCGACCGCCGGCACCACCTGCGAGCGCTGCGTCACCTCCACGGCGCGAATGCCGTAGGCGTCCGCCAGCTTCACGAAATTGGGACTGAGCAGCGGCGTGGCTTCGTAATTGCGCTCGTAGAAAAATTCCTGCCACTGGCGCACCATGCCCAGGTATCCGTTGTTGATGATGGCGATGTTGACCTTCAGCTTTTCCTGCACGATGGTGGCCAGCTCCGCCATGGTCATCTGAAATCCGCCGTCGCCCACCACCACCCAGACATCCGCTTCGGGGCGCGCCGCTTTCACGCCGATCGCCGCGGGCAGCGCGAATCCCATGGTTCCCAGGCCGCCGGAAGTGATCAGGGTGCGCGGGTTCTCGTGCTTGTAATATTGCGCTTCCCACATCTGGTGCTGGCCCACGTCGGTGACGACGACCGTGTCGCCGTTGCGCGTCTCGCGCCACAGATCGTTGATCACGTGCGCGGCGTAGAGATGGCCGTTGTCGGGCAGATTCTGAATGTCGCGCACGGCGGAATCGCCCTTCAGACTGTCGATATACGCAAGCCATTCGCCGCGGTCCTTCGGCTTCGATGCCGGGCAACAGCTTCGCGCAGCACTTCGCGCAGGTCGCCGACCAGCGCCACGTCCACCTTCACGTTCTTGTTGATTTCCGCGCGGATCGATTTCGACGTGAATCTTCTTGGCGTTGGGCGCGTAGGTTTTCAGGTTGCCGGTGACGCGATCGTCGAAGCGCATGCCGAGCGCGATCAGCAAATCGGCTTCCTGAATCGCGTTGTTCAGCCAGGCTTCGCCGTGCATGCCCATCATTCCCAGACTCAGCGGATGCGACGCCGGGAAACGCGCCGAGTCCCAGCAGCGTGAGCGCCACGGGAATATTCGCGCGCTCCGCCAAACTCGCGCACTTCATCCATCGCGCCGGAAAGAATGATGCCGTGCCCCGCGAGAATCACGGGCCGCTTGGCGTTGTGGATCAGCTCCAGCGCCTGCTTGTATTCCTTCGGCGTCGGGCGAGAGGTCCGGGCGGTATCCGGGCAGTTGCGGCGCGACCGGCTTCCCATCGAATTCGCACGAGGACTGCTGCGCGTCCTTGGTGATGTCGACCAGCACCGGACCGGGACGCCCGGACTCGGCCACATAGAACGCCTCGCTAATCGTGCGCGCCACTTCGTCGGCGCGCGTCACCAGATAATTGTGCTTGGTGATGGGCAGCGTGACGCCGGTAATGTCGGTTTCCTGAA
This sequence comes from uncultured Acidobacteriota bacterium, assembly GCA_963708285.1. GTDB lineage: Bacteria > Acidobacteriota > Terriglobia > Acidiferrales > UBA7541 > Palsa-295. The sequence continues at coordinate 1,061,769 of CAVPSF010000003.1, forward strand.
ACGCGTCGGAGCCGATCAGCTTGCTGCCCACTTGCCCGGTAATGCACACGATGGGCGAGGAATCCAGCATGGCCGTGGCGATGCCGGTGACCATGTTGGTGGCGCCCGGGACCGGAAGTGGCAATGGCCACGCCCACTCGTCCCGTGGCGCGCGCATAGCCGTCGGCCATGTGCGTGGCGCCCTGCTCGTGGCGCACCAGAACGTGATGGATCTTGCTGTACTTCAGCGCGTCATAGGCCGGCAGAATCGCGCCGCCGGGATATCCGAATACGTGCTGAACGCCTTCGCGTTCCAGACATTCCCAGAGAATTTGCGCGCCGGTTTTTTTCATGGTGCTGCTGGCCTCTTCCGTTTTCCCTTTTGCGCCGTTTCAAGCAGCGGCGCGCAATGCCCCTCGCGGGCGTTGTTCTGACTGATTCGCCAATCGGACGCTTAACGCGCTCCCTTGGCGTGTTCGCTCCGGGGTTTGAGCCACGACATTCTTTCGCGCAGTTCCCTGCCGACTTTTTCCACAGGATGCTCGAGGTCCTTCTGCAGCAGCGCGTTGTATTTCGCGCGCCCGGAAGCGTCTTCGGCGATCCATTCGCGCGCGAATTCTCCGGACTGAATTTCGGCTAGAATCTTTTTCATGGTTTCACGTGTGTGCGCATCCACCACGCGAGGTCCGCGCGTCAAGTCGCCGTACTTCGCCGTTTCGCTGACGAAGCGCAGCATCTGCGCAAAGCCGCCTTCGTAAATCAGATCGACGATCAGCTTCAATTCGTGCAGACATTCGAAATAAGCGGCTTCCGGCTGGTAACCCGCTTCCACCAGCGTTTCCCATCCGGCCGCCATCAGTTCCGTGACGCCGCCGCAAAGCACGGCCTGCTCGCCGAAAAGATCCGTTTCCGTTTCTTCCTTGAAGGTGGTCTCGATGACGCCGGGGCGCGTGCCGCCGATGGCGTGGGCGTAGGCCAGAGTGAGTTTGTGCGCGTTGCCCGTGGCATCCTGATAGATGGCCAGTAGACATGGCACTCCCGCGCCCGCTTCATACTGCCTGCGCACCAGATTGCCGGGCCCTTTGGGTGCCACCATGGTGACGTCCGCATCGGCAGGCGGCTTGATTTGGCCGTAGTGAATATTGAATCCGTGTCCGAAGAGCAGCATCGCGCCTTTTTTCAGATTCGGCGCGATGGCGTCCTTATATAGCTTGGGCTGCGCCATGTCCGGCACCAGAATGGCGACGATGTCCGCCGCAGCTACCGCCGCAGCCGGCTCTTCCGGTTTCCAGCCGTCCGCCACGGCCTGCGCCCAGGTCTTTCCTCCGGGACGAAGCCCCACATGAACATCCACATGGCTATCGCGAAGATTCAATGCATGCGCGCGGCCCTGGCTTCCGTAGCCCAGCACCGCGACGCGCTTGCCTTCCAGCGCTTTTGCATCCGCATCCGCTTCCCAATACATTTTTGCCATTCGAGTGTCCCCTTATGAAGTAGCTGAATTCTCGAGATTCGTCACCGCGCCTTCCGAAGCCGATGAAACCAGTCGCGCATATTTGGCAAACACCCCCGTGGGTTTTTCCCGCGCCGGAGCCTGCCATGTTTTTTTGCGCTCGTCCAAATTCGCGTCCACATCCAGCCGCCGTTCATTCACGTCAATGGTGATGGCGTCGCCATCGCGCAGCAAAGCAATCGGGCCGCCCGCCGCCGCTTCCGGAGCCACATGCCCAACCATCAGCCCGTGCGTTGCGCCGCTGAACCGCCCGTCGGTGATCAGCGCCACCGACCCGCCCAATCCCTGGCCGATCAACGCCGCCGTCACTCCCAGCATTTCGCGCATTCCCGGACCGCCCTTCGGCCCTTCATAGCGGATGACCACAAAATCGCCCGCCTTTATTTTCTGCGCTTGCACCGCCTCGAACGCCGCCTCTTCGGAGTCGAACACGCGCGCCGGGCCCGTCTGCTTCAGTCGTTCCGTGCCCACGAGCTTGACGACGCACCCTTCCGGCGCAAGCGTGCCGTGAAGAATAGCGATTCCTCCGTGCGGCTTGATGGGATTCTTGAGCGGGCGCACCACTTGCTGGTCCTTCGTTTCGCGAAACTCGCCCGCCGCGGCAAAAAGAGTTTTGCCCGAAACCGTCGGCGCATCCTGCAGCAGGCCCGCTTCCTGCAAACGGTGCGCGATCAACCGCTCGCCTCCCGCGCGTTCCAGGTCCGGCGCCACAAATTTTCCGAAAGGCTTCAAATCCGCAAGCAATGGAGTCCGCGCGGAGATGCGGTCAAAATCCGCCAAATTCATGGGCACGTCTGCTTCGCGCGCGATGGCCAGCAGGTGCAGCACGGCGTTGGTCGAACCGCCGGTGGCAGCCACGGCCGCAAAAGCATTTTCGAGTGCGGGGCGGGTGATAATGCTCGCGGGGCGGACATCTTTTCGCAGCAGATCCATCACGATTCGGCCGCAATCAAAAGCAGCGGCGTCTTTGCGCGCATCCGTTGCGGGAATTTCATTTGCTCCCACCGGCGAAATCCCCATCAAAGCGGCGGCGATGGACATGGTGTTGGCGGTGAATTGTCCCCCGCAGGAGCCCGCGCCCGGACACGCATGATCTTCCAGGTCGGTTAACTCCGCCTGGGTCATTTTCCCGGCGGCAAATGCGCCGACGGCTTCGAACACATCCTGAATGGTCACGTCGTGGCCCTGAAATCTTCCCGGCGCAATCGAGCCGCCGTAAAGCATCAGCGAGGGAATATTCAGCCGCGCCAGCGCCATGATCGTCCCGGGAATGGTTTTGTCGCATCCGGAAAGCGCCACGACGGCGTCGAACATATGCCCGCGCACCACCAGCTCGATCGAATCGGCGATCACCTCGCGGGAAATCAGCGAGGATTTCATTCCCTGGGTGCCCATGGAAATGCCGTCGGAAACAGCGATGGTGTTGAACTCGATGGGAGTGCCGCCCGCCGCGCGCACTCCTTCCTTGATTTTTTCCGCCAGGCGCCGCAAATGAAAATTGCAGGGCGTCACTTCCGTCCAGGTATTGGCGATGGCGATCAGCGGCTTTTCCAGGTCGGCGTCGTTCAGGCCCGTGCCCTTGAACATGGCGCGAGCCGCCGCCCGTGAATACCCTTTTTTGATGGTGTCGCTGCGCATCGATTCCTTCCGCCGCCTTCCTTGGCATCGTGTTCCGGCCTGCGAGGCGCACCAAAACCCCGCGGCATCCTGGTATCGTGGGGCCTGGGAGCCCTTCCCGTCCAATTTATAGTTCTTCGCATATCTATAAATATCTATTATGGATAGAATCCTTGACAGAGACCCGGCCGCGCGCTTACATTTTCAGTGCAGCATATTTTTCGGCGTCACCGGGAGCCATGGACAAGCGATTTAGCAGCTTCGATTTTTCCTACCGCTTTTATTACTTTAGAAGCGGCCCGTCGAAGCCTGCGTTCGCCTGAGATACCGGCAAAGATACAAAGAGCGAAACAGAACTTCCGACAGGCCGCGAACCTCCCAGGAGGACGCGGCTTTTTTGTTTATGGGCGCATGGCAAGGGGGACGGATGCGGAAGAAAGCGGAAGGCATGAAGGAAATCCAGAAATTACGCGCGCGCATCGACACGCTGGACGACCGCTTGTTGCGTTTGCTCTCCCGGCGCGCGCAGCTGGCCATCGAAGTGGGCCATTTGAAGCGCAGGACCGGGCTTTCCGCGAGATCCTCCCTCCGCGAGCGGGCCATTCTCCAGCGCGTGGCGCATGCCAACTCCGGACCGCTGGACGCTCCTTCCGTGCGCAAGATTTTTCAGATGATTGTCCGCGAATCGCGCCGCACCGCCATCCGGGAAATATCCAAATGAGCGTGACCGCCGCAATCCAGCGCGTGGCATTCCAGGGGGAACGCGGAGCGTTCAGCGAGGAAGCCGCGCTGCGCCTGCTGGGAGCGGACATCGCGGTGGTCCCCTGCCCCACGTTCGAAGCCCTGTTTGCCGCGATTGACGATGGCCGCGCGGACGTTCTGCTCGCGCCCATCGAAAATTCCCTCGCCGGGTCCGTGCACCGCTCCTTCGATCTGCTGCTTGAAAGCAAACTCGAAATTACCGGAGAAGTGATTCATCCCATCGCGCATTATTTGATCGGCGTGCCGGGCGCAACCCTCGACAGAATCACCAGCGTCGAATCGCATCCTGTGGCCCTTGCGCAGTGCGAGCAATTCTTCCGCGCGCATCCGCATATCAAACGCATCGCCACGGAAGACACCGCCGGAAGCGTGCGCGCCATCATGCAGGCGGGCGAAGCGGGGCGCGCAGCCATCGCCGGGCGCCGCGCCGCGGAAATTTACGGCGCCGCGATTTTGCGCGAACATATCGAGGACCATCGCGAGAATTACACCCGCTTCCTGCTCCTCGCGCCCGCGCCCCGGCAGGACGCGCTCGCCAACAAGCTCTCGCTGGTCGTGGAACTTTCGCACCAGCCCGGCTCGCTGCATCGCGCGCTGGGAATTTTTTCGCGCCGCGGCATCAATTTGACCAAAATCGAAAGCCGTCCGATTCCCGGCCGACCGTGGCAATACCGTTTTTATCTCGATCTGCAAGCCTCGCTCGCGGCGCCTGAAACACAGGCCGCGCTCGAGGATTTGAAAGCCTGCACGGAAGCCATCCGCGTGCTGGGCTGCTATCCCGCTTACGCGGGCCCCGCGCCCGAACCGAAATCCCAAGAAGGAGCCAACCAGTGATCATAAAAATGTCTTCGGCGGCGACGCCCGAACAAATCCGCCATGTGGTCCAACGCATCGAGGAATGCGGCTGCAAGGCCAAGCTCATAGAAGGAGTGGATAACACGGTGATCGGCGTGGTGGGCAATAGCAATCAGCACCGCAACCAACTCGAAGCGCTGGCGGTGGCGCCGGGCGTCGAGGAAATCATTCCCGTCGCGCATCCCTTCAAGCTCGTGAGCCTGCAATTCCATGGAACGCGCACGGTGGTGGATGTGCGCGGCGTGCGCATCGGTGGAGGAGAATGCGTGGTGATCGCCGGGCCCTGCTCGGTCGAATCGCGCCAACAAATTCTGGAAACGGCGCGCGCGGTGAAAGCGGCGGGCGCGCACATGCTGCGCGGAGGAGCTTACAAGCCGCGCACTTCTCCCTACGATTTTCAGGGGCTGGGCGTCGAAGCGCTCGCGCTGCTGAAAGAAGCGCGCGAGGAAACCGGGCTGCCCATCGTCACCGAGGTGATGGGCACCGATGAAGTGGACCTGGTGGCTGAGTACGCGGACGTCATGCAGGTGGGCGCGCGCAACATGCAGAATTTTCCGCTTCTGCGCAGGCTGGCTGCCGTGCCGCGTCCCATTCTGCTGAAGCGCGGGCCATCCGCAACCGTGAAGGAATGGTTGCTGGCCGCGGAATATCTGCTCGCCGGCGGCAATCCCAACGTGATTCTGTGCGAGCGCGGGATCAAGACCTTCGAATCCGAATTGCGCAATACGCTGGACCTCGCCGGCGCGGCGCTGGCCAAGGAACTTTCGCACTTGCCGGTAATCGTGGATCCCTCGCACGCCACCGGACGCCGCAGCCTGGTTCCCGCCGCATCGCTCGCGGCCATTGCCATGGGCGCCGACGGATTAATTATTGAAGTGCATCCGTGCCCGGAGCGCGCGCTATCCGACGGCCCGCAATCGCTCGACTTGCCGGGCTTTGCCGGTCTGATGGACCGCCTGCGCGAACCGCACGCGCGCGTGGTGGCCGCGGGATTGGCGTGATTGCGGAAGAATCGCGGGAAGCGTGCCAGAACGACGCGCGCGAATCATGCCAACGCTTTTTGTATGGCTTCGTTCAAGTGCACCAATCCCTCGGCCAGATTTGCGCCCAGGTGCACGCGCAGCAATCTTCGCCCGCGCTCCGCCAGCACCTGAAAATCGCCGCGCGCCTGCGCCGCCTTGACGATGCCGAATGTGTATTTTTGCCCCGGAACGGCCAGGTCCACCGCATCGTCGCAGGTGATTTGCAAAAACACGCCGGAATTGGGTCCGCCTTTGTAAGCCTGCCCGGTCGAGTGGAGAAAGCGCGGGCCGAAACCCAGGCATGTGGCCACGTGTTTTCGATCGCGCACGGCATGGCGCATGGATTGCAATTGGCATTCGTGCGCGTGATTGCGTTGGATGTAGCCGAGCACCGCGAAATAATCCCCGGCCTTCAGGCGATTCAGATGTGCGCGCAAGAATCCCGCAAGCGTTGTATCGCCACCCGCCGCTTGTTTTAAATCTGCGGCATTTTTCGCGTCGCTATACAACTTGATGCATCCCTCCTCAAAGAAAGGAGCTTCCGCGGGCAGCGCGCCGCTTTTTTCATATTCATCGGTCAATTTGCGCGTCTCGATCTTGCTGGCTTCCACATCCGGCTGATTGAATGCGTTGATTCCCAGGATCGAGCCGGCCACCGCCGTGGCGATTTCCCAGCGGAAGAATTCCTGGCCCAGGTCGTAGATATCGCGCACGGAAATGCGCACCACCGGCTGGCCGGATTTTTCGAGCGCGGCGACTCCCGCATCCTGCGCGGCATCCGGGGCGGATTCAAGACGCAGATAAGCAAATACGCGGTCCGCGCCATACGCAGCGGGCGCGCCAATGGACTCGCGATCCACAGGAATTAATCCCTTGCCTAGTTTTCCCGTGGACTCCGCAAGCAATTGCTCGAGCCAGGCGCCCAGGTCGGCAATGCCGGGCGATGCAAAGAGCGTCACTTTGTCGCGGCCGGCATTCGCGAGAGTTCCCAGAATCGCTCCCAGAATCGCTCCGGGATTTTCATCGGCGGCAACGGAAGAAGCGCAGGCATGCACCATTTCCTCGGTGCGGTCCAGAAACTTGATGGTGTCCACGCCCTGAATCGCGGCGGGTACCATGCCGAAATTCGAAAGCGCCGAATAGCGCCCGCCGATGCTGGACACGCCGAAAAATGTGTCGCGGAATCCTCCCTCGGCGGCTGCTTTTTGCATGTGCGAGCCGGGATCGGTGATGGCGATAAAATGCTTGCCGGCATCGGCTTCGCCCACCACTTGTTTCACGCGCTCGTAAAAATATTGCTTGAAGATGTTGGGCTCGAGCGTGCTGCCTGATTTGCTGGAAACAATGAACAGGGTGCGGCCCAGGTCAATCTGGTTTTCGATGGAGCGGATTTGCGCCGGGTCGGTGGAATCGAGGACGTGGAATTGCGGGCAGGACGCAAATTTGCCGAAGGTTTCTTCCATCACTTCCACGCACAGGCTCGATCCGCCCATGCCCAGCAGCACGGCATGCGTGAATCCCGCGGCTTGAATTTCCTGGGCGACTCGCCTGCAATAGCTTTCTGTGCGCGATCTGCTCGTTGGCGATATCCAGCCAGCCGAGCCATTTGCTTTCATCCGCGTTGGTCCAAAGCGACGCGTCGCGCGCCCAGAGACGCTGGACTTTGCGGTTCTTTTTCCAGTCCTCGATCGCCGCGGTCACTTGCTTCGCTAATTGCTCCGGCATGGAATACGTCAGGCGGTTCATCGCCGGAGCGGCCGTTTTCGAAGTGGAAGCGGCCACCGCCGCCAGCAATTTATCGAAGGCCTCCGCGAAAAGTTTCACGCCGTCTTCGGTCAGCTTGCCGGTCACCTGCTTCATCGAAATTCCGGCGCGCTCGAGGGCCTGCATGGTATCGCTGCGCGGCCGGAATATTTTCTTCGAGCGTGAGCTGCGGTTTGCCATGGTCGCGAAAGGCGTCGCAGGTGGCGGGCGGAATGGTGTTCACCGTATCGGGTCCGATCAAATCGGCGACGTACAGAATGTCGGGATACGCGGGATTCTTGGTGCTGGTGCTGGCCCACAGCAATCGTTGCGTGCGCGCTCCGCGGTTTGCCAGCGCCGCCCAACGCGGCCCGCTGAAGAGCTGCTTGTAACGTTCGTAGGTGAGCTTGGCGTTGGCGATGGCCACCTTGCCTTCCAGGGCGCGCAGCGCGGCTTGTTCCGCCGGAGTTTTTGCGGATTTGCTGCGTGTTTCCAGATCGGCGTCAATCATGGTGTCGATGCGGCTGACGAAAAAACTCGCCACGCTGCCGATGGATTTCACGTCGCCGCCGCGCTTGGCCAATTCTTCGAGGCCCGCAATGTATGCTTCCGCCACGCGCTCGTACACTTCCTGCGCGAACAGCAGCGTGATGTTGATGTTGATGCCCTCGCTGATGAGTTGCCGGATGGCGGGAATTCCTTCTGCCGTGCCGGGAACTTTGACCATCAGATTGGGGCGCCCCACGGCCTTCCACAAGCGCCGCGCCTCATCCATGGTTTCCTGCGTCTTGTGCGCCAGATAAGGAGAAACTTCCAGGCTGACGTAGCCGTCGCGCCCGCCGGTCTGATCGTAGACCTTGCGCAAAATATCCGCGGCGTCCTGAATGTCGCGAATCGCAATCTGTTCGTAGGCGCCTTTGGCGTCCAGGTCCTTGCGCTTGGATAATTCCGCGAGCGCCTGGGTGTAATCGGTGCTTCCGGCGATGGCCTTCTCGAAAATCGAGGGGTTGGAGGTGACGCCGCGCAAGCCGTCCTGGTCGATCATGCGCGCCAGCTCGCCGGAAGTGATCAAGTTGCGGCGAATGTAGTCGAGCCACACGGATTGCCCCAGCGCATTCAGCGCTTTCAACGGATTTTCCCGGGATTTTCCGCTCGGCGTTGCAGAAGTGCTCATGGCTATGTCCTCCCCATTAAATTATGAATCGTGCCGCCATGAAAAAACCATTGCCGCGGTTATTTTCCGGCGATTTGCGCTTTCACGGCGGCCACAATATTTTCCGGCGTGAACCCAAAATGTTTCCACAAATCCTTGGCCGGAGCGGAGGCTCCGAAAGTTCTCATCCCGATCATCGCCCCGCTCATGCCGATAAATTCATCCCAACCGAGCGGCGAGGCGGCTTCCACTGCCACGCGCGCCTTCACCTCGGGAGGAAGGACGCTGTCGCGATAGGCTTGCGTCTGGCGGCGGAAAATTTCCCACGATGGCATGCTGACCACGCGCACCGCCACTCCTTCCTTCGCCAGTTGCTCGTAGGCTTGCAGACAGAAATTGACTTCACTGCCGGTCGAAAGCAACAGGGCGCGCGGCTTGGCGTCCGGCGCATCGGCCAGGATGTACGCTCCCTTGGCCGCGCCCGATGAGGGCGCGTATTTCGTGCGGTCAATGGTGGGGATGGCCTGGCGCGTCAGGACAATGGCCGCTGGCTCGTGCCTCAACTGCATCGCGATTTTATAAACTTCCACGACCTCGTTCGCATCTCCCGGGCGCAGGACCAGAATATTGGGCATGGCTCGCAGTGCCGCCAGTTGCTCGATGGCCTGGTGGGTGGGGCCGTCTTCGCCCAGGCCGATCGAATCATGCGTAAAAATATAAAGCACCGGAACGCCCATGAGCGCGCTGATGCGCATGGCAGGCTTGGCATAGTCGCTGAATATTAGAAACGTTGAGCCAAACGCTCGAATCAAAGAGAGCGCCATGCCGTTGCATTCCGCAGCCATGGAATGTTCGCGAATTCCGAAGTGCAAGTTACGGCCGCCCTCGGTTCGCGGCTCAAAATCGCCCGCGCCCTCAAAGGTCAGACGCGTTTTCGTCGAAGGATAAAGGTCCGCCGAACCTCCCATCAGCCACGGCACATTCTGCGCGAGGACGTTGAGGACTTTCGCGCCGGAATCGCGCGTGGCCAGGCCTTTGGCGTCCGCCGGAAACACCGGAAGATTCTTGTCCCAGCCTGCGGGCAATTCGCGCCGCCGCATCAGGTCAAATTCGCGCGCCAAATCCGGGAATTGCGCTTTGTACGCATCGAATGCCGCCACCCATTTTTCATGCGCTTCCCGGCCGCGCCGGGCGACGCCTTGCTTGAAATCCTCGAGCACTTCGCCGGGAACCAGAAACTTGGCATCTTCAGGCCATCCATAAAATCGCTTGGTCTCCCGAACTTCCTCTTCTCCCAAGGCTTCGCCGTGCGCTTCTCGCGTGTCCTGCTTGCGCGGCGCGCCGTAGCCGATATGGCTGTTCACGATGATCAGCGTGGGACGGTCGGTTATATTTTTGAATTCGTCGAGGGCGTTCGCGAGTAACGCCAAATCATTGGCGTCGGGAACGTACAACACGTTCCAGCCGTATCCGCGGAAACGCGCGCCCACATCTTCGGTGAACGCCAGGTCGGTGCTGCCCTCGATGGTGATGTGATTGTTGTCGTAGATCCAGCAGAGGTTCGAAAGCTTCAAATGCCCGGCCAGCGAAGCGGCCTCGGCGGAAACCCCTTCCATCAGATCCCCATCGCCGCATATCGCATACACGTCGTAGTCAAATATTGTGTGCCCGGGCCGGTTGAAATGCTGCGCCAGCCAGCGTTCCGCGATGGCCATGCCCACGCTCATGGCAACGCCTTGGCCGAGTGGCCCGGTGGTGGCCTCGACGCCCGAGGTGTGGCCGTATTCAGGATGGCCAGGACACTTGCTGCCGAGCTGGCGAAAACGCTGGATGTCCGCAAGCGGAACGGCTGGCTCTCGCTGTGGGCTTGCCATCTTCCGAGACGGCTTTCACTTGCGCCAGATGCAGGAGCGAGTAAAGCAGCATGCAGGCATGCCCGGCGGAAAGAACAAAGCGGTCGCGATTGGGCCAAAGCGGGTCCGCGGGATCGTAGCGCAGGAATCTTTGCCACACGCAGTAGCCAACCGGAGCGAGCGCCATGGGCGTTCCGGGATGCCCGGAATTGGCCTGCTGCACGGCGTCCATAGAGAGGGTGCGAATGGTGTTGATGGCAAGCTGCTCGATTTGAGTCGTGCTCACGGAATCTCCTGTCGATATTTATGCCCGCGGAGCGGAAAAGGAGAGCTTCCGCCCGCCGCGCGGTTCCCTTGCGTGCAACAATTGCTGCGCACTCTTGTTGGATGCGGGTGCAGAGCAGGTTGTTTCACTCACGAGAGCGGATACAGTCGAAACTTCCTGCTCTCTCTCGTCGTGAGTTTGTTCGCTGCCCAAGTCAGAAAACGGAGGCGATTCCTCAAGCGTGGCTACTTTCCGGTGAGGCGAAGTCCAGAGAAGCCATCAACACCCAGGATTCACCGCAACGTGCAGATCAAGCGCCGGTTACGATTGTAGCCCCATTGTGAAAGAGTCCTCAAGGAAAACATAATCCCCCGAAAATCATGGCTCCCGAATGGATGGAGGACCGATGACATAGTTCCACCGCGCGCGAAGTACGGCATCCGAATGCCCCATCCCCATACTTTACAACCTTCGGCGAAAGTGACACTGTGTTGCTGTTTTTCATCGAACTTCCAAGGATTCAACGGATGCGCACATCGTGAAACTCTTCACACCACGCGAAGCTTCGCAGGTTCTGGGTGTCAGCTACCCGACCCTGAAGCAGTGGATTTACAAGGGAAAGATCCGCACGGCAAAGACCGCCGGCGGCCATCATCGCATCCCGGAAAAAGAAATCGACAAATTCCTTTACCGCGCGACGCAAAGCGGGCCGGTGAGGGAGCGCCGCACCACGTTCCGCCAGGTGAGCGGCCGCAATCAATTGGTGGGACGCGTGACGGACATCAAAGTGAGCGGGCTCATGGCCCAGGTCACGCTTTCGATTGGCGGCCAGCGAATCACTTCCATCATCACCGCGGACGCCGTGCGCGAAATGCGTCTACACAAGGGACAAACGGTCGCCGCGCTGATCAAGTCCACCGAAGTCATGATTCTGCGCGTCTGACAACCCGCCCATCCCGCCCCCATTCTCTTCTTTGGCCCAGCCTATATTTATATTATATCGCTTTGACTTGACGATATAAGTCGCATACATTCGTATTCCGGCGTTTTGCTTGGCCATGTATTCACTTATGGGAGGAACTGCTTTGGGATCCGTGACGCGCATTGGCTTTGTGGCTTTGGTATTTTCAGCCGTGTTTTTCCTTTTGGCGCCCACGGCCGGCGCTCAGTATTCTCCTTCCGCGACTCTTTTGAACGCCCCGGCGTCCACCGCGGACGCATCGAACTCCGGCGACGGCTTCGTCGATCGCTGGTTCGACATGGTGACCGCAACGCAAGCGGCCCAGCCTCACTGGATCACTCCAGTGGCCACCACCACGCCGCGCTTGGAACAGGAATTCCGCTACGACATCGACTGGCAAACCAGCAACGAACACATCACCTCGGAAAATTACGGTGGCGGTAAGGGGCTCGAATTGATTCCGCAAAGGCGGCTCGAATTGATTCTCACCGCGCCGCCCGCCTATATCTCCCACAACGATCCGGCCAAACGCGACGGGTTCGGCGACTGGAGTTTCCTGGTCAAGTACCGGATTCTCGCTTCCAACGAGGAACATGGAAATTACATTTTCACGGCGTTCCTGGGCGTCAGCTTCCCCACAGGCCAATACAAGAATGGCGCCACCAATTCCATCGTCACTCCTACGTTGGCCTACGGCAAGGGATTCGGAAATTTTGATGTGCAAGGGACATTCGGGGTATCGCTGCCCACGGGAAACGAAGCGGTCATCGGCAGAACCTACCCCTGGAATAACGCCTTTCAATATCGCGTGTATCGCAAGTTATGGCCGGAGGTGGAGGTGAATTACACGCACTTTCAGGACGGCGCGAACAATGGGAAGACGCAGGTCTTCCTGACCCCCGGTCTGGTACTGGGAAAATTTCAGTTGTGGCGCCGGCTGGGACTCACCTTCGGCGGAGGCTTTCAAATCGCTGCCACGCATTTCCACACATCGAATCACAATGGAATATTGACGGTACGCTTCCCGTTCTAGCGCGGTTTCCCGGGTGCAGCGTGGCGCGCGCAAATTTTCACGCTTCGCCTTTTTTTCCGATGCCGTATTTGCGCAACAAACGCAGCGGACGCAGCACCAGATAAAGCGGGGAGAGCCACGCGGGCAAACGCAGCATCTCCCAATCGTCCTCGGAAGGGACGGTGGAAAGACGCCAGGCGTATCGAAATCCATCCCACTGACTCGTGAGAATTCGCCGCCGAAAATGAAATCGCCCGGCGGCGTCCATCCGCGGATATTCCTTTTTCAAGTGGCGCCGGATCACTTCCCCGGCAAGCGATTCGGCCACATCGTCCTGTCGTAGCATGGCCAGGATCTCCGCCGGCAGCGGCGCCTCCAGCAGATCGTGCGCCAGCAGGAGTCCCACGTGAAGCATGCGCCGCGCTTCCAGCGAATCCGCGCGGACGACAATTTCATGCCAATCCAAATCAGGACGGGCCTGCACCATTTCCGAAACATCCACGATCCATGAAAGCCGCTCCCAAAAATCCTTCGATCCGTGAATGCAAAGCATCAGCAGCGTCACTTCCGGGGTGAACGTGCGCACTTCCTGCCCCGCCAGATTGACCGGGACGAGAATTTTCGCCAATTCGGAAATATCCGGAGGCCGCGGAAAATGGCGCAGGGTGCGTTCGGTGTGCAATTCCACCATGATTTGCCGCGAGAGGTCGCGATAATTGTATTCGCCGGGAACGAATGAGTTTTTCGCGGCACCCGCGAGGATCCACGGAAATTTCGGGCGGTATCCGAGGCTTGCAAGGATTTCGTGGGCCTGCGGCAAATCGCGCTGGCGGAGGATGATGTCGAGGTCCTCGAATTCCCGAAGCGCCACATCTCCGTAGGCTTGCGCCGCCACCACCGGGCCTTTGTAAGGGATGGCCGGAATTTTGGCGGTGGCGAAAAGTCCCAGAATTTTCGCGAGCTCGGCGGTCAATATCAGGCAGCGAATCGTGTTCTGGCGGATGGCTCCCTGCAGCCTGGTGTTGAGCGCGGCGGGAAGCAGCTCGGCTCCCGCGGCGCGCAGATTCCGGTCGAGCAGCGGCAGGATGGAATTCTCCGCGCCCTCGAGGAGTAGGAATTCCCAATCCAGCGGCAGCGCGAGCGCCGCGCGAATTTCAGCCAAGATTTCCGGAGACATGCGCGTCCTTGCGCAATACACCAGAAGTTTTTTCTCCGGGCGCACGAACTCCAGGGAAACCAGAGGCATCTCGTCTCCAAATCGCTTGTGGCCGAAAATATTACGCCATCTGAAGAGACGATATGCGGGATTCTTTATAGTGCAACTTCCGTCGAGCGCACTGAAAAGGCCACGCATCGCCTGCGCGGAGTTGTAGCAAGTGCGCTGGAAGGGTCACTTCCAATTCTATGCGGCCAGCGGACGCGAAAGCGGACCCTGCATTTCCACCAGGCGCCCGGCTTTGCGCAATTGGACACGCAGGCTGGCGGCATTCAATCCGGCATTCGCGCACACATCCTCAAAATCGCGCTGATTTTCAAAAAGAAATTTTTGCGCTTCGCGGCGCATGCGCAGCGTTCCGGTCTTCCAATCTTCAATGGCCAGCAAGATTACCGCCAGCCACATGCGGCGTTCCCCCATGGTGCCTTCGGTGATGCCCTCTTGCATTACGTTGGTTTGCATTTCATTTCCCCCGATGATTTGTGCGCCGATCGTCCCCATTCAACATTTTCTGCATTGCGGCGCTGTCATCTCTACGGCATCTGGCGCGCCAAAGGCGCGGGCGCGATTGCCCCGTGCAGATAATTGCATTAACCCCAATGTATGCCGACGATTGCGGTAGCCGGCAGAAGAGAAATCGAGGAGCAATCCATCCAACGGGCAAAAAATAAATGACACGGAGCGGCGCACTTGTGCCGCATTGAAACATCGCGCAGAGATATTCCCGGCAGGTTTTACTGCACTGGAGTCGCGTTCAAAAGTTCGCGCAGCTTCGAAGCTAGCGCGGCCAGCGTGAATGGTTTTTGCAGCAGGATGGCGTCGGATTCCAGGATTCCGTGATGCACGACGGCTTGATCCGTGTATCCCGACATGTACAGAATTTTTATTTCCGGACGCAGCCGTTTGACACGGTCGGCCAGTTCCCTGCCGCTGATTCCCGGCATGACCACGTCGGTCATCAGCAATTGGACCGGACCGGCATGCATGGCCGCCAATTCCAGCGCGGTGTGGCCGTTTTCCGCTTCGATCACCGAGTAGCCGCACATTTGCAAATATTCGCGCGTCAATTCGCGGACCCCTTTTTCGTCCTCGACCAGCAAAATTGTTTCTGTGCCGCGCGGAAGCGATCTCGAATCCTCGGTCCTGGCGTTTCCGGCGGTGGAACCTTCGTCTTCAATACGCGGGAGATAAATCTTAAAGCTGCTGCCCCGGCCGGGTTCGCTATAGACCCAAACATAGCCGCCGCTCTGCTTGACGATTCCGTAGACGGTGGCCAGTCCCAGCCCCGTGCCTTTTCCTTTTTCCTTGGTGGTGAAAAAAGGTTCAAAGATGTGCGCCTGCGTTTCTCCGTCCATCCCGCAGCCATTGTCAGTAACTGCCAGCATGACGTAGCGGCCGGGAGCCATGACCGCCTTGGAACGCGAAAAAGATGCGTCCAGCTCGACGTTGGCGGTTTCGATGGTTAAGCGCCCG
The DNA here is from genome assembly GCA_963708285.1 of uncultured Acidobacteriota bacterium. Lineage (GTDB taxonomy): Bacteria > Acidobacteriota > Terriglobia > Acidiferrales > UBA7541 > Palsa-295. Next base: position 1,077,193 of record CAVPSF010000003.1, read on the forward strand.
CCTTGCGGCATGGCGTCGCGGGCGTTGACGGCCAAGTTCATGATGACTTGCTCGATCTGGCTGCGGTCGGCCTTTACCAGTCCCAGATCGGCCGCCGAGGAGGTTTCCAGCTGAATGTCCTCGCCGATTAGCCGCCGCAGGATTTTCTCCATATCGGCGACCACACTTTGAACATTCATAATTTTGGGCGCCAGCATTTGTTTGCGGCTGAAGGCCAGTAATTGCCGGGTCAAGGACGTAGCGCGTTGCGCCGCGGTCTGGATTTGTTCGGCGTTGCGCCGCAGCGGATCGGTTTCTTTCAAGCGCTCGGCGAGCAAATCGCTATAGCCCTGGATGACCATCAGCAAATTATTGAAATCGTGCGCGATGCCGCCGGCCAAGCGTCCCACCGCTTCCATCTTCTGCGCCTGCCGCAACTGATCTTCGAGCTGCTTGCGGTCGGTGACATCGAGCGACATGCATATCGCGCCCTGCACGTCGCCCGACGCGCCTCGTAGCGGCTCCACGTGGCACGCATACGATCCGCCCTTCCATTCGATGTGAAATGTTACGGGCTCTCCGGCCACGGCGCGGCGGTGTGCCGCCACGGGCAGAAACGTCGCATCCGAAGTCTCGAAATAATCGAGGATGGACATGCCTACGATCTGATTGGGTTTGAGCCCCAGGCGCGTCAATCCGGCGCCCAGAGCGGAGGTAAAACGCAGTTGATTGTCCACGGTCCAAAGAACGGCAGGCAGTTGTTCGACAATCACGCGCAAGCGCGCTTCGCTGTCGCGCACTTTTTCTTCCGCGCGCTTTCGTTCAATGGCGATGGCAATTTGCCCTCCCACTGAAGATAGAAATTCCAGGTCGCGCTCGGTGTAGGCCTTCTCATCGCCGTAATGCTGCACCACCAGCACCCCGATGGTCGCCGCGGGCGTTCGCAGCGGCGCGCCCAGCCAGGAAGGAGAAGGCGTGCCGACCAGCTCCACTTCTCCCTGCGCCGCCAATTGATCGAAGGTCTTTTGCGGGATAAGCATGGCCTGGCCGGTGCGATACACATAATCGGTGCAGCTCCGCCCCATGCGCTGGGGCGGCGGAGCATCGTCACATTGATCCACAAAAAACGGGAAATGCAGCATGTCGGTGGAGGGCTCATAGAGCGCCACAAAACAATTCTCGGCGTACAGCACTTTGCGCAGCGCCTGGTGAACGAGTTTCAGCAAGTCGTCGAGATTGTCGGTCAAATTGACGGCGTGAATGATTTCGAAGGTCACCTGGCGCTCGAGCTCGGCGCGTTTGCGCTCGGTGATGTCCTCCATGGTGCCTTCGTAGCTGGTGATCGTTCCGCTGGAATCGCGGACGGCGCGCGCGTTTTCGGAAATCCAGAGTTTGGTGCCGTTGCGATGGCGCACCTGGTATTCGAAGCCTTCCACAACGCCGCGGGCTTCCATGCGCCGCAGAAAATCCTCGCGGACGCTTCTGTCCGCGTAAAATTCGCGTCCCACATCGCGAATGGTGCGGATCATTTCGGCGGCGCTTTCGAATCCGCACATGCGCGCCACGGCTGGGTTGGCGCTGACGATTTTCCCGTCCGGGGTGGTCTCGAAAATTCCTTCCACGGCATTTTCAAACAGCAGACGGAATTTTTCCTCCGCCTGTCGCTGTTTTTCTTCGGCGCTGCGGCGCTCGGTGATGTCTTCGTACATTGCGAAGCATCCGGAGCGCTTTCCATTGACCACTAGCGGCACACCCAGAATCTGCACATCCACCAGCGAACCGTCCTTGCGGCGGCGGCGCGTGCTGGCGCGAACCACTTCGCCGGATGCGGCGCGTTCGCTGAAGTCCAGCGCTTCTTTCAGAAGTCCCTCGGGGGAAAGCAGCGTATCCAGATCTCCCTGCATGATTTCCCCGCGCGAAAATCCGAAGAGCCGTTCGAACGCGGAATTGCACATCCGCACGCGGTGTTTTTCGTCCATCACCACGATGGCCAGCGGATTGTTTTCCGTCAACGCCTGCAGATAGGCGGTGTGCTGCGCTGCCTTTTCCTCCGCCTTGCGGCGTGCGGTGATGTCCAACGCCGCCGTCAATATCGCTTCTCTTCCCGCAAGGGAGATGCCTTGGGTGGTCACTTCAGCTTCAAATATCTCTCCATTTTTGCGGCGGTGACGCCAATAACCCTGGTGGCAGAGCTTCGAGCCCAAAGTTGTCAGTTTTGCGCGAAGCTCGGGAACCTCTTCGGCGGGACGAATATCGGAAAGGCGCAGTTTCAGGAACTCCCCGCGCGTATAGCCGTACTGTTCGAGCGCCGCCGCGTTTACGTCCAGAAAAGACAAATCCAGCGGATCGAATATGAACATCGCGTGAGGGTTGCTGGTAAAAAGAAGCTGGAGGGCGTCGTCGCCCAAAGGGAAATGCGGCTTGGGCGCGGTCACCAAATTCCGCGAGCTAAGCTCGGAATCGCTTACCCCGCTGGTTGCATGGGGTCCGGTGGACTTGCGCTTGGAACGAAGTATGACCGACCTGCTAGCCATGGTATGAGACACAACTCCCGGTTCGGAGCACACTGGCTCCCAAAGATAACCCCAGGCACTATTAGGCTTGAGCCGGGCCTTGGCTTCAATGGTACGTTCGTACTAAATGTTCACATTCGACAGGAGTTAGGCACCTCGCAATACCGCCATGCATCCCAGGCAGTGGCGATTTTATTTCTTCGGGCGCGATTCCGGAGGCACCACGCCATTGGCGCGATAATAGGCCACCAGCAGTCCATAGTGCTCGCCCATGTGCTCGGTAAAACCGATCCAGGAGTCCAAATGCGCGGTCACTTTCGCGTCCCCGGCTTCTTTAATTTCCGCGGCTCCATCTTCCACCGATTTTTTCAGAAACGCCACGGTCTCAGCCTTGGTTTTATATTCGGCCACTTTGGGATTTTCGTTGTCGTTGCCCAGTTTTTTTCCGGCGAACTCATTCAAGAATTCATAGTTGGATCCGGCCACGTGCAGCAGCACTTCTTGAAACGTGCGCACCTGGGGATTGAGGCGATACGTGTATTTTTCCTCCGGCCAATCTTGCGCCATGGTGATCAGCTTGTTGCCGATTTCGTTCCAACTTTCCAGCACGGCCTGCGAAGGGGAGAGCGGCTTCTTGGTTTGGGAATTGTCCTGAGCGCGCGCCACGCCCGCGGAAACGGCGAACAACAAAGCAGCAACAAAAATTCCGAACCGCATCGAGATTTTCATGCCTTTCCTCCTCGCTCCATTTGCGGAATGACGCACGTGCGAATCGAAGTATTGCGCCCGCGGGTCAACCGCTTTAGGGTGGTAGCCTACCCGCCTTGGCGTGCGAAGTCCAGATTTCCCCGCCGCGAAATCCCCGGAAGTTTGGCTCTGCGCGGCATGGTCCGGTAAGATGAGAAGGTGCATGCCATGATGAATGGCAGCGCGGCGCAAAAATGACGAGCGATAGTCCCCCGACCAAAAAAACGGAAAAGTTCATAGACCCCCAGGAGCAGGAATTTGCACGGGTAGTCCGCGCGGAACATTCCAACCCTTTCGCCGTGCTCGGCCCGCACTGGATCAAATCCGGCGATGGCGCGCGTGCACTGTCCATTCGCGTGTATCGGCCCGGCGCCTCCGAAGTCGGCATCGTGTGGAAAAAAAACGGAGTCGTTTATCCCGCGCGGCAAATCGACCCCGCCGGGCTGTTTGAGGCTGTATTGCCCGCGGAAGTGACGCAAGCAGGCGAAAACCAGACCATCGATCCACAATCTTACCGTTTACGCGTGCAATTTGCCGATGGTTCATCGCAAGAATCCTTCGACGCCTACGCCTTCCCTCCCCTGCTCACCGATTACGATCTCTATCTTTCCGGGGAAGGCACGGATGCCTTGAAGTATGAAAAGCTGGGCGCGCATGTGCGAGAGCTGGCGGGCGTTACGGGAGTTCATTTCGGCGTGTGGGCCCCTAATGCGCGGCGCGTCAGCGTGGTGGGCGATTTCAATTCCTGGGACGGCCGCACGCACGCCCTGCGCAACCGCGGAGCCAGCGGAATCTGGGAAATTTTTCTGCCGGGATTGAAGTCCGGCGATCTTTACAAATTCGAAATACTGTCGCGCGAGGGGAATCACCTGGCGGTGAAATCGGATCCCTACGGGTATTCCGCCGAAATGCGTCCGCAAACGGCTTCGATCGTCTGCGACCTGCAAAACTACGCCTGGAACGATGCGGAATGGCTGGCTGCGCGCGCCGCGAGCGATTGGCTGCACGCTCCGATGTGTGTTTATGAAGTTCATGCGGCCTCCTGGCGGCGCAATGACGCCGAAGGCTCCCGCTGGCTCACCTATCGCGAACTCGCCGGCGAATTGATCCCTTACGTAAAAAAAATGGGATATACCCACGTCGAATTGATGCCGGTGATGGAGCATCCCTATGACGCTTCCTGGGGCTATCAGACCGTGGGCTATTACGCGGTCACCAGCCGCTTCGGGTCGCCCGCCGATTTCATGTATTTCGTGGACCAGTGCCACCAGGCCGGCCTGGGCGTTTTGCTGGATTGGACTCCCGCGCATTTTCCGCGCGATGCGCACGGCCTGGCCTTTTTCGATGGCACGCACCTTTATGAGCACGCCGACCCGCGCATGGGCGAGCACCCCGACTGGGGAACGCTGGTCTTCAATTTTGGCCGCAACGAAGTGAGAAATTTTCTGGTGGCCAACGCGCTTTTCTGGATCGACAAGTACCACATTGACGGGCTGCGCGTGGATGCCGTGGCTTCCATGCTGTATCTCGATTATTCGCGAAAGGCCGGCGAATGGATTCCCAACCGCCATGGCGGACGCGAAAATCTGGAAGCCATCGATTTCCTGAAGAGGCTCAACGAAATTCTGCATAAACTACATCCCGGAGCGCTGACCATCGCCGAGGAGTCCACGTCATGGCCGGCGGTTTCGCGCCCCACCTACGCGGGCGGCCTGGGATTCGATTTGAAATGGAACATGGGCTGGATGAACGATACCCTGCGCTATTTTGCCTACGATCCCATTCACCGCCAGTATCATCACAACGAACTCACGTTTTCGATGATCTATGCCTTCCATGAAAATTTCGTTCTGCCCCTCTCGCATGACGAAGTGGTCCACGGCAAGCGCGCGCTGCTTGAAAAAATGCCGGGGGACGATTGGCAGAAATTCGCGAATCTCCGCCTGCTTTTCAGCTACATGTACGCGCATCCCGGGAAAAAACTTATATTCATGGGCGATGAGTTGGGACAGCGAAATGAATGGTGGGAAGGCGGCAGCGTGGATTGGGCGCTCGAAAATTCTCCGCCGCACCTGGGCGTCCAGCGCCTGACAGCCGATTTGAACCGCCTGCACCGCACCGAGCGCGCCCTCCACGAAGTTGATTTCGAATGGACCGGCTTCGAATGGATTGATTCGAATGACGCCGCCGCCAGCGTTCTTTCCTTCCTGCGCCGCGGCAGAAGTCCGGACGACTTCCTGGTTTGCGTCCTGAACTTCACTCCTGTCACGCGCGTGGATTATCGCGTGGGCGTGCCGCAGCCGGGCTATTACAAAGAAATCCTGAACAGCGATTCCGCATTTTACGGCGGCAGCGATGCCGGAAATTCCGGCGGGGTGCGCGCCGAACCGATTCCCTGGAATGACCGTCCATATTCCGTCAAATTGCGCCTGCCTCCCCTCGGTGCGCTGTACCTCAAACTCCAGCGCGATTGATCGACAGGCCTCGCCCCACGCTCCCCGCCAACGGAATGCATGTTTGATGGAACTTTCCTTGGCGGCCCGTCGTAGTTAGAGGTAAGGAAGAGCAAGGGAGGCTTCCCAGACATGCAAAAGCGAATTCCAGCGATTGGAGTGGTCTGCTTGTTTGCGTGCGGCTTCGCGCTCACCGCTGCGCGCGCCGTGGCGTCGCCCGCCGAACGCTACCTGCACGTTCGCGTGCAGGAGGGCGCCAAGGGCGAAAGTGTAAACGTCAACGTTCCGCTCTCCATGGCCGAAAAGGTCCTGCCAACGGTCAATAACGGCAATCTTCATAATGGCCGCATCAACATTTCGCAGTCGGATTTGCAGGGCGTGGACGTAAAGACCATTCTCGACGCCATCCGCACCGCCCCCGACAACGAATTCGTCAGCATCAAGAACACCGATCAGGACGTGCATGTGATGAAATCGAACGGGAATATTCTGATCCGCGTGCGCGACGCCAATAAGGGCGGCCAAAAAGTGGACATCACCGTCCCCATGAAGGTTGTCGATGCGCTTTTTTCCACCGTCAAAGACAATGAACTGGATGTGGCCGCGGCATTGCACGCGCTCGACGAAGCTGGCGAAACCCTGCTGGTTACCGTTGAGGATGCAACCGAGCATGTGCGCATCTGGGTTGATTCACACAACACTTCCGAATAGCCCTCCACCGGAAAGGAGAGCCGAACATGATGATCTTCGGGAAAATCATGCTGGGAATCGCCGGGACGGCTTTTGCAAGCGCCGGCTTGCTTTGCAGTGAGGGATTGGTGCACGTGGATGTGCACAAAAAGCAGCCGCAGGGGCACCACATTCACGTCCTGGCTCCCGCTTTGATCGCGCCCATCGGCGTATATTTCGCGCCCAAAGCGGATTTGGCGGATGCTTCGGCGCAAATCCGGCCGTACCTGCCGGTAATTCGCGCGGCACTCGATGGACTGCGCGATACGGATGACGTGACCCTGGTGGAGGTGAATGAACCCGGCCAGCACGTCCGCGTGGCCAAAGAGGGCGGGTCCATCGTTGTTGACGTGGACGATGCGGATGATACTGTGCACGTATCCACGCCGATTCGCGCCATCTCCAGCACCGTGGAACAACTCGCGGCGGCAGCGCCTTCGCAGCCGGATTCGGCCAGACCTTAAACCACAACTTGAACATGTCCTGAATTTGAAAATGAGGGGGCCGCGCAGGCTGGCCTGCTTCATCGGATTGCGCGGCCAACTTACGGCGGCCAGTTCAAGCTTTACATGAACTATTCAGGATGTGGAATCCTTGGCGGGAACCCAATACGCTTCCGAACGCAGCGATTTCTTGTCGATGCCCCAGCGTTTCAGGATGCCTAAGCCATTTTCCAGCATCTGCGGATGGCCGCAGAGATAGCCGGTTGTGTCGCGCGGGTCGAGCGACCAGATTTCCGCATATTTCCTGATGATGTCTTCCACGCGGCCGGTCTCTCCCTGCCACGCAGTGTCTTCCCAGGGCCGGCTGATGGAAGTGAGGTAATGCAGCCAGGGAACCTCGGCGGCAATTTTCTCAAGTTCGTCGCGGTAGCCGAATTCCCAGGAACGGCTTGCAGCATGGATCATGTGCAGGTGAATGTCCGCCGGGAAATGCCCCTCTTTCCAATCTTTGTGAAGAGTACGGACATACGAGACGTAGGGCGCTACTCCCGTCACGGTGGCCAGCAGAAGATGATTTTTGTGGCCGCTGCCCAAGTCCAGCGTGAACCGCCCTTTGGCTATTTTGCGCAGGCTCACGTCGGAGCCCACCGGCATATTGTGCAGCAAAGGCGTCAATTCCCCGTCCGGCACATACTCGATGAATATTTCAAGTTCCTCTTCATAGGGCGAGGAACAAATCGAATAGGCCCGCTCGATCAGCTTGCCAGAAACCTCCGTGCCCAATGTGGCGTACTGTCCGGCCACATAATTGAACTCGCCGCCCGGATGAATGCGTACTTTCCACAGATCCGCGGCTATATCGGTGCGCTGGGTGATTCGCGCGGCATAAAATTTTTCGGGTCCAAGCGCCATGAATGGAAAGCTCCTTACGAACGGAACGCGCTGATATTTGCCTTAGTTGCGCTTTAAAACGCGAGGCGCTCCGGCCACGCCGAAGCGCCTCCGGGTAAAGCTCGCTTTGCAGCCGATCCTATTGCTCCGGCCGTTGCCCCATCATCATGGGATTAAACGGGACAGGTGTGCCGGTGATCTTGTCTTTGGCGTCGGTGATGACCCTGGTGAGCACGACCGTGGAATTCTTGTCTTGGGATTTCACCAGGCCGTAAGGTCGCACTTTTTCGTTGACCCAGACATCGCTCGCTCCATCTTTCGTGCGGTAATGCTCGCAAACGAAGGTGCCGGCGGGTACCGTAATGCTCTCGCTGCCCACGTCTTCCGATTCCGTGCGAACGTCGGCGGGATGGGGTTGATCATGGGCCCGCATCATTTGCGACGGAAACTCCATCGGAGGGCGCCCCGGCATCTGCATGATGATTCTCGCAACCTGGAGATTGCCGGAGTCCTGCACCAGGAGCGATTTCATCACCATTTCGCCTTGCGGCGAGCCGGGAAGATCCGTTTCAAGCCAATAGCCATCCTTGCCTTCCGCGGATTCCTTGCCCACGACGGAGATTTCCATGGACATTTTCTTGCCGTCGGCGTTTTGCACGTCGTAAGCGGCGCCTTGCCCCACCTCCGGGTGGAATACCCCGCGAAGCTGCGGCGGGCCGCTACGCATGCCGAATTGCGCACTCGCGGCTGCGGCGAATATCAGAATGAGGAGGCCGGGAAAGATGTATTTCAGGAAGCGCATCGAAATTCTCCTTAGGAGGTTGAAATTCAGCCTCGCGTCCCAACCAGCTATTTCGTGGTCCGAGGAACCCGTTCGAGCGCCGCTGCGCGCTTGGCGGACTCTCGGCCCGACGGCAGTTACAGGTCCTCGCCGCTCTGATTCGTCATTTTTTGCGGCTCGAATCGCACTTTCATGTCCGAGCCCTCCACCTTGCAGCTGAATTCAATACTCTTTTCCTGCGGGAGAATCAAGGGCTGGCCCGAAGGAAGCTTTTTGGCGAAGGAAAAGATCACGGCGTCAATTGAATTGCCGTCCGAAGTGCGCTGATATTCCACGCGGGTGGGAAAAACCTTCTCGTTGCTCTTCTTGGCATGCAGGTAAGAGTTTGTCTGATAATACTTTTCGTTGAAGCGCAGAAAGGGGGTCATATCCTGGCCCTGAACCACGATCTGAAATTCCGCCTGCGGAGCCTCGACGTATTGCTGGGCCTCCGCGGCCGTTTTCCCGGAATGCAGCACTTCGCGTTGAGCCAGAGCCGCGCGCATGGTCTTTGACGACATCCAAAAGACCATAAACTGCGCCATGGACTGGGCTTGCTGCGGCATCGGTCCGGGGTCGCCTCCCATTCGTGAACCTGGATTGGAACTGGTAGTGGGGCCGCCCACGCCGCTCTCGGAATTCAGCTCCGAAGGCGGCGGATTCGGAGAAGACGCCGCCGACTTCCACCCGGCTTCGACGCTCGCTGTTCGCACCCAAGGCGAATCGGTCAAAATTTGCTGGATATCTTTATCGTCCCACTGCTGGTAGGGCTTGGTTTTCCACGGCTCGCTCGCCGCCCAAGCCAAAGCCGTGCAAATCAAAATCGCCGCCACTCCGGCAGCGACCCGCATCGTGTAACTCCGCATCGCCGAAGACTTTGCCAACGTGCGCATGCCCGCCTCCCGCGCAAAATTTTGAATTCAGGACGGCTCCCGATCGGCCTTTGGCTATTTTAACTCACGGAAAGTGATCAAGCGAATCTGCCGGGCTAGGATCTCGCCCTTCACTTCGGGGTCCAGCAAAGCATCGAGTTCCAACTGCCTCTCCTTCTGGAGCCGCGAGCCGGTGGCCATGAGTTCGGCGTCATAAACTCCGGGGTGGATCATGATTTCCGTCTGGCCATCTGGCAAAATCGCGATGAGGTGGCGCAGCGCATCCGATCCCAACCGCCCCGTGGATGCAACACCCAGAAAATTCCCAGGAGTATGCAGCGCGAATTTCCGCGCCAAGGCGTCAAATCGCGGCGCGGCGGTGCGCGCGGCGGCAGCGGCAACCAGTTGCTTCGAAAGGGGCTTCCCGGTGCGGCGTGTTGTGGCCCAGGAATTTTTGAGAGTCTCAAAGGGGCGGCGCACGCGCCGGATTCCCATTTCCCTGGCCACGCGCGATAGTGCGGCCATCACCCGAGGATGCGCATGGGTATGTTTATGTGAATCGAGGTGTGTGGGTTCGATTCCCGCAGCGCGAATTTTTTCGATTTGCGCGCGAAACTCGCGCTCGATGTCTTTCGACCGTACCATTCCGGAACTGACCCGCGCCACAAGCGAAGGTAAACTGGCCGGGAGCCGCCCTTCTGAATCCGCAAGCGATGGAATTTCCTTCCCGGGCGCCACGCAATGCCCTCCCACCAGAACCAAATGGCACCCCACGCCGAGAGCCGGGCAGGATTTGGCGCATTCGACGGCATGATCGAAAGCGGCGCCATTGGCCATCAGCGTGGTACTGGTAAGAATTCCCTCGCGATGCGCGCGCCGGATTCCTTCGTTCACGCCGTGGGTAAATCCAAAATCATCCGCGTTGATTATGAGTTCTTTCATCGAGCGCCGGAAGCGATCCTTGGAATGAGAATGCTATCACGAGGGAAGAGGAAGCGTGACGATTTGGCGAGCGACGCGAGCGGCGACGAAAAACAAACGACTTGGTCTATCTGCGCGCTTCGATGAAAGGGTTGCGCGTGCAAGGCAATTTGCCAGCCAATCTCTTTCGCCGCGCCGGGAATTACATGAATAGAATGTAAAAGTTTTCAACAGTTCTGTTGAAAACCATGTGGAAAAGACTCCGCAGAAATTGAAATCGCCTGCAATTGATTAGGTTTTTTCCAAATTGCACTATCCCAGTGCAGTTTTCTACGTGGCATGCGTTTTTGCGCGGGAAAATATGCGGCGAGCGGACTTCTTCAGAAAATTCGCGCCTTGCGGTTGGAAAAACTTGTGGGGTACGCACGCGGAAAAATTTTCTTAGTACCAGCGGGGAGGAAGCTCCAGCTTGACATCAATCGTCTGCTCCGGCGTATGAACTTCATACCACTTACCGAAGGTGTGCCAGCCTTTGGCGATCACCTGCACCAGAATTTTGCCTTGAGGAATTTCCGGAACCTTCACCGACCCGTCCTCATTGGTCTTGAAATCCAGCTCGGAAAGCTTTTCATGGTGAAAAATTCCGCCCGCCTCGGGAAAGCGGACGTACACCGTGGCGTTGCCGACGGGCTTTCCGGTATTTCCGGTGACCACAATCTTCAGGCGCGTCTGTCCCGCGTCGGTTTGGTTAGCGTCGGCATTCTGGTCCGCTTTATCCTGCGCTGCGGCCTTGTCCTGAGTATTTGCCGAATTCTGCATGGCGGACCCGACAGACGGGAGAACCGCAGCGTTTAGGGAAGGATGCGGAAAGCACGCGGTCGCTGCCAACGCCGCCGCTGCCACAAAAATTCCCCAGCGGCTTGCGTCGAGAAGGCTTGCCATGAAGCTCCGGGGATTCATCACGTTTCAGTTGTATCGCAATTACCCAGCCCCTACAAGGGGAACCGAGGCGAAGATTGGGGAATGGGATGGGTTGGCGAGTGCGGCTCCACACTTCATGCGATTCTTGCAATTCCAAGACTCGCTGGAAAAGTTATGCCGCTCCCATCGCGGCGTCCATGCCCCGGATTTTCGCGTTTGCGGCGTTCCGCGATATGATTGGCTGGGAATACTACTTGTGTCCGAGCGCAGCGACTGGAAATCAAATTAGAAAATGCACTCGCGATGCGGCATTCGGACGGCCACCCCGGTTATCTGATTCCCTAAAAGCGATTTGCAGCATGGGCAACGCGCGACGCCAGGAGGCGAGCAATGGGATTTTCGACGGACGCGATTCACGTGGGACAGGAACCCGATCCTTCGACGGGTGCGATCGTAGCCCCCATCTACCAGACTTCGACCTACGTCATCGAGGAAATGGGCAAGAACAAGGGGTACGACTACGCGCGCACGAGCCATCCCAACCGCAAAGCACTCGAACGCACCATCGCCAAACTCGAAGCCGGGAAAGCCGCCTACGTATTTTCTTCCGGAATGGCTGCGATTGATTCCGTCTTCCGCCTGCTGCGACCGGGCGACCACGTAATTTTGTCGCAGGCGGTCTACGGAGGAGTCTTCCGGCTGAGCACCAAGTTGCTTGTGGATTTCGGGATGCAATTCAGCTTTGTCGATACTTCCCGGCTCGATCTGGTGGAAGCGGCAATCCAACCCAACACGCGCATGCTGTACGTGGAAACTCCGACGAACCCCACGATGATTGTGACCGACATCGCTGCGGCCGCGCGTCTGGCCAACGCAAAAAATCTGACGCTGGTGGTGGACAACACCTTCCTGAGCCCGTATCTCCAACAGCCGCTGAATCTTGGCGCGCATATCGTGGTCCATTCCATGACCAAATATTTGAACGGACATTCGGATTGCACTGGCTGGCGCCGTGATCCTGGCGCGGGAAGCGGACGCCGAAAAAATTTATTTCCTGCAACGCTCGGCGGGCGCCGGGCTCTCTCCCATGGATTGCTTTCTGGTTTCCCGCGGCGTGAAGACTCTGGCAGTGCGCATGGAGCGCCACGACAAAAACGGCATGGAAGTGGCGAAATTCTTAGCGACACACAAAAAAGTTCGCAAGGTCATCTACCCCGGCATGCCCTCCCATCCCCAGCACGAGCTTGCCCGGCGGCAGCAGCGCGGATTCGGGGCAATGATATCTTTTGACCTTGGTTCACTCGCGGCCGCGCTGGAATTCCTGAATCACGTTCGGCTGTGCTCGCTGGCGGAAAGCCTGGGAGGCGTGGAAACCTTGATTTCTCATCCGGCGAAGATGACGCATGCTTCGATCCCGCGCGAAATCCAGCAGCAGATCGGGATAACCGAAGGGCTGGTGCGGCTATCGGTGGGAATCGAAGACGTGGAAGATATCGTGGCGGACCTGAGCCAGGCGCTCGATAAGATTTAGCGGGTCTTGCGCCGGGGATCGGGCGGGCGAACGGATTGCTCGATCCAGGCGAGATACTTTTTCGAGCCGGCAGCCACTTCCAAGGCGATGATTTCCGGAACTTCGTAGCTGTGCAGGCGGCGTATGGCTCGCTCGAGCGCTGCCAGGCGACCCTGCGTGGTCTTGATGATCAGCAGAACCTCCCGCGCGGATTCCACGCGCCCCTTCCACCGGTAAATCGAAAGGATAGGCGCATTCACGATGTTGGCGCAGGCCGCGAGATGATCGTTCACCACCGCGCGGGCAATTTTCCCGGCTTCCTGGGCCGAGCGGCATGTCACCAGCACGATTCTCTTGTTGGTCGCCATATGATGCCGCCGCCTTGCCGGCCTTTGCCGGTACTCTTGAGGCTCCCGGAAACAGGAATCTAGTGTGCCGGAAGATCGCCGGTCAAGCTACAATAGCGAACCGTGAGCAGCCAAGCGATCCATTTCGGCACTTCCGGCTGGCGCGGGGTGATTGGCGACGATTTCACGTTTCCCCGCGTGCGGCGCGCTTCCGCGGCGATTGCCGCGCACATGAAATCGCAGAAAAAATCTCCGGCGGTGCTGGTCGCCGGGGATACGCGCTTTTTTTCAGAAGAATTTGCGCGGTCATCGGCGGAAGTCTTGCGCCGCCAGGGCTGCCGCGTCCTTTTGTGCCGCGGATTTACTCCTACTCCGGCCGTGGCCCACGCCATCCTGCACAATCAACTCGATGGCGGCGTCAACATCACCGCCAGCCACAACCCCTATTCCTACAACGGCCTGAAATTTTCCGGACCCGAGGGTGGACCGGCCCTTCCGGAAGTTACAGAGGACATCGAAAGCAGACTCGGAGCCATCGGCGAAATTGCCGCATCGGCGGGTGAGCACGACGGGAGCCACGAAACCGAAAACGGCCAATTCGAGACTCTCGATCCGCGCGAGGCCTATTTCGAGCAACTTTACAAAATGGTGCGTTTCGACGTTCTGCGCCGCGAAAAGGGGGAGTTCGTGTATGACGCTCTGCACGGCTGCGGCGCCGGATGGCTCGACTGGATGCTGGCGGAGAACGGCATTCGCGTTACCTCCATCCGCACCGGCCGGGACGTCTTGTTCGACGGCGGGGCGCCGGATCCTTCGGAAAAAGAGCTCGGCGCGCTGAAAAAATTGCTGCTGGAAAAGAAAGCGTTGGCGGGACTGGGCACCGACGGCGATGCCGACCGCTACGGCATTCTCGACCGCGACGGAAGTTTCATCCAGCCGAATCATATTCTCGCCTTGCTGTTCGATTATCTGCTCGAAACGCGCGGCGTGAAACTGGGAGCGGTGCGCAGCGTGGCCACTTCGCATCTTCTCGACGCCGTCGCACGGCTGCACGGTGTGGAGGTTTACGAAACGCCGGTCGGATTTAAGTATATCGGTCCGTACCTTCGTGCGGATAAAATCGTCATCGGCGGAGAGGAAAGCGCGGGGCTCACGATTCGCGGGCACCTCCCGGAAAAAGACGGGATTCTCGCGTGCTTGCTGGTGGCGGAGATGATTGCCGCGCGAGGAGTCTCGCTCGGCGAGCAGCTTCGCGATTTGTTTCGCCGGGTGGGAGGCGAATTCTGGCCGGTGCGAAAAAATTTGAAGGTGAGCGAAGAGGTTCACGCCGCGCTTCCGGCGCGATTGAAACGCGATTACAAGGAATTTAAGGGGCATCGAGTGGTGAGCGCCAATCACACGGATGGTCTCAAACTGGTGATGGAAGATGGCGCGTGGGTGCTCATGCGGCCTTCCGGGACCGAACCCGTAGTGCGCATCTATACGGAATCCGCATCGCAGCCGGAATCCGAGAAACTCGCCGAGGAGGCTCGCGCGTGGATCGGGGAATGAACAAGCGGCAGCCCAGTGGCGAGCGGACGCGGGATTTTTCGGAATCCTTCGCGACGCAACTCCGCGGATTTCTGCGCCGCAACATGACCTGGTTCCTGGTGGCGGGACTGGTTCTGCTGATCATTCAAGACGTATTCGGCACGCACGGCGTGCTGGCCATGCACCATTCCGAAAAACAGGCCGCCGAGCTTCACAATCAGATCAATCAACTGGATCAGGAAAACCGCAAATTGCAGGACCGCGTGGAACGATTGAAAACCGATCCGGGAGCCATCGAAAAAATCGCGCGCGAACAGATGGGGCTGGCGCGGCCGGGGGAAATGATTTTCCCGCTTTCTCCGCAGCCGGGCGATTCGCAGAGCGCGCCCGCGCAACCCGCGGATGCTCCGGCGAAAAAGCCCTAGCTTTCAAGCGCGGGACGAAGCGACCTGCGAACCCTGTTCCGAATTTCCGCTCCGCGCCCCTTCCATTTGGTGCGAGCCATCGAGAGCAGCACCATGGAAGCGAAAATCACGAGCAAGCCAAGCGTGGCCATGGGAACGGATTGCGACCTCTTGGTGAGAATCGAGAGCGAGCCATAAACAAATTCAATGTGCACCCAATACACCAACAGCGAAGTCTGGCCCGAGTTGCACGAGAGGACTGAATCCCCGCTGCCCGAATCCCCAGCGGCACCAGGCGTAGCCCGCGAACATTAGAATCATCAGAACGCCGGCACGCGCGAGGAAAAATTGCGGGCTGGTGTGCCAGTAATCGTAGACGGCGTAAATGTGCAGCGGCAGCGCATCGATCGCGAAGGAGAGCAGAAATATGGCGGCTCCCGCGACGCCGATGACCGTCAGCAAGCGAACCTGATTTTTCGCCGCCCAATCCGTGAACAGCAAGAAACCAACGGCCAACCCGGCAAAAGCAAAGGCGCTCCACGGGAAAACGGGAAACAGCCAGGATTGCGGGCGGCCGTAAATATGCACGCCATTGACATAGGACTCGAGGTACCAGGGCAGCCAGCGCGGCTGCCAGGAAGTCCACAGCGGCGGAGTGAGGAGCGAGATGACCAGAGCCGTGCCAGCCGCCAGAATTATGTTGGCTGTTCTGGTCCGCGCCAGGCGGCACACCACGCCCATGAAGATCATCGAGAGTCCGATGGTGTTGAGGATGTCCACGCGCAGCAAATCGGTAGACGGCGCATGTCCCCAACCCAGCACGAATTCCTGCAACCGGAATAAAAGCCCGAAGGCAAAAATTTCCGCGCCGCGGCGAATGGTCTGCGCCGCGATTTGATTGCGGGTCATGCCTTTGCGCCGCAAGCGGTCGGTCACCAGCGCGAAGGAAATTCCGGCGATGAATAGAAAGAGCGGCGCGGGAAGAGTTCCGCCGAGCTGCGACCATCCGAAAAATGAGCTGTGGCGCGCTGTTGGGCTCAGCCAGGAGTCATAGCAGTGGGTCTGAAACATCAAGACGCAGGCCAGACCGCGCAGCCAGTCAATATAAGCAACACGCTGCTTGGGAGCTTCAGGCATGGCGGGCAAGCCAGGAATGAAACGCGGCAGACGAATCGGTGAGCGAGCGAATGGAGATCATTGCGCGAAGTTCGCCGGGCGTAGCCAGGAAATATTCCGGTGGACCGGCGTCACGGGCTTAGCGAACCACGCCCTGCGATGGACTGGACGCCGCGGCATACAATTTTTTCTCGATGCGTCCCGCCAGATATGCCTTGCGGCCGGCATCCACGGCGGCGCGCATGGCTTCGGCCATCAGCACGGTGTTTTCCGCGCAGGCAATCGCGGTGTTCATCAAAACGCCGTCCGCGCCGAGTTCCATGGCCACAGCCGCGTCGGAAGCCGTTCCCACACCCGCGTCCACGATCAACGGAACTTCCGTGATGCGCTCGCGGAGAATTCGCAGGTTCGCGAGATTCTGAATTCCCATGCCGGAACCGATGGGCGCGCCGAGAGGCATCACCGCCGCCGCTCCGGCGTCAATCAATTTGCGCGCGGCAATCAAATCGTCGTTGGTGTAAGGAAGCACCACGAACCCTTCCTTTGCCAGCGTGCGCGTGGCTTGAATCAATTGCTCGGTGTCCGGGAAAAGCGTCCTTTCATCGCCAATCACTTCGAGCTTCACCCACTCGGAAAGCCCCACTTCTCTTCCCAGGCGGGCCGTGCGCACGGCTTCCTCCGCCGTGTAGCATCCGGCGGTGTTGGGAAGCAGGAAAAATTTCTTGCGGTCAATGTAATCGAGCAGCGATTCCTTGCTGCGGTCGGAAAGGTTCACGCGGCGCACCGCCACGGTCACCATGTCGGCTCCGGAAGCTTCGTGGGCGCGCTGCATTTCCTGGAAGGTGCGGTATTTTCCGGTGCCCACGATCAACCGCGAACCGAAGGCTCGCCCGGCAATCACTAGTTGGTCGGCCATTCTAGTTTGCTCCGCAACCATTGTACCGCGCCGGGCGGATTATGCGCGAGCCTGCGGGCGGGGATCTTCCACATCGGCGTAGAGCCGCTCGATGACATCCTGATAATGTTTTTCGATGACCCGGCGCTTCAATTTCATGGTGTAGGTCAGCTCGCCATCGGCGACGGAAAAATCCTTTTCGAGCAGCGCGAAGCGCTTGGGCTTTTCATACTGCGCCAGGCGGGCGGTGAAGCGTTCGATTTCGCGGGCCAGCAGGTCGCGCACCCAGGGATCGGCGATCATCCGCGCGGGATTTGAAATTTCCATACCGCTCTTGCGCGCTTCCCGCTCGATGGCCGGAAAATTGGGCACGATGAGGGCGGAGACAAATTTGCGGCGGTCGCCCACGACAATGGCATTGGCGACGAAGGGAGAAGCCTTCAGAAAATTCTCGATCGGCGCGGGAGCCACAAATTTTCCCGCCGCCGTTTTCAGCAGCTCTTTTTTGCGGTCGGTGATGAGCAAATAGCCTTCATCGTCGAGCCGCCCGATATCGCCGGTGCAGAACCACCCATCAGGAGTGAACGTATCACGGGTTTCATCCGGTTTCTTGTAATAGCCTTGCATCACGCAAGGGCCTTTCACCAAAATCTCGCCATCCTCAGCGAAGCCAACTTGGACATTGGGAATCGGGCGCCCCACGGTTCCCACCTTGTTTTGCCCCGGCGAGTTCGCGGACACCACCGGCGAAGTTTCCGTCAATCCATATCCCTGGTACACGGGAAGTCCCACAGCCCAGAAAAATTCGGCGAGTTCGGGCGCCAGAGGAGCACCGCCGGAAATGAACAGGCGAATTCTGCCGCCCAGCCCCGCGCGAATCTTCGAATACACCAATTTGTCCGCGATGGCCCATTGCCATTTCGCCAGCGCTCCGGCCTTCCGCCCGTAAGCGCGCCAGGAGACCGAATCGTGCGCCACGCGCAAGGCCCACTCGAAGGCGCGGCGCTTCATTCCCGATTCCAGCTGCCCCTTTTCGATAATGTTCGCGTAGATTTTCTCGAAAAAACGCGGCACCCCGGCAAGAATCGTGGGGCGCACCTCGCGAATGGCCTGCGCCGCGGATTCGATTTGCTCGACGTAAGCCACTGGCACACCGCGAAAAATGTAGCTGTAATCGGTGATGCGTTCGTAGACGTGGGCCAGAGGCAAAAGCGACAAGCCCAGGTCCGTGGGCTGCATTTCATAACCGGCGCAGGAATCGAGGGTGTTCGAGGAAAGATTGGCATGCGTCAGCATCACGCCCTTGGGTTCGCCGGTGGTTCCGGAGGTATAGATGATGGTAGCCAGATCGCTGCCGGATATGTTCGCGGCGCGGCGGCGATAGGCGGCAATATCGTCATCCCCGGCGGTGGCAATCAGCGTTTCGTAGCGCAGCATATCTCCGCCGATATCGCCGGGAAGTCCCGCTGAAATGATTTGCTCGATGGAAGGTAGCAGCTCCCGGCACTCGGCAACCCTGCGCGCCTGAGTTTCTCCGGAAGTGATGATCACGCGCGCGCCTGAATCATTCAGGATGTAGCACATGCGATCCTGCGATTCGTTGAAATAGACCGGCACGGCCACGGCGCCCAGGGCCTGAATGGCAAAATCCGCGACGTGCCATTCCGGGCAGTTGGGCGCGAAAATGCCCACGCGATCGCCGAATTTAATCCCCAACTCGGCCAGCGCGCGGGAAATGCCGGCCACGCGCCGCAACATCTCCGCGGCGGAGATCGATTCCCATCCGGCGGCACCGCGATGCATCTGCGCACGCGGGTTGGCGTGGAGGTCCACCGCATCGAGAAAACATTTCGTGAGCGCGGGATATTTCATCGCTGACTGCGCAACTCTAGCGTATTCGCGCTCCGCCGTGCAACGCGCCTCTATAAACGGGTGACGGGTTGCGTTACTATGCCCGCGGAGGGATTTTTCCATGTCCAGGCTCGCCGTGGAAAATGTGACGGGATACCAGCCGATGCGCGCGCCCCGCGGCTCGGCCATCTCCTGCAAGGGCTGGCAGCAGGAAGCGGCGCTGCGCATGCTGATGAACAACCTGGATCCCGAAGTGGCGGAAAAGCCGGAGGATTTGATCGTCTATGGAGGGCGAGGAAAAGCGGCGCGCAATTGGAAATGTTTTCATGCCATTGTGGCCGCGCTGCGCTCGCTCGAAAACGATGAAACTCTTTTGATCCAATCCGGCAAGCCCGTGGGAATTTTCCGCACGCATTCCCACGCGCCGCGCGTGCTGATCGCCAACGCCAACCTCGTCGGCCACTGGAGCGACTGGAAACATTTCGACGAGCTCGATCGCGCCGGCCTGATGATGTACGGGCAGATGACCGCGGGAAGCTGGATTTACATCGGTTCGCAAGGAATCCTGCAAGGCACATACGAAACTTTCGCGGCCGCCGGACGCATGCATTTTCAAGGCGACCTGGGCGGCAAACTGATCGCCAGCGGCGGGATGGGCGGAATGGGCGGCGCGCAGCCTCTGGCCGCCACGCTCAACGGCGCGGCTTTTCTGGGCATTGACGTGGACCCCGAACGCATCAAGCGCCGCGTGAAATCCGGATATTGCGACATGATGGTGACCGACCTGGACGAAGCGCTGCGCATTTTGAAAAACGCGGTGCGCAAACGGGAAGCGGTTTCCGTGGGGCTGGTGGGAAATTGCGCGGACGTGGTTCCGGAGCTGGCCCGCCGCGGCGTGGTTCCCGATCTGCTCACGGATCAAACCAGCGCGCACGATCCTCTCTTTGGATACATTCCCCAGGGCCACAGCCTGGCCGAAGCCGGCGAACTCCGGCAGAAGGATCCCGCGGCGTACGAAAAGCGTTCGCTCGATTCCATAGCCCGCCATGTGGAAGGAATGCTCGCGCTGCAAAAGCTGGGATCGGTGACTTTCGATTACGGCAACAACATTCGCACCTTCGCATTCCAGCAAGGCGTGAAAAACGCCTACGATTTTCCGGGATTTGTTCCGGCCTACATTCGCCCGCTTTTTTGCGAAGGACGCGGCCCGTTCCGCTGGGCGGCGCTTTCCGGAGAAGCGGCGGATATTCACCGCACCGACAAACTGGTCCTCGAAATGTTTCCGCACGACGAAGTGCTGACGCGGTGGATCCGCCTGGCGCAGAAGCGGGTGAAGTTTCAGGGTCTTCCGGCGCGCATCTGCTGGCTGGGATATGGCGAGCGCGACAAATTCGGCGTGGCGCTGAATGATCTGGTGGCGCGCGGCGAACTCAAGGCGCCCATCGTCATCGGGCGCGATCATCTGGATTGCGGCTCGGTGGCTTCGCCCTACCGCGAAACGGAAAGCATGCGCGACGGGTCCGACGCGGTTGCCGATTGGGCGCTGCTCAATGCCCTGCTGAACACCGCTAGCGGCGCGAGCTGGGTTTCCATCCACAATGGCGGCGGAGTGGGCATCGGATATTCGTTGCACGCGGGACAAGTGATTGTTGCGGATGGAACGCCGGAAATGTCCGCGCGCCTGGAGCGCGTGCTGACCAATGATCCGGGCATCGGCGTTGCGCGCCATGCCGACGCGGGATATCCCGAAGCGATTGAATTCGCGCGCAAATCCGGCGTCAAAGTGCCCATGACCTGATCACGCGCGGCGCGGCCCTCGGCCGGTTGCGCCATGCGGCCAACGCGGACGTAGCGAGTTTATATCACGGAGGAATTATGATCGTAATCACAGGAGCGACAGGAAAGACCGGAAGGCCGGCGGCGGAAGCGCTGCTGGCGAAGGGTGAAAAAGTTCGCGTGGTGGGGCGCGACGCGAAAAAACTTGAAGGGTTCGTGCAGCGCGGCGCGGAGGCGTTCGTCGGCTTTGTCGAAGACGCAGCGTCGATGACCAAAGCCTTCGAGGGCGCCACCGCCGTGTACCTTATGCTGCCCGAAGATGTAACCAGCCAGGACATGCGCGCGCATCAGGAACAGGTTTCGGATTGCTACGCGGCGGCGGTGGCGAAAGCGCGCGTTCCGTTTGTGGTGACGCTCAGCAGCGTCGGCGCGCAGCACGCGGAAAAGACCGGACCCATCGTGGGATTGCACAACATGGAACAGAAACTCAACAGCATCGCGAACCTGAACGTCCTGCATTTGCGCCCCGGCTATTTCATGGAAAATCTTTTGATGAGCATTCCGCCCATGCGCTCGATGGGAACTCTTCCCGGAGGCATGACCGGCGATCTGCAAATGCCGTGGATTGCCACCAAGGACATCGGCGCGTATGCCGCTACGCGATTGGCGGCGCGGGATTTTTCCGGCAGCTCGACGCAAGAACTCCACGGCCAGCGCGACATTTCGATGAAGGAAGCGGCGGCGGTTGTGGGCAAATCCATCGGCAAACCCAACCTGGGATACATGCAAGTGCCGTTCATGATTCTCGAGCCCGCGCTCACGCAGATGGGATTGCCAAAAAGCACCGCGGCCTTGCTGATTGAAATGTGGAAGGGCGCAAACGCCGGGCTGGTGGCTCCGCAGGAAGCGCGTTCGGCGAAGAACACGACGCCGACCACGATCGAATCCTTCGCCGCGGAAGTTTTTGCGCCGGCATTTTTGGGAAAAAGCGCGGCGGTCTAAGGTTAAACGGAAGCAGGCTGCGGCGCACGCGGGCGATCCACGCCGCGGCAAGGTGTGTGCTCCCACTTTCGCGACGCCGGCCATTCCTCGTGATAGTTTTTTCGCGCATGCCGCGCTAGTATCTCCCTACTTGCCGTGCCCGACTGGCTGATCACCGGCTGCTCCGAACTCGTCACCCTGCGCGGACCAGTTCCGCGCCGGGGGAAATCGCTCGGCGAATTGGGGATCATTCGCGATGGCGCGCTGCTGATCCATCAGGACCGAATCGTGGCGGCAGGCCCGCGCCGCCGAATCGAGCGGCTGCGCGCCGCGCGCCGCGCCGAAAAAATGGACCTCGGCGGGCGCGTGGTGCTTCCCGGATTTGTCGATTCCCACACGCATTTGATTTTCGCCGCCAGCCGCGATGTGGAATTTGAGCAGCGCGTCGCCGGAGCATCGTATGAAGAAATCGCGCGGGCCGGAGGAGGCATACGCTCGAGTGTGGACAAATTGCGCCGCGCTTCTCCGGCGTCGCTGAAAAAACGCGCGCTCGCCAATTTGCGCGAATTTGCCGCGCACGGCACCACCACTCTCGAGGCCAAGAGCGGCTACGGGCTCGATTGGAAGAGCGAAACGAAGATTCTTCGCCTTCTCCGCGAAATTCATCAGGAGCAGCCGCTGGATATCGCTTCCACATTCCTCGGCGCGCACGTGGTCCCGCCGGAGTACCGCCGCCGTCCCGACGCGTACGTTGATTTGATCGCCAAGCGCTGGGTTCCCGCGGTGGCCACCGCCGGGCTTGCGGATTTTTGCGATGTGTTCTGCGATCGCGGCGCCTTTTCGGTATCGCAAGCGCGGCGCATCCTGGCCGCGGGCCGCGCCTGCGGACTTGTGCCGCGGATTCACGCCGAGCAATTGGCGCATACCGGAGCGGCGCGGCTGGCGATCGAGGTGTCCGCGGCCAGCGCCGATCATTTGGAAAAAATCAACGAGGCGGATATTCGCGCGCTGGGCGCTTCGAATGTCGTGTGCACGCTGCTGCCCGGCTGCTGTTTTCACCTGGGGCTCGAACAGTATCCTCCGGCGCGCAAACTGATCGAAGCGGGCGCCATCGTCGGCCTGGCCACGGATTTCAATCCCGGCACCAGCCCCACCGCGAGCATGCCCATGATTCTGGCGCTGGCCTGCACGCAGATGCGCATGACTCCCGCCGAAGCGATTGCCGCGGCCACCATCAATCCCGCATATTCTCTGCGCTGGCAGGACCGCGCCGGGTCACTCGAGGTTGGCAAGTATGCCGATCTGGGGGCCTTTGACGTGGCCAGCTATCGCGAAATCCCGTATTATTTTGGTATGAATCTCTGCAGCTTGACCATGAAACGCGGCGTCGTCATCCATTCGAAGAGTTGCTGACCCATGAAGCGGCTCATCGAATGCGTTCCGAATTTTTCCGAAGGACGCGATTTGGCGAAGGTGGACGCCATCATCGCCGCGATGCGCGAAGTCCCCGGAATTTACCTGCTGGACCGCGAAAGCGACGCGGACCATAACCGCAGCGTGGTGACCCTGGCGGGGGAACCCGAAGCGGTGGCGGAAGCGGCGTTGCGCGGCGTGGGAAAAGCGGCGGAACTCATCGACCTGACGCGTCACACCGGCGCGCATCCGCGCCTTGGCGCGACCGATGTGCTGCCCTTCATTCCCATCGAGGGAGTTTCCATCGAAGATTGCGTGGCGCTGGCGAAAAAGACCGGCCGCGAAATCTGGGAGCGTTTTCGCATCCCCGTATATTTTTATGAAGCGGCGGCGCAGCGCCCGGAACGCACGAATCTGGAAAATATCCGCAAGGGACAATTCGAAGGTGTGCGCGAGGAAGTGTTGCGGAATCCGGATCGCGCTCCGGATATCGGCGAGCCGCGGCTGCATCCCACGGCGGGAGCCACGGTGGTCGGCGCGCGAAAATTTCTGATTGCCTACAACATCAATTTGAACACCTCCGACCTGGATATCGCGCGGCGCATCGCCAAAAATATTCGCTTTTCAAACGGCGGCTTGCGCTACGTGAAGGCCATGGGCGTAGACCTGCACGCGCGGCGTCTGGCGCAGGTGTCCATCAATTTGACGGATTTCGAGCAGACTCCCGTGCATCGCGTGTTTGAAATGGTGAAACGCGAAGCGGAACGCTACGGCGTCGCGATCGTGGGCAGCGAAATCGTGGGCTTGATTCCCAAGCGAGCCATCGAACTGACCGCCGATTTTTATCTGCAGCTCGAAAACTTTTCCGCCGCGCAGGTGTTTGAAAATAAATTGGAAGCTTCTCTGGGCGGCGCGCCCGCCGAAGGACCGGGAAAGCTGGCGGCGATGGCGCAGCCGTTTCTCGATGCCGTCGCGGCACCCACGGCCGCTCCCGGCGGGGGTCGGTTGCGGCGCTGGCAGGCGCTCTGGGCGCAAGCCTGGGGCAGATGGTGGCGGGGCTTTCGCGCAAGAAGAAATCGCAAGCGGCGCACGTGGAGGCGCTCAGCGCGGCGCTCGGCTCGTTTCAATCGGCTTCGCGCGCGCTGGCCGAAGCCATTGACCGCGATGCGGCTTCCTTCGATGCCGTGATGGCGGCATACAAAATGCCGCAGGAACCGGCGGACGCCAAACGGATTCGCGAAGCGGCCATCGAGCAAACCCTCAAGGGCGCGGCGGGAGTGCCGATGGAAGTAGCGAGGGCCTGCGCGGAAATATTTGGCGAACTCGGGCAACTGGAAGGCATCTCCAGCCCGTCTATGTTATCGGATATTCGCGTGGGGCGATTGATGGCCGCGGCGGCGGTACGCGGCGCGCTGGAAAATGTGGCCATCAACCTGGAATCCATCACCGACGCGGAATTCACGGCGCGCCTGCGCGCGGAATCGGCGGCGCTCCGCACGCGAATCGAAGAAGTTCACGCCGTACCCAGCCGGTAACTTGCAGGAAAGAAACGCATGGAATCCACTGAGGTGAAACCGTCATGAAAAAAACGGCCGTTCGCTGGGCTGTCATTGCCATTGCCGCCGCCGCGGTGTTTCTCGCGGTCCTCACCGCGCCCCCGCCGAAAATTTTTGCAGGAACGCTGGGCACCGACATCATCGGGATGTTTCCCAAGGACGTGGGCGAATTCGCCTACGCGGACATGAAGACGGCGCGCAAATATTCCTGGTTCCCGGCGCTGCGCGAACAATTGCTTCCCGCGCGCTTCCGCGAATTCGAAAAATTTCTGTCATCCGCGGGAATCGATCCCAATTCGCAAGTGGAGGAACTGGCCTGGGGCGGATTGAACGTGAATAAATCCGGCAGCGAGGACGTGGTGGGCGTGGCGCTCGGCCCGTTTGATCCTTCCGCCACGGAAGCGCGTTTCAAGCAGCAGAAGATGCCCATGATCGACGTGCACGGATATCATCTGTATGCCTTCGGAAGCGGGGCGAGCGCGGGGGACATTCTGTTTCTCTTTCTCGACAATAATACCGCGGCATTCGGACATCGCGCGGCGCTGGAACAATTGATCAGCGTGCGCATGGGCGATTCCGAAAGCCTGCTCAACAACACGCAACTCTTCCCGCTGATCGACGAAGTCAACGGCAACGGATTCATTTGGGCGGTTCTGAACAAAGAATACACGCACCTGGCCATGAAGCAACTGCTGCCCCAGGCCGACCAATTTCCGCAGGCTTCGGCGATCATCAGCCGCCTGCATGCCATGACCATTCGCATCGAAGGCGACAGCGGAGTGGACGCGCATTTTCAAGCGGTGTGCGATTCGACCAATGACGCCAATCTGCTGGGCGCGGCCATGCAGGCGGGAATCATGTACCGCCGCTACCAGTCCGCGTCGCAAAATCCCGCGTTTGCCAGCGCGCTCGATCAGGTGCGCGTCACGCCCACCGGCGACCGCCTGAAAGTGGATGCCCCGGTCAGCCAGGATCAACTGAGCCAGCTCATCAAAACGCGCGTCTTTGCCGTGCCGATGTAGAAATTATGGTGCGCGGCAAGGCTGGAAATAATTTCAGCGGCTGAA
This sequence comes from uncultured Acidobacteriota bacterium, assembly GCA_963708285.1. GTDB lineage: Bacteria > Acidobacteriota > Terriglobia > Acidiferrales > UBA7541 > Palsa-295. The sequence goes on from CAVPSF010000003.1 coordinate 1,102,928, forward strand.
ATTTTATTCGATTGCGTTCGGCGGCAGGCTATTTTTCAGGCGCGGCTTTGGTGAGGATGACGCGTGAGTTTCCGTTGCGCGTTTCACATTTTGCGTTGTCCCATATTTTTCCGGAAACGGACGGGGTGCAGGACGAGGAAGCCGCTTCGCCGGGACATTCGATAGTCACTTGCAATCGCCCGGGATGATTCTCCACAACCACTTGGACTTTGGCATCCGATGATTTGCCGCGATTCCCCATCTCCTCGAAAATCCCGCGGACCACTTCCATGGCCGAAGCGGATAAACCTTCCGCTTCTTCGGAAATGCCCAGGCGCTGGCTTGCCTGCGCGACCACCGCTCCCACGGCAGCCACCAGGCGCGGGTCGCCGTGAAGGGTAATCTCCGTTCGCGCCGGATCAATGGGCATCGGATTCCGCTACGCGCACGTCGCAAGCCTCCCGGCAATCCGGGCAATAATAAAGCCCGTCCTCGCACAGCCGCACGCCATGCTGCGACTGGCAGAAGCAGCAATATTTTTCACATGTGCACTGCCTTTCAGGCTTATCGCACTGCGAACACAACACCATGATGGGTGCGCTCCCTGGTATGCAGAAGTCTCTTTCTGCAATATAGGCTAAGCGCTGGCAGGCGACAAGCGCATTGAGACGCGGCGATTCCTTCCTCGGGAATGGCGTGAGCCTTCCTTGACTCCCCAAAATGCGCATGCTACGTTCGCTTTTCTCTGCGAAGGATGAGAAAATTTTCCGTGACCACTCCCGCAACGGCTGAACTGCGCAAGACAGCGCTTCATTCAACGCACCGCCGCATGGGCGCCAAGATGGTGAATTTCGGCGGCTGGGACATGCCGCTCGAATACACCGGAATCCTGGCCGAGCACCAGGCGGTGCGCACGCGCGCCGGATTGTTCGACGTCAGCCACATGGGCGAGATCGAAATCCGCGGGGCGCGCGCGATGGATCTGGTGCAATGGGTTTCCTGCAACAATGCCGCGAAACTTTCCGTGGGGCAGGCGCACTATTCCGGGCTGATGACCTCCCGCGGCACGTTTGTGGACGATTTGCTGGTCCACAAATTTTCCGACACGCATTTTCTGTTGTGCGTGAACGCCGGCAACCAGGACGCGGACTTTGCGCACATCGCCGCGAACAATTCTTTCGGCGCGCAAATCGAAAATGCCGGGCCGCGGTATTCGCAACTGGCGGTGCAGGGACCGCGGGCGCTCGCGATCCTGCAGCGGCTCACGGACGTGCCACTCGATCCCATTCGCTACTATCATTTCGCGTTCGGAAAAGTTGGCGGCGTCGATTGCCTGATTGCGCGGACGGGCTACACCGGCGAGGACGGCTTTGAAATTTATTTCGCGCCGCAACACACGGAGAAATTGTGGGGTGCAATTCTGGACGCAGGAAATCCAGAAGGGCTAATCGCCTGCGGCCTGGGTGCGCGCAACACATTGCGCCTGGAAGCGGGCATGTGCCTCTACGGCCATGAAATTGACGAGACGACCACGCCCTGGGAAGCGGGACTCGGATGGATCTGCAAAATGGAGAAGGCGCCGTTTCTTGGCAGCGACGCGCTGGCGGCCCAGAAAACGTCCGGAATCACGAGAAAGTTGGTCGGATTCGAAATGCTCGACAAGCGCATCGGACGGGACGGCTATCCCATTCTCCTGGGCGGGAAAGAGGCCGGGCGGGTGACCAGCGGATGCCCTTCTCCTTATTTGAAAAAAAATATCGGCATGGGTTATGTGCCGCCGCCATCGGCCGCGACCGGCACACATCTGGAAATTGAAATACGCGGGCAGGCCGTCCCGGCGCAAATCGTTCTCTTGCCCTTTTATAAACGGCCGCAATAGGCGAAAATTGATTTTCACGAATTGAGACTTTGGAGCAAGGAGGCCGCATGTACCCATCCGATTACCGCTACACAAAAGAACATGAATGGATCCAAGTGCAGGGAGCGACCGGCTCGATCGGCATCACCGATTACGCCCAGCAGGAATTGGGCGACGTGGTGTTCGTCGAGATGCCCAAGGTTGGCTCGCAAATCAAGGCGGGCGAGACGCTCGGCACGGTTGAATCCGTCAAAGCGGTCAGCGAAATTTTCAGTCCGGTCACGGGCGAAGTGACGGAAACCAATCCCCTGCTGGCCGCCAACCCCGAAACATTGAACAGCGATCCGCACGGCGCGGCATGGCTGGTGAAAATCCGGCTTGCGAATCCCGGCGAAACGGCGGGTTTGATGGATGCCGCCGCTTATCAGGCCTACATCGCGGAAAAAGCCAAGGAACACTCGGCGTAATGCGCTATCTCCCGAAAAGCCCAACGGAACGCCGCGAGATGATGGATGCCATCGGCGTCCGCGCGATCGAAGAACTCTTCCAGTCGATCCCCCGGAAATTCCGCCTGGGCGAACCTTTGCATCTTCCCGGGCCGCTTTCGGAAATGGAAATCATTCAATATTTCCAGGCGCGCGCGGCGGAAAATGCGCGGGGCTACACTTCCTTTCTCGGCGCGGGAGTGTACTCGCATCTGCGTTCGGTGGTCGCCGATGCGTTGATTCAGCGCGGCGAGTTCCTTACTTCCTACACTCCTTACCAGGCGGAATTCGCGCAGGGCACGCTTACCGCCATTTTCGAATTCCAGACTCTGATGTGCCAACTGACGGGACAAGAAGTCGCCAACGCTTCCATGTACGATGGCTCAACCGCGCTTACCGAAGCGGTGCTGATGGCCGAGCGCGTCACCGGACGCCACCGCGTGCTCGTCGCGCGCAGCGTGCACCCGGATTACCGCCAGGTGCTTGGCACCTACGCCAAAAACCTAGGACTAGAAATCGAGGAAATCGGATATACGAAATCGGGGCAGTTGGATCGCAGCGCGCTGAGCCGCGAATCGCTGGCGGGCGCGGCAGCCATTGTGGCGCAGTCGCCCAATTTTTTCGGAGTGCTGGAAGATTTACCGACTCTGGCAAGCGATGCGCACCGCGCCGGGGCTTTGCTGGTCGCCACGGTTGCCGAAGCCGCTTCGCTCGGAATCGTGCGGCCACCCGCGGAAGCGGACATCGTCGCCATGGAGGGCCAATCCTATGGCATACCCACAAGCTACGGAGGGCCGTACGTCGGCGTGATCGCCACGCGCGAAAAATTCGTGAGGCAAATGCCGGGACGCCTCGCGGGGCAGACCACGGATGAAGCCGGCAACCGCGGATTTGTGCTCACCCTGGCCACGCGCGAACAGCACATTCGCCGCGAGAAGGCCACTTCGAACATCTGCACCAACGAAGCTCTCTACGCCCTGGCCGCAACGATTCATCTGTGCCTGCTCGGAAAAGAGGGGATGCGCGAGCTGGCGCTGCAGAATCTGGCCAAGGCGCGGTTCGCGCAGGCGGAGCTTGAAAAAATTCCCGGCGTGCGCCGCGCCTTCAGCGGACCCACATTCAATGAATTCACACTGGAATTTCCGCGCTCCGTGAAATTGATCAATGCCGCGCTGCTGCGGGAAAAAATAATCGGCCCGTTCGTTCTCGGCGGACCTTATCCGGAATTGACCAAGCACGGAGTGGTCTGCGTGACGGAAACCACGCCGCGCGGCGAAATCGAGCGCTTTGCGGCTGGAGTTCGCCGCATCCTCGAAAGCCCGGTCTAAGGAGCCCTTTGCGTTGAATCCGAAATCCACTGACACCCAAACGCAGGATGTTGCGGCGCGCGCGGCCCGCCGCCAGGTGAGCCGCGACGAAAGCTTGATCTTCGAGCGATCCTCGCCCGGAAAACGCGGAATGGAAATTCCGCCGCTGGATGTGCCGGCCGTGGACCCGGCGACGGCTCTGGGCGCGGAATTTGTCCGCGAAGGCGTCAGCGATTTTCCGGAAGTCAGCGAAATCGAGGTGATTCGCCACTTCACGCGGCTTTCTTCCTGGAATTACGCCATTGACCTGGGCATGTACCCGCTGGGCTCCTGCACCATGAAATACAATCCGCGCGTGAATGAATTTGTGGCGCGGCTCGAAGGTCTGGCCGGCGAACATCCTCAGCAGCCCGCGGAAGTTTCCCAGGGCTGCCTGCGAATTCTCTTCGACCTGCAGAAATGCCTTCTGGAAATTACCGGCATGGACGCGGCGACGCTACAGCCGGCCGCAGGCGCGCAGGGCGAACTCACCGGCCTGCTGATGATCCGCGCGTATCTGGAAAGCCAGGGAAATCCGCGGCGGAAAGTGTTGATCCCGGATTCGGCGCACGGAACCAACCCGGCTTCGGTGATCATCGCGGGATACGAAGTGCAAAATATTCAATCCAACGCGCGCGGCCAGCTGGATACCGACCACCTCCGCGAATTCGTCACGCCGGATGTCGCGGCGCTGATGCTCACCAACCCCAGCACGCTCGGAATTTTCGAGGAGCGCATCGCCGAAATCGCGGACATTCTTCACCAGCGCGGCGCGATGCTGTATATGGACGGCGCCAACATGAACGCTCTGGCGGGGATTACCCGTCCGGGGGATTTCGGCGTGGATGTGATGCACCTGAATCTGCACAAAACCTTTTCCACGCCGCACGGCGGAGGAGGCCCCGGCGCGGGCCCTGTTCTGGTAAAAAAACACATCGAGCCGTTTCTCCCTGTTCCGGTGGTGGTGCAAAAGGCCGACGGCCGCTTCGCGCTCGATGCGAACCGCCCGCAAACCATCGGCCGCGTGCGCGCTTACGCCGGAAATTTCGGCGTCTTGCTGCGCGCCCTGGCCTATACTTTGGCTTACGGGCCGGGCATGCGCCAGGCCACGGAAGACGCGGTGCTCAATTCCAATTACATCCGCAAGCACCTGGAGGATTCTTTCGATCTGCCCTACAATTTGCCGTCCATGCACGAAGTGGTGTTCAGCGACGCGCGGCAGAAAAAAAACGGCGTCAATACGATGGATATCGCCAAGCGCCTGATCGATTATGGCTTTCACCCCTACACCACCGCTTTTCCGCTGATTGTTCCGGGCGCGATGATGATCGAACCCACCGAATCGGAATCGAAGCAGGAATGCGACCTGTTCATTGAGGCCATGCGCGCGATTGCCGCCGAAGCGCAGGAAAATCCCGAGCTGGTGAAGACCGCGCCGCATTCGACGCGCGTGGGGCGGCTCGATGAAGTGGCCGCGGCGCGCAAGCCGGTGCTGCGGTGGAAGCCGTGACGAAGGACGCGACGCTTGTGGAGGGGCGTCAGCCATGAATCCTGAACAAGCGAAATTCCTGCTGGGCATTTATTTATCTTCTTTGCGCCGCGAAGGCGCTACCACCCGCAAAGTCCTCGCCGCCGTTCCACGCGACAAAGGCAGTTACCGCCCGCATCCCAATTCGCGCAGCGCGCTGGAACTTGCCTGGCATCTGGCCTCCGCTGATATCTGGTTTCTCGATTCTTTTCTCGCCGGCCAATTTTCGATGGAGGACGACACCATGCCCGCGGATATCGCCGATTCTGCGGACGTCGTAGCCTATTTTGACGATGAGTTCGAATCGAAATTGGCTGAAGTTGAAAAACTTCCCGCGGAATTCTGGGTTGCGCCGCTCGCGTTCTTCGGAATTTACAATCATCCCGCCGTTTTCTACCTGCAGTTCATGCTCAGCCATTCCATTCATCATCGCGGACAGCTCACCGCCTACTTGCGTCCCATGGGCGCCAAAGTGCCCAATATTTATGGCGGCAGCTTCGACGAGCCTATGCAATTTTCCGAGGAATCCTGAAAATTATCCGGCGGGCTTGCGAGCGGAAAAACAATCTTCTGAAACGAAAAAAGCCTCCGAGGAAATCTCCCCGGAGGCTTTTCGTTTTACACTTTTATCGAGCTGTTATTTTCTTTCGTGCTTGGCCCTCTCCGACGGCACCCCACGGTGCGTGGCTGCGTTTTCCCCTTGCTCGGCTTTGGCTTCCGCGGCGATGGGCGCAGCCGGTGCGGTGATCACGCGCCCGTCGGGAATCGCCGCGGCGGATTGCGCCAGGGTTTCCGTGGTAGGCGAAGCCATGGGAATCAGCGCGCCTTCGGCTTCCTTGAGGAAGGTGAGGCCGTTCTCGCTGCCGTTCCAGTCGATGGACAGCACGTCGCCGAGCGAGACCTGCTCGGTGGCCAGCAAACTCGCCAGCGGATACACCACGTGCCGCTCGATGGCCCGCTTCAGATGGCGCGCGCCGTATTTCAAGTCCGTCCCTTCGCGCAGCAGAAATTCCCGCGCCGGCTGCATCACTCGAAACAGGAACCGTCCCTTGGCCGTCTCCAGCACCCGCTGCTGCACCATCCCCAACTCGATCTCCAGAATCTGTTCCAACTGCTCCGAACGCAGGGGATGAAACACGATCACCTTGTCGATGCGGTTCATGAACTCCGGTGAAAATTTACGCCGCGCCGCTTCCGCCGCCGTCCGCTCCACTTTCTGATCCAGCCCCACTTTCGATTCCGCGCGCACTTCCGGCGCGAATCCCAGCCCTCCGGTCATCAACTCCGTGATTTCTCCGCCTCCCAGGTTGGAGGTCATGAAAATCATGGTCTGCGACAAATCCACCCGGCGGTTGTCTCCCAGCGTCAGCGTGGCTTTGTCCAAAATTCCCAGCAGCAATTGCCACAGCGCGTCCGAGGCTTTCTCGATTTCGTCGAACAGCAGAAAACTGATTTTCAATTTCTCGGTGTGATATTGCGCCAGCGCTTCCTGGGTGATCAGCGGATGCGTCTCGCGATGCCCCAGGTATCCCGGAGGCGAGCCGATCAGCTTGGCGATTTCATGGGAGTGCTGGAATTCCGCGCAGTCCACCTTGATCACCGCCCGCGGATCTCCGAACAGCACTTCCGCCGTGGCTTCCACCACGCGCGTCTTGCCCGCGCCCGTGGGACCCAGAAACAGCAGATTGCCCACCGGACGCCCCGGCGAATTCAATCCCGCGCGAAACACCTGATACAGGTCCACCACCGCCTGCACCGCTTCATCCTGGCCAACGATCTTCCGCCGCAGTGCCGATTCGAAATCCCGCGATTCCACGCTGCGCTGGTTCGGATCGAGTTGTAGTGCGCGCGCCCCCATGGTCATGCTCCTTACCGGAACTTTCTTCCGCTCCCGAGAGTGTGCGACGCGGTGCGCTCGAATTGATCGAGCTTGATATCCACCGTGGAGCGCAACAACCTCAATTGCGTGACCAGTTCCCGGCTCGATTGGGACCGGTCTGCCAGCACCAACATCGGCGGCGACAGATCGGCCAGGTCCAGGTTAAGGTTACGAAGCGAATGCATCAGGTTCTGCACATACAAGGAACGAATATCGAAGAGCTCGACGCGGCCGTTCACCTGCTCCCGCAGATTGCTCCAGTCGAGTTCGAGGAAAGGGTGGTTCCTGGAAACTTTGCGAACCACATCGTCGGTAATGCGCGGCCGCTCTCCCAGCCGTGCCAGGTGGAGTTGCTGCACCTTCCCCTGTTTGCGCACATTGTGCACCAGGTAGTAGGTGTTGCCTTTTCGCCGGACAAAAGCCACAGCCGTCTCCTTCTCGGGCCCCTGTACCCCATCCAACTGGCGCGTAGTGTATGGCCCGTCCACTACACCGTCAATGGTACGATGCTGGGTAGATGGGAAAGTTGCATCGAATCGGTTATTAGTCTTGAGGCACGCGGAAAGTCGCCTTTGGAACACCGGCGCGGAGCAAAAATCAGGGGCGGAAGAAGCAATTTTCGAGGTCTTGCGCTCAGGCCCCTCCCACTATATTAGACGCCGTTTTTCGTCGCGGGTTTCGTAAAATACTTCGGGTGCCGGTAATCCATTGGCGGGGAGGAAATCGAGGTCATATGTCCTGGGATCCGGTGTACAAACTCATCAAGAAAATTCCCCGCGGGCGCGTCACTACCTACGGGGAGCTTGCGCGCGCGCTTCACCTTCCGGGAGGAGCACGCGCCGCAGGCTATGCCATGGCCGCTTGTCCCAGCGGCCGCGGAATTCCCTGGCACCGCGTGCTCGGCGCCGGCGGACGCGTGCGCATGCCCGAACCTCACGCCAGCCTGCAGCGGCGATTGCTGCAAACCGAGAATGTGGAATTCGAAGGCGGGGTGGTGGACATGAAAGTCTACGGATGGTCGCCGACGCGAGGCAAGTCCAAGGCGCGAAAAACGAAGCGGAAACAATCGAAGGCCGCAGCGCGATAAGTTTTTGTCGGCACCTGCGCCATCCGCATAAGACCGCGCCTACAAAAGCTCTTTCTGGGCGACCGATTGAAAAGCGCGACGGATGCGTTTTTTTCGCGGAGGATCCCGGAACGCCTAATCCGAAATCATCTGCATCGTGCGCAGCCACGTCTCGACCAACCGAGGCCAATCCGTAATCGGAAATTTCGTGCGCCGCAGTCCAAACGCATGCCCGCCATGCGCGTACAAATGTATCTCCGCGGGGACTCCAGCGTTCTTTAGCGCCGTGTAATAGGCTAGCGAATCATTTACATTGTCCACGCGGTCATCTTCCGCCTGCAGCAAAAATGTGGGCGGCGTCCGACGAGTGACCGGAACATTCGGATTTAAACCGCCATGAGTCGCGAGATGCCCGGGATAAAGAGCCACCGCAAAATCCGGGCGGCAACTTTCCTTGTCGGCGGAGTCCACCGACGGGTACAAACGGTTTTCAAAGTTGGTGCTGATCTCCGCCACCAGATACCCGCCTGCGGAAAACCCCAGCACTCCGATCTTGCGCGGATCGATGTGCCATTCCGCGGCGTGAAATCTCACCAGTCCGATGGTCCTCTGCGCGTCTTCGAGCGCCATAGTTGGTTTCACAAAATCGTCGCGGCGGCAATTGCAATGCCAGTCATAAGGCAGGCCCGGCACGCGGTATTTCAGCAGCACACAAGTGATCCCGCGTGACGTCAGCCAGTCGCAGACTTCCGTGCCTTCGAGATCGATGGCCAAAATTTCAAAGCCTCCTCCGGGAAACACCACTACCGCAACGCCGGTATTCTTTCCCTTGGGAGAATAGACCGTCATGGTGGGCTGCGAGACGTTGCCCACTTCAACCCAAGGCTTGCCCGCTACCAACTCGCCCTCCACCAACTTCGAGTATTCCGCTCCCGGGACGGGCTTCGCATCAGGCACCGACCGCGGCCATATCGGGACTTGCGTGTGTCCCGGCGAAGGTTGCCAGACAGGCGTTTGCGCGCTCAGACCGCCGCATGCAAACGCAACGCAGAGTGCAAACATCAAAAATTTCATTTCCGGCTCCGGGATTCTGGATTCAGGACATCCACTGGAGAATTCATCGTACGATTCGAGGAGTGCGCGCGATCGCAAAATCATGCGGCGGGTGCCGGAAGAGGCACTCCAATTCGCGCGATGAGATTGAAACAGAAGCGCGAGGGATATCAAACCAAGGTCCGCTGATCTAATCTTCGCATCGAATCTGGCGGATGACGCACCTTTTTGCGCCGTCGCACGTCCGCCGGGAGTATGCTATACAGCTTAGCTTCCTAGAAATGAGGATTCATTCCGTGGGCCAGCCTATCATTCAGGTCGAAAATCTCTTCAAGAGTTACGGCGATGTGCATGCGGTGCGCGGGGTCAGCTTTGCTGTCGAGGAGGGGGAAGTCTTCGGGCTGCTGGGCCCCAATGGGGCGGGAAAAACCAGCACGGTGGAAATTCTAGAAGGGTTGCGCACCCGGGACAAAGGCACGGCGCTGGTCTGCGGCCTCGATCCCGGGGCAAGCGGCGAAGATTTCAAGCAGATTATCGGGGCGGTGCTGCAATCCACTTCCCTGCCGGAAAAAATCCGGGTGAAGGAAGCCATCGAGCTGTTCGCCAATTTTTACCGCCAGCGCGCGGACACCGATCAATTGCTCAAGCGCTTTCAGTTGGAGGAAAAGCGCACGGCGTTTTACAACACGCTTTCGGGCGGGCAAAAGCAGCGGCTGGCGCTGGCCATGGCGCTGGTCAACAACCCGCGCGTGGTGTTTCTGGACGAGCCGACCGCGGGACTCGATCCGCAGGTGCGGCGCGAGATTTACGACATCATCGAAGAGCTCAAGAGCGAAAAAAAGACGGTTCTGCTGACCACGCACTATATCGAGGAAGCCGAACGCCTCTGCGACCGCGTGGCCATCGTCGATCAGGGGCGCGTGATTGCGCTGGGCACGCCGCGCGAGTTAAAACAGAATTCGGCGGGGCAGACGCGCATCGAAGTGCGCCTGGCGCGACCGCTGGGCGACGGCGCGCTGGCGAACCTCGAAGGCGTGGCGGATACGCGCGAATTCGACGGCACTTTCGTTCTGCATTCCACGCGCGCGCCGCGAACCATCGTGGCGCTGGTGAAGCAACTGGAAGCGGAAAACAACGAACTGCAAAGCCTGGAAATGTTTTCGCCGTCGCTCGAGGATGTCTTCATCGAGCTGACCGGACGCCGTCTGAGAGATTGAGGGAGGAAGGGAAATCGTGCGAAATACCTGGACGCTGACAAAAGTGAGAATCCGCCTGGCCATGCGTAACCGCGCATTCTTTTTCTTCAGCCTGGTCATGCCCCTGCTGTTTTTGGTGGGCGGCGTCATGCTGTTTTCCAAGGGCTCGACGGCCTGGGTTTCCTACATTCTCGGGGCCATCCTAACGTTTACGGTGATGGGCAGCTTCTGGGGCCTGAGCGTGCAACTGGTGACGTTTCGCGAGCAGGGAATTTTGCGCCGGTTTCGCCTGGCGCCCCTGGGCGCGGGCCCCATGCTGGCGTCGAGCATTCTCTCCAACTATTTCATGCTGGTTCCCACGGTTGCCATCGAAATCCTGGTGTGCCGCTGGATGTTCCACGTAAAAAGCTGGGGAAATTTGTGGGCTATTCTAATTTTAATTACTTTCGGGTCCGCTGCTTTTTCCGCGTTTGGCCTGATTATCGCCAGCGTGACCAACACCATGCAGGAAACGCAGATGATCAACAACCTCATCTGGACCGGCTTTATATTCCTTTCCGGCGCGACCGTTCCCCTCGCGGTGTTTCCCGGCTGGATCCAGCGCGTTTCGCTTTTCATCCCGGCCACATATCTGGCCACCGGCCTCGAATCCGCCACGACGAATCTGGCCGGGTGGGGCGAAATCACCACGGACGTGGTGGCGCTGGCGTTGGGTCTTTATGTTGCGTTTGAAATTTCGCGCCAACTTTTCCGATGGGAGCCGGAAGCCAAGGTCACTGGGCGCGCAAAGCTCTGGGCTCTGGCCGCGCTGATTCCCTTCCTGATTTTCGGGGCTTATGAAAATGCCATGGGAACGCGCCTCGATCGTATTCATCAGGATTACGCGCGCCTTTCCGCGCGCGCCAAGATTCCCGGCCCAACCATCCCGCACTAAGCGGCCAGGATTGACTCCAGCCGCGCCACAATTTTCGCAGCACGCAGAAAATCGAAGGAGGAAACAATGGAACGCACAGCAACGGCAGTCTGGACCGGCAATCTCAAAGAAGGCAAGGGATCGATTTCCACGCCGAGCGGAGTCCTGCAAAATTCGCCTTATAGTTTCCTGACCCGTTTCGAAAACGGAAAAGGAACCAACCCGGAAGAACTGATCGCCGCGGCTCATGCCGCGTGCTTTGCCATGGCTCTTTCAGCGCAACTGGGCACCATGAATTTCACGCCGCAATCGCTGCGCGCCTCGGCCACCGTGGCGCTCGAAAAACTCGATGCCGGCTGGACGGTCACGAAATCGCACATCGAACTGGCGGCGAAAATTCCGGGCATCACCGCCGAAGCATTTGAATCCGCCGCGCAATCGGCGAAGGCCAATTGCCCCATCTCGCGCCTCTTGCAGGCGGAGGTGACGCTCAGCGCGCATCTGGAGCAAGCCGCTTGATTCTGCCCGCCATTGCGGGCGCATTGATCGTGGCGACCGTCCTGTGGGACGCATTTGAGACCATCGTGCTGCCGCGCCGCGTGGCGCGATGGTTTCGTCTCACACGCCTGTATTACATTGGCACCTGGTTTCCCTGGAGGGCGGTCGCGCGGCGCATCCCGCTGAAAAAATCGCGGGAAACTTTTTTGAGTTTCTTCGGCCCGCTGTCCCTGCTGGTGCTATTCATGCTGTGGGCCGCCGCGTTGATTTGCGGGTTCGGCTTGCTGTATTACAACGCCTCGCGCCACGATGGATTTTCTCCGTCCATCGGCACATGTTTTTATCTGAGTGGCACTACTTTTTTCACGCTGGGGCTGGGAGACGTCACCCCGCACACCTCCATCGAGCGCGTCTTTGCCGTGGTCGAAAGCGGCCTGGGCTTTGGATTCCTGGCGTTGCTGCTCAGCTACCTGCCGGTGATTTACCAGGCTTTTTCGCGGCGCGAAGTGAATATCGTTTTGCTCGACGCCCGCGCGGGTTCGCCTCCCACTGCCGCGGAACTCTTGCGGCGGCATTCGGGGCCTCGCGGGGTCGAAGCTCTGCGGGCGCTTTTGCACGATTGGGAGCGATGGGCGGCGGAGCTATTGGAAAGCCATGTCTCCTATCCGGTGGTCAGCTATTTCCGCTCGCAGCACAACAACGAATCGTGGCTCGCGGCGCTCACCGCCATTCTCGATACCTGCGCGCTGCTGATCGCCGTCTCCGAAGAAGAACTGTCGCGCCAGGCGCTCTTGACCTTTGCCATGTGCCGCCACACGGTGGTAGATCTCTCGCAGGTATTTTTCGCGGCTCCGCGCGGTTTGGCAGAGAATCGCCTGCCCGCGGAGGATTTGCAGCGCCTCCGCGATACGCTGGTGCAGGCTGGCTGGCGGTTTCCCGACACTCCCGCCGCCAATACCAAACTCGTTTCCCTGCGTCAAATGTATGAGCCGTACGTTGCGGGGCTCTCCAATCATATTTACGCGGAGCTTCCCCCGTGGATACTGCCCAAGGCCATCGCAGACAATTGGAAGACCAGCGCCTGGGGGCGGCTTTCCGGCTTGACCGCCCCGCTTTCGTCCGACGCAGCAACGGACGACCACTAGGAAAGTTCCCCGAACGCCTCGCCAAAAAAGGAGGAAGTATGACCAGCAAAGTGAAACCGATACCCGAAGGCTACCACACGGCGACCCCTTACCTGATTCTGAAGGACGCGGCGCGCGGCATTGATTATTACAAGCGCGCGTTTGGCGCCACCGAACTGTTTCGCATGGCCGGCCCCGACGGCAAAATCGGGCACGCCGAAATACTGATCGGCGATTCGCACATCATGCTCGCCGACGAAGCTCCGCAGATGGGTGCGCGCAGCCCGCAATCCTATGGCGGCACTCCGGTGAGCATTCTGTTGTATGTGGAGGATGTGGACACGGTGTTTAATCAAGCCATCGCCGCCGGCGGCACGGTGCAAAGACCGATTCAGGATCAGTTCTATGGCGACCGCATCGGAGGGTTGACGGATCCGTTCGGGCATGCCTGGTACGTCTCGACCCATAAGGAAGATGTGCCGATGGAGGAGCTCGAAAAGCGGGCCGCCGCCGCGGGACATAAATAACTTCGGCGGCAATCGGCTGGCTGATCGAAGGTTCAAGGGTTGAAACCAGTGCGAAGCGGGGAGGTTTGCAAGGAGAAGCCACGCGGTCATTTCGCCTAGCGTTGCTGATCCGTTCGTTGCGGAGAAAATCCGCGGCGGCGCAAACCTCCTTGTTCCGCAAGCCGTATCCGCAGACCTAACACCGCGCGAAACGGCGGTTTTGACCATTTGTCGGGCCTGCAATTATCCCTCCTGATTGCGCGGCGATTCTTGACGCAGCGATGCAAAACCTCCCGGTCCATATTGGACGCCAAGCTGCGAACACGGCGCGCTCCTCCGGCTAGTCGGCAAATTCCGCTATGCTATAATTTGACGTGCTGTTGCGCCGCGACAGTCGGCGGTGCGGAGCGGAGACGAACAAATGGCCTACGCCAAAACCGATAAAATCTGGCACAACGGGAAGTTCATCAATTGGGATGACGCCACCATCCACGTCCTTTCCCACGTCGTGAGCTACGGTTCGGCGGTTTTCGAGGGCATCCGCGCCTACCATACGCCGCAGGGCCCGGCCATTTTCCGCAATCGCGAGCACATGCAGCGGCTCGTGAATTCCGCCTATATTTACCGCATGGAAGTGAAATATTCCGTCGATGATCTTTGCGAAGCCAATCTGGAACTGATTCGCCAAAATAAGATGAACTCCTGCTACATGCGGCCAATTATTCTGCGCGGCTACGGCAATGGCGGAGTGGATCCCGCGGGAAATCCCATTGAAGTGTACCTGGCCTGCTGGGAATGGGGACGCTACCTGGGAGATGAAGCGGTGCGCAGCGGCGTGGACGTCTGCATCAGCTCCTGGAACCGCCCGGCGCCCAATACGCTGCCGCAGATGGCCAAAGCCGCGGCCAATTACATGAATTCGCAACTGATCCGCATGGAAGCGGTGGTCAACGGCTATGTGGAAGGCATCGCGCTCGACACCAACGGGTATGTGAGCGAAGGGTCGGGCGAGAATCTGTTCGTGGTCCAGGGCGGGCGCGTGACCACACCGCCGCTCTCGAATTCCGCGCTTCCCGGAATCACGCGCAACACGGTGATCACCCTGTGCCAGGATTTCGGAATTCCCGTGAGCGAGCAGGTGATTCCGCGCGAAATGCTGTATATCGCCGACGAAGTTTTCTTTTGCGGCACGGCTGCCGAGGTCACTCCCATCCGCTCGATCGATCGCATCAAGATCGGCGGCGGCGCGCGCGGGCCGATCACCAAGCGCATTCAGGACGAATTTTTCGCGCTGGTTTCCGGAGCCAAGCCCGACCGCCATTCGTGGCTTTCGCATGCCACGGCGGGCGCCGCCGTCACTCGCTGACCTTCCGCGCGGGTGCGGCAAATTTTTGACTGCATCCCGCGAATCCGCTAAAATCCGCGCGCGTTCTGGTTTTCATTCGCGCCGCCCGCGTTTCGCGATTCCGGATCGCCGCTGCGCCGCCGTGGAGGAATTTCGTGTATAGCTTGCCGCAAAAGCTGTTCGCCGAATTCGTGGGAACCTTCACGCTGATTTTCGCGGGCGCCGGCTCGGTGTGCGCCGATCAATATCTTCATGCCTCGGGTTCGCCGGGGATCGGTCTGCTGGGGATCGCCATCGCCAGCGGCATCGCATACGCGGTGATGATCGCGTCGATTGGCCACATTTCCGGCGGCCACTTGAATCCGGCGGTGACCATCGGATTCTGGGTCACCAAGCGCCTCACCACCCACAACGCAATATTTTACGGGATCGCTCAACTGGCGGGAGCCGCCGCTGGCGCATATCTCCTTGCCGCCACGGTTCCGGAAACGATATGGGGACCGGTGGGCCTGGGCACTCCCGTCCTTGCCGCGGATTTTACGCGCATGCATGGCATGGCCATCGAGGCCATCCTCACGTTTTTTCTAGTTTTCGTTTTCTTCGCCACCGTCGTTGATTCGAGCGGCGCGCCCGGCAAACCCTCCGGCATCGCCGCCGGGCTGACTCTCACCCTGGGGATATTGGCCGGCGGGCCGTTTACGGGTGCGTCGCTGAATCCCGCGCGGGCGTTTGGCCCGGCGCTCGCGGTGCAACATCACTGGGCGAATCATGGAGTGTATTGGGTGGGACCGCTGTTTGGCGGAATCATCGCTGCGGTGATTTACGACCGCCTCTTCCTGCGTGACCAGCTTCCCGGCTGATTTTTTGAGTTGTCCATTTGGCCGTTTCCCGGAGGCTGTCCCGGCCCGCCGAGAATCCCTGCACTAAAGTACAGGTTGCGGTACAGGAAATCCCCTGCCTGCCGATTCTTGTTTGCATGGGGTACGCATGCTAGTTTGACGGGAAGCCGCATTTCCGGGGGCTTTCGTTATGGCTATCAATATTGACGATCTGCTGCGCCGCGCTGTGGAGAGCAAGGCTTCCGACTTGCATTTGAAGGTCGGCAACCATCCCTATCTCCGCGTGGACGGCATTTTGAATCCGCTGAGCGACGTCCCGCGCATCACGCCGGAAGAAATGCTTTCCATGGCTTTCAGCATGATGACCAACCGGCAAAAACAAAAATTCAAGGAAACCGCGGAACTGGATATGGCCTACGGCGTGGCTGGACTGGGCCGCTTCCGCGTCAACGTGTTCCAGCAGCGCGGCAATGTGGGTATGGTCCTGCGCGTGATTCCCACAAAAATCCGCACCATCGAGGAACTCGAGCTGCCGCGCATCCTGGCCACCATTTGCGAAGAGCAACGCGGGCTGATTCTCACCACCGGCACGACCGGTTCCGGAAAATCCACGACGCTTGCGGCCATGATTGACCGCATCAATTCCCTGCGCGCCGAACACATCATCACCATCGAAGACCCCATCGAATATCTGCACCGCGACAAGAAGGGATTCATCAACCAGCGCGAAGTGGAAGTGGATACTTCCTCGTTTTCAACCGCGCTGCGCGCCGCCTTGCGCCAGGACCCGGACGTGGTGCTGGTCGGCGAAATGCGCGACCTGGAAACCATCTCCACCGCCTTGCTGGCCGCCGAAACCGGCCACCTGGTGCTCTCGACCTTGCACACTCTGGACGCCACGGAAACCATTCAGCGCATCATCGCCGTCTTTCCGCCGCCCGAGCAGAAGCAGATTCGATTGCAACTGGCCTCCACGCTGAAGGCCGTGGTCAGCCAACGCCTGGTCCGCCGCAGCGACGGCGCGGGCCGCGTGCCGGCCGTGGAAGTGATGGTTTCGACCGGCTACATCCGCGATTGCATCATCAATCCCGATAAGACACGCATGATTCGCGACGCCATCGCCGCCGGCACCAGCCAGTACGGCATGCAGACCTTCGACCAATCCATTTTCGATCTGTATTCGCGCAACTTGATTTCGCTGGAAGAGGCGCTGATGCGCGCTTCGAACCCCGACGATTTCCGCCTGCGCATTCAAGGCGTGCGCTCGTCCGCCGATTCCGCGCGCGAAGAGATGGAACGCGCCATGACGGAATTCGAGCGCCTCGGCAACCGCTGAAGTTTTCCGAATATCTCGCCGCATTTGACGCGCTGCTCACTTCCCTATAACTCGCGCGTGGCACCTGTTATGCTTCCTCCATGCGTTCGTATGCCCCGCCCCGAAAACTTTCCACCGCCGTGCAGCTGCATACATCGGCGATTCGCGCCTTGATGCGCCGCGCGTATTCCGTGCGCCAAATGCGCGAATATCTGGAGCGCCGCGCCGAAAATCCCGAATTGGTTCCTCCCGTCGTGGCGCGCCTCCGCGAACTCCAATATCTCGACGACGCGCGCTATGCGCTGGAATACGCCCGGCAGCACGCGCAGGCCCGGCGGCAGGGCCGATTTCGCATCGCCCGGGAACTCCGCACACGGGGCATTTCGGACGCGCACATTGAAGCCTCGCTCGACGCGGTTTTTTCCGAAACCGATGAGAGCGCCTCCGCACGCACGCGCATCCAGCGCAAACTGGCGCATATCCGCGGCCCCATGGACCAGCGCAAGATCGCTTCGCTGTATCGCACGCTGCTGCGCGCCGGATTTTCCTCCGACGTCATCCGCGCCGAGCTTCGCGGCGTCACCCGCGGCGACCTGCCGGAATTTCCGGAGTCCGAGTAGGCGCGCTTTCTCCGCAAACTTTCGCAAAACTCGTGGAGATGTTTTCGCGGCGCCCGCGTCTAACCGTCGCAGAACCCCATAGGGAGCCCGCTCGGGGCGGGTCGGCCGCTGCATCAGCCGGGCGGCCGGCAATTCGGCAGGCGTGCGGCAACATCAGGCCCGTGTCCAATTCAAATCAAGGAGCTTGCAAGATGAAAAAGAGAATAGTGTGCGTTTTGGCTTTGGCGCTATGTGCAAGCGCGGGAACGGTGGCCACTTTCGCGAAGTCCGCGCAGCCCGCATTGCCCGCGCCCGCGGCCGATGCGGCCGACAAGACCGCGCCCAGCTACGATATGAAGGCCCAATCCATCGAGGATTTGAAGGATATGCAGAAGAAGTTCGTCTCCCTGGCCACGGCCATCCCGGCGGAAAAATACACCTGGCGGCCGGGCGAAGGCGTGCGGTCAGTTTCCGAAGTTTTCCTGCACATCAGCGCCGCCAATCACAACATCCCCACGATGATGGGCGAAGCTAAGCAGGCGGAATTCACGGCCAAGGATTTTGAGACATCCACGACGGACAAAGCCGCGATCATCAGCCAGCTCAATGATTCGTTCAGCTACGCCATCGCGACCGTCGAGAAGATGAGCAACGCCGATTTCGCCAAGCCCGAAAAGCAGCTCGGGCCGGACGCCAACGCCGGCGATGTGGTCTATCTTCTAGTCACTCATGCACATGAGCATCTTGGCCAGTCCATCGCCTATGCCCGCGTCAATGGCGTGGTTCCGCCATGGACCGCAGCGGCCGCGAAGAAGCAGGCGCAAGGCGCGGCATCAAATCCGGATTAATGCTAAATTCGCGGCGGCAGGAAATCGCGCGAAATTTCCTGCCGCGCCGCGATCGCCGGTTCTTCGACAAATCTGTTCACCCGCGCACTGTTTAGTCCGCGCCGCAAATGTCATACACTCCTTGCGTCCCGGGTCGGGCATTTTCCGCCGGGCTTGATTCAGGAGATGGCATGCCGCCCGCGCGATGGAAGGCAGCACAACGCACGCTCATGACGGTCATTGCCGTGTGCGCGTGGTTCGCTCTGCTCCTGCAACTCCTCCTGATGATCCACGACGCGCATGCGGCGGGCACATCGGTCGCAACCGCTGTCTGCAATTATTTCAGTTTTTTCACAATTCTCACGAACCTGCTGGTCGCTTTCGGCCTCACTTTTTCACTTTGCACGCCGGATTCGCGCCGCGGGCGCTTTTTCTCGCGCCCGGCCGCCGTTGCCGGCACGGCGATTTACATCGCGCTGGTCGGCGTGACCTATGCGCTGCTTTTGCGGCCGCTCTACAATCCGCACGGCTTGGCCAAACTCGCGGATTTCCTCCTGCATGATTTCGATCCCATTGCTTATGTGGCGTACTGGCTGATCTTCGCGCCCAAGCGAGGACTTCGCCCGCGCCATGCATTTCTCTGGCTCATCTATCCCGCGGTCTATGCCGTTTACATTTTCATTCGCGGGCGCATCACCGGATGGTATCCCTACCCATTCATGGATGCACGGACGATTGGATTCTGGCACGCGCTGGCGAATGCGGCGATCATCGGCGCGCTTGTGCTGGCCGCGGGGTTGCTGGTGGTGGCGGTGAGCCGGGGATTTTCAGGGGGTCGCGCCTCGACCGACGCATGAAAGCGAAAACCTTCCGCTGGCGGGTGGCGATGCGCCGGCGATTTCTGCCATAATAAAACACACGAAACGAGGGCAGGGACTTGACCGGCAACGAAGTCCGTAAAACATTTCTGCGATTTTTCGAAGAGCGCGGCCATCGCGTGGTGCGCAGTTCCTCGCTGGTCCCCGCGAATGATCCCACGCTGCTTTTCACCAATGCGGGGATGAATCAGTTCAAGGACGTGTTTCTGGGGATCGAGCAGCGCGATTACAAACGCGCCACATCCTGCCAGAAATGCGTGCGCGCGGGAGGAAAGCACAACGACCTGGAAAACGTGGGCTTCACCAACCGCCATCACACGTTTTTCGAAATGCTCGGAAATTTTTCTTTCGGCGATTATTTCAAGAAGGAAGCCATCGCCTACGCCTGGGAACTCATCACTTCGCCGGATTGGTTTGCCATCCCCGTGGAAAAACTGTATTTCACGGTTTTCGGCGGCGCGGAAATTGCGAAAGGCGAAAAATTGCCAGTGGATAAGGACGCCGCCAAGCTATGGGCCGAGACCGGCGCGCCGAAAGACCGCGTGATTCCCATCCCCGGCCTCAAGGAAAATTTCTGGGCCATGGGGGATACCGGCCCGTGCGGTCCGTGCAGCGAGATTCATTACGATATGGGCCCGGAGGCCTCGGACCAGGGCCACGCGGATTGCCAGTTTCCGTGCGATTGCGGCCGCTACGTCGAAATCTGGAATCTGGTCTTCATGCAGTTCAATCGCGATGCGAGCGGAAAACTGAATCCCCTGCCGAAGCCTTCGGTCGATACCGGCATGGGACTCGAACGCATGACCGCCGTGGTGCAGCACAAGATCAGCAATTTCGATACGGATTTATTCCAGCCGTTGATTGAGGAAGCCGGTCGGCTGGCAAACGCGAACCCGCGGGACTCCGCCAACCAGCCGTCTTTGCGCATCATTGCGGACCATTCCCGCGCCGCGACATTTCTGATTTCCGACGGGGTGATCCCGTCGAATGATGGGCGGGGCTATGTCCTGCGCAAGATCATCCGCCGCGCGTTGCGCCACATCAAATCGCTCGGCGGAGGTACGCCCTTCCTCTCGCACATTTCCGGCGAAGTCCGCGAATTAATGGCGGAGGCCTATCCGGACCTGGAAGATCATGCCAAGCGCGTTGATCGCGTGCTCGATGAAGAAGAGAAGCGATTTGCGCGAACTATCACGACGGGGTTGAATAAGTTTGAAGACGATCTGTATAACACCGCGCTGCGCATTCGAGACGGAGGCCCGGGCGACTCATTAGATAGAAACGAGGCGGCCAGAAGAGCGGAACATGAGGATGAAATCCGCATTCTCGCCGAAGTAAGAAAGAGCGGGAAGCCACTGATCTTTCCAGGAGCATACGCGTTTCGTCTCTACGACACGTACGGACTGCCGCGCGATTTCATCGAGGACGCCGTGCGCGATGCGGGATGGAGTGTCGAATGGGCGGGATTCGATAGTGCGATGGAAGAGCAGCGCACGCGCGCGAAGGCTTCCTGGAAAGGCGCGCACAAGGAATCGGCCAATCCCGTTTATACCAAGCTGGCCGACACTTTCCGCACCGAGCCTGATTTTTACTTCGGCACGGAGACGCGCGACTGCCGCATCGAAGCCATCGTCACCAAGCAAGGCGCGGTAAATGAAATCAAAAAAGGCGCCGAGGCGGAAATCGTTCTCGACCGCAGCTCGATCTATTCCGAATCGGGCGGGCAGGTGGCCGACACCGGCGCGTTTTACGACGATTCGAAATCGCTGGAACTGGCCGAGGTGCGCGGCGCGTATTATCCCGTGAGCGGACTCATCGCCCACCGCATCCTGGCCAAGGAAGATTTGCGCGTCGGCGATCGCGTCTCGACGGTTGCCGATGCCGCGCGGCGCATTCGCAATATGCGCAACCACACCGCCACGCATTTGCTGAATGCCGCCCTGCGCAACATCCTCGGCACGCACGTCAAGCAGTCCGGCTCGCTGGTCGCTCCGGATCATCTGCGCTTCGATTTTTCGCATTTCGCGGCCGTGGATGCCGCCGAGCTTGCGGAAATCGAGCAGCAGGTGAACGAAGAGATTCTGAGAAACCTGGAAATGCGCACGGACATCATGAACATTGATGACGCGCTGTCCTCCGGCGCGCTGGCTTTTTTCGGCGACAAATATCCGGAAGCCAATGTGCGCGTGGTGACCATTCCCGATGCCGGCGCGCCCCGCGGCTTTTACAGCAAGGAACTTTGCGGCGGCACGCACGTCGGCGCGCACCGGGGAAATCGGCGTTTTCAAGATTCTGAGCGAATCCTCGACGGCCGCCGGCGTCCGCCGCATCGAAGCCATTTCCGGGGACCGCGCGCTGGCGGAATTTCAACGCGCGCTTGCGTCGCTGCGCGGCGTCGCGAGCCTGCTCAATTCCGGCGAAGAGGAAATCCTGCCGGCGCTCGAACGCCAGTTGGACGCGATTAAGCAACTCGAAAAGCAAGTCGAAGCGCTGAAACGCAAAGCCGCCGGGTCGCTGGCTGGCGATTTGATCGATCAGGCGCGCACCATCAAGGATGTCCGCGTCCTGGCCGCCAAAGTCACTGGATATGACCGTGATTCCCTGCGCCAGCTTACCGACGCCTTGCGCCAAAAGCTGGGTTCGGGGGTGGTGGTGCTTTTCTCCACGGAGGACTCGAAAGTCGCTCTGATTACAGCAGTTACGAAGGATTTGATCCCCAGGCTGCACGCCGGCAAGATTGTCCAGGAATTATCCAAGCTGGTTGGCGGGTCTGGCGGTGGCCGCCCCGATTTGGCAGAGGCTGGCGGAAAAGACACATCCGGCGTAGATAATGCCCTCGCCCAGGTTTACCCCCTCCTCGACCGATTGTTATAATCAGGGTGCGCCAGAAGCTACGCCGAAGGAGCCTCCTCTTTCGAGCGCGGAGGTCTGTCGCACGGTCTTGTTGTTCGTTCGGAAGCATGGATGGTTCTGCCTTCCCCAAGGGCTAAAAGATGAAGTTTCAGAGCATTGCCGTTGGCATACTGATCGCGGGTGGCTGGCTGCTGACCGCAGCGGCGTCTCGCGCCCAGATTGCATCATATGTGGATGAGCACGGTAAGCTCATTTACATCAACGGGGATTCCCCAGCACAGCGTCGTGGGAGTACCATGAGTTCTCAACCGGCAGCTTCGAACGGCGCGCCATCCGACGAAGTCTCATCGGATAACGCGTCTACAGCGTCGCCGCAGGACCGGCTCGATCGCATCGTCAAGGATGCGGCCGCACGACACAGTCTGGACCCGGCGCTGGTCAAAGCCGTGATCAGCACGGAATCAAGCTGGAATCCGCACGCGATCTCCCGCAAGGGAGCCGTGGGCCTGATGCAACTGGAACCTGGGACGGCACAACGATTCGGCGTGGGTAACCCATTTGATCCCGAGCAGAATGTGGAAGGCGGGACATCGTACTTGAAGACGCTGCTCGATCGTTACAACGGCGATTTGAACAAATCGCTCGCGGCTTACAACGCCGGCGAGCATGCCGTGGATCTGAGCCGCGGCGTTCCCGATTATCCGGAAACGCAACAGTACGTGCGGAAAGTTACCAACGCATACTTCCGGCCTGGCTCGGGCCGCAATCCTTCGCTTTGGAGTCCTCCGCGGGCTCCCGTGCGGCGGGTGGTGGAATCGAATGGCCAGGTTGTTTTCACGAACGAATGACGCACCGACCCGCTTTCCCAATTCGCTGGACCGCAAAAGCTTCCCTGGTGGCGCTGCTTGTCGTTGCTTGTCTCGCCGCACCCGCGCGGGCCGACAAAAAATCCCAGGCCAAGGACCAATTTGAGCGCGCCGTGGCCATGCACACGCAGCTCGAGGGATATCTTCCGCGCGACCGCTCGCTTTCCGATTACAAGCAGACCATCGCCGCGTACCGCAAGGTCTATCTCATCTCCGCGCAAGCCGAAGAGGTCACCCCCGCGTTGATCGCCGAATCCGGGCTGTACCAGGAAATGGGCAGGCAGTATGACCCCAAATATTTTCAGTCCGCCATCGACGTTTGCAATTTTCTGATCAAGCAATATCCCGGCAGCCGCTATCGCGGCGAAGCGGAATTGAGCATCGCTAAAATCCAGCGGGACGACCTGAACCAACTGGATGCCGCGGAATCCACCTACAAGGATTATTTGAAGAAATTTCCGCATTCCGACAATGCTGGTGAGGCCCGCCAGGCTCTGAATGAAATCGCCGATGCGCGGCTGAAGAAGGAGGAACAGGCCGAAGCTCCTCCCGCGACAGCGCAGGTTCAGAATGCATCTTCTCCGGCGGCAACCTCGGCGGGTGCATCCGACGGAAACATGAAAGCCGCACCGGTTCCGCCTCGCAAGCCCGGCGAATTGCCGCGCGTCACGGACATCCATACCTGGAACGCGCAGGATCACACACGCATCGTGGTGACTCTGAACGATGCGGTGAAATACGACGCCATGCGCCTGCGCTCTCCCGAACGCATTTATTTCGATCTGTACCAGGCGCAACTGGACCGCACACTGGCGAAGAAGGAAATCGCGGTGGACAACGGGCTATTGAAATCGGTGCGTGTGGCGCAGAACAAGCAAGGGGTGGTGCGGCTGGTGCTGGACGTGAACGGCGCGAAGAATTATTCGGCGTTCACGCTCACAAACCCAAATCGCCTGGTGATTGATGTGCAGACGCAGCCCATGACCGCGGCGAAGTCGGGCCCCGCGAATCCCGCGGTGTCTCCACAAACGGTTCCGGCGCAGCCGAGCGAAACCGTCGCGGCCCGCGTTCCGGTGCCGGATTCTCCGCCGGCGAAGCCCATATTCAAAGCGCCTTCAGCGAAGGCCAAAGCCGATGCGCGCGCGGCCACTGTGGCTGCGCTGCATGCTCCCACCCCGGCCAAGCCCACGCGCGACGGCGAAATGCCGCTGACACGCGCCCTGGGCTTGAAAATCAGCCGTATCGTGATCGACCCCGGCCACGGGGGTAAGGATACCGGCACGATCGGACCGCACGGCCTGATGGAAAAAGATTTGTGCCTCGACGTGGCACTGCGCCTGGGCAAGGAAATCGAGGAAAAGCTGCCCGGAGCGCAGGTGATTTACACGCGCAAGGATGACACGTTCATCCCCCTCGAAGAGCGCACGGCCATCGCCAACCAGGCCAAGGCCGACCTATTCATTTCCATCCACGCCAATTCCAGCCACGATCACGCGGCGCGCGGCGTGGAGACGTATTACCTGAATTTCGCCACTTCCGCCGAATCCATGGAAGTGGCCGCGCGGGAAAACGCGCTTTCGCAGGAATCGCTGCATGACCTGCAAACGCTGATTCAGAAAATCGCGCGCAACGAGAAGATCGAGGAATCCAAAGAATTGGCCGCGGATATTCAAGACTCGCTCACACACCGCATGCAGCTGGTAAGCCAAAACGAGCGCAACCGCGGAGTGAAAAAAGCGCCCTTCGTGGTCTTGATCGGCGCGAATATGCCTTCTGTGCTCTCGGAAATCTCCTTCATCAGCAATCCCAGCGACGAAAAGCTGCTGCGCCGCGGCGATCAGAGACAACGTGTAGCCGACGGCCTGTACCGCGGCATCGCCGAATATCTGGACAGCCTGAACAGCCTCTCCATAGACAAGTCACGCCTGGTATCCGACCGCGTCGGCGCTCCGACCACAACCGCAACTGTGGTGGCGCCCGACGGGAACTCCAAGTAGAATTCCAGCATCTAAGAACCGATGAACATTTGCTACATTCGCGTGCCGCGCCTTGTCTTTGCCGTGGCTGGGCTGCTTTTCCTGGCGGTTTTCCCCACCGCGGGCCAGGGCCTGCTGCCATCTTCATTCGCGGGATGGAACGAGACCGCCAATGGGACGTCTGCCGCGCCTCCGGGATCGCAAAATTCCGCGATTTTTGAGGAATATGGCCTGGCGGGAGCCGAAACGCAAACGTACACGCGAGACGGCAAAACGGTCGCCATCACGCTACGCAAATTCAAGGATCCCAGCGGCGCCTATGGCGCTTATTCCTACTTGCGCACGCCGGACATGCCCGCGGCGCATATCGGCGCGCACTCTTCCATTTCGGAGGATCGCGCGCTGATCCTGGTGGGCACGCTGGTGGTGGACGTCAGCGGCAAAGATGTCGAAAAGTCCAAACCCGATTGGCAGGCGCTCTTTACAATGCTGGCTCCTCGCGCAGAAACCGGCCCTTTGCCGACGCTTTGGCAGCATCTGCCGGAAGACGACATGCTCGAGCGCTCCGACCATTACATTTTCGGTCCGACCGCTCTCGCTCAATTCTTTCCCGTCTCCAGCGGCGACTGGCTGGGATTTTCGCAAGGAGCGGAAGCCGAAACCGCGCAATATCGCATTCACGGGCATGATTTGACGCTGCTGGTCGCCGACTTCCCCACTCCTCAATTGGCGCAAAAACAATTGGACCAGATGCAGTGGAAATTGGGAGTGATCAGCGTCAACAATCCTTCGGGCGGAATCGCTCCGGGGAACGCGCCGCTATACGCCAAGCGCGCGCTGACGATGCTGGCCATCGTTTCGAACGCGCATTCGCAGGAGGAGGCGCAGTCGCTGCTCGATCAGGTGCAATCCGGGACAGTGTTTACCTGGGACGAGCCGACGTGGCAATTCAAGGAGCCCGGCATCGGCCCCATGCTGGTGGGCACGATTTACGGCACCATGATTATTTGCGCGTTCACTCTGGTCGCGGGCATCGCTTTCGGAGGATTCCGGCTCATTGTGAAGCGCACACTGCCCGACCGCGTGTTCGATCGCAGCGATCAAATGCAGATTTTGCAGTTGGGACTCAGCAGCAAACCCATCAATGCAGAGGACTTTTACGGGATAGGAAATGGCTCCCGGCAGAAGGAACCTCGCGAGTAATTGCGTCCGGTTTGTCCAAAACATCCGTAACATATTGATATTACAATGGATACGCCGATTGCGAATTTCTTCAATCCTGCTTGACTGATTTCCCATGCTCCATTACAGTGCGCTCGAGGAAAGGGTTCTGCGGCCTACCGCGCATTGGCCTGGAGCTTTCTCCCCTTGAAGGCCCGCTGCAAGGCGGGCCTTCTGTTTTTTAGAGCGCGGATTTTCGATCATCCATCCGGCATGGAAAAATTCAGGCGTCCCGGCATGCATGATTCCTTTCTCCATTCCGATATAATCGAACGAATATTTTTTCAATAGGAGAATTTGCATGCCGATGATTGCGCCCATCGCCGAATGGGATTCGCTGCTTCGCCGCATGAAGGCGGAAATTCCGGAAGCGTTTCTTTCCGACGGGCGCGCACTGAATTTAATCGAAGGTGAATGGCGGGATCCGGGATTCGGGCGGCATTACGAATCCGCGGTTGACGGCCGCAGCCTTGGCCGCATGCCGATGATTGATCTGGAAACCGCGCGACGCGCCGTGAAATTCGCAAAATCGGAAGCGGAAACCTGGGCGGCGGTGGACCTGGAGGAGCGGCGCAGCCGCGTGAAGAAGTGCCTCGAAGGGCTGCGCAAGAATCGCGAATTGATCGCGCTGCTGCTCATCTGGGAGATCGGCAAACCCTACGCGCAGGCGCTGACGGACATCGACCGTTGCATCAGCGGCGTCGAATGGTACGTCGAAAACATCGACGGAATGCTGCCAGGGCGGAAGCCCGTGGGGCTCATCTCAAACATCGCGTCGTGGAATTACCCCATGTCCGTGCTGATGCACGCCGTTCTGGTGCAATTGCTCGCGGGAAACTCCACGATTTCGAAGACGCCGACGGACGGCAGCTTGTACGCGCTCACGCTGGCCCACGCCATCGCGCGGCGCTGCGGCTTGCCGGTTTCGCTGGTGAGCGGATCGGGCGGGCAATTGAGCGAAGCGCTGGTGCGCAACGAATACGTGGATTGCCTGGCGTTCGTCGGAGGGAAAACCAACGGCGGGGCCATCGCCTCCTCGCTCTACGACGATAAGAAGCGCTACATGCTGGAAATGGAAGGCGTGAACTCCTACGGCGTGTGGCAATTTTCCGATTGGCCGAACCTTGCGGCGCAATTGCGAAAGGGATTCGATTACGGCAAGCAACGCTGCACGGCTTATGTCCGCTACGTCGTGCAGCGCGAACTTTTTCCGCAATTTCTGGAAATGTATCTTCCCGTTCTGCGCTCCCTGCGCTGCGGAAATCCCGTTCTGGTGGAGGCGGAGAGCGACGCGCTGCCCAAACTCGATTTCGGACCGTTGATCAACAGCAAGAAGGTGGAAGAGTTGCGCGTGTTGTACGTGGACGCGCTGGGTAAAGGGGCCATCAGCCTGTTTGAAGGCGCGATTTCGGATAGCATGATTTTCCCGGGACAGGATATTTCCGCTTACATGGGTCCGGCGGCGCTGCTGAATATTCCCCGGAACTCGAAGCTCTATCACAACGAGCCGTTCGGCCCGATCGACACCATCGTGGTGGTAGACCACATGGAGGAGCTGGTTTCGGAGATGAACGTCTCGAATGGGTCGCTGGTGTCTTCCCTGGCCAGCGACGATATGGACCTCGCCAAGCGCATTGCCGAGCAATTGCGCGCGTTCAAAATCGGCATCAACACCATGAGGTCGCGCGGCGACCGCGAAGAGGTGTTCGGCGGCATCGGACAATCGTGGAAAGGGTGCTTCGTCGGCGGGCGTTACCTGGTGCACTCGGTCACGCAAGGCGCGCCCGGCGAGCGACACTACGGAAATTTCCCGGATTACACTTTTCTACCCGAAGAACTCTCCAGGAAAACGCTGGCCAGCGCCACAGCCACGAAATAATGAAATAATGGCGGTGTATGTGTGAGCGCTTTTGCGGGAATTCCGGCGGCCACCGCGCGCCGGTAAATTCGATTGAGAGGAATATCGATGGCGGGAGAAAAATTGCCGGAACCGTGGCTGCGAGGAATTTTCACGGATGTCGCGGCCGTTCCGCGCGCCGTCCTGCATGCCTTGGAGCTGGCGCGCGAGGATCTGGACAAGTGGTGCGCGGGATTGAGCGACGCGGAAGTGAACGCACGCCCCGCGGGAATTGCTCCGGTGGCGTTTCATCTGCGGCATATCGCGCGCAGCATCGACCGCTTGCTGACCTACGCCGAGGGAAATTCGGTGAATGCGGAGCAAATTGCGGCGCTCAAGGCGGAGATGGACGCCGGAGCTTCGCGACGCGAAATTTTTGCGGAACTCGAAGCCGCGCTGGAAAGAAGCGCCGCGCGCATTCGGGCGTTTGATCCGGCGCGCCTGGGCGAATCTCGCTCCGTGGGCAAACAACAATTGCCCACAACACTCGGCGGCTTGCTGGTGCACGTGGCCGATCACACGCAGCGGCACGTGGGGCAAGCGATTACCACCGCCAAAATCGTGATTTCCCAACGAGGATAGCTACACAGTCTTTGTTTCGCCAATTCCCGCGGCTAGGCGCGCAGTGCCGCCGTGTTCTGCGGCTTCGCCAAATGATCCAGCAGCGCCTTTTCGGCGCGCGTTTGGAAATGATTGCGCAGCCAAATCAGCCCGATTTTCCGGTGCGCTCGCGCATCCGCCAGGGGAATAAACCGGCAGCCGCCCACCGGCTCGACGGCCATTTGCGGCACAATCGAAATGCCCATACCCGCTGAAACCATCCCCAGGATGGTCGAGAATTGCCCGGTTTCAAAAATCACATTCAATTTCAGCCGCGATCGCTGGCACGCCGCCACCACCGTGTCGCGGAAACAATGCCCTTCCTTCAGAAGCAGGAACGGATGACTCTCAATCTGCCGCAGTGAAATAGTTTTTTCGCGGGCCAGAGCGTGCGCCCGCGGGACGGCCAGATAAAGAGGCTCGCGCAGAAGTTCGCGGGATTCGAACTCCGCTCCCGTGACGGGGAGCGCGACCAGGGCGATGTCCATGCTGCCCTCCTGGAGTTGGGTAAGCAGCAGCGGAGTAATTTCCTCGACGATACGCAAGCGGATTTCCGGATGCGCGGAAAAAAAACCGGACAGGCGCGAAGGCAGAAAATACGGCGCGATGGTGGGAATCGATCCGAGGGTGACCGTGCCGGCCTCGGTGCCCGCCATTTGCTGGATTTCCGTTGTGGCTTCGCCGAGTTCGCGCAGAATCGCTTGCGCGCGCGGCAAAAAGGTTTCGCCAAATGCGGTCAGGCGCACGCTGCGGCCCAGACGGTCGAAAAGCTTCGCGCCCAGCTCATCCTCCATTTTCCCGATTTGCTGGGAAAGAGAAGGTTGTGCGACATGCTCGTGTTCCGCGGCGCGCGTGAAGTTTCCCGCCCTGGCTACGGCGCAGAAATAGCGCAATTGATGGATTTGCATGGGCGTCCGGCGGCGGTTCTTGTTATAGCCGCTTCCTATCGGTGCAAGAGTAACAAAATATTTCTCCTATAGCTAACGCGCACGATAGTGTGGCTGGCAGGCCCCTCCGGCCTTCGGAAAAAACCGTGCCGCGAACGCCCGGAGCGCGCCTTGGAAAAGGAGACTGGAATGGATGAAAAGAAAAAACAGCTCACCACGGACGCTGGACGCCCGGTTGGCGACAATCAAAATTCACTGACGGTCGGGACCGCGCGGCCCCATCGTCTTCGAGGATTTTCTGCTATTCGAAAAAATGGCGCACTTCAACCGCGAGCGTATTCCCGAGCGCGTGGTCCATGCCAAAGGCTCGGCGGCGTACGGATATTTCGTTTGCAGCAATGCGGACATGCCCAAATACACGACCGCAAAGCTGTTTTCGGCGGTTGGGAAAAAGACTCCCACCTTTTTGCGGTGTTCGACTGTCGGAGGCGAAAAAGGTTCGGCAGATACGGAGCGCGATCCGCGCGGATTTGCGCTGAAGTTTTACACCGAGGAAGGTAATTGGGACATGGTCGGCAACAACACGCCCGTGTTCTTCATTCGCGATCCATTGAAGTTCGGCGATTTCATTCACACCCAGAAACGCGATCCGGAAACCAACTTGAAATCGCCCACCATGATGTGGGACTTCTGGTCGCTTTCGCCGGAATCACTTCATCAGGTCACCACGCTCTTCTCCGACCGGGGAATCCCGGACGGCTACCGGCACATGCATGGATTCAGCAGCCACACCTTCAGCCTGATCAACGCCAAAAACGAGATGTTTTACGTGAAGTGGCATTTCAAAACCAAGCAAGGCATCAAAAACTTCACGCGGGAACAAGGCACTGAAATGGCCGGCAAGGATCCCGATTATGCGCAACGGGATTTATTCAACGCCATCGCCAAGGGAGATTTTCCGAAGTGGGGCGTGTACGTCCAGATCATGCCGGAAAAGGAGGCGGAGGACTTACCACCTCAATCCGTTCGACCTGACGAAAGTCTGGCCGCACAAGGATTATCCGCTCATCGAGGTCGGCGAACTGGTCCTGGACCGCAACCCGCAGAATTATTTTGCGGAGGTGGAGCAAGCCGCTTTCGAACCGCGCAACATCGTTCCGGGCATGGGCTTTTCTCCCGACAAAATGCTGCAGGGGCGGCTGATTTCCTATCCCGACGCTCACCGTTACCGGCTCGGCGCGAATTACGACACCTTGCCCGTGAATCGCGCGCAGTGTCCCGTTCACCATTACCATCGCGATGGCGCGATGAGGTTCGACGGCAATTTCGGTGCGGCGGTCAATTACGAGCCCAACAGTTTTCAGGGGCCGGCGGAAAATCCCGCGTATCGCGAGCGGCCCAAGGAAATTTCCGGGACCGTCGAGCGCCACAATCATCGCCTGGACGAAGATTACTATTCGCAGCCCGGCGCGCTTTTCCGCTTGATGAAACCTGACGAAAAAGAACGGCTCATCGGAAATATCGTGGCCAGCATGAAGACCGTGCCGCAGCGCATTCAGGAACTCCAGATTCAGCATTTCTACCGCGCCGATCCCGCTTATGGAGAGGGCGTGGCAAAGGGTCTGGGTCTGGATATTCAGAAAATTGCGGCGGGAATCAAGAAAGCCACGGCCGCGGATTAAGACGAAGAACAGAAGAAATGAGAGGGGCGGTGCAAGAGGGCCGCCCCTTTTTTGTGCTCGCTTCCAAATCTATTTGCAAAGCGCTGGTTCATGGTGAAAGGAATCATAGCGAGCCGGAACATGCTTGCGGGAATCGAATGGCTCGATTGAAGAATTGCGGCAATCCCGCGGCGAACCCTGAAATCGCGCCTTAAAACGTGGGAGGGGTATTCACCCAGACCATCACGGTTTCCTGCTGCGATGGGTTGAACCAGCGATGGCCGCGGTTGCTTTCAAACCAGAAACTATCGCCTTCCTGCAAGACGTAGCAATCCACTTCATCGAGCCAAATTTCGAGCACGCCTTTCACCATGTAAATAAAATCCTCGCCCTGGTGGGTATAGGCGCCGTCCGATCCGGTTCCCGGAGGGACGCGCATGAGCATGGATTCGAGCATTTTCGTGCCGGTGGAAAGCAATTCCATGCGCACGCCGGAATCAGTCTCGAGCGCTTCGCGGTTGCCGGGACGGACGATGCGGCTCGTCTGCGGAACCAAATCGTAGAGCTCCAAAACCGTGGTGTTATATGCGGCGGCCAGGCGCTGCAAGGTGGCAACGGAGGCATTCGCGCGCGAAAGTTCCACGGCGCTCAGAAATCCCACGGAAATTCCGGCCAACCGCGCGGCTTGCGTGACGCTCAGCCCGCGCCTCTTGCGCAGCCGCCGAAGTTTTCCGCCCAAATCCGGATTCGACCGGGTGGGAGCGGCACTGACCTTGGCCGGCAAACTGCCTGCCAGGGCCTGCTTGATCCCCGGAACATTCAGCCGCTTCACTTCGTGCAGATACTTGATGCGCTTCAAGACTTCCAAAAGCTCCGGAGTGTAGAGGCGAAATCTTCCGGCGCTGCGCGCCGGAGTCACCAGCCCGACATTTTCCCACAGCCGCAGCGTGGAGGCACTGATGCCCAGAATGCGCGCGGTCTGGCCGACGGTGAGATAGCGGAATTGCGCGATGGCTTTCTTGGGCGCGGACGATGCGGATTTGGGAGCGGAGCGGCTGCGTAGTTTGCGCACGTGAATATAAAGTTTAGCCTGCTTTTGCGAGTCGTAAGCACGGAATTCTAACAGGTGAGCTGGAATTTAACCATACGAAGGGCTAAATTGCGCGACTCGCGCGGAGACGCGCCGCAGCAGATGGCAATCCTCAAGAATCTTCTCCTTCCTCCAGGCGGCGCTCCATCTCGCGAATCAGTTCGGGACGCGAGACGCGCAGATATACAAAGCGCGCCGTGCCCAAAGCCAGGAGCGCGACAAAAACATATGGCAGATAATTTCCCGGAGGAGGCGGCACGGGATACACGCTGCCCACCAGCGGCAGGAACAGGAGGATCAACGCGCACAACGATACAATCCAGGAGAGTGTTGATTTCTCGCCGCGATGGCGCAGATAAACCGGCGCGGCGACGGCAATCAGGATGTACGCAAACAAAAATCCGAAGGTAGCCACGGAACCCAGGTAGCCGAAAATAACCAGCGGCGCGACTCCGCGACACAGGAGCGCCAAAGGAACGATAGCCGCCAGGATGGAAGAAATTCCCACGGCGATGTGCGGAGTGGAATGGGCTTCGTGGGCGTCCCCGATGGATGAGTGCAGCAATCCGTGGCGGCCCATGGTGAAAATCACGCGGCTCGCGGCGTTGATGCTCGCAAGCCCGCACGCAAATTGGCTGAGCGCCGCGCCGGCCGCAATGGCGATGCCGAATCCAGGTATGCCGGCCAGATTCGCAAGCATGCTGAGAGGCTCGTTGTTTCCGCTGAGCGCCGGACCTTCCGCAAGCGCCAGCACATAGGACATGAAAACGAAAAACGCGCCGACGGCCAGCACGCTGAAAAGCACCGAGCGCGGAATCGAGCGCAGCGGATCTTTGGCTTCATCGCCCAGCGCCGTGGCGCTTTCAAATCCCACGAAACTGAAAATGGCCAGCACCAGACCTAACCGCACGCCTCCCGCGCTCACACTGTGCAACCGGAATTGCATGGGGTCTATCCAGCGATTGGTCTTCGCGAGAAACCAAATCGCCAGAATCATGATCAGGCCGACGGAAGTGAATTCGGCAATCAGCATGGCGCGGGTGGAAAGTTTTATGTCGCGATAGGCCACATACCAGGCGCTGGCCGCGCAAATCAGCATGCCGGCCAGAGCCACGGCAAAATCGAATCGCGCGGGCAGCACGAGATGCGCGAGAACTACCACATAATTCGCCGCGCCTGCCAGGACCGCCGCTCCGGTTGCCAGATACGCGATCACCAGCGACCAGCCGGAGATGACTCCCCAGGTCGGCCCCAGCCCCTGTGAAACGTAGGTGTAAAGAGCGCCGGGAGAGGAAGAGCGCCGCGCGAATTGATTGATGTGATAGGTCACGAGCAACATGGCGACGGTAGCCAGCAAGTAGGCGAGCCATGTGCCGGCGAGGCTGCTGGTGTAAACCAAAGGGATGATCAGTGCGGGAGTGGCAACCGGAGCAATATTGGCCACCGATTGCGCAACGACTTCCCAAAATGAAAGGCAATTCTGGCGGAGTCCCTTGCGTGCGGAACCGCCGGGGCCCGCTGCGGATGGGGTGGCGGTCGAATAAGGGAGGTCCGGGATCGTCGTGGTCCATGGCCGCTGAGGAGAGTGGTTTCCCGGGCGGCGAAGAGAATTTTTAAAACCTTGCTAGAAACGCGGAAGGTTAGTGGCACAATGCGCTCCTGTCAAGGTAAAACCATGCGTCGTTTCTCGAGCATTTCGCTGCTCAAGGCCTGTGCGGCATGGGCAGGTAATGATTGCGAGGATGCATCCTGCCGTTGTCTCCGCGGAAATTTGTGGGAAGGCGAGGGGCGCGAGGGTCGATTGGGCTTTGACGGCCGGCGCCAAATGCTGTAACCTTGCATAGTTGTAGCAAGTTCATCGCAGACAACGCAGGCGGCCCGGAAAAACCGCAAGGCACTTTCCCGCGAAACGGAGACGCGCGCCATGAATCGAACCGTCGAGCAATACCGCGATTTTGTGATCACCAGCTTCGTGAAATCGCTGCAACCGGTGGTGATCGAGAAAGCCCTGGGCGCGGTGGTCACCGACACGGCCGGGCGCGAATACATCGACTGCTTCGCGGGCATATCCGTGGTCAACGCCGGGCACAATCATCCGGCGGTGATCGAAGCGGCGCACCGGCAACTCGACAAGCTGGTGCATTGCTGTTCCTACGTGTATTACAGCCAGCCGACCGGCGAGCTGGCGGAAAAAATGGCGCAGATCGCGCCGGGACGCCTGCGCAAGACATTTTTCGCGAATAGCGGAGCCGAGGGCATCGAAGGCGCGCTGAAACTCGCCAAGCTCTATACCGGCAAGCATGAAGTGATCGCGCTGCAAGGGAGCTTTCACGGGCGCACGCAAGGCACATTGAGCGTGACCGGAAATTCCGGGCGCAAGAAGCGCGGCGGGCCGTATTCTCCGGGAGTGGCCTTTGCTCCGGCGCCGTATTCCTACCGCGCGCGCACAGTCACTCCGGCGGCGGAATACGCGCGGATTCTCGAGGATATAATCCGTTTCTCGACTTCCGGAGACGTGGCCGCGTTTCTGGCCGAGCCGGTGATGGGCGAAGGCGGGATCATCGTTCCGCCGCCCGATTATTTCCAGGAGATCAAGAAAGTTCTGGACCGACACAAAATTCTGTTCATCGCCGACGAAGTGCAATGTGGATTCGGGCGCACCGGAAAAATGTTTGCCATCGAGCACTACGGGGTCGAGCCGGACATCCTGGTGACCGCCAAAGGAATCGCCGACGGCTTCCCTCTCGGCGCATTCACCACGCGCGATGAAATTGCCGCGGCCTTTCAGCCCGGAGATCATCTTTCCACGTTCGGGGGCAATCCGGTCTCCTGCGCGGCGGCGCTGGCAAACATTGCCGTGATGGAATCGGAGAACTTGCCGGCGAGGGCGCAATCGAGCGGCGCGTACATCATGGATAAGCTGAAAGCCATGCAGAAGCGCTTCCCGCTGATTGGCGAGGTGCGCGGGCTGGGATTGATGATCGGAATCGAACTGGTATCGGACGCGCAGTTGACTCCCGCCGCGGCGGAAGCCGAAGCCTTGCGCGCGTTGTGTTTGCAGAAAGGCGTGTTGATCGGGGTGGGCGGCGTGTATGGCAATGTGGTGCGCATGCAGCCGCCGCTGGTGATCAGCAACGCGCAAATTGACACCGCCCTGCGGGCCATCGAAGCGTCCCTGGGCGAATTGCAGAAGACGGCAAAAGCCGCGGTATAAATGGACTACGGAAAGGACATCGAATCATGAGCAGTGTTGCTGAACTCAGGAATTATTACGGGGCGGGATGGGCCGCCACGAAGAAATCCGATTACGCGGAAGTGGTGAATCCCGCCACGGCCGAAAAGCTCGGGCGCGTTCCGCTGGGCAGCAAGGAGGATGTGGACGCCGTGGTTCGCGCCGCGGCTGAGGCTTACCCGGCATGGCGCAGAACTCCTCCGGAAGACCGCATCCAATATCTTTTCAAGCTGAAGCAGCTTCTCGAAGATCACTTGGATGAGCTAGCGCGCATCTGCACGCAGGAAAACGGAAAAACGCTGGGAGAATCGCGCGGAGAATTGCGCCGGGCCATTGAAAACGTGGAAGTGGCCTGCGGAATTCCCACCATGATGCAGGGCTACAACCTGGAAGACGTGGCCTCCGGCATCGATGAAATGATGATTCGCCAGCCGCTGGGCGTGACGGCGGCGATCACGCCCTTCAATTTTCCGGCGATGATTCCCTTCTGGTTTTTGCCGTACGCCATTGCCTGCGGAAATACTTTCATCCTCAAGCCTTCGGAAAAAGTGCCGCTCACGGCGCAGCGCACCTTCGAAATCATGGAGGAGCTGCATTTGCCGCCGGGCGTTCTGAATCTTCTGCACGGCGGGAAGGCGGTGGTGGATGGGTTGCTGGCGCATCCCGAAGTGCGCGCCATCAGCTTCGTCGGTTCAACGACGGTGGCGAAATATATTTACGCGCAAGCCGCCGCGCACGGAAAACGAGTGCAATGCCAGGGCGGCGCGAAGAATCACGTGCTGATCATGCCTGATGCGGACCTCGAATCGGCGACGCGCATCGTCAGCGATACCGCCTTCGGATGCGCCGGTCAGAGATGCCTGGCGGTTTCCGTGGCGGTCACTGTGGGCGAAGCGCAAAAGGATTTCACCCGGGAAATCGCAAAGACGGCGGGAAGCCTGCGCGTGGGCAACGGCCTGGACAAGGATGTGCAAATGGGGCCGGTGATCTCGCATGAAAGCAAGACGCGCATCGAGGGCTTGATCGCCAAGGGAGCAAGCGAAGGAGCCGCTATTTTAGTGGACGGCCGCAGCGGAAACGGAACTCCCGCAGCGGGAAATTTCCTGAAACCGACGGTGCTCGACGGGGTGCCGGCGGGGAGTTCGCTTTCGACCACGGAAATTTTCGGCCCGGTGCTGAGCCTGGTGCACGCCAAGACTCTCGACGAAGGAATCGAAATTCTCTCGCGCAGTCCCTACGGCAACATGGCTTCGATTTTCACCAGCAGCGGAGCGGCCGCGCGCAAATTCCGGTACGAAGTTCCCGCGGGAAATGTGGGAATCAATATCGGCGTGGCCGCGCCGATGGCTTACTTCCCGTTCAGCGGCTGGCGCGATAGCTTTCTCGGCGTGCTGCACGGGCAGGGCCGCGACGCCATCGAATTTTATACCGACAAGAAAGTGGTGATCGAGCGATGGCCGAAGGAATGGTCGCGCAAGTTCTAGCGCGCGCGGTATAAACAATTCATTCGACGCTGAGCGCGCGATGGGGTTGCGCGTTCAGCGCAGGATGTCCTCCACGCTGACTCGCGCATCCGTCTTTTCGTCGCGGTATTTGACGATCACCGCAGCTTGCAGCGAAAGCCCCCATTTTTTTCCCGCTTCCTGGGTAACGGCGCGCGAACCGGGGACCACCACCGCGCCTTCCGGCACCATCAGCGGACCATCCGCGGACGCGGTGTACACCGCATCGCGAACCAGATCGTAGACCGGCGTCGAGCGGTTTAGAATTGTTCCGGTGCCGAGGACCGCGCGGCGCTTGACGATGGTTCCTTCGTATACGCCGCAGTTCCCTCCCACCATCACTTCGTCTTCGATGATCACGGGCAGCGCGCCGATCGGTTCCAGCACTCCGCCGAGTTGCGCGGCGGCGGAAATGTGGCAGCGGCGGCCCACCTGCGCGCAGCTTCCCACCAGCGCGTGCGAATCAATCAGAGTTCCTTCATCCACGTAGGCACCGGCATTAATGAACATCGGAGGCATGCAAATCACTCCCGCGCCCACAAAACAAGCGTCGCGAATGCTGGAACCGCCAGGAACCAGGCGCACGCCACTTTCAACCGTCAGATGCCGCACTGGAAATGTAGACTTATCGAAAAATGGCAGACGCGCGGCGTCCACGGACATGTCCACAATCTTGCCCATGCGGAAGCCGAGCAGAATTCCCTTCTTCACCCACGGATGCACGCGCCAGCCGCCGGCTGCGGCGGCGTCCGGCTCCGCCGCGCGGATTTCCCCGCGATTCAGCCCGCGCTTGAAGGTCTGAAATAAAGTGGCGTGATCGAAACTGTAATGTTCCGGCGGCGCGTCGAATAGCGCTTCAATTTGTGACTGCAGCATGCGCCCTCTCGCACAGGCCGAGCGATTCAAGAACTCCGTGGAGCCGCTCGATGGTTTCCGGACGAGGCGCCACCAGCGGAAGCCGCCACGCAGGCTCGAGCAATCCCATGATGGACATCGCCGCTTTCACCGGACCCGGATTCGATTCGAGGAAATTCGCGTCCATCAACGGGAGGTAGCGGCGCTGCAATCCGCGCGCGCCGGCAAAATCGTTGCGCAGGCAGAGGTGAACGAGCGCGGCCATCTCCTGCGGAATTTCATTGGAGACCACGGAAATCAAGCCGCGGCCGCCCAGCGCGATCAAGGGCAGCGTCACCGCGTCGTCCCCCGAAAGAACGTGGAAATCCGCGGGCACGCGCGACAAGATCGCGGACATTTGCGAAATATTTCCCGACGCTTCCTTGATGCCCACAATATTTTCAATTTCCGCAAGGCGCGCGACGGTGGCGGGCTCGAGATTCGCCCCGGTGCGCCCCGGAACGTTGTAAAGCACGATGGGCAACGGCACGGCCGCGGCGATGGCTCGAAAATGCTGAAAAAGCCCTTCCTGCGTGGGCTTGTTGTAATACGGCGTGACGGACAGCAGGCCATTCGCGCCCAGCGCGGCAATCTGGCGAGCGATGGAGATCACTTCCGCGGTGTTGTAACCGCCGGCTCCGGCAAGCACCGGCACGCGCCCGCGCGATTCCTCGATGGTGATCTGCACCACGCGCAAATGCTCTTCGCGCGTCAGCGTGGGATTTTCTCCGGTGGTGCCGCACGGAACCAGGAAATCGACGCCCGCCTCGATTTGCCGCGCCACAAGCTTGCGCAGCGTGGCTCCGTCGAGCGAGCCGTCCCGCCGAAAGGGAGTGACCAGCGCCGTGCCGCATCCTGTAAACATTTTCTTCTCCTTTGGCCGCTTCCCGCGATCATTTCCGCGGAGTATTCATTTGCGATTCGAGGATCAGTGCAATTCGCTCACAATTTCCCGGAATTCAAAAAAGCCCTGCTTGCCGGCGAGCCAACGCGCCGCTTGGAGCGCGCCGCGCGCAAATCCTTCTCGGCTGCGTGCCGTGTGCCGCAGCGTGATGGTGTCTTCCGCCGCATCAAAACCGATTTCATGCGTGCCGGGATGCGCTCCGGCGCGGTTGGCGCTCAGCGGAATGGATTTTTCGTAGCCGCTCGCGCGCATGGACTCCGCCAGACGCAAGAGCGTCCCGGAAGGCGCATCCTTTTTCGCGGCGTGATGAATCTCCCATCCCCATGCTTCATATGCGGGATGCGCGGCAAACAACTCCGCGGCCTGCGCCACAATTTGCAGGAACAGATTCACGCCAATCGAAAAATTCGCGCCCCAGACGACACCTGTGCGGCTTTCTTCCACGGCCCGGCGCACTTCCGCCAATTCCGCGTACCAGCCGGTGGTGCCGACCACCGTGCGCACTCCTTGCGCCGCGAGGCGCCGGACATTTTCAGGAGCCGCTGCGGCATTCGAAAATTCCACGGCCACATCCACGCCGCGCAAGGCCTCCCGGCCCAATCCTTTCCCCGAATCGTTTTGCGCGCTCGCGAGTTTCAAGCGCACCTCAAAGCCATACTCCGGCGCGAGCCGCTCGATGAGCCGCCCCATCTTTCCGTACCCGACGATGGCCAATCCCAGTGCCATTTCTCTCCGCGCTTTAAATTTGCGCAATCCTTTCCCCCGCCAGCAAGCGCTTCACAAGCGATGCGTACAATCCCACCGCTTCGGTTAATTGCTTTTTGGGAATGCGCTCGTCCGCGGTGTGCGCCAGGTGAATGCTGCCGGGCCCGAGCAGCAGCGGCGCGCCCCAGGCTCCCGCAAACGCCGGAATATCAGTGGTGAAGGAAACAACCGTGGTGGGCAAACCATCGAGCGCGCCCATGCGGACCATCGGGGTATACAAAATTTCCAGCGCCTCGGCGCGATTGCTTGCCGCCTTGGCAACCGTCTGGCGAATTCCTTCGGCGTCCTCCACCAGCCGGAACATGATTTCCGCGTGCGCTTCATCCGCAACCACATTGGGCGCGCGGCCTCCGGAGATCGTGCCGATATTGAGCGTGCCGCGGCCGAGAACCGCGTCTTCCTTGAGCGAAATGGCGCGAATATCGCGCAGCACGTCGAGCAGTTTGTCGATGGCCGATTCGCCGAGTTGGGGATAGGCGGAGTGCGCCAGGCGTCCGCGCGCGGTGATCTCATACCGCAGCGCGCCTTTGCAGCCCAGCGCCAGAAGGTTTTCGGTGGGCTCGCCATTGATCAGGAATTGCGAACCGCGCGGATTTTGCGCCGCCACTTTCGCGCCGATGCTGTTGCGCTCCTCGCCCACCACAAAAAGAAGCGCGAAGTCTCTGGTTCCCGCGGCGAGCAGAGATTCCGCCGCGTAGGTCATGGCCGCGATGATTCCTTTGGCGTCGCATGCTCCGCGCCCCCAAATGAATTCGGAATCCTCGCGGGAGGGGAAAAACGGCGGCACGGTGTCCATGTGCGTCGAAAGAGTGACGCGCGGCTGGCCCCAGCATGCCAGCACGTTGAAGCGCCGAGACGCGGCCTGAATGCGTTCGACGGTCCCGCCATGGCTCCGTGCCAGAGCCGAAAGCTGCTGGAAGAGAAATTCTCCGGCGCGCTCTTCGGAATCAGAGACCGACTCGATATCAATCAACGCGCGCGTAAATGCGAAAAGGTCCATGATTTTTCCCGGGATGAAAGATAACGAGAAGGAAGAACCGCGAGGAACAATGCTCGGGGCTGCCGCCTCTCGATAGCGCTCCATCCATATATTTCGGATGACAGTGTGCAGGTCTTGGACCTGCAACCCAGCCGCCGCGATTTCAGCTACCGCAGCGACTTCGGCGGAAAGACTTATCGGCCCCTTTCACCCGGCGTCCGAAGCTGCTCGGAACTGCGCGACGGGCTACTGATGGCCTCCGCACCTCTACCAAGAACAAAAACAGCCTACTGGATGCTTCCATTGATTGTCAATTGCGAATTTTGCGGGGCGAATGGCCCGTGCGGGGCATACATCTAAGGCTCCTATTGCCGCATCTGCGGATACATATGTAAAGTAGGGACGCAAATTGCGAAGGGGAAATCACCCATGAATACGAATTCATCGCGCCATCTGATTGGCGGGGCCATTTTACTTTTCATGCTGGCGACCTCTCTACCGCTGATCGCTCAAGTCACCCTAGGCTCGCTTTCCGGGACGATCACCGATCCATCGGGGAAGGTTGTTTCCGGCGCAAAAATATCCGTCAGAAATATCGCCACGGGCCAGATGACGGAAACGCAAACAGATTCCGCAGGCCGCTATAATGCGCCGAATCTGATTGCCGGGGATTACGAACTGGCCGTTTCCGCCGATGGATTCAGTTCGAACCTGACCAAGGTGATCATCGCCGCGGGAGCGACCCAGACGGCGGACGTGAAACTTGCCGCCACGCTCTCGCTGGGCGATCTGGGCTTCTCCACGGCGCAGACCCAAGGAAGCGCACAGGATCAGGCGCGGCTCGACAGGCGGTCGCACATGCTGCAAGTTCATCAGCGCCTGGGATTGATCACCTTGATTCCTCTGACCGCCACGCTCATCAGCGGCGGATTAGCCGGGGGAAAAAGCACCAGCTCGACGGATCGCGATCTGCATGCGGGCCTCGGGTCGTTGACCGCCGGATTCTATTTTTCGAGCGCTTACTTCGCCATCTTCGCGCCCAAAGTTTCGGGAACCAAGACGGAAGGGCCGATCCGCTGGCACAAAGCGCTGGCCTGGATTCACGGGCCGGGAATGATTCTGACTCCCATTCTGGGAGCCATGGCATTCAATGAAAAAAGCCAGGGAGAAAAGGTGCACGGTATCGCGCAGGCGCATGGAGCGGTGGCCATCGTTACTGCCGGGGCATACGGCGCGGCGATATTGTCGGTGTCCATAAAATCCGGCAGTTTCTCGCGGACAGCGCACAGTTTTGCCGCGGCGCTGGGCTTCGGACACTCGAAGCCGGACGACTCCGATGCCGACGCTGACGCCTACACCGGCGATTGAACGGCCCGGCAGGATGAGCGCGGCATGCTCCGGCTTCCGGCATCCGGCGAACGGAATGCGGGTTTTGAATTCACCATTTTGTGGATGGAAGAGGGCTAGGAACGAAAATATGAAGAATGCTTTTCTGGCAATTTTTCTGGTCATGGCGTTGCCGGCGATGGCGCGGGCCGATGGGCAATGGGTGCTGAAGCAATCCACTCTCACTTATCATGTTTCGCACCCGCTGCACGAAGCGGACGGCGTGAGCCACGCCGCGCGCGGCAAAGGAGAATGCCACGGCGGAGAGTGCGATTTTTTGATCGCCGCGCCGGTTAAATCATTCGATTCTGGCGACAGCAATCGCGATTTGCATATGATCGAAGTGACGCGCGGCGCGCAATTCCCGATGGTGGTTGTCCATACGCACTTGCCGGAATCGCAATTGACCGCGACATCCGTGCACGCGGATTTGGAGGTTCAGTTTGCGGGCCAAACCGTGAATTACAAGCAGGTGGCATTTCAGCTGGCGCGAAATGGAGATCAAATCACACTCACCGGAACCATCCCGGCGACCGTTTCCGATTTCAAGATTGATCCGCCCAAACTTTTGATGCTACCCATCAAAAACGAAATCCCAGTGAAGGTGGAAATGACCTGGCAATCGCAGAAATAACAAGCGATTCATCCTGCGTGGAGGTAAGCGTCCTTCCACTCAAGCTCCCTACCCAAGAATGCACAGTACCGCCGCGCCTCGCCCGATATGCAGGATATCCGGTATGGCATAAGAAGACCCGGCCGTTTAATGTGCCTATGAGTGGATGAGCATTCGATCCAGGTCCAGGCACATCCTTCCCAATGCGGCGTTTCGAAAAGCGGCTTCTGCTCATGAAGACTCAGCGCGAATGACGGCACGGAATTTCGGCGCGCGTGGGAGATGAGTGCCGAATCCCACGGGTCGTCGAGAGCCGATGTGAAAATCTTAATGGAGGGCTGTTCCGATGATGCAACGCGACGAATGGCAGAGTGCAATCTCAGCGCTACTGATCGGAGTCGGTATTGGCGCGACTTTGGGCGTACTGCTCGCACCGTCCTCCGGCGAAGAAACGCGCGACTCCCTCCTAAGTGGCCTAAAGCGGGGACACAAAGCGGCGCACAAAAAGGGTGAGAGGCTGGTTCGACGCGCAAAGGAAACCGTCGCGGAAGTCATAGATCAGGCCGGGGACGTGGTCGAATCCGTCGAGCGCGCATTCACCAAATCAAGCGGCGTGTGAGGAAAGCGTCTCACGGATGCTTTGCTGGTGCTGGCGTTGAAAGTACTGGGTGTCCGGCTGCTGCAATGCCGCAATCCTGTCACATAAAAATGGTGGATAAATGAAAGCATCTTCTCTTGCCGGGATTGTTCTGGTGATTCTAGGCGTGATTGGCCTGGCCTATCAGGGAATTACCTACACCCATCGCGAAAAAATCGTGGATATTGGCCCCATCCACGCGACCAAAGACACGGACAAGACCATTCCCATTCCGCCGATCCTGGCGGGAATCGCGCTGGTCGGCGGCATTGCCATTCTGGTTGCCGGCGCAAAGGGCAACGCTTAAGAACCGCGCGCGATTTCCCGCGTGGCGGCTATCGATTTGAATCGAATGAGGCGTCGTCATGTTTCTCTTTTTCATCCTCGGAATCGTATTGGTGGTAACTCTGATCGGAAGTTTGCCCGCCTGGCCGCACAGTAAAAACTGGGGCTATCTTCCGAGCGGTGGGGCGGCTCTCATCCTGCTGGTTCTGGCAATAATTCTCTTGCTCGGCCATTTTTGATTTCGACCGTGCGCCGCAAGCCATGGGAATGCGGCATTCCCTGAAACCTCGATCATTTCACCGGCGAATTAGCCCAGCACAATGCGGATGTGGTGCAGCGCCCCGTCATCAGAAAGCGGGATATTCGCGGAGCCGGATAGGATTGTGCCATCCAGGTCCGTCAAAGCCACGCCGCGAGAAACATTCGATGGGTTTTCAACCTTAATTTCATACGTTGCCGAATGATACCGAAAGCGGATGGAATATCCGGGCCAAGCCCGCGGAATGCACGGATCGATCGATAGCGTCATGCCGCGCATCCGGAATCCCAATATCCATTCCATGCCGGTGCGGTAAAGCCATCCGGCCGCGCCTGTGTACCACGTCCAGCCTCCGCGCCCCACGTGAGGAGCTTCGGCATAAATATCCCCGGCAATCACGTATGGTTCCACTTTATACCGCTGCATCCCGCTGCGCGAACTGCTGCGATTGATGGGGTTAAGCATGCGGAAGATCTCCCACGCCTTGTCGCCATCACCCAACGAAGCAAACGCGATCGCCACCCAGGCGGCGGCATGAGTATATTGACCTCCGTTTTCGCGAATGCCCGGCAGGTAGCCTTTGATATAACCCGGATCACGCGCGGCGAGATCAAACGGCGGCGTCAGGAGCAACACAAGCGAATCCTCC
Source organism: uncultured Acidobacteriota bacterium (assembly GCA_963708285.1). GTDB lineage: Bacteria > Acidobacteriota > Terriglobia > Acidiferrales > UBA7541 > Palsa-295. Next base: position 1,147,318 of record CAVPSF010000003.1, read on the forward strand.
TGGCGCACCAGTTGTTTTAAAACTGACGCCATGGCGTGCGCTCCCCGGCTGCGTTCCGCCGCCCCGCTGATCACCCCCCAGGATTGCGCAATCGAATCGATGCGGCATTCGCCATTTTGCGCTGAACCGAGCGGGGTACCATCGTCGAAAAACGCACGGCGATACCATTCTCCATCCCACCCTTCTTTCTCGAGGGCGGCCTTGATGGCACTGACATGAATTCGCCACGTCTCCGCGCGCTGGTGTTCGCCGCGCATGTCCGCAATCTTCGCGAATTCCCACAACACCGTATGCAGGAACCATCCCAACCAGATGCTCTCACCCTTCCCTTCCCACCCCACGCGGTTCATTCCGTCATTCCAATCGCCGGTTCCCATCAAGGGAATGCCGTGAATTCCGGTGGACAAGGAACGGTCGAGCGCTCGCGCGCAGTGCTCGAAGAGGCTCGCGGATTTTTCCGAGATGCGCGGCTCGAAGTAAGATTCCATTTGCTCCGCCGCCAATAGCTGGCCTTCGAGAAAAGGAACTGATTCTTCGAGAACCGTCATGTCTCCGGTGGACTCGATGAAATGGATTAAGGCGTAAGGCAGCCAGAGCAGATCATCGGAAATCCGGGAGCGAATACCGCGGCCGGAGGGCGGGTGCCACCAGTGCTGGACATCGCCCTCGACGAATTGGCGAGCCGCGGCGCGAAGAAGCTGCTCGCGCGCGACACTCCTCTTCCCCACGCACAATGCCATCACGTCCTGCAGCTGATCCCGAAAGCCGTAAGCTCCGCTCAATTGATAAAACGCGGCGCGGCCCCACACGCGGCAGCAAAGAGTCTGATAGAGCAACCAACGATTGAGCATCACATCCATGGACGAGTCGGGAGTCGAGACCTGGACGCCCGAAAGCGTGTCGTCCCAGCGCTCTTTCACGCCGGAGAATACTTCGTCGAGATTTGCGGCGCGATAGCGTCCAATCAATTCTTGCGCGCCGGAGAGGCTCTTCGCCTGCCCCAGGAAAAACACCACCTCGGCCTGCGCCCCTGGCCGCAATTCCAAAACAGTTTGGAGCGCGGCGCACGGATCGAGGCCCGCTCCGGTCTTGCCCGATAACGGCTGGTTGCGGAAAAGCGCAGCGGGACGATCGGCTCCGCCATTGCGGCCCAGGAATTCAGTGCGGTCCGCGGTATAGGCGAAAGGATTTGCGGCGAGGACGGCAAAGGCCACGCGCCCGGCAAAATCGCCTTGCCACATATTCCGGGCGATGAGCGCACCCGTTTGCGAATCGATCTCCGTGGTGACATACGGCGCGGAGGCGCTGCGGGAACTTCCCAGGACCCATTCTGCATAGGCAGTCACGGAAAGGCGGCGCGTGGAGTTTGAACGATTGTGCACCGTAAGGCGCGAGATTTTGATTGGGTCATCCGGAGGCACGAACTGCACCAGATCCAGAAGGATCCCGTGGGAGCCGTGTTGGAATCGCGAGTATCCGGCGCCATGCCGCGCGACGTAGGTTGCGGATTCGTCGCGCATGGGCATGGCCGTGGGAGTCCATACTTCGCCGCTGCTTTCGTCTCGAATATAAATAGCTTCACCGCAAGTGTCGAAAAGATGGTCGTTCGACCAAGGTGTGAGCTGATTCTCGTGGCTATTTTCCGACCAGGTAAAGCCGGATCCCGATTCTGAAACCAAAAAACCAAAGTTGGGATTGGCAACCACATTGACCCAGGGCTCCGGCGTGCGCAGCCCGTCGCTCAGGACGACTCCGTATTCGCGGCCGTTTTCGGCAAAGCCTCCCAGACCATTGAAATATTGGAGCGAAGGCTGGGGGAATTGAATGTCCATGCGCCGCGAGGGCCGGACCGGGCGGAGAGGCGCGGAGGCGGGCGCCTCAGCATTCTGCGCTCGCGCAATCTGTTCCGAAAGAGTGCCGCGGCGGTTCAACAGCACCACACGAGCCGCGGCTTGCAATTGAATGCGCGTTTCCGAGGAAATTAAATCCGAGCGCAGGAGAAATATTTTGCCGCGCACACCGCTGGTATCGGGGGTCAAGCGCAGCTGGCTGCCGCGTACCAGCGTTTCGAGCGAGCTCTGCAATTCCTGGACATAGGAATGAGCCTTTTCATTGATGATCACGACGTCGGCGGAAAGCTGCTTCATGCGCCAGTATTCATGGGCACGCAATAATTGGCGGATGATTTCGACGTCGTCCGCGTCGTCAATGCGCGCCAGCACGATGGGCAGATCTCCGGAAATTCCCTGGCTCCATAAGTGGGAAATTTCGAGTGAAGTTCGGCGCAACACTTCCGGGGCGGGCCGCAGGGAAGGATCGGAAAATAGGACGGAATTTGCGAGGCGCTGAAACAAGTTGGCTTCGTCGGGACTCATTCCCAAATGTCGCAGTTGGATTTGCGCTTGCGTCCATGCCAACGTGAGGGTGCGTTCGAACGTCCGCGTGTCGCGATATTTGTCGGCCAGCTCCAGTACTTCCTCGCGCGAGGAAGCCACAATCGTGGAAAATATCAAATGCGCCGTGCTGCCGGGCGCGATGTGAACGGTGCGTCGCTGGCTGAAAATCGGGTCGAGAACCGAGCCCACGGTTCCCGAGAGCGGACGCCCATCAAAAATCGCCACGGGTGATTGAAGAGTTTTCGCGCGGCCCAGGAATTGCGCGCGGTCAGTCTCGTATTGGAGTTCACCGGTGCTCTGCCCATCCACCACCAGCACATGCGCGGCCCAAACCGAGGTTTCTTCCACCGAACGCTTGCGGCGGGTGGCCAGCAACATTCCGGCTTCGTGGGCGAATTCCGTTTCGACGAAAAGATTTGAAAATGCCTGGTGAGCGGAATCTGCAGCCTGCGGTGCGAGACATAACTCCGCATAAGAAGTCACTTCGATATCGCGCGAGCGCGCTCCCAGGTTGGTGATGGAGATGCGGCGCATTTCGGCGTCGTCTTCCGGCGATACCACGATTTCGAGGGTGGTCGTGATGGAACGGTCGCGCCGGACCAATTCCACGTGATCTTCGAAAAAAGAGGCCTGGTAATCGTCCGTTTCAGCGCCGCTGGGATGAAATCCCGCGGACCACACATTGCCGCTCAACACGTCGCGCAGAAAAACGTACGATCCCCAGCAATCACGCGTGGCATCTTCGCGCCAGCGTGTAATAGCGATATCCCGCCATCGGCTGTATCCCGAGCCGGCGGCGGTAAACATCACCGAATAACGTCCGTTTGAGAGCAGATGGGTGCGCGGAATCGTATCGTGAGGCGTCTTGGTGCGCCGGACGGAAGGCGGAATCAATTCACGGACGTGCGCCGCAGCGGAAACTTCCTCAGCGCGGGGACGCGCTACGAGCACATTGCGAGGGGTGCGCTCCTGCAGCAGCAATTCCGTGGCTTGCATGCTGGGCTCCGAGTGAAAATTTCTCTGGATCATTCCGTTGGTAAGGACGTTGGTGAACGACAGCAACGACATTCCCTGATGGTGAGCCATGTAAGCTCGAATGACCGCCACTTCCGCGCCTTCCGGCAGGCGGCTGGGCGTGTAATCGAGCGCTTCGTAAAACCCGTAGGCGCCGCGGCCGCCGGCGGCCTCCAGCCGCGCCAGATTCGTCACCGCCGCGGACGGATCGATCATCGCCGCCAGCGCCGTGGCATAGGGTGCGATCACCAAATCCTCGCTGAGTCCACGCTTCAGTCCCAGCCCCGGCACACCGAAGCTCGAATATTGGTACGTAAAATCCATGTCGCGGGCGTTGTAAGCGGATTCGGAAATGCCCCAAGGAACCCCGCGCTCCTCTCCGTACTCGATTTGCCTCCTCACCACTTGTTGGTACGTTTGATTCAGCAAGCTTCCGTCAGGCGAGCGCATCACCAGTGCCGGCATCAAGTACTCGAACATCGAGCCGGACCAGGAAATGAGCGCCGATCCGCGCCCTACCGGAGTAAGCGCGCGGCCCAGGCGATACCAATGAGAGGAGGATACATCGCCCTTGGCGATGGCGATAAAGCTGGTCAAGCGTGCCTCGGAGGCCAGCAAATCATAGCAGTTCGAATCGAGCGTGCCGTCGGTTGCGCGATAGCCGATGGAAAATAATTTTCGGGAGGGATCGAAGAGGAAAGTGAAGTCCATGGCGGAGAATAATTGTTCGCAAGTTCGCGCAGCGTGGTTCAATCGCCCGTGCAAATCTCTTGCCTCGCCCAGGGCATCCGAAAACGCCTTTTTCAGCTCTTCATAATGGGCCGGTGGACTCTGCGTTTCACGATTCCCCTCCACGCTTCCCTTTTCCAGAGACTCAAGTTCGAGCAATGCCGCTTCGAAGCGATCCGGCGCCTCCGCGATGCTGGGAATGGTCTTGAAATAGGGTTCGACAGCGCCCCACAAGGGTGACGCTTCCTTTTCATCCCCGCAAAGCTCTTTCACAACTTCCGGGGCGAGACGCAGCCAGGGGAAAACGATTTGCGCATCGCGGAGGTGGCTTTGCAGACAATTCTGTATGGCCTCGGTCCAGATTCGCACTTCCACGTCGTCGGCTCCTCCGAGCTCCTGGACCAGTGCCTGGGCGATGTCGTCCTGAGTTCGCGCCCTGGCGGAAATTTCCAGCAAACGCAGACTCCATTGTCGCGCGTCTTTGGGCGGCGTCTGCGACTGCGCGGCGAGTAATTCGATGGATTTTTCAAGCTGCTTCCTGGTGACCGTCTGAGTGCGCTTGCGGTCACCCGCCTTGGCCAAGGAGACGCGCAGAAGGGCCACGGCGTCTTCGATGCCGGCAAAAATGCGCGGATCAAGAGCGGGAGCTTGAATTCTTTGGTGGCAACCATTGGCCAGTGCCATGACATGACCAGCCAAATTCCCGCTGTCCACCGACGAAATATATTTCGGGTCCAGAGGATGCAAGTCGCGAGTGTCATACCAATTATAGAAATGCCCGCGAAACATCTCGAGACGGCTCATGGTCCCGAGGGTTTCCTCGGTTCTGCGAAGCATCTCGCACGCTCCAATCCATCCGAGTTCGCAGGCAGCGAGATTCGAAAGCAGATAAAGACCGATGTTCGTCGGCGAAGTGCGATGGGCCACAATCGGTTTCGGGTCTTCCTGAAAGTTATCAGGCGGTAGAAAATGATCTTCCTCACCCACGAATTTCTCAAAGAATCGCCACGTCTGGCGCGAAGCCATGCGCAACGTTTGAATTTTGTCGCGCGAGAGCGGTTCCGCTTCGAGCCTTCGGGGCGGCAAACTGATCCAGCGCGCCACCGCCGGGGCGGAAATCCAAAGGCCGATGAGCGGGAACGAAATGAACCAAGCGGCCGGCTGCGCGAAAATTACCGTAAGCAGCGCGGCGATGCCCAGCGCCACGCCCCCGCACATCCGCCGGCAGATCCCCAAAATATCCAGGCTGACGCCGCGCTTGGACTGTGCCGCCGTTACCCACTCCAGCAAATTTCGCCGCGTGATGCTCATGCGCACCAGTGTTCTCAGGATGGCGTCGGACATGAGCCACGCCTGGAATGATAGAAAAGTCACCGTCAGACCAAACTGCGCAGCGCCCATCCACAGGTCGCGCACAATCCCCCGGAAATAGTTTCGTTTGGAAATTCCCTGTAGATGAAAATTCAGCCCGCTCAAAAACGGGATCAGCGGCGGAACCCCAATCATGGCCAGGATAAACCACGTCCAAAGGGCCGGAGATGCCGGGGTTGCCAGCCATCCCAGGACAATGGTGAGGAACATAGCCGGCGCGGAAAGCGTGCGCCGCAAATTGTCGAGCATCTTCCACCGGCTAATCGCGGAAATGTGTACGGGAGTGGCAGATGGGCCGGATTTTCCGCTACCTCCGAAGATCCAAGGCAAAAGTTGCCAGTCCCCGCGCGCCCAGCGATGCTGGCGCGCCGCCGAGGCTTCGTAATGAGAAGGAAACTCCTCGATCAGTTCGATATCCGTGGCCAGAGCCGCTCGCGCGAAGATCCCCTCAAAGAGATCGTGGCTTAGCAGCGAATTGTCGCGAACTTTTTCGCTCAGCGCCGCTTCGAACGCATCGATATCGTAAATCCCCTTGCCGGTATAGGATCCCTCGCGAAACAAATCCTGATAGACATCGGAGACGGCGGCAGAGTAAGGATCGATGCCGCTAGGGCCGGAAAATATCTTCTGAAAAATGGAACCTTCGCGATCCATGGGAAGTGAAGGTGTGACGCGGGGCTGCACGATCGAATACCCTTCGACCACGCGGCCTTCGCTCTCGCTGAACTTCGGGCGATTGAGGGGATGAGCCATGGTGCCCACCAGGCGGTCAACTGTACCGCGGGGTAGCCGCGTGTCCGCGTCGAGGGTGATGACGTACCGAACGCCCGGGATTTCCCGCAGCGGGTGCCCTCCCAGCGGAAGGAAGCTCGTGTCCTGCGCGCCTCGGAGAAACCGGTTGAGTTCGTGCAGCTTGCCTCGCTTGCGCTCCCATCCCATCCATTTTTTCTGGCATTCGTTCCAGGTGCGCTTGCGGTGAAAAAAGAAAAATCGCTCTCCTCCTCCCGGAGGGCTTCCATGATTTTGATTGAGCTGCGCGACGCCTTCCGAAGCCGCCGCCAGAAGCTCCTCGTCTTCGTCATTCACTTCGCTGTCCGAATCAACCCAGTCCGAAAGAATGGCGAAGCGCAAATCTCCGTCGGGATTCGCCAGATAATGAACTTCCAGATGTTCCACTTGCTCGTGGATGTGGTCGATCGAGGTCAGCAGAATGGGAACCACAATCATGGTCCGAAGTTCGGTGGGCACCCCGTCGCGCAACCGCAGCCGGGGTAAGGTTCGCGGCCCGAACAAATCCGTGACCGCGCGGTTGATGAGCGCGATGGCCAGATCCGACGCCGGAATTGCCGCCAAAACTCCAAAAAAGATAAGGTACAGCCGGGCATGCCCCAACTCCCACGCGCGATTCAACGGAATGGCCAGAAGCAAGGCTGTGAATAAAGCGATGCTGGCCAGATAACCGGGCACGGCGGCGCGCACGTAGAGCCGCAGCAGGGCGCGCCGCCAGGCAATATGAAATTTGATCTCGCGCTCAAATGGCAACCGCCCTTGCGAAATCAGGTAATAGCCGGGATCCAATTTTCTCTGGTTCGAATCGTCTTGCGCTTCGGAAGGTGCCGACCGCGCGTTTCCGATGTGACTCATCACGCGCGACGCTACGTCGATTTCAGAAAGCGAAGATCCGCGGGATAATTCCTCGATGGCATGGCGGTAAGTATCGCGGGTGCTGAAATCGAGTTCCTTGAAATTGCTGCCATCGCGCAGAATTCCGTCCACCAGGCTCACACTTTCGAAGAATTCACGCCAATCGAAAGCGGAGGTCAATCGCATGCTGGTGATAATGTTCCGCACTGTCACGGTCATCCCGGCCTGCGATTGGTGTTCGGTGCGGACCAGTTCGTCCGCCGTCGTGCCCTGGGCCGCCAGGCGGTCATCGAGCCACAAGAGAATCGGTCCCACCTTGGGATCCAGGTCCCGCAAACGAAGGATCAGTTGCACAACGAAGGCCCGCTCGAGCGGAGTTTTTTCAAATCGACGCAGGAGAGAGGCTGGGGCGTCGGGAGGCTGCGACCCGGCGGCCAGCAGGTGATTCGCCAGCGCATCCGCCTCATATCGCGCGCCGCGGCTGCGCACGATGCGCTCCGCCACCCTGCGGAGGTTTTCCACAAGTACGATTCGCAACGAAATGGCCACGGCCCAAAGCTCGCCAATCGTCAGCGGCTGCACTCGTTGGTACGCGGCCACGAAACGGCGAAGCACTTCGGGATCGAAGCGGCTGTCGGTGTGAGCCACAAATGCCCAGGCAATCCCAAATACCCGCGGATATCCCTCCAAGTGGCCGGAGGCAAGTTTGGGCAACCTTTTGTAATAGCCCGCGGGTAAATCGTCGTGAATTTCCCGCAGTTGCTCTTCCACGATGAAAAAGTTGTCTACCAGCCATTCCGCCGCGGGAGTGATGATCTTCTCTTCCTGGATGGCGCGGGACGTGGCCCGGTAATATTCGAGGAGCGCATGGCCATTTTCCATAACGCGAGGGAGAAGCGCGCGGCCTTCACCGGGGTCCTTACTGATGATTTGGGCAGCGGCCAGGGTTTCGGCGTGCTGTTCAAGTCGTTCGAGACTGAAAAGCTCGGCTCGGATTGGGTCGTCCAACTCGGCAAAAACAGGAAGCATTTGCTCTCCGGTCGTTACATTTCTGATGAGAAGGCGGCGATGGGAATCCAGCGCACCATTTTCCGTCGCCAGGCCGAATCTCGCCTTTGCGAAACGGCGCAACTCGCGGATGGTTCTTTATCGCTCGAAAGCAACAAGGGGAAATCTCGGTACTGACAAGCTCGAATGTCGCTCAGCAACGCGAACTTCGGAACGGATCGGCCGGATGAGTCGCTCGAATGCCTTCATGGCTACCAAAGAAACGACTACGCCGAATGTGCATCGAAGCTTAGGGGACGCGCGGACTGCGTCGCTTCCAAGGGCTTGCTCTCTCCCGATTTGCCGGTTGCGGATTCGAGCGCCCTTTCCAAATCGCTTTTCTGAAATGGGTAGCAGACAGAATCGAAACATTGAATATCCAGGGCGCGAAGAAATTCGCGGTACTCAGGAGGAGTATCCGCACCGCACACGATAACCACTCGAACCGGCGAAGGGTGGTTCCGCAAATGGCTCACCACGTCGCGGAAAGTGCCGTCCACCATCCACAACCCGGAAACGCAGACGGAAACATGGCGAAGAGAGGAGATGGATTTCAGCTCCGCAATGCTCCCGGCGCAAAGGCACCCGACCCCGCGTACGGCAAGTATTTCCGCGATCATCTTATGCACTCTCGGTTCCAGCGCGACGAGCAGCGCGACCGCTGCGGGAGAGGTTTCCGCAACGGCGTCCGGCCTTACTTCCTGTTTGGCGCGAGCCAAACTACGCGTGTCTTTGAGGTTATCCATGATTCACAAACCTTTCCGTCAGGGGGCGCTCTTTGCGAACTTTGCGCCGGCGAGGTGACGCAGACGAACAATCCGCGAGGCTCTTGATATTTCCCTGACCTATTAACAGGCGGGCGTCAGACCAGCCTCATCTTCCGACCTTTGCGGGCCAAGGACAATACAGTCATTGCGTTAGGATACTCAGGGATTCCCTGTAGTGCCGGGTATCAATTAGAGAGGAGGGTTGGATCACGGAGTGGAAAGGAGGCAACGCACGCACGTATCAATCTCTGAGGTAGCGGAATCGTGCATGGATGCTAACCCTCGAATGCGGGCGGGCAAGCTGGGGCATTTGGTGCGCGCTTACGCTTCGATGATCTGGTTGCGGACGGCGTAGCGCACCAGTTCCGTGACGGTGTGCAATTGAAGTTTGCGCATGATGTTGGCGCGGTGAGTTTCCGCCGTCTTCACGCTGATTCCGAGCGAAGAGGCCACTTCCTTGCTGCTTTTACCCTCGGCCAGCAGCTGCACGATTTCGCGCTCGCGCGAGGTCAGGCGATCGCGAACGGATTCCGGGACTTCCGCGCGCATGCCCCCGGAATTGAAATTGCTCAAAATGACTTCGGTTGCGCGCGGAGTAAAAAACGGCTTGTGTTTCGCGAGAGTTTCCACGGCAATGATCAAGTCGCGGTCCGAATCCGACTTGATGATGTAGCCGCGCACGCCGGCCTCCACAATATCACGGATCAACTGATCGGAATAATGCATGGAGAGAATGAGAATTTCGGAGTCGGGCGCGCACTTGCGAATTCTTCGCGCCGCTTCCACGCCGTTCAAATCCGGCATGCTGATATCCAGGATGACGATGTCGGGCTTCAGCTCTTCGGCTCGAGCCACCGCTTCGCGTCCAGTGTGCGCTTCGCCGCAGACTTCCCAGCCCGCGTGGGTCTGAAGCAAATTTTGAATGCCTCGCCGGATGAGGTCATGATCGTCGGCAATTAAAATGCGCAAAGATTTCATGATCCTCCTCTGCGGGCCGCATTTCGCCGAAATTATACATGATAAACATGGATCGGCCGGGAATCTTCGCACCGTTTGACGGGGAAAGGCGTGCCATGCGGGCTGCGGGCGCGTAACAAGTGCTCATCATTCCTGCTCGCGGCGACGCCGCCGTTCACACACAGTCTGACAGGCTTTCCCGCAGCCTGGATCGGGCGCGCATGAATTGCGCTTTCACGGCGGCTTCGGAGATGTTCAAGCGATGCGCCACTTCCTTCGAGCGCTTTTCTTCGAGCCCCAGCATCCGGACAACAATCCGGGAAGTGCTGCGCAGGCCGTTGATCGCCTTGCGCAGCGCTTGCTTGCGTTCTCGCTTCCAAAATATATGGTCGGGACGATAAGACTCGCCGGCTCGCAATTTTTCTATGGCGCTGGTTCCTTCCTCGCGCACCATTTCGTCGCAATAATGCGTTTCTTCGTTGCGCCGCTTACGCACTTTCATCAATCCTTCGTTGATGGCAATGCGCGTCACCCAAGTCGAAAACCGGGAATCCCCGTGGAATTGGCCGATATGCATGTAAACCTTCAGCAGCGCCTGCTGCGAAATGTCTTCGGCGTCCTCGCGGTTTCCGGCGATGCGCAAAGCCACGCGATAAATCCTGGGCAGGTAGGGCTTCACCAGGTCGGCAAAGGCATCCTCATTTCCGGCGCGAGTCTGGGCGACAAGCTCGGCTTCTCTGCGGTATTTCGCGTCATCGAATGGTTTGACGACTGGCGTGAAACTCGCGGATGACAGACTCGGTTGCGTGTGGGCCATAGCTCGTCCCCTCTCTCCCAAACCGGCTACCTCAATTGGTGCATTCAGATGCTGCAACTTCAAGATGCATGGCCATGTGAATGCCATGTGAATCCGCAACTGCCGGGCGATTGCGGATTTGGATAGAAGTCCGGAACGGAAACCTGGGCGGCGCAAGTCATCTCCCGCGGCGTGGAAACAGGCATACCGCTGGGCGCCCGGCGTCTTCGAACCTTCGCAAGGTAATCGAACCATGCGCAATGGTCTATCCAATGCATCCTGTAGGCACGCCCTGGATTTGCTGTATTCCGCGCGCTTCCCCACGCGTAAATCCCGGCCATAGAACATCTTTTGACGGTACGACCCTTCCGTCCATCAAGGGAAGCGCGACCCGAATATACGCAACTGCGTGTATTGGCTGGAAACGGTCCGGCAGTTTACAAAGGGTGTGGCATAAGATTTTTGCGGCAGGAAACAATCCGGCCAATCAAGTTGTTTGGATGAGGAGGAAGACATGCTGCGATGGGCTGTCGGGTTTTTCATTATCGCATTGATTGCGGCGATTTTGGGATTCGGAGGCATCGCCATGGCGGCGGCAGGCATGGCCAAGATCCTCTTCTACATATTTGTGGTTCTGTTCCTGGCGGCATTGCTTGGCGGCTTTTTGCGCCGGGCTTGAGCCGGCTATCACGATTCCGGGCAAGGCAACACACTTTGCGCCGCATTTCGCGGCGGCTATGTTGCGCACAGCACGGGGTAATCGAAGTTGAAGAATCGTTTTCAATTCTTCAAGGAGAAAAAACTGATGAAACCTTTATGGCACGCCCTGATCGCGGTTTTGCTGGTGGCGTCGGTGGCTTTCGGCGCGGAAACGCCGGACAGGCAGAAGCAGGAAGACCGCCTGAAAAACGCCGGTCAAGTGATGGACGAAATCCTGAAGATGCCGGACACCATCCCGCAGGACATTCTCAATCGCACGAAATGCGTGGTGGTGGTTCCCTCGGTTCTCAAGGCCGCCTTTGTGGTCGGCGGGAGTTATGGACGTGGCGCAATGGTCTGCCGCAGCGGAAAAACATTCACGGGACCGTGGGGCGCACCTTCCATGGTCGCTTTGGAAGGAGGCAGCGTCGGATTCCAGATTGGCGGACAGGCCACGGATTTTGTTTTTCTGATCATGAATGATCGCGGAGCGTCGAGCCTGCTCAACAGCAAAGTCAAATTGGGAGCCGACATATCAGCCGCGGCAGGCCCCGTGGGGCGCGAAGCGGAAGGCGATACGGATGCTTACATGCGCGCCGAAATGCTGACGTATTCCCGCGCTCGCGGCCTTTTTGCGGGAGTCTCGCTCGAAGGCTCCACTCTTCGTCCCGACAATGAAGCCAACGAATCACTTTATGGCAGGAAAATCGGAGCAAAGGACATCGTATTTGGACCATCGCCGGAGACGCCGGCCTCGGCTCATGAATTGATTTCCCTGCTGGAAAAAGCATCTCCTCGAGCTCACGCCGCATAACCCCCCAAGCCGAGGGCTGGTGAAGTCGTATTCACCAGTCCTCGGCCCCCCCTTTTTTCCATTTCCATGCCGGGAATGCCAATTCGCCCGTGATTTTGTGGCGGGGTCCAACAGCGGACTTTTCCTTCCACTCGATTGGCACCGTCCGTTTCGCGTTCATGCGAATACGTGGAAGCAGGCGCAACTCTCAACGGTTCACTGTATTGTTCGCGGCCATCGGTTGGGGCCAACTGGAGCCGTGCCTGAGACCCCACCCCCACGATCCTCAAAAGGAGCTTTATCGATGCGAAAAGTTACAATGCTTCTGGCGTTTCTCTTTGCCTTCTCTCTATTTTCACTTCCTTCCTTCGCGCAAGACGCAAACGGCAACGGCGGCGCTTCGGCGAGTGCCACGAAGACCGTAACAGGATGCCTGGAGAAAGGCACCAAAGACGACACGTTCTCCATCACCGCCGAAGACGGCACCATCTACTGGTTGCACAGCAAAACCGTCAAGCTGGCCGAGCACGTTGGCCACACCGTGACGGTTACGGGAAAAGTGGGCAATATGAAGGCGGAAGACTCCCAGGACAAATCCGATATGAACAATGAAGCGTCCCAGAAAACCGCAGCGGTGAGTCAGGATGCAAAGAATGCCCACCTATGGGTCACGGACCTGACCATGGTGAGCGATTCCTGCACACCTAAGTAGGTCACCGGAGGCATTTATGCCCGCTCTGCTACGGGGAATGGATCCTGCATTTGAGGGCGATGTCGCTCCAAAGGCAGAGATGCCATTCCCCGTTGGGTTTCGCCCTCGTTAGCCCACGCAGCAGAGGATCACGGAAATGATTTGCAGGGAAATTAAAATATCGAAGGGGATTGACGCGCTCAGGTTTTTGCAGCGAATCGCGCGGGGAGCACGCCCACAATCGTAGTGCCTGTCTCGCCGGATTTGATCCTCAGCCAGCCGCCGAGTTGGCGGATTCGTTCCCGCATTCCACGGACACCCACTCCCAACTGGCCGCCCGAACCGTTCAACGTCTCCAGGATGTCCGGCGGGATTCCCTTGCCGCTATCAGCAATATCAAATTTCACCATTCCGGAATCCAGCCGGATTCGAACGCGCGCCGTGGCGCTTCCGGAATGGCGGTAGACGTTGGTCAAGCCCTCCTGCATGATGCGAAACAGGGCGGTCTCCAGATTTTGCGACAAGCGCTCCGGCCCCAAAGCCGTTTCCAGGTCGATTTTCAGCTTGCTGCGCTGCGAAAGCCCGTCAACGAACCATTGCAGCGCCGAATTCAATCCCGAAAAATCGAGCGTGGGAGGGTAAAGAAGGTAGGAAAGCGTGCGCGTCTCGTCGGACGCTTGTTGCGCGAGCTGAATCGCTTCCTTGAGGATTTCCGCGCTGTCCGGGTCCCGGCCCGCGATTCGCTCATTGATGGCCGAAAGATGAATCACCAGCGCCGCCAGGGATTGCCCGGTGCTGTCGTGAAGTTCGCGCGCGATGCGCCGCCTTTCCTCATCCTGCAGGTCCAGCAGCCGCGCGGAAAGATTGCGCAGGGATTCTTCCGCCTCCTTGCGAAGTGAAATGTCGCGGTTGATTTCGAGAATGCTCAAGGGGCGTCCCTGGGAGTCGCGTTGCAGAACCTGGCGGCTTTCCACTTCCAGTTTTTTTCCGTTGCGCGCCAGGTGGCGGAGTTCTCCGTGCCACGAACCCTGCCTGAAGAGTTTCTCCTGAATTTCCTCGAGCGATTCGGAGAATTCCGTCCTCAACAATTCATGTGTCACTTTTCCTCTGGCTTCCGCGCTTCTCCAGCCGTACAAATGCTCCGCGCCGTGGTTCCAGAGTGTAATCACGTCGTTCAAATCGCGCACGATAATGGCGTCGTTGGCTAAATCCAAAAGCTCGGACTGCTTCTTTACCTCCTCAAAGGCCTGCTTTTCCTCGGTGACATCCTGAAAGGCCAGCAGCGTCAGATTGTCCTCACATCGGGCCCGGCGCATTTGCCGCGCGTTCACCAGCATGATGCGCTTCCCGATCCGCGGAAATTCATGCCGCACTTCGTAATTGAGGAGCTGCGTTTTCTTGGGGATCACCTCGCGTAACAACAAGAGAAACTCGAGAATATTCCACGCCCCGCCGCCCAGTTCCGCAAGCAGCCGGCCTTCGACTTCCTCTTTTGTCATGCGAAATGTTTCCATGAAGGCGGCATTCACCGCCACGACGCGCAAATCCACGTTCAACACCAAGAGCGATTCGCGGACTGTCTCACTGATGGCTTGGGCGTAAATTCTCGATTCGGCGGCCTCGGCAATCAAAATTTCCGTGTCCACAAACGTCAAGACGACGCCCTCCACTTTGCCGGAAAACGTGTTATAGGCCCGCACACGCAAGGAATGCCATCCGCCTTGCAGGTCCCTCATTTCGATTGTTTTTGCCAGCCCGGTCTCCAACACTTCACGGAGGGAGGGTTCGACTTCCGCGAAATCGACCACGCTGCGCAATTCCCGGAGATGTTTACCAGCATCGCCGGGGGTGAGTTTCAGGATCTCCGTGGCCGCGGGAGTAAATTGGCGAAGCTTCAATTCCTTATCCAGAATCAGCATGGGCACATAAACGTTGCGGATGATGTTACGGAGGTCGTCGTTCGCCTGGACCAAGGCGAGCTTCGGGTCTTCCATTTTCGTTCCGTGCGCAGGTTCGGGCCGTGAAGTCATTTCACCGTTCCAGGCTGATCCCAATCAGTATCCGTGTTGGGGGGCCTTCGCACAAGCAGCGTACATCATTCAGGCGGCGCATCCTTGGCTTGGTAAAAATCGCGGTGTCCTCCCACCGCTTGCACGGCGACCACCAGGCGATCCGCCTGGGATTTCAGCAAATAACCGCGTGCGCCGGCGCTCTGCGCCTGGCGGACAAAAAAAGGAGAATCGTGCTGCGAAAACATCAGCACTTCGGAACCTGGAGTTACTTTCTTGATTTGCGCCGCCGCTTCGAGTCCACCCATCTTGGGCATCGAAACGTCGAGGATCACCACATCGGGTTTGAGTTCTTCGGCTTTGCCGATCGCCTCGGCCCCATCCGCCGCTTCTCCCACCACTTCCCAGCCGGGTTGCGTGCGCAGCAACATTCCCAGCGCGGATCGCACCGACTTTTCGTCATCGACAACTAGAATTCTAAGCGGCGTCATGCCTGCTCACGTGGCCCCAGATCGAATGGCCCTCGACGGACGGCCAGCAGCCGGCTTCAATGAAATATGAAAAATCCTCGGTGGTTGCCGCGGAGTCTGATCGCAGCACAAATCCTCGATTTTTGAACGGTACTAGGACCATGAAATTTCGACCTCGCTCCGAAAATATCTCCACAGGTCATCCGGGCTTATTTGCCCAAACTTGCCAAAGACCAACGGTAAATCTCCTGAATACAGGCGGTTAGATATCGCACTGCGTGGCATCTAAATTGCACCCTTCCATTTGCACAGTCCCGATTCCCGGGAATCAATCCACAACTTTCGAGGCGCGTCATGAAGAGAACTTACGACATCTTCAAGAAACTTCCCAATATTGGGCTTATATGGATTGAAGCAGTGGAGGGATTGGAACTCGCTCGAGTTCGTGTTCATGAACTGGTCAGCACCCAGTCGGGCGAATATTTCGTTTATGATTTGACGCAAATGCAAATCGTGGACAGCGCGGCAAAATAGCCGATCTGGGCGCGCCCTCTCCTTCATCCGCCTGCAGATCATTGCCTGCTGCCTGCAACATTGCTTATTAAATGAATTTTCCCAAGCATGCCGGAAACCCATTCCATCGCGCCCCGTGAATCATGAGTCGTGGAAGCGAGGCGCTCCTCATTTCCTTCCGCGAGTCAAACTACAGGTGAAACCTCGCGCGAACAATCAAGTGAATCCTGTATCCGAGATTCAGAGTAATTCCCATCCCGGTCTGAATTCGGCTCCGCGAATTCCGGGCCTTCAGACCCAGACCTCTCTTGTAAGTTCTTCTCCGAGCCTCCCGTCGCTCGACTGGGCCTACAGTGATTTTCCGGTTGTTTTTACAGGCGCTCGCGGATAGCGCGGCCGTTCCATTTTGATGCAATCTGTCACCCGCCGCTGAGGAACTCCTGAAGAGCTGTGGACTTTCGAGCGACACAACGAGATAGGGAGCGGCAAGAATGGAGGGATTACAAATCATGGCCACCGGCGTTCGTACACCGCAGCCCGCGTTTTCGGAATTTCAGAAAATGCTCTTCTCCAAACGCGAGGAGCTTTGCAGCCGCTTTCATGAGCATCGCCAGGCGGTGGTAATCGAACCCGAACCCGATGACGAAGCGGCGGAAGCCAGTCACAATTTCTCAAAAGACCTGGCCATCGCCACGCTCGAACGCGAGAAAAAGACGCTCGAGCAAATCGATGTGGCGCTCGAGAAAATGAAAAAAGGAAATTATGGGGTATGCGACGAGTGCGGCCAAACCATTCGAGCGGCGCGATTGCGCGCTCTTCCCTGGACGCGCTTTTGTCTGGAATGCGCCGAGCGTGCAAGCAACCAACTGCGCGCTTGATCCGCTTTCGCGCCGGGCAATTTCTGGATGCTTGGAGGGGCCCAAGCCATTCGCGCTTGCTGGTCGCGATCCGGCCGCTCGTGGATCGCTTGTCGACTCACCACTTTACGCAGCGCTTTGCATACGGGATTTCCCCCATCCAAATACCCGCCTTCACGGATAGTTCAAATTCCGCCGGAATACTAATCTACGAATTGAATTTGCCGCGGAAACCTGGATGCTGTCGCGGAGGATGCACCAATGAAAATCGCCCGCATATTCTTCGCAGCCATTTTCCTCCTGGCGCTGGTCCGGCCCGCTTTGGCCGCGCCACAAAAGAAAGATCCTCCGCAAAGAGGATCAGCATCCTACAACGCATGGCTGACGCGCGAAGTGCGCCACCAATTGCTGCTGGTGCCATGGTATTCAGTTTTCGACAACCTGGAATATTCCGTCAACGGCTACACGGTGACGCTGAAGGGCCAGGTTGTGCGGCCCAGCCTGAAGAGCGACGCGGTGGCGGCGGTCAAGGGCATCGAAGGCGTCGAAACGGTTGAGGACCAGATCGAGGTGCTTCCTCCTTCCCCCATGGACGATCAAGTCCGCATCGCCGAATTCCATGCCATTTACGGAGCTCCGCAGCTCGAGCGCTATGCGGAAGGCTCGGTCCAAGCGATTCACATCATCGTGAAAAATGGCCACGTCACGCTGGAGGGCGTGGTCGCCAATGAATCCGATAAAACCGTGGCGAACATCCGGGCCAATACCGTCGCCAATGTTTTTTCGGTGACCAACAATCTGCAAGTGGAAAATGCCAAGTAGGAATGCATTGCGCGAATACTTTTTACTCCCATGACGGACCAGAACAAATCGACGGTGCAGGACCTCTACCGCTCCCACCCGCTGTGTGAGGAAGCGATATTGTCCCGCGTTCTAGAACACCGCGGCTCGCTCCAGAATCTTTGTGAACTCGATCTGGCCTGGGATGCCACGGTGGTCACCGATCAGAACCACATCGGAGGGATGAATTTTACCCTGGCCCTGGCGCATGCCGCCCGTATCAATAGCGCGACTCGCGTGATCGATTTGGCCTGCGGCCTGGGAGGCTCGGCGCGCACGCTGGCGTTTTTTTACGGTTGCGCAGTCCACGGCATCGATATATCCAGCAGGCGAATTGAGGAAGCGATTGACCTTACCAGCCGTGTGGGACTCTCCGTTTGCGCCTCGTTTCAGGCCGGAGATGTAACGAACATGGATCTGCCCGAGCGGCGTTTCGATGTTCTGTGGGGGCAAAGTTCATGGTCTCAGTTCTACGATAAGAACCGCTTCCTGGGCCGCTGGGCCGGAGTCCTCGCGCCCTGCGGAACCATTGCGCTCGAGGATGTCTATCTGAAAAGACCGCCGAAATCGCGGCAAGAATCGCTTCGATTGGCGGCGTTCGAAAGCGCCTCGGGGAGCTACATCGTGAGCGAACGGGAGTGGACACACATCTTGTGGAGACAATCGTTCGAGGTAAATCAATTAGAAGATTTGACTCCACAGCTCGCGCGCGAAAGCGCCATCGCTTCCATCCCCGGGCGATACGCTCCTCTGGACCGTCCCGCGGAACAGGAAGCGGAGAAATCCAGATTGCTCCTGGAACTGGCGAACGCCGGCATTCTCGGATACTTTCGCCTGGTGGCCGATAAGAAATGAAATCCTAGCGTTTATGCTCGGTTTGGTTTTTTAAACTGCCAGATATATCCGCAAATCAGGCGGAAGCACAAAACGCTGCCGTCCCCGGCGGATTTTACATTTTCGACGCACGCCGGAGCCATCGCTCGCTTCTCCTTCCCTTCGTTGCTCTCATCGGCTGCATCCCTCCCGCTCGCCGATCTTGCGCCGCTCCGCAAACAAACCGCCGGGAACGGCATTCTTTGCGCACATCTCGGGTGAAGTGTGTATTGCAAGCGACGGAACGGACATGCATCGTTGATTCATGCTGAGCGCCCTGGCCAGCTGGAGGGTTCGCCCACTCTCGCGGGCTACAGACGCTTGCTGCGTATTGCAGGAAACTTTGGGAGCCGTTCGGGAGCGATGAGTTACGGCCCGACCTATGTTTGAAATGCCGCTTCGAATTTTGATTGTCGATGACAGCGCGATTTTCCGCCGGGGATTGCGGATGGTTCTGAAGTCGCGCCCCGACTGGGAAGTCTGCGGAGAAGCAGTGGACGGTGTGGAAGCCGTCGAAAAAGCCCACAAATTGAATCCGGACCTGGTCATCATGGATTTCTCGATGCCGCGCATGACCGGCCTGGAAGCGGCGCGCGAAATGTTGAAGGAATTTCCGCGCGTTCCCATTTTACTGCTGACTCTTTTCCTTACCGGTCAACTGGCCGAGGAAGCCAGCAAGGTCGGAATCCGCGCGAGTTTGCAAAAAAATACCATGCGCAGCCTGATGGACGGCATCGACGAAATTTTGAGGCGCGAGAACTCAACCATTTGAATCGCCCTGCCTTTCTTCGCCAGATGCGGAAACCGCAGCCCCGGTGATGATTCACTCGACCCGGGGTAAATGATTTGCGACGCGCGCGAAAGAAGTGCACGCTTCCATGACAAAATTACTGTAGAGTCTTTTGGATGGGCCATTTAGGGTCTTCCTCGTATTGTCGAGAAATGGCCGGGGCTATACAGTGTGATGAGAATCCTTTAGCGATAGATTTTATCCGCGTCCGGTGATCCAGAAGTGAATGAGACCGAGGAGGATGTAAAATGCGCTCGTTTGCCATTCGATGCTTCTTATTGGCTTTCGCGATGTTGGCCGTATTGACGTTTTCCGCGCCAGCGTTTGCGCAAATCGGCATTTCCATCACCATTGCCCCGCCCGCGCTTCCCGTCTATGAGCAGCCGGTTTGCCCGGGCGATGGATACATCTGGACCCCCGGATACTGGGCCTGGGGCGACGATGGTTATTTCTGGGTTCCCGGGACATGGGTCATGGCGCCTGAACCGGGTTTTCTCTGGACCCCCGGCTATTGGGGTTGGGGTGACGGCGTTTACATTTTTCACCGGGGATATTGGGGCCCGCACATCGGTTTTTACGGCGGCATCAACTACGGCTTCGGGTATTTCGGCCACGGGTATGAAGGCGGCCGCTGGGATCACGATCACTTCTACTACAACCGCACGGTGAACAACATCAACGTCGTCAATGTTCACAATACCTACAACGAAACCGTGATCAATGAGAACAGGGATACGCACGTCAGCTACAATGGCGGCGAAGGCGGCATCAACGAACGCCCGCGTCCGGAAGAAATGGCTGCCCAGCGCGACCGTCACATTGATCCGGTGGCCGCTCAGGAACAGCACAGGCAAATGGCCAGCAGTAATCGTGAGCTGCGCGCGTCAGTGAACCATGGCGCGCCGCCCATCGCCGCCACGGCCCGTCCTGGGGACTTCAGCAACCATGTGGCGGCACGCTCAGCCGGCGGCACATTTACGCCTCCCGAAAATCGCGGCAATGCCGTACATCCGAAAGAACTGCCGCCACTCTCGCGTCAGGCTGCTCCGAATACGGGCAACGCGAAGTTCGACCAGAAATACCAGCAGCAGCAGGAAAAGCTTGCCTCCAAGCAGGAACAGGACCGGCAAAAACTCCAGGCCAAGCAGGACCAGGATCATCAACGCATGGCCAAGCAACAAGCCAGCGCAGATAAACAGCAACAACTTGAACAACGCCACCAGCAGCAAACGCAACAAATGGTGCAACGTCACCAGCAGCAAACGCAAAAGTTGCAGAACAAGGAACAGCACAGCAACCCGCCAAAGAACAAGCGCCCCTAAACAGGCGCTATCCAGGGCGTTGCGTTTTTACTCCGCAGCGCCCTTGGTGTTTTTACTGCAGAACCGTCGGTTACGGCGGCGGACATTTTGGCGCGTGAAATTCCCCACGCGGCACAACCGCCTGGAAATTGGACCCACACCTGAACTATGCTCTTCCCCGCTGTACTGCTTTTCGCGAAGTAGCCGGATCAACTCACAAATCTCCACCCACCGCGGAGGCGGCATCGCACATGAACGATTTGCAACCCGATTATATTCTGCAGGTGGGCCTGGCTTTTTGGGCTTCGAAGACGCTATTGAGCGCCGTGGAGATGGAATTATTCACGGAATTGGCCAAACATCCCGAAGACCTCGCAACTCTGCAAGGACGCCTCAATCTCCATCCGCGGTCGGCGCGAGATTTCCTCGATACGCTCGTGGCGCTCGGTTTTCTGGAACGCCGCGACGGCAAATATTTCAACACGCCCGCCACCGATTTCTTCCTCGACAAGCACAAGAATTCCTACATCGGCGGCCTGCTCGAAATGGCCAACCACCGCCTGTATCCGTTTTGGGGACAGTTGACGGCCGCTCTGCGCACCGGGCAGCCGCAAAACGAAACGAAAGACGGCGGGCCCAGCCCTTTTTTGGCAATCTATGCCGATCCGGCGCGCCTGAAGCAATTCCTCAAAGCCATGACCGGCGTGAGCCACGGCGCCAACATCGCGATTGCGCGACAAATTTCCGTGGAAGAATTACCGCACCGCCGTGGACGTCGGCACCGCTCAGGGCGACTTGATCGCGCAAATCGCGCTGGCCAATCCGCATATCGAGGGAACCGGATTCGATCTCCCGCAGGTGGGGCCGGTCTTCGAGGATTACATCGCAGCCAACGGGCTTTCAGGCCGCGTGAAATTTTCGCCCGGCAGTTTCATGGACCTGCCGTTGCCCAAGGCGGACGTGGTCACCATGGGCCACATCCTTCACGACTGGGACCTCGAAACAAAACGCATGCTGATTCGCAAAGCCTATGAAGCGCTGCCGGCGGGCGGCGCGTACATCGTCTACGAAAGCATTATCGACGATGACCGCTCGAGCAACGCCTTTGGCTTGCTCATGAGCCTGAATATGCTGATCGAGACGGGCGGAGGATTTGACTTTACCGGAACTGACTGCGCGGGATGGATGAAAGAAGCGGGATTCCGCGAAACCCGCGTCGAGCATTTGGCCGGTCCCGACTCCATGGTCATCGCCATCAAGTAAAGCTGCACCGACAGAGCTCAATCGGTCAGAATAGTTGCCGTGGTCGTCGAGATTTCAACGGTTCCAGGAGATTTAAAACTAACATTCGTTGGGTACCATTCGTCGGCATTCCTAGGCTTAGGGTCTTCCGCCAACCTGAATTTGAAAAGGATCATAATCTTTTCCTTTTTCGTCCCACTCGATGAAAGTGAGCAAAACCGCCACTCACGGATGGCATTGAGAGCCGCCCTCTCGAGGATCTCCCCGTTTGGGTAGTTGGCGGTATCATGCAGAACTTCTATTCCCACTGGGCGACCGCTTGAGTCAATCTCTGCCTGAATGGAGACGTCTCCTTGAGTTCTCGAAAGTCGAGCAATCGGCGGATAAATGGGAGCCACAAAATCGCACGGATACATTGGAGGATCGGCCTCGGCGAATGGCAGAGGGGCACCCCATAAGAGCGCGACCGCAATCACAGCTAGAGTAATTTTCACGAACCATCCCATTTTCGCTTCGCTGCTAGACATTATTGAATTCGATGGGTCCTCGCTCTGCGCTCTTTGCGGTTTTTCATCGCCGTGTCCGTAATTTCCTCGAATTCAATTTCCTGAATGGTGCCATTCACCCCTGCCGTGCATCCGAGGCGGAAGCAGTCGGATTAAATCTTCAACCAAATGGGCCGCCACCTTATTTTGAGCCGCCACAGTTAATCCTAAACGTATCTCGAACATGGTTGAAAACTGGCGCTACCGCTTCCAGTGATTTTTCTGGGCAACGTAGGGTCAGAATATATATATCGTCTTCATGTAATTCGGGACGTATCCACCATTTTCGCTCTAAGTAAGTCTCTGCCGATCCTGCTTTCTTGAATCTGATCTCGCTAACCAAAGCTGGGAACCCTTGGAATCGCCTGTGCTTTCTAACAAGGATGCTCACATTCGAAATGTGCTCAACGTCTTTAAGCGCACGCAGATGCGATTCGAAGTTTTCGTCGAGCGTCATCGGCGGCGATCCAATCGATGGCGCGTTTGGATCCGCGAGGTCCCTAGGCTGATTTATCGCGACGCCAACCGAGATGTAAGAGTCCAATGCGACTCGCTCATCCCGAGGAGGCGCAATACCTACGCCTTTTCCGTCAAGCCCTTCGTTTAGTTGCCACGTGGAAGGGTATTCAAAGCAAAAGTTGTAGAGCTTATTCCGGTAGAGGGGGAAAGAATTCAACAATGCTCCCCTACAAAAAGGAGCAGTTCCAAGAACAATCAGCAGGACATAAACTACGAGGTCTAGACGCGTTTCCGGTGCCGGGTCTTCCATTCCCATGCTCTTGCGCCCAGTCACCACACTTTTCTGCGAGAACGCTCCGAGTTCTTCCAAGTAGTTGACGTTGATGATAGGCATCGCAGGCGGATAATACCACTAAGGTAATGGATGCTGCAGTTGATTTGGGTTGCGCCGCCGGGGTAAAGCTGGGGTTGAATGTGCCGCGCCCGTTGAGATAACCGCAAAGAGGGCGCCACATGAAAAGCCATGAATTAGCATTTCCGCGAGCCAGGGAACATCCCCCTCCACCAGCACATCGCGCCAATAAGCCCTTGACTCTCATATAAGTATTTATATACCCTCAATCGTGACTAGCCCAGGATCGCAAACCCGGATTCGTTGGCTGGGGGACTCGCAAAAAGCCATTCGCAGTTTCTCGGAAGAGGCGCGCCAGAACCTTGGGAACGATTTGCAGCGTCTCGACGAAGGCGAGAAGCCCTTGGATTTCGCACCAATGGGCGCGGTGCTGCCGGGCGTCTTTGAGTTGCGGGATCGTGATGCAGAGCACTGGTACAGAGTCCTCTACATTCCGCTCGAGGGCTTGATTTATGTGTTGCACTGCTTCACGAAAACGACCAACCAAACTCCACAAAAAGAGATTGAGACGGCGGGAAAGCGGCTCCAAATTGTAAGACAGGAGATCGCAAAACGGAAGAAAGAGGCCACGCATGAAAAGTAACGTGTTCGAGCAAATCGGTTTCTCCCCGGAAGAGGCAGCCGCACTAAAGATTAAGTCGGAGCTGCATTCGCAGATAGTCAAGACAATCAAAAAGCGGGGTTACACACAAGCGGACTTGCAGAAGCGTTTGGATGAGTCGCAGCCAAGAGTTAGCGATTTAATGACGGGGAAATTTCGAAGTTCAGCTTGGAAACACTCATCACTTATGCCGAGGCTTTGCGCTTGCACCCCCAGATTCTCGTTGAAGCACGCTAAGAGGGCGGCATATGTCTCTCAGCATATTGCCGCGTGTAGCAGGCGGATAATTCCATTTCGGCAAGAACCGTCGCAGTTCATGTGGTTTGCGCTGCGGGGTAAAGCTGGGGTTGAAGGTTCCGCGTCGCATGGCATCGCGGCAAGAGCCGCAAGGATCGCCGCGCGAATAAATTCCTACCTCCCGAGCGCCGTCGCTATGCTTGCACGATTCTTCAAGAATTGTAGCCCGGGCCGCGCGGCGAGCCGCACTCCTTCCACAGCTTTTCCCAATTCCACATGTCCGAGGTGGCCGCGTTCGGCAGCTTGCATCCGAGCTGATGCGCGAGCATGCACACTTGCCCGCGATGGTGCGCCTCGTGGGAAATCATGTAGCACAGCATTTCGACGCCCGCGGGCCAAGGACGTCCCCAGCCATCCCTGCGAAATTTTTCGATGCGGCCCGCGCGGCCGTCAAGCGCTTCCGCGAGCATCTCCGCGCAGCGAGCGGCGCTTTCGGCCAATGCCGCGCGAGCCTGCCGCGGCGTGCATTGCGCGCGATGGAGTTGCCGCGGAATCTTCAAGTGCGGAGCCGTCAGCCGGATCCATTTGCAGCGGACATTGTGCATGTGCGCAAAGATCGCCGCGATGGCGCGAACTTTCCCCAGCGGTTTCGCTTTCCAGGCGGCAGGGTCGAGATGGTCGATCAAAATTTGATTGATGCGGTCGTTCGCGGCAAACACTTGCGCGGCGGCGCGGCCGAGTCGCGCGCGGTCCTTGGACTGGCTGGGTTGCCTGGCGTGACTGGGTCGAGGCGTGCTCACGGCTCGCTCCCCCTTGGCCTGTGGCGTTTCCGGGCCGGCGGCGGCTCGCGGAGGCGTGCCGGCGAAATCGAGCGCGCAGCGGAAGGCGGCGCGAATTTCAGTGTCCGCCGATTGCGTCGCGCACCACGCCGTATTTTCCGCCCCACGTGTCGGTCATCTGGCTGCGGATTTCCCAAAGCTCCGGGAAAAATTTCACGCGCTGCCCTTCGTTGAGCAGGTCAACCGAACGCCCCTTGAGCGATTTCGCGCCCAGGCCGATGGTGCGGTGAATCAGTTGGATGTGGCAAAAGCGGAAGCGCTGGAATAGCTCGTCGAATTCCGCCAAAGCCTCGGCCACCACGTAGGCATCGGAATGCGAATATTGCGAGTTGTAAATTTTCTCGATGGTCAGGTCATGCTTGTCGAGGTACGCGGCCTTGAAGGATTGCCAAAGCGGGCCGGGCATTTTCAGCAAGGTACGAAAGCCGGGAGATTCCTGGCCGCTGCCGTTGCCGAGCTGCAGACGAATTTCCTGATACTCCTTCGGCGACATGGTTTCGAGCAGGTCGAGTTGGGAGGTCATCAGCCGCAAGGCGGTGTGCACGCGGCGAAAAAGGCTGATGACGCGATTGGTGTTTTCCTGCTGGAGGTAATCGTCAATGTCGAGGAGGGTGTAGCCGATCAGCTTCATCCAAAGCTCTTCCACCTGGTGGACGATCTGGAATTGCAGCTCGTCGGCGTTGCAAAAGTCCTTGAACTCTTTTTGGCAGGCGAGGAGAGACCTGGTATTGAGATACAGCTCGTAATCGAGCGTGCCCTCGCCGTTCATCGTCGCGTAAAAATGCTCACGGTTCATGGGTGCACTCCCTGCGAAAGGCTATGCATATGGAATGTATATCATGGTACGCCTACGCATTTATCGCGGAGCCGGCCGCGAAGGCTGCCCGCGTTGCAGACCAAATTGTCCGGCGCGGCCTGCGCCGATACATTGATTTTAGTGCGGAGCGCGGGCGAGCGATAGCGAGTTTCGCATCGCGGCATATCTTTTCGCGCGATGCGATGCCAAGCGCAGCGGCGCGAGACACTGAAATCCGCGGCGGGGTGAGCTACACTGGGCGGGAGAGGAACCATGCAAGAAACAAAAGTGGCAAGCGCCGGCGAAAATGTCATCGATCCGAAGTTTTTCAATCATGGTGTCGCAAATCGCGCACTTCTCGACCATGTATGCAATTGTGTTCACCATCGGAAAATTCTGGCACTGGAGTGGAGTGATTGTCGCCGCGATTTTGTGCGTCGTCTACGCCGCGGTCCACGAATTCTGGTACGACCCGCGCTACGAAAATCCGGTCACGCGCGGCTCGGACCTCGAGGATTTTCTATTTCTGGTGGCGGGAGTGGCCGCGGCGATCATCGTGTTCGCGATTTGAACGCGAGGGCTTTTCGTTCTCCGCTGGCGCCATTCAGACCGGAAAATCTCATCCACATTCCAACATGGTCTATTCCTATTTTCTTTGGTAGCAGCCGAGGTCTATTTTCCCCGACTTTGCCCGCGGTGAGCCATCAAGATCCAAATCTCCGACCGGCATTCCCTCCATCGTGCCGGCTCCGATCGCGGGAGAATCCGGTTGCAGATGGAAATCCTTGGGGGCGTCTACAAAACGCGGATCCAGAAAGCGCGAATGGCGGTCATTCCCCGTTGACGCCACGTAATTGTCGAATCCTTTCACAGTTCCAGAAAACTCAATCCAGGTGCTCGCTTTCGATCCGGAAGCGCAGTAATACAGGTTGTGATCAATAAGGGCGGGCGGCTGGGTTTTGTCGACCTGCGATTTGTTCAGGGTGAAAAGGCAGCGAGGCCCGGCGTAGACGATGTTGTTCGCAAAAACATTGTCTGACATGTTCCACTGCATCTGGAACTCACCGGACCCTGTTCCGGCCGTATCGTCGTCGTAGAGCGTGTTGTTGATCACGGTGCAGTGCTCGGTATGTCCCCGCTCCGGCGCATAACCCCCGATCGAAACTCCGGCGGTGTGGCAGTGATAGATAAGGTTATTTCGCGCGGTGACGTAGCTGGTGGCGCGGTTTTGGTGCTCGCTGGCCAATTCGATCCCAAAGTCCACGTCGTGCATGATGTTCTGTTCGATCAGGATCCTGGTACCGCCGTCCACATAAATGCCATCGGAGGATATATCGTTGCGATATGCCGGATTGCCGCGCGAAGTAATGTTGTAAACCAAATTGCCGCTCACCACTCCGTCGCGCGCTTGATCAACCGCAGGGTCGGGAGCCGTGCGCTCGAAGCCGATAACGTCAATTCCAATGTTGTTGTTGTCGTGGACAACGTTGTGCGTGATGCGGAAGTTTGTGACGTTCCCGTTCACCACCAGCGATTCGCTCGAACCGGTTTTCAGATGATGCACCTCATTGCCGTCAATCACCAGGTCACTGATGGGAGTCTTGGCATCGGTGCCGTACACGGCAATGCCAAAGCCGTTGCCGCCTCGTCCCGGCGCGTCGCGGCCGTCGAAAGTCTGCTCAATATTATGGACGTTGTTTTTCAGCAGCTCGATATGAGAGCCGGCCCCCATAACACTGATGCCCAATGGAGTCAGGCGATGTTCGGAGGTGCGGAAATTGCGAATTTCAAAGCCTTCGATTCTAATGTAACTCTTGTTTTGAATGCTCAGGATCGCGCTTCTGCCCTCGGGAGTAATATGCTCGGCGTCGAGGACCGCGGTTTCGCCGGGATAGCTTTGAAAAGTAATGTACCCATCGGCGGCGTTGCCCGATGCCTTGATGGTTACCAGCTCCTCATAGACTCCACCCCGCACAAAGACGGTACTGCCCGCGCGCACGGTGTCCGCGGCGTGTTGAACGGTGCGCCAGGGCGCCGTCAGTGTGCCGGGATTCGAATCGTTCCCGGTCGTCGAGACGTAGAAAGAGGATTTGGACTGGCCAAAGGCCCCCGAGACGCACACAACCAAAATCGCAAAAGGCAGAAATTTCACGCTGGCCCTCCTAAGAAAAGCACCCTGCTGGGTTGCACGCACAGATTCGTGACTGCACTTCCACGACGCGGCAATTGCGGTCATCGAGGCCGCACAATTCAATTGGATCGGCGCCGGCGCATGAGGAAGAATGAATGAAATCGAACGCAAGCATTCGTAATACAAGGAAAGGCCGGCAAAGTCAAATGATTTGGCGGCTTCCACGGGGAAAAATAAGCCGCAATCCTCGCGGAGTCCATGCGTTCCTCGCCATTTGCCTGAATCCCCGCCCAATGTGTTAAGCGGCCGCGAACCGCCCTGCCCCGAAAACCTCCGAAGAAATCCTCAAGTTGCGCTGGACAAACGAAACACAACGATATAATTAGTAACAGTTCGATAGTCGCCGGGCGGTGGCTGCGCGAAGGGAAAAACATCCCCCCGCGAGTCATTGCTTCCATTCGATGGCGCGAAGACGGGAGATCATACCGATGCAGCGAAGAGACTTCATAAAAGGCACGGTGGCCGCGGCGGTGGCCGCGGAACTCGGCGTTCCCAGCGCGCAAGCGAAAGTTCCCGCGCACAACTGGAGCAAATTCGATTTCGGGTCGGGGCCGCAGGTGACCGACCGCCTGAATCAAGGCCCGTTCCCGCAATACCCTCCCGACGCGGTGATTCCCACGGACGACGTGGTGATGACCACCACTTCCACCGATGACGTGGTGCCGAACTATGGCAAGGGCCTGGTCACCTACATCACCGCGGACAGCGGCACGGAGGAAATCAAGTCCGACAATATCCCTCAGGCGATCGAAGACCTGGTGAAATTTCCGCTGGGCCAGCAGCTTTATGTTCGCCCGACGTGGCGGGAAATTCAGCCGCGGCCGGGACGCCTGGAGTTGCCGGACTATTTGAAGCTGGTCTTCGATTTGGCGAAGAAGAACGGCAAGCGGGTGGGCTTGCGCGTGCAGATGTCCGCGCCGGATTACCGTCACGCGGCGGCGCTGCCGGATTTTGTCCTCGAAAAAGTGCCGACCGTCGATCTGGTGCTCACCGATCAGAGCGAAAGCGCCGCGGCGCAAAGATATTTGCAGAATCCGTACGCGAAATATCAGCCGCGATTCGACCATCCGTTTTTTCAGCAGTCGTTCAAGGAGCTGGTGGGCCTGCTGGCGGCGGAATTTGATGGCAGTCCGCAGGTCGAGTATATCGACACATTCATGTACGGATTCTGGGGCGAAGGGCACACCTGGCCGTTTGCCAACAATCCTTTCCCCGATTACCAGACGGCGGAGCGCACCTGGATCCACATGCTCGAAGTGCAGCTCGAAAATTTTACGAAGACTCCCCTGCTGACGAATACCCAGCCGGATTTCAGCCGCGTGGGCAATTCGGAAATGCTGGACCGCACGGTGCGCAGCAACAACTGGATTCGCAGCGACACCATTTTCATCGAGAACGAGCAGATTGAGGCGCTCAGCAATCGCCCGCCGTGGATCGCGGCGCTGCTCGAACAGGGCATTCCCGGCAAACCTCCCGACCCGAACGCCGCGATGGAAGGAATTTCGCCGGCGGAGAACATGATCGATCACGTGATCGACATCGGCGCGAATTACTGGTCGCTCTGGAATTTTCATCAGATCAACGCGAAGAATCTGATGGCTTACTACCAGGCGTATCCCGCGGCGTTCGACCGCATCAATCGCCGCATCGGCTATCGCGTGAGGCCGTCGTTCATCTGGACCTATAAGGACGGCAGCTACCTGGGAATCATCGTGGGCTTCGCGAATGACGGCATCGCGGGCGTGCCGGGCGTGTTGCGGGTGAGCGTCGAGAGCCAGGACGGAAAAGTGCTGCAGAGCGGTTGCCTGGACGCCGGTTATCCGTTGCCGGGAAAAATCCGGCAGGCGCAGTTCGTGATTCCGGGCGTCGCGGATTGGCAAGGATTGAAGCTGCGCGCGGAGATTGAGGTCAAGGGCATGCGCTATCCCGTGCGCTGGGCGTGCCGCCAGAAACTGAATGAGGATGGCTCGCTCACGCTGCGGCCGAATCTGCGGCAGGGGATCTAGCCTGCGGTGGTCCTGGCCGAGGAGACGCGCGAATTGGCCGCATCATGGGAACTTCGGCGGGAACATGCCGCAACGGAGGAATTTCGCGATTTGAGCGCGGGCTTTTCCCTCCTCGCCATCGCATTGAGGGGACCAAAGTCTCCTTATTCCAGTTGGTGTCAAGTGGCGCGATAGTATGGACTAACTTTCCGTCTGCTGGACGTAGGAAATCAAAGTTCTGATACTCTTTCCTCCGAGGCAACGGACTCTGGCGGTTCCAATTACCGATGACGGTAGTTGCCAACACGCCATACCGACTAATTCCGGTATCCATTGAATCTGTGTCCCGCTTGACGCGAATACAGAAATGATCCAAAAACCACCCCCGCTCATTCCGTAAAACCTTCGGGGAATCCCCGGAGATGTGGTGTCCATATCCAAATCCACATAGTCAAGCTCGTCCTGCGTGCTCTCCGAGCGAATCGTGGCGTAGATGGCGTTGATCGTCAGGCTGGCATGCTTGGGAAGCAACTTGCCCTGTTCGCTAGGTGAACCGATCAGTATCCATACATCCAGTGAATCGACATTGGGGAGGTTCGGTACATCGGCTGTCAGAGCGTAAAACCGTTTAACTCGTTTGAGCACGTCCAAATATTGGGGCGGGATTCTGAGGAGCACCATGTCTGGGCCGCGAGGGTTGTCCCAATCGCGGTGTTGCTTCGGTCCAAATGGCACGACTAGCTTCACGTCTAGGAAAAATCTATGATCAACATTTTCCTCATTGAGAGTAAGTCCGATTCCTATTTTGCCTTCAAACATTTTCCAAACATGGTATGCGGTCATTATGTAACATGTGGTTTCCACCGAAACAAGCGATCCCGATCCGCAAAAGTGCAACTCCTCGTTTTCCTCCTTCCCGGACACAGATAGAAGAGCAACGGTGTATTGCCCAATGTCGCGTCCGATTTTTTCTGCAAGGCCGGAGCGTGGATTGTTAAACTGCGTTTGGATCTCTATTGGATCGATCATCTTCTGCTCGGGAGGAGCTGCCTCTCGAAACTAATCAGCGTTTGGACGCGGGCATGACTTTTCTTGCATCAATGACAACCACGTCAGGCACCTTCAAACCTTCAGCCTTTTTTTTTGCCGCCAGTGCTAAGACATCGTTGATGGCGTTCTCTTTCTCGGATACTCGCAGAATCAGATAGACAGATTCTTGAGTTGCTTCGCTCTTTTGATATGCATCCAATTGCCTCCCGAACCCATGTAGAAGAGACGAATTGGTTGATTTCTTTATCTCCACAAGCAGTCTGCCATCATATCCCACGCTCAACTTGAAATCGACGGGCCCATTTCCGGCGTTCGGCTCACGGCTTATGTCGACGTTGTTCGCTTGACAGTATGAATCGGCGATGGCGTAGAAGAGACGCTGAGCAAAACTCTCATGCCTAGGCCGCCCGTCCTCTGCGTATAACATCTCCCACAGCTTGTTTTGTTCGACGTTCTTCGTGAACTGCTTCAGAATCAGATCTACAACTTCGCGCAATTCGTTGATGTTTCGCGGCTGTGCCGTCTTAATTTCCAACGGAAACTTTGCTGCTGCTGCCCTTCCTATCTGTTCCCAGTTGAAGAACCCAGAGGGATCGACATCCAAATCGTAGCGGTTTCCATCCGCTTTTCGGTACACGTCGATTAGGTCCAGGAGATTTTGCGGGTTCGCGAGCAGCATTTTACGAATTTCCGCCTTGGTGGGTTTCTTGCCTTCCTTGCTGGCCGCTGCAACGATTTCGTTCCACTTACGGCGCACTTCTGCATTGAACTTGGCCACATCATAAATTTCGCTTAGATCCAGAGCAACCGGCAAGGGCGAAAGAATGTCAGACGGAATGAATAGGAGCGCGTTCACTCCATTTGGGTGAACAGGCAAAAACCAATCTTTACCGTTGACCTGAAAGACTTTGCTTGGCTGAAGCTTCAGTTCGTGCGTAACGCGTTGCGTGTAGGCAAGAAATCTTTCTTTCAGGATTCCGACGGCCATGTCGCTCAAAAGGTCGGGCCCGAAGTTCTCTTGAAACAGTCCAATTAGCTCAAACATTTCCGTGGCGTCAATGTCGAGACGGACGATTTCCAAGCCTCGCCGCGTAAGCATTCCGGCCAATTCACGACCAACACCCCTACCTGTTTCGCCAGCATTCGAATATCCGAGTGCTGCTCCGTGTTCTTCCCTTATCATCAAACGGTTTACTGCTTCTACCCACGCAACGTCACCTTCGTGTTTGGACGCTTTAAGTAGTGTGATGATCGGCATGAAATATTTTTTAAGTTCGGTGCGAGCGTCCCTCAGTTCAGGGCATTCGGTAGTCTTCAAAAGGGTAGGATCAACGAACAAACGATTGTCGATGCCGAGGTGTGCGTTTAGCACGCCCAAATCGCGAAGCGCTCTGGCGTCAACTTTGAAGTAAGCACTAAGCAGACTTACCATAATTTCATGCCGGAACCGCCGGGACGTGCTAAGCCTGATTCATGGGCGGGTGGCCAAGCCTTTGCCGGCGCGTTCGCGGGGTCCTGCGCTTCGGTAGCCTCGTTGCCGCATGCCGCAGGCGGATGATACCACTGCGGCAAGGGGCGTAGTAGTTGATTAGGTTTGGCGATGCGGGGTGAAACGAGGCGCACTCGAATGGGATTTCAAGAACAATGGCATCCCAAGCGAGATGAACGTATGGCCTCCCATCCTTCGCGCAAGATGAGGGGAGTCAGAGCCAGCGCGGCGAGCGGGTCAGCCCACGGTTTGTGCCACACGGCGTTCACAACCAATCCTGCCAGGGCAATCCACGCCATGTAAGCGCAGAGAGCGGATTCCGCGGCGTCGGCCTTCAGAGCGGAGCTGCAGGTAACGATTGCCAACTTTCGTTTGCGGCTGGCGAGCCAAGGCATCACCACGGCAGCGGCCAGCAGGATTCCAATTCCCACCAGGCTGCGCCGCGCCTCGGCGTATCCGGCAAAATTCAAGATCGAAGTCAGCACCACGGTGCCGGCCAAGGCGAAGAGCAAGCCTCCGGCAATGCGCGCCGCGCGCGCCTCACCCAGCGTGAAGCGAAAACGCCAGAACACGACGCCTGCCGAAAGCAGCTCAATCAAGCTGTCTCCGCCGAAAGCCAGCAGCGCGGGACTGTGCGAGCGCCGGGCCGCTGCGAAAGCGACGATGGCTTCCACGCTCATCCATAGGAGTGTGATGACCTGCAATCGAAGAACTTTCTGCGAGGCCTCAGAGAGCGGAGCTTGGGCGGCGGTGGTCATGGGAAGATCAAAAACATTCTACTCCATGATTCGCGGGGAGGAAGGCCGAAGCCGCAGCGGAATAAGTTGAGGGTGTCAGGTGTGGGACATTTTTCCGCAGAATTGTTGGCGGCAATTATTCCTCGCGGCCAACTTTGCTGGTTGGCGGCGCACCGCACGCGCCGCGCCGCAAACAAAGAGTGTCTTTTAATGGACAGACGGGCGTGTCCGCGGGGATTACGATGCGGTTTAGGGTCACTCGTTCTTGACCGCATATAGGAGATAAGAAAATGACACCAGTGAAAGGCGAGAAGTGCGCTCACCCGGTTTGTTCCTGCACGACAACCTCAGGCAAATATTGCAGCACGCAATGCGAAGCCATGGAAAAAACTCCGGACATCGATTGTTCGTGCGGGCACGACGGCTGCAAGGGCAAAACGTCCTAATCAGAAACGCATTCGGTGGCCCCACGGATGAGGCTGGCATCGCGTGATGGAGTTGCCTTGGAGGGCGCCGCACCGTTTGCGCTTGCCGCAAAGGATGCGCCAGCTTGAATCAATTGCATTAAGAATCGTTTCGGCAATTCCGCAGACACTTCCTCCGCGTTTCAATTATTCCGCCGGTTATTGCTTCCACATGTGCTAAGCGTCCATCCATCAGGAAGATGGATGGTAGGGGCGGTGGGGATCGAACTAAAAGCGACGTTGAAAATTCGTAAGTTATTGGTTCTATTAAACGAGAAAAACGCCAAAAACACCGGATTCGCCCAAGTGAGGTACACGCTGGGTACACGGAGCCACATGGGAAAGCTCAGCGGATAATCTCCATGGAACTGGGGCAGAGTTTGGGAGTACAGTCGGACAGGAAAGGGCGACGACGAGTTCGTATGAGTCCTTCCGACGAGTCTTCGATTGTCGCGGTGCGGCAATTCATATCCGAGTGCCTGCGCAAACATCACGCGATGCAATGCTGTGTAAGGCAAGAAGAATTATTTGTCCTGCCAATCTCCATGTCTGATGACACGGTTGTAGTTATGCCTATTGTCCCTCCTATTGCGATCTGCGTTTCTTCATTTGTGGTGCCATCAATCACAGTTACGTAAGGCAGGTCTCGTTGCCAGGCATAAATTCTGTCTGTTATGGGGTTAACCGCGATGGGTCCACCCTGAATCGGCGACATCGCAGCGTCGAGAGATTGCGCGGGGCGCTGAATCTGCGCGGAGGATTGCGCGTGTATCGTAATTTCCACGAAAACAACGGCTATGACGAGGATCAACAATCGGTTCGCCGATGTGCGACTTACCTAGTGTATCTTTCGGAGCGTTGCTAAGGTCTCGTCGGCATGTCGCCTGATCGCTGCGTCAGTGGATCGATCACGCATCTCGGTTACGTATCGAATGGCTACGTATTTGTCTATCCACAGTTCGTTCCGATCACAATCGATTAGCCATTTGGGCGGACGATCTGTCTCGCGGTTTCTCCCGCCATCGACGTTGATGGTCCACTGCTCGCTTGTGAGGACTACGTGAAACGTCTCTGTGGTCCACCCGAGCAGCACGACACCGTATGCACCACGTTCCGGCGTTGACGTGAACTGGAGAGAAGGGCCTATTTCTCCGAGAATATAAGGACTGACTGAAACTTCAGCCCAACTCTCGGTTCGTGCGGTCTCCTCCACTTTTGCTGTGCCAGCAGGCCGCGTCACATGGATCACTTTTTTTGAGGGTCCGGCACTCGGGGTCATGCGGACGAAAAAACGGCTGGCGTCATGCCAGCCTGAGTCTGTCAGCCTGCCGCCACTTGTTTCCAGCTTCCAGAAGTCCTGAACGACATCCTTTGGAGAATTTATGTCCGCTGGTGCTGATCCGGTTTGCGGAGCAGCGATTCTCGGCGAACTACAGAAAACCATCAGGGCCATGAAAGTCGCCGCGCCCATTCCCGATATGCTCATAGCGGTTCGCTTTCTCATCGCTCGCCTCCGCAGTGCTTAGGCTCCGGCTGATTTGGTGTGAAAGCACAGGCTTGGACCCCATTCCAGGGCAACATGTAGATCGTGCCATTCTGCAGGTAAACGGGGGCTTTCGTCGGATCATTGAACGCGGGGGCAGGAACGTTCGGTCTCGCACTAAGAACAGACCTCTTTTCCGCAAGTCGTACCGACCACAATCGATCAGCCATTCGGGCGGACCTGTTGACTCTTTTTCTCGGGATCCATCGCGTTCTGATTCCGTAGGGCTCGAGTGCGGTATGACAGATGCGGCGAAGAGGGGATAGCTTCAGTTCGCCATTTCATTGTATTTCGACAGGGCAGGTCGTAATTGTAGCAAAATTCGGAGGCTCCAGCATGAAGTGATCGCATCCGGATTTGGATATCCCGTCGCTAAGCCTGAAGTTGTAGATGATTACGGCCGCTTTCTGAGCATTAGGCCGGAACCGCCATTTTCTCGCGTTGGCGATGCAGTCGGCTATAAAGACCTGCTTACCTGAAATGGGCATTGCCTCCACAACTGT
This sequence comes from uncultured Acidobacteriota bacterium, assembly GCA_963708285.1. Classification (GTDB taxonomy): domain Bacteria; phylum Acidobacteriota; class Terriglobia; order Acidiferrales; family UBA7541; genus Palsa-295. The sequence goes on from CAVPSF010000003.1 coordinate 1,182,968, forward strand.
CCCTTGATCGTCGAGTTTCACTTGCACTACGACGATGCCCTGAACGCGGGCGGTTCGCCCGAGCGCCGGATAGTTCATATCTTCGAATGAGAGCACTTTCATGTCATCATCGCCCACCAAGCGGCCCTGTTGCGCCGCGAGCCCTATGAAAGGAGTGATGATTAACAAGCTAACGATCCATAGTGCCCATCTCGCAGTCGTTTTCATTGGATTCCCTCAATGAGCTGTCTACAGTTGGTGTCAACGGCCTTATCGTTTGCTTTCCCTGCTTTTGAGTTACCAAAATCGGGCTGAAAGCCAGAGACCGTTATCTGGTGGGCAGTTTCGTGGATGAGAATTGTTGCTTGCGCACGAAGAGTGTCGCCTGGGTATTGTCGTCTTCCCACTTCAAATGGTTTGCTTTGGTCGCCGTTCGCAAACTGGTTAAAGAACGCACCAACATCGTTCACCGTAAATACTGCGATACTTGGAACACCTGGGATTGGAGTGTGATTTGGACCCTGACTTATCCCGGAGAACGCGCCTATAGTGTAGTTGACCGCGTCGTTCACGTTAACAGTGCCATGTCCGAAATGGTTTTCTTGAAGTACGGTCTGGATTTGCAGCGAACCGGCTAGTCCCTGGTTTTGGCCCCCACCCTGGAGCCAGTTGTTACACGTGGCATAGCTTGGTAGTGCAGTTTCTATTCCTTGGAGCACGTTGCTAATCGTAGTTTGGTTTGCCCCCGCTTGGGAGAAATTTGTGACGCTTACGTACTGGATTGCTGAATTACCGCCATTGCCGTCCGAGCCATAGTAGGGGGAAGTGCTCAGTTCAATCGGAGCAGCATCATAACCGGCAGCCCCCGTGGACGAATAGCCGAGCCAAAAGTCTCCGCCGAAGTTGCCAATCGCAGAACCAGTCCAATTATCCGACGTAACGTTCCCCGACGAATCGAAGCGAAGAACGGTGTCGACTCCGCCGGACGTGGACTTAGCAGCTACACCACCTCCGTTCGCCGCGGCTATCAGCGCCAGCGTGGTTTGCGTCCCGACTTGGTACGTCCAGTTGACGGCACCTGAGTTCAGATTCAACGAGACGATCTTCGGTCCGAGGCTGAGATTCGTACTGTCGCCGCTACTTGTGCCGTCAGTGACAAAGGCGATGCCGTTGTCACCGAGAGCAAGCGAAGGATTGACTGGCAACCCGTCCGCTCCAACTACAAAGTTCGCCGGTGTGAAAGGCAGATTGTAGGCGGTATTTACCGCGCCGGAGACGACGTATGCTGCCTGATACGGATTCGTAGGGACTGACCCGTCCGATGGAACGACGGCCCAACTTGCTACAACACCCCCATTCCCGTCCGGGATAATACTCCCGGGTAAGAGATTGGAATTGTCGGAGGAGGTCAACTGAATCGTGTTAGTGGTCCCGTCCTGCATGATTTGCAGCAAGGACAAGGTGCTCGAAATCGTCGTAGGAGGATACGGAATCTGCCGCACTTCGTATTCCACGTAGATCGAGCCGTCTGAATCGACGATCGGCTGACCA
>CAVPSF010000004.1:0-968793 GCA_963708285.1 uncultured Acidobacteriota bacterium
GCGCTTGTAACGAGAAGGGGCATTGCGAGTCCTCTCACACGCCCGGAATCTCTGCGACATTTCAGATGGCGCTGCGTCTTCCGTCGACAGCCAGTTTTGCGCCTTGAATAAAGCTGGAGCAATCGGTCGCCAAAAAGACGGTTGCCTCGGCCATCTCCGAAGGCTTAGTCTATCCGCTGGCTGGCATACCTGCGAAAGCAATGCAACAACCGGCCTAGGCTCTTCCGGCCGGAGCACTTCTGCCTACATGTTGGAATTAGACAGAGGAGAGGAGAATACGATGCCGCTTCAAAATGACTACCTTTCTGCCTATCACAACCTAAAACTGACACGAGATGACAAAGGTGTGCTGGTTGCTGAATTCCACAGCAACGGCGGCCCGTTCATTATGACCGCGCAATCTCACACCGAATTTGTCGATGCCTTCTACCGAATTTCGCAAGATCGAGCGAACAAGATCGTAATTCTTACCGGTGCAGGTGGGGAGTTCATTACCGATGTCGATTGGTCCTCCTTTGGCGATGTCGCCGATCCCGGCGTTTGGAGCCAAGTTCACGACGAAGGCGTTCAGGTGTTGGAAAATATAGCCAACATACGCGTGCCGGTCATCGCGGCTATCGAGGGACGCGCCCATGTGCATTCAGACTATGCGCTGCTTGCCAGTGTAATTGTGGCGGCGGAGGGTGCCACCTTCCAGGACGTGGCCCATTTCGCCGCGGGCGTTGCGCCCGGTGATGGAATCTTTACGACCTGGAGTTATCGCGCTGGAGCAGGACGAGCGGAGGCGTTCCTGCTCAACCCACAGCCGCTACCCGCCCGTACCGCACACGAATGGGGAGTGGTTGCCGAAGTAGTGCCGAACGGCAAGGCACTCAGCCGGGCGCGGGAATTGGCCGAGCTGTACCTGAAGGCTCCGGAAGTGACGCGCCGCAACACGCGCGTGCATTTCATTCAGCCCTTGAAGGAGCGCATTGTGCGAGAAGTTGGCTACGGACTGTCGCTCGAAGGAGCATCGTCGGCCGACCTCGTGAAATCGAATGCAAGCAAAGAGTGAACCTGACTCTCGGAAAGCGAAATCCGCGTAAAGAGCTGCGAGAACCGACAGCCTAAGCAAAAGCAGATGCTTACCGTGAATACCTAGATTGAGACACTTCCATAGAGCACACTTTGCAAGAAAGGAGCTGCAAAGTGGAAAGAAAAAGAGGAGAGCGGTACAGCCAGGAATTCCGTTGTCAGACCGTTGAGCGCATGAACACATGCGAGAACATCCTGAGACTATCGCGCGAGCTGGGCATTCATCGCAGGCTACTGTACAAATGGCGGGATCAACTGGAACCAACTGAGGCTGAAGGTGAGTTGCACGCGCAAAATTCCAGGGAATCCACACTTCGTAAGGAAGTCAGTAAGCTTAAGAGGTTGCTAGCGGACAAAACGGTTGAGACGGATTTTTTCAGAAGTGCCTTGCAAAAAGTAAGGGCTCGACGCCAGCAGAACGATGTCTCTGGCGAGAAGGCGTCTACGAAGAAATGCGAGACGCGGTTGCAAGGCAACTTGAGCATCGAGTGAATGTGTCAGAGAGCAATCGGATTTAGCGGTTGAAACCTTACGTTACGAGATAAACGTTTACAGTCCGCAACTGATTTGCTTCGTGACGTGGGACTACGCCTGGGACCTGGTCAAACAGGTCCTCGGTGACTCCAGTGATGCATCGTGGGACTGCGGTGGCAACAACGAATGGCTCTGGTATCGCGCTCCGCGAAATGGGTTCCCCGCTGCTTTGTTGACAGGGCACCCAGAGAGAAAGCGCAGAGGCGTACGTAAGAGGTGGCTCGCCCGGATTTCCGAACTCTTGGGTCCACCGGAGGGCACGTGAGCTTCCTTGAGCGGGTGGAAAGAGGATTCCTCTTTCGCCTGACGAGAGCGTTCGCGCTCGCAGTTACTGTGATCCTTGCCGCTCTGCTGGGCGTGACTGTTTATGATCTCGTCCGAACAATCGGTCCCTTACCTAGCTATCTGCAGCCGGAGGAAGTCCTCGCCAGACTCGCCCCCTTCAACGAACGAGGGACGACAACTGCCAATAATGAGGATGGCCACCGATCAGAGCCCTTCGCGCCGAAGTTGCCTTTCAGTGTCCAGAAATATTTCAGCGATCCAGATAGTCGCTCAAGGCTCTTTCAACAAATTAGTAGTCTTCCTCCCGAACAGCGCGAGGGATACCTGCAGAACTTAGCTACGGTGATCGATGAGGCCGAAACGATGGGTTCCGGCGCTGCGGGAAACGCGGCTTACGTCTATATGCAGATGACCGCTGAGCGCCTCGCGACGAACGCGGCGAGAGAAGCGGAACTCAGAAACCGCCAATTGGAAATGGTCGGCGCGGTGGTCTCATGCCTTTTGCTGATCGGTCTGTTTTCACTAATACTTGTGCTATTTGCGATCGAACGGAACACGCGGTCGGCACGACCGTCCGAAACATGAAGACGCATCGGCGCAGTTTGCTCTCGGCGGTTTTGATGATGCTGATCGCTTGCGGTTGCGAGAAAAAACAGGGTTTCCCCGGCTTCACCTACATTGGAAATGATGGGAGCGAATCCGGCTATGTTGATCTGCGCTCGGTGCAGTCAGGGGCGGATGGGGTCACATTTTCGTTCATCGCCCAGCGTTTAAATGGGCAGTATTCTCTTGTAAAGGTGTTCAGTGACTGCTCGAAGCAGTTTCGACGGATCGGGGGCACAACTTATGATCGAGACGGGACGGTGCTCGGCGAGGTTCCTGCGGAGCAGAAGCCATCTCCGCTTTCAACGAACGCCATGGTAAAGCTGGCCGCATCTTCGGCATGTGGTACTCCAATCATTGACAGGTCAACGGCGACCGACAAGTTTGATGTCGATGAAGCGTTGCACGCGCTGTTCGGCAACGATGATTCTCAATCACATACCGCATTATGGACGGACATCGATGTTCCAAATCGCTCCGACCTCTCTAACTTCCGGGGAATTTCTAACGGGACGGTTGCGATAGCGTTTGACGGACCATATCGCGAGTCGGGAGTTGATAAACATTTTGTCTTTACGTTGACGAAGCTGGCGGCCGAGAGTTACGACTGCCACGTCTGCCTTCCACTCCTGAGCGCTGCCGTGTTCCGGCAAGAAGGCGGCGAATGGCGTATCGAGAGTGAAGCGAAATACTTGATGTTGGGGGCGGGCTTTGGCCAAAAGCCTAGGTGTCAACTCATTCAGTTTGGACGCGACAAATACGGCGTCCTGATGCACTACAGCGATACGGCGCAAGGATTTGAAACGGAATGGATTGTACTTGTGGCTTCCGAAGGAAGTACGATAAGGCCCCTTCTCACGCTCACGACTCGCCAAGATCCAAACGACGAATTGTGCCAACACGCTCCGGCAAACGATAACAGGTGTGTCCGCTATTCTGTTGAATACCGATTTTTGCCGGCATCAAATGCGGACTATTTCGGGCTAGATACGACGAAAACGACAAAGACGCAAGAAGGCAACGTAACTTCGAGTGAGGTCTTCTCGTTCGTCGGGGATAGGTATGTACGGTCCGGCGCAGAACAATAAAGGTGGGGAGTACCCCGCCGTTAGGCGGGTGGCGCGGATGAATCATCCGCGCCGATAGTATTGAGAATTTGGGTTGCGGTCCGCTGAACGCATTCGAGGCTCTCGCTGAGGAGCTTCGCATCGCCGCCGTACAGCCCGATGTAGTCCTGCGCGGCGCTGCCCGTTTCGAGCCCGATTGCGCTGCAAACGACAAACGCGACGGCCTCGGCTTCGGTCTCGCGGATGCGTTTGGACGTGCTGCTCCGGCGCTCGTCGCGGTGCATCATTTCATGCGCGACTTCATGCGCCAGAGTCGCAAATTCCTCAGCCGGAGACTGGCCGGGTAGCAAGGTGATCTTGCCGCCTGACGACGTGCCGCGTGCCGGCGCGATTTCTTCGGAGTATTCGAGCGCGATGCCTTGCCCAGCGACGAATTTCGCAAGCCGCTCGCGATAGTCACGGGGATCGCCGTTCACGCTGCCGATTTCCGGCAACGGCTGGCCGTCCGTTTGGCTGACATCGAACACATAGGCTGCGCGGAATCCGACCGCTGACGAGTGAATCGTCCAGGCTCGACTTCGTCCGTGTTCGTCGGCCTTCTTGCGAATGATCGGGGCGAGAATCAGAATGCCTTTCTCGCCCTTCTTCACGAAGCGGCCCTAACTTGTGCCAAGTATGAAACCCGGCGACGTGAGTGGCGGTGGGCTTCTGCGAAGCGATGAGCATGATGTTGTGCCACGAGTAGCGATGGAAGCGCGCGATTGCCGCCAGGTATTTCTTCAGACGTCTCACTGTGGCCCCGTTCGAGCGCCTGCCTGCAGTTGCTCGATGGCGTTGCTTGCGATCTGTTTTGCTTGTTCGACTTTCATGTTTTCCGTCCTCCTGTTTCGGGGAGTCCTTGCTCCCTTCACCCACAGCCGAGGGAGCAAGGGCGCGAAACAGGGGGACAGAAGCGGAGGGATTGGCGCGTTCAAGGTCGAAACGGGCCGCACGCATGAGTGACACCGGGTTTTGGTGGCGCGAAGCGTGCTAGTGGAGACCTCAGGCAAGCAACTCATGAGCAGTGAAGCAGCGCTCTTCAATCGGAAGGACAGGCAAGGACCAACGGGAATGAGTCGGAGTGACTACGCGACGAGGAAGAGGATGTCTAGTGCTTGTCGGGAGGAGGTTGCCAGCCGCGAGCGGGAGTCCATGTACTGTTGAGGAGTCGATCTTCGCGCGCAGACTGAATTACGGGAGCGAGGAATGAAGCGAGTTGAGCGATGACGCTTTTGAATTCAGTACGTTCCACGTACGGACTATTCTTGTTGCAAAAGGCTTTCCACTGTTTGAGCTTGTTGTCATCGTCATAGAACTCCGGGGTAAACGCGAGCGGAATGCCGTCTGGCAGGGAGGTCCGTGTGGCGATGTTCGAAGGTCGCACGAACGGCTTGAGCGAGAGTTTTTCCATCAAATTCAAAAGTCGTGGAGAGGCTGTGGAGGTCGTGAAAATCCTTCATGCGGCTGTTTGCGATGCCGAGTTTGACGATGGCTTCCAGCTTTTCGGAGACGACGGTTTCGCGAGGGTAGGCAAGCAGGTGAGGCGCCGGGAGATCAAGCAGTGTCGGGTATGCGTGTTCGACCGGGCCGGGTGTTATGGCATCGCCAAACCCAATATCGATTTGTATCGGTATTTGCGCTTTGTCGAGAAACGCGGTGAATGTGACCCGGACACCTTCGTAATCGGCATCTTCCTTGATGCGTTCCGCTTTGACAGTCTTCGGGATCAAAACGCAAGCCGTCATCTTCGACTTCCACGGTCGAGATTTCCCGGAAGATCTGAACGAAGCGTTCCGGGGAATTGTCTCCCTTTGCCAGAAAATCGGCGTCTCGGGTGGGGCGATAGCGCTGGTGTCGTCCAGAGTTCGAAGAGCAGAGCGCCCTTCAGGATAAAAACTTCGCGAAATTTGGATTTGCTGAGCGCGGAAGAGAATTCTCTCGAGGCCATACTTGGTGAGTATGAGTCCGAAGTCGTCATTCCGCTCTCGGGCAAGGTTGAGCAGCTTCTGTCGAATCGAGGCGGGAATGTTCTTGAGCTTTGGTATCGCGCAATTAGAGTGACTCCAGATAGGGCCGCATGATGTTCGCGACTCGGCAGACTTTGGCAGCAGCCCACAGCTCGTCCATGGACGCTTTCTTGAGGCGTCGACACTCCCTAAGAGCCTCCAGTGCGACATCCATGCCGATCTTGTTGCGGAACTTGAAGCAGTCGGCCACTGTCTTTGCCGGCGTGTAGACCTTGAGCGTTCCGCCGCGAACGGGATATTCCTTCACCCCAAAATGCAGAGCTGGTCCCGACATGCGCACAAAGCGAACTGGCGGAGAGGTTATGCGTGGAGTCCACGCTTTGACATCAATGGCCATCCAGACTTGGTGTGGGGACTGCGTTGTGAACTTATGGAATTGAAGCGCGGACAGGAGGCAAAGTACTCCCTTTGGGAACTTATGCAGCCGCTTCGATCAGCGACAGATGCTCGGTGACGGGGGATGAGGTCGAAGCGTAAAGGCCGCGGCCGACCTTCCTGAGGACGCCCTTTCGAACAAGCCTGGGCAGATAGTTTCGCGGGAATGCCGAGGGCGAAGACGTCCTTCGCGCGAAGGATCTGTCTGCTTCGTAGCCAGGTTGAGTAGGCGGTTTGACTTGGATTGCATGGGATGTGCCCGAAGCGAGTGTACCAAATACTCGGTAGATGTCAATAAGTACCAAGGGTATGGAACATCAGAGCTTAGCGCAACGTGGGCAGTATGGGGGGCCAAGGCCCTATCGGCCTTTCGGTTAGGGTTGAGCGAGGAGCAGATTCCCCTTGTTTGGATTCCGAAGGAGGCGATCGATAGGGGCTTGGAGTTCGTCATTCCGGGGTTTGCTTAAAGGATGCGCGGAAGCGCTCAAGGTCGCACTTGAGGAAGCGTATATTTCGGCCCATGACCCGGAGGTGAGGGATTTGCTGGCGCTCCACCCAAAGATAGACAGTTTGAGGGCTGACACCGAGAAACTTAGCGGCTTGGCGGACTGTCCAGGGATACTCGTCATGAGAACCGAGGTCGGGGCGGGCACTATTCATAATCAGAGGACTGTGAGATGTCGCATAGTCTACGCATCATGCAGGATGGTTTGTACCATCGGAATTAGAAGCTCGTAGAAGAAGGGGTGTGAGATAGAGAGCATGGTTGGACAACGGGATGCCCGACTACAGACCTGACGGAATGTGGGAGACCGGGAGACCAGAACTAAGGTTTTACTTCGCGCACCATCGATCGGGGCAGCGGCCGAGTGCTGAACGGAGTGGGCTAGCGAAAAACTGTCTCCGGAATGTCGCGATCTGACCTACCGTTCTTAGGTGCGGCAGTAGGCGAAAAAATCTGCGGTTCGCCGATCAATGGTATTGTTTCGAGCATGATCGCGAAACGCCTCACGCCGGAATCGACGGAATTCATGCGAGTGGCTGTCCTCTCGGTCAAAAAACTTAAGAAAGCATTCGAAGATCAAGAGATCTACGTTGCGGCGAATTCCTCGAGCAGCGTGGTGCCCTTCTGTCACGTTAGTAAGGCGTTCCAAACACACGGTGCGGTTATTACGCTATGCCGTGCCGGATTCGGGTCTGAAGCGTTTGCCTTGAGCAGGTTGATCCTGGAGATGTCACTCACGCTCCGATGGATCACAAATCAAGACCAGGTCAAACGGGCCGATGCATTCGCTCTGTTCGAGGCAAAACGGAAGGAGTACTTTGCAAGAGCTTATACAAAATAGAGCCCAAACAACGCGGCGTTCACTGGGGTCGTGCAGTTCGTGGAGAATTTATACCGACAGTACACAGACAAATACGACTCTTTCAAGTTCTGGTCGAACTCGCCCAACAATCTGAGGGGGATGGCGGCAGAGCCGGAGCTTCTGGATGGCTCGACGGCCCCGCCGAATGATATATGGCGTTACGACATCCCGTACAGCATGGCTTCAGACTATGTTCATTGCAATGGTGTCGCCCTCGGAGCCTTTTATCCCCCTACATTCGTACCTTACGAAGTGTTGAGTTGTATTGCTCCCCGCGAACGAATGCAACGGCGGGAAATGCAAATATACTCATTCGCATTTCATCATCGAGAGGAAGCGAGCTTGGCAAGAGATGTTCTAGACGTGCAATATCATCAGCACGTATTGAGACAGAGAGAGACGAAAAATAGCCCTCGTCGGGCTCAGAACCAGTCAAGGCGATTTACATCATTTGAAAATGTATTTACGAATTGAATAATCCTGATAGGCCGAAAAGTGGTGGGAATAGGGTGTAAGCTAAAGCGAGTCTACACGTTCGAGTCATCTAAGGCCGTTTCAATAGTTGGTTGTTCGCAGGCTTCGAATCGGGATGGCGCCAACTGCTCCGGCTTTCTAGAATCATCCGGGCGGGCGACGCAATAATTCGACTCGCCCATCACGCCGATTCAACCGCTCATTATCCCAAATGGTCGTGTCAATGAGTTTCCCTCTCACTCTGCAGTATATTTTATCGCTTGGCGGTACTCATAGCGTTGCACGCGTCCTTCACGGCATTGCCTAGTTCCCGCGTAGAATCGCTAAAAATATCATCGCCGTCGCGATTGAAAACGGCTATTTTGTTTCGATGCCTTATAAGGCCCTTGCCGCCTTCATGATCTAGAACGATGACGAAGTCGGCTTTTCCGAGGTTGTCAGTCACGGTCATTTCGGGGCAACGCTGGTTCAGGGTCTTAATTATCTCTGCCGTTTGAGGCCTCGCGCCGCCTGAGAATGAACTGCTTGCGCCCCACCCGTTGCTGTTTCCTCCAGCAGAGCCGCTTCCTCGCATTTCCCAAGATTCGCTGTCCGTCACGAATACGCGGACCCTTCCGTCGATGGAATTAGATGGCGCAAGGGTTACGGGCGCGGCATCCAACATTGCAGCAACAACTTTTGACGAAACTCCGTCTTTCTTCAGGTCTAGTAAATCCGAATCGGACAAATGGAAGTCGCAAGCGCCATGTTTGATGCGGGCGATGATAACGTCGTCGTCGAGGCCCATTTTCGTCATTTCTACCACCCGAGCGTTGGTAATCTTCGTCGCCGAAGATGTCGTCCCGGCGGTTGTGGAGGTGCCAGACGCCACAGGTGGAGGCCCTGACTGTTGAGGACGCGCTTTCGACGTAGCAGTTAGGACGGCGAAGGTTAAAAATATAATTGAAACTCTAAGCGTGAATTTCATTCCTGAGCTCCTTGCGCGACAGTATCACACGCTTCGTGGTGTCGCACTTACTCTCCTGTTTCAGATCCATCGTCTCCAAAATTCCGATCTCGCTAACCACTTAGGGTACGTCTCAGGTTACAAAGTACCATTACCCATGCCAAGCATTGCAGGGCGAGATCCGCATAAATACGCATGGGGATAAGATAGAAATACGAGGTAATGGTGGGCTGAGCACATGGCTATTCGTCGTAGAGACGTTTGTCCCTTAACCAACAGGACATATGTTACCTTGCGAATAATATACCGGCGTAGTAAATCTCCGAAACTTTCTCGGTGCAGCAAAATCCATTCAAACCGAAAAAGACGAGTGATCGTGAGGTCCCATGTTTACCGGACGATCCTACAAGCTGCCCTTTTACAACGAGCGACCGAATAGACAATCGGTTGCGCCATTCAACTTCATTTGCTTTCCCGTGCCCGAAAATGGAGATCCGGTCCAAAACTATCTCGATGCCCTCAAAAACAAGATTCGAGAGCTTGCTCAAGAATCGATAGAAACGACCGACCGCACTTTGCTGGCACGCAATTCCGCGTTGATTCAAGAGTGTGCTCAAGAATTTGAGAGAATCGGCAACAAAGAACTCTCTAGCGAGCAAGCGTCTCCGCAACGAGTCCAAAACTATTCTCGGGTCGAATTACAACTGTTACGGTCCGGCCGCGTTTCCATGAGTCCCTCCTGAGGACCGTCCCATCGCCTTCAAAGGACAGCTAGCCCCCAGAGACCTCGATTTACTTCGAATGGAATGGAGCAGGATGCGAAGAAGGATTGAGTTGTGGCTCTTTTTGAACCAGCAGTTTCGAGATTTAAACACATTTGGGAGTCGTCAAATCAAGAGAGCCCTTAGATTCACCAAGACGTGACGCGCCTTCCTTTCGCAAAGGCTCCCAATTCATAAGTGAGAATCAATCAGTCTGAATAATGTGTTCTAGGGATCACCGAGTAGCTTCTCCCAGCGAGGCCACACGATGCCTGATGTCACTGCAAACGATGCCGCAAATATCGCTCAACGATCTTCCGCTGCAATATACAAAACGCGGAACAATCTTTTGCGGACACCCTCTCCGACAAGATTGGATCAGCGCACCATCATACGTGAAGAGCGAAGCCTCTGGAGAATAGAACCTCCGCGAATTGTCCGCGCGATCGAACATGTCCGGAGAATGCGCGGAGGATCACAATCACATCTGATGCGTTGCTCCGATGGCGGATACTACATCGTCAAATTCCAGGACAACCCACAAGGATCGAGGATTCTCTGCAACGAAATGTTAGCGACTCAGATTGCACGGTGTCTTGGACTTCCAGCGCCTCAATTTAATATCGTCGATGTGAGTGAAGCATTAATCGAAAATACCGATGAGCTTGTCGTCCAAGTCGCGCGTGGAAAGAAACGCTGCCGGCCAGGTTTTTGCTTCGGCTCCCGGTATCTCGGAGACTTTGGGGGGCAGATTTCACTTGGGTTGTCCGCGGTTTGGGATTTCGTTCCGGACTCGCTTGTTCATACGATAGAAAACGTGGACGCTTTTGCCGGGATGCTTGTGTTCGATCAGTGGACGTGCAATTCCGACGGCCGCCAGGCGGCATTTATTCAAAGACACCGGAACCGCACATTCAAAGCCTATATGATCGACAACGGATTTTGCTTTGGGGCGGCCGATTGGATTTTCAAAGACTCCCCTTTGCGCGGCAGGTACCTCAGACCCTCAGTTTACGACTTCATCTGTGGGATCGATACAATAGAAGCGTGGATTAATCGCATTGAGAACGGAATAGATCTGTCCTGCTTGCAGGTGATGGCTGGGTTCATTCCGATTCAGTGGTACGACAATGACAGGGGTGCCCTCAGTGACTTGATCTGTAGACTCGACAGAAGACGCTATCGACTTCGAGAGCTATTGTGCGCGGTTCAAGAGGTACACCCACAGATATTTCAAAGTCGCGCAAAAAATCGAGGTGTTCGTGCCCGCAGCTGCTGGATAAAATCTATCCCTTTCGGAAATGTGTCGTCCCAAGAAAGGTCTCGGTGTACCAACCTTCGAGACAATCGATAAACTGCATGATGGTCTCATTGTCCTTTGCGAGGCAGAGGAGCACGGCCTCGATTCTTCCAGTTGTACCAACAACATCTAAGACTTCGACGTCGAATCGCGATGCTATTTCGGGAATCTTATGAAGCTCTGTTCGATCAGCTTCAACGGCTCTTGATTTTCGTTTCATGCGCAAAAGGAAAATCACATAGGTATTCATTGCCATGATCTTGAGTCAACTTGCGTCTCGAATCGGACATGAAATGGTACTTGTTTCAGTCCATATGTCATCCTTCATTGATGGTACTTCTTGTTGCAATTCGTGCAAGCGTGATTTGTTGCCCTACGAACCGCTAAGTCTGATTCGACCGGCGCATAGATTGATGGGTGTCTCAGAAGCGCTGTGCATGCGGGTATCGGCCCTTGACCTGATGGAGTTTTTGTACCAGGTGAAGTGAGAGAGAATTCACTTGGAGGAAGACCGGTCATGCCCATGAAGAGATATAAGCCGGAGCAGATTGTGAATCTGCTGCGGCAGATCGAAATCGAAATCGCCAACGGAAAGACCACCCCACAAGCCTGCAAGGAAACCGAAATCACCGTTCAGACCTATTACCGCTGGCGGAAGGAATACGGGGGTTTGAAGCTGGATCAAGCCAAGCGTCTCAAGGAGCTGGAGCGGGAGAATGCGAAGCTGAAGCGGCTAGTGGCGGAACTTTCTTTGGAGAAGCAAATTCTGAAGGATGTGGCCGGGGGAAACTTCTAAGCCCTGAGCGGCGACGTGGCGCGGTCAGGCATGCCTGCGAGAACTATCCGGTAACGGAACGGCATGCCTGCCGGCTGCTGGGGCAGTGGAGAGGGACACAACGCTACGAAGGGATCGCTCGGGCAGACGAGGATGCGCTGACGCGGGCGATCATTGCCCTGGCCAGTGAATACGGGCGCTACGGCTATCGGAGGATCACGGTGAAGTTGCGGGAAGCCGGTTGGCAGGTGGGGACGGACCGAGTGCAGCGCATCTGGCGGCGGGAGGGGCTGAAAGTGCCGCAGAAACAGAGGCCACGAGGGCGGTTGTGGTTGAACGATGGATCGTGCGTACGGCTGCGGCCCGAGCACGCCAACCACGTGTGGAGCTACGACTTCGTAAGCGCGATGACGCACGACGGAAGAACGCTGCGGCTGCTGGTGCTGCTGGACGAATACACGCGGGAATGCCTGGCGATCCGAGTCGCCCGACGGCTGGGAAGCAACGAGGTGATTGAGACGCTAGCGGAAGTGATGCTGTGGCGAGGGATCCCGGAGAACATTCGTTCGGACCATGGCCCGGAGTTCGTGGCCAAGGAGTTGCGGAAGTGGTTAGCCAATGTGGGAACAGGAACGTTGTATATCGAACCCGGCAGCCCTTGGGAGAACGGATACTGCGAGAGTTTCAACGGGAAGCTACGTGACGAATGCTTGAATGGAGAGATTTTCTATTCGTGGAAGGAAGCGCAGGTAGTGATCGAGCAGTGGCGAGTGGAGTACAACACCATCCGGCCACACTCGGCGCTGGGCTATAGGCCGCCGGCGCCTGCGGCGTTCGCGCCGCGAATGGCGGCTCTCCGGTCGCCTTCGGCTCCCTGCGATCCGCCATTCGCAAGCCCTGTTCCGTCGGAGGTTGTGCTATAAACTCTCTCACACACCGTGGTACAAAAACTCCATCAGGTCACTTCGCGTAAAACAATTTGAGCAGTTTGAGATAAGCCTCATCGCGCATCCGCAATGCGACTCTTGATCGCGACACGCCCTTACCAGTCCCCCACGGATAAAATCCGCGCCCAGACTTCACTCCCAATTGCCCCTTTTTGACTTTCCGGCGAAGGATGTCCGGTGGCACAGCGCCATTGTTGAGGCCCGGAAGAACGTTGCGCAAAACTTTGTCCCAGACGTCGAGCCCGCCAAAATCCATGATGGCGAGCGGCCCCACCGCAGCCAATCGAAAACCGATGGTCCCCCGAACTGCAGTGTCAATTTCCCCCGCGCTGGCGATGCCAGCTTCGAGTAATGAGAGCGCTTCGCGCATCATGGCGGATTGAATTCTGTTCACGAGGAAACCGGGGCGCGCCTTCTCGAGGCAGACCGGCAGCTTCCCCATTTTCGATAGAAGCAAGCAGGTTTTTTTGGTGATGGCCGGATTCGTGTGCGCAGTGGGAACCACTTCGACGATTGGAATAATGTGCGGCGGATTAAAGTAGTGAGTCACGATGAGCCGCGATTTGCGCTTCACCTTCGCGCTGATTTTTTCTAGGTCCAAGGAAGACGTATTCGAGGCGAGTATGGCATTCGGCGAGGCATGAGCATCCAATTCTTCAAAAACCATCCGCTTGATGTGTATCTGCTCGGTCACGCATTCCGTCACGAAACCGGCGCCGTCCACGGCCCGGCGGATGGTTTCCGCCGGCTCGATGCGCGAGATGCTTGCTTCGGCTTCGTTTTGCGCGAGGATTCCGAATTTCACGAACGCCTTCAGATTTTCCAGAATCTGGCGAAAAGCCGCCGCAAGACAATCCTGACGCGCGTCGGTGATGCGCACGGCAAACCCTGCTTGCGCAAATAACTGCGCGATGCCGGGCCCCATACTGCCCGCGCCGATGACGGCAACGCGTTGAATTTTTTTCATAGAATGAACGCCATCTCTCTGCTATGCGCGGAAGATTTTACATAGTCGACAGTCGACTGTATGAACAATAGGAACGTATCCCCGAAATCACGTAGAAGCCTAAATGCAAATCCACTCAGAGCACAAGGAAGAAAGTACCAAAAAGCGCTTGACAAGCACAAGGGCCTCTAGTACACCTGTCGTCAGTCGACAGTCGTCGGACTTCGAACAAGCCTTTTCCAATCAGGTGATTCGTTCTGCACACGTTAAAGGAGTTGGACATGCGAAATATCTTGAGATTGATTCTTCTCGCTTCGATCGGGCTTCTCCTGACCGTCGGGCCCGCGAAGGCCCAGATCGCCGATGGAGTGCTTGTAGGCACCATCCACGATGCAAGCCTGGGAGTGATTCCCACGGCGAAGATCACCGCCGTTCACCTTGCCACGGGGCAAACTTTTACGACTCAAACCAGTTCCAGCGGAGATTATGAATTCTCCGGACTACCCGTGGGCGTGTATCGGCTGGAGGCGGGGGCCGCGAACTTCGAAACGTCGGTTCGAGACGGAATCGTCCTGGAAGTCGGTAGGACGATAAGAATTGATTTCTCACTCAACGTTGGCCAGGTTACGCAAAGAACCGTGGTCAATGCCGAGGCTCCTCTGGTCGATACCGAGGGAGCCACCGTTGGGCAGGTCATCAACAACCGGCAGGTTGAATCGCTGCCGCTGAACGGCCGCGATTGGCTCACGCTCACCACGCTGGTCCCCGGCGTGCTTCCCACAGCCGACAATATCCAAGGCGGCGGGATTCACGCGCTCAACTTTCTGACGCGCGGATTGCGGCGAAGCGACAACGTTGTGTACCTCAACGGGGCCCTCATTATTCAGGGTAACGGCGGAACCACTTTCTATCCGAATATCGACGCCGTTCAGGAGTTTCAAATCAAGTCGGGCCTGTACGACGCCGAGCTCGGAATCATGCCGGGAGTGCAGGTCGTCGCAGTCACCAAGATCGGAACCAACCATCTGCACGGAGACATCTTCGAGTTCCTGCGGAACGACAAGCTGGACGCGGTGAACTACTTCGCGCAGAGCAACACCCCGTATAAGAGAAACGAGTACGGAGGAACCGTGGGCGGTCCGATATATATTCCGCACGTCTTCAACGGGAAGGACAAGGCGTGGTTCTTTGTTTCCTACCAGATGGACAGCATCCGCCAGTTTGCGGCCTTGACCGGAGTTGTGCCCACGGATCAGGAAAAACAAGGAATATTCTCCACGCCAATCATTGATCCCAACACCGGCCAACCTTTTGCGAACAACACAATCCCGCCGGATCGCATCAGCACGGTTGCGCAGAAATTTCTTCAGTTCTGGCCGGAACCGAATACCGCAGGTCCCCTGAATTTCACCAGCCCCAACACGAGCGTGGCGGTGGATAGCCCCCAATGGATGTCGCGGGCGGACTTCGATCGGACGCCGACGGACCGCTGGATGGCGCAATTCATCTGGGCGTCGGACCCATTTGCCGGGCCCAACACGATTAGCGCCTTTTCCTACCACCTGCCGCTTTCATCCGACATCGCCTCGCTGGCGAACACCCACACATTCTCAAACAAGTACGTGAACGAAGCGGGAATCCATTACTACCGCCGCCCGTACATCCTGGAAGCCAACAACCTGGGATGCAGCTTCAGCGCGACTCTTGGCATTCCGCAACTCGTCTCGGATGGAGTCGACAAGTGCGGCGTTCCACTCGTCAATGTCCAGGGAATTGCCGGCCTCGGGAGTTTTTCCGTAATTGGTCCCGTGATTGTAGGAAACTGGTTCATCAAGGACCATCTCTCGTTCCAGCAAGGCAGCCACTTTCTTAAAATGGGCGTCGACTTTTTGAGGAGCTTCAACCCCATCCTGGAACAGAGCCGTTCGCTTTTCGATTTCTCTGGCCGGTATTCGGGGAATGGAATGGCGGATTTCCTGCTCGGGTATCCGGATTACACCCGGGCGGGTGGAACAGCATTGCAGGAAAACCTGAACGAAAGCAGCGTGTACTTTTATTTGCAAGACGATTGGAAAGTCACTCCCAAATTGAATCTTAGCCTGGGGATTCGCTATGAATGGAGGCTCCCCTGGAAGGATAAGTACGGCTTTTCGACCAATTTCAATCCTGTAACCGGAGCGCTCGATCCCGGGCTCAATGCTCAAACCGGGCTATTCCCTCCAAATCAACCCTTGGTGAAATTCCGCAACTCGGAAGGATTCCTTCCCAGGATCGGGTTGGCGTATCGCCTGACGGACAAGACGATCTTGCGCGGCGGGTACGGCATTTATGCAGGTTCGCCGATCGTCGGGATGATTCAGCAACTCGGATCGAATCCCCGCCCGGGAACTGAAGTGCTGACTTACAACAGCGGCCTCACCGAGCCGACCATAACATTTGACAATCCTTTCCCATCCGGTGGCGGCGCAACGGGCGGGGTCCCCTCCGCAGGAGGAGTGCAGAACCCAATCAAGCTGGAGCTCACCCATGACTATGGGTTCGACATTGAGCGCGAATTGGGCACCAACTGGCTCATCCAAGCCGGATACGAAGGATCTCGAACATACAACGAAACGGAGGGAGTCGGCCTGAACGACGCTCCTCCGGGACCGGGCGACCTGCAATCCCGCAGGCCCTATCCGACCTTCGGCTACATGAGTTTTTACATGGCCGATGGAGACGCCTGGTACAACGGCCTGAATCTGAAGGTGGTGAAGCGCGCAGGGTCCGACGGCCTCGAACTTCTCGGTGCATTCACGTGGTCGAAGGCCACCGATACCTCCGATAGCCGGCTGGATATCGACGGAGAGCCGGAGGACCGCTCGGTAAACGTCTCGCCTCAGCAGAACAAAGCGCTCTCTTCCGGGAACATCGGACGAAGGTTGGTGCTGACTGCGGACTATCTGCTTCCTTTTGGACCGGGGAAACCGTTCTTAAGTGAAGGGGTAACTTCGAAGGTATTTGGCGGCTGGAGCGTGCAAGCCATATCCACATTCTCTGACGGCGTCTGGGAAACCATCTTTCTCCCCGGCGACACGCTCAACACGGGGTCTGGCGATTCCCAGTGGCCGGACAAGGTTTGCAATCCGAACCTGCCTCCCTCTCAACGGACGACCGCGGCGTGGTTCAATACCTCCTGCTTCGCCACGCCCGCGCCGTTTACCTACGGCAACGCGGGACGAAGCACGGTTGAGGGACCCGGAATCATCAACTTCGACCTGGCTCTGCATCGTGACTTTCGAATCACGGAATCGCAGGGACTCCAGTTCCGGGTGGAAGCGTTCAACAGCATGAATCACCCGAACTTCTTGATACCCGGCAACCAGTTTGGCACTCCGTCATTTGGTGTCATCGGCGGCGCTCACGATCCACGTATATTTCAGTTCGGTCTCAAGTACATGTTCTGATCGACATTTCAGTGAAAATTCCGGCACGCTCGGTGGGATGATTCCCGGGCGTGCCGGAAAAGTTATAGGCTATGGCAGCTTGTAAATCGGTGAGCCAATATCCCTCAGGAGATCGTTGAAATGAAAAGGCGTGACTTCATGGCCCTCAGTGTCTTCGGCACCATGGCATTGCCGGGTGCCCTTACTGCTCCAGGTCTGACGATTCCAGAGCCTGGCAGCATCGACATTGAGACGAATGAAGTCAGCCCGTTCGACGTGGGCGGCAAGTGTCAACTCTTCGTGGATCAAGTGCTCGTTCGGGAAACGCAAAACGTCTGCTTCACGCTTCATCCCGGTGAAAAACATCCGGGAAATCCGCTCGTGAAAGCCACCCTTCCCTGGGAAGGCTGGCGGCTCGAGCTGTACGGCACGGTTCTGTATGACGAAGAAGAGAAGCTGTTCAAGATGTGGTACAACGGCGAGGCTCCGGATTACTTCCCCGATTACGCCGCACTCTACGCCACAAGCAAGGACGGCATCGCCTGGGAAAAACCTCTGGTAGGGACCATCCCCTGCCGCAAAGCCGCGAAGCACAATGCCGTGGCGAATGCCTGTTTGCTCCCGAGCGTCATCAAGGATCATCGCGACCCCGACCCATCGCGGCGCTACAAGATGGTGTGTTGGATCACCAACATCGAAAACAAATTTGGCTATCACTCCATGACGTCTCCCGACGGGCTTCACTGGAAACTCCTCAGCAAAATACCGATCGCCCCGGGAGGAGACGTGATCACCGGGTATTACGACGAGCAGCGTAGTCTCTACGTGGCCTTCGTCAAGATCATGACCGAAGTTCGAGGCCACCAGCGGCGCGTTTTCTACGCCATCACCAGCCCGGATTTTGAGCACTGGACGCAACCGGAGCTGGCCTTTGTCCCGGACCTGCGGGACGATGCCGGCTCCTTGCGCCGCATCGAACAGGTACGTTCCATTCTCGATGTCCCAGACAGCAAAAAGGAGATGCGCACAGAATTTTATGGCATTGGCACTTACTGCCATGAGAGCTGCACCCTGGCGTTTCCGTGGGTTTTCACGATCAACAACGAAGCCCGCTACGGAAATCAAGAAGGGCCTTTCGAATTGCAATTGGGAGTTTCCCGGGACCTTCTCCATTGGGAACGGCCCTTTCGCATTCCGTGCGTGCCGCGAGACCGCGACGACCAATGGGACTCCGGCTTGTACGTGACCCCTTCTCAAGCTCTAAGAATCGGAGATGAAATTTGGCTCTACTATGGCGGGTCCAATTACACGCACGGCACCCCGTGTCTTTACGTGGATAAGGACCGTGGCACGAAATACACCGGAAGCATCGGCCTTGCGAAATGGAAGCTCGATCGCTTTGTGTCCATGGACGCGCCAGCGGAAGGGGGCACACTGACAACAGTGCCGCTGGTTTTCTCCGGGACGCGTCTGGAAATCAACGCCCTGGTGCGAAACGCGGGCGGAGTCTCCGTGGAAATCCTGGATGCCGCCGGCAAGGAGATTCATGGATATGGTGCGTCCGTGGCGTTCAAAGGCGACAGTCTTCGCCACGTGGTTGCCTGGGATCATGGCAGCGATGTTTCCGAGCTTCGTTCCAAGCCGATCAGCCTAAGATTCCACGTCCGGAACGCCGAACTCTACTCGTTTGCGTTTCGCGGATGAGTGTTTCGGCCGGGAAGTGATGGTCTGTGGACAATGATGGCGACGCCTTTTTGTTCCGCGCGTTAGCCAATTCATCGCGGCCCGTGTTGCCGCCGGCGGCCAGTGAAACCCGGGGCGGAGGCGATGGAAAGCGCCAATCATCTGCTAAAAGGGGCTGGGGGACATGGCAAAACTCAGAGCGGGAGTGATCGGTGCGGGGACTTTCGGTGAAATCCACGTCGCGGCGTACCAATCCCTGTTGGAGGTGGAGGTGGTGGCGATCTGTGACAGCAGTCCCAGGCGCCTTCGGGAGGTTGCGAAAAAGTACCGAATTCCCCACCGCTTCACGGATTTCGAACAACTGTGCGCCCGGAAAGATATCGATCTGGTGAGCATTGCAACTCCCGAAGAAAGCCATTTGGCGCCGGTCCGGGCGGCGGCAAAAAACGGGAAACATGTCCTGCTCGAAAAGCCCATCGCCACTTCTCTCCTCGATGCAGAGAAGATCCTGGCGGCCAGCGAGAAGGCAGGAATCATTTTCATGGTTGGGCATATTTTGCGGTTCGAAAACACTTACGGCACGGTGAAGCGCGAAATCGAAAAAGGAAATCTAGGAAAAGTGGTCTCGATCCATGCCAGGCGAAACCGGCCGAAACAGGCTCTGCAACGAATGCTGAACCGCGTTCACCCCATCATTTCGAACGGCATTCACGATATCGATCTCTGCCTCTGGTACACGCAAGATCGAGTCCGCAGCGTCCGCGCCGTGACCCGCAGGGCGAGTTTCAGCAATTATCCCCAGGTGAACTGGAGTCTTGTGGAGTTTCATGGCGGAGCCGTGGCGTGCCTGGAGACCCATTGGATGATTCCGGACCAGGCGGGGGTGATGGCCAACGATTCCATGCAGGTGATCGGAACCAAGGGTATCGCCGACATCCACTTTGCCCCGTTGTATTTGTGGAAGGAGACGGGTGCGGAAATTCCCAATGTTTCCTACGATGCCTGGTTCAACAACAGGGTGTACGGCGCGATCAGGGAAGAAGTGAATTATTTCGTCGATTGCGTCCGAAAGAATTCCAGCCCGGAAATTCTCAAGCCCGTGGACGCCTTCAATGCGCTTAAGGTGGCCCTGGCCCTGGTGCGGTCGGCAAAAGAAAACCGTGACGTGAAATTGGCCTGAGATTCGCGAGTTTTGCGGGCAGTTCGAGAAAGGCGGATAAAGTCGCGGTGGGCGAAAGCACTCTGATCGGCACTCTTATTGTCCTGGCGGCAGGATTTTTCCAAGGCACGTTCCTGGTTCCCATGAAATATATGCCGCGATGGGACTGGGAAAATACCTGGCTGGGATTTTCCTTCGCGGCATATTTACTATTTCCCTGGTTGCTCGCAGCGCTCACCGTCCCGGACCTGAAGAACGCAGTTTTCCAGACGGATCCCGCTGCGATTGGCCGCACCATCCTGTTCGGATTGGGCTGGGGATTGGGCGCGCTGCTGATGGGACTCGGAGTGGATTACGTGGGACTCGCCGTGGGATTCGCCATTGTTCTGGGCTTGGCGGCTTCCATTGGCACGCTCATTCCCTTGCTCGTGCTAACACCTGAAAAACTGCACCGTCCTGGCGGCACGCTCATTCTTTTCGGCATGATGATCATGCTCCTCGGAATTTCCATATGCTCCTGGGCAGGAAAATTAAAGGAAAACAAGTCAAGGGCAGGCGAAAAGGACAAATCCACGTCCTCCAAGAAATCGTACGGCGTGGGACTCGCTCTCTGCGTTCTATCCGGAATTCTATCGTCATGCGGAAGCCTCGGTTTTGCGTTTGGCTCGACGCTCACCTCCTCGGCCCTCCGACACGGCGCCGCCGAAAGGTCTGCGCCTAACCTTCTCTGGGCGGTCATCACGCTGCCCGTCTTTCTGTGCAACGCATCGTATTGCGCCTATTTAATGGTGCGGCGGAAATCGTTCCGCAAATTTCTTCAATCCGGCAGCGGTTCCCATTATGCGCTGGCCGCGCTGATGGGCGCGCTATGGCTGGTGGGAATGGTCTTCTATGGAATCGGAGCAAATCAGTTGGGACGTCTGGGACCTTCCATCGGTTGGTCGATCTTGATGTCCTCCGTGGTCATTGTCGCCAATGTGTGGGGTGTCTTCACCGGAGAGTGGAAGGAAAGTGGCGGAACGCCGGTAAGAATCATGATGGGCGGATTGACGCTTCTACTTGCTGCGATTTTCATTATCGGGTACAGCAACAGTTTCTGATGCAGTAGCGAGAAATACGGGGCGTGTCATGAATTGCTTACGTCCGCCCACAAAATATCCAGCAATTGGACATTTGACTGGAAAGCGAAAGTCAAATGTCGAGTCGAACGATTTGTGTCGTTCGGCCAAACGAGGACTGCTATTGTGAAAACAGTTGGATGGTCATCATGGTAAGCGCACTGGTAACGCAAGATCCGCGCGAGTTGCGTCCCACGGAAATTTTCGGTCATTTGCCGCCCAATCGATGCGGCGAAACCGACAGGCAATATATGAATGAAGTGCTTGCCGATGGGTTCGGCAATACCAAAGATCCTGCAAGGATGGTGGCTCGATTTGAAATTGCCTTCGCCGAAAAATTCGCGGTCGGCTTTGCCATTTCACACAATTCCGGCTCAGGAACCATGATATCCGCACTGCTGGCGGGAGGCATCGGCCCGGGCGACGAGGTCATCGTGCCGGCGCTTACGGCGGCGGCCACAGCCTTCGTGGTAATTGAATGTGGCGCGGTACCCGTCTTCGCGGACATCGACAGTGATACTTTTTGCATGGATCCAGAAGACGTGGAAAGAAAGATCACGGAATTCACCAAAGCTATCATCCCCGTCAGCATTTACGGCCTAGCCCCGGATTACGACCGCTTGATGAAGCTGGCTGCCGAGCGCCACTTGCTGGTTATCGAGGATAACGCCCAATGCTTTCTCGGCCAGTATAAGCAGAAATTGGTTGGGACCATCGGAAATGCGGCCAGTTTCAGCTTCCAGGGTTCAAAGCACATGACCTCGGGAGGAGACGGCGGCATCGTGATCACGGACAACAGCGATTACGCCCGCGATATTCGCAAATATTCCTCACAGGGGTTTCGCACCCTTTCTGGCCGTGCGGGAGACAACACCGTGCCGCGCGACCAACGCCAGGATTGGAGTTTCGAGCGGCACGATCGGCTGGGTTACAACTTCCGGATGTCCGCGATGCAGGCGGCTTTGGGTCTGGCGCAGCTCGAGCGCCTGGAATATTTGGTCGCGGCGAGGCGGTACATCGCCACGCGATACGAAGCAGTGATCCAGGAAGAGAAATGCAGTTGGCTCCTGCCACCCGTCGTCCCCGAAGACTACACGCATACGTATTGGACCTACGTCTGCAAGCTCGATGAGAAGGTTTTGGGAGAAGACTGGAGATCGTTTCGAAAACAATTCATCGCCCACGGAGGCGACGGTCTCTACTCTGCCTGGAAGCCAGTACATCTGGAACCCATCTTTCAGACCATGGAGTTCCTTGGTTCACGGGCGCGGGCGCCGCAATTCGATCCGCGCTACAAGGGTAATGTGAAGGGTTACCGCTTGGGTGACTGCCCGATCATCGAGGAAATGCAGAAATATCTGTGCCAATTCAAGACCAGCATGCAAACGCTGGACGCCGTGGAACGCCAGGTGGAAGCTCTGCAGAAAACAATTCGTCATTATTACTGATTCTAACCGGGACACCTCTCTTGCAACCCCGCGCCGCATGCATCTGAGCGACGAAAGTATGTGCCACAGATTGAATCCCACTAAAGAGGAAAGAGAAAAAATGGATCAGATCAGAGAGCCAGAGATGGTGGTCATTGCCGGGGGACCCGTAATCATGGGGCTTCCGAGGTTTCCGAAGGATGCCAAAATTCCTCATGCCTGGACACTGAAGGAAGTCAATGTCCCGCGCTTTGCGATCGCCAAGTACGCCGTGACCGTGGGCGAAATGGTCGAATTTGCCGAAAGAACAAGCTATGGAATTGACGAAAGGCTGGGTTCGGATCCTCGCTTCAAGGATTCCCGTTGCCCGGCAGCCTATACGAGCTGGATTGACGCCACTCGTTACGCGCAATGGCTGTCCCGCAAAACCAACAAATCCTACCGGCTGGTTCGCGACGCGGAATACGAGAAAGCAGCTCGCGGCGGAATTTCCGGCAGGACCTACCCGTGGGGCGATGAGCCGCCGGAAGGGCGTTGTGATTTCAACAACGCCAATGGATCACCCAAGCGCGTGGGATCTTTCGCCGCCAACGGCTACGGCATTCACGATATGGCAGGATCGATGTGGTGCTGGTGTGAGGAGTGCTTCGACGAGGTAGGTGCTCCGGACAAAGCCAAGATGTGCTATGACGATACGCTGATCAGAGATGTGCGGCTGAACGCGGTTTGCCGCGGCGGGTCCTTCAAAACAGCGGACCCTACGGTTCTTTTCTGTGCGTGCCGCCATGAGGACCCGACTGATGGCCGCTTTGATTGCATCGGTTTCCGCCTGGCGTTAAGTTTGGTTTAGAACCGCCACGCGGCGGCCGCCTTCTCCATGAAGGCTTCTGAGGCGACATTTTTGTTCGGCATTGTAACGTTTCGGTTTGGCGTGCACGGTCCCGAGAGGTGAATGCGTGAGGCTGACGGACAAGATTTACCTGGTCGGGAGCGGAATGCTGGGATTGGGCCTGAGCCATTCCCTGGATTGCCACGTATACCTGGTGCACGGCCAGACCGAGATGGCGCTCATTGACGCGGGAGTTGGCCTGGAACCGGAACGCATCCTCGAAAACATTCTTGCCGACGGCCTTGATGTGGGAAAACTGAAATACGTCTTCCTGACGCATGCTCATGCGGACCACGCCGGAGCTTGCAGATTCTGGCGAGAATCTCTTGATGTCACCGTGTCGGCTTCCCCGGAAGCGGCAGATTTCGTGCGCCGGGGCGACGAAAATGGTATCAGCCTGGGAACTGCAAAGGCTGCGGGAATTTATCCTCCCGACTACCGGTTTCCGGAATGCGTCGTGGATCGAGAGCTTCGTGAAGGCGACGTCTGCCGCGTGGGGGATTGCGAACTCCGAGTTCTGGAAACGCCAGGCCACTGTTGCGGATCGCTGAGCTACGTCATGAACGCGGAGAACAAAACATATCTTTTTTCCGGCGACTCTGTCTTCCACGGCGGGAAAATCCTGATGACCAACGTCTGGGACTGCGATTACCAGCAGTACGTTCGCACCGTGAAAAAACTGGCCAATCTTCGCGTCGACGCTCTCTTGCCAGGTCATTTCTGCATTTCGCTGGGTGGTGGACAATTGCACATCGAAAAAGCCGCGGAATCGCTCCGCCGGATGGAGATTCTCCCCAATATACTCTGATCCACAATTAATGAAGCTGGGGCGCACGTCCGTTACTTTCGGCGCGGCTTTCGGAAGTGCCCGAAAGTTGAATGGTTATTGGCGGGGCTTCCTTCTGTTGCGGACCCTTCTCTTCGCGGTTTGGGTTGACGCTGAGGCCGGATTTCATCGCTCATTGCGATGGCGTCAATCTCCACACGCAAAGCGCCCAGCCCGGCTTGGACGGTGGTGCGCGCCGGAAGTGATTCGCCAAAGAATTCCCGGTATGCGCGATTCATCCCCGGAAAATCCTCGAGGTTCGCCAGAAAGACGCCGCAGCGCATGACGTTGGTCCGATTGCAGCCGGCGGCTCCGAGAATTGCCTCGATGTTTCGGAGCACCTGGGTGACTTGCTCCTCAATGGTTTTTCCGTCGATCGAACGCGTGGTCGGATCACTCGCATTTTGGCCGGAGACGAAAATCAGGTTTCCGGATACAACGGCCTGCTCGTAGGCGGCTGCTGGCTGTGGGGCTTGTTCCGTGCGTATCGCAAATTTCATTCGAATCCCTCATCCCTTTTCTTATCAACCCGGACACCGATTCCCCATCGCTCCGCAAGATCGGCTCTCATCGCCCAATCGCGCCGGTCACCGTCAAATCGCTGTCCAGCCTCCATCCACCGGCAGATTCAATCCGGTGATGTAGCGCGAAGCTTCCGATGCAAGGAAAACAACCGGCCCCTTGATATCATCCGGCTCGGCCATACGGCCAAGGAGCGTATGCCGCGAGTAATGCTGCACAAAACTCGCGGGCATATCTTCGGTTCGAAATCCGCCGGGCGATAGACAATTCACACGAACCTGGTACGGAGCCAGGAAACTCGCCAAGTATCGCGTCAGATTTATCATTCCGCCTTTTGAAAATGAGTAACTCACCGAATTGTGCATCTGCGTGCCGCTGTAAATAGAGAAATCAGGTCCCACCATGCCGTAAATGGACGCGATATTAATGATCGAACCAGTGCGGGCCTTCTGCATGGGTTCGGAGAAAATTTGGCAGGCGAGGAAAAGCCCCGTGGAATTAACTTTCATCGCGTGTTCCCAGTCGCCGGCGCTGGCGTCGCGCAAATCGCCCCCGGCGCGGGCCACGGCGTTATTCACCAGCACGTCAAGACGGCCGTGATCGGCGACGAGTTTGTCCCGCAAGGCGCGAATCGACGACTCAGAGGCGAGATCAAGATCCGCGGATTCCGCCGAGAGCCCTTCCTTTCGGAGTCCCTGGCCGAAGTCTTCGCATTTCCCCGCGTCGCGCGACGCCACAACGACGTGTGCTCCGGCTTGAGCCAGCGCCCGGACAATGTGTGTGCCGTAAATTCCGGCGCCGCCCGTGACAAGCGCCACCTTGCCGCCGAGATGAAACAATTTCACGGTTGACGCATCGTTCACCGAACCGGTCATTCCATCTCTCCCAGCAATCTGTAAATTTCATCCTGAGCACGCCCGTCGTGCCATGCGCAGGTCACTTTGTCTTGCTTCCAATTCTAGTTTTCAGCAATGACTGCCTTGGCAGAAATCGCACCCTGCAAGAATTCGTGGAGATTGCTTGGTCCCGCGCTGGGGGATGCGAATGCTCAAGTCGAAAAAACTCCCGCACAGTCCGGGACTTGCCCCGGCGATATCCTCGGTTAACAGTCCGGGCTTCCTTCCCAGTTTCAGGTATATTCTCTCACTGCCAGCACATGAAGCGGCAACCAAGCGAAAAATTATGGGAAATCCGGCACGATTACAGCTTTGGTTGCAAAAATCTGGCAAGCGTTTGCAGACCATTCTCTTTTTCGTCGACTGCCGACGGAATTATTAAACAAGTCAAGTCCCTGTGTCAAGATCATATTTAACAACAACTTAGGCAAATCTCTTGTAATGTGAGAAAAATCGTGTCAAAGTCCGTCGACAGTCGACTATGAAAAGCCCCCTCTTCTCCCTCATTGATTGGCTGATCCTCGGCGGCTACGTTCTCGCTATCGCCACCCTTGGCAGTCTCTTTTACCGCAAGAAAACAACGGCCGGTGAATTCTTCCTGGGTGGACGCCGCATGAATGCCATCCCGGTAGCTATCTCCCTGGTTGCCGCTGATATGAGCGCAATAAGTTATATGGGAGCGCCTGCCTGGACCTATCAGCACAATATGGAGTTGGTCTGGTCGAGCTGGACGTATCTGTTCGTTGCTCCAGTGATCATGTTTCTGTTCATGCCTTTCTATTCGCGGTTCAAATTTTACACCGCCTACGAGTACCTTGAGCGACGCTTCGATCTGAAGACGCGATTGCTCGGGAGCGCGCTTTTCCTGCTCTTGCGCGGCTCGCATGTAGCCATCGTTATTTATGCTCCTTCACTGATTTTGTCTCTATTGACGGGGCTGCCGCTGACAGGCTGCGTCTTGATCATAGGCGGCTGCACGACGATTTACACCACACTGGGTGGGATGAAGGCTGTCATTTGGACCGATGTGATGCAATTCACAATTCTTCTCACCGGCTTGGTCGCCATCGTCTGGTTGTCGATCTCTCACGTGCCGGGAGGTCTTCCGGAGGTCTGGCGGACGTCCCTGGCTGGCGGACGCCTGCATCTTTTCAATTTTTCGACAGATTTCCGGGAGATCACCACTTTCTGGGCAACGGTTGTTGGCGGTGGATTCATGGCGCTTTCCACTCTGGGGACAGACCAGGCGTATCTGCAACGGTATTTTACGACGAGCTCTTTGAAAGAGGGGCAGCGGTCCATTCTGTTGGATGCCGTCATTATTGTCCCTGTGTCCCTCTTGCTGTATTCGGTGGGCCCCGTGCTCTACACTTTCTATCACTTCCATCCCGCGGAATTGCAAGGGTTGCCGGCACTCGACGCAATACTCCCTTTCTTCGTGATGAGGGAGTTGGGCGGCTGGCTCTCGGGATTGGTGATCGCTTCGATTTTCGCGGCCTCCATGGCGGTCATGAGCGCCAGCATCAACGCTTTGACAACCGCCACGACCGTCGACTTCTATAAACGCTTGTGGCGGCCCACCTGCTCAGATGCCGACGTTGTATTCGCAGGTCGGGTCGGAACGATCGCATGGGGAGCGGCTTCGACCGTGGCCGCGATGTTCGCCAACCGCCTCGGGCCCATGATCATCGCCTTTAACACTATCAACAGTTTTCTCGCTGGCCCCATCCTGGGAATTTTCTTGCTCGGCATGCTGTGGAAGCGCGCGCGAGGAAACGCGGCCATCGGAGGCGCCGCGTTCGGATTGGTGAGCATCTCGATTCTGGCGTGGCAAACGCAGGTTGCTTTCTTTTACTACGCAGTCGTGGGCACCCTCGTGACATTTTGCTGCGGCCTGCTCCTCAGCTTCTTGGAACGGCCACGTGACGATTCGGAACTCGTTGGCCTGGTTTACCGCATGGACGAGCCCCGGCGGGATTCTGGGACTTCGTAAGGGCGCGATTGCATCGGGATTTTTTCTCGGATGGGAGTAGGCCGAAGCGGACGCGGTAATCCCACGCCCGCTCGCTTTGAATCGAGAAATGACCGGCGGATGGACGGCTCAATCCACGCTGATCTCTCGCCCTTCTTGCGCGCTTTTCAGCACGGCGTGAAATGCGGCTACGGTCTGCAATTCTTCCTGCATCGTGCATCCGGTGTAAGGAACCTTGCCTGCCACGGCGTCGAGCAAATGGCGCATCTCGCGCAGATAGCAGGATTCATACGTAAATTCCGCCGCTGATCCCCCGGGAATGGTCCCGGAACCTGATTTCCTTCCAGCTGCGATTTGGGCGGCCTCTTTGCTCGCTTCCATGGCAGACTTCCAATCGGCCGCTTTGTCGAATCCGAGTTGTTCATTCTGATTGCCCTTGGCGGCGAACAAGCGGATTGTCGATTGGTTCTGGTGCCACTCGATCGTGCCTTCTTCACCGACGATTCGGATGTGTCGGCCTATGGTCCCTCGTTCGATGATGTCGTGGTGAAAGAAACCCAGAGCGCCGTTTGCGAAACGCATGAGAATGTCATGTGTGTCCGGCCCATTCACTTCCAAGGAGCTGACCTTTGCCAAACGCGCTTGGATATTTGTGGTCTTTCCAAGCCACCAGTGTATGGCCCCCATTTCATGGAGCAGCATATCCATACCAGCGCCGCCCAGTTTATGATCCTTGGCGTAAAACTTCCTGTAGTCCTCCTGAGGATGCCAGTCCGGAAGATAATTCCCGAGACTATATTCCAGGTAGAGAGTGCGCCCGATGGCGTTGTTCGAAAGCAAATCGTGGATCAACCGGTAGGGCGGATAATAGCGAATGGTATGGCTCACGCCGAGCATGCCTTTGTAGTCCGGGCGCTGGGTCTGTTGAGCAATTTCCTGCAGCGCAGCGTAGTCCAGGACAAACGGCACTTCCGCAAAAATATTTGAGCCTTCCAGAACACCGCGGCGCACATACGTTTCGTGCAGCGCTGGAGGCGTCGAAATAATTAATGTATCCGGCCGTTGTTCGAGCGCGAGATCCAAACTCGTAAATCCCGGAACTCCGAAGTTGGAAGCGACTTGCTGACATCGGTCGGTCAGGGGTTCGAGCAGGATTACGCCGCCGGGATTGAGATAGGTGAGGTCCCGCAGCCGCCGCCGCCCCATCGAACCACCGCCGATAACCAGGATTTTCATGGTGTCTCCTAAATGAAGTTAGTTTCCAAAATTACTGTGCTGCCTTATCCGCTCCTCGCGGTAACGCCCGTTCATCCAACGGCTCATTACCTTTCGACCACTCTTTCAACGGCCGCAAGCGTGGCTTCAATCGTTTCGTCTTTGTGCGCCACGGACACGTACCACCGCCCATCTGGAAGAAGGAGGACACCTTCATCGAGCAGAGCCAAAGCAAAATCGGAGTAGCGCTGGGTGTCTGCCTTGAGCAGTTCTCGATAATTACGCGCCGGACGGTCCATGAAGGACACGTGGAACACGGCTGCTTCTCCCGCGATCACCGCACCACAATCGTGCTTTTTCAAGATCGACTCAATGCCGTTGCGGAGTCGCGTGCCTTGCCGCGCAAGTTCCTTGTACGCAGCGCCGTCATCGCGCGAGAGAAACTCCAGAGTCGCTTTTGCCGCGGCCAACGCGACAGGGTTTCCATTCAGCGTTCCGGCATGAATCACCTTGCCATTTGCAATCAACTCCATGAATTGTTTTTTGCCGGCCAGCGCGCTCAACGGCAATCCCCCGCCGATGGCTTTGGCATATGTCGCCAGATCAGGCAAAACGCCGTAGTGTTCCTGAGCTCCGCCGAGAGCCAGCCGAAACCCCGTGATGACTTCATCGAAAATGAGCAAGGCGCCGTTGCGGGACGTAATCTCGCGCAGAAACTGCAAGAATCCCGGATCTGGCGGAATGCAGCCGCTATTGCATAGCAGCGGCTCGCAAATCACCGCCGAAATTTCACTGCCGTTTTCGGCAAAAAGCCGCTCCACTGCCCGCTGGTCATTCCACTCAGCGATGAAGACGCCGGCATTTGCACGTTGACCTTCACCTGCGCCAATCGGCGCACCCATGGAAGAAGATATTTGAGCCGGTGTCGGATGGTAGCTCACCAGCACGCTGTCGTCCCAGCCGTGGTAGTGACCTTCGAATTTTATGAACTTAGGGCGGCCGGTAAATGCCCGGGCGAGTCTCAAGGCCACCTGCACGATTTCTGTGCCACTGTTGGCAAAACAGACGAGGTCGGCGCAAGGAATAATCCGCGTGAGCAATTCCGCGACTTCAAATTCCAAATCGTGTTGTGCGCCAAAAGTCAGACTTCGATGCACCTGGGCCGCCACGGCTTCCGCTATTTCCGTAGGAGATTGCCCGAGAATGAGCGGCCCCCACGCCAGCCCGTAGTCGAGGTAGGTGTTGTCATCGACGTCCACCGCCTGAGCGCCCTTTCCGCACTTGAAAAAAAGGGGATAGGGCTTGGCGCTACGGCGGAGCCCGCTCGAAACTCCCCCGGCCAAAGACCGCTCCGCGCGCAGGAAGCGTTGCCAGGATCCCGGGGTCTTGCGGCGAATGTTAAGCTCTCGTGTATGAATATCGGGCGTGGAGAAAAATGGCATGGAGGGGATGCTATCATGTTCTCTGTCGACTGTCGACGCTTTTGTACATCATTCCCTGCGACTAAGCTCTCATGACCGCCACTGCCCCATCCTCCTGTGGCCGAGAAACAAACCGCCAAGCGCTCTCTTCCAACACTCCAACCTTCATTCCTTGGCGCTTTCGGCACGGATGACCCTTTTTAGTTCATAGGACGCACGATCGACTGGCGGCGCAGGTAATCAAGAAGCGTATCGGGCCCTAATACTCCTCCTCCATAGCCACTAATGTTGCACCCTGCGTACGGAACACCGTGGTGGAATACGTTATGCGCATTGATCCAACTATTGCCGGCGACCATTTCTTCGGCCACTCGCCGGGCGCGATGAAGGTCCTGCGTCCATACACTGTTGGCCAAGCCATAGCGAGATCGATTTACGAGATTGACCGCTTCTTCTTCCGACTTGAAGCGCATGACATAGGCGACGGGGCCGAAAATTTCTTCCCGGGCGCAGATATTATCCGGAGGCCCAGCCAGCAAGCTGGGCTTGACATAGAAACCTCCTCCTTCCGGGGTTCCAGTGACGTCTCCACCACGCAGTAGGACTTGCGCCCCCTCGCGTTCTCCCAACTGAAGATATCCAAGAACCCGGCTCTTTTGTTTCGCGCTGACAACCGGGCCCATTTCAGTTTGAGGCGACATGCCGTGTCCTATTCGCACTGCCTGCAATCGCTTCGCGGCGGATTCGACAAAGCGATCAAATATGGAATCCTGCACCATCCACCGCGTAGCCGTGCAACACACTTGCCCGGAATTCAGTGTAATCGCAGCTACCAACGCCTCCGCAGTCCGCTCCACGTCCGTGTCCTCGAACAAGACGGCCGCACCTTTCCCTCCAAGTTCAAATTTGGCGGGGATGAGATTCGCGCCGCAGGTCGCGGCAACTTTGCGACCAATTTCAGGCGATCCGGTGAATGAAAGGCGGTTGATTTCCGGATGCGATGCAAGCGCCGCTCCGGCAGTATGACCGTAACCGGGGATCACGTTCACCACCCCTGCGGGCACGCCAGCCTTCTGAACTAAGCGGCAGAAATACAACGTGGATAGAGGAGTGTCTTCGGCGGGTTTGATGACCACAGCATTTCCAGCCGCAAGTGCCGGTGCGATGTTCCAACCCAGGAGCAAGATGGGAAAGTTCCAAGGGATGATGAAGGCGCAGACGCCGTAGGGAAACCATGCCGTGTAGGCTTCATGGCCGGGGACGCCAATGGGTTCCCTCGAGCGCACGGATACGGACAGATCGGCATAATATCGTAAGGTTTTTGCGACGTTGGGAACATCGTTGTCCATGGCCTGACGAAACGGTTTGCCGACATCCAGCGATTCGATTTGCGCGAGAATTTCGCGGTGGCGGTCCACCAGATCGGCGAGGCGATGAAGGATCACGGCGCGATCGTTTGCGGCCATGGTACTCCAACAGCTTTTCTCAAAGGCGCGGCGCGCCGCACTTACCGCTGCGTTGACATCCTCATCTTCTGCGCTCGCAACCGTGGCCAGAATTTCCCCGGTTCCTGGATCGCGCGTCGTGAACGTATGCCCGGATTTCGCGTGGACCCACTCGCCGCCCAGGAACATCGGCAAAGGCTTAGAAGCGAGAAAATCTCTCACCTCGGGAAGCAGCATGTTCTTTCTCAAGACTGTTTGATTTTCAATCATTCGATTCTCCGCGAGATATCACTGTGTTGCGAAGTGTTCCCACTTTTTCGATTTCGATTTCCACTCGGTCTCCGTCCCGCAAAAAGATGGGAGGCTTGCGCGCGAAGCCGACGCCGGGCGGTGTGCCGGTCGCGATCACGTCCCCGGCCTCGAGAGTAATAAAAGAGGAAATGAACTGAATAAGTGTAGGAACATCGAAAACCAGATTCGCGGTCGTAGAATCCTGCATGGCTTCGCCGTTCAGAAGACACCGTATGTGCAGCGAGCGATGTTCTGGAATCTCAGCAGGAGTTACAAGCCATGGCCCGATCGGGGCAAAACCGTCGCAGCTCTTCCCGCGGAACCACTGGCCGTCGGTGAATTGAAAATCGCGCGCACTGATGTCGTTCGTGCAGGTGTACCCGGCCACATACGTCATTGCGTCCGAAGCGCGCACACTGCGGCAAGTGCCTCCCATCACCACTGCAAGTTCTGCTTCGTAGTCGAGTTGCACGCAGTTGTCCGGTATCAGAATGTCGTGATTGTGCCCGCTCACTGCGTTGGAGGTCTTTGCAAAGAGCAGTGGCCGGACGGGAAGCTCCATTTTTGCTTCCACGGCATGATCCCGGTAATTCAATCCCACACAAATGAGTTTTCGCGGGCGAACCGGAGGAGGGAGGGGTTGTTCGAGTACCGTCGCCGGCAATTCGGCTGCTTGACTGGTCTCCGGAAAAAAGTCCGGATTTTCAGCAAGCCACGGTTCGATTTCCTGCAACGCAGCCAGGAAATCCGAATCCGTCCCGGAGTGAAGAGCGGCGGAAGCCCGAGCTCGAACCCGACCCGCAACTCGTGTGGAATTGAGCGCGCTCCAATCGAACATTCGCACTCCGGAGTCCAGGAAAAACGGCCGTATCTCATTTCCGCGGAAATAGCGTCCTGCCTTCATTGAAACGGCCCCGCGCACTTGAGAGGCTTCGTACTGTGTTGTACTTGACGATTCAAGGCGTCCCTCCAGGAAGCGTGGTTGCATTCAGAAGTTATTGACAAGTAACCATTTACTTTGTACTGTCGACGGAGTGCAGTGTCATTGTAGCGTGAGGGAACTTATGGCGAAGAACAATTCATTCCAACCATTTCGAAATAGCGGAACTCTGAAGGACCGGGCCGTCGAAGTTCTAACCGATGCAATTTTGAGCGGCAGAATCAAACCGGGAGAGCGGCTGAATGAGAGCCAACTGGCTCGCGAATTCCATGTGAGCCGGGCTCCCATCCGTGAAGCACTGCAACAGCTCCAGGAACAGTCGCTGATCGTCAACATTCCCAGACGCGGCATGTTCGCCGTCAGTCTGGACGAAGAAGACATACAGGAAATCAACTCTCTGCGCGTGGTGTTGGAAGCCGAAGCGCTGCGCCTGGCGCGAAAGCATTTAAATCCACAGCGCGAAAAAAAATTGGAACAGTTGTTGGTCATGATCGAAAATATGGAACCTTCACCGACCAAACTTTCCATGCGCGTCGACTTCGAATTTCACCGCACATTTTGGAGTTACAGCGGTAACGAATACCTGGAAAAGATATTAACCAGCCTGACCGCGCCTTTGTTCGCACACTCGGTGCGCACGCTCCTGCGCGGCGAAAAGCTGCGCATGATTCTTGACTCCCACCGGCCGCTGTTCGACTTCATCTGCGGGCGGTCGAAGGAATCGGCGGAGCAAGTTATGATCGCGCACCTTTCCGTCCGATATCGCGAGCCCGACAAGTTTTTCAGCATGTCCAAGTCTAGCGACTAACGTTCTTGCCGAGAAATGGTTTCACGTGCCGGTCGAGAATGGCGTGCACTTTCGCAACCTCTTCCGGCCCCAGTTTGGACACATAAGGCGCGCCGGTGGCGCATTCGGCGATTTTGAGATACCGAAGCGCCTCATCAAAAGCTCCCCAGATATGGCCGTAACGGAACAGTTCCCAGGTTGCGGCCAGTTCGCGTTGCAACTTTCGCGCGCCATTTACATCCCCGCCACAATAGGCGCGGTAGAGCGCAACAGCCATGTGGGGACAAAGGTTGTGAAGCCCTCCCACAAAACCGTCGCATCCCATTTGCAAACCCACCAGAATCAGGAATTCACTTCCGGTCAGGATTGAAAAGGACTCACTAAGATTGAGTTCAATCAGCTTCTGCAGATTCACGCAATCTTCCTTGCTCTCCTTGATGCCGGCGAGATGAGGGATCTTCTGTCGGAGAGCTGCCACGGTTTCCGGATGGATGTGATTCTTGGTTAAAACCGGATTGTCATATAGAAAGATAGGGAGATCGGTGGCCGCCGCCACATCCATAAAGAAGCTGCGCAAATTCTCCTGGGTCGCTAAGAAATAGAAAGGGGCAAGGAAAGTCAGATGGGTCACCCCTTCCCGGGCAATCTGCTTCGCTTTGATGATGGCTCGCCGGGTGCTGGTTTCGCCGATGCAGCCCATCACCGGGACCGCTCCATTCACCTCCGAAACGACCACGGAGACCGCACGGGCCTGGTCCGCATCAGTAAGGAAGGCAAATCCTCCCATCGAGCCGTTCGCTAGCAGGCCATTGACGCCCGCGTCCACGAGGTACCGGGTTAATCTCCGGAGGGCGGGCTCATCCACTTCGCCATCACCGCGAATGGGGGTGCCAATGGGAGGAACTACACCGGATAATTTGGCCATATTCCGAAGCTCCTGGAAGATTGAACTGTCGCAGCTTTTACAGACCGTCGACAGAATACTATTGATTATGGTCGCTCGCAATCATAAAATGAATTGGTCATAATCATCTGTTAGAAGACATTTTGTGTCCAATGGCAGAAAACATATGTCGGTATACTGTCGACAAATCGTTTCAGAATGACATGTATTTCGCGCTCGCCCATTCTACGATGCCGCTGCAATGCCAAGGCTCAGGCTCGAGAGCACGTCCATCCGACAGTCGAGTCAGGCTTTGCCAGCAGAAGATAAGAGGGTCCGATGGCTTGGGCTGCGGCCTATTGAGGTCGGGGGGGCGCAATTTTCGTGGTCGTTTTTCCTTGCCCGCAAGACCAAGAGAGCGAGTGCATAGAGCATGAGGACGCGCCTTTGAGCCAAATTGCGACTATGGGCGAAGGCCATACGCCGGTCGTCGAAAGCGTCCGCATCGGTCCGCGCCGCGGCTTGCGGTTATTCTTCAAGATGGAACTGTGCAACCCCAGCGGCTCTTACAAGGATCGCTTCGCAGCCGCGGAAACCACCCATTTCCTGAACCAAAATGTACATGCATGTGTCGCCACTTCTTCCGGCAATACCGGAGCGGCGCTGGCGGCCTATTGCGCCCGCTACAAGATCTCTTGTTCTATTTTCGTGAATGAGCACGCGCCTTCCGGCAAGCTCAATCAGATGCAAAAATTTGGCGCGCGCATCTTCCGCGTGAAGGGCTTTGCTACTTCGCCGGATGTGACGCGACGGGTTTACCAGCGTCTGCGCCAGATCGCCACCGAGAATTCTATTCCCATCGTGGTTTCAGCGTATCGCTACTGTCCAGAGGGGATGCGCGGCGTGGAAGAAATCGGGGTCGAACTCAGCGAGAAATCTCGCAACGGATTTGACCACATTTTCGTTCCGGTGGGAGGCGGAGGGCTATTCACGGCCATTTCCCGGGGGGTTGCCAGCGTCGGAACTTCCCGGACGAAAATTCATGCGGTGCAGCCGGAGGGTTGCGCGACGGTCGTTTCCGCGTTCGAACATGGGCGCGACGAAATTCGCCCGGTGACCAGCACCACACGCGTCAGCGGGCTTGCGGTTCCCTTTGATATCGACGCTGGAACTTGTCTCGCGGAATTGCGCCAGGGCGGCGGGCGCGGCATCGCTGTGTCGGACCAGGAAGTGTTCACGGCGCAAACGCAAATGATTCAGGAAGAGGGAATCTGGTGCGAACCAGCGGGCGCCGCCGCTTTGGCGGGTTGCCTGCGCGCTTGCGACCGAGGATGGGTACAACCCGGTGAATCGGCCGTGTGCATCGTGAGCGGGCATGGATTCAAGGATCCTGATTCACTCCTGGCCATTCCCGAAGGACATGCTGTTGCCGACATTGATGAATCGGAAATCGGCCAGCATTTCCGGGAGGTGCATGACTGATGCGCGTCGCCATTGGCGGTATCTACCACGAATCAAATACATTTTTTTCTCATCCCATGACTCTTGCGGATTTCGCGGATGGCCAGCTTCATTACGGGGCTGAAATATTGTCCCATTGGCCGGGAACATGTTCGGAAATGTCTGGCTTCCTCGAAGGCGCGGAACGCTTCGGATTTCAAGTGATTCCCACTCTCATGGCTTGGGGCATGCCTTCGGGGGCAGTCACCGCTGAAACATTCGAAACTTTGGTGAACGATTTGGTCGCTCGTCTGCGCGCAGCGACTCCACTCGATGGCGTGTTGCTCAGTCTGCACGGCGCCATGGTTTCGGAACGCTACTCGGATGCGGACGGCGAAATCTTACGGCGAGTCCGTGCCGCGATCGGCCCGCAACTCCCCTTGATTGTGACCCTCGATTTCCACGCCAACCTCACGGAAGAAATAGTGCGTTGGCCGGACGCCATTGTGGGATACAAAACGTATCCGCATATTGACCAGGTGGAACGAGGATTGGAAGCGGTTGAGATTCTGCGCCGCATGTTACTGGAGGGTTTGCGCCCTCGAATGGCGCTGGCTCGTCGGCCTCTGCTTCCTCATATCTTGTCTCAGTCCACGGAACGCGCGCCGATGGCCGAGGTAATTGCTGCCGCGAACGACCGGGAAAGAAGACCGGGAGTCCTGAATATGACCGTCGCTGCTGGCTTTCCTTACACGGACGTTCCTCATGCAGGATTTGCCGTGTTGTCCGTTGCCGAAACCAAGGAAATTGCTTTGGCGGAAGCTGCAAACCTCGCGGACATGGTATGGAACCGCCGCGAAGATTTCTCTTCCGAGGTCATCGAGCCAGCCGCTGCCGTCGCGGAAGCCATTCGCCAACCGCAAGGACTTACAGTCTTGGTTGATGTGGGTGACAACATCGGCGCCGGTACACCCGGCGACGGCACCATTCTGCTTGCCGAACTCTTGAAACAGGGCGCCACGGACGCGCTGGTGATGTTGTGCGACCCGGAAGCTTGCGCGGGTGCCATTGCCGCAGGCGTGCGCCAGCAAATATCGCTAAAAGTCGGCGGGAAATTCGATCGCCATCACGGCGCGCCAGTGGAGATTACGGCGAATGTCCGGAGATTGTCTGATGGCATCTATCGCAATATCGGTCCCATGCGTCACGGCGTGCTGGAGGATCAGGGGCGCACCGCGGTGCTGGATACAGGCCGGATATCCGTAATTCTCACCGAGCGGCGCATGCCGATGTGGAATCTCGAGCAAATTCGTGTCCTGGGCATCGAGCCAGCGAGACTGCGAATCGTGACAGTCAAAGCTGCGATTGCGTACCGCGCCGCCTATGAACCCATCGCGGCGAAAATCATCGAAGTGGATACGCCGGGCCTCTCCGCCGCAGATGTTCGCAGGTTCCACTACACCAAACTCCTGCGGCCTATCTATCCGTTGGATCCCCTATGAATCTCGCCGGAAAAGTCGCCATGATCACTGGGGGCGCGGCTGGAATCGGCTTCGCCACCGCGAAAATTTTCACGGGATGCGGCGCGCGAGTGGTGATCGCACAACTGGATATGAATTGCGCCGGCGGCGCTGTGAAGCAATTGGGGCCGAGCCAGGCGCTGGCTTTGGAGATCGATATCCGCGATCCCACATCGGTGAAGGAGTGTGTGGCAAAGGCGGTCGAGGCTTTCGAGAGAATCGATGTGCTGGTCAACAACGCGAGCGTGACCGGCTGGGCGGCGTTGTCTCCCTTCGTGCAATCTTCGGCAGAGCTGATCAACCGAATGGTGGACACCAACTTGAAGGGGACGATTTACTGCTCGCAAGAAGTTGCCAGGCACATGATCGAGAGCAAACGCGGCGGGTCCATTGTTCATGTGAGTTCGGTTGGCGCGTACGGGGCTCAAGAAAACGCCTCCATTTACTGCGCCACGAAAGCGGCGCAGGTTATGCTGGCAAAATCGATGGCCATCGAACTCGCACCGTATTCCATTCGCGTGAATTGCGTGGCACCCGGCGACATTCGCACGGAAACAAGCGCGGAACAGGCCCAAGACGTTGTGAAATCGGGCGCGAGCGGGCGCTTCTTGCGCTTTACGCCTCTCGGACGACGAGGAGCGCCGGAAGAAATCGGCCGGGCCATTGCATTTCTCGCATCGGATGACGCCAGCTTCATCACCGGAACAACTCTGCTTGTAGACGGCGGATTTCTCGCATACTGAGGAGTAATTTCGTGAAACCGGTCAAATCGCATACCCTCGCCTCATCGGTGGCCGTCAAGGACTTCGATCCTTCCCAGTATTCCCCCGCAGAAAAAC
Organism: uncultured Acidobacteriota bacterium; assembly: GCA_963708285.1. Taxonomy (GTDB): domain Bacteria; phylum Acidobacteriota; class Terriglobia; order Acidiferrales; family UBA7541; genus Palsa-295. Next base: position 38,219 of record CAVPSF010000004.1, read on the forward strand.
ACGCCATCTCGCTGGAGCTTCGGGCATCGACTCCGGAATTAAATCTCCCCGTAATATTACTCAAGGGGAGCGGCGAAGGAAAAACTCTGGTCGTCACCGCGGGCGTTCACGGCGATGAATACGAAGGCGTGCGCGCAATCCTGGACCTTTGCGACGAACTCGACCCGGCTGCCATGAAAGGGACTCTGATTGCCGTGCCGGTGGTTAACCCGCCGGCATTCTGGAACGGAACGCGCACCAGCCCCCTCGACAATGCCAATCTCGCTCGCACGTTTCCCGGAAGCGAACATGGGAGTCCCAGCCAGCTGCTGGCATATCACCTTGGCCAGACCATCATCGCTCATGCGGATTTCTTTGTGGACCTGCACAGTGCGGGCGTGAAGCTCCTGATGCCGACAATGGTGGGTTACGACGCCCAAGACCCGCGCTCCTGCGAGGCGGCGCGCGTGTTTGGAGCTCCTGTCATATGGGGGCATCCGACCATGAAGCCCGGCCGCACGCTTTCTTTCGCCAAGTCGCGAAAAATCCCGTGGATCTATACGGAGGCTCGCGGGGCAGGGCGCATCGATCCAGGAGACCTCCGCATTTTCAAGAGCGGCCTCCTGAATTTGATGCACCACCTGGAGATCCTGCCAGGGCCGCCAGCGGATTCACCCGCCCCGTCTCGGCTCATGGGAGACGGAGATATTGATGCGGGCATTTCAGCGAAAAAGTCCGGATTCCTAGTGCCTATGGTGGACCTTCTTGAGACGGTGCGAGCCGGGCAGGAGCTCGGGCACTCTTTAAATTTGCATGGCCAGTTGCTCGAATCGTTTCAATCGCCATGCGACGGCGTCATCGGATTGATCCATGTGTTCCCTATGGTGCATCCGGGCGATCCTGTTTTTCTCGTGACACAAAGGGAGGAGTAATCAGGGGATTTATATAGTTTGAGGAATCGCCCCACCGGGACATTTTTAAATTCGGGTCAGCTCCGTAGCAGGACATCACAGATGAAAATCTCAGACGGTTCAAGCAGGTACTTAGCACCCAGCACGCTATCGCTCGAAATACACAACCTAGCGCGAGGGACACATATGTTTCCTTTGGGACTCATCGCACTCGTAGCAGCAGCGGTTGATGACAATTCCGACGGAAAGGAATTGGTCTGGAAAGAATCCGCAGCCTTGCCACTTCCGGTTGCGGGATATATGGCCGGCGTGGTTCACGGCAACCTGATGATTGTTGGGGGGAGTTATTGGGAGAACGGCGCAAAGCACCGGACGGAACTGGTTCAGTGCTTTAACCTTGACGCAAATGCCTGGCGATACGGAAATCCTCTGCCACAACCGCGAAGCGATGCGGCAGCGGTTACTCTGCGGGACCGTATGTATATCTTTGGCGGGATTTCCGGGAATGCTCCGCAGTCGAATGCTCTGGTTCTCGAGGACGCCCAGTGGAAGGTTTTGCCTGAGGCTGCTCTTCCGGAACCACGCGTGTATCCGTCGGCGATTGCATCTGACCATTATATTTACCTCTTCGGCGGCATGATTCGTCAGGGAGACTATCGGACGATTACGAATACGTTTTGGCGCTGGCAGCCCGGTTCCGCAGGATGGGAAAGCCTTCCTTCTTTCCCGGGACTCCCGCGAATTCATTCGGCTATGGCTGAGCTCAACGGCGAAGTGTATGTTTTCGGCGGCGCGACCGCGGTTTCGCACGGCGTCGAGAACCGGAATGACGCCTACAAATACGATCCGGTGAACAAGAATTGGAAAAGCTTGCCATCTCTGCTCGTTGCGAACCGTTCCTGGTCCGCTGTGAGCCTGGGCAGGAGGATCCTCTTACTCGCGGGTTATTCCAATGACTTTGCCCGCGAAGTATACGTATATGACCCGGGCAATTCTCTGCATCCGGCGGACCCGTTGCCGCGCGCCGTCGCCGATATCAAATTTTTCCGGATTGGAAATCAGTTGGTGGGAGCGGGAGGCGAGGTCGATCACGGAAAGCGCGGGAAGTGGACATTTCGCGCCGAGCTTCCGAAGGGCTGGCTGAGCGAACTCAAATCGCCTTCTTAGTTCGATTGTTTTGCGCCCTCTCGGATTCCATCGCGGCAGGCCGCGAGCACGTCGCGAAACGGCTGGCAGAGAAAGGAGCATCCGAATGAGCACGAACGTCTGGGAGTGCCCGTGCGCCGGTAACTGCGGCGAACAACACTTCACCACGATAAGGGGGATTCCAATTTGCTCCCGGTGCGGATAATCAACGGGCAATCGGAACAAACTCGTGTGAGATCCCTGCCGGAGCCGGACTCGCCTGCTGCTGACCGACGAGGATAAAAGGTTGCTGCGGGAAATTGGAATCGCGCAATGAATTCACAGACCCGTTGCCGCCGATCTAACGGAACACTGCGAGCGTGGTTTGCTACCAGGGAAGAAGCCATTGCGTTCTCACAAAATCCAGCGAACATTGAATTTCACGGCGACATCCCTGTGCTGTGTATGAAAACGGGCTGTGACGGTTGGCATCTCTCGCAGCCACATTGGCCCGACGCACAGGCAGCGGCGAGGGCATGGGGTAACTGGTGAAGGGAACACTGAAGGAACTGGGCAACCTGCTGGCACAATCGTTTCAAAAACTAAATCTGGGGCAGCAGGATCGCTTCCGACGGGAAGTCTACGAAAAAATAGTGGGGAAACCGTACCGTCCGAATTGCATAACTGAAGGGATGAAAGCCAGCCGCACAGTCACCTTGCAGGGCGGGAAGGCCCTTGTTCTTCTCACGCTGTTCGTATTCCTTGCCTTCGGTCTTCCGATGGGCCTGAGAGCCCTCGGCGCGGGCCATTGGCTCCAGTCGCACGGATTTGGCACGGGTGCTTTTCTGTATCTGTTCATCCTGTGCGGGCTCGTTCTCATTGTTGCCATCACGATGGCGGTGCGACGCACGGGCCTGCCGGGAGCGCTTTTGGAATTGGGAGTGCTGCCAATCGGCCTTCGCGGTAACCTTGTCGCACTACTTTCTGTCGCAGTGATGATCGCCGTCGTTCTGGTCTCGGGCCGCGCGTTCAACACAACGGCCATCGCCACAATCATCAGCCGGGACACCGTCGGGCCGTTTGCTGAGGGATTTCTATTTCGCGGTTTCCTCTTCCGTCAGTTCCGACGCTGGGCCGACATTCCCTTCTAGATCGCCGCAGTCCTGTCATCGCTTGTATTCGCATACGGCCATCTATACGAAGGGTACACGTTGCTCACGGCACTAGAATCGGCTGGGGTGACCTTCGTGGGCGGCATTCTCTTCTGCTGGTTGACAGAACGCTGGGGCAATCTTTGGCCTGCGATTGTCATTCACGCGGGCCTCGACCTCGTCTGGATGTCCTTCCAATTGGGCGACAATGCGGCGGGAGACCTTGTTGCCAATGTTGCGCGGCTTGCAGCACTTGCCGTTGCAATTGCCGGTGCGCTTTTCTTTACCAGTTCTCAATTAACGCTCTTACCGGACATGTGGGGTATACGAATCTTCCCGCGCTCAGATTTCAGGAGCGATTCACGCACTGGCGCAGCTCGCGATAAAAAGCGGCGACATACGTAATGACCTCGAACCATTCGATCTACTTCGGGCCCTGATCGGAGTATCCAACGTAGCATCCGGCCCGGACTCGCAGCAGAGCGCCAGACGTTTCTTGGATATACTCATCACAGGTTCGCGACCGATTCGATAAGCAGTCGGTGCACGCTGTCGTCTCACAGGGAGTTCACTGTGCACGTTTCGTCCGAAATCATACTGTGTACGAAGTGTGCAAGAATGCATCGTTTTCAACAGATTCGAGTTAGCTTTGAGCGAAAAGCAGATTCCCCGATTTGTTGTAAACGTTAGCAGTTAGAGAAAACGGAAAGAGCCGTGGGAAGCGATTGTCCGGCTTTGCAAGCAGGGGGGCAGTGAGCTGCGCTCCACCCATCGAGAGTACACCCTCGTGCTGTTCAGTTGTATTGGCCACGAGTCCGCGCGTTAGCGTCCTCGAGGGTAGCTGATCCTCACGAGACCCAAGCGCCATCAGTTAGAAGGCGGCTTGCTAAGGATTCTTCATCAACAATACTTCATTCGCTACTTGAGGGCTGAGAGCAGCTTCGTTGAGTTTTATGTGTAGTTGATTAGCTGCCTCTTTGCCCCACACATTCTCGAATGCTGAAGAGAATTGCTGATTCACCGTGCCGGAAGCGTGGTTCTTGACCTGCGTCGCCGCTATGTCGACAGCAAGGGTTGATGGAACTGTGTAGGCGCGCATAAGTTGCTCCTTGCCAGCCGCTGCTTCTGTTTCAGGTTTCAACTAAAGGCGGGACAACTTCCACTTTCCCCTTGACAGCAAGCATGCGGACGTAGTGCGAGCATGGCAGGGGAAATCGCCAAAGCGGTGTCTCCTGACGTTCAGGCGAAAGTCCAGACGGTTTCTGGATCTTTGGCGCGTCGCCCGATATGGGGTTTGACGCACGGGATTCTCCAGACGCTGTCTGGAGAATTGGCCAGGTAAGATAAAAGTCTCTCATTTGCCAGAGGTTACTTCGAGAGAAACCTCTACCGAACTTTGCTGTGAGGTCCGAAGTAAGCCGCTCGACTAGGGCCTCTCCGTACACAGCCCGCTTCTTTCCCAGTTGCTCGTGCTCCACGATTCTCGCCCGACCTCCCAATACGTCTAGGTCATGACGGCATTGATAGAACGAGCGGAATACTTCCTGGCCTGTTCGAGCAGCTCGGCCACTCCGTTGAGCAATTGGGAATATGAAGGCTCTGTGGGATGAGAAATCTCTTTGGTCACAATGAATTTCTAACCCAATTCAGACAAGGGCTTCAATGCTGGTTCGCGTCGCGGACGCTGGTGATTTCTTGGACCAACTTAGGAGCAGCACAAGGATGGCTCGGAACTGGTAAGCGCAACCGGAGCAACGACTTAGATTGAATTCGCGACTGCTTAGAAGGCAGACGCTCTTTCCAACTGAGCTACGGGCGCTCTCTGCTTAATCTCTCACAGAACAAGTGCCTACGCCACTGGTTGCTCTCTGCGTGCAACCACGAAATTCAACACATCGACGAGATAGGAGCATTCCAAGATTCAGGCGCGCTCGGTGCTCGCAGTTCGCAATTTTAGATGCAATGGGAGCTTCTACTGCGTCGGAGCGTTGCGTAGCTCCGGCATGATCTCGTAGGCTTTTTCGAATTCCGCGTCTGCTTCGGATTCCTTTCCGGCCTTCTGAAGAGCCAAAGCCAGATTGTAGTGAGCTTCGGCGTAGTTCGGTTTCAGGCTCACAGCCTTCAAGAACTCAGCCTGCGCTCCGGCCACGTCGCCGGACTGCAACAAGACCAGCCCCAAGTTGTTGTGAATCTCGGCAAAATTCGGGTCACGCCGCAGCAGTTCACGATACACATTCGCCGCACCTACCAAGTCGTTCTTCTGGCTGAGCACGAGGCCCAATTGCACGCGCGCGTCGATGTATTGAGGATTCAGGCTGATCGCTTGGTTCAACTCCTTGACCGCTTCGTCGAGACGCTGCAGTTGCGCGAACGCCAATCCAAGATTGTAATGGGCCTCCGGCAGATCTGGATCGGACATGACCGCCTGCTGGAATTCCTTGAGTGCCGCGGTCGCGGTCGTTCATCCTCCAAAGCAACGAGCCGTAGCTGGTCTGAGCCTGCGCATAATCGGGTTGCAGGGCGATGGCCTTTTCGTATGCGGCGCTCGCGGACGCGGAGTCGTTCTTCCGCTCCCAGACAACTCCCAGATAGTAATAGCTGGTGGGAAGGCTGGGACTTAGTTTGGCGGCCTGCTGAAACAAGCCCAGGGCATCGTCCAATTTTTGTTGTTTCAGCGCATCCACTCCCTGAAGTATCAAAAGTTTTGATTGCGCCAGATTCGCACGGAATTCGTGGAGCGCGTCCAGCTCGCTCAGCTCTTTTTTAGCTTCCGCAGCCTGACCCTGGGCGCGCAATGTGATGCCCAGATTGTAGTGCGCCTCCTCAAAATCGGGCTTCAGCGCGATGGCGCGCCGAAAAGCAGCAACAGCACGCGGCAAGTCGCCACTGGCCTTGAGTTCCCTGCCAAGATCGTATTGCGCCTGCGGATCGTTGGGCGCCAACTCGGCGGCCTTGCGAAATTGTTCCAGAGCGCCGGCATGATTCTCTTGTCTTCGGAGAACTTCGCCGAGCATCAGGTGCGCGCCCGCGAAATCCGGCTTGGATTGCAACGCCTGGTGGAACTCGTTGGCGGCGATTTGCAAGTTGCCGAGCTGTGCGTCGGTCAGTCCCAGCTCGAAGTAAATCTCCGCCGAGGGTTTCGCGGCGAGAGCGCTCTTGAGTTCGCTCTCGGCAGCCGCGTAATTGTTTTGCTGCGAGTAAACGCGCGCCAGAAGGCGATGCGCCTCGACATTCGCGGGATCGAGCGTCACCGCGGCTTTCAATTCTTTGGCGGCCGCCGAAATATCCTGCATATCGTAATAAGCCGCGCCCAATCCGAAATGAGCTTCCGGCCAATTGGGTTTGAGCCGCAAGGCAGCCTGGAATTCCGTGACGGCCTCTTCCGAATGCCCGCTATATTTCAATGCAAGCGCAAGGTCATAGTGGGTGAGCGGGTCATTTGGTTCGAGAGCCAGTGCTTGGCGGTAATTCGCTATGGCTTGATCCCAGGATTTGGCCTGGGAGAAATCCACAGCCCGTTTGCGGTATGTATCGGCAGTCTGAGCGAAGCAGCGAGGCGGGCAGATCAGCAACTGCGCCAGAAACGCCGCGAGCAGAATCAGCCCGCAACGCTGAGAACGGTGGGGCGTCCCGCGATTGAGCTTGACCAAATAAATAGCAGGTTCCTGAAAAGGCACTAGGTGCGCCACTCGCGTAATCCGCTCATCCCGTCTGCGGCGCTAAAGAGGCAGAACAGGAGGGGTGCCGCGGAGGCACCCCTCCCTACACTCTACCAGAAGAATTTCAAGGCGAGCTGCCCGATGCGGGGTGCTTGAGCATTGGTAACAATTCCGAAGCTTGAGCCGCTGATGTCCCCACCCGGATTCATGAATTGTGTGTGATTGAAGATGTTGAAGAATTCGGCGCGAAGCTCGAAAGAGAATCTCTGCGAAATCTGAGTTCGTTTGGACATGCCGAAATCGGTGTTGTTGAATCCCGGGCCATGGAAAAAGCGCCGGTTGGCGGTGCCAAAAGTCCCAAGCGTAGTGTTAATGGCGAATGCGCTGGGTAGGAAGTAGCACCCCGTGTTGTCCGAGGTGGGACAATTCGGATTCGGATTGCGTGGGTTCACAATCGTGATGGGCCCCACAAGGTTCGGCATATCCGTGGAGGGGCTCCCGACCAGCGAAGCATCTCCGTTCGATTGGTTCATCTGGATTGGAAATCCGGTCGAAAACCGCGTGATTCCCTGCATCTGCCAGCCTTCCGTCAACCATTTGGGCGCCCTGCTGAAAGCGCGGTTGAAGGGCATGAGCCAAATGTAACTGGCCACGAAATTATTAGTCACGTCGGTAGACGAAAGTCCACGGCTCAACTTGGCATTCGAGAAATTCACCAAGTCATTGAATGCCGAGGAATCGTCCATGGCTTTAGAGAAAGTGTAGGCAGCTAGGAATGTAAAGTCGCTGGCCTTGCGTTCCAGGGTGATCTCCCCGGCGTTATAGATGGAATTGGCGCTCGTTCGTGTGTAGGTATTGCCGTAGCCAAAGCATACCAGCGCGGCGGAGCCAGGGCAGTAATTCGGGTTTAAGGAGTCGAATGCCTGGTGCTGTAGACGAGCGACCCGCTGGGAAGCTGGAAAACGTCGTTTTCGCGCATACGGCCCGCAACCGGGGGAGCCTGCGGTCGTGTCCGTGGCACCTTCCGCGGTGAGTTGCATGCAAAGAGCCGCGTCGCCAGGGTTGGCTTCCGTTTGGGTGATCAGGTGATGCCCCTCGGTACCGACATAAGACACCGTCAGCAAGGTTGATTTGGTTATCTCGCGCTGGAGCGAAAGATTGAAGTGCTCCGCGTAAGGCAGCCTATTGCGAGTGTCGTAGCCCGGGAAAAAGCTGAAAGGCTCGTAAACTGAAAAGTCGAGCGTTTTGTTCGCCGGGCTTCCCGGGACCGGAACGGTAAATGGGAAACGCTGCCCCAAGGACTGTCCGGTGGTGCGAACCAGATAGGGTTCATCAAACATAACCGGCACGGGCGTGGACCAATAGAGGCCGAACGGTGCATCAGCCACTTCATAGAAGAGGTTCAGGTCCTCGACCGAAGTGTAGTACATGCCATACGCCGCCCGGATACTTGATTTGCCCGGCCCGCCGAATATTTTCCCCAAAACTCCATCCGTAAATCCCGGTGAATAGGCCAATCCCAGACGCGGGCCGAAGTCGTGGTATCTGGTTGGCGCGAGCGTCTTGGGAATGCCCGGGTCTCCCGGAAATACGATGCCTGGGGGGGCAAGCGGAAACTCCGTGGACTGTTCCCCGGGAACAAAGGTCTGAATCCTTCCTTCCGTGTCGTACCAAGGCATGCTCACTTCCCAACGCAGGCCCAAATTCAGCGTGAGATTGGGCGTTACCTTATAGGTGTCCTGGAAAAACGCGCCTCCATAGCGGGTGCGGGAATCGAGCAACTGCAAGGCGGCCTGCGTGAAACCATTGGGGCTTGCAGGCGCGCCAAGGAGGAAGTCCGCAAAATCCGTGCCAGGGGAGCTGCCAGTCGCCTGTCACGGTGCCGTTAAACACAAAGCCGCCATTGACGTTGGCGTAGTTGCGTTCGTTCACTTGCAGGTAGCGGAATTCACCTCCGAATTTGAGAAGATGCTTGCCCATCGACTTCGAGAATACGTCACTGGCCATGTAGGTCGTGTTGGGTTGATAGGTATTAAGCGGCGGCACGCCAATGTTGAAATTGTTAAAGATAATCTGCGGGACATACTGCGGGTATCCTGGGGTGCCGTCGGGGATAATGCCGAGGGAGCCCAAGCCGGTCATAAAACCCAGGGAAGAAAGAGTGGCAAAACTCCCCTCCGGGTTATCTTTGTGCAGAGCGTTGCGGAAATAGCTTATGCGCGCCTCATTTACGGCACTGCCCCCGAAAGCCTTGGTGTTGCTCATAACAAATTCCTGCGTCCGCGAAGGCGTGAGCGAGGGAAAGCCCGGCACGGTGCGCGGGAAAGGGAAGTGCACTGAGGACGCTGGAGTTGTCCAGATTATAATACCAGGACCAGTTTCCGGTCCTTTGATTGTTGAAATCCACACGCTCCCCAAACTTAGAGTCGTTGGCCGTTGTTTTTTGGCTGTTATTCGAATAGTTGTTTGTGTTTCCCGTCAGAGTCGGTGACGGAATATACGGGAGGATGGCCTTGGAGGGCGCCGACCAAGCGGACTGCGGGATTACCGCCAGATTTGAAACCGGATCCACAGGAAATACGCAGCCAGTCGCTGAGGCGGGATTGGTATTGTTGCAACCGACATAACTATACGCCTCGTTTTGCGACACCGGGTAACCCAGGCGTGTCGAAAGCACATTTGCCCAGTAAGCCCCACTCACGCAATTGGTTGACGTCGCGCAAGTGCCATTGGTCGGGGGCAAGGATCGAAGGGTCGAAATCTCCATTACGCATGTCCGCGGTCGGCAGGCTGACAAGACCGGTTTCCGCACCTGCCACCTGACGCGTTCCCTGATAATCCGAGAACCAGAAGAGCTTGTCCTTCCAGAATGGTCCACCCACGGTGTAGCCATATTGATTGCGCCGCAATTCGGACTTTCCGGGCGCGAAATAGTTTTTAGCATCCAACGCATCGTTGCGCAGGAATTCGAAGACATCCCCGTGGATGCTGTTAGTGCCGGACTTGGTGATGGCGTTCATGATCGCGCCGCTGAATTTTCCATATTCGGCGTCAAAGCTGTTGGTGATCAGGCGGAATTCTTCGACTGAATCCAAATTCGGCACTAAACCCGTGCCGAGGTTGCGGCCTTCACTAACGTCACCGCCGTTTACCAAAAATGCGTTGGCCGTTTCGCGCTGGCCATTTACGGAAATGTTTCCTGAACCCAAAATGCCGGATACCGGGCGGTCCTGCTGGATCGAACCAATGGTGCCGGGCGCGACTCCCGCCTGCAGGCCCAGAAGGTCGATGTAGCTGCGGCCGTTCAAAGGCAGCGCCAGCATTTTCTTGGAATCGATCACGTCGCCCAACTGCGTGCTCTGAGTCTCGACCTGCAACGCATTGGCGGTTACGCTCACTTTTTCCTCAACGCTGCCCACCTTCATCGAAATATTAATGCGCAGTTGATCGTTCACATTCACCACAATGTCGTTCGTAACGAATTCCTCAAAGCCCGAACCTGTGGCGGTCAGCCGGTAAGTTCCGGCTGGCAATGCCAGAAAACGGTAGGAGCCATCGGCACCGGACACTGTCTGCAGCGTAAGATTGGTTTGTATGTTCGTGACCGTGACGTGAACGCCGGCGATCACTCCTCCCGAGGGGTCCTGCACCTGCCCTGAAATGGCGCCGGTCACATCCGCGCGCGCGATCCCGGGGTTAAACATAAAAGCCGCAGTCAAAATCAAAAACAGAGCGCAGAAAAAGTTACCCTTTTGCATTGACCCTCCACGGTGCGGGTAATCTATAATTTTGAATTTCCGTCGAGAAACTCTTGAAATAAGAGTCTCACCCCAATGGCGCCAGCAGGCTTCATCTCTCTTCGAGACCCCATTTCGCCTGCCGAATGCCATTCCCACAGTGCGAAAACATATTCCACACACTGGAACTTGTCAAGGGCGGAAAATAATTTCTTGAGATTTTGAGGCACCCCCCATGCGACCGCTGTTCCGGGGTGCGAAGATGGGGTCCCCTCAGCGTATGCGGTTCAAAGGTAAACTTGTTGGTCTTTGGGTGCACCACGGTCCCCGATGGGGCGAGTGGTTGTCGTATTTAAGAAGCAGGGGAGAAGCTTCATGTCCAGTCCCAGTACCCGGCATTCAAGTAGGTCTGGGCACAAGGGATCATCAGGAAGGCGCGGTTGGCTGGGAGCGGGTGACGAAGTCAGGGTGGTAGCAGGACCCGCTAGCGCCAAAAGCCCTGGAATTGAGGCTGGATTCTCTTTCGCGCATATAGTATATCTTTTCATGCAATGAATATGACTTTCATTTCCGGGGAAGTTGGCGTTTTTTGATGAGCGCCCAAAAACGGGAATACAATATCGCTTCCCTTCAGCGCGGCCTGCGCATGCTGCAACTGATCGGCCAGGCCGGCCGTGGAATCCCCGCGTCGGAAATCGCAAAACTTTCAAGTCTGCCGGTGAGCACCGCCCACCGCTTCCTTGTTAATTTGGAAGCGGGAGGGTTTATCGCCAAGGACGAAGCCAATAATTTTCACCTGGGCGTGGCTTGCGTTCCCCTCGGTCAGGCCGCGCGGGAACAACTGGATGTTCGAAGAGTGAGCCTGTCGCACCTGAAACAATTGAATTACGGCACGCGCGAAACCGTCCATCTCACCATCCGGCACAAACTTACTGCTGTGTACATCGAAAAGTTGGATTCTCCCGAACCATTGCGCATCCACTCCCGGATTGGAGCCAGCGTTCCGCTCTATTGCACGGCGGTGGGCAAGGTGATGCTTGCGTATCTGGACGATGAAGAGCAGGAAAGAGTGGTGAAGGAATTGGAATTGCGCCGATTCACGGATAATACCGTGGGCAGCATTCAGGAATTGCAGACGCAACTGGCGAGAGTAAGAAAAGACGGCTTTGCTTGCGACCTGGAGGAGCATGAAGCCCATATCCGCTGCATAGCAGCGCCGATTTGGGACCACAGTGGCGCTGTGAACGCGAGCCTCAGCGTGACGGGTCCAGCCGTGCGCATGTCCACGGCTCGTCTTCGGGAAATTGCACCCTTGATTCGCGAGGCCGGATTGAAAATATCCCGCGATCTCGGGTTTGCGGGGAGTGAGACTCAAACGATTGCCGCCGTGGAACAGTCAGCTCAGCGCAGACCCAAATTGCAAACCGCGCATTCCGTTTTGCGCGAAAAGATTGCCGCAAAGTAATTTAATTCTCCTGCCTCGCGGCACCTGCCGAGCATCTCGCGCAATAGGAAGAGCAGCGAGCGCCTCATTCCCTTACAACAAGATCGATATTCTCCTTGAGCGCTTCCAGGACGGTGCGAACGTCGTCCATCGTATTGTAAAGATGGAAAGAGACGCGCAATCCGTCCATGCGATTGGATACGACGATGTTGCGCGAAGAGAATTTCTTCACTACCGCCTCGGAATCCTTCATCTGCAGCACCACCAGCGGCCCGTGGCTGTCTCGCGGCGTTTTGACCCTGATTTTCAGATCTCGCGCGCCCTCCAGAAGCGCTTGCGCCAGTTCGCCGATATGCTTGGCGATGCGGTCAAAGCCCACGCCGGTAAGCAATTCGAGCGCCGCAGGAACGGCGTAAACGTGAGGTACCGGCGGCGAGCCGGACTCGAAACGCCGCGCCGAAGTTGCCGGATCGAAATGCTTCACGTCGAAAGCGAACGGCTCCTGCTGGCCGAACCACCCGGTAATCGTCGGCGTGAGCGAGCGGATCAATTCCGGACGAACATACAGGAACGCTACGCCTGAGGGGCACAGCAAATATTTGAGCGCGCCGCTGACATAAAAATCGACGCCCAGCGCTTTCACATCCACACGACGCGTCCCGCAATCCTGGTAGTCATCGAGCATCACCAGAGCTCCGCGGTCGTGGGCAAACTTGCTGACCGCGGAGACATCGGAGCGGGCCCCATTCATGAAACAGACATGGGTCAAAGGAACGATGAGGGTCTGATCGTCAATCGCCGCGGCGTAGGACTCCGCGGGAATCTTCCCATCCTTCGCGGAGACGAATTGGATCTCAGCCCCGCGAACTTGTTGCGCCAGCCAGATCTGCCCCATGGTCGGAAATTCGAACTCGCCCATGACCACTTTGCGGCGTCGCCCGGTGAAATCAAGGGCGCTGGCAACCGCGCTGATTCCGGCGGAGGCGCAGGAAATGACGGCGACCTCTTCGGGACGCGCACCGATGAATTTTGCAAAGGAAGCGCGCGCGGCTTCGTATTTCTCAACCCAACAGTCCCACGGCGACCCTTCCTCGTTCCAACTGCGCAATTGCCTCAGGAGCGATGCCTCGACGGCATCGCTGAGCGCGCCCTGGGAACATGAATTTAAGTATATTTTTTTCTGAAAAACGGGAAATCGAGAGCGAACGGATGCAAGATCAGAACTGGCCGGCAAGGTTTAACCTCCATGACAAAAGACTCGATTTATAAAAATAAAATTCCATCGGGGCGCTTCGTTTGCATCCAATACCCCACGAACCTGAGTGGCGACGCCGAAAATCAAAGGCACCATCTGAAGCCTTCGTTTCCTCAAATTTCATGCATACAATTAGCATGGCATTGATGCCGGCATGCTATACCGTATCAGAGGGACGTCAGCGCCGCCGGGACGCTGGTGACGAGGCGGCGAATTGCATCGCTCGCGTTTTTCCGGTTTCCACTGGCCCCAATCATTGGAGAGAAAAATGAAAGCTCACGGTTCTCGCGCAAGAAAGAGGCGGAAAAGTTCGCAATCACAATCCTCGATTATCAAGTCCATCATTCGGCTCGAGCGTCGCGTTTGGCGGGTCGCACAACAGCGCAATGCCCGCGAATTCAAGAAACTCGTTCCGCCGGACGCCGTGATGATTTTCCAAAGCGGCGTCGTCCTTCAGCCGGAATATCTGGCATCGATGCAGGAACGCACGATCGAGCGCTACGAGCTGCACAATATTCGAGCCTTCATGCCAAATGCCACGACGGTGATTCTTTTTTACCATGCCCTGCGGCTCGGCCACGAAGGGCGCAAGATTTTTCCGTCCAGCCCGGTGATCGAGAGCACCACGTGGATCAAGCGCGGTAAGCGTTGGGTGGCCATTTTGAATCAGGAAACGCCTGTCAGCCGCCACGAAACTCCCGCCTCCTATTGATGCGCCTCCACGGGCGTCAACGACTTCAGAATCTCGTCGAGGTAATCCGGAGTGCCGTCCACCCGCTCGAGATGTGGAAAGCGGTCGCCGCCGTGGTATTGAATCTCATGCGTTTCCAATGTCCCGGTGTTCGAAGCGGTGATGGTAATGGGGGCCGAGTTGGATTTTGATTCGCGAATCGCGCGTTTCAATTCGTCAATCGAGAACTGGCGGCCATTCACGCCAATAATGTGCAGATAAGGACTCACACCAGCATCGAATGCGGGCATTCCCGGAATCGAGTCGATCACCGTTCCGTTGGCGCTGACCTTCAGGCCAATCGTGGAGGTGAAATCTCCGCCGCCAGATACCGCATCCTCGGCGGAGAGCAGCGCGTTTGGATCGTCGGTATAGACGAGTTTCCATCCCCCGCCGGTAATGCCCCCCAGCGGCGCTTCGGGAGCGGTGGAATCCAGGCGCTCGTGAAAGAACGAACTCCAGTCATAAGGAGCGATCTGGTTTAAGGTCGAAACCAGGTCGTCGAACGTATAAGTTTTGATCACCGGCTGCCCATCCGGTGGAGCATAAAACGCGTGGCAGAAATCGTCCATCGACTTGCGATCATTCGTCAGTTTCCGGATGGTGGTGTCCACGTCCAGCCAGATCAAGACGCTTTCGGGATAAAAATCGACGCTGCGGCGTTCCGAAGCCCATTGCGGCGGCGCGAAATAAAGAATTTGAGCGGCATTGGCAGTGTTCTGTAGCGAGCGCCAGCGGCGTCCTGCGCGATGCTCTAAAGTCGAAGCCGTCAATGCGATTTTCTCCCGCGTCTGCTCAGGAGTCAGAAGTCCGCTTCGCGCGCTCAATACCGTACCGAGATATTCCGTGAGACCTTCGTAAACCCACAGCAAGTTGCCCTTCATCGGCTGCTGGAAATCGGGAGTAGCCAATCCAACGGGGCGGCGGTATTGCCCGTTCCAGGAATGTGTATATTCGTGGGGGAAGAGACCCGCTTCCAGCATGCGCGAATTTGGATCCACTAGTGTGCGTTCGCCAACTCGATCGTCGCTGCTCTCGTGGTGCTCTTGGCCCAGGGGTAGAACGTTCCCGCTGAGCGTGAAAAGGAAATGGTAGTCGCGATAGTGATGCGAGCGGTAAAGCGCGCCGGCTTCGGCAACCAACCGCTTGTAATTTTCGATGAGTTCCGGAGGAACGTCCACGGCCCAGGCATCGTCGGAAGCCACATCCAACTCGGCGGGAGGCTTCTCACCCGGATTCAGCGAATAGTCGCGAATAAATTCGCCTGATTGCACCGGAGAGTCAACCAGAAGGTCGAGCGGCACGGGAGAAAATGTGATTGTGCTTCCCGACTGGCTGGCGATCGGCAGCGAAGTATTGAATTTCCATCCGTTGGGAACGGTCAGCGTCGGATCGAAGGTCAAATCCGCGGCGGGATAGCCCTTGGGGTAAAGCACAACTTGGTTCCACATCAATATGAACAGCTTTGCCGAACCTGAGGCGGCAAAATCGATGGTAGGCCCGGGAGCGGAAATCAGGAAATCCAGCGATGCCTCAATCGAAGTCACGCCCTCAGGAATATCGAGGTTGAAGGAATACATATCCACGAGGTCCTGGTGCCAGGGAATTTCTTTTCCGCCGGCCATGAATTTCAGCCCCGCAAGATTGGAAATGGGACCGTCGGGAGAGTGATCGGCGGGCATCCATTTCGGGTAATACAGAGTCAGCGGACCGGGCTGCACGGGGATTTCAAGCTTTGCGTGAAGTATTCGTTGCGGCGCATGCGATGCATCCACCGTAATTTTAATCGGACCGGGAGGCGTGGCCTGTGCCTGGAGCCTGCCGCCGGACGCCAAGCTCACAAAGAGGATCAGGAACAGCAAGCTTGCCCATCTATTGCTTCGTCCAGTCATCGCCCCTCCCGCCGCATAGAATGCTACGTATTCAATACACGCCGGTAAACTCGCATTGAGCGCCGCGGATTCCCAGGTGTCAAGCCGTCAAGCAGGGCGCCAAGTATGCGCCCTGCTTTCAGCTAGTGAATGAACCGACGCGTCAAAAAGTAAACTTCCCTTCAAACTGAATGTTACGCGGGCCGCCAACTCCGAAGTGAGAATCAAAGCTGCCATCGTCGGCACTCGCCGTAATTTGTGTGCTGGTGTCAGGCGAAGGCTCCGCAAAATTAGGATGATTGAAGGCATTGAAAAAACTGGTTCTGAATTGGAACCCGAAGCGTTCGCCAAACCGGAACGTTTTTTGGATGGAGAAGTCCCAGTCCGTCAAGCCCGGCGCAACAATCGGATTTCGCGCGCAGGTGCCGAACGTGCCTGGCGGAGGGGTGACGAAGTTCTCGGTTGCGTAAGGCGCACTGAAATCCGTCAACTGATAGTGAATCGGTCCGGAACAGTTGACTCGGGTATTGGTATTGCCTACGCCGGCTTGGTCCGCGAACGCCAGCACCGGAGTCGCCAAACCATCGCGCATTGTTGTGGTGCCCGAAATCTGCCAATCTTTCAGTACGTAGCCCAGCTTATTCTCCAGCTTCGGTGAAGGAATGGTGTAAATGTAAGTGAAAATCAATGCGCGCCGCTGATCGAATTCTGAGTTTCCGTAATTGTCCGCCAAGTTTCTGGCATTTTGCGGAACGTAGCCGCTGGTTCCGAAGAAGTCTTCCACTTCCGAGGCGGTGTCCAGATTGTGAGACCACGTAAAGGAAACCTGAGTGGTCAGTCCGTGGAAATTATTGGATTTCAACACGGCTTGCAAGGAATTGTAGCTGGCCCAGCCTGGCGTTGAAATCGTATTGATTTGGCTGAGCGTCGGGTATTGAGTATTAAACGGACGCGCATTTTGTTCGCAGACAGGATCGGCTCCCTGAGCGTTATTGCATCCGGGACCAAATCCGGCACCCTCAGGAGGCTGATTAATGTCCAGCAGCTGCAATTGATGGTCGCTGCGATTGCCGACATACCCGATCTGAAACACGAATCGCTGACTGAGTTCTTGCTGAATATTCAAGTTCCAGGTCTGCGTATTCGGTGTCTTCAAGTGGGGGTCGATACTCGAAATGTTAAAAGGAGGCTGGGGAGTCCCGGTTCCGAAAATGGGCACTCCCACGGCAAAGGGTATCGGAGCTGTTGGAACAATCGTGACGCCGCCTGTCGAGCCAAGCGGATTCGTGGTCAGCCCTTCCTGAAAATTGTTGAGCGGGATGGTGTCGTAATAGATGCCGTAACCGGCCCGGATAATCGTTTGGCGTCCGGGGATCACGGTTATTGGGGGCGTCCAAGCAAATGCAATGCGGGGTCCGAAATTGCCCTTCGGGGCGTCGTACAGGTGTCCCCCCGGCAACTGCGTTACAGGAACGAGACCCTGGGCCGGGTCAAAAGCCGAAAAGCGGTTTTGGTCCTCGTGTACTGTGGTGAAAAAATCGTAGCGTAGTCCGGCGATCAGGGTCAGCCGCGACGTAATCTTATAATTGTCCATGGCATAGCCGCTGATGACATCCTGGTCAATGTTCGCCCGATTGTTGTTCGTGCGCGATATTTGCGTCAAACCAGCGCCGGCTGCAGGCAGACCAGCAATTAAGTCGATCAATCCAGCCATCTTTCCGTCGGTGGTGAGATTGTCGGGAATGGCCAATTGCGATCCGTCGAAGGTCAGGATTCCTCGAGAGCCTACGACCGTGTAATCGGAGTAGTTGTGGAGGAAATTGAACCCGAATTTCAGCGCGTGCGCCCCGCGCGTCAGGCTTACGTCGTCGGCAATCTGGTAGCTCGTGGCGATGCGGCCTCCCGCCCCATTTTGCAAGCCCAAATTGGCGAACCGGCCCGAAGTGAATGTCGGGGAACTGAAGGTGGAGCCGATATCAATTTCAGGAAGCCCGAAGCTCTCTGGCCCCACTCCTGTGTTTAATCCATACGTAGAGGGATCCACGCTGGCGTCACGCCCCTTCTGAAACTGGCTGAAACGGTTCCAGCCGAGGCGGAGCGTATTGATCAGATTTGGACTGAAGATATGAACTTCGCTGATGGCAAAATTATCCGCGACCGTGGGCGTCACGCCAAACCACGGACTCAATTGTGAACCGCCGCCAGGTCCGGGACCGCCGCCAGGGAATTCATCTTCCCCCTCGCCGATCAGGAATCGAGCCGAGAGCGAATCCTTGTCCGATATCTTGTGATCGATCTTCAGGACGCCGCTATCCGGGGATTGCTGGCCGCGATTATCCTTCACAAATGGGCCGGAAAGTCCGAGCGAAGAATAGACGCCAAGAATATTGAGTGCAAGCTGGCTGGGAGTAATGCCCTTCGATTCCACCAGTGTCTCTGCCGTTTGGATTTGCGCCGGCGTAGGCGCAAACCCGATAAGCGTCGTCCCCAGTCTCAACCGGCTGCCGTCGAATCCGGCAAAAAAGAACGTGCGATCTTTTCCGTTGTAAACATGGGGAATGCTGATCGGACCGCCTACCGTGCCGCCGAATTCATTCCACACAAACGGCGCTTTCGGAGAGCCATTCAAGTCCTCGAAAAAATTGGCGGCGTCGAGAGCGGCGTCGCGGTGCAATTCGTACGCTGAACCATGAAACTGGTTTGTCCCGCTCTTGATTTCGACGTTCATCACGCTGCCGGAATTTTGTCCGGAATCCGCGCCACCGGCGCTGACCACGCTCACTTCCTGAATGGCGTCGAGCGGCAAGCGGGTGGCGGCCGTCGCCGAATTCCCTCCCTCGTTGATGGACGGGAGGTAAGTGGAAGGATCTGTGTCGGAAGCGCCGTCAATATTGAAACCGTTGGAGCGCGACCGCGAGCCGTTGATGGTGTACTGCGCAAACGCGAAATTGCTGTTTTGCGTCACACCGGGCAAGAGCAGGGCCGTGCGCGTGTAGTCGCTATTGCCGATGGGCAGGGCAGTCACCTGCTGCTCGGATATCTCTCCGCCAACGGAATTCGTCTCTGTCTGGAGTAGTGCCGGAGCGGATGTCACCTGAATTTCGGAGGTCACCGTCCCGACCGTGAGCACCGGATCAACCGTGTTGACCTGGCCTTGCGAAGTGACGATGTCGGTGATGACCGTGGTCTTGAAACCGGTCTTGCTGACCGTCAGCCGGAAGCTGCCCAGCGACAACTCCGAGAAATTGAATTCGCCGTTTTCATCGGCCGTCACCATGCGCTGAAAGCCGGTGGACGGATTTGCGAGCGCCAAAGTCGCCCCGGGGATCGCCGCGCCCTGAGCGTCTTTCACCACTCCGGTGACGCGGCCGGGAAACAACTGGGCCGCGGAAGTTCCGGCGCAAAAAAACACCAGCAAAGCTGCATAAAAAAACCATCGGGAATTGCGAAGAAGCCTCACGTCACCCTCCGAACCGAGCAAATTTAAATTGGAAGCTACACTCCGATGAATCGTATGTCAAGGCGATTCTTGTTGTATACCGTTCGTACACGTGCGAGACGCAACTGGGCATGCGTGTCATTCCTTGCTGGATTTTACTTAGAGCTGTTGTGCGCGCCGCCCCGCGGCGAGCGCTTCCCTGCGCCGGACCATCCAATATCCAATGGTGATGAGCAGCAGAAATACGGCGAAGGCCGGCACCGTCTGCCGCAGGCCGTCGACAAAAAAAGTGCTCACCGTGATCCCCACCAGCGCCAGCGATGCCTAGAATTGTCGAAAACGGATAAAAGCTCAGGCGCATGGGCAGAGCCGCAATCCGCGCGGGGCCCAGCGCACGGCGGAAAGCGATGTGCGTGAGCAATACGATGGTCCAGACAAAAAACATCCCGGCCACGGCCACCCCGTAAAGCCACAGAAAAGCCTTGCTCGGCGCATAAATCGCCAGAAGAATCGCCGCCAGCATGCCGCCGGACGCCACGCTCAGAGCACGCAACGGCACGCCGCTCTTCGTCAGATTTCCGATCCAACGTGGAAGATAACGGCCGCGCGAAAGCGAGAACAACATGCGCGTCGTAAGATACAAATCCGTGTTGCAACTCGAAAGGGCGGCGGTAATGACCACCGCGTTCATGATGCTGGCGGCGTATGGAACACCCGCGCCGGCGAAGGCCCGCACAAACGGGCTGGCGGTAAGCCCATTTCCCGCGCCCGCCTGATTCCAAGGAGACATCGCGAGGATAACGGTGATAGCCAAGACATAAAACGCGATCAGGCGGAATACGATGGTGCGCATCGCCTTGGGAATCGTTTTTTCCGGGTTTTCGGCCTCGCCCGCGGTCACCGCGATGACTTCCACGCCCATGTAACTGGTCACCACCAGCGTCAGCGCCAGCCACACACCCGTCCAGCCATGCGGCAAAAAACCTCCGTGCGAGTGCAAATTCGCGAGGCCGATCGCATGGCGGTGGCCCACTCCAAAAATCAGCGCCGCGCCCACGGCAATGAACGCGATGATGGCCACAATCTTGATCAGCGCGAACCAATATTCAAATTCGCCGAATCGCCCCACTTGCAGCGTGTTCACGGCGATCAAACCGACCGAGACCGACACGACCCACACCCATTGCGGCACGTTGGGAAACCAAAAGGAAAAGTAAATCGCGGCGGCCGTCACTTCCGCTCCGATCGCCACCATCTGCACGAACCCGTACGTGGCGCGGACTGAAAACCCCGCCCATCGGCTCAGATAGGTTTCGGCATACACGCCGAACGATCCCGCATCGGGATGCACCACGGCCATTTCGACCAACGCGTAGGCGACAATCATTGCCAGGACCGCGCCCAGGAGATAGCTGACAATCACTCCCGGTCCCGCCAATTGAATCGTTACGCCGCTTCCCAGAAAAAGCCCGACGCCGATGGCTCCGCCCAGAGCCAGCATCGTGAGTTGCCGCTGGCTCAAACGGCGACGAAGCTCCGGCGCGCCTCCCGGAGAGGCTGGAGACGCGGCTTGCATGTCCGCAAGCAATTCCGAGCCTGCAGGCAATGGCCGGTCAGGCATGCCGCTTCATCTCCTTCAACACACTGCCGAAACGCTCGATTTCGTCCACGGTGTTGTAATGCACCAGCGAAGCGCGAACCACTCCGCTATCGTTGGCGAGCGCCAGGCGATCCATCAGCCGTGGAGCGTACATGTGCCCGTCCCGCACGCCAATCCCGGCGCGCGCGAGTTCTTCCGTAACGGCGGCCGGGGAGATTCGCGCGAGATTGAATGCAAAAGTGGGCACTCGCATTCCCAGCCTCTCTTTTTCGCCGATGCCGTAGATGGTTGCGCCAACTTCCTTCAGAACGCGCAGCATTTCGGTAGAAAGCAATTCCTCATACTGGCGAATGGCGGTCATGGCGCGAATCAAATTGGTGCGGCGCGAAGCCGAAGGTTCGCGGCCGCCGAGTGTCTGGCCGATCGACTCGAGATATCCGATCGCGGCATCCATGCCCGCAACGTTCTCGTAAATAAATGTCCCGGCTTCGATTTTCACGGGTGGTTCATCGGGAATAAAATCCTCGCGAAAGGTCGGAAGCGCGCGCAGGAGTTCCAACCGCCCCCACAAAAAGCCCATATGCGGAGCGAAAATCTTGTAGCCCGAACAAGCCAGGTAGTCGCAATCCCAAGCCCGGACGTCAATCACTCCGTGCGGGCCGTAATGCACGCAATCCAGAAAAATTTCCGCGCCCGCGGCGTGCGCGATTTTTGCCGCGGCGGCAACATCCACAACCGACCCGGTGGCGTTGGAGGTCACCGTGCAGGCCACCAGGCGCGTTCGGGCCGACACCAGCGGCCGCAGGTCGTCGGGATGCAGATTGCCGTCCTCACGCATTTTCCACCAGCGGAATTTCGCGCCTTCGCGTTCGAGAGCCAGCCAGGTGGCCACGTTGGCTTCATGGTCCATGTCCGTAACGATGATCTCGTCGCGTTCCTCAAGAGTTTGGCCGATGGCCAGGCTCACGATGCGAATGAAGGAAGTCGCGTTCATGCCGAAGGCGATTTCGCTCGCGCTGCGCGCATTCACCAGGTCCGCTACACTTTGCCGCGCCCGAGCGATGGCCGCATCCACTTCCTGGCTTTTGGCGTAGCGCCCGCCGCGCTGGACGTTGCATTCCAGCAGGTGGCGGTTGACGGCATCGAACACTTTTTGCGGAATCTGCGCGCCGGCTGCGTTGTCGAAGAACACAAATGAGGGAGAAAGCTGGAGCGCGGGAAAATCAGTTCGCAAGGATTCCACGGGAAACTGTTGGGCGCTCGCGCTGTTCGGCAGGCCCGCTGCGATACGATTCATGGAAGACCCTTTCAGCGTTTCGGCGGCAACCCGAGACTCCCCGGCGCCGTCTGCTATACAATAGCAAAATGCCTTGGGAACGCTATACCGCTCCGCTCCGGCATGTCAAGAGAATGGTTTACGTATGCATATGGTATACGTTTGACAGGACCCCGGAAATTGTGAAGAATGCTAATGGATCGCCTTGCCTATAGGAGGGGAATTGCCGAAAACGGCGTTACGCAACAGAATTCACGCCTATGCACTCGTCCCTCCTCACACCATCGCGCCTCCCGGCTCCCACGCCTCGAGCGCCGACACGACTCTGAGCGAGAGGGTGTACCGCGCTTTGAAGCGCGACATTATTCACGGCTTGTACCAACCCGGCGAATCCCTCAGCGAGAAAGAATTGGCCCATCGCTACAAGGCCAGCCGCACGCCGGTGCGGGAGGCGGCGGTCCGGCTGCAAAACGAGCGGCTCCTGCGCATCGTGACCAACCGCGGCTATTTTGTGAGCCAAATCACGCTGCAGGTATTGAACGACATCTATGAATTTCGTACCGCCGTCGAATGCGAAGCCGCCGAACTGGCCGCGTCGAAAGGCGCGAGCCCGGAATTGATCCGCAAGCTTTCCAAGCTTTCGACGGTGACCTGCCGTCCCGACGATCCGAAAAGCTGCGTGCGCTTCATCGAAGCCGATACGGACTTTCACTTGACCGTGGCGCGCCTTTCCCGCAACCAGATGCTGGTCCAGGCGGTCAGCGAGGCGCGCTGCCAGATGGAACGCATCATGTTCGCGGCCATCGATATCGACTATTACGGAGAAGCTCCGGCGCGCGAACACCGCGAAATCCTGAAAGCCATCAAGGAACACGATTCCAAAGCGGCGCGGCGGCACATGCATGAGCACATCATGCAGTCGAAAGACAAGGTACTCGGCTTGACCGGCTTCGCCTTCAAACGCACTTGATCTCCCAGCCGCTTCACGGTGTGCGCGTGGATGCATCGCTTCCCGCAAACATTTTTCTCGCGTCGGCCATCAGTATTTTCGAAGATCAAATGGAGACAGGCCGAGAACGGATTCGCGCGCCAGGGCCCACAATTTTTGAGCGGCGCAATTCATATCCCACGCCGAAACGGTCAAGAGCCGCACCAGGCATCCTTCGCGGGAAAGCAGGCTCACGCCGCCCGCGATTTGCGGCGTCGATTCCAATTCGCGATTCATTTCAGCTGCAAACTTTTGCCAATCCGCGAAGCCGTCTGCGAATATGCCCAAGGTCGCAGTGTAATCGTAGCGCTCCATGCAACCGATTTGCCGCACCGGTTGCGATTGCGGGCGAATCCAGGTGCGATTGAGCATTACGGGTTTCCCGCAGCGATACACCTCGGTGCGCATGTCCAATTCCCGAAAATCCCAGCGTTCGCCGGCGGCCACGCGGCCGGAAGCGAATGAATCGAGGAGAATGGCGCGGCTTCCCTGCCCCAAATCCACGCGAAGCTTTTGATGCAGCGCGGCGCCGGGATGCGGAATCACGTGGTCGGGAAGATATTCGAGCGTCGCGCCCGCGCCCACTTCGATGCGCGTGTCGATCACGGCCGGGCGTTGCGAAGCGCGATAAACGCGAGTGGCCGAAGGAGTGGTGAGGCAGACGCGCGTATCGCAATCCTGCACGAAGTGCGAGACCAGATGATCGCCGCCCAGAACTCCTCCAGTGGGATTCAAGAGCATCAGGTAAGCGGTGCCGTCTTCCAACGCGAGGGGCGTGAGCGCCTGCAAAGGAAGCGTGAACCGGGAACGGCTGAGAATCGTCGAGGCGCCGCGCCGCTCGAATCGCAGGAAAAGAAAGCCGTCGCGGCCCGAGCGGTCAGGATTCGAAGAGCAGGCTGCGGCGAATCCAGCCGATGACGTCTGGAACTCCCGTTCCGTCCTTGAGATTGGTGAAGACAAAAGGCCTCTCTCCGCGAACTCGTTTGGCGTCCCGGTCCATCACTTCCAGGCTGGCTCCCACGTACGGCGCGAGATCGATTTTGTTGATGATCAGCAATCCCGAGGTGGTGATGCCCGGCCCGCCTTTGCGCGGAATTTTGTCGCCTTCGGCCACGTCGATCACATAAATCGTGGCGTCGACGAGTTCCGGGCTGAAAGTAGCGGCCAGATTATCGCCGCCGCTTTCGATGAAGAGAATATCCATTTTCGGAAAGCGGCGAATCAATTGCGCGGAGGCTTCCAGATTCACGGAGGCGTCTTCGCGAATGGCCGTGTGCGGGCATCCGCCGGTCTCCACTCCCACGATGCGCTCGGCGGGCAAGGCGCCGCGACGAGTGAGAAAATCAGCGTCTTCCCGCGTGTAAATGTCGTTGGTGATGACGCCAAGGTCCAGTTCCAGACGCAAGCGAATGCAAAGCGCCTCAACCAACGCGGTCTTGCCCGACCCGACCGGACCGCCAATGCCGATTTTGAGCGGCTTGGGAATCATGACCGGAACAACCGGGCATCGAGCGTGGCATGGCGCATGGCGGCGATTTCGAGAGAAGGAGCGAAGGTCCACATATCGTCCTCGCGGAGATCCGGAATTTTTGATGCAAGCTGCGCGATCCAGGGGCGCGCGCCGCCAAGGATTCGCTGGCCTGCAAGCTGACCGAGCGGCATCAAGCGCAGCGAGGCGCCCACAAGCGCCGCGGCGCTGGAAAAAAGATACGCGGAAACCATTTCTTCGGCGGGCCAGTCGTACGCGCTCCCCACCAATCCAAAAGCGACGGCATGATGCGCCGGAGTGGAGTCGTTTTCCGCCGCGGCGAAAAATTCAACGAGCAAGCGCTGCCGCATCATGTGCGTGGCCACTCGCAAAGTTTGCCTGCCCATCTGGCGACTGGCGTTGCGCGTTTCGCTTGCGGCTTTCCGTGCGTCGAGTCTTTCATCCAGCGCAAAACATTCCCCCAAATCTCCCGCTTTTCCCGCGCGCCAGGCGCATACGGCGGCCACGGCATCCGTGGGTCCGGCGGAAAATTCCAGGTAGCTGCGCAGAAATTCGCTCACGCCCTCGGCGTCGCGTACCTCACCCGACTGCACGCAACTCTCAAGACCAAAGGAGTGCGCGTACGCTCCGGCGGGAAAAAGCCCGTCCGAGAATTGCAGAAGGCTCAGGAAGGAGTCAGTGTTCATGGCGGTGTGCGTTCCCCAAGGGATTGAAAATTTCGCTGCGGCGTTTCCATTGCGCGCCCAGGCGCTCGAGCAATTGCACCATGGCGGTATCGTCCGGCACCAGCAAATCATTGGCAAGCATCGCCAGCGGAAAATGACGGTTGCCTACTTCGAAAGCGATCCTCACCGCGTCGGCATATCCGGCGGGAGTTATGGCCAGGACGGGCTCTGCCGCCGCGTGCACGCGAAGATACCAATCGGGCGATGCAAACAGAATCGCGCCGGGCGCCACGACCGTTCCGGTGGGTAGAGCGATGGCGACTTCGCGGCCTTTCGCGGTTGAGAATTTACCGCGCAACCAGCGGCGCTGCTCCCAGGTCATCAAAAGAGTGTCTTCATCGCGGCCGCGCAAATCATTTGCAGCCAGTTGTGCGGGCAAGTGATCGATGGTCAGCATCGTGTCGCGCATCCTTTAGAAAAGAAAATACCGCTGAGCCATGGGCAGAATGTGCGCCGGCTCGCATTTCAAGATTTCACCGTCCGCGCGAACTTCGTACGTTTCCGGATCGACTTCCATGACCGGCAGCGCATCGTTGCGAATCATGTCGCGTTTCGTAAGACCGCGGCAGTGGCTGACGCCCGCGATTTTCTTCTGCAGCTTCAGCCGCGAAGGCACTCCGGCATCGATGGCCGCCTGGGAGACGAAAGTAAGCGAAGTGGCCTGCAAAGCGCGCCCGAAGCTCCCGAACATGGGGCGGTAAATCACCGGTTGAGGCGTGGGAATCGAAGCGTTGGCGTCGCCCATCGCGGCCCAGGCGATGAATCCGCCCTTGAGGATCATTTCCGGCTTCACTCCAAAAAACGCCGGCTTCCACAGCACCAGGTCCGCGAATTTTCCCGCTTCGAGCGAACCGACCTCGTGCGAGATGCCGTGGGCGATGGCGGGATTAATGGTGAACTTCGAGACGTAGCGGCGCACGCGCAAATTATCGCTGCCGGATTTTTCTCCCGGCAAAGGGCCGCGCTGGCGTTTCATTTTGTCCGCGGTCTGCCAGGTGCGCAGTGATCACTTCGCCGATGCGCCCCATGGCCTGCGAATCGGACGACATCATGCTGATGGCGCCCAGATCGTGCAGGACATCTTCGGCGGCTATGGTCTCCGCGCGAATGCGCGATTCGGCAAAGGCCACATCTTCGGGAATCGAAGGACTCAGATGATGGCAGACCATGAGCATATCCAGATGTTCGTCGAGAGTGTTCACGGTAAACGGCATGGTGGGATTGGTGGAAGAGGGCAGGCAGTTGGCCTCTCCGCAAACCTTAATAATGTCCGGAGCGTGGCCGCCGCCAGCTCCTTCGGTGTGGTAGGTGTGAATGGTGCGGCCCTTGAAGGCGCGAATCGAATCCTGCACGAATCCCGCTTCGTTCAGCGTGTCGGTATGAATGGCTACTTGCACATCATATTTTTCGGCCACGGTGAGCGCGCAATCAATGGCCGCGGGAGTGCTGCCCCAATCTTCGTGGAGTTTTAAGCCGATGGCTCCGGCCTCAATCTGTTCGGCAAGCGGTTCGGGAAAGGATGAGTTCCCTTTTCCGAGAAACCCCAAGTTGATGGGAAAACCTTCGGCGGCTTCGAGCATGCGATACATGTTCCACGCGCCGGGAGTGCAGGTGGTGGCGTTTGTGCCGGTGGCCGGGCCGGTGCCGCCGCCCAGCAATGTGGTGACGCCGGAGGAAAGCGCGGTTTCAACCAGTTGCGGGCAAATAAAATGAACATGAGCGTCGATGCCGCCGGCGGTGACGATCTTCCCTTCTCCGGCAATCACTTCGGTTCCCGCGCCGACGATCATTCCCGGCGTCACGCCATTCATCACATCGGGATTGCCTGCTTTTCCGATTCCGGAAATTCTTCCGCCGCGAATGCCGATGTCCGCTTTGTAGATGCCGGAATGGTCGAGGATCACGGCATTGGTGATGACTAGTGTCGAGCACGCCATCCGCGGCGGTGGCCGAGGCGGATTGCCCCATGCCGTCGCGCAACACTTTTCCTCCGCCAAATTTGGCTTCGTCACCCGGAGAGGTCAGGTCCTTTTCGATTTCGATGAATAATTCCGTGTCGGCCAGGCGCAGGCGGTCGCCCGCGGTTGGGCCGTAGAGGTCCGCATATTGCCGGCGTGGGATATTGAGGCTCATGAACCTTTCGCTTTCGAAAAGCCGGCGGCTGCGGCGCGCTTGATGGCCGCTGGTTTTGTCGCGTCATTGGCAGGCCCATTCGTGAGCGAATTCAATCCTTGCACCGTCGCAGTGCCTCCCAATTCCACCAGCGTCACTCGTTTCGAATCGCCCGGCTCGAAACGCACCGCCGTGCCCGCGGGAATATTCAGGCGCATACCGAAAGCCTGGGAGCGGTCAAAACGCAGCGCGCAATTCACTTCGAAGAAGTGGAAGTGCGAACCCACTTGAATGGGGCGATCGCCTTCATTCGCCACATCCAGCTGCAACGTCCGGCGCCCGGCATTGGCTTCGACCGCGGCATCGGATAACAGGTATTCGCCAGGAATCAAGCCAGCACCTCAGCGGATGGGATGATGAATGGTCACGAGTTTGGTCCCATCGGGAAACGTTCCCTCGATCTGCAATTCCTCGATCATTTCCGGCACGCCTTCCATCACTTGCGAGCGGGTCAAAATGGTCCCGCCAAATTCCATCAGCTCGGAAACCGACCGCCCATCGCGAATTCCCTCAAGCAATTCAGCGCTAATCAACGCCACCGCTTCGGGATGATTCAGGCGCAGTCCTCTCGCCAGGCGTTTGCGCGCGAGTTCCGCGGCGGTGGCGATCAGCAGTTTATCGATTTCCCTGGGAGTCAGATGCATCCTGCGTCCTTATACGCCGAGTAGATGGACCACCGAGCCTGGTGCGCGTTCCCGCGGACTTCCTTCGTCGGCGATGGCGCCTCCGCGCATCACGTAGAAACGGTCGGCGATGGACCACACGAAGTCCAGGAACTGTTCTACCAGCAGTATGGAAATTTTCAACTCTTTCTGAATCTCCCGGATGGCCGCGTCGATTTGCTGCACGATCGAGGGTTGGATCCCTTCCGTGGGCTCGTCCAAAATCAGGAGTTTCGGGCGAGTCACCAGCGCGCGGCCGATTGATAATTGCTGCTGTTCCCCTCCGCTGAGCACTCCTCCCTTGCGATGGCGCAACCGCGCGAGCACCGGAAACAATTCAAATACGTGCGCGGGGATCGCCGCCTCCCGTTTTCCTTCGCGCCCGGAAAGCGCGGCCATCCCCAGCAACAGATTTTCCTCGACCGTCAGATGCGGAAAAATTCCGCGGCCTTGCGGGACATAGCCTATGCCTCGCCGGGCGCGTTCGAAGGGCCGCAGCCTGGTGATGTCTTCCTCTTCGAGGAAGATTTTTCCATTTGCCGAGGAATGCAAACCCGCAATGGTGCGCAGCAACGTCGTTTTCCCCACGCCATTGCGCCCGAGCAGGGTGACCGCCTCTCCCGCACCGACGCTCATATCAATGTTATATAGGACGCGGCTCATGCCGTAAAAAGCGGAGACGGATTCAAGCCGAAGCATGGAAATTCTCCTGCGCCCGGCCCATGTAAATTGCGGCCACCTGCGGATCGTCGCGAATTTGCGCGAGCGTGCCTTCGCGCAGCAACCGTCCCTGGTGCAAGACGGTCACCGGCGCATCGAGTTGCGCCACGAATGCCATGTCGTGATCGATCACGATAAAACTGTGCCATGCCGAGAGGCGGCGAATCAGTTCCGCGGTTTGCCCCGCTTCGCCGTGGGACATGCCCGCGGCCGGCTCATCGAGCAAGAGCAGATCGGCGTCGGAAGCCACCACCATTCCGATTTCGAGCCACTGTTTTTGTCCATGCGCCAGTTGGCTTGCTTGTGCGTGACGCTTCTCCTGCAAGCCAATCACCTCCAGCACCTCTTCCGCCTCGCGGCGCACTTCCGGAGAAGCAATCGCGGTGAAGGAAGCCCACCATTCGCGATTGCGCCGCGCCGCCAGCATCAGGTTTTCCATCACCGTGAGATTTTCCAGCACGCCGGGAGCCTGAAACTTGCGGCATATTCCGCGCCGCACGATCTGATATTCGGCGAGATGGGTGATGTCCTGCTCCTTGAAGATAATTTTGCCGGATGTCGCGCGCACGCGCCCGATCATCGCGTCGAGCAAAGTGGATTTCCCCGCGCCATTGGGCCCGATCAGCACACGCAACTCTTGCCGCCGAATCCGCAGGCTCACGCCGTCAACGGCTTTGAATCCGTCAAAGGAGACAGTGAGATCTTCCACACGCAACAACTCCGCTGCGGAATCAGCTTTGAACTTCATCGGGATTTTCCATTGGCACGTTCACTGTGTCTCCCAAATTTACTTCCGAGCCGTGTCTCCGTTTTGCGTGCGCCGCTGCCCGTTGAGACCACCTGGAGCGCAGCGATTCCGCAAGTCCTGCCAGGCCGCGCGGCAGCACGGTGACCACCAGCACAAATAATGCGCCCATCACAAACAGCCAAAGGTCCGGCATGGCGCTGCTGATCCAGTCTTTTCCGAAATTCACCAGCAGCGTTCCGACGATGGCGCCGAAAAGGCTCTCGCGCCCGCCTACGGCCACCCACACCACCATTTCAATCGAAGGCACCACGCCGATCATCGCGGGAGAAATCACTCCGGTATGCAACGTGTAGAGAGCGCCCGAAATGCCCGCAAACGCGGCGCCCACGGCGAAAACCGCAACCTTATAAGGCGCGGGATTGTAACCGAGGAAGCGGATGCGGTTTTCGCCGTCGCGAATGGCCCGCAATATTTTTCCGAAATCAGCGCGCAGCAACCAGCGGGAAAACGCGAACGCCAGCGCCAGGATGGCGAGCGTGATCCAATAGAGCCACCGCTCGAATTGCGGATCGCCCACCGAATAACCCAGCAGCGTGCTGAAGTCCGTCAGGCCGTTGAACCCGCCGGTGTAACCCTGCTCGCTCACCAGCAAAGTCGTGAACGCCAGCACCAGCGCCTGGGTGATCAGCGCAAAATACACGCCACCCACGCGGCGATGAAATACCAGCCAAGCCAGCGCCGCCCCGGCCAAAGCCGGCACAAGAATCACGGCGACAATGGCGATCCACGCGTGATGAAAAATATTCCACCACCACGGGAGGTGATCGAGCCCGCTCCACTGCATGAAATCTGGCAAATCTCCCGGCGCGAGCGAACCAACTTCAAATGCATGGCCAGCGCGTAGCCGCCCAATCCAAAAAAGACACCCTGGCCCAGGCTCAGGATTCCTCCCCATCCCCACACCAAAGCGATGCCCAGGGCGAGAATCGAGAGCGCCAGGAATCGCCCGAGCAGCGAAAGATGGTAAGACGAGAGAACAAAAGGCGCGGCTGCCAGCGCCACCAACAGGATTGCGTACCCCAAACTTCTTCCGCGGCGCAACTAAGCCTCCTCCATCGCCCTGCCGCGCCGCGCCACGATTCCCCGGGGACGAAATTGAATGAACACCACGACCATCACCAGCAGAAGCACGTCCGCGAAACTCACGCTGGTAAAAATCTGCACGGAGGCCGAAAACAAACCAACCAACAACGCCGCCAGCGCCGTGCCCAGCAGACTTCCAATGCCGCCGACGATGACCACTAGAAATGCGTACACGATGTAGCTTTGGCCGACGGTTGGAGTCACCGGAGAAATCAGCGCCAGCGCCGATCCCGCAATTCCCGCGACTCCCGACCCCAGCGCAAACACCGCTAAATCCACAAGCCGCGTATTTACGCCCAGAGCCTCGGCCATGGCGCGATCCTGGTGGACGGCGCGCAGCAGCATTCCCCAACGCGTGCGAACGATGAACAGCCAGACCAGTCCCAGGACAATTGCCGCCAGCACGATCATGAACAGACGCACATACGGCAGACTGACTCCTGAAAGAATTCCGTGGTTCAGCATTACGGAACCGTTGAGCCACTCCGGAGCCGTCACCTCCACACCGATTGCTCCGAAAATGCTTCGCGCCGCCTGCTGCAGGATCAGGCTGATTCCCCATGTGGCGATGAGCGTGTCGAGCGGCCTGCCGTACAGCCAGCGAATCACCGAAACTTCCAGCAAGGCTCCCAGCAGCGCCGATCCAATAAACGCCGCGACCAAGGCAACAAGAAATACATAAGGCCCATGAACGAACCGGCAGACCAGGTAGGAGAGATATCCTCCCACCATCAACAATTCGCCGTGGGCCATGTTGATGACGTCCATCACGCCAAAGCTCAGCGCAAGTCCCAGCGCGGCGAGCAGCAGAATCGACGCCACGCTGACCCCGTTGAATAGTTGCCCGGCTATGACCGCTGATTCACCCATCTTTGTCTTTCATTCTCTGAAACCTTTCGCGAGCAGAATCTTTCGCTACTTGACGACGCAACTCTTGCCCGGAAACGCGAGCGGATCATACGGCTCGGGTGCCAGCGGCGTTTTCGAATGCCATAGAATCTTGAATTGGCCATCCGCCTGGAGCTCGCCGACGTAGGCCGTCTGATAGAGGCTCTGATTCGCGGCGAATTTGATCTTGCCCATCGCCGAGTCGTCCCACGCGAGCTGCACGGCCGCTTTGCGCACAGCGTCCGGATCGAAGCTGTTGGCTTTTTTCGCCGCCGCGGCCCAGGTGAGCACGTCGATATAGCCGTGAGCCATGGGATCATCGAGCGCCGCGTCGCCGCCGAATTTCGCGCGGTAAGCGGCGACGAATTTGAGGTTCACGGGCGAATTCAGGCTCTCGAAATAATTCCACGCGGCAAAGCTGCCGGCCACCAGCGATGGTCCCATCGCCTTGGCTTCCTGCTCCGCGATGCTGAAGGACATCACCGGAAGTTTCGACGGAGGCAACCCGGCGGCGGACATTTGCTTGAAGAAGGAAACATTGCTATCGCCGTTGAGGGTATTGAAAATGACGTCGGGATGAGCCAGCTTGATTTTCGTGACCACCGAAGAGAAATCCGTGCCCCCCAGCGGGACGTATTCCTCGCCGGCCACCACTCCTCCGCCGTGAGCGATATGTTTTTTCAGGATCAAATTGGCGGTGCGGGGGAAAACGTAATCCGAGCCCAGCAGAAAAATCCGTTTGTAACCTTTCTCAAACGCCCAATCGAGCGCCGGCAGGATCTGCTGGTTGGGCTGCGCGCCGGAATACATGATGTCCGGCGAACATTCGTTGCCCTCGAATTGCACCGGATACCACAGCAACGAATGGAACCGCTCGAAAACCGGCAGCATGGCTTTGCGGCTCGCCGAAGTCCATCCCCCGAATACGGTGACGACCTTGTCCTCCTGAATCAGTTTTTGCGCTTTTTGCGAAAATGTGGCGGGTTCGGATGCGCCGTCCTCTATCACCGGTTGGATTTGCCTCCCCAGCAAGCCGCCGGAGGCGTTGATTTCGTCAATGGCCAGCAGGGTGGCGTTTTTCACCGTCACTTCGCTGATGGCCATGGTCCCGGTGAGCGAATGC
Organism: uncultured Acidobacteriota bacterium; assembly: GCA_963708285.1. Taxonomy (GTDB): domain Bacteria; phylum Acidobacteriota; class Terriglobia; order Acidiferrales; family UBA7541; genus Palsa-295. The sequence goes on from CAVPSF010000004.1 coordinate 71,054, forward strand.
AGCACGCCTACTTTCACGGGCGGAGCGTCTCCGGCGCGACTTGCGCGCCACGCCGCGGGAAACAACAAGCCCGCGAGCAGAGCGCAACAAATCCCGATCGTTTTTTTTGGTGCGGAAAAGGATTTCCATGAATTTCGCATCAATTGTGTTTCTCCTTTTGAATGAAATTCTTCGTGCATCGCTTCCCGTTAGAACATCAATTGCGTTTGCAGCCAGATGCGATTGGCCGCGAATGAGGCGTCGGTGAATGTGTTGCCGTGCAAGTAGGAATAAGACATCTGAATCTTTGCGTGATGGCCGTGGAGGTAATAATTCAATCCCACGGAATCTTCCTGCACGCGGTGATAGGAAAATCCGGGTCCGGCGAACCATGGCCCGTCAGAAGCTGTATTCAGCGGGAAATGCGGCGCGCCTAGATTGACTCCGGAAATCCTGCCCGCCAGTTCCAGGCGCGCGGGAAGGATGTAATAGCCCGCCTGCTCGCCAAATCCCCAGGAATTATCGGTAGGAGAACCGCCCGGAGCCTTCGTCTCGCGGAAATATCCCGTGCTTTGCAGCGTGAAAAATTTGCGGCGGAATCCGGCGGTGGCGGTGGCATTTATGGTCGTGTCGCCCGCCGCGAGGTTTTGGAAGCCGGAGGAAGAAGATACGGGGTTATAGGCTCCGGAAGCCCACAACGAAAGCTCCGCTGTTTGCGCTCCCTCAGGATCGGGATCCGTCTCCACATAGCCGTACGGTGCCAGAATGTTGAATTCCACGTGCCCGATATAGGCGAGTTTGTTGTCGAAGTTGCTTTGCCCTCCCGCGTCCAGCGCGCGCACGCTATTGGCCACCATCATCGCGTAGCCCAGGCGTCCTGCCTGACCAGAAGCCTCCACGCCGATGGCTCGCGGCAAAGAGAAGGCATATTCCGCCGAAGACAAATCGGCGAACAAATAATTTCCGGGACTGTCGTAATACTCGTAGGAGTAAGGAGTCCAATACCTGCCGGCCTGCAAATTTAAGTATTTCGAGAAAGTTTTCGACACAAACCAATCGAGCATGGTGATGCCGTTCCCGTTGGCAACGGTGCTGCCCTGAAACTGCAGAAAATAATGAATGCTGGGATCAAAAGCGGCGCCGGAGACGGCCATGCGGCCGAGGTACACATCAAAATTGCTGATCCCGCTGACGTTGGGGCCGAATTGCGCGTCGCCATCGTGTTCCTTGAAGCCCGTGTAGCGAACCTGGAATAAACCATTTACCGCGAGCGAAAACTTTTTGTCTTCGGAGCGGATGAAAAATCCGTTGTCGTAACCGGAGGAGACGCTACGCGCGGGCGCCAGGTCCGGCGAAAGAGCCGCGGAAGGCGCAAGGATCGTTGTCGATACAGGGGCAGGCGGCGTCGCGGCTGGCGGTGCGGTCCGCGGAGCGTCCGCCAAGGCGTCAAGCCGGCTTTCGAGCGATTCGATGCGTTCCCGCTCCTCATTGATTTTTTCCTGCCAATCAGGGGAAAGCGGCTGGCGATTGGAACTCCCCGCGGCAAACTCTTTCTGCAAATCTTGAATTTGTTCCAGGGCTTTGTTCAGGTCTTCTCGAATCGAGCGGATTGCTTCGGGCGTGCTGGAAGAGGGGGGTGAAGCGGCCTTGGCGTCATTCGCGAAGGCCGTGGGAGATGCCACGGCGATGGCGATAATAAGCGCCAGAAGGGCCGGGTATCTGCATCGAGGCTTCGGTTTCTTGATCGCGTGAACTTGCGTCATGGACACACCTCTCCCTTTGCGATGAATTGATATTTTTCAAATTTTTAATTCCCTTGCGTGGCACGGACAATACGGGCAGCAGCGAGGCGAGTCAAATCGAAAGAGTGGATGTAGGGCATTGGGATTTTCAATTCAGGAATTCGCGCCAATCGTTGTATACATGTAACGTTACTTACATATTTAGTAACACACCCAATCGCCTAGCAAGCCTATTCCAGTTCCGGCGGTGGAGAAAAACATAACGTGCAGGGATAACGTCTATGGACGCGCCAATGCGAAGGGGAGGCGGCGCGGTTTTCGCTTACAAGTTTTTCCATGCGGCGTAGGCCGCGCCCATCAGCGGACATTCTTCATTCAACACCACGTGCACCGGAATGCGCCGGAGGAAATCGCCGAGTTTTTCCTTGTGGCTTACAGCGGCCACGAAGCGGCCGTCCTTCATTTTCGGCAAAATCTTCACGGCGATTCCGCCGGTGATGTAAATTCCTCCCAGAGCCACGGCGCGCAGCGCCAGGTTGCCCGCCTCCGCCCCGTAAATTTCCACCCACAAATTCAAGGTATCCACGCAGGTGGCACATGCGCCGGAGAGACCTTGTTCGGTGATTTCCGGAGCGGGGTCCACGGAATCATCGTCAAAACCGGGGTGCTTGATTTTCGGGTTGATGAATTCGTGGACGCGCTGGAATCCGCGCCCGGAGAGAATGCATTCCGCGCTGACAAATTCATTCTGCGTTCGCAGGAATTTCCAGAGGTCGGCCTGGCGATCCGTATTGGGCGCAAAATCGGCGTGCCCTGCTTCGGTGGCAATGGGGATGTGCTGTTGGCCATTCCAGAAGAGCACGCATTCGCCGAGTCCGGTGCCCGCGGCGATGACCACGCGATTCCCCTCCGCAGCGGACTCGCCGGGGTGCAACGTTTCCAGGTCCTTCGGCTCCATGACCCCGATGCCGTAGCCCGCGGCTTCGAGATCGTTCAGCAAATGCACGCGCGGCAAACCCAGATGCTTCGCCATCGCGGCGCCATCCACAATCCAGGGGATGTTGGTGGCATGAACGCGGTTGTTAACCACCGGGCCGGCAATTCCAAAGCAGGCTGCGGTCACCTGGGCGCGATTCCCCGCCAGAAAATCGGTGGTAATTTCCTCGAGCCCGGCATGATCCTGGCTCGAATACCGTTTGTGCGCGACGCGCACGAGTTTGCCTTGTTGCACATCATACAAACCCAGATTCGACTTTGTGCCCCCCAAGTCGCCGGCCAAAATCATCGATTCCTCCGAATGAGTATGTATGGCGCATGAAAATCGCGCGCCTCGACGGCAAAAATCAAAGCAAGCGCCAGCGGCGTCCTTCCGAAGACAATAAATCGTCCGCGGCGCGAGGCCCTTCGCTCCCCGCCGGATAATTGGGGAATGGCGGAGGAGGTGATTTTTCCCACGCCTCGCGGATGGGATCCACCAGCGCCCAGGCTGCTTCGACGCTGTCGGCGCGGTCGAAAAGCGTTGCGTCGCCGCGGATGCAATCGTTAATCAGCGTGGCGTAGGCGCTGCGCGAGCCTCCCCCGAAGGTATTCTTGTACTGAAAATCCATAGTCACGGGACGGATATGCATTTGCGCGCCGGGAGATTTTGCGCCGAAGGAAAGCGAAATGCCTTCGTCGGGTGAAATATTCAGAATGAGCGAATTGGATTCCAGATTCTCACCGCGAAACACCAGATGCGGAGCGGGACGAAACTGGATGGCCACTTCCGTCAAAGGCCGCGCGAGTCTCTTGCCGGTCCGAAGGTAAAACGGCACGCCGCTCCACCGCCAGTTGTCCACCTGCATCTTGAGCGCTACAAAAGTTTCCGTGCCGGATTGCGAGTTCACGCCCGGCTCCTGACGGTAACCGGAGACCCGCTTGCCGCCCAGCCTTCCGGGACCATATTGTCCGCGCACCACCGATTGCCAGATCGTATCGGGTGAAAATGGCCGAATCGATTGCAGAACCTTGATTTTTTCGTTGCGCACCGAAGTGGCGTCGAAAGTGGCGGGAGACTCCATGGCCACCAGCGAAGTAAGCTGCAGCACATGGCTCTGCACCATGTCGCGCAGCGCTCCGGCGGATTCATAAAACGCCGCGCGGCTTTCCACTCCCAACGATTCCGCCGCGGTGATTTGCACGTGATCGATGTAATTGCGGTTCCAGAGCGGCTCGAAAATCCCGTTACCGAAGCGAAACACCAGCAGGTTCTGCACCGTTTCCTTGCCGAGATAATGGTCGATGCGGTACACCTGCGATTCCTGAAAAACTCTCAAAACTTTTTCGTTCAAAGCCACGGCCGAGGCGCGATCGTGACCGAAAGGTTTTTCGATGATCACCCGCGTCCAGGAAGTGTCGGTCCGAGGCTTGGCCAAGCCCGAGGCGCCCAGGTGGTCCACAATTTTCATGTAAATTTCGGGCGGCACGGCCAGGTAAAACAGGCGGTTCCCGGCGAGCTGGCCTTCGCGGTCGAGCGCCTCGAGGCTCTTTGCTAGCCGCTGGTATGCTTCCGGATCGTCATAGTCGCCTTGAAAATATTGCAGGTGCTTCAGGAAATCTTGCTTCGATTCTTTGCTTCCATCCGCTCCCGCATCTTCGGGCAAAAATTCTCCCGCCGTTTCACGGAATTTTTCGTGGGTCATTGCCGTGCGCGCAAAACCCAACAGGCGGAATCTCGGAGCCAGGCAGGCGTGGACGGCGAGGTCATATAAGGCGGGGAGCAATTTTCTGCGCGCCAGATCGCCCGAGGCGCCGAACATCACGATGGCGCAAGGATCGTTGGGAGCTTCGCAAAAATAAGCGTCGGATTTTGGCGCTTCGGTCACATGCGTTTCCGGGATTTTCATCGGGGTCTCTCCGAGGCCGCAAGGTTGCGTGGCTTTTTTCGCTCTTTTGCTCCGGCAAACCCTTGGAAACGCCCGGCAAAAGACTACCACACTCTTATGGGATGATTCTTCCCGCCCATAGGGAGCAAATGTTTTGGCGGCTGGAAATTGATGGCCGCTTGCAGTATCTTGAATAAGAGCCAATAAGGGGAGGAAGCCATTATGACGGAAGAGAAAAGTCCGAATGCCACGGCCACGCAGCCTGTGCACATGGTGAAATGCGTGAAATTCGGCAAAGAAATGCCGGGACTCGACCGCATCCCCTGGAAAGGCGCGCTTGGGCAGCGCGTCTATGACAATGTTTCCAAGGAAGCCTGGCTCTTGTGGCGCGAGCATTCCAAAATGGTCATGAACGAATACCGCCTGAACCCGCTGGACCCCAACTCGCAAAAAATCATGGAAGAACAGATGGAACAATTCTTTTTCGGTGAAGGAGCCAAGTTGCCGGAAGGGTATGTACCGCAGAAGGCCAAGGGCTGAAGGCTTACTCTGAATTACTTTTTACTCGCCGCTGCAATCCCCGATTTTCCGATTCAAGACCCCATCCGCTTCGTAACCGGATGCTCGACCGGCAATCGCGGCGAAAACCGCATTGCAAGTCTGGAATGAGCGGATCGCAGCGCCGCTTCCACTTCTTCCGGCGAATTTGCCCGCGCAAAAATGAATCCCAGATAGCTCGACCCTTCGGGCCAAGCCGCCAGATAATCGTGCAGCCGCGCGGTGATGCGAATCTCCTCGATTCCCGGAACAGCTTCGGCGGCATCCATTCCATCCACGCCCTCGAAAATTCCGCTGCGCGGCACGGGAATCATCATCACCCCGGACGCAGCCGCTTCGCGCTCGAGTTCGCTGCCGCCCAATCGCAACGCGTGACGCAGCAGTAGTTCTTCAAGTGACATGCGCTCGGCGCCAAACCGCAAGGCCCGCGAGCAGAGCCCGCCAATCGGCCGCGGCGCCGCTTCCAAAACCCACGGACCGTTTGCATTGACGCGAAATTCCGCATGCATAGGTCCGGTGACCAGGCCGAGGGCGCGCACCGTGCGTGCCGCGCACTCTTCAAGCGCGGATTGCATCGCCTGCGGCAGACGCGAAGGCGTTACGTAAATCGTTTCCTCGAAATATGGGCCATCCATCGGTCCCGGCTTGTCGAATATGGACAGAATGCGCAGCGTTCCTTGATCGAGCAAACCCTCGATGGCTACTTCTTCTCCCGGAATATATTCCTCCACCAGCAAATCGCCGGAGTCCGCCTCCCGGAGCACTTGAATTTCCGGCGATGCAAGCAGCGAACGAATCCTTTTTGCGGCGTCTACAAATTCCGTGGGATTATCCGCGCGGATCACTCCCTGGCTGGCCGAAAGATGCAACGGCTTCAGAACGCAAGGATATTTTGCGCGCGCGGCAACCTGCAAAATGTCCTCGCTCCTGTTCACCGGAAAAAACTCCGGCACGGGAATTCCCGCCGCCTTCAGGATTTCTCGTTGGCGCAATTTGTTGCGGCAAGCCTCGGCGGCCTCCGGCGGATTTCCCGCCAGTTGCAAAATTTGCGAGGCATAGGCGGCGGTGGGGGTGGGACGGTCGCCCAGGGCGAGAATCGCATGGGGAGAATTCCCGCGCAATTCGCTAGCGATGTGCTCCGCAGCTTCTCTGGGATTCTCAAAATGCAACGCCATGGCATGATCGCCCCAGGGATCCTCGAGTTGGTGGCAGCGATCGGTGCCGAAGACGATTTCCACACCGAGTTTTTCAGCCGCTTCCGCAAACCCGCGCGTTTGATATCCCAGCTTGCTGGCCAGGATCAGCAGCCGTTTCTCGGGTGCGTTTTTGTCGAAACTTTCCAGCGGCATCATGGCCTCAAACAAATGTATCGGATTCGCGAAGCGATTTTCGGGCTTGAACGATGGGGGCCAACTGGTCCCCGGTAGGTTCCGCTCAACAGTACCAAGGCTCATTCAGATACGGAATGGTCGCGCGCGCTGCGAGAATGCCTTGCGAAGAAGCCGTCGCACGCGCCGCGCCGCCCATTCCTGTGGCACACTGCGCCGCGAGTTCAATCAGCTCAAAATTCCGCGAGCGCGAAAGCTTCGCGCCGACATGCACCATCGCCTGCAATTCTTCGCACAAGCGGTCAACACGCGCATCGGGATGCTTCCAGGGGTAAACCAACGCGCTTTCGTTAAAAGACTCCACGAGCGATCGAATCTCCGGCAATTCCATCAAGCGGGAGCCGGCCGGAATCAGCATGCGAATCGCCAGTTGGATGGGCGCGACGCTTTCGATCAAGTTATTCTCGCGCACGACTTCCAGAAGTTCGCAATACCCGTCCAGAGTGGTCCACGGGGTAAAAGGCATAAACGTGGGCTGCAGCGCGAGACCCACCTCGCGGAACATTTCGACGACGCGCAAGAAATCCTCGCGCGTGTGATGCTTTTCGATTTTCGCGAGCACCGCGTCATCCACGGATTCCACGGCGCTCACCACGAATAAGCATCCGGTGTCGCGTAATTTCCCGATCTCGCCGGGATGCTGCAGGAGATGCTCGATCTTGATGGTGGCGTCGTACGTGATGTCGGGGAATTCGCGGTGCAGAGCTTCCACAAGGGGAATCGCGTGGCCGATGCCGTTGAAAAAATCGGGATCGCCGAAAGTAATGTGCCGCGCGCCGGCGGCGACTTGTTGGCGAATGTCCGCCAGCACGACCTCGCGCTGCACGATACGAAACTTTCCGTGATACACCGGAACCACCGGGCAGTGGCGGCAGAGATGTTTGCATCCACGGCTGGCTTCCGTGTATCCCGCGGTCCGCTGCTCTCCACCCGGCATAATCAGACGCGCATAATTTTCGAGCGGGACGAGGCCGCAGCGGTCCGGCGTTTTGAATTGCAGCCGATCGAGTGAAACAACCGGTTCGACCTGACTGCCATCCGAAGTGTTTTGCGCAAGCCTGGAAGCCAGCGCCGCTAGCCCCGGCTCAAATTCTCCGCCCAGGATGGTTTGAACACCGAGGCGGCGCAAAAACGCTTCGTTCACCGGCGCGTACAACCCATAAAAACATACATGCGCACGCGAGTTCATTTCTCGAATCGACGGCAGCAGCGCTACGGCCAGCCGCGTGGCCGTATGCATCGGCACATAAAACGCAATCAAATCCGCGGCACGCACACAGTCCTCGCGCAATGACTCACGCGACAAATCCATGCAGGAAACTTCGGCGTTGCTGGCCCGAAGCCACGCCGCGGGCGAAGCCAGCCCGAACGGCTGGCGGCCGAGTTCATAGGTCGAGAGTAAGAGAATCTTCATGAAATGCGTCGCTTCAAAATTATGGCACGCGAGCTCGCCGGCGCAAAATCCGCCGCTTCTCGAAAACCCATTTGAAAATCGAAGCGGCGCGGCGTCGAGAGTGCGCTAAAATAATGATTCACAGCTGAGAGGAGCGTGGAACCCCGCATGAGTCTGCCATCGAAAAATTCTTTTTCCACTCGCGCGACGCTGCAAGCCGGCAGCGCGTCGTATGAGTATTACCGACTTGAGGAACTGGCGCGCGCGGGCATGGGCAATGTTTCGCGCCTTCCTTTTTCGCTGAAAGTGCTGCTCGAAAATCTGTTGCGCCATGAAGACGGCCGGTTCGTTCATGCCGCAGATATTCGCGCGCTCGCGCAATGGAACCCTTCGGACGGCGCGGAAAAAGAAATTTCATTCATGCCCGCGCGCGTCCTGCTGCAGGATTTCACCGGAGTTCCGGCGGTGGTGGACCTGGCGGCCATGCGCGAAGCCATGCGCCAGCTCGGCGGAAATCCGAAAAAAATCAATCCCCTGCTTCCCGCGGAATTGGTGATCGACCACTCCGTGCAGGTGGATATCTTCGGCGCGGCCAATGCTTTTGCCTTCAATGCCGACATGGAAATGAAGCGCAATATCGAGCGCTACGCTTTTCTGCGCTGGGGGCAGAAAGGATTTCAGAATTTCAAGGTAGTTCCTCCGGACACGGGAATTTGCCACCAGGTAAATCTGGAATATCTGGCGCGCGTGGTCTTCAGCGAAACGCAGGATGGAAAACGCGTGGCGTTTCCCGATTCTCTGGTGGGCACGGATTCGCACACCACCATGGTCAATGGCCTCGGCGTGTTCGGGTGGGGCGTGGGCGGCATCGAAGCGGAAGCGGCCATGCTCGGCCAGCCTCTCTCCATGCTGATTCCCGCGGTGATCGGATTCAAGCTGCACGGGCGGCTGCCGGAAGGCGCCACGGCCACCGACCTGGTCCTGACCGTGACGCAGATGCTGCGCAAGAAAGGCGTGGTGGGAAAATTCGTCGAATTCTACGGCACCGGACTTTCGAGTCTGACGCTGCCCGACCGCGCCACCATTTCCAATATGGCTCCGGAATATGGCGCGACCATGGGATTTTTCCCGGTGGACGCGGAGACTCTTTCGTATTTGCGTTTCACGGCGCGCAGCGAAGAGCAAGTGCGCCTGGTGGAAGCGTATACGAAGGAACAGGGAATTTTCCGCACCGATCAGACTCCCGACCCGGCCTTTTCGGACGTGCTGGAACTCGATCTTTCGCATATTGTTCCCACCATCGCGGGGCCCAAGCGCCCGCAGGACAGCGTGCGCCTCACCGACGCCAAATCCTCGTTTGAACAGTCGCTCGCAGGCGCCGCTCCCAAACATGCCAGCGTGCAGAACAATGGGGACCGCTTCGATTTGCACGATGGTTCGGTGGTCATCGCGGCCATCACTAGTTGCACCAATACCTCCAATCCCACGCTTATGCTCGGCGCGGGACTTCTTGCGAAAAAAGCCGTCGAGCGCGGGCTTTCCACCAAGCCCTGGGTGAAGACCAGCTTCGCGCCGGGCTCGAAAGTGGTCACCGATTACATCGAGAAAGCCGGGCTCTGGCCCTATCTGCAATCGCTGCGCTTTCATCTGGTGGGCTACGGTTGCACCACCTGCATCGGAAATAGCGGCCCGCTATCCGAGCCCATCAGCAAGGCCATCAAAGATAATGGACTGCTCGCCGTTTCGGTTCTTAGCGGCAACCGAAATTTTGAAGGCCGCATCAACCCGCTGTGCCGCGCGAATTATCTGGCTTCGCCGCCGCTGGTCATTGCTTACGCCATCGCCGGGCGCATGGACGTGGACATCGTGAACGAGCCGCTGGGGCAGGACAAAGCCGGCCGCGCCGTTTATTTGCGGGATATCTGGCCGTCCCCCGAAGAAGTGGAAAAAGTGTTGCGCGAGTCTGTCTCCAGCGAGATGTTCCGAAAAGAGTATGCCGACGTATTTACGGGCGATGCGCACTGGCAGGCGCTGCCCATTCCCGAAGGCGATTTGTACGCCTGGGATGCCACGTCCACGTATATCAAGCTGCCGCCATTCTTTGATGAAATGCCGAAGACGCCCGCGCCTCTTGTAGATCTGCATGGACTGCGCCTGCTGGCGCTTCTGGGCGACAGCGTCACGACCGACCACATTTCTCCCGCCGGGTCGATTCCCGCCGATTCGCCCGCCGGCAAATATTTGATCGAACTGGGCGTGAAGCCCAAGGATTTCAATTCTTACGGCGCGCGGCGCGGCAACCATGAAGTGATGATGCGCGGAACTTTCGCCAATATCCGCCTGCGCAATCAATTGGCTCCCGGCACAGAAGGCGGCTGGACGATTCACCAGCCGGGCGGCGAAAAAATGAGCATTTACGACGCGGCCATGAAGTTTCGTGAAGAGCGCGTTCCTTTGATGGTCATCGCCGGAAAAGAATACGGTTCGGGATCTTCACGGGACTGGGCCGCCAAGGGAACGCTGCTGCTGGGCGTTCGCGCAGTGCTGGCGGAAAGTTTTGAGCGCATTCACCGCAGCAATCTGGTGGGCATGGGCGTGTTGCCGCTGGAATTTCTGCCCGGAGAAACCCCTAAATCACTGGGTTTGACGGGACAGGAAACCTTCGACATGGAAGGGCTGGCGGAAACATTTGAGCCGCGCAAGAAAATAAAAGTGAAGGCACGCACTGAAAGCGGCAAGGAAATTTCATTCACTGCCGTCGCGCGAGTGGATACCCCTTTCGAGGTCGCCTATTACCAGCACGGCGGCATTCTGCAATACGTCCTGCGGCAGATGCTGTAGCGCGGCGGGAGCGCTCCCGCCGCGGGCCGCAAAATCATACGCCGTGATGCGAAAGCCTCGGCGCGCCATGATCCTTGGGCCGCAAATGCAAAACCCACGGCGCGAGCAACGAAAATACCAGCACGGCTACCACGGCAAAACCGGCGATTGCCAGCCACAACTTCCCTTCGTAGTGCCGGAAAAACAAAAGCGCGCCCTCTCCCGCCGCGAAAGATACAAATGCCAAAATCACCGCGGTGATGGGAGTCGGACAAAGGCTCACATGGCAATGCGGACAAACCACTCCGCTGATTCCGTTGGCTTTCCAAACCGCTTTTACCGGTACGCGCTCATTACATAGCGGGCAGGTCATCATCATCGCCTCCCGAGTGGGGTGGGAGTCCAACCGCCGGGCCCCCCAAGGCCCAGCTACTTCTCGTGCGGGGCTAATGTACCACACTTGCTTCGCCGCAAGGCAAGCGCCGAAAATCGCGGAGCCATGGGCAGGTCGCGTCCGTGGCGGATGTATCGCACGTTGCCGGCAGGTTCCACCGGACTTCTTTCCTGCGGTGGGCAGCAAACCGCGACTTCTCTGCATCCTATGTGTTCAAGAAAAAGACACAGGAATCGCGGCTAGCGCAAATCTGGAAATCCGAGGAACAGGTGACTTCCAAGCTTCCCGCGAATCTCGTTACAATGGACCCGAAAATTAGGCTTCCGCATGCGGCGTACTGATTTTAAACCAAACTCGTGCCCTGATTTTTGCGGACTTGGCACGAGATAGGAGTTCTATGAGCCTCAATTTCCGCTCGCTGCTCCGCGTTTCCTTGGCTCTATCCGCCTCGATCCTGTTTCCCGTCCTGGCATTCGCACAGGCGAGCTATGTGCCGTCGCGCATCACCCGCGCCGTGGACGAAAACAAATTGACCGTGCTGCCGGGCAACGTTCACCCTCTTGCGCGTCCGCAGTATGACCGCGGGCCCGCGCCTCCGGACCTTCCCCTGGACCACATGATGCTGGTGCTCAAGAAGAGCCCCGCGCAGGAAGCCGCGCTCGAACGCTTGCTGGCCGCACAGCAGGACCGGAATTCTCCCAATTATCACAAGTGGCTCACGCCCGCGCAGTTCGGCAAAATGTTCGGTCCCAGCGACGATGATATCCAGACCGTATCTTCCTGGCTCGAATCCCACGGCTTCCGAATTGACGAAGTTTCGAAAGGCCGGACTTTGATTGAATTTTCCGGGAATGCCGGAAACGTCCAGGAAGCCTTTCACACCGCGATCCATAAATACGTGGTGAACGGCCAGGAGCATTGGGCCAATTCCAGCAATCCCTCCATTCCCGCGGCGCTCACCCCTGTTGTGGCGGGAGTCAACACGCTCCATAATTTCCGCCCGCGTCCGGCCAGCCATTCATTCGGAACTTTTCAACGGGACAAGAAAACCGGCGAAGTGAAGCGCATCCGTCCGCAATTCACATTTCCGGCTTCCGGAGGCTGCGGTGAGTTGAATTCGAGTTCCTGCTTCGCGCTGGGCCCCAGCGATTTCGCCGCGATTTATGGCGTGCAATCGCTTTGGAGTTCGGGAATTGACGGCACAGGAGTGACTATCGCCGTCGTGGGACAAAGCGACATCAACCCGGCGGACATCAGCGACTTTCGAAGCCTCTTCGGCCTGCCCGTCAACAATCCCACGGTCATCCATCCCGGGACGCCACCGGGCATTCAACAGATCTCAGGAGACGAAGGAGAATCCGACCTGGACCTGGAATGGTCCGGAGCGATCGCCAAAAACGCAACCATTGATTTTGTCACCTCAGCCCCAACGAATACGACCAGCGGCGTGGACATTTCCGCGGCGTACGTGATTAATACTCTTGGCGCCAGCGTTCAGATCATGAGCGAAAGCTATGACCTCTGCGAGGCGGATCTGGGCAATACGGAAAATGCAAACCTCAATAGCATGTGGCAACAAGGCCAATCGGAGGGCATTACAATTCTGATTGCCGCCGGGGACAGCGGTTCGACAGGCTGCGATTTCCAGGATCAAACCAACGCCAACGCGCAGCCCGCTTCAGGCGGACTGGCTGTGAATGGCCTGGCTTCCACGCCTTACAACACTGCCGTGGGAGGAACGGATTTCGATCAGCTGAGCAATTTCAGCTCTTTCTGGAATACCACCAACTCCACAACCGGAACAGGAGGCACGCAGCTTTCAGCGAAAGGCTATATCCCCGAAACAACCTGGGACGATTCCTGCACCAACACGCTTTACGGAACGGTGGGATTCAACGCCAGCCCGTTGACGAATTGCAATAACACCTCCACGGCGCAAGGAGGACTCGCGGCCGTCATCGCTCCCATTGGCGGTGGCGGAGGGTTGAGCAATTGCGCGGTGCAAAACGCGCAAGGCGCTTGCACCCAAGGTTATGCGCAGCCCGCATGGCAAACTGGTTCGGGAATCGTTGCCGGAAACGCGCGGGCCCTGCCGGACATTTCGATTTTTGCGGGAGACGGCTTGCTGGGAAGTTTCTATGTCGTCTGCCAGCAGGACGCGGACTCGGACAATAGCGGCGCCGCTTGCGATCTCAATAGCCCGTTTGCACATTTCGAGGGAGTCGGCGGCACTTCCGCATCGGCGCAGGCTTTCGCCGGGATCATGGCCTTGGTGGTTCAGCACGCCGGTGGAGGGGGTCAGGGCCTAATCAATCCCAACCTGTATACTCTGGCGGCGAATCAAACCGGCAACTGCAATTCTTCGAACTCCCCGGCGAGCACCTGCACTTTCTATGACGTCACCAAAGGAACCATCGCGCAGCCATGCGTTCAAGGCAGCAGCGACTGCGCGCAGGCCAACCCCGCGCTGGCGCACAGGGCGGGATTTCTGCTCTTCCGGAGCCCAGGTGCGACCGCTGTATTTGCGTGCTTTGTATGCATCGCGTTACTCCTCTTTGCATTTCAGGCCAGCCAGCGGAAATGGAGCAGCGCGTTTGCGCTGTTTGCCTTCTCTTGCATACTGGGAATCGCAGCGTGCGGTGGCGGCGGTGGGAACAACGGTGGCGGCACCGGAGGAGGGGGCAACACCATCGGTATTACTACCGGCTACAGCGCCGGCACCGGATATGACATGGCCACCGGCTTGGGTTCGGTGAACGCCGCTAACCTGGTGAAGAACTGGCCCTAAATCGTTGGTCGCGGGGGACCATTTTTCCTCCGGGGATTGACGAGAGATCGAATTGCGCTGTTCGCTCAACTGAGAATCAGGAAATTCACGGAAAATCCTGGCGGCTGGGGATTGCAAACCCAGCCGCCCTCCTACTTCAGGCACTTCTTTCGCTTGCTTTCGCCTGTCCCTCCTTTCACAACACCGCCCCCAGAATTTTGTTGACGTTACGTAACCCTGAAGGCAATATGCGCCGGTAAGTTCCTCCTCGCTTTTTCGATGCCTGGGACGCCGCTGTTCCGGGTGGTGGCGCATGTTGCGATTCGCGTACCGGTTCTGGAAACTGGCTTTGCCCCTGTTTCTTCTGGCTTGCGCACCGCTCATCTCCGCGGCGCAAACCACTTACGTGCCCGCGCGCGTCACTCAAGCAATCGATAATTCCCGGCTCACTACGCTCACGGGGAATACTCACCCCCTGGCCCGGCCGGAATTCGATCGCGGCCCGGCCCCGCCGAATCTTCCGATGAACCGCATGCTTCTGGTGCTTGAGCGCAGCCCCAGCCAGGAAACCGCGCTCGAAACACTCCTCGATGAGCAGCAGGACAAATCCTCGCCGAATTATCATAAGTGGCTTACGCCCGTCGAATTCGGGCGCCAATTCGGGCCCAGCGATCAGGATATTCAAACGGTGGTCGGGTGGCTCAACTCCCAGGGATTTCAAGGGATTCATGTCTCGAATGGCCGCACGGTGATCGAATTTTCCGGCACCGCTTCTCTGGTGCAGCAGGCTTTTCACACCGCCATCCATAGGTATGAGGTTAACGGCGCGGAGCACTGGGCCAATGCCAGCGATCCGCAGATTCCCACGGCTCTTACGCCGGTGGTGGCGGGAGTGGCCACGCTGCACAATTTTTACAAGCAGCCGCAAAGCTTCGAATTGGCGCAGCGAATGGAGATCAAAAAAGTCGCGGGCTCGCTCCCGCAGGTGACTTTCTCCGGCACTCCTCAGGTTCACGCCCTCGGACCCGCGGATTACGCCACAATTTACAATATCGCCCCTCTTTACACGGCGAACATCAATGGCGCGGGGACGACCATCGCCATCGTCGGCCGCAGCAATATCAATTTGGGTGATGTCGGGACATTTCGAAACATTTTCGAACATCGGCGGCGCTAGCCCGCAGGTTATCTTGAACGGGACGGACCCGGGCGATCTGGGAGGCGGTGAGGAAGCCGAAGCGGTTCTGGATACCACATGGTCGGGTGCGGTTGCGCCGGGAGCCAATGTTGATCTGGTCGTTTCCGCATCCACGAACACCACCGACGGCGTGGACCTCTCCGAGGTTTACATCATTGACAACAATCTTGGCGATGTGATGTCGGAAAGCTTTGGTTCCTGCGAAGCAGGAGCCACGCAGGCCGATGAAACGGCCATCGCTTCGCTTGCCGAACAGGCCGCTGCACAAGGAATCACCTACATGGTGTCCTCAGGCGATTCCGGCGCGGAAGGCTGCAGCAATCCCAATACGCAAACCATTGCGACGGGTGCTGTGTCCGTGAACATTTTGGCGTCTTCTCCCTATACGGTCGCCGTGGGCGGCACGGAATTCGTCGAAGGCGCCAAAACGGCATCTTATTGGAGCTCGCTTACGAACGGAATTGCGCCGACCGCGCTTTCCTATATTCCCGAAAACGTCTGGAACGAAAGCTGCACGAGCGGCTGCGGGAAAAACGGGGCTGGCGCGATTTGGGCGGGAGGCGGCGGCGCGAGCATCCTGGCAAAAAAACCAATCTGGCAAGCGTCTGTGGCGGGAATCCCCAATGACAATGCGCGGGACGTGCCGGATGTTTCGCTCACCGCCGCCGGGCATGATGGCTATTTAATCTGCATTCAAGGCCTGTGCCAAAACGGCGAAATCGCGCTCATCAGCGGAACTTCCGCTTCCTCGCCTTCTTTCGCGGGAATCATGGCGCTGGTCCATCAAAAAACCGGGGAACGCCAGGGGCAGGCGGATTACGTGCTCTATCGCCTCGCGGCGCAGGAAACCCTGGCGAATTGCAATGGTTCCAGTCAAACGGCGCTGCCGAAAAGCACGTGCATCTTCAACGACGTGACGCTTGGAAACAACTCCGTTCCCGGCGAAACAAATTACGGAAAATCCACGGCGCAATATCAGGCTACGACCGGCTATGACCTGGCCACAGGCCTGGGCTCGGTGAATGCGGCAAACCTTGTGAATGGATGGACCACGGCGCGGTCGGTGGCTTCCTCCGTCACTTTGAATGTGAATCCCGCGACGGGCCTCACGCATGGCAATCCCGTCAACTTCACGGTCGGAGTCACGTCCACGCCTCCCGCCACCGGCACACCCACGGGTGATGTCTCACTGGCCGCGGGATTCGGTGGGTCGGTGAGCGGCCAAACCAGCGTGGGAGATTTCACGCTGGCAAGCGGCGGATCGGTTTCTTCGAGCACCAACCAACTTCCCGGCGGGACCTATAACCTCACCGCGCATTATGAGGGAGACGGCACGTTTATCCCCGGCGACTCCGCTCCTCTCAGCATCACCATCGCTCCGGAGAAAAGCGCGACGACACTCGCCGTGCTCAATGCCAGCGCCGGAACTCCCTTCACTTCCGGCACCTATGGCACGCTGCTCGTGTTCTCCGGCACCGTGACGGGGAAATCCGGGGTGGGAGCTCCAACGGGTACGGTCACTTTCACCGACAATCAAGGAACTCTGATTTCCCCTGCGAATGTGGGCAGCAATGGACTAGCTAACTCTCCGGGTGCCGCCGGATTCTCACCTGGGGCGCACTCCGTGACGGCCTCGTATTCCGGCGACCCAAGCTTTCAGACCAGCAACTCGTCTGCTGTCGCGTTCACGATTTCGCAAGCCAGCACTACAACGACCATTGAACCGCCGCAAATCTTTTATCGTTCTCGGAAATGCAAACTTTCTTTACGTGCAAGTTCAAAGCACTTCGCAGGGCGCAATTCCCACGGGCACGTTCGCACTTTTCTCGGGGGCCACTCAGATTTCCAGTGGAAGTCTCAGCCCTCAGTCTTATGAGCCGGTGATCGGCTACGGAGCAGCTGATATCTCTCACTTGCCTCTCGGACAATCAACACTCACGGCAAAATACGCAGGCGACACCAACTACACCGCATCCACTTCCGCACCGTTCACTGTAAACGTGCTAAGAAGCTCGACCACTTCCATCGCGACTTCCAACCCTCAAGTTCAATCGGGGACAAGTGTAACGTTTACCGCAACGATGACAACCACGCAGGCCGGCGGCCCGGCCCTGACCGGAACAATCCAGTTTAGTGTCGATTCAAGTAATTTGGGCGGCCCCGTGGCGATTGCCAACGGCCAAGCACAGCTAACCACCAGCTCACTGACAGTAGGCAGTCATTTCGTTTATGCTTCCTACTCAGGCGATTCGAATTATGCGCCCTCGAACAGTTCCTCCGTGGCGGAAACCATCGAGCCGCCGCCCAGTTTCTCGGTTTCGGCAAATACCAATCCGATTTCCGTGCCAAGCCCGGGCGCCGCGGGATCCACTGTTCTTAATTTCTCCACACAAAATGGATTTAGCGGCACGATCAATCTTTCGCCATCTGATTGCTCTGGACTGCCCAGCGAATCCACGTGCAGTTTCTCCGCGAATTCCGTGACGCTCAATTCCGGCGCGAATCCTCCGGTAACCTCGGCCACCGCCACGCTGACCATTCAAACCACCGCGCCTTCCTCCGTGGGTCCCGGCGTTTTCAGAAATCCCTCGGCGCCGTCGCTGGGCCGCTGGACGGCTGCCTTGGCGCTGATTCTTTTTGTGATGATTGCATTTCAGGTTTCCCGCCGCCGCTGGAGCGCGGCTCTGACTACGCTGGCTTTCGCGGCTCTGCTTACAATTTCAGCTTGCGGAGGAGGGGGCGGAGGCTCAACGCCGACGAATCCCGGCACGCTCGCGGGAAGTTACCCCAACGTGGTGATAAACATTCCCGGCGCGCCACAACCGCTGACAGTTATAGTCACGGTAAATTAGTGAGGCGACCCGGTCGTGTGTGCTTGGGAGCGCGAAAAGGTCAGATGTGCTGCGCCGTTTGTGGTTTGACTTCTTGCAAATCTAACTTTTGACCGCTGCGCTGCCATTCATGTTTTTCGCGGCCCGCTCCGCCATTTCATCCCAGCGAGCGAAATCGTCCGCGAGCTCCAGCCTCTCTAGGAATTTCGGATCGACGGACTGATAGACGCGCGCGTCTTCCGCATCGGCCCGGCCGCCATGCTTGTGCGCCAGGCAATTCGCAATATGCACGATGCCCACGGCGTCCAGCCGATCATGAGGAATGCGCTCCGGCCTGTGATGCTGCGCCACGGCTTCCACCACCGGGCTCGGCAAACCCCATATGCCGAGCAGATACGCGCCCACCTCGGCGTGTGACACGCCCATCAACTCTTCCTCGACTTCGAACTCCGGTTTTTTTTCTTCCGCCGCCCCGGAAAGTGCGCGGGTCAGATTCTGGGGCGATCGCATGGCCAGCACCAGCTTGCCCACGTCATGCAGCAGCGCCGCCACCACGGCCGCGCCGTGAATGTGCGCGGGAGCGGGAATTTCCGTGGCGATTTTTGCGGTCAGTTGGGAGTGCGCCTGCAATCCCTCGAAGGAAAATCCCGGAACCATTTCCACTTTCTCGAATACGCTGAAAACTTCCGAGGAAAGCACCAGATTCTGCACCATCTCGATGCCCAGGTAGGTGACCGCGGACTGCACCGTGGAAATTTCCCGCGGCAATCCGAAAAGCGCCGAATTCACCAGCTGCAGAATTTTCGCGCAAATGGAAACATCCTGTTCCACCAGGTTCACAATTTCCCGGATGGAAGCGTTCGGCGAGGCCAGCTTTTCGCGCAGCGCCATGTAAGTCCGTGGCAGCACCGGCAAGTCTTTGACCGAACCCACCAGGCTTGCCAGCAGCTTGTTGCTCAGGATCTTCGAAAGGCTGGTAGCTCGTTCGATGCTGACGCGCAGCATATCCGGGTCGCAAGGTTTCAGCAGAAACTGATGCGCCACAGGCACCGATCGCAGCGCCACCTCCATTTCCGCCTGGCTGGCCAGCACGATGCGCACCACACTTGGGAATTGCTCGCAGACCGCTTGCAGTAGCACTGCACCGTCCACTCCCGGCATGCGCATGTCCGAGACAACTACATCAAAAGGAGCCGTGCCCATGAGGGAAAGCGCCGCTTCACCACCCGGGGCATAGATCATGTCCCACTGGTGCTTCTGCGGGTCAAGCATGCGCTGAATCCCCCGCAGGACTTCCGGCTCGTCATCCACAAATAGGACTCGCTTCATGAGTTTCACCTCTTGCCCAAGGTCCGCGGAAATTCCCGCACCCGTGCGCGCCGATTCCTGAGCCGATACGGGAAACGGATGTACCTGCACTGCTATCGGCAACTGGCAGGTCAAACTTCAACAATGAAGGGGAAATCCAGAGGATCCAACGAGAGGAGTTTGCCGCTTGCCCGGTAAATCTCGCGCATCCCAAGCCGGGTTTAGAACCCTTTGTAGGCTGCACGCACGAAAGGAAATGCCGTATGACTCCGCTACTGCCAACTATTATAGACTGGGGGCCATGGTCCCTTGATCGCCGCTGTCCAGTCGCGTGCCCGAAGAGTTAGGGTATGAACCTTGCATGGCGCGCTGCGCAAAGCAGGTGGAGGGTGAATCCACGTGGCGGCGCAATTTATGCGGCAATCGGCGGCTTGATCTTGGAAATCAAATGAGCATTGCGACAGCGATTCCTGCGATACCCGTTGGCGGCGAGTTGACGGCACTGCTGGTGGTGGTGTGTTTTTCGGCGGGGCTCAATGTGTATGCCACGGTGGGAATGCTGGGCATGCTTGCGCGCTTCCACTTGCTGTCGTTGCCGCCGGAATTGCACGCCGTCGAGAACGGCTACGTCCTTGGGATCTGCCTTGCATTGTTTTTGCTGGAATTCGTGGGCGATAAAATTCCCGTCTTCGATTTATTTTGGAATGCGGCGCACACCTTCGTGCGTATTCCCGTGGCCGCACTGATTGCTTTCGCCGCCACGTCTCACCTTCCGGGATGGGAACAGGCGCTGGCCACGTTGATCGGAGGCTTGCTGGCGCTGGCTGCGCACGGCGGGAAGACCGCGGCTCGCGCGGCGGTCACGACTTCACCCGAGCCGGTTTCGAATATCGCGCTCAGCTCATCGGAAGATGCCGCGGTGATATTCCTGATGTGGCTGGCCTCAAAGCATCCGTACGCCTCGGCGGCAATTGTCGCGGCGCTGGTCCTGGCGATTGTGCTGATGATTCGAGTAGTAATTCGCGCGCTGCGCGCGCTATTCGGCAACGCCGATGATGCGCTGCATCCCAGCACAGCTTCGAAAGCGTCGCGCTGAATGCATTTGAATGCTGGCGGTACTCTCGCGAATTGCCTGCGATTCAGTTCAACCTGTCTTGGCCTTCGCTACGGCGTCTTCTTCCGCCCCAGGATTCCACCGAGAATCCCCGCGGGCGAATTGGATGGCTGAGTTCCCGTGCCGCCGCCGATGCGATTTCCGATCAAGCCTTTGGCCATTCCAGCCACATCTGGAACGAATACCGGATTCTTCGTGGTGCCCTGAATTGTGAACGGGATTCCGCCCGATCCGCCTTTGGCCGAACTTCCTCCCAATCCGAAAGCTGAAAGCGCAGAACCCACCTGCCCGCCCGCACCGGAAGTTCCGGAACTCGAGGAGCTTCCGCCTCCCGCGCCCAGATGCGCCACCATCTTGCAGTTGAGCGCTCCGGCGGGGCTCACGGTTCCATTTCCGGTCAGAGTGCCGAGCGTGGGAATCACCATGTTCAAGTCATTTGCCTGCGTTCCGCCTGGATCCACGCGCACATTGGCGCTGAGTGTTTGAATGACAGTGTCGGAACCGCCCCCGCCCGCATGTCCGCTAAACGCGGAAAGCGCGCTCAGCTTCGAGCCCAGGCTGAAATTCTCTAGCTTGGCGTTCGCGAGGTTTACGGGCCCGGTGATGGTCAGCTTATCCACCGGCCCGCTCAGCGCCAGATTTAAATCCAGCGTTCCGCTCTTGAGCGAAGCACCGGAGGGCAGCGCTACTCCGACTGCCGGCAGCGCCCCCTCGAGATCGGAAATCGGCATTCCCTGTCCATGGAGTTTCATCTGGACGGTAGCCTTCTCGCCGGATGTGTTGTAGGTCCCTGTGAGCCGCGCCAGTGCGCCGCCGATGTGCACATCCCCTTGGGTGAGGGTTCCGGTTTCATGCTGCAGGTCATACACGGTGTCGTAATTCACGTTCAAGGGAACCGTGGACGGCGCGCCATCCTTGGCAAGCTTCAGATTGGTTCCTTTGACCGTACCTTTGGAAGTGGCTTGGGCGCCATCGGAGGCGAGTGTCCCATTGAAATTCAGTATTCCAGCGAAGCCCGCCGAAGGGTCGAGAAGTCCCGTGGTAGCGAGGTCCAGATGCTGCACGTCAATGGTGGCATTGAGCGGGGTCTTTGAAGCATCCGTGCGATTCACGGGTCCCGCTTTGCCATCCAGTTTCAAGGCGGCGTTTCCGGGACCTTTGGCGGTCAAGGTGAAAGGAAATTGCGTGGTGTAGGAAAGGTCCGAGGCGTCCAGATTCACATTGTCATACTCACTCGGCGGGGTCTTCGATCCCACCGTGCCGACCACGATCTTCCCGTTGCTGATCGAAAGCTTCTGCACCAGCAAATCAGGAGTAGCGCCCGGCGTTGCATCGCCAGCGGTGGATTTGGATGGCGGGGCTTGCGTCGAAGCAGCCGATTTTTGAGCCGCACTGGTTCCCAGAGTCGAGAAATTCCAACTTCCGGCGGGAGATTTGAGCAAAGTCACCTGCGGCTCAACGATGGTAAGGGAGCGCACTTCGAGCTTCTTCGAAAAAATCAGGGGGATCAACTCGACGCCCACCGCCAATTGCTTGGCTTGCAGAAATGCGGAACGGCTGAAGGCCGGATCGTCGGCGATGGCCACATTGTCCACCGTCACGCCGCCGGAAAAAATTGCCAGTGAAATGTTTCCGACGTCTACTTGGCGCCCCAGCGCCGTGGTGAGTTGCGTTTCCAGCTCCGGCTTGAACTGGTTGGCATTGATGAACAGCGGCAATGCCAGGAGGATGATGATCACGATGACGATGATGGAGCCGATTACGATCAGGGCCTTTTTTTTCATGAACGGCCTCCGAAGAAACTTGTTCAAGTCGCGCAGCGCTGAATTTTGGATTCCTCGCGGGGCGCTATGATACTCCCGGCGCATTTTGCGGGCAATTGTGATATTTGCGGGGATGATCCGGCGACGTAAAAACCGCGCTGGACAAGGGCGTTTGCGCACTGCCAGCGGATTCTCCGCGGGGAATAAATCGCTAGGAGGCCTCTTTGAACCATGCTATATTTGCCTTGCGTTTGTTGCTCTTGTTACACCTTTAGATTCGATTGAAGGGGCTGCAAGTTCAATACTTGCGGCCTCTTTTGCAATACGGCTGGAGGCGGTCGAGCAGCACCAAATAGCTTAAAAAAGAAGGAAGTACATCAGTGAGAGAACAAGGAACAGTGAAGTGGTTCAATGCCAGCAAGGGTTTTGGGTTCATCCAGCGCCAGTCCGGCGAAGACGTTTTTGTCCACTTTTCCGCCATCCAGGCGGAAGGTTACAAGTCGCTGAACGAAGGCCAGGCGGTTGAATTCGAAGTGACCCGCGGCCCCAAGGGCCTGCAGGCGTCGAACGTCACTAGCCTCTAGTCGTTCGAGGGCGAATCGGCCGACCGCCGGTTCGCCCTCTTTTTTTGTCCGCGCGCAGCAAGGCTTTCACGCCTCGACAGTCTAAGGGATCGGAAAAAGGAAGCAGACTTCTCGCAGACCATGAACAACAATGTGATCGTTCAATTTGTCGGGTTTCAATCTAAGACGCAGGTCCGCGAATACACGTTTACGGTCCGCGAACGCTCAATCGAGCCCCGCGAATTCACGCTCACCATTCCCAACGAAGCATTCGATTCGCATCGCGTTCGATTTCAGGACGCACCAGACATTTGTTCCCACCGCCTGCACCGCGAACTCGCCGCCACCGAAAACCATCCTGAAAAATCACACTTTCGCCTTACCGACGCGGAACTCGAAGAGTACCGCGCGGCGCATGCCCCCAAGGCTTCCCGCAATCCTTATCAGCGGCCCGCCGATCAAGACAGCTAAATCTCCCGTAACGCCCGCCCCTTATGAAAGTTGGGTGGAAAAGTGAAGATTTCGATGGACTTCATTTGTGGCGCGATACCGGATTTCGACTCGTGGTATCTTGTTTCGACCACTTTCCGCCTCTCTGAAATTTGCGGCGAATAACAGGACCGGCACACCCGACGGAATGCTGACTCGCTTGAACCGCGCAGAACAATCCTTGTCCTCAGAAGAATTGCCAGAAGAGATTCGCGCGCTTCCTCTTGCCGCTCGCTTCTGCCGGCGCCACGCCGAAAAAGTCGTGGCCGTTTCCATCCTGTTGCTGATCCCTTGTTTTTGGCACGCGCACATCGAGGCGGGAGATTTGGCGAGTCATGTGTACAACGCCTGGCTTGCGCAGTTGATCGAGCGGGGACAGGTGAGCGGCCTCACTCTGGTGCACGCCCACCAAAACGTCCTGTTCGATTATCTTCTCAGCGGGTCGGCGCACATATTCGGAATGCGCGCGGCGGAAAAAATCAGCGTTTCGCTGGTCGTGCTGATCCTGTTTTGGGGTGCATTCGTCTTCATCGCCGCGGCCACGCGCCGCGCCCCCTGGTTCCTCGCGCCTTTGCTTGCCATGCTGGCCTACGGCTGGACATTCGAATTGGGTTTTTTCAATTATTACCTTTCGATCGGGTTGTCGTTATTCGGACTGGCGATTTTCTGGAAGGGATATCGCTGGGAGCGTCTCTGGTTTGTGGCGCTCGCGCCTGTTGTGCTGTTGGCGCATGCCATGGGGCTGGTGTGGATGCTGGGTTGCGCGGCATACCTCGAAATCATCCGGCGAATCCCGCGCCGCCGGCAGGCGGCTTTATTTATCGCCGGCATCGCGGGGATTGTGGTCCTCCGCTGGTTCCTGTTTCATTCCTATATTGCCGATACTCCCTTTGATCACTTCTATTTTTTTACCGGCGCGGATCAGCTGGTTCTTTTCAGTTCACGGTATTGGCTGGCCGCCGGAGGGGTGCTGGCGTTTTGCGCGTTTGCTCTTCTAGCCGATTTTTTGAGCGCGCGGAGGGAAGGCAATTTCTGGAATCGTTACGGCGTGGTCCTGCAACTCTACGCGCTCGCAGAAATCGGAGTTTTTCTGCTGCCCGACGGCATCCATTTCCCGCAATTCACGGCCGCGCTGGCTTTGATCATTCCCCGCCTCACGCTGCTTTCCGCGATTCTTCTCTGCTGCGTCCTGGGAGTGATGCGCCCGCGCCTTTGGCACCTGGCGGCGTGCGCCGCTCTCACCGCGATTTTTTTCTCGTTGCTCTACCAGGACACGCGAACCATCAACCGCATGGAATCGCAAACGGAACGTTTGATTCAAACGATTCCTCCCGGCAGCCGCGTTCTCGCCACCATTTTGCGCCCGCCCGGATCACGCGTCCTATTTCAACACATCGTGGATCGCGCCTGCATCGGCCGCTGCTTCAGCTACGGAAATTACGAGCCTTCCTCCGGCGCTTTTCGCATCCGCGTCACCGCGCCGAATCCTTACGTGATGTCTGAAAATCGCTCGACGGCGGAAATGGAGGAGGGAGATTACACACTGGCCACAATCGATCTCCCCGCGTATCAAATATATCAATGCAGCGTGGACTGGACGCAACTCTGCATCCGCCCGCTCGAAGAGGGCGAGGACAATGACCGCACGGGAATTCATCCCGGGATCTCGCAACCTCCTCATTAGACTTTAAGCAATTCTGCGCCATCGGCAGCCTCGTAGTCCGAATGTCCCTTGAATTTTACGACCTGCACCGAAGGACAGTAATTCTCAGAATACTCGACGCGCGCCTGGGCAGGACGCGACCCACTTTCCCCCTACAATTGAAGTTGCCGCGACGCTGCCGGAAACCGTCGCCTGAGGCCCTATTGACGGCCGGTCTCGGGTGCGCAACCGCCGATCCGCGAGGCTTGCAACTTTCCGGCCAGGCGAGTGTTTGATGATGTGTACGGCCACCCCGGCGAACTCGAGGGGCCGACCCTTAAAATGGGAACAACTCCAGAGGAGAGGAACAACATCATGAAGACCAGAACCCTTATTTTGAGTGGTGCGGCCCTGATTGCCTTTTGCGTTCCACCGGTCTTTGCGCAATCGCAGTCCGCAACCACCCCAAGCGCGTCCAGCACGCCCACTACGTCCACGGCCGCGACGCCGGCGACTCCCAAGCCCGGCGAAGTTGCCGACCGCAAGGATAACCAGCAGGATCGCATCGGCAACGGCGTGCAGAGCGGCCAGCTTACGGCCGGCGAGACGAAGAACCTCGAGAACAAGGAAGCGGGTCTCAATAAGGAAGACCGGACCATGCGCTCGGAAGATGACGGTCATCTGACCGCCGCCGACCGCACCAAGCTCAACAACCAGCAGAACCGCCTATCCAATAAAATTTATCAGGACAAGCACAACGCCAACACCACGCACTACGGCAACAACGAAGTGGGCCAGCGCCGCGAAAACCAGCAGGATCGCATTGCTCAGGGGATCAAGAGCGGTCAGCTCACCGCCGGCGAAACAGCCAAAGCGGAAAAGCAGCAGCAAGGAATCAACCGCGAAGACGCCGGGATGCGCGAAGCCAACGGCGGCAAGCTGTCCAAGGCCGATAAGCACGCCTTGAATCAACAGCAGAACAAAGCATCACGGAATATCTATAACAAGAAGCACAACGCCGCGCACACCCGTCCATAATTCGCGTGGCGCAAGGTCAGAATGAAAAGGGGGTCCCGGAAATGAATCTCCGGGACCCCGAATTTTTTGCGCGGGAACTAGGCGATTTCCGTGGAGGCGCGCGGCTTCGAAGGAATTACCCGCGCGGCAGACTTCTGCCACCTTCCGCGCAGCCAAGCGCCGATGCGCCAGGCCAGCAACACTCCCACCACCGCCGCATATTGCAGCGGTTTACGTTCGTCCGATTTCACAAGCCAGTAATAATGAATCACTCCGGCAATCGCGCTGAGGTAAATCGCGCGGTGCAGCATTTGCCAGCGCTTGCCGCCCAGTTTGCGAATCCATCCGGCCGTCGAGGTCCATGCCAGGGGAATCATCAAGACGAAGCCGGTAAAACCGACGGTGATGAAACGGCGCTTTTCGACGTCCTTGATCATTTCCGGCCAATCGAAAAATTTGTCCACCCCGATCCACATGCTGAAATGCAGAAAAGCGTAGAAAAACGCGAAAAGGCCCAGCATGCGCCGAAAACGAATGAGGTCCGGCTGCCCCAGAATTTTTCGAAGCGGTGTGATGGATAGCGTGAGGATCAGAAAACGCAGAGTCCAATCGCCCGTGGCGTGAGTGACGAATTCGATGGGATTCGCGGTCAGTTCACCGTGCAGCGCCTCCCAGATCAAAATTCCGAGAGGAATCAGGCACGCGATGAACAACGCCGCCTTTGTCCATCTGCTGGTCAGAATCTTGTTCGCCACGCTGCCGCCTCAAACTAAAAATTCTTCCGCAAATCCATGCCGGCGTACATGCCGGCCACCTGGTCGCCATAGCCGTTGAACATCAGCGTAGGCCTGCGGAAAAATTCACCCAGGCGGCGCTCTTTGGCCTGGCTCCAGCGCGGGTGGTCCACGTTGGGATTCACATTGGAATAGAACCCATATTCGTGGGAGTTTTCAAGGTTCCAGGTGGTTGGCGGCATATCTTTCACAAATCGAATTTTCACCAGGGACTTGATGCTCTTGAATCCATACTTCCACGGAATCACCAGCCGCACCGGCGCGCCGTCCTGATTCGGCAGCGTTTCGCCGTACATGCCGACCGTGAGCAGCGTCAGCGGATGCATGGCCTCGTCAAGCCGCAAACCTTCGACGTAAGGCAATTGAATTCCGGCTTGGCCGCCAAGCGGCATCTGCCGCGGATCGTAGTAGCTCTCAAAAGCCACGAATTTTGCTTTTGCGGTAGGCTGCACAAGATTGGCAATCACGCTCAGCGGATAACCGATCCACGGCACCACGATGGACCAGGCCTCCACGCAGCGATGGCGGTAGATACGCTCCTCGAGCGGCGCAAGCTTCATGATTTCGTCCATGGTGAACTTGCGTGGTTTGGACACTTCCCCATTCACCTCGACGCTCCACGGCGAGGTCACAAAATTCCCGGCATTCTGAGACGGGTCTTCCTTTCCGGTCCCAAATTCATAAAAATTGTTGTAGGTGGTCACATCCTTTTCGGGCGTGACCGTTTCGGTCGTGTCATACGGCCACTTTTTATAGCCGCTCAATTTCGCCGGGACGGACCCTCTTGCCGGTCCCGCCATGAAATTTGAGAATTTCTTCCAGCCGGAGACAGCCACGGTGGTGGCCGCGAGGCCTAGCAAAAAATTGCGGCGGCCCATATAAATGCCCTTCGGCGTAATATCGGAATAAGTCAAATCCGCCGTTTTCTTTCCTGCCATTTCTTCCCTCTCCCTACTCATCAAGATAACGCCGCAATCACATGGTTGGATGCGAAAATCGTTGAAATGAACCAGGTATCTGCAACTCATTGTAATTCCGCAAGTTACAAAGATTCAAAGGAAGGCAATATGAGCCAGGCAGGTCCGCAGGCATCCCAAATGGATCAGAGCCGGCGATACGCTCCCCCCTAAAATTTATCGCTCGGAAAGCGCGAAATCCACTTCCGTGGTCTTGTTTGGCTTCACCACAACTTTTTTCGACCAGGTTTCCGGCGCGCTATAAATCGGCCGCTTCACTTCCACCTGGCTCGAAACATCCAGCACGGATTCTTCGGAAATAATCCTCCAACCTTCGTGCCAGGCCTCGATTTCATAATCTCCCGGAGGAACGCCGGTCAATTTGAATGCCCCGTGGCTGTCGGTCACCGCATAATACGGATTCTTCACCACCATCACTTCTCCGTTCATCCAGACATGGCCGGCATTGCATTTCAAATCCACGACGCCCTTTTCACGCATGGTCGCGCCAATATATTGCCCTTGAAATGGAAAAGGAATGTTGTTGGAAGCGGCGCCAGCCATATGCACGGTATGGAGAATCGGATCGTCACTCTTGATTTGCAGGCTTCCTCCCACGGGAACCAACATGATATGTGGAATATACCGGCACGTTTTTTGGTCCATATGCCAACGTTCCTCCGGCAAATCCATGGGTTTTCCCTTGGAGATATCCTTCAGGTAGACGACGGTGTTCTGCACTTCGCCGTCGGAATTGATCACCAGTCTTTCGAGATCGCGGATTTTTGCCGATTCCGGATCGCAAATATCCGCATTCTTGGTGATGGGGAGCTTGGGAATCTTGGGAACCGGCCCGCTCCACTTCACCACGCCGGAAATAGTTCCGGGATCGTCCACGTTCATGGTTACGTACGAGGATTGCGCCAAGGCCGCCCCCGCCAGCAACACCACCAGAAGAAAACCGAAGAGAACGTATCGGATTTTTCGATATAACTCGTTGCACATAGCTTCCACCTCCTTCACACCCCGGATCGCCGAACGAAAACCTTTATTATTGGCAATCGCATCCCGGCTCGCTGTACAGACCATATCTGCAGCGAGTGACCCTGCATGCGCTTTCCCCGTGCAGCAGGACAAATATCCGCGCCAATGAACTCCGCAAACGCAAATTGCGATTACCTGTGAAATGAAGCCCGATGGACGCCCTCTACAATGAACGCCGATTGCCCCGCGAGCGTCAAGCGCGGTTGCCCCACTAGGTAATACAGACCAGGCACAGCGGAGGAGCGGGTGGTTAGGCGAATGGATTGAGTCAGGCGGAGGCCGCGCGGCGGGATTCGTGGCCGAGTCAGGAAACGACGAAAAGGGCTGAAATTATTCTCCGGGGGGGCGGCGCTTGATCAATTGCACAAAGGCGGCGGCGGACCTGGGCAGAGTGCGGTCTCTCCGGTAGACCACCCCCAATTCGCGCCACATTTCCAGGTCGGTGATGGGGATGAGCTTCACTTCGCCGTCGCGCACTTCATTGCGAGCAAACGCCGAACTGATCAGCGATACGCCGAATCCCGTGGCGACAAAACGTTTGATCAAGCTGACGCTGGGAAGTTCCATGGTCACCCGCAACTGCGAGCGGTACGGCCGGAATTCCTTGTCGAGCAACTGGCGCATGAAACCCGTTTTCGGAAATATCAGAGGCTGTTCGGCCACTTCGCTCATGCGCACGCTCTTGTGCCGCGCCAGAGGATTCGTAGGACTGACCATGAGCACCAGCCGGTCGCGAAAGATCGAGTAAGTGCGCAGGCTCGGAGATTTCACCGGCAGGGTGACGATCCCCACGTCCACCGAACCATCCTCCACTTTCTCGATAACTTTGCGGCTGAAATTGCGGTAAATGCTGATCTGCACGGAGGGATACAGCTTGTGATACTCCGCAAACGCTTCCGGCAGGACGTAAAGGCAGGTGGCTTCGTTCGCTCCCACCAGCAGCGTGCCGCGCGGCGCGCTGGCCTGGTCGGCCACCGCCCGCAGGGATTCGTTCTTGAGAGCCAGCAGTTTTTGCGCGTATTCAAACAGGGCTTCGCCCGCCGAGGTAAGCCGCACCGATTTTCCCACGCGATCGAAAAGCTTTTCGCCGTACTCGTGCTCGAGCTGGCGAATCTGCGCGCTAACCGCCGGCTGCGACCTGTACAGTTTTTGCCCGGCGCGCGAAAAACTGCCTGATTTTGCGATCTCGAGGAATGTAGTGAGGTGATCGAAGTCCATGGCAACCGGTTGGATTATAGCAAACCGAGGGGTTCCTCCAGTTCCATCAATGCATATCGCTCTTCGCTGCTCCCCGCGCAATCATCAACAGATCGGTTCGCCGGCCGGCAGCCTTTCCTCCGAGGAAGTTCGCGCAGCGGCCCGTGATCCCGCGCCGGCGGCTTTTCCGAGCGCCACGAAATGACGTCCTTCCCACGCGGCCACAAACGCCGCCCAGGTTTGCGAAACTGGACACGGCAAAACAAGCGGTTCGAGGCGCACCAGGGGAAGCGGCGCGAGCCTGCGCACCAGCAGACGCGCGCGTGGGCTGCCCGTGCGCCGGATATGCTCGCGCAAGGCGCTGCGCAGCCATTCCTCCTCTTCGTCTCCGATTTCTCCCGGCCGCAGAAATTCCTTGTGGTATTCCAAATCCTCGAAAGTATCTCGCAACGTGTAGGCCAGCCCGCCGGTCATCCCCGACCCGAAATTTCTTCCCGCAGGGCCCAGCACGATGGCGATGCCGGCAGTCATATACTCGCAGCCGTGCTGGCCGAGCCCCTCGACCACGGCCAAGGCTCCGCTGTTGCGGACTCCAAATCGTTCTCCGGCGCGTCCGGCGATGTAAAGTTCGCCGCTGGTTGCGCCGTAAAGCACGGTGTTGCCGGCCAGCACGTCTCCGCGCTCGCAGGCGTCTTCTCCCGCGTGGATGGCGATGGAGCCGCCGCAAAGGCCCTTGCCCACGTAATCGTTGGCTTCGCCCTGCAATCGGAAGTTCACACCCGGAATGAGGAACGCGCCGAAGCTTTGCCCCGCCGTGCCGCGGAACTCGCAATCTATTTTTTCTTCGCCCAGGCCCTCGAATGAAGTGCGGCGGAGAATTTGCCCGCTCAAATGCGCGCCAATGCTGCGATCGGAATTGGCGATGGTAAATCGCAGCGGCATGGACGGCAGAAGTTCCAGACGATCCGCCACACGCGCCAGGCGTTCGCGCACGCCGGTTCCCGCGTCGCTCAAGGAAATTTCCAAATTCATGCGCGGAGCTTGCGTGGAATTCCGGGCGGATTCGCGCTCCGTGCAATGTTCGGGCGCCGGTTGAGGCGCGGGCGCGAAAAGCCAGCCGAGGCGGGACGCAGTCTGCGCGTCGCGGGGACGCAACCTTTCGACGCTGCCTGAAATTTCACTGAGCGTGCGCGCGCCCAGCCTGGACAGATGCTCGCGCACTTCACCGGCGACTCCGCGGAAATATTCGATCACCATTTCCGGCTTGCCCTCGAAACGAGCGCGGTATTTTTCGTCCTGCGTGGCGATGCCCACCGGGCAAGTGTTCAAATGGCATTGTCGCGCCATCACGCAACCGAGAGCCAGCAGCGCGGCGGTCCCAAATCCAAATTCATCGGCGCCCAGCAGCGCGGCGATCACCACGTCGCGCCCGAACTTGAATCCGCCGTCGACGCGCAACCGCACGCGGTCGCGAAAGCCGGAACGCACCAGCGCCGAGTGCGCGTCCCGCAATCCCGCCTCCCATGGCAAACCGGTGTTCTTGATGGAAGTGAGCGGCGAAGCGCCCGTGCCTCCGTCAAAACCGGCGATGGTGATCACATCCGCGCCGGCCTTGGCCACTCCGGCGGCGATGATTCCCACGCCCGCGCCGGATACCAGCTTCACTCCGATGCGCGCCCGGGGATTTACGGAGCGTAAATCGTAAATCAACTGCGCCAGGTCCTCGATGCTGTAGATATCGTGATGCGGCGGCGGCGAAATCAACATCATTCCCGCCACCGCATGGCGCATGCGCGCGATAAACGGCGTCACCTTCGTCGCCGGAAGCTGCCCCCCTTCGCCGGGCTTCGAGCCTTGGGCCATCTTGATTTCAAGTTCATCGGCGCGCACCAGGTATTCGGCGGTCACTCCGAATCGCGCCGAGGCGACTTGCTTCACGCGATTGGAAGCTTCCGGATCGCTGCGGTACATTTCCGGATCCTCTCCGCCTTCGCCGGTATTGCTGCGCGCTCCCATGCGGTTCATGGCGATGGCCAGAGTGCGATGTGCCTCGGGACCGAGCGCGCCGAGCGACATGGCTTGCGCGCTGAAGCGTTTCAGAATTTCCCTTTCGTCCTCGACTTCCGCGAGCAACACCGGCGATCCCGGGACAAGTTCCACCAGGTCGCGAATGGCCACGGGTTCGCGGCTTTCCGCCAGCGCGGCATACGCCGCATAATTCTCCGCCGTGGGCGATTGGATATAGCGATGCATGCGCCGCACCAAATCAGGAGAGCTTGCGTGGCGTTCGCCCGTCTGCCGGAAGCGATAAAGCCCGGCATCCTGCATGGCGGCGCCGGGACCCGGGATTTCCTGCGGCGCAAATGCGCCGGCATGGCGTGCGAGTGAATCTTCCAGCACCTGGGCGAGTGTCTTGCCACCCGGCACGATCGAAGCATCCTCGAAAAATTCGTCGCAAATTTCTTCTTCGAGGCCGATCACGTCGAAGAGATGGCTATTGCGGTAGCTGGACACCGATGAAATTCCCATGCGCGCCAGAACTTTTCGAAATCCCGCTTCCACGGCCTGGCGGTAGCGCGCCGCGCCGCCCGCCTTCAGGCCTTCGGACATTTCGAGTGCGAGATAGGGGAAGACCGCGCTGGCCCCGCATGCAATCAGCATCGCCAAATGATGCGTTTCGATCACCTGGCCGCTTTCGACTACTAGCGGCATGGCCCATCCGCCTTCACGCACCGCGGCTTTCCACGCGGCGGATACGGCAAGCAGCGCAGGCAGAGCCGCGCGTCCGGCGCACGTGGCGCGATCTTGCAAAACGATGCCGAGCGACCTCTCGCGCGCCGCTGCCGCGGCTTCCTCGCGCACACGATCCAAAGCTTCGCGCGCGCTGGCCACTCCCTGCGCGGCGTTATAGGTGATATCGATGCGATGGATTCGAGTTCTGGCCCGCGAGACAAAAGCTTCCAGCTGCTCTGCGTCCATCAACGGTGAAGGCAGCACGCAGACTTCCCCCAAATGCACCTCGAGGGTCATCACATGCGCTTCGCGCAAAGGATCGATGGGAGGATTGGTTACTTGCGCGAAGCGCTGCTTGCAGTAATCCCACAGCGGACGCCGCTGCGAGGAAATAAACGCGGGGGGAGCGTCGTCTCCCATGCTCCAGGTGGCTTCTTTCGCGTCCACGCCCAGCGGCTGAAAAAGCAAGCGGAACTGATCGTCCGTCCAACCAAGCGCGGCGGCAACTTTTCGCGGCTCGGCGGTGAGCGTCGCCGGACCGCTGGCCTGCGGTTCAAGCCGAGGCGCGGACAATCGCTTCGCGTGGCGCGTGCGATTTTCGAGCAATCCGGCAATGTGCTCCGCGCGATGGATCTTTCCGGCAAACGTATCCACCAGCAGCATTTCGCCGGGCCCCAGGCGCTGGCGTTCGGCGATGCTCTTGCCCTCGAAATCCGCCACGCCTGTTTCGGAGCCGAGTATCATCAACCCGTCGGTTGTAAGCGTATAGCGCAACGGGCGCAGGCCATTGCGATCCAGTTTCGCGCCCACCATGCATCCATCGGTGTAGACCAGCGCCGCCGGACCATCCCACGGCTCCTGCACACGCGCCTCATTTTCCAAAAAGCCCCGCATTTCCGGAGCAATTCGCGGATCCGATTCCCAGGCGGGTGGAACCATGCGCAGCATTGCGGCGGGAAGCGAATAGCCGCGGCGCAGCAGCGCTTCGAGTGCGTTGTCGAAACTCGCGGAATCGCTGACGCCTTCTTCCAGCGTGTGGAACCATTTGCCGGCGTGCAGTTCCCGGCGCACGTTGTGTTCGCGCGCGCGCGTCCACCGGCGATTTGCGCCGATGGTGTTGATTTCCCCGTTGTGAGCCACGAAACGGAACGGCTGCGCTAGCTGCCAGGCCGGGCGCGTGTTGGTGGAATAACGCTGGTGAAAAATGGCAAAGGGAACCTGGAATTCCGGGCTGTCGAGGTCCTCGAAAAACAGGCGAATCTGCGAAGGAGAAAGTAGTCCCTTATAAACCAGTGTGCGCGAGGAGAGCGAACAGAAATACGCGGAGCCGCGCTGGCATTCGGCGCGTTTGCGAAAAAGGTAAAGGCGCTGCTCGAAATCGTGGGTGGAAGATTCCGTGGCGAAAAAACATTGGCGAATCAGGGGAAGTGTGGCGGCGGCGCGAGGACCGAGAACGGAGGGGTTGTTGGGAACGCTTCGCCAGCCCAGACAGCGCAACCGGCTTTTTCGAGCCTGCTGCTCCACGGCCTCGCGGGCGGCTGCTTCATTCTCGCGGGGTAGAAACGCCATGCCCAGCCCGAACTGTTGAGGCAAATCGATGCCCGCTTCGTGCGCGCGTTCGCGAATGAATTTTTCGGGGATGGGAATCAGCAGGCCGGCGCCGTCGCCGCTCGAACCATCCGCATCCAACCCGCCGCGGTGGGAGAGGCGTCCCAGCGCCGTGAGCGCGCGTTCGACGACTTCCCGCGAGTCCGCGCCGCCCAGCTGGGCGACAAAGCCCACGCCGCAGGCGTCCCGGTCCACTTCTTCGCGGCTGCGCAAGTTTCTCATGATTCATAGGTAACCTGAGCCGCGCCGCAAAGTACAATTCAGATGATGGATGCAATGCATCCAGATTATTTAGCCCGCCCATCCGCAACCGGCCTCAAAAACGTGCGGAGCGCGCGGCGCAATTCGTGGGATCATTCTTCTCCATGGTTTTGCCGCCGGATAATTCGGTCCGCCAGCAACGCGCCACGGCGCTGATTCACGCCGGGTTCATCCTCACCGGCGTCTTCACCGTGATTCTCGGACCCATCCTTCCTTTTCTCGAGCTGCGCTGGTCGCTGAACGATTCACAAGCCGCTTATTTCTTCCTCGCTCAATTTGCCGGGCTGCTGGCCGGAGTGCTTTTTTCGAGTTTTCTGATTCCCCGGCGCGGCTTCGGGTCATCCTTTATTTTCGGATTCCTGCTGATGGGAGCGGGCGCGGTTACCCTCGGGCGCGGATCGTGGATGGCGGCGCTGGCCGCGGCGTTTGTCCTCGGCGTGGGAATTGGTTTTCTGGTGGCGGCCACGAATTTATGGATCGCCGAAGTGAATGTCGGAGAAGAAGCGGGCTCGTTGAGCCTCGTCAATTTTTCGTGGACCACCGGCGCAGTGGCTTGCCCGTTTCTGGTGGACTTGTTTCACGCGCCGCAGTCGCTCCTGAATTTTCTGCTGGGACTGGGGCTTATATCCGGCCTGGTGGGGATGGCGTTTGCGGGAATCCGGGTCGACAATCTCCATCCCTCCCATGGAGCTGCGTCGCGCCCATCACTCGGCAAAACCATTCCCGTGGATCGCGTCGCACTGATCCTAGCCGCGGCCTTCTTCCTCTATGTTGGCACGGAAACGTGCTTCAGCGG
This sequence comes from uncultured Acidobacteriota bacterium, assembly GCA_963708285.1. Lineage (GTDB taxonomy): Bacteria > Acidobacteriota > Terriglobia > Acidiferrales > UBA7541 > Palsa-295. The sequence goes on from CAVPSF010000004.1 coordinate 106,273, forward strand.
GTGGATCGCCACATATTCACGGCGATTGATCAATGCCGCCGATCCGGCCTGGATTATTGCGCCGTCTTTTTTCTGGGCGGGGATGATGACCGGCCGGGCCTCCGCGCCTTTTATCTTGCGGCGATTTGCGGAACGCCGCGTGGTGCAATGCGGGGCCGCGTTGGGAATCGCCGCCGTCGTTTTTCTCTTGCGCGCCACGACACTGCACTCGGCGTTTGCTGGGGCATTCTTGGCAGGACTCGGATGCGCTGCGATTTTTCCGATTCTGGTGGCCTGGATGGTCACCTATTACGGCGTGGAAGCGCGGCGCGTGACCGGGGTCATGCTGGCCATCGCCGAATTCGGCGCGGCGACTCTGCCCTGGATCGTGGGCTATATTTCCGCGAGGTTCGGCGGTCTGCATGACGCGCTTGCGATACTAATCGGAACGCTGGGAGCGGTCTTCCTGCTGGCCACAATTTATCCGAAGATGGAATCGCCGCAGAACACTTCGCCGTGAAGAAAAACCATTAGGGAGCGTCGGTGGGACGCACTGCGCGGATGGTCGCGCGAAGCGGCGGGGAATTTAGCTCGACGGAAACGCCAACAAGCGCGGCGCAGTAATGCATCCGCGAAGAATGTTGGGGGGACGCGTTAATCGATCGATTCCGGCTGCAGTCCGATTCCCTGCTCGCCGGCTGATTTCTTCTCCCAATATTTTCTGACCCAGGCTTCCCAGCTCTTGCCCGCAGCGGTATCGCGACCGGTAAACGCCAGCGCCGAAATATCCGCGTAGGAGACGGCGATTTTTGCGGTGGAATCCTTGGGCAGCAGGCGCACCACGGAATCCTCGAGCCTCGAGCCGTTGCGGCGGTCAAAAATGTAGCCTTCGATTTTCGAACCGTCCTTGCGGGTGATGGTCACGTCGCCGCGGTAATCAAACGCCTTTTCAAGAGCCGCGCGCAGGTCTTCGGGCGCGGCTATTTCCGGCACCCACCCTTCTATTTTTTCTTTTGCCGTGCCGGCGGCAATTTCCAGCGTATCGGGATTGACGGAAGGGACCGCGCCGACACCTTGCTGAGGATGGCTCGCTGCGTTGGTGTCGCTCATGCGCGCGTTTCCTCCATCGGTTGCGAGGCCGGCTGAATTTCCACCAGCGGATTATAGGAATGCACGGGGCGCACCGGCTCATTCAACATCTCGCGCGCCGCATCGTCGTCATACTTGCTGAAGAAAATAGCTCGCGCCGTTTGCAGCAATCCGCCCAGGGAACTGAAAGTATGATTCACGGCTGAAGCCTCATAGCCGCTGTGCACCATGCAATTCGCGCATTTGGGATTTCCGGATTCGGTGCCATAGTTCTGCCATTCCGTGGCTTCCAGCAGTTCGGCGAAGGTGTCGGTGTAACCGTCCTGCAGCAGATAGCATGGCTTTTGCCAGCCAAAAACGTTGTACGTGGGCATGCCCCACGGGGTGCAAGCGTAATTGCGCTTGCCCATCAGAAATTCCAAAAAGAGCGGCGACTGGTTGAAACGCCAGCTTGCCTTGCGGTTCGACAAAATCGCGCGAAAGAGCCTTCGCGTCCGCGCGCGCCCCAGGAAATGCTGCTGGTCCGGAGCCTTGTCGTAGGAGTATCCGGGTGAAAGCATCATGCCTTCGACTCCCAAATCCATCATTTCATCGAAGAAGGCGCGGACGCTGCCGGGATCGGCGCCGTCAAAAAGCGTGGTGTTGGTGGTCACGCGAAATCCGCGCTGCAGCGCTTCCTTCACGCCTTCGATGGCTTCGTCAAATCCGCCTTCGCGGCACACCGAAAAATCGTGGTGTTCGCGCTGGCCGTCCACGTGAACGGAAAACGTAAGGTACTTGCTGGGCTTGAATAGATCCAGCTTTTCTTTCAGCAGCAGCGCGTTGGTGCACAAATAAATGTATTTCTTGCGCGCGACGAGCCCTTCCACAATTTTGTCGATCTGCGGGTGCATCAACGGCTCGCCCCCGGGAATCGAAACCATGGGAGTCCCGCATTCCTCCACCGCGCGGAAGCAATCCTCCGGGCTCAAATCCGTTTTCAAAATGTGCGCCGGATACTGAATTTTGCCGCAGCCCGCGCACGCCAGGTTGCAGCGGAACAGCGGCTCGAGCATCAGCACCAGAGGATAGCGTTTGCGCCCCTTCAGTTTTTGCTTCAGGACGTACGTTGCCACCGTCCACATTTGCGAGACTGGAACGCCCACGTTTGCGGCCTCCTGAGCTTGGATACCTGTTCTGTTGCAATTCGCGAAATGACTGCTTTCAGACAACCCTTTCGCGCGACCCGCAAAGTATAATATAATCAATCTCGAAAGCGAAGTCGCTTTCGCGTTTTAGTTAACACTCGACCTGACTTAGATGCAAAATGCAGATATAAATGCACTTACGGAATAGCTAAACCATGGCGCTCGCGCAAAAATTCACTTCGGCAAAGCCGTCGCACGCTCCTTCGGCACATCGCCGCACGCCTCAACAGGAGCGCAGCCTGGACACGGTGCAGCAGATTTTTCAGGCGGCTTCCCGGCTGCTTGCCGATCTTTCGATCGAAGAAATCACCACTTCGCGCATTGCCCGCGAAGCGGGAATTTCCGTCGGCGCGCTCTATCGTTTTTTCCCGGACAAGCAATCGATCATTGACGCCATCGCCGTGCATCACGTCGAGGAATTCCGCGCGGCGTTCGAGGGCCGCTTGTCGGAAATCAATTTTCAGGACGGGCCGGCATTCCTCGGCGCGGTGATTGACGCGTTCGTTTCCTTCCTCGATTCGCGCCCCGATTTCCGAACTATCGCCTTCGGACCGCACATCAGCGCCGCCACTCGCCGCCGCGAAACCGATCCCAACGCGCAAGGCGCCGGCTTGGTGAAGCGATTCATGATCGAGACGCTGGGAATGAAGGATCTTTCAGGATTGGATCTGCGGCTACGCATCGCCATAGAAACCGGCGAGCGGCTTTTCGCCTACGCTTACGAGCAAACGGACGCCGAGGAACGCACGCGGGTTATCACGAGATGAAACGCATCCTCTCGCAATATCTTTTCGCCAGCTAGCGCGGGTCACCGGGCGAATCAAAGCACGGCGCGGACGTCTCCTTCATCGCGATACACCATCGAGCTGAACTGGTCCGCTTTGCGCAGCTCCGGGAATTTCCAGGCCCAAATGGCGGTCACCACCAGCGCCCCGATTCCTCCCAGCACCACCGCCGGAACCGTTCCGAGCCACTGCGCCGTGAATCCGGACTCGAATTCGCCGAATTCATTGGAAGCGCCGATAAAGATCATGTCCACGGCGTTCACGCGCCCGCGCATTTCATCCGGTGTGGCAATCTGCACCAGCACGCCGCGAATAATCACGCTGACCATGTCCACCGCCCCGGCGCACATCAGGGCGACAAACGAGAGAATGAAATTGTGAGATATCCCGAAAATGATGGTAAAGATTCCGAAACCCGCCACGCACCAAAGCATCGTCTCGCCCACGCGCCCTCGCAGCGGGCGATGCGCCAGGAGAATGGCCATGGCCGCGGCGCCCACTCCCGGAGCGCTGCGCAGGATTCCCAATCCCCACGGCCCGGTTTTCAGTATTTCGCGGGCGTAAACCGGCAGCAGCGCCACCGCGCCGCCCAACAAAACCGCGAACAAGTCGAGCGATATGGAACCCAGAATCACTTTTTCGCGCCAAATGTAGCGCAAACCGGCCAGAACGCTGCGCAGACTTGTCGTCTCCTTCGGCCGCGCCTTGGTGCGCGAGCGGATTCTCGCTGCAAACACCATGGCCACGACGGAAGCGGTGGCGGAGGTGGCATAGACGGCGGCAGGCCCGTGAAACGCCGCGTAGACCAGGCCTCCCAACGCAGGGCCCAGAATCGTTGCGACTTGGAATGACGTCGAACCCCAGGCCACGGCGTTGGGAAAATGATCCTCCGGCACGAGTTGCGGTAGCAATGCCCGCCCCGTAGGACCGCTGAAGGAACGCACCACGCCGATCAGGAACATCACGATATAAATGAGGAAAACCGACCGGCCGCCGCGGAGGGTAATCATCAATAGCAGCGTCGAACAGACCGTGAACCCTCCATAGCATGCAACCAGCAAACGCCTGCGGTCCAGCCGGTCCGCTACGTGCCCGGAAACCAGAAACAATAGAATGACAGGGAAAAATTGCGCGAGCCCCACGAGCCCAAGGTCGAAAGGACGGCGGGTGATTTCATACACCTGCCAGCCCACCGCCACGGAAAGCATTTCCAGGCCGCAAACGTTTGCGAAGCGAGCGAGTTGATAACGCGTGAAATCGGGGTAGGTAAATGCGATGCGTCCCGCGGCGTTGCGATCCTCTGGTCCGGCCATTGCCCACTACTGTGCCATAAAATCCAAGCGCGCACGAGAACCGCGGCCCGGCGTGGCTACGAAACTTCCACTTTTGCGGTTTCCTCCCGGGTGAAGGCCAAAACGAATTTGACGGCTTCGAGCAATCCCGGCGCAGCAGCGTGTCCGGTTTGTCGAGGCCAATCCGCTCCGGGTGATTCCGGGCTGGCGACGCGAACGAATGGGCAGCCGGCCGCTTCCGCCGCGCGCTCATCGGTCAGCGAGTCGCCGATGAAAAACGAGTCGTCGAAGGCGAAGCCATGTTCTCTCTGCGCGCGCAAGAAAAGTCCGGCGCGAGGCTTGCGGCAATTGCACTGGGCGCTTTTGGCGTGCGTGCAATAGTAGACGCCGCTAATGCGCCCGCCGCGTTCCGCAGCTTGGGCCACAAATTTTTGAGTCATCCGCGCGAGCGTATCTTCCGAAAGCAATCCTTCGCCCACCGCGGCTTGATTCGAAAGCACCAGAATGGTGTAGCCATTTTCAGTGAGCAGACGCAGGCCTTCGAGCGCGCCAGGAAGGAATTCGAATTGATTCCACGAAGTGACGTACCCTCCCGTGACGCGGCGGTTGATCACCCCGTCGCGATCGAGCAGTGCCACTCTTTTTTTGTTTTGTTCCCCATGCATGTCTGCCCTCCTGAAATTCGTTTCCGAGGCGCGCTTTAGTGCGCGTGTATCAACTCCGCGCGGCGTGCCGCCGGACTGCGAAAAAGTTCCTGTTCCACGATTTCACACAGGATGTGCCCGGCGAGGATGTGCATTTCCTGGATGCGCGCGGTGTGCGCCGAAGGGGCGCAAATGCAATGTCGCACGAGTGGCTTCAATTTCCCGCCGGATTCGCCGGTCAAAGCTATGGTGATCATCCCGTGGGCGGTGGCGGTGGCGATGGCGTGCAGCACGTTGCGCGAATTTCCGCTGGTGGAGATTCCCAAGGCCACGTCTCCCGGCGCGCCGAAGGCTTCGAGCTGCCTCGAAAAAATTTCGTCGAAGGAATAATCGTTTCCAATGGCCGTCAGGCACGAGGTATTTACGGTCAGGGCCATGGCCGGGAGCGCCCGACGGTCGGCCTCAAATCGCCCCACGAGTTCGGCGGCCAGATGCTGGGCGTCCGCGGCGCTGCCGCCGTTGCCGAAAAAAAATACTTTGTGCCCGTGGCGAAGGGCGTGGGTCAGCCGCAAACCGGCTTCCGCAATTGTTTCCCGCAGGCGCGCATCCTGCAGCAAGAGTTGCTTGACCGAGATGCTTTCCTCGATTCGCGCGCGCACCAATTCCGCGAGGTCCTTATTTCGTGGCAACGGTCCTCCAGGCCCCCGGGACGCGCGGGCGTTCCCTGCGCTGCGGTCCCTGCTCCTCTTCCCTCACGCGCCAGGTTTGCAAACCATGCGCGTCGAAACCGAACTCCGTGGGAGTTCCGCCCATGCGCCGCAGAGCGTCCGCCACACGCATCTTCTTTTCGTATTGGCAATAAAAAAGCATGTAGCCGCCGCCGCCCGCACCCGTGATTTTTCCGCCCATGGCTCCCTGGCGGCGCGCCTCTTCATACATGGCGTCTATATGCGGCGAGCTGATTTTGGACGACATTCTTTTCTTGTAATGCCAGGCCTCGTCCAGCAAATCTCCGAAGTCGTTCAGCCGCCGTTCGAGCAACGCGTTTTTCATTTCAAACGCCAGTTCTTTCTGCATGTGCAGCCCGCTCAAGGCTTCGGCGTCCTGACTTTCGTATCGCCCCACCTGGTCCTGAATGATCCCGCTCGATACGCGGGCATTCCCCGTGTAACACAGCAGCAGGTTGTGCTCGAGTTCGTTGATGCAATCCTGGCTGATGCGCAGCGGATTCACGATCACGCGATCCTTCCAGAATTCGATGAAATTGAATCCGCCGAAGGCCGCCGCGTATTGATCCTGCATGCCGCCGGGAATTCCCAATTGCTCGCGCTCCATGCGGCAGGCCAGTTCCGCGGTTTGGTAATCGGAAAGCGCGAGACCTTTGAAATCGCGCAGCAGCCCCACCAGGCAAACCATCAAGCTCGAGGACGATCCGAGCCCGGAGCCCGGCGGCGCGTCGGTCTGCAAATAAAGATTGAATCCACGGGAATCGCGCCCGCCGAGATTCTGGATGGCGGCCTTGGCAAGATCCATTTTCCCGTCATAGACCAGGTCGGAGGAGATGTCGAGTTGCAGGCGCGAGCCAAAATCGGCAGATTCGATTTCTATTTGCCCATCCTCGCGGCTGGAAAGAGTTCCCCAGGCGTGGCGCGTGATGGTGGCATTGAGCACGCACCCGCCTTCTTCGTCCACGAAGGGACGCACATCGGTGCCGCCTCCCGCGAAACTCAGGCGAAGCGGCGCTTTGGCGCGAATCAGCATGAGGCGAACCGCCCGGGCAGCTCGCGCTGCGCGCGCTTGTAATCCTCGGGAATTCCGATGTCCACGAAATAGCCCTCCTGCGCAAGGCCGAAAATTCTGCGCCCCGCCAGACGCGGAAAAATTTGCGTTTCAAGAGAAACCGCAGGAGGCGCGGGAGGGATTTCCGAAAAAATTTCGCGGTCCATCACGTACACTCCCCCGTTCACCAACGCTTCGGACAAAACTTCGACCGGCGAGTTCGTGTTTCCACCCAGCGGCAGATGCGGCGCGGAAACGGTGCCGGCCCGGTTTTGCGGTCGCGCGGCTTTCGACACCTCGCGTTTCTCTGAAAAATTTAAAATTTTCCCCACTCCATCGGTCTGCACGCTGCCGAAGCGGACTTCATCCCGCACGCGCGCCAATCCCAGCGTCGCCAGCGCCCCGCGGGCGACATGAAACTGCAGCAACTGCTCGAGATTTGCCTTCAGGATGGAATCGCCATTGAGCACCAGAAAAGGACTGGAATTCACCGCGCCCTCCGCGTTTTTCAGCGCTCCGGCGGTGCCCAGAGGCTCTTTTTCCTGCGAATATCCCACGCTCATTCCCCAGCGGCTGCCGCTCGCCACGCAGGCCGCCACTTGACGGCTTCCATGCCCGGTGCAAAGCGTGACCCGGCGCACGCCCGCTTCGTGCAATTGCAGAAGCAGATACTCGAGGAACGGACGCCCGCCAACCGGCGCCAGACATTTCGGCAAATCTCCCACCGCCGGACGCAGACGCTTTCCCAAACCGCCGCACAAAACCACGCAGGCGACTCCGCGCAACGCCATTACAGCCTCGCATCTCTCGCGTGCGGAGTTGAAGAACTTCCCGCCAGCGCCACGCCCGCACCTTGCTCTTCCCAGGCTTGCAGAAAATTTCCGAACAGATGAAACCAGAAAATAACCGGCACCGCCTGATCGAACAATTCCATCACTTCCTCGCCCGCCGTGCGCTCCCCCGAGCTTTTGGTGAAAAACGGCAGAAAATCCAGGGCTTCGAACTTTTCGAGCGAATTCACCGCGGCCTGCACTTCCGGTTTATGCCGCTCGACATAGGCAATCATTTTTTGCCGGGCGGCTTCGTCGAGGCTCCCGAAGGGGCCCGTGCCATCGCCCAGCAATTGCGGATGCTTGCGCAGCAGCAGCCACTGCGTGCGGCCGTAAATTTCCGCGCGGCGAATCAGGCTGGCTATGGGAAACGCCAGGTGCAAATGCGTGGCTTGCGCTTCCGGAACGTACAGCACGCGGAAACCGTCGCGCCGCAGGCGCACGCCGAGTTCGGTATCCTCAGCCACGCGAAATTGCGGATCGAAGGAACCGGCCGCCAGGATGGCGTCGCGGCGGAGGCTCAAATTGCAGCCCACGAAATAGGCGTTTTTGGCGTGCAAGCCGGGCTGCAGCGAAACTTGCGGAAACAAGAAGGGGTGCCAGCTCAAATAGCAGGTTAGCGCGCGATCCACGGCTTCCGGCGGATACCGAAAATCCCCCAGCACGGCGATTTTTTCGCGCGCGTGGCGCTGATGAGCGCGCTCGTGTTCGGCGAGGAGTTCGGGGCTGGCGATGGTGTCGTCGTTGCACAACAGGACGAACTCGCCGCGCGCGTGCTGGATGGTTTTCCGCCGCGCCGCTCCGGCTCCGGCATTTGCCTGCCGCAAATATTGGAACGAAAAGGGCGGCTGAAAGCCCCTGCAAAATTCCTCAGTTCCGTCGCTTGAGCCGTCGTCCACCACCACGACTTCGAATTCTTTGTCTGAAATCGTTTGCTGGGCGAAGGCCGCAAGGCACCTTTCGAGCGTGGCGCGCCGGTTGAATGTGGGTATCGTGACGGAAAATCGAGGGCGTCCTTTTCGAAGAATCGCCGGAGCGCGGACTGGTTCCCTGACCGGGGAAATGGCCACCGGCGGAAGCAAGCAAAGTCTGGCCTCGGCGCGGGAACGCAGGCTCGATTCGGTGTCGTGCAATTCCGCGTAACAGCGATCGAGTGCCAGAAACAGCCGGGCGAAGATGACATTGCGGGGCACCTCACCGTAGATGAAACTGAAAGGATGGCGCAACTGTTCGAGCGCCTGGCTGTGTTCGCCGCAATCGAGAAATTCGAGAGCTGAACGCAAATAGCAGAGCGTGCGCACCAGCAGCATGTTTTCGTGCGATGCGGGTGCGAGCAATTGAGGGAATCGCCGCTCGATGCGCCGCACGGACCACAGGTGATCCGGTTCGTATTGCCGGGGAATCACGGCGAGTGCGCGATCGAGAATCGCGCCCAGCGCGTTTCCCAGCCGCGCGAGCGAGAAAGTTTCGCGAAGATGCGCCGGGCCCTCGTCGGACAACGTTTTCCAGAGCCGCGCGTCGGTATAGGCGCGGCAGACGGCTTCTGCGAAATCGTCCGGCGAATCGGCCAGCAGCGCGTTCTTTTCGTTGGTGAGGAATAGTCCTTCGGCGCCCACCGTCGTGGTCACCAGCGGTATCGCCTGCCCCAGCGCGTTCAGATTTTTCGTGCGCGTGCTGATTCCATATCGCGCGGGAGAAATGAACACGCGGTGCGCGTCGAATGTTTCCTTGAGGCTGGGAACGAAGCCCAGGCAATTCACTCCTTCGACGCCGGAAGCAAATCCCTGCGGCAAATTGCTCCCGGCCAGATGCAAATGCACTCCCGGCAGGCGGGCTTGGACGCGCGGCCAAACCTCGTCTAAAAACCATTGCAAGCCGTCGCGGTTCGCAAAATTGCTGAAGTCACCGAGGAACAGAATATCCTTGCGGGCGGCAAAATCGCGCCGCATGCCGGGCTCGATCATCGATTCGGCTTCATTCGGCAAAATTTCGATGTCCCATTCCGGCCCCATTTCATGCAGGTTGCGGCGGTTGACATGCGAAACGGTGACCAGCAAATCGGCGCGACCGTAAATTTCGCGCTCGCGCTGGTCGTAATCATGTGCGCGTTCGCAATCAATGGCTTTGCCGGTCAATCGCGCCAGCGCCAGCTCGCGCGGGCCATGAGGATCGTCGCAGACGGCAACGATGCGAGTCGAAGGGGAGACGCGGCGAATATCGTCCAGATACTGCTCGGCCACGGAAATCCCGGACCAAAACCATTGCAGCAGGAAAGCCGCGTCGAACCGGCCTTCTTTTAGCACTTCTTCAAACGCCCAGTCCCGAGGGGCGGAAATTCCCTGGTAAGCGAGGCGCTCTTTGTCATGGGCGTAAACGGTGATGCCCATTTCGCGCAGGGCGGTGAGGTAGCGGTCTTTGCTCACAGCATGGCGGGCGACATAAGTGACCGCGCAACCGCGCGCCCGCAACGCGCGCAGGACCTGCCAATGGCGCTGTTCGCTGCCGGAGCGATCGTATTCCGGCAAAATTTCGTGGATCACCAGCACGCGCGGTCGGCCTGCTTCCGGAGGCAGATCGGTCGCGGCCTCCTGCTGCGGTGAAGCCGCATTCGATTGCCGGCGCTGTTCCTGCGTTCCGGTCAGTTCGTAAAATTCCTCGGGATAGCGTTCGCGGACACCGCACTCCTTCCGCCCCAAATAAAAAATGGTGTCGCCGCGAAAGGCCACGGGAAATCCTGCGGCCGCAAGAAGCGCGAGTTCCTTGCCATGCCGCCACCAACTGTTGAAAGTCCGCAGCTTCTCCAGGCGAAATCCCGCGGCGGCCGCCAATCGCACGATTTCCTGCGGCGCGTATTCGCGGTTATGGCGGTCCGTAGGACGCCCGCCGGGCTGATATTTTCCGTAAATGTACGGCGATTCGCCGCGCAGGATGGATTCCACACCCTTGCCCGCGGCGATATTGGGAACGGTCAGCAGCAGCTGCCCTCCCACTTTCAGCACGCGGTTGATCCCGGCCATGACGTTCATGGGATCGCAGACCAAGTGTTCCAGGATTTCGCACAGCAGCACCAGATCAAAGCTCTCCTGGTCATAGGGCCACTGCGGCGATTGCAAATCGAAATTATCAACGGTGAAGACGTGCTCCTCGCGGCCATCCTTGGAAACCACGCGGCGCGTGCATTGCCCTTCGCCTTCCCAGATGTCCGCGCATCGCACCTCTTCATAGCGCTTCCAGCGTTTGAGGGCCGGGGTCATATAGTGCGAAGCGGTTCCGAGTTCGAGCGCGCGCATGCGCGGACTTGCGGCCGGCGGCAGAAAATCGAGGGTTGCCAGGAAACGAGGCAAATGGCTGTCGAAATATTTCAAATCGTTCGCGTCCGTGACCGCAAATTGACGCAAATAATTCCGCATCGTCTCGCGGTCGGGATTTTTCGGCCGGCCCTTTTGTTTGCCGCGGCATTCCGCGAGTGCCGCTGCCACCTGTTGCGGCACTTTCCCGCCGCTCTTGGCCGCGAAATCTTCGAGCCATTCGAGCGCTTCGCCGGTCCGCCCCAGTTCCCAGCACAGAAGTCCCAGATTCGATTGCGCCTGTAGAAAAGCGGTATCGAGGTCGAGCGCACGGCGGTATCCCTCCTCCGCCTCCTGCGGATGTTTTGTCGCGCCTTGCATCACCGCCCAATCGTTCCAGGCCTCGCTGGTTTCTCCCTCCGCCAGCGATTCGCCCACCAGGCGCAGCGCTTCCTCCACGCATCCCGCGACGTACGCTTGCACGCCCTTCTGATGTTTTTCCCGGCTCAATTGCGTCCCGCCCCTCTCACAAGCCACTGTTTATAATCGGCAGGTTTCTTCATTCCTGAATCACACGTTCGCCTCGCGCGTACACCGCTCCGTTCTCCAGGCAATCTCTATTCCATCGATGTGCCTCGATTCCTGCGATTATCTTTCCCGTGCCCGCCCCACGATTCGGATTTACCAATAAATCCGAAAGGATGTGAGCCAGGACATTAGAATTCATTAATTTTCGGAGTGTTCCCACGCAACGGATTGAAAAGGAGGTTGTCGGAAAAATCGAGAATTCCGGCGAGCAGGCCGATCCACACAATTGCTGAAAATGTGCTGTGGTGTGCGGCACATTGCGGGGAGATTGCGTGCTTTGCCGGCTCTATTTTTTCCGCTTCGCGGCCTGCGGCTCGAAATTTTGTCTCACGCCTGAATTCGCGGCGACAATTTGCATAAGAGCCGCGCGGGCGTCAAACGAACCATGCACCCTCATGGGGCCGCAGAGGGACTCGAAGCCTGCGCCGGAGCCTGGTGCGCCGCCTGTTGCGAGTTTTCGGCCGTTTGCTCTTCGGCTGCGCGCTTCACCAGTTTTTTCAGCCGTCCTTCGAGTGCGGCATCGCCAATGTGCTCATCCTGCAGCACACCGTCCGCGTCAATGGTAAAAGTGTGTGGAATGGCATTGACGCCATAGAGCCGCGCCACCGGCCCGTCGAATCCACCATCGCGATAATTCAACCAGGTCATATCGTTTTTGGCGACGAAATCCTTCCACGCTTGCTCATCGTCATCAAGACTCACACTCAGAACCACCAGCGATTGCCCCTGGAATTTTTTGGCCATTTCCCGCACGTGGGGCAGCGCTTCGCGGCATGGCTCGCACCAAGTGGCCCAAAAGTCGATCAAAATCACGTTTCCTTTCAGCTCGTCGAGCGAAACATTCTTGCCATCCATGGTGGTGACGGCAAAAGGCGGCGCCATGCGGGCGCGGGCGAGTTCCGGTTCGCTGATATAGCGCAAGGCGCGTCCGTGCTGGGGAGTATTCTCCGGAACTAATTTCAAATACTGTTCGAAGCGCGCCTTCGCGGCGTCATCCTGATTCATGTGAGCCAGCGCGCGCCCGTCGTCAAACAAGGCCTGCGGGAAATTCGGGGCCGCCGCCAGTGCTTTGGTGAATTCATCGTGGGCGCGGGCAAATATTTCAATTTTGTTTTTCTGCAGCCCCTCGTCCGTCAGAATGACTCCGAATTCATAATGCGCCACGGCAATATCTTTCGCGGTCTGAGCATCCGCCACAGTTTCTTGCGCCGCGAATTCGGCGGTTTTCCAGTTCAGAAATTCCAGCGCATACTTGATCATTTTTTCCTGGCAGGCGGCGCAATGCCCACCATCCTGTTTGTCGGCTTTCTTGAAACTTTCGAGAGCCGCATCAAGCATTTTCTGCTGGACGAAATAAAGACCTTGCTTATAGGTCTTCTGGGCTTTCTCGCTGGTGGGACCGGCCGTTGAAGTCTGCGCCGGCAGCGGCGCGGCTGTCGCTAAAACAATTGCCAATACCATCCCGGCAAAACGCATCGGCCACCTCCTAATTTCGTGCAGTGACACGAAGAAGTGACGGTTCCCAGGGTATCGGGCGAGATAATATCACTTTCGGGACTATGCGCCAGCGATTTTGGGATGCACCGCGGCGGATGAGTCCATCAAAATTAATAATGTCCTTGTGTGGGGAAAGTGGCGCGCGTGGCCTTCATCGTGCCCTTGAATGGACTTCCGGTATTCACTCTCGACTCAGCACGGAAGCAGGTGAATAGATCAGTACGGTACGTCCTGGAACGCCCGCGGATAGGCGCCTCAGCATATATCTGAACGGCCTAGGACCCGCCTTGATAGTTGAACTCTCCAGGCGGTAGTACACATTTTCATAACGCACCGTACGTGGCGGAATCCAATCCTGCTTGCGGCGGGAAGCGCAAATCTCTAACACCTCTTCGCCTTGCTCGATCTGGTAGCACAATTCGTCTTGCACCTCGCCACTTCGCCTCGTTAGTACTCGCTCGCCTACCGCGCCCACCAGCGACAGCGCATTGCTCACCAGACCCGCCCCCGTCACGGCACTCGCCGGATTACGCCGGCGAAACGGGTGTAATAATATCCGGTCGACCAGGAACAAAGGGAGGGTCCCCAAAATATCCTCACTGAATGCGGCGCCACAAAATCGCACTGCCCCTTCCAGAAATGCATACCCTAGCAGCAGTGTTAGCGGGTGAGTGGCCCAAACAGACAGCGCGACTCCGCCAATCCCCTGCACCGTCGCCCCCGCTATCCTCCCATGCATTGCCGCCGATACGCTGCGATCCACCCACATCGACATCGCATACATGTACCAATACCCCAGCCCCATAACCGCGCCAAACAATTCCGCCAGCCCACTCACTATGGCCGCCGGCCCCCACCGCACGTTGCGCGCGAACGGCAGCGCCTTGCGCCATGGCTTCGGCAAAAGAGCCAGGATCGGTCCGATGATGAAGTTCCAGAACATAGGAGAGCTGAATCCCAATAAGTTCGGCGCTCGTGTAAACCAGAGTCTGTCCGAGACTCGATGACCACATTCATCCTGATTCGTCACAAACGCACAGCCGTCAGTTGGAGGTCATTGTCGCCGCGCGAATGTGCGCCACACGTTGCTCTTCTTTATCAGCTTCGTCCGCGCGCCCAAGTTGGCGGAGAGCCTTGGCCTCTGTGGTAAGCGCGGGCACGATCACCGTGCTGCTTGCGCCGTATTGCTTTTCTAGCACCACGAGAATCTGTTGTTCGCAAGCCACGAGCTTTCCCGCCTGACCCCAGCGATCATAAAGTCCGCAAAGCGACGAGAGTGGAACGATCATTCCAAGATTGTCAGCTCCGTACAACGATTCATCTATATGCACAGCTCTCAACATATAAGGTTCGGCCTTGGCGTACTGTTTCTGCACCATATACACGTTCGTGGCGGTGACAAGACTCGCGGCCACGCGATCACTTCCTTCGCCGAACTCTTTCTCGTTGATGTCGACTGCCTGGAAGTAAAACTTCTCGGCGGACCTGAAGTCATTTTGATGTAATGCGTTCGTCCCCAGGGACTGAAGGGCTGCGGCAGCCGCCAGCGACTGTGTGCCATACTGGTTTTGCGCAACCTCCAACTCGCGCTCGAAGGTAGCCTGCGCAGCCGTCGGGTCTTGGCGCATATAACTTTTGCCGAGATAATCAAGCGCCGTCAAAAGTCGCGGGTCGCGTGCCGGAAGCTTGCCTGCCAGATCGATGGCCTCCTTGAAGTGACGCTGGGCTTCGCTTATGTTCATCTGCATCCCGGCCGACATGCCCTCGCGTATCGCCATGTCTACCTGTTCAGAAAGGTTGGGGGCTGCTTCCATGGCCTTGATTCGAGATATCAAATCCGCCGCTTCCGCCGGCTTTCCCGCAGTTTTTAACTCTGCGAGATGAGCGTCCAGGCGCTTACGGGCCTCCTCATATTCCTTCTGCGGATCGCGGTCGTCCATTCGCCCCGTCTTGCCTCGTATGTCAACGCTTGCATCAGCCAGGGCTGCCCGACGATATGTTTCGATAGCCTCTGCCCATTTTCCGTTTTTCTCCAGCGCGGCGGCTAATACGATTTGCACCTGGATTTGCGTGGGATCAAGCGTGACGCTTTGCCGGTACTCTCCTATAGCTCCATCAATGTCCCCTGACGCTTCGAGCACCTCGCCATAGATATCGTGTATTTGGGCGTCAGCAGGCATCAAGTCAGATGCTCTCTTCAATTCCGCGATGGCTTGAGCGTATTCTTTCTTGCTCAGCAGGATTCTTCCCACCGCCAGGTGAGCATTGGCGGAGCCATCATCCAACTTGAGTGCCAGGCGATATTCTTTCAGGGCCTCATCATCCTGTTTCTCCGTTTCCAAGATTGCTCCCAGGTTGATGTGGGGCCTGGGATCAGAGGGATCCAGCGCCGCGGCTTTGCGAAACATTGGCTCGGCCTCGGCGAAGTTCCACATGCGAAAAAGCCCGAGTGCTAGGGAGTAAACGCACATCTGGTTATCGGGATACAATTTCACTAGTTCGCGAAATTCAGCCACGGAGTCGGCGGTTTGCCCGTGATTCATAAGGTCCGCGCCCAGGCTTTGCCGCGCGTCAAATCGCTGGGGATCGAGCCGCTTGACCTCCCGGTATGCGCTCATGGCTGATACGTAATTTCCATCTTGATCGAATGCATAACCGAGATTGTAGAAAGAGTCTTCGTCGGTCGGATCGAGGCGCGTGGCCTTCTGGTATTCCGCGATTGCATTTTTCCAGTCGCCCCGGTCACTGAACAGAATGCCCATATCCTCATGCACGGCCTGGTAATCCGGTTTCAGGCGCAGCGCTTCTTGATATTCGGCGACTGCAGCGTCAAATTTGTGCATACTTTCGAGGGCTAGACCAGCGTTCTTGTGGGCTTCGGCATTTTTATCGCTCAGCGCCAGAGCGGTCCTCGCTTCTCGAAGCGCTCCCTCTTGATCATCGTCGCGATACAGGATGTAACTCAGCTTCGCGTGCGCCTCTGGAAAATCAGGCGCTTGGCGCAACACCTCTTCGTACACTTGTGCCGCTTCGTCCCACTGCTCTTCCTCCCGCAACACCTGCCCCATCACGAATCCGCACTCCGGACTCTTGAAACTGGCTGTAAGCGCTACGGTCAATTCGGAGACCGCCTCGTTGTAGTGCTTTTCATTCATTAGGCTCGCTGCACGGGCGATATGCTGCAGGAGTTCGTTGCCGGATTCAGCCTCCGGCGCCCGGTCCACCACAACGCGCGCGGAGTCGAGGGCCGCCAGAACCGTTGCGTCCGCCCCCGCTGTTTTCAGAAGTGCCCGGTAGGAATCATCGGGGCGGAACGCCAGACCATCGGCGGCAATCTCGCGAACCACATTTTCCGGCAGGGCGCTGCCCGCCACGAGGCTTAGCAATTGGATGGCCGGCAGCGGCTTGGTCACAGAATCCGGAGCCGCGCCGCGCAAGGGTGCGCCAGCGCACAAAACCACCAGAATCGCCAGGCACGCCAATGGTCTCGTCATGGGGCGCCTCCCCGTTCTACCCTGAAAGGTAACAGACGAATTATCTTCCTTCGGCACCGGAGCTCACGCCGTGATTCTAAAAGAATACCTGTCCTAAAGGGTTACTGGTCTGATGGGCTTTGGCAGCGAGTTCGTCACGTCAGATTTGAGGAGAAGTGGCGCGCCTGAGAGGAGTTGAACCTCCGACCTCTGGTTCCGGAGACCAGCGCTCTATCCAACTGAGCTACAGGCGCGCAGCGTGCCGTGCGGTGAAATCAAGCCGGTACAAAACGTGCGATCCGCGCGCGAGCGCGGACAAATCATGCGCGATCCCAAATTGCCGCAACGCGCACATGTCTTGCCCCGCAACACAGTGCGCAAAAATGCCGCGTTTCGCGACGCGAATTCATTTTACCTTGCTTCCCGCGGAGTAGCAAAAACTATCGAGGGACCCGTCCGCGCCTCGCGCGCCTGCAACAGGAGCAAATCCGGTTGCGGGCAAACAATCTCACCCATCCCTTGCAATCGCTCGCATCATGCACACACCAGGCATTCGAAGCGCGGATACAGTCCTCGCCGTTCGCCTATCGGCGGGGCGGCATTCGAATGGTATAATCCAACTCCGCAAATTCTATGACCGAATCCCTGGCACGCTGGACGGAAATTGCCTGGACGCGCGGGCTGCGCATCCTGGTCATCATCCTCATCGCAATGATCCTGGTGCGCATCCTGAAGGCCTTCACCGCGCGATTGGTGCAAATCTCCAAAGGGCAGACGCGAGTGGGGGCCATGCGTGAGCAGCAGACGCGCACCATGGCGGCACTGCTGAACAGCATCGGCGCGACCATCATTTTAGTTGCTGCGATTCTGACCGCTCTGCCGGAATTCGGATTCAACGTCACGCCGGTGGAAGCGGCCGCGGGGCTCGCCAGCCTGGCTTTTGGATTCGGCGCGCAAAATCTGGTAAAAGACCTGATCAACGGATTTTTCATCGTTTTCGAGGATCAATTCGTGATCGGGGACTTGATTCAATTGAACGGCGAAACCGGCCGCGTCGAGTATCTCACCCTGCGCAGAACGGTCCTGCGCAGCGCGAGCGGAGCCGTGGTCACCATCCCCAATTCTCTGGTGGGGCAAGTGGCCAACCTCAGCCGCGACTACAATCAGACTTTCGTGGACGTGACCGTGCCCTCCGATGAACAGGTGGGACGCGCGCTGGCCACGCTCGAGAAAATTTGCGGCGATTTCCGCAGCGACGCGGATTGGTCCGCGGCGCTCGTCGACGGGCCGCGAGTGCTCGGCGTCGAATCACTGTCGCTCGATGGCACCGCGCTGCGGCTGCAGGTGCGCACTACGCTCAATCGCAAGGATGACGTGGCGCGCGAACTTCGGCGCCGCATCAAGCTGGGTTTCGAGGAAGCGCGCATCCCGCTGCGCGGCACGCACCGCGTCCTCTTCCACGGCGAAGCACCCGAAGCACTGGCATCCAGCTAACCATTCGGAAGCAGGTTTGAATCCACAGGAGGAACACATGGGAAACGTAACGCTCGAGCAAGTGAATCTCACGCTGCATCTTTACGAACTGCGCCGCGAGGCGCGTCTCCGCGAGGCCCGCGAATGGTATATGGCCAACTACTCTCCGAAATCCATGGAGGACGCAGCGCGCATCGCTCCACCGGGGTCGCGGGAAAACGCAATGGTGCGCATGGTGGTCAGCTATTGGGAAATGGCCGCGGGAATTGTGAATCGCGGATTGATTGATGAGGAATTCTTCTTCGAGCAAACCGGCGAACAATGGTTCGTCTGGGAATGTCTCAAGCCCGTCGCCGGGGAACTTCGCAAAATGTTCAAGAGCCCGCATATGTACGCAAATCTCGAAGAGCACGTCCGGCGGCTCGATGCCTGGCGTGAAAAGCGCTGCACCAGGATCCACCGAAGCCATGCGCCAGATGATCCTGCAAATGATGCAGGCGCGCAAAGCCAACGCCTGAAGCCAAGTAAAAACGCGCAGCCCGGCGCAGCAAATTTACGCGATTTGTTGCGCCGGAGTTGCGCGCGCAAGCCACGCCTCGTCACCAAGGCTAAATGCCTGGACGCGAGGATAATTCAAAATTGTCTTTGGGAAATTTTGGAGGCGCGGGTGAGAATCGAACTCACGTATAAAGGTTTTGCAGACCTCTCCCTTACCACTTGGGTACCGCGCCTCGATATTCCAGTATAGCGAAACTTTCCCGAGGTTTCAGCCGGGAAGTCCGCCCGCAACGCGCTTCCTCACTGGATGTGCAATTCAAAGGGAATCCGCGCCTGAATCGGGTCCATCACGCGCGTCAGGTGACGCACCATTTCGTCCAGCGTTTGCGCCTGGGACATTTGATCCTTCTGGCGGTCGACGAGCATCTCGATAAACGACTTCTCCCGGGGAAAGCGCACGATGCGCACCGAAGCCGATGCGGGAATGTGCGCGAGTCGCTTGGCGACGCCAAGTGCCGTATCGATTCCGCCAAGCTCGTCGACGAGGCCCAGATCCTTGGCCTGCGCTCCGGTCCACACGCGACCCTTGCCGATTTTATCCACGGCTTCGACGGACATATGCCGGCCGGCGGCCACGCCCCTGGTGAAATTCTGATACGTTTCATCGAGCGATTTCTGGATGGCCGCTTGTTGCGCGGGAGTGAAATTCTGTTGGTCGGAAAATAGCGTGGCGTTGTCGCTGGTGGCCACATAATCGGTGCTCAACCCCAGCAAATTATACAGTCCCGAAATATTGAATTTGCCGATGAGCACGCCGATGGAAGCGGTGATGGTGTCCGGGTCGGCCACGATTTTATTCGCGCCCATGGCGATCCAATATCCGCCGGAAGCAGCCACATCGGACATGGAAACCACCACTGGTTTTTGCTCTGTCGCCAGCTGCACTTCCCGGCGAATCACTTCGCTGGCCACCGCCGAACCGCCGCCGGAATCGATGCGCAGGACAATGGCCTTGATGTCCTGGTCGTTGCGCGCCCGGCGAATGTCCGCGGCCACGGAATCTCCGCCCATCACAAAACCGCCGCCGGGAGTGTTTTCCGATTCACCGGAAACGATGAGTCCCGTGGCATGCACGATGGCGATCTGTTCTCCGCTGCCGTCCTTGAGGAACGTGCGATAGCGGCCGAGCGGAAGCGGATTCCATTTGCCGTCGCGCGTCTTGAAGAAATTCTGCACCTGATCCCAATACGCCTCGCGGTCCACCAGGCCGCATTTCACCGCTTCGCTGGTGGTCAGAGGCCCCTGATTGAGAAGAGTCTCGAATTGGGCGCGGTCCATGTTGCGCGCCTGCGAAGTTTCGTCGAGGTATTGATTGTAAATTCCGTGCAGCAGGCCTTCCACTTCCTCCTTATGCGCCGGCGTGAATTTCTTTTCCGTATACATGTTGCTGAAAGTCTTGTACTCCGCGATGTGATAAAACTCCGGCACGATTTTCAATTTGTCGAGCGTACCGCGCATAAACAGCGCCTCGGCCATCATGCCGTGAATACTGACGGGAGCGGTAGGCAGCAGCCACACCTGGCTGCAGCCGCTGGCCAGATAATATTCGGGATTGCCGATGCCGTCGTACCCCAGGTAGCAGATGCTGGGTTTGCCGCTGTGCCGGAAATTCAAAAGATGCGTGTGAAGTTCTTCGAGCTTGCCCCAGCCGGTCGCAAGCGGCCCCACGCGCACCACAAGGCCGGTGACGCGGGGATCGCTCGCGGCCGCGTCAATGGCGTCCAGATATTCGTGCAGGACGGGTTGCGATTCCCCATTGAGCGCGTCGAAGATGCTGGGGGCGCGCTGCTCTTCGATCGTCCCGCTCGCGTCGATGACCAGCACGGATTTCGAAGGCAGGCGGTCCGGGCGCGATGCCGCCCAAACCAGCGCCACAAAAATTAAAATGACGATGCCGATGACAATCGCTCGACGCTTGCCCCAGGTCATGGCTGTTCACCTCGCCTTGCAGATATGCGCGGAAGCCCGCAGCGACAACTTAGCACTCCGCGGCAAGATTCTGCAATCGCAGCGCCATGGGATGAAATACGACGTCGCGTCTTCTCACTTGATTTCGCCCCGGCGATTCGGCGACTCTTGCAGGCCAAGATGAATACTCTGCCGGAGGCGGTGAAACCAGAACCGCGCGCGGGACTGGAGGAGATGCGCCCATGACCACGAATTCGCGCCCCATATCGGTGACGCTGCTCGCATGGTTGTATATCGCCGTGGGCACGGTCGCATTTATTGCGCACCTCCAGGATGTCCACGCGAGCAATATGTTTCGCTACGATGGCATCTGGATCGAAGCTGTTGAGATTCTGGCGATTGTCTGCGGAGTTTTTCTGCTCAGCGGCCGCAATTGGGCGCGCTGGCTGGCCATTGCCTGGATGGCTTTCCATGTCGCCCTGAGCGCCAATGGACCGGCGCGCGAGCTGGTGGTCCACTCCGTCTTGCTTGTGGCTTTCACCTGGCTTCTTTTTCGCACTCCGGCTGCGCTGTATTTCCATGCGGCGCGAATCGACCCTGAAAAACCGCGAGAATGACCGCCGCCCGCGAAACTTTTTTTCCGGCCGGGATGCCCTCTCATTGCGGGACAGGCCGCGATGAGTCCCGGCCGGAAAACTTTTAGCGCTTCCCTCCCGTGGCGGCGCTTCCTGCCGTCGCGGCGGGATCCGCGTCCAGGGCCGCACTCGTCGCTCCGCGCAAGACATCATTCGTGAAGAAGAATTTCCCGTCCGCGGGCACCAGCATGATTTGAATTTTGTCGGAAAGTTTTTGCGCGACGGTATATTGCACGAGCAGAGGATTGGATTTCAGCGCGGCAGCTTCCAATTCGAGTTCCTCGGCGCGGGCTTTGGAGGTCACGCGAATGCGGTTGGCCTCGGAATCCGCCAGCAAATCTTCGCGCTGCTGTTCGGCTTTGCTGTCGATGACTTTGGCTTGCGCTTCGGCGTCGGCATTCTGGATGGTGGCTTCCTTGCGAGCTTCGGCCTCGAGGCGCGATTGCTCGATCTGTTTCTGCTTGAGCGGCAGCGTGTATTGCATGGAATCCGATTCCGCCTTGGCCATGATCACGCGGGATTGAGCGTCGGCTTCGGCGCGTTTCACTTCGCGAATTTTCAAAGCCTCGGCTTGCGATTCGGCGATTTTTACGCGCTTCAATTCGATGTCGGCGTCCACGGAAGTTTGGTCATCCTGCTGTTCCTTGAGCAGCAGTCCCTGAAGGCCTTGGGCGTACTCCTCCGGCAAATCCACTTTGCGCAGCAGCACTTCCTTCACGTCGATGGCGTCGCCACTCAGTCGCGCGGTGATGATTTGCGCCGCGCGTTCGCGAAATTCCTCGCGTTTGGTGGAGAAGACGTCGCGCACGGCGTAATTCGGCGCGAGTTCACGGAACGCGCTGGTGACCACCGGCCCGACGATTTCATCCTCGATAGGCTGCGGCAGATTGGCCTGGATGTAATCGAGGCGGCGCGGATCGATGCGGTATCGCACGGTGACGGCCAGGCCCACGGTCAGCCCTTCGCGCGCCTCGACGCTCAGCACTTCCTTTTTTTCATGAATGCCGGCGGCAGCGTCGGTTTGAAAGACCTTGTCGCGGATGTCATAGAGTTGCACGCGCTGCGTCAGCGGAAAAATGAAGTGCGTCCCGGAATAAAAGGTGCCGGGAAGGACTCCGGAAATCTGGCTGATGCGTATGGCGGCTTGCCCGTCCGGCACGACGATAATGCTGTTCCCAGCCAGCGCCGACGCTGCGGCAATCAGTGCGAGCTTGGCGGCGAGTTTCCAGCGAATGGAACGGCGGGGCCGAGGCGGGAGCGCCGTGGTGCGGTTTCTGGCAAGCGATGGCGCGCCGCCCATCGAGCCGCCGGATGCGAGTGTTTCGGCAATCTCCGGCGTGAACTCATTCCCCGCCGCTCCTGTCGCTGCCTCGCCTGCAGGGTTGCCCCGCCGCAGGAAACGGCCAAGTTCAAATGCCAGGTACACGTCATAAATCACGGTGCCGGCGGACACCGCCAAGAATCCGAAGGTGATCAGGAGCAACACATATTTCAGGAATAGCATTTTTTCTCTCCCGGCGATGCGCATCGCCTCGATTTGCTGCGTGGTGCAACCGCTCCTGCTGAATGCGCCGGCTATTTCCGCATTCAAAAGCGCCGGCGGGCGGCTTCTTTCCACGATCCTGGGAGCAAGAAATTTGCCGCGGCGGTGGCATATTCGAGCGCCCCGGAAAGCGGGAAGAAACCGCCTGCAAGGGTATTGCCGGCGTCACAACTTCGTGATTTGCCGCGCGTCCGGCTGCCGCGCACTCGACGGCATCAGGAGCATCAAACCGCGCAACCCGAGCCATTCGAGCATCAGCGCCAGGACAATCGAAAAGACTATCGCGCTGGCCACTCCCGCCAATCCAATGATGTTTTCCATGTGCGCCTCGCTAATTCCGCCGCAAAATCCGGGCGCTTGCGATTCCCTGCCCGGCGCGAATTCGCGAATCGCTTAGCGGACGTGAAATTCATTGCAGGGCGTGTGCCATGGTATGGAGGAATGAAAACAGGAGGCTTAGCGAATATTGCCGATAGCAACTATGTGGGGCGCGACACACGCCGTGTTTTTCGGCACGCGATATTTTTAGTTGAAAAGCCGGGATGCGCATTCGCGGAGGAATGCGTTGATATTCCGGACGCGGCGCTACAAGCGTGCGTCGCGCGTCGTGCCTCTGCTAGAATCGTTGCTAGGAGATGCGCATGCCGCAGCCATCGGAAGAGTCGGGAGTGAAGCTCGGCCGGATCTTCGGCATTCCGATCTACCTGCACACCACCTGGCTGATCATTTTCGCGCTCATCACCTACACCCTGGCCACGCAATTCAAATCGCAGCATCCGGGATGGAGCCAGACGCAATTCTGGGTGCTGGGCATTGTCACCAGTGCGTTTTTCTTCGGCTCGATTGTGTTCCACGAACTGAGCCACAGCGTGGTGGCCTTGCGCTATAAAATCCCCGTGGAATCGATCACCCTTTTCATTTTCGGCGGGCTGGCGCGGATCAATCGCGACCCGGACAATGCCCGGCAGGAAATCAACATCGCCATCGCCGGACCCATTTCCAGCCTTTTCCTGGCCGCATGTTTTGGGCTGGTGGCCTACTTTTTCCACGGCAGCGAAATGGTGGTTTCCGCGGCACGGTGGCTGGCGGTGATCAACGTGATGCTGGCGCTGTTCAATCTGGTGCCGGGATTTCCGTTGGATGGGGGTCGCATCCTGCGCGGCGTCGCCTGGGGCATCACCAAGGATTTCACGCGGGCCACGCGCATCGCTTCGCGTTGCGGGCAAGTGTTTGCTTACACCATGATTCTTTTCGGCGTGTGGGAGGCGCTGCGTGGAAATTGGATGGGCGGGCTGTGGACGGCGTTTATCGGATGGTTTCTGCTCTCGGCGTCCCAGGAAAGCTTCGCGCAGGTGGCGCTGCGATCCACGCTCACCGGAGTGCGCGCCGAAGATATCATGTCCAGCGATGTGCCCACGGTCACCCGCGATATGTCCATCTCCGAATACGTTCACGAAGTGATGCGCACCGGACGCCGCGCGCATATCGTCACCGGTGTGGGCAACCCCGTGGGATTCGTCACGCTATCCTCGGCGCGCAGCGTGCCGCGCGAGGAATGGGACATCAATTCAATCCAGTCCGTGATGCTGCCCATTGACCGCGTCCACTGGGCTTCGGCGAAAGAACCGGTCCTGGGCGTGCTGCAACGCATGCAGACCGTGGACGTCAATCAAATGCCGGTGATCTCCGAGGGGCACATCGTGGGAATGATTGCGCGCGACAGTATTTTGCGCGTCCTGCAGACGCGCATGCAGGTGGGGCATCTCGCGCAACAGTAATTTCCGCTGGCGCGTGGTGGTATATTGAGAATCCGCCGAAACGGCTTCATCGGCCCGGCACATCCATGACTCCTGAAACTTCACCCGCACCCGGCCAGTCCCCGCAGGTTTCCCGCCGAGGCTTTGCAAAATATCTGACGCTGGCAGGGGTCGCCGCGGCCATCGGCGGGCTTTTCGCGCTTCGCGAGTATTTTCATTCGCGCGGAAAGGGCGCCAAAGTGATTGCGCGGGCGGGGCAAATCGCGGTGAACGACTCCTTGATTTTCCAATATCCCACTCCGGATGCGCCTTGTCTGCTGATCCGCACCGGCGAAAATTCCTACGCGGCCTACAGCCGCAGTTGCACGCACAACGGCTGCCCCGTTTTTTATCACCCGGAGAACCGCGATATCGAATGCCCCTGCCACGGCGGCGTTTTTTCCGTGGCCGACGGCTCCGTGCTCGCGGGACCTCCGCCACGGCCGCTCCCGCGCATCCTGATCGATTTCCGCGGCCCGGACATTGTAGCCACCGGAATCGCAAAAGGCTGACATCGCGGCCAGGAAAGGATTTCCCGCATGTTGAGATTTGCCGGCCATCATCGCCTACGAAATTCGGAACGATTCGAGCGCGCCGTCCTGATCGCAGCGCTCGTTCTGGTTACGGGCGCGCCGCTGGCCGCAAAAGCCCTCAAGAAAATCACGAGCATCGAATTGCCCGGCCCGGCCGGCAAGCGTTTCGATTATTTGACCATCGATCCCGCCGCGCACCGCCTTTTCGTGGCTCATCTGGGCGCGGGCAACGTCTACGTGGTGGACCTGGCGACCGACAAAGTCCTGGACACCATCGGACACGTGCCGGGCGTTGAAGGCGTCACTTTTGTCCCGGATCTCGAGAAGCTTTATACCTCGGATTGGGGCGAAGCTGCGATTGGCGTGGTGGATTTGAACCACATGCAGATCCTGAAGAAAATTCCCACGGAATCGAAACCGGACGGCAGCGCCTACGCCGTCTCATTCGGAAAACTCTACGTTTCCGATGAACGCGCGCGGGCCGTGGCGGTGGTGGACGTGCAACGCGATGTGGTTGTGAAGATGCTGCGCTTTCAGAGCGAGACGGGGATGCCGCAATACGATCCGGTGGCAAAAAAAGTGTACGTCAACCTGCAGGACACCAATGAATTCGCGGTCATCGATCCGGCGAGCGACACCGTGACGGGCCGCTACCCCGTGGGACGTTGCCGGGGCAATCACGGGATGGCGCTCGATCCCTCGAATCATCGCGCGTTTCTCTCCTGCGAAGGAAACAGCATGCTGACAGTTTTCAATCTGGATACCTTTGCGCCCATCGAGTATTTGAAGATGGCGCCGGGCGCGGATGTGGTGGCGTATGACGCCGGTTTGGGGCGCGTTTACGTGGCTTGCTATAGCGGGGCTATTTCCGTCTTCGTGCGAAAAGACGCGGATCATTTTCGGAAACTCGAGGATGTGACCGTGGCTCATGCGGTCCACAGCCTGGCCATCGACCCGTCCACGCACCGCGTCTACGCTCCGGAACAGGAAGAGGACGGCATGCCGGTGTCGCGGCTTGTGGTATATGAAGCGGTGCATTGATTTAATTTTCTTGATATCGTTTGGGAACGCGGCGCGTCAAAAACTGAAGGAAATTCTGGCGACCGCCGGGAATTTTGCGGATTGATAGAGGATGGGAGCATGATTGACTTTGAGGTTACCGAATCTTCCCGTTTGCGTGGAGATTACAGGCGCCCCCGGTTTAATAACCGCATGCCGTTCGGCGTTACATCTTCTCGGGCAAAGCTTTCCTGCGGTGTTGCGAACATTCTAATTATGAGGGTGCACCCGTAATGGATTTTGCGGCGACGATTCGCATGGCTTTGCGGGCGCTGGGGCGCAATAAGATGCGGACGGCGTTGACCATGCTGGGAATCACCATCGGCATTGGCGCGGTCATCTGCACGGTGGCCATCGGGCAGGGCGGCTCGCAGATGGTGAAGCAACAATTGGTGGCGCTGGGCACCAACCTGGTGTGGGTGGAGGCCGGGGGGCGCAATGTGAACGGCGTGCGCACCGGCAACGGCGCCACGAAATCCCTGACCGTGGCGGACGCCATGGCCATCCGCCGCGACGTGCCGCTGATCGACGCGTTGTCCCCGAATGCGGATGGCGGAGTACAAGTGGTGAACGGCAATCAGAACTGGTACACGCGCTTTCGTGGAATTTCCCCGGATTATTTCAAAATTCGCAGGTGGAACCTCGCCGAGGGATCACTGTTCACGGATGCGGACGTGGACCGTGCCGCGGACATCTGCATCCTGGGACACACCGTCGCCGCCGTGCTCTTTCCCGGGGAAGACCCGGTGGGAAAATCGATTCGCGTGGGGGGATTGCCATGCCTGGTGATCGGCACGTTGCAAGCCAAAGGGCTTTCTCCGAGCGGTTGGGACCAGGATGATTTTGTGATGATCCCATACACCACGGCGATGAAAAAACTGCGGGGCATCGACTGGCTCGACGATATTTTCTGTTCGGCGGTTTCACCCGAGGCCATCGCCCCGGCGGAAAATGAAATCGCGGCGCTGCTGCGCCAACGCCATAAACTCCGCCCGGAAGAGCCCGACGATTTTAGCATTCGCCATCCCGCTGATTCGCTTGAAGCGCAGGAAAAGGCCAGCGAGACGTTCACCATCATGCTGGCCTGCATCGCCTCGGTTTCTCTGCTGGTGGGCGGGATCGGCATCATGAATATTATGCTGGTGAGCGTGACGGAGCGGACGCGCGAAATCGGCGTGCGCATGGCCGTGGGAGCTACGGACTCGGATGTTCAGATGCAATTTTTGACCGAGGCCCTGGCGGTGAGCTTGCTGGGAGGAGTGGCAGGCGTGATTTTTGGAATTTTCGCATCCGCGGGCGTGTCTAAAATCCTGCAATGGCCGGCCATTGTTTCGCCCATGGCCATCGCCAGCGCCGCGGCTTTTTCGATATTTATCGGAATCTTCTTTGGATATTACCCCGCACAAAAAGCCTCGCAACTGGATCCGATCGAAGCGCTGCGCTTCGAATAGGACGGCCCTGGGGCCCGCGTCCCGCAACTTTCCCTCCTCTCGGGTGTTAAATAATTGGTGACGCGGCCCGCGGGAATGGCAACCATCGCAGGCCTGAATACGTCTTAAGAAGTGAAGTAAATCGGGACGCTTGAGCGCAGAGGAAGGAAGAAAACCATGATAAGAAAATCATTGCTAGGCGGTTTTGCAATCTTATTTCTCTCGCTGATGTGCGCGGGCGGTCTGCAAGCGCAGCCCAGGCCATCGGTCAGGCTGTTTCTGGCTCCCCACTCGACTGTGGCTCCTCCGGACATTCTGAAATATACCAGCGAGAAGTGCCCCAACGTCTCGCTGACGGTCAATTCGCGGCAATCGGATTACATGCTGCAAGCCTGGGGATGGTCCGGCAATTACAAATTCACGCTTTTCCGGCGCGGCGGGCAAGCCGTCTACAGCACATCCACGATGCGGCTCTCGAACGCCGTAAAAGACGTCTGCCGCTACATCGACAGCAATCCACCGAGGTAGCGCGAGGGATTCCGGCATTTCGCGCGGCGGGCTCCGGCGCAACTGCGCACAATCCGTCCGTGCGCCCGCCACATGCGATTACCGCCGGGGATGAAGCGGCGGAAACTTTCCGGCGTAGGCTCCCTTCCCCTCTACAATCGTCAAAATGGTGTCCACCGGTACGTTGGTGAGCGTTTCCTTGATGCCGCTGGGCCACCAGATTTCGAGGGAGTCAACGCGCTGGTGCGTCCCCAGCCCGAAATAAATGCGCGGGTCCTGCGCGGAAATGTAACTCATGCCGCCCTTGGCCTGGTCGTAGCTGGTTAGGTCGCCCGCCACTAATTTCAAGTGTGCGCCATTCCCGTCGCGGTTGCTTTTCGTGCCCACCAGCTTCACGCCCAGCCAATGATTGCCGCGCGCCGCCGGATCGCTGGCTCCCTCATTGTGGAAAAGCTGGGCATCCTGACCGTTGTTGCTGACCAGAAAATCCAGCCAGCCATCGTTGTCGTAATCGCCGACGGCCAGGCCGCGGCCCACGCGTGGCGAACGAAAATCGGCTCCTTGCGTTTGTGTGGCGTCCTCAAATGTCGCCTGTCCCGTGTTGCGGTACAGTTTTTTTTCTTCGGCGTAGCGCACCGCCGGATGGTAGAGCGGAATATTGTCGAGGATGTGGCCGTTGACCACCAGCAGGTCGCGCCAGCCGTCGTTGTCAAAATCAAAAAAACGCGCGCCGAATGCGCTCTGGAGAATATTGGTCTGTCCCAGGCCGCTGGCGATGGTGTCGTCGGTAAACGTGCCGTCGCCGTTATTGCGATAGAGGCGATTCAACTCATAATCCAGGTGGCTCACGAAAATATAAAGCAAGCCGTTGTTCATCACGTCGGCGGCATCCGCGCTCATGCCCGCCTCGGGCCGCCCTTCTTCGCTGAATCCCACTCCCGATGAATATGTGGCGTCGCGAAATGTCCCATCGCCGTTATTGAGGTATAGAAAATTTCGCTGCGTGTCGTTGGCGATGAAAATGTCCGGCCAGCCGTCATTATTCACGTCGGCGAGGACCACGGCCAGGCTTTTTCCGTCGGAGTTCAGCAGCCCGGCTTTTTTGGTTACATCCGTGAAAGTTCCATCCCCATTATTGTGATAGAGCCGCGCCGCCGAACCGTGAAAACTGTCGGGATGGCAATAGGCGCGGTAACCGGGACGATCCGTCCCGCAGGAGACGGGATGATCCACGTCATACTGCACATAGTTGGTGACCAGCAGATCGAGTTTGCCATCGCGATCGTAGTCGAACCACCCCGCGGCGGTGCCCCACTCGCCGTCGTCTCCCACGCCGGCCTTGGCGGTAACGTCCGTGAATGTGCCGTCGCCGTTATTATGGAGCAGAACGGAATGGCGGTAGCCGGTCATATAAATGTCCGGATAACCGTCATTATCGTAATCGCCGACGGCCACGCCGAAAAAAAATGTTCCGTCCGCATGGATTTTGCTTTCGGCGGTGACGTCTGTGAATGTGCCGTCGCCATTATTGCGGTAAAGCGCGGGCTGCGGCGGCGTGGCGGGATGAAAATACGGCGTATCGCCGCTGTTCACGAAAAACGCATCCATGTAGCCGTCCTGGTTGTAATCGAGCCACGCCACTCCCGCCCCCATGGTTTCGAGATACAATTTTTCGGCGGACTTGGCTCCCTCATGATGAAAGTGGATTCCCGCTTCGCGCGTCACGTCGCGAAATTCCACGTGATAAGGATTCTCGGTGGTCGCCCGGCGCTCCAATTGAACTTGAGGTATTGCGGCGTCTTGCGCCTGGAATCCAGCGGCGGCCTTCAAAAACCTGGCGGAGAGATCTGCGGTTGCAAACAAAATGACGGCGACCGCGAGCACAACGAACCGGACCCGATGTTGCAAGACGCGTTTCATTGCGGAACAGATTTTAGCAGGTTCCTAACTGAGAGGCTCCAGCAAGTGTCCGCAGAAAAATCGATGGCCGGCGAAGCTCATTCAGAAAGAAATTACTCGCAACATGCCCGCTTTTGCGAATGAATATCGAACAAATGAAAATTCCGCCATCAACGATAAAATTGGAACGCACATGGAGCTCCCACGAATGGGTGGGGAAATTTTCATGCGACGGTTTGGTTCTTGACTCTCTCTGTAAGTGGCGATAACCTACCGCGACATTCGGCGCCAGGGGTGGAAGCCGAAATTGAACCCGTCACGCCACAAAACAACAAGGTATCTGCCAAGTCGCCATTGGATGCATCCGACCAAAAATTTGCCGTCGAAACAGAGGCTGGAGCCCGCGAATTGATGAATCGGAGATTGCATTCTTCCGCAAGCCTCGGAGTCACCGCAACCGTAGCAGCGGCGGCTTTGCTGGCATTCATTTTCTGTATGGGGTTGGCGCTCCCTGCCCGCGCGGCGACGCCCGCACCGTCTGTGAATTCCTCTGCGAGCCCTACGGCTCCATCGCCCGTTGAACGCAAGAAAATAATCATCGATACGGATCCCGGAACGGACGACGCCATTGCGTTGATGCTGGCGCTGAATTCGCCGGAACTGGATGTGCAGGCCATCACCGTGGTTCCCGGGAATGTGACCGCGAAACAAGGGCTGGAAAACGCGCTGCGCATGGTTTCGCTCGCGAACCGCTGCGACATTCCCGTGGCGGGCGGCGCGCAGCATCCCCTGTTTCAAAAGCTGATCACCGCGGAATTCTGGCACGGCAAGAATGGGCTGGCCAATGTGGAATTGCCGCCCAGCAAATGCAAAGTGGATGCGCGCTGGGCTCCGGACCTGATCATCCAGATGATTCACGCCCAGCCGCATGAGATCACGCTGGTCCCCATCGGCCCGCTCACCAATATCGCCCTGGCTGTGGAAAAAGACCCGTCGATCGTGCCGCTGGTGAAAGGCGTGGTGCTGATGGGAGGATCGATCAGCGGCGGCAACGTCAACGCCGCGGCGGAAGCCAATATCTACAACGATCCGGAAGCGGCGCAAATTGTTTTTCAGGCCGGCTGGCCGCTGACCATGGTGGGACTGGACGTGGGCAACAAGACGCTTTTCACTCAGCAGGATGTGGACGAGCTGAAGAAAACTTCCGGGCCGGAAAACGATTTCATGGTGCAGGTGACGCAATTCCTGGTGGATTTGTCGGCGAAGTTCGGAGATTCAGGTTCGCCCATGTACGATCCGCTGGCGGTGGGCGCGGCGATTGATCCTTCGATTGTGACCACCGAACCCATGCACGTGGAAGTGGAGACGCGGGGAGAATTCACGCGCGGCGAAACGGTGGCCAACCGCCGCAATGAAGTGGAAAACAACGTCCTGCACGGGGATCGCTACATTATCGAAGGCGTCCTGAAAGTTAAGCCGAACGTGGAAGTTTGCACGGGGGTGGATGCGCAGCGCTTCATCCACATCTTCATCTCGCGATTGCAAGGCAAGTGAGCGACTGAAAAATTTGGAATGATTGAGTTCGGGATCCAAGTTCAAAAACGCATGGGGGAATCGATGATGAAAATCTGCAAAAGCATGTTTTGGTTTTTCGCGGTGTTGGGCTTGCTGGCTGTGGCCTCCGGCGCTCGCGCCCAAAACCTGGAAAAGGGAGCCGTTCGCGGGACGGTGATGGATACGTCCCAGGCAGCCATTCCCAACGCCAAAGTTACGCTGACGAATCCTTCCACCGGCTTCCGCCGTGAAATCACTACCGAAGCGGACGGCGGCTACGATTTCGAGGCCGTGCCCCCGGGCGAATACCAGTTGGTGACCGAAGCGAGCGGCTTCGCCATCACCACGGTGAAAGGGATCGTGGTGACCATCGGCACCGCGGTCACGCAAGACGTGTCCTTGCCGTTGAAGACGGTTTCGGCGACGGTTACCGTCACCGCATCCACCGGCGCGGTGATGGACACCTCCACCGCCGGCATCACACAACTGCTGAATTCCACCAGCGTGCAAAACCTGCCATTTCCCGGACGTGATTATCGAGACCTCGCCACTCTTTCCCCCACCGTGCAGGTCGTCCCGGGATTGCGCGGCGGCATCCGCATGGGCGGCCAGCAGAGCGACTATAGCGGCCTGGTGATTGACGGCGCGGATACCACCAACAATTTCTTCGGCGAAAATTTCGGATCGCTGGAGACCAAGAACCTTACCGTGCCGCTCGAAGCCGTGCAGGAATTTCAAGTGGTCACCAACGGCTTCGCTCCCGAATTCGGGCGCGCCACCGGCGGTTTGCTCAACGTGGTGACGAAATCCGGCACCAACGAAGTGCACGGCGAAGCGCACGAGTATTATCGCGGCGGCGGCCTGACCGCGAACGATGCGCTGCACAACCCCTCGAATATCTCGAGTCAAAATCAATTCGGCGGATCCGTTGGCTTTCCGATTCACAAGGATCGCCAGTTCCTTTTCCTTTCCACCGATATTCAGCGGGAAAACGGTCCTTTGAAGACGCAATTCTGCCCTCCGGGCGCGAACTTCACTTCGTGCGAAGCGGCTTTGGCTTCGGTGGGATTGGGGCCAACGATCCTGCCTCCAGTGGCCGGGTCGAATGAAGTCCTTCCCGCCAATTGCGCCAGCGCCATCGGGCAGCCGGTGCTTTCGGCTTGCTACGGACTCACCAACGGCCTCAGTGATTTTGAGGGGCCACACAATCAATACCAGGATTTCTTCACGATTCTCGGCCACTACGATTATCAATTCAGCCCCGCGAATCATTTCAGCATTCGCGGCATCGGAACGCGGAATCACACCAACGGATTCACTGGCGGACAGGGGCAGTCCGAAACGCCCGATGCCATCGGCAACACGGAAAACTTCGTGAACCAGGGGATCAGCGGCGTTTTTGCTCTTTCCACCGTGCTGGGCCGCAAGGTCAACGATTTACGCGTGAGCATCAACGGAGAAACCCGCAAACGCCACGCCATTCAGACCGGTGCGCCGGAAATTCAAATCGTGGGAACCGGCAATTTCGGACAGCGTTTCTATCTGCCCGGAAACAACGACAACGGGAAACTCCAGGCGCAGGACTCCTTCTCCTACACCTTCGGCAAGCATGACATGAAATTCGGCGGCGACGTGGATTCCTTCGTGGACCGCAAGGACATCTTTGCCGGATGGAGCGCGGGCGAATACGTCTTCAACAGCCTGTGCGATTTCGATCCGAATCCCACCACGTGCGCGGGCGTCAGCTCTCCGCCGACGGCGCCCACTTCGAGCTTCTTCTTCCAGGGCTTCGGATTGAACAACGTGGACGTCTTCCACGCCAGCGAACTCTTTCCCGCTTACCAGACAGGAATCGGCCTGTACTGGCAGGATAAATGGCAGATCACCCCGCGCATCACCTTGACCTACGGCTTGCGCTGGGATGGAACGCAGAATCCGCAGACGCAATCGGCCATCTGGGGAACCTCGGTTCTCGTTGGCGAAGGCAATGGGACCAAAGTGGCTCCCATGCCACAGCGTGTTCCCAATGACTTCAAGCAGTGGGGACCCCGCATCGGTATTGCCTGGAACATCGGCAGCACGGAACATCCCACAGTGTTTCGCGCGGCCTGGGGACTTTATTACGCCCAAACGCCGACGATTTTCTTCCCCACCATCGGCAGCTCAAGAACCGCCACTTTATTCTGCCCGCCGCAATTCGGCTGCGCGCCGCCGGATAATACGGGAGTCTATCCTCCCGCTGGTCCCCTCACGGCCGGTGGATTCCCTTACCTGTACCCATCGTCCTTGCCGCAAGGCGTGAACCAGCTCTGCTCATCGCTCGAAGGTTGCCCTTCACCAACCTACGTAGATCCGAGCTTCCGCAATCCGCGAGTCTCCAACCTGACGGTAGGCGTGGAGCATGCCCTCGGCCGCGGGTGGACCGTGAACGCCAACTACGCCTACGTTCACTCCACCAGACTGCGCACCGGAGGTTTCAGCACCACAATTTGGGACCGCAACGTCGTGAAGATCGGGACGGACCCGTTCGGCCGCTCCATCCTCTCGGGAGCGCCGCTTGATCCCACGCAGTTCTCAAATAACTCCTTGGCCAGCTTCGGCTACGGCAACTACAACGAACTGGTGCTGGGTGCGAATAAACACTTCTCGAATCATTTCCAGTTGTTTGCCAATTACACCTGGTCCAGAAATAAATCCGATGGTTCGAGCGAGCGCGATACGGACACATTTTTCGGGCCGACGGACCCCTACAACATCGGACTGGACTACGGAATCAACGGGATGGATATCACCCACCAATTCAAGTCCGGATACGTCGTAGACCTGCCTTGGGGCTTCACCTGGAGCGGCAATATCATCCTTCACAGCGGTCTGGCTTATCCCGCTTACATCACCACTGATGTGAACGGCGACGGCCAATCCAACCAGGGATTCGGAACCAACGACCGTCCTTCGGTGCAACTTGGCAGCGGCAAACCATTCCTCATGCCTCTGTATCCCGGACGCCAGCCCGCGTTCTATAACTTCGACATGAGGATCGCCAAGGACTTCAACTTCGGCGAACGCTACCAGGTTCGATTGAGCACGGACATTTTCAACGTGTTCAATGCGTCGAACCTGTACTCGGATCCGGATAACAGCGCTTTCGTGCCATATTTCAATCTCGGCACGGGCTGCACTTTGTATCCCGGCAGCGTCTCCTTGAATTGCCCGTCGCTTTCCGCGATGCCCAAGCCCGGCGATCCGACCGGTTTGGGGAACACGTACCGCACGCTGGACCAGCTTTCGCCTGGCGCCAGCGCCTTCGCCGCGCAATTCGGAATACGGTTCCAGTTCTAATGGAATCGCGGGGCGGAGGGCGGCGGCGCTTTCTGCAGGGCCTGGGTGGTTCCATGATGCTGGCGGCCGCCGGAGGGGAAACCCTCCGGCGCGCTTCCGGTGCGTCGATTTCTAACTCTCATCCCGCCGGCGAAAATTCCGGCGTTTCCTCGGCGACATTGCGCTGGCCTAAACCCATCGGCAGTCCCGTCCTCGAAAGTCTTCGCCCGGTGATCGAGCATTCGCGCGATGTGCACACCCACGTGGAAAAAATCGTGGAGGTGGCGGGCTGGATGGCGTACGAAGAGCTGCCCATGCCGGAATTCACGCTTCCCTTCGGCATTGGCGAGCAGCCCGCCGATGTGGCCGTGGATTTTATTCTGGTGGCCGATTCCATCGACACGGCCTTCACCGATTTTTCCAGCCACACCAAATTCCAGGTGGATTTCGAGGGCCAGCATTTTTCCGATTCCGACGCGGAATTCGCGTGCCTGAAACGGGCCATGGACAACGGCATTCCCATCCTCGACGGAAAATTTCTGGCCAAGGTCACGCGCGCGGAATTGAATTCCATCTTTGCCGGCAACATCGAAATGCCCATGCTCGATGAAAAGCTGGAAGTGCTGCATCAGGTGGGCGGCGTGCTGGTGGAAAAATACGGCGGGCACTATGCGAATTTCGTGCGCGCTTGCTCGCCGCGGCTCTACGACCACGGCAAGGGTTTGATCGACAAGCTGGTAACGGAATTTCCGCGCTTCAACGACGTCAGCGAGTTCGAAGGACACGAAATCAAATTTTACAAGCTGGCGCAGCTCGGCGTGTGGATGCTCTACGCCAACCTGCACAAATCCGGCAAATTCCGCCTCGACGACCCGGAACAGATGACCGCCTTTGCCGATTACATCGTGCCGGTGGCGCTGCGCCTGCTGGGCATCACCAGCTATTCCCCGGCCCTCGAGCATGCCATCGACACCTACCAGATGATCGCGCGCGATTCGACCCGGGAAATCGAAATCCGCGCGCATTGCCTTTACGCCACGGCGTTGCTGCGCGAAGAAATCAATAAGCTGCGGCCCGCGGACATGCAAATCATTATTCCGCAGGTCGATGCGCGGCTCTGGACCCACTATCACACCACGTTCTGGCCGCACCATCTGACGCGCACGATCATGTACTGAGGGGCGGGCGCGCACACGCAATGGTTTCACGAACTCAAGGGGAGATTTCCGACCATGAAAGCAATTTGTCCCGGACTTTTCTTGGCAATTCTACTGGCAATATCCGGCGCGGCAATGCCGGCGCGAGCGCAGGATGCTCAGGCGGCTCCCGCCACGCAGGCGAAACGCATGGTGATTATCGATCAGGATTGCGCCGGACCCGGCGGCACGGACATGCAGGCGATTCTGGCCATCGTGCAGTCGCCGGAGACGCAGGTTTTGGGCATCACCGTGGTCACCGGAGACGAATGGCGCGATGAAGAAGTGCAGCACACCCTGCGGCTGCTTGAAATCATCGGCCGGACGGACATTCCCGTGGTTCCCGGCGCTGCATTCCCGCTGGTGAACTCCAAGGAATATATCGAGCGGTGGGAAACCCTGCATGGCAAGGTGGTTTACCAGGGCGCTTGGAATTTCGGGCATCCCACGGTGCATGGGCCGTACGAAATTCCTCCCATGCCGGAAGGCGCTCCCACCACCAAAGCCGCCAACGAAGACGCGGCGCATTTTCTGGTGCGCATGGTTCGCAAGTATCCGCACGAGGTGACCATCTATGAAGGCGGCCCGCTCACCAATCTGGCCCTGGCTCTCGCGCTCGATCCCGATTTCGCATCGCTTTCGAAGGAATTGATCCTGATGGGCGGCAGCATTAATCCACAGACGGACGATCCGGAATTCACCATGACCCCCACGCGCGAATTCAATCTGTGGATGGATCCGGAAGCCACCCGCCGCGTGCTGCATGCCGATTGGCCGCGCATCGTGGTCACCACCGTGGATATTTCCGTGAAGACGCGCATGGACAAGACGCTCATCTCTGAAATCGCAGCCGGAAAAGATCCCGCCGCGCAATATACCGCGCGCTATGCGCAGGGAAATTATCTTTGGGATGAACTTGCCGCCGTCGCCTGGCTCGATCCCAGCATCATCACCAAGTCGCGCCAGCTTTATATGGACGTCTCCATCGACCACGGCGATTCCTACGGCAATACACTGGTATGGACCGAGCAGACGCGCCCGCATCTGGGTGAGCGCATCGTGGAAGTGCAGGACGATCTCGACAAGGAAAAATTCTACAAGGAGTTCGTTCACCTGCTGACTTCATCCACGCCCGGCGCGCATTTCGCGGCCAAATAATAATTCGCACCGTGAAAAACGCGGGCATTGCGTAATCAAGCGCGCGGCTTATGGCGCGGCGGCTGTGAGCGCGTCGAGCGCGCGGCGATAATCGGCGTCGCCGGGGGAAATCGTCAGGGCCTTGCGGTATGCGGCGATGGCTTTGGCGCGCTGATGCTGCCGCTCGTAAATCGCGCCCATTTCGAAAAATGCGTCGGATTCCTTGGGGTCCACCAGCGTGGACTGCGTGAAGGCCCCCAGCGATTCCTCGAGTTTCCCCTGCTTTTCCAGAATTTTTCCCTGCACATACAAAAAATCCGGTTCGTAGGCATCGCGCGCCAAAGCCTGCCCCACCGCTTCGCTGGCCTTATCCATCTGGCCCGCGGAATAATACAATTTTGCCAGTTGGGAGTAAGCCGGACCGTAGGTCGGGTCCTTTGCGATCGCCTGCTGGAGCAAAGCCAGCGCTCCGGGAAAATCGTTCTTGATGGCCAGGTCATCGGATTGCTCCACCAGATGTTTGGCCTGGGTTTGATTTTCCTTGGTGGCGCGGTCGTTTTGCGAAGCGGCGGCGAAATTGGCCATGGCCTTCTCGGCGTCGGCGGCGCGCCCGGCGCAGCGATAGGCGCGCGCCAGCAAATAGAGGGTTTTCGAATCGCTTTGCTGCGCGGGGAGCAGCGGCTCAAGCACGGTCACGGCACGCGCGCATTGATGGGAGATTTGATCGGGCGTCGCACCCTTGGGAGCGCGCAAAAGAAGTTCGCCCAGCAATTCGCGGCCGCGCGGATTTTCCGGCTGGAGTTCGAGCGTCTTTTCCGCATCGCGTAAGGCCGGAGCGTCCTGATTGCCGTCGGCGTAAATCTGCGCGCGCGTAAAATGAGCCAGAGCATTGTTGGGATCGCGCGCTAGAATGCGCGCCACTTCGTCGAGCGAGTGCGGCGTATCTCCCTTGGCGCGATACGCCACGGCCAGCGCGTTGCGTGTGTCGGTGTTCGATGGGTCGAGAACCAATGCCGCTTTCAGATGCTCGATGGCCGCATCGTAGTTCTGGACTTCAATGTCGAGACCTCCGAGAGCCGCGAGCGGAGCGGAATCTTTGGGGTGCTCAGCTTGCATGAGCGTAAGGATGCGCCGCGCCTCATCGTAATTGTGAACTTGGCGATAGGCCTGCGCGAGGTCCAGTTCCGCGCGGGCGTCGCGCGGCGAAATTCGCAGCGCGTCCTGAAAACTGGCGATGGCCGCGGCAAATTGGCGTGTCGCGGCAAAAGCTTCCCCAAGGCTCACGCGAACTCTCGCGTCGTGCGGCGCGATTTGCGCCGCTTTTTCAAGATCGGAAATCGCGAGCGGCCACTCACCTGCGGCGGATTCCGTGCTGGCGCGCGCTTCGAGGCTCTTCGCCTGGCGCAACGCCGGCTGCGCATAAACAGCTGCGCAAAAAAGTGACCCCGGCACGAAGAGGAATGCGCATCGAAACACATAGCTGAAAATCAGCGAGCCATTCGGATGGGCCCGGTTTTTCGGCGTTCTTCGATGCGCGAATATCCGCGAAAGCATGTGCGGATTATAGCATTCGGGCTTGCCCCGACTTCCCGCTTCGTCGTGTCGGGAAATTGCGCAAGTCCCGCTTTTCTCTTGACTTGCGCGCTGCGGAGAATTATAAGCAGCGCGGCCTGCTTGCTCTGAATTATCGAGCCGCGAGCGGCGGTTCGTGCTCGACGGCATTTGCCCAATGGAAATCCAGAACGCCTCAAGGGGGATGCAATGCGATTCAAGATTTTCCTGACGTTCGCCGCACTCTGCGTTTTGGCTCTCCCCTCCGCCGCGCAAACCAAGCGCAAAGTGATTGTGGATCAGGACGCCCGCGGCCCGGCCACCACCGATCAGCAATCCATGCTGATGTTTCTGCAATCGCCGGATGTGGATGTGCTGGGCATCACCGTCGTCAGCGGAGATCAATGGCGCGATGAGGAAGTGGCGCACACGTTGCGCATGCTCGAATTGACGGGACATACCGACGTGCGCGTGTATCCCGGCGCGGTTTTCCCCCTGATCAATCGCAGCGAAATGATCGATCGCTGGGAGGAGTTGTACGGGAAAGTGAATTATCAGGGAGCCTGGAACGGTCACAAACCCGGGATGAACATGGGCGAAGGAGTTCGCGGACATTTTCATGCCCCGTTCGTAGTGCCGGATTTGCCGGAAGGAAATCCCACCACAAAAGCGGCCGACGAAGATGCGGCGCATTTCATCGTGCGCATGGTGAATCAATATCCGCACCAGGTGACGATATATGCCGCGGGCCCGCTGACCAATATCGCCCTGGCCATCGCCATTGATCCGCACGTCCCGGAACTGGCGCAAGAACTGGTGGTGATGGGCGGATCGATTGCGGCCGTCATTGGCACCGAAGGGCCCACCACGCTGCGGCGCGAATTCAATTTCTGGTGGGATCCCGAAGCCGTGCACATGGTGCTGACGTCTCCTTGGCATAAAATTACGATTACCACCGTGGATATTTCCATCAAGACGCGCATGACCCGCGCCATGATCGCGGAAATCGCCAAATCTCCCAGCGCCGCTTCTCAATACATTGCCAAATACGCGGATGAGGAATATATGTGGGACGAACTTGCCGCGGCTTCCTGGCTCGATCCCAGCGTGATCACCAAGGAAATGCAGCTGTACATGGACATCGACATCACCCATGCCGCCGGATACGGCAACGTGCTGGTGTGGAATCCGGGCGACCAGCCGGGGCTCGGCGAGCAATTGGTCCATCTCCCTGTGGAGCTTGATACGCCTAAATTCTATAAACTGTTCGAGGATTTGATGGCGCGGCCTGCCCATGCCAACGAGGCAGCGGCCCAGTAAGCGCCGAGGGTAAAGAATTTTGCAATGAGGGCGGCTGCTCGCGATTTGTGATATAGCAGGCCGTCCCTACGGAATCAGGAAAGAGAGCCTGGATATTTATGTCTGAAAATCGAGTGGATGTGGTGGGAATCGGCAGCTGCACTGTGGATTATTTTGCGATTGTTCCGCGGCTGCTGGGCGCGGAAGAAAAAATCAATGCCACGCGCATGGAAGTTCATGCCGGCGGAGTGACCGCCAACAATTTGACCCAGGTGGCGCGTCTCGGTGTGAGCACCGGCTGGCTGGGGCTGATTGGCGACGACGAAAACGGCCAGATCATCCAAAAGGCTTTCGCCGTAGACGGCATGGACGCGAGCGGCGTGGAAGTGGTGAAAGGCGAACGCTCTTCGCTGACCTGGATTCCGGTGGACACGGCCGGGGAGCGCTGCATATATATGTTTCCCAACATCACCGGGAAAATTTCTGTGTACCAGGTGGACAACCGCTTCGCCCCGCACATCAAGAATGCCCGCCATTTTCACACCGAAGCATCGCAACTTCCCATCGTGCCGGTGAAGCAGGCCATGAAGATCGCGCGCGATGCCGGGGTGCGCGTGATTTTCGACCTCGACGTTTCGCCGGGATTTTTCGCGGCTGCGAATCTGGGCACGCAGGAGGACCTGACCGCCGCTCTCGGACTTGTGGACGTCATTAAACCTTGCAAGGCCGCGGCTCGCGAACTTACCGGCGAATCCGATTACGAAAAAATCGCGGATCGCATGCTTTCACTGGGCCCCAAGCTCGTGGCCATCACCATGGGCGCGGATGGCTGCTTGATCGCCACGCGCACCGGGAAAGTCCGGGTTCCGGCATTCCAGGTGGAGGTGGTGGACACGACCGGCGCGGGCGATGCCTTCATGGGCGGCCTTTCCTACGGGCTCTTGCAGGAATGGGACATGCCTCGCGTGGGATTGTTCGCCAATGCCTGCGCGGCGCTGTGCTGCACCAAAGTGGGCGCGCGGGCCATGTCCAAGCTGGCGGATGTGCTGGCATTCATCAAGACCCGCCAGCCACCGGGGACGACGTCCATTTGAGGAAGTTCGGCGGAGAAAGATTTTCCGGCGATGAATGGCTCATCGTTTGATTTCAATTTAGGAGAACCATGTTCACACCGCAAACGTTCGGCCTCGCTTTGGTGATGATGATTACCGCCGCGATCTGCTGGGGATCGTGGGCCAACACCTACAAAGGCGTAAAAAATTACCGGTTCGAGCTTTTTTACTGGGATTACGCCGTGGGGATTTTTCTCACCGCCCTGATTCTGGCGCTAACCATGGGTTCGAGCGGGCATGACGCTTCGAGTTTCCTGAACAACGTTCATGCCGCCGATTCCGCCAACATCTGGTGGACTCTTTTTGCCGGCGCGATCTTCAACCTCGCGAACCTGCTGTTGATTGCCGGGATAGACATGGTGGGCATGGCCACGGCGTTTCCGGTGTCCATCGGCATCGCTCTGGTGGTGGGCGTAATTCTGAGCTACGCGCAGCAGCCGGAAGGAAACTTCCGATGCTGGCCGTGGGTGTGTTGTGCGCCGTGGTCGCCGTGATTCTCGACGGAAAAGCATACGGACAAATGGGAAAAGGAGTCACGGTATCGCGAAAAGGAATCATCGTCAGCGTCGTTTCCGGCATCCTGATGGGGCTGTGGGCGCCGTTTTCGACTCGCGCCATGACTCACGGAAACACGCTGGGGCCTTATAGCGTTTGCGTGTTCCTGTGCGGCGGCGCGCTGCTTTCCTGCTTCATTTGGAATATTTATTTCATGAAGAAGCCGCTGGTGGGCGAGCCGGTGGGTTTTGGCGGATATTTCCGGGGGCCTGCGAGCGGCCATGCCATGGGGCTTTTGGGCGGGGCCGTCTGGTCCGTGGGAATTGTCTTTGACCTGGTGGCTTCGGTTCATACCGGAGTGGCCATTTCTTACGCGATTGGGCAATCCGCGCCGATGGTCGCCGCGCTGTGGGGAATTTTCGCCTGGAAGGAATTCGAAGGCGCCAACGCCAAGACCAAGGCGTATCTGGGCCTGATGTTCCTATTCTATTTGCTGGCGATCCTGCTGGTGGCGCGCGCCCATACCGGCGGGTAAAAATCGAAAGCTACACGGGCGGCGGTTGAAATCCGCCGCAGGAGGCTTCCAATCTGGCGGCCACGGCGAGAACTTTTTCGTCTTCCCACGGACGCCCGACGATTTGCACGCCAATCGGCAATCCCTCGGGAGAACGCCCCAGGGGAATCACCGCCGCGGGGTTTCCCAATAAATTAAACCACTGCGAGTAGCTCATGGCTTTCAAATATTCCACGCGGCCGCCTGGCAATTGCCATTCGCGTTCCCCATGGCGGAATGCGGGTATTGCGCACACCGGCGATAAAAGAATCGGAAAATCTTCCATGCGGGAAAGAAATGCGCAACGGATGGCGTCGCGTTCAAGCAGCGTATTGAGCAGAATTTCGGCGGTCAGTGGCGGCTCGGCGGAAACCATGGCGCGGAACGCCGTGTACATGGGGCTCAGTTCCGCTTCGCGGCCTTCCACCATGGGTTGCAAGGCCATCTGCACGGTGCGTCCAAACAGCGTCCACCACAGCCGCCAAATGCGTTCGAGGCCGCCCGGCTGCCAGCGCTCCACTTGAAATCCTTCGCTCTGCAACGCTTCCGCTGCGCGGCGCACAGCCGCGGCCGTTTCCGGTGTGACCGGAGTCACGCCATCATCCTCAAAATAGGCCACGCGCAGCTTGCGTATTTCGGCGGCGTCCGGACGGCGCAATGGCACGGGAGCCGCGGCGGGATCGCCAATATCCGCGCCGGCCATCACTTCGAAAAGACGCGCCACGTCGGCGACGGTCCGAGCCATCGGGCCCACCGCGCCGAGATAGGAAAAAGGTCCGGCCGAACCAGGAAAATGGCCCGTGGTGGGCACGCGCCCCGGCGTGGGCTTGAGCCCGCAGATGCCGCTGAAATGCGCGGGAACGCGGATGGAGCCGCCTCCATCGCTGCCCACGCCGCCCGCCGAACATCCCGCGGCAATCGCCGCCGCTTCCCCGCCGCTCGATCCACCCGGAGTTCGTGTTACATCCCAGGGGCTATTGGTGCGGCCGTGGAGCAGATTATCGGTTTCATAAGCCATTAGAAATTCCGGCACGTTGGTGTTGCCCAGGATGATGGCGCCGGCCTTGCGCAATCGCGCGACCAGTGTCGCGTCGGCGTTGGGACTATTTCCCTTGCGCAATCGCGTGCCGCATTCGCAGTGAAATCCCGCCACATCGATCGAGCTTTTTATGGAAATAGGCACGCCATGGAGCGGGCCCAGCGAATCTAGCGAACCGCGCGACGCGAGAACTTGTTCCGCGGCCAGCGCTTGCGCGCGCGCGCCTTCGCGATCGATCGAGACGTAGGCATTGAGCGCGGGATTCAACCGTTCGATGCGCGCGAGGTGGGCATCGACCAGTTCCACCGGCGAAATTTTTCGCGCGCGGATTTTTTCCGCCATCTCAATCAACGAAAGATACGCGATTTCGTTCACCCGGCCTCCCCGCCAAGTCGCAGCCAGCTCGCACGTTGCGAATCGCAAAGTTTATCACGCAGGAAAGGCCGGCTCGCTCCGGAAGCGAGCGCATATGAAAGCTCGCTCTCATAAGAAAAAGTGGCCGCGCAAGTCTTAACCACTTCCAGCGCGGCTTTTTCACACAACCACGCGCCTAATGCAAAACCACTATTGACACGCTTCCGGCCAGGCAGGAAAATTTGCCCTTCATTCGGGGATAAATCTTTTGCTATCTATCCCTCAGGCGGAATTTTGCGCTTGCCGGGGCCATTCATGAAAAAAATCACTTTTATCTTGCTGGCCATCTTGATTTTCACGGCCGTCTACGTATTTTCCTGGCCCACCGCAAATATTCCTTATTTTG
This sequence comes from uncultured Acidobacteriota bacterium, assembly GCA_963708285.1. Taxonomy (GTDB): domain Bacteria; phylum Acidobacteriota; class Terriglobia; order Acidiferrales; family UBA7541; genus Palsa-295. The sequence continues at coordinate 150,058 of CAVPSF010000004.1, forward strand.
CCGCGGTGCTCCTGCATGTGGGAAGCGGCGTAGCCTTCCTCGTGGCCTTGGCCATGGCGCTGCGAACGATTTGGCGCGAGGCTTCCAGCGTTTCGCGCCTCGGATGGATACTTCTCATCGCCGGCGGCTTGCTGGGCTGCGTCTTGATTTACACCGGCACACCGCATAGCCGCTGGAATTTGTTGTATGCGCATATCGCCGCCTGCGTGGCGGGAGGCGCGCTGCTGGCATCTTCCTGGGCGGAAAGGCGTGGGTTCCTGCGCGGTGCGGCGGCTGCCGCTGCATTTCGAGCCGCGATTTTTCTGATTGCCGCGGCTCTGGTCACCGCGGGCGCCTGGTGGGTCCGTACGGTGCCGTGGCAGCGCGCCAACCGCATCGAAAATCCTGCGATGGCTCCGGCGACGATGGACGGCGAAGGCGATGGCCCCCAGGGGCCGTTTTTTCCCAGCTCGGCGCAAACGGAAGACGGCGGCCACATCCCCGCAAATTATTTTCTCGAATCGCAGACTTGCCAGCGTTGTCACGCGGATATTTACCGCCAGTGGGAAGGCTCCGCGCACCACTTTTCATCCTTCAATAACGCCTGGTACCGCAAGAGCGTCGAGTACATGCAGGACACCATCGGCATCCGGCCTTCGAAGTGGTGCGCGGGATGCCACGATCCCGCGCTTCTGATCAGCGGCATGTTTGACCGCCCGATTCGCGAAGTGGAAGACACGCCCGCGGGTCAAGCCGGACTTGGCTGCATGATGTGCCACTCGATCGAGCGCACCAAAAGCACCATGGGACAGGGCGATTACGTCCTCGAATATCCCGCGCTGCACAAATTGGCCACCAGCAAAAATCCCTGGATGCGCGACTTGCACGATTTTCTGGTGAATCTGAATCCCGAACCGCACCGCCGCGTTTTCATGAAGCCCTTCATGCGCGAACAAACCGCGCAATTCTGCTCCACCTGCCACAAGGTGCATCTCGACGTGCCGGTGAACCACTACCGCTGGTCGCGCGGATTCAATGAGTACGATAACTGGCAAGCCAGCGGCGTTTCCGGTTTCGGCTCGCGTTCGTTTTATTATCCGGCGAAGCCCTCGATGTGCGCCGATTGCCACATGCCCATGACCAAATCGAACCAGCCCGGAAATATCGCGGGCTTCGTCCACTCGCATCAATTCCCCGCCGCGAACACCGCGCTGCCGTATGTGAATGGCGACGCTGCGCAGCTCGCCGCCACCGAAAAATTCCTCACCAACAATCAAGTAAGCGTGGATGTATTCGCCATCTCGCCGGAGCCGGAGGAAAAGAAATCGGGCGGCGAGGCTGCCTCGAATCCCCAAGCCGCGTCCGCAGCAGCGCCGCAGATTGAAACCACGTTCGCCGTGGGCGAGGAATCCGAGCAGCAGATTCCCGAAAACACATCGCCGCAATCGGCCACGCCGGTTAATTTGTTGACGGCGCCGCTCGATCGCGCCGGAGCTTCGGTGCGCCGCGGAGGAACGTATCGCGTGGATGTGGTGGTGCGCACCGTCAAGCTCGGGCATTTCTTCCCCGGCGGGACCGTGGATGCTTTCGATTGCTGGGTGGAGTTGAAAGCCACCGACGACAAGGGCCGCACGATTTTCTGGAGCGGGGGAGTTCCGGACGGGAACAACGGCCCGGTCGATCCTGGCGCGCATTTCTACCGCTCGCTGCAGATCGACGAGCATGGCAATCCCATCAATAAACGCAACGCCTGGGCCACGCGCGCCACTGTCTACGCGCATCTGATTCCTCCTGGCGCCGCCGATACCGTGCACTATCGCATTCATATTCCTCCCGACGCGGGCAACACCATCCACGTCGAGGCCAAACTCAACTACCGGAAATTTTCCTGGTGGTTCACGCAATTTTCCTTTGCCGGCGTTCATGACCCGGCGCAAAAAAATCCCGCTGTGGCGCCGGAATATGACGACACTCGATGGGTATTCACCGGCAGCACCAAAAATGTTCCGGGCGGCTCCCGCGGAATTCCCAATCTGCCGATCGTCGTGATGTCCCACGATTCCATCGACCTGCATGTGCTGCCCGCAAATGCCGCCGAGCCCAAGCCGGACGTCGTCCTGAATCCTTCCGATTGGACGCGCTGGAACGATTATGGCATCGGGCTGCTGCTGCAAGGCGATTTGACCGGAGCGGCCGGGGCGTTCCAGAAAATCACGCAAATCGATCCGAAAAACCCTAATGGGTGGGTGAATCTGGGCCGCGTGCGCGTGCTGGAAGGAAATCTGCCGGCGGCCACCGAAGTTCTGCAGAAGACGCTGGCGCTCGACCCGCACCTCGCCCGCGCGCATTATTTTTATTCGCGCGTGCTGCGCGATGAAGGCCACTATGATCAAGCCGCAGCGCAACTTCGCGAAGTCCTCCTGCAATACCCGGAAGACCGCGTGGTTCACAACGACCTTGGCCGCATCCTTTTTCTCGAGCGTCGCTACGCCGATGCCACCAAGGAATTTCGAGCGACTCTGGCCATCGATCCGGAAGACCTGGAAGCGAATTACAATTTGATGTTGTGCTACACGGGAATGGGCGATCCCTCGCAGGCTTCCGAATTCCAGAAGCGCTACCTGCGCTTCAAAGCCGATGAGGCTTCGCAAACCCTTACCGGACCATTTCTCCGCGATCATCCCTACGACAACGTGGAACGTCAGCGCATCCACGAGCACGTCTCCGAACCCCTGGGCAAAGCCGCGCTCACCAAGTATGCCGCTGCGCAGCGCAGCGGAAAGGATTCCGACTGATGCGCATTTTCGGGAAAAATAAATGGCTGGCGGGGGTGTGCGCGGGGGTCCTCAGCGCTGCGTTGCTGCCGGGCCTGGGAACCACTTTCGCAGCCGCGGGACAAAAAGGCGGGACCAGCCACGTGCGGTTTGAGGACGTCACGCGCGCCGCGGGAATTCATTTTGTCCACAATAACGGCGCGTTCGGGAAAAAATGGCTGCCGGAAACCATGGGCCCGGGCGTGGCGTTTCTGGATTACGACAATGACGGCTGGGAAGATATTCTATTCGCCAACGGGACTGATTTCGCCGGCCACGGCTCGCGCCACACCACTCTTGCGCTTTACCACAACAATCACGACGGCACGTTTACCGACGTGACGCGCAAGGCGGGATTGGCCATCGAGATGATGGGCATGGGCGTGGCCATCGGCGACTACAACAACGACGGTTACGACGATATTTTCGTCACCGCCCTGGGACAAAACCATCTCTTCCGTAACAACGGCAACGGCACGTTTACCGACGTGACTCGCCAGGCCGGACTCTGGGGCCCGAACGAATTCAGCACCAGCGCCGCCTGGGTGGATTACGACCGCGACGGCAAGCTCGACCTGGTGGTCGCCAATTATGTGCAGTGGTCTCCGGAAAAAGATATTTATTGCTCGCTCGACGGCAAGACAAAATCCTATTGCACGCCGGAATCCTATAAAGGAGCTTCCGTACGGCTATGGCACAACCGCGGCGATGGAACTTTCGAAGACGCCACGCAGAAGGCCGGGCTGTTTGACACCACTTCGAAGAGCCTGGGCATTGCCATTCTCGACGCCAACCAGGATGGCTGGCCCGACATTTTGATCAGCAACGACACACAGCCCAACAAGCTTTACATCAATAATGGCAACGGCACGTTTTCCGAAAAAGGAGTGCCGGACGGCATCGCCTACAGCGAGGACGGAATCGCCCGCGCGGGAATGGGTGTGGACGCGGCGGATTACGACCGCTCCGGTTATCCGAGCGTGGTCATCACCAACTTCTCGAATCAAATGTTGGCGCTTTATCACAACGAGAAAAACGGATTGTTCGTCGATGAGGCTCCGCAATCGGAAGTGGGACGCGACACGCTGCTGACCCTGGGCTTCGGCTGTTTTTTCTTTGATTACGATCTCGACGGATGGCTGGACATGTACGTGGCCGACGGGCACATCGAAGACGCCGTCGAGCGCGTGCAGCCACGCGTGCGGTTTGCCGAGCCTCCGCACCTTTTCCGCAATCTCAGCAATGGAAAATTCCAGGACGTGACAGCTTCAGCCGGCGCTGCATTCAATACCCCGCGCGTGGCTCGCGGCGCGGCTTATGGCGATTACAATGACGATGGCGCGCTCGACCTGGTGGTGACCACCAATAACGGCCCGGCCGTGCTGTTTCGCAATACCGGAGCCACCAATCACAGCCTGCGCATCAAGCTCGAAGGCGTGAAATCGAATCGCGACGGCATCGGAGCCGTAGCCCGCGTCACCTCCGGCGGCGGCACACAAAGCGAAATGCTGCACAGCGGATCGAGTTATCTTTCGTCCAGCGAACTTGTGCTCACCTTTGGTCTGGGTTCGAACACACAAGCCGAGGCCGTGGAAATCCGCTGGCCCAGCGGGCAGGTGGACAAGCTCGCGAATGTGCATGCCGGGCAGATGATCACCGTGAAAGAGGGCGCCGGTATCATCGCCACGAAACCGTTCGAGAAGCGTGCTATGTAATGCGTAAGCGCGCAGCAGGCGCGTGACTCCCCGCGAGAGACTCGTGACTTTTCTTTGCGAATCCACGGTTGCCGCGCGTTCGCCAAACGCGGCGCAACGTGCTCCCGATTGCAAAACCAAGCTAGGAATTTCAGGTGCGCGACACTAGAATGAGTTCCGTGCATGGCGATCGTCACGCAAGACAATTGAACAAGAAAAACCGCCTGGCTCTTCTGGTTTTTTCCGGCGCGCTGGCTTGCGCGCTCGCCCAGTTTCCGGCGCGGGGATTTGCCGCGCGCTTCGCTTCGTTCGACGGCGCCTCCGCGGCGGCGCCCAACCAACAGGATTCTCAAGCGCAGTCTCCCGCCACGCAGAAACCCGCCGACACTTCCGCATCTGCCACGCCTTCCTCTCCGGCGCAGCCTGCGCCCGCGGAAAATCCCTTCATCGAGATTGCCCGCGAAAATAATTTCGGCGTGGCGCTGATGAATCGCCAGCAATTCGAGGCGGCGCTCGCCAAATTCACGCGCGCCTGCATCCTCGATCCGCAATCGGACATCGGCTGCACCAACATGGGCATCGCCCTGCTGAACATGCAGAAATTCGAGCAAGCGCAAAGCCTGCTTCAAAAATCGGCCGAGCGTCATCCGCAAAATCCCGTGCCCTGGTTCAACATGGGGCTGATCGCCAAAGCCCTGGGCCACCCGGACGAAGCCATCGCCTATTTCCAGAAAGCCGCGGCCATCGATCCCGATGACGCCGATTCGCACTATTTCATCGGCCTCATGTATTCGCAGCAGCAGGAATACGAAAAAGCCATGGTGGCCTATCAAAACGCGCTGAAAATAAATTCGTTTCACGTCTCGGCGCGATTCGGCCTGGCGCAAGCGCTGATGCGCACGGGGCACGCCGCCGAGGCCAAGGAGCAGCTCGCGCAATTCCAGCATCTCACGGCGGCAAAACTCGGTTCTCCCATCAGTTTTATTTACGGCGAGCAGGGGAAATATTCCCTGGCGCAGCAAATGCCGCCCGCTCCCATGCCCGTCGAGCCGGCGATTCCCGTGCATTTTGAAAACGTCACGGCCGCCTCCGGCCTTCCTTTCGAGGCTGCGACCACGACGCAAAAAAATGCGGCGGCTCCGCGGTCCATGCGCCGCGCCAGATCCAAGACAGTTCCGCACCCCGCTTCGGCCGGGGAATCCGCGCCCGCCATTGCGCGCTCGCTCGCCGATTTTCTGGGCAGCGGCGCTTGCATCATCAATTACGAAGGAAACGGCAAACCCGCAATCTTTCTCCCCAACGCCGACGGCAAAGGCGATGCCGGCCTGTTTCGCAATCTGGGCCATGGAAAATTTGAAAATGTCACCAGGAAGGCCAAACTCGATCTGCACGGCGAAGGACTGAGCTGCGCCGTAGGCGATTACGACAACGACGGGCGCCCCGACCTGGCGGTTAGCTTCAACGGACGCGTTTTGCTGTTTCACAACGAAGGCAATGGCACATTCAAGAACGTCACCGAGGCGTCCGGCATCAAGACGGAAGGCATCGTGCTGGGCCTCACTTTCATTGATTACGATCACGACGGCGATTTGGATTTGTACGTGACGCGCTTCAATGATTTTCCGCTGAAGAATCCCGGCGAGCCGTTTCAATTCCCGATGGACGGCATGGCCCCCGGCAACGTCTTGTGGCGCAACAACGGCAATGGCACGTTTACGGAGTGGACCAAGGAAACGGGTCTGGAAGGAGCGGGACCGGACGTAGCCGCGATCGGCAGCGATGTGAACAACGACCGCGCCATTGATCTGGTCGTCACCGGCTGGCAAAAGTCGCCGATCGTCTACACGAACCCGCGCGAAGGAAAATTTCCGGCTACGGAACCGTGGTCCTCGGATATGCCCGGTCCCGCAGCCGGGGCGGTGGCTCTCGATTTCAATAAAGACGGATGGATGGACCTGGCATTCACGCACTGGGCGCAGCCAGGGCTGAGCCTTTGGCGCAATGAGAACGGAAAATCGTTCGAGCGCGTGGCGCTCCCGGACCTCGGATGGATGCGCGGCTGGGGCATTGCCGCGTTGGATTATGACAACGACGGCTGGGTGGACTTGGTGGCCGTCGGCGAAACGTTTTCCGGCGAAGGACGCATTGCGCTCCTGCGCAACGAAGGGCCGGCGGGATTTCGCGACGTTACCGCGGAAACGGGACTCGATAAAATCGTCCTGCACAATCCGCGCGGGGTGATTCCCTTTGATTTCGATGGCGATGGCAGCACCGGACTGCTGATCACCCAAAATGGCTTGCCGCCCGTCCTGCTGAAAAATACCGGCGGCAACTCGAACAACTGGATGCAACTGGCATTGACGGGCTTGAATGACAATAAATCCGCCATTGGCACGCGCGTGGAAGTTTTCGCCGGAGCTTTGCAGCAAAAGTGGGAAGTTCCCGGCGCTTCCGGATATTTGGGACAAGGCCCTTCGGGAATTCATGTGGGACTCGGCAACGAACGCCAGGCGGATGTGGTTCGCATGCTGTGGCCCACCGGCGTGCTGCAGGATGAAATGAATGTTCCGGCGGACAAGGCTGATTCCATCGCGGAAATCGACCGCCGCGGCAGTTCCTGTCCCATCGTTTTCGTCTGGAATGGCACGCGCTTCGAATTTCTGGCGGACATGATCGGACCAGGGATTGTGGGCCACTGGGTGGGACCGGGACAGCGCAACACCCCCGACCCCGATGAATATCTGAAAGTGCCCGGCTCGCAGGTGGCCACGCGCGACGGCCGCATCGAATTTCGCATGATCGAGCCGATGGAAGAGCTCGATTATCTGGACCAGACGCGCTTGCTGGCCATTGATCATCCCGCGGACGTCGATGTGTATCCCAATGAGCATTTCGCGAGCGAGCCGCCCTTCCCGAAGTTCAAGGTCATCGCCAGCCGCGGCGCGCACTTGCCGGTCGGTGTGTGGAACGACAAGGGCGCGGATTTAATGAATCTGCTCGCCGCGCGCGACCACAAATACGTCACGGATTTTCCGAGCGCTCCCTACCAGGGCTTTGCCGCCATGCACTCGATTGAAATCGATCTCGGGCCGTGGGACGCGTCCAAGCCTCTGCGGCTGTTGATGGACGGCTTTACCGATTATTTCAGCGCCAGCTCGATGTACTCGGCGTGGCAGGCGGGCATCACGCCCGTTCCGCCGTTTGTGGACGCGCTCGATTCCAACGGCAAATGGGTGCGCGTGGAAAATGACATGGGATTTCCGGCCGGGCTGGCACGCACCATGGTGGCGGATTTGACCGGCAAATTGCCTCCCGGCACTCGATTTATCCGCATCACCACCAACCTGAAAATTTATTGGGATCGCATTCGCGTGGATAATTCGGCGGAGGACACGGAATACAATGTGACGGAGATTCCGCTGGCCGCGGCCAACCTCCATTTCCGCGGCTATCCACAGGTGGTGGAGGGTCATCCCGCGAACGACCTCCACTACATCTATGAAAACGTGAGCGCCACCGGGCCCTACACCCGCCAGACCGGGAATTACACGCGCTACGGCGACGTCACCAAACTTGTGGAATCCTCCGACAACAAATACGTCATCTTCGGCTCCGGCGAGGAAGTGACCGTGGATTTCGACGCCTCGAAATTGCCGCCAGCTCCGGAAGGATGGGTGCGCGACTATTTCTTTTATGCCGATGGCTTTGCCAAAGACATGGATTTTTACGCCGCTCACGGCGATACCGTCGCGCCGCTGCCCATACACACGCTTACGCCATATCCCTATCCCGCGGGAATCGGCTACCCTCAGGATCCGGACCACGTCAAATACCAGCTGGATTACAACACGCGCGGCGTTTCGGGACCCGCCGGCCCCGCCTTCCTTTTCGATTACAAACCGGATAAATCAGCGCCGGATGCATCCGCGCCGGCTCCATAACGATATTTCCTGGAGTTGGCCTCTCTGAATTCTGCACGGCGCAAGCTTGGAGCTTCCCTCCGCGAACCGTGCGGCGGCGGAGCCCGGTCGGCTTGCTTGCCACCTCGTGGGCGTGCTAGGTTTGTGCTTCCATAAAGCCTTATAATTGATACGCTGAACGATGCCTGCTTCCAATTCCAATCACTCCCAAACCAGCGCTCCCGCGGACGGCGGACATGGGGATTCCCGGCGCATTTTCTGGCGCGTAGAAGGCAGCCTGCTGAATTTGACAGCGGTGCGGCCGGTGGGATTCTTCGCGTGGAACGCGCAGAGTTTTCTGGGCCGTTGGGCGCGCCGCGGAACCATGGGAATTCTGGCCGTCGGGCGCCCCGTTTTCTACGCCACCAACCGCGTCTTCGCCACGCGCCTTCTGCACACTGTCCTGCGTGGAGTCAGCCGCGACCGCCTCGACTTGCTCGGCGAGGAATATTTTGAATACGTGCTGAAGCCGCGGCTCAAGGAGCGCGGCCTGGCTGAATTGCAGGCGGCGCGGGAGGGCGGTGGCGAAATCGTGCTGGTCAGCCAGGGCCTCGACCACATCATGCGCCCGCTGGCGCGGCACCTGAATATTTCGCAAATTCTATGTAATCGCCTGGATTTTCGCGATGGCATCGCCACCGGACGCTTGCTTGATCCGGTGATACGTCCCCGCGGCGCGTTTGCAAAGCTTACCGGGCAGCATCCCAACGGCCGCGTCGCGCGGGACTTGCTGGCACGCAATCTGGGTTACGATAAAAAGCCTGAAATTCTCGAATCCGCAATCGAGGATGCAGGGCGCCCTTCTTCCAAAGTCTCCATTCCCGTGGTGCATTTCGATTCGCAAAATGGACGCAGACCTCTTTCGGTTCGCGGCGCGCTGCGCGGTAAAAATATTTTGCTCATCGGCGCCACGGGATTTATCGGCAAGGTGTGGCTCGCGAATCTGCTGACGGACCTGCCGGATATCGGGCGCATTTATTTGCTGGTGCGCCACAATCGCTCGACCACATCTCTCGGGCGCCTGCAGCGGGTTATCGAGGAATCTCCCGTCTTCGAAGTCCTGGCCGAGCGATACGGCGCACAATTTGCGGAATTTTTGCGCGCGCGCGTCGAAGTGGTCGATGGCGACGTGAGCCGTCCGGGATTGGGCCTGAGCGAGGAAGTGCGCGCGCGCCTGGCGCGCTCGCTCGACGTGGTGGTGAACAGTTCCGGGCTGACGGACTTCAATCCCGACCTGCGCGACGCGCTGGCCACCAATATCCGCGCCACCTCGTATGTCCTCGATTTCATCCGCTTCTGCGATCATGCCGCGCTGCTGCATCTTTCCACCTGCTACGTGATTGGCGCGCGCGACGGCCGCGTCCTCGAGGAACTGCCCGCCGATTACACGCCTGTGAATACGCCCGGATACGATGCGGAGCAGGAATGGCAGCGGCTCGAGGCACTTGTCCGCGAGACGGAAGCGCACGCGGAGTCCGCCGAAGTCACCGCGGAATTGCGCCGGGCCGCGCTCGCAAAGCAACATGCCGCGAAAGGACTTTCCGGCGTGGCGCTCGAAAATCAAATCCGCAAAAATCGTGTGCGCTGGCTGCGCCAGACTCTGACGGCAACTGCCACTGAACGCGCCATCGAGTTGGGCTGGCCGAACACCTATACATTCACGAAAAGCCTTTCGGAATCGCTGATCCGCAAATTCCTGGATGCCAATCCGCGCGCGGCCATTTCCGTGGTGCGTCCGGCCATTGTGGAATCCTCCATCGAGAAGCCGTTTTGCGGGTGGAATGAAGGGATCAACACCTCGGCTTCGCTTTCCTACCTGCTCGGCACTTTTTTCCGGCAGCTTCCCACCAATGAAAGCAAATGCCTCGATCTGATTCCCGTGGACCTTGTGTGCCGGGGAATGACGCTGATTTGCGCCGCGCTCGTCGAGCGCCGCCACGAGCGTGTCTATCAGCTGGCCACCTCCGCCGCGAATCCCTGCGACATGCGCCGCTCGATCGAATTGACCGGGCTCGGCCACCGCAAATATTATCGCGCCCAGGAAGGATTGCAGGACCGCCTGCGCCTGAAATTCGACGCCATTCCCGTCTCCAAGCGGCGTTACGACGCGCTTTCCGCTCCGGCGCAAAAAATGATCGTGCAGGCCATCAACCGCAGCGTCGAGCCGTTTTCCGTGCGTCCGCCGCTCGCCCGCCGCGAACGCGAACTCGAAAAAGTGATCAAACTGGTGGCTCTCTTCGAGCCTTTTATCCTGCACAACGATCATATTTTCGAAGCCGCCAACATTGAACGCCTCAGCGCGTCTCTGCCTGCCGAGGATAAATCCGATTTCGGATATGACGCCCGCTCGCTCGATTGGTGGGATTATTGGATCAACGTACACATTCCGGCCCTGCGCAAGTGGTGCTATCCTCTCATCGAGGGACGTCCGCTGGAGCCTCGCCCCAGGAGAAACGTGCCGCTCGCGGCAGGCCGGGAAGCCGCCGCAGAAGCTGCCGGGGCTGCCCCCAGGTCGGCGACCTGAAACCCAACCACCGTGGCTATTTTCCTCACCGGCTCGACCGGTTACATCGGCGCACATATTGCCACCAACCTCCTCGGGGGCCATTCCGAGCCGCTGAACCTGCTGGTGCGCGCGAAAGACGAACAGGAAGCGCGCGAACGCCTGTGGCATTCGCTCCAACTGCACATGGATTTTGCCGCGTTCCGGGAATATCTCGCCTCGCGCATCCACATTTTCCTCGGCGACCTTACCGGCACGCATTTCGGCCTTGCGGACGACGATTATTCACGGCTGGTGCATTCCACCGGCTCCGTCATCCATTGCGCCGCATCGCTCAACCGCAAGTCTGAGAAAAGCTGCCTCAACGTGAATTTGCGCGGCACGTTGGAAGTGATCCAACTGTCCATGCGCGCCCGCGATCATCACGGTTTGCGCCGATTCAGCCATGTCAGCACCGTGGCCGTGGCCGGGCAGCGCTCAAACGAAGTGGTCGAGGAAGATACTTCGATCGATTGGAACCGCTCGGATTACGATCCCTACGCCCGCACCAAAAAATTCTGCGAGCACATGGTCGGCGAACTTCTCCACGATGTGCCGCGCACGATTTTCAGGCCCAGCATCGTTCTGGGAGACAGCCGCCGCCCGGAAACAAATCAATTCGACATGGTGCGCGCCTTCGTTTTTCTCGCCGGACTTCCCGTGCTTCCCTTCCGCCCCGGCGATAAAATTGACATCGTTCCGGTGGATTACGTGGCCGATGCCGTGACCCTTTTGCATCAAAAGGACCATCCGGCGCACGGCATCTATCATCTTTCCTCCGGAACAGGTTCCGAAACATTTGTGGAATTAACTGAAGCGCTTGCGAAGGCCCAGGGCAAGCGCGGGCCGAAATTCGTGCCGGCACTCGAACAGCCATCGTCGAAAATCGTGAATGCGCTGTCGGGACGCCGGGGAAAAATCGGTGGGTTGGCCACGCTGCTGAAAGTATTTCTCCCCTACCTCATGTGGAACACGGTGTTCGACAATTCGCGGGTGGTCGAGGAAATAGGGCGCCGCCCCGTCCCCTTTGCGCAGTATTGCTACCCCCTGCTGCGCTTCAGCCGCGAAAATAATTTCATATACAAATACCGGGACTGGGTCAGTGCCTCGGCGCAAGCCGGAGAAGCCGTTTCGCACGCCAGTGCCGGGCAGGATGCGCGGCGATGATGGACTTCATTCTCGAGGCCTGGGTCAGCGGCCTCATCGAGCGCAATAAATTCGAATGGATGTTCGGCGCGGGGCACGCTTGGCAGCCCGGAGAAAAATTAAAACTCCTCTTTGCCGGCTATAACGGCACTCGCAACACAGGCTCGGATGTGCGCGTCGAGGAAATGCTGCGGCAGGTGCGGCGCATTCTGGGGCCTGAGAATTTGTCGCTGCGCGTGATGTCGCAGAATTTCGATTTGACGCGCGGATATTTCGGCGATGCGCGCCAGGTTCACCTCCCGGACGTTTTCCCCCGTTTTCTGCATTCCGAGGTGCGCCAAAGCGACGGCGTGGTGGCCTGCGAAGGCTCCATGTTCAAAAGCAAGTTTGCCAACGCGCTCACCACCATGATGATCGGCGCTCTGGGCATGGCCGCGGCGCAGAATAAATTGAGCGTGGCGTACGGCGCCGAGGCCGGGGCCATGGACCCGCTGCTGCAAAAAATGTGCCGCCGGTATTGCCGCAAATCGCTGGTAATCACGCGCAATATCGAATCGCAGGCGGTGCTGGGAAAGTTGGGAGTCCCCACGGAATTGGGCACCGACACGGCATGGACATTCGAGCCGCTGGGCCCGGAGTATGCGCAAAAGGCCTTGCGCGACGAGGGATGGGACGGCGTCACGCCGATCCTTGCCGTCTGCCCCATCAATCCTTTCTGGTGGCCGGTTTCCGCTTCGCTCGCCAAATGGATGGCGCATTCGGCGACCGGAGCGTTCGACCGCAGCTACTACCGCACGATTTATTTTCACCGCTCGGGCGCGGCAGTGGACGCGGCATTTGAAAAATATCTCGATGCCATGGCCCGCGCCGTAGACGCCTACCGCAAATCGCGCCGCGTGTTCCCGGTGCTGGTTGCCATGGAGATGCTGGACCGCGAAGCCTGCCAGAGAGTGGCGGAAAAGCTGGGCGGCGCGCCGGTGTTTTCATCCGATCGGTTCAACATGTATGAAATCGTGAGCATCCTGCGCGCTTGCCATCGTATGGTTTCGTCCCGCTATCACGCCATCGTCACTTCCATGCCCGCGGGCGTGCCTTCCGCGGGGGTCACCATGGACGAGCGCATCCGCAACCTGATGCGCGAACGCGGCCACGATCATCTGCTCGCTGCGAGTGGATGATCCGGACCTTACGGATCGAATTGTCTCCTCGCTGCACTCGCTCGACGAACAGGCCGAGGAAATCCGTGACGCCATGGGCAAAGTGGTGGCGCGCAATCTGCGGATGATGGCGCGCATGGGCGTCTATTTCGAGGAAACCGTTGCGCGGCGTTACCCCGACTTTCCTATCCGTTCGGGCGTGCTGGATTGGGAGGACTATCTTCCTCCGCTGGGCCCATCGCTGCGAGCGCTCTTGGAAAATCACAGCGGGGTGCTGACCGCGTGACATTCCTCGAAACCATTTTCGAGCAATTGCGGAAGGCGGATGGCTCCGCAGTCTTGCGGGAAGTTCGCGGCGAGCAAATCGTCTCCGTCGCCGGCGCTGAATTTCTGGAGCTGATCTGTCAGGCGCGCCGGTTTCTAGCCGCGCGTGGATTGAAAAAGGAAGATCGCTGCGTGCTGCTGGCTCCCAATAGCATTCACTGGGCGGCGATGGATCTGGCCATGATGGCCGAAGGCATTCTGGTTGTTCCGCTATATTCGCGGCAAGCGCCCGCGGAACTTGTGGCCATGATGCAGGATTGCGCGGCTTCGCGAATCTTCTGTTCCAGCGCGCCGCTGGCCGCGGAAATCAAAAATCTCTGGCCCGCCGCTCCCAAGGTGTCCATTCTGGACAGCGTATTTACGGGTGATGACCGGCCCGCAGAGCGCGCCCTATCTCCATGAATCTTCCGACGCCGTAACCATCATTTACACTTCCGGAACTTCCGGCCAGGCCAAAGGCGTGGTCCTCACCTCCGGAAATTTCGCGCACATGCTGGAATGCACCGGAGCGCGCCTCGATCAATTGATGCGCGGCGCAAAAACGCAGGATCGTATTTTCCATTATTTGCCGTTCTGTTTCGCGGGATCGCGCGTGCTGCTGCTTTCTGCGCTCTCGCGCCGCAGTGTGCTGACGCTTTCAACGGACCTCTCGAAGCTTTCCCAAGAACTCAAACTCGCCGCGCCCGATTATTTTCTGAATGTACCCACGCTGCTCGAACGCGTGCGCGCCACGATTGAAGAAATGCTTCGCAAGCGCGGCGGATTCGCAGCCGGCATTTTTTCGCGCGCGCAGCAGGCCTATTTGCGCCGCCACCGCCGGGAATCGCGCGGGACGGACTCTTTTTGGCTGCTCCTCGCGAATGCCATTCTCTTCCCCGCGATTCGCAAAAGCATTGGCCCAAATCTGAAGGCGCTGATCTGCGGTTCGGCGCCGTTAGCCGTCGAGACTCAGCTCTTTTTTCAGATGCTGGGCATCCCCGTCTTGCAGGTCTATGGCCTGACGGAGACGACGGCCATCTGCACCATGGATGATCCGCAGCACGTGGTCCCAGGATGCGTAGGCCCGGCGATTCCCGGTACGGAGATGAAACTCGCGGAAAATGACGAAATCGTCGTGCGCGGCCCGCATATTTTCGCCGGATACTGGCAGCGGCCGGAGGAAACCAAACAAGCTCTAAAGGAAGGGTGGTTTCACACCGGGGATCAGGGCGGAGTGGATGCGACCGGGAACTGGCGCATCACCGGGCGCCTTAAAAATCTGCTGATCCTCAATTCCGGGCACAACATCGCTCCGGAACCGCTCGAAGACTCCTTGATGCGCGAACTGCCGGAGGCCCAGCAAATTATGCTCGTGGGCAATCAGAAAAGCTTTCTTGCCGCGCTGGTGACTCCCGGCTCCTCGAATGGTTTGACGCCGGAGCGCGTGCAGGCGTGTATTGACGCGCACAACGCAAATCTTCCGCACTACAAACAGGTTCGCGCGTTCCGCATTGTTGACGAAGCTTTCACCATCGAAAACGGTCTGCTGACCGCCAACGGAAAAATCAAGCGCGACGCTGTCCTCTCGCGGCACGCCGCCATGATCGAAGTCTTGTACGCAAAGAAGGGCGCATGAATCAATTTCAAGGCAAGACTCTTTCCTGGAATGTCGCCGACGGCGCCATTGAACTGCGACTGGATCATGCCCCCTGCAACGAAATCGGATCGGCCACGCTCGGGGATTTCGAGCGCTTCGCCGCCGCGCTCGATTCGCTGGAATCTTCCGCGCACGCCCTGATTATTTCGAGCGCCCGCAGCGAAGGATTCTGCGCCGGAGCGGATCTTCGCGAACTTTTCCGCGAATCACAGAAGCTGCCGCCGGCGGAACGCATGAGCGGCCTGCGTGATTTCCTCGAGCGCATTCACCGCGTTCTCAATCGCATTGACGCTTCCCCGCTCACCACCATCTCCGCGGTCCACGGCGTCACGTTCGGCGGCGGCTTTGAGCTGGCTCTGGCTTGCGATTTGATTATTGCCGACAAAATGGCGCGCTTCTGTTTTCCGGAGCTGCGCCTCGGTCTGATACCCGGATTCGGCGGCATTCCACGGCTCAAGCGGGATTTGGGCAACGCTGTGGTGCGCGACCTGCTGCTCACCGGGCGCAGCATCAACGCCACAAAAGCGCAAGCCATCGGGCTCGTCAGCCAAGTGACGGCCGAAGGCGATGCCTTGCGCGTGGCGCGGACGACCGCAGCGCAGATCGGTAAATTCGACCGCGCCACTTCCGCCGCGGCCAAGCAATTCATCAAGCCCATTCCGCACGAAGAAATGCGACGCGAAATTGCCATCTTCTGCGAGCTATTTGCGCGCCCCGCCGTTGAAGTGGGCTTGCGCAAATTTGTGGAAAGCACCGACGCGCTGCCTTATCTGCCTTGAACCGCAGCGGCGCCAGATGGGCGGCATCCGCGGCGGTCGAAAATATGGCACACTATCGAATATGAGCACCCTCGAAAACACCACCGAAGAAATTCTGGCCCTTGCGGCGCGGCATTTTCAGGTGCCTCGCGAAAAATTGCACGCCGGAGACGATTTCTTCAAGACATTGGGCATCAATAGCCTGCAAGCTCTCGACTTGCTCACGCGGCTCGAACAACACTTCCGCATCGAATTGCCTGATTACGAACTCCAGGGCGTCACCGATTTCCGAACGCTCGCGGAACGCATTCAATCCCGCCTCTGATGCTGGACCTCAGCCAGTTCCAATCTCTCGGTGAAGCGCTGCGCGCGGCGATGAACCGCTGGCCCGGCGAAATCTGCCTGATTGAAGCGGACCGCGAAAAAGAGAATGCGCGCCTCAGCTACCGGCAGTTTCAGGATGCCGCTCTGCCGCTCGCGCGCGCCCTGCAAGACGCCGGCCTCAAAAGCGGCACGCGCGCGGCCATACTGATGAGCAACCAATCGAAATGGCTGATTAGCGCCTACTCGCTTTTCTTCTCGGGCGGAGTGGTGGTGCCGCTCGATTACAAACTCAGCGCCGATGAACAAATTAAATTGCTGGCGCATTCCGGCGCGGATTTTCTGGTCACCGAATATCACATCTGGCGCGGGCTCGCGCAGTCCGCGGAGTTCAACTCCCTTGCAAAGCTTGTCGTGCTGGTCACTGAGGCTCCGGCGAAGGCCGAACTGCACGGAGCAAGACGCTGGGAAGAATTTCGCGCCGCGGCCGAGCCCGCCTTCGTCGCGCGCACGAGAAAAGATACCGCCTGCATCGTCTATTCCTCGGGGACCGGCGGGCGCCCCAAGGGCTGCGTGCTGACGCATGAAAATTATCTCGAACAATGCGCGGCGGTGGCGGCGATTTTCCCTTTTTGGCCGGGAGCGCGCTACCTGAGCATCATCCCCACCAATCACGCCATCGATTTCATGGGCGGATTCATCATGCCCTTCACCGGCGGCGGGACCGTCGTTCACCTGCGCACGTTGCGCCCGGAATTCATTCGCGAAGCGTTTTTGCGTTACCACATCGCTTACATGGCCGTCGTTCCGCTGATTTTAAAGAATCTGCAACGCGGCTTAACCGAGCGCTTTTCCGCTCTTCCTCCATTCAAGCGCCGCGTCCTCGACGCGCTGATCGGCATCAATCGCGCATTCACACGCAAACAACCTCGCCCGCGCCTCAGCCGCCTGCTCCTGAAGGATATTCACGCGGCGTTTGGAGGCGGCCTGCGCGCGCTGCTGGTGGGCGGCGCGTTTACCGAGCCCGCCATCATCGAGTTTTTTCACGATCTCGGCATTCCCATTTATAACGGATACGGTTGCACGGAAGCCTGCACGGCGATCACCCTCAACGATTTGCGTCCGATGCGCTCCGATACCGTGGGCAAGCCGGTCCGCGGAATGGAAATCCGCATCCTGAATGCGGCTGAAGATGGAATCGGCGAAGTAGCGGTCCGCAGCAAGACGGTGATGTCGCATTATCTCAACGACCCGGAAATGACCGCGGAGACGATTATCGATGGATGGCTGTGGACGGGCGACCTGGGCCGTGTGGATTCCACGGGTCATTTGCAACTCTTCGGCCGCAAGAAAAACATGATCGTCACCGAAGAAGGCAAGAATGTTTATCCCGAAGATATCGAATCGTATTTCCAGGATCTTCCGGCGAAGGAATTCTGTGTTTTCGCCGCGAATTACCTGTGGCCGGAACGCACCATGAGCGGGGAAAAGCTGGTGCTGGTCCTCCGGCCGCTCTCGGGCAATTCCCTGAGCGCTGACCTGCTGGCGCAAATCGCGCAGCGCAACAGGAGCCTGGCGCCTTACAAACGGATCAGCGGATGCCTCGCCTGGGATCGCGATTTTCCACGCACTGCTTCGATGAAAATCAAGCGCGCAGAACTGGCCGCGCAGGTTGGCGGCTCGGCCAACCGTGCGGACGTGGTCCCGGTATGAATCGCGGGCGCAATTGGCGAAGCCGAAGCGAGGATGTGCGCCAGTGAGCGAACGCTTCCTCGCCATCGTAAATCCCGCGGCGGGCGGCGGGCGTTGCGGAAAGCTGGCTCCCGCGGCGCTCGAGCGCGTGCGCCAGGCGGGAATCGATTTCGATGTGGCGCTATCGACGCGCGCTGGAGAAGCGGCCGGCATCGCGCGGATCGCCTACCGCTCCGGAACGCGCAATTTTCTAGCCGTGGGCGGCGACGGCACTTCCTATGAAATCGTGAATGGATTATTTCCGGAAGCGCAAACGAACGGGCGTCCGGCGCTCGGTTTCCTCCCGCTGGGAACCGGGAATTCGTTTCTCAAGGATTTCACTTCGCGCGGCGTGGAGCACACTCTCGAAGCGCTTACGCGGAATGCCCGCCGCCCTTGCGATGTGATTCGCCTCACGCACGCGCAGGGTGAATTGTATTTCATCAATTTATTGAGTCTGGGTTTTCCCGCCGATGCCGGTGAGACCGCTAACCGGCGCTTTAAACGATGGGGCGAGCTCGGATATATTTTCGGCGTGCTAGCGCGACTGGCGCGTCTCGAACACAGTGCGTTTCCGCACCGCCTGGAGGGAGCGCCGGATTGGGACCGCAGGCCATGCCTGTTTCTTTCCTTCAGCAACAGCAAATTTACCGGCGGGAAAATGATGATCGCTCCGAATGCCGATCCATCCGATGGTGAAATCGAATACGTGCGCTGGAGCCCCGTCAGCCGTCTTCGCCTGCTGCTCACCTTTCCGCGGCTTTTCAGCGGCACGCACATCCTGCATCCCCTGGCTTCGCGCGCGGCCGCGCGGCGCATCGAGCTCGACATGGACGCTCCGGTAAACGCCATGGTGGACGGCGAAATCCTGCGGTTGGAATGCCGCACGATCGAAATTCTGCCCGCCGCGATGGACGTGTTCGCATGAGAAAAGCATGGCTCACGGTGCGCTCGCTGGTGCTTTGGGCCGTCAGCGGAATTCATTTTGCGGTGGTGTGCGCGTTTTTGGTCGCGCTCGGAATCGTGATCGATCCCCGGAAAAACGACTGGCCGCAGCGCATTTTTTTTCGCAACATACTGCGCCTCGCGGGAGTACGGTTCGAGGTGTGCCGCGCCCCGGGCTTCGATTCCCGGCGGACAAGCATCTTCGTCGCGAACCATGTAAACATTTTCGATCCCTTCGTGATTTATTCCTCGGTGCCGCAATTTCTGCGCGGCTTCGAGCTGGAATCGCACTTCAAAATTCCCATCTACGGCTGGATGATGGGCCGCTTCGGCAACGTGCCCGTGCCGGATGCGCCCAGCCGCGAGGGCCTGGAAATCATGTCGCGCCGCGCAAAAGCCGCGCTTGATTCCGGCGTCAGCCTGATTGCTTATGCGGAAGGATCGCGCACGCGCGATGGCCACGTGCAGCCGTTCAAGAAAGGGGTTTTCGGCATGGCGCAGAAATTCGGCGTGCCGGTGACACCGGTCAGCGTGGTGGGCGCCTATGAATTTTTCCGCACCGGACACTGGATGCTGCATCCGGGAAAAATCACAGTTTATCTGCACGACACGATCGACACCTCGCACCTAGAACGAAGCGACGTCGAAACGTTGCGCCAGCGCGTGCAGGAAATTGTTTCCGCGCCGGTCGAAGAGGCTCTGCGGAAATCCGAAGGAAAAGATAAAACCTAGGAAGCGCCGACTCCCGGCAACGACCGCCCCGCGCGCAATTCCCTCCAGGTATAAACCACGCGATGGACCACGGTAATCGTCGAAATCGTGGCGATCACCCACAACACCGGAGCCATGCGCTTGAATAGCCCACCGAGAATCAGCAGGACCAGCCGCTCTGGCCGCTCCATGAATCCCACTTTGCACGACGGAATCAGCGATTCGGCGCGCGCCCGCGAATAGCTGACCATAAACGAGCTGGCCATGGCCACGGCGGCAAGGGTCATGTAAAACGTGCGGCCGATGAGCGTGTAATAAACCACCAGCCCCATGTACAAAGCGAGATCGGAATAGCGGTCGAGAGTTGAATCGAGGAAGGCGCCGAAAGCCGTTACGCGGCCCACGCGGCGCGCCACTTGGCCGTCGGCCATGTCCAGAAATCCCGCGAGAAAAAGCACCGCAGCCGCCTGATGAAAGCGGCCCATGGCGAACATCGCCGCTGCCCAGGTGTTCACCGCCATGCCCAGAAAGGTGAACATATTGGGCGTGAGTCCCGTGGCTGCGAGCGCGCTGACCACGCGCCGCAACAGCCAGCCTCCGCCTTCGCCGATCCAGTAAGTTATCGGTTTGCGTTCGTGGGGGTTGGCCATGGTGAAAAATGATACACCGGAATGTCAGTTGAGAGCACAATTCTCAGCCGCGTAGCGTCACGTCGGCAGGATGGATTCCTGGCGTGATTTTTCACCTGCGAATTCCTACGTGCGGAGGGCCATGCTCGGAATGCTGCCGCGATAATGCAGCGGCGCTCCAGTGAGATTCTGCACTTCTTCCGGCGTAAACCCCGGAGCGACTTCGCGCAGCACGAGTCCCTCGGGCGTGACGTCGATCACCGCCAGATCGGTAATCACCGTATTGACGCATTCAATCGCGGTCAGTGGATAGCTGCACGTCTGCACGATTTTCGGCGAACCGTCTTTGGCGGTGTGCTCCATCGTGACGATCAGCCGCTGCGCGCCCACGGAAATATCCATCGCACCGCCGATGCCTCCCGCACCGCGCGCCCCTGGAACGCGCCAGTTGGCGAGGTCTCCCTTCTCGGAAACCTGCAAGCCGCCGAGAATGCAAATATCCAGATGCCCGCCGCGGGTCATCACGTGCGCATCCACCTGCGAAAAATAAGCGGCGCCGGGTATCAGCGTAACCGGAACCTTCATGGCGTCCACCAGATCGAAATCCTCTTCGCCAGGTTTTGCGCGCGGCCCCATGCCCAGAATCCCATTCTCGCTGTGAAAATAAATGGTCACGTCCGCGGGGACATACGCGGCAATCAGATTAGGAATTCCCCACCCGAGATTCACGTAGGCGCCGTCGGGAAGTTCCAGAGCGGCGCGCGCCGCAATTTGTTCGCGCGTCAATCGCGGCTTAGACATAGCGCAACCCCGGGGCCTGCACAATGCGATCCACGAAAATCGAGGGCGTGACGATGCGTTCCGGATCGAGGCTTCCCACCGGCACGATTTCCTCCACTTCCACAATGGTGGTCTTCGCGGCCGTGGCCATCACGGGATTGAAGTTTCTGGCGGCCTTTCGAAAGACCAGGTTGCCGAGCGCGTCGGCCTGCTGCGCGCGGATGAATGCAAAATCCCCGCCGAGCGCTTCTTCCAGGATGTAGCGGCGTCCGCGAATGGTGCGCTCTTCCTTGCCGCGCGCCACTTCCGTGCCCACGCCCACCGGCGAATAAAACGCCGGAATCCCCGCGCCATAGGCGCGCATGCGCTCGCAAAGAATTCCCTGAGGGACGAGTTCCAGTTCGATTTCTCCCGCGTCGAACTGTTCCTGAAAATATTTCGCGCCGGGACCGGGAAACGCGGCGATCACGCTGCGCACCTGGCGGTTCTTGAACAGAATGCCGGCCTCGCCATCGCCCGTGCCGCAATTATTGCTGATGATTTTAAGCTGCCGCACTCCGCGCCGCGCCAACGCTTGAATCAGGTTGTTGGGAAATCCCGCGCCGCCGAATCCGCCGAATAAGATTGAGGCCCCGTCGGGAATGTCCGCCACTGCCGCATCGGGAGATTGAAAAATCTTGTTTTTATGAGCCATTGACGAAGATGCGAAAATTTTAGCAGATTGTGCGCTCCATACGGAGATCAAACCGCTGCACTGTATCGCAAGTGCGTAAGCAATTGAAACTTCATCAGATCTGAATGGTTCAAATCACTACGCTCACAGATCGACATCGCAAACTAGGAGAAAAAGTAGAGACAGAGCCGAGGCCTTGCCCCTTATTCCGAACGCCATCGCTATGCGTGTCGAGGCCTGACCAGATAGAACGCCAGCAGCATCGTCAGCAAGAAAAGGGTCCAGAAGATGGGCGATTGAATCGTGTAGAGCTTCACCACATCGACGCCAATCGCTCCATGCGGCGCCATGTGCCAACTTTCCACTCGGACAATCCAATACACGATGGCAACTGGGATAAAGCACAGGACGCCGAGGAAGAATCCCGTTACGATTCGCATCGAGCTTCGCCTCCTTTTGCCCTGATGAATGGAAAACGGCAAGTCTCAATCAAGCCACTTGTGGACAGCGCTGAGCTGCACCCGGCAAGCCCATTTTGATCAACTAGTTGGTGCCCGGGGTGGGGGTCGAACCCACACGACGCGTGAGCGTCAGGGGATTTTAAGTCCCCCGCGTATGCCATTCCGCCACCCGGGCTTTGGCCCTGCCAACCTATCTTATCAAGAGTTCCACCGCAACTCTTGCGCCGGGTGCTTGACGAAACCATCCCGCCCGCAATGATTTCGCCGGCCATCGCCGCCGCGCGGCCGCGAATAATGATAGCCTAGCGGCTTTGGGAGGGACGGCCCGCATGCGGAAACCAATCGTCGTGGTCGGCAGCATCAATCTGGACCTGGTGGCAACGGGAGAGCGCGTTCCTTTGCCCGGCGAAACACTCACTGGCCGGGACTTCGCCACATTTCACGGCGGCAAGGGCGCGAACCAGGCCGTGGCGGCGGCAAGGCTCGGCTGGCCGGTCAGCATGATCGGCAAAGTGGGAGACGACTCCTTCGGAGCGGAGTTGAAAAGCGCGTTGCGGCAAGCGGGCGTGGACGTGCGCGCCGTGAAGACCGAGAAGGGCTCTTCCGGCGTGGCGCTAATCAATATCGGCGCGGACGCGCAGAACAGCATCGTCGTGGTGCCTGGCGCGAACGGCAAAGTGCTTCCCCGCGACATCGCGAAAAACGCGGCACTCCTGCGCCGCGCCGGACTGATTCTCGCGCAATTGGAAATTCCCCTGGCTACGGTTGAAACGCTGGCGGTCTTTGCGCACTGCAACGCCATTCCGCTGATGCTCGATCCCGCTCCGGCGCGTTCGCTCCCCCCGGGCTTGCTGCAAAACGTGGCGTGGATCACGCCCAACGAAAGCGAAACGCGCGTGCTTTGCGGACTCGATAGCCGCGAGCCCGTGAATTCCGCAACCGCCGCTCGTTGCGCGGATTTGCTGCTCGCAAGCGGCCCCAAAAATGTGGCTATCAAGATGGGCGAGCAGGGAGTGTATGTGGCGACCGCCGATGGGCAGCGGCAAATGTTGCCGGCATTCGTGGTGAAGGCCGTGGATTCGGTGGCTGCGGGCGACGCCTTCAATGCCGGGTTCGCTGTGAGTTTACTCGCGGGCAAACAGCCGCTTGAAGCCGCGCGCTACGCCTCGGCCGTAGCCGCCATTTCCGTCACCAGGCGCGGCGCGCAGCCTTCCATGCCCACAGCCCGCGAAGTGGCTCGATTCATGAAATGAGTTGGGCGTGACTCGCGGAAGGATTCACAGACGATCGAAACAATGTCGGGTAATCCGCTTCAGCACGTCGAATTCCCGTTTTGCCTGTGTTGCAGGCAATACAGGACCAGCTCCACGCGGGTCGACACTCCCAACTTGTCGAAAATCCGAAACAAATAATTGCGGATGGTGTGTTCGCTCAACTTGAGTTCCGAGGAGATTTGACGGTTGGTCATCCCTTCCGCCACCAGCCCCACCACATCGATCTCACGCTTGGAGAGTTGCGCCGGATTGCGCGATTTTTGCGTCTGAAATGGAAAAGCCTTTACCAAGGCGTCTATGATGTAGCCCAGGTATTCGCTATTGGCCCAAATTTGCCCGCGATGGACCATATGTATACATTTGCTCAAAGTTTCCAGGGGTTCATCGCGAAAAACCACCCCGTGCGCCCCGCATCGGAAGGCGTCCACTACCATTTCGTGATCCCGCGATTCAAGCAGCAACGTAGCGCGCGTTTTCAGGCGCAGCCCGCGCAAATCACGCAACAATTGAAATCCTTCGAGCGGTCCGCCTCTCAAGTGAGAGCTGATCACCACAACATCCGGTTCGTGTCTTTTCAGTATCTCCAGGGCTTGGGCGGAATCGGTAGCGCTGGCCACAATTGCCAGGTGATATCGTCGGGGACGAAACGCCCGCTCAATCAACTGGCAGTTCATTTCGCCCGAACCGACCACGACCACCCTAACCGACTCGTACCCGGCCTGCCGCATTTCTCTCCCGGGCATCAGTGTTTGTCCCATCGATGTCCGCGCTTCCATTTGAAAGAATATTTCAGTGCATATTAATCATTTCTTATATTGTTGACAAGAATAAATAATACGAAGTATGTAATTATTAAACCGTAACTAGAGGCGAACCCACCCCTCGCGGTAGTAATCTCTACACGGTTTTTTGATTGTGAAAGCGATCACTTTGGCCTCAATGCCTCCCTCTTTGGAGCTGGATGTTCTCAAATTAAAGGCAGGCGGGGTTCTGCATCATTGCTGCCATCCCCGGATTGAAATTGATGGCCGTATCCCGATCTCGTTTCGCCCTCTGCACTCCGTAATCAAATGATTCCACATAGGATGCCCGCAACTATTCCTTGCAAATCCCTTGTTTTGCGCGGGCGGGACTGGCGTATTGCAAGTCCAGCTGAGATGCTCCCATTGAGGCCTGCGATCTAATAAAATAGAGACGTTTGTCTCTACCGCGCAAGTACATCCATACCTATGAGCCCGGCCCTTTTTTCGCTGTCCCATGCATGGAGTCTGCCCCGGCGAAACCTATCGCTCTGCATCCTGTCTGTGGAAATAATGATAACTCCGAATGTACGAGACCTTTGACCACTTGTTTCATTCTGGTTCAGGGGAATACGATGCGCCTCCATTCACAAGATGCCAAAATTGAATTCCAACAGCGCATCCGTTTCCTTCTCTTCGCTGCAAACCCGTGCCAAGAGAAGCGAAGGCGTCAACACGCGCAGCGCCGTTCGCTATTCGCTCAGCGCACGCGCCGTGTTCACCTGGCGGGACAGTTCCGGAAATCTTCAAGAGGATAGCGGCTTGACGCGCAACGTCAGCCCAAAAGGCACCTACATCCTTTCATCGAGATGCCCTGTCAATGGTTCGGCTTTGTCCATCAGCATTTTTCTTCCGCCGATGGGGAGCGAATCTCGCACGCTGTGCATAGAAACAGAAGGGCAAGTGGTGCGCACGGATTCATTGATGGATGGAAGTGTGGGGTTCGCAGTGAGCAGTCATCGTGTGAATCTTTGCGTTGGCTAGCTGAAATGACAATCGCAATGGGCGCGTAGAAAGGCGGAACATGGCAATGAGCGCAAACACCTTATCGGTTCTGCCCGCAATGGAACGACAGAGTTACCAATCGCGGGCATCAGTGCCGGCGCAATTTCTCCCGCAAATCATGTTTCCGGCGCGGCCATCCGCAGAACCTACCGGCACACCTCGTTGGTACGCCCTTTGGACGCGCAGCCGCCACGAGAAAAAGGTGTATCAGCAATTATCCGAGCGCGGCTTGCGGACCTTTTTGCCGCTCTCGAACGAGATCCACTGGTGGAGCGACCGACGTAAGCAGATCGAAGTGCCGCTCTTCCCGGGTTACACATTTCTGCATGTTTTTGCCGGCGATACGGTTCGTGCGGCGGTGATGCGCGTTCCGGGAGTGGCGGGGTTTGTAGGCTGGAACGGCGCGCCGCTGGCCATCCCCGACGAGGAAATCGAAAGCATTCAGCGCCTCCTGGCTCATCGCGTGGCGCTTTCCCCCCACGAATTCCTGAAGCTGGGAAGCCGGGTGCGCATACGCGGCGGAGCGCTGGACGGAATCGAAGGAATCCTGATGGCGCGTCAATCGGACTGCAGCCTGGTGATTTCGGTGGGCTTGATTCAGCGCGCCGTGGCGTTGCGAGTGGATGGGTACGACGTGGAGCCGGTGTAGGAGCGCGGGTGCGAGAGGTGGAAGGGTGGGCAAAATAAAATTTACATTCATTTTCGCCGCCGCGATTCTGCTGTTTGCCGCGCCACAAGCCGCGCGGTCGCAGCAAAAGTCGCTCAAGGGCGCGGCCACGCCGGCTCATTTCGATGTGGCGCAACCATCGGGCGGCGCGCCGGCAACCAGGAATTCCAGGGATGATGCCGCGGAATTGCAGCACCGCGGCGAACGATATCGCCTGTGCCCGAGCGACGTAATTTCGCTCACCTTTCCTATCACTCCCGAATTCGATCAGACCGTCAGTATCGAACCAGACGGGTACGTCAATTTGACGGGAGCCGGAGACGTGCATTTGGCCGGGCTGACCACGGCGGAATCCGCGGCGGCGGTGAAGGCGGCCTATGCCAGCGTCCTTCACGAACCAATCGTCACCGTGGCGCTGAAGGAATTCAACAAGCCGTATTTCATCGTCAACGGACAGGTGAAAAGCCCCGGAAAATTCGACCTGCGCGGCGCGACCACAGCCACCGAAGCCATCGCCATGGCCGGCGGATTCAATGACGCAGCAAAACATTCGCAAGTGTTGCTGTTTCGCCGGGTCAATAACGATTGGTTCGCCGTCGAACAACTGGACTTAAAAAATATTTTACGGGGCCACAATGTTCATGAGGATCCGGAAATTCATTCCGGCGATATGCTTTATGTCCCGCAGAACGCCATTTCCAAGATTGAAAAGTTCATACCGCGCACCGGCATGGGAGCCTATTACCAGGCGTATTAGCAGGACAGACATTCAGGAAATATCACAATGGATGAAATCGAAATCCGGCCTAACGAACACGATCGAACACAAACCATCACCCTGCGCGACATTACCGCGCCCGTCTTTCGCCAACGGCGTCTGGCCGTGCTGCTCTTCCTCGGAATTTTCCTGGGCGCGATTCTTTCCGCGCTCCTGCTGCCCAAGAATTACCAGGCGGAAATGAAAATCCTGGTGAACCGCGAGCGCGTTGATCCGGTGGTCACCTCCGACCAGGAATCGCCCGTGGGAGTAGCGACTTTGCCGGCAGTCACCGAGGAGGATTTGAATTCGGAAGTCGAGCTGCTGAAAAGCCGCGACTTGCTCGAAAAAGTGGTCCTCGCCGCGCGACTCGAGGCGCAACCGGAATCCCGCTGGCAGCGCATCGAGGAGCGCGCCGCGGACTATTTGCGCGGCAGCCGCCCGGACGATGCCACGCGCCTGGCTCGCGCGGTGCAAACACTGGACAACCGCCTGGTCATCGAGCCGCTCAAGAAAACCACGATGATCAGCGTGGCGTATTCTTCGAATGATCCGCGCGAAGCCGCGCGCGTGCTGCAGACTCTTGGCACGCTGTATCAGGAAAAGCACGCGGCGGTTCATCGCCCCGCCGGAACTTTTGGATTTTTCGATCAGGAAGCCGCGCGGTATCGCGGCGAACTCGCTGCCGATGAATTCCGCTTAATGCAATTCGACAAGACGGAAGGGCTGGTGGATGCCGCGGAGCAGAAGCAGTTGGTGCTGCAACAGCTCAGCAGCTTCGAGGCGGAATGGGAGCAGGCGCAGGCCGGTTCCTTTGCAGCGACAAAGCGCGCCGTGGCCTTGCAGCACGAGGAAGAGCAAACGCCCGAGCGGCAAATTATACAGGTACAGACCATCGACAACGCGCAACTGCTCTCCTCGCTCGAAAGCACCCTGCTGTCACTGGAACTCAAGCGCAGCGAAATGCTGGTGAAATATTCTCCCGCCTATCCGCCGGTCGAGGAAGTAGAGCGCCAACTGGCCGCCACGCGCCAGGCGATTGCTGCCGCCGGGAAATCTCCCGTCCAGCAGGTGACCAGCGCTCGAATTCCCGCGCAGGACTGGATGGCCACCGAACTTGCCAAGGCGCAAACGGATCGCGCCGAACTCGACGCAGAAGCCGTCGCCAAGGCGCGCGTGGTTCGCCACTATGAGACCGTGGCGCATCAGCTCGATGTGCAGGGCATCGCCCAGGAGGATTTGATTCGCGACGTAAAAACCGCGCAGGACAATTATCTTTTGTATTTGCGCAAGCGCGAGGAAGCGCGCATTTCCGATGCGCTCGATAGCCGGCGCATCGTCAATGTCTCTATCGCCGAGGCCGCCACAGTTCCGGCGCTGGCCACGCTGCATCTGGGCTGGCTTTTGATTGGCGGATTTTTCCTAGGAGGAACGATCAGCGTGGGTGCGGCCTACGCCGTGGATGAAATGGACCCGCGCTTCCGCACTCCCGAAGAGCTGCGCCGCTATCTGGACATGAAAGTTCTGGCGTCAATTCCCAAAAATCTGCCGGGCGAAGACGCGAGGCGTTGACGATATGTTTCTCGAATATTTTGGCCTGATCGAACAGCCTTTCGGCGTCACACCGGATCCCCGGTTCCTGCATTTGGGGCCCAAACACCGCGAAGCTCTGGCCTCGCTGGTCTGCGGCACGGAATCGGACCGCGGCTTTTTGGCGCTGATCGCCAAGCCGGGCATGGGCAAAACCACCCTGCTCTACCAATTCCTCGAAAGCCAGCGGGGAAAATCGCGCTCGGCGTTCTTCTTCCAATCCGATTGCCAGCCGCGCGAATTGCCGCGCTACATTCTGGCGGACCTGGGCGTCGACGCCTCGGGAAAAGATCTGCCCGCCATGCGCGCGATGTTGCAAAAAATCCTGCTGGAAGAAAAGGCCGCGGGCCGGCGTTTCCTTCTGGTGATTGACGAAGCGCAAAACCTGGAAGAAAAATTCCTGGAGTCCATCCGCCTGCTCTCGAATTTCGAAACGCCCTGGGCCAAGCTGATGCAGATCATCCTCGCAGGTCAGCCGCAGCTCGCAGAACGCCTGGCGCGCCCCTCGATGGCCCAGCTACGCCAGCGGATTTCTTCCATCATTCGGCTCGAACCATTCACCACGGAAGAAGTTCAGCGTTACATCTCCCACCGTTTGTGGGTCGGTGGATACTCGAGCGAACCGCTTTTCACCGTGGGCGCGCAGATCCTGATCGCGGAAGCGAGCGGAGGGATTCCGCGCAATATCAACACCCTCTGCTTCAATGCCATGTCCTTGGCTTACGCCATGAAAGCGCGGCGCATCGACGCGAAAATCGTGCGTGAAGCGCTCGCCGATCTGGAAATCGAGCCGCTGATTCCCGCGCGCGTAAAAGCCGCGAGCAATCACTCCTCGCTGCGGAGTTACGGATCGCTGAGCCTGTTGGCGGGTGCGGATGCGCCGAGAAAACCGAGGCGGCAGAGAAATTGGATTCCCGCGGCAGCCTCGATCGCGGCTTTGGCGCTTTTCGCCGCGCTTTCGGGATCTTCATGGAATCGAAACCTGCGCACCCCCGCGCTGGAATTTCTCCCTGTTGGAGAATCCATAGTCCACGCCGCGGCTCCTTCCCCGGTGGTTGCGGCGATCCATTTGGAATCGGATTCCCCGGCGAAAAGTTCCGCGCAGCCGCGTGTCGTCACCATAATTGCACCACCCAGCGTGACGCTGCGCCACCTGAGCCTGGAATATTTAGGGCGCTACGATGGCGCGGCACTGCGAGAAATCCAGGTTCTGAATCCCGGTATAACCAACCCCGACCGCATTCAAACCGGCCATGCGATTCGGCTCCCTCTGGATTCCGAGCATTCCCCCGCCGCCAACACCAATACCATGGCGGCCAATTCCCCCGCAGCGAAAGAGGTGAGACCATGAGTCGCAATTTCGATATTCTGCAAAACGCCGCGCATTTTCCCGGCGCCTTTCCGCCGTCTCCCGCGCCCGATGGGAAATTCGCCGGCGGGGCTCATCGCCATCCTTCATCCCCTTCTCGCCGCGCATGCGCAAAGGACGAAGTGGTGAAACTCGTGCAGCGCGTCTTCATCCTGCCGGGCGACACAAAGACTCCCGGTGCGGTCGCCTTCTGCGGCATCGGAAAAGGCGACGGATGCAGTTGGGTTTGCGCGCATGCCGGGGAAGTGCTGGCGGATCAAGTGGCCGGCAACGTCTGCCTGGTGGACGCCAACCTCCGATCCCCTTCATTGCACGATTATTTTGATCTTGCCAATGCTCCGGGCTTCGCCGATGCGGCTAAAGACCCGCGCCCCATGCGGGAATTCGCGCGGCGCGCTTCCGGCCATAATCTCTGGATCATCTCCGCCGGCACCATCGGCCGCGAACCCAATGGCGCGCTCAATCCCCTGCGCCTGCAATCGCGCATGGCGGAACTTCGCGGTGAATTTGAATTTGTACTGGTCGATACGCCGCCGCTCAGCGCGTTTAATGACGCCATCCTTGTGGGACAGGCGACCGATGGAATCGTTCTGGTGGTCGGGTCGCATTCCACGCGCCGTCAATCCGCGCGAATGGCCAAGGAAAGCCTCACCAGCGCCGGAGTGAAAATGTTCGGGGCGGTCTTGAATCAGCGGACATATCCGATTCCTGAGCGCATTTACCGCAAGCTGTAAGGATTTCGCCGCCGGAAGCGTGCGGGCGGAACAAGTCACGACGCTTCGAGACGGTTAAGCGGTTCCAGCAATCTGCTTGTGGGACCGAGAGGGCGGAGCTTTGCGCCGGATCAAGCATAAATTTGCGTTTTGCATCCTCGGCCAATGAGAATAACGTAGTACGCGTCATGATTTATCCCACGACAAAAGACAACGGGGTCAACACCATGGAAAACTCTGCAAATCAAGCCGGCGGGAAGGAAGACGCTCAACTCCCGGGCCATCTTTCCGCAGCCCTTCTTCGAGCCTGGAGATGGGCTGCCGGGGCGCACAAATTCCTGTTGGTGTTGGTGACCGAGATTTTACTCGCTGTCGCTTCCTATGTCCTGGCGGTGTCGGCGATGGGAGAAACGCGCAACCCCGCGTGGACCGTGAATGTGCTGGCCGGAACTCTCGCTCTGCTGGTTGTTTTCCGGTTTGGCGCGCTGGCCAGCGTCCGGCTTTACCGTCGATCCCTGCGGTACGCCAGCATCCCGGACCTGATATCCATCGCCAAAGCCGTCACGGGAAGTTCGATCCTTTTTTGCGCATTTGTATGGTGGCAATACCCGTCGCTGAAAATTCCCGCGGCCGTTTTCGCCATCGATTGGGCTTTCCTGCAGCTGTTTTGGGGTGGCTTGCATTTTGGCGTTCGCGTGCTGAAGACGCAGCAGGCTGCAAACCGCCGGAGCGGCAGGCGCGTGGTGATTGTGGGAGCGGGCGACGCGGGAATCATGCTGTTGAAAGACCTGGTCTTCGATCCCGGATCGCCTTGCCGTCCCGTGGCTCTGTTTGATGACGATGCCAAAAAATGGGGCCGCACAATTTTCGGAATTCCCGTGGTCGGCGGGACAAAGGATCTGGCCACACTCGCGGTGGAAAACGGTGCGGAAGAAATCCTGATCTGCATCCCCAGCGCCACCCCCGCGCAGTTGCGCCAGATTTTCGGGGCCTGCCGCGCATCGAATATTCCCATCCGCACGCTTCCTTCGCTGGCCGAGCTGATGGACGGGAAAGTGTCGCGCCGCGACCTTCGCCGCCCGCGCATCGAAGACCTGCTGCAAAGAGAAGAAATACGTATCGACACCGCCGAGACGCGCAAAATTGTGGCCGGAAAAATCGTGTTGGTCACTGGCGCGGGAGGAAGCATCGGATCAGAGCTTTGCCGCCAGATTGCCGAAGCCGGGCCGCGCAAGCTGCTGCTCCTCGACAAATCCGAAAACAGCCTCTTTTATGCCAATCTCGAAGCCGTCGAACGCCTGGGGCCGGGGCGGTCGAAACCGATTTTCGCCGATCTGCAGCATCGCGAACGTGTGCGCGAAATACTCAATAGCGAACGCCCCGACATCATTTTTCATGCCGCCGCGCACAAACACGTGGGGCTGATGGAGCTTCACCCGCGCGAAGCCATCCGCAACAATGTCCTTGGAACGCGCAATCTGGCCGTGGCCGCCCTGGAATGCGGCGTCGAGCGTTTTGTGAATATTTCCACGGACAAAGCCGTGCAGCCGAGCAATTTCATGGGCCTCTCCAAGAAATTGACGGAGCTGTGCGTACAGGAAATGGCGCGGCAACATGGCGCGCGTTTCATGAACGTGCGGTTCGGCAATGTGGCGGGCAGCACGGGCAGCGTCTTGCGCCTTTTTTGGGATCAGATTCAGAAGGGTGGACCCATCCGCGTCAGCGATCCGCGGGCCACGCGCTATTTCATGTCCGTGCCGGAGGCCGTGCACTTGATTTTGCGCGCGGCGGCGCTGGGCAAGGGCGGCGAAACCTTTGTTTTTGAGATGGGCGAAGCGCTGAACATTTACGAGCTGGCGCAAACCATGAGCCTTTTCGCGGGGCTCAAACCCGGCCGCGATCTGGCTATCGAATTCACGGGGCTTGGCGAAGGCGAGAAAATTGACGAAGAATTGTGGGAGGAATGGGAGCGCCCCGCGAAAACCGCGACTCCGGGAATTCTGGTGATTACCCAGCAGGACGCGCTGGCGCTCGGGATGCTTGAGAAAATTCACCGCATGGAAATGTTGCTCGGGAGCGGCAATCTCGAAGGGCTCCTCGACTACCTTCAGGAGACGCTGCCCTCATTCCAATCCAACCGGACGCGCAGCGCTGCACACGCGGTTCCCGCACTCCCTGCCGGGCACAAGCTCGCGCCGGAAGCCCGCCCGCTTCCGACTCTGGAGGTCGCATGAAAATCCCGTTGTCGCGCCCGGAAATCGGCGAGAGCGAAATTGAAAACATTGTGCGCGTGCTGCGCTCGGGCCATCTAAGCTTGGGCCCTCGCGTCGCGGAATTCGAGGAGCGTTTTGCGGAATATATCGGCGTGCGCCATGCGGTGGCCGTCAACAGCGGCACTTCCGCATTGCATCTGGCGGTCATGGCCATGGGGCTGGGCCCGGAAGACGAAGTGCTCACCTCGCCGTTCAGCTTTGTGGCCTCCACCAATTGCCTTTTATACGAGAAAGCTGTGCCGGTTTTCGCCGATATTCAGCACGACACGCTGAATCTGGATCCGCGCGAAATCCGCAAAATCATCGAACTCGATTATTCCTGGGATCGCGGCAAGCGCCACCTCTGCAATCGGCACACCGGGCGCGTGCTGAAGGCGATTCTTCCCGTCCACGTTTTTGGGATGCCGTGCGATATGGCCGCGCTCATTGAAATCGCGCGCGAATTCAATCTGCGCATCATTGAGGATGCTTGCGAATCTCTGGGTGCGGAATATCGCGGCCAGCGCGCGGGCACCTTTGGCGATGCGGCTGTCTTCGCCTTCTATCCCAACAAACAACTGACCACAGCGGAGGGCGGGTTGCTGGTGACCAATCACGCTCCCACGGCGCGGCTCTGCCGCAGCCTTCGCAATCAAGGCCGCGACGAAGACGCGGCATGGCTGCGCCACATTCATCTTGGCTTCAATTACCGCCTGAGCGATTTGCACGCCGCGGTGGGGCTCGCGCAACTCGAGCGCATCGAATATTTGCTGGCCGCCAGATCGCGTGTGGCCGCTTGGTATGCGCGCCATCTTGCCGGAATTTCCGGCTTGACGCTGCCGCTGGAAATTTCCGGCTCCAAACGAAGCTGGTTCGTGTACGTGGTGCAGTTGAGCGGCGCCGCGCCAAGATTCCTTCGCGATCATCTGATGGAATCTCTACGCGGCCGCGGCATCGAATGCGCCGCTTATTTTCCGGCGATTCACCACCAGCCGTACTTCCGCGAATACTGCTGTGCGCCGCGCTATCCGCTGGCGCGCGCGGAATCCGCGGCGGACCGCTGCCTGGCGCTGCCGTTTTTCCCGGCCATGTCGCAGGAACAGGTGGCGCAAGTTTCCGCCGCCGTTCGTGAAATTTTGGAAGAAGCGCAAAGTTGCGCCTCGGCGGATCAAGCGTCTTTCGCTGCCACCGCCTCGTCCGCCGCGCATTGAATTTCGATTTTTCCCTTTCCCATGGCTTCCACCGATCACCTTCCGATCTCTCGCGCTGCTTCCCCGCGCTGGAAAGCAGCCTCGGCTCCTCTCAGAGGCGCCCTGCCGGTTTGCCCGCTGTGCGGCTCGCGTGAAACGGAGGCGGCGTTCATTGACAATGGCTGTGCATTGCGCATCTGCCTCGAGTGCGAACTTTTCTTCGTGTGCCCATACCCCGCCAGCAGCAGCCAGCATGCCCATGTCAATGCCGGCGCGAATCCGGAAATTGAAATTCTCGATTGTGCGCGGCGTTACCTGGGCGAACGCCTCTATTACGATCGCCATTTTTCGCTGATCGAGGAGGAATGCGCGGGCGCTCGCTCGCTGCTCGACGTGGGCTGCGGCACCGGACACTTGCTCGAACGATTGGCCGCCGCGCAGGGCCTTTCCCGCACGGGCATCGAATTAAATCCGCAAGCCGCGGACTTTGCGCGCCGTGTTTCCGGCTGCGACATTCTGGAAATTCCCATCGAGCAATACCGTGGCGCGCGGCCCTTCGACATCATTACGATGATCAATGTTCTCTCCCACATCCCTTCGTTCGACGGACTGTTTCGAGCCTTGCGCGCGGCGCTGGCTCCCGGCGGAAAAGTGATCCTGCGCTCGAGCGAAATGAGCCGCCGCGTGAGCCGTTGGAATCAGGTCCACTGGGGCATTCCCGACGATCTGCATTTTCTGGGCCTGCGCACTCTGGATAAGCTCTGCGAGAAATACCGGTTTGCCATTCGGCGCCATATTCGCGTGGCTTACGAGGATGAACTTTTTTGCTCGTTTCGCTGGCAGCAGGCCGGTCGCAGTAATTTCCGGAATTTCGCAAAACGACTGGCCTGGCGCACTCCGCTGGCATTGCCTGCCATGCGCGCACTTTACGCTGCAACTCTCGGCCAGCGCCTTTTTGTCTCCTTCATTGTATTGACGCCTATTCCGAGCCACGCAACTTCCATCAAATAGACAGCGCTCCCAGCAATGCAAACTTCGCCATCCATGATATCCGCGCAAATGCTCGCGTCCGCGGCGCGGTCCGGCGCAAATGCACGGCGTTCTCCCTTCCTGATACGCACCTTGCGCTCCCAGCCTCATCTCTATAGCGCCGTGTGCAAGGCGCGGCTTTTCTATTCGCGGAGGATTGCCGGCGCTCAGGCGCGCGATCTCTTCCGGCAAAGGGCGCCGCTTTTCGTCATGAACGAATATGAGGAGCAGCAAGTGGAATGCCTTCGGCGCCATGGCTATGCGCTGGCGCCCGACTTTTTCCCGCGGACGCTGACCGACACAATTTACGCCAAGGCCGATGCGCTTTTCCGCGCCGTGCAACTGGATGACGCGCGCGCCTATTCCGTGCAAACCGGCGAACGCAAGACGCTGGCCGGGCTATCCTACGAAGAACTCGAAGCCACGGAGAAAATGATCGCATTGCGCGATCCGCTGGTTAATATTCCGGAAATCCGGGACATCGCATTTTTCGAGAGCATCTTGAAAATCGCCGCGAATTTCCTGGGTTGCGTTCCGCCCCTCTATCGCGTCACATTGGTGCGCGATTTTCCCCACCAGCGACCCTTGCACTCGAGCAATTTTCACAAAGACAACGACGAGTCCGATTCCCTGCAGATTTTCATTTACCTGGTGGATATTGACGAAACACGCGGGCCGCTGATCTATATTCCCGGCTCGAATCGCTACGATGTGCGCTCCTGCCGTCCGCGCCTTTCGCGCGATTTGGGAATTCCCGCCAATGACGGCCGCTTGAGCGACGAGCAGGTCCTGCGCTTTTATCCCCGCAATACCTGGGTGCCGCTGAAAACCGCTCGCGGGAGCGTGGCGGCCATCCATGGCAATGGAATTCACAAGGGTCCGGCATGGGAGCGTCCCGGCGATCCCGCCAACCAGCCGCGCACGGCCATTCGCCTGGACCTTCACGGTTGCAAATCGGGAGTGGTGCGCGACGGTCGGGAAAACCGCATGCGCCAATGTGATT
Source organism: uncultured Acidobacteriota bacterium (assembly GCA_963708285.1). GTDB lineage: Bacteria > Acidobacteriota > Terriglobia > Acidiferrales > UBA7541 > Palsa-295. The sequence continues at coordinate 185,966 of CAVPSF010000004.1, forward strand.
TCAAGCGCATGAGTCCTCTCCAACGCCTGTTTGCCCACGCCACTTTGGTGGAGGATCCAGCGTGAGCGCACTCAGAATGGCTTCGGCGGCCAAAGCCACTGCGCTGCTTGCCAGGAATCCTGCGCTTTTCTGCCGCGTCGCGCTCTCCAAGCTTTCGACCGCCAGAAAAATGCCTGCTTTGCCGGTTCGACAAATTAATGAACGACATAGTCTTCGAATACGACTTGGAGGGCTACCGCGGCACGGCGCCCATGTTTTTCGGTTCCTACGCGCCGTTGATTGTCGAAGCCATGAAGCGGTTCCTTCCGCGTGGCGGAACATTCATCGACGTAGGCGCCAACATCGGTTACCTTTCGGCCGTGGCGGCGGGACTCGTCGGCCCAACCGGTGAGGTTCATTGTTTCGAGCCTGTTCCGGCTTACTTCGAAAGGCTCGAGCGCCTGGCGCGATTGAATCCCAATCATAAGATCAAGGTGAATGCCTGCGCGGCGGGAGAAAATCCGGGTAAATCGACGATTTATGTCACCGAAGAAGCGGGCCAAAGCACCATGGTTCCCGGTTACAAACACACCGCGGAAATTTGCACGACATGTGAAATCCCGGTGGTGCGTCTCGATCAATATATCGAGGATCATGAATTCCGCGGTTTGGACCTCATCAAAATAGATGCGGAAGGCTTCGAATTACCCATCCTGAAGGGCCTCGAACGTTTTTTTCAGTCAACGCCGCATCGTCCCGCGATTATTTGCGAAATCGCTCCGCGCGCCTATTCGCTGCTTGGGCGGAATATTTCGCAGCTAGCGGAATTCATGTCCGCACATGGCTACGCGGCGCGCGATTTGGTCGATCTGCATTCCCGCATTGATTTGAGCGCCCTGCATCACGTGGACGACGTACTGTTTCTCGCCCAGACCCGCGTATAGCGGGCGCAACATCCGTTTCAAATGGCCAGCCAAAGCACACTTCGATATCCGAGCGGCATTTCGATTTCGCGGATTAAATCCGCGGCATTATTTGGCGCGGCCCTGACTGTCAGCTTCGCATTTTTTTCCATCGATCATTCTCCTACTGTAATTCTCGCGTGCCTGGGAGCCGCCGCCGGCGTCCTTGTGCTCCTTCTCTATCCTGAATTCGCGCTCGCGCTGTATGTGGTGGTGGGAGACATCAAGGGAGACGATCGCATCGCGTCCTTGATTCCAATAGACCTCACCCTCGCGCTCGGCGCAATCCTGCTTGCTGGAATTCTGCTGAATCTGCTGCGCAAAAAACGCGTTTTGCGGCTTCCTCCCGTTTACTTCCTGTTTCTCGCGCTGGTGGCGATCATGGGCGCGAGTCTCAGTTACACGCCGGTCCTCGAATCGGGCGTGGACAAATTGGCGCGCTTCTTGACCGTCACGGGAATCGTCATCATCGGCCCTTTTTTTGTGCTTGGCACGCCGCAGGCCATGAAACGCTTCCTGATTACCTTCAGCGCCGCGGCCATGGGCATCTGCGCCTATTCGCTCACGAGCCTGGGAGGAGCGGAGCGCTTGGTGACTCCGAGCGACAACACCATTGGGCTCGGTCACGTGGCTTGCGCGCTTTTTATTGTGCTGTGGTTCGGAATGATGCCGCGGCTTTCGTTTGCACGCCGGATCTGGATGTACCCGCTGCTCGCCGTTCCGGCGCTGGCCTTGATTGGCTCAGGATCGCGAGGGCCGGTCATCGCGCTGGGCATCGCTGTGCTTGCAAGTCTGTTTTATTACCGCCGCTTGCTGCTGGATTTTGGATGCCTTTGCGCCCTGGGAATTCTTGCCATTCCCGTCGCGGGCATCCCCCAGGCTTCTTTTGAATATCTTGGAACTCTGCTGCACTGCGGAAACGTGAGCGAGATTTTGAGTTTCCGCGGAGATTTGCTTTCTTTTGGCTGGAGCCTGCTCCGCCAGCATCCGCTGATAGGCGCGGGTCTGGGAGGATATCGCTATGACTCTCCAAACCCCGGCGTCTACAACTGGCCGCATAATATTTTCCTGGAAATCGCCTGCGAGTTGGGCCTTCCCGCGTTGTTGATCGCCATCGCTATTTTTGGCACGGCCATGCGCGACGCAATACGCCAGGTGCGCGATGCTGTTTCGCCTTATTTTTCCTTTTCGCTGATTGCCGCCGCTTTGTTTTTGACCGGCATCGTAAATTCGACCAACACCGGCGACATCAATTCCGACCGCCTTTCCTGGCTGTTCGTCGCGCTGGTCTTCGTGGTGCAAAGGATTCGCAACAACGCCCGCAAGGAAACACGATTTGAATCCGCGCAGGAGCCGGCAACGGCTTTTGCGCGGATCGCGCGTCACCCACTAACGCCCTGAACTATCATGTCCGCCACAACTCACGCGCCCGCGGAAGAATTCGCACCCGTCGTCTTCGTTGCTGACGCATTCACTTCTGCCGGGGAGAAGACCGCCCCGGCGCTTCCCTTACGCAACGAGGCTCCGCGCGTCACGCTGTGTCATTTCACCGCGAGCCACGTGCAGCTCAAGAGCCGGTCGTATCATCGCGAGTGTCTTCCCTTGGCGGCGTCCGGGATCGGCGTCTCCTACGTCTCGCCGGCACACTCTTCCGCTGTCCAAGGAACATCGGGAAAACAAATCGAATGTTGCACCATTCCGCGGCGCGATTCCCGGCTGCGTCGTTTGGTTGCCGCGCCTTCGCTGCTTCGCACGCTGCTGCGGCAGCGGGCCGGCATATATCATTTTCAGGATCCCGAACTTCTGCCCGTGGCCTTCACCCTGAAGATTTTATTTCGCAAGCGCGTCATCTACGACGCATATGAAGATTTTCCCTCGATGGCGCTCCATGCGCGCGCAATTCCATCCGCGCTGCGTCCTCTGGCGGCAAAAATCATCGCCGCGGCGGAAGGGCTGGCAGCGCGCGCGTTCGACGGAGTGATGACCGCCGATCCTTTCACTCTGAGGAGGCTGGCACGGGCCAGTGAAAGCCATAAACTGGTGTTCTATAATTTCCCGAATCTCGATTATTTCCCGCCACCCTCGCCGGTGGAAAAACCTTTCGATCTTGTCTACCGCGGCGGGCTTTCCGAGCGCGCCGGCACGTACGTGCTCCTCGATGCCATGCGCATCCTTGCGGCTCAAGGCAAATCCGCCAAGCTTCTTTTGCTCGGCTATTTCGACGCCTCCGCGGAAGAAGCCGCGCTCCGCCGCCGCATCAGCGAATTCGGCCTTGCGGAAAATGTGGCCATTCGCGGGCGCATCGGTCATGAAGAAATGGCCGCCGCACTATCTCAGGCGCGCATTGGCATCAGCCCTCTGCAAGCCATCCCCAAATTTCTGCTGAATATCCCGGTAAAAATATTCGAGTACTGGGCCTGCGGAGTGCCGGTCATTGCCAGCGACCTGCCTTCCATCCGCCCATTTTTCGGCAACGTCCGTGCGGGAATCTTGTTCCCACCGGGCGATAAGCAGGCGCTGGCGAGCTCCATCGCATGGATGCTCGATCATCCGCAAGCGGCGTCCGAAATGGGGCGCCAAGGGCGGCAAGCCGTAGTCGCGCGATTCAATAATCGCAAGGAATCGGAGCGATTCCGCAGATTTTGCATGCGCATCGCCGCGGACCATTGAAGCACTCGCAGTATTCATCCCCCACACATGCTCGAACCTCTGATCCGCTCGCAAATTAACCGCCTGCAACCGATATACGATCACGCGCCTTCACCCGCGCGCCATCTGATCACCAGCGCGCGCGGATGGTTTCTGACGCAAATCCGCTACTCCGCGCGAACACTGCAATGCCTCGAAGATTTGCGCGGCCGCGAATTCTGCTGCGCGCGCGAGATCGAGTCAAACCAACTGCACGCGCTGCGCCAGACCATTGAACACGCGCGTCTCACCACTCCTTTCTACTCTTCTTATCCAGGTACGCCGCTCCGCACTCTCGAGGACCTTCGCAGCCTCCCGGTACTCAGCCGCTCGACGGTGCGCGCCCTTCCCGAACAATTTCTTTCCTGCAGCGTCCCGTCGGAAAAGCGGATTCGCGCCGGAACCACGGGAACCACCGGAGCAAATCTGAAAGTCGCCTACACCGAGGAATTCGCGGGGCAAAATTGGGCGTTTCTACTGCGGCAATGGGCCTGGGCCGGCGTGACCCCGCGCGAACCACGCATCAGCTTCTTCGGCTCGCGCATTGTGCCCGCGTCGCGCACCGCTCCTCCTTTCTGGACGCACAATTTTCCGGAGCGGCAGACGCTCGCGAGCATTTTTCATCTCTCCGAAAAAACGGCGCCCGCATATCTCGATTTTCTGTGCTCTCAGCAGGGCACGATTCTGGAAGGTTTTCCCTCCGTCCTGGGCATCCTTGCCGATTTTGCCATCGAGCGCGGCCAGACGATTCCCATGCGCGTTATTTTTACCAGCGGCGAGCCGCTCTATGCGCACCTGCGTGAGAAAATCGAACGCGCCTTCCAGGCGCGCATTTTCGACAGCTACGGCATGACCGAGTATTGCGGCCTGATCCAGGAATGCGAACACGGCGGCATGCATTTGATTCCGGAATTCGGCTACCTCGAAATTCTGGATGAAAACGACGCTCCCGTCGCTTCCAGCGAGGAAGGCTACTTTGTCTGGACCGGCTTCTTGAATCGCGCCATGCCGCTCCTGCGCTACCGCATCGGCGACCGCGGCCGCTGGCTGGGTGGAGCGCCATGCCCCTGCGGCCGCGCCTTTCCCATGGTCGTGCCCACCATTACGCGCGAGAGCGATCTTCTTTGCTGCCCCGACGGCCGCATGTTTTCTCCGCGCGCATTGAACCAACTCCTTAAGCAGTCCAGCGCATTGCGCTTCTGCCAATTCGTGCACGATCAACCTGCGCGCATCATCGTGCGCGCTGTCCCGGGAAGTCCCGGCGCCGTCGCCGAGGTGGCGGAAATTCGCGCGCGCCTCGCCTCGCTGCTGGGTCCCGGCATGCGCGTCACCTTCGAAATTGTGGCCGCGCCGATCGCCCGGCCCGGCGGGAAAATTCCTCTCATCGTCAATCAGGCGGCCTTATGAAAACCACCAGACTCATCGTCAATGCGGACGATTTGGGCATGAGCCGTGGCATCACCGACGGAATCCTGATCGCCCACAAGCACGGCTTCCTCACCAGCGCGTCGCTGATGGCCAACATGCCGGCGGCGGAGTACGCCATCGAGCGGCTCTCGACCGCGCCCCGCTTGGGAGTCGGCGCGCACTTGAATATCTGCCAGGGGCGGCCGCTGCTTCCGGCGTGCGAAGTCCGCTCGCTCGTGGATTCATCCGGATTTTTCCATGCTCCCGGGGAAATGGGGCGGCGGCTGTGGCGCTGGCAGGTTTCCGGCCGCGAACTCGAGTGGGAATTCCGCGAGCAAATCCGCTGGCTGAAGCATCGCGGCATCCAACTCACCCACGCCGATTCACATCATCACATGCACATCTATCCCGCGGCGGTCTTGCCCTTTGCGCGCGCGCTGGCTTCGGAAGGAATTTACCAGGCGCGAGCTTCCCGCTGCGGCGATTGGCGCGGAGATCCCGCCATCGGAGGACCGCACAGCGGAGGAGCCGCGCGCCGCCTGCTTGTGCAGTCTTACCGCCATTTCCTGCAATCCATCGTCCTGCGCGGCATTGCCTCGCCCGATCGCCGCGTGATTTTTATGCCGCGCGAGAACGGAGATTCGGCGCATCTCGGCGACGCCTGGAAAGCTTCGCTCGAATCTTTGCCGCAAGGAACTTTTGAGATGGTCTGCCATCCGGGGCTTCCCGAAGCGGGTTTTTCAGAAACCGACAGGATTCGAGAACTGCGCCAGGCGGAGCTGCGTTGGCTGATGGATCGCGATTTGCGGAGTATCATAGAGCGGAGCGGAATCCGGTTGATCACCTACGACGCATTGTCGGAGGAGCGCGCGCAACGCAGCCTGATGGCCGAGCCGGCCGCGCCATGAGGAGGCACGCGACCAAACCATGTTGATTCTCTTCTGGTGCTGCGCGGCCTTGATCGCGTATGTCTATTTCGGCTATCCGCTTTTGCTGCGCGCGGGGCTTCTGGGCCGGCGCCAGCCGCTGCAAAATGGCGCCATCGAACCGACGATCAGCTTCATTGTTCCGGCGCACAACGAAGACACGGTTATCGAGGACAAAATCGCGAATCTCCTGGCTTTGGAATATCCGCGCGAGCGCATCGAAATCCTCATCGGCAGCGACGGGTCGTCCGATGGCACCGAGGAAATCGTCCGCCGGCACGCCGCAGATGGCGTCGGCTTGATATCCTTTCCGCAGCAACTCGGAAAAAGCGCGGTGCAAAATGGCCTGGTGGCCGCGGCTTCCGGCGAAATCCTGGTCTTCACCGACGCCGATTGCTTCTTGCCGCCCGAGGCGCTGCGCCGCCTGATTCATAATTTCAGCGATTCGCGCGTGGGACTGGTCACCGCGCGTCCGCTGTACGAAAACGAATCCGCCACCTGCATTACGCAAAACGAAAGTTTGTACCTTCGCTACGAAAGTTGGCTGCGGCGCGAGGAAAGCGATCGCGGGCTGCTGTCTATGGCTTCCGGTTCATTGTTTGCCATGCGCCGCACGCTCTGGCGCCCGCTCGATGCGAATCTGGGCGATGATTTTGTCCTGCCGCTTGAAGTATTGCGTGCAGGCTATCGAAACGTCCTCGAACCGCGCGCCGTGGCGCTGACGCTGCTCGAACAGAAACAGCCCGCGTCCATGCTGCGATTGAAGACCCGCATTATCAGCAAGGATTTTCGCGGCCTGTTGGCGCATTCCGATCTTCTAAACCCTCTGCGCTTCGGCGGCGCATCCGTGGCATTGTGGTCCCACAAATTGCTGCGCTGGCTTGTGCCATATTTTCTGCTGGGCCTGTTTGCGGCCAGCATCCTGCTGGCTCGCGCGCCTTTCTTCCGCGCGGCGTTGCTTTTGCAATGCGTTTTATACGCCTTGGCGCTTGCGGGCTTCCTGCTCCGCGAGCGTTTCTCCGGCTCCCGCTGGACTATCCCATTTTCCTTTTGCCTGGTGAATCTCGCGGCGTTGCTGGGGACCATCCAATGTTTTGCGGGACGCACCTCCGGCCAGTGGAAACCGGTTCGCAAGCAATCGCACGCCGCCTAGTGGAACCCAGTTTTTTCATTGGGCGTTTCCCTCCGGGTATTTCCCTTGAAACAAAAACAAATTTTTCTCAATGCCGTCACCACCTTCGCGCAGGTTCTGGGCAGCGCCGCGGCTCTTTTTTTCCTCTATCGCTTTCTGGTGCGCACCATCGGTGTCGAGCGCCTGGGCATCTGGTCGCTGGTGCTGGCCACCACCTCCGCCGTCACCCTCGCCAACCAGGGATTTTCCACCAGCGTCACAAAATTTGTCGCCAAATATGCCGCGCGCGAGCAGCCCGGCGATGTTTCCTCGCTCGTGCAGACCGCGTTGATTTCGCTGGGTTCCGTTGTCGGCGTCTTGTCCATCGCGCTTTATCCCGCGGCCAAATGGCTGCTGGGCGTCATTTTGCCGCACGCGCGTCTTGCGGAAGCTCTCGCGATTCTGCCGTTCGCGCTGGCTTCGCTTTGGATCAATATTCTCGCCGGCACTTTGCAAGCAGGTCTCGCCGGGCACGAACTCATCACCCATCGAAATTACGTGGTGTTGGGAGTCTCCTTCGCCTATTTGGCGCTGTCGTTTCTGCTGGTTCCGCGATATAGCCTGCTGGGCCTCGCGTATTCGCAGGTTGCCGTAGCCGTGGCGTCGTTTTTGATCACATGGTTGCTGCTGCGGAGGCGCATCGCGGGCTTGCCGTTTTTTCCACGCCGGCTGAGCCGCCCGCTCTTCCGAGAAATGTTGGCCTACGGGCTGCATTTCCAATTCATCACCATCAGCCAGGCGGTGCGCGAGCCTGTCACCAAAGCGCTGCTCACAAAATTCGGCGGCCTGGAAATGACCGGGCTTTACGACATGGCCATGCGCTGGGTGGTGACGTTCCGCGAGCTGATCGTGCAAGCCAATCAGGTGCTGGTGCCCACCGTTGCGGGACTCCAGGAACGCGATCCGGAATCCGTCCCTCGCGTGTACCGCGAATCCTACCGCCTCATATTTTTTCTGGCGATTCCCTGCTTCGCGTTTTTGCTGGTGATGAGCCCGGTGGTTTCGCGAATCTGGCTCGGGCATTACGACCGGGTATTCGTCAGTTTCGTGGCGCTCCTGGCCTGCGGATGGCTGGTGAACGTGCTCGCCAATCCGGCCTACGTGATGGATTTAGGGACGGGCCGGCTGCGTTGGGTTTCCATCGGCTGCGCCACAACCGGGATATTGAATGCGACCCTCGGGTTTCTCGGAGGAAAATATTGGGGCGGGATGGCGGTGGTAGTTTCGGTTGTCATCTCCTTGATTTGCGGCTACCTGATGGTGCTGATTTCCTATCATCGCGAGAATGGCGTTCCGTTTACCGTTCTTTTGCCCAAGGAAAGCGCGGGGATCGCAATTTCAAGCCTTGCCGGAGCCGCCATCTTTCTGCCGTTTTTTCGCGCCTCCACGGCTCACACATTGATTTCGATGCGTGCCGGCGCAGGCTTGTTGGCCGCGCTGCTGTGCATCATTATCGTGCCGATGTGGATTCACCCGCTGCGCAAGCGTCTGATGCATTGGGTTCTCACCAGGCTGCCGGCGTAATCCAGGCGCTTACAAAATGAATACTCCTGCTCAAATTCTCTGGGAATCTCCGGGCGGCTTCCCCGCCGCGACGCATCTCGCGATTGCCGGTGACTTTCTTCCCGCGGGAAGAATCGCGTTGCCGGAAGCGACCGGTTGGAAGGAAGCCGCGCGTGCGCTCGCTCCCCTTTTCGAGGATGTCTCAATAACTTTTGCGAATCTCGAATGCGCGCTCGATGCCGATACTCTGCCTCCGCGCGCGCTGGCCGGAATTGGCGATATCGTTTCCGCCCCTTCCGCCGTGCTCGATTATCTCCGCGCCATTCGCGTCCCAGCCGCGGGCATCGCCAACAATCACATTTTCGATTTCGGGCAAGCGGGAGCCGCTCGCACGCAAAGCATCATCTCGAATGCGGGGATGATCCCCCTGGGACTCAGCCGCGGATTGCGCCACGCCCCGCAAGTCTTCGTCTGGCGCGGACCCGGACGCTTGCGCGTGGGATTCTGGGCGGCGGCCAAAGCCACGCGTGATCCCGCGACGGGGAAAACCGCGGGCGTGGAACCAGCGACGTTGCAGCGCGCGCGGCAGGCGCTGGCCGCCATGGAACTGCAAGGCGCGAATTTTTGCGTGGCGCTGTTGCACGCCGGATGCTTGCGCACCCATTACCCGGACCCCGAAGATGTGCGGCTGATGGACTCCATGGCCGGCGCCGGTTTTGATATCGTAGCCGCCTCGCATTCACATCGCATCAGCGGCGGACGCAAAATATCCGGAGAGAATCGCCCCCCGGCATTTTGCTTTTATGGTTTGGGGAGTCTGGTCTCCGGTTTCACCTTTTGCCCCGCGGAACGCGAAGGGCTGGTTATTGTGCTCGGAATTTCGCCAGAAGGAAATCTGGCGCGCGTCGAGCTGCGGCCCGTGGAAATCGCCCCGAGCGGCCTGGGAGTTCTTCCATCCGGTGAAAGGCACGCTGCAATCCTCGAGCGCTTCCGAAAACTTTCGGAAGAAATCGCGGATGGCTCTTTCGCGCGGCTCTTCTATCGTGATATCTCTGAAGGTATGATTCCCTTGTATTGGCGGGATGCGCGCGCGGCTTTTCATCAGGCCGGTATGCGCGGCCTGGCGCGCAAGGCGGGACGCGTGCGGTTGCGCCACGTGCGCCGCCTGCTGCACAAGGTGATGGGATGAACGTTGCATGGGACCAGCGGCAAATGGCCGCGGCAATCGCCGCGGCGGCCGCGTTTTTCATTACTTTGGCGGCTGTCCCGCTGGTGATTCGTTTTTGCTACCGCGCGCGGATACTGGACCTGCCCGGCACGCTCAAATTACATTCACGCCCGGTGCCGCGGCTGGGAGGAATCGCATTGGCGCTGGGAATCGCGGGAGGAGCGGCCTTGGCGGTGCGCGCCGCGGAACATGGGGCGATTCCTTTTTTTGCCGCGCTGGCCATCCTCTGCGCCGTCGGAATTTTCGATGATGTTCACGCCGCAGGTCCCTGGCTGCGCCTCGTCATTCAGTTTGCCGCTGCAACTCTTCTCTGGAGCGCCGGATGGCGTCTCCCGCTGGCCGGCTCCGGGGCGGTCAACTGGATTGCCACGTGCGTGTTTGTCGCCGCTTTTGTGAACGCATTTAATTTCCTGGATGGCTCGGATGGCCTGGCGGCGGCAGTTGCTGGAATCATCGCACTGAGCTTCGCGATTCTTCCGGCGGGCTTGGTCGGGGCGCTGGGCCCGGCTCTGGCCTGGAGCGTGGCCGGCGCTGCCGCCGCGTTTTTGTTTTTCAATTTTCCGCCGGCGCGAATATTCATGGGGGATTCGGGAAGCACTTCGCTGGGCTTCGTCATCGCCTTCCTTGCACTCGATTTCTACCGCGCCACGGGAGCCGCAAGCAACGCCGCGCCGGGAACCCTGCGGGCTTGGCATCCTGCATTTGCATCGGTTCTTCTCTTGCCCTTATTTGTCGCGCTGTTGCCCTTATTCGACGCCGCGTTGGCCATCGCCCGGCGGTTGCGCTACCGCGCTTCACCCTTCGCGGGCGACCGGGGGCACTTTTACGATTTGCTGCTGCGGCGTGGGTGGACGCAAGCGCGGATCGTGGCCTGGTCTTGCGCGGTGACGGTTATTTTCGCCGTGGCCGCACGAGTGGCTCTGCGCATGGGGTCCGTTAATTCTGTGCTGCTTTTTGCTGCAAGCATTGGAGCGCTGTTGGCCGGAGCTTTGCTTCTGGGCTCGCTTCGGAGGGAGGCGATCGAGGATTTCAAAGCTGGCGCGGGCGCCGCGGGTCCTGGCGTGATTTCAGCCGATGCGCAGCTCAGGATTGCGAAGTAGAAATCGTACGCGTGCCGCGGCGGCTGCGTTCCCCGGGCGTTGTTTGCTTTTGCAGGTTGCCGAGCTGCACCAGCAGCTTGCGCAATTTGGCGCGCTCTTCCAGATCCATATCCACCACTTCGAAGGCCCGCACCTGGGTATTTGCGTCGCGCACAATGGTCTGCGCCTTCACCGGCTTCTGCGAAGGATTCAAACGCAGAGACAATATCGTTCCGGGATGCAGGCTTTGCTCGCAGCGCGCGATTCCGCCGCCCAAAGTCATTTCCGGAATTTCCATGCGGCAATTTTCCTTCAGGTTCGTCGTAGTCGCCGGCACGGCTTGTTCCAGGCGCAGGCGGGCATAGCGGCGCTGGCGGATGGCATCGGAGGTGGGATCCGCATCCAGTGCCTCGATCGAAAATTCCGCAACGCTCAGCCCACTATGCGGTACAAAGCTCTTTACCCAGTCCGGATCGATCTTTTCCATGGCCTGCGTCGCCACCAGGCGCAATTCGCTCTGGCTGGCCCAGCCGAAAACTTTGCGCGCCTCGGCGATTTTGCGCAATACCGATTCTGCGCCGCTGGTGCGCAATCGCCCCAGCGCTTCGATGGCTTTTAGCCGCAAATATTCCGTCGCATCCTTGGGAATATCCCCTTCCGCCAGACGCACCAGGCGCATATCCGCGCCGCGCTCGCCGCTTAGACCAATTTCATCCACGGCCAGAGGACGAATCATCGCGTCCATAAAATCGAAAATGTCGAGCAGCAGCCGTCCGCGCTCCGGGGCCGCGCTGGCCGCAATTTGACGAACCACGCGGTCGTGCGCCGTGCGCTTCCATTCCCTCATCCGCGCGGGCAAAGACTGCTCCAGAGATTCCAGGTCCAGCCGGGCCAGCAGCCCGATGGCATCAATGGCTTCGCTCCAGCTGCCCATGCGGAACTGTTTGCGCAGGTGTTCCAGACCCTCGGCGCCCAGCACCTGGGTCATGGACACCAGAAGCTCGCAATCATCGCGGAATCCGGTGCGGCTGAATCGCGCGGCAAGATGTTCTGCGGCAGGACCCGGCATTCTGCGCAGGAGATCGGCCAGCCCACCGGGAACTCCGCGAAGCTTCAGCGCTTCCTCGATAAATTCGGGCAGGCGGTTTTCCACGGCCAAGCGGGGACGCAAATTCTTGCCCACGCCGGGGCGCTCGGATTCGACGTAATCCACCAACTCGACGGCGCGTTGGATGGCCGGGTAAGTTCTCTTGGCTGTGGCTTCCTGCGTCAGGCGCACAAAAGCCGCGCCGACCAGGCTCTGCAATTCCGATTCGCGTTCCTCCGCAAGCTGCACACCCACCTGGCGAATGGTGCTCACCAGCAAGCGCTCGCCACAGGACGCATACAATCCCGCGAGTTCGGCCAGTCCCTGCGCCGCCTGGCGCCGCGCTTCGGGAGATTTTTGAGTGATGCAGCTGGCATAATGGCCCAACACATTTTCGGCGGCTTCTGATTCTCCGCGCTTCAAGAGTTCGTCCACGTATTCGCGCACTTTCACCGGCGGTACGCACCACGCTTCCGGCGATTCCAGCACCGACTTCTTTTTTTCCTCCGGCACCTGCGCCCAGAATTGCTGCGCAAGCAAATCCACGTGGGGCTGGACCTCGATTCCCGCGCGCGCCATTTTTTCTTCGTACACACCCAGCACTTTGCGCAGCCCGTCGAGTTCCTGGCTCATCTCGTCAAGCATGGTGCGCACGGCATTGACCTGAATGTCGCCCTTCTCGTAGCTTTCCAGCGCGAAGCGAATGGCGATGTGTTCCGCAAGTTTCAGCAGCGTGGGGCGGTCGGAGGATTCCGAAGGCGATTGCGCCGCAAGGGCCGAGAGCGCCTGGCTCACGGTAAATCGCGCACGGCGCGGCAGGGTGGAAAGCCGCGACTGAAAAGCAGTGGGATCAAGCTTGGTGGAATCGCTGGTGCGCGCAATCTGCGCCAGCACTTGCAAAATGCCCTGGAGTTCATCCTGCTGCAGGGTCATCAATCCAGTTTCCACGGCCATCGCGCCGGGACCGCCTCCGCGCGCGGAACGGCTGCCGCGAATACCCATCGTTGCGTTCGTCCAGCGGCCGGGGTTTCCCGCAGGGCCGCCCGCGTCGCCTCCGCCGGGACCTCCCGCCACCTTCCAATCGCGCACGCCCTGACCGCCGCCATGCCCTGAGCCGCCTGCGCTTTCAGGACCTGAAAAATTTCCTCCGCGATCTCCGCCCGTTCCGCCCCCGGTTCCCGCTCCGCCTGCCGCGCCGCCCGGGCGACCCGAAAAATTCGACGAACCGCCGCCACCTCCACCGGGAAAACCGCCTGGCGCTCCATTCCCGCCTCCGGCTGCGCCATCCCCTGTGCCTGGACCCGCGAAGCCGCTTCCTTGCGAGGCAAACCCCGGAGAGCCTGCGACTCCTCCGACGAGCGAGGGCGCGCCTCCGCCGCCATTACCGGCAGTTCCATCCTTATTCAGCCAAAAGCCTCCGGCACTTGGATCGAGCGGAGCGCCTCCGCCTGAGCCGCCGATAATGTTCCATGTTCCCGAGGATCCTGCGCCACCCGCGCCGCCTGTTCCGCCTGTCCCGACGCTTCCCGATCCAGACGTACCGGGACCTTCGCTCAATGAAGCGTGGCCGAGAATCGCCGGCAAAGAATCCGCGGCGTAATAGCCTTGTACCGGCTCACCTGATCCCGATCCGCCACCGGAACCACTTCCTGATGCGTTGCCGGATCCAAAATTTGCCCCAAATCCAGGACCGCTGTAGGGGTATCTTACATTTCCTGAGCCGCTTCCCCCGCTCCCTTTCCCGGCGTCGCCAGATCCCGTGCCACTTCCGCTGCCGGATCCTCCCGAACCGCTGCCGGATCCTTCGCCGGACCCGCCATATCCGCCTGAGCCAGATCCTGATCCCCCGCCGAATCCGCCGGGACCGCCCGAACCGCTTCCTCCTCGGGAATCACCAAAGCCGGAGCCGCCGATAGGACCTCGCGTCCCTTCCGCCGCAACAATCAATTGCAATAGTCTTTCGGGATCGCTGAAAAGCTCTTCCGCCGCGGCTGAACCCATGCCCAGGGTGCGGGCGGTGAGCTGCGCGGCTAGAGTATTCTTGGCGACCGCGGAATCCGCGGGAACGAAGCACACTTCGTTGACATGAATGTGCGGATCGCCCTGCAGGGCGGCCTTGAGTTGCTCGGCAAGCTGCACGGGCTTTCCACTGCTGTTGGTCGGAAAGCCGCGCACAAATCGCGCCAGGCTGGCCTGGGATACCTTGGGAGAAAAATGGATGCTGGCGATGCCGGATGTGGATAGCATGCGCGCGAAGCTCTTTTCGGCGGCCGCGGATTCGAGGGGCGTGCCATCGAGCAGGAGTTGGTCGCCCGAAACTGCCAGCAAGAGTCCCGATTCCGAATCACCTCCGCAACCGAGGGCCGTGCGCAATTCGCTCCAGGCGATCTCGTATTGCTTTACGGTGCGCGGGTGGCCGAAATCGTACATGCGCGCGAATTTAAGCAATATGTTGAGGCTGCGCACGAAAGCGCGGGCCGCTGTGGATCGAGGGTTGATATTGGTGGCCATGATGTGGGGCAGACGCCCCGCCTCTGCCCATAAATATGGGGTTTAGGGAGGAAATGAGCAATGGTACGGGTGTCCTGCTAGGTACTAACGCCTGGTCCTACGGGGGAAATGGTAGAGAAGTCCTGGGACTTCGAGAGCTTCTTTAACCCTCGAGCCAAGCTTCTAAATCGCTGGCCCGGCTCAGCATAGCCAGTGCTCCAAGCTTCATCAATCGAGCGGACCTTTGCCGCCGTTCCTCGCTCCCGCGAGGCAAGATGGCTACAAATGGCATCCCGGCGGACTTCGCTGCTAGCGCATCATCCACATTATCACCAACATACAGGCCAACCGAAGGGTCGCGCCCGGCCAGGATCTGCAGCAAACCTTCCGGCGACGGTTTTGGCTCTTTGACGCTTTCTACGGTGACAATTTTTGAAAAAAAACGCCGCATTTTCAGGCGGTCAAATGTATGGTCGAGTTCCCACTTAACCCGCCCGGTGAAAATGGCCAGCTCGGCCTTCATGGCCAGGCGGCGAAGGATGGCCGGTGGCAGCAGCCATTTTTCCTTGCGCACGTTGCCGCTGCCATCATTGCCCCAATACAGCTCGATGAACTTCTTCTTCACGTCCTCGAATTCCGTGCGGCTCCCCAGGGAATTCACCCAGGCGTGGGATAGTTTCCAATCGTCATTGAATCCTGGCCGGTTTTTCCAGGCGTGCAATTCGGAAAAAGTAGGGCGATGGCCGGTGAAGAACCGCACCGTTTGCAGCACCGTGCGCTGGTAGGATTCGCGCGTGCCCACCAGCACGCCATCGACGTCAAAAATAATCACCGATGGCCGCGGGCGCGGAGAAAGCTTCAGCGCATTTTTGGTGCGCGTGCTCAAGATGCTTTTCGCGAGGGGGGTGAGAATCTCAAGGCTGGGATTCTTCCGGATCGGCGGCGGTGTCTGAATTTTCCGCGTCCGATTCGCTTCCAGACTCCAATGCGGAAGCG
This sequence comes from uncultured Acidobacteriota bacterium, assembly GCA_963708285.1. Taxonomy (GTDB): domain Bacteria; phylum Acidobacteriota; class Terriglobia; order Acidiferrales; family UBA7541; genus Palsa-295. The sequence goes on from CAVPSF010000004.1 coordinate 201,482, forward strand.
CCCGAATCCATTTCGAGTGAATCGGAGGACCATGCTTCTCCGGAACTTAACGTTGCCGCGGGAGGCGCTGACTCTTGGCCGGCAGCGGCAGCCTTGGCTGGCGCACTGGCGGCGGAAGTGGATGCCGGCCCCGCGGCCTGGGCAGATCGCAAAGTTTCCAGCCGCGCGGCCATAGCATCGGCCAGGAGGTCAACAATCATCTTCGCGCCGCTTCCGTCGGGGTCCTTTGCCGGATTGTAAGCGGTCACTTCCATGGCGGCGAGATGCTTCTGCCGGGCAAAAACGATCAAGGCTTCGCGGACCTCGTCCAGGCTGAGTCCGCCCAAGCCGGGATTATTCGTCGCTGGAAATTCCGCGATCACATCCACGTCAAGGTGGAGGATAAATTCATTGCCGCGCCCATGAATGCGCTCGACGGCTTCCTGCGCCGCTGCCGCCGCACCTTTGCGTTTCACTTCCGCGGCGGGAAAACGCCGCAGCGTGGAGCGGTTGAGCGCCGCTTCTTCCGGAGGATCGAGCCGCGTCACGCCAAAAAGCGCAAGATCGGGTTCGCGCACCAGCGGTCCTTCGCCCCAGAAACGCACCACTTCCGCGGCGCCCTTTCCCGTCAGGTGCGAGACCACCATGCCATCGACGCAACCGGAGGGCGTCGTCGCGGGAGTGTTCAAGTCCGCGTCGCTATCCATGTAAATCATGCTGACGTTGCGGAAATAGCGGCGCGCTCCGGCAACGGTGGCCAGTGCAATCGAACAATCACCGCTCAGAATCAGCGGAAATGCCATGGATTTTACGGCCAGTTCCATGCGCGGCTTGAGGGCTTCGATGGATCGAATGACTCCGGGAAGATTGCGCGCGCGCGGGCTTTCGTCGTCGGGCTTGTACAACTGGGGGACATCGTCTCCCATATCCGCCACATCATAGCCAAGAGAACGCAGGCGATCCGCCAAACCGGCGGCGCGCAAAGCCTCGGGCGCGCGTTCATGCCCCGGCGACATCGCGGCGGCGCTGGTGGGCGCGCCGAGAAGAACTATTTTATTGGCCTGGCGGATTATTTTGACCGCCACTCATAGACTCCTTGTTGGAGCATCGCGATGCGAAATCTCGAAAAAAAATGCCAGCCGCGTGGAAAAAAGCTTGATTCACGGCTTCAGGAAATCTATCCCTGAAGAAAAATGCGTACCCGGGGAGTCCTTGGCGCCGCGTCTCCGGCAAAAATCCAGCAGTCTACCGCCGGCTAGCGAGCCTGGTTCCGGCGCGCAGCCAGCTCCGCGGGAAGCGTGAAGCGCACGTCCTCGCGAATCAGATCCAAGTCGCGCTGATTGGTAAACCCGAAACTCGAAAGCCGCTGGCTCACCTGCTCGACCAGAATTTCCGGAGCGGAAGCTCCCGCCGTCAATCCCACGGTATTTACATCCTCAAACCACGAAGCATCCACATCGTTCGCGTCTTCAATCAAGCGCGAAGCCACGCCCGCGCGTTTCGCCACTTCCACCAATCGGTTCGAATTCGAGCTATTGGCCGAGCCCACCACCAGAATCAATTCCACTTCGCGGGTCAATGCTTCGACCGCTTCCTGGCGGTTTTGCGTCGCGTAGCAAATATCGTCCGAGGCCGGGCCAACGATAGAAGGGAAACGCTGGCGAAGCCGGGCGACGATTTCCTGCGTGTCGTAAAGCGAAAGCGTCGTCTGCGTCAGAAACGCCAGGCGCTCCGGATCGGGAACTTCCAAGCGGTCAACTTCCTCGACGTTGCCCACCACCATAGTCTGGTCCGGCGCTTCGCCCGACGTGCCTACAATTTCCTGGTGGTCGCGATGTCCGATCAAGATCAGCGTGCGTCCTTCGCGCGCAAACTTCAGGGCTTCCAAATGGACTTTGGTGACCAATGGACATGTGGCGTCAATCACCCGCAGCTCGCGCTCCTTGGCCTCCATGCGCACCCGCGGCGGAACTCCATGAGCGCTGAAAACCAAAACCGCGCCGGTGGGCACTTCCCCGATTGATTCGACGAAAATCGCGCCGCGACGCCGCAACTGATCGACAACGTAGCGGTTGTGAACGATTTCGTGGTGAACGTACACCGGGCGGCCATAGGCCTCGAGCGTCAGTTCGACGATATCCACCGCGCGCACCACTCCCGCGCAAAATCCGCGCGGGCGCACGCGCACCATGGTCTTCGCTCCCACTGTGGTGGTGCCTTGAATGTTTGTCAGCGTCAAATTCATCTCCGCTAAAGCCACCATTTTACACGAACCCGCAACCGTCCCGCCACTTTGTTCGCGTTCCGGGAGTCGCGTGCGGCAACTTCACCGAAAAGCCGGAATTGACGAGGTTTGCTGGCGGGTTTATGCGCGAGCCCTGCAATGCTATCCTGAAAGGCGCGCGAGGGAGACGCTACACGCATGAAATTACAAGGGAAGACGGCGATCATTACCGGCGGAGGCCGCGGCATCGGTCGCGCCATCGCCCGAAGATTTGCGGCGGAAGGGGCGGCGGTGGTGTTGAGCGCGCGCACCGAAAAGGAAGTCCTCGAAACCGCAGCGGAAATTGCGAAGGCCGGCGGAAAAGCCATTGCCGTGGCGGGGGACGTATCGCGCGAGGAAGATTGCGAGCGAATTGTGAGCCGCGCGCGGGAAGCCTTCGGCGCGGCGCATATCCTGATAAATAACGCGGCGATTTACGGTCCCGTGCGCAACGCGGAAGAGGTCACGCAGCAGGAATGGGATGAAGTGATGGCCGTGAATTTGCGCGGCCCTTTCCTCATGTCCCGGCTGGTGCTGCCGGAAATGTACCAGCGAGGTTCGGGAGCCATCGTCAATATCACCAGCGTCGCGGGAAAGTCCGCATTCCCTCTGGGAAGCCCTTACGCCGCTTCGAAAGCGGGCCTCGCGGGATTCACGCGGTCGTTGGCGGCGGAGGGCGCGCGCAAAGGCGTGCGCGTGAACGCGCTGAGTCCCGGGCCGGTGACAGAAACGAAAATGTCGCAGGATTTGGGGCGGAATCTTGCCAATTATTTACAAGCGGATGGCGAAGCGCTGCTGAAGGGCATGCTGCAGGGAATCTTGCAAGGAAGGCCGCAGACGGCGGAGGAGATCGCCGCTGCGGCCGTGTTTCTGGCTAGCGATGAAGCGAGCGCGATTACTGGCCAGACTCTGAATGTTGATGGCGGAATTGCTTTCTACTGATTTCTTCCACCATCGAAAAACCACGGCGCGCAGGCCCCGCCAGGACACGCACACCGGATTCGGCTAGATCCAAACCGCGTTCCCCGAGAGCTCCTACAAAGTAAAACAAGACTCCCAGGACGAAAAGCACCGCAAACCCAAGCGCAAAAAGCGCTTCCGCCGCGAGCAATTCGCGCACGAAATACGCCTGCAGGACAACGAATGCCCCGAGCGCCAAAATCAATCCTTTGCGTAGTTTTGCTTTTTCTACGATGGAACCGAGTGACGTTTTCAGCTTGCTTGCTATCAAATTCATGGCCTCACCTACCCTCGCATTTATTGGATGCACGGACATGGCCAGAATGTTCATGCGTAAGTGATTGAAAAATAGGAGCGTTGTTGCAAAGCGGAGGCAAGCAGCGAGCGAAAAAGAGAAAACAGGTTCCGCGAAAAAATGTGGCAGGCATGAATCCTGGAATGGAACACTGGACGAATTCGGGTGACTTTTTTTGGCGGGTGGGTCTCCGACCTTTATCGCTTGCGTGGAGTCTAGGCGTTAGGTCTCGCCGCTTTGCGAAAATTCGCGGCCCTTTATGAATCTACCGCGATTCGAAGGGATAGCGATGCTGCGCGAGGAGCGCTTCGGCGACGCTACGGCGCAGCGCGATGGTGTCCACCGGAGCATGCTTGGCAAAACGCCGGAGGACGGCGAGTTGCGTAACCAAAGTATCGCCTTCGGCGATGGCGGCCAGCGCTGTGCGAGCTTCCTTTTCCACGCGGTCCATGGCGTCGTAAATAAAAACGCGCGCGGCATTTATCATCAAGTGCGAAGCCGCTTCCCCCTTCGCCGCGCATGATTTTTGCGTGCGCAGCAGCGAAGACTCCATGGCGTAAATCTCCATCACGATATTCGAAAGCGCGGCCACAATTTCCTGGTGCTCGGCGAGTTGTTCGCGGAATTTTTGAACCGCTCCGCCAGCGGCAAGCAGAAAAATCTTCTTGGCCTGGGCCAGCGAACGCTCTTCTTCGGCAAGAATTCCGCTCGAAGGCTCCTCGAACGACGGTCCAGCCAGCACCTCTTCGCCGAGTTTCATGGCCGCGGGAATCAGCGGAAGAGTGCCGGCCGTGGCGCGGCGCATCAGCATCTGGATGATCAGCATGCGGTTGATTTCGTTGGTGCCTTCGAAAATGCGATTGACGCGGCTATCGCGATAGGCGCGCGCCACGGGATAATCCTCGTGGAATCCGTAGCCGCCGAAAATTTGCACCGCTTCGTCCACGCAATAATCCACGGTTTCGCTGCCCACCACTTTGCTGATCGAGCTTTCGATGGCGTATTCCTCGAGCACCTGCATGGCTTGCTGCGATTTGTCCTTGCCGGATTCCGCGGCGGCCACCGCGGCTTCGATCATTCCCGCCGAGCGGTAGATCATGGATTCCACGGCAAAGATGCGGATGGCCATCTCGCCGAGCTTGGCCTGGATCAATCCGAAATCCGCCAGATGCTTGCCGAAAGCGGCGCGTTCCTTTGCGTATTTCGAGGCGGCTTCGAGAACTTTTTTGGATCCGCCCAGGCAGTAGGCGCCCAGCGAAAAGCGGCCGGTGTTGAGGGTATTGAACGCCACGATATGCCCGCGCCCGATTTCATGCAGCAGGTTTTCGCGCGGCACCACGGCATTCTCGAAGAAGAGCGGAACGGTGGAGCTGCCGCGCAGGCCCATCTTCTTTTCCTCCGCGCCCACGGAAAAGCCCGGAGTGTTGCGCTCAACGATGAAGCAGGAAAATTTTTCGCCGTCTACTTTTGCGAACACAATGAAAACATCCGCGAATCCGCCGTTGGTGATCCACATTTTCTGCCCGTTCAGCATCCAGTTTTTCCCGTCGGGCGAAAGCACGGCGCGGGTGCGCGAGGCCAGCGCATCGGAACCCGCCTGCGGTTCCGAGAGGCAATAGCAGGAGAGCAGTTCTCCGGTGGCAATCTTCGGCAGATATTTCTTCTTCTGTTCTTCGGTGCCGAAATACACGATGGGAATCGTGCCGATGCCGGAATGCCCTCCGTGGGAGACGGCGAAAGAAGCGTAGGCGGAAATTTTTTCGGCGAGAATCGTGGCGGAAACTTTGTCGAGACCCGACCCGCCGTACTCTTCGGGAATCGCTCCGCCCAGCAAGCCGATTTCCCCGGCTTTTTTCAACTTTTCCGCGAGCAGCCCTTCCTTGTGCAATTCGAGTTCGGGAATTTGCGGAATCACTTCATTCTGCACAAACTCTTCGGCGGTCTGGCCGATCAGCCGCTGATCGTCGGTCAAATCCGCGGGCGTGAAAATATCTCCGGGAGCGGCGGAAGCGAGCAGAAACGCGCCGCCGCGCTGCAGCGCTTGTGACGCGGGTGTGGTGGCCATTCGATGTCCTCGCTTTCCCCTTCGGGCGCGATCTTGAAATTTTCAGCAGCGGTGCTGCGCGCCCGCTGCAAACTGAAAAAATCGCGGGTCGCTTGCGTTATGCCAAGCGCTCGAAGATTCCCGCCGCGCCCATCCCCCCGCCGACGCACATGGTGACCATCCCGTATCTCGCGCCGCGCCGCTCGAGTTCCCGCAAAATTGTGGCGGTAAGTTTCGCGCCGGTGCAGCCCAGCGGATGCCCCAGCGCAATCGCGCCGCCATTCACGTTGACGCGCGCCGGATCGAGGGCGGCGAGTTGAATCACGGTGAGCGCCTGCGCGGCGAAAGCTTCGTTCAATTCGATGACGTCAATCTGATCGAGTGTGAGGCCCGCAATCTTGAGCGCCTTGGGAATCGCGTGAACCGGACCCACGCCCATTTCTTCAGGAGGACATCCGGCGGTTGAGAAAGAAACAAATCGCGCCAGCGGCTTGAGTCCTAAACTTCGCGCGCGTTCCGCGCTCATCACCACCGCGGCCGCCGCGCCATCGCTCATCTGCGAACTATTTCCCGCAGTCACCGTGCCGTGTACATGAAACGCGGGCTTGAGTTTCGCCAGCGCTTCCGGCGAAGTGTCCGCGCGCGGGCCTTCGTCGGTGTCGAAAGATAATTTCACAGTCTTGGGTTTGGCGGCGGGTGAACCATTGGCGGAAGCTTCGAGCATCGTGTAGGCCACTTCCACCGGCACGATTTCGTCCTTGAACTTTCCCGCGGCAATGGCCGCCAGCGCTTTCTGATGGCTGGAGAAGGAAAAAGCATCGGCTTGTTCGCGCGTGATCCCGTATTTTTTCGCCAGATTTTCGGCGGTAAGCCCCATGCCCAGGTAGGCGTCGGGATAATGATCCATGAGCCAGGGGTTGGGAGAAATCTTGTTTCCGCCCATGGGCACCATGCTCATGGATTCCGCGCCGCCGGCAACCGCCACGTCTCCTTGCCCGGCCATGATGCGTTGGGCAGCGATGGCGATGGCCTGCAACCCCGAAGAGCAGAAGCGGTTGATGGTCATGGCCGAAGCCTCAATGGGAAGCCCGGCGCGCAACGCGGCGATACGCGCCACGTTCATGCCCTGCTCCGCCTCCGGCATGGCGCAGCCGATGATCACATCTTCGATTTCCTTGGGGTCAAGACCTTGCGCGCGCGCTACAGCCTCGCGGATCACGACCGCTGCCAGGTCATCCGGGCGCGTCGCCCGCAGAGTTCCCTTGCCTGCGCGGCCCACCGCCGACCGCACCGAACTCACAATCACGGCTTCCCGCATCCCTCACCTCTGTGCAAACAGATGCATCCGCCCTGCACACTGATTCTACTATCTGACGCCTGGAACGGGAAAAATGCAACGTGACGCGGCGGGCTGTTCACCTCGATGGAACATTCAATTGAGCGAGTTTTTTCCGGCCTGAGTGCCAGAAATTCATCGCGGATTTGCTACTTGCGAAATTGCAGGGTGACAACCACTTGCCCGTCAATCGGCTGTCCATCGAGCGTGGAAGGCGAGTAGCGCCACTCGCGCATAGCGTTGAGCGCAGACTGGCGCAGAAGAATAGGTCCGGAAACTACTTTCATCTGGCGCACATGGCCGGTCTTGTCGATGACCGCATTGATCACCACGTCGCCTTGCACGCCGGCTTCCTTGGCTGCCGCGGGATACGTGGGGTTCACAGAAGAGACCAAGCGCGCTTCCTTCACCTGCCCGCCGATCTTGACGGGGCCATCGGGCTGGATCTTTGGCTCCGGAACGTTGATGTTCGACGATGTGGGAATGGCTCCAGAGAGCGATTCGCTCTGAGCGTCGGAGGCGGCGTCGTAAGACGGCGCAGTTCCGCCATCCGCGGCGGAATCATGTTGCGCGGCTACGGGGTGAGCGTTGAGTGTGGACGCAACCATGTCATTGGTGACGGGCGGTGCGGGCTTGGCAGCGGGGCGCGCGCTTGCGAAAGACGCCGGAACTTTTTTCTCATCCGCGACTACTGGCACACTTTGCGCCGGTGCATTCACGCTCGCGGGCGGCGTCTGCGCAGGAGGAACAACAGCGTTTGAGCCGGAAGCAGCGCCACCAGGAACCAACGGCTGCTGCGTCGCGAGGACTCCCGAGGGCACACTTGGAGCGGAAGCTGCAATGGAACGCGCCGCGCTGTTTCCCGATTTCAGCGAGCGAAAATAATAGATTCCACCGGCGACGGCGACAAACAGCACGGCCACGCATGCGGCAATCAATACCCAATTCTGGTGCAACGCGGCTGGCGCGCTCAATGAGCCATTTACGCTGGATTCGAATCGCGCTCCCAATGTCTCGGATGAATCCGTATGGCCGAGCGTCAAGGACGCTCCGCCTCCGAAGCTTCCGAAGGAACTTCGCGGGCGAGCCGAGGACGGAGAGAACAGGGGCGAGGCTGACGATTCCGAGCTTTCTTGCGTTTCGGCGGAATGTGTTTCCGTGGCGTTGAGTTCCGCGGCCGCTGGATGCGGCGGTGCGTTTGGCTCGTCTTCGTGGACGGCAAGGCTTGGCGAAGAATCGCCCCGCAACTCTTCCATGGAAATTGAAGTCGGAGGAGCCATGGGTGCGACGGCATCGAGCGAAGCGGAGATCGCGGCGATATCGACTGCGGGAGCTGACGGTTTGGCCGCTTCTCGCGTGTGACGCGGCGCGCCAAATGGCTCGAGCACCGGCGCGGGAGGTTTCGCAGTCATCGTCGAAGATGCCGACACCTGCACGTCTTCCTGCGAACCGATGGAAATGAACGTGGATTGCGGCTTCATTACCGGCTTGGCGGGAGCGGGCGGCATGATATAGGGTTGCACGCCGGAAGTCGAGACGGTGGTCTCAAATGGTTTTACGACTGGCGCGGCGGGATTTGGCAGCGCAACGGGAGGAACCGCGTTTGTTGCCTCAGGCGGAGCAGCAACTGGAGAAGCCGCCGGAGTGGGCGAATGCATCGCAACGGCCGATGGCCCGTCGGATGGAAAATTTACCCCCCAGTATCCCGGCTGGCGCGAAGTGAATTCCACCTCGACATACGACTGTTGGCTCGCATTGGCGCGAATTTTCACCACGCGGCAAATGGCATCCTGGCGCGTTTTCAAATTCGTAATCACCATCATCTGTCCGGCGTTGACCGGCGTGGTCATGCGCACCACGCCGCCCTGCGGGAACACAATCATGGTGTTGGTCTGTTCTTCGAATGGTTCCGTGTGCGGCGTGATACCGCGCACCACTTCTTTCACCCGCGAACCGTGAACCTTTACGGCCACATCGAGCGAAAGCGCCTCGGCGCGCATGCCTCCGGAAGAAGGTTTGGCTGCGGGAGCCGGAGGCGCCGGCGAGACAACTGCAGTTACTTCCGGAGCTGGATTGGAAACTTCGACCGCGTCCTTGATTAGTGGAGCCATGGTAATTGCCGGCAGTCCGCCGCCCCCTCAGATATGAATCCAATGATGTTTCAATTTTCGGTGGTGGGGTTCTAGTACCGCAATAGTACGTTCGTACTGCCAGGTGACGCATTGAACAGAAGAGGAAGAAGTTGAGGATACCCGGATACTGGCTGGCGAAGACGCCGGCTTCACCCTCGGGGGCTGCGCCAGCGCCAAGAGCGCTATCCGGCAGAATCAAATTGCCCGGGCTCAGACCCCGCGCGAGATCACGGCCGCTTGCGGTACTTTTCGTACAAATCGAGTTGGCGATTATCGGTGCTGGTGAGCTGCCCTTTGATGAAGAGGTAGCGCAATTGGGTTTGAATTTCCAAAGGGTCGCCGTTGGTGACAATGAGATTGGCAATTTTCCCTGTCTCGATGGTCCCCAGCTCCTTGTCGAGCCCGAACATCCGCGCGGCGTTGATGGTGACGGCTTTCAGAGCTTCTTCATGTGGCAAGCCGTAGCCCACGGCGGTGCCGGCATACTGCGCGAGGCGGCGCGAAAAAGAAGTATCGAAGCTCGCAAAGGCGAAAGGAATCCCCGCAGCGTACAATTGCGCGGGCTGCGCCATGGGCTCGTCGTACGGAGTGTCTTCCTCGAGCGGCACGCGCTCGGTGGGCCCGAGAATTACCGGAATTTTATTTTCCTTGAGCAGGTCTTTCGCCTTCCAGGCCTCCGCGGCTCCGGCAAGTATCATTTTCAGTTTTTCGCGCGTGCAAAAATCCACGGCGTTGCGGATGTCGCGTTCCTTTTGCGCCACCACGAGAACCGGCAGCTTTCCTTCCACCACGGGAACCAGCGCTTCGAGTTTCAGGTCGCGTTCATAGCGCGCAGGCGAACCTTTTTCACTGGCTTGCGCGTAATGCCGCGCACGATCCAGCCAGTCGCTGAGGTCGTTCACTTTCTTGTCGTATTCCTTCTTCACCTCGGAATAAGGTCGCACCTTGATCTCTCCGCTCTCGTAGTCGTAGCGCTGTGTGCTGAGCGAAGGCCAATTGATGACCATGGCAACCGACCGATTGATCTGCATGTCCTGCATGGTCCAGCCCGCTAAGATGAAATGCCGAAGCCTGGCCGGAGATTAATCCTCCCGGAGCTTCATCGAAACCAGCAGTACCGGGCGCGGCAATAACATGGGTAATTCCGCTGGAGCGCGTGACGCGAATGTGGGCGCTGGCGGGATTCACGGCCGTGGCGGCGACGAGTTCCGGATTGTAATCGCCGAGTTCGGAAACATCCACGGTCGCGGAAACCGCGTCCACTTCATGAAGCCCCACCTGCGTGACCGGATCGAACAGCCCGGGATACACTTCGAGGGCCTTGGCGTCAATCACTTGAGCGCTCGCGGGAACCGTGACGTTCGCGCCCACCGCGGAAATCTTGCCGTCCTCAATCAGGATCGTCCCGTTTTCGATGGGCGGGCCGGCAAGGGTGAAAATTTTGGCGCCTTCGATAGCGTACACGGCGGGAGCGGCGGCGGGCGCCGGCGCGGGATACGACGGCAATGCAATCAAGAGCGCGACGGCTGCCAGAAAAGCGCGGAAGAAAATTTTCATAGAGCGCCTCCGGAAATTGCACCGGATTGCGGCGCCGGTCCGGGCGGCGTTTTCTTGCTCCGCTTTTTCTCAGGCTTCTCCGCTTTTTCCGCCTGCTTCTCCGCCGGTTTTTTCTCCGCCTCGGCGGCCTTCTTTTCCTTGTCCAGCAAATCCTGCTTTTCTTTTTCGAGTCCGGCGCGCGCGGCCATATCCTTCTGCCGGTCGAAGAACACCTGCCCGTCGATGATGGTCTTCTGCACCACGGCATAAACGCTCAAGGGATCGTGATTGAAAATCGCCAGGTCGGCGTCCTTGCCCACGTCAATCGAACCCACGCGCTGGTCAATGCCCAGTTGCATGGCGGGATTCAGGGTGATCAGCCGCAGCGCCTCGTTGGCGGAAAGTCCGCCGTACTTCATGCTCTTGGCGGCCTCCTGATTGAGGTGTCGCGATTCTTCGGCATCGTCCGAATTGATGGAGACGATCACGCCGCGCCGGGTCATCAGCGCCGCGTTATATGGAATGGCGTCGAACGCCTCCATTTTGTAAGCCCACCAGTCGGAAAAAGTGGAGGCGCCGGCGCCGGATGCCGCGATTTCGTCGGCGACCTTGTAACCTTCAAGCACGTGCTGCAGCGTGCGGATCTTGAATCCGAATTCATTGGCCACGCGCAGAATCATCAAGATTTCGTCGGCGCGGTAGCAGTGCACGTGGACGTAGCGCTTGCCTTCGAGAACTTCCACCAGCGGCTCGAGTTTTTCGTCGCGCCGCGGAGGAATCAAGCCCATTTCGCCGGCGGCTTGGCGCTGGTTGTAATCGTCCCACTGTTTTTTGTACTCCACCGCTTCGGTGAACGCCTGGCGGATCACTTCCTCCACGCCCATGCGCGTGGCGGGATAACGCGGCGAAACACCGGTGGGAAGGTAATCATTCGATTGTTTGGGATTCTCGCCCAGAGCAAATTTGATTCCCGGCAACGCGCCCATAAACGGAAGTTCGCTGGCCGGCTTCCCCCAGCGCAGCTTGATGACCACCGTTTGCCCGCCGATGGGATTGGCGCTGCCGTGGAGAATGTTCGCGGTGGTGACCCCGCCGGCCATGTCGCGATAGATATCAATGTCATCGGGATTCAGGACGTCGGGAATGCGCGCCATGGAAGAAACCGAAACGCTGCCCTCGTTCACGCTGCCGTCCACCGCGATATGCGAATGGCAATCAATGATGCCGGGCATGACATATTCACCGGTGGCGTCAATGATCGTCACTCCAGCGGGCGGTTTCAGGTCCGCCCCGACGGCCGCAATTTTTCCGTCGCGCACCAGGATCGAGCCGTGTTCGATGGGTCCGTGCGTGACCGTCAGGATTGTGGCGTTCTCGATGAACAGTGCGCCAGAATCCTGCGCGCGAAGAGCGGCTCCGGCGGCGAAGAATGCCGCAAGTGCGATGGTCAAATATGCGGCGCGCTTCATCGGCTGGCTCCCGCGACGCCGGCGTTCCGGCTGGATGCGGCCCGCGTCGCTTGTTCCGGTGCATCGTCTTCACCGGAATTTTCGTGATCGCCGGGCTTGCCGGTTTCCGCTTCCTGGTGAATTTCAAACCATCTTCCGTCGACGAATACGTCCTTGACTTTCGTTTTCTCGTTGAACAAATCGCCGTCGGTGACCACCAGATTGGCGATTTTCCCCGGCGTGATGCTGCCCAGACGGTCTCCTTCTCCCAAAATTTCCGCGGCGTTGAGGGTAAGCGCGCGCAGGGCGGCGTCCGGCGAAAGCCCCGCGTCCAAGGCTTTCTTCACGCTCTTGAAAATTTCCTTGGGACTGCTCAGGCCATCGGAATAAAACGCAAAGAGAATTCCCGCCTTGACGAATGCCGCGGGAGTTCCCGGGGCGCGGTCACGGAAGCGCAACTCCCGCAACGTTGGCTGCGCATCAGGATCCGGATCCGGGTCCTTGGGAGGCGCGGGCCATTTCAGGCTGACCAGCACGGGTATCTTGCTGGCGGCAATTTCCGGAACCACGGCGTAGCCTTGTTGGCCGCCGTAAATGGCCGCGCGAAGTTTCCATTCGCTCGCCAATCGCAATGCGCGCAGAATCCGCACGGAATTATTTCCAGGCAGGAGAAAAAGTTCGTTGCGCTCCCGCGCCTGGGCTATTACGCGCTCGGTGCGATCATAGATGGGCCGCTCTTTGCGAGTGCGATTCGATTCATACACAGGCTGCGCCTCGGCGTACCACGAGGCGTCGTCGAACACCTGTCGAACATAGGCGATCGATCCCATCAGCGAATCGGGAAATGCGTCGGCGATGCCCGTCAGAGGATGCAGCGAGATGGGCACTGTGGCCGCGGCCTTCACTACCATGCGACCCGCGCGATCCCCTTCCAAATCGATCAAGCTGCCCTGCCCCGGAAGAATGCCGTCATCCGGGGAGGTCAGCGCGGTGGTGAACCCCGCGTTGCGCCACGCGGCGATGCGTTTGTCGGATGGATTAAGTTCGTTGGCGGCCACAAGCCAGGGAGTGCTGGCGGGGCGATCTTCCGGCCCCATGGAAATCTTCCCGGGAATCGCGGAGGACTGGGAGTTTTCGTCGCTGCCCGATTTTTCCGCAGGTTGTAACGCCAGTTTGTCTCCGGCGTCAATCAGGCCGGGATACACTGTCAGGCCCTTGCCGTCAATCACCCAGGCCTCGGGCGGGGTTTCCACATTGGTTCCCACCGCCGCGATCAGCCCCTTGGCCACCACAACCGTGCCGTTTTCGATCACCGGGCCATCCACCGGAACAATGCGCGCGTTGCGAATGGCAAAGTAGCGCGGCTCGCCGCCTTCTCCCCGCGCTGCATGGGCCCAAATGAAAATTCCAGTCAGGCAAAGCGCGCCGAGAAAGAGAAATTCCAGTTGCCGCGGATTGAAATTCGTGCGGCGCCGGGGGGTTGGATTCCGTGTCGCCGAATGCAGAAGATGAAGGCTCATGGGCGGTTCCCGCTTCCTGTGCGAGGCATGAATTCCAACACGCGAAAGTTGGCAATGCACATTTTGCAAACGCCCGATGCTATCGGCTGGGCCGCGCAAAATCAAGGAACATCGCGGCAAATTTTCGGCGGCGCGGCGATTTTCCCATGGGAGAGGTGTCTTGATTAGACGAATGCGAATTGGGCAGGTAAGCAAGAATCCATATGCGTCGCGCAAGACGCGGCGCTGGCGAGAGGGGCGCCCGGCGGCCGGATGATCGCTCCGGGCAAAAAAAAATGCCCGGAAGCGGACCCAGCCGCTTCCGGGGAGGGTTTCGATGATCATCAGGCAATCAGAACTGGCGCTCGATGATGCCGTTGGCGATACGGTTGCTGTCCGTGTCGAGCAAAAGCAATGTGTTGGGATCGACCATGTAATAGAACAAGTTGTAGGTCGGAGAGGAAGATGCATTGAGCACCATCTTGATCTGTCCACGCCCAAAGGTGGAATCGGGCGCCGCAAACGTGCTGGTGGTGCTGTTGACCACGAACGTGCTGGTGCTCCCGAAATTGTTCAAGTCAATCGTCCCGCTTCCGAATCCGGTTCCCGTTAAATTCACCTGCCCGGAAGCGTCCTGCTGAAACGAACTCGGCTGGTTTTTGAAAACTCCCTGGCCGGTGATGTTCAGCGCATAGCTTCCCGCCGGAGGTCCAGTAAGCGTGCTCTGGAAATAAGCCAATCCCGAGGAAACTGGGTTGGAATCGAGTTCGAGCATGACCGCCGTATTTGAAGCCGTCTGGTACACCGCAAAAGTCGCCGGATTCGTGCAGTTCCCTGAATTCGTCGAGAGAGTTGCGGCGATGCGCCCGGTGGCGGAGTCGATGGTGTAGGGGCAGTTGGTAATGGTGGAGCCGGTTTGCGTGCGCTGGCCGTCATCGTTGTTATCAAAGATGCCTTTGCTGACGTTGCCCTTGCCGTCGGAAACGAAAACTCCGCCGGCGACGTAAGCGCCGTTATTTGAGGTGCCGCCGGTGGTAAAGGCGTAATTGCCTGCCGGGAAATTGTTCGTCTGGAAGCCGTTGAGGGGAGCGGGTTGTCCGCTGTACACGTCCCCGTTGGTGAAGGCGTTGGTGTCAATTTCGACCACCTTCAAGTGTGTGCGATCCACGATGTAAAACGCGTATCGAATTTGCCCCGTGGTGCCGCTGCTGAAGATAAAGAAGCCACGCCCGAAGGCCGGGAAATTCGGATCGAGCGCCAGCGAGCCGGTCAGCGTGGTGTCCGCGCCCGCGGAAGTGGAGGTGCCGCCGTCGTTTGCATCCAAAATGGCGGTGGTTCCTGCCTGCGGGAAAAATCCGGTCGCGTTGGTCCAGAATTTTCCGGCGATGGCAAGAGCATTGAAACTCGCGTCCGCACCGCTAGTGCTGAAAACATAGGGACCGGTCAATGCGCTTAGGGCAAAGTCCGCGGGATTTTGTTCGTCAATGGTGCCGCTGCCGGTGGCATTGTTGTCGAAGCGAATCATCACGCCGTGGGCGCGGCCATTTGAATCCGCCGCAGCCAGCGCGAATTGGAATTGAACGCCGGAGCCTTGCGAAGTGTCCACAACGACATTGACCCGGCCATCGGGACCCACGGCGTACGTGCCCCCACCGTTGATTGCGGTCTGCGCGAAATTGCCGTTGAGGTCAATTCCATCCTCAACTCCTCCGGTTACGGTGCCGTTGCCATCCACGGCAAAACTTCCGGCCACGGAAAGATATCCGCTGCCGTCATCTCCGGTATAAGAAAAGGCATAGGAGGTCTGCGCTGGAAGAGAGCCGTTACCGTAAATCACCTGAACATTGGCGGTCGCTGTGTTTCCGCCGTTCGTGGCGGTAATTGTGACGGTCCCGCCGGGAGGCGGCGCGATGGGCGGCGTATAGTTTCCATTGTTATCGATGGTCCCGGCAAACCCGCCGCCGGTTGCCGTGGCGGTCCACGTGGCGGCCACCTGCGCGCCGTTGGACATGGCCGTAAACGTGAAATACCTGGCCGGCGGGGAGAGCAACCGCTGCGGGAGTCACGGAAAGTGTGGTGGCTGCGACAATGTTAACTGTGGCCGTGCCGGAATTGGTGCCGGAGGTGCCGGTGATGGTCACCGTTCCCGAGGCGGGAGCGGTAAAAACGCCCGCCCCGGTGATCGTGCCGCTGCTCGCGCTCCATGTGGCGTTGACAGCAACGTCATTAACAAAAGCGCTGAATTGCGCCGTTCCTCCCGCCGGAACGCTTGTCGACCCAGGCAATACGGTGAGCCCGCTATGAGGAGGCGGAGTAACGATTCCGCCACCACCACCGCCGCCGCAGGCGGCCAATCCGAAAGATCCCGCCAGCGCCAATGCCAGGAGAACAACTATCGAAAGTTTCGGCTTCATTATCGTCCTCCTTTGGCGTTGCTTCGTTCCAGGGAAGTTGCGCGAGGCACTAGCGTCCTCAGCGGTAAGCCATTTTTGTTTCGCAAATTGAAGTCATGTCCGGCGACATTCAGGACGCGCACCAGCAGGATGGAATTCCCGTTTTCGGTTTCAGTGATCCCCGTCATGGAAACGGCTTCGCCGTTGTAAAGTCCGAGAAGCTTGAGGCTCGCGGCGTTCAGCGTGCCCAGATGCGCATCCACCACGCCCGTGGACGTTGCAACCAATAAGTGAGCGCCCATGGGCACGCGATCTCCGGCGGTATCAATTTTCTGGATGTTGCCTTGGACCACAACTTCCTTGGACAGGTCATACGCGGTAATGGCTGCATTCGATTGCGAATTCGCGGCCGTCGCGGAATGGGCGGATGCAGGATTGGTGTTTTGCGCGTGCGCTGGCAGGATTGCGCCGACGCTGAATGCCAGAACGCATAATGCTGCTAACTTCCAGGATGAACCGGCGATATTCCTTTTCACGTTCGTGATTCTCCTTGAAGAAAAAGATGGGTAGCGGCATAGCGGAATTGCAAAAAGATCAGGGCGCTGGCTTCCTCTGATCTGGTCTTGCCGGCAAAGTACCCACCCGAAAGGCTTAGATGCACAGAATCCCCTAGGGTGGTACACGCGCGCGATTGAAAAGTTGCAGCCTGTGCCTTACTAATTCCCGCCTTGAATCCTTCGCGGGGCGCACCGCGGCCTTGAAAACCTCTCCTACGATTAATACTGCCGTGCAAAGACGCCAGTGGCGATCACTCGTGGATCGGAATCCAGCACCAGCGCGGTGTTGTCGTTCGCAATGTAATAGACCAGGTTGTATTTGACGCCGGGGTTGGTGGCCACCAGCAGCGCCGTGCCGCGGCCCGTCGCTCCCGGAGTGGCGATCGTGCTGGTCGTGCCGATCGGGTCTTTCAAGATCGGCGGCCCGGCCGGATTGATGTCGATGTTTCCGCCGCTAACCGCTGCGCCGGTAAGTCCCACTTGTCCGCTCAAATCCTGGCGGAAGGGGCTATTGATTCCCTGGCCTGCCAGATTTAGCGCAAAACTTCCAGTAAGCGAGGTCAAATTGCCGCCCGCCGGGAGTGCAAGATTCTGCACATATGCATTGCCGGTGGCGATCGCTGTGGAATCAAGCTCCAGCATCACCGCCGATCCCGCCGCCGTCTGATAAACGGCAAACTCGGAAACGCTGCTGCTGGCTCCCGCGCCGCAAGTTCCGCTGCCCGCGAAAAGACGCAAGTCCACCCGGCCCGTCGTGGAATCGACGGTATAAGGACATGAACCGAGAGTCGTATTCAGCGTGGTCACTCCGTTGTTGTTGACGTCCAGCACCCCTCCGCTGATGTTCCCGGCGCCATCCGATGTGAAGACTCCACCGGAAGCGTATGCGCCGGTGAGCAGAGCGTCCGGGTTGCCACCCGAGGCAAACACAAAATTGCCCTTGGCCAGGCTGGCGGTAGTGAAAGAGTTCCCTGCCGGTGCGCTCCATACATCCCCAGCAAGAAAGGCCTTCTCATCGGTTTCAATCAGATACAGATGCGTGGCGTCGATCACATAGAAAGCGAAACTAAACGTCCCGGTGGTGGCGCTGGTGAGAGTGAGGGTCCCGCGGCCGCTTCCCGCGTACACGGTGTCGAAGGAGTACGATCCGGAGAGCGATCGGTCGCTCGTCGAAATCACGCCATTGTTATTGTCATCCAGGATGGAATTGGCCGCGGAAATCTGGCCGAGTCCGTTCGCAGAAAATGCTCCGGCAATGCCGCGCGGTTCGAAACTGGCATTGGTTCCCGTCAGATCGAAAACGTACGGCCCGGAAATGGAATCGAGCGAAGGAGGAGGCGGAGGAGAGAGGTCGCTCAAATTCTGCTGGTCAATGGTGCCGCTTCCCGTGGCGAAGCTATCGAAGCGAATCATCTCCGCGTGCTGGTTGCTGGTCAGCGCAAATTGAAATTTAATTCCGCTTGTGATATTGCGCGTAAAGATCACCCCGCTCCCGCGGCCGTCCGCGCTTACCGTGTACTGCCCGCTGGTGATCTGGTCCTGCGCGAAAGACTCTCCCCCGTTATCGAGCGTAACAAAATCCTCCACACCGCTTGCGATGCTGCCCTTGCCATCCGAGACGAAACTTCCCGCCGCAGCCAGAAAACCGGTGGTGTCATCGCCGCGATAGGAAAACGCCAACGGCCCCTGAAAGGACGCATTGGAATAAATGATCTGCGCCGTGGCGGTCCCGGTGCCTGCGGGATTCTGAGACGTGGCAGTGACGGTGATGGTCCCGCCGGGAGGCGGGGAGGGAGGAGCGGTGTAAAGCCCGCTGAAGGGATCGATAGTGCCGACGTTCCCCCCATTCGTGGAACTCACGCTCCAGCTGACGTTATTGTCCGGCAAATTATTGAGGAGCGCTGAAAATTGCTGCTGCGCCCCGGCCGAAACCGAAACACCGGTGGGACTCACGATCAGCCCGCTCCCCACTGTCACCGTTGCAATCGCCGTGTTGGAGGTGACCATGGTGGTGTCCGATGTGTTGTTGGGAAATTCCAGGGTTTCCGCGGTGATGTTGACC
This sequence comes from uncultured Acidobacteriota bacterium, assembly GCA_963708285.1. Lineage (GTDB taxonomy): Bacteria > Acidobacteriota > Terriglobia > Acidiferrales > UBA7541 > Palsa-295. The sequence goes on from CAVPSF010000004.1 coordinate 219,986, forward strand.
TGCCCGTTGTTGGTCGTCGGAACCACCGTGGGTGCCGTGTATACCCCCACTTCATTGTCCGTCCCGGAAGAGACGATTGTGCCCACCTGGGAATTCCCGCCGGATACGCCGTTCACGTACCACGTCACGGTGGTGGGCGTGGTGCTCGAGGTGCTGGAAAGGGCCAGAGTTGCGGTGAATTGAAACGTGGAATTGATCTGCACGCTGGCGGATGCCGGAGCGATGGTCACGGAGGTGACTTTAATGTTCGTCGAACCAGAGCCGCCGCCTCCACAAGCCGAAAGCCCCGCAAACAGAACTGCAGCAAGGAAGCTCAGGCCGGGGGATTTGGTTCTGCGGAACATCAACGGCCTCCCCTGGCACAATTCTCAGGAAAGCCCAAAAAAAACGACGCAGCGGAAGTTCCGCGTTCCTTGCTAACAGCAGCGAATCGCTCGCGAATCACACCCCGACTCATTTCCCCTCCGCAGTGGCTTAGTTGAATTGACTGGAACGGCTCAAAGAGTTCCCAAATTTACCTTGGTCCCAAGATTCCGCGTGCCGCACCCCGCACACCCGAGTCAAGTTTAACCCGGATGTGACGCCGCAAAAGCGAAAATGGTTGCGCTGGACCGCTTTTTCCGCGGCTCTAGTTTCGGAGAGGTTTGCCGGTCTTAAGCGTATGCGCCATGCGCTCCTGGGTCTTGCGTTCTCCGCACAAGCTCACGAAGGCTTCGCGCTCGAGTTCCAGCATATACTGTTCGGAGACGCTTTGCGCCGCGGTGATATTTCCGCCCGCAAGAATCCATGCCAGCTTGCGAGCCACCACTCCGTCGAATTCCGTGGCATATTCCCCGCGCACCATCATGTGCACGGCAAGTTTCGCCGCCGCCAAAAATTCTTCACCCAACACGCGAATCTCCGCCGGAGCAGGCGGATGATAGCCCGCGCGAACCATGGCCAGCGCGGTTTCCTTGGCATCCGCCACCTGGCGGTCGCGGTTCATGGCGATCAAATCGGAGGGTCGCAGGTAACCGAGTGTGCGCGCCTCTTCCGCGCTGGTGGACACTTTGACCATGGCGATATTTTCGAATACCGGCTTGAGCGCGTGAAACAGGTCCAGGCTTTCTCCTCCCGCGGCATGTTCCCCGGCGCGGATCAGCATCTCCTTCGAGCCTCCCCCGCCGGGAATCAACCCCACGCCCGTCTCGACCAGCCCGATGTAAGCTTCCGCGGCGGCATGAATCCGCGCGGCATGCAAACTGATTTCGCAGCCCCCGCCCAGCGCCATTCCCTGCGGCGCGGCCACCACCGGCCGCGGCGCATATTTAATGGCCATGTTGACCCGCTGGAATTGGCGCACGGCCATGTGGATGTCGTCCCATTCGCCTTCCTGCGCGCTCACCAGAATCAACATCAGATTTGCGCCCACGGAAAAATTCGGAGCCTGATTGGCAATCACCATGGCTTCGAAATCGGCGCTCAAGCGTTCAATTCCGGCGTGCAGCATGGCCACCAGGTCGCCGCCGATGGAATTCATCTTGGAGTGAAATTCGCAGCACAACACGCCGTCGCCCAGGTCAATCAGGCTGGCGCCGGAATTTTTCCGCACCACGCCGCTGCGCTCCTTGAGCGCTTTCAGGAAAACGATTCCAGACGGTTCAGGAAGATCCTTCGCGGATTTTGAGTGCAAGTCGAAATAGCGCGTTGTTCCCTTCTCCGACGCGTAAAACGTTTTCGAAGAAGTCGCCAGCACATCCGCCACCGGCGGCGGCATGCTCTGGCCATCGCGCTCGAGGGCCTCGGCCATCTGTTGCACGCCGATGGCATCCCAAATTTCGAAGGGACCGAGTTCCCAGCCAAATCCCCAGCGCATGGCGCGATCCACGTCCACAATGCGATCGGCAATTTCCGGGATGCGCCGCGCGGCGTACAGACACGTCGCGCTAAGCGTGGCCCACAAAAAACGGCTGGCTTTGTCCCCGCCTTTTCCTTCCACGGCGGGCGCCACCAGTGCGCGAACGCGCTCGCGCGTATCTTCGATTTGCTTGCCGGCTTCGAGGGAGGCAAAGCGCGCTTTCTGTCGCGCGCGGTATTCCATTTTCCCCAGATCGAGCGTGAGGATTTCGCTTTCACCGCCCTTTTTTACACGTTGATAAAAACCCTGGCCGGTTTTTTCGCCCAGCCAGCCGCGCCTCTTCATTTCCTCCACGAAGTCCGGCACGCGATACACGTCGCGGGATTCATCTCCCGGAATATTTTCATAAATATTTTTCACCACGTGGTCGAGCACATCCAGCCCGACCAGATCGGCGGTGCGAAAAGTGGCTGATTTCGGCTGCCCGATAGCCGGCCCGGTGCACGCATCCACTTCCTCGATGGTCATTTCGAGCGCCTGCATCTGGCGCAATGCGCCCAGCATGGAAAATGTTCCGATGCGGTTGGCGATGAAATTGGGAGTGTCCTTCGCGCGGACCACTCCCTTGCCCAGCCGCACGTCGCAAATTTCCTCGAGCGAATCCATCACTTCCGGCCGCGTTTTCGGCCCGGCGATCAGCTCCACCAATTTCATGTACCGCGGAGGATTGAAGAAGTGCGTTCCGGCCCAATGCTCCTGAAAATCCTGGGATCTTCCCTCGGCGATCAAGTGAACCGGCAAACCGGAAGTGTTGGAGGTGACGATGGTCCCGGGCTTGCGCACCGCTTCCACACGCGCAAAAAGCTCGCGCTTGATTTCCAGATTTTCGGCCACAGCCTCGATGATCCAGTCCACTTCGCTGCACCAGCCGATATGGTCTTCCAGGTTTCCCGGTGTGATCAGCCGCGCGGTTTCAGGGGTGAAAAACGCAGCAGGGCGTGATTTTTTCGCGGCTTCGAGCCCCGCGGTGACGATACGGTTGCGCACCCGGCCATCCTGCAGCGAAAGATTCTTTCGCCGCTCATCTTCATTCGAAGCCGGCGGAGCAATGTCGAGCAGAAAGCACGGAATGCCGGCATTGGCCAGGTGCGCGGCGATGCGCGCGCCCATTGTGCCCGCACCCAGCACCGCCGTTTTTTCGATTCGTTTGCTCATGGGGAGGTGGTTCTTGCCAAGCGTCGAGGTTACAGAACCGATACGCCGAGGGTCAACCACAAACGCCTGCAACCCCGGATGCGCTACAGTGTTCTTATACACAGGGGCGGCAAATGGCCAAAACATCGGAGTGGCTTGGGAAAGCGGTGCGCGGCTTGCGTTCTTTTGCCTACCGGCAACCCGGCGAGCGCCCGCGCGTGGGGCTGGCCCTCGGAGGGGGATTTGCCCGCGGCATCGCGCACATCGGCGTGCTGCGCGCGATGGAAGCCCACGAAATCCCCATTGATTTCATCAGCGGCACGAGCGTCGGCGCATTGATCGGCGCGGCCTATGCCAGCGGGACGCCGCTCGATACCATGGCGGCGCAAGGCGCGGAGACAACCTTCCGGGATTTCGGACGCTGGACGGTTTCGCGCATGGGCATGGCTTCCAATGAGCGCCTCGAGGATTATCTCCGGCGCTTCACCACCGTTAAGAATTTCGATGAATTGAAAATCCCGCTCAGCATCGTGGCCGCCGATTTGATCTCCGGCGAATCCGTGCATTTCACGAAAGGAGAAATCGGCCCGGCTCTGCGCGCCTCCTGCGCCTATCCCGGATTGTTTTTGCCCGTGGAAATCGATGGTCACTTCCTGGTCGATGGTTTCCTGACAGAGTCGGTTCCGGCGCCGGCGGCGCACGCCATGGGCGCGGACATTGTGATTTCCGTTCTACTCGAACCGGGACTGTTGGGCGTCAAACCGCGCAACACCATCGAGGTTATCAGCCGTTCGTTTTCCATCATCCAGGCGCGCAGCAGCCAATCCTGGCGGGAATCCACCGATGTGCTCATCGAGCCCGACGTGCGCCATATTCTTTGGGATGAATTCGCGAAAACACCGCAGCTGATTCAATCCGGCGAAAATGCCGCGCATGCCGCCATGCCCAGAATCAAGTCGCTGCTTGCAGGTGGTGCTGGGAACTCCTCACGCAGGAAGCGTAAATTTCGAGATGAACAGGACTTCTGACGAGTGGCGGAAAGGGTCGCGGCCCGCAGCCTAAGGATGCACAAACCCCGCGCGGCGCGTTTCCGTTGCAATTCTTGCCGGCGCATCGCACGGCGTTTCATCGCCGCACCAGGAAAGTTGCCAGCGCTCGGCAAGCAACTGCAGCACTCCTTGAATCTGGTGATCCCATTCATCCCAATTATGAATTCCCGGGCGCTCGCGATATTCGTGGGGAATTTTTTTCTGCTGCAGAAGCTCCCTGAATTTCAGGTTCGCTGCGTATAAACCCTTCGTGGCATCGTCTATCCCGCAATCAAGGTAGATGAATGGAGCGTCCGCTCCGGCCGCTTCCAGCAACGTAGGAAGAGCATTGGCTTTGCGTCCCTCGGAATCTTCGGGACCAAAAGCGTCATGAATCGAAATGTACGGGACATCTTTGGGATCACCCAAATCCGCATCGGGTATCTCCGGAATTCCCAACGATCCGCTCATTGACGCCGCTATGGAAAACTTCGAGTGATACTTTAATCCCAGCTTGATGGCCCCATATCCGCCCATGGAAAGGCCCGCAACTGCCCACATCCGGCGGCTTTGCAATGTGCGATAGTGCGACTCCACATAGGGCATCACTTCCATCATGATGTAGTCTTCCCATTTCGAATTCGGCGCCAAACCATTGGTGTACCAGCCGTTGCCCCCTTCCGGCATCACGACAATCAAAGGATATTTGCTGGCGTATTCGACGATGTTGGTGTTGTTGGCCCAATCGTCATAATGTCCCCACAAACCGTGCAGGAGCAGTAGAACCGGGTATCGCCGCGCGCTTCTTTCATAACCCGCGGGAAGGATCACGTTAAAGGGAGCCTTCATGCCGAGTAAAGAGCTGTCATACGAGACGGTGGCGAGGGTAGCAAGCGGCGGGACCATGCGAATTTGCGCAGAAAGCGGCATGGCAAAAATGAGTGTGGCCAGAAACAAAAGATACGTACGCATTGTTCCACTTCCTTCAAAATAAAATATTTAAGGTCACGAGTTTTCTGCGCAATTCGAGGTGCCATCTCCGCAGCCCCGGCACATTTTTACTTGAAACGGCGTGCTGCTAACCATTGCCTTAACGCCGCGTCGAACCAATGGTGAGGGGCCGGACTCCTCTTGCGATGGCCGCTGCAACGCCCCAACCATACGCGACGGGGGTCCGGCTCTTCTTTTACAAAGCGGAGAATTGAATCGCAAGCATCACCCAGTCCCGCGCCCCCGCTGCGCTTAAGCTCTTGTATGGATTTTCATCCGACCTCTATCTCAATTCCTGAATTTCGACGTTCACCGGCTGGCCGTTCCCCTTCCCGCGCTTCGTAAACCATTCGCTCATCGCCGCGGCCAAGCGGGAAGGGTCTACATCGAGCCCGGCTTCGATGCGACCATCGCCGAGGGGAAGCGTAGCGTCAAATTCTCCCGAGCCGGTAAAATTGCGCATGCAAAACATGTCCAGCCAATCGAGCGGAACCGGGCCACGCGTCTCACCTATCACCATCATCGCCTTGAGTTTACGCGCGTACATTTTCCGCAGAGTATAACATCTCCATTCGCAGCGGCGGCACTCGCCGGGCCTCCTCGCCTTGCAATTCCCCCACTTCTGCCATAAACTTTTTGCGGATTGATTCCATAGATATTTATAATTGAACTCACCTTGGCGATTGGCGCGGGCCGACCGACGGAACCCCCGGCTATCATTCCTTTGATGGGTTCCTTGGAGAATATACGTGTCCTCACCGCTTGAGCAATGGGTGGAAGCATCCGCCCGATTGACCAAACCCGCGAAAATCGTCTGGTGCGACGGTACAGTCGCTGAGAACGACCGCCTGACGGAGGAGATGCTGGCAGACGGCACTCTGATCGGGCTCAATCCCCAGACCCACCCGAACTGCTACCTCCATCGCAGCAATCCCAATGACGTGGCGCGCACCGAAAGCGTCACGTTCATTTGCACCAGCAAGAAGGAAAATGCCGGACCCACCAACAACTGGATGGCTCCGGCAGACGCGAAGGAAAAAGCTCGCCCCATATTCGACGGCTCAATGAAGGGGCGCACCATGTACGTAGTCCCGTACATCATGGGGCCTGCGAATTCTCCTTACAGCAAAATTGGCGTGGAAATTACGGATTCGGCGTATGTCGTCTCCAGCATGCGCATCATGTCGCGCATGGGCCGCATCGCCCTGGAGCGCCTCGGCACCTCCGACGATTTCGTTCCGGGTCTTCATTCGCTGGCGGACCTGAATCCCGACCGGCGCTTCGTGATACATTTCCCGGAAGAAAAGCTGATCTGGAGCGTGGGTTCGGGATACGGCGGCAATGCCCTGCTTGGGAAAAAGTGCCTGGCGCTGCGCATTGCCAGTTTTATGGCGCGGGAACAGGGTTGGATGGCCGAGCACATGCTGATCCTCGGCCTCGAGGATCCTTCCGGGAAAGTCACCTACATGGCCGCGGCATTTCCCTCCGCCTGCGGCAAAACGAATCTGGCCATGATGGTTTCGGCGCTCGAAAGCCAGGGCTATCGCGTGTGGACCGTGGGCGACGATATTGCCTGGATGCACATCGCCGCCGACGGCACCTTGCGCGCCATCAATCCCGAGGCGGGATTTTTTGGCGTGGCGCCGCAAACCAATCCTAAGACAAATCCCAATGTCATGGCCGCGCTGAGCCACGACGCGATTTTCACCAATGTTGCGCTTACTCCTTCCGGCGAACCCTGGTGGGAAGGGATCGGCAGTGAGCCTCCCGCGGACCTGGTGAGTTGGAAGGGGGAGCACTGGTCGCGGAGTAAAGGGCCGGCGGCGCATCCGAATTCGCGATACACCGTTGCGGCGCAGCAATCCCCCTCGATTTCCTCGCAGTGGGAGTCTCCGGAAGGCGTGCCCATCTCCGCGATTATTTTCGGAGGCCGTCGCGCGCACGTGGCTCCACTTGTCTACGAATCGCGCGATTGGCAGCACGGCGTGTTCGTCGGCGCCACCATGGCATCGGAAACCACGGCGGCGGCCACCGGCGCGGTGGGCGTGACGCGGCGCGACCCCATGGCCATGCTGCCGTTTTGCGGCTACAACATGGCCGACTATTTCCGGCATTGGCTGGAGATGGGCCCGCGCATCCGCAAAGCTCCGAAAATTTTTCATGTGAATTGGTTCCGGCGCGACGCCGAAGGTAAATTTCTTTGGCCTGGATATGGCCACAATGTGCGCGTGCTGAAATGGATGCTGGACCGCATCGAAGGACGCGCGGCCGCCGCGGAAACTCCCATCGGGTTCGTGCCCACTCCGGGATCGCTCGATCTGGAAGGTCTTGCGATTTCAAAAGAGGCGCTGGGCGAACTTTTGCGTGTGGATTCGGGCGATTGGACGCAAGAAGCCGCGGACACCGCCAAATTCTTCGAAAAATTCGGCGCGCGCCTTCCCGCTGAAATTCGAGCCGAACATAAAGCCCTCACCCACCGCTTGCAACAAACCTCCGTAGCCGCAAAATAAAACCGCCAATTTTTCCGAAGCGACGCTTGCAACCCGCGTGGCTCATGCTAGCCTTTACGGCGCAGGGAGGCACCCCCATGAATTCAATATCTGCGCATGCGGGCCGGGAACGCGAAGGGAACAATCATCGCGCCATTTTTCAAGACCGCCATTTTTTGCCGGTGTGCTTTGCCGCTGTGCTCTTGCTGCTGATCCCTTGCTTCGCTGCGAATGCGCAGACGCCGGCAACGCCCGCGATTTCCTCGAAGCTTAATGTGGCGCCGGATCTGGCCGCGCGCGTCGCGAAATTCAAGCGCGTCGAGATGCCTTTTCATTCGGAAGATCTCAGCGCGCGGGAAAGACAGATGGTGACGAAGCTGGTGGACGCGGCCGGCCTGCTCGATTGCATCTACTGGAGGCAGAGCGACCCGCAGGGGTTGCAACTTTTCCTTTCGCTGCAATCCAGCACAAATCCGCAGGATGAATTGTTGCGCCGGTACCTGAAAATCAACGGCAGCCGCTTCGACCTGATCGAAGACGAAAAGCCGTTCGTGGGCGCACAGGCCATGCCTCCAGGCCGCGGGTTTTTCCCCGAGGATTTGACGCGCGAGCAATTTGACGCCTATGTGGCCGGGCATCCCGGCCAAAAAGCCGCGCTCTATGATCCTTTCACCATCGTGCGCAGAAAAGGCTCGACGCTCGAAGCCGTTCCCTATCACGTCGCGTTCCATGAATTTCTGGCGCCCGCGGCCAAGGACCTCTACGACGCCGCGGAATTGAGCGACGATCCGGCGTTCGCGAAATTCCTTCGCCTGCGCGCGGACGCTTTGCTCACCGACGATTACTACGCAAGCGATGTGGCCTGGCTCGACCTGCAAAATCCCAAGTTCGATGTGGTTATGGCGCCGTATGAGACCTACACGGATTCCCTGCTGGGCGTGAAAACCTCCTACGGCGCTTCGGTGATGATCCGCAACGATTCGGAAAGCAGCAAGCTGGCCGCCTTCCAGAAATTTGTTCCGGAACTTCAGGAAGCGCTCCCGCTCGCGGCGCAGGATTTGCCATCGAAGCGCGGCAAGCAATCGCCGATGGAAGTGGTCGATTCACCTTATCGCTCGGGGGACCTGCTGCACGGCTACCAGGCGGTGGCTGATAATTTGCCGAACGATCCGCGCATCCACGAGGAAAAAGGATCGAAGAAAATTTTCTGGAAGAATTTCATGGACGCGCGCGTGAATTACATCATTCTTCCGCTGGCCAAGCGCGTGATGAGTCCGGATCAGGCGGCGCTGGTGAGCGGCGAAGGATATATGGACGACACGCTGATGCATGAAATTTCCCACGGCCTGGGCCCCGCCTACGCGCGCACCTCCGCCGGGACAATTCCCATCCGCGAAGCGATTGGCCCGGAATATTCGGGACTCGAGGAATCAAAGGCTGATGTGGTGGGAGTTTATTGCTTTCATTGGCTGGTGGAACACGGCGCGGTTCCCAAGGAAATGGAAAAGGTCGATTATGCTTCCTACGTCGCGGGAATTTTCCGCACCGTGAGGTTCGGCGTGGCCGAAGCGCATGGCGCGGGCGAAATGATGGAGTTCAATTACCTGGTGGAACAAGGCGCCATCCGCCGCGACGCGCACAGCGGCCTCTATGAAATCGATTTCAGCCGCATGCCCGCAGCCATCGCTTCGCTCGCCAAGGAATTGCTCGAACAGGAAGCCACAGGGGATCGCGCTCGCACCGAAGCGTGGTTCAAAAAATATGCGGTCATGCCGCCGGACCTGGCCGCGCTGCTTGCCAGGCAAAAAGACATTCCCGTGGATGTTGATCCGGTCTTTTCCTTTCATCCTCCGCTGCGCTAGGAAGGGCCGGGCAAGATCAGTCTTGAGCTTTCGCATCACTCGAACCCATCTCGTAAGCGCCTTGAACGAGCATGGTGAAGGCCTCAGAGGTTAAAACCTCTGAATTTTCGCGCCTTTTCGGCACGGCTGAAGCCGTGCCCTGACGATTTCTGATTAAGAGAGAGATGCCAGGAACTGTTGCGCTTCGAGGAAAATTTGAAAATGTGGGACAGGATTACAGAATTTCTTTGATTGCCGCGTCGATGGAGACGTGGGTTTGCGGAAATCCATTGATGTCGAAACTTTCGCCGGAAGAATTGCTGAAGTGGAAAAACCGGCTGATGTGGTAATCCTCGTCGAAGGACCCGAACAGGCGTTCCGCCTCGGAATGGCTGAGCCCGAAGGAGGAAATCGCCGCCGGACGGCCGTAATCTCCTGCCGCCGCTAAATATTTTTCGATGATTTTTTCGAGTTCCATCGTTTAGATCCAGAGGTACGCGCCCGCCGCGCCATAGGGAAGATTCATGTAGAAAATATCCGCTTTATCCATTTTCGCGAATGTCTCCCAAAATTTTTCCGCGCCATGCCGCGAACAATAATTCTCGCCCTCGGCATCGCGCACGCAATCGATTTGGTCGAGGCTTGCAACCTGCTCGCGCGGAAACCACAGCCAGGTGGCGCGAAGCGAACATTCCCGGCACTTTCCGGCATCTTGCGCGAGGCGGCTATCGATCGCCGAAACCACATCGGGAGCCACTCCGGCAGCCTCGAAATCCTCGCGAGCCACGAAAAAATATTGCGTGAAATCACCCTCGTGCGGTTCAAAGGCCACAACGCGCCCATCATACTCCGCCAGGTCCGGCCCGGCCACCTCTTCCAGGCAGTCCAGGCAAAGCGTCACCTCCGGGCGCGCCGGATCGCGCCGCAATGCCCGTTTGCCGCGCAGATAGAGCGTATCGGGAATCAGTGTGGCCACCCAATCGCCCACGCTGCCCACATGCACACATGCGGGCGAAGTGCCTTTGAACCAAGCCCACAAGTTGCGGCTGCTCGGCAGGTATTGCAGACCGGGATATGCTTCTTCGTAATTCAAGTACGCCAAGGCAGTTCCCCCTCCGCGGCAAAGGTATGGTAGCAGATTGCGCGTCGCGTCAAATTTCGCTGGGGGTCCGCGAGGCAATTGTCTGCCGCGAACGCTTCGGATATCATGGAAACTTCTACATCAGCGCACCGCCATTTTGCAATTTTTCGCGCGAGCGAACCAGGAGGAACAGCATGGGCGTCACCGTGGGAGCCGCGGCTCCGGATTTTACTTTGAAGGATCAGAACCAAAAAGAAGTGAAGCTTTCCGATTTCCGGGGAAAGAAAAATGTGGTCATCGTATTTTACCCGCTCGATTGGAGCCCGGTGTGCACCAACGAGCATGCCTGCTTCGTCAACGACATGAAACGGTTCGAACAACTGGAAGCGCAGGTGCTGGGCGTGAGCGTTGACAGCGCCTGGTCGCACAAGGCTTTTGCCGAAAAAATGGGCATTCATTATCCGCTGCTCGCCGATTTCCAGCCGCGTGGCGCGGTGGGCGAAAAATTCGGAGTGTATCTGGCGGATAAGGGCATTACCGGACGGGCGATTGCCATCGTGGATCGCGGCGGGAAAATCGCATGGTTCAAGAATTACGATATTCCCACCGTGCCGGACTTGAAGGAAGTCGCGGATGCGCTCGGCCAATTGAAATAGGAATGCGGCGACCTGCGCGTGGCGCGGGGCCGATTCACACCACGAAAAATCAGGGTTTGACGGCCGCCGCCGCCGCTGGGGTGGCTCCCGCAGCGGGAGATGGCGCGGCCGGGTGCGCCGCGAAATCGCGGATGTAGCCAACCAATTCCCATCGCTGCTTTTCGCTCAGGCGGCTGCCGAAGCTGGGCATGGGGCGGCGCCCCGCGCCTATCTTCCAGAAAAGATCGCCGTCGGTAAGCTGGCCCATGGCATGCGCATCGGTGAAATCCGAGGGCGCGACGGAAAGCCGCGGAGCCCGCTTGCCCTTGCCGTCTCCTTTTTCGCCGTGGCAACTTATGCAGTGCTTCCCGTAGATTTCTTTAGCTTCCGCCAGCGAAGATGCATCGGGAGGTACTGGATTTTTTTCCGCCTTCACCTCCGGCGGCGCGTTCCAGCGCGGGCGCGAGGAAATCACCGCCAGCGCAATGGCTCCAATGATGAGCACAAACACCGCGACCAACGCCCACACAAACCCCGCACCTGACTTTCGGGCCTTCGATCCATTCATTTCGCAAACCTCAATCTTCTGTAAATTTTTGCCACGTAATTATCGCGCACTTTTCTAGGATTTTCCCACGGCAATCGCGTAGAGCAGCCAGACGTTCATGCTGAGGATGACCGCGGTGGCGATGACCGCCAGCACGTTGGTGAGGGGACGATTCGCGTGCGAACCCATCAGGTCTTTCCGCCGTGTGAGCATGAGCAAAGGAATAATGGCGAAAGGCAGGCAAAAACTGAGCACCGCCTGGCTGAGCACCAGCGTTTTCAGAGGATCCAGTCCCCAGGCGATCACCACGATCGCGGGAATCATGGTCAGCAATCGCCGCAAGAAAATGCTGATGCGAAAATTCATGAAACCCTGCAGGATCACCTGCCCGGCCATCGTACCGACGGTGGAGGAAGAAAGCCCGGAACACAAAAGCGCCACGGCAAAAGCCGCAGCCGCAAATTTTCCCAGCAGCGGCACCAGCGTGGAATGCGCGGCCTCGATGGAATAGACATGCAGCGCGCCGCCAAAAAAGACCGCCGCGGCCATCACCACCATCGCGGAATTGATCAGCCAGGCGCCATTCATGGCCAGCAGCACATCCAAAAGTTCCATTTTGCGGTGGTGATGATGATCGGAGACTCCCGACTCGCGCCGCGGGAGCACCAGAGCGGAATGCAAATAAATCACGTGGGGCATGACCGTGGCGCCGAGCATGGAAACCGCCAGGTAAATCGAGGAGGAATGAATTTCGGGAATAAAGGCGTTGCGGAGAATCGGCGTCCAGGCCGGCTTGCTGAGAAACATTTCGATGGCGTAGGAAACGCCAATCATTGCCACAAAAAACATGATCACGCGCTCGAGCCATTGAAAACCGAACTGTTCGATGGCCAGGATGCCCATCACGCACACGCCGGTAATCAGCGCGGCGGGCAGCATGGGGATTCCGAACAGCAGGTAAAACCCCAATGCCGCGCCCAGAAATTCGGCCAGGTCCGTGGCCATGGCGGCGATTTCCGCGGCGAGCCACAGCCCCACCGTGGCGCGATGAGAAAATTCCTTCCGGCAGTTTTCAGGGAGCGTGAGGCCCGTGGCAATGCCCAACTTGGCGGCCAGATACTGAACCAGGATGGCCATGGCGTTGGACCATAGCAGCACCCACAGCAGTTCATAGCCGAAGCGCGCTCCACCTTCGATATTGGTGGCGAAATTTCCAGGGTCCATGTAAGCCACGGAAGCCACGAAGGCCGGACCCAGGTACCACCAGGCTTCGCGCGGAATGCGCGGCGCGGCAGCGCCCGCGATCGTTGCCGGAATCCGTTTTCGAAATGGAAGTGTCGCCCATAGTTAACTGCGCTGAAGTATTCATATAAACTACGCTTAACGTGGAAGTGAGTCAACCGGCATGCGGCGCGGAATTTTCCATTCTTCAACGGTGGGACGCGCGCTTTTGTTATAGTGGGACTGCGGCAAAGCCAGGAGAGACACGATGACCGAACCGCCCAAACAGCAGGTGCAGATCAAAGCCGATGAAAAGGAATTGCTGGGACAATATTCCAATCTGGTGGTGGTGCATCACAACGCCGAGGAATTCACGTTGAATTTTATTTACCTCTTCCCCACCGTGCCGCAGGGGAAGCTGGTGGCCAGCATGATCGTGAGCCCCACGCACGCCAAGCGGCTGATGCGCGCGCTCGAGGAAAACATGGCGCGCTACGAAGCGCAATTTGGAGCCATCCACGAAGGGCCCGAATCCGGACCCCCGCCGAATGTGGGCTTCGTCCAATAGAGAAAAAGGCGGGGCGTCCCGCGGCAGCGCGCGGATTTATCCCGCGGAAGTGCTTGCCAGAACCCACTGGCCGCGGGATTCGACGAATTCCACGCCCACGGCAAAACCCGCATCGGAAACGTGCTCACAATACGCCACGCGGCCGATGGATTGAAAACCGCCGGTCACGGTGGTCAGCGTGAGGCGGTCATTGAGCCGCCAGGGACGGCTGCTGAAGACGCGCGCGCCTCGCGGGCTTACGTTTTCCGTGAAAGTCGTTTCCACGCCGGGTAGCACCGCATTTCCGGCGATTTGCACACCCACTTCCATCGGCACGCGGCGTTCGCAGCGCGAAAATGGAAATGGCTTCGGAGCTTTCGTCCCAAGCCGCATCGGATTCCCCCAACTTGCCAGCGGCGGGATAAGAGAATCCGCACCGCTTCCCAAGAGTGCCCTGCCCCCAAAACCGAATGCCGGACATTTCCGTTGAAAACCGAATGCTGAAAAATGCAAGCGGCACCGATCAGCGATCAAATCCCTTCGCGCCTGATCAGAGACAAGCCGCTACATGCCCCAAACGAAATTTGCGTTCGCCATGGCCCTTCATGCGATACAGGGCGCGATCCGCGGATGCCAACAATTTTTCGATGGAGGTGCCGTCGGTGGGATAGACAGCGGCCCCCACGCTGACGGTAATGCGCGGCTGGTGCCCATCGTTGGCCAATTGCTCGCAAATGCGGCCCGCAGCCTGTGTGGCGTCCTCAATCGCGGATTCGGGAAGAATCAACGCGAATTCATCTCCACCGTAGCGAGCCGGCGTGTCAATGGCGCGGCTATTTTCTCGCAACGCAACTCCCAGGCGGCGGATGGCGCGGCTGCCAGTGAGGTGGCCATGCTTGTCGTTGATTTTTTTCAGGCCATCGAGATCGAACAGCAGCAGTGCGAAACTGCGGCCGGTGCGCCGCGAGCGCTGAATTTCATTTTCCAGCACTTCCAGCAGGCGGCGATGATTGGCAAGCCCCGTGAGCGGATCGGAAGCCGCCAGGCGGCTGACCTGATCGAATAATTGCGCGTTATCGAGCAAAGTTCCGCCGAGAACGATGGCATAACTCGAAACCAGCATGACGTGGGCAAAAATGAACGGAGCATCTAGCACGCGCTGCGATTGGCTCATGGTGACGTGGCAAAGCACGTTGAGCAGCGCGGCCGCCACCAGCGCGCGGTCCAGCGCTGCATCCGTGCGCCGGAGGCGCAAGGAATATCCAACCGTCGCCACCGCGTAAATGGCCGCGGGCAAAAGATCCCAGGGACGCGGCACCAGCGCGCCGGGATGCATGCGCGGCACATGCGGCACCATGAAATAAAAAATACTGGTGAGATAGGCCACCACGCCGACGACGAGCGTGGCCGCGGCCATCTCCTTGCCGGGATCGCGGGAAAGCGGGATGCGCTGCTCGACGGCTAGCGCCGCGATCAGCAAAATTGCGAGAAGCGTTTGCCCGGCCAGCCAAGCCACCGAAATTTGGTTGTTGCTGGCGGAGGCGATCAGCATCCCATGAAACACGGACATGCTGGTGGAAGCCTGAACCATGCCCGCGAGAGCAAATCCAAAGGCGAGAATCAGGGAAATGCGATCATGCGTTCCGCGAAAACGCACCAGGGCGTTGGCGGCAAATGTAAATGCGATCAGGCTGCCGGCCATCTCGAGGTAGGTGTCGAGAAACGGGTCGGCCACGAAAGAAGAAGAGCGCAGGGCAAACACAAAGACAAAAAATGCCCCGGCGCAAATCAGGCCAATCAAGGCCAGACGAAATCGATGCACAAAATTCCAGAATTTGCCCGGCTGACGCAAAATGCCCCCAATAAACGGACGGATGCCCACGTTTTATGGAGCAAATTCGAGACCGTTTTAGGAGCTAGTTTTAGTACCACATAACGTCTTTATTATTATAAAGATACTTCATTATGAGCAGCCTTGGACCGGGTACAAATACCGCGCGAATATTCAGGGTCTGGGTAAAAAAGTGACAGGGTATGTCAGCCGTTACCCAGGAAGTAACTACCTGAATCGAGGCGATACTTCGAACAGAGCGCAGCTCACGGAAGACGTCTAAAGACTCGCGGTTTAGGCCGGGCGAAATGTGCGCCGCGATCCTTCGAATCGGCAAGCGGGATGGAAATGCAAATTGCGCGCGGAAAATTCAATTCGCCAGGTGCGTGCGCTGCTAGACCTTGGGTTTGGGGGGCGGGAGTTCGTGGGCCTGCGTGGTGGATTGGAAATTGATTTTCTTGTGGCTTCCGTCACAGAAGGGCTTGTCTTCGGAATGCCCACAGCGGCAAAGACCAAGAGTCGTGCGTCCGGCGAGGCCATATGCCTTCCCTTGGGCGTCGAGCAATTCAAATTCTCCGGTCACCAGCAAAGGGCCGTTATCCCGGACTGTCACTTTCGTATCTGGCATTCTTTGCTCCATTCGATTTGAAAAATGATGGCATTAATACTTGGGAATAGAGGGATCCACTTCATCGGACCACGCAAGGATACCACCCTTCAGGTTCCAGAGCTTGCGGAAGCCGGCCTTGCGCAGAAATTCCACGGCTTCGGCGGAACGCTTGCCGCTGCGGCAATGCGCGACGATTTCGCGGGAGGAATCGAGTTCCGCGGCGCGGCGGGAGAGTTCCCCCAGAGGCAACAGGTGGCCGCCAATATTGCAGATTTGATATTCATGGGGCTCGCGCACGTCGAGAATATAAAGATCGTCGCCGCGATCGAGGCGCGCCTTGAGCTCGCGCGGGGTGATATCGGGAACGGAAGTTTGAACGGCGGGGGCTTCCTCGCCGCGAATCCCGCAGAATTGTTCGTAATCAATTAGTTTCGTGATGGTGCGATGCGAGCCGCACACCGGGCATTCGGGATTTTTGCGCAATTTGAGTTCGCGGAAACGCATCCCCAGGGCGTCGAACAATAGCAGGCGCCCAATCAAAGGTTCGCCCTTGCCGAGAATCAGTTTTAAAGTTTCGGCGGCTTGAATCGTGCCGACGATCCCAGGAAGCACACCGAGCACTCCCCCTTCCGCGCAGGAGGGCACCAATCCCGGCGGAGGAGGCTCGGGATACAGGCAGCGATAGCACGGCCCACCCGGAAATCCGAAGATGGTGATCTGTCCCTCGAAACGGAAAATCGATCCATAGATATTCGGCTTGCCGAGAAGGACGCAGGCGTCATTGATCAGATAACGCGTGGGGAAATTATCCGTGCCGTCAACAATCAGTTCGTAATCCTTGAAAATTTCGAGCGCGTTTTCGCTGGTCAGATGCGTCTCGAATGTGTCGATTTGGATTTCGGGGTTGAGGTCGCGCAAACGCGCGGCAGCCGCGGCAATTTTCGGCTTGCCAACATCGCCCGTCCCAAAAAGAACCTGGCGTTGCAGGTTGGTGAAATCGACGGCGTCGAAATCAATCAGCCCGATGCGTCCCACGCCGGCTGCAGCCAAGTACAGTCCCAACGGAGCGCCCAACCCGCCAGTGCCTACGCAAAGAACTTTTGCCTGCTTGAGCTTGAGCTGCCCCTCCATAGCCACCTCGGGCATGATGAGGTGGCGGCTATAGCGCAGAACTTCTTCCTTGGAAAGCGCGGCATCTGGTTGCGCCGCGGCAAAAGCGGGAGGGTCGGTCTTCGATGCCATTTAATTATTCTCCGGTGGATGCGGATTCAGTTTTTGCCGCCGGCAATGGACGGAACGATGCTTACGGTGTCGCCTTCGCGCACCGGCGTTTGGTCTTTCTGCAGATAACGAATGTCGTCATCATTGACGTAAACATTCACAAAACTGCGCAGACGGCCATCCTCCGCGAACAAATGCTTTTTCAATTCCGCAAATTGCGCGGTCAGCGCGGCGAGCGCCTCTCCCACCGTCGCGGCTTGCACCGAGACGCTTTCCTGTCTGCCGGCATAGGCCCGCAATGGAGTGGGAATCATGATCTTCACGGCCATCGAATATCCTCCCGATTGGATGCAGCAGAATACCGAAAATCTTCAGCGTTTGACGATGGAATTTTCATTCACGGGCGCCAGCGGCGGCGCTCGCCGGAAGCGGATCGAGCGCCTCGGAATCGTATGCGGCACGATCGTCCTGCAAGCGCCAGGAAGTGAAATCGCGCGGCGCGCCCTTCTGGATGCTGACGATGATGTAACTGTACCAGGGCCAGGCATGCTCGCGATCGAACTCACTGGGACGCGCCGGAGCATCGGGATGGGAGTGATACCAGCCGATCAGCTCGAATCCTTTTTCACGCGCGGTCGCCTCGGCAAGCCTCACATCCTCGGGTGTAACTTCAAAACGATTGCGCGGCGAATCGTTGCGGCGATTTGCGAGCGGCAGCAAATCGAGCACTTCCCGCTGCGCATTTTCCGGAGCAACGGCTCCATCGCGGCCAAGCAGCGCACCGCAGCATTCATGGGGATAGGTTTCCACGCCATGAGTCTCGATGCGGCTCGTCAGGGCGCGCGAAATTTTCAGAACAAAATCGGTCATGCTTCGCTCCAAAATCGCTCGCTGAGATATTTTTCGCCGGAATCCGGAAAAACCGTCACGATCACCGCGTGTTGCCCGCGCGGAAGCTTGCGCGCCACTTCAAAACAGGCCACCAGCGCCGCGCCGGAACTCACTCCCGCCAGCAGGCCCTCTTCGCGAGCCAGGCGCTTCACCATTTTCTGCGCGTCTTCGGTGCCTATGGCCAGGTCCTCGTCAGCCAGCGCCGGATCATAAATTTTCGGGACGATGGCCGTGGCCATGTGCTTGAGCCCCTCCAGTCCATGAAATCCGGAATCGGGCTGCATGCTGATGCAGCGAATGCGCGGATCGAATTCCTTCAATCGCCGGGAAACGCCGATGAACGTGCCGCTGGTGCCCAGTCCGGCGACGAAGTGGGTGATTTGTCCGCGGGTTTGCTCCCAGATTTCCGCGCCGGTGGTGGCGTAATGCGCGCCGGGATTGGCGGAATTGCTGTACTGGTCGGGATAAAAATAATTGGCGGGCGAGGCGTCGTAGAGTTCCTTTACGCGGCGGATGGCGCCGTCGGTGCCTTCGTCTCCGGGAGTGTAAACGATCTCGACGCCCAGGGCTTTCAGGATGTGTTTGCGCTCGGGCGAAGCGCTGGACGGAAGAAACAGTTTCACGGCGTAGCCGAGCGATGCGCCGATCATGGCGTAGGCGATGCCGGTATTGCCGCTGGTGGCGTCGAGAATGATCTTTCCGGGGCGCAGAGCGCCGCGCCGTTCCCCATCGCGAATCATGGAAAGCGCCGCGCGATCCTTTACCGAACCTCCGGGATTGAACCATTCCGCCTTGATGCAGAAATCGATATGCGGAAATTCCGCGCCAATGCGGTCCAGGCGCAGGAGCGGGGTATTGCCAATGCGATCGAGGAGATGCTGGCCGATGTGACGATGCTTGGCCGAAAAATCTTCCGAAGGAGTCGCCTTGTTCATCGATGTGGTCATGTTCCCGGATGTTTCGGGGCTTTCCGCTTTCCCCAGCTTGAAAAATCTCTCCGCCAAAGGGGTGCGGCGGAGGCTTATCTGGCTGCTGAAAAACAAATGCTGCGGCATTTCAGCAGAAAGCAGCGCGTCATTTCAGGCAGATGAAGTTCAAAAGACCCTTTGGCACTTCCCTAAGTTTAGCAGATTGGCCGCCGGGTTCCCAAGACTACGAAGCTACATGTGAATAAATTTATTTCGCGCACAGTTTGGAGGCGGCTCCCTGATTGGCCCTCGCATTCGATTCCGGAGGCAGGCAAAACGATTGCGATTTTTGGCTTTACAGATACGGGTCGGAATACATATCCTGAATGGGCGATGTGGTACGTCAACAACCTGTTCCAGCAAGCGCAAGTGGAGTCGCTCTCCGCCAAGGGGTTCCTGGTGCGGAATTCCGGCGGAGTGGTGCGCATCGAGAAATTTGGATGCGGCGCGGAACTGCGCAAGACGCCGCAAGGCCTGTTTCAGATGACGGAGATTCCCTGCATCATGCTGCAGGGGCAGTTCACCAGGCTGTGGGATGCGGGCTACCAGAAATTTCTGCTTTCGCATGAGGGCAAGAAGTTCCCGGCGCTCCGCCAGCAACTTGCGGACCTGCGCCGCTTCAATGAAGAGCTGCGAACCGCTCTCGGCGTTCCCACTTATTACAACGAAGCTCTCGGTTCGACCTGCCATTTCAGCGCTTACGACCGCGTGAAGGGGCGTCCGGAAGGATTGCCGGAAGAAACGGCGATTCTCGAACGCGAAGCGAAGCACTGACGGACCGATCCAGCCGGATTTCGTTTTCTCCTCCCGTGTGTCTTCAGTAAGACTTTTCTCGCGCGCCTCCATTTGATTTTGAACCGCCTCTGCGCCTGTTTTTAAATGGATGCCGCGCTACTATTTCGCTCCGGCGGCCGCCAGACGGCAAAAGCCGGCTTGCTTTGCGGGCTTGAAGGATGCGCGTGCGCATGATAAACCGGATATTCTAAGGAAACAGCGAATGGCGGAAGTGCTGGCACTGGTGGACGACATTTTTTTCCTGGCCAAAATGCAGGAGACGGCGAAGCATGTGGGCATCGCTCTCCGCGCCTGCACTACCGCCGATGCGCTGTTTGCGGAAATTGAAGCTTCCGCTCCGCGGCTGATCGTGGTGGACCTGAACGCGCGCAACCAACCCATCGAGGCGCTCGAAAAGTTGCAAGCGAATTCCAGCGCGATTCCGCGTCTGGCATTTCTTTCGCACGTGCAGGTCGAGCTCGCGCAACGGGCGCGCGAAGCGGGTTGCACGAACGTGATGCCGCGTTCAAAATTCACGCGCGACCTGGCAGCCATCTTCACGGAGGCAAAATCCCCAGCCCCATGAAAACCATTACGAGCATTGCCATTTGTTTTGCTCTCATCCTTGCACTTTTTATCGGCCCGGCAGCGGCACGCGCTCAGGATGCCTCGCAAGTCACGGTGGTTCCGGACGGAAAGGAACAGGACCCGGCGGTGGCTCTGGCTTCCGCCTTGGCAGCCGCTTGCCGGCTGAATGAACCGCGTTTCATGATCTATCTCACGGCGGACAATGCCGCGGCATTCCATATGCTGCCATCGAACCAGCGCGTTGCGTTGATGAAGCGCTTTTCGCTGAGCGACGACGCCGGGCGGCCGCTGATTTCTTCCGATGTGCGCAACCACGCCGTGCTGCGTTGCGAAGCGCCGGGAGGAACAGTGGAATTCCGTTTTGGAGACACGCGACTCCACGAAAACCTGGCGTTCATTCCGGTAAACGCGGTGGGCGCGCAGGAAACGGAAATCGGCATGGTGCGCGAAGGCGGCGGCTGGCGCATCCTTTCGCTGGGCCTGGTGCTGCTGGATATTCAGCAGCTATCGAAACAATGGGTGAGCCAGGATTTGATCGCGCGCCAACAGAACGCAGTGCAGACATTGCACGGCTTGGCCGATGTGATTCAAACCTATGTGCACGCTTTCGGACGCTTGCCCGAATCGCTGGCCGAGTTGGGTCCCGCGCCGAAAGACCAGATTTCTCCGGAGCAGGCGGACCTGGTCAATGCCAGCCTCGCCTCCGGAAAGCAAGATGGCTACGTCTACCGCTACACAATTCTGCCGGCCGCCAATGGCGGGGATCCGAGTTTCGAATTGGCGGCCACGCCGGAGCAATACGGCAAGAGCGGCTACGAATCCTATTTTCTCGATGCCGACGGGAAAATTCACGCCGCCGACAAGCACGGAACAGTGGCGACGCAAGACGATCCGTCGATCCCTGCCGAAAAGACGCAGTAGCGGCGGGCGTGCTCAGGTATAATGCGGCCCTCGGAGCCGCTGGAAGCGTCCAGGGGACGATGGGCGCCAGAACAAACAATGCCCTGTAGCGGATGGCTCCGCCTTTAAATCCCGTTTCCGTGGATCAACTCTCGATATGCCCCAAGAAACCGTAGCGCCAAAACAATCTCCGGAAGAAGCCGTGCGCACCGCCAACCAGCGGTTTTATGCCGCCTACGAAGCCCTGGACATGACGGAAATGGAAGCGGCATGGGTGCATGACGACGCCATCGAATGCGTGCATCCGGGGTGGGACCTGCTGTTCGGCTGGGATGAAGTACGCGAGAGCTGGGAACGCGTGTTTGCGAATACCAAGCGCGTGCGCATTTCCCTGAGTTCCATGTGGATTCGCGTAGAAGGCAACGCCGCCTGGGTGGCTTGCACCGAACACGTGACCACCGCATTCACCGACGGCTTCGATGAATCCATAGCGCAGACCACGAATATTTTCGTGCTGCGGGACGGCGAATGGCTGCTTGCCGCGCACCACGCTTCGCCGCTGCCTACTCCCGCGCGTTCCACCGTGCAGTAATTGCGCCGCCTATCCCGTCCGCTCCGCGGTGTGGTATCCTATGCGTGATTAGAAACGGCGATCACGCCGGGAGTGAGCACTACACCGACCACAGGATTTGCCCCAAGGGGCTTCCGCTGCGAGCAATACGATTCGGGGAAGAACGTGTCTTGACCCTGCGGTGCGGCGGATTGACAGTTTGAATCGAGCCATAGGACAGGACCCGGAAATGTCCACACCAGCCACATCACCGAAAACCATGGAAATTCGCCTGGCGCATTCGCCGGATAGCGATGATGCCTTCATGTTTTATGCCCTGGCCACCGGCAAAGTGCGCCTGCCGGGCGTGAAATTCGCGCACACCCTTTGCGATATTCAGACGCTGAACCAGGCCGCGCACGAGGAAAAATTCGACGTGACCGCGCTGAGCTTTTTCGGTTATGCATTCGTGGCAGATAAATACGTCCTGCTCGATTGCGGCGCGAGTTTCGGCGAGGGCTATGGTCCGATCGTGGTGGCCGCGCATCCAATAAAAAAGACCGAACTCGCCGGACGAAGAATCGCGGTGCCGGGCGAGCAAACCACTTCTTACCTGGCGCTGAAACTCTTCGAACCCAATGTCGAGACGGTGACCATGCCCTTCGACAAGATTTTGGACGCCGTGCAGGCCAAGGAAGTGGAGGCGGGCCTGCTGATTCATGAAGGGCAACTCCTGTTTTCGCAGATGGGCTTGCACCGCGTGGTGGACCTCGGCGTTTGGTGGCAGGAAACCACCGGATTGCCGCTCCCGCTCGGAGGCAACGCCATCCGCCGCAGCCTGGGTGCGGACCTTGGGCGGCAGGTGGGCCGGGTGATTCGTGATAGCGTGGCGTACGCGCTCGACCACCGCGAAGCAGCGCTCGATTATGCCCTGCAATTCGCGCGCGACATGGACCCGCTGCTGGCCGACAAATTTGTGGGCATGTACGTGAACAAGTGGACGCTCGATTATGGCGAAGAGGGGCGCCGCGCGGTGCGAGATTTGCTGGCGCGCGGAGAAGCAGTGGGCTTGGTCCCGCGATCCACACGCGTCGAATTCTTGAGCAGCAACAGCGAGTAAATAGCCTTCACGATTCGCAAGACATGCAGTCCATCCACATTCCCCGCCGGCAACTCGCGGGCAATCCTCGACGCTCCGTTTCGCGTGCATAGCTGCACATTTCCGCCCATCTGCGGGCGCTTTCACGGGATAATTGAATCGACATGCAGAATCTGATCCAACAGGGCCTGGCCCTCCGGGAATTGCTGCGCCAACGCCTCCTGGTGCTGGATGGCGCCATGGGCACCATGCTGCAGCAAGTGCAATTGACAGCGGCGGATTTCGGAGGGGCGCATCTCGAAGGCTGCAATGAAAATCTGGTGGCCACGCGCCCGGACGTGGTTCTGGCCATTCACCGCAAATATCTGGAAGCCGGATCGGACATCATCGAGACGAATTCCTTCGGCAGCACATCCATCGTGCTGGCGGAATATGGCCTCGCGGATCAGGCGCGCGTTTTGAGCCGCCGCGCGGCGGAACTGGCGCGCCAGGCCGCGGACTCCTTCGCAACGCCGGGAAAGCCGCGTTTTGTGGCCGGCTCGATGGGGCCGACAACCAAAGCCATCAGCGTGACGGGTGGCGTGACCTTCGACGAATTGCGCGCCGCCTATCGTGAGCAGGCCGCGGGATTGATCGAAGGCGGCGCGGACATTTTGCTGCTGGAAACCTGCCAGGACACGCGCAACATCAAAGCTGGCGCTTTGGGCATTCAGGATTTGAGCCGCGAAATCGGGCAACCCATCCCGCTGATGATTTCCGTGACCATCGAAGCGATGGGCACCATGCTCGCGGGGCAATCGATCGAGGCCCTGTGGGCTTCGCTCGACCATTTGGATCTGCTTTCGCTGGGATTGAATTGCGCGACGGGGCCGGAATTCATGACCGATCACGTACGCACGCTGCAATCGCTCACCAGCCGCGCGGTTTCCTGCTACCCGAATGCGGGGCTGCCGAATGAGGACGGGCGCTACGGCGAGACTCCCACGTCGCTCGCCGAGCAACTCGAACGGTTCATCGATCGCGGCTGGCTGAATATCGTGGGCGGCTGCTGCGGAACCACCGAACAGCATATTCGCGCCATCGCGCAGATGGCCCAAGGCAAAAAGCCGCGGCCCGCGCCGGAACCCAACCATCGCGCGATTTATTCGGGAATCGAAGTAATCGAGGCGGAGGAAAGTACGAGGCCGCTGGTGGTGGGCGAACGCACCAATGTGATCGGGTCGCGCCTATTCAAAAATCTGGTGGCGGCGGAGCAATGGGAAGAAGCCACGGAAATCGCGCGGCGGCAGGTGAAAAGCGGCGCGCACATCGTGGACGTGTGCCTGCAAAGCACGGACCGCGAGGAAATGAACGACATCGCGCCGTTCTATGAAAAGCTGATCCGCAAAATCAAGGCGCCGGTGATGATAGACACCACCGACGCGCGAGCCATCGAGCGCGCGCTCACCTATTGCCAGGGCAAAAGCATCATCAACTCGATCAATCTGGAAGATGGCGAAGAAAAATTCGAGCGCGTATGCCCGCTGGCGCGGTCTTACGGCGCGGCGTTGATCGTGGGGTGCATCGACGAAAATCCCACGCAGGCGCAGGCCTTTACCCGCGAACGCAAACTTGAAATCGCCCAGCGCTCGCGGGATTTGCTGATCCAAAAATACGGAATTCACGCGGAAAACATTATTTTCGATCCGCTGGTGTTTCCCTGCGCCACGGGCGATGAAAATTATATCGGCGGGGCGGTGGAAACCATCGAAGGGGTGCGCCAGATCAAGCAGAACATTCCGCACGTGCGCACCGTGCTGGGAATTTCGAATGTTTCGTTCGGCCTGCCTCCCGGAGCACGCGAGGTGGTGAATTCCGTTTTTCTTTATTTCTGTACCAAGGCGGGCCTGGATCTGGCCATCGTCAATGCCGAACGCATCGAGCGGTTCGCCTCCATTCCGGAAGCTGGAACGAAAACTGGCGGAAGACTTGCTGTTCAATTATCCGCCCGCGGCATTTCCGGAAGATCATCCGCAAGCGGCCTCGCTGCGCGGCGCGCCGACCGGATTGGCGCGAACAATCACGCGAACAGAAAGCGGCCATCAATCAGTTTCACATTGCTGCGATCGCCGCTCATTTTCGCGCCGCGGGGGCGCGCAAAAAGGAGCGCGCGGCCGATTTGCCGCTCGACCAGCGCCTGGCAAATTACATCATCGAAGGATCGAAGGACGGTTTGATCGACGATCTGAACCGGAAGCTCGCGGAAGGCGCGGCGCCTCTCGATGTGATCAACGGACCGTTGATGGCCGGGATGGCGGAGGTGGGGCGGCTCTTCAACAACAACGAACTCATCGTGGCCGAAGTGCTGCAATCCGCGGAAGCGATGAAGACCGCCGTCAGCCACCTGGAATCCTTCATGGAGAAGGCGGATATCGAAAGGCGCGCCAAGGTGATCCTGGCGACGGTCAAAGGCGACGTCCACGACATCGGCAAAAACCTGGTGGAAATTATTCTCAAGAACAACGGCTATGACGTGGTGAACCTGGGAATCAAAGTGCCGCCGGAAGAATTGATCCGCGCGCACAAGGAACATCGCCCCGACGCCATCGGGCTTTCCGGGCTGCTGGTGAAAAGCGCGCAACAGATGGCCATCACCGCAGCGGACCTGCGCGAGGCGGGAATTCGCGTGCCTTTGCTGGTGGGCGGCGCGGCGCTTTCTGAAAAATTCACGAAATCGAAAATCGCGCCGCAATACAGCACCGCCGTCTGCTATGCCAAGGACGCCATGACCGGCTTGCGGTTGATGAACGAATTGAGCGATCCCGCGCGGCGGGAAAATACATTGCTGGCGCACACGCACACCGGCGTCGCCGTGGCTGAAGAGCCCGCGCGTCCCGTCCTCGCGCCCGCAGGAGATGAAAGGTCGCCGCGTGTGCGCGCGCGATCTGGAAATTCCGGCGGTCGCGTATCTGGAGCGCAAAGCGCGCAGCGTTCCGGATTTGAACGAAGTGTGGGGCTACGTGAATCCCTACATGATTTTCGGCCGCCATCTGGGCTATCGCGGCGATTTCAAAAAAGCGCTGGCGGAACGCGAGCCTCGGGCCCTGGAACTTTTCAACAACATGGAAGAAGTGAAGCGTGACGCGGCGCGGTTTATGAAAATTGCCGCGGTTTGGCAATTCTTCGAAGCCGAACGCCATGGAAATTCCATCGCGCTCTTCGCGCCCGGCGCCGCGAAACCTTTGCATACGTTTCATTTTCAACGCCAGAGGACCGGAGACAAACTCTGCCTGAGCGATTACATTCTTCCGTCGCGCGATGGAGTTCGAGACCACTTGGCATTGTTCGTGGTGACCGCGGGAGCGGGAATTCGCGAGCGCTCCGAGGCCGCCAAGACCGCGGGTAATTATTTTTATTCGCACGGCCTTCAGGCGCTGGCGCTCGAAACCGCGGAAGCTTGCGCGGAATGGCTGCATCGCCGCATTCGCGAGGACTGGGGATTTCCCGACGCACCGGAGTTGACCATGGCGGAGCGCTTTGTCTCGCGTTACCGCGGCAAACGCTACAGTTTCGGCTATCCGGCGTGCCCGCGCCTGGAAGATCAGGCGGGAATTTGGCTTCTTCTGCGCCCGGAAGAAATCGGCGTGCATTTGACCGAAGGAATGATGATGGATCCGGAGGCCAGCGTCAGCGCGCTGGTGTTTCAACATCCCGATTGCTCCTACTTCACGGTGGGGGAGCAAGGCGAATCCGCGGCCGAGGCTTGATCCTGCGCCAAGCCGCTCTGAAATATAAGTTGACTCTTGCGCACGCGGGCACAAAACGGCGCTCGAAAAATTCTCTCCCCTGCATTTAACATCGGCGCATGACACCGGAAATCATCAATCTGAAATCCCGCCGCGGCGACGAATCCGCGCCGGCCACCAGCGTGCCTCTGGACAGCATGGATTTTGCGCCGGTCTTTGAGTCCCCAAGAGATCTTCTGGCTCAAGTGCGTCAGTTGCGCAGGCGCGGTCGGGTCGCCGCGCGTTGGCTGGCATTGGCGGTGGTGGCCGGCACGATAACCGCTGCGGCATTCGTAAACTTTTTCGCGCGTTAGCACCGCTGCTAAGTAGTTCTTGCGGCATGTTTCACCGCGGTATAGCATCCTTGTGATGCCACCGGATTCACAGGATTCCGAGGAAACCACGCAAAATTCCTCCGCTTCGGATGCCAGCCCCGCCGATATTGCAGAAGAGTTCGCAGCCGATGAGCCTGTGCCCAATTCTCCTCCCCGCCATCTCATGGGCCCGCGGCTCAAACTTTATTCGTGGCTCTTGATTGCCTTGCTTTTGGGGGCGCTGATCGCGTTTTTTCTGGTGGGACTTTCGGATTAAGGGTTCCGCGACAACCTTTCGCAATCGCCGCATTTTTTTGACTGGCTCGGGAAAATGACGCTATTTCACAGGCGCGGCGCTCCTTTGCATACGCGCGGTTTCCGGGAAATTTTCCTGTTCCGTAGGCGTAATCACCGCTATTGACGCCAGCGCGAATTCCACGGACCATATACATTCTGCAATTCGGGTTGGTAAAATTTCCAAAGGCCGCACGAAAGGCATCATGCAGCGCGTTCTATCGACTTACCGCTACGCACAGCAGCCGCTCGGCGCGTCTCTGCTCTCCGAACTGGCTCAGGCGGAATTGGCGAGCTTGGAAATTTATTGCGCGCCGGAACATTTCAATTACCGCTCGCCTGAAGCGGTGCGGGAAATCGGCGGCCTTCTTGGCGAGCACGGGATTTCGCTCCATGCATTGCACTCGCCCACCGAGCGCGATATGTCGCCCGGCCGCGATAGCGGCGTCCCTATCTCCATTTCCGACACCGAACGCATCCGCCGCATTGACGCCGTGGATGAGGTGAAACGAGCGCTGGAAGTCGCGGAACGGATTCCCTTCCGCTTTCTCGTGCAGCAACTCGGGAACGGCCGGCAAATGGCGGACCCGCGCAAAACCGAGGCGGCCTTCAGCTCGCTCGAACATCTCACGATTTTTGCAAAGGCCCGCGGCGTCACCATCGCGCTTGAAAACACTCCCGATGAACTCGGCGCGCCCGCAGCCTTGCGCCATTTCATTCAGGAAACGCATTTGCACGATTTGAAACTCTGTTTTGACGCCGGGCATGCCCATCTCGAGGGTGGAGTGGAAGCGAGCTTCGAAGCCATGGGCGAGCTGCTGGCCACCACGCATATCCATGACAATCACGGCGAAAAGGACGAGCATCTGCTGCCGTGGGAAGGCACCATCGATTGGGATGCGGCGCTGCGGCTGTTGGCCGGCGTGAAGGACCCGCTTCCCATCGTGCTCGAAATTAAAGAGCAAGCGGCGGGCGCGCCATCGCTCGAACAGATCCGCCGCACTTTCGACAAAATCGAAAATGCAATCGAAGCGCGGCATTGATGCCCCGCGCAAAATCCAAAATCATACGGAAGAGGCCATGAGCGAGCAATCCCCGGCAAGCGCGCCGGTCATAACCATCGACAAAGCGGGAGAGCACGCCGGCGAAACGGTGACCATTCACGGCTGGCTCTATAACCTGCGCGAATCGGGCAAGCTGCTGTTCCCTATTTTTCGCGACGGCACAGGCGTGATGCAGGGCGTTGTGTCGCTGAAGGGCGAACCGCAGGCTTTCGAGGCGCTGAAAGGCCTGACGCAGGAATCGAGCGTAATGGTGACCGGAAAAGTTCAAGCCGAAGCGCGCGCGCCGGGAGGTTTTGAATTGCACGTGAGCTCGGCGGAAGTGGTGCAACGAGTTCCGGAAGACTCTCCCTATCCCATCCAGCTCAAAGAACACGGTGTGGATTTCCTGCTGGATCAGCGCCACCTGTGGATTCGCACGCCGCGGCAAGCATCCATATTGCGCATTCGCGCCGAAGCAGTGCGCGCTGCGCGCAATTATATGGACGCGCAGGGATACACGCTGACCGATACGCCGATTTTCACGCCCGCGGCCTGCGAAGGCACCACCACGCTGTTTGAAGTGAATTACATCGACGACCAGATAGCCTACCTGACGCAATCCGGGCAATTGTATGTGGAAGCCACGGCGGCCGCTCTGGGCAAGGTCTACTCCTTCGGCCCCACATTTCGCGCCGAAAAATCGAAGACGCGGCGGCACCTGACGGAATTCTGGATGCTCGAACCGGAAGCCGCTTACGCCCATCTGGAAGACATGATGCAACTCGGCGAAGGCCTGGTGAGCGCGGTTGTGCAATCCGTGGTGAAAAATCGCGCGCGCGAACTTGCCGCGCTCGACCGCGACATCGCGGCGCTCGAACGAGTCACTCCCCCGTTCCCGCGCATCAGCTACGACCAGGCCGTCGAAGTGCTGCAAAAAGCGGGGAAAGCCGTGAAATGGGGCGACGATTTCGGCGGCGATGAAGAAACCGTCATCTCCAAGGAATTCGAGAAGCCGGTCATCATTCACCGTTACCCGACGGCGATGAAGGCGTTTTACATGGCCACCGACCCCGAACGGCCGGAACTCGCGCTGAGCTTCGACATGATCGCTCCGGAAGGATACGGCGAAATCATCGGCGGAGGCGAGCGCCAATCGAATTACGAGACGCTGGTGCGTCGCATCCGCGAGCATCACCTGCCCGAGGAATCCTTCCAGTGGTATCTGGACCTGCGCCGCTACGGCAGCGTGCCGCACGCCGGGTTTGGGCTGGGGCTGGAACGCACCGTGGCATGGCTGTGCGGGACCGAGCACATCCGCGAAGTCATCCCCTTCCCTCGGATGCTGTATCGAGTCTATCCTTAGACTTCCCTCCTCGATTGCGGGGTCGCGAGAAGAGAAGAACAAATGCCTGAGAAAATACGCATTATCGGTGTGCCGATGGACCTGGGCGCGAGCCGCCGCGGCGTGGATATGGGACCTTCGGCGCTGCGCGTGGCCGGTTTGCAGGCCCGCCTGAAACAACTGGGGCGGCAGGTGGAAGACATCGGCAACGTGCCGGTGCCGCAGCCGGAAGAGCAGCATTTCGGCGAAAAGCGCGCACGATACCTGGATGAAATTTCGCAAGCTTGCAAGGGCCTGGCGGACGCCGTAAAAAAAGCGCTCGACGAGGATTTCGTTCCGCTGGTGCTGGGCGGCGATCATTCGATTGCCGTGGGGACGGCCGCGGGAGCCGCCGCGCATTTCCAAAAGCAGGGGAAGCGCATCGGAATGATCTGGCTCGACGCGCACGGCGATATGAACACGCCGGAATCTTCTCCGTCCGGCAACGTGCACGGCATGCCGCTGGCCTCCATCATGGGCTATGGGCCGCCGGAGTTGACCGAACTTGCCGGCATCAAGCCGATGATCGAGCCGCACAGCGTGGTGCTGGTGGGCATCCGCGAACTGGACTCCAAGGAACGCCGCCTGGTGAAGGAATCCGGCGTGCATATCTTTACCATGCGTGAGATTGACGAGCGCGGCATGCGCGAGGTGATGACCGAAGCGCTGCGATTTGCGAGCGACGATACGGCCGGGATCGCCGTCAGCCTGGACATGGATTTTGTGGACCCAACCGACGCACCCGGCGTGGGCACGCCGGTGCGCGGAGGCGTCACCTATCGCGAAGCCCACTTGGCGCTCGAAATGATCGCCGACAGCAAGAGCATGGTTTCCTTTGAAGTCGTTGAGGTGAATCCGGTGATCGATTTGCACAACACCACAGCCGCCCTGGGAATCGAATTAATTCTCTCCGGGCTGGGAAAGAAAATCCTGTGATCACCGGTCTTGCGCGAAATTTTCCCCGCTGCTGGGAGACGGCTCGATGAGCGAGAAAAAACGTTTGCGCGTCGGCGTGCTCTTCGGCGGGCGTTCGGGTGAGCATGAGGTTTCGCTGGCCTCGGCCGCATCGGTGATCCGCGCGCTCGATCCGGAAAAGTATGATGTGGTTCCCATCGGCATCGCCAAGGATGGACGTTGGCTTGTGGGTTCGAGCGCCACGCGCTTGCTGCCGGACGTGATCCGAACCGGCGACCGCGTGGTGCTGCCGCCCGATCCGAGCGCCGCCGCTCTGGTTCCGCTGGCGGCCGCCGCGGGACAACCCAGCGTGATGGTGGACGTGATTTTCCCCGTGCTGCATGGCACATTTGGCGAAGACGGCACGGTGCAAGGCCTTCTCGAATTGGCCGGCTTGCCTTATGTGGGCGCGGGCGTGCTGGCATCCTCCGTGGGCATGGACAAGGACGTGCAGAAGCGCCTCTTCGAGCAAGCCGGCTTGCCCATCGTTCCGTTTCTTGCGGTACGCCGCTCGGATTGGGAACGCGAGCGCGCCCGGGTGGTTCGCGAGATCAAAAAGAAATTCCGCTTTCCGGTTTTTGTGAAGCCTGCGACGCTCGGCTCTTCAGTAGGAATGACGCGAGTGAATGCCGCGCATCAATTGGCGGCGGCGATGGACTTGGCGGGAGAATTCGCGCTGAAAATCATCGTCGAGCGGTGCGTGACCGCGCGGGAAATTGAAGTCTCGGTTCTCGGCAATGATCAAGTGCGCGCGTCCGTGCCCGGCGAAATCGTGCCACACCGCGAGTTTTACGATTACACCGCAAAATACCTGGAATCCGGCACGCGGCTGATCATTCCCGCGGCGCTCACAAAAAAACAGGTCGCGGCTTTTCAGGAGTACGCCGTCCGCGCGTTTCAAGCCATCGACGGCGCGGGCATGGCGCGCTGCGATTTTTTCCTGGATCGCAAGAACGGGAAAATCTACCTCAACGAACTCAATACCATCCCCGGGTTTACCTCCATCAGCATGTATCCGAAGATGTGGGAAGCTTCGGGACTTCCCTACCCTCAACTGATTGACCGCCTCATCGAGCTGGCGCTCGAGCTGCACCGCGAAAAAGCGCGCACGAAATACTCGATCGAGCTGCCTTCCGGAGCAGGCGGAGCTCTCGACGCTTAGCCCCACCCCCGCTTCCTGGCTCGCGGGTTTTGATGGCGATTCGTTCTTCGGGAACTCTTGACAGCTCTTCCTACCGGCTTTAAACTAACCAGTTAGTTAAAGAATGCTGTCGAGAAACAAGCAGCCAAGTCATACAATTCCGTGGGACGGCAAACCGCTTGGGAGATTCCCCGCGACATTGCCAGGGGATCGACCCGCCGGACAGCGGCGGGAATGCGCTATTGAACCGGCCGCAACATTCGCCTGGAAATACCGGTAATAAAACATGAAACGCGGACGTAGGAAGATGGAGAACCCGGAGACGGCGCGCCGCATCCTGAGCGCGGCGGAAACGCATTTTGCGGCGGAGGGCATGGCCGGAGCGCGAACCGATGAAATCGCGGCGGGCGCGCACGCCAATAAGGCCATGCTCTACTATTATTTCGGCAACAAGCAGAAATTGCACCGCGCCGTGCTCGAAAACCTGTTTCGCCAGCTTCGCGAGGTGGTGTATAAACCGCCGCGACCGGGAGCGACGTCGCGCGATCAGCTGCTTGCATGGTTCAACGGCTACTTCGATTTTCTGGCCAGCCACCCGAATTATCAGCGGCTGGTGCAGCGCGAAGCCATGAACGCCACGCCGAAATTCAAATGGATTGCGCGCGAATTTTTCCGCCCCTTCCACCGGCACATCAGCGCGCTGATCGAAGAGGGCGTGGCTGCCGGCGAATTTCGCGCCGTGGATCCGCAGCAAACCGTGTTTACGCTGCTGGGCATGACCGCATTTTATTTCGCGGCCGCGCCGGTGATGAGCCAGATTGCCGGCCACAACTTGCTATCGCGGCAGGCGCTGGAAGGACGGCGCCGCGCGCTGCTCGACTTTATTGAACATGGACTCATCCGTGGAGGAGCAAAATCTCGATGACGGCGCGAAAATTTCTGATTTTTCTGGGAGTGCTGTTGGTCATCGGAGCGGTGGTGTACGCGGCTTCGATGCCTTGGGGCAATGATATTCCGCTGATCGGCGTGGTGGATGGAAATGAAGTGATCGTAAGCCCGCAGATCGCCGGGCGGATGATCACTTTAACCGTAGATGAAGGATCGCAAGTCAAGAAGGGCCAACTCATCGCCGAACTCGATCCCCAGGAGCTCGAAGCGAGCCTGGCAGCCGCCAAAGCCAATATCGACAGCCTGCAAGCGCAGGTGGGCGAGGCGCGCCACAATTATTCCTGGACGGATGACCAGACCGTCGCGTCTCTCGACCAGGCGCGGGCCATGCTCACCTCCACGCGCGCACAGCTCGATCAGGCCAAAGCGACGCTGTGGCAAAACCAAACCGATAATGAGCGCACGCAGAAACTATTCGCCGCCGGAGTGGCTTCGGCGCAGGATCGCGACCATGCCGAGGCAACCTATCTGGCTTCCCAGGCCAACGTGAAATCGCTCGAGGATTCCGTCAAGGCGCAGGACGGCGCGCTGGCCGTGGCCCAGGCAAACCGCAAGCAGGTAAACGTCCGCCAAAGCGAGCTGTCCACCACGCTCGCGCAACTCGAACAAGCGCGCGCATCGGCCGCGGAAGTTGCCACGCAGCTCGGCTACACGAAGATTTATTCGCCGATGGATGGAATCGTCTCGGTGCGCGTGGCCCAGCAAGGCGAAGTGGTTGCAGCAGGGCGCGCCCATCGTGGTCATTGTGGACGTTGATCACCTGTGGGTGCGCGCGGACGTGGAGGAAACCTACATCGATTCGGTGGATTTCGGGCAGAACCTGAAAGTGCGGCTTCCCTCCGGCGACATTCTGGAAGGACCGGTGTTTTTCAAGGGCGTGGAAAACGATTTTGCCACGCAGCGCGACGTCAGCCGCACCAAGCGCGACATCAAGACGTTCGCCATCAAAGTGGCCGTTCCCAATCCGCAGCACCGCTTGTTTACCGGCATGACCGCAACGGTTTTGCTGCCGCAGCCGAAGCATAAAGGCTGGTTTTCACGCCTGTGAGCGCGCCGGTTGAATCAGGAATCAAAATCATGAAAGCCATCGAAGTGAAAAACCTGACCAAGCGGTTCGGCGACCTGGTGGCCGTGAACAACATCAGTTTCGACGTGATGGATCGCGAAATCTTCGGCTTGCTGGGACCCAACGGCGCGGGAAAGACCACGCTGATCCGCATGATGACCACCCTCACCCCGCCCACTTCCGGCACCGGCGTTGGTGGCCGGGCACGACGTGAGCAAAGATGCCGACGGCGTGCGCCATTCCATCGGCGTGATTCCGCAGGCGTTTACTTCCGATCCGGAACTGACGGCGCGAGGAAAACATGATGATCCACGCGAAGCTGTACGGCGTTCCGGCCGAGCGAGCGCGAGCGCCTGATCCAGCGATCTGCTCGAATCCGTGGACCTGGTGAAATTTCGCGACGCTCTGGTGCGCACATTTTCCGGCGGAATGCGCCGGCGCCTGGAAATCGCGCGCGGCCTGGTCCATTCGCCGAAAATATTGTTTCTCGACGAGCCGACCACGGGCCTCGACCCGGTGTCGCGCTCGAACGTGTGGGAAATGATCCGCAAGCTGCGCCATAAAGCGGAGCTGACGATTCTGCTGACCACGCACTACATGGACGAAGCCGACAAGCTCTGCGACCGCATCGCCATCGTGGACCACGGCAAGCTGGTGGCGCTGGATACGCCGACGAAGCTGAAGGACAGCGTGCCCGGAACGGACACTGTGGAAGCGGAATTCAGCGGCGCGCCAGCGGACTGGATGGTGCAATTGCAGGGGCTGGCTCAATCCGCCGGAGTGAACGAGCGCGACGGCGTGGTTCACATCTCTTCGCACGACGGGCCCTCAACCGTCGCGGCTTTGATGGATCTGGCGCGCGCGCGCGGCGTGACGGTGCGCAGAGTTTCGGTGCAGAGCACGACGCTCGACGACGTGTTCCTGCACTACACCGGCAGCGAACTTCGCGACGCGGCACACGGAGGCGGCTATGACATCAGTCATCTGTACCGCTAGCCTCGCGGAGAGTGGCGTCCCCCGGCGCGCCACGGAGGATTCCCGGACATGAAATTGTATCGAGTCTGGGCGATGATCGAACGCGACATGCGGAAATTTTTCCGCAGCCCCGCGCTGATGATGAGCTCGATGATCTTCCCGCTGGTGCAACTGATGGTGCTGGGTTACGCCTTCGGCGGAGAGATCAAGGGCTCGGTCATCGCCGTGGTGGACATGGACCACTCCGTCGTGTCGCGGCAGGTGCAGGAAATGTTCGCGGGAATCGAAACCGGACCGCAGACGTTTCGCGTGGTGCAATACGATTCCGTGCCGCAGGCCGTTCATGATTTGCGAGCGGGATTTGTGGACGGCGTGGTGGAAATCCCCATGGATTTTTCGCGGCGGTTTTATCGCGGCGACCGCCCGCGCCTGGTTTTCATCGAGGACAACACCGACCAATTTCTGTCCAACACCGATCCAGCAGCGCGTCCAGGAGATGGTGGACAATCTGAACACTGCCGGACCGTGCACGCCGCGCCTGGATGCGCAAGTGGAGCTCAATACCGTCGAGCTGTATCCCTACATCGAATACATCAAGTATCTGCTGGCCGGATCGACTGCCATGTCGATTTTCATCGTGGCCATGATCGGCGGCGGCATCACGTTCATCGATGACAAATCGCGCGGACTGCATGAAGGCTATCTGGTGACGCCGATTCACAAATCCGAACTGGTGCTGGGACTAATCTGCGCGGGCGCCTTGAAAGGACTGATGGCCGGGATGGTGCTGATCATCATCGGCGGGCTGATCGCGGGAATTCCCGATTTGTGGGATCCGGTGCGGCTGGTCTATCTGCGGTGGTGGTGCTGGTGCGCTTCGATCGCCATGATCAGTTTCATGTTTCTGCTGATGGTGCGCGTGGGCGATCCGCTGGTGCCGCGCGCGATATTCGGCGTCCTGAATACCCTGCTCTTCTTCCCGTCGGGAGCAGTTTATCCGATTCAGGGATTTCCGGAGTGGCTGCGGTGGATTTCCGTGGTCGATCCGTTTACATATACCGTGCACGCGCTGCAAAATCTGACGCTCAAAAGCACGGGCATTGAAGGAATTTACAAGGACGTGATAATTTTATCGGTGATTCGCGTGCGCGATGATCGCCGGCAGCATGGCGCTCTTCAAGCGCCAACTCTAGCGGCAGGGAGCGATCGTGGGAATTTTCGACAGCACGGAAGAACACCCGCCGTCCAAAATCCGGCGCTACATTATCACGGCCATCGCAGCCGTCGTGCTGCTGACCGGAATTTTGTGGTACATGCTGCGATTTCATGCGGAGAAAGTCACCGTGC
Organism: uncultured Acidobacteriota bacterium; assembly: GCA_963708285.1. Taxonomy (GTDB): domain Bacteria; phylum Acidobacteriota; class Terriglobia; order Acidiferrales; family UBA7541; genus Palsa-295. The sequence goes on from CAVPSF010000004.1 coordinate 256,055, forward strand.
ACCATTTTATGGACGCGGTGGTGGCGGGGGACATGCAGACCGGCTACAAAATCTGGAAGCCCTCGCCGTCCTATTCTTTCAAGGATTTCGTCGACGATTGGGGCCCGAACGGCTATTACGGTCCCGTGAAAAGCTACCGAATCGAAGACGCCGAGCATTTGCGGAATGGCTCGGCGGCGGTGGTGATCGTGGAAATAAGCCCGGACCAACCGTATCCGGAAGAAAACGATGCGGCGAAACAAAACAAAGTGAAAGAGATAAAACTCTGGGTGGATTTAGGCAATCAGTCCATCAGTTTTCCGCCGTTTTGATTTTTACCTCGAAGCCGGGAAATTTGATACTCAGGCGTCGCACCTAACTTTTTAGATCGCCGCTTTTCACTCCGGCTTCAAGCATCAGCAATTCTTCGCACGCATCGCGCACCTCATCCACTCCGATGGCTGCGATGGGACGCGGCTCCCGCACCGCGACACTCTTGTCTCCCCGTGGCGATTCGAAGATGGCGCCGGTGCTCACCACGCGGCATTCCGCCTGCCAGGGACTCCATTGCACGGGACTGGTGCCGCCAAAAACCACCACGCAAGCGCGCTCCGCGGCCGCGGCGATATGCGCCGGGCCTGAATCGTTACCCACGAAAATGCGCGCACCGGCGAGCAGCGCGATCAACTGGCGGGCATCGAGCGTATCCAGAATCGCGGCACGCTCGCGAAGTTCGCTGCGAATCAGCGCGGCAATTTCATGGTCGCGCGGACCCAGGTTTACGACGCTGGCAATCCCGTGGGATTCGAGCAGCCAGCGGGCGATCTCCGCGAATTTTCCGGCGGGCCAGCGCATGCTCACAAGACGCGCGCCGGGCTGCAGCACGGCATAGGGCTCACCCGCAGCGATGCCCTTCTCCGCGAGCATGCGTGAAACAGAATCAATGGCGTCGGGTTGCGGGAAAACCTGGGCCCGCGGAATCGGCTGGAGTGGTAGGCCGCACCAGTGGAATTGCGACATGCGGTGTTTCACGGTGTGCACGGCGCTCGTGCCATAAAATTCCCGGGCATCCGGAACGCGCACATTGTAGAGAAAGGAATACTGAAAGCCTTTCCATCCCACGCGCGCCTTGGCCCCCGAAGCCGCCGTCAGGAAAACGCTGCGCGGGCCGCCATGCTGATTGAACACCATGGAAAAACGGCGTTCGCGGATTTCGCGCACGGTCTTCATGAATTCGCGCGAGATCAATATTTCCGTGACCCCGGGATTTCCTTCGACCACGGCGGCGCACCACGGCTCGGTCAAAACGGAAATTCGCAAGTCGGGACGCCAGGCATGCAGCGCGGAGATCGCCGGGGTTTCGAGGACCATATCGCCGAGCGACCGCAGCCGCAGAATCAGGATGTCGGCGCCCTGCGGAAGACTTGGCAGAAGAGAAGCTGCGTCACTCGGCTTCAATGCGCGCTTCGTCCACCAGCATGACGGGAATATCCCCGCGAACCGGGTACACGCGCCGGCATGCGGGACACTTCAAGCCTTGCTGATCGGGAGTCAATTTGACGGGGGTTTTATCGAGCGGGCAAACCAGAATTTCCAGCAACTCCTGCGACACGGCCATTTGTTTCCTCCGATGGATTGCACTGTAGCAGAGCCGCTCCACAGGAGGCAACCGGGACTCAAAGTGCGAATCAATCAACCGGCGCGCGAAACACGCATCACGAATTGTCCCGTCCATTCCGCGCCAGAAGCGATTTCGACGGGCCACACGGCAAGAATTTGCGATCCCTGATAGATGCGTTCGAATCCGTCTTCCGATTCGGAAACGGTCTCGATGGGCGCAACCCAAAATTCTCGCGTTCCGGGCGCGTCGATTGTGATTGCCACCTTCTCCCATTCATCCACAACGCGCAGAGCAGGAGCCGGCGCGGAAGATGACCATCGAAGCGGAAAATGCTCGCCGGCGGATTCAAAATAACGGTCCGGCGCATCCGGGGCCAGGAAATTGACGATGGTTTCGATGCCCATGTTGACGGAAGCATCGCCGGGGGCCATCCGGCGCAGTCTCAGATCGCATACAATTTCGAAACCGCCGGGCATGCGCCGCAGCGAAATGTGCTTTTCCGCCTGCCAATCCAAACTGGTGGAAGAAGAAAAGGAAACCTTGGCGTTCGAGAGCTGCGCTACGTAATATTCGCCAGCGGCCAGCGTCGCGTCTTCCTGCAATCTCGAAGCGGCATAATCCTCAAAATTACGTTCGCGATCGAATAGCAGCAGGCGGAAGGAATGCCGCGGCCAGCGATCATAGCGAAGCCAGCGCTCGAGTCCCTCCTCCTTCGTGCGCGTCTGATCGTGAATAGACATCACCGCCGCATCGTTTTTCTGCTGCAAATTCTTAACGCGCGCATGATACGCCTCTTCGCGGCGCGTGAGCGAATTAATGAGATTGGTTTTCGCCGTGCGGCAATCGAGCGCGCAAAGCGTGGCTCCGTCGGATGGCTTCCAAAGCGCGGCGTAGCGATCGGAGGTGAAGTAGACTTCTTCCCGATTGTCGGCATCGAAATCGACTTTCTCGACGTGGGCGTATTGGCGAGAACGGCGGGCGAGCGAATCGGCAATTGATTCCGCTTCGGACAGCGATTGCCAGAGCGCGGTGCGAAGATGCGGCGTATAGAGGCCGCCGAAAACTCCGTGCCAGTAAGCGTCGTTGCACTGGCCGCGCAAGAGAAGAGTCGTGGCGATGGCGCGCGCCTTGAGAAACGGGGCATCCACGCGGCGGCTGCGGCCAAGCTTTTCGAGTTTCGCGGAAACGTGCAGCATTTTCTTCTGCAGCAGATTCGATTCGCAGTATTTCGTGAAAAAATTCCTCCATGTGCCGCCGCGCAAAAACCCGATATCCCCTGGGCGCGATGAAAATTCCGCGGTCAGCGCGTGATAGCGGGTGCGCGCGGCATTGGGCAGCGACCACTCCATCATTTCCGTGTAGGAGGCCGCGGGAAGGTCCGCGCGGCCCAGAGCCGCATGGGAATCAATCGCTGCGCTGGGCGTAGCCGTTTCCACCCACTCGAAACTCGACTCGAGCGCCTGAAAAAATCTTTCGAGCCATCCATTTTTGTAGCAATGCTCGTGAGTTCCCGGCCACACGCCGAACTTTTCCAGGTCGTCTCCCATGGAAGCAAATCCACCGGGATGCGCTTCCGCGGTATTCCGCAAAAAGGCGATAATTTCGCCGGGTTCTTGAAAGGGAATCAGGTAGCGAAGCGATTTCAGGCCCGGTAGCATCTTCACGACCGAACCCATGTCCTCCGCCAGGTAGTACCCGTGGAGCTGATCGACGGTGAACCCCGCGCCCAAGAAATGATTGTCGTCCACCAGCGCGTATTCAACGCCCGCCGGCGCAAGAGTGGAAGGTAGCTGCGGTTCCCAAACACGCTCCGCGACCCAAGCGCCGCGAGGCCGAACTTGAAATTTCGATTCGACATAACCGGCGAGGCGCGCGATTTGTTCGCGGCGGTCGTCCGGAGGAATGCAGATGAGGACCGGCTCGTAATAGCCTCCTCCGATCATTTCCACTTGCCCGCGCAGCACGAGCGTACCCAGCATTTGGAAATATTCAGGATGCGCGCGTTCGATCCATTCAAGCAGCGAGCCGGTGAAATGCAGGCCGAGTTTTATGGAAGGATGCCGCGTGAGCGTCTCGACGAATGGAAGATAGGATTTCTGGTAGGCGCGTTCAAATACATCATCAAAATTTCCGACAGGCTGATGCGCGTGGATGAGCAAGACGAGCTGAAATTTCTGCACCGCGGATCCTTGGAGACGCCCGTACAGGATAACCCGGTTGCGCGAGCGCGCACAAACGCAAGAGCCTGGAAATTGCCTCACCGGACGGCGAAAGGCCCGTCAAGAAGGATCGACGACAATCTGGCCTTTCATTTTTTTATGCCCTGTCCCGCAGAGTTTGCAGCAAGTGAAGGAATACGTCCCGGCATCGTGCGCGATGAACTCGATGATCACCGGATCGTTCTTTTTGAGCTTGAAGCAATCCTGGCCGAAGACGAATTCGAGGCCCGGCGGGGTATTTCCGGCGGCGCCATCGGGGAAAGAATTGATGCGGATACCGTGCGTGCGGTCCATGGAAGTCACGGTCAATTTCACGCTGGTCCCAACATTCACGTGAACGACGGGAGGATCGAATTCGAAATCTTTGGCGGTCATTTGAATTTCCTGCGTCGGCTTCTGGGAGGGGGATGGCTGTTGTGCGCGGGCCGGCCAAGCGAAGGACGCCAAAAACGCCGCACTCATCAGAAAGGTCGATATTTTCATAACGGATGGTTCTCCTTCGACTAATTCGAGACCGCCGGGCTCTCCTGCAACCGCCGCCGATGATTGCCCCGCGCTTCGCGCGCCTGGACGCGGCCCTATCATATGCCGCCTACTCAAAATTCGAAAGCGTGCCCGGTGGCTCTTCCTCCACGCAAGTTGACACCAGCAAGCGGCTGTGGAACGCTGTAATTACGCCGGTGCGCAATGCGCGTGAGGCGTGGTCAAGGAGATTTCATGGATCTCAATCGCGAGCGAATTTATGACGCGCTGCGCCAATGCTATGACCCGGAAATTCCCATCAACATCGTCGACCTGGGGCTGATTTACGACGTGCAGCACGACGAGCAGGGAAATGTGGCGGTCAAGATGACCCTCACGACGCAGGGTTGCCCCTCAGCTTTGGCGATTCCCGACCAGGTGAAACAACGCGTGGCAGCCATCGCCGAGGTTCGCGATGTGCAGGTGGAAATCGTCTGGGATCCGGCATGGAATCCGTCATTGATCAGCGAGGCGGGAAAAAAGCTCTTGGGAATTGAAGTGTAGCGAATAGCGCGCCAACAAAAGCGCGGCGGATCTGGAAGTCCGCCGCGTTTTAATTTCGTGTACCGGTCCCATTCGCGCGCAAAAACGGCTGGCGAGCGGTCTTGCCCTCCTTCAGGCCTTCTTGTTCTTGTACCAATCCGCATTCACGGGCGTGAAGGAAGTCCACTTTTCCGGAAGATCTTCCAGCGCGAAAATAGCCGTCACCGGGCAAACCGGAACGCAAGCCCCGCAATCAATACACTCGTCGGGATGAATATAAAGCTGCTTTTCAGCCTCGAAATTCGCCTCATCCTTGCGCGGGTGGATGCAATCGACCGGGCAAACGTCGACGCAGGCGGTGTCCTTGGTTCCGATGCACGGCTCAGCAATCACATACGCCATTCAAAAATCTCCTCGGGAAAATGAAGGATCCGACTGGTTTTCTGTCGAATAATTCCCTGCGTTTCATTTTATAACACAAACATCGGCGGGAACAAGGATACGGATGTAATCCTTTATTCAAAATTCTGATGCCTTATATCATTTCGAAAGCCGGGCTCCGGCGCTTCGCAGGAAAAATCCGAAAGGCGGTTGCCGCCGGAGCGCCGCCACGATTAGAATAGTCCCACGAGGCACACCGTGAGAATTTTCAGACATACCAGCAAGAAGGCAATCCTAAGAACGGCTTTTGCATGGGTCATTTTTTTCGCGGCCGCGGCGAACCTTGGCGCGCAATCCAGCCCGACCAAACCCGCGTCTTCCGCCACAAAGCACGCAACTCCCGCGGAACTTTCGCTGATCGATCTGGCCGGTTATACACAAGTGGTATCCAAATTCCACGGCAAGCCGCTTCTCGTCACTTTCTGGGCCACCTGGTGCGAGCCCTGCGAAATCGAATTCCCCATGATGGTGGACCTGGCGCGAGAATACGAACCAAAGGGCCTCTCCGTGGTTGGCGTGAACATGGACGATGACTCGGACCTGGATCTGGTCCGCCATTTCCTGACCAAAAATCATCCTGATTTTCGAAGCTACCGGCAAAAGCCGGGAATCGACCTGGACGGGTTTTATCGTGGAGTCAATCCGGCGTGGAATGGCGCCATGCCCGAAACCATCTTTTACGGCCGCGACGGGCGCATCTTGGAACATTTCATCGGCTTGCAGCCGCGCGCCGCCTACGAAAGCGCCATCAAGGAGATTCTGGCCAGTCCCGCGGCATCGAATGTCCTGCCGCTCGCTCGTCGATCTAGCGCCGTGGGTCGCTGAACGCAGACATCGCTTCGCTCCCATAAATTTTTTCTGCTTGGAGGCATGCCATCATGCTGCAGACTCGTGGAAATCAACTGACCTGGCTTGGCCACGCCACCTTTCGCATCACCACGCCGGGAGGCCAGGTGATCCTGGTGGACCCTTGGGTGGAATCCAATCCCATGTGTCCGGCGGAACTAAAGAAATTCGACCGCATTGACACCCTGCTGATCACTCACGGGCATTTTGATCATATTGCGGACGCCGTGGCGCTGGGCAAACAATTCAAGCCGCAAGTTGTGGGCATTTATGAGTTGTGCGCCTGGCTTGATTCGAAGGGGGCATCGAGCATCGCGCCGATGAACAAAGGCGGCACGCAAAAAGTGGGAGAGATGGAAGTCACCATGACTCACGCCGTGCATTCCTGCGGCATCCAGGATGGCGACGCCATTGTTTATGGTGGCGAGGCGTGCGGCTATATCATCCGTTTGCCGGGGGGACTCACCGTGTATCACGCGGGCGATACCGCGGTCTTCAGCGACATGAAAATTATCGGCGAGTTATACGCGCCGGATGTCGCCCTGCTTCCCATCGGCGACCATTTCACCATGGGCCCGCGGGAAGCCGCCTACGCGATTCGATTGTTGGGCGTGCAGCATGTGATTCCCATGCATTTTGGGACGTTCCCGCCGCTGGTGGGCCGTCCGCAGCAACTGCGCGAACTCACAAGGGATATTGGTGGGCTGGAAATCCACGAACTTCAGCCGGGACAATCGCTTGGTTGATTTTTCTGAATTGTTTACAGTGGCCGCTGGTGAAATTTTTGAATCGGAAATTCACGCTTCTTATTTCCAGAATAGAGGCATCGAACATGCCGGGAATTCTTGAAAAGCAGGTGGAAAAGTACTTGGACGATGTTTTGCCCAGGCGCGATGCGCTGCTGGCGGAAATGGAGCGCTACGCTCGCAAGCACGACGTCCCCATCATCGGCCCCGCTTGCGGGCGACTGCTCTATCTCCTGACGCAAATTTCCGGCGCGCGGCGAATTTTCGAGATGGGCTCGGCGATCGGGTATTCAACCTTATGGTTCGCGCGCGCCGCGGGTCCGCAAGCGGAAATTTTTTATACCGATAGCGACGCCTTGAACGCGGCGCGAGCCCGGCGGAATCTGGAGCGGGCCGGCTTGGCCGGGCGTGTGCAATTTCTGGTTGGCGATGCCATCGAGCAATTCGATGCCACGGGCGGCGATTTCGATGTGATTTTCATAGACATCTTCAAGCCGCAATACCCGCAAGCATTGCGCAAGGCGCTTCCCCGCTTGCGCAGTGGCGGCTTATTGATTGCCGATAATGTGCTGTGGTCCGGCAAAGCGGCGCGGCGCGCGAAAGACAAGCAAACGCGCGCCATCCAGCAATTCAACAAGATGGTTTACGCATCGAAGGAGCTTTTCCCGGTCATTGTTCCGCTGCGCGACGGCGTCATCGTTTGCCGCAAGGCATAAAGCACATCGGATGCGGAGCCCAGCTTGCGCAGGACCTTCCGCGCATCCTGCCGCATAAAAAAATCCCCGGAGCGAACGCTCCGGGGATTTTATTCGGAGAGACAGCCGGATTTCCGGCGATGCCCGCTCCCGTTTAAGGCTGAATGGTCAGCGCCTGCGTCAACTTAAAGTGAAGCCGCGTTTCCGCCGGCAGAGAGAAATCGCGCTTGCCTGTAAATGCCGCGCCGGCCGTTCCCGCGCCGCCTCCGGCAAGTGCGCCGATGGCTGCGCCTTTGCCGCCACCCGCCAGGGCGCCCACAATCGCGCCAAAAGCCGCGCCGCCTCCCGCACCCACGGCCGTCCTCTTGCCGCGTCCTTTTCCGGCTTCCTCAAAGCTGGTGCTCACGATCTGATATTTCCTGCCATTCAACGTGAGCGAATCCAAAGTCAGCGCCAATTCCGCTCCTCCCTTGAATCGGCCCGCGGATTTCGCATCCGTAACCGTTCCGGTCACGGTGGTGCCGGACGGAATTACTTCCTGGCCATCCACGGACACTGGAACGGCCAGCGAAGCATGAAAGGGATCGCCGCTATTGCTGGTCTTCGAATCGATCGTTTCGCCGAGCGTCACCGTCAGAATCTTGCCGGCCGGAACGACGACCGGCGGCGGAGGCTGAGGAGCCTGCTGCTGACCTGCCGCTGAATTCATCGGCTGAGAAGACGATCCGTTCGTAGCCGCGCTGGAATTAGTCGCGGAGCTGCCGGTGGAAGAGTCCGCGGAATTGGGAGCCGTGGAAGTCTTGCTGCACCCCGCCAGGGTGAGCAGAAGCGCCACCGCCAGCCAACCGCGCTTTCCGAAATTTCGCATCAACGTTTCCTCCTGTGTGATTCCAGATCCATAGGTTGAATGCTGGCCAAAATGGGGCTGAGCGGGCTGCAAATATTATACGCGAAATGGACACGGAAACTGCGTCGCGTAACGCCTCGCCGTTCTCTCGCGTGCCCATTCGATCCTCGTGGCGGGAGGGTTACTTCTAGTGGCGGAAAAACTCCTCCCAAATGGCGCATCATTGGACAGCGGAGCACCGAAGCGAAATCTACGAGGATCTCTTTTGCGGTCCGCGCGGAAGCAAGTTGCGCATGAAAAATTTGAGATTGGCGGGCCGCTCGGCCAGCCGCCGCATGAAATACGGAAACCAGTCGGCGCCAAAGGGAATATAGACGCGGAGTCGAAAACCGTCGCGCACCAATAGTTTCTGCAAATCGGTGCGGATTCCATACAGCATCTGAAATTCAAATTGCCCTGCGCCAATTCCCTTTCCCGCGACAAATTCCCTGGTGGCGCGGATCATGGCCGGATCGTGGGTGGCGATGGCATGGTACATTCCGCTGCCCAGCAGGCGTTTCATCAGCCGGACATAATTCGCGTCCACTTCGGACTTTTTCGCGAAGGCCACTTCGGCGGGTTCGTTGTAAGCGCCCTTGCACAATCGTACGCGGCACCCGGCGTCGAGAAGCGGTTGCAAATCGCCTTCGGTGCGATAGAGGTAGGCTTGCAGCACCGTGCCCACGCATTCGTATTTCGCGCGGACCCGTCTCACAATCTCCACGGTGCGTTGGGTATACGCCGAGCCTTCCATGTCCACGCGCACAAAATTTCCGAACTGCGCGGCGCGCGCGGCTATATTTTCCAGAAGCTCGAGGCAAAGATTTTCATCCAGGTCGAGTCCCAACTGCGTAAGCTTCAGCGAGACATTGGCGTCCAGCTTCTCGCGCGCGATGCGGTCGAATATTCCGGCGTACTCGCCGGCAGCGCGGCGCGCTCCGGCTTCATCGGAGACGTTCTCGCCCAGCAAATCCAGGCTGGCCATCGCGCCGATACGATTCACTTCCCGCGCAGCAGCCACCGCATCATCGATTGATTCACCGGCCACAAAACGGTGCGCCGCCCTGCGGCTCAGGGCATTGCGCATTATGAACGGGGCGAGCCGTTTGCTCTCGGAAATGCGGAGAAGAATGGCGCGAATCAAGGGCGGCGCGCTCCGGAAAGGCGGGAAAGTATCATTCGACAATTCATGCGGCCGGGATTATCGGCCACTGTGTTGCGCTTTTCAGAGCGCATTCGCGGCGAGAAATTTTTCGGCATCGATGGCCGCCATGCAGCCGGAACCCGCGGCCGTGACGGCCTGCCGGTAATGATGATCCTGGACGTCACCGGCGGCAAAAACGCCCGGGACGCTGGTTTTGCTGCCATCGTGGGTGATCAGGTATCCGGCTTCGTCCATTTTCAAGTGGCCTTGAAATATTTTGGTGTTGGGATCGTGACCGATGGCCACGAAAATCCCCTCCACGGTAATGGTCTTGCGCTCATTGGTCTGCGTATTCCGCAGCGTCACCGTTTCCACGGCCTTCTTGCTGACGTCGTGGACATCCTCGACGGCGTACGGAGTCATGAATTTTATTTTTTCGCTGGCATGCGCGCGGTCCAGCATAATCCGCGAAGCGCGAAATTCGTTGCGGCGGTGCACGATGATCACGGATTTCGCGAACTTGGTGAGGAAGGTGGCCTCTTCCATAGCTGTGTCGCCGCCGCCCACCACCATGATGTCCTTGCCGCGGAAAAAGAAGCCGTCGCAGGTGGCGCAGGTCGAAACTCCGTATCCCAGCAGCGTGCGTTCCGATTCAATGCCCAGCATGCGCGCCGAGGCTCCCGCCGCCACGATCAGCGTCTCGCATTCCAGCGTTTCCTTGCCGGTCACGACCTGAAAGGGACGCCGGCTTAAATCGACCGAAGCGACTCCGCCCGACCGGAACTCCGCGCCGAACCGCTGGGCCTGCTTGCGCGTGTTTTCGATGAGTTCCGGACCGAGGATGCCTTCCGGAAAGCCGGGGAAATTTTCAACCAAAGTGGTGAGCGCCAGCTGCCCACCCGGCTCATGCCCATCGAGCACCAGCGGGCGCAAATCCGCTCGCGCCGCGTAAATCGCCGCCGTCAGACCCGCACACCCGCTGCCGATAATAATTACCTTGCGCACTGATTTCTCCTTCGCGATTGGATGTGCACAGATGCCGCGGCGATTCCAGGCCCAAAGAATACATTGTAGCACCGAGGCGCCAACTGATTAACTGATTAGGGTTGGCAACAGACACGCGGTTGGGGGGATTCCGCCGCAGAAAATTAAAGAACGAGCGCGGGGTGAAAGAGGAGCGAATTGCGAAGCCGTCCATACCGCCGGCGAACACATGGGCTATCAAAATCGAAGTTAGTGGTCAGCGCGCGCAGCGACATTGGCCGCGACGGCGACTTTCGCGCTTCTCTGGACCTGCTTTTCGGTCATCGATTTCGATCCGGTCCAGACCAGTTGCATACCCGCGAAAATCGCGAGCGCCGCCACGGCAAATTTAAGCCTCCGCGCGGGAACCACGCGCGCGAGAGCGCAACCCACCAGAACTCCCGGCACGCCGCCGGCCAGCAGCCGCAGCAGCACGGCGTCACCCACCGAGCCCCATTTCCAATGCATTGCGCTGCCGATCACCGCCAGGACCAGACCAAACAGCAGGTCCGTGCCCACCACATCGGCCGGCGGCATTTCCGAATAATTCAGCAGCAGGACGGTCCCCAAGGCTCCCGCGCCCGCCGATGAAAATCCCGCCTCCACGCCGATGGGCAGCGCCAGCCACGGCAGCCACTTCGAATTTTTTTGCGCAAACTGCGGATATTGAATGCGCTTCGCAAATGTGACGCTGGAAGAGCTGACTAGCAGCAGCCCGATGATTATCGTGGCGATGGGGCTGAGCGCCTGAGTGCCGAATAGGCGCAGCAAGAAGGTGCCGATCAGCAATCCCGGAACCGCGCCTTGCAGCATCAGCCACAAATACCGCCCGTGCCAATGCTTGCCGATGATGTAAAACGGCGCGGCAATCAGGCGCAGCACTCCGGCGAAAACAAACGCGGTACCCACGGCGGCGGCGGCCGGCATGCCCACGATCAGGATGAGCGCGGGAACCGTAAAGCTTCCGCCACCAATTCCCGTCAGGCCGACCACCACGGCGATCACGAAGCCGATCAAAACGTCCATCAGCTCTCCCGCCTTGAAGAGGTGTGAATGCCGCACTCGAGTTTCGTTCCGCCCCAACGTCCGGAACGCGCATCGGCGCCTTCGGCCGGCACGCTGGTGCACGGCTGGCATCCGATGCTGCGGTATCCCTCGTCATACAGCGGCAGCGGAACGATGCGATGCTGCGAGGTGTACGCCCAAACTTTTTCCCAGTCCCAGGCGGCCAAGGGACTCACTTTGCGCAGGATTTTTCCATCTGGCAATTCATGGATTTCTCCGACCTTCAAATTCCTGCGCGTCGCAGACTGCTCGCGGCGCAACCCTGTGAACCAGATATCGAAATCATGGAGCGCCGTGAAGAGCGGCTCCACTTTCCGGAGGTGGCAGCAACGGCCGGGGTCGCTGCGATTGAGGATGCCGAATTCCGATTCCTGCTCGGCAACGGTTTTCTTGGGAAGCACGTTTACCAGATTCAGATCCCACTCGCGCGCCATGCGGTCGCGATATTTATAGGTTTCCGCGAAGTGGTAGCCGGTATCGAGGAACAAGACCGGAATGCGCGGCAGGCGCTGGCGAAGCAAATGCAACACCACCATATCCTCGGCCTGAAAACTGCAGGTGATGCACACCGCACCGGCATGCTCCGCGAGCACGCGATCGATTACCTCACCGGCGGAAAGCGTATCGAGTTCTTCAGCCCACCCGGCGCGTGTCATGGCTTCTCCATTTTTAAATCCGAAGACGCGCCGCGCCATTTCCGCAAATCTTTCAGCATGCGCGCCGCAAGTTCCTCATCTGTTTGGTTGGGCTGCGCAGCATCGAAAAAGGCGTTAGCGCCATAAAGTTCGCGAATTTCTTGCGCAAGATTTCCGGCTTGCGCGACAGGCGAAAAAATGCCAACGAGTCCGGCAAGCCGCAGCGCCCGCGCGGCCGCTATGATTTCGCTTGCCTCGAATTCTGAAACACCACTCCACAGGACATGCCAACCTTCGTCAAAGAGTGCGCGTTCGACAAGTTCCGCGGCGCGCGGGCGTCCCGGCAGCCATACCGCGGCGGATGCATGGCCATATCGCAAAGCATGTTCGCCCGGCATGACGCGTCCTTCGCGCGACTGCAAATCAACCGGGCGTGAATCCGCACGAATTGGTTCTAACTCGCGCTCGATCACCCCTCCGGCCACCGTGGCATTCGTAATCGGATCAATCAGGATGAAGCCGCCGGTAACACGGTTTTGACGGTAGGCGTCGAAATACAAAGGGAGCGTGGTATGCACCTCGACGGATGCGATTTCATTCAGTTCCAGGCCGGTGGCCGGAACATGGGCGAGCGTATTGACGTCGATGCGATGGCGGATGCGCATAACGCGCGCGCGGATGGAACGCGTGGTGTGCTTCAACAAATAAACCTTGTTCGCATCGAGCGGGTTCGCGTGCATCCACACCAGGGTGGCCTCGAATTCATTTGCGACGCGCGGCAACTCCTCCGCGCTCGCCAGCATGTCTCCCCTGCTGATGTCGATTTCGTCTTCGAGCGTGATGCAAGCCGATCTTCCCGCAGTCGCGAGTTCCGCTTCGCCTTCGAACCCGGCAATGGATTTCACGCGCGTCCTGATTCCAGAGGGCAGCGCCACCACTTCCTCGCCGCGCCGCAACACTCCTGATGCCACTTGTCCCGAGAAGCCGCGGAAGCCCGCATCTGGACGAATCACGTATTGCACAGGAAAACGCAGCGGACCTCCGGCGGAAGCGCGATTCGCGGGCAGGCTTTCCAAATATTCGAGAAGCGCAGGACCATGGAACCAGCTCATGCGTCGGCTGCGGCGGACCACGTTATCGCCCTCGAGCGCGCTTACTGGAACGGCGTACACGCTCGCGATTTGCAGTTGCTCCGCGAAGTCGCGGAATTCCCGGGCGATGCGTTCAAACACTTCCTGCGAATATCCTGCCAAATCCATTTTGTTCACGGCGGCAACGATGTGGCGCACGCCGAGAAGACTGGCGATGCAGGCATGCCGCCGCGATTGAGGCAGTACGCCCTTGGTGGCGTCGATCAGCACTACGGAAGCTTCGGCCGTCGATGCTCCGGTGGCCATGTTGCGCGTGTACTGCTCGTGCCCCGGAGTGTCGGCGATGATGAATTTCCGGCGTGGCGTGGAAAAATAGCGATAGGCCACGTCGATGGTGATTCCCTGCTCGCGTTCCGCGCGCAATCCGTCGGTCAGCAGCGAAAAATCGATGGGTCCACCGGACCGATTGATCTTGCTCGCGCGCACCGAATCCATCTGGTCGTCGTAGATCGCGCGGCTGTCATAAAGCAGCCGCCCGATCAGCGTGGATTTGCCGTCATCCACGCTGCCCGCCGTCGAAAAACGCAAAAGCCCGCGCGCGGCCGCGGGAAATTCGGGGTTGGCAGACGCAGTGAAAACGGAATCCGGGGCAGTCGTGGCCATCAGAAATATCCTTCGCGCTTCTTGAGTTCCATGGATCCTTCTTCGTCGTGGTCAATCACGCGGTTTTCCCGCTCCGAGCGCCGGAAAGTCAGCATCTCTTCAATAATTTCCGGAACAGTGACGGCATCGGAGAGAATTCCTCCGGTGCACGGGACGCACCCGAGCGAACGCATGCGGCAACGTACCATCTGCGTGCGTTCTCCAGGCAGCAGGCGCATGCCGTTTTGCAACAGCAGCACGGAATTGCCGCGCACCACCGCTTCCCGTTCCTTCGCAAAATACAGCGGCACGATGGGAATATTTTCTGCGTGGATGTATTCCCAAACATCCAGTTCGGTCCAATTAGAAAGTGGGAAAATGCGGATGGATTCGCCGGCCTGGTGGCGGCTGTTATAGAGATTCCAAAGTTCAGGCCTCTGGTTTTTCGGATCCCATTGTCCGAGCGAATCGCGGAAGGAATAGACGCGTTCCTTAGCGCGTGATTTTTCTTCGTCGCGCCGCGCCCCTCCGAAAGCCGCGTCGAATCCCCCTTCTTCCAGCGCGTCGAGCAGCGCGCGCGTCTTTAGCAGACCGCAGCATTTCTGTGTCCCGAGAGACCATGGGCTCGCGCCTCCCGCCTGCGCTTTGCGATTCGAGTGCACGATCAACTCCGCGCCCACTTCGCGTGCATACCAGTCGCGAAACTCGATCATTTCCGGAAACTTGTAGCCGGTGTCGATGTGCAGGAGCGGAAAAGGGATTTTCCCGGGATGAAACGCCTTCTGCGCCAGGCGCAGCATCACCGAGGAATCCTTGCCGATGGAATAGAGCATCACCGGGCGGGCAAATTCCGCCGCAGCTTCGCGAAGGATGAAGATGCTCTCGGCTTCCAGCATCTGCAAATGTTCGAGTTTGTCGTTTACGGTCATTTTGCGTGCAGCCAAAAAAAAACCGCCTGCCGGAGTGGCTCCGGAGGCGGGTGGTAAATAAGCCCTTAAAATATTAAGAACTTAGCTCATGAACCCGTCGCTCTCGAAGCGGCACACACCTGCGCGTCGTTGCAACAACACATACAACACGCATTCGAGAGCTGTAAGTTCATGTTCAATGTACTGAATCAATCTAAGGCACTTCGCGGCATGTGTCAATCACCAAGGCTGCTATTTGCGCACAGCAACCACCTGGGTGATAATTCCGCGCGGCGGAATAATTGTCATGCGCGACGTTGCCGGGCTCTTTCAACTTTTCACCGAAATCATAATTTTGCTTCTGGGCTCATTGCTGGTCTTGCTGGCCGTCACCCGTCCGGTGATGTTGCCGGAGCGCCCGAGTGCCCTGGTTTTGCTGGGATTGTTACTGGTGTACTGGGGAATGCGCTCGTGGATGCGCCGCAAGCCAGGCGCGGGGCGCTGGCAGGACCAGGTCCGCGGAGCGTCGCTCGGCTTGGTGGGGCTGCTGGTTCTGGCAATTCCCATATCCCCGCTGCGCGACTCCGGAATGCTTTTGGGCGCCGCTGGGGCAGTGTTGATCCTTCGCGGATTTCTGACGAGCGTGGGATTCGCAATCGCGCGTCGCCCGTGACGCAAAGGGCGCGGCCAGCTTTCCCCGGCCGTGCGATTGCCGGCGCAGGAAAAATTGCCCTTGCCAGCATTCTCCAACCCCGCTAACCTCGCGCTACCTTCACTCCACACGAAAAGAAGGCTGCCACATCGCTTGATCAAAGCCGCTCGACGTCGGCGTTCAATGCCCAAAAACTTCGCAGGAGGAAAAAGATGCTGAAAGAATTCAAGGAATTCGCGATGCGTGGGAACGTGCTGGACATGGCCATCGGCATCATCATCGGGGCCGCGTTCGGGAAGATCATCACGTCGCTGGTCACCGACGTGATCATGCCGCCATTCGGACTGCTGCTGGGCAAAGTCGATTTCTCGAATTTGTTCGTGAATATTTCCGGAAAATCATTCCCCACCTTGGCCGATGCCAAAGCCGCCGGCGCAGCCACCATCAATTACGGAATGTTCATCAACACGGTGATCGATTTTCTGATCGTGGCGTTCGTGATTTTCCTGCTGGTGCGCCAGGTGAACAAATGGACCAAGCCCGCTCCGGCGGCCGCCGCGCCAGCCACCAAGGAATGCGCCTATTGCGTTTCGACCATTCCGGTGAAAGCCACGCGCTGCCCGAATTGCACCTCCGAGCTTCGCGCCTAAACCGGATTTTCGCGGGAGTTTCGGCGACACCTGTAGGAATCGTTCACGGAACGCGGGGGATATGCAGACCGGCGGGGTATGAGTACGAGGAAATATCCGGCTGAAAAATCGCGAAAATTCTCAGGAATTTAAGCGCCGCGTCCGAATTTCGTGCAGGTGAGCGCGAAGCCGCTCGACCACCGCATCGATTTCACCCTGATCCATTTCGCGCTCCACTTCATCCAGCGCAAAATGAACGATGTCGTGATGGTGAATTTCCTCACCCGGCAGTTTGTCGCTGAGCTGCAACCACACTTTGTGCAGCAGATCGATTTCCTTGGGAGTGAGCCGCGGCGCGTGCGGACCCAGGTAAAAAATCTGTTCCTGCCCGGTGGGCGTGAAAATTTCCAGGGTCACGCGCGGGCGCGGCTCCGGCATATGTTCCCAGGCCAATCCGATATCGCGCGCCTGCTCCGTGACCGGCACTTTCGCGGAACTCCCGGCCACGATGGTGCTGGATTGCAGATTGGCGGCGGTGCGCAAGATGCCTTCCCACAGGTCGTTGGCGGCGGCCACCGCCAGGCGCACCGGCTTGCCTTCCTTTTCCGCGATGGCCAGCACTTTGGTGAACAGCAATTGCTCGATGGTGCTGAACAGCTGGTCGGGCGCCAGGTCGTATTCTCCGGAAGCCGCGCGGCGCAGCATACGCACATGCAACACCACGATTTCCGCTTCTCCGCGGCGTGACGCGGCGCAGCGCCGCTTCCAGATGGTAGAGCGCGTAGTAGGTGCTGACCGGCACGAGAATGTTGCCGGGAGCCACGCCGACATTTGTCGAGCGTCAGATCGGCTTCCTGGGCCAGATTGAACTGGTCCAGTTCCACGTGCGCCGCGCCCGCCTGCTTCTTGTTCATGTGATGCTCGGAAATTTCAAACACTACGAAGAGCAGCATGGAGAACGTCAACCCGGCTATCGTGGCGTCCGGCTTGGTGAACAGATTGACGATGGCGATGGACAGCAGGACGAGAGTGATCAACCCCAAGCCGATCGGGAACTTCCACGCCAAAAATGTTGGGATTCAGCGGCACGCGATATTCGCGATCCTGCGGATGGGTGTAGCGCAGGACCAGCACGGCGATGCCCTTCATCGAAAAACTCCAGATCACGCCGAAGGCGTACAGGTTGCCGAGGAAGTGCACGTCGCCGCGGCTGATGATGATCGTGACGATCTGGAACGCGACCACCAGGTTGATGATCCGGTGCGACGTTCCGAACCTGGCGTGCGGATGCCGGAACCAATCGGTGAGCACGCCATCTTCGGACACGCGATTCAGCACGCCGTTCGAGCCCACGATCGCGGTGTTCACCGCGCCCGCCAGGATCAGCGTTCCCACCACCACCACGAAGACGTGAAACGCCAGGCGCGTCGGAAAACTTCCCGACCAGGTGCATGGCCAGTCCGCCGATCAGATTTTCGGTGTAATGCGGGCGAATATTGTCGGGAATGATCATCACCGCGAAGAAGGAAACCAGCGAAGTGAACACCAGGCTGTAAATGAAAATCACCAGCCCGGCTTTTTTCAGGTTGGGGAGCTTGGGGTGCTCGATTTCGCGATACACCTGCGCGAGCGATTCTTCTCCGCTCATGGCCAGCACGGAATGTCCCAAGCCGACCAGAATCGACAATCAGCGTAATCATGTGGGCGAACTGATAGCCGTTCGAGCCAGCCGAGCGAAGCCTTGTCGAGCTTCATATTGCTGGGAGTGGGCGCGGGCGGCAGATGCCATCCGCCGCGCGCCCACAGCGTGTACAAGCACCAGCCGATCAGCACCACCACCATGACGGTGGTGAGTTGCATGATGCGCAGCGCCTTGCCGCTCGATTCCGGGACGCCCTTGATGTTTTCCCACCAGAAATAAAGCGTGATGGCGATGGCCACGGCCGCGCGCTGTGGCATTCACATTCAGATGCAGTGGAAGATGCGCGTAGGCGAGCAGTTCATTGATCACGCCCACCAGATATTGCCCCGCGGAAACGCCGCTGATGGGTCCGGTGAGAACGTAGTCGAACATCAGCGCGGAAACGGAAAATTTCGCGAGCGTGCCGCCCAGCGCTTCCTTCACCACGCGGTACACGCCGCCGCGCACGAACATGCTGCAGCTCTCGACGTACACCGCGCGCACGGCGTAGGAGAACAGCATGATGCCGAGAATGAACCAGGGAGCGGTCTTGCCGATGAATTGCTCGGCCTCGCCGCCCGCGTAATAGGCGGAAGACGCCAGGTCGTTCAGTACAATCGCGGCGGCGCGCCAAAAGGAAATAAAGGCCAGCATGGCCGTGGTGGCCACCAACACTTTGGCGGCGGGACGCGCGGTGAGCTTTGAAAACGCGGAGGGTGTGGAGTCAGATCCCATGTGCTATGAATCGGAATACGGGTTGTGACTATACGTCGAAAGCGGCATAAAAAGAAGGCCTACATGCCCGGCCCGTCCCAAGGCCACATCCCGCACCTTTCTGCGCCAAATTTCACCCGCCACCCATCCACGCCGGAAAACGTGCAAGCCGCCACGAATTATCAAAAGACTTGAACGCGCTGCGCCGGCGGACGTTTTGTGGTGCGGCTGAGATTTCAGGAATGGGCCCATGATCGCGGTGAGTGTTACGTGGCGCCTTCCTGCGCGCGCGCTTCGGAGCGATACCTCTTCGCGCATTCCGCGCACGGACAAACTTCCCGCAAGTGAACAAAGCTGAAGATTCCCGTGGCGTGGCTATCGGTGAATTCAATCTGAATGGCATAGTTCCCGACCGCAGAGGCGCTCTTGGCCGTCACCCGCGGTTTGAACATCGGCAGCGCCGATCCGCCGAGCTTCGTTTGCTTCTCGCGCTCGTCATTGCAAAGTGCGCACGGGCAATGATCCCGCAAGTAAGGAAAATCGTAATGGCTCGCGTGCCCGTCGGCCCAGACAATGTCCACGCCCTGCCCTGTGGTCACATGAACTTTCACGCTGGCGGGCTTTTTCCGCGCATCCTGCTCGATTGGCATGCCAGTTCTATTCTAGCAGACGCATTCGAGCGGAAGAGGGCACAGTAAACTCCGTGCGTATAGTCGAAATTCCGCCGGGCGCGCCGAGGAGCAGCGGCTATCGCGTGGGGCAGCAGGAACCGGGGGGAATAGGATTGCCGTGCGGACACGTTTTCGGGTGCCCAAGGAAAGTGCAGATGCGCTGGTCGAGCTCGGGACTGATGATGTGCTCGAATTTGCAGGCGTGCGAATCGGCCTCGGTTCCGGCGATCGAGAAAGTATCAGTAAGCAAGCGTTCGGCCAGCCGCCTGCGGCGCACGGTGTCGCGGGCGCGGTTGCTTCCGCGCTGCGTCAATGCCAATTCCGAGTCGCGCAATTCCAGCAGGCCCAGGTCCTGCAAGCGTGCGATTACGCGGGAAGGTTCTTGCCCCGCGCGTTCGCGGATCAGATCCAAGGCGGGCGCCACTCCTTCTTCCCCGCAGATCCACACTTGCTCGAGCAAATGATCGAATTGGATTTCATCTTCGGGAGACATGGAGGTGACCTGCACCAGGTGCCCGTGCGCCAATTCGATGCGGCGGTCGGCCAGTTGCCCGATGGAGGGATCATGCGTGACCATCAGGATGGTGTGCCCTTCGGCGTGGAGTTCGCGCAGCAGGCGAATTACGGTTTCCTCGTTGGCCTCATCCAGGTTTCCCGTGGGCTCGTCGGCGAGAATCAGTTTGGGTTGATTGATGAGCGCGCGGGCCACGGCCACGCGCTGTTGTTCACCGCCGGAAAGCTGCGCCGGCAAGTGATCGATGCGCTCCCGCAAACCCACGCGCTCCAGCGCCTCGCGCGCCTCGGTTTCGTCCGTGCGGCTGTGAAAATATTGCGCCAGCATCACGTTTTCGAGCGCCGTCAAATAGGGAATGAGGTGAAATTGCTGGAAAATAAATCCGATTTTTTCGGCGCGAAATCGCGTCAGACCCGCCTCATCGAGCCGCGCCACGTCCGTCCCGGCCACCAGCGCCCGCCCGGAAGTGGGCGTGTCCAGCCCGCCAATAATATTGATCAATGTGGTTTTGCCCGAGCCCGAGGGGCCCATGATGGCGATCCACTCGCCCTCCTCGACCGTCAACGAAATGCCGTCCAGCGCGCGGAGATTTCCGTAGGCCTTTCGCAACTCCTCGATTTGCACCAGCGTCGCCACTCTATTCCCCCCGCAAAATTACCGCCGGCTTCACGTTTCCCAGCAGCCGCAGCGGAGACGCTCCGGCCAGCGCCACCAGCGTCATCAGCAATATCGTCAGCGGCAGGATTTCCCAGCGCGCGGAAATATTCGTGCCGAAAACGCGCTGCCCCATCCAATGCGAAAGCGCCACGCCGAAAATCCAGCCGATAATGCCACCGGCCGCGCCGAGCACTCCCACCTCCGCCAGGAACAAGCCCACAATGCGCGCGATTGATCCGCCTAAAGCCTTCATCAGTCCCACGTCCGCGCGACGCTCCATGGCCAGCGCCGCCATGGTCCCCAGCACGCAGAGCGCGGTGAGCGTCAGAATGAGAATCACCATGGAAATAATCAGCAGCCGGATGCGCTTCAGCAGGCTGCCTTCCGCTTCGGTGACCTGGCGAATCGGACGGACTTGCAACTGCGGCAAATCGCTTTGCAGTTGCGCGAGAACGCTGGCGATCGATTCCGGCGTTCCGCTCACCGACAATTGTATCAAGGAGATTTGAGCCGGCAGTCCCGCCAAATCCTGCGCCACGGGAAGATTCACGAATACTTGATTATCCTCCGCGCCGCCGGCATCCACCACGCCGGCAACTTCCAAATTCGCGGTGCGCCCCATGTAATTCAATTGCAGATTGCCGCCGGGCGAAATCTGCAATTGCCGTGCTACGGCGCGTCCGATCAGGCAGTGCGTGCGATCATAACGCGAAGCCACCAGCGAGCCTTCCACTTGCCAGGTGGGAGAAATCTTGGCGGAGGTATCGAGCCACGTCCCGGCAACCACCACGGACGTTTTTCCCGCATGCGCCACGACGTACAGATAAGGCGCGGCGGCCGAAAGATCCGTAGTATGCAAGCGCGCAATCGAATCGAGCGCAGCTTCTTGCTCCATCAATTGCGGGGAGGACTCCGGCTCACCCTGCAGGGCGGCGCCTTCCGGGAAGCGTCCCGGTGAAATTACCAGGTTCGCGCCCAAAGTGCGAAATTCCTGGGTCAGTTTGCGCCCCACGTCGAGTTGCACATTCAGAAGCGCGGAAATCACCGCCGCCCCGCTGACCAGCGCGATAAAGGCCACCACCAGCCGCCCACGGCTTCCGCGCAATAATTGCCAGAGCAAGCGCCAAAACATCACTCTCCTCGCAAAATCGGCGCGGGCTGGAAATGCGCCGCGCGCCGCAAGGGAATCAGGCTGCCGAGGACGGCAACCAGGGAAGCGATGGCAATCACAATGGGCAGGAGAACCAGCCGCGGCGGGGTGGGTGAGCCAAAGACGCTCGATCCCAGCACGCGCGCAAGAGCCGCGCCGCACACGAATCCCACTGCCGCGCCGGAAATGGCCAGCAGAAGCTGCTCAGCGAGAAAAATTCCGGCGACCAACGCGTTGGTGGCTCCCAGCGCTTTCATCATGCCCACTTCCACCTGGCGCTCGAGCACCGTGGTGGCGGAAGTGGCGGCCACGGCCAGCGCGGCGGCCAGCAAAGCGGCAATGGTCACAATCCAGAGCAGCATGCCCACGCGCGATAGAACGCGGCCCTCCGTATCCGCCACGCGGCGGATGGTGTGCACATCCGTTTCCGGCAGCACATCGCGAATCTGAAAGCTGATGGAGGAAATATAAGGCGAGCAAAACCAGCGATCGTATTCGGTGGGCGTGAGCGTGGTGGGATCGCGTTCGGAGAGCGCATCGGCGGGCTTGGTGAGCGCGCTCACGAAGAGGCGCCGGTATTCTCCTGGATGCCCGGAAATTTGCTGGGCCACGGAGAGCGGCACGAGTAACGCATGATCCTCGGCGTCGCCGGTGGAGATAATTCCCGCGACATACAAGGGAACCACATCGGCGCTATTTTGCGTGCCTTCGCCGGCCGGCCTCCCTTGCCCGGTCACATATATCGTCGAGCCGATGGCGATTCCGCCGCGGAATGATTCCGCCAGGCTCTTGCCGATCACGCATTCATTGGCATCGTCGCGAAACCAGCGGCCTTCGGTTTTCCACCAGGGATGAGTGATCGCCGCGCCGGTTGTGAATTTTTCCTGCCCGGGAATATCGACGGGATGTTCGTACCAGGTCCCGATCATAGTGACCGCCGCGGCAGGGCCGCGCTCGGTGAGGCGCATGGAAGCCGGCACATCGAGGAAAGGGGTAAATCCGAGGATATTGTGGCGCCAGAAAATCGTTTTCAGCTTGTCGAGGTCCGCTTCCTTCAAATACGCGCCTTCATCCACCGGGCGGTAATCCACGCCGCCAATTTCCACCGGGAGAGAATCGGAGTGCGGCGTGACCAGCAGATTCGCGCCCAGGCTGCGAAATTCGCGGGCCAGACGGTCGCCCACGCCTAGAGCCACGGTCAGCGTGGCGGTGGCCACGGCCATGCCCACCACCAGCGCCGCAGCCGTCAGAATTTTCCGGCGGGGATTGCGAACGAATGATTCCTTCACCAGGCGGGCAAACATTTTAGCGCGCGTGAACCATCGATCCGGCCTCGGTCAGCGCGGAAAGGTCCACGACCACTTCCCCTTCTTCAATCTGCGATTTTACGCCAATGGGATTGCAGCCGCCGCGTTCCCCGATGGAAGGAATATAAATAGCCGCGGCGCAATTCCGGCAGATGACGTTCTGCCCTTCCTGCCGGTAGCCCGATGCGCCACAAATCTGGCAGGCGTCGAGGGCCACGCCATAATCGCCATTGGTTTTGTGAATCACGAAAAACCGCAGCACGTCGGCATGATTCTCGACGGTGAAATAGTGCAGGCTCGAATCCGTCAATTCCGAAAGCGATATGCGCACCTGGCCGTCACGCGCCACCAGTTGAGTTGCTTGCGGCGGCGCGGCGGCGGCGCGTGCGTACACAAATTCCGCGGCGAAGGTCAGCACCACGAGCAGGCACAGGATTGCCGCGGAAAAACTCCACAGGCGCTGGCGCTGGAATTCCCATTCCCGCAGGCGGCGTTCGGCAGGGTTCAGGTCCGCCGTGGCAGCGGGTTTGCGCGCGCCGAACCATTCGCGCAGCACGGCCAACGCGGCCACTCCCAAAATAACCACAAAAAAGAAAACCTCATTGCGCACGATGGGGCCGATGGTGGCCATCTCCCATTTGCTCGAAGGCAGCCACATCGCTTCGCTGAGCTCATGCACTCCGGTCAGCGCCAGTTGGAATGCCACCACCCACAGGATCAGCGTGGTGGCGGAGAAAAATCGATGCAAAGGGATGCGCAAGGTGCCCTGAAAAAAGAAAAGGCCCACGGCCACGGCAATGGCGATCCCCAAACCCGTGCCGATCCACACTTCGATGCCGGCGCTCGAAAGTTCCACGGCGCGGAGGATCAGCACCAGCTCGGCGCCTTCGCGCAACACCATCAGAAACACGAAAATCCCGATGCCCCATCCCGCGGCGCGCGCGGATTTTTGCGCGTAGGATTCCACGCGCTGCTCGATTTCCTTGCGCAGCGTCCGCGCCACGCGGTTCATCCACCAGATCATGGTGACCACCAGGACGGCCGCCAGCAGCATCAGCAGGCCCTCGAAGCCGTCCTCGCTGATCCGCCAGCGCTGCAGCAATATGGCGGCGGCAAAACTCGAAAGACACGCCAGGATCACTCCGCCCCAGACATACGCGGTGAGCGCGCGGCGTCCGGTGCGGTTTAGATAGACGAGGACGATGCCGACGACCAGCGCGGCTTCCACGCCTTCCCGGAGAGCGACAAGAAGAGCAGAGAGCATAAAGGACCCAGTTGCAACAATGTTTCAACTGGAAATTCGAGTCTAGCGTGACCTGCTGGTAAAATCAAGGAAATTCAATCCTTCGCTGCCCCCTCCCCCATCCCTGTACAATAGTTTGCGGACATGCTTCGCATGGCTCGCTTCCGCTGGTTTCTTGCCGCCGTCTTGACCGCGGCCATCGCGGCGATTCCGGCCCACCCGCAAGCGAACGCGCAACAATCGCGTTCCAGCCCTTCTCCTGCCCCTCCCTTTTCCGGCCCTGCCTTGGCGCAAGACCTGGCGCAATATCAGATTCAGCCGGTCTTCAAGCCCGACGCGAAGAAAGCGCGCGAAGCTTTCAAACGCGGCACGCAGGCGGAGCAATCAAAGGACTGGAAAAGCGCCTTTGAAGACTATTCCGACGCCGTGAATTTCGCGCCCGCGGATCGCGAATACCTGCTGCACCGTGAAATCGCGCGCAGCCAGATCGTGCAGGGAAAAATGGACGACGCCGAACGGCTGGCCGTCTCCGGACACCTGGTGGAAGCATTGAAGGAACTGCGATCCGCGCGCGACCTGGATCCCACCAACGCCATCCTTCGCGAGCGACTGACGGAATTAACGGCGCAGCTCCCCCGCCATTTCGAGGAAACACAACCCGCTCCGCAACTTTCGAGCGAAATTCAGCTCCAATACGTTTCCGGAAAACGCTCCTTTGATTTTCACGGAGATTCCCAAGCCGCCTACGAAGAAGCGGCTCGCGCCTTCGGCGTGGAAGTGGCCTTCGACGTGGACCTGCATCCGCGTCCCGTGAATGTGCACGTGGAGAATTTGGATTTTCCGCACACCATGGCTCTGCTGGATACCATCAGCGGGACCTTCTGGCGCCCGCTCACTTCCCATCTTTTCTACGTCTCCGAAGACACCCCGCAAAAACGCAAAGATTATGAAGCTTCCGTGGTGCGCACGGTCCTGCTCTCGGCTTCGGAAAGCCCCGAAGAGATGACCGAAACGGTGCGGCTGGTGCGCGAAGTCGCCGGCGTTACGCGCTCCAGTCTCGACAACCGCACGCGCACCCTCACCATGCGCGCTTCACCCAGCGCCATTGCCCTGGCTTCTGATTTGATCGATGAAATCGAAAAGCCCGCGGGCGAGTTGGTGCTGGAAATCGAAATTCTCGAAGTGGATCGCAATTATGCAAGGGAGCTGGGCATTACCCCTCCCTCTACGGCCAAGGTCTATACCCTGCCCGGCCAGCAACTCGAGCAAGCCATCCAATCGCAATCTCTTTCCGCGCTGATCGGCGTAATCACGCAAGTATTCGGTCAGCCGTCTTCTCTCTCCGGACTCAGCGCCTCGCAAATCTCTTCGCTGGTCTCCGCCGGACAGGTGGGTTTGGGAACATTGCTTCCTCCGCTGATTGCCTTTGGCGGCGGGCAATCCACTTTCATCGGGACTCTTCCCGGAGCAGCCGCCAATTTCAGCGAAATGCTTTCACTCGTGCGCCAGGGACGCAGGATTCTCCTGCGAGCCGAAGACGGCCAGTCCGCCACATTTTTTGTCGGCGACCGTTTTCCCATCTCTCTAACCCAGTTTTCACCGAGCCTGGGAGGTCCGGCGTCCAGCGTTCCGGGCGTGAGCTCCACAAATTTTCCGATCACCGATCTGGATGCGGGACAGGAACCTCAGTTCGTCACCGCCGCGGATTTGCGCAACAAGCAAATTCAGGATCTGATGGTGGCCAATTTCAAGGACAGCACGATTTCTGTTTTTCTGGGCAATGGCGACGGCACATTCGTTCCGCAGGTCACCTATGCGACCGGGACCGGGCCGGTCGGCATCGCCACCGGAGTTTTCAACAACGCTTCGACGAACATCAGCCTGGCGGTGGCCAACCAGCAGGCCAACACCGTTTCCGTTCTCCTGGGGAATGGCGATGGAACTTTTCAGGCCAAGACGGATTTGCCCACCGGAAACGGACCTGATGCCGTCGTGGCGGCAAATTTGCACGACTTGAACGGCAAGAACAATCTGGACTTGGTTGTCGCGAATTTTGCGGATAATACGCTCTCCATTTTTCAAGGAAACGGCGATGGGACTTTCCTCGCTCCCACCACGCTCCCCACCGGACATGGCCCTTCGTTCGTCGCCACCGGGGATTTCAATAACGACGGGCACTTCGATCTGGCCGTCACCAACAAGACGGACAACACCGTTTCCATTTTTCTCGGCAAAGGCGATGGAACATTTCAAAACCGCGTGGATTATGTGACCGGCAATGCTCCGGAGTGGGTTTCCGTGGCGGATTTCAACGGCGACACTATTCCCGATCTTGCCGTGGCGAATAACTCCGACAATTCCGTTTCCATTCTTTTGGGTCAGAGCAACACCGGCAGCACCACGGGCAACGGAATTTTCAGCGCCAAATCGGATTTCGCCGTGGGAAATGGTCCCACCTCGATTTCTGTCGCCGATTACAATATCGACGGGCGGCCCGACCTGGCGGTGACCGACCAGACGGACAATGCCGTCTCGCTGCTTTTGGGAGCCGGCGACGGCACATTTGGTCCCAACCTGGAATTGAATGTGGGCAATGATCCGGTTGCTTCGGTGAGTGCGGATTTCAACGCCGACGGCCGTCCGGATCTGGCCATCGCTAATTTCGGATCGAACACCGCTTCGGTTATTTTGAACAGCTCGAATTTCTCGACCGTAAACGGCATCAGCGGGCAGCCCTATCCCGGCGTGCAGTACATCGACATCGGAGTGAAAGTAAAGGCCACGCCGCGCATCCATTTGAACAGCGACGTGACCCTCAAACTCAATTTCGATTTGACCAGCCTGACCTCCACGAGCTTCAACGGCATTCCGGTGATCGCCAATCAGCAGCTCGAGCAGACCGTGCGTGTCCACGACGATCAGACCGCGGTGCTGGCCGGTTTTCTCGCGCCGCAAAGTTCAAGAACGCTTGGCGGCACGCCGGGCCTCGCCACCATTCCCGGTGCGGGCTTGCTGGCGGGTTCCGAGAATGTGACCAACGCCAACACGGAATTGCTGATCCTCATCACCCCGCATCTGGCCTCGGTTACTCCGCGAAAAGATCGGGTGATTTATGCCGGACGCGGATCGCTGCAAGGGCCGGGCGCCTTTGGACCCACGATCGAGGAGCGGCAAGCCGCGCCAGAAGAAGTCACGCCCGTGGTCCCGCCCGCTAATCCGTCCGAACCCGTGCGCACGCCGAATCCTTGATGTGAATTTTCGGGGGGTGTGTATTGCGGCGTCCCGCGCGTACTCACCAATTTTAGGGAGAAACTTCCAGGACTACGACGGGCTGGTACGTGCGCGGTACCACGGGTTCGGCGATGGCGATCAATTGCCCTTGCTGGTTGAAGACGCGCAATCGCGCGGGCTTCCATTCTCCGGAATCGAGTTCGGCGGGCGCGCCCTGCGCCGCGGTGCTTTGCCCGGGCTGAATCTGCGCCAGAGGCAGATTGAATTTCGCGCCGTGGCGCACGCGTTTTTCGATGATGGGCAGAACGCTCGCGCGCGGCAATTCCGGCAGCAGATTTTCAAGGCGAATGACGCGATCCGCGATTTTTCCCGCGCGTGCGTCCGCTGCAAGCTCCTCAAGCGTGGCGGCCTGATCGAGCGTGAATTCGCCCACGGCGGTGCGCTCGATTTCCGCCAGGTGCGCGCCCGTGCCTTGCAATTTTCCCATGTCGTGGGCCAGCGAACGTATGTAGGTGCCCGCGCCGCATTCGATGGTGAAACGCGCCACGGAGCCTTCGATCCCCGTCAGGCGGAATTCGAACACTTCGACTTCCGCGGGAGCCAGGTTGACCTGCTTGTGCTTGCGCGCCAGTTCGTGCGCCGGGCGCCCATGAATCTTTTTCGCGGAAAATGACGGTGGAGTCTGCTGCGATTTTCCCAAAAATTGCCGCGCGAGCACTTCCACCGATTCCGCATCCAATCGCGGCGCGGCATCGGGACCCGCCGGCTCGCCATCGGAATCATACGTGTCGGTCGCAAACCCAAAGCGCACCGCGCAGTTGTAGCGCTTGCGCCGCCCGGTATAAAAACGCGCCAGGCGCGTGGCGCGGCCCAGGGCCAGGACCAGGACGCCGGTGGCCAGCGGATCGAGAGTTCCCAGATGCCCGATCTGCCGGAATCCCACAAGGCGGCGAACAAATTCCACCACGTCGTGCGAAGTTCGCCCCTCGGGTTTGTTGACGACTAATATTCCGTCGAATGGCGGCGGCTGTGGAATGCGAGGCATGCGTTTCCTTTGTCTTGCCGCTCCGCGAAAAAATCCTGCCGGGCGGGTCTTCCCGTTTCAACATTCATTTCCGGCGCTACGGTTTCTCCGGCGGGTGAACTTTGCGCAACAAATCGTCGATGTGCTGGCCGTACTCTTCCGATTCATCCAGCATGAAAATCACTTCTGGGGCGCGGCGAAGCCGCAGGCGCTCGACCAGTTCGTGGCGGATGTAGCCGGAGGCGGCCCGCAAACCCGCCAGCACTTCGGAACGTTCCGATTCCTCGCCGTCGAGAGTGACGAAAACGCGCACCGTGCGCATGCCCGCCGCCCAGCCGCACTTCCGTGATTTGCACCGGAGCGGCCAGCCGCGGGTCTTTGAGCTCGCCTGCGAGCATCAAGCTCACTTCAATGCGGATTTCCTCAGCAATCCGCTCCGGACGGTGTCCGTGTCCCCCGATCATGGCGCTTCATCCTCGAAGTATTCGATATTTTGCGAGACCAAATCGCGCCCCAGGACGCGCTCCGATTCCGCGGCAATTTCCGCGAGAGAGTCCTCCAGATGCTTGGCGTCGCAAGACAAGGTGATCACGCCGACGCGCGACCTCTGCCACAGTTCCTGGTGCTCAAGCTCGGCGACGGCCACGTTGTAATGCGCCCGCAGACGGTCCTTCAGGCTGCGCAAGACTTGCCGCTTGTCCTTGAGGGATCGCGCATCGGGGATGTGGATTTCAAGCGTGAGGAGGCCAATCGGCATTTCCGCTCTCCCGTGTACAGCGGAAACGAAAGACTTCAATTCCCGTCTGAATGCTTTGCTCGCGGCCCGGGCGTTATCCGCGTCGCGCTTCCGCCGTCACCTGCGCGCGGCCGCGATCCGCCGCGGGAAGATCCAGCGCCGCCGTCTTTTCCATCTTGAAGCATTCCAGGATGTCTCCCACCTTGACATCGGCGAAATTGGAGACGCCCACGCCGCACTCAAAGCCCTGGCGGACTTCATTGGCGTCTTCCTTGAAGCGCCGCAGGGAACTGATTTTCCCGGTGTAAATCACCACGTTGTCGCGCAGCACGCGCACATCCGCGTCGCGTTTGATGATCCCGTCCTGCACCGAACATCCGGCAATCATTCCCACGCCTTTGACGCGGAAGGTGTCGCGGACTTCCGCGCGGCCCAGGTAGGTTTCCTTGATCACCGGCGCCAGCAATCCCGCCACGGCTTTCTTCAGCTCGTCCTGCACTTCGTAAATGATGGTGTGCAGGCGAATGTCCACGCCCTTCGCGCTGCGCCTGATCGAGCGCTTTGCGCTCCGGCCGAACGTTGAAGGCGATAATGATGGCGTTCGAAGCCGAAGCCAGCAGCACATCGGTTTCCGTGACCGTGCCCACGCTCGCTTGAATCACTTTCAGCTTCACTTCGTCGTTCGAAAGTTTCGGCAGCATTTCGCTGAGCACTTCGACCGAGCCCTGCACATCCGCCTTGACCACCACGGGCAGTTCCTTGATGTCGCCTGCTTTCAACTGCTCGTGCAATTGATCGAGCGTAAGACGTCCGGAGGATGCCGACTTCGCAAGAGACGCCTCGCGCTGCTTGGCCTGCCGGTATTCCACGATGTGGCGGGCCTTGGCTTCATCCGCCACCTGGAATTGATCGCCGGCCTCCGGAACGCCCTGCAATCCCAGGACTTCGAGCGGTGTGGAAGGTCCGCCCTTCTTGGTGGACTGGCCGCGATCGTCGTACATGGCGCGAACTTTTCCATACACGGAGCCCACGATGAAAACGTCGCCGACGTGCAGCGTTCCGTTCTGCACCAGAACGGTGGCAACCGGGCCGCGGCCCTTGTCCATGCGCGATTCCAGAACCACGCCGCTTGCCGGGGCATCGGGATCGGCCTTGAGCTCGCGCAAATCGCCCACCAGCAAAATCATTTCCAGCAGCTTTTCGATGTTCTTCTTGGTTTTGGCGGAAACTTCCACCACCACGGTATCGCCGCCCCATTCTTCCGGCATCAGGCCCTTATCCGCAAGCTGGCGCTTCACGCGCTCGGGCTGCGCTTCGGGCTTGTCCACTTTGTTGATGGCCACGATGATCGGCACATTCGCTGCGCGGGCGTGAGCAATCGCTTCTTCGGTTTGCGGCATCAAGCCGTCATCCGCGGCCACCACCAGCACCACGATATCCGTCACCTTGGCTCCGCGCGCACGCATGCGCGTGAAGGCTTCATGGCCCGGCGTATCAATGAACACGATGCGCTTGCCGTCCGCGTGGGCTTCATAGGCGCCGATATGCTGGGTGATGCCGCCGGCTTCGCCGCCCGCCACATCCGCCTGGCGAATAGCGTCGAGCAAACTGGTCTTGCCGTGATCGACGTGGCCCATCACGGTGACCACCGGCGCGCGCGGCTGCAAATTTCCGGTGCGCTCTTCCTTGATTTTTTCTTCCTCTACGAGTTGTTCTTCGTAGGTGACCACCTGCACGATTCCGCTGAAGGATTCGGCAAGGTTGGTGGCCGTGGCCACATCCAGCGCCTGATTGATGCTGGCGAAAATCCCGCGGTCGAGCAGCGTCTTCAACAATTCCTTGGCGCGAATGTCCAATTTCTCGGCCAACTCGCGCACCGTGATTCCCTCTGTCACGGTCACCGCCCGCGGCTCGCGATGAACCGGCGCGGGCGGCTCAACCAGCGCAGAGCGTCCCGGGCCTGCCCCCTGGCGCGTGCGCACCGGATGAAGTTTGCGCTCACCCTCGGCGAATCTTTTTTCAATCAGCGGACGTCCGCGCGCCGCCGGCTTGCGCGCATAGAGCGGCTTGCCCGGCTCCGCCTTGGGAACTCCCGCGCCGGGACGCTGACCGCCGACCGGACCTTGATTGGCGCGATCCCCCGGACGTTGCGGAAATCGGGATGGAGGTCCACCGGGGCGCGATCCACCCGGCCGCGGCGCGCCGCCAGGACCACTGCTGGGACG
The DNA here is from genome assembly GCA_963708285.1 of uncultured Acidobacteriota bacterium. Classification (GTDB taxonomy): domain Bacteria; phylum Acidobacteriota; class Terriglobia; order Acidiferrales; family UBA7541; genus Palsa-295. Next base: position 287,435 of record CAVPSF010000004.1, read on the forward strand.
GTAACTCGATGGCACGCCGGGACGCCCCTGTCCTGTTCCGGAAGGGCCGCCAGGGCGGGAAGGATAACGTTGCGCCGACGTGGGCGCGCCAGAACTTGCCGGCCGCTGTCCCGGGGATGCGGCGGCGGGACGCTGAGTGTACGGCGGGCGCGATTGTCCCGGAGCGCCTGCGGGTCTTGCCGGCGCGGCGGGCCGTTGCGCAATGGGAGCGCCGGGCCTTGCCGGAGCTGTGGATGGCGGAGCAGCCGCCGCGGGAGCAACACCGGGTTTTGCAGCCGCAGGAGGATGCGCCACAGGATGCGCAGAAGCCGGAGCCGCATGAGCGGGAGGTGCGGCGACAGGAGACGGACGCGCCGGAACAGTTCCCGGTGCCGCAGGAGCAGCCGGAGCAGCAACCGGTTTGGCCACGACACCTGCGGGCGCCGCCGGGGCAGTCTGCGAAATCGCGGCAGGCTTTGCGGCAGCAGGGGCGGCGGCAGGCCTGGCCTGAGCGGGTGCCACGGGGCGCGACGGCGCGGATTTGGCCTTGGCTGCGGCAACTTTCGCCGCTTCGGCCGCCTCTTCCTGCGCCACGAGGTCGTGGAAATGCTTGCGCACGCGCTCGGCATGGACCAGGTCGATCGAGCTCGAGTGCGTCTTCTTCTCCGTGACGCCGATCTCCGGCAAAAACTCGATCAGGACTTTGGCCTTGATCTCGAGCTCTCTTGCCAGTTCATTGATGCGGACTTGATTGGAATCTGCCATTCGCCTCTTTCTTTCAGACTTCGATCGTGCCGATCCTCAATCTGGATTCGGTACTACTCGGAAGTCTCCTGCTTCTCAACCGTCTCTTCCGAAGCGGGAGTTGATTCTTCCCCGCCCGCCGGCGCATCTGTTTCCGCTGCAGGCGCTGGTGCTTCGGATGCTTCCTCGGGTGCTGGCTCGCCGCCTTCGCTCGTGGCGGTTTCCGCCGGCGCCGCTTCCGAGGCGGCTGCTGCCTGCGCTTCGATAGCCTCGAAATATGCGGCGACCGACTGGTGAATCTTCTCCACCATTTTTTCGCCGATGCCGGGAATTTCCACAAGCTGCTCGGGAGTCATATCCGCCAGTTTTTCGACGGAAGTGATGCCCGCGGCCTCGAGTTTTTCGATGGTCTTGGGGCCCACGCCGGCCAGCTCCGTCAGCGGAGTGCCGGGAGCCGTGAGCGCGGCCATCTGCGCTTCGATTTCTCGGCGTTTTTCTTCCTCGCTCTTGATGTCGATGTTCCAGCCGATCAGCTTGCTGGCCAGGCGCACGTTTTGCCCCTTCTTGCCGATAGCCAGGGAAAGCTGGGTATCCTCGACGATGACTTCCAGGCGCTTCTCTTCCGGATCGACGATCTGCACGCGCGTGACCTTGGCCGGGCTGAGCGCCTTCTGCGCGAATGCCACGGTTTCTTCGCTGTACGGAATGATGTCAATTTTTTCGCCGCGCAATTCGCGGATGATGGATTGCACGCGCATGCCCTTCATGCCCACGCAAGCGCCCACCGGATCAACGTCCTTGTCGCGGCTTTCCACGGCGATTTTCGTGCGCTCGCCTGCTTCGCGGGCCACGGCGCGAATCTGCACCGTGCCATCGTAGATTTCCGGCACTTCCATTTCGAACAAACGCTGCACGAGAGCGGGATCGGCGCGGGAAACGATCACCTGCGGCCCCTTTGCCGCGCGCTCGACGGCGCGGATGGTCACCCGCAGCCGGTCTCCCACGTTGTACGCTTCCAGGCGCGATTGCTCGCGCTTGGGCAGGCGCGCTTCGGTGCGCCCCATGTCCACGATGATGTCCGGGCCTTCCATGCGCTTGACGACGCAATTCAAAAGCTCGCCGACACGGGTGTGAAACTCGTTGTAAATCGTGTCGCGCTCGGCTTCGCGGACCTTCTGCAGGATCACCTGCTTGGCGGTCTGCGCCGCAATGCGCCCCAGGACGTCGGTGGGCTTGGTTTCCGTCAATTCGCCGCCCACTTCAATTTCCGGCTGGCGCTTGCGGGCATCCTGCAGCGAAATCTCGCGCAACGGGTCGGTGACTTCCTCGACTACCGCGCGCACCGCGTACACATCCACCTGGCCGGTTTCCGGATTGAACTTCGAGCGGAGATCTTCCTCGGTGCGGTAAAATTTCCGCGCCGCCACCACCATTGCGTCCTCGATGGCCGCAACGATGATCTCCGGTTCAATGTGCTTTTCCCGGCTGATCAGCTCGATTGTCTGGTACAGCTGACTCGCCATTCCCATGTCTCCTCGGCGCCCGCCTGCGGCGCCCGATTGGCAAAAGCGTGCGGGCCCGAAAATCCGGCTTACAGCTCGACTACTAAATTCGCTTTGCGGATGCCCGCAAACGGAATCGAAAGTTCATGGTCCCGCACCAAAATTTTTATCGCGCCATCCGCGTAGCCCGCCAGGCGCCCTTCAAAATACGACTGCCCCGCGACCGGCTCGCCCGTCCAAATCCTCGCCAGGCGCCCCGCAAAGCGCTGATAATCCGCGGGGCGGATCAGCTTGCGATCGAGACCCGGTGAACTTACTTCCAAAATATAAGCCGGGCCGGGAACCACATCCTCCACGTCGAGGATCACGCTCAACTGCTCGCTGACCTGCTCGCAATCCGAATGGGTGATGCCCGCGCCCTCCGGATTCGAAGGTCCCGGCAACCGGTCAATATAGACCCGCAGCAACCGCTGCTTGCCGATCTTCCACTCGATATCGAAAATTTCGAGGCCGAGGGAGCGCGCCACGCGTTCGGCCGCCTCTCGTACCTTTTCCAGATTCATTCTCTCGAAGAACTCTTTTACGGACACCTATCGGGCAGGGCCGGAAGCTAAGCGCTTGGGGCCAAATATTGCGCCCAACAAAAAAGTGGGCTCGCGCCCACTCGTCCGTGCGACCTTTCTGGAAGCACCCAAGTATAATTTCCTTGGGAGTAAAACGCAAGACCGCCGCGGGAATCCAAAAATGCGCGAAGCGCGCAAAATTCCCGAGCCGCCCGCAAATGCTTGAAACAAAAAGCCTCTCCGCATCTCGTGCGGAGAGGCTTTTTTAAGTCCGGGTATCTGCTGCGCTTACGGGTTGCTCCTGGGAGCTGCCGCTCGCGGAGCCGCGGAACGTGGCGCCGGAGTCGCAGCCGCCTTCACAGGGTATTCCTGATCGTAGAGACGGATGATTTCCTGGGTCACGTCGATTTGATTCGCGGCGTAGACCACCGGCGAACTCTGCGCCGAAGTATCGAACACCACCCCGAACCCATTTTCCTTGGAATACTTGTCGAGGACATCGATCATCTTGCGCCCGATGCGGTCAACCACTTCGCGCTGGGCTTCGTTGAAATCGTCCTGAGAATCCTGCTGTTTGCGTTGATAGGCGCGGGTCATCTGGTCGCCTTGGCGCGTCAGACGCGCCTTTTCATCGTCGCTCAGCGTGGTCTGCCCGGTGCGCAAGCGGGTCTGCACGTCTTCAATCTGCTTGCGCAGATTGTCGAGCTCAGTTTGCCGCGGCGCGAATTGCGATTGCAATTCCGCTGCTGCCTGCTTCCCTTCCAAGGTGCTGGTAATCGCCACCTGCACATTGATAACGCCCACCTTCATTGGAGCCGACGTGCTCGCCGAACTCCCCGCCTGTCCCCATACTGTGGGAACCATAAAAAGCACCGCCAAGGCGGGAACTGCCAATCGCATCTTCATTCTCACTCCTTCTTCGGATAATCCGACTCGCACAAATCGGAGATTATAGCTGCGGCTCAAGAAATGGGTCAATCATATTCGTGCACGCCCGTCTTCCCCTACCTATCCGATGCCTCTCCGCGGGATTTGAGTTGGCCCGCGCGCCATCCATCAATGCGGCAGAGGAACCAGCAGGATACGGTTGTTAGTCTGATCGGCGAGCACGGCCAGATTGAGCCGCGGATCAACGGCCACGGAAAATTGCTGCGAGCCTCCAAACGGCATGATGGCGCGAACTCGCGGCGCGGTGCAGTTCGGCAGCGCACCCGTGGGAGGACACACGTAATCGAGCACGGACATGGCGTTGGTGGCGTTGTTGGCGGTCACGATCGAGCTGGTCTGGAAATTGTAATCGAGCGAAGTGGGATCGATCCCCGCCGGCACAGGCGTCTGAATAAACGTTGAAGGATCGATAATGGTCACATTGTTCGCCTGGCGATTGGCCACCAAAAACACCTGATTTACCGGATCAAACACAATGCCCGTGGGCAAAGCCTGATTGGGGATGCGCACGGTCTGATTGGTTTGTTCGTTGAGAAGTTGCACGCTGCTTTGTTGCGAGGAAGTGCCGAACGCCAGGATATCGAGGTCTGGATCAACGGCGGCGGAAGTGGGGTTCTGGTCGAGAGCTTGAAGGATGCTCTGCGGGAACCCCGTCGATGAAAGCGAAATCGTACCGGCATTATTGGTGGTGGCGTTGGTGTAATAACCGATGGCCGTGTCTTCATCGATGGCCGTGGCTGTGGGCGCGTCGCAATTGGTGCAGATAGCCGCGGTGGTGCCGGTCCCCGCATCCTCGTTTACCACTGTCATCTGATTGCTTCCGGTATCCGCGATCAGTGCCAAGCCCAATCGGGGCAGCACGCTGACACTCTGCGGATTCGCTCCAGCGGAAATCGGGCTCGACGGCAAATTGGTTCCGTTGGTCAGATCCACAAGAGAAACCGTGCCATCGCCGAAATTTGAAACCACCGCAAGATCGCGGTCCGTATCCACCGCCACACCCACCGGAGACAACCCCACCGGCACGGGCTGAATGACCGTCAGGTCCGTGGCATTCGAAAGAACATTGGGCGCGGGAGCTCCGGGATTTTGAACATTGACAGAATATCGCCGCGCCGATCCCAACATGGGAGCCGGAACCGTCGCTAAAATTTGGCGGCTGTTTTGGAAGCTCGAGCTTACGGCAACGCCGTCCAGCAAAACCTTAGAACTCGCCGTGAATCCCGAGCCGTTAATAGTGATTTGCAAATTCGAGGAGGACGTATAGGTCACCGCGGGACTTGCCTCCACGATATGCAGATTTCGCATGGCACCCAAAGAGAGAATAGAGACATTGTTCGAGCCCTGATTCACCACCACTGCCTGATTGCTGGCCGGATCGATGGCCACCGCTTGCGGGGAAGTGCCGAGGGCAATGTTGGACGCTAACGTGTTGCCCGTGGCTAAGTCCACGATAGCCGCTGTTCCGCCTGTGTTGACCGCCACGCCGATATTGGCCAGCGGATTTGTCGCAGCCGCAACATATCCCGTCCCTCCTTGCGTGAACGTCACGGGCAGGAGCGAGTTGTCCAGAAGGCTGAAAGCCGTCAGAGTGGTGCCGTTTGGATTGGTGAAAAGAACGGAATGCGTCTCCGGGTCAATGCCCACTCCTTTCGCGGAGGTCGCCAGGTCGAAGGTGGCAACCATCTGCGGAATGCGTCCTTCATCGCCCAGGATAGGATTCGTGGGACTCGGATTACGCCCAAGGTCCACAATGTCGATTGTCCCGCCGCCTCCGGGAGTCACAATCGCCCAGTTCAGTCGCGGATCGACATCCACGGACGGGCTAATCCCCGTACTGAAGTTGGTGTTGGTGCCGCCGATTTGCTGCACGACCAGCGGAGCATTTGCGGGAAGCGGCGAGAGGTCGATGATGGTAGCAAGATTGGTCAATTGGTTGGCTACGATGGCGCGGTGCGTGAGCGGATTGACGCCGAGGGAGACTGGAGTAAACCCGGTGGGAAGCAGCGCCGCGTAATTTGTCACCGCGCCGCTGGTCAAGTCGATGGTCGATAGCGTGTTATTGGCGCTGACCACCACGGCAAAGTGGTCGGGTGAAAGCATATCGTCAATGGCGATACCCGTAGGATTCGTTCCCACGTTGGCGATGGTGGAAACAACGGCGGGTGGCGCGGCCTTCAAATTAATCACCGTGACCGATGAATCCCCCTGGTTAAGTACGTATGCCAATCCCGTTTCGTGATCGATAGCGACAGCCGAAGGACTTGCGCCCACGCTCAGAGTTGCCGTTGCCGCACCGGGAATAGTTGAAGGCAGCGGCTCGACGGCCACGTTGACGGCGGAGACCGATGGAATGGGGAGAGCGGCGCTGGCGGCATCGTTGTTTTGCACCAGGATCGGATATAAGCCGGGGACCGTTAGCGAATTCACAGGCGCGGTAACCGTCACTTGCCGGCTGGTATTCACCTGCGCATAATTCGTGCACCCCGCTCCGAAGCAATTGAAGTAAGCCACCGTATTTTGCGACGCCGCACTCGGCGCGCCGCCGGGAGAAAAGAATCCGCCGGTCAGTGTCACGTTTACCGATGCCCCGTTGGGGCTCATGCTATCCGGAGAAGATGCAATCACCACCGGGCGCACGGGGTCAATACTCAAACTTTGAATCTGCGAAACATCAGTGACGCTGCGCTGCACTCGCAGTGAAACCGGCGCCAACGCCGTGAAAAACCTCGAAGGCACCGTGGCCCGCAACAAACTTGCGGTGATGTAGGTCGTGGGCACCGCGACCCAGGGACCGCCCGGAGGGTTCGACTGGGCGTACACGATGTCGTTGGTCAAGAAATTCGATCCGCTTAAATAAACATCCTGCAGCGCGGAGCCTTCCAGAGCGGTCGTGGGATCGATGGAACTGAGAACCGGGTCGGCCGGCACAACCACGGATATGGAGGCTGATCCCGATTGCGACGGGTCCACCGCCGAGGTGGCCTTGACGGTAACTCCACCGGTCGGAATGACGGGAGGAGCTAGATACGTGGCCGTGTTGTTCGCCCCCGGAGTGATCGTCCCGACCGTGGGCAAATCGCCGCCCGCGATATCGTTGACCGTCCAGGTGAGAGCCGTGGAAGTGGGTCCAGTAACAGTGGCCGTGAAGACCAACGACTGATTTTCGGCAAGCGTGGCAGTCAAAGGCTTCAGCGTGATGCGAATCCCGGAATCGACCGTAACGGTATAGTCTCCGAAAATCGTGGGATCGACGGTGCTGAAAGCCGCGACGATAAAGCTATTGGGCGTGGGGATGGTGGCCGGCGCGGTGTACACCGCGGTGGTGCCATTCGAATTGGTCGGCGTGATGGTGCCCAGATTGCCACTGTTGCAATTGACCGGCTGGCCCCCGGTGATTACCGGCGGCAGACACACCGCCCAGGTGGCGGTATTCGAGCCTCCGGTAATGTTAGCCACGAAAGATTGTTGGCCGCCCAGCAACACGGTCACCGGACCCGTATTGGATACGCCCACAGCAGTGACGGTGACGCCAATCGGCGTGGAATTCCCGCCGCAACTCGCCACGCAGGCGGCCAGAGCCAGAATGATTCCGCATTTCAAAGATCGCATGCTCCATCCTCCCGCCATTTCCATATCGAAATCCTTTGGGCGCCGCGAAACCCGTGGTTTCAATGAGGCGCCAACCGCGAGTCCGATTAGAAAGTGCGGCTCACGGTAAACCGGAAAGTTTGCCTCGGCTCGATCAAGCTGGCCGGAAGCCTTTGCACCTGCTGCTGCAAATACAGGTCAAGAGACGGAATGACCTGGGAATCGAGAGCGCCAATACTGCTCAGATATTTGATCTGCTCGGGAGTCAGATAAAAACCGTTGGATCCGAAAAGGTCTCCCGGCGCGCACGGTTTTCCGCCGCACTCCGCTTCGATGGTTTTCGTCAAACGCAGATAATTGTACGCGTAATAAAACCGGAACGGCGCGTTCACGATGGGCAACTGCACGACGAATTCGATGCCCGCCGAAGTGTGCGGCAGAAAATTGGTTCCGGAAATCACCGGCAGCGCGCTGGTGACATGCAACGACGGAAAATACGGGTTCGGATATTGCTGCTGCAATTCTCCTACCAGCGAGGGGCTGGCCTCGAGCTGCGACTGCCGCAGAATGCCGGCAATCCCGAAGTCGTTGAACAAGCTCATGCTCACCGGGCCGGCAATGGGGATGCGATATTCCAGGTTGTTGACGGCCTGAAAATCCGCGCCGGGACGCGTGGGGAAATATACCAATGTCGGCACGGTGATCGTGGCTGTGACCGGCTGGCCGTTCGAACCCAGGTGCGTTTGATCCTGGTAAAAGACATTAGTGGAAGTCAGGAACGGAATCTGCACGAAGGGAGAAATGGTGTAGAAATCAAATCCGCGAACGTCGTTTTCACCGCCCAAATAAAACCGGCTATACGGCGGAACGTCTCTTCCGCCATATCCGGTAATCATTCCCGCCAGGAAACGAAGTCCAATCACGTTGCGGCGCTTGTTGATGGGATGAAAATAAGTGGAAGTGAAAGTATTGCTGATGGTGTTGACGTTGCCCCGCAGCGGCCCGCCCTCCAGGCTGACCCCGTAGTAAAAACTCTTTCCTTGCGTCGGATTCATCGGGTTATTCACGGTGCTGTAGGAAATCGTCGGCGATATCTTGCTGGATACGATGCCATTCAGCGCCGATGGGCCGGCCAGGTTCGTGAATTTTGTTTCATCGAACAGCAATTGCGCGGACTGGCTGAAGGCGGTGATGTTCGTGGTGCTCCAGGAATACGTCATGCCCACGCGCGTGAAGGAGAATCGCCGCACCGGGTAGCTGGCAAACACCGTGAAACCCTTGGAGTTCGTGGTGTAATTTTCCTCGAGCGCAGGGTTGAGCGCGATCTGCTGTCCCAGCAGCAGTCCCGTCTCGCGCGCCTGGTTGTAATTGAAATCGTTCATGTACACGGTGAAGCCGGTGGAAATGGGGCGATCGAACAAATACGGTTCGGTGAATCCGAACATCACATTTTTCTGAATGTCGCCCACCTGTGCGGAGAGCGTGAGGGTCTCACCCAATCCCAGGAAATTGTTGGTCTGGTAGGAGGCGCCCACGAAAGTGCCGGCGATGCCGCTCACGCCGCCGTTGAAGCTGATGGATTGCTTCCCTTTTTCTCTTACCTTCAGCTTGATGTCCACCGTGCCGGCCTTGACGTTGCGCTTGAGTTCGGCATTTTCGGGCTTGATGGTGTCGAAATAGCCGAGCTGGTTCAGGCGCAGCAGGCTGAGTTCCCACAAGCGGTTATTGAAAATCTGGCCTTCGTCGAGCAATATTTCGCGCCGGATCACTTTGTCGCGCGTGGTGGTGTTGCCGGTGAATTCGATGCGCCGCACGAAATACTGTTTTTGCTGGTCGAACTCCATGGTGAGGTTGACCACTTTTTTCGCGTCGTCGATTTCCGTCAGCGGCGTGGCCACGAAATCGATGTATCCGTATTCGCCGAATAGTTTTTTGTAATTATCCAAAGCCTTGCGGATTTTTGCCGCCGAGAAAATATCGCCCTCTTTCAGCGGGAAGACGCGCCGCAGCGCCTCGGTCTTGAAAACCAGCCCTTGATCGGGGTCGGCGCTGCGGAAGGAGATGGTCCCCATGTGGTATTGCTCGCCCTCTTCAATGCTGATGGTGATGTTGGTGCGTTTCCCCTTCTTCGCGCCCACCACAGGCCACGGCCCGGGTATTCCCGGCTTGTCGATATCCACCGTGTTGAGCACCGGATCTTTCACCAAAACCTTGAAATATCCGTTGTCCTGGTAGAGGCCGCGAATCCCCACTTCCAGGTCTTCATCCAATTTCTGGCGGTCGAAGGTTTTGCTCAATACGGGAATTTCCAGGAAATACAGAGGAATGGAATACGGCCGGTCATTGCGCATGGAGCGAACGATTTTGCGCCGCGAGAAAGCCGTGTTTCCCACGATATTGATTTCGCCGACCTTCACCTTGGGCCCCTCATCGACGTTGAAGACCAGTTTGACGGCGTTGGTGGCGGCGATGCGCTCGTAGGTGGGTTTGACGGTGGCGAACTGGCGGCCGTGGGCGGCGAGGAGTTCCTTGATGACCACTTCGGCGCGCTTGATTTTGGTGGGATCGAACTGGCTTTCGACTGACAGCCCGACTTTCTTGTCCTTGAAGGCGTCGAGAATGTCGGATTCGGTGATCGATTTGATGCCCTTGTATTCGATGCGCCGGATGATGGGTCGCTCCTTCACGTAGAAGACGACGATCTTCGCGTTGGGCTGGTCGGGGCTGTCTTCCACTTCCAGGCGCACGTCTTCGAAAAATTGTGTGTTCCAAAGGGCTTGGAAATCCCGGCGCAGGGCGTCTTCATTGTAGGGGTCGCCGGGCCGCGTAAAAATGCGGGAGAGAAGAGTGTCGCGCTGGATGCGGCGGTTGCCCACAAATTCGATGCGCTGGATGATGAATTGCGGCCCGGGCGGCCCGGCGGCTTGCGGCGCTTGTTGGGCGCAAAGGGGATGGGGAAAAAGGCCGGCAGCGAGGCACACCACGGCGAGGATTTCAAAAAAACGCAGAAAAATTTTCCTGTGAGCGGCCGCAATTAGAGTCACGGCCGCGTTCCCCCGCCCAAGATTTTATGCTCCCCCGCCGGACCGCTCCCGCCCGGCTCGCGCGTGTAGGATTCCTAGTGGGCCACTGGGGTTGCTTCTGCCACGGGACGGAAGGCGAGGGCGTCGCTCGACAGATAAATCTCGAGCATCGCCGGACGCTGAAGTCCGCCCTGTATCAAAGCTTCCGACAGTGGGTCTTCGACGTACTTCTGTAACGCGCGCCGGAGCGGCCGCGCGCCATAATTTCGGTCGCCGCAGGTCTTCTCAAGAATCCACTGGCGCGCCTCCGGTGTCAGAGCAATCTGCACCTGGCGATGCACCAGCGTCTCGTTGATTTGGCCCACGAGCAGGTCGATAATCCGCAGGAGATCGTCGTCGCTGAGCGGGTTGAAGAGTATCACTTCGTCCAATCGGTTCAAAAATTCCGGATTGAAGACCCGCCTCACTTCGCTCATCACCATATCATCCTGACTCTTCGCCACGGCATCGAGTTCCTTGGACTGAAATCCGAGCCCGGTCTGCTTCTGCAATTGCCGCGCCCCCAAATTCGACGTCAGGATGATGATGGTATTGCGGAAATCCACGGTGTTGCCGATTCCATCGGTCAGCTGCCCGTCCTCGAAAACTTGCAGTAGGATGTTATAGACATCCGGGTGCGCCTTTTCGATTTCATCGAGCAGGATCACGGAATAGGGCGTGCGGCGGACGCGCTCCGTCATCTGCCCGCCCTCTTCATAACCGACATATCCTGGAGGCGCGCCGATCAGCTTCGATACGGAGTGCTTCTCCATGTATTCGGACATGTCAAAACGAATCAAAGACTTTTCGCTGCCGAATAGGAACTCGGCCAGGCGGCGGGCCACTTCCGTCTTGCCCACGCCGGTCGGACCCAAAAAGAGGAAGCAGCCCACCGGACGTCCGGGAGCCTTGAGGCCCGCGCGGCTGCGGCGGATGGCTCGCGCCAGCCCGGTGATGGCCTTATCCTGGCTGATGACGCGGCGGTGCAACTCCTCTTCGATGCGCAACAATTTCTGCTGCTCGTCTTCCTTGATGGCCGAGACCAGAATGCCGGTCCAGCGCGCCACCACTTCCTCGATGTCCTCGCGGCTGACCACGCCGGTGGAAGAGTCGTCGATTTTCAGCTTTTCCCGCAGCAGGCGCAAATGCTCTTTTTCCTTGCGCTCTTCCTCGGAATAGAACCGCGCCTTTTCGAATTCGTGGTTGGCGATGGCCGTTTCCATCCGGTGGGTGATGAATTTCACGCGCTTCTGTACCTCGGAAACTTCGTCCGGGAGCATGGCCTGGCGCAGCTTCACGCGCGATCCGGCCTCATCCAGCAAATCAATGGCCTTGTCCGGAAGGAAGCGATCGGGAATATAGCGATTCGAGAGGTACACGGCGTACTGAATGGCTTCTTCCGTGTAGGTGACGGCGTGGAATTTTTCGTAGCGGTCGCGCACACCCTGCAGCACGCGGATGGCCTCGTCCTCGCCCGGCGCGGAAACTTTCACGGCCTGGAAACGGCGTTCGAGCGAGCGGTCCTTTTCCACCGATTTGCGGTATTCGGAAGGCGTGGTGGCGCCGATGCACTGAATTTCCCCGCGGCTCAGCGCCGGCTTCAAAATATTGGCGGCGTCGAGAGAACCTTCGGCGGAGCCCGCGCCCACCAGTGTGTGCAACTCATCAATGAACACGATGGCGTTTTGGCTCTCCATCAATTCCTTCATGATGGTTTTCAGACGCTCTTCGAATTGCCCGCGGTATTTCGTGCCGGCCACGATCAAGGAAAGGTCCAGCGAAAGAATGCGTTTGTCGGCTAGAAACGGCGGAACGTCGCCATCGGCGATGCGTTGCGCAAGGCCTTCGACGATCGCCGTCTTCCCCACTCCGGGTTCGCCGATGAGCACCGGATTGTTTTTCGTGCGCCGGCAAAGGATCTGAATGGCGCGCTCGAGTTCGCGGTCGCGTCCCACCAGCGGATCCAGTTGGCCTTCCATGGCCGCCTGAGTCAGGTCGCGGCTGAATTCCGCGAGCAAGGATGCTTCCTTGGGCCGGTTCACGGGAACCTTCTCTCCGGTGCTGCGGCCCAATTCCTCGCGCACCGTGGAGAGCCGCACGCCGCGTTCCTGCAAAATTTCCGCGCCAAAAGATTTTTCTTCACGCAAGACCCCCAGGAGCAGATGCTCGGTTCCCACGTGCTTGTGCCCCAGCCGTTCCGCTTCTTCCGCCGAAAAATTCAGGATGCGCTTGCATTCCTGGCTGAGCGGCACTTCCACGGAAGTGGAGATGCGCTCGCGCACCGTGATGCGCGCCTCGATCTCCTTGCGGATCGATTCGATCGAGCCGTGCGTGCGCAGAAAGCGATTGGCCAGCGCCTTATCTTCGCGCAATAGCCCCAACAGCAGGTGCTCGGTTTCGATGTACGGGCTGCCGTATTGGCTGGCCTCATACCGTGCGAAAAAAATGACGCGCCGGGCCTTCTCTGTGTAGCGTTCAAACACGGGTCAAGCGCCCTCCCGAAGTATTTTCCAACCCGCCGGAGAGATCCGCGGCAGTGGCCGCCGAGCCCGCCGGCATTTCTCCCGCCGCCAGTTTTCCGTGCTCCAGATAGAGTACACGGCTGGTGCGCCGAGCCAACGATATATTATGCGTTGCCAAAATCGAAGTTAGATGATGATCCGCGTGCAGCCGCTGCATCAACTCAAAAACAAGCTCCGCATTGCGTTCGTCCAGATCACCAGTCGGTTCGTCCGCCAGCAGCACTTCCGGCCCGTTGACCAGCGCGCGAGCAATGGCCACGCGTTGCTGCTCGCCGCCCGACAATTCTCCAGCGCGCTGCCCGGCGCGATTTCCAAGGCCAACCTCTCCCAGCCACTCGCCAGCGGTGCGCAGCGCAGGCCCCAGCGCCATCCCGCGGACCAGCAGCGGCATGGCCACATTTTCCGAAGCGGTAAAATCCGGCAACAGATGGTGACGCTGCCAGACGAATCCCACCACCCGGTTGCGGTAGTCCGAAAGCCGCGTTTCGGAAAACGATCGAAGCGAATTTCCGGCGAAGTATACTGTACCGTTTGTTGGAGTGTCCAGCGCGGCCAGCAGATGCAGAAGAGTGCTCTTCCCGCTGCCGGAGGGCCCGACGATGGCAATCATTTCCTGGCGTTCGATGACGAGGTCAATGCCGTTGAGAGGGGTGATTTCCTGGCCGCCGCTTTGAAACGTCTTGCACAGATTTTCGATGCGCAGAAGTTCGCCGGTCTTCGCTGCGGAGGGAATCCGCGAGTCGTTGAAAGGGGGTTCCACCGTAATTGCCTGCCTCTGCATCGCCTGGTATCTCTATGTCACTTTAGATGCCGAAGGGCAAGTCGCATATGTCCTTATTTTACTTGCCAATAGTATTCCCGAAATGAAATCGTGAGGTTGCCCAACTCCCACAAATTTCACTTTTTTGCCGTACTGTTACCGCTCAACGAAACTTCCCGCCCCAGGGGTCATATTCGCACAACCCTACATTTTTTATGGCAATTGTAATTCTAACACGGCTGTCCCATATCCTGCTGGATGTTGTCTATCAAATAGCGCGGCAGATGCGCGGGCTTTGATCACTCGAAGCGCAGGATTTCGACGGGGAGAATCCGGGAAGCGGAAACCGCGGGAAGAATCGTGGCTGCCACGCTGATGGCCAGTGCGACAGCGGCTATCCAAACGGCGTCGGTGGCATTGGCGTGAAACGGCACGTAGGGAATGGCGTACACCTCGGGATTCAGAGGAATCAATTGCCAGGTATTGGCCACCCAGGAGAACGCATATCCGATGATTAATCCCGCGGCTGTTCCCACGCCACTGATGATCACGCCTTGCAGCATAAATATGTGCCGGATTTGCCGGCGCCGCGCGCCCATGGCCATCAGCACGGCAATGTCGCGCGCGCGGTCGGCAACGGTCATGGTCAACACCACGAGAATGTTGAGGCCCGCGACAAAGGTGATCAGGCCGATGAAAATCGCGGTCACTAATTTTTCAAGGCTGAGGGCGCGAAACAACGCGCGGTTTTCATCCATCCATGTTGTGGCGGTATAGCCTTTACCCGCGCGTTTGAGGAGGTCATCGGCCACTTGCCGGGCCTCGTCCAAATGATCAACGCGCACTTCGAGCAAGCTCACCACGTCGCCGATTCCCGCGAGCCCCTGCGCCGAACCCAGCGTCACGAATCCCCAGTTGGCGTCGTAATCGTAAAACCCCGAATCGAAAATTCCGGCCACGCGAAAACGGCGCGAACGCGGCAACATGCCGAAAGGCGTGAGGTTTCCCTGAGGACTCGTCAGTGTCACGTAGTCCCCGGCGGATATTCCCAAATCGCCGGCCATGATGCGGCCGATCAGCAGCGCGGGAATTCCATCGGCATCGGGCGCGAAGTCCGCGGCGCCCGCGGAAAGATGGCGCAGCGCTTCGCTGGCCCGGCGTTCGAGGTCCGGCTGCACGCCCTTAAGGACGATGCCGCGCGCATGACTGCCGGAGGAAAGCAGGACGGTATCGTAAATTGCAGGCTCGATGGAGCGAACGTCCGGTGCGGAAGAAAGCTGCGCCATGAGCGCGCGGTAATCGCGAATGCCCTCGGGGCTGACGGGCTTCAGATTGACGTGCGCGGTGACGCTCAGCAGGCGGTCGCGAATGGCCTGGCGAAATCCGGTGTTCATCGAAAGTGCGATG
This sequence comes from uncultured Acidobacteriota bacterium, assembly GCA_963708285.1. GTDB lineage: Bacteria > Acidobacteriota > Terriglobia > Acidiferrales > UBA7541 > Palsa-295. Next base: position 302,513 of record CAVPSF010000004.1, read on the forward strand.
ACCAGAGTCATCACTCCCGCGGCCACTCCGATCACCGCGAAGAGCGTCACGAGCCTCAGAACCGCCGGCCGGTGCGGCGAACGCAGGTACCGCTGCGCCACCTGCCATTCGAATGTCATTTTGCGCCGCCGGACTTTTCGCCCTCGGGAGTTTCAGGAGCTCCCGATTCGGCGCGCAAAAGCGGGAAAAAGACTACCTCGCGAATCGCGTGAGAATCGGTCAGCAGCATCACCAGGCGGTCAATCCCCACGCCTTCACCGGCCGTGGGCGGCAAACCGTGGGAAAGCGCGCGAATATAATCCACATCCACTTCCTTGGGAGCTTCCTGGCCGCCTTTTTCCACCTGTGTGCGGAACCTTCGCTCCTGGTCCTGCGGGTCGTTCAATTCGGAGAATCCGTTGGCGATTTCCATGCCGGCGATGAAAAGCTCGAATCGCTCGGTCAAGGAAGGATCGCCGGGATGGCATTTCGAGAGCGGTGAAATGGCCGTCGGGAAATCGTAGATAAATGTGGGCTGCACCAGATGCGGCTCGGCGACGGCCTCAAACAATTCTCCGGTGAGTTCCCCGCCGGAAAGTTTTTCAACGCCCGGGATGATTTCCCCTCCCCGCTTTCGCGCATACTCGTTGTAAGCCTGCGCCGCTTGCCGCGGACCTTCCGGCTCGGCAAGCTGCGCCGCGCTGGGAGCCGGCCCCGCTTCCGCGGGCCAGAATTTGCCAATGGCTTCGCGCATGGACAGGCGCTCAAACCGCGAGAAATCGATTTCCTGCCCGGCATACTTTATTTTCGCAGCGCCGCAAACTTTTTCGGCGAGATCGCGAATCAGGGTTTCCGTCAAGTCCATCAGCTCGCGGTAATCGCTGTAAGCCTGATAAAACTCGAGCATGGTGAATTCGGGCTGGTGAATGGCGTCGATGCCTTCATTGCGGAAATTGCGGTTGATTTCGAAAACGCGGTCAATTCCGCCCACCACCAGGCGCTTCAGGTAAAGCTCCGGGGCGATGCGCAGGTACAAGTCCATGTCGAAAGTATTGTGGTGGGTGACAAAAGGCCGGGCCGTAGCTCCTCCCAGAATCGGGTGCATCATAGGCGTTTCCACTTCCACGTAGCCGCGAGCCTCAAAAAAATCACGAATTTCGCGGATGATCTGCGCCCGGCGAAGAAAAATCTGGCGGACGGGTTCATTCACGATCAGGTCCAGGTACCTGCGGCGGTAGCGCTGTTCCACGTCGGCCAAGCCATGCCATTTCTCGGGCAGCGGAAGCAGGGCCTTGGTGAGAAGTTCGAGCTTTTCGACGTGCACGGTGAGCTCGTTGGTCCGGGTGCGGAACAAGTGCCCGGAAATTCCGACAATGTCTCCCAGGTCGAGCAATTGGAAAAGTTTGAAAGCGGCTTCGCCCACCACATCGAGTTTTACGTAAATCTGCAGCCGGGATCCATCTCCCATGATGTGCGCGAAAGCCGCTTTACCGTGCGGCCGCAACGCCACGATACGCCCGGCCACGCGCACCTCGACGCGGCTGGCGGTGAATTGTTCCGCGCTCCAGGCTCCAAATGCTTCGGCAATTTCCCGCGGCGTGTGCGTCCAGGCAAAACGGTAAGGATAGGCGGCGTGCCCCAGAGCTTCAATTTCAGCCAGTTTTTTTAGCCGTTGCTGATACTGGTCAAGCGGCTCAAATTCCAAAGTCTTGATCCTTTCCGCGGAGAAGGCTCTGGCCCATGGTGAATGGCCCGCCTCGGAAAAGCGGGCGATGTGCGCGGCGTACAGTCGTGCGGAAGTATACCGGGGGGTTCGAAGGAGCGTCAAGAAAGGTACGCGGGAGTGAAATGGTGTATACTGCCAGCCAATCTTGGGAGGGTACGTGTTTTCTGGGAGGAAGCGAATGAAACCTCCCGAACGGCGGAATGTTTCAGATTCTTGGGTCGCGCCGCTGCCTCGGGAAAAGAGCCATCTCTTTGACGCCCGCGTGCGTCACTGGGAAAGAGTCTATGCCATGATGAGCGTGGCGCTGGATGATTCGCTCTCGCTGCGCAGGTGCGGCGAATTGGTCTGCGCCCGGCGGCATGTTTCCGTCTCCTCCGACCTTCTACTGCGCCTTTCCGCGGAACTTGATGGCGCCTGCATCGCGCTGGGCGAATGCGGGCGAAGTCTTATGGACCTTCCACCCGTGGAACCCCTGCAAAGCGAGTTTTTCCGGGGAGACATGGCGCAGAGCGCCGCGACCTGGAATAACCTTGTGCACCATGTATTGATGGGCGAGCGCCAGAGGTTTTTTCATAAGATTCGCATCCTGTCCGCCACCCTCGACCAATTGACTCTGGATTACTGCGCAACCGCCGAGGAAATCGTCGAGGGAACTTCGATCGATCCTGACGCGTCCTGGAAATCGATCGATTCTCTGCATTACGATTTCAATACCTGCCTGCGGGAGATCGAGGTGGTGCTGAAGTGCTTCCTCCGCGCGCTGCCCTCCGACCGTTTGGCGGCCTTCTCGAAGCAGCTCGAAGCCACTCCCCCCGTGAAACGGCTGCGAGTGCTGAAGCCCCCCGCGCACCGGATTGCCTGACCACCCGATGCATCACGGACACTAGGAAACTCGAAGATCTCGCACCTTAATGTCGCAATTCGCCGTCAAACCCTAGGGCCGCGGTCCGGATTTCCCCTCTCGGGAACTTCGCTGGACCTTTGGATGATTTCTTACGAGAATGGAAACGATCCGTTGCAACACCCGGCGTCCAATCGAGCACCGCAAAGTCATGGCCGGCTTGGCCCACCCAATCGGCAAAGGCCTTGTTTCATGTCAAGAACTGTAAGTACAACTTATGAGACAGCCCACGCATCGCAGCTTATGAATGCGTTCCCACGGGTAGCGTGACCCGCGTGAGACGAACTGAACCGACGGGCGAAATGCCGGAAGCGGAAGCGATCCGGCTCGCCCAGCAAGGCGATGCGGCGGCATTCGAGCGCCTTTACGCGCTGCATAGCCGGCGCGTGTATTCCTTGTGTCTAAGGATGGTGGGAAACACGGCGGAAGCGGAGGACCTGGCGCAGGAAGCATTCCTCCAGCTGTTCCGCAAGATATCCACCTTCCGGGGTGAATCGGCTTTCTCCACATGGCTGCACCGGCTGGCTGTCAATGTGGTGTTGATGCGCCTGCGCAAGAAATCAGCCACGGAAACCTCGCTCGACGAGATCACCGAACCCGACGAGGAATCCGGCGGACCCCGGCGGGATTTCGGCGCCCCGGATTTACGACTGAGCGGCTCGATTGACCGCGTGAATTTGCAGCGCGCCGTCGAGCAATTGCCGCCAGGCTACAAGGCGGTTTTTGTGTTGCATGACGTGCAGGGGTTCGAACACAACGAAATCGCAGGCATCATGAACTGTTCGATCGGGAATTCGAAATCTCAGTTGCACAAAGCTCGCATGCGCCTCCGCGAGCTCCTGCATGAGGCGCTGCGCGACAAAGCCCGCGCCGAACGCAAGGCGGCCGGTGCGGATGCCGGCGCCGGGGAGTGAGCCATGGACAACACTGCCTGCCGTGAATTTTCCGAGCAGATCGCATCGTGGGTCGAAGGCCAGAGGACCCGCGAGGCGGACGCGCATTTGCGCGAATGCAGCCACTGCCGGAATCTGCTGGCGGACCTGGGCCTGATCGAAGCCGCGGCGCGCGACTGGGCGCGTGCGGAATTCGATCCCCCCGCGCATGTGTGGACTTCGCTGCGCGCAAAACTGGAGCACGAAGGAGTGTTCCGCGGCCCACAAAAAGTGCGGCGCAACTGGCTGGGCACATGGCTCCCGGGCATTCCGCGACCGGTGCTTGCGGGAGCTTACCTGGCGGCATTGGTAGCCGTCGCATTCGGCTTGAGCGGGCCGGTGCACAGCCGCATCAACCAGCAGCGCTGGCTTGAAACCGCGCAAAATACCGCCGCGCCGCTCAATACCGAACTCAACAGCTACGAGCAAGCAACAATCTCTTCCCTTCCGGGATCGGACCCGTTGATTACCGCTTCCCTGCACAAGAACCTGGCGATTGTTGACAACTACATTGTGTTGTGTGAAAAAAGCGTGGACGAAGAACCGCAAAACGAGACAGCTCGCGATTTTCTTTACGATGCCTACCAGCAAAAAGCGGATTTGCTCGCGCAAATGAGCGAGCGCGGAGAATACGGTCAATGAGCACGACACAACTTTTTCCGGCACGTTGGAATCGAGTGGCCACGGGAATCATGGTGCCGGGATGCCTGCTTCTCTGCGCCCTTCCGGCTTCGGCCCATCACCTCGAAAAACATTTTAAGGTGCAGGCCCAGCCGCTGATCACCATCAATAATCCCAACGGAAAGATCACCGTAAAGGCCTGGACCAAGCCGGAAGTGATGGTCATCGCCGACCACACCAGCGACCAGGTGGAAGTGGACGCCGAACAGACCGGCAACCGCGTGGACCTGCTCACCCATCCCCTATCGAGCAGCGTTTCTCCGGACGACATGCGCGCCGATTTTGAAATCAGCGTGCCGGAAGACGCCGAACTGCAAATTCATAACGATGCCGGCGAGGTCAACGTCACGAACGTCCTGGGCGACATGAACGTGGAGACGGTTGCGGCGGGAGTGGACCTGGAAGATGCCGCTGGATACCTGACGGTGAAAACCATCGGTGGAGCGTTTCAATGCCTGCGATGCGCCGGGCGTGTCGAGGCTTCCTCCATCAGCGGAAGCTTCCGCTTCCTGGATTTGCGCAGTTACCACGTGCGCGCGCAGACCTCCACCGGCAACATTCTTTTCACCGGCGAATTTCTTCCCAACGGCGAATACAAGCTGAAGAATTACAGCGGGGTGATCGAAGTCCGCTTCGCCCCCGGCGATTCCTTTGACCTCAGCGCGACTTCGCTCAAAGGCAAAGTGATCAACCAGGCGGTTCTCACGCCTCCCGATCATCAACAACATTTCGTCTCCAAGTTCGGCAACAGCCTCTTCGGCACCTTCAATGCCGGACGCGCCCGCGTCGAACTCTCCTCCTTCGATGGTACAATCAACATCCTGAAACGGGATTGATTGCGCCATCCCTCACCGGGAACCTTTCGAACGTTATGACGCCTGATTCGCGCGCGCTCCGCCTGATTTGTCTGACCGGATTCATGGGCACCGGCAAATCCACGGCTGCGCGGCTGCTGGCGCGCCAGGCCGGATGGGAACATGTGGACCTGGACACCAGGATCATCGAAGCTGCGGGCATGAATATCCCCGCCATTTTCGTGCGCCTGGGCGAATCCGGATTTCGAAAAATCGAGCACGAGCAACTGGCCCGCGTGATTGCCGAATCGGAAGGCTTGAAGAAGCGCCGCATCGTTTCGCTGGGTGGCGGGACCACCGCACAGCCACAAAATCTGGCGTTGTTGCGCGAGAGCGGCGCGGTCCTCGTCTGGCTCGATTGCCCCATCGAAGAATTGATTCGCCGCTGCGCGCAGATCACCGACCGCCCTCTTTTCCGCGATGAAGCCAGTTTTCGCGCGCTTTACCAGGAACGCCGGCCGTCCTACGAACTCTCCGATTTTCGCGTCGAAAGCGACATCGAACCTTTGCGCGTGGTGGAACGAATTCTGGCGCTGGGAATCTTCTCCAAGGTGACCGCATGAAAATGAAACCGATGCGCGCTGCATCCGTCCGCCTGCTGACTCTCTGCGCCGCTTCTTTTCTGGCCGCGACGGCGGGACTCACCATCCTTGCCGCGCAAACGATTCCCGTCGCGAGCACTGCGCATGCGCGTTCCTCCATGTTTCCGCCGGCAAGACCGGCATCGATTGGCGGCTCAGTGCTTTCCTCGGATCACGGGAAATTCCGCATCATGATCAACGGGCAGGAAGTGGGCAAGGAAGAATTCGAAATCGGAGGAGGAGGCGGCGGCTGGATCGCCCACGGCAGCTCCGAGATTCAGACTCCGCAGGGAATCACCAAAGTTTCCGGCACTCTTCAATTGCGCGACGATGCCACGCCCACGCATTACGAATGGTCCACATCCGGAACGAAAAAAGCTTCGGCGACGATTGATTTCAACGGCCCTTCCGCAACCGTAGTGCTTCATCTGGAAGGTTCCCGGCCCTATACCCAATCCTTCACTTTCGGTTCGCCGCGCGTGGTGGTTCTCGACAACAATCTTTACTATCAATACGCCATCCTCGCGCGGCTTTACGATTGGAACAAAAAGGGCACGCAAACTTTTTCCGTTCTGGTGCCTCAGGAAATGACTCCCGGCACAGTGACGGTCGATTCGGTGGGAAAACAGGACGTGGACGGCAAGAAACTGGAAGAATTGGTGGTGAAGACGGAAGACATCGAACTCGATCTATACGTGGATGGGCCGCGGCTGATGCGCATCGTGGTGCCCAGCGCCAACGCGCAAATTGACCGCGAATAATACCTGCCCAATGCGCCGAGAAAATCCTCCGCGCGCATCAGACTCTGCACGAAAAATCTTACTTGTCAGACACCCGGCCGTTGCACCAGCAGGCGCACGCCGCCGTTGATGGTGCGCACGGAAATGTCGCCGCCGCCTGAGCCGAGCTTGGCGCGGAAATTATGCGTAGCGGGCGAACCGGCCGTGGAGGTAACCGGCAGATCGGAATCCAGATCGCCGTTCATGCTGAGCACGCTCAGATTGGCGCGACCATCCGCGGGCAATCCCAGAATCACAGACCCATTCACCGTCTCGATATGCATCGGTGCGCCGTCCTGCAGCCGCCTCAACTCGAGATGCAGATTCCCGTTGGTGGTCTTGGCGCTGAATCGTCCGGAACTGTTCAGCACTTCCACATTCCCGTTCACGGATCGCAGATCGCCCGTGCCATCCACTCCGCGGACCACCACGCTCCCATTCACCGTCTCGATGCTTCCGAGCAAAACGCGGTACGGCACGTGCACATGATATTCAACGGCCACTTGCGCGCCCTGCCCTTTGGGGTAGCGGGTGCGCACGGCCACGTGGCCCGGCGCGCTTTGCACGTCGATTTTCACCTGGGAAAGATCGCGGTCATCGTTGCTGGATGATTTGACCGCACTCACTTCCACTTCGTCGCGATCCCAGCCCTCCACCTGCACCGACCCATTCACGTTTTCAAGCACGAAGCTGCCGCCCGGGGACAGCGGAATCATGCGATGAAAAACCTCATTGGAGGCGCCCCACGCCGGAAACGAAAAAATGGCGATGGCGGCCAGCATGGGCAGCAGGCGCGCCATCTTTGCGCTCGAACCCGCCGCGGTCCGCGCAAGGAGCACTGGCGCGGAACTACACCTGGCACCGAGTTCGACTTGCTGCATGCGTCGTCCGCTGATTGCCTGCCCCGGATTTTTCCATTGCATGGTACGCCCCCTTCAAAGCGAATCCGAATTCCCCGTTGCTTCGGATCCCCTTGCCTTCGCTTTCCTGCTGGCCGAAAGAAAACCGTCGCGCCACCCCGCAATGCACACGCAATCAGGGCGCATCCTGATTCGCGGGTTCCGATTGTTCGAGCATGCGCAATTGAAATTGCAATTGCTGTTGCAGCTCTTCCATCTGCTGGCGGTACATCTGAATCTGCTTATCGGCGTCGCTTGCGAGCACGCGAATATTCCCCGCCACGGTGCGAAGCCGCAGCACCTGCCCGCCGCCGTTCAGCGCGCCTTCGGCGCGAACCATGCGCGCGCCATTCGCGGAATTATCGTAGCTGACCTTCAATGGAAACGCCGGATCAATGATCACGCGATGCTGATTACCCATTTGAATCTGCGCGTCGATGGTCACCGGCAATTCTCTCGGCAAGTACACCACGATGTCTCCATCGCCCGATTGTAATTCGCATGTGCCGTGCTGGTTCGCGCCGGAAACGAACCATGCGGTAATGCCGCCGGCTTCCGTCGAAGCCCGCACCGGGCTATCCACTTGCGTCAGGTAGATGCTGCCGTTGTCGGTCTGCAAATTGGTGGGCCCGGAAAGGTGCACCACGCGGATGCCGCCGCCTCCGGTCTTGGCGCGCACGATTCCCGCCGCTTCTCCCACCTCGATTTGTCCTCCCACGGTTTCCGCAACCAGATCCGCTCCGGCATGTTCCAGCGTCACGTTGCCGCCGCCTGTCGCCAGTTGCGCCCGCCCGCCGATGGAAGACACACGAATGTGCCCGCCCACGGTGTGCAGGCTGGCGCTGCCCAAAATATCGCCGGCGGTGATGTGCCCGCCTCCGGTATCCGCCACCAAATCTCCCGCGACGTTTTTCACGATAATGTGCCCGCCATCGGTGATGAGCCGCGCGGAAGAGCCGATATTTCCGGTGGAAATGTTGCCGCCGGCGGTGGTCAGCGAAACGTGTCCGTGCACGTCGTCGGTCAGAATATTTCCGCCGCCGGTGGAGATATCCAGGCTGAAATCCTTGGGAATGTTGAGTTCGATGGTGACCCACAATCGCCCGCTGAGTTCTCGGCTTGATGTGCGGCCCTTAAGGTAAATTCCGGCATGCGTCTCGCGGGACTTGAGCGCAAATTCAGTGAGGATTTGCCGGGCATTTTTTTGCGTGGCGTCCGTTTCCAAATGAACGTGGTAATCAACTTTTCCGGAATTTTGCGTATGGATAACGACATTGCCGAGGTCGGTTGAAAGAAAAAGCGAACCGATGTCGCGCGCGGGAATCGAACCGCTGAAATCGGAGGTAAGGCGCGGGCGAGCGACCGGATCGGCGCTGGCTTGCACGTCCGCTGCCGGACCGGCCACATACGGCAAAGCGGCGGCCAGCGCTGCGATGAACAAAAGGGCAGGCCACCAGCGGAGCCGGCCGGAAACCGCGGAACGGCTCTGCGTTTTGTGGGCCTTCGAGGGCAGCATCTGCTTTAGCATGTTTAGAATTTCTGGCTGGGACCCAGATCGCGGATTGCTGCCGCGCTCTGCAGTCGAATATACGTGTTCGGATCGTTCCTCATGCGCTCGCGCAGGACGGCCAGCATGTGCTCGTCGGGAGATACCTGCCCGCTGGCGGCCATGTCGCGCAAGGCGTTGATCGCTTCCACGCGCACGCCGGGATTCTGATCGTCCACCAGAGCATCGAGCAGGGTTTGGCGGACCAATTCCTGCGATTCGGCGCCGTTCAATGCCTCGAGCGCCTTCAAGCGAACTGCGGCGTTATGGTCGGTATGCACGGCATGGCACAGCGCCATGCGCACTTCCGGGTCGTTGTTGCGCGCGCGAAGCAGATCCACAGCGTAGAGCCGGACGTCCGGGTCCGAACCCTGATTATTGCGCAGCACATCGAGCAGAACCCGTTTCACATCGTCATTGTCCACGGTGCCGTGAACCATGAGCGGCTGTTGCGCCTTGAGCTGCAATTCCACCTGCGGCGGCGTGTCGCCGCCAGAAGGAAACACGTTGATTCCCGCCACCTCGGCGGAGTGCAGATCAAGGGTGCTGAGCGGAGCAGTATCGGAATCCGTGGAAGGCTTGACCGGGCTGCTTGCGGATATGGATCCTGTGCGCGGCGTGGCCACCCGCGAGCGCAGTAGATAACGCGGCCCCAAGATTCCCACAGAAAAGCCCAGCATCAGCAGCAGGGCCGTGCTCCATGCGGGTCGCGGGGCAAGCCAACTCGAGGGCACCAGAGCACGCACGCCGCGGCGCCACCAGCCGCCCTCTTCTTCGCGGTCCAGCGCATCCATGAGGCTGGCGCGACAACTCGCCAGCAATGCGGCGTCGGGTTCATCGCGAATTTCCGAGAACAGCGAGAGCAGCCGCTTTTCTTCTTCGAAATCGGCGCGGCAAACGCCGCAGGCCGCCAGATGTTCGCTCAAGCGCGATTGCGCGGCGGCGTCCAATTCTCCAGCGGCAAAGAGAATGAGCAGCGGCTCGAATTCCGAGCACGCCGGCTGTTCCGCTCGATTAATTTTTCCACGATGCATTTTCACGCGCCTTGGCCCCGCCCGCTGCCTCGATTTCAATCGCCACTAACGCATTTCATTCAGGCTCGCGCGCAATTTTCGCGTGGCCCGGAATAGCGAATTCTTTACCGTCTCCTCGGAGGTGCCCAGCATATCCCCGATGGCCCGCAGGCGCATGCCTTGAAAATGTTTCATCTCGAAAACCATGCGTTCGCGCGGAGAAAGCCGCCTCAGGGCGCCGCGAATATGCACTCCCAGTTCCCGGCCGAGCAGCGCCTTTTCGGGGTTGGCGGCCGCACGCATTTCCGGCTGGCGGTCGAAGAAATCCCGCGTCCCGCTTTCCGCGTCCTCCGAAACCGGAGCCTGATCTTCCCGGCGGGTATTGCGGCGCCGCAAATGATCGAGCGCCACGTTGGTCACGATGCGATAGAGCCAGGTGTAAAAACTGCATTCGAAGCGGAAGCGGTGAAGGTTGCGGTACACGCGTAGAAAACCTTCCTGATAAATGTCGCGCGCATCTTCCGGGCGATGCACCAGATTCGTGGCCAATCGCAGCACTTCCCGATCGTAACGGCGGACCAACTCCTCGAAGGCCAGGCGGTCCCCGGCCTGCGCGCTCAGAACGAGCGATTTCTCCTCCGAGGCCTTCACTGCTGCCTGGCTCGCATCTCTCTCGAGCGCGATGCTCATCCCCATAGTGTCAGCGGCCGTTTGGCTCTCGTTTCTGGGATCTTTTTTCTCCCGATTCGAAGGCCTGTCTTCTCCGGCTGTTTGCCTTTCTGGAGTATCCGCATAGATAGACGAAGGGGGTGGGTCTTGGTGAGCACCCCCTGAAACTCTCCACTTACCACTATCGGACGCCGGCTGCAATCTACTTCCATCCAGTGAGACGCCTGGGAAGCGCATCTCGTTACAAATAAGTGAGTTATAAATTCGAGGGCTGCCGCATATCTCGCTTGTGCCTATGATTCACTACGAAAATGCCAGCCAAATGTTTCATGGCGGCGAGCGGCGCGTTACAGTCGAGAGCCGATCCAGATCAGGCCGTATACCGCCAGGCAAACCACAAAATCCAGGACCATGCCCAAGTCGATTCTGTAGTTCTGATGACGCCATGCGAGGGGAAGATGATGAAAAAGTGAAAAATAATAAATTGCGTTGCCGATGAGGATGGCCACCAGGTATTCAATCCAGCGGCGTACCGTGGCACCCCAAATGGGCCGAGCCATTTAGTGGGTACCGCCAGGCGCAAAAATTGGCATGGTCCAATATAAGACATGCGCTATCACCTCGACTAGTGCAATCCAGGATTGGAACTTGAAAGCAGTCGCGAGAGTTGTGAAAAGTCCGCATGGCTTCCCTCCTTGCGCGCGATGGTATAAAGAAGATGCAATGCGGGCGCCCATTCCCAACGAGGGTACAGCCCGCGACCGCCGCATCATCTCGATATGACCATCGCGCTCTCGAATCCGGTGAAGTATCTTCGCGGAGTTGGCCCGCAGCGCGCGGCGGCTCTGGAAGAACGCGGCATCTCGACGGTGGGAGATTTGCTGGGCTATCTTCCCTTCCGTTACGAAGACCGCATCCGCTTCACTCCCATCGCCGAAGTGGTTCCGGGAAACGTGTACACCATCCTCGCCGAAGTTTCGGGCGGAGGCGGATCGGCGGTGCGATTTGCGCGAGGGCGCAGCGCGATATTTCACATGGTGGTGCGCGACGATTCCGGCATGATGCACACGCGCTTTTTTCATGGCGGATACATGGAAGGAAAAATGAAGGAGGGGCAGCGCCTGGTGCTGCACGGCAAGGTGGACGTGGATCCTCATCGTCCGGCACACAAGCAGATGGTGAATCCGCAAATCGAGCTGGTGGGAAGCGCGGAACAGACCGCCGTTGATTCCACCGAAGTAGGGCGCATCGTGCCGATCTATGAAGCCGTGGGAGGAGTCAGTTCGCGCTTGCTGCGGCGAATCATTTACAACGTGCTGAATCAATTCGATGGAAACGTGCCGGACCCGCTGCCGGCGGAAATCCGCGAGCGCTACCGCTTCCCCTCGCGCCGCGAAGCTCTGCTTTATGCCCACTTCCCGCCGCGCGAAGAAAGTATCGAGCTGCTGAACAGTTTTCGGAGTCCCGCGCAGATGCGGCTGATCTTCGAGGAGTTTTTTTACTATCAGATGGCGCTGGCCCTTCGCCGCCTGCGCGACCATTCCCGGCGGGGCATCGCCATGCGCGTGCGCGAAGAAAAAATTCGTGAGGCGGTCAAGCGCATCCTCCCTTTCAAGCCCACGGCGGCGCAGAAGCGCGTGCTTGCGGAAATTGCCGCGGACCTCCAGCGCTCCTATCCCATGCACCGGATGCTCGAAGGCGATGTGGGCAGCGGAAAAACGATTGTGGCGCTCGAAGCCGCGGTGATTGCCATCGAAAATGGCTACCAGGTGGCGCTGATGGCTCCCACGGAAATTCTGGCCGCGCAGCATTTCCTTTCCGCGCGGCGGGTATTTGGGCCTTCCGGATATTCCGTCGAGCTGATTGTGAGCGGACGCAAGCGCGCCGAGCGCGCCGAAGTCGCCGAAAGAATCGCCAGCGGCGCGGCGCAGTTCGTGGTCGGCACGCACGCTCTCCTCGAAGACCCCATCGCCTTCCGGCGTCTGGGGCTGGTGATCGTTGACGAGCAGCACCGCTTCGGCGTGCTGCAACGCAAGCGGCTGATCGAGAAAGGCGCTTCGCCGCACGTCCTGGTAATGACCGCCACGCCCATTCCGCGCACTCTCGCGCTCACACTCTACGGCGATCTGGATCTTTCGGTGATCGACGAAATGCCTCCCGGACGCACGCCCATCGAAACGAAATGGACCGCGGAAGAAAGTCTTGCCGGCGTGTGGGAATTTCTGAGGCGGGAAATCGCGCGCGGGCGGCAAGCCTATGTGGTGTATCCGGTGATCGAGGAATCCAAGCAGGAATTGAAGGCCGCCACCGCCGAATTCGAACGCCTCTCGAAGCACGTGTTTCCCATGCTGCGCGTCGGATTGCTGCACGGGCGGCTGAAGAACGAAGAAAAAGACGCGGTGATGGAGCGATTCCGGCGGAACGAAATCCAGATTCTCGTAGCCACCACGGTGATCGAAGTGGGCGTGGACGTCCCCAACGCCACGGTGATGGTCATCGAGCATGCCGGGCGCTTTGGCCTGGCGCAGCTCCACCAGTTGCGCGGCCGCATCGGGCGCGGCACGGAAAAATCGCACTGCATCCTCATCGCCCCGAAATCGATCCAGGGAGACGCGCGGGCGCGTATCGAAGCGATGGTGGAAACATCCAATGGATTTGAGATCGCCGAGCGCGATTTGAAGCAGCGCGGGCCGGGAGAATTTTTCGGCACGCGCCAGCATGGCGACGCCGCATTTTCCGTGGCTCAACCCTTGCGCGACCGCGAAATTCTGGAATTCGCGCGGCGCGAAGCTTTTGCCCTGGCCGAAAAACCCGAGCGCGCCAACGAAATCGTGGCGCAGCTCGAAGCGGTAAGCCCGTCGTGGCGGGTGCGCTATCAACTGGCGCAGGTGGGATAATTCATGCGCGTGATTGCCGGAAAATATCGCAGCCGGATTTTGAAAGGCCCCGGAAAACTGGCGCTGCGGCCTTCGAGCGACCGCCTGCGCGAAACTCTGTTCAACATTCTGGGACCTTCCGTTGCCGATTCGTTTTTCGTGGATATTTTTTCCGGCACGGGAGCGATCGGCATCGAAGCCGTCAGCCGCGGCGCGCGCGAAACGATTTTTATCGAATCCCAGGCGGAGGCCGTCCGGCTGATCCGCCGGAATCTTGAATCGCTGGGCATCGCGGGCGGTGTGGAGGTAATGGAAGACGACGCCATCCGCGGGTTGCAGCGCCTGGCCGCCCGACACCTCATCGCCGATTTTATTTTTCTCGATCCGCCCTACCAGGCAACGGCGGAACACCCGCGGCTGCTCGAATTTCTCGATGCTTCGCACCTTGTTGCGCCCTACGGCATGGTGATCGTCGAGCATTCCGTGAAAATGGATCTGCCGGAGCGTCTGGACCGGCTGGAACGCACACGTCTGCTCGAACAAGGCGACGCCGCACTTAGTTTTTATCGCCTGGCAGCCGCCGCCTAGAGACCCGCATCCCAACCGGGTATAATGATGAGATTCATGCCGGCCACTGAACGCACAGAGGCGCCCGCCGATGCGCTGATCGAGCTTCCCTCGCACTCGCGCCTGCCAAGGCTCGATTTGGGCATTGATTGGGAATCTCGATGGGAAATCTTCCGTTCCAGCCTGCGCGATTATTTTCGCGGCGAGCCGGTACCCCGCGACGAAGAACTTCCCCGCGAATCCGATCTGCGCGGCCTATGGTTGCCTGAAAAATTTTCAATTCGCGCGTTCGTGGCTTCCACTTTATGGCACGTGGCCGTGATCGGACTTCTGGTGCTGCCCATCTGGGGATTTCTTCCCAAGCCCGCGCAGAATCTTGCGCCGGTGCGCATTGAGCTTTCCTGGTACGGCGAACCGCAGGATCTGCCGCCGATTTCGCTTCCCGCCGGCATCAAGGCGCCGCGCCCCGCGCCGGTGGCCCCGGCAGCAAAGGAAGAGGCGCCGCGTGGGGCCGATGCGTTTCATCCGCGGCAGACGATTCTTTCCGAACCCGTGCGCGTCACGCATCCCCGGCAAACTTTGATTCAACCTGCGGCTCCGCCCGAACCTCCCAAAATTGCTCCGCCGCTGCCCAATATCGTGCAATGGGCCGCGTCTCCCGCGCCGCCCGAGCCGAAACTTCGTTTTTCTCCTTCCGCTTCCACGCCGCGCATGGAGCGTCGCGCCGTTCGCGACGTAGCCGCGCCGGAGATTGAAAATCACGCGCCGAATTCCGGCCCCTTGAATATTGCCGCCACGCCCATAATCAATTCCGAGCCTCGCATGCCCATGGCTCCGATGACCGCTTCCACGGCCGCGCCGCGCCGCAGTCACAATGACGCCTCGGCTTCTCCCGCGCCGGAAATCGGCGCCAATTCCCCCGACAATCCCGATATGCAACGCATCGTGGCGTTGTCAGCTTCGCCCGCTCCTCCCGCTCCGGTCGTCAACGTGCCGCAAGGCAATCTTGCCGCGCGCATCGCGATTTCGCCGGAAGGCACCCGCGCCGGAACTCCTCGCGGCACTTCTGAAAAATCGGAGGCAAGTGGGACGGCGGGATCGAACGGGGCAGGAGAACGCGAGGCGGCGTCTACTGGAAGCGGTAGCGGAAGCAGCGCGAGTTCATTGCCCGCGGCAATCAGCGTGAGCCGCGGAAGCGAGCGAAGAGGCGGCGGTGGCATCACGCCCGCTCGCGGACTTGCGGGCAGCGGGCTTATCCTGCGCCCGATGACTCCCATTCCATCGCTCGCCGATCCCGCGCCTTCCGCGCGCAAAGGTCCGGCGGATGTAAGCCATCTCGATCCCAGCCTTCCGCCCGAAGCGCTTCTCTCCGGCAAGGAAATCTATACTCTGCACGTGAATTTGCCGAACCTGACCAGCGTGAGCGGGAGCTGGATCATGCATTTCGCGCAACTCGATGAAAACGACCCGCCGTATAAATCAAAAGGCGTGCTTTCCGGACCGGAGCCACTCCGCAAAGTCGATCCGGAATATCCGCAAAACCTGATCAAGGAACACGTGGACGGTGAAGTGGTGCTCTACGCCATCATTCGCAAAACCGGCTCGGTTGACAGCATTCAACTGGTGCGAAGTCTCGATCCGGTCCTCGATCGAAATTCCATGGAAGCTCTTTCGAAATGGAAATTCAAGCCCGCCATGCGCGATGGCCAGCCCATTGACGTTGAAGCCGTGGTGCACATCCCCTTCGAATTCCGCAAGCCGGATTAGACAATTTCCATGCGGCGCGAAGGTTTGCGGCGCGAAGAAAATAGATCAGCAAAAATATTTCAAATCTGCCGCGCTGCGGACGCTTCAGGCGGTAAGCGCCTTGATGAGGCGGGCTACATCTTCCCGCGTATTGTAGAGGTAGGGCGAGATGCGCAATGCGTTTTCGCGCAAACTGACATAAATTTTTTCCCCGCGAAGTTTCACAAAAAGCTCCTGATTGCCATTCGCTTTGCGCGCCGATACGCATACGTACGCCCCGCGCCCGGCCGATTCCGATGGAGAAGCCAGCACGCAACTATCGCGCGGCAACCGCTCGATGATCTCCTCCACCAGCGCGCCATTGTGTTTTGCGACGGCTTCCACTCCCGTCTGCAGCACGAATTCGAGCGAAGCATCCCAGGCGGCGAGATTCGTGAAGCTGGCGGTTTCCGCGGAATCCCAACGGCGAGCGCCGGAGGAAAGCTTCAATCCCGTGAGCGGCAGGGTGTGAAAATTGCGGGCGCCATCCACCGCCATCCAATACACCGGGCCCAGGCGCAGGCGTTCCTGCCATTCCTCGGCAATCCAGAAGAAACCCGTGCCATAAGGACCGAGGAGCCATTTGTATCCGCTGCAAACCGCAAAATCCGCGCCAAGCGCGCGAATGGAAATGGGAACCGCTCCGGCGGCCTGAGTGATGTCGAGCAGCAGCGCCGCGCCCGCGGCATGGCAGGCTTTGGCCACCTGCGCCGCATCCAGCAGCGCGCCATTGTCAAATCGCACCAGGCTTGCGGACACCAGCCGCGTCTTCGGCGTGAGGTGCTCGGCGTAATCCGCGGCGGCGATAAAGCGCCCGCGCGGAGCGATCACGCGCACCTTCACTTTTCCCGCATGTTGATACGGCAACCAGGTGGAAAAGTGCGCCGGGAATTCTCCCTCCGCGACGATCACCTCATCGCCCGGCTGAAATTCCATTCCCGCGGCCACCGCGCACATTCCGCTGGTAGCACCGGCGGTGATGGCAATCTCTTCCAGATTGCCGCCGATCAGCCGCGCCAATTTTTCGCGAATGGCGTCGGGCAAATCGAAATACAAATTTTCCGGAAGCAGGTGTGGAAGCCTCTTCAAGTCGATGGCCGCCTGGGCGGCGCGCGCCGCAACGCGCGGCAATGGGCCTTGATTCGCGATGTTCAGATACGCCGCGCCCTCAAAATCCGAAAATTCCCGCCGGTAGTCTGTTTCCACTTCCGCCTCTCCTTAAAATCCCGCGCAAAATTTTCCCCGGGCGTTCGCAAATCATCGGAGAATTTTTCTTCCTAAAAATGCGTGCGCAATTCACGGAAGCTGGTGACGATCACGAGTTTCCCGCCGCCGCTTTCAAGTTCGGCATGCTCCATCACCCAGGTGTTGGTGTGCGGGATGAAGACGGCGTTCAGTCCGGCGCGCAGAGCGGGATTGATGTCGCTGCGCGGGCTGTTGCCCACCATCCACCCGAGCGTTTTCACGATCTTGAATTGCTCGACAATGCGCTCGTAGGTGGCCGGCTCTTTTTCCTGCACGATTTCGATGTGATCAAAATAGGATTGCAGGCCGGAGCGCTCGACTTTTCCCGCCTGCTCGGCGGGTTCGCCCTTAGTCAGCATAATCAGGCGGTGGTGCTTGGCCAGGTAGGCCAGCGTTTCCGGAACGCCGTCCAGAATATGCGGCGGGGTGGCCTCGAGCTCCGACGACAGACGCTCGATTTCCTGAACGATTTCGCGGCGCGCGGAATTCCCCGCCAGCTTCAGATAGGTGTCTTCCAGGGAGCGGCGAAAACTACGCACGCCATAGCCGTGCTGGCGGATGTTGCGGCGTTCGGTTTCGTTGAGGATGTGGCGGATGTATTCGCGGGTATAGCCCAGGTGTTCGAGCTGGGAAATAAACAGCTCGATGGCTTTCTCGAAGAAAATATTATTTTCCCAGAGAGTATCGTCCGCGTCGATCAGCAGGGTATGTCGCGCCATGCTCAAATCTCCACTCGTAGTTGCGTCCCGGCAGGGGCCGGAGGTCAGGAAAATTTGCTTCCGCTGGCGGCCAGTTGCTCGAGAATTTTTTGCGCAACCTTTTGAAGCTCGCCGAAGCGCGCGAGGTAATCCTGGAATTCGCGGTTGAGGTCGCGCGCGGATTCCGCGCTAAGCATCGCGCGCAAAATCATGTCGCGCAGGCGCACCGGATGCGGCAGCACGGCGTCGTCGCGCAATTCTTCGAGCGCCGCAGCAGGATCGAAATGGTCCATGTGCCCTCCTGGATTGCCGGGCCAAAAATATATTCTACCCTGTTTTCGGAAATGCGTCAGGCGGCTGCGGGAGGAAGAAATTCGTAGCGGTCGATCCGCGCCGCCACGCCGTGCCGCCCGTTGTGCGGCTCGACGCGCAGGACGCGCGCGTAACACCGGATGTGAACGTCTCCGGCCAGGGTAATTTGCTGCGGAAGTGTGAGAACGAATTCGATGGGGCTGCCGGTCTCGACGGAGGCTTCGATCAGGAAGTAGAGCCCGCGAAAACTTACATCCCGCGTTTCACCCTGCTTTTCGGCCACGCCGGCATCCACCGCGAAGCGCACCTTCAAAGGAAGCGTCATCGAGAAGCGGCGTGCGGTCCGTCGGTCCATCGCGCTGTCCATGAGCCCTCCAAAGGGATGTACGGCTGGCCCAAACTATCATCGCTGCGCGCCTTCGCGCAACGGATTTTAGGAGCGGCCGCGCGCCTTGCCGTCGCGTGCAGCGCTTGCTTTTCTCTTCTTGCGTTTATTTTCGCCTGTCTCTTTTTCATGGCTCCGGCTCCTGCCGGACCGTTTGGTTGACAACCCTTAAACCCGGCGGGTATCATTCTTCCGACGTGGCGTTGAGCGCGGGCGCCTGTCCCCTTCTTTGCTCCAAGCCCCCGAAGAGGTTGGAGTGACCGAGGATGTACTCTCGGCAAACAGGGCGCGAATTCGCACGGAGGCCGCTCCAAATGTCACCCGAACACGACCCTGAACATTCATCCTCAACCGTTGAGACTGCCGCAAGCGAGATCGCGGCGGAAACCCCTCAACCAGCTGCCGCCATGGCCCCCTCGGAAACTCCCGCGTCAGTTCCCGCCGCAGGTTTTGCAACGGCCGTAGCGCGCGCTCCGGAAATTATCGCGGACGCGGCCGCTTCGAGCGCCGCGGTCGTAGAACCGCATGCCAGCGAATCGTCCGCACCGGCGGATGCTCCCGCGGATTCACACGCCGCCTCTGCCGCGCAATCCTCCGAAGCTCCGACGCAAGCTGGGACGGAAGGCTCCGCTGATTCCGCGGGCGAAGCCGTGGAATCGAGCGAGACCATGGATCAGCTCCTCGAACAATTTTCGAAGCCCGAGCCGGTGGCCAGCGAAGGCGAAATTTTCGATGGGCGCGTGCTGGCGGTGACGGAGGCGGGCGTGGTGGTGGACGTGGGGGGAAAGTTCGAAGGGTTGGTTCCGGCGTCGGAATTTCTTGAATCCGGCGCTCCCATCGAATTCGGCGCGGGACAAACGATTGAAGTCGAGCGGCTGCACGAACACAAGGAAGGCTACGTCCTGCTTTCTCACGTGCGGGCTCACCGCCGCCGCGTCTGGGAGCGCATCGAAAAATCCTATCGCGAGCGTGCCACTCTCACCGGAAAAGTCACCGAGCGGATCAAGGGCGGCCTGGTGGTGGATATCGGCGTGCGCGCGTTTTTGCCCGCTTCGCAGATTGAATTGCGCCCGGTGCACGATCTGGACGCCTGGAAGGACCGCGACATCGAACGTGCGCGTCCTGAAACTGAATCGCAAGCGCGGCAACGTGGTGGTCAGCCGGCGCGCGCATTCTCGAAGAAGAGCAAAAATCGAAGCGCGATGCGTTGATCGCTTCGATGGCCGAAGGAACCGTGGTCACCGGAAAAGTGAAAAACGTCACCGACTACGGAGTTTTCGTGGACCTCGGCGGCATCGACGGCCTGCTGCACGTCAGCGATCTTGTCTGGGGACGCGTGCCGCATCCTTCGACGGTGGTCAAGCCCGGCGAAGAGATTCAAGTGCAGATCCTGAAGTTCGACAAGGAAAAGCAGCGCATCTCGCTGGGACGCAAGCAGCTTCTGCCCGACCCCTGGGCCACGGTTCCGGAGCGCTTTCCCGTGGGCACGCGCGCTCACGGAAAAGTGGTGGGCGTGACGGATTACGGCGCTTTCGTGCAGATCGAGCCGGGCGTCGAAGGCCTGGTGCACGTCAGCGAAATGAGCTGGTCGAAGCGCACCAAGCACCCCTCGAAAATCGTGAAGGTGGGCGACGACGTGGAAGTGGTGGTCCTCGAAGTGAAGACCGATCAGCGGCGCATTTCCCTGGGCTTGAAGCAGACTCTGCCCGATCCCTGGGAAGCCGCGGCGGAAAAATATCCGGTCGGCACGATGGTTACCGGACGCATCCGCAACCTCGCGGATTTCGGCGCCTTCGTCGAAATCGAGGAAGGCATGGAAGGCTTGATCCACATCAGCGACATCAGCTGGACCGAGCGGGTCAAGCATCCCAGCGAAAAATTCAAGAAGGGCGACACGGTCGAAGCCAAAGTCTTGAAGGTGGATTCGCAGAACCGCCGGCTTTCGCTGGGCGTGAAGCAGGTCAACGACATTTGGGCCAATTGGTTTGCGGCGCACAAGATCGGCGAGGTCATCAAAGGCAAAGTGGTGCGCACCACGGATTTTGGCGCGTTCGTGGAACTGGCCGAGGGCATCGAGGCGCTTTGCCACGTTTCGGAAATCGAGGAGCGGCGTCCCAAGGGCGAGCGCAAGGAAGAAAAAGGGCCGCGCGGCGCGCGCGTGGCTTCCGTGCTCACCGTCGGGCAGGAATACGATTTCAAGATCATTCGCCTCGAACCCGAGCAGCGCAAGATCAGCCTGAGCTACCGCGCCGCGCAAAAGCAGGCCGAGCGCCAGGAAATCGAGACGTTCCGTTCGTCGAAATCCTCGCCGACGGCGACGATCGGCGACGCCATTAAGGCCAAGCTGCAATCCTCTTAATCGGGCGCCGTTGCGATTAGGGGACCGGGCGGTGGGAAAACCTGTTTACCTTGCGGTAGATTGATGGTATCCAAAGAGGATGCTGCGTCCTGCCCTGGCGCACTAT
Organism: uncultured Acidobacteriota bacterium; assembly: GCA_963708285.1. GTDB lineage: Bacteria > Acidobacteriota > Terriglobia > Acidiferrales > UBA7541 > Palsa-295. Next base: position 323,406 of record CAVPSF010000004.1, read on the forward strand.
TTACATCAGGATTCGGAATTTGCGATAGGAGGCTCTCTACCCCATGGCAGAGACTGCCGGAGCGCGCGAAAATAACGATCACACCATGACCAAGGCGGACCTCGTCGAAGAGGTTACGCGCGTCACCGAATTGCCGCGCAAAGAATCCGAAGCGGTCGTCGAAACCATTTTTGAAAGCATCATTTCCGCTCTGCAAGCCGACGACAAAATTGAAATCCGCGGCTTTGGCAGTTTCCGCACGCGCCAGCGCCGCGGGCGCACCGGGCGCAACCCCAAGACCGGCGCCAAAGTGGAAGTCCCGCCGAAAAAAATCCCGTTTTTCAAGCCCAGCAAGGAATTGAAGGATTTCGTCAACACCGCGCGGCCGGGCGGCGGCACCCACGGAACCGGGCGCGCAGGGCTGAAACGGATGGATTATCTGTGGACGCCGTGGCGGTATCGATACATTGCCGACGCGGCGAAAGACGAAGGCTGCATCTTCTGCGATGCGCTGGCGGCAGGCGACGACGCCCGGACATTGATCGTCCTGCGCGGCGCGAAAAACTTCATCATCCTCAATCGGTTCCCTTACACCAGCGGGCACGTCATGATCGTTCCCTACGCGCATGTGGCCGATCTGTCGGCCGCCGACCCGGAAACTCTCGCCGAAATGATGCGCCTCGCGCAGCGCGTCAAATCCGCGCTCGAATCCGCTTATCACCCGCAGGGCTACAACCTGGGAATGAATCTGGGGCGGGCCGCCGGAGCCGGCATCACCGGCCATCTTCACCTGCACGTGCTGCCGCGCTGGGCCGGCGACGCGAATTTCATGACCGTCGTCGGCGAAACGCGCGTCGAACCCGAAGAGCTTTCGACCACCTACGAGAGACTGCGCACCGCGCTCGCTTCCGCCTGAAACGCAATCTTCCCGGTGCAACCGATTCCGCGCGCTTCAGCCCTCCCGCTCCCGCGAACTCTCCTTTGACATCCACACCCGGACCGTCATACTCTCCCCCCACAAGTTTCACGCATTGAACCTCGCATCCAAAGGAGATTGCCCGTGATTCCTCTCGCCTCTCTTTGGCTCCCCATCGTGCTTTCGGCAGTCATCGTGTTTGTCGCCAGCTCCGTGCTGCATATGGTGTTCACCTACCATCAAAGCGACTACTCGCAGATTCCGGAAGAGGATAAATTTCTCTCCGCCATTCGCCCCGCAAACCTCAAGCCCGGGCTTTATGTTTTCCCCTTCTTCCATCACAAGGAGATGAATTCTCCCGCCGCTATCGAGAAATACAAGCAGGGTCCCGTCGGGTTCATGACCATCATGCGCAACGGGACGCCGAACATGCCCAAAATACTGATCCTGTGGTTCATCTATTGCCTGATCATCGGCGTGTTTGTCGCCTACCTCACGAAACATGCCGTTCCCTCCGGCTCGGCATATCTCGTCGTCTTTCGCGCCGCCGCCGTCGCCGCTTTACTTGCTTATGGCGTGGCGCAACTCAGCAACGCGATTTGGAGAGGGCAGACCTGGTCGGCCGCGATCAAGGAACTCATTGACGGGCTCATCTACGCGTTGCTGACCGCCGGCACCTTCGGCTGGCTCTGGCCGCGCTAGCGGGCGCCAGTCATGAGCGCTAGCAAACCCAGCGGTGACGCATGTGATAATTCCGGAAAGGTTCTAAGAATTGCAGTGCCCAACGGACCGGCAGGAATTCGTTACCAGGGAGAATGAGAAAGTCTACGTTATTGATCATGCTGGCCGCTTAGCTCCTTCACTTTTTTCTTCAGGAGATTGAATTTGTCTATTTCTTCGCGCAGGGTCTCTGGCGTTGGTTTTTGTGCGGCATATTGGTCACTGTGAAGATGAGCGTCGATGTATCTGGAAGTCGGCCCGAGCGCTCAGATATTTCAGCAGCGAGATTCAGCGTCAAAATTCACCTTTGCGAAAGGTTGATGCGAAGCATCTTTTCAAAACGCTCCACAACGCCGTTAAAAAGATAGAAAACGACTAATGCCTCATAGGAGGTTCTAAGCGCTCCAAAGCCTTGTTTAAGCACGAGTTCTTGCTCCGTCGCCGCAGCCGACTTAACCCAGATTTCCTCAGCGTATTTTGCAGTCTTGAATTCTTTTTCACAGGCCGGGCTATTGTTAGCAAAAAGGAAGCCCGGCTGGTTATTGCGCTTCTGGACCCAATGGGTGTTGATATCCAGCCTGCATTTATTCGCACCCTTGTTTATCTCATAAAGGAATGGAAGATCATGGGTGAACACTACTACTTGGTGGTCGGCGCTGGCCCATTCGACCAAATAGCTAGCGAATTTGTTCTTCCAATCTGCATCGAAGGACGTGACAGGATCGTCGAGGATCAGGCCATTACACGAGTCGTCGGTTGTTGCCTCGGCCAGGAAGTCTGCGAGTGCGAAGGCCCTTTTCTCTCCTTCGCTGAGTATTTTTGCGATCAGCGGGTTGGAAGGAAATTCATCTCGATTGAGTTGAATCTGGCGGACAGTTTGACCCTTGCGGCCTCTCGTTTCCACGGAAACCTCAGGTTCCGCCCGAACCGTTCTAGCAGTGATTGGAAAGCTGTTTTGTATTTTTCAGTGACCAGAGAATCGAAAAGTTCATTGTATTTGCGCGTTATATGAGCTGTTGTTCCGAGTTCGTTGGCTGCTATGCTTGCCCACTTTCTTCCACGAACGTGCTCCTCAATCGCTGACATATGAACTGCCAGTGCCTTTCGGTGCTGGAGTTCCCGTAGTGACGCCTCGCATGGAGCTAGGCGTTCGCCCTCATTGCTCTCTTCTAACTCGCGAACCTCACGCTTCGAGATTTCAATCAGATGCATGAGGTCTGCTGGATCAAAACATACAAAGGGCGGCAACGATATTTGTTGTCCTGTATGGAGCGCATCTGCCAATTCCCTGATTCTCGCGGCGGCGGACTCGGCATGTGCCTCAATTGCAGGAACCATGGTCGGGAGAGTTGTTTCCACTAATCTGCGGACACCTGAGCCCTGGTCAAAGTAGTTGACCTGTATGCGTTGAAGCTCCAGAATCTTCTCGTCACATCCACGCCGTGCATCTGCTAGCCTCCTCTGTGCATCCGAGGCTGGCAGGAACTGCCAAAGCCGATTGATCAAAACGATAGCCTTGCTCGACAGGCTCTGTTGGCAAAAGAGGCAGAGGGAATCGTGTTGCGGGTAGGCAGTACCGCTTGCGGATTCTTCTGCTTCAGCAAGTCCCTTAGCGGCAACCATGAAATCGCGCCAGATTTCCGTTCCAATCCGACGGAAAGGCTCACATGCAAATTGCTGTGCTCCGAACTGTTCCGCAAGACGTTGAGTTTCTCGTAAATCTTCAATCAACTTTTCCGCCACGGCTATGGATGGTGCTTCCGTCGCTTTGGAAGCTTCTTGTCCCCGACGGAGAAGGCCCTCAAGGTCAGAGAGTTCTTGCTGTTTTGCCCTCAAGCGTTGTGCGTTGGTTTGCAACTTAAGTTCTGTGGCCTCCGCCTCCAGGCGCTTAAATTCCTTCTCTTCAACTTCGGTCAGAATTGCCAACTTGCGGACCTGTACTAAATCTGTTGCTGGTCCAAGGCTGGCTACGAGCTGACCTACACCCGAATCGCCTTGGAAGTGAGTCGAGAAAGTATGGGGTGCGTTCCGCATGTTGATTTCAACTTGGACTCTGCGGCGCACTTCGTCTGTCTCGTCCGCAAGCGTCGTGAGTAGTGCCAAGGCGGACGGTGTGACGCTCATGGTATTGGGCTCCAGTAAATGGACGTCCAAACTCTCCGCGTCAAAGACATAAAACCCGGAGAGCTCCGGACACCTCTGCCCGGCTTGCCAGTGAATCTGAACGGGTTGTCGATGTCCTTCCATAACGACTTCAATATCAGCTCTTGGGATGGCTTCTGGCTTCTGAAGCTCCGCATTGGGCAGAACTTCCCTGTCGCCGCGCGAGATCGCAGCACATCCAAGTGGTCGGGCATATCCCGTTTTCCAGCCCCATTGGCTCCGAAAATCAGGGTAAGTTGCAAACCAAAAGGTAGCTCTTGCCCGTTGGGAAGAGCATTAACGTCGACCAGGTTATGGAGGCGGACGAGCCGTGTCTTGGGGCGGCCGCTCGCGTGGGTTGACCCACTGGTGAAAGCGAGTTGGGGCCTTAGCGCGGGAACGTGGGCGAGGCCCGCGTCCTGCTCCCAAAGAGTGACGAGCTCTTGATAGTCTTGATCGGTGAGCTTCTCCCCTGTCGAGATTTTTTCAAGGGTTGCCTGTTCCCAATACTTGAGACTCCTGGCCCAGTCTCTGATTTGATCAAGAATATCAGGCATAATTGAGCGTCCGAGGCCTACACCGTGACTCTTCAACCTTATGAATCGGAACAGCCGCCTGCCAAAGAGGTCGGAGTACACCCATTTCAGACTGCAGGCAGATGTGGTTTGCGGGAGAGCGCACTCAACACCTCAGCTCAAACAGTGACCCAAGAAGATAAGTACACGTCCTTATAACATCGTGATCGGGGGTAATTCAACGAATTGGGCGCGCGGGACCATCCGCCCAGGTTTTGCACGCACCAGGCGAAAAGCCAGGCGCAGCGATACGCCGGACCGCGCGGACGGGCTTGCTGGACGCCTCGCGAAGAATCAAGGAATCAACTGGCTGCGCAAGTGCTTTGCGAGTTTTTCAATCTGCTTCAAATTTGATTCCAGATCCTTCGGATACTCGTTGCTCTCCGCCTGCTGGATCTGCCGCGGAAGTCCATTCACAAGAGTTTGCAGTTGCTGCATCTCGGCATTCACCTGCTGCAGGTCAACCTCTTTCGTACGACTCCTGGACGGCGGCGCTTCCATCGGCTCATTGGAAACTGTGTCGGCCGTGACGATGCCCGGTGGCTTCATGCGCCCGCCGGTTTGGGAGATGGACGAAGTGGGGAAAAGGAAAACCGCGAAAAGACAACACAGAAGGAATCGCATGGGGACCTCCTTATGCGACAGCTTTTGGGGTCCATTCTACTCTTTTTGCCGCGCAAGGGATGCGCGAGTCGCTGAAGTCCGAGTCCTTGTCAAGCGCGCACTTTTGCACTTTGCAAATTGTGGGTTAACATGGGCCGATGATTTTGCACTGCACAATTCGAAGCAGGCGCATAGGCCGGCCGCGTGGCCGGTATCGCGGCTTCAACCTGCCGCAATCTTTTTCGGTGTCCCGCCCGTGAACCTGGAACTCACCGAAGATCAAAAGCTGCTGCAGCGCACCGTGCGGGAATTTGCCGAGGCGGAAGTGAAGCCGCACGCGCGCGAAAACGACGAGACCGGCCGCTATCCCCGCGAAATTTTCCGCAAGGCCGCGGAACTGGGCCTGACCGGCGTGGCCATCCCTGAAAATTACGGCGGCGCGGGGATGGATCACATTTCCTACTCCATCGTGATCGAGGAAATTTCGCGCGCCTGCGCTTCCACCGGCGTCATCCTTTCGGTGCAGAATTCGCTGTATTGCGATCCGGTTCACCGCTTCGGCACGGAAGAACAGAAGCAGAAATTTCTGGTTCCCTTCGCGCGCGGCGAAAAAATCGGCTGCTACGCGCTCACCGAGCCGCAGGCCGGCTCGAACGCCGCGGCGCTGACCACCAAGGCCGTGCTCCGGGGCGACCGCTACGTCATCAACGGGACAAAAGCCTGGATCACCAATGGCGGCGTGGCCGATGCCGCGATCGTCTACGTGAACACCGCACCCGGAAAAAGGCGAAAAAGGCATCACCGCGCTGATCGTCGAAAAAGGCACGCCGGGATTTCACGGTGGGCAAGGAAGAAAAAAAACTCGGCATCCACGCCACGGCGTGCACCGAACTGGTCTTCACCGATTGCGAAGTGCCGGCGGAAAACCGCATCGGCGCCGAAGGCGAAGGCTACAAAGTGGCGCTTTCGACGCTCGACGGCGGGCGCATCGGCATCGCCGCGCAAGCCACGGGAATCGCGCAGGGCGCTTTCGAAGCCGCGCTTTCCTACGCGCAGCAGCGCCAGGCCTTCGGCCATCCCATCTCCGATTTCCAGGCCATTCAATTCATGCTCGCGGACATGGCCACGGAAATCGATGCGGCGCGGCTGCTGGTGCGGCGCGCGGCATGGAAACAGGATTCCGGCGCGCGATTTTCGATGGAGGCGTCCATCGCCAAACTTTTCGCCAGCGAAATGTCCACGCGCGTGGCGCACAAGGCGATTCAAATCCACGGCGGCTACGGCTACAGCCAGGAATATCCCGTCGAGCGCGCCTACCGCGACGCGCGCATCACGGAAATTTACGAAGGCACCAGCGAAATTCAGCGCCTGGTGATCGCCGCCTGGGTCCTGAAAAGCTACTGACGGCGGATTTTTCGCAGCACCCTGCAATAGTCTGCGGATCAGACTTCCGACGCCGATCCTTCCCTCTCGCGCAACCTGCAAATTTTTCAGATTCCGCTCATGCCTTTCGTTCGAGGCGCGCCCGCGTGTATCCTTGTGCACATGCTTGAGCTTGACGCCGGCGCGGAATTCGATCTCGCGCGCGAGGAGGAATTCTTCGCGTCAATTCCCTTCCGCCACGGAGTCCTTCGCATTGAAATGACGACGCCCGGCGCGCAACCATATCTCGCGCGCACCGCCGACCTTCATCGCGCCGCCGAACGCCTGCTGCGCCCGGCTGAGGAAAATTCGAAGCGCCTGAATTTGCGCGCCGCGGCCGCGCGGATTCGCTATCGCGTCACCGGATCGAAATTCGAGCAGACCTTCACGCTATACCAGCAAGCGCGCCAGGATTTTCCGCGGCGTTACCGCGACCTCCTGCGCCTGCGCCCTCCCGCGCTGCTGAAAGTGAACCTGCGCAACGAATATCCGCGCTGCTATGTGACGCGGCGTATCCGCGCGGACCAGGGTTTTTATTTTGGGCCGTTTTCTTCGCGGCGCGCCGCCGACGCTTTCGCCGAACATTTCCTCGACCTTTTCAAAATTCGCCGCTGCCAGATCAAAATCCGCCGCGACCCGGATTTTCCCGGCTGCATCTACTCCGAGATGAAAATGTGCCTTGCGCCGTGTTTCGCGGGCTGCACCAAAGAGGAGTACGACGCGGAGGCCGGCCGCGTCCTTGCGGCGCTGGCAACTTGCGGCGCATCGCTGACGCAATCGCTCGAAGCCGAGCGCGAAGCAGCCAGCGAGTCGCTCGATTTCGAACGCGCGGCGGCCTTGCACAAGCGCATCGAAAAAGCGTCGGACGCCCTGCGTGCATTGCCGGACCTGGCGCGGCGCATCGAGGATTTGAATCTGGTGATTCTGACGCGCACGGCGGAAGAAAAAACCGTCGCCGTTTTTCCCGTGCATTCCGGGATGCTGGCCGAGCCGGTCTTCCTCCGTTTCGCGGAAATGTCGAGCGAGCCGCGATCCGTTGAGGAAATACTGCGCCGCGCTTTGCAGCCTCCGGCGAGCCAGGCTGTTGAGACTGGGCCAGCCGCAACGGAGCCGACCGCAGCTGGAATAGGTGCGGAACGCGATGCTTCACCTTCGGCGAAAGAAGAAAATGCACGCGCGCGATACGGCTTGCGCGAAGCCCCGCCGGATTTGCCGGAACATTTGACGCTGCTCGCGCGTTGGTTTTATTCGAAACCCCGCGAAGGCGAAATTCTTTTTCGCGATGCGGACTGGCCCTATCGCCGGATTCTGCGAGCGTGCGGACGGCTGCTCGCTTCTCCGCGGTCGGCCCGCGCCGGCGCGCCAAGCTCGCCGCAACATCCCTCATAATCGAAATCTGGCGGAAGCCGCAGCCGTCGTACAATAAAAACATAGAAATGGCCGACGAGATTCCACCGGAACTGCCCGAGCGCGCCTCCGCCGCAATCCAATCGCGCGTACCCTCCATGTTGCGCGCCCTGCGCTACCGCAATTTCCAGCTTTTTTTCGGCGGCCAGCTGATTTCGCTGATCGGCACATGGATGGACAACATCGCCGAGGCCTGGCTGGTTTACCGCCTGACGGGTTCTTCCCTGCTGCTCGGCACCGTCGCCTTTGCGGGACAAATTCCCGTTTTCCTGCTGGCTCCCATCGGAGGCATGGTGGCCGACCGCTGGAACCGGCGGTACATCGTGATTGCCACGCAGGCCTCCTCCATGGTCCTGGCAATGATTCTGGCCTTGCTGACGCTGAGTGGCCGTGTGCGCGTGTGGGAAGTTATCCTGCTGGCTTCGCTCATGGGAGTGGTGAACGCCTTCGACATTCCCACGCGCCAGGCGTTTTTGGTGGAAATGGTGGGGCGCGAGGATTTGATGAACGCCATCGCGCTGAATTCCTCGATGTTCAATGGCGCGCGCATCATCGGCCCGGCCATCGCCGGAGTGTTGGTGGCCACTGTGGGTGAGGGTTGGTGTTTTTTCGCGAATTCCGTCAGCTATATCGCGGTGATTGCGGGTCTTTTGCTGATGCATATCGCGCGCACGCCTCCGGATTTGAGGCAAGCGCCGCCGCTCGAACGCATCGCCGAAGGATTCCGCTTCGTGCGCGACACGGCTCCCATCCGCGCGCTGCTGATGTTGCTGGGACTCGTGAGCCTGGTGGCCATGCCTTATTCCGTGCTGATGCCGATTTTCGCGGCGCGCATTCTCCATGGAAACGCCCGCACGCTCGGAGTTCTGATGGGCGCAACGGGAGTGGGCGCGTTGGCCGGCGCGCTGACGCTAGCTACGCGAAGAGGAGTGCGCGGGCTGGGGCGCTGGGTGGCGATGGCTTGCACCGGATTTGGAGTGTCGCTGATACTGTTTTCGTTTTCGCGGTGGTATCTGGTCTCCGTGCTTTTTCTCGTCCCCGTGGGATTCATGATGATGCTGCAGATGGCTTCCTCCAACACGCTGATTCAGGCCATGGTTCCCGATCGCTTGCGAGGCCGCACCATGGCCGTCTACTCCATGATGTTCATGGGCATGGCTCCGCTGGGAGCGCTGCTTTCCGGCGCGCTGGCCGATCGCATCGGCGCGCAATGGACCGTGGCGCTGGGAGGCGTGGGAGCGGTCATCGGAGGCGCCGTTTTCTTCCGGCAATTGCCGAAGATACGCGTGGAAGCGCGACAGTTGATCATCCAACAAGGCATGACGGGCGGCGAGCCCGCCCAGGAAATGACCACACGCATCACGGATTAACTGCGCAACCCGTGCGCGCTGGCCGGCAGATTCGTTTTCAACCCGTCGAGATAATTCCGGGAGCCTTTCCGCTGTCTGCTATACTTTTCGCGCCAACGCAACGATTCGCCCGAAAGCGAGGACGCAGTGCCCTCTTCCCGACCCGCCGATCCAGCGCGATTTCCCGGCCTGGCCACTCCGCAAGGAACGCTGCGCTACGCCGCGCGTTTTCAGGGGCGCTCCGCCGCGGGGCATTTCCGTGAAATACCCGGCGGGCTGGTTCTTTCATCGATTGGCATCGGAACTTATCTGGGCGAAGCGGACGAGGCGACCGACGGCGCGTACACCGACGCCGTGATTGCCGCGATCGAAGGCGGCTTCAACGTCATCGATACGGCCATCAATTATCGCTTGCAGCGCAGCGAACGCTCGATTGGCGCGGCCCTGCGCGAGCTTTTTGCCGGCGGATATTATCGCGATGAGATCGTGCTGTGCACCAAGGCCGGCTTCCTTACTCCGGACGGAAGCATGCCCGCGGACGCCAACGATTATTTTCAACGGGAATTTATCGATCGCGGAATTTTTCACGTCGAGGACGTCGCGGCCGGGTGCCATTGCCTGACGCCGACTTATCTGGCCGATCAACTCGAACGCAGTCTCGGCAACCTGGGCGTGGCCTCCGTCGACGTTTTTTACCTGCACAATCCGGAAACGCAGCTCGGTGAGATACCTGCGGAGGAATTTGAGCGCCGCATGCGGGAAGCATTCAAGTTTCTTGAATCCGCCGTGGCCGCGGGAAAAATCGGCGCGTACGGACTGGCAACGTGGAATGCTTTCCGCGAAGATCCCCAGGCCAAAGGCTATCTTTCGCTGGGAGCCATGGCCGCCCTGGCGCAAGAAGCGGGAGGCGCGCAGCACCATTTCCGCTTCGTGCAGTTGCCGTTCAATTTGGCCATGCCCGAGGCGCTGGTGCGCCCCAATCAAATCGTGGAAGGCAAGACCATGGCCATGGTGCAGGCGGCGCGCGCTTTGGGTATCACGGTCATCTCCAGCGCTTCGCTGCTGCAGGGCCAGCTCACGAAAAATCTTCCGCCCTATATCTCCGATGCCTTGGGACAATCGACGGATTCGGCTCGCGCCCTGCAATTCGCCAGGTCCGTTCCGGGTCTCACCACGGCGCTGGCGGGCATGAGCCAGGTCAAGCACGTCCATGCCAATCAATCGCTGGTGGGCGTGGAACCCGCACCGCGCGATCAATTTTTGAAATTATTCGAACGCAAGAGCTAATCCTGCGGCGGGTGAACAACGGGCGGGTGGCGTTCGCTCAACCACGAATCGATGGCCGTCTGGACTTCGCCGAGCTTGCCCGCGAAAAAATGTTCGACGCCTTCGACAAAGACCAGGCGTTTGGGCGCCGGCAGGGTATCAAACAACGCCTGCACATTGGCTCGCGAACCGAATTGATCATTCCCGCCCTGCACGAAAAGCTTGGGCTTGGTGCACTCGCGAAGATAGGTCAAGTCCGAGCCATCCACGGGAATACCCAAGCCGATTAATTCCGCGACGCGCGCATCGCGGCAGCCCACGCGCAGTCCCACCCATGCTCCAAAACTAAATCCTGCGAGAAGCACCGGCACGCCGGGAAATTCGTGCGCCAGAAAATCGATGGCCGCGCTCACGTCTTCCTGCTCGCCCTGTCCGCGGTCATGAATACCCGCGCTCGATCCCGCACCGCGAAAATTGAATCGCAGGACGGGAATTCCGAACCGATGCAGCGCCTTGGCCGCCTGGTACACCACTTTGTTGTGCATCGTGCCGCCGAACAACGGGTGTGGATGGCAGACGAGCGCCGCCAGGCGCGACGCTACATCAGGAGGTTGCGTCCAAAGCAGAGCTTCGAGGGGTCCCGCGGGTCCTGTAAGGAAAAATTTGCGATGGAAAACTTCAGACATGACGATTGCGGTGCGCGCGTCAACGCTTCGCGCGTGGATTCCATTCGACGGCTACGCTGGCGAGGAGTGCGCTGTTGCCGGAACGCGGATCGGCCAAAGGCGCAGGGCCTGGCAGATCGCGATGCGATTCCACGCGCACCACGCGACCCGCAATCTCGCCACAATTCGCCCATTCCCCCCAGGGAACTTTTGCCAGCATGGAATCGCCAGGCGCGAAAATGCGCGCGGTCGTAAAACGCGCTCCGCTGCGCGAAATATCATGGGTCATCGATTCTTCGGGCCAGGGAGCGCCCATGGGCCGCACAAAAATCGGGACAGCGAAGGGAACCCGCGAACTCCGGCGGCGTTCCATGGCGGCATCGCGCGGCCCTCCACGGTCGGGCGGCTCCAGTCGCAGTGCTACTCGATAATTTCCAGCGGGCAAATCCTCCACGCGTACTACGCGAGCCGGAGTTTCGGGCTGTATGGTGGCCGAGGCGGAATCGAACGGGCAGACGACCCAGACATGCGCGTCCACATCGCAGCGCTCCGCACGGTCCAGCAGAATTCCTCCGCGCGACATATCCACGGTTTGCGTGGATTCCAGGCGCATTCCCAGCGGGCTGCGCCAGCGAACGCGCGCCCCGAGTTGCAGACGGGCTCGCGGGTACTTGCGCATATCGGTGACCACGGAACTAGCCATAGCGAACCATCCTAGCTGGCACCGGCGACGGGGTCAAACGATTGATGGAGTTTTTCGATAATCGGCCCGCGCGGCGCTGGTGAAAGCGGCTGGCAGGAATCCCGGGGCGTTTCAGGCGCGAAAATGTCCCGCATGACGAATTTCTTTGCGGTAATCCGGCGCGGAAATCTCGATGGTGCGGCACATTTCGTAGAGCCGGGAACGGATGCGGCGTCCCACACGGTCGGTGAGCGAATCTTCCAGCAACGGCGCACGCAAACCGGCGGAGCGCGCAGGCGCTGCCAAGGAACTTGTGGCGACGCCGTCGGAATCGAGAAAATTGGTGGTCAACAGGGTGACGCGCTTTTCGTTGTACCGCGAATTCAGGACGTGCCCCACGGTTTCGAGCGCCCAAAGCGATGGCTTGCTGGACCCCACGTCGTCGAGCACCAGAATTTCCGTCTTGAGCACCGGCTCGAGCACGCCCATCTCCGTGGCTTCGCTTTCGGAGTTGTAGCTGTCCTGAATTTCCTTCAGCATCTCGCGATAATCGTAAAAAAGCCCGGAATGGCCGCGGAGAATGATTTCCTTGAGCGCGGAAACCGCCAGGTGCGTCTTGCCCACTCCGCACGGCCCCATCAACAAAAGACCGTGCTCCGAGCCGACCGGAAATTCCGCCGCGAAACCTTGCACCACGAGTTTGGCTTGCGCCAGGCTGCGGTTCCAGGCTTCCAATTGCTCGCGGGGAGCTTTTTCGATGTCGTTGTCTACTTCGTAATTTTCGAAATCACAATGGCGGTAGCGTTCCGGGACGCGCGCGCGTTGCAGCGCACGTTCCGCGCGGTCGCCCACGGTGCAATCGCACGGCACCGCCCAGACCATTTTGGGTTCACCCGCGGCCGCGCCGGGCCGCGCGGTTTCCGGAGAAGCCAGCGCCTGCGCGCCTTGCGTGGTCCGCTCGACTACTTTCCAGCCGCTGCCTTCACACTGAGGGCAATCCGCACGCGCCATAAGGAAAGCATAAGCGCCCCGCGCATCGAGCGCAAGCGGGCTTGCGCCTGTGCATATCTCGCTTGCTGTGGAAATTGGGTGACGGCGCCGCTTCACGCCATTTCGAAGGATCCCGGAAGAGAAGCACGCACTTGCCCGGCACTGCGGTGGAATATGTGAGGTTCGTTATTTGTGGACGCGGATGGCTTGGCGCGGAGCGGCGCGCACGATGGCATTGCGTATTTTGCGGTCGTCCGCGGAAGTGAAGCTCCGCGCCATTTCTCCGCGCACGAATTGGATGAAAGATTCCATCTGCAGCTGCATTTGCGACATTTTGTCGCGCATGTTGAGAATGATTTCGATGCCCGCCAGGTTTACGCCGAGTTCGCGGGTCAGATTCAGGATCACTTCCAGGCGTTCGAGGTCCGCATCGGTGTATAGCCGTGTGTTGCCCTGTGACCGCGAAGGAGTCAGCAGGCCGGCGCGCTCATACAGCCGCAGCGTCTGCGGATGGAGTTTGTAAATCTCCGCGACGGCGCTGATCATGTAGCCCGCTTTCGCTTTTTTTCTCGGCCGCGCGGCCATGGCGCTTCTCCTTTTGCCCGATCTTGCCGCGGTTAGACCGCGGCGCGCGCGAAAATCTCGTGGCGCGGGTCTTCCGGATCGATTTTCGCGAGTTCCTTCAGCAAGTTGCGCACGCGCTCGTCTTCCGGCTTGGGCACCACCACCTGCACTTCGACGATTTGATCGCCGCGTTTTCCCGGATGGCGCACCGAAGGCGCGCCCTTTTCGCGCAGGCGGAGTTTTTTCCCGCTGTTGGTGCCTGGTGGAATGCGCACTTGGGAACGGCCGTCAATCGTGGGAACTTCCACCTTGGCGCCGAGCGAGGCTTCACTCACGGTTACCGGAACTACCGTGTACAAATCGTCGCCGCGGCGCTCAAAAAACGGATGCGGCCCGACTTTGGTGATGATGTAGAGATCTCCCGGCGGCCCGCCGCGTTCTCCCGCGTTTCCTCGGCCCGCCACGCGCACGCGCGAACCCGTCTGCGCTCCCGGAGGAATTCGCACATCAAGGGTATCCATGCGGGCCACGCGTCCCTCGCCACCGCAGTTGCGGCAAATGGTGCGCAGTTTTCCCGTGCCGCCGCATCTCGAGCAGGTGATTTGAAATCGCATTTTCCCGCTCACCTGCGTCACTTGACCCGAGCCGTGGCAGGTGGGACAAGTCTTGTCGTTGCCGGGCTCGGCCCCGCTCCCGTGGCACACGTTGCACACATCCAGTCGCGTAATACTCAGCTTTTTCACGGTGCCGTGCATCGCTTCGGCAAAAGTGATGTCAATTTGAAATTCGAGGTCGCTGCCCGCTTCCTGTTCCTGTCTGGTTTGCGCCGCGCTGGCCCCGCGAAAAAACTGGCTGAAAAGGTCGCGGAAACTCGTTCCGCCGGCCGACTCACCTTGCCCGGCCCCGCCAAAATCGAAACCGTCAAAATCGAAATGAACGTCCTGTGGCGAAGCTCCGCCGTACCCTGAGCCCGGAGGCGGCGCGCCTGCCGCGCCCGGAACGTTGAAGCCGAATTGATCGTACATCTGTCGCTTTTTGGTATCAGAGAGGACTTCGTAGGCTTCCTGAATTTGCTTGAATTTTTCTTCCGCGGATTTGTCTCCCGGATTCAGGTCGGGATGGTATTTGCGCGCGAGTTTGCGGTAGGCGGCGCGGATTTCCTTCACCGGCGCCTTGCGTGACACTCCCAGAAGTTCGTAATAATCCTGTTTGGGTGTCGAAGCCATTTTTTGAATGCAAAAGTTACCGTGAAAATTTATTCGCGCTTGCAAACAGGGACGGACTCATCGCCCGCCCCCGCCGCACACGCATTCGTCTTAGTTCGGTTTCTTTGAATCGTCCACGTCGACGAACTCGGCGTCCACCACGTCGCCTTGCCCGCCGGAGGAAGATTGACCGTCGCCAGGTGCGGCTCCGCCCGCTGCCCCGGCGGCATTGGCCGATCCGCCCGCGCTTTGCTGCGCCTTATACATGGTTTCGGCAATGGCGTGCGAAGCTTTGGTCATCGCTTCGGCCGCCGCATTCAGCTTTTCGAGTCCGCCCTCGGCGAGCGCTTTCCGCGCTTCCTCGATGGCATCCTCGGCGGCTTTCACTTCCCCGTCGCCAATCTTCTCGCGGTTTTCTTTGATCAGCTTTTCCGTCGCGTAAACCAACCCGTCCAGGCGGTTGCGCGCTTCGACTTCGGAGAGCCGCGCTTTGTCTTCGGAAGCGTGAGTATCGGCTTCCTTCTTCATGCGCTCGGCCTCTTCCTTGCTCAAGCCGGTGGAAGCGGTGATGGTGATCTTCTGCTCCTTGTTCGTCGCATGGTCTTTTGCCGAGACGTTCAGGATGCCGTTGGCGTCGATGTCGAATGTGACTTCGACTTGCGGCATGCCGCGCGGCGCCGGCGGGAATGCCCATCAGATGGAATTTGCCGAGCGATGCGGTTGTCCGCTGCGCCATCTTGCGCTCGCCCTGCAGCACATGGATTTCCACCGACGGCTGGTTGTCCGCGGCGGTCGAAAACACTTCCGACTTGCGCGTCGGAATCGTGGTGTTGCGCGGGATCAGCACGGTCATCACGCCGCCCAGCGTTTCCACGCCCAGCGAAAGCGGAGTCACGTCCAGCAGCAGGATGTCCTTCACTTCGCCGCCCAGCACGCCGCCCTGAATCGCCGCGCCCACCGCCACCACTTCATCGGGGTTGACGCCCTTGTGCGGTTCCTTGCCGCCGAACAGGTCCTTTACGATGTCGCACAACGCGCGGAATGCGCGTCGAGCCGCCGACCAGAACCACTTCGTCGATTTTGTCCGGCGTGAAGCCGGCGTCGCTCAAGTGCCTGCTTCACCGGCCCGACAGTGCGCTGCAGCAGGTCTTCCATCAATTGTTCGAGCTTGGCGCGCGTCAGCTTGAGTTGCAGGTGCTTCGGCCCGGATGCATCGGCCGTGACGAAAGGCAGATTGATTTCCGTCTCCATGCAGTTGCGAAAGCTCGATCTTGGCCTTTTCCGCGGCTTCCTTCAGACGCTGGATGGCCATGCGGTCCTTGCTCACATCGATGCCCTGCTCTTTCTTGAATTCCGCCGACCATCCAGTCGACGATGTGCTGGTCGATGTCGTCGCCGCCCAGGTGCGTATCGCCGTTGGTGGATTTCACTTCCACCACGCCTTCGCCCACTTCCAGAATGGAAATATCGAACGTGCCGCCGCCCAGGTCGTACACGGCGATGGTTTCGTCCTTTTTCTTGTCCAGGCCGTAGGCCAGCGCCGCGGCGGTCGGCTCATTGATGATGCGCAGCACTTCCAGTCCGGCGATTTCGCCGGCTTGCTTGGTGGCTTGCCGCTGGCTGTCGTTGAAATAAGCCGGAACGGTGATCACCGCCTTGGTCACCTTTTCGCCGAGAAAATCTTCGGCGGCGGTCTTCAGCTTTTGAAGAATCATGGCGGAGACTTCCGGCGGGCTGTAAGTCTTGCCGGAAATTTCCACGCGCGCGTCGTCATGCGGTCCGCTGACAACTTTGTACGGCACCCGCTTGGCTTCTTCCTGGACTTCATCATAGCGGCGGCCCATGAAGCGCTTGATGGAATACACCGTGTTTTCGGGGTTGGTAATCGCTTGGCGCTTGGCCACCTGGCCAACCAGCCGCTCCCCGCTCTTGGTAATGCGCCACCACGGAGGGCGTGGTGCGCGCGCCTTCCTGATTGGGAATCACCGTCGGCTCGCCGCCCTGCATCACGGCCACCACCGAATTGGTCGTGCCCAGGTCAATTCCGATAATCTTGCTCATGGAATGTGCTCCTGTCGCGAATGTTTCGTACCGTCTAGTAAGAGAAGGACGAATCCGAAGGTATAATACACATTGAGTGTTACATTGTCAAGTTTGTTGATTGCTTGTATATTGATGTAAATAATATACTTATATCTATATTCACGCGTTTCTCCCCACATCCAGCACAAATCCTCCTTTCCTTCCCTTTCCCATCCAATTCCTCCTCTCCATCAAACCATTGCCTTTCGGCTGCGCATCCTACCTTCCGCCTGGGCCATTCCGAAGCAGCTTCCTTGATGCCTGGAACGCAGAGGCGATTCCCGCGCTCGTTGCGCGCATATTTCGCGCTACAATATTGCGCTGGCATTCATCCGCAAGGCAGGGAGGGGATATTGAAACCCGAGAAGTCCGCAATCCACAATACTTTCAAATGGATTCTAGCCGGCATCACCATCATCATTCTCGCCGCCGCTTTCCCCGGCGTCAATTTCGCGCAGCACCACTCGACGACGCACGCGCGCACTAAGGCCGTTTCCACCTCCGAGCTGGCGCCGCCGGTGAAGGCCTACGGCTCGAAGGACGCGCCCATTCGCATGGAGGTATTCAGCGATTATCAATGCCCTTCGTGCGGAAATTTTTTCGAGCAGACACTGCGCCCCATGACCAACGATTATGTCGCCGCCGGCAAAGTGTATCTGGTGCACCGCGATTTTCCGCTTCCCATGCACGCCTATTCGCATCAGGCCGCGCGCTGGGCCAATGCCGCGGCTGAAATCGGGCAATTCGAAGCCGTTGACGCTTCGCTCTTCGACAATCAGAACTCCTGGGCGGTGGATGGAAAGATCGACAAATATATTTCCAGTGTGATGTCGCCCGCCGATTTCAAACGCGTCGAGAAAATCATGGCGAATTGCGGTCCGGAGGCGGTTTCCGGATGCCCCGTGGACGCCTGGATCAATTCCGACGTTGCCCTGGGCAAACAGATTCCCGTGCAGGCCACTCCCACGTTCGTCATTTATTACAAAGGCCAGAAATTTCCGGCTGCCTCGGGCGTGGTTTCTTGGAGCGTAATGAGGCAATTCTTCGATTCACTCCTGAAGCAGTAGCGGAATCTCCGAATCCATGGACACCGCAAAGCAATCAGGGACCGGAAAAATTCTCCTGCTGATCGGGCGGCTGGCGCTGGCCGCAATTTTCCTTTTTGCGGCCTATGCGAAGTTGAAGCCGCAAGCCGCCATGCCATGGTCGGTGGGATCGGTGCGCACATCGCTTTCCATGTTTGCCATGCAGGTGGATTCCTACCAGTTGCTTCCGCCATCAGTGGTGAGTCCGGCCGCGCATCTCCTTCCGTTTTTCGAGCTGGGCCTGGGTCTATGGTTGCTGAGCGGAATTTTCCTGCGCTATTCATCGCTGCTCACCTCGCTCCTGTTGGGCGGCTTTTTCACCGTCATGGTGCGCACTTATGCCATGGGGCTGGAAATCAATTGCGGCTGTTTTGGCCCCGGCGAACAACTGGGCAAAAAAACGCTTTTGCGCGACGGATCGCTTCTGGCTTTGGCGTTGGCCGTCACCATCGGCGCTTTCCTGCTGCACCGCCGGAGGCACGCGGTTGTGAACCAGGCTCCGAAGCAGGAATCCTCGCAATTCGCGGGATAACTCCGGCCATTCCGCATCTCCTCTTCTCGGTATAGAATGTCGTGTTTTCTGAGGAGGTATTCATGCATCGCTTTTCCCGCCTCATATTGATTTGCGTGTTTGCGCTCTGCGCGCCATTTGGCGCGGCCCTCTACGCCACTCCGGCCCCGGGCCATGCTCCCGCAAAAGCGCAAGAAGCCGGAAAAACGCTCACCATCGAGCGCCTCTTCAGTTCTCCCTCCTTAAGTGGGCATCTGACGCGCGGCATCGAGTGGGTTCCGGGCAGCAAGCAGATTTCCTACCTCCAACACAGCGGCGATGGAACCGAGATGTGGACCATGGACGCCTCCTCCGGCGAACGAAAGATCCTGGTGAGCGCCGCAGTGATGAAAGAAGTGATGCAGCCGCGCAAATCCTCGGCAATACAATCCACGGGCCTGGGGCGCGCCCAGGCGGAAAATTACATGTGGGCGCCCGGCGGCGATTCCCTGCTATTCATCGGCAGCAGCAATTTGGTGCTTCTCGACCTGAAAACCATGTCCTCCCGCGATTTGGTTTCCGGACCCAGCGATCTGGAAGATCCGAAATTTTCGCCGGACGGGAAATTGGTCAGTTTTGTGCGCGATTCGAATCTCGCGGTGGTGAACGTCGCAAGCGCCGCGGTCACTGCGCTGACCACCGGCGGAAGCGAGGAAATCCTCAAGGGCAAACTCGATTGGGTATACCCGGAAGAACTCGATGCGCGGACGGCTTACTGGTGGTCGCCGGATTCCTCGAAAATCGCTTATTACCAGATGGATGAGCGCAAAGTGACGCGTTATCCCATCATGGACATGAGTTCGCCGACCGGCGCGATGGAGTACACGCGCTATCCGCAAGCGGGAGAAACGAATCCGATTGTGCACGTGGGAGTAGTCGCGGTGACCGGCGGCGAAACGACATGGATGGACACCGGAGCGGAAACCGATGTGTACCTTCCGCGCGTGGTTTGGCTGCACGACAGCAGTCGCGTGGCCGTCGAGCGCCTGAACCGCGCGCAAAACCGCCTCGACCTTCTTTTCTGCAGCGCTTCCGACGGAGACTCGCAAACCATCCTCACCGATACGGACCCGCACTGGATCAACATCAGTGACGACCTCTATTTTTTCTCGGACAATCGCCGCTTCCTGTGGTCCAGCGAACGCACCGGATACCGCCATTATTATCTCTATGACGTTTCCGGCAAGCTCCTCAAGCCACTGGATACCGGAGACTGGGGAGTCATCGGAGGCGGCACCTTCGGCCCCGGAGCTACGAGCCAGGCCGCGGTGGATGAAGCGCACGGTTACATTTATTTTTCATCCAATAAGGACGACGTCCACGACAGCCAACTGTACCGTCTCTCGCTCAGTAACAAATCCGTCACGCGCATGACCAAAGATCCCGGAAATCATGGCGTGAGCATTGCGCCCGATGATTCGGCGTTTGTGGACGTCTATTCGAATTCCATGACTCCCCCGCGGCAGGACCTGGACCGCATGGACGGCTCGCGCGTCGCCACCATTGACGAAAATCATGTCGCGGAACTTGCCGATTACCATCTTTCTCCCGTTGAATTCCTCAATGTAACCGCGGACGACGGTACAAAACTCTGCGCCATGATGATCAAGCCTCCCGATTTCGACCCCGCGAAAAAATATCCCGTGCTCATTTATGTGTATGGCGGGCCGCGCGCGCATGAAGTGGTCAACCGCTGGGGCGGCTTCGAACTGCTATGGCACGAGATGATGGCTGAAAAGGGCTACATCATTTTTCAATTGGACAATCGCGGCTCCTACGACCGCGGCCATGCCTTCGAGACGCCCATCTTCCACCATTTTGGAAAAGTGGAACTCGAGGATCAGCTGAGCGGCGTGGCATATTTAAAATCGCTGCCCTACGTTGACTCTTCGCGCATCGGCATTTGGGGCTGGAGCTACGGCGGATACATGACTCTCTATTCCCTTCTGAACGCGCCGGGAGTTTTCAAAGCCGGCGTTTCCGTCGCGCCGGTCACCGACTGGCACCTTTACGACACCATTTATACGGAACGCTACATGGGCCGTCCGCAGGACAATCCCGAAGGATACAAGAAATCCTCGCCCGTCAATCAGGCCGCCAACTTGAAAGACAAACTGCTGCTGATTCATGCCACCGGCGACGACAACGTGCACTTCGCCAACACCGCCGAAATGTTGAATGAGTTGATTGACAACGGAAAGTATCCGACGGACCTGCTGCTTTTTCCGGGACGGGGCCACGGCATTTCCGACGCTCCCGCCCGAGATTTGCTGTTTGAGCGCATGACCCAGTTCCTTTTGAACAATTTGTAGAGGCAACGGCGCAGGCTCGAATATAATCAAACGTAAGAGCGCGGCCATCCCGCCGCGCCGTGTGCTTGTTCAGGAATCGCGAAATTTCATGAGATCTCGAGGGGGCATTCGATTTCGCCGTCTTACCGCCGCGGCTCTGACTGCCGCAGGCTTGCTATGCGTGCAATTTTGCGCGGCGCAGGACGAAGCCCCGGTTCCGGCTCCCGCTCCGCAACAGGTTCCGGAGATGACTTCGAAACCTTCGACCGCGCTCCTCGATACCGGATTCCACAACCTTTACCAACTCGATTTTCAGAGCGCGCGCGAGGAATTCGTCGCTTATCAGAACCTGGCCCCCGACGACCCCATGGGCAAAGCCGCCGAAGCGGCCAGCTATCTTTTCGAGCAATTCAACGCCAAGGGGGTTTTCACCTCCGCTTTTTTCGTGGATGACTCGAAATTTCTGAAGGGCGTGGACGGCTCGCCGGAGGAAAACCGCAACCAGAAATTCGAGGATGCCAATAACAAAGCCCGCGAGCACGCGCGTAAAATCCTGCGCTCCGACGCGCAGGATACCAACGCCATGCTGGTTCTGACCATGACCGACGGCATGGAATCCGATTACGACGCATTGATCGAGAAAAAGCAGATCGCCGCGGTCTCGCTCACCAAGCAGGCGGAAGCCGAAGCGACCTCGCTTCTGGCCATCGACCCCAATGCCCAGGACGCTTACGTGGCGCTGGGCGCCGGACATTACATCATCGGGTGCCTGCCGGGATACAAACGAGCGTTCCTATGGTTTGGAGGCATTCACGGCGACAAGGAACTCGGCATGCATCAGGAGGAAATCGCCGCTTATCACGCGCATTATTTCAAGCCGTTCGCGAAAATTCTGCTGGCCCTGGCCTATGAACGGGAGCATCAGCCGACCAAAGCGCGCGTGCTGCTCGTCGAACTCAAGGACGCCTTCCCCACCAACCCGCACTTCGCTCGGGAACTCGACTTAATCGATAATCGCGAATGCTGCGCGCGTTGATCCCGGTCAGGCCGCCGGACTCCTACCACTTCACGCGCACGCGATAATCGAGCGTGGCGGCGCCGTCCTTCTCCACGGGAATTTGAAATCCGATGGTCGTGGCATCAAGCTTTGTGTATTTGAAATTCGAACTCACCACGTCCCAGTCTCCGCCCACCGGCTCGCGCACCTCCACCGTCACCGGTCCGTCCTTGTGATTGCGCAGGGTGATGGCGTATTCCATCTCGTAGACGTTGCTCGCGATTTTTTTGTAGTCCATCTGCTTGCGTTCGCACACCACGTCAAAAGCGTTGCCCACGTAAATTTTCACCGTCTCGTCCTTGGGCGTGTGCTGAATACGGTCTTCTCCCACGAATTGCTCGCTCCCCTTGCTGTCCGCCTGATACACGCGCACGGTTCCCGCCGGCAACGGCATGCCCAGACTGCTCTTCGCATCATTCTGAAAACGGAAATACACCTTCACAGGCTCGGGGATGGAATTGCCCAGCCCCGACGCGGTGCGGTAATAATACGGCTGGCCTTCGACCATCAGATATTTCTCGACCGGAACGCTGCTGGCCGTCAGCAGGCTGATTTGCTTTGATTCGTTGTTCTGGATCGAGGTTCGCCGTTCGAGCGAATACAGATGATATTCCGAGAAATTTTCCTGCTGAAAGGGCGCGGCCGCCGGCTGCGCCACCGCCATTTCCGCGCTCATGGCCTTCATCATCATCGGTTGCACCTGATGAATTTCTCCAGCCACCAACTGCAACCGCGCATTGTCGAATGCCACCCCGCTGTGATTCACCAGGGTGACCCATCCGTCGAGGTCCGCTGCTTTTTCATCGCGCCCGACCGTCAAAACGTAATCCGCGGTCCAACTCAAATCGCTCGCCAGATACGACGCTTCCACGCGCTGCGCCGCCGCTCCGCGATTGTCGAGAGTCCATATCAACGTCGGGCGGCTGTACAGATTCCCGGGGAGTTCCGGAAAGCGGTAGGAATCCGCGCCCATTCCCGTGACGATTTCGTCTCCGATCTTCCACACCGGGCCATTATTATCCGCGAGCAATGTCGCTTTCGTTTCCGTCCATTTCGTTGATCCCGCATCCTTCTCCGCGCGCACCAGGATCACTTCGCGCCCCACGTATTTCTGCAGCAGCTTCTGCGGGTCCAATAAGTCGTATTCATAGTCCTGCTCGATGACGTTCAATTTCGCGGCGTCCGTCAGCGAACGAAAATGCACCGTGGCGGGATTGATGGTCGCTGCCACGTCCTCGAACTTCAGGGGAAATTCTCCGGCGGGCAGACGAATCTGCCGGACATCGCGCACCAGCGCCAAATTCGAGTTGTAGACCGTCACCGCCAGGTCCACGCGATCCCTTTCCGTGGTCGATTCTGCCGCCGCCTTGGCCGTGTCGTTTTTTTCGGCAGTCTGATCCTTACCGGCGGGCCCGGCCTGCATCGTCGTAAAACTTCCCGCGGCCAGAATCAGCAAAGCGGCCAGAAGCGGGATTCCCGTGATCACATTTCGCGCCGTTCGCATGTGCATGGATTTCTCCTTGAAGGCTTTGAAGACCGCTGACACGTATGTTAGACACCAATCGCGCTGATCTTGCCACTCCTAATCGGGCCGGTGCCACGATCGAGGAACTCCCACGGCTCCCGGTTTACTTCAATGGATACAGAAAACGCCTTCGCGGGTTGTCCCCCGCCGGCGCCAATTTGACTTCATCATCGCACGACCCTACCATCATGTGCGGATGCGCACTTGCCCTGAATGCGACGAACCCATCGGACGCGAGGCCGAGGATTGCCCGCATTGCGGCGCGAGCTTTTCTCCCGGCGAAAGCGAAACCCCCGGCATCACCGACAAGGAAACCGACAGCACGAAATATTTCATGGCTGCGGGGATCATCCTTCTCGGACTGTGGGCGCTCGCGTGGTTCGTGATTCCCTGGCATTTCTCGGGCCGTCAGGATGAAGCGGAAGTGATTGTGCGCGACGCGCTGGCCTCCGTGCAGACCGGCCTCGCCGCATACGATTCCGCCAACGGCACGTATCCTGCTTCCATATCCTCTTTGGGCGATACGGCCATCGTGGCCGCCAAGAAAGCGCATTCCGCGCGCTATTCTTTGCGATATGTCCCCGGGCTTGCCGGAGCGGACGGCCGAATTCACAACTTACTCGCTCACTTCCCGCTCGAAGACGGCAGGTTATGTGAATTATTACACCGACCAATCCACTATCTTTCGTTCCACCACTCAGAATCGCGACGCAACCGCCGCCGATCCGCCTATCAAACCGCCGACCTAGCACGTCCGCTCCAGAATTTCACATTTAATTGTTGAACAGAACATTTCGCAGAATCCCCGCGGAGGCGCATCCCGCGCTATGATGTTGCTGTGACCCCACTCCAAACCATCCGGCGAATTATTTCGCTGCTTCTCGGCGCCGCTCTTTTCGCCGCGCCCGTTTTTGCAGCCCGCGCGGCGCGCCCGACTTGTCACCTTACGTTGTGCTGCCCCGCGGTTGCCACATCGGGTGAAGAGCTCCCATCGATGCAAATGATCCCCATGAGCATGTCAGGCGCAAGAACTCCCGCATTTCTCGACGAAATCCTGAGCCATGCAACCGCGGGCACCAGCGCGGTGCCGAATTCAACTCCGCAAGAAATGTTGATGACCCATCGAGGCGCGTGGTCGCTCATGTTTCACGGCACGGCGTTTCTGAATGCCACGCAGCAATCCGGCCAGCGCGGTTCGGACAAAATTTTCAGCACCAGTTGGCTGATGCCCATGGCCCAGCGCAAGCTCGGCCCCGGCACGTTCACGGCGCGCGCCATGTTCAGCCTCGAGCCGGCCACCATCACCGGAGAGCGATACCCGGAGCTTTTTCAGACGGGTGAAACCGCGTACGGCAATCCCATCGTAGATGGCCAGCATCCGCACAATTTCCTGATGGAGCTGGCGGCGCTTTATGACGTTCGCCTGGGCGAAAATACGCTGCTTTCCTTGTATGCCGCGCCGGTGGGCGATCCGGCCATGGGACCGGAAGGCTTTCCCCATCGCCCCACCGCCAGCGAAGATCCGCTCGCGCCGCTCGGCCATCACATGCAGGACTCCACACACATCTCAAACGACGTGATTACCGCGGGCCTGGCCTACAAAATCGCGCGCGTCGAATTTTCAGGCTTTCACGGCCGCGAGCCGGATGAATTTCGCTGGGACCTCGATTCCGGCGCGGTGGATTCCTGGTCCGCGCGTTTGACGCTCAATCCCAGCAGCAATTGGAGCGGGCAATTTTCTATCGCGCGGCTGAAAAGCCCCGAGGAATTATTTCCGCTGGAAGACACGCTGCGTTCGACCGCGTCGGTTTCCTACAATCGCGGCTTCGCGCGCGGGAATTGGGCCTCGATGATTCTCTGGGGACGCAATCTGGCTTTGCCCGGGGGCGAAGTGTTGAACAGCTATCTCGCCGAAAGCACGTTGCGTTTCCGAGATCGCAATTACGCATGGACGCGCATCGAAAATGTGGATCGCACGAATTTGTTGCTGCTTCGGCGAAAATCCGCTGCCGACTGGATTCGCGGAGCATTTCCTGGCGCGCGTCCAGGCTTACACCTTCGGTTACGACCGCGAATTCGATTTCCTTCCGCGCGTCTCGACGGCCTTCGGCGGCCAGTTCACTTCGTACACCGCGCCTGCTTCGCTCGACGCCATTTATGGCGCGCACCCCGCGGGCGTGCTGCTGTTCATCCGCTTCCGCGCCATCCCCTTGCGGAAATAATTCCGCGCCGCATGCGCATGTCATTCCCCGCGCTCGATCCCCTCCTGCGCGCCAGCAAACGCGCGGCGCATGGAAAATCTTGATGCTATACTACTGGGCGCAGACTGCCGCGCTAGGGCCGCTTGTTTTTGCCGCGGAGAGGTGCTGGAGTGGCCGAACAGGGCTGCCTGCTAAGCAGTTACACCCCAAAAGGGTGTCGGGGGTTCGAATCCCCCCCTCTCCGCCATGTCAACCAGGGTCCAACCCCGAAGCATGTGTCGATCAAGGATCGGGCAGAAGCCGGTCAAGTTTCGAAAAGGATCGCTCAATAGTAAGTAAAATTCCCCGCCAATGAGTGAAAGCTCAAACAGATTCACGAATCACTGCCACTTCTGTTGCCACTTTCGAAGGGAGTTCCATTTTTTCCGTTGAGTTTTATCTTCAAGTAGAAGCGGGTGCGAAGAGGGTAAGAAGAATGGTTGCCGCGAATTTTCGGGGCTGGCCGGCGGGCGCGGTTTTCGATAGCCGGTCCACAACAACGTCCAGCTTGGATTTCCACCTTCACTTGAGTACCCTTATCGCCTAAGGGCGAATAAAAATGTCTGCCAAGACCGATGGTGAACTCTTCCAGAGCGGCGCGAACAAATATGCCGACTACCTCGAGACGCCCGAGGGGCGGTTGCGCTCCGATTTGGCCTTTGCCAACCTGCGGGATTTTCTTCCCTTGGGGAGCGAAGCACCTTTGCGCGCACTCGATATTGGGTGCGGGACGGGAGCGGCTGGCGTTCGACTGGCGCGGCTCGGCATTCACGTCACGCTGCTGGATTCCTCACCAGCGATGCTCGAAATCGCGGAACGCGCGGCCCGGGAAGCAGGGGTTACGGACAAGGTCATCCTGCAGCACGGCGACGTTGCCGAGATTGCGAATCTATTCCGCACTCGATCGTTCGATGTAATTCTTTGCCACAATGTTTTGGAATTTTGCGACGACCCTGGGGCGGTATTGCGCTGCGCAGCTCGAATCTTGCGGGATTCATCGGCGATATTGTCCATTCTGGTGCGGAACCAGGCAGGAGAAATATGTAAGGCCGCCATCCAATTGGGCGATTTGGCTGCCGCGGAAAATAATCTCACCTCCGAGTGGGGACAGGAATCGCTGTATGGAGGAAGGGTGCGGCTTTTTGCGCCAGAAAGATTGCGAACCCTGTTGGCTGATGCGTCGCTGATGGCGATTGCGGAGCGGGGCGTAAAAGTCCTATCGGATTACTTGCCTCCGCGGGTTTCCCGCAGCGCAGAATACGAGCGGATTTTTGAACTGGAACGGAAGCTGGGCAGCCGGCCGGAATTTGCCGCTGTTTCCCGTTACACACACTCCATGGCATGTTGCTTGGGTTCCCTCGCGGAGGGCGGCGCGTGATGGGCATACCTCTCCAGATGTCGGGCGCCGCATCGAGCGCGAATTCGCCTGATCGCACGATTGCGCTGGGGCTCGGGCTCACCAATGAGTGCAATCTTTCCTGCGCGTTCTGCTATCGCGACCCAACCCGCACGGATCGCCTCTCGCTCGACCAGGTGAAATCCGTCATGGAACGCCTGCCGATCCGTTCGGTGAACCTGGGCACCGGCGAGAATGGGATGCATCCAGACTTTCAGGCGATTCTGGGGTACCTGCGCACAAAGTCCATCAAGCTTACGATCACTTCGAACGGCCATAGCGTTGCTGTGTTGAAAGACGACGAATTGCGCGCTTTTCACGATGTTGAATTTTCTCTCGATTACCCGACGCAAGCGGAACAGGATGCGGAGCGCGGAAACGGCAATTGGGAATTGATTCACCGGCAAGCGGAACGTTGCGTAAGGCTTGGCGTGCCGGTGACCATTATCGCGGTGATGATGAAGGCGAACCACCTGCGCCTGGCGGATGTCGCGCGAGTCGCAAAACAGTTTGGCGCTCCCCTGCGTGTGAATGTGTATCAAGCGGTGCGGTCGGACATTTATGCAATGTCTTACGCAGAGTATTGGGAGGGCTTCCGGCGCCTTTTCGCGGAAACGGACGTAATCGCCATTGGCGAGCCGCTGGTTCGAGCCATGGCAGGACTCCCGCCGGTCCGCGCAGGATGCGGCGTAAGCACCGTACGGGTTACGCCGCGCGGCACGACAAAGCCCTGCGTTTATTGGCCAGGTTCGGGTGGGCCGTTATCGGATCTGATCTCGATGGGGCTCGACATTCTGGATTCCGCGCCTTTCAAACAAGCGCGCGCGCTTCCCGATGCATGCCAGCCCTGCGAGTTCCGAGACACCTGCCATGGCGGCTGCGCCGGACGACGACGCATCCAAGACGCACTGCTCGAGCCCGACTTCTATTGTCCGATCATTCGCGGAGAACGCCCCAGACTCGAGGTCCACATGGCTGCCACCCGCGATCTGCCCAAATTGAGCAGTTCCTGCACCACCGTGGTGATTGCCAGGGACACTCAAGCGTAGGAACGGAATTCATTTGCCCGAGCGGCTTCGTCCGATTTTATTTCGCGGCTATCCAGGCGTCCGACCCGGTCAGCTTAACGGACACGTCTGAAAAGTAGACGCGCAGCGGTTTACCGTCAGCTGTCCCGCGGTGGTCCGTCGAAATAAGCAGAGGACCGGCCTTCTTGTAGGCAGTCCATGTCGCGATGACAATGCTCGGCTTATTGCTTCCGCCTCGATGGTAGATGAGTTGCTGAACGCGGTGGTCGGGGCCCACATATAGTTCCCAAGTGTCCCCTGGCGTGTAGCCGCCCGCTGAAGGATATTTCACCAGGACCCGCTCGGCGGAACCCTTTCCCAGCGGCAATTTATGCATGCCCATGTCTTCAACGTCAGCGCTGCTGTCCCAGACGACATGGAAGGGGAAAACCAGCCAATACTGGTCGTTGTTGAATTTCGGATCAATTTGTTCTTTTACGTTGGCAGGCTGGCTGCTGAGCTCGGACCGCATATACGTAACTTTCTCCGGCTTGCCCGACTTATCTTTGTCCTCGTAGGTGACTTTGCCGGTCTTGGGTTCCCACTCCCACGAATCAGAAAGTTTGACGCCCGGAAATTCGGCGTGGAAGGTATAGCGGATGGCCTCGATTTGCCCAAAGGAATCGAGGCCATAGGCCTTGGCGATCTGGTCAGCAATGGCCGGGCGCTTCTGCGCCCGGGAGGATGGGATAAGCGTCAACAATCCGAAGGCAAGCAGAGCGATCAATGTTACCCGGCTCGCAACTTTCATGAATTTATCTCCTCAGTGAATTGGACTGGTGAAATATCGGTTGATTGTTGAAGGTTTGGGAGTAACGGGCCGCACTTCGATACCGCGCCGTTCACCCAAGCAGGGTATTCACATACCTTGCCTGGTCGGCCATGCGCATTATACTGCACTCCGCGGACGAATGTGTTCCGGTGCGCTCGTGTGAAGAGATTCGTCATTCCCATATACTCGCAGACAAGATCCACGACGGGCATCTAGTCCATCGAATTGGGCGCCGCCACCGGGCGACTGAGACGCCGGATACCGAGGATGGCTGCGGCCGTTGCCACCGATCCGAATTCCAGCAGCAGAATCCAGCCGGGAACCACCCATGCGCGGCCAAGCGTGCGCAAATGCCAAACGTAGTAAGTGGGAATGATGCTCACAGTCCAGATGATGATGGGCACGGTCGAGGCCGACCGCAAGAACGGAAGCAGCCAGAGCAGGTACCACGGATACACGACTGGTGCACAAAAGAGCGACGCTGCCATAGGCCAGGCAAACGCCTCGGGCGAAAATTCCGCGGACTTTCTTCGCATCCAGATTGCCGTAAGCAATCCGCTGAGCACTGCCAAACCAACGATCAGCTGTGGAGCCGCCCATCGCTCCAGAGCTGCAAACAGCGGATCATTGAAACGGAACCTCTGCACAAACGTGCCGAGCGACCCGATCGATATCCGCCCGTGGTTGAGAAATGGAATATACAGAAGTCCGAGCACGATGGCCGCCAGCAAGCCATCGCGCACGCGAACACGCCTCCAGTAGAGTGGCAGCAGTACAATCGGGAGAAATTTCACCCCAACCGCCAGCCCGAATGCCAGAGCCGCAACCGCGCGCCAACGACGTCCCAGCGCCGCCACGGATACCAACAACAGCAGCACGCCGAGAATATCGACGTGACCGCTGCCCGCCACTTCCGCCGCTAGAAGCGGGTTCCAGGCATAAGCGAGAACCCAGTGAGATCCTTGCCCGCTTCTTCGCAGGATATCCAGCAAAATGAAAACAATTGCCAGCTCGCAAAACACGAATGCCAATTTCATCGCGAAAATGGATTCATGAATCGCTGTCACGCCGCGGAAGAAAATCTCAGCGACCGCTGGATAGGGGCTCGGTACATCCGGATTGTTCAGCGTGCGAGTCTCGGGCGTGTGCAACCCGCGGAGCGCGGGATCGCTGGGAACGAGAATGTAAGGGTTATATCCCAGCCGCTGCACCCGGCCATCCCAAACATAGCGATGAACATCGTCATCTGAACCCGGCGGCGTCAATAGAAATGGAACATGCCAGACGGCAGCCAAAACGAGCCCGACGACAATAACCCGGCGCGGGAATTTTGGCGCGGAGAAGAACTCACGAATCGCAAATAGGTACGCGATGCCGGCAACGGACATCGGTATGATGAATGAAAGTTCACCTCTGCTGCCGAGCTTGCGTGAGCATATCGTCAGCGCGATAAGCAACACGGCGCCGAGCATGTACAACCTGCGGGATGGCGTGAACTTCACAAGTCTCCCGTGCCCGCCTGCAAATGCAGCTCCTGCCTCCACTGTTTCAGCCAGACCGCCGTTCGTGGAGCCCTGTCAGGAGCGAGCCGCAATTCTGCGGCCAGTCGGGCTAAGTCGCTTTCGAGGTCGATATCGTAGAAGTGTTCCGTGAAGCCAACCGAAAGTTGCAATGCGTGAGCGCGCGCCAGCAGAGCCTCGAGCGCGCTCTGCGTGCCCATGCCGTCGCCATCGAATAGCCCTGGATAGGAAGCCTTGGCCCCAACGAGATAGTAGCCGCCATCATGCGTCGGTCCAACGATCACGTCGTGCCTGGTGAGCGCATCGAATGCGCTGCTGAGAACCGAAGCCGGCAGGTGCGGGCTGTCGCTATTGAATGCAACCACGCGTTGCCGTCCAAGAGCCGCGAAGTGTGCAAACACGGAGGTCAGACCCGCCGCAAGGCCGCTTCCTTTCTGCGCCACGATACTTACCTCTCCGCCCGCCAACCGCGTGAGTTCCTCGAGATCTGAGCCGGGGCACATGATGGCAACGTCCACAGTATCCAATGACCGCGCGAGCCTCAGCGTGTCATCCAAAAGGCACCGGTAGAGTTCCGTGACCGCATCTATGGGAAGGCTGTGAGCCAGACGCGTCTTGACCATGCCCGGCCTGGGCGCTTTTGCCATCACCACCAGCGTGCAGTCCCTCTTGGGCGAATGCGTTGAATTTTCGTTGCAGGATTCCATGATCGTAGGCTGTGCAAAGTGTTACGCTGACCGCGGGATTCCGGACATTCGATGCCGAAAATAATAGCTCACGATCAGGTAGAGGATGAACCACGCCGCTCCGATGGTTCCGCGCAGCGTACCGCTGATTTTTGATTTCCCGATGCGCGGATAGTAGCTCACCGGCACCTCAATGATGCGGAATCCGCCGAGCGCGCCTTTTAGAATTATTTCGACCGCCCATCCGTACGTGTTTTCCTGGAGTTCAAGCCGGCGAAGGACATCCGCTCGAACGGCTCGGAACGGTCCGAGGTCGCTAATCTTCAAACCATAAAAAAGCCTGATCAACGCGGCCGCGAGGCGGTTGCCAAACGCGGCGTGCCAGGGCAACGCACCAGGAAAGCTTTGCTTGGCCAGACGTGAACCGAGTGAGATGTCGGCGCGTCCCTCGATGATCGGATTTAAGAGAAGCGGAAGTTCCTGTGGCCGATCGCTGTAGTCGCCATCGAGGAACACTACAATGTCAGGGTCGCTTGCGGCGGCCAATCCGGTCAAACAAGCGCGACCGTATCCGCGGCGAGGTTCGTGGAGAACTCGCGCTCCCATCTTCGAGGCGATTTCGGGAGTTCCGTCGGTTGATTTGCTGTCTACAACCAGGACCTCGGTGACAATATCTGCGGGGAGATCAGACAGGACGCGGCCAATGGACTGCGCTTCATTGCGCGTCGGAATGATCACCGACACTCGCGCTTGGCCCGGATTCAAATCACCACCACGGGGAGAACGGCCGTCGCCGCGCGAGCAATGCATCCACGCCCCAAGCTCGACCGGCGCGCCCCACCACAAGCGAAAGCGATACCAACACTGGAACCAGCAACTCCCAAACCCACGCCGTGCCCCACTCGGACATCCACAGACTCGCGAGATACAGAAACGCCACAAAGGCCACCGGGCGCGTCAGCAATCCGACGACGAGCAATATACCGAGAGAGATTTCCGCCACCGCCTGCATCGGAGCCGCCATCGCCGCGTGACTCGCGGCCAATCCCATTACCGCCTTCCACGCGGCCGGAGAGTGCCCGGCCTTGATGTAATATTGGATGAGGCCTGCGTAGCCCGCACGAGTGTAAAGACCTTTCCCTAAATTTTCGAAGAAGACCGACACTAACATTGCGCCGATGGTGACACGAGCGAGGGCCAGGCCGTTTGCCGCCGGCGATGGGTTGACTGAATTTTGCATTGGACTTGTGTTCGCCATGATCGTATACCTCACACCGAATGGGCGTCGAGCGAAATTGCGATGGGAAGAAAGTGCCCGCACATCTTAATCGTTTCTTCCGGTTATCGCCAGAGATTGCGCATGAAATATGAAGGTTACAGTTGGGTGATTCCCTCAAGTACTCTCGCTTCATTCAAGCCGGAGAAGATCCATACGTCGGACTCTGCATTTTGATTTACTTACCCTGACTTGGACGACCTAGATAGACTTCCCCCTAAAAGTTGTAAAATTGGAATGCAATTGAAGGCATCGGGAAGGGCACGGTTTTCAAGGGTTTTCGAGCGACGCGAGAAGAACCTCCTTCGTTTTTGAGGTTCCCGCAAATCAAGCATCTGGAGCAAATGGCGCGCAGGCAGGAGCCGCGAAACCTACTTGCGGCTGCGCAATTCGTATTCGACAATGACCACGTATAAGGAGGCGTTATGACCGCGTCGCGCGAGACGGAACGCATTGCACACAATCGACTTTCACGACGGCTTGCAATTTTCGTTCTGCTGGCTCTCGCCGCGGCATTGGCTTCCCCGCCCGCTTTAGCTCAACTTGCGCCGGGATCCATGGACGTGCATTGGACCGAAGGCTCGCCGGACTGCGCCAAAAATCCGCAGCCGCCCCTGCAAGTCCATCCGTACAATTCCCAAACTTTCATTCTTCGAGAGAATTTGTGCAGCACTTTCGAAGCGCCCTTCATGTACCTTCTGGTGGGATCGACGAAAGCGCTGCTGATCGACACCGGCGACGTTGCCGATCCCAAAGCGATGCCGCTGGCGGATACGGTGATGAATCTGCTGCCCGGAGAGGGTCCCGAAAAACTTCCTTTGCTGGTCGTTCACACTCATCGGCATCTCGACCATCGCGCCGGCGACGCGCAATTCAAAATGTTTTCGAATGCTCAGGTGGTTGGATTCGATATCGAAAGCGTCCGGCGCTATTACAAATTCACGGATTGGCCCAATGGGATCGCGCAACTCGATCTCGGCGGCCGCACCGTCGATGTGATTCCCACGCCGGGGCACAACGAAACGGAGGTTACGTTTTACGATCGCAATACCGGATTGTTGTTCAGCGGCGATTTTCTGATGCCCGCGAGGCTGCTGATTGACGACACTCGCGCGGATATCGCCAGTGCGGATCGAATCGCGGCTTTCGTAAAAAATCGCCCGGTCAGTTATATTCTGGGCGGGCACATCGAAATGAACTCCGCCGGGGAATTGTTTCCATGGGAATCTCAATATCATCCGGACGAGCACGCGCTGCAGTTGAACAAGGAAGATGCGCTCGGGCTGCCCGCGGTGGTTCGCAGCTTTAACGGCTTCTACGGCGTGCGCGGCATATTTACGATGGAAAATTCGATTCGGCTGCTCATCACCTTCGCTATTGTGGTCCTCATAGTCCTGATTTTTGCCGTGTGGGCGCTGCTGCGCTATCTCCGGCGTCGCAGGCGCGGCTCGCGCCAGCCTCAATTTGCCGGCTGACTCGATGTCTCCTGCAAGCTGCGATAAAAATTCTGCAGCACGTAGAAAGCTTCCTTGCGTTCGCCCTGGTCGGAGATAAGCCCCTTACGATTGCGGTAATCCTGCACTCCCGATAAAAACCGGCGCGGCGAATGAAAATCCATGAGCACCCAGGGAGACATTCCCGCAAACGTTGGAATGCGTTTCAGCATGTTGATTTGGTGGGTGTAAAGGCTGGCCTGATATTCCTCCGTCCAGCGCGTGCCGGCGTCTCCATGCTTGCCGAAAGGCGCTCCCCCGCCAAATTCGCTGATGATCAGCGGTTTATCATTCGGCAGTTCCCACACGATATGATCGCAATCCTCCGGGCGCGCGTTCCCATACCAGGCGATGTATTCATTCAATCCCACGACATCCAGAAATTGCGCCACCGGATCGCTGAGCGCGAATACGCCGGGTTTCACCGGCCCATAATGATTCAAAGCCGCGGTGATGAGCCGCGTGGAATCGAGCGAGCGGGCCTCGGCGATCAAATCCTTCAGAAACGCCAGCCGCGCGGGCTCCACGGGAGTTTCATTGGCAACGGACCACAGAATTACCGATGCGCGATTGTGATCCCGCGTGATCGAATCATGCAATTGCCGCTCCGCATTCTGAAGAGTCGCGGGATTTCCCCACGCCGTCTCCCAATACACCGGAGTTTCCGACCACACCAGCAATCCCATTTTGTCCGCCAGGCGAATCATTTTTTCGTTGTGCGGATAATGGGCGAGGCGCACGAAATTGCAACCAAGCTCTTTGGCCCAATGCAGCAGGATTTGGTCGTCCTCCTCCGAAAAAGCCCGTCCGCCGCGGAAGGCAGCTTCCTCGTGAATCGACACGCCGCGCAACACGATGGCCTTGCCATTCAAGATAATTTTCGATCCCCGCACCTCGATGCTGCGAAAGCCGATGGAATCGCTCAAGGCATCGCCATCCGCGGAAATTTTGACGAGATACAATTTCGGATTTTCCGGCGACCACAGCGCGAGTTTCGCGGAAAAACGAAAAGCCGCGTAGCCCTTGGCGTCGGTCGTGAACCGCTGCTCGACGCCCGCTTCGGGAATTTCCAGTGTGACCTGCTGCGGTGCGGATGCGCCATTCAATTGCACCCATCCTTCGATTACATTCTGCGAATCTTTTTCCAGTTGCACCCAATCGTCCTGGATGAAAGCTTCCGGGACTTCCACCAGCGAAACATCGCGTGTCAATCCGCCGTAATTCCAGAAATCCGTGACCGGACCGGGGACGTGTTCCGGTGCGCGCCGGTCGTCCACTTCCACTACAAGAACATTTTCGCCTTCGTGAATTTTCCCGGTCACCTCGAAATCGAAGGGCGTGAACCCGCCTTCGTGCTCGCCGAGTTTCTGGCCATTCAGATAGACCGACGCCTCGTAATTGGCGGCGCCAAAATAAACGAACTCGCGCGTGTGGCTGCGCGGGTGATACTCGAACGACTTTTCATACCAGACCACTCCTTCATAGAAAAACAGGTCGGGCCGCTGGGTGTTCCAGTCGCCCGGCACCTGCAAAGTTCCGGAGGTGTCGAAGTCGTATTCCACCAGGTCCTGCGGAGTTTTCGGCTTGGCATTTTCCCAAAAACGCATGTCCACGCCGGCTTCGAAGGGATCGACGATGGCGCGCCAAGTGCCGTCAAGACTCGTGGTCTTGCGGCCGGGAATATTGGTGATCAAATAGGAAGGTGAAGGCGAAGGAGCGGCCGCGACGGGAATCGCTGCGGCCAGCAGGCAAATGAAAATCAGAAATACAAATTTATTATGGTTCATGAAACTCCTCGCAAAACTCGCTCGCAGATCAAGCATCGGGCTGTTTCAGAATTTCCCGCTGATTTTTATACCATGGCGCGTGTAAATAGAATAACGATATTCCTATATATTGAAGCGAATCTCGGCGGGCCGCGAAGTGCATCCCGTTGCGCCTCCCGTCCATCCGCATTTGATTTTCATGCGCGCGGCCCGGCTTCCGCAAAATTCTCCCGCGGAACCACGCCTGAGGCATTCCGAAGTTGCCGCCGCGCCGCCATTCCGGCAGAATGCCTCTCAACATGGGTTCCCTTTCATCTCCGCCGGCCGCACCTCGATTGTTTTCGGGCGCTTCCCTGATCCTTCACGCCGGATTTGTCGCCACCGGCATCGTAACCACGTTGCTCGGGCCTATTTTGCCGATTCTCATCGGCCGGTGGCATTTAACCGACCAGCGCGCCGGGCTTTTTTTCACCGCGCAATTTTGCGGCTCGATGCTGGGGGTGGCTTCGCTCGGCTGGCTGATGAAGCGCGGATACCGGCGCACGTTAGTCCTTGGCTTTCTGTTGATCGCCGCGGGCGTGGCGGGCCTGAACCTGAGCGGCAATCTCGCTTGCCTGGCCGCAGCTGGAGTTTTCGGCTGCGGACTCGGGCAGGCGATTTCCGCCACAAATTTATGGGTGGCCGAAGTGGCTGAGGCGAGTCAGGTGGCGGCGCTGAGCATTCTGAACCTCACGTGGGGAATCGGCGCGCTGCTCTCGGCTCCGCTGGTGATGTTTGCGGAGCGGCGCGGTGCGACGCCTCAACTTCTTTATGCCATCGCGGCTTTTTCCGCGCTCACGGCCTTGATTCTCGCGGCGATGCATCTGGAGCCGCGCATCGCAAAAGAAAAAGTAGCGTCCGCGCCGCAAATCCGCGAAGGGATCGGCATGCGAAGCGCGGTCCTGCTGGCCGGATTGTTTTTTCTGTACGTCGGATGCGAGAACTCGGTATCGGGCTGGGTGGCCACGCTGACAAAGCGAATGCATCCAAGCGCCGGAGATTTGTGGGCGCTGATGCCCATGTTTTTCTGGGGAGGACTTTTGCTCGGGCGCGCGCTGGTTCCCATGCTTCCGCTGCGGCGCCGGGAACGCTTGTTGGTCGGAAGCAGTCTGATCCTGGCGTGCGCAGGCATCATTTTTTTGTTGCGAGCGCGATCCTTTGAAAGCATTGCAGAGTGCGTAGCGGCGGCGGGATTGGGCTTCGCCGCAATTTATCCCATTCTGATTGCCTGGCTGGTGAAGGCCTTTGGCGAAAAATCGCGGCGGATCAGCGCCATCATGTTTGCGCTGGCGGGATTGGGCGGGGCCACGATGCCATGGGTCGTGGGGCTCATCTCCACCGGCACGGGAAGCTTGCACGCGGGATTGTTGCTGCCTCTTGCGGGATGCGCGGCGATGTTCGCGTCGATTGCCGCGATGCGCGAGCCGGTATTTCAAGGCGCGGCGAACAATCCGAGATAACTGCGAGTCCAATTCGCGGGTCTGCGCCGAACCCCGAGGTTGTTCCAAAGCGCGTGAATTTGCGGCGCCTTGGTAAAACCGCAAAAGTGACGCCAAACCGGCGCCACTGCTGCGTTCTTCGCTTGATTCAATATTGCGAGTTTGCGCGCTATTTCCAGGCCAGAGTGGTCACCGACCCGGCTTCCAACGGAACCGCGGCAGTCAGAGTCCCACGCTGCAAATTCACGGTGCGGGCCGCGCCGGTATTGGTCACCACCAGCACCTGCTGGCCGTCGGGATTTTCAAATCCCACGTGTTGCAGATCCGCGGCCGCGCTTTGCGAATCAAATCGGCGCGCCCCCCGGCGGATGATCCGCGAATAGTGGGCGAACGCCCAGTATTGCCCGCTGCGAGTCACTTCCCGAGTTTGCGAATTGATGGTCACCATTCCGCCGCACGCAAACGGGCCGATATTCGGCCGGCCGCGTTCGTCGAGCGCCAGGTTCCAGGCGGTGATGGAGCGGCACCAATTGCGAAGAATCCCCGTGAAAGTCGCAGCCCACGTGCACCAGTTGGTCTGATAGGCGGGATCGGTGTATTCCGGGCCGCCTTCGGTCCAGAACATTTTGATTTCCGGATAGGCGTCCTGCGCGCGGGACATCATCTCGGGTGTTCCGTAATACCCGTGCCAGGCAACCCCGTCGATGTAGCGGTAAAGTCTCTCGTCCTCGAGCGAATCCACCACGCGCCCCCATAAATTGTAGTTATGGTCGAGCAGCCAGATTTTCGTGGGCATTCCCTCTTTTTCAAGCAGCGGGCCCAGATGATCGCGGACGAATTGAATTTCATATTCCTGCGGCCAGGAGCATGCGGGCATGGTGCCATCCTGGTCGGTATCCACTTCGTTCTGCGAGGTAACCGCCTGCACCGGGACGCCCTCCGCCGCATAACCCTGCAGGAATTTCAGGAAGTATTGCGCATACACGGCAAAATAGAATTTGCGCATGGAGCCGCCCAGCATCGAGCCATTGAATTTCATCCATCCCGGAGGACTCCACGGAGACGAAAACAGGAACAGGTCCGGATTAGCGTGGCGGGCATCGCGCAGGATAGGAAGAATATATTTACGGTCGTGATCGATGGAAAACCGTTTCAAATCGGGATCGGCATCGCCATCGTCAAAGCTGTAAAGAGAAGCCGAATAGTCGCTTGCACCCACGCAGGTGCGGCACACGCTCAGGTTCATTTCCGAAGGATGGAACATTTCATGGAAGAGCTGTTCGCGCGCCTGGGCATCGAGCTGATTGAAGGTGTAACACGTAGCGTCGGTAAAAGCGCCGCCGAATCCCAGAATTTCCTGAAACTTTTTGCCGGGAATCAATTGAATCTGATCGCCGTGAGCAGGCGCTGCTGCGGCGCTCCAGGCGACCGGCGAGGCCGCGGCGAACCGTTTTTCGCCGGAAGTGACGCGCACGGAAATTTCCGATGCTTCGCCGGAAGTTTCTCCAGCCGCTGTGGCCGCCCCCCGGAAAATTTTAGGCGGAGCCACCGCAGCCGCCAGACCCAAAGCCGAAATTCCCAGAAAATCCCGCCGTGAAGTTTCGTTTTTCATTGCCGCCTCCTGAACTTCATGATTGATTGCCACCGCTATGAATCCGCCGCCGCATGAAATTCCGGCGATCTTCACCGAGAGATGAAATTTCGTACCGCCCGCTCAATTCTTGCGGGGTGCCGGGCGGATTTTCTCCGCCGGAACGATTCCTTCGCCTTCCTTGACGCAGTAAAAATGGTCCGCGGCCAGGTTGGTCAGGACTTCCGTTTTGCCTCCCGGCCAGTGAATATCGATTTTATCGACGCGATCCCTGCGTCCCAGCCCAAAATGAAGTCGCAGATCGTTTTGCGAAAGATAACTTCCGCCGCTCAGCACTTCTCCGGTCTGCACCAAATCTCCGGCGGTGGCAACCACGCGGGCGTTCAAAGCCAGCCGGTTGCTGCTGGTTCCCGCCAATTCCAGGCTGATCCAATGGTTCGCCTCGCCGCCTTGCGGACGCAGGATCACCGGGCTTCCTTTCAAGTTTTCGATGACGATGTCCATGCGCCCGTCATTGAACAGGTCTCCGATGGCCACTCCGCGGCTGACTCGCGGGACTTGCAGGGCCGCTCCGGCCAGTTTGCTGATATCCCGGAATTTTCCGTCGTGCTGATTCAAGAAGAGCAAAGCGGGTTCGCGATACGCCGTGCCGATCGCGGCGCTATCCACCTGCGGGTAGACATGCCCATTGACCATGAAAAAATCGAGCCAGCCGTCATTATCAAAATCGAGGAATGCATCTCCCCAGCCGACATACGGAGTGGTGCTGGGAGCGATGCCGGAGGTGTAGGAAACGTCGGTAAAATTCATTTTGCCGTCGTTGCGGAAAAGCGCCGTGTATTCGTCGCTGAAGTGGGTGATGGCGATGGAGAAACGTCCGGTGTGCAGGTAATCGCCGAGCGCCACGCCCATATTGGCT
The DNA here is from genome assembly GCA_963708285.1 of uncultured Acidobacteriota bacterium. Lineage (GTDB taxonomy): Bacteria > Acidobacteriota > Terriglobia > Acidiferrales > UBA7541 > Palsa-295. Next base: position 362,685 of record CAVPSF010000004.1, read on the forward strand.
TGCTCCGCGCCGTCCTGATTCACCGCCACGCCGGAAGCGAATCCTATCTCCGAAAAGTGTCCGGTTCCATCATTCTGATAGAGATAATTTCTTCCGGCATCATTGGCCACAAACAGGTCGAGATGCCCGTCGTTATCCAGGTCGGACCAAACGGCGGTCAGCCCGAAAGCCTTGGGCGCGTCTCGTATTCCGCTTTTCTCCGAAACATCCGTAAACGTGCCGTCGCCATTATTGTGATACAGGATCGAAGCGGAGCCCCTAAGGCCTCGCGGCCCGCATTGCACTTCAATTCCATGATATTTGCAGGTCGGACTGGATCCGAAAGTGGGCAAGTCATCGAGGTGGAAATCCACGTAGTGGGAAACAAACAAGTCCGCCCATCCGTCGCCGTCATAATCGCCGAAAGCAGCGCCCGTGGCCCACTGCGTATCGTTGCTCAAGCCCGCTTGTTTTGTGACGTCGGTAAACGTTCCGTCGCCGTTGTTGCGATACAGCACCACGCCTCCAAAACAGGTGACCAGCAAATCCGGCCAGCCGTCGTTGTTGTAGTCCCCCACCAACGCGCCCATGGCCCAGCAGGGATATCCAACGCCGGCTTTGTCCGTGACGTCCGTGAAGGTCCCGTCATGATTATTGTGATACAACGCGCTGCGCGCTTTCTTGCCCGCCAGGGCCATATCCACGCTCTGCGCATTCGTGAAATAAATGTCGGGCCAGCCGTCGCGATCGTAATCGATCAATGCCACGCCGCCGCTCATCGATTCCACGATGTATTTCTGCTCGGGACTCGAAAGATGATCGAACTTGATTCCCGTCGAAGCGGTGATGTCCTGCAACTGAGGCAAATTCGTTTCCGTCTGCGAGGCCTGTGCCGGAGCTTCCCGTTGTCCCGGCGCGGAAAGGGGCGCAGTCAGATTCACCACGCCAAGATCATTTGCGCGCCGCAAAACCGGCGAAAGCGAGGAAAGCGCCGGAATACAAACCAGGAACACCACCAGCACCGCGCCAAAGACAGCAAGCGCGGATAAGCCGCGATCCTCCGGTGGAGATGCTCTCAATGGAACGTTTCGCTCTTTCAGCGTCCTGGGCTGCGCGTCTGCACGGCATACAACGAACTGCGCGCCAGGATGAATAAAGTCTTGCCGTCGGGGCCGCCGAACAACAATTGCGAGGGCCGCTCCGGAACGTCAATGGTTCCGATTTGCTTGCCGGCCGCGTCGTAAACGAAGATTTGTCCCGCGGCAATATAAACGTTTCCTTCGGCGTCCACCGTCAAGCCTTCTCCGCCCTGCTCGGCAAACAGTTTCAAATTTGAGATTTTGCCGTCCGCCCCGACTTCGCCGACATACGTTTTTTCTTCGGATTCATCGGAGACATAAAACGGCTGGCCGATCGCGGCGGGCGCCAAACCGAAAGCTCGCAGCACATCATCGAGTTTTGAACCGTAGTAGAGTTCCCCGCTCACGAAATCCTTGCCCGCGGGAAGAAATGCGCTTCCATCGGGCGATAGGAATTGATAGGGCTGGCGGGCGGACATGAATTCTAGAAAATCGTTTTCGTTTCTCCAGTAATCCACGGGCAGGATGGGAGTCATTCCCGGACGCGCCGCGGAAGGCACGGCGGGCAACAGAGTGATGTCGTCATCTTTCCGGCCGGGTTTGATGGCATACACCGTGCCGTCACCCGCGTAGGAAACCACCATCAGATCGCCCGCCTTATCGAAAAATAATTGTACCGGATCGAGCGGGTGATCGCTGACCACCGATAATTCATGATCGGAAGCCGACCAGCGGTAAATTTTTTGCCAATGCGCGTCCACAAAATAAACGTCGCCGGCTTGGTCCACCGCTCCCCCGGAAATATTGTAGAAACCGCCGGCAAGTTTGCGGACCTTTGCGCCTTCGGCCAGGATCGCGGCAGAAGATTCGGGAGCGGGCGGTGCCGGATTGCCGGAAACGTCGAGCCAAGCGAATTCCCGCTGGCGCATCTCTATGTCGTGCGATTGATCGTACACGGCGTTATCGAACGATACTTTGCTGTCGCTGTAGCAATGCACATTGCGAAAATGGATGTCCCGCGAACGGGTGATTTTGATGGCGTAGGGAAACGGCTGGTAGCTGCTCACCACGCGGTACATATGCAGGTTGGCAAACGTGATGTCGCTCGAATCTCGGATGTCGAGCGGCAAGGCGAATCCGCCCTCGCCTCGCTCCTCTTCCGTTTGCAGCGCGTAAATCTGCCAATGGGAGGCGTGATCCAGCACCACTTCGTTGCGCACGTGGTGTTCGCTCGAAAGTTCATAAACGCGGCCGGGCGTGGAAGTGTTCGAAATGTATAAGCCGGCCTGCGCGAATGTGCTGGGCGTCCAAATGCCCACGAACGTTCCGCCGCCGGTGATCCACAAACTGGGATATTGCCCATCCCATCGGCGATTGATATCGGGATCGGCGGTATGCGTGTTGTTGTAAATTTGTTTCCAGGAATTGGCGCTCTCCGCGGCGCTGGCGTTCGGGTCGATGGTGCCGTGGCCGCCGAGAAAGCGCACGTCGTTCATCATCGAATCGCTGCCGGCCATCCATTTTGCGGCCACCGCTCGCGGATTGATGCCGTTGGTGTAGAGCCCGATTCCGGTAACAATGTTTGTCCCGCCAGCGGGCGCCTCGAGCAGCGGTTTGGGGCTGCCCACGCCCTGAAACGCCGGAGTCCCGTCGGCGAGCAGGATGCGCGTGACGCTCGGCTGCATGCCGATGAGCACGGTATCGGATCGCAGCGTGATGGTGTCCGTGACGCGGTATTGCCCCGAAGGCAAATAAATCGCGCGGTGTGCAGCAATGGCTTTCCGGAAAGCTTGCGTATCGTCCGCCACTCCGTCGCCACGCGCGCCAAACGAGCGAATGTTGACCCAAGTGTTCATCGGCGGCAGCGCCGGAATATCGGATTTCACCGGCTCGGGCAAAGCGCTCAAGGGATTCGCGTCAAAAACATCTTCGATCGTCGGCGCCGCGCCGATATCGCCGTAATGAAGTCCGTGAGAAAAGGTTTTTACCTGATAAATTTCCTCCGGCCCCGCAACCTGTTTTCCGCTTTCGCGAAACGACGCGAACACCGGAACATGGCTGCAGTCCACGTTGACCATGTTGATCTCGGTATGCGCGTTGCGCTCGTTGCTGATAATCACCGCCGGCCCGGAGATCTTTTCCATGCGCGCGTCTTTCACCCACAACTCTTCGGCATATCCGGGATCGATGGAAATCGCCGTGGGAACATTTTTGAATTGAGGGCGGATCAAGGTCAGCCCGGCTTCGTGCTCGCGGATCGCCGCTTCCCGCTGGCCCTCGAACGTGGAATCAATCACCGTGAATTGCCATCCGGGAGAAGGCTTGCGGGTCCAAATGCCGTATTGGCCGCCGTAAAAGTGCAGGTCCATGGCCACGTTTCCGCCATCATGAATTCCCGCCAGCCCCGAGCCGATGTGGAAATCCATGTGCGCCAGAAAACAATGCTGCGCGTAATGGGCGCGCACTCCCACCGCGCCGGGGTTCCCGTCTTGTATCTCGATGTCGATATTGCTCATGGCCGAGTAAAACGTGCCGGGGCTGGCATCCGGCGGAGGCGCATTGCCGTGGGGACGCGCTCCTGCGAAGAAAACCATGTAGGAAGGACCTTGCTGAAATCCGGGAGTGTGTGCGCCCAGCAAAAAAACCGGCCGCACGTTGCCAAATCCGATCAGCCGGATTCCCGGCCAGATATAAATGGTTTTCGTCAAGCGGTAGCGGCCCGGCGGCACGAACAATATTCCCTGGTTGGTGGTCTCCTGAACCTTGTTGATGGCCTGCTGGATCGCGGCGGTGTCGTCGGCGATTCCGTCGCCTTTCACCGGAAAATTTTTCGGCGTGAGATAAAACGCCCTGGCGTCATTCAAGCGGTCCGGATAATAAGAAGTTCCAAACAGCGGGCCGGCACATGCAAAGAAGGCGACTGCGATCAGTAGTTTTTTCATCCGCGCGTTTTTATGGAACCTGCGTTTCTTTGCATTTCGCGCGCGCTTCTCTTCTCGCGCGCGAGTGATTCAACTTCTCGAAGTCCCGCGGGAGGCCGCGAGTTCCCTTGGCCCCAAGCGCGGGACTCTCTCGCCATTTCCACGGCGGCATCGGCGTGCATCAGCGGCTGGGTTCCGTGTCGTCGCTTCCCATGCCTTCTTCCGGCCGCAAGTCGTGGAAAACCCCCTGCAGCTTTTGCTTCATATCCTTGTATTTTTGGTATTCCGCAAGCTCGCGTTTGGCGTCATCGGGGCGGCCGAGTTCACGGTAAACCGTGCTCAAGCGGAAGTGCGCCACGGCGCTGGTGGGATCCATCTCCAGGGCGTGTTCCAGGATCGGCTGCGCCTTTTCCGGCTGCCCCATGGACATCAGCACTTTGGCGAGTCCGATGTTGGCGTCCGGGTTCGCGGGTTGCAGTTGCACGGCCTTGGTATAGCGCGCGTAAGCTTCGTTGAGATCGTTTTTCTTCGCGGCAATATCTCCCAGGCGACATTGGGCCTGCACATCATACGGATTCACTTCCAGCGCCGCGCGATATTCGCTTTCCGCCTCGGCGCGGCTCTCCGGCGTCTCCAGCGTACTGAGCATTTCCGCAAGTTCAAAATGGAGACCGGGAAGGCGGGGATTGATCTTGAGCGCCGCGCGATAATTTTCGATGGCCGCGGCCGTATCCCCGCGTTTGGCAAGCTCATGCGCCAACGCTTGGTGCATCTCCGCGGAATTGGGAGCCACCACGGACAAACTGAGCAGCGACTCCTCCGCCAGCGACGAATAGACGCGATAGGCGGTGTACATCAGGGTCTCATCGGTGGGCTCAATCCCGCGAAGCACGCTCACCACCCCCGCGGCCTTATCCAGTTGGTCCGATGCGGTATAGATTTCGATCAATTCCATGCCCGTTTCAATCCTGATTTTCTTTTCCTGCAATTTCGGAAACGCCTGCTCCAAATCGGAGCGAGCCGCAACGGCGTCGCCCGTCCTTTTTTCAGCGATGCCCAGCAGCGCTTGAATCTTCCAAAGCGTGGGCCGCAATTTCAGCGCCGCTTGAAACTGCGGGATCGCTTTGTCGTACTCCTGCTCAAAAAACAGCACCACGCCGAGGTTTCCCCGGGCGTCCACGTTGGTCGGGTCCAGCGCGAGTATGGCCGTAAATTCCGCGGCGGCCAGGTCCGGACGGTTCTCTTTCAGATATTGCGCGGCCTGATGATCGTGTGATTCGATCTGCTGCTGGCGGCTCGCAGCGGATTGTGAGAAGCACGGCAGCACAGCAAAAAAGAAAACCACAGGGAGCATGACGCCAACTGCGTTTGATCTCATGTCACGATTGTACGGCAGAGGAGCAGCGCTTTAGAATCCCGGCGCTCCGAAACGCAGAAAAGGACGGCGGTTTCCCGCCGTCCTCGCCTGCATGGCTGTCTCCTCTTAGAACGTGAATTTGGCGCTCAGTTGCCCGCTGCGCGGCTTAACCGAAACGCCATTGCCGAGTGTGGAAACGTTGATCGCTCCGAAATATCGACGTTCCCAAAGACTGGTCCGGAATGTTGAAGCTCGGATGGTTCAGCGCGTTCACAAAATCCGCGCGCAGTTCCAGGTGGAATCGTTCGGTAAAATCAACGGTCTTGGACAGGGAAAGATTGACAACCGTAAGACGCGGTCCCCGCAGCGAGTTCCTGACCTCATTGCCGAAAGCAAAGTTGGAAGTGTGGAGGCCGAAGCTGGGCGAATGCGCTGGTGTTGATCCAGCAGTTCGGCGTTCCCACAGGGCCTGAGCCGCCATTAGCGCCGCAACTTCCCGAGGTCGGGCTGCCCACTACGTTGGGAAACCAATTGCAGCCGTTGTTGACGTCGCCGCCCGTCGCCGTGCCGCCCATGATTGCAACCCGTGATCGTCGAGTTGACGTTCACATTGTTGACCACCGTGAACGGATTCCCGCTCTGGGCCACGAACGTTCCGGAAATACTCCATCCGCCAATCGCCGCATCCTGCAACGAGTTGCTGTCTCCCATGTACCGTTTCCCCTTGCCGAACGGGAGGTCGTAGGCGGCATATCCCTTAAACGCATTCGGTATGTCGAAGTTCGAACGGGCATAGTTCGCGGCAGGATCGTTCCCGATTTGCCAGTACTGCGTTCCACCGCGGCTCCCCCATCCGCCAGAGTCCTGATCGTCCATGAATCGCGACCATACGTAGTTGGCGCTGAAGGTCAGACCATTCGAATAACGCTTCGTGATTTGCGCTTGAATCGCCTTGTAATTTGAAATGGCGTTGTAATTATTTCCGGGCAGTTGCCCCCAAGCCGGAAACGGCCGATCCGCCTGGATCGCACTGCCCGCAGCCGCGCTGGCGGCGATATCGCCTGGATTGGTGATTTGGTTGAGGTCCGTGGGAAACTGCAGATTCGATCCGTGGCTGCCCACGTAGGCGACCGACGCCATGTAATTCGACGCGAATTGATGTTCAAGGCTCACCTGCCATTGATTGATGCGGCCCACCGGCACGTTGTATGGGACATAAGTCTCTTGCGCCGGGGATCGTGAGGTTCAGGTAGGTGTAGGGTATCCTTGCGCTGGGCGAACCAACCACGTAATTCAATAGCGGCTCCGCCACGGCATCCGTCGAACTCAGCAGTCAGAGGAGCCTGGCCTGTTCCAGCATTTACGTCGTTGTAGTTTCCCGAATTCGTATTCACCGACCCAGCCCCGATTCCTCCTCCATACACGTCCTGGCTGAAGTTATACGAATACATTCCAAACCCGCCGCGGAGAACCGTATTATTCATAAAGGACCAGGCAAACCCGACACGAGGCAGGAAAATATTGTAAATCGGCTTCTGAGAGCTGGTGCGATTGTCCTGGCCGGCAAACCACATGGACCCCAGCGACCCCTCATGCGAGCAATCGGTGAATTGCGCCGATGGGCACGGGTACACCAGCGGGACATTGGGATCGAAACCACCGATGGAATTGTGGATTTCCGAAAAGCCGGTGGTGGCCACGTACCGCAATCCGAGGTTCACGGTGAGGTTCGGACGAACCTTGAAATCATCTTGGACGAAGAATTGCGGACTCTTCAGCCGGGCGTAGGATACCGCCTGGTTGGTTGCGCTCCAGTTCTGAACGTCGCCCAGGAGGAAATCGGCGAGCCCCGCACCGCCACCACCTCCGTTATTCTGCGCGGTGTAATTTCCGGTAAACGTGAAATTGCCCGACTGCAAATTGCCCCAAGGCGTGGTGTTGCCCTGGCCCATCAGCACTTCCACACCGAAGTGAAGGATGTGACGGCCCTTGACCAGAGTGATCACATCCGACGGATCATAGAGGTTCTCGATGTAGATGGCGTTCGTGCCCGGAGCCAATCCCCCCGAGCAGCAAAGGCCGTTGCCGTTGATGCTAATTTGCGGAAGCACGTTGGCCTTGGCATATTGCAGGCCCAGCGTGCTTGCTGCGTTGAAGCCCAGGGATTGAGGGATGAACCAGTTCCCTTGCTTGGTGTAAGCCATGCGGAACTCGTTCACCAGCGTGGGAGTGAGCGTCCAGGTGTCTGTAAATTGCGTGTTGTAGCCGTCGATGTCGCCCGAAAAGCAATTGAGCGGGCATGGAAACGGCCCATACTTGTTCACTCCGGGATTGTTTTTCTGGCTGATGGAGAAACTCATGTGATTCTTTTCGGACAAGTTGTAGTCAATGCGTCCGAAAAATCGAAGGTTCGGGTTCGGCGTGGGAAGCGAGGTGGAGAAATTGTTGTTCAAGCCCCCGGAGCGCCGGCATTCGGCGAGGGGTAGAGGGCCAAAATTTTCGCGGCAACGGAATCGATGCGGTTGCCGGGAATCACATTTTGGCCGGCCAGCGCCCCGGTGTTTTCCGCCGCAAACGAAGTTCGAGTGCAACCCGGTGTGTTGCAGCTCAACGGGTCATAGAGGGTCGGCAGGCCCGCGGCGGTGAAATCATAATCGCCCGGAAACGCCGTTCCCATGCCTCTTTCCGCCAGCGTGGGAGTACTGCCCAGCGTGGCGCCCGTCGCACCGTTACTGTAGATTTTGTCCACCACGAAAAAGAAGAAGAGTTTGTTCTTGATGATTGGACCGCCGACGGATCCGCCATATTCGTCGTACCGGAAGTATGGCGCCGTCTGGGCGACCAAGGAGCCGCCGGGACCCGTGGGAGTTCCGAAAAAAGGCGCCGCGTTCAACACCGTGTTCTGCCAATATTCATATGCGGACCCGTGAAAGCCGTTGGTTCCGCTCTTGGTGATCTGGTTGAACACCGCGCCGCCAATTCCGTATTCCGCTGAAAATGACGAGGTCGTGATCTGAACTTCGGAGATGGCCGCGAACAACGTGTTGTCCACGTTGTTGCTCACCGGCAACTGAACCACTCCACCGTCCTGCAGGTAATTGGCGTAGTTGGGCAGGTTTCCGTTGATCGAGACGGCGTCACCGGCGTTATATGCGCCGCTTCCCTCCGAGGATGGCATGGTGGGAGAGCTGGACGCGCCAGGAAGCAAAACGTTGAAGTTCGCCCAATCGTTGCCGGTGATTCCCGCCCCGATTTGCGGCAACTTGGCGATAGTCTGGGCTTCAAAAATGGTGCCCAGATGGCCTGTTTCGGTCTGCAGTAGTGGCGCACCGGACGCTTCGACGGTCACCGTCTCCGACACCGCGCCGACTTCCAAAGCGCCATCTTCGGTGATGACGTTGACCTGCAGGGCCACGGGACCGCGCACCAGCGTTTTAAATCCCTTGGCGCTAAATGTGATGTTGTAATTCCCCGGAGGAGTCGAGACGGTATCGTAAATCCCGTCCGCATTGGTGACGAAGTTCTTGGTTTCCCCGGTATCAATATTATGGAGAGTGACGGTTGCGCCCGCCACCGCGGCCCCTGAAGGATCGGTCACCGTGCCGCGAATTTCTCCGGTGTTCCGGCTTTGGGAAAGGGCCGGACGTGCCATGAAAAGAAGGAAGCAAATCGCGATTGCCCAGCGTACAAAGCTCTTCATGAATTTCCTCCGTTGCTAGAAATCGATCGCATCATCCCTCGCCGCGGGCCTCCCGGTTCAATAATTTCCGGGCTCCCGGATGCAATCCCCAATGACGATTCCAGTCAAAAACACCGCCGGAGAGGCCGCCGCATTGGCTGGCGCGGCGCAACCCTTCCGTGTGGAGGCGCTAGAAATATCGTTGTTCTACTAACGTTTCAGCGACTTCCTGGGCACCACCCCCGTGATGCCGAGCATTTAGCCTCAGCTGGGTTTCTTTGTCAATAGAAAAATATCGTTATTCTTAAGAGGAAATGGAATATTCTTGTTTTTCTTGATTCTCCACCACTTCTCTGGGTTACAATCCGTCACCGGATGCGGCTTTTGCCCACAGGCACAAAGTCCTCCTGCGGGCGTTGCCAGGAGACGCCGGATGACTACTCTCACGAAAAAGTCGAACCGTGGCGAAAAACCGCCCGTTACGCTGCGCTCGGTGGCCGAACGCGTGGGCCTCACCGCCAGCACGGTTTCCGCGGTGCTGAATAATTCCTCGGCGGCTCGTTCCGTGCCGCAGCGCACCAAAAATCGCATCCTCACGGCGGCTCGCGAGCTCAACTACCGCCCGAATTTTTTCGCGCGTTCCTTGCGCGTCAAGCGCACGCACACCATTGGCGTGATCCTCGAGGAGATCGGAGACGCTTATGGTTCGCTGGTGATCAGCGGCATCGAACGCTATCTTCGCGAGCAAAACTTTTTCTTCCTCACCGTGGCGCATCGCCACGACGCGAAACTCCTGGCCACCTATTCTCATATGTTGCGCCAGCGCGGCGTTGAGGGCTTCATCGCCGTGGATACTTTTCTTACGGAAGTCCCCTCGCTTCCCACCGTGGCCATTGCCGGACACCGCGACATCAAGCGCGTGACCAATATCGTCCTCGATCACCACAAAGCCGCGGAACTCGCCTTGCAGCATCTGGTGAAGCTGGGCCATGAGGATATCGCCTTCATGAAAGGTTCGGCAGCCAGCTCCGATTCCGACGACCGCTGGAACGCCATCTGCGAAGTAGCCGCGAAAATGGGGATTCGCATGCGCCCGGATCTGATTGTTCAGCTCAAAGGCGAGGACCCCACGCCGAAGCTGGGTTATCCCTTCGCCAAGGAACTCCTCGCGCGCCGCGTGCCGTTCACCGCCTTATTCGCCTACAACGATATATCGGCGATCGGCTCGATCAATGCTTTGCAGGAGGCAGGCCTGCGCGTGCCGGGCGACGTCTCGGTGGTGGGCTTCGATGATATTCAGAGCGCCGCCTACATCAATCCTCCGCTGACGACCGTCAGACAACCTCTGCAAAAAATGGGGGAGATCGCGGCGCGCACCTTGCTCGACCAAATCGAAGAGCGCGCGGAATATGTCCGGCAAATCGCCATCGAGCCAGAGTTCGTGATTCGCGAATCGACGGCGCAGGCAAAATCGCGGCCGGATGGCCATCGCGGGGATGGCGGCCGGAACGCGGCATAATCGGCGTGAGTACTTGCAGCCTCGCGCGCGGCAGTTGCGGAACGATGCGTTTCACTGCCGGCTAAGACGACGGGGCCAGGGCGGTTTACTTGGCCTGCGCGGCTCCCGGTTTTGCATCCCATTTGCGAGCAGGCTCGCATATCCTCTATAATCCGTAGGTAACCCTAATAATTCAACGCAGGAGCGAGCCGCAACTTTCGCCCTTTTATGACGTCGCCTACAGCCAATCTCGCCGATAAGATCAAGAAGAAACTGCAGGATGAAATCGCGCAGCTCGAACACGAGTTGCACGATGAACTCCCCAAGGAAATCAAGGTCGCGCGGGCCCACGGCGATCTTTCCGAAAACGCCGAGTACAAGTACGCCAAGGAGCGGCAATCCTACGTTTCCGCGCGTCTCGGGCAGTTGCACCAGCGCATGGCCGACATTTCCATGCTCAATCTGAATAACCTGCCGAGGGACCGCGCGGCATACGGCTCGCGCGTGGTGGTTTTGGACGTTGCCAAATCCACGAAAATCGAATACAAACTCGTTACCCAGGAAGACGCCGACGCCGCCAAAGGCCTGATCTCCACCAGTTCGCCCATCGGCCGCGCGCTGCTGGGAAAAAAAGTGGGCGATGAAGTGACCGTGGCCACTCCGGCGGGCTCCAAGGAATTCGAAGTTGTGAAACTCATCACGATTTATGATGAGGATTAAGGGGTGAACCCCTCTCGATGTTGACGCGCACCATCGGCCGGTACGTGCAGTGGCCCGTCGAGCGACTGGCGGCGATTCTTTCGCCCACTGGGATTCCTCCCAACGTCATCACCTGGTCCGCGCTGGTCCTGAATCTTTGGGCCGGAATTTTGTTCGCTGCGGGGCGTTTCGCCGCCGCCGGCGGGCTGATGATTCTCTCCGGCCTGTGCGATCTGCTGGATGGCCGCGTGGCGCGGCTCCAGAATCGCGTATCCCTTTTCGGCGGTTTCCTCGATTCCATTCTGGATCGTTACGCGGACCTTATTCTCTTCCTCGGATTGCTGGTCTATTACGCGCACGTCAATCGCTTCACTTACGCCATGCTGGCCGGAGCGGCGGCGGCCGGAGCGGTGATGGTCAGCTATGCGAAAGCGCGCGCCGAATCGTTGGGTCCGGCGACAGAAGTGGGATTCTGGGATCGGCCGGAGCGCCTGGTGCTGCTGATTCTTGGCGCGCTCGGGAACCGCATGCCCCTGGCACTGTGGATTTTGGCGATTGGCCCCAACATCACCGTCATCCATCGCATCGCGCACACCTGGCGGCAAACCAAAGACCGCGGATCCGAGCCATCCTCCTCGCACAGCGCCTCGTCCGGTTCGCAGCATTCCTTGGACGCTCATGCCGGGAAGCCGCACGCCATTCCCGATACCAATCCGGTTCTCACGCGCACCGCCGGACGCGGCCGCTGACTTTCTCCGCAGGTTTCCCGCGTCGTTATCAAAAAAATCGCCGGTGCTTACCTGACAATCGAATTCGTACACGATCCCTTCGCGGTCCCTCGCCTGTGGTATTTTTTAGCTGCGCATTAAGGAGCCTGGTTTGAGCCTGAATCCTTCGCTTATCGTTCACGGCGGGGCCTGGAACATTCCCGCCGAGGCGCTCGAAGACTGCCGCGAAGGAATTCGCCGCGCGCTGGAGGCCGGCTGGAAAATTCTTTCCGCGGGGGGAACCTCGGCGGACTCCGTCGAATCCTGCATCACCCTGCTCGAAGACGATCCCACGTTTGATGCGGGCATCGGCTCGCATCTCACTCGCGATGGACGCGTGCAGCTCGACGCCATCCTCATGGACGGAGCCACGCTCAAGGCCGGAGCAGTGGCGGTCGTCGAACGCGTGCGCAATCCTATCCGCCTGGCTCGCGCCATTCTCGAAAAAAGCCCGCACATGATGCTGGCAGGAGAGGGCGCCGAGGAATTTGCCGCGGAAAACGGCATCGTCCTGTGCGATCCCGAAGAACTTATCCACGATCGCGAGCGCATGGCCTGGCGGCGTTGCCTCGAAGATTCTCATGCCGCGGAAAATCATTTCGGCCACGAAAGCGGCACGGTGGGCGCGGTCGCGCTGGATTCTTCGGGCGGGCTTTTTGCCGGAACTTCCACCGGCGGCACTTGCTGCAAATTTCCCGGCCGCGTGGGAGATTCCCCGCTCATCGGCTGCGGATGTTATGCGGATGCCGAAGCCGGCGGCGTTTCCTGCACCGGCCACGGCGAAGGCATCATGAAAATCGTGATGGCCAAAATGGCCGTGGATTTATTGAGCGATCCGCGCGCCCTGGCCCCGCATCGCGAGCCTTCCGGGCCCTCGACGATTGGCCAGGCGGTGGCGGATGCGTGCGTTCGCAAGCTGGCCCATCGCGCCCACACTACCGGTGGACTTATTCTTCTCGACCGTGAAGGCCGCCCGGCCGCTGCCTTCAACACCCCGCGCATGGCCTACGGCTATGTTTGCCCCGATGGCTCTCTGCATATCCGCCCTCAATAATCTTGCAAAAAAATGCTTGCGCCGCGCGGGGCCTTGGATTAAGAATCGTACTCATAGCTGTCTACTACTAAAGGCTCGCGCAACGCCATCTTCCTCACTCTGACGTCCCGCGCGAGCCTTCTTTCTTTTTGACGCATCCAATACGCGCGTAAGGCTACACGCATATTCCATCCGACGGAGGAACACCATGGCAATCCACGAAGCATTGCTCGCCGAATTCGATCATGAAATCATCAGCACGCGGCAAACCCTCGAACGCGTACCGGAAGGCAAGCCCGATTGGGCGCCGCACGAAAAATCCATGAAGATGGGCCGTCTCGCCGGTCACCTCGCCGAACTTTGCGGCTGGGCCTCATCCATTATCGGGCAGAACGCTCTCGATTTCCGTCCCGTAGGCGGAAAACCCATCGAACCGCTGGTCATGAGCTCGCGCAAACAGCTTCTCGAAGCATTCGATAAAAATTCCGCTGCCAGCCGCGCGGCTCTTGCCGGCGCCAAGGACGAAGACCTGATGAAGCCCTGGACGCTGCAAGCCGGAGGGCAGGAAATCTTCACCATGCCGCGCGTCACCGTCCTTCGCACCTTTTTCATGAACCACATTATCCACCATCGCGCGCAGCTCGGCGTTTACCTGCGCTTGAATGGCGTTTCGGTTCCTTCCGTCTACGGCCCGTCGGCGGACGAAGGCAAAATGTAATTTCCCGCACCAATTTCAAGCGTGATCGGCCCGGCGTTGCCGTGAATATTTCCGCCAATCCCGGGCCGCGACACGCCATGCCGCCCCGCCTTCGTAGGAATGGAAGCTGGTTGAATGCCTCCCGCCGCGTGTGCTAGCATCCGCATTTCCGCAGGGTCATCGCGCGCAGCCGCCAGGGGGCGGCGTCGTGATGCATGTTTCTTCGCACACCTCGAAATTGCCGCATCGTATCTTCACCCGCGAAATGCCTGTCCGCGGGGGTGTCTGCAAAGCGCGATTTTTTCTTTTTCATCCAATTTCCACCGGCATTCCCGGAACGCAGGAATCTCCTATGTGAGGTGACGCATGAAAGCATATGGCACCGATTGGATTCGCAACGTGGGCATTGTCGGCCACGGCGACACGGGGAAAACCCAGCTCGTGTCGACGTTGCTGTTCACGGCGGGGATGACGCCGCGCCTTGGCAAAGTGGCCGAGGGCGCCGCGCCCACCGACTGGGACGAGGAAGAAATCGCGCGGAAAATCAGCATCAATACCGGTATCGCGTTTGCCGAATGGCAGGCTCCCGGCCTCGCCGAAAAAACGAAAATCAATTTTCTGGACACCCCCGGCTATTCCACCTTCATCAATGAAACCAAGTCCTCGCTGATCGCCGCCGATGCCTCGCTGGTTCTCATTGACGCCGCCTCGGGCGTGCAGGTGATGACCGAAAAAGTCTGGGATTACGCCACGGAATACGACCAGCCGCGCGCTTTCCTCCTGAACTGGATGGACCGCGAGCTGGCGAGTTTCGACCGCGCCATGGAATCGCTGACGCGCGTGTTTGGACGCGGCGTGATTCCCGTGCAGTTGCCCATCGGCGCGGAAAGGGGGTTTCGCGGCGTGGTGGACCTGGTCAGCATGAAGGCCCTGATGTACACGCCGGACGGCGACGGCAAGGCCAAGATGGAGGAAATCCCGCAAGCCCTGGAGGCCGACGCCAGGGAAGCGCATGAAGCGCTGGTGGAGTTGGTGGCCGAGGGAGACGACGCGCTGATGGCCGAATTTTTCGAGAAGGGCACGCTTCCCGCCGAAGACTTGAAAAAAGGCCTGCGCGAAGAAATGCTGGCAAAAAAGATTTTCCCGGTGCTGCTCAGCTCCGCGCTCCACAACATCGGCTCCGACGCTCTGCTGAATTTCATCGCGGAAATTTTCCCGGCTCCGGCGGAACGCGGAAAAGCCGCGGGACACAGAAACGCGGAACGCTCGGGCGATCGCATCGAGCGGAAAATCGCCGATTCCGAGCCGGTCTCCCTGTACGTTTTCAAAACCGTCGCCGATCCCTTTGCCGGGCGCGTCAATTATTTCAAGGTGCTTTCCGGGGTCCTCAAAAATGACGCCACGCTGGCCAATTTCAACCGCAGCTCCGATGAGCGCCTGCAGCATATCCAGGCCATGCAGGGAAAAACTCCCGTGGGCGTGCCGGAACTGCACGCCGGAGATATCGGCTCCGTCGCCAAGCTCAAGGACACTCTGACCGGCGACACCTTGGGCGATCGCACCGCCCCCATCGTCTATCTCACCGCGCGCATTCCCGAACCCTCCATCACGTTTGCCATCGAGCCCAAGACTCGCGCGGACGAAGATAAAATCGGCACGGCCATCCACAAAATTCTCGAGGAGGATCTGGCCCTGCGCTTTTCCCGCGATCCGCAAACTAAGGAATTTTTGCTGAGCGGCGCGGGGCAGCAGCACGTGGAGGTGGTGGTTGCAAAACTTCGCAAGCGTTACCACGTGGAACTCACTTTGCATCCTCCCAAGGTTGCCTACCGCGAAACCATCCGCGGCAAAGCCGATGCCGAAGGGAAACACAAGAAACAGACCGGCGGGCACGGGCAATTCGGAGTCTGCCGCATCCGCATGGAACCTCTGGCGCGCGGCGCGGGCGTTGAATTTGTCGACGACGTGTTCGGCGGAGCCATTCCCAAGAACTGGATTCCCTCGGTGGAAAAGGGATTGCGCGAATCCGCCGAACGCGGTTACTTGGCGGGATTCCCGGTGGTGGATTTCCGCGCAATTCTCTACGACGGCAAATACCACGACGTGGATTCGAGCGACATGGCTTTCAAAATCGCCGGATCGCTGGCTTTCCGCGAAGCCATGAAGCAGGCCCGCCCGGCGCTGCTCGAACCCATCATGCTGGTGGAAGTCAGCGCGCCGGATCAATATTCCGGCGACCTCATGGGCGACCTCAGTTCCCGGCGGGGAAAAATCAGCGGCAGCGAATCGCGCGGCTCGGGCGTGGTCATCAAGGCCCAGGTGCCGTTCGCCGAAATGCTGAGCTACGCCAATGATTTGATTTCCATGACCCAGGGTCGCGGCAGCTACACCATGGAGCATTCGCACTACGATTTTGTGCCCAATGAAATCGCCGAAAAAGTAATCGCCACGCACAAGCCGCATCACGTGGCGGAAGACGAGGGAAAGACGGCAACTGCCTCGCACAATTAAATAGCCGGTTGGAAAACAAAGGCGCGCGGAGAATCAGCCCAGGAGTGGCTGGAGATACGGTTATTTCGATCGCCTTGCGTCTTATTTCCCGGCGGTGGAATGGGGGTAATTGCTTGCAGACGATACCCCGGCGGGATATACCGCTGTGGGAACTTTTGCGACGGCCGCGGGAGGCGGTTGCGTGGGCGCTCCCATTCCGCAGCCAAAGCCATAGCACGGGCCGGCATCGCGAAACGTGATGCATCCGGAGAGGGATGCACCGAAAAATAGAAGCATCAGCACACTTCCGGTTGTTCTGCGCATATTTGCCCTCGTTTCAAACCCTGCTGAACGCGCCCTGCCGGATGGGCCCGGCTTCCACGATAGTGGCATAGAATCCGCGCGGGGAGAGCGGTTTTCGCGGAAATGCGCCGCCATTGACAACGGGGAAGGAAAGGCGAAATCCGCGCGCGCCCGCCACCATGGCCGGCTGAGGTCAACCGATCCGCGGCAGAAAGAATCCCGTCACGCGTTTGTGTTCCGCGAAGGCCCGGCCGAATTCCTGGGCTAAAAAGGACTCTTCCTTCCGGGCTTTTTGCGCCCATCCGATCCAGAAAACCGCGAGAGCCGCGAGCCCGCGGTATTCTCCCACGGCGATGGCCGTCCCAAGGATCCCCAAAAGCATCCCGGTATAAATCGGATGGCGGATATACCTGTAGGGGCCGGTGCGGATGAGGGAGTGGCCCTCGCGAATGGTCACTTCCGCGCTCCAGTTTTTGCCCAGGTGCCGCCGCGCCCAGATGGCCAGGCCGACGCCTGCAACGGTGATGGCCGCGCCCAGTTCGGCGATCCACAGACGCTCGGGCAGAAATCGGCGATCGAGCGCGCCGAGCCGCGGGTCGGATCGATAGAGCAGATAAGTGGCGCCCAGCACCCATAACACGTGAAAGAGGCGCTCCGCCGTCGGCTCCCTTCTCCGGGCGGGCTTGCGGCCGCGCGCAGAGATCAACCAGTACAGGCCGAAAACCAGCCAGGCGGATTCGATGGTGCCGCGCGGCCCGAAATCTTTGAGCCGCGCCAGGAAATCTTGCGGGAAGACGGCCGCCCAGATTGAAAGCGCTTGGGACCATCCATGAAAATCCTCAACCACCGCGAGTGAAAGAATCATGCCCGCACCGCCTTCCTGATCTTTTTCTTCCGGCTTCTTGCGCCCATGCGCTCGAGGCGCGCGATCCAGGCAAGTTCGCGCGCGGCTTCGCGGCGAAGGTAGCGCACCGCCTCTCCGCCGAAACGACCCGTCTGCATTTCGCTTTCCAGGCGGCGCAGCCGGACGATGCGCGCGAGGAGATAATTTTTGCGGAGGGCGATGATCTTCCCGCACACTCCTGCGTCCACGTTGCCGAAGAATCCCACGCGAAATAGAAATGCTTCACGTGAAGCGGCTTCGCGCTCATCGAAGGCGCACACGCGGTCGAAGACCTCGCGACGCCCCCGTGCGGTGAGTGAATATACCTGACGTGTCTGCCCGCGTTCTCCGGCGGCCTTGCGACGGGTCACCCAGCCGCGGGTCAGGAAGCGGCGAAGCAGCGGATAGACGATATTGTTGTGCATTTCCGCCTGCCCGGAGATCAGCCCGCCCCGCCGCTTTAGTGCGTATCCATGCAAAGGTTCGGGAAGCAGGAGTGAGAGGAACATTAGGTCATTCATGACACTGTCAAGATAATACGAGTGTATATTCCCCGTCAAATTTTTCCGCCTCCGGAGGGGGCGGCAACAAGGCTGCGTCTGGAATGCTTCGCCTGCTCCCCGCCGCAAGGATTTCGCCACTGGCCCCGGACGGCACCAAATTGGCGCTTGCGATGCGCGCCCGCTTTCGGGCAAGCTGGCCGCACCATGAAAAAACAGCCAGGCAGAAAATCCGCGGGCGATGCCACTCTCGCCATTCACGCCGGAGAAGAAAAATTCAAGCGGAACGCCCCGGTGGGCGTGGCCATTTCGCGCACCTCGAATTTCACGTTCGCCAGCACCGAAGAGATGAAGCGCTGGGCGGAAGGCAAAAGCTCCGCGTACATTTACACCCGCTACGGCAACCCCACGCTGGCCATTGCCGAGGAAAAAATCGCGGCGCTCGAGGGCGCGGAAGCCGCGGTGGTGACGGCCTCCGGCATGGCCGCCATTTCGAGCGCCTTGCTATCGCTGCTGCGCGCCGGGGATGAAGTGATCGCCACCCGACAGCTTTACGGCGGCAGCTACCGCCTGATGCGCGACATTTTTCCGCGCTTCGGCATCACCGTGCGCCACGTGGAATCGGATCTCGCGGGACTCGAGCGTTTGATCAGCCCGCGCACCAAGGCTCTGTATATCGAAACTCCCACGAATCCTACCCTGCGGCTGGTGGACCTGCAGAGGGCCGCGGCGTTCGCGCGCGAATGGGGCATCGTCGCGCTCATCGACAACACTTTCGCCAGCCCCGTCCTGCAAAAACCCATTGAGATGGGATTCCATTTGAGCCTGCACAGCGCCACGAAATATCTGGCCGGGCATTCCGATGTGATTGCCGGAGCCGCAGCCGGCAGCCGCGCCTTGATCGACAAAGTGCGCGAATCGGTGATCTATCTCGGCGGATCGATGGACCCCGAAGCGGCGTTTCTGCTGATTCGCGGAATGAAAACCCTGGAAGTGCGCGTCGAGAAACAGTGCCGCACGGCCATGGCGGTTGCCCAATACCTCGAGCGCCATCCCAAAATCGCGCAGGTCCACTATCCGGGCTTGAAGTCCCACCCCGACCACAAACTCGCGAAGCGGCAGATGCGCGCTTTCGGAGCCATGCTGGCCTTCGATATGAAGGGAGGGCTGGCCGCCGCGCGGCGTTTCTGCGACCGCGTGCGCACGTTCCTGCTGGCGGCGAGCCTGGGAGGAGTGGAATCGCTGGTGGTGTTGCCGATTTACAGCTCGCATTACAAGATGTCGATTCCCGAGCTGCGCGCGGCGGGCGTACAGCCCGGAACCGTGCGTGTTTCAGTGGGGCTTGAGGATCCCGCGGACCTGATCGAGGATTTGCGACAGGCTCTTCAATAGGCGGCGAGAGGCATGCCGGAAGGTTTGAGCTCCGGCGCCGTTTCTCCTGTAAAGATTCTCATCTCACGGGGGGCGGGAAATGTATCGATGTGAGACATCCGGCCGTATGGGAGCATAGTTTCCCGACGAAAGTAGCATGTCCCGTTTTCGTAACCTCTCCTCGGCGGTACCATTGACCGACCCGTAAGTAACTCGTATGATTTTCGTTACGTTGGATTCTGGGTGGCCGGATACGCGGCCTTCCCGGGCACGTGGCTTGCGGCCCTCAACTTGCACTTCAGACCCGGCAAGACTGGGTTCTGGGGGCGGCGGATGATGAAGCGGCGGACTAGATTATGGGTGTTTTTGGCGGCGGGCACGCTCCTGCTGAGCGGATGTGAGGAGACTGTCTCAAGCCAGTCCCACGTGCGCCCTCCGGCGCAGACTCCGGCTCCCGTGCCGGCTTTCCTCCACGAGTCTCTTCCCTTCCCGAATCATCCCGTGGAATACGCAAATTTGCGGGAAAGCATAAAGCCTCGGTTGCAGGCGGTGATCGAGCAGACCGAGGCGGCTTTCAATGCCGGGCAAAAGGAATATCAAGCCGGAAATCTGGATGCGGCGCGCGCCGATTTCGACCGCGCGGAAAGCCTGGTGCTGGAGAGCGGCTTCGCCGTGGATTCCGATCCGCAGTTGAGCCGCATTTTCGACCAGATTGGCAACGCCATGGAGGATTACGAGCGCGACGCCGCCAAGGGCGCTTCCGACGAGCCGGAAACGGCCGGAGACCCGGCGCCGATTGATGAGATCGCGGATTTAACTCTGCCTCCCGGCGATCCTCGATTGGCGCGCATGGCGGAACTCGAAATTATAAAAGTTCCGCATGACCTCCCGCTGACGGTGAATGATTCGGTTCTGCCCTACTTGAGTTATTTCACGTCCCCGCGGGGGCATGAAATCGTCGAACACGGGCTCGACCGCTCCGGCCGCTATAGCGCAATGATCCGCCGGGTGCTGCATGAAGAGGGAGTTCCGGAAGATTTGATTTATCTGGCGCAGGCGGAATCCGCGTTTCTGCCGCAAGCGGTTTCACGCGCCGGCGCGCGGGGCATTTGGCAATTCATGCCCTATCGCGGCGAGGAGTACGACCTCGAGCGGAATTACTGGGTGGACGAGCGCAGCGACCCGGAGAAGGCCACCAGGGCCGCGGCGCGCCACATGCGCGATCTCTACGACATGTTCGGCGACTGGTACCTGGTGATGGCCGCGTACAATTCCGGGCCGATGAACGTGATCAGGGCGATCGAGCGCACCGGCTACGCCGATTTCTGGGATTTGCAGCGCCTGCACGCGCTTCCCAAGCAGACGCAAAATTACGTGCCGATCATCATCGCTCTGGCGCTGGTGGCCAAGGACCCCTCGCTCTACGGCGTGCAGGTGCAGCCGGATAAAACCTTGCCCGCGGATACCGTCGCACTGGGGCATTCGATTGATCTGCACCTGGTGGCCGACGCCACCGGCGCAGACCTCGAAGACCTGCGCGATCTGAATCCCGAACTGCTGCGAAACGTGACTCCCAACGATCCGGATTTCGCGTTAAAGGTTCCGGCCGGCACCGCCGCCAAATTAAAAGAAGATATCGAACAGGTTCCGGAAGACAAGTGGACGAGCTGGAGACTGCACGCCATGGATTCCGGCGAAACGCTGGGAGATGTGGCGCGCCAATACCGCGTGACCTTGGCTTCGCTCGAAACCGCCAATCATCTGGAGCCGCACGCTTCGGTACCGGCGGGTTTTCTGCTGGATGTGCCCACGGCTCCTCCGGTGGTCCGGCTGGTGCATTACCGCGTGCAACGCGGCGACACCCTGGAAGGAATCGCGGATCGCTATGACGTGACCATTTCGGAGTTACGGCGCTGGAATCATCTGCGCGGAAATCGCGCGCCGCGCGGTGCGCGCCTGCGCATTTATGCCGGCGGCGAACCCGCACCGGCTTCACGCCGCGCTTCGAGCAAGACTGGTGCGAGTGAATCTCGCGGCGAATCCGCCGCCACTTCGCAAGAAGTTTCGCGGAAGAGCGGCCCGGGAATGCCGGATTCGGGACGCAGCGATTCCGCACAAGCCGCGACGACGGCCGTCGATCCGATTCATCACCGTGTGAAGCGCGGCGAAACCATCTATTCCATCGCGCACGCCTTCAAAACTTCGGTCGGCGCCATCCAGGCCTCGAACCCCTTCCTCTCCGAGCGTCCCCTGGAAGCCGGAGACGTGCTTACGATCGACCGCTAGAATATCTACCAGGACATGGGGCCGCGAGCCTGAAATTCATTTAAGTGCTTTTATTTCTTGAAATTATGGGATGGCGCATGATACTTTCCGCTGACCCCCAAATTTCCGCCTCCACGACAAATATCGCTCCCCGGCACAATTTGGGTCGTTGCAGCTTGACAAAGTTCTGATACTCCGTTTATAAGCGCGCGAGTGGCAAAAGGCCTTCCGGCATGTCCGGGACTCAGGGAGGATGGAATGTTTCACGGTAAATTGCACGACGAGGACGATGAAGAATTGCCGCGCTATGATGAGGAAGAAGAAGACGCGGAACAACCCCACGACGAGATCGTG
The DNA here is from genome assembly GCA_963708285.1 of uncultured Acidobacteriota bacterium. Classification (GTDB taxonomy): domain Bacteria; phylum Acidobacteriota; class Terriglobia; order Acidiferrales; family UBA7541; genus Palsa-295. The sequence continues at coordinate 384,560 of CAVPSF010000004.1, forward strand.
GACGAAGTCGAAGAAGTGGTGATCGTCGAAGAGCCGGAAGAGGAGGAAGAACCGGACGCGACTCCGGCACCGGCCCGCCGGTCCGCAACCGCTCCCAAGGCGAAAAAAGCGAAAAAATCCGCCCCCAAAAAGAAAGCCAAACGCGCGGCGAAGAAAAAACCGAAAGCCAAGGCGCGGAAAAAGGCGGGAAAGAAGAGCGCAAAGCGCAAGAAGCGCTAGCCGTTTTCCCCGGAAGATCGGATCGCGGGACTGCGGCGCATCGGATGCGCGTGCGGCCCCGCGAATTCTTTTTGTATTGCCGCTGGTTGCCAGGAATTCATTGGCGGAGGCTCCGCTCTTGACCGGCAGAATTCTGCATTCCCCGATTGTTCCCTTTCACCAGGACTTTTTCCCAAAGCGGCGCGCAACGTGCGCCCGCAACGGTCCGCCTGTTTCCCAAACTGAAATGTTTTACTTGCAGTAAGCACGGAGGGATGGCTAGCATACGCGTTCGATGCCGCTAGCCGTCCAGCAGGTGCGGAGGATGCGCGGAGGAGCGCAGTCGCATCTGATGCGCTGCGCGGACGAGAATTACTATGTGGTGAAGTTCCAGAATAACCCGCAAGGGCGGCGGATTCTGGCGAATGAATTGCTCGGTACCCGTTTAGCGGCCCGGCTGGGGCTCCCTGTGCCGCCGCCGGCCGTGGTGGATGTGCGCGAGGATGTGATCCGGCATACGGATGACCTGGTCATGCAACTGGGGCGCGGGCGCGCGCCCTGCCAGGCCGGACGGCAGTTCGGGTCGCGCTATCCCGGCTCTCCGGCGGAAACGGTGGTGTACGATTTCCTTCCCGAGGAACAGTTGCGCGCGACGCGCAACCTCGCGGATTTTTGCGGCATGCTGGCGCTCGATAAATGGGCGTGCAACACCAACGGGCGGCAGGCCATTTTTTTCCGCCCGCGCGGAGAAGAGACTTACCAGGCGCAGATGGTGGACCAGGGATTTTTCTTCAACGCCTGCGAGTGGAATTTTCCGGACGCTCCGCTGCGGGGTCTCTACGCCCGCCACCGCGTGTACGAATCGGTGCGCGGGATGGAATCGTTCGAACCGTGGGTGACGCGCATCGAAGAAAAAATCGACGAAGCAGTGCTCGAGGAATTGGCGGCAGAAATTCCGCCGGAATGGTACGAATTCGACCTGGACGCCCTGGAGCGCATGCTCGAACAGCTCCTGCGCCGCCGCAGCCGCGTCCGCGAACTCATCCTTTCCGCCTGGAAATCGACGGCCCAGCCTTTTCCTCACTGGAAGTGAACCATGCCTGAAGAAACGAAAAATACCTACCGCTACCGCGTGCTGCGTTACACGCCGGACCTGGTGCGGGATGAGTGGGTGAATATCGGCGTGTTGCTGGAAGACGCCGGAGAACGCCCGGAGGCCGGCCCGCGCCAGTCGCTGCGGGTGATCGAAGACGCCGCGGAAATCGCGCGCGTCCGCCGCCTGCATCCCGCAGCCGACGAAGAACTCCTGCGGCAACTGCCCCTGGAATTCGAGATGCGCCTCGCGGCCCCGGCCCCCGACGCGCGCGTGTACCTTGAAAAACTCGGCGACACGCTCTCGAATGTTTTGCAATTCAGCCCGCAGCGCGCCGTGCTGGCCGAGGATTTCGACGCCGAACTCGACCGCCTGTATCGCGACCACGTGGCGCCTCCGGCCCGGGCGCGCGGAGGGGTGATGGAAAGCACGCGGGCCTGGATTCGCGCGCGTTTGAATGACGTCTTCCGCCGCCACCGCATTCTTTCGAAGCTCGAACGCAGCATTCGCGTCGAGCCTTTCACCCAGCCGGGCGATCCGCTGCGCCTCGATTACGCCTACCAGAACGGCGTGCGCGGGTATCTGCATTCCGTGGCCCTCAACCGCGACGCGGCGCAATCGAAAGTGCTGGCCTATACCGCCGAACGCGTGCGCGCCCGCCTGCCGCAAAGCGAATTCACGGCCATCACCGAGGCCGAACCTTCTCCCGGCAATCCCCGGCATCAATTCGTCGCGCGCCTTTTCGCCGAACAGAACATCCGCATCGTGCCGCTCAACCGCGTGGAAATGTTCGCCGAGGAATTGCGCTTGAAATTGCACTGAAGGAAATGAAAAGCGGAGCGGCGGTTTCGTGCGTGGGGCGCGTGTGAAAAAAATCCTGATTCCGGGCCAGGGTACGGCAGGCATCAGGAAAGACTTCCCTTTGGCAATTCCAATCTCAAAATTTTAACCGTGGGAGCCGGCACTTTCCCCGATCGCGCCCCAACTCGGAAGCTCGCGCCGCCCGAGCAGCGCTTCCGCGGCCCAGGCCCCCAAATAAGAGGAAAGCGCCACGCCGTGGCCAGCATAAGCGCCCAGCACAATCGCGTCGCGCGAAGCAACCTTCCTCCGCGGATGCCAGTCGAAAACCGGAGTCCAGGAATCGCGAAACAAGATCGGGCCTCCCCAGCGGTGCGTAAATTCCACCTGGGCAAGCGCGGGATGCAGACCGCGCACGCGCTCTTCAAACGCCGCGAACATGCGCGCCGGCTCGTCCGTGCGGATATCCACGCGTTCCAGGCCTTCGCTGTCGGGCGAGCTGAGAAGTCCCGCGCCCCAGATCACCGAATTATCCGCGCGCACGCGGCCCCACAAATACGGAATATCCGAGGTGTAAAACGGTTTTCTTGCGGTCAGGCCGATCGAGGCGATTTGCTCCTCGGCGAGAGGCGAGGTAGCGGCGGCCAGCGTCAGCCGCGGATGCATGCCCGCCGCGAATTCCGAAAGCTCGAGGGACAGGGCGTTGGTCGCGAACAGGATTTTGCCCGCCTTGATTTTTCGCTCACTCCGCGACGAGCCCGCGCGCAGCACGAGCGCCGGAGTTTCGCACCATTCCACGCGTTCCACGGCTTGATTTTCGAAAATGATCGCGCCCCGGGACTGCGCCGCGCGCCCCAGCCCGCTCACGAGTTTCCCGGGATCGAGCGTGCCGCCGGGGATTTCCCGCACCACGCGCAGCGTTCCGGAATCGTTCCAGGCAATGGGCGAATCGGGCGGCGCGGCTCCCGGAGGAATTGCCCGGGCGATTTCCCACGCTCCGGGGAGTGAGAGATCGCACTGCACATCCAAATGCCGCAATATGGTTGTGAAGCCCGCCAGTACATCGCCCAGGCCCGGCAAATCGCCCGCCGCTGTTTCGGCCAGCGCCATTCCACCGGTTCGCCCGCTGGCTCCCGCGCCGATACGCCCGGCTTCCAGCACTACCACGGATTTTTCAGGCGCGATGCGGCGCATCCAGGCGGCCGCGGCCAGTCCCGTAAATCCGCCGCCGATGACGACGATGTCGGCAGCGCCGGGCAACGGGGCCACCGCCGGCGAGAAATGGATTTGCCAGGGAGTGCGTCCCCAGCCGGAATGTGGATCGTTGGAAGGCATGCGCAACCAGAGGCCGGCTCGCGATCAAGTTAAAGGCTAGCGCAAGCCGGAAAATCGTGGTCGATCAAACTCGGCCGGTGAACGGCCGGGCCGGACCTACTGCAGGCTTTCCGTCCAGTTCTCGAGCGTGTGCTTGATGCGGCCCATGAACTGGTGCGCCGCGGCGCCATCCACCACGCGGTGATCGTAGGAGAGCGTGAGATACACCATGGAGCGTATGGCGATGGCATCGTCCACCACCACCGGCCGCTTCTCAATCGCTCCCAGGCCGAGGATGGCCACGTTCGGCTGGCTGATCACCGGCAGACCGAACAATCCGCCGAACACGCCGGGATTGGTGATCGAAAAAGTTCCTTCCTGCACTTCCTCGGGCTTGAGTTTCTTCGCGCGCGCGCGCTCGGCCAGGTCGTTAATGGACCGCGCGATGCCCAGAAAATTTTTCTCTTCGGCGTTCTTGATCACCGGAACGATCAGCCCCCAGTCCAGAGCCACGGCGATGCCGATGTTCACTTCCTTGTGAAGCACGACGTTGGTGCCGTCCACCGAGGAGTTTACCGTGGGAAACGCGCGCAACGCTTCCACCGCCGCGCGCACGAAGAAGGGCATGAAGGTGAGCTTGGTGCCGGTGGTTTCCTCGAACTTCGCCCGCGATTTGGCGCGCAGCGCGGCGATGCCGGTGACGTCCACTTCATCGACGGAATACACATGGGGAGAAACGCGCTTCGAGAGCACCATGTGCTCGGCGATTTTCTGGCGCATCACGGACATGGGCTGCACTTCGTAATGGCCGAAATACATGCGCTCGCGTGGCACAGCCGATTCCAACACGGCCGAAGCCGTGCCACCACCGCTCGGAGGCGGGGGCACAGCCGGACGCGGCGGCGCGCTTGGCGGCGCAGAAGGCGCCTGCCGTGAAACTCCGCCGGGCGCTTCCGCAGTGGAAGTTCCTTCCGCGGCGGCCAAAATATCGAGCTTGCTGACGCGGCCGCCGGCTCCGGTTCCCTGCACTTGCGATAGATCGATATTCTGCTCGCGCGCGATGCGGCGCACCAAAGGCGAGCTGCGAATTTTTTCACCCGACGGTCTTTGCGGCGCAGCAGGGGCGGCGGGAGCCGCGACAGCCGGCTTCGAGGGCGCAGCAGCGGCGGGCGCGGCGGCCTTGGGCGCTTCCTGCTTGGGCGCAGCGGCAGGCGCCGCTTTGGCGGGCGCGGCAGCGGCGGCGCCGGCTTCGTCAATCACCGCCACCACCGTCTGGATCGGCACGGTCTGGCCCTCGGGCGTCTTGATTTCTTTCAGCACCCCGGCCACGGGCGAGGGAATCTCGGCGTCCACCTTGTCGGTTGAAATCTCGAACAGCGGCTCGTCACGCTCGATCTTGTCGCCGGGCTTCTTCAGCCACTTGGTGATGGTGCCTTCAAAAATGCTTTCCCCCATCTGGGGCATGATGACATCGGTCGCCATGATTCTCTCCTGTGCAACAAATCGTTATGCTGCGCTGAGGCATTCCTCGTGCCACACGCCGGGAATGCCTTCCAGCGTATAAATTTCGTCCCCGCCGGTGAAGAAATCGACGGCCTTGACGCGGGCCACGCGGCCGGCAAACGCGACTTGCTCGGGCTCGAGCTCGTTATGGTATTGCCCGGCCTCCAGAAATTCCTCGAGGAACGCGCGGGAAGCGATGCGCACCTCCGTCCCCACTTCAAATTCGGCTTTATTCAGACCCTTGGTTTTTCCCATGGCGCTCCGTCCGCTTTCGTCCGCGTCAGTATTTTGCCAATTCCCGCGCGGCGGTGACAATCTTTTCGGTGTTGGGCAAAAATCGTTCCTCGAGGGGAGGTGAGTACGGCACGGGAGTATCGAGCGCCGTGACCCGCGCCACTGGCCCGTCCAGATCCTCGAAAGCCCCTTCGCACACGAGCGCGGCGATTTCTCCGGCGATGCCGCCGGTGCGCGTGTCTTCGTGCACCACCATCAGCTTGTTGGTTTTCTTCACCGACTGTAAAATCGCGTCCTTATCGAGCGGCAAAAGAGTGCGCAAGTCGATCACTTCCGCGTCGATCCCTTCATCGGCCAATCGCCCGGCCGCCTCCATCGCCGTGTGCACCATGGCCGCGTAGCTCAAAATGGTCAGGTCGCGCCCTTCGCGGCGAACAGCCGCCTTGCCGATGGGAACGGTGTAATCGCCCGGCGGCACTTCTTCCTTGATGCGCCGGTACAGGTATTTGTGCTCGAAAAAAAGCACCGGATTGTTGTCGCGGATGGCCGACTTCAGCAGGCCCTTGGCATCATAGGCAGTGGAAGGATAAATCACTTTCAGGCCCGGCGTGTGCACGAAATACATTTCCGGGTTCGCGGAATGAAACGGGCCGCCGTGCACGCCGCCGCCCGAAGGTCCGCGCAACACCAGCGGCACCGGCGCTCCCCACAGGTAATGAGACTTGGCGACGAAATTCGTGACCTGGTTGAAGCAGCAGGCGATGAAATCGATGAACTGCATCTCCGCCACCGGGCGAAGCCCCAGAAAACTCATGCCGCAAGCCGCGCCCACGATGGCTGTTTCGGCGATGGGAGTTTCGATTACGCGCTCCCGGCCGAATTTGGCGAGCAGGCCGTCGGTGACTTTGAAAGCCCCGCCGTAGACTCCGATATCCTCGCCAATGGAAACCACGGAAGGATCGCGCTCCATTTCCTCGAAGAGCGCCTGGCGAATGGCCTCGAGCATGGTGATCGCGGCCATGTTCAGCGCCTTCCCCGTTTGTGATGCTGCGGCGTGGGAGCCTGCCGGAGCGATTTATCTTTCGGGCCGCGCCCGAAGGGCGTGCGGTTGGCCACATCGGTGACCGGATCGGCTTCCTTGGGAGCTTCGCCGCCGCGCTTCCCCGCAAATTGTTTCGCGGCGCCTTTGCCCGCGGGCTTCGACGCGGACTGCGCCGGCCGCTCTTGAAAAGACTTCTGCGATTCGGGAGCGGCTGACGTTCGCCCCTTCGAAGTCCCGTCACTCGAAGTCCCGCCCGCGGCGGCCGCGCCCGGCGCGAAGGCCCCAAAATCCGAAACATTCCATGCCGGATTAATGCTCGATTGCGGAGGAGTGACCTCTTTCTTCGAGCGATTCCACTGCGCTTCGATCGCGTGACAACCGGCTTCGCAATAGACGCCTTGTTCGGCGAGTTCCGGCGGAGGAAGCGGCGAATCCTCGGCGAATTTCTGCTCGGCGTCGAGTTCGCGTTCGATGCGCGCATCGATTTCCGCTTTTTTCTTTTCGTCCCATACGCGGTTCTCGGTCAGATATTTTTCGTAGCGCGCAATGGGGTCGCGCTCCTTCCAGTAGGCGAACATTTCCGCCGGAACGTATTCGGCGGGATCGTGCTGGGCGTGCCCGCGCATGCGCATGGTCTTCACTTCGATGATGCGCGGCCCGCGGCCGGCGCGGCATTCATCGACGGCGCGGCGGGAGGCATGGTAAACGGCCAGCACGTCGTTGCCGTCCACGATCTCGCTGGAAATGCCATAGGCCACGCCGCGGTCCGCCAGATTTTTGATCGGCACCTGGCGCGAAACCGGCGTGGAATACGCCCATTGATTATTTTCGATGATCAGCACAAAAGCCGCGCCCTGCGCCGCGGCCAGCCCCAGCCCTTCGTGAAACGCTCCGGTCGAGCTGCCGCCGTCGCCAATCCAGGTCATGGCCACGATTTTCTGGCCCAGGTAGCGTCCGGCCATGGCCACTCCGGTCATCACCGGAATCAAATCACCGAGCATGGAAATGGGAGAGACGATGTGGCGGCCCTTCAAATCGCCAAAATGGCTGGTGCCGTCCTTGCCTTGGGTGGGAGAAGTGAACTTGGCCATGTGCTGGGTGAAAATGTCGCGCGGCGGGACGCCTTTCACCAGCAGCGCGCCGATATTGCGGATCATGGGCGCCATCCAGTCGCGGCTTTCGAGCGCAAACGCCGAGCCCACCGAAACGCCTTCCTGACCCAGGCTGGAATACAGCCCGCCCACAATTTTATTCTGGCGGAACAGGCGCACCATGCGCTCTTCGAGCTGCCGATTGAGCTGCATGTAGTAGTACAAGTCCAGGTGCTGCGCGGCTGTCAGCGCATCGCTCATGCCCTGCTCCCCTTTACCGCGGCTTCCACTTCCCGCGGCGCAGCGTTCGAAGTGCCGATCGCGGCTGCGCGCGGGTTCATCGCTTCATCCAGGTGTTCTGGTGTTTGCGGAATCATGCGGCGCGAAAAAACCTCCGCGAAGTGCGCAGCCAGAAGAGGCTTGACCTCGGCGGTTCCCACCCCGCGGCCCAGCGCGCGTTCGAGCGACGTGGCGCGTTTCCCGGCAATCCCGCACGGCACGATCAAATCGAAGTAGCGCAAGTCCGTGCTCACATTGTACGCGAATCCGTGCGAACTTACCCAACGGCTCAGATGCACGCCCAGCGCCGCAAGTTTCTCTTCGCCGCCGGGGGCATCGAGCCACACGCCGTGGCCGGCTTCCGAGCGGTGCGCGGCCAAGCCAAAATCCGCGGTCGTGCGCATCATCAATTCTTCGAGCTGGCAGGCGTACCAGCGCACGTCGCGGCGGTGCTGCGCCAAATCCAGGATGGGATAGCCCACAATCTGGCCCGGCCCGTGGTAGGTGATGTCTCCGCCGCGGTTGGTGGCATGGAACTCCACGTTCATTTGCTCGAGCAGGTGATTCGAGGCGCGCAGGTTTTCTTGTTTGCCGTTGCGCCCCAGCGTGATTACATGGGGATGCTCGCAGAGTAGCAGAACATCGGGAATCAGGTTCGCTTTGCGCGCATCCACCACGCGCTCCTGCAAATCGCAAGCGGCGGCATAGGGAATCCGCCCCAGATCGACCCGCCAGCAGATTGTATCGCCGTAGTTCACACGCCTCTCGAAACGCTTGCGCCGCTTACGCGCATCTTCTCTGTTGAATTCCCGCACCGCATTGCTGCCGCATGGCAAGGCTAGTAATTGATGCTCAGACCTCGCACGGAATTGAAGGCGTCGCCCATGGCTTCCCACACCGTGGGATGCGCGTGGATGGTGGCGGCCATGTCGTCCAGCGTGGCTTCCAGGCCCAGCGCGGCCACCGGCTCCGCGATGATTTCCGTGGCCAGCGGCCCGATGGCGTGCACGCCCAGGATTTCTCCGTACTTTTCCTCCGCCACCACTTTGATGAATCCTTCATGCTGGCCGAGAATCGTGGCCTTGCTATTGCCGAGGAAGGGAAATTTTCCGGTCTTCACCGCGTAGCCCGCTTCGCGCGCCTGTTTTTCGGTCAAGCCGATGGACCCGATCTGCGGCTCGCAATACGTGGCGTTGGGGCAGCGTTTGCGGTCGAACGGCTGCATCACTTTTCCGGCCATGCGCCCCACGGCGATGATGCCCTCCATCGAGGCGGCATGGGCCAGTTGCGGCTGGCCCGCGACGATGTCGCCGATGGCGTACAAATGGGGTTCGGCGGTTTCCATGAATCCATTGGTGAACACAAAGCCGCGCTCGACTTTGGCTTTCGTCTTTTCGAGGCCAACATTTTCCGTGAGCGGACGGCGGCCCACAGCAATCAAAACTTTTTCGGCCTGGAGAGTCTGCGACTTTCCGGTCTTGTCCTTGAAGGCGACCGTCGCGCCGTTCGCGTCCTTTTTCACCGACTCAACTTTCGCCTCCAGCTCGATGCGAATTCCTTTTTTCTTGAACGCTTTTTCGAGCTCGGGAGAAATTTCCTCGTCTTCGAGTGGCACCACGCGAGGCAAAGCTTCCAAAATGGTCACTTCGCAGCCGAAGGTGCGGAAGATCGAGGCGAATTCCACACCCACCGCTCCGGCTCCCACCACTACCAGCGATTTCGGAATTTGCGGGAGCAGCAGGATTTCGCGGTTGGTCAAAATCGTCTGGCCGTCAATTTCCACGCCCGGAAGTGTGCGCGCCTCGGAGCCTGTGGCGAGAAGAATATTGGCCGTCTCGATGTCCGTGGTTTTGCCGTCTTTTTCGACGCTGACGCGCCCCGGCCCGGCGATCCTCCCCCACCCGACCATGGACTCCACTTTGTTCTTCTTGAACAGCGCGCCGATCCCACCCGCGTGCTTCTTGACGATTCGGTCCTTGCGCGCGAGGATACTCTGCCAGTTGACCTTCACGTCTTTCACTTCGAAGCCGAATTCCTCGGCGCGCTTGAAATGATCGTAGATATCGGCGTGGTGCAGGAATACTTTGGTGGGTATGCAGCCCACGTGCAGGCAGGTGCCGCCAAGAAAGGGATCCTTCTCCACCACCAGGGCTTTGAGGCCCCATTGCGCGGCGCGGATCGCCGCGACGTATCCCCCCGGACCGCTTCCGATGACAACCACATCATACTTGGCCAAGTGAATCCTCCCCCGCCTTTGGCTGCTCCACCATCGGGATTAGATGCGCGCTCTTGTCCCTCAGATTGCGATTCCTGCAGGCGTGCAAATCCGGAATTTTAGCAGCCGCGTCGCGCTGCCGCAACAAATCCCTCCTTCGGCAGACTGCTTCTGCGGAAAGGCGCGAGGTGCGTCACCTCCCCGGCAGTTTCGCGCCGGTCATAAAAAAGCGCTTCCGGGGCGGCGCATTTCGCGCTATGGTCACGAAACTAAATTTCGCGGCTTGGCGTATCTAAGATTCAAAGGAGACCCCACGATGACCAGCGATTCCGGCCCCGCCGATTGGCCTCAGCCAAATTCCGCGCCCGCCGCTCCCCCGCCGGGTGGAGACGCCGGGGAGACGATGCGCTCCATTTTCCTGGGTCCCAACGGCATTCGCGCAGGCTGGCGTCTTCTGATTTTCTTAGCCATCTTCGCGGTCGTCGTCTCCGGCCTGCAATTCGTCCTGTTTCACATCCCCTACTTCAAACAGCTGCACGATGCGGCGCGCAGCCAAACCATGTCGGCCCGAGATCTCGTATTCGGTGAAGGCTTTACGCTGCTGGCGCTTTTCATTGCCGCGTTCGTCATGGCGCTGATCGAAAGACGCACGTTTGCGGATTACGGTTTGCCCGGCCGCGAGGCTTTTGGAAAACATTTCCTGTCCGGCTTGCCTTACGGCTTCGCCATGCTTTCCCTTTTGCTGGGAGCGATCGCCGCGCTGCATGGTTTTTCGCTGGGGGGCGTGGACCTCAACATGGCCCAGGCATGGAAATACGGCATCGCCTACGCCATTGGTTTTCTCCTGGTGGGCTTCTTCGAGGAATTTTCGTTTCGCGGGTACATGCAGGCCACCCTTACTTCCGGGATGGGATTCTGGCCGGCGGCAATCCTGCTTTCCATCGCATTCGGCGGCATCCATTTAGGCAATCTGGGAGAAGCAAAATTCGGCGCGCTGATGGCCGGAAGCTTCGGATTGCTGGCCGCATTTTCTCTCAAGCGCACCGGCAGCATCTGGTTTGCCATCGGGATGCACTCCTCGTGGGACTGGGCCGAGACGTTTTTCTATTCCGTGCCGGACAGCGGTCTCCTGGCCAAGGGCCATCTGATGAATTCGTCATTTCATGGCTCCGTATGGCTTACCGGCGGATCGGTGGGACCGGAGGGGAGCGTGCTGGCGCTAGTCGTTCTGGTTCTCGGCGCCATCGGAATTCATTTCCTGTTTCCCGCGCATAGGCAATTGCCGCAGCAGGGAGGCGGATCCTAGCGGCGGGACTTCCGAAAAATTTCCGCGTCCCAGGAATCCTTTTGCCCGTTTTCGCATCCAAATGAATCCGTTGTGTTGCGCCCGCCGCTCGCGGAGAAAAGCAGTTCACTGATTTGACAACGCGCAGCGGCGTCGCTAAAATCATCCGATTTGGGTGAGGTCAACGTCCTCACCTGGGGACCCAACCATGGATAAGAAGCGTTTGGATTATTACAAAAAGAAACTGGCCACGCGGCGTGAGGAATTGGTGCGCGGAATCGCCCGCACTGAACAGGAAGGCCGCGAGGCGGATGAAGATCCCACCGTGGATCTTGCCGACAAGGCTGCCAACTCCTACACCAAGGAATTTTTGTTCGGGCAGACGCACAATGACCGCTCGCTGCTGCAACTCGTGGATACCGCCCTGACTCGCATCAAGGACGGGTCCTTCGGCGAATGCGTGGCTTGCCACCAGGAACTGCAACAAAAGCGCCTGGAAGCTGTGCCGTGGACCCGCTACTGCATCGCCTGCCAGGAAAAGAAAGAACAGGGACTGCTGTAACGCGCGGAAATCCGCTTCCGCGCGTCTCCCCCTTTGGAAAATTCCGGTAAATCCACCCGGCCTGTAATCACGCGCCAGCCCCTTCCCTTGCCCGCCATTTTGGAGTAGCTTCACACCCGTACCTTAGCGGTTAACAACGCTTCCGTGATCTTTCGAAACGCACTCGACGCGCTCTCATCTATCCTGTTTCCCGCCCCCTGCCGCATCTGTGGGGAAACGCTGGCCAACGCCAGCCGCATTCCCATTTGCAAAGAGTGCCTCGCCTCCTTTTTACCCATCGGCCCACCGATGTGCGCCTGTTGCGGGCGACCCTTCATCTCACCCATCGCCGCCCAGGCTAGCCAGCCGCTTTGCCGGTTGTGCCGCGCCGAAAAATACGGCTTTAATGGCGCCCGCAGCTTCGCGCAATACGATGAAAAATTGACGGCCGCCATCTTGCTGCTCAAGTACGAAGAAATTCATTCGCTCGGAAATTGGTTTGCCGCGCGCCTGCAGGAAGTGATGGCCGCAAACGATGACGTCTTTCACGCCGATGTGGCGGTTCCCGTCCCCCTGCACCCCGACCGGCTGCGCGAAAGAGGCTACAACCAGGCGGAATTGATTGCCGCGCCGCTGGCTCGGCGATTAAACCTCAAGCTCGGCGCTTACCTGCTGGTGCGCACGCTTCCGCGGCCACCGCGTTTGCACCTGTCGCGGCGCGAACGATGGGAATCCGTCCGTGGCGCCTACGCCATAAGCAAGGGAGTGCGGGTTGACAACCTGCGCATTCTGCTGGTAGATGATGTAATGACCACTGGAGCGACGCTGGATGCCTGCGCCCGGGCCCTCAAGCGGGCCGGCGCGGCGGAAGTTTTTGCACTTACGGTCGGCCGGGCCGTTTCAGGGTTGGCCGCGGCGGTTCCACCGAAGCAGGGCAATACGATTTAGGCGAGGATAACAAGCGGGATGCGCGGCGCATCCTAATTACTTCCGAAATCATCTGATTGGTTTGGCGACGCAGAGGCGGCGCAAATGGATAACCGGTTAATGAGCGGATTACGTCCCCGGCCCCAAATCCGGCATGGAGTTGCCGTGCCGGATGCGGGGATGCTCAAGCCGCTTGCTGCCAAGCCCGGCGCCACTCCCGCGGCCAGCCGCCCCTCGTTGATGCAGGCTCCGGTGCTGGTCCTCAATGCCACTTTCGAGCCCATCAACGTAACCGCTGTGCGCCGTGCGCTGGTGCTGATGCTCAAGGGCGTGGCCCAAGCCGAAGAAACCAACCACGCCGAAGTGCATTCCACGCACAACGCCATTCAAGTGCCGTCGGTGATCCGGCTGCTGACCTATCGGCACATCCCCCAGCAGAGCCGCGCGCTTTCGCGCAAAAATATCCTGCTGCGCGACCGCAACACCTGCCAATTCTGTGGCCGCGCTTTTCCGGCCTCGGAGCTGACTCTGGATCACGTCCTGCCGCGTTCGCGCGGCGGGCGATCTTCCTGGGAAAATCTGGTGGCTTGCTGCTACACCTGCAACAACCGCAAGGGAGACCGCACGCCGGAGGAAGCCGGGCTGAAACTGGCGCGGCGGCCGCGGCCCTTCACCCTGCACACTTCGCGCCAGTTGATGCGCTTGATCGGGCCGCGCGATGAAAAGTGGCGCAAGTATCTTTTTTATTGATCTCCTGCCCCCGCGGATTCTAACCAGCACCCGCATTTTTCTAGCTGTTGTCCGTTTGCGGTCGCGGTATGCGCCGCTTCACTGCCGCAGCACCACCTTCACTCCCCGCCGCCAGTTTTCGTTGATGCCGATGCGCGTCACGCGAATTTCCGGCGCAAGATATTTCAGCAAAATATCCGCGCTGGGATGAAACCGCAAGCCGGGGGCCACCAGCCAAACGAGCGGCGGGGCGGGATCGAGTTGTTTGCCGGCAAAATATCCGAAGCGCTCGAAATCCCCCTGGCCCTGGTGGCGGCGGACGCGCAGCCAGTAATCCACGGCCTGCAACGGCAATTGGATGTCTTCCGAGGCTTTGAGTTCGATCACCACCAGGCGCCCTCGCCGCGTGATTCCCAGCAAATCCAGCACGCCGCGATCTCCTGCTTCCAAAGCCGGCACCTGCGAATATAAGTGCGCGGGATCGAGCGTCGCTTCGATGCGCGAAGGATCGGCGAGAACCAGAGTCTCCAGCCAGCGTTCCGGAGCGGCGCGATACATCGCATGATTGGTCTCTTGGGCGAGAGAGTTGCGGTGTAGATCGAGCGAGCGCAGCAGCCGCTCGAATGTGGTCGCATTCGAAGGTGCGAGCCTTTCCCGCGCTTCGCCCAGGCCGAAAAATATTTCGCCTCGCGCGTAACGCGCGAATTCCAACCCTCGAAAGCAGAGCTGCGCTTCGCCGGGTTCCATGGCGGCGCGCAATTCGATGGCCTCACTTGCGTCGGGAATGATTTGCCGCACGCGCGCAGCTGCTCCTTTCGCCGCGGCCACCGCCGATTCCACTTCCGATCGCGGCATGAGCCAGCTTTCCAGGTTTCCCGCATCGGCGACATCCAGCTTGCGCATCTCGCCTGCCGATTCGTCCAATTCGAAAATTTCCGTTCGCGCGGAGGAGGACAAGCCCAGCAGGCGCGCGCGCAAATGCCGCGCGGCCCCCTTGGGAACGAACAGCCGCAGTCCTTCAACGGCGCGTTTGTCTGGTTGATTGCGCACGGCGTCCAGCCACAGGATTCCGAACGCCAGAATCCCTTCCACCGCCGCCGAGCTTTCCGATGCGGAGACGGCCATCACCGCCCAGGCACGCGCGCCTTCATGCATGCGCCCGCGTACGTACACTCCGGAAAAGGAGCGCTTGAGGTCCGCGGAAGAGGTAAGCGCATCAACCGTCGCGTCGGGGAATTGTTCCGCCAGGATGCGCCGCAAACGCGCGCGAAATTGTTCGCGCGTCACGCGGCTCGCGGCGCGCGGAGCGTCGGTGCGCACGAATTCCAGGCGCCCGGGTTTGCTGCGCCCGAATCGCTGGACTTCGAGGGTCAGGCAATTCTCGGAGCGTTCCTTCACGCCCAGCACGCGCCGCGTCAAATTGCGGTCGTCGGACCACAAATGCAGCAGGGAGGATTTCCCGTCGATGCGAATTTCGCAATGCAGCGCGGCAAGCTCCGCCAGCCATTCGCCGTCCTCGCGGACTTCGGCGTGGCCCGATGCCGCCCATTCTTCGAGAGTTCGCTGAAGTTCGGCCCAGTCTTCCACGCCGCACCGCCCTGCGCATTCCCCGCACCACCCGGGAATCTTCGCCGCTTTATTTTAATTTCAGACCGGTGACGCGAATTGCGGGGTTCTCGTGGTTCCAGGTCGCCGGGAGAGCCTGGTCGAGTGTAATTTGAAAATCCGTGGAAATGCCCGCGGGCAAGGGCCCCGAAGCGGGTCCGATCAATGGCTCGGTGTCGCGCAGGATCACTTGCTGAAATGGATCGTAAAACGTCACTTCCACCTGCAGTCCCAGAATATCCTGGGTGCCGTCGTTGGCAAGAGTTCCGGCCACGTAGGTGAATTCCTGATTCAAAAAATTGTTGGCGTGCAGGAGATGAATACTCTGGAAATGAATGTGCGCGGAGTAGGCTTGTTCCGCCGGCCCAAAGGGCAGCGTTGCCGCCGGAGCGATGCGCGCCGGATGTTGCGTTCGGCCGGTAACCAGCAAAAGAATCCCCAGGAGAATCAGGACCACGATGACGCCGGCGGCCAAAGCGGCCGGCATCCTGCTTTTTTCTTCCGTTGCGTTCGCGTCCGCGAATCCCATGCGCCTTGTTTCTCCCTCAACGCCCGACGGAAAGCCGCAGGATCAATGGCTCGGGCAGATCCGCTTTTTTCATGCGCGTTTGCACCGCCGGGATGTCGTACGGCACGCGCCAGAATTCCACCAGCTTCTTTTCGAATTCGGCGATGGCAAATGCCGCGCGGGGATCTCCATCGCGCGGCTGGCCGATCGAGCCGGGATTCAACAAATAGGTGGTATCCGCTTCGATGGCCAGCGGCGAAAACAAGCTTCCCGCCTGCGGCTTGAAATGCAGCACGCCGACTTGATTATCGCGCATGGTGAAGCCGCCTTGGAGATGCGTGTGTCCGAAAAAAGTGATGGGTGTGGGCGCCTCCAGCAGGCTATCGAGAGCCTGCGCCGGAGAAAAGACGTACTCGTCCTCATCTCGAAATGCGCCATGCACCGCCGTAAAACCATCCACCGTCGCCGGACCGGTCGGCAATTTTTCCAGCCACTCGCGATTTTCCGGACGCAACTGCTCGCGAGTCCACAGCGCCACGTTGCGCGCCACGGGATTAAAATCGTCCGCGCTCGAAACGCCGCTGCCGGCCTTGTCATGATTTCCGCGGATGGTCAACGCGCCGATCTCTCGAATGCGGTCAACCACTTCGTTGGGGTCCGGGCCGTATCCCACCACGTCGCCGAGGCAAATGCACTTCTCCCACTGGCCCCGCGCCGCTTCCAGGGCGGCGTCCAGAGCCGTGAGATTCGCGTGGATGTCGCTCAATATGAGGATGCGCATACGCAACGCTCGCGGTGAACAGGATGCGAATTATAGACGAAGGCGGCCAGGGATTGCACCAAATCCCGAAGGAATCATGCCGTGCGTCGCGCCGCCTCTCAGCGAATCAACATGCAATCGCCGTAACTGTAAAAGCGGTATCCGCCTTCGAGCGCGTGCCCGTAAGCCGCCAGGACTTGTTGGCGGCCCGCAAATGCGGCGATCATGGCCAACAGGCTCGAGCGCGGCAAATGAAAATTGGTGAGCAGTTGATTCACCACGCGAAATTTCCAGCCGGGATAAATAAAAATATCCGCATCGAATTTTCCGGCGGGAACCGACGGCGCGCCGCGCGCGGATTTCGCAGCGGCATCCTCCAGCGCGCGCACCACCGTGGTTCCCACGGCCAGCACCGGCCGTTTTTCGCGCCGCGCGCGTTCGATGGCTTCCGCTGTGGCTTCCGGAATTTCGTAACTCTCGGCGTGGATTTTGTGATCTTCAAGGCGCTCGGTGCGCACCGGCTCAAACGTCCCCAACCCCACTTCCAGGGTAATTTCCGCGATGTCCGCCCCGCGCTTTCGCAGGCGATCCAGAATCTGAGGCGTGAAGTGCAGTCCCGCGGTCGGCGCGGCCACCGCCCTTCCCTCCTGTGCGTACACCGTCTGATATCGCTCGCGGTCTCCGGAATCGTCTTCGCGTTTGATGTAAGGCGGCAGCGGGATGTGCCCCAGGCGCGCAATCGCTGCCTGAAAATCGCCTTTCGCCGTAAAACGCAGCACGCGCAGACCGAAACCGCCGCGGCCTTCCACGCGCGCTTCGAGCTCGCCTTCTCCAAAAACGATTCGCTCGCCCACCGGTATTTTTCTTCCCGGACGCACCAGCGCTTCCCAGCGCTCGCCATCGAGGGGGCGCACCAGAAGGACTTCAATCTTTGCCGGAAGGAGTTTTTCCGCGGCTGCGGTTTTTTGAGCGGAAAATTTTTCATGTGTATCGGCATGCACTCCGAGGCGATGTCCGAACAGCCGCGCCGGAATCACGCGCGCATTGTTGATCACCACCAATTCATCGCCCCGCAACAAATCGGGTAAATTGCGAAACTTTTCGTCCCGCCACGCGCCCGACGTGCGGTCGAGCAACAGCATGCGTGAAGCGTCGCGCTCGCTGAGCGGGCGCTGCGCAATGCTCTCCGCCGGCAAATCGAAATCGAGTTCGCTCAGATCCATGTGTGAAAGCCCGCATCCGCATTTCTCGAGAAACTTTTCATCGTGCCACTTTGGCCGGGCGGGGATGCCATTGGCACAATTCCCGCGAGTGTGTTAAGAAATTCAGTTCGCCTGGGAATTTTCCGTTGCTTTGGTTTCCGGTGTCTTGCATAAATGCGCGGTCCCCTGGAACTATTGTAGCGGACCAGCCGCCCAGGCGCGTGGTCAAGGCCAGCCTTGCAAAAAGATTCCGTCATCATCACCCGGCGCGGAGCAGACCGGCTTCGCTCCGGCCATCCGTGGGTCTATCGCAGCGACGTGCGCAGCGCGCAGGCCGGGCCCGGCGCCATCGTCCGCGTCAGCGACGAGACCGGCCAGTTCTGCGGCTTCGCATTCTATAGCGACCGCTCGCAAATTGCCGTGCGCCTCCTCACCCGCAAGAATGCGCTGCCGGACCGCGCTTTTTTCACAGAACGTATTCGCAGCGCCGAGGCCTATCGGCGGCGCGTGGTCGAAAACACCGACGCCTATCGCCTGATCTATGGGGAAGCCGATCACCTTCCCTCGATCATCGTCGACCGCTACGGCGATTATCTGGTGATTCAAACTCTCAGTCAGGGCGCTGAGCGCATCAAGTCCATGCTGGTCGAGATCCTCGCGGAGCTGTTTTCGCCCCGCGGCATCCTGGAACGCAACGACCCCAAAGTGCGTCTGCTCGAAGGTCTCGAACAGCAAACCGGAGCGCTCTTTGGCGAGGTCCCGCCGGAAATTGAAGTCCGTGAAAACGGGATTGCCTTTGTGTATGACCTGGCCAAGGGCCAGAAGACCGGTGCGTTTCTCGACCAGCGGGAAAATCACTGGGCCGCGCGCCGCTACGCTTCCGGCGAAGTGCTGGATTGCTTTTGCTACCAGGGAGGCTTCGCGCTTACCGTGGCGGGGCAGTGCGAACACGTCGAGGCGGTGGACATGACCCCGGCGGCTCTCGAAGCCGCGCGGCGCAACCGCGAACTCAACAAAATCGAAAATGTCACATTCCGCGAAGGCAATTCTTTCGACATCCTGAAGGAATATGACGAGGCCGGGCGGCGATTCCAGATGGTGATCCTCGATCCTCCGGCGTTCGCCAAAAATCGCGACAGCATCGAAGCGGCCTCGCGCGGTTACAAAGAAATCAATCTGCGGGCCTTGAAGCTTCTCGAACCGGGAGGTTTCTTGGTCACCTGCTCCTGCTCCTACCACATTTCTGAGGCGCTGCTGCTGCAGATCATCGCCGAAGCGGCAAGCGACGCAAGAAAAAGCGTGGTGGTCTGCGAGAGGAGGACGCAGTCGCAAGACCATCCCATTCTGCTCACAATGCCGGAAACGCACTACCTTAAGTGCCTGATACTAATGGCAATATAGTATTGTTTTATATATTAAACTATTGAAAATAAGTGTTTTACAAAATACTTGACATTAACATGCGCATATTTTATTATTCTATCGCGCTAATTAGCGCAAAATTCTCAGGAGGGTAGCGCCAATGCATGCCATCTCTCAGTGGAACCGTTTCCGGAATCTCTCAAACTTTCAAGACCAATTCAACCGGCTGTTCGAGCCCACCCGCGAGGGTCAAGCCGACAATTCGGCGCTGACCTCATGGGCGCCAGCCGTTGATATCTACGAAAACGAGAACGAGCTGGTGATCAAGGCCGATCTCCCGGAGATCGATGAAAAGAACCTCGACGTCCGCGTCGAAAACAACACGCTGACGGTTCGCGGCGAGCGCAAATTCGAGCAGGAGGTAAAGGAAGAAAACTATCTGCGAGTGGAACGCGCCTACGGTTCGTTCAGCCGCAGTTTCAGCCTTCCTAGCTCGGTGAACACCGAGGCCATCAAGGCGGACTACAAGAACGGGGTGCTGACCGTCGCGCTTCCCAAGCGCGCCGAATCAAAGCCCAAACAAGTGAAAATCAACGTTACCGGCGACCATAACTAAGTCCGGCAAAGCAATTGGGGACCGGTGACGCAAATCGCCGGTCCCCTTTGTGTATGCGCCGGAAAGTGAGAAAATTCAAAAATGCTGCGCATGGACAAATTCACGGTAAAGGCCCAGGAAGCGCTCACCGCCGCGCAGGAAATGGGTGCGCGTTCCGGGCAGCAGCAAATCGAGCCGTTGCATCTGCTGTGGGCTTTGGTGGCCCAGGGCGACGGCGTGGTGCCGCCGCTGCTTGAAAAACTCGGCGTCTCTCCCACGCGCCTGGCGGCCGAAATCGAAACGCAAGTCAGCCGCCTGCCCAAAGTTTCCGGAGTGACCAGTCAATATCTGAGCCCCGCTTCGAATGATGTGCTGGAACGCGCCTTCAAGGAAGCGGAACGCCTGAAGGACGAGTACGTCTCAACCGAGCACATCCTGCTGGCCATTGCCTCGGCGGACCGCGATCCCGCCGGGCAATTGCTGGCCCGCCAGGGCGCAAGCCACGATGCCATCCTGCAGGCCATGACTTCCATTCGCGGCAGCCACCGCGTCACCTCGCAAAATCCCGAATCCACCTACCGCGCCCTCGACCAATACGCGCGCGACCTGACGGAACTGGCGCGGCGCGGAAAACTCGATCCGGTGATCGGCCGCGACGAAGAAATTCGCCGCGTCATGCAGATTCTGGCGCGCCGCACAAAAAACAATCCCGTCCTGATTGGCGAGCCTGGCGTGGGCAAAACAGCCATCGTCGAAGGCCTCGCGCAGAGAATCATTTCCGGCGACGTTCCGGAAGTGCTCAAGCCCAAACGCATTGTGGCGCTGGACCTGGCGGCGTTGGTTGCTGGTGCGAAATATCGCGGCGAATTCGAGGATCGCCTCAAGGCGCTGCTTAAGGAAGTCACGGAATCCGAGGGACAAGTTATTTTGTTCATTGACGAGCTTCACACCCTGGTGGGAGCAGGCGCGGCCGAAGGAGCCATGGACGCCTCGAACATGCTGAAGCCGGCGCTGGCCCGCGGCGAACTTCGCGCCATCGGCGCTACCACCTTGAATGAATACCGCAAATACATCGAAAAGGATCCGGCGCTCGAGCGCCGCTTCCAGCCGGTGGTCGTCGGCGAACCCTCGGTGGAAGATACCATCGCCATCCTGCGCGGGCTCAAGGAACGCTACGAAGTGCATCACGGCGTGCGCATCAAGGACGCCGCCATTGTGGCCGCTGCCATGCTTTCGCAGCGCTACATCACCGACCGTTTCCTTCCGGATAAAGCCATTGACCTGGTGGATGAAGCGGCTGCGGGACTGCGCATGGAAATCGATTCCCTGCCCTCGGAAATCGACGAAATCGAGCGGCGCATCATGCAGATGGAAATCGAGCGGCAAGCTTTGCGCAAGGAATCGGACAAGGCATCGCGCGAGCGCGTGACGCAGATCGAAAAGGAACTGGGCGCGCTCCGCGAGCAATCGAACACGCTCAAAGCACATTGGCAGACGGAAAAGGATGCCATCGGACGCATCCGCAAACAGAAAGAAGAAATCGAGCGGCTCAAATCGGAAGAGCAGCGATTTGAGCGCGCCGGCGACCTCTCCCGCGTGGCCGAAATCCGCTACGGCAAGCTGGCCGCGGCCGAAAAAGAACTGAAGACCGCGCAGGATCATCTCGCCGATTTGCAAAAAGATCATCCCATGCTGAAAGAGGAAGTGGGCGAGGAAGAAATCGCGAAAATCGTCAGCAAATGGACGGGCATTCCCGCCGGGCGCCTGCTGGAAGGCGAGGTGCAAAAACTCGTGCACATGGAAGAGCGCCTGAGGCAACGCGTGGTGGGCCAGGAAATCGCTCTTGAAAGCGTGGCCAACGCCATCCGCCGCAGCCGTTCGGGGCTGGGAGATCCCAACCGCCCCATCGGTTCGTTTTTGTTTCTGGGCCCCACCGGCGTGGGCAAAACGGAACTCGCGCGGGCGCTGGCGGAATTTTTATTCGACGACGAACGCGCCATCATCCGCCTGGATATGTCCGAGTACATGGAAAAGCATTCCGTGGCGCGCATGATTGGCGCGCCTCCCGGATACGTGGGATATGAAGAAGGCGGCCAGCTCACCGAACAAGTGCGCCGGCGTCCTTATTCCGTGGTGCTGCTCGACGAAATCGAAAAAGCGCATCCGGACGTGTTCAATGTCCTGCTGCAAATACTGGACGACGGCCGGCTGACCGACGGGAAGGGCCGCCGCGTGGACTTCCGCAACACCGTGATCATCATGACTTCCAATGCGGGCTCCTCGGCGATTTTCGAGTTGGCGGGGAAAGATCCGCAGAAGGCGCGCGAGCAGGCCATGGCCGCGCTGCGCGAGCTTTTCCGCCCGGAATTTTTGAATCGCATCGACGACATCGTCATGTTCCATCCGCTGGGAGAGGAACAGATCGAGCGCATCGTCGAACTGCAGATGCAGCATCTGACCAAGCGCCTGGCCGAGCGTCAGATCGCGCTGCAACTGACTGCTGCCGCCAAAGCGCTGCTGTTCCGCGAGGGTTACGACCCCGCCTACGGAGCGCGCCCCATGAAGCGCGCCATCCAGCGTCTGATTCAGGACCCGCTGGCGCTGAAAATCCTCGATGGCGAGGTGCACGCCGGTGAGGAAGTTCGCGTGGACGCGGATGCGAAAAGCGGCAAGATGACATTTGCCAGCAAGAAGGTTAAGGCGGGCGCAGCCTGATCCGGCGCCGGAGGCGCATTCAATGAAAACTCTCAAGACGGCATTTCTGCTAACTGTTCTCACGCTGGTGCTTCTTGCGCTCGGCCAGGCGTTTGGCGGGCGCGGCGGCATGACGCTGGCCTTGGGCGCGGCGATCCTCATGAATGGCGGCGCGTATTTTTTCTCGGATAAGATCGCGCTGCGATCGAGCGGCGCCGTGCCCATCAGCCGCGAACAGGACCCGCGTTTGTATGCGGTGATGGAGCGCCTGGCGGCCAAAGCCAATCTGCCGATGCCCAAGCTGTACATGATTCCCCAGGCCGCGCCCAACGCCTTCGCCACGGGCCGCAATCCGAGCCACGCTTCCGTGGCGGTTACCCAGGGCCTGATGCAAATCATGAACGACGACGAACTCGAAGGCGTGATCGCGCATGAACTCTCGCACGTCCGCAATTACGACATTTTGACTTCCTCCATCGCCGCAACCATCGCCGGCGCGGTCACATGGATCGCTTCCATGGGACGCTGGGGCATGATTTTCGGCGGGTTCGGCGGAGGAAATGACGATGACCGCGGCGGAGGGATTACCGCGCTCATCATGCTGATTGTCGCTCCTCTCGCCGCCATGCTCCTGCAGCTCGGCATTTCGCGGCAACGCGAATACCAGGCCGACGCTTCCGGAGTGAAGATGGTCGGGCACCAGCAGGGCTTGATCAGCGCGCTCGAAAAACTGGGCGCCTACAATCAGAGAATCCCCATGGATATTTCGCCTTCCACTTCCGCGCTGTGCATCGTCGCGCCGCTCAATATTCGTCAATCTTTGTCCGGCCTCTTCAGCACCCATCCTCCGCTGGCCGAACGCATCGCCGCGCTGCGAAATATGACCATCACGCGATAGGCGTCCGCGCGCACGAAACAGGGTCCAAAGTGCCGCGCCCCCGGGACTTGGTATCAGTACCCTCCAAACCAAGCAGAAATAATTGTGGCCGCGTAAATTTTGCTCTGTCGAAGCCAGCGGTGCGAATCCGATTCCCATTTCGACTCTATGCAAGCTGTTTATAATTAAATAGTTATACGGAACGCGCCGCTTCGGGAAGTTTGGTTTGGGGCGTGCTCCTATGATTGCCGCAAGGGATTTTACGGAGGCAACTCAAATGACCGAGGAACGGCACGACGTGGTTTACGAAGACACAGCCGCCCCCCGATGGGTGGGAATGGTAGTGGTCGCGCTGGCGATAGTTTCGCTGGTGGCACTGGGCATGGGGTGGTCCGCCACCTCGCGGTCCAAGACGCTGCAGCAGAGCCTGGACGCGCAGACCCAGCAATTCAAGCAGGCCGACGATGTGATGAACCAACGTCTGGCCAAAGCCGAAGACACCAATGCGCAGTTGCAGGGCGAACTGAGCGTGGTGACGGATAAAATGAAACTCACGGAGTCCGAGCTGTCCCGCGCGCGTCTACAAACCAAGAAGATCAAGGCAGACGACGCCAAGCAGCTCTCCGACCTCCAGAACAACGTCAACGGCGCCCTGGCGACCAAAGCCAGCGTCGATGACGTGAACAAGATGGGCACCGACGTCAACGGCGTCAAGACCGACCTGGAAGCCACCAAGAGCAGCCTGAACATGACTCGCGGTGAATTCGGCACGCTGATCGCGCGCAACCACGACGAAGTGGAAGAACTTCGCCGCCTGGGCGAGCGCGATTATTACGAATTCACGATCGACAAGAAAAATCAACGCGAGAAGGTTGGCAACTTGATGGTCGAGCTGCGCGGTACCAACACCAAGAAGAGCCAGTACAATGTGACCATCTTTGTTGACGACCAGCGCCACGAAAAGAAGGGGCTGACCGCGAACGAGCCGCTGTACTTCTTTGAAAACGGCGCGCGGGCACCGCTGGAATTCGTGGTCAACCAGGTGGGCAAGGATAAAATCACCGGATACTTGAGCGCACCGAAGGTTAATCCGACGCACGCGCAAGTGACCGGCGGCAACTAAGCCGGCTTCCAGCCGCGCCCGGGCGGGCCACGGCTGAAAAACGGAGTGAAGCAAAGGGCGTCCCGCAATGCGGGGCGCCCTTTTTTTATTCCGCTCTTTTCAAAGCCCGGTTCTTGCGGCTGAGAAATTTCTTGGCCAGCGCGGGAAGCTTGTCGTGCGGCAGTTTTCCCTGCTCGTAAAGTTTCACTTTCGCCTTGGCCGTTTTCCGCCTTCTCCGCTGGCGCTTCTGGGCCACGTACCGCTTTTCATTTGCCATCCAATTCCTCCCGGGAAGTTTCGCGTCCTTCGATTGTAGCCGAGAAGGAAATGGATGCAAGGCTCGGCCGTGAATTTGCGGCGGAGTTCGTTTAGGATAGGCAAGCCATGCCTGCCACCGCCATCTATGCCAGCCGCATCCTTACGCCGCAGGAGGAACTCTCCGACTGCGTGATCCTGGTGGAGGGCGGCCGGATCTCGGCCATCGGCCATCGCGACGAAGTGCGCATCCCGGAAGGCGCGGTGGATTTCGTGGCAAACGGCACGACCATTGTTCCGGGGTTCGTGGACGTGCACATTCACGGCGCGGGCGGCCACGACGTGATGGAAGGCAACGCGCGGGCACTCGACAAGATCGCAACAACTGTCGCGCGCCATGGAACCACTTCGATGCTGGCCACCACGGTCACCGCTTCGCCGGGAGAAACCTGCCACAGCCTCGAAGGGATCGCGCGTTATATCCACGCGCGGAAAAATCCCGAAGATATTGGCGAGCGGCCGGCGGCCGAAATCCTTGGCATGCATCTGGAAGGTCCGTTCATCAGTTCCGCGCGCCGCGGCGTGCATCCTCCGGAATCCATCGCCGCACCTTCCGTGGCGCTCTTCGAGGATTTTTTCCGCGCTGCGGACGAACTCGTAAAAATGGTGACAGTGGCGCCGGAAGTTCCCGGAGCGTTGGAACTAATCGCGCGCATCGTTTCCAAAAATATCGTGGCGGCCATCGGCCATACCGACGCCGAATATGACCAGGCCCGCGCGGGCATTCGCGCCGGCGCGCGCCATGCCGTGCACATGTTCAACGCCATGCGCCCCTTCACCCACCGCGATCCGGGAGTGATCGGCGCGGTGCTCACGGATCCCGAAGTCACGGCGGAAATCATCGCCGACGGAGTGCACGTTGCCGGACCCGCCATCCAAGTGCTGCTTCTCGCCAAGGGGCTCGATCAGGTGATATTGGTGAGCGACGGCATTGCCGCCACCGGGATGCGCGACGGAAATTACCGCCTGGGGACGAAGGAAGTGACCGTCAGCGGAGGAGTGGCGCGCAGCGCCGAAGGCAACCTTGCCGGGAGCACGCTCACCCTGGACCGCGCACTGCGCCATGTGGTCGCCCTGGGAGTGCCGCTGGTTGATGCTGTGCGCATGGCCACCATCCTCCCGGCGCGACGCCTGGGACTCGCCGGCAAGAAAGGCATCATCGCCGTGGGGGCGGATGCCGATCTCGTGGCGCTCACGCCGGATAACCACGTGGCGGGAGTGATGACCCGCGGCGTAGGCTTGAATTGAATTCTCTGCGCTTCGAACTTCTAATTTTGCAGGAGTGAAGTGCGGCTGTGGGAAATTCGCAGGTCAAATATTGAGGGGAATCTGCAATTCTTCAGCGAGCTTTTCGGGATCAAACGGACTCATCGAGAAAAATCTGCCATCCACTTCGATGGTGGGCACTTTGCGCTTGCCGTCATTGGCGCGCAGCACGATTTCTTCCGCTCCGGGCGTTTGGTCGATATTCACTTCGCGAAACTGAACGCCGCGCTCGCGCAGAAAATTCTTGGCCCGCCGGCAATCGCAGCACCAACGCGTGCTGTACATGGTGATTTCAGCCATATTGCCTTTATTGTACCTGCCAAATTGGATGCGGGAGGAGCCATGCGGATTCAGGTGCGCGGAAGGTAAAACCGCCCGTACGTATTGCAAATGCTGGAGTTAACATCTAGCGCCCGGCCTGGTTCGGCGGCTTGCTGGCGGCTTGCACACGGACCTTGGCGCGTTCGAGCGCTTGGGTGAGGTGCTCCCAATCTTCGTGCTGTACGCCCACTCGAGTCAATTCCGCCTGCGCGCGCTCGACGGCATGCTGGGCGCGCGCCGCATCAATTTCCTCGGCGCGCTCGGATAGCTCCGCGAGAATGATGACGCGGTCCGGCAGCACCTCGGCGTATCCTTGCATCACCGTCAACGCATGGATTTCCCGGCCTTTTTGGTAGGTGAGGACGCCGATCCCCAACTCCGTCAGCAGCGGGGCATGCCCCGGCAGAATGCCGAGGTAGCCCTCTTTGCCCGGCATTTCCAGCGACTGCACGTTTTCGTGCAGCACGTGCCGCTCCGGCGTGACAACTTCGAGTTCGATGAATTCGGGTAGCATGATCTTCGAAAATTAAGAGGCGGTGGACTACGCCACGGCCGCCATTTTCTCCGCCTTCTCGCGCGCGTCCTCGATGGTGCCCACCATGTAGAAAGCCTGCTCGGGAAGGTCGTCGTGCTTGCCCTCCACGATTTCCTTGAAGCCCCGCACAGTGTCTTCCACTTTCACATACTTGCCTTCGAGCCCGGTGAATTGCGCGGCCACGAACATCGGCTGCGAAAGGAATTTTTCGATTTTGCGCGCGCGCGCCACGGTCTGTTTGTCATCGTCAGAAAGTTCCTCGATGCCCAGAATGGCGATGATGTCTTGCAGATCCTTGTAGCGCTGCAGAACGGATTTCACGGCGCGGGCCACGGCGTAATGCTCCTGCCCCACGATGCGCGCGTCCAGAATGCGCGAGAAGCTGGCCAGAGGATCCACGGCGGGATAGATACCGCGCTCGACAATCTGGCGGCTGAGGTTGGTGGTGGCATCCAGGTGCGCGAAGGTCGCCGCCGGAGCGGGATCGGTGTAATCGTCCGCGGGGACGTAAATGGCTTGCACCGAAGTGATGGAGCCGCTTTTCGTGGAAGTGATGCGCTCCTGCAATTCGCCGATTTCGGTGTTGAGGTTCGGCTGATATCCCACGGCCGAAGGCATGCGGCCGAGCAACGCCGAAACTTCCGACCCTGCCTGCACAAAACGGAAAATATTGTCGATGAACAGCAGCACGTCCAGATGCTCTTCGTCACGGAAATATTCCGCCACGGTCAGCCCCGTCAATCCCACGCGCAGGCGGGCGCCGGGCGGCTCGGTCATCTGGCCGTAAATCAATGAGCATCGTGATTTTTCGGAATTGCCGGGAACGATCACGCCGGATTCCTGCATTTCGAGCAGCAAGTCGTTCCCTTCGCGGGTGCGCTCGCCGACGCCGGCGAACACCGAAACGCCGCCGTGCTTCATGGCCACGTTGTGAATCAATTCCTGAATCAGCACGGTCTTGCCCACGCCCGCGCCGCCGAACAACCCGATTTTTCCGCCCTTCAGGTAGGGCTCCATCAAATCCACCACCTTGATTCCGGTCTCGAACATTTCGAGAGTGGTTGATTGATCTTGCAGAGAAGGCGCCGGGCGGTGGATGGGATAGCGCTTGTCCGTTTTCACCGGCCCGAATTTATCCACCGGCTCGCCAAGCACATTGAGCACGCGGCCAAGCGTCGCGCGTCCCACCGGGACGGTGATCCCCTCGCCCAAATCCACGGCGCTCATGCCCCGCACCAGGCCTTCGGTGGGCTTCATGGCCACGCAGCGCACGCGCCCTTCGCCCAAATGCTGCTCGACTTCCGCCACGATATCGATCGGCGTGGGCACCTGGAAACCTTCGCTGGTGATGCGCACCGCGTTATAAATCATCGGCAGATGATGCTCCGCGAATTGCACGTCCACCACGGGCCCGATGACTTCCACCACGCGCCCGGTCTTCTGTTCCGTCGTTGCCATTTCCAGCTCCTCGAAATTCGTGAATCGCTTTGCGGATCGCCGCTCGAAGCGGCGCCCCGTTCTTCTGTTTCGTTTACGACGTGGCGGAAGCGGCTCCGCTCACGATTTCAATCAATTCCTTGGTGATACCCGCCTGGCGAATCTTGTTCATTTGCAGCGTGAGCTTATCGATCAGCTCGGAAGCATTGCGCGTGGCGGAATCCATGGCGGTCATGCGCGCGGCATGCTCGGCGGCGGCGGATTCCAGCAAAATGCGGAAAACTTCCGATTCCAGATATCGCGGCAGGAGGCCGCCGAACAAGTCGGCCACTGGCTCCTCGTAAATATAATCCACCAGCATTTCCGGCCCATGAGGAGCGGGCTGCACGGGCAACGCGCCACCGGGCCCGCCATGCTTTGCGGCCTCGATTTCTCCGCTTTCGTCCTCGCGCACGATGCCGGGGTCGATGGGCAGGAGTTTTTCCGCGCGCAAATTCTGGACCATGACATTTTTGAATTCGTTGTAGATGGCGTAGACCGCGTCCACTTCCCGGGCGGCATAGACTTCGGCGATGCGCGCGGCGATTTCCCTGGCCTTCCCGAATTCCACCTTGCTCGAAACGTCCAGATACTCGCTCAGGAACTGATAGCCGCGCTTGTGCAGCGTGTCGCGGCCCTTTTTGCCCACCACCATCAGTTGAATTTTCCGAGAACTGTTTTCGCGGAAAAATTCGAGTGCGCGGCGAATCACATTCGAATTGAAGGCGCCGCACAAGCTGCGGTCCCCGGTGAGGACCACCACCAGGATGCGTTCTTCCGAGCGCCGCTCGAGCAGCGGATTGACCGGCTCCTCCAGGCGCGCGGCGGCGGACCGCAGGACGCGCAGAATTTCATGAGCATAGGGCCGCGCCGCAAACACGCCTTCCTGCGCGCGGCGCAATTTCGCCGCGGCCACGAATTTCATGGCGCGGGTAATCTGCTGCGTGCTCTTTACCGAGCGGATGCGCCGTTTATAGTCGAGAAGTGTAGGCATCGAATCTTTTCAGTGAAATCCCGCCCCATACTGCCACCGGGGTAATTCCGCGGAATTTAGTCCGCGGCCGCCGCTCCCGCCGTGCTCAAGCTGGCGACAAAGCTTTCCTTGAATGCATCCAGGGCCTTGGTGGCTTCGGCGCGCACAGCGTCATCGAACGCTTTCTTTTCGCGCAGGGCCTTGAAGACTCCGCCGTAATGCGTCTCCACGAAGGAGTACATCTCGATTTCGAAACGCCGGCATTCCGAGACTGGGATATCGTCGAGGTAGCGGTTTCCTCCGGCAAAAAGAATCAGCACCTGGCGCTCGATGGGCAGCGGCTGATACTGATCCTGCTTCAAAATCTCGACGAGGCGCTGGCCGCGCGCCAGTTGCGCCTGCGTGGCCTTGTCCAGTTGATCGGTGCCGAATTGCGCGAAAGCCGCGAGATCGCGATACTGCGCCAAATCCAGGCGCAGCGTCCCGGCCACCTGGCGCATGGCCTTGATTTGCGCGTTGCCTCCCACGCGGCTGACGGAAAGCCCCACGTTGACCGCCGGGCGCACGCCGCTGTTGAACAGGTCCGCCTCGAGATAAATCTGCCCGTCGGTGATGGAAATCACGTTGGTGGGAATGTAGGCGGAAATATCGCCGGCCTGCGTTTCGATCACCGGCAACGCCGTCAGCGAGCCCGCTCCGAGTTCGTCATTGAGTTTCGCGGCGCGTTCCAGCAGGCGCGAGTGCAGGAAGAAAACGTCGCCGGGAAAAGCCTCGCGGCCGGGAGGACGCCGCAACAGCAAGGAAATTTCGCGGTAGGCCTGGGCGTGTTTCGAAAGATCGTCGTAGAAACAGACCGCGTGGCGTTTGGAATCGCGGAAATATTCGCCGATGGCGCAGGCCGCGAAGGGCGCGATATATTGCATGGAAGCCGCTTCGGACGCCGTGGCGGCCACCACGATGCTGTGTTCCATCGCGCCATAATCGGTGAGCGTCTTGATCACCTGCGCCACCGTTGAACGCTTTTGCCCCACGGCGCAATAAATGCAAATCATGTCGCCGCCGCGCTGATTCAAGATGGTGTCCAGAATAATGGCGGTCTTGCCGGTCTGGCGGTCTCCGATAATCAATTCGCGCTGGCCGCGTCCGATGGGAATCATCGCGTCAATGGGCTTGATGCCGGTCTGAATGGGTTCGCGAACCGGTTGGCGGTCCACCACGCCGGGAGCCAGACGCTCGAGCGGGTTGCGCTGGTCGGTCTGAATCGGGCCCTTGCCGTCAATGGGGTTGCCCAGGGCATCCACGGCGCGGCCGATCAAGGCGTCGCCCACCGGCACGGACATGATTTTGTTGGTGCGCTTGACGGTGTCGCCTTCCTTGATTTGCGTGTAATCGCCGAGCAACACCGCGCCCACCTGGTCTTCTTCCAGGTTGAGCGCGATGCCGAAAACGTCGTGCGGAAAAGCGATCATTTCTCCGGCCATGCACTTATCCAGGCCGTGAATGCGCGCGATGCCGTCTCCCACGGAGATGACCGAGCCGACTTCCTCGACGGCCACCGTCTGCTGGTAGTTCTCGATCTGCTCGCGCAGAATTTTTGTAATTTCGTCCGCTTTGATGTTCGCCATCCCCGCTCCTATTCGCCTTCGAGCTGCTCGCGCAGCCGCGTCAACTGTTCGCGCACCGATCCGTCATAAATCGTGGACCCCACGCGCACCGTGGCGCCGCCCAGCAGCGCCGCGTCTTCCTCGAACCGCGCTTCAATTTTCTTGCCGGTGCGGCGTTCCAGCACCGACGTCAATTCCTTTTTCTCCGCAGCCGATAGCGGGCGCGCCGATGTGATTTCGGCTTCCGCGATTCCCAGGCGCGCATTCAGTTCCGCGCCAAAAGCGCGCTCGATTTCCCGCAGAAGCTCCGTGCGGCGATGGTCCACCACCAGGTAGACGAAATTGCGCACGGCCGGGTCCAGCGCCATCTTTTCCGTGATCTTTTCGATCGCGCCATGTTTGGCCTCGGCGCTCACCGCCGGACTCTCCAAAAATATCCGCAAATCGGCGGAAGAAAAAAACACCTTCACGAAAGAGGACAAGTCGCGCTTCACGGCTTCGCCGTTCTTGCGCTCGAAGGCCACATCCGCCAGCGCCGCCGCATACCGGGTTGCCACCGCGCCGTTCAATTGACGCTCCGATCCAGCTCGGCCACAAAATCCCGGAAGAGCGCGGATTCCGATTGCGGAGTCATGCCCTCGCGCAGCAATGCTTCGGCGCGGTCTCCGGCCATGCGCGCCGCCAGAACTTTCACTTCGTAGCGCGCGGCGCGTTCCGCCGCGGCGATTTCGGCATGCGCCGCGTGCTCGATTTTATGCGCTTCTTCCTTGGCCAGCGCCCGCAACCTCACGGCTTCCGCATCCGCGTCGCGGCGCGCTTCCCGGCGCATCTCGGCGATCAACTGCATCGAGGCCCGCGAGTTTTGCTTCCGCTTCGCGCTTGAGTTTTTCTCCGGCTTCGCGTGCGCGCGTCCCTTCCGCAATTTTTTCCGCAATTTCTTCGGCATGGTCGTGGAAATATGGCCCTGCTTTATAGAATCCGTAGACGATCAAAGCCGCGGCAATGGCGAAGTTCACCCAGCGGAAAACCCATCCGGTAGTGGAATCGGCGGGAGAGCTTCCGCCTTCCTGCGCCAGTGCAGATCCCGCCGCAAGGAGGAGAGCCGAGCCCAAAAAGGCGGTCATGCGAAACGCGCGATTCATCGTCCCGGACCTCCGCGCAAAGGCTCGCGGTTTTCCAGAATTTTTCGCACCATTTCTCCCGCAAGCTCCGCAGTCTGGCGCTCGAGTTGGGCGCGGGCTGCGGCCACCGCCGCGGCAATTTCCTTTTTGGCCGCGGTTACGTCCTCCACGGCGCGCGACCTCATGGCTTTCAGCAGTCGCGCTCGCTCGTCCAGCACCGTCTGCCGCTCGGCCTCATGCTCCGCATAGATTTCCGCACGGGCTTTTTTCAGCGCTTCATTGTAAGTGTCCGATTCCTTGCGCGCCGCCTGCTCCGCGGCAATGGCCTCGGCGCGGGCGCCTTCAATTCGTGCGTGGCGCTCGGACATGGCCTTTTCGATGGGCTGGAAAAAAGCCCAGCGCAAAAATAAATAAAAAAGGA
Source organism: uncultured Acidobacteriota bacterium (assembly GCA_963708285.1). GTDB lineage: Bacteria > Acidobacteriota > Terriglobia > Acidiferrales > UBA7541 > Palsa-295. Next base: position 416,546 of record CAVPSF010000004.1, read on the forward strand.
ATACAACGACCACGGTGGGAATGGCATCGAGGAACAGGTGGCCGAGTTGTCGAAGGATTTCCATGACGCTTGGAACTTACTCTCTTCTTGCTCCCCGCATGCTTTTGCTTACACCCGAGCGGCGTTCGCTCGCTCAGGGCACACTACTGGCTCCTACAAAGTCAGTCATTATCGCATCGCCATAAATCGGCGTCAACGCCCTGCCAGACTCAGTCGGTCCGGCGATGCACGAAATAAATCACCCCGGAATGATCGTCGCTCAGCATAAAGGAATCCGCGCCGGTGCGCAGAATGCCGCAGGGACGCCCATAGATTACGCCGTGGCGCAGGAACCCCGTGATGAAATCTTGCGGCGGGGATTGTGCGGAGACGCGCACCACTCGATAGCCACGCTGCAGACTTCGCTTGGACGCTCCATGCAGCGCCACCAGAAAATACCCGCGCAAGGCGGGATCCTGCGCGGTCGCATCGAAATAGGCGAGCCCGAGCGGCGAGCCATGGGCCGCAAAGACCGCGAACGGCTGAGGCACTCTGCGCGCAGTTGATGTTTTTTGTTGAATGCGCGAGTAACGGGTCGGTTACAGCTTGCCCATCCTTGAAATAGCAATATGGCCAGCCATAATTTTTGGGCTCGCCAGGCTCAGCGCCGTTTGCGGAATCGAGAATAAACATGGTGTCGTTCGGCGCGTCGTCGCCCAAATGATCCGCGCCCATGTTCGTGGCATAGAGTTTTCCGCCGGTGAATTCCAGGCCCACAGCGTTGCGCAATCCGCGGGCGATGATTCTGGCGTTTTTACCGTCCGGATCCATTTCGGAAACCGTCGCGCGAATCTCTTCTTTTTCTTCGCAGACGTTGCAACTGCTGCCGACCGAAACGTACATCTTCGCCGGGCCTTTTTCAGCACTGAAGGCCACTGTGCGCGTCAAATGCCAGCCGCCGTATTTGTAGCTCAGGCCGTAATCCGGGTAAGTCGCCAAATTTTCCGGCGGGCCGGAAGGTGCAACGTCGCCTGCGCGATAGGGGAAGCGTTCGAGGCGGTCGGTCAGCGCCACGTAGAGCCAAGTTTGCCCGGCAGAATCAGTGTAAAACGCGACATTATTGGGATTGCGAAGATTTTTCAGATAAGGAACGACGCGCGCGATTTTCCCGGTTCGGGCGTCGAATCCGTTGAAAATGTAAATCGTTCCGCGCGAGTTGTCCGACAAGTCGTACATGTCCGTGGCAAAAATACGGCCGTCGGGTGAAAGCGTCATGAATCGCACGCGCTTGAGTCCCTGCGCGGCGACTCTAATTTCGTACCCTTGCGGCAGATTTAGCGAAAACTTCTTGCCGTTTCGCAGGGAAATCGCATGTGACGTGAGCTTGAGCGGCGAGCGATCCTGGCCACGCGCCGGCAACGAACAAAGCAAAGCCAGTAATGCGGCAACGATTGCTGGGAAGGCGTAATGGCCGGGTGAATGAGCTTTGAATTCCATCGGTCGCAGATCGTCACCGGAGATGGTGGCTTGCGAACCTCCGGCGCGCGATCGCTTGAAATTATCTCATTCGCGGCGCCAAAAATCCGCGCGAATTAAGCCGGCAAACGCATGCAATAAATTGAGATGGACGCGCCAGTTTGCGCGCATCCATGCGAAGCTGGCGCGCGCACACGCTTCTCCGCTAGAATAATCGGCTGCGGCGGCGCCATCATCCCGCGTGTGGCTCTCGCCTCTAACAAGGAGATTTACGATGGCTGCATTTCCCGGCGTGGACTTCCTCGAATTCGATTCGGTGCTCAGCGATGAAGAAAAACTCGCGCGGCAGACGGCGCGGCAATTCGTCGACGCCGAAATCATGCCCATCATCGAGCAATGCAACCGCGAGGGAAGATTTCCGGTGGAACTGGTCCCGCAAATGGCGGACCTGGGATTTTTCGGCGCGAGCCTGAAGGGATACGGCTGCGCGGGCATGTCCAACGTGGCCTACGGACTGGTGATGCAGGAGCTTGAGCGCGGCGATTCCGGACTGCGCAGTTTCGTCTCCGTGCAGTAGCGCGCTGGTGATGTATCCGATTCACGCCTTCGGTTCCGACGCGCAGAAGGACAAATGGCTGCCGCTGCTGCAGCAGCGGCAAAGCCATCGGCTGCTTCGGGCTCACCGAGCCGCAGTTCGGCTCGAATCCCGGCGGCATGCTGACGCGCGCCGTGAAAAAAGGCGGCGAATACATCCTGAACGGCGAAAAAATGTGGATCACCAACGGCTCGCTCGCCGATGTGGCCGTGGTGTGGGCCAAATGCGAAGACGAAAAAATTCGCGGCTTCCTGGTCGAAAAAGGCACGCCGGGATTCAAGGCCTGGGACGTCCACGGCAAATTTTCGCTGCGCGCTTCGGTGACCTCAGGCCTGTCCATGACTGACTGCGAAATTCCCGCCGGAAACGTGCTGCCCGGCGTCGAGGGCCTGCGCGGCCCGCTTTCCTGCCTCACTCAGGCGCGCTACGGCATCGGCTGGGGCGCCATCGGCGCGGCCATGGCCTGCTACGACACGGCGCTCAACTACGCGAAGACGCGCAAGCAATTCGACAACAAGCCCATCGCCTCGCACCAACTGGTGCAGGAAAAGCTGGTCTGGATGATCACCGAAATCACCAAGGCCCAATTGCTGGCCTTGCACGTGGGCCGGCTCAAGGATCAAGGCCGCGTGCACCCTTCGCACATCTCCATGCTGAAGATGAACAACGTCTGGATGGCGCTCGAAACCGCGCGCAAGGCCCGCGAAATCCTGGGCGCCAACGGCATCGTGGACGATTACTCCATCATGCGCCACATGAACAATCTCGAATCGGTGTACACCTACGAAGGCACGCACGACATCCACCGATTGATCATCGGCGAGCGCATCACCGGCATATCCGCCTTCGTCTGATCCGCCGCGCGAACTCCCGCCGCGCCATTCGAGGGCTGCAGATTTCCAGCCCCTTTTGGACTATGATGCTTCTCCGGGCGACCAGCCCGCGGCCCCGCATTCAATCTCGAATCCCAGGAGCGAACATGGAAAAGGAACTCGGCCTGGAATTTCTGCGCGTGGTGGAAAATGCCGCCATCGCCTCCGCCCGCACCATGGGACTGGGCGACTGGCGCAAGTCGGATCAGAACGCCGTGGAAACCATGCGCAAGGAAATGGATACGGTGGGCATGGACGGCACCATCGTGATCGGTGAAGGCGAGCGCGATCAAGCCCCCATGCTGTTCATCGGCGAAAAAGTGGGCGCCGCGGTCCACGATAAAACGCGCGCGTTTCCGGAAGTGGATATCGCCGTCGATCCGCTGGAAGGCACCAATCTCTGCGCCACGGGCGGGCCCGGCGCGCTGGTGGTGCTGGCGGCAAGTGAACGCGGCGGCTTGCTGCATGCCCCGGACCTGTACATGGAAAAAATCGTGGTGGGGCCGTCCTGCAAGGGCGCCGTGGAACTCGATGCCCCGGTGCAACATAATCTGCGCGCCATCGCCAACCGCCTGGATCGCGATATCGAGGACCTGGTGATCATCGTCCTCGACCGGCCGCGCCACGAAAAATTGATATCGGAAATCCGCTCGGCCGGCGCGCGCATCCGCCTGATTTCCGATGGCGACTTATCGGCGGGCATCTCCGCGGCCGTTATCGGCACCGAGGTTCACGCGGTTATGGGGACTGGCGGCGCGCCGGAAGGCGTGCTCACGGCTGCCGCGCTGCGCTGCCTGAACGGGCAAATCCTTGCGCGGCTGGTGCTCTCCAAGCCAGAACATCACGAACGCGTGGCGCAGATGGGCATCAAGGACGCAAACCGCATCTACGACACCGCCGATTTGGCTCCCGGCCGAAAAATCATTTTTGCCTGCACGGGAGTAACTGGCGGAAGCCTCCTCCGCGGCGTGCGCTTTTTTGGAGAAGGCACACGCACCCACTCCTTAGTCCTTACGCGAGACGACCGGCAGGTTCGCTTCGTGGATACCGTGCACCTGGAAAAGCGCCCCGATGCCAAAGTGCGCTTCAACTGAAGTTGGGAGGCGGGGAAGATTTGCGAAGGCGGGCGGGAAAAAAGGCGCCGTGCAATTAAGACTTTCTAATTTTCAGCGATGAAAACTTGAGGGGCGAGATGTGAGCCGCTTCGCCGCTCCGCGCTTCCAGGCGCGCGGCGGCAGCGAGGCAGATGATGGGGCTGGCCCGGCACGCTTTCTGTTTGCGCGTCCCGGGCTGCCCGAAACTTGAATGTGTTGAGCGCGGAATTATCGGTGAATGGCCGCCGCGGCGTGGCCGGACGACTGGTGCCGGCGCGCCAAAGGCGGCATCTGTTGAGCGGGCACCGGCGAAGAGATGGGGCGCACGTGTGGAGTCATGTTCACGTGCTCGCTGATGGCCTGCAACCTCTTCAGAATGCCCTGCCACTGCGTCCAGTCCAGTTGCCGTAGAAACGGACGAAGCCCCTGAATGAAGGGGTCCTCGAGCACCGTCTCTCCATTTGTCTCCGGGACGAAAAACCGGTTCAGACCAACGCCCAGTGCTTCGGCAATCTTTTCCAGCGTGCCGAGACTGGGAGTCATCTGCCCGCTCTCGATCCGGGACAAATACGACCGTGAAACGCGCGAGCGTGCCTGTAGCTGGCTCTGGGTCATGCTGCGTGATTCGCGCAACTGGCGGATACGCTGGCCAATATTCTCGACGGTTTCTCGATTCGGCCAGTTCTCAAACAGTTGGCGGTCGTCCCCCGGCAAATCCGTAGGAGACGGCGTCGGAATGACGAACGTCACCGTAGGGGGCAGCAAACGCAGACAACGACGGCAGTTGCCCGTGCGAGTTCGGTATTGCACCAACCCGCATACTTGACAACGGATCACTTCTCGATCGAGTGCCATGCTGGCTTCTATTGCTTCTTTTTCCGCCACCGGTCTCCTCACAGACTATTCCCGGCGCTGCAGAAGGGGAGGATCTTCGTGGTTCCAGGGGAAGGCAGAAACGGCGCGCGGATGGATTCTCCATAGACTGCCATTTCTTGTCAAGCCCTTTTTTGTCCGCCCACTTGTTTGATTCTACGCCTTGCCACATTTGCTTACAAACAAATCAGATCGCATCCACCTTCAGAGAAAATTTTCGTTCGCGTTCGAGAGTGCCGTTTCGCGTCTGTTACCCGATTTGGAACTTTTGACCTTTCCTGTCTGTGGAAAACTTTCGCGAATGCCACGCTTAACGCCTCTTTTTCCGCCTCCGAACCTTAGTTTCTTTTATCCGCGGCAATCCTCCATGCAATTCTAGTTCCGTCATGCCCTGCGTTTCTCAGATTCCGACCCTGCGTAAAAAATTCATGCCTGCGAAATGTGGATTTCTAGGAGACGCATGGTGAAAATACAAATCCCACGAGTTGCGCGGACGACAACGGGAGATTCATAGCGCGGGTCGCTCGCTGGCACGTTCCCATACGATGGTCGGTTTCTGGAGACATTGTGTGTCCCAGTCGCCGCGTTCTTCCTCCGCGTAGCGGGCCGAACCTGGTAGTTGTACAATCCGCTGAATGGAACAATCAAAAGACAAGCCTCGAATTATCGAAAACTTGTGCGGTGCGACAGTCGCCTTGTGCTTGACCGGAATAGTCACGGCGCTGAGTTTTGTGGATGCCCTTCCTCATCTTTTATCCAAGCCGTCTTATTGGCTTCTTGACCTACGCTGGATTTTCCCAGCACCCGTCGCGGCGGCTGTTAATGTAGGCTTCTACGCATACCTAGTTTGGTTAGGGGTGATGTTTTACCGATATGCCCAAGGCAAGGAGCGCATTTTAGTTGCCGGCTGGTTCGTATCTCTATTTCTGGGCTTGATCCAAAATCTAGTTTCAATGTCTGCTGCTGCAACCTTCAACTGGTTGAAAGCTGCTTGCATGCTGATTGCCCTCCTGGCCGCTTTTGATATTTTTCTCAAGACCTTTGCGGGCGACAATCCTAGACTCGACGATCAAGATTCGCGGAATTTATAGAGGTGCTTCTCTGAGTTCAACCTTTTAGCCTTGAATGGCACGATCCCCGCACCGGTTGACAAACCATCCTGGGATGGGGCAATAGTGAAGGCCGGACTTGAAGTGCTCCCGGCGGAACGCCTCAAACTCTGCAATCGCAACGGCAAAGGCGGCACACTTAGCCATGACTTTCACGGGAAAAACGGCACTGGTGGCGGGAGGCACGGGAGGATTGGGGCGCGCGGTTAGCCTTGCTTTCCTGGAAGAAGGCGCGCGCCTGATAGTCACATACATAAACGAACCGGAATTTGCCGCGCTGCAACAAGCCGCGGGCGCGCATGCCTCTTTGCTTTCAGGACGCAAACTGGACGTGACCGACGAAGCCGCTGTGCAGCAACTCGTTGACGGCATTGTCAAAGAACATGGGCGCCTGGATATTTTGGTGAATACTGTGGGAGGGTACGCGGGCGGGATTAAATTGTGGGAGCTTGAAACGCAAGTTTTCGATCGCATGCTGGCGTTGAATCTGCGCGCGGGTTTTATGCTTGCGCGCGCGGCGACAAAAGCCATGCTCCCTCAGGGAAAAGGATCCATCGTCAACGTGGCGGCCAAGGCGGCACTCGACCACGCTGCCGGAGCCTCCGCCTATGCCGCTTCAAAAGCCGCGGCGCTGGCTTTGATGGATTCGCTGGCGGAGGACCTGAAAGGGAGCGGGGTGCGCGTGAATTCCATCCTGCCGAGCATCATAGACACACCCGCAAACCGTAAAGCCATGCCCGGCGCGGATTTCGCGAAATGGCCGAAGCCGGAGGATATCGCGCGCGTCATCCTCTTCCTTTGCGGTGAGGACGCCAAGGTGATTCACGGCGCGGCGATTCCGGTTTACGGGAACGCCTGACAAGAGGTCAGGCCCGTCCCGCGCACAACTCCGTATGGCGCAACGTGGTCAAAGTAAGGAGCACCGCCATGATTCAAATCGTCGCCGATTCGCCGGAATGCTGGCCCGCGCTTCCCCTGGAATCCTGGCAGGATACTTGCGCAACGCTGCACCTGTGGACGCAGATGGTCGGGAAGGTTGTTCTGGGCCTTACGCCGCTCGTGAATCACTGGTGGAACATGACCCTGCATGTCAGCGCCAGCGGCCTTGCCACACCGCGTATTCCCTACGGCGAAAGAGCGTTTGAGCTCAGGTTTGACTTCCTGCGGCACCAACTGGTGCTTGAAACGTCCGAAGGGCTGGTCAAGACGCTTCCACTTGCGCCGCGCCCGGTGGCCGATTTTTACCGGGAATTTTTGAGCATGCTTCACTCGGCGAATATCGAAGTGAAAATTTGGAGGATGCCGGTCGAAATCCCCAACCCTATCCCGTTCGACGAGGACCGCGTGCACAAATCGTACGATCCGGCGGCGGCGGAAAAATTCTGGCGCATCCTGTTGTCCGCGGACGCGGTTTTGCGCCAGTTCCGCGCCGGATTCATCGGCAAATCAAGCCCGGTGCATTTTTTCTGGGGAAGTTTTGATCTGGCGGTCACGCGGTTTTCGGGCCGGCGCGCTCCGGAGCGGCCCGGGGCGGACGCCATGACGCGAGAAGCGTATTCGCACGAAGTGAGCAGCGTCGGTTTCTGGCCGGGAACTCCCGGCATCAAGGACGCGGCGTTTTATTCTTACACGGCGCCGCAGCCGGAAGGATTCCGGGAGGCGCGCGTTGGCCCCCGCGCGGCTTTTTACGATGCGCAACTCGGCGAATTCCTGCTTTTGTATGAAGACGTGCGCAAAGCCGCCTCGCCCACTTCCGCTCTGCTCGAATTTTGCGAGACGACGTACGAAGCCGGTGCAAAGCTCGGGAATTGGGACCGCAAGGCGCTGGAAAGAGAGCGCGAAAGCGCGGCAAATAACGCGCTCTGAGGAGAATTTCGATGACCGCTTCCTGCAAACATCTGAACCAGATTCGGATTTCCAGCACGGAGACGCATGTATGCGAAGACTGCGTCAAGACCGGAGACACCTGGGTGCATCTGCGTCTGTGCATGGAATGCGGGCACGTGGGGTGTTGCGACTCCTCGAAGAACAAGCACGCCACAAAACATTTTCATCACACCAAGCATCCGCTGATGAGGTCCATCGAGCCGGGAGAAAGCTGGGTGTGGTGCTACGTGGACGAATTTGTGCCGGGTGAAATTTCCGAGCGAAGATTTGTTCCCAGCCGCGGCTGAACTTTTTCCTGAAAGGCGGTTAGACCTGCGCGGCGGCGGAGAAATTTTCCGGGCGCGATGGATCGACGGCCTCCCGAATTTTAATCCGGCCGTCTCATTCCCGCTTGTTCAGCAATCGCCCGCATCCTGCTAGACTATTCCGCGAATCACGAGGAGGCGCGATGCCCACGCGCGAAGATGCCTGGAATCTGCTCTGCGAATATACCCAGAGCGATAGCCTTAAAAAGCATGCCCTGGCGGTGGAAGCCTGCGTCCGGGCCTACGCCCGCAAAAACGGCGCGGACGAAAATCTTTGGGGGCTCGCCGCGCTGCTGCACGATTTTGATTACGAGCGCTGGCCCAACGCCGCGCACCATCCGACCGAAGAGCATCCCGCGCAGGGCGCTGCGATCCTTCGCGAGCGCGGCTATCCCGAGGAATCCATCCACGCCATTCTCGGCCATGCTGATTACACGGGAGTCGCGCGCTCCTCCGCGCTCGACCACACGCTTTTCGCCTGCGACGAACTTTCCGGCTTCCTCACCGCCTGCGCTCTCATAAAGCCCAGCAAGAGCATTCACGAAGTGGAAACCGCCTCTGTCAGGAAAAAACTCAAGGACAAAGCTTTTGCGCGCGGCGTCAGCCGCGAGGATGTTTACAAAGGCGCGGAGGAACTGGCCATCCCGCTCGAAGAACATATCGCCTTCTGCATCGCCGCTCTTCGCTCCATCGCTCCGGCTCTCGGCCTCGACGGCTCCGCCGCGGCCTCCGCCTGACTCGTGGACGCGCTGCGAAACGTGCGGGAAACGGGATTTTCTCGCGCCAGCGCCGGGAATGAACTCGCCATTCCGGGCGAGCGCGTTTTTCTTTCCGCCGCGTGGCGCAATCTGGTGATGCTGAACTATGAAGTCGATCCTGAACCTCTCGCCGCGCACATTCCCGCGGGAGTTGAAATCGATTCATTCGAGGGAAAGACGTACATCAGTTTGGTCGGCTTTCAATTCTTGCGCACGCGGTTATTTGGCTCGCTGGCTGTTCCCTGGCACACAAATTTCGACGAAATAAATCTGCGGTTGTATGTGCGCCGCCGCGTTGGCGATGCAATTCGCCGCGGCGTGGTGTTCATCAGGGAAATTGTGCCGCGGCAGGCCATCGCGCTGGCTGCGCGGTGGGTCTACGGCGAAAATTATTCCTGCCGGCCGATGCGCCACCTCATTCAAAGCGGCGAATCAAGCGTGCGGGCGGAATATCAATTCAAGACCAGCGGAAATTGGTGCCGTATCCACGCTCTTGCATCCGGCGCGGCCGCGCTCCCGGCAAAAAATAGCCTCGCGGAATTCATCACCGAACATTACTGGGGCTACACCCGCCGCGGCGCGCGAAATTTCGAATACCATGTGGCGCATCCGCGCTGGCAGGTCTGGAATGCCGCGGAATCCGGGTTCGAAGGGGAGGCGCAAGAATTGTACGGTTCGACATTCGAGGGAGTGCTGCGGCGCCCTCCGGCCAACGCGTTTATCGCCGAAGGCTCGAACGTGGAAGTTTTTCATGGCCGCGTGATTTGCTGAGTTCGTGGCGGCGCGCAACGCGATGGCAGCATTGGCGATGGTGGTGTTAAGGCTCAGCGAAGCGCAAGACGCCGAAAACTTCCGGCACATGAAAATTGGGTTGCGCGGTATTCGTAGGCTGCCACGAAGAGAAAAAGCGGGAGTCTCCGGCGCCTTCGACGCGAAAGAAATTCAAGCGCCAGGTTTGTTTCGGATCGAATGTGTCCGTAAGACAGCCCATGGGCAGGGCCACTTCGGCGGTCCACACTTTTTCATTCGCGTGAATCGCCATGCGCGACTTCATGCTGCAATGCAGATTCACGTCTTTGCCGGCCACGATATTCAGATCCAGCCAGTCGCCATTGGGGCTGACTTCAATCTCTCTGTAGAAATGACCGCTTTGGCCTGCGGGCTGCAGAAAAACTTCCGCCACATCCCGCGTCCAGAGTCCATCATGCCGCTGGTTCGTGATCGGGAAACGTAAAAATGTTTCGATATTTCGCTGCGAAGCGCAGATAAAGAAATTCGGGAGACCAAATCGCGCGAACCTGCGTTTCCCTTCCCGCATCCGCATGCTGCCCCTGCCAATCGCGGCAAAAACGGGCGGGCGCGGCGGACCGCCATGCAATTTCGCGAGGAAATCCTGCGACATCCAGCGCGCCTTTGAGAGTTGCTGCGGTTACCTCGTTTTGCGGGGCTTCGCAGGAGGGCGCTGGCATCGGTGTTTGCGGGAGGCGCGGAATTCTGCGCGCGCAATTCGCAAGCGCTGGCCGCGAGAACCAGCGCGCTCAATAGCAGGAGCGTCGAGCGCATGCTGCGCGCCCGGCGCTCCCGCCGGAACATTGAATGCAATCCCGCCGGCAACGCCATTTAGTGCTGCGCACCGGAATCATCCGTCTCGAAGCTCTTGATGCGCGCCACGGTCGGCGCATCCAGGCGCTGCAAGAGCGTTACCAGCAGGTCCACGGTGCGGTCGAAATCCGCGCGGTCAATGATGCCATTGTGCGTGTGCGTCGAGCGCGTGGGGACCAGCAGAGTCGTCACCGGCACTCCCCCTCCGTTCAGTTTAATGGCTCCCGCGTCGTCGCCGAACCCCTCGACAAAATCGTATTGCAGCGGGATTTTCTTTTCGGCGGCCACTTGTTGAACGAAGCGGACCAAATTGCGGTTGGGATATTCGCTGAAGGAATAGAGCATGATCCCCGGACCGCCGCCGAGCGTTTCCAGCGCGGCTTCGGGCTTGTTGCCGGGCGTATCGTTGGTGATGCCCACTTCCAGGGCGATGCCGATATCGGGATTGATGATATGCGCGGAGGTGGTGGCGCCGCGCATTTCGATGCTGCCTTCTTCCTGTACCGTCGCTGTGTAAAAAATTTGATTGGGGTGCGGTTCCTTCGCAAGGCGCTGGGCCGCTTCGATCATGGCCAGGCAACCCACGCGGTCGTCCCAGGCCTTCCCCAGGTAGCGGTTGTTCGGCAGCATTTCGAATTGGGAGACGGGGACCACGGGATCGTCGGCGGAAATTCCCAACGCGGCCACGTCGGCATCGTTGCGCGCGCCCACATCAATGTAATATTCCGTCGGATTCGCGGGATGCCCCATGGCGCTGGGGGCGACGTGCGCATCCCAAAGTTCGGAAACGCCCAGGACGGGACCTTTGCTGCCAAGAATTTCCCAGCGCTGGTCGGCGAGCGCTTGCGGCAACCAGTAGCCCAGCATCTGCACGGAAATGTAGCCGTCGGGCCGAATGTGGCGCACGATGGCCCCGAGTTCGTCCATGTGCGCGTCAACCATGATGCGCGGGCCGCTGGTTCCCTGCTGCGCGATCACCGACCCCAGCCCGTCAAACGATATCTTGTCCGCGTAGGGCTTCATATTCTCAACCATCAATTTGCGCACAGCGCCCTCCGCGCCCGGAGGTCCGGGAGCTTCGGTGAGCTGCTTCATGAGTTCTGTGACGCGGTCCTGTGCCACTGCGATGCCGCAAAACAAAAGCAATGAGAGCGAGACGCAAATTGCGCGTAGCATATTTTTTCTCCCCTGTGCCGCATGGTGCTCATGCCACTTCCTATTCCACTGCACTTGTATCAAAAGTCGCCGGCCTTCGCCAGTGTAGAGAGCGGGCGCGCAAAACTTTTCATGAGGTGAAATGCGGCCGGCGGGTGCTTGATTGAAGGAAAAATCCCGAGATGCCTCATTCATTCTCGAAAACATTCGAGGCGTACGATTCTCGTTTCGCCCCTGTGTTAGAATCCTCACTTCATGGAGAAAGCCGGAGAATTTTTGGGTGCGGCGCTGCGGGTCATGAACCGGCCGGAGGCCGTGCTGGCGTGGCTTGCGGGAGCTTGGCCGGCAATTGTGGGCGAGGCTCTGGCTGCGCACACGCGGCCGATGCGTTGCAAAGACGGCATCCTGGAAATCGCCGCGGACGCCAAGCCATGGGAAAATCAGATCGCCGGAATGGCGGGCGAATTTTCCGCGCGCATCAACCAGTCCTGGGGTCGAACCCTGGTGCGCGAAGTGAAATTTGTCTCCTCCCATCCCGCGCCGAGCCGCGCTTCCCGCGGTGAGGACAACTCCCACACTCCTTTCGTGCGCCGAAAAAAGGCCTGATCATTTCGACTCCGAGGCGCTTTGCATCGCTTGCCAATCCTGGCCGCGGCGCTAAATTCACTTCACCCGCTCCGCAACTTACCACGCTGCGTTTTTCGCTCTTCTGCTAAAATGCCTTCTGTGAAATTTCTGATCTACGACGCCCGCGCACCTCGGCATTCCCGCTCTCGCTGCGCAACTGTCGCGCGCAAGCATGCGCATCCTGAAAAATGCGCACTTGATGCGGTGCGGGCATGAAAATCACCCAGGCCGATGTCCTGCGCGTGGCGCAACTCGCTCATCTCGAACTCTCCCCCGAAGAGCTCGAAACCTATCGCGACCAGCTCGACGAAATTCTCACCTATATCGGCAAACTCGAAGAGCTCGACGTCACGAACGTCGAACCCATGGCTCAGGTGATTTTCATTGCGCCTCCCGACGCGGATGGCCTTTTTGGTGCGCATCCCGAGCTGCGCGAGGATTCGCCGCGGGATTGCCATACGGCAGCGGAGGTTCTCAAAACAGCCCCCGATGCCGCCGCTCCTTTTTTCCGCGTTCCGAAAGTGATCGAACGATGAGCCCGGCCGCATCGTGGACCATCGCGGGCGTGCGTGAAGCGATTCGTTCCAAAAAAGCATCCGCGCGCGAAATCGCCTCGGAATTCTTCAGGCGCATTGCCGAACGAAACCCGGAATTGAACGCCTACCTCGCGCTTTCTCCGGAGCGAGCCTACGCCCAGGCGGATTTGATCGATTCAGCCGCGGCGCGGGGCTCCGCTCTTCCACCCCTGGCGGGTGTTCCGGTGGCCATAAAGGACGTCATCAGCACTAAAGGCACCCCCACGACTTGCGGTTCGAGGATCCTGGAAGGCTACATTCCACCTTATGACGCAACCGCCGTCGAGCGCCTGGAGCAGGCCGGCGCCGTAATTCTGGGCAAGACGAATTGCGATGAATTCGCAATGGGCAGCTCAAACGAGAATTCTGCATACGGTCCCGTACGGAACCCCGTTGCCACAGATCGTGTCCCAGGAGGATCTAGCGGAGGGTCGGCAGCTGCGGTTGCCGCAGGATTGGCTGTAGTCTCGCTCGGAACCGATACTGGCGGGTCTATTCGCCAGCCGGGAGCTTATTGTGGCATTCCGGGAATGATGCCAACATACGGTCGCGTATCGAGATACGGGCTGATTGCCTTTGCTTCCTCGCTTGACCGCATCGGCCCGTTCGCGTCCAACAGTGCGGATGCGGCAACGGTTATGTCCGTAATCTCCGGGTATGATGCCAATGATTCCACGTCCGCAGCCGAGCCAGTTCCCTCCTACGAAAAGCAGATCACGGAGCCGATATCGGGCTTGCGCATCGGTGTCCCGGAAGACTATTTCGCCGAGGGCATCGATCCGGAGGTAAAGGCCAAGGTGGAAGCGGGGATCGCTTTGCTTGAAAAGCTGGGGTGCCAGCGCATCCCATTAAAGATGCCGCACACCGATTACGCCATCGCCACCTATTACATCATCGCCACAGCCGAAGCCAGTTCAAACCTGGCGCGGTTTGACGGCGTGCGCTATGGATTGCGTGTTTCCGGCGCGACTTTAATGGAAATGTACCGCAAAACGCGCGAGCGCGGATTCGGGCCGGAAGTGAAGCGGCGCATCATGCTGGGAACTTACGCGCTCTCGGCGGGATACTACGACGCCTACTATTTGCGGGCGCAGAAAGTCCGCTCGTTGATTGCGCGGGATTTTTCCGAGGCATTTCAAAAAGTCGATGCGATCATCACTCCCACAGCGCCCACCCCGGCCTTCAAGTTAGGAGAAAAGACAGCAGACCCCCTGGAGATGTATCTCGCTGATATATATACAGTTACCGGATCGCTCGCGGGGGTTCCAGGTTTATCAGTCCCCTGTGGGAAGACGCGAGCGGGACTTCCCATCGGCATGCAAATTTTTGGTCCGCATTTTGGCGAAGGACGGGTGCTGCAAATCGCGCACGCCTTTGAACAGGCGGGCGGGTCCTCAAATTGAATTAGATGGAAAATCTCTCGAAAATTTATACCCATCTGGAGAAGTCCGAATCGTTCTATCTTTCAGCGGCGGCAAAGGTGCCGCGCGATCGCTGGCTCGAAGCTCCCGCCGGTGGAGGTTGGTCGGCGGGGGAAATCAGCGCGCACGTGGCAGCGATTGAAGAGAGAATTCTCAGCCGGACAGCAAAGATACTGGAAAAACCGCCGGTTTCGCTTCCTATTTGGAAGCGATTCCATCTCCCGGTTTCTCTGGGCGCCTCGCGGCGCCGCCGCGTTGTTTCCACCATTCCGCTTGATCCATCCACGGTGGTTGAAAGAGAGGCATCACTCGCTCGCGTTTCCGCAACCAGAGTCGCAACCCTGGAATTCTTGAAGTCCCTTGCGGGAAGGAATCTGCGCGGCTACCGATTTCCGCATCCGTTTCTCGGAAGTTTCAGCATCCAGGATTGGTTTTTTTTCATCGGTTACCACCAAATTCGCCACGCGAAACAGATCATCGAACAAGTAGAAACATTCCAAAGATAGACTTTTGTTTCTCTTCGGCGCATTCGCCAATCCTGAAGGGAGGTGGCGGGCGGATTTAGGCCTATTCGTAAGTTATTGGGATTAGGCGGCTTGTTGAACGAGTCATGCACTTTTAGTTTTCGCTGATGGAACGGAAGGGCTATTGCAGGGAACATGGGTGACATTTAATCTTGCTGAAGCATCTTAGCAATAGCGAGGTACCCAACATGGTGCGGATCAAGTGGAGCCAGAAAATCTTCACCGAAGATGAAGTCTCGAAGCTAACCGGGATCTGCCTCGATCACCTCCGCAGCCTCGCCCACAATAAGCATCTCGGCAGACTCGTTCGTGTGGCCGAAGCGGCGGAAGCGCAAGCGGAAAAGCTGCTTTTCACGAATTCGGACTTGATGATTCTTACCGCCCTGCAAACACGCTGCCAGCATTTGAATTAGCGCGGTCAACTGGGCCGGAGCGCCGCCCGCCAAAGAATCATCCCTTCGCGCGCGTCACAACTTTTGTTCGAGCATTCTCCGCACGACACCTCATACCAATAGGAAAGTCTTCCAGACGAAGCGCGGCCCACAGTTGTCACCCGAGTGGGGTAGGATTATGCTGCCGAGGATGAACGCGGAAAGCTCTGCGCGCATCCTAGATAGCGTGCGCGTAAAGTGCTCTGCACACGAACGCGCGAAGAGGCCGGAGTTGCCTTACAAAACGCGAAATACCCGAAGGTGGATAACTTCCTGGAACCTATCGCTGGCTGGTGCACTGCTTGCCGGGATGACGGCGGCGCCAGCGGTGCGGCCCGCTGTGATTGCGCCCGTTGCAGTTCCGCCTCATGCAATTCAATCCGCGGCAATACCGCGCGGCAAGAAATTAATTCTCAAGGACGGCAGCGTGCAATTGGTCCGTGAATATCAGCTGCAGGGCGACCGCGTGCGCTACTACAGTCTCGATCGCTCGCAATGGGAAGAAATTCCCGAAGCGCTGGTGGATTGGGAGGCCACGAAAAAGTTGGAGGCGGAGGAGAGCAAACGGGACGCGCAATTGGTGGCCAAGGCGCACACCCAGGATGAGGAAGCAAACGTCCCGGTGCTGGACGTGGACGCCAGCCTGGAATTGGCCCCGGGAATTTTTCTTCCCGATGGCGCGGGAATTTTCGTATTCGACGGCAATCATGCCGTCCGTCTGGCGGAAGCCGAAACGAAATCGAATATCAGCAAGGGAAACGTGATCAAGCAGGTTCTGGTGCCGGTTCCGTTGGTACCCTCACGCGAAGTGATTTCGATTCGCGGAGCGCATGCAAGATTCCGCTTGAACGCGGCGCTACCGGAATTTTATATTCGCACGAAGGATCCGCGAGAACCGAACTTGAATCTGGTGCGCGCCAAAGTGCACAGCGACTATCGCGTGATCGAAAATCTCGACGAGCTTTTTAAGCAAAAGCAAACCGTGGCGGCCACCATCGATCTGCTGCGCTGGCAAGTGGCCCAGGGCGTTTACCGCTACACGCTCATGAAACCGCTGCCGCCGGGTGAATATGCCATGGTCGAGCACGTGGATAGCGTTGATCAGAGTTTGTATGTATGGGATTTCGGGGTGGATGCAGGCGCCGCCGGGGAATCTCCGGCGAAAACGAAGTGACGGAGCAAACGACGCACGGAAACAAGACTTCGGAGGCCGGAAGCAGCCGGCGAGGATTTAATGAGCGGCGATAATTTCCGACAATAGTTTTGCGAGATCGGAAATGTGAAACGGTTTTTGCAGGATGTACGCACCCTTTTGCCCGAAAACGGCGACCGTCGAGGAATCGGGCAACTCCCCGGTCATGAACACGAATCGCGGGACCTGCGTGCCGCTTAAACCTTGCAGCTTCTCGAAAAACTGCGGGCCGCTCAGCCCCGGAAGATTGAAATCGCAAATCGCGAATTCGCAGGCATTTTCCGCGAGCCAATCGAACGCTTCCTCGGCGCTTGAGGCGCATTCCACTTTCATCCCTCGCACGCCAAGCCCTTCCTGGACGATTTCCCGTATGGCTTCCTCATCATCAATCACCAGCGCGGAATGTCCCTGGAGAGTCGCCGAGGGGGGAACCGGCGCGGGCGCTTGGCTGGAAGCAGGTGCGGTCGAACCGGAAATTTCCGAGTGAGGCAAGAGCACCCGAAACGTGGCGCCCTGTCCCGGCGAGGATTTCACTTCGATGGTCCCGCCGTGCTCCTTGACGACGGCAAGACAGATGGTCAGGCCCAGACCGCTTCCTCCGCCGGGCCGCTTGGTGCTGAAGAAGGCGTCGAAAATCCTGTCGAGGTGCTCGGGAGGTATACCGATGCCATCGTCGGAAATGGTCACGGCGATCCTGGCAGCTTCGCGTGCGATCGAAACCCGCAGGGCGCCGCTGGCGGCGTGCGCCGCGATGGATTGTTCGGCATTCAAAATGAGATTCGTAAATACCTGAGAGAGCAGCCGGGCATCCGCTTCCACGGCCGGAAGCGATTTCTCCGCGTCCCAAACCACGCCAATGTTTTTCTCGCGCAGAGCCGTGGAACGCGAATCCAGCGCGCTCCGAACAATGTCTTCGATGCGCATTTTCTCGCGCCCGCTGGCGGCCGGCCGCGAAAACGTAAGCAAGTCCTGGACAATGGCGGCGGCACGGCGCGCCTGTTGAAGGATCAATTCCGTCTGGCGGCGGGTGACATCGTCCGCGGCGCGGTCGCGCAAAAGATCACTGACCCCCAGGATGGCGGTGAGGGGGTTATTGAGTTCATGAGCGGCGCCGGCCATCATCTGGCCCATGGAAGCAAGCTTTTCCGACTGCTGCAATTGATGTTCGACGCGCTTGGCTTCGGTCACATCCCGCGCGGAGGCGACTACCCCGTTGATTTTTCCTTCGGAATCGTAGAGCGGCGCAGCCACAATCCGCAGTGTGCGCCATCCCCCCTCCGCATGCCGCGTGCGGTATTCCAATTGGCCGTGGGGAGATTTGCCGGACATCAAATCCTGAAACATTTTTTGCAGCATGGGAAGATCTTCGGGGTTGGCATGCTCGCCCGGAGGAACTCCGATGAAAGACTGCGGTGAATAACCGAGCACTTCTTCGACGCGCGGGCTGATGTAGGTAAATCGGCTTTCCAGGTCCAACGTGGCGATCACGTCCGGAAAACTGGAAATGAGCCGCCGGACGAATTCCTGCTCCCGTTCCAGGCGTTTTTCGATTTCAAACCGCTGGGTGATGTCCACCAAAGTGCCTTGCAGGCGGGTGACGCGCCCCAATGTGTCGCGAACCACAAAACCGGACATCAAACAGCGGACCAGCGCGCCATCGCGGCGGCGAAAAAACAATTCATGATCGTGGATCGAACCGCTTTCGAGCATTTTCTGGATCATGACTTCGCGTTGCGAGGGTTCGGCGTACATCTGGCGGAAATTCAATTCCTGCATTTGCTCCTTGGATTCGTAACCTAGCACGCGAACCAGCGCCGGATTGACGTCGAGCAGGCGGCCCTCGAGGCTCGTGAAAAAGATGCCCTCGCTCAAGGACTGGAACAAATCCCGGAAGCGCGTTTCGGAATCGATTTGGGTGGTCACGTCGCGCGCCGAACCGTTCACCGAAAAGGAATCGCCCTCGGCCGGCACGATGATCAAGCGGCAATCGAAAATCCTGGGGTCCGGCAGGTTGCGCAAACGCACGGATATGCGCCCCGTCCATTTGCCTTCTCGCAAAAGCAGCGGAAGCGCATCGCGCGCCTGATCCATGGTGGGCTCGGCGACGAATTCCGCGAAGGAAGAGCCAATCAGATCGGTGAAGGAAACGCCCAATAATTCGGCCAGGTAGCGGTTGGCCACGCGAAAGACGCCTTCCGGAGAGAGCGTGAAAACCGCATGATCGAGGTTGTCAATCAGCTCGCGATAGCTCAACTGCGAGCGCGTGACGATTTCAAGAAGCTTTTCGAGAGGAGCTTCCATGGCCGTGACGGGAGCGGAGCCGTGTGGTGATGTGGTGGTACGCTTTTTCTTGAACTCCATCGATGTGCGATTGCCGCTTCGCGCGACCCTGTCTTTCGTAAATTCCCCGCACGAGATACCACCTGCCTTAGTGTACCGGGAGGATCGCGCAGAAAGGAAAAGAATGCGGCGGCTTATGACAAGATGCTCAATAGGGGCCGAAAGTCACCCCTGGCGGCCGATTTACGTCTACGTAATTCCGCGCCGCAAATGAAGGGAAGGAGATTTCCGGAGAGTGGCGGCAAAAAAAGGGCGCCCCGGGAAAGAACCGGAGCGCCCTGAAATGCTTTGCGGTTAGTTTTCGGCTACCGCGTCGGTATCCTTGCGCAGAAAATCGAGCGCCGCAGCCTCTTCCGGAGTGAGTTCCGGCTCCACCATTTGCGGCTCCTCCTTGGGTATTTCCGTGAGGAGCTGGATATTGCGGTAACGTTCGAGGCCCGTGCCCGCCGGAATCAGGCGTCCCATGATCACGTTTTCCTTCAAGCCGCGGAGGTAATCGACTTTCCCGGAGATGGCCGCTTCGGTCAAAACGCGGGTGGTCTCCTGGAAGCTCGCCGCGGAGATGAAAGAATCGGTGGAGAGCGAAGCCTTGGTGATGCCCAGCAAAAGCGGCCGCCCGGTTGCGGGACGTCCGCCATCGTGAATGACGCGGTCGTTTTCCTCGCGGAAGCGGAACTTGTCCACCTGCTCCTCGAGGAGGAAGGTGGTGTCGCCCACGTCTTCCACCTTCACCCAGCGCATCATCTGGCGAACGATGGTCTCGATGTGCTTGTCGTTGATGTTGACGCCCTGCAGGCGGTAGACCTCCTGAATGGAATTCACCAGGTAGGCCTGGGTATATTTTTCGCCGAGGACCGCGAGAATGTCATGCGGGTTGAGCGGACCGTCAATCAAAGGTTCGCCCGCCGCCACATGCTCGCCTTCCTGCACGTTGATGTGCACGCCGCGCGGGATGGAATATTCCTTCACTGTCTGCGCGCTGGCTTTGGCGTCTTCGCTTTCGACGTAAATCTTGCGCTGGCCCTTGACGATTTCGCCGTACTTCACCACGCCGTCAATTTCGCTGATGACCGCGGGGTCCTTGGGCTTGCGCGTTTCGAAGAGTTCCACGACGCGCGGCAGACCTCCAGTGATGTCCTTGGTCTTGGTGGTTTCGCGCGGGATTTTCGCCAGCACGTCGCCGGGCTGCACTTCGTCGCCATCGGCCACCATCAAGTGGGCGCGCGAAGGCATCAAGTATTTCTTGGTGCGTCCGCCGGCTCCGCGAATATTGATTGTGGGCTGATGCTTTTCATCGCCCGGCGGCAGAGTGACCACCAGCTGCGATAGGCCGGTGACTTCGTCCACCTGCTCCTCGATGGTGACGCCCGCCTGCAAATCCTTGAACTGAACGCTGCCGGCGGTTTCCGTGAGAATCGAGAACGTGTAAGGATCCCACTCGACCATGATCTGTCCGAGAGTGACCGGCTGGCCGTCTTCGACCTTGAGCCGCGCGCCATAGACCACATGGTGGCGCTCTTTTTCGCGCCCCTTTTCGTCCACCACGGCGATTAAGCCCGAGCGGTTCATGGAAACGATGGTCTTGCCGCGCCCTTCGACCACTTTCAGGTCGATGAACTTAGCGAAACCGTTGTTGCGCGCTTCCACTTTCGATTGTTCGGTGACGCGCGTCGCCGTGCCGCCGATGTGGAAGGTGCGCATGGTGAGCTGCGTGCCGGGCTCGCCGATGGATTGCGCGGCAATCACGCCCACAGCCTCGCCCATTTCCACGAAGCGGCCGGTGGCCAGGTTGCGGCCGTAGCAGCGCCCGCAAACTCCGCGGCGGGATTCGCAGGTGAGCACGGAACGAATCTTCACGCGCTCGATGCCCGCGGCCTGAATGGCGCTGGCCAGCTCTTCGGTGATTTCCTGGTTGATTTCGACGATGACGTTGCCTTCGTAGTCCTTGATCTTCTCGAGCGAAACGCGGCCGACCACGCGGTCGCGCAACGGCTCGACTTCGACTCCGGCTTCGAGGATGGGCTCGACGAAGATGCCGTCGGCCGTGCCGCAATCGAATTCGTTGATGATCACGTCCTGGGCCACGTCCACCAGCCGCCGCGTGAGGTAGCCGGAATCGGCGGTCTTCAGAGCCGTATCGGCCAAGCCCTTGCGCGCTCCGTGCGTGGAGATGAAATATTCCAGCACGGTGAGGCCTTCGCGGAAATTCGATGTGATGGGCTGCTCGATGACTTCGCCCGAGGGCTTGGCCATCAAGCCGCGCATTCCGGAAAGCTGGCGGATCTGCTGTTTCGAGCCGCGCGCTCCGGAATCGGCCATGACGTAAATGGGGTTGATGACGCCTTCCTTATCTTGGCGCTCGAGAGCCTTGAACATCTCGTCGGCGACTTTTTCGGTGACGTCCGACCAGATGGCCACGACTTTGTTGTAGCGTTCGCCGTTGGTGATCGCGCCGTCCAGATATTGCTGGAGAATTTTCACCACTTCATGCTCGGCGGCGTCCACCAGCTTGGATTTCACGCTGGGGATGATCATGTCGCTGATGCCGATGGAAATGCCGGCCTTGGTGGCGTAGAGGAAGCCCAGCTCTTTGAGCCGGTCGAGCATGACCACGGTGCGTTCCAGGCCGAAGCGCAGATAACCGTATTGCACCAAGGCTTGCACGCCTTTCTTCTTGAGCAAGCCATTGATGAAAGGCATCTCCGGAGGCAGATGATCGTTGAAGATCACGCGGCCGACGGTGGTGTGCAAAAACTGTTTTTGCAGATGCACCGGCTCGGTGTGCGAAACGTCCTGATCGTCATAGGCATTGGTGAGGTCGATCACTTCGCCTGTGTAGCGCATGCGAATGGGCGTAAGCAATTCCACTTCGCCGGCTTCGAGAGCCATGATCACTTCTTCGGTGGTGCCGAAGGCGCGTCCTTCGCCCTTGGCCTGCGGCTTGGCCTTGGTCATGTAATAAATGCCGAGGACCATGTCCTGCGTGGGAACGGCCAGAGGATAGCCATTGGCCGGCGAAAGAATATTGTGCGAAGCAAGCATCAGCACGGAGGCTTCCACCTGCGCTTCGGGAGACAGAGGAATGTGCACGGCCATCTGGTCTCCGTCAAAGTCCGCATTGAACGCGGTGCAAACCAGCGGATGGATGCGAATCGCTTTCCCTTCCACCAGCACCGGCTCGAAAGCCTGAATGCCCAGGCGGTGCAGCGTGGGAGCGCGGTTGAGCAGCACGGGATGCTCGCGGATCACGTCCTCGAGGATGTCCCAGACCACCGGTTCCTGCGCTTCCACCAGTTCCTTGGCCTGCTTGATGGTGGTGCAGTGTCCCGCGGCTTCCAGCTTGTGATAGATGAAGGGCTTGAAAAGTTCGAGCGCCATCTTCTTCGGCAAACCGCACTGGTGCAGCTTGAGCTCCGGGCCCACGACGATGAC
The DNA here is from genome assembly GCA_963708285.1 of uncultured Acidobacteriota bacterium. Classification (GTDB taxonomy): domain Bacteria; phylum Acidobacteriota; class Terriglobia; order Acidiferrales; family UBA7541; genus Palsa-295. The sequence continues at coordinate 438,793 of CAVPSF010000004.1, forward strand.
CGAGCGGCCGGAATAATCCACGCGCTTGCCCAGAAGATTCTGGCGGAAGCGCCCTTGCTTGCCCTTGAGCGTGTCGGAAAGGGATTTGAGCGGACGATTGTTGGTGCCGCGCAGCACGCGCCCGCGGCGGCCGTTATCGAACAGCGCGTCCACCGCTTCCTGCAGCATGCGCTTTTCATTGCGCACGATCACGTCCGGCGCGTGCAGCTCCATCAACTTTTTAAGGCGGTTATTGCGGTTGATGACGCGGCGATAGAGGTCGTTCAAATCGGAAGTGGCGAAGCGGCCGCCATCGAGAGGCACCAGCGGGCGCAATTCCGGCGGAAGCACGGGAATCACATCCAGGATCATCCACTCGGGCTTGTTGCCGCTCTTGCGAAACGCTTCGAGAACCTTCAGGCGCTTGGCGAACTTGATGCGCTTCTGCAGGCTCGGATCAATTTTCATTTTTTCGCGGAGCTCTTCGGAAAGCTTTTCCACATCCACGCGGCGGAGAAGTTCCTTGATGGCTTCGGCGCCCATGCCCGCCTGGAATTTCCCGGGAAATTCCTTTTGCAGCTCGCGCAATTTCTCTTCGGGAATGATGTCCTTTTCATCCAGGCTGGGCACTTCGCCGGGATCGATGCACACGAAAGTCTCGAAATAAAGAATGTGCTCGAGGTCGCGCATGGTGATGTCCAGCAGGTACCCGATGCGGCTGGGCAGGCCCTTGAAGAACCACACATGCGAGCAGGGCGAAGCCAGCTCGATGTGGCCGAGACGCTCGCGGCGGACTTTGCTGAGGGTGACTTCCACGCCGCATTTGTCGCAGATCACTCCGCGATGCTTCATGCGCTTGTATTTTCCGCACAGGCATTCCCAATCGGTGACCGGGCCGAAAATCTTGGCGCAAAACAGGCCGTCGCGCTCGGGCTTGAAGGTGCGGTAATTGATGGTTTCCGGTTTGGTCACCTCGCCATGGGACCAGGAGCGGATTTTTTCCGGGCTGGCCAGGCTGATGCGAATGGAATCGAAATCCGCAATCTGACTGGCGCGATCGTACGGGCTAGAACGATACAAGGGCAGTCCTCCTCCCCGGCTACGCCGGGGCAAAAACGATTAAGAACTTTTCGCGACCCTCATGGGCCAAAAAGCGCGGGGCTCCGCAAGATGCGGCGGAGCGCCTCGCGCGCTAATCCGCCGCTTCGGCTTTTTCTGTTTGCGGTTTCTGGCGCTTCATCAATTCGATATCCAGACAGAGCGATTGCAGCTCGCGCACCAGCACGTTGAACGATTCCGGCACGCCCGGCTCGATGCCCGGCTCGCCTTTCACGATGGCCTCGTAAATTTTCGCGCGGCCATAGACATCGTCCGACTTGGAGGTGAGCAATTCCTGCAGGATATGCGCCGCGCCATAAGCCTCGAGCGCCCAGACTTCCATTTCTCCGAAGCGCTGTCCGCCGAATTGCGCCTTGCCGCCCAGCGGTTGCTGAGTGATCAGCGAATATGGGCCGATGGAACGAGCGTGAATCTTGTCGTCCACCAAGTGCGATAGTTTGAGCATGTAAATGTATCCGACGGTGACTTCCTGCGCGAACAAGTCTCCGGTCATTCCGTCGTAGAGTTTCACCTTGCCGGATTCGGGAAGCTCGGTGAACCGCAGCAGGTGGCGAATGTCGCCTTCGCGCGCGCCGTCAAATACCGGCGTGGCAAAAGGCACGCCTTCGCGGAAACTGTTGCCGAGTTCCAGGAGCGATTCGTCATCCATGTCGGCGATCGTTTTCCAGACCGACGTGGGGCCGAAAGCTTCCTTGAACCATTTGCGGACAGCATCGGCGCGTGCCTCGGTATCGAGCAGCTTCCCGATTTGCGCGCCAAGTTCTTTCGAAGCCCATCCCAAATGGGTTTCGAGGATCTGTCCCACGTTCATGCGCGAAGGAACGCCCAGCGGATTGAGAACAATTTCCACCGGCGTGCCGTCCGGCATGTACGGCATGTCTTCCTTGGGAACGATGCGCGCGATCACGCCCTTGTTCCCGTGGCGTCCGGCCATTTTGTCGCCGACGGAAAGCTTGCGCTTCATGGCGATGTAAACTTTCACCAGCTTGATGACGCCGGGAGGAAGTTCGTCGCCCTTCTTGAGCTTGGCGATGCGCTCGTCGGTGATCTTGCGCAGGACGTCGATCTGGCGCGAGGTCATCTCCTCGATTTCATCGATTTTTTCGATGAGCAGAGGATCCTTGTCGTTCAAGCGCAGGCGCTTGAGGTTGCGGGTGGAAATTTTTTCCAGGATGTCGCGCGTCAGTTCCGCGCCCTTGGTCAACAGGCGCTTGTTGGTGCGTTCGTCGTGGAGGTCGGCGACAAGTTTTTGCCCGCCGAGCAGGTCGCTCAGGCGCTTCAAGCGCTCGTCGGTGAGAATGCGGATCTCATCGCCGAGGTTCTTTTCGAGCTTGGCCACTTGGGTGCCTTCGATGGACTTGTGGCGTTCGTCCTTTTCCGCGCCCTTGCGGCAGAAAATCTTCACGTCCACGATGGTGCCCTCGATGCCCGGAGGGCAATAGAGGGAGGCGTCGCGAACGTCGCCGGCTTTTTCACCGAAAATGGCGCGCAGAAGTTTTTCTTCCGGCGTCAGCGTGGTTTCACCCTTGGGCGTGACTTTTCCCACCAGGATGTCGCCGGATTTGACTGTGGCGCCGATGCGGATCACGCCGCTTTCGTCCAGGTTGCGGAGAAAGCTCTCGTTGATGTTGGGAATGTCGCGGGTGATTTCCTCGGGACCGAGTTTGGTGTCGCGCGCCTCGATTTCATACTCCTCGATGTGAATCGAAGTGTAGTAATCCTCCTCGACCAGCTTTTCGCTGACCAGGATGGCGTCCTCGAAGTTGTAGCCGCGCCAGGGCACGAATGCCACCAGCACGTTGCGGCCGAGCGCCAACTCGCCGCGGTCGGTGCACGGCCCGTCGGCCAGCACCTGACCCTGCTTCACGCGATCACCGGCATGCACCAACGGCTTCTGGCTGATGCAAGTGTTCTGGTTCGAGCGCTTGAATTTGGTAAGGAGATAGATGTCCGAACCCACCTCGCGGCTGAGCACGCCGGACTGGTCGGATTCGACGCGCACGATCACGCGCTCGGAATCCACCTGGTCGACGATGCCGTCGCGGCGGCAGACAATGACCGCTCCTGAATCGCGCGCCGTGACGCGTTCCATGCCGGTGCCCACCAGCGGCGCATCGCCGCGAATCAGCGGAACCGCCTGGCGTTGCATGTTGGAACCCATCAAGGCGCGGTTGGCGTCGTCATTCTCGAGAAATGGAATGAGGCTGGCGGCCACGGAGACGAGTTGCTTCGGCGAAACGTCGATGTAATCCACTTCCTCGCGGTTCTTCAAAACGAAGTTGCCCGCCTGGCGGCAATTGACCAGATCGGTGGTGATGCGCAGCTTCTCGTCGAGCGAAGCGTTGGCCTGCGCCACCACGTAACGGTCCTCTTCCCACGCCGAAAGATAGAAGCAGTGCGGCTCAACCACCACGCGGCGGCGTTTCAGCTCCTCGTTGGCGTCTTCCACTTTTTCTTTTTCGACGATTTCGCCGGCCTTGAATTCCGAATCTCCGGCATTCACGATTTGCACGAAATCGATCACCCGCCCGCCCTTCACCTTGCGGTACGGCGATTCGATGAACCCGAATTCGTTGATGCGCGCGTAGGAAGAAAGCGAGCTGATCAAGCCGATGTTCGGGCCTTCCGGCGTTTCAATGGGGCAAATGCGGCCGTAGTGCGTAGGGTGCACGTCGCGCACTTCGAATCCGGCGCGCTCGCGCGAAAGTCCGCCGGGCCCTAGGGCCGAAAGGCGGCGCTTGTGAGTGATTTCGCTGAGCGGGTTGGTTTGGTCCATGAACTGCGAAAGCTGCGAACTCCCGAAAAATTCGCGAATCGCAGCCATCACCGGCTTGGCGTTCACCAAATCGTGCGGCATGGCCGTGGACATTTCCTGATACACGGACATCTTTTCCTTGATGGCGCGTTCCATGCGCACCAGGCCGATGCGGAACTGGTTTTCGAGCAGCTCGCCCACGGCGCGCACGCGGCGGTTGCCGAGATGGTCGATGTCGTCCACCGAACCGATATTCTTGCGCAGCTTCAGAAGGTACTTGATGGCCGCCACGAAATCGGAAGGATCGAGCGTGCGCTTTTCGAGCGGTGTCTCGAGCCCCAGCTTGATATTGAATTTCAGCCGGCCGACCTTCGAGAAATCGTACTTGCGCGCGTCAAAGAACATGCCGTTGAAGAGCGCCGTGGCGGTTTCGAGCGTGGGAGGATCGCCGGGACGCAGCTTGCGGTAAATCTCGATCAACGCTTCCTTGGGGCTGCGAATGGTGTCTTTGTCCAGGGTGCGCGTGAGGATGATGCCGGAATCATCGCGGTCCGGGAAGCAGACATCCACTTCGGTGATGCCGGATTCGGCGATGGTGGACCACATTTCGGCGGTCAGCGGCTTGTTGGCGTCCAGCAGCACTTCGCCGGTCTGCCGGTTCACGAGTTCGCCGACGGTCACCGCGCCTTCCAGGTCCGCCACACCCACTTCCACTTGCGTCACGCGGGCCTTGGCCAGTTCCTTGAACAGCGGATCGGTGATGCGCTTGTGCGCGGCAATCAGCGTTTCGCCGGTCTTGGGATGCTTGATTTCCTTGGAAATCTTGCGGTCCACCAGGCCTTCGGAAACATTCCAATAAATGTCGCCGTCGCGCAGGGAGACGCGCTCGACCTGGTAGAAGGTGCGCAAAATTTCTTCGTTGGACTTCATGCCCAGGGCGCGCAGGAAAATCGAGCCCAGGAATTTGCGCTTGCGGTCGATGCGCACGTACAGAATATTTTTGGTGTCGTATTCGAATTCCACCCACGATCCGCGGTAAGGAATAATTTTCCCGAGGAAGTAGGAGCGGTTGTTGGCGGTCTCGAAGAAAACTCCCGGCGAGCGGTGCAACTGGGAGACGATCACGCGCTCGGTGCCGTTGATGATGAACGTGCCGTTTTCCGTCATCAGCGGGATATCACCGAAGAAAACTTCCTGTTCCTTGATGTCGCGGATGGATTTCGCGCCGGTGTCGGGATCCTTGTCGTAAATGGTGAGGCGGATGGTGACCTTGAGCGGCGCGGAATAGGTCATGCCGCGTTCCTGGCATTCCATCATGTCGTATTTCAGCTGCAAGGTGACCGGATCGCCGCACTTGTTGCAAAACGTGGGAGTGTTTTTGTTGAACGTGCCGCACTTCGCGCAGATCACGTCGCCGCTCTTGTACGGGTTGGTGACCACCGAGGCGCCGCAATTCCGGCAGGTGGCGCGCAGGTGATGCAGCCCGCGCAAGTGCCCGCACTTACATTCCCAGTTGCCGATGGCGTAATCGACGAAATCCAACTGCGAAAGTCCGCGGAAATCCTGAATCGGAAACACCGAGGCGAACACCGACTGCAGTCCGGAATCCTCGCGCTCGCTGGGCAGCAAATCCATCTGCAGGAAGCGCTGGTAGGATTTCTTCTGAACGTCAATCAGGTTCGGAATCTGCACAGCGGTGTCAATCTTGGCGAAATCCAGGCGTGCGCGTTCCCGAACGATGCGATTCCCATTACGATTGCTCATTGACCATCCCCTTCAGGGCCACGCCGGAAAAGACAGCGCGGAAAGACACCCGCCCCGTCAGTCCGGGAAGGACATTTTTTGAGGTTTTCATATTCCGCGGGGATGCGCGTGCGCGCTGATCCCCCGGCGGCTCCGGCCCAACGGCCGTCGCGGGCCGCCACTACTTGATCTCGACTTTGGCTCCGGCCTCTTCGAACTTCTTCTTGATCGTCGCGGCCTCGTCCTTGTTGACGCCCTCTTTCACCGTCTTGGGAGCGCCATCGACCAGGTCCTTGGCTTCTTTCAAGCCCAGGCTGGTGACTTCGCGGACTGCCTTGATGACGTTGATTTTGTTCGCGCCCACGTCGGTGAGCACGACGGCGAATTCCGTCTTCTCTTCCGCCGCCGCCGCGCCGCCGCCTGCCGCGCCGCCCGCCATCACCACGGGAGCTGCTGCGGCCGCCGAGACGCCGAACGTTTCTTCCATCTTCTTCACCAGGTCGGAAGCTTCGAGAAGCGTCAAACCCTTGATTTCATCCAGAATTGTTTCCACTTTGCTAGCCATTGCCGTTATCTATCCTCCGTGAGATGAGAAACCCGATCCTTAAACTTTTTCCGGCGCCGGAACATTTTCAGCGCCCGCACCGAACTTGCCGGCCTTTACCGCTTCGCTGGTAACCACCGCCAGATTGCGCGGCACCCCCGCCAGCGCCGTGGCGATGCGCTGCGCCGGAGCGTTCAGCAGGAACATGATCTTGGAAATCAATTCTTCCTTGCTGGGCAGAGCCGCCAACTGATTGATTTCCTGAATGGAGATGACCCGGCCCTCGACCCATCCGGCGCGGAACTTGAATGCCGGAACATCCTTGGCGACTTTGGTGAGAATTTTGGCCAGCGCCACGGGATCGGCGGTGGTATAGGCGATCGAGTTCGTGCCCTTCAGATTCTTCAGCAAACCCTCGGCGGGCGTTCCCTCACCGGCGCGTTCCGCGACGGTATTCTTCACCACTTCATAGCGGCCGCCCGCGGCTTCCACCGAACGCCGCAGCTGCGTATCCTGCTCGACGGTGATGCCTTGAAAGGTCGAGAGAATCACGGTGGAAACATTCGCGAGCTGCGTGCGCAGCCGGTCGGCGTACTCTTTTTTCTGAGCTTTGTTCTTCATGCTGATTCCCTTTCCTAAGCCGCAACCAGGGTGGCGGCATCCGTTTCCGCTTCGTCAATCTGCACGCCCGGCCCCATGGTGGATGTCAATGTGATGCGCTTGATGTATTTTCCCTTGGCGGCTGCGGGTTTGGCTTTCACCACCGCGGCCAGCAGGGCATGCGCGTTGCCCGCCAGATGCTCGGCCGTAAAACTGATTTTGCCAACCGGTGAATGGATGATGCCGGTCTTGTCCAGCCGGAATTCCACTTTGCCGGCCTTGATTTCGGTGATGGCCTTGGCCACGTCGAAAGTGACCGTCCCGGTTTTGGGGTTGGGCATCAAGCCGCGCGGGCCCAGCACTTTGCCAAGGCGTCCGGCGGATTTCATCATGTCCGGAGTGGCGATCACCGCTTCGTAATCCGTCCATCCCTGGGTGATTTTTTCCACCATGTCGTCTCCGCCGACGAAATCCGCGCCGGCTTCCTGCGCCTCGCGAACTTTTTCGCCGCTGGCAATCACCACCACGCGCTTGGATTTGCCCAGGCCGTGGGGCAGGACCACCGTGCCGCGGACCATCTGGTCCGATTGCTTGGGGTCCACGCCGAGATTCAAGACCAGCTCGACGGTTTCGTCGAACTTGACGAAATGCGCCTTGCGGAGCAGCTCCGCCGCTTCCGCCAATTTGTACGGCCGCGCCTCCACCAGCTTGCGGGCGCGATCAATATTTTTTCCACCTTCTTTTGCGCTGCGGCCCATCGGAATCCTCTCTTGCCCTGCTTATCCTTCGGTGACTTCGATGCCCATGTTGCGGGCGGTGCCCATGATCGAACGAATTGCGGAATCAAGCTTGGCGGTATTGAGGTCCGGCAGCTTGACCTTGGCGATTTCTTCCACTTGCTTGCGGGTGACCTTGGCCACCTTGTTGCGGTTGGGTTCCGGCGAACCCTTGACGATTCCCGCGGCGCGCTTGAGCAGCTCGGAAGCCGGCGGGGTCTTCATGATGAACGTGAAGGTGCGGTCACTGTAAATCGTGACCAGCACGGGAATAATCATGCCGTCGGGTTCTTTGGCGGTCTTGGCGTTGAACTGCTTGCAGAAATCCATGATGTTGACGCCGTGGGGCCCCAGCGCCGTGCCGACGGGCGGCGCGGGAGTAGCCTTGGTGGCCGGCAACTGCAGTTTCACTGTGGACTGAATTTTCTTGGCCATCGAAATTTCCTCTGCGCGCGGACGCCAATCAGCCGCTCTTAGGCGACTTTTTCGACCTGCGCGAAATCAAGCTCGACCGGAGTGGACCGGCCAAAAATCGTGACGGAAACTTTCAGCGTGCTGCGGTCGGAATTCACTTCCTCGACCACTCCCGTAAAATTCGCGAACGGCCCTTCCCCGATGCGCACTTTTTCGCCGCGCTCGAAGGAAAGCTTGGGCTTTGGTTTTTCCGCCGTGGTGGTGGCGCGGTTCAATATGTTCTGCACTTCTTCTTCGGTGAGCGGCGAAGGCGTCTGCCCCGAGCCTACAAAGCCGGTCACCCGCGGAGTCGAGCGCACCACGTGCCAGGTGTACTCGTCCATATCCATTTCCACCAGCACGTAGCCGGGATAGCACATGCGCGGCGAAATCACTTTCTTGCCGCCGCGAACCTCGACCACCGATTCGGTGGGGATGATGATCTGCCCGATTTTGTCCTCGAGGCCGAAAGCCGCCACGCGCCCTTCGAGGCTCTCTTTCACCTTTTTCTCAAACCCCGAGTAGGTGTGTACGATGTACCACTGCTTTGACATTACGTTTCCTTCAGTGACCAAGAAAGCGCCCCAGCAGCCAGCTGGCACCATGGCTGAATACGTAATCGGTGAAGGCGAAAAACACGCCGAAAAATGCCACCGTGACCGTCACCACCACCGTTGTTGACCATACTTCCCGGGCCGAAGGCCAATTCACCTGGCGCATTTCCACGCGCACTTCGTGCATGAATTGCTTTAAGCGCCGCGGATAGGCGCCCACCTTCCCCGCAAAATCCTGCATCGGGAATCCGCCGGCGCTGCGTTCGGAACCTTCCCGGTTTGGTTTGTCCGACAACGACATGCTTTCCGCCTCTATTCCTTCCGCCCGCGTGACCGTCTCATCCGAACTTCAAACGCTCCCCGCAAAAAAACTGGCAGGGGAGGAGGGATTCGAACCCCCACTCTCGGTTTTGGAGACCGATGGTCTACCGTTGAACCTACTCCCCTGAATTTTCGGGCCAGCGGCCCGAAAATTCACCCCGAGCCCGCTTTTCAGGGCGAAGGGTGAATGCCGCGATGCCCGGCGATTAACGCCAACTTCTTCTCTCGCCGCCAGCCCTTCAGTTCGGCCTCCCGCTTGCGCGCAAGGCTTCGATTCTCCAGTTGCTCTTGCCAAACCAACTTTACAGGGCGACGGAAACTGGTGTGCCTCGAACCAATCCCCCAGTTGTGCTCTTTCAGGCGTCGGCCCGGATCCACTGTCGATCCGACATAGAGCGAACCATCGCTGCACTCAATCATGTAACAGAACCATTGATTCGCAGCTTCTGCCATAAACCCAGCCCCGCTGCCTCCGAGGCCTGTAACTTCTATCACGCACGGCCTGCCGTGGCCGAAGACTCTTCGAACCGGCACCGCCGGTTTTCAGGGTGAATCCGCCGAAGGCGGATTCACTTCACTTCTTTGTGCCCGGTATGCTTCCGGCAAGTGTTGCAAAACTTCTGCGTTTCCACGCGGTCCGGATGCTTTTTGCGGTTCTTGGTGGTCGTGTAGTTCCGGTTTTTGCAATCGTTGCACTGCAATGTGATGATTTCTCGCATGGTCTACTCGATGATCTCAGCGACAGCGCCGGCGCCCACGGTGTGTCCGCCTTCGCGGATCGCGAACCGCAGCCCCTTCTCCAGCGCCACCGGCGTGATCAAGCTGATCTCCACCGATATATTGTCTCCCGGCATCACCATCTCCACTCCCGCCGGCAGCTTCACGTCTCCCGTCACATCCGTCGTCCGAAAATAAAACTGCGGCCGGTATCCCGTGAAAAACGGCGTGTGCCGCCCGCCCTCTTCCTTCGTCAACACGTACGCCTCGGCCTTGAACTTCGTGTGCGGGGTGATCGATCCCGGCTTCGCCAGCACCTGCCCGCGCTCCACTTCGTCCTTCTCCGTCCCGCGCAGCAGCAGCCCCACGTTGTCTCCCGCAATCCCTTCATCCAACAGCTTCCGGAACATCTCCACGCCCGTCACCGTCTTCTTCATCGTCGGACGAAAGCCCACAATCTCGATTTCTTCTCCCACCTTCACCTTCCCGCGCTCGATTCTTCCCGTCACCACCGTCCCGCGTCCCGATATCGAAAAAATATCCTCAATCGGCATCGCGAACGGCTTCTCCACATCCCGCTGCGGCAACGGGATGTTCTTGTCCACCGCTTCCATCAAATCCAAAATCGACTTCTCCCACTTCGCGTCGCCCTCCAGCGCCTTCAGCGCCGATCCGCGTATCACCGGTACCGTATCCCCGGGAAACTGGTAGCTCTTCAGCAATTCCCGCACTTCCAGTTCCACCAACTCCAAAAGCTCCGGATCCTCCACCACGTCGCACTTGTTCAGAAACACCACGATCGCCGGCACCCCCACCTGCCGCGCCAGCAGAATATGTTCGCGCGTCTGCGGCATCGGTCCGTCCGTCGCCGCCACCACCAGGATCGCGCCGTCCATCTGCGCCGCTCCGGTGATCATGTTCTTCACGTAATCCGCGTGACCCGGGCAATCGATGTGCGCGTAATGACGGTTCGCCGTCTCATACTCCACGTGCGACACCGCGATGGTGATCCCGCGCTCGCGCTCTTCCGGCGCGTTGTCGATCGAATCAAACGCCCGGAACGACACCTTGGGATTGTTCTTCGACAGTACTTTCGTGATCGCCGCCGTCAAAGTCGTCTTGCCGTGGTCGATGTGCCCGATCGTCCCCACGTTTACGTGCGGCTTGCTGCGCTCGAATTTCTCTTTCGCCATCTCGCGTCACCTTCTGATAAGAGCTGCGCGGCTACCGCCGCGTGGAACTGCTCTGCTCAAGCCCTGAAACAACTTCCCGACATGTCCTTCCGGCTCCAAATCGTGGAGCGGGGGACGGGACTCGAACCCGCGACCATCTGCTTGGAAGGCAGAGACTCTACCACTGAGTTACCCCCGCTCAAGCCCAACGACCGCCTTCCCGGCAAGCCGGGACTCGCGCCAAACACCGCGCTCCGCCTGCTGCAAGCTGGAGCCTGGGACCGGGATTGAACCGGTGACCTCGTCCTTACCAAGGACGCGCTCTACCAACTGAGCTACCCAGGCCCGAACCGGTCTCCCCGACGTCTCACTTCTTTGCAGCGCAAAAGCGCCGCCGGGGATGCGCCGCTTTTGAACTCTTGCTGAAATTCCCGTTCGATTCCCGGCCGGCCGCTTTCGCGGACCGCCTTCGCCAAGGCCCACGCAGCTTGCAGGAAACGCTGGTGGACGGGGGAGGATTCGAACCTCCGTAGCCCGCAAGGAGCGGCAGATTTACAGTCTGCTGGTTTTAGCCACTCACCCACCCGTCCCGCAAAACCTTTCGGGATGGCCGCGCCGCATCCCGTAAAATCTTCCGCTTCGCAAGGCGGCGGTCATGAATATGATTGCAAAAAGCGACATCCAAAATTGCGTTGCGAAAATTTTAAAATCACGTTGTCGAGAAAAAACGCCGGGACACAACTTCGTTCTCCCGCTAACCACGACAGATCTGAACCGGCCATCTATAAGGGGCACGTCGCAATGCAGAAAGGGCTCGTGTCCGAAGACACCAGCCCTGACGCTTTTGTCGCGAGGAAATCAGTCCGCATCCCTGCTTAAAATTCCCGGCCCTTCGAACTCAGCTGGCGGAGGGATTTGAACCCCCGACCCTCTGATTACAAATCAGATGCTCTACCAACTGAGCTACGCCAGCACCGTCAAACCGAGCAAAATTATCATACGGGCAATGGAATTGCAAGCAGGTTTCCTGCCCCAAGCAAACCTATTGCCAGACAGCCATTTATATCACGTCCGCCCCACCCGCGCATGCTCTATTGTGCAGGGGGCTTGGCGAATTCACTGTCGTCGAGCTCGGTGTTGTGGTGCACATCCCCGAAACGAATGGTATACGAGGATGCGGAGTTGGTTTGATGCACGGTGAAAGGGAGTCTCACGCCGTCCACCTGGTGGTAATCCTGGATATCCACGATGAAGGTTTGCACCCCGTCGGAGGTATGTTGCTGCGTCTCCACGCGGATCAGCAGGCCCGATTCCTTGTCGAAATACATTTTGTCCGCGCCGCCATCAGGAAGAGTGGCTTCGAGAACGTAGGCCCCACGGCCGTTGATTACTTCGGTCCCTTTGACCGCGAACTTCGAATAGATCTGCTGCAAGTGCAGCGGATGATAAAAATCCGCGTCGCGCCGCATTTCTTCCAGACCCGCGCCGCTCTTCAAGCGCACTCCGTTGACCGGATCGTCCGACCAACCCTCGGTGCCGTCAAATCCCTGGCGGAACGCGGAACCAGCCAGAATCACCACCATGAGCATGCGGTTCGGCGCTTTTTCATGCACCAAAACGGTGCCGGATAGACTCATTGATGGAATTTCGATGGTTCCCATGGAAACGCGGGTTTTCAATTTTTCCCAAGCCTCGCGCCCTCCGATGGCTTGCACGTATTTGTCGAGAATTTGCTGCGCGGTCAATTCCGGAGAAGCATTGGACGCAGCCGGAGTTTTAGGAGCGGTTCCGGGCGATTGCGCACCGGCAGCGCCTGCGAAGTAAAAGCACGCACAAAGCAAAATTCCCACAAGGTATTTGCGGCATTCCCTGCGCAGGGCATTTGTCATGTTTTTTGATGTACGGGTCATCCGGTCCAGTTTCAATTCGTGTCGTTCCTGTTCGAGGCGAAAAATCGCCCCGGAGTTGTCCCGCATGGCCGTGCCGGAACCCTTCGCAGGACGGGAACTTTACACTGCGCGCGCCAAACCCATATACTCGAAAATCTCATGGCACTCTCGTCCACGAAACGGGCCCTCGTCGCGCTGGCAATAATTCTAGTCCTATTGATCGCCGGCGGGGCTTGGTATGTGCTGCGGATGCACCGGCCTATGCCCGTTACAAACAGCGGGCCCCCACCCGGATTGATGAGCATGCTTCCTGGAGATGCGCCGGTACTTTCGTATTTAGATGTGGCAGCGCTGCGGAAGATTCAAACTCTGCCGCTCGGCGCGGCGCTGGGATTCAATTTGCCCGGGCCGCAAACGGACCGCGATTACACGGAATTTGTGCGCCAGACAGGATTTGATTATTCCCGGGACCTGGATCAGGCGGCCATCGCTTTCTGGCCCGCATCGCCGGACCCCACGCCTGCGGGAACCGCGCAAGATCGCGCGCTAGCCATTGCCGAAGGACGGTTCGACGCCGCAAAAATCAAAGCTTACGCCGAGCGGGCCGGTGGAAAGTCCACGACTCGCGGAACGCAGACCGTCTACGAAGTTCCCGGAGCGCCTCCGGTGGCTTTCGAATTCCTGTCGCCTACGCGGCTGGCAATTGCCAGCGGGCCGAATCCCGGCGCCCTACTTGATTTTTCGAGGCCCGTACCGCGCGATGCCGCCACGCAATCCAGCATCGAACGCGTGGCGGGAGCGCCCATCTTCGCCTTGGCGCGCATGGATCATCTGCCGCCCAATTTCTATGCCAACATGCACAATTCGCCGCAGCTCGAAAAATTCGTGCGCAGCATTCAAAGCCTGGCGCTGGCGGGCAAACCCGATGGCAATCAATTCGAGGTGACTCTCGATGCGCAGTGCGATTCAATGACCAGCGCGGCGGCCTTGACGGCGCAGCTTGATTTGCTGCGCATGGTGGGCGCCATGGCCCTGGCCGATCCCCACACACGCCGCCAAATGACGCGCGAGCAGTACAAATTGCTCGAAGCGCTCATCCACCAGGCCAAGGTAAATCACCAGGAAAATTGGGCGCGCTTGAGCCTCGAAATCACCCCGGAAATGTTGGGAGCCCCAGACGCAGCTTCCACTGCACCAAAGCCCGCGCATTGAGCTGAAAGGACGGATTGCGTATCACGCCGGAATGACGGAAACCGAAGCGCGTGTCTCCGCTCGGATTTGCCGGATTAGAAACGAAGTGCGGTGAGGTAAAGACGCGGAATTAATCCGCGGCAGCGGTGCCGGCGTTACGCAAATACCGCCAGGGATTGATCGGCGTGTTGTAGATGCGCACTTCGTAATGGAGGTGCGGCCCGGTCGAGCGCCCGCTATCGCCCTCATATCCAATCACGTCGCCGCGTTTCACGTGCGCGCCCACCTGCGTATTGAATGCGGAAAGGTGGCCGTACCAGGTGGTGACGCCGAAGCCGTGGTCGATGATCACCAGGCGTCCATACCCGGCGCGACGATCCACGTAGGTAACCACGCCGTCCGCGGAAGCTCGCACGCCGTCGCCGTAATGCGAAGCAATATCCATCCCGGCATGAAACGCGCCTTCTCCGCTGAAGGGGTCCAGGCGTTCGCCAAAATGTCCGGTAATTTCACCCACCACGGGCCAAAGAGAAGGCACGACTCCGAGGCTGCTCATCTGCGGTTCGGGCAAAAGCCGCAAGCCATTGTTCGACAATTCGACGGCCGTGGCGTTTTTCTCGAGGTAAGCGAATTCCACAACCGAAAGCTGGTACTGCGCGTCGGGAGCTTCGGGGACATCGGTCAAGGCAAAAGGAGTGGTGCGGAAACGATTGATGCCGTAAGCCATGGCCACTTCGCCGGCCAGCGATTGCAGCGAAGTAAGCCGCTGATTGGTGTCTTTTACCTGCGTCTGCAGCTCGCGGTACTGCACCTTCAGCGAATCCTGTTCGGCGCGCAAAGAATTGTAGTTCGTCACCTTCCACAGCATGCGCGTGTAGGAAGTCATGCCGGCCAGCACCGTTATTCCGCCGACCAGCGCAAAAATGGCTAGTAAATGAACCAGATAAAAGGGTACGCGCACCCGGCGCATTCCGCCCGAAGCGTGTGAGGCAATGAAGAAAGTGTAGTGCTTTCCGAACATAGTGTTTTCTTATTTTAGTCCAGATCGAAAGTCGCTTTGGTCTTCCCCCACCGTCAGCCCCCGCCACGGTGAGTTGAAATGTTTCATGAGCCTGAACCGAGAGCCCTGGTTCGAAACCCGGCCAATTCTAGCCACCGGTACAAGCTGCGTCAACCTGAAACTTCCATTTTGCATAGATTCGCGAGCCTCGCTTCTCATTGGGCTGCAATCTATAATCCAGTGGTTTGGTGATTAGCAGACTACGCCTAATCGCAAGCCGCGCACAACTGTACAGAGGGACAGTATGGACGCAGAAGGTCACCTGATCGAAAAAATCGCGCGGGCCGTCCCTTCGGCCGGCAAGGGAAGAAATACAGCCGGCCTGCGCCTGGGCATCGGCGATGACGCAACCATCTTCGCTCCCAGCAAAGGTTGCGAAATGGTTTTGAGCTGCGATGCGTTTCTCGAAGGCGTTCATTTTCTGGCCGGGACGCATCCGCCGGATTCCGTGGGTTACAAATCGCTGGTGCGAGCGGCAAGCGACCTTGCGGCCATGGGCGCACGTCCGCGATTTTTCCTGATGACGCTCGCCATCCCCGCCGGCAGGACCGGAGCGTGGCTGGATGGATTTTTGCGCGGCATGCGACGTGCCGCGCGCGAAACGGGAATGATTCTTGCCGGAGGCGACACCACTCGCAGCGGCTTGGGAATTTCGATCAGCATCACCGTGGCCGGTGAAATCCGCCACGGGCGCGCGCGGAAACGGCGCGGCGCGCGGCCGGGAGACTTAATATATGTCAGCGGGAAATTGGGATGCGCGCAACTTGGGCTGGAATTGTTGCTGCATGGCTTCGTGCGGAATCCGCGACTTCGCGCGGCCATCAAACCGCATCTGTATCCGCAAATTCGATTGCGGCTGGGAGCTTGGCTCGCCGAGCGGCGCATTGCTTCGGCCATGATGGATCTGTCTGATGGCCTTTCGACCGACCTTCCGCGATTGTGCGCAGCGAGCGGCGTGGGCGCCAGAATCTGGGAGAACCAATTGCCGTGCGCCACCATTCCCGCCGCAGTTTCTCCGAACCCGCGGCGCAAATGGCATTTGGATCCCGTGAAGCTTGCTCTAGACGGCGGCGAAGATTATGAACTTCTGCTCACAGTTCCGCGAAGGAACGTGCATCGCCTGAAAAATGCGCCGGGAGCCAAGGATTTGCACCTTATCGGCGAAATTACGCGCGAGAGAGGGATTCTGCTCGGGCGCGAGGGCGAAACTTTTGCGCCGCTACTTTCCCGCGGATGGGATCCTTTCCGCGGAAAAATATAATTGGGTCCGGCGAACTCCTCGAATAGCTCGTTCCGCTTAATTTGGTTTGATAGCGGATGCGGGCACGGCGGAATTTCTGCCCGATGACGCGGCGGAAGGTTTTGCAAGCGAAGCCGGAGCCGGCGCAACCAGCTTCTCCTGCGTCTTCGGCGGCGAAGATTTTGGCGCGGGAGTTTCCGTCAGGCCCTGCTCGGTCACATCGGCGGGCGGCGCGGTGTCCGGGACATCTACCTGGACGTGTTGCAGCGGCGCCAGCTTTTCAAGCGGAGTCACATTCGGGAAATTTTCCACCGGCATTCCCTGCATGCCCTTCTGCATGAATTCGAGCCAGATGGGCAAAGCCGCACGCGCCCCGGTTTCTTTCTTGCCCAAGGAAACTCGCTTGTCGTCGTTCCCCACCCACACCCCGGCGGTGATTTGCGGTGTGAAGCCGATGTACCAGGCGTCGGTAAAATCATTGGTCGTGCCGGTTTTTCCGGCCGATGGACGGCCGAGTTCCTTGGCGCGCACGCCGGTGCCGAATTGCACCACGTCTTCGAGCATGGACACCATGGTGCGCGCCACGTCCGGGGGGATCACGTCGGTCACCTGCGGGCGATCCTCCTCGAGCACTGCGCCGTCATAAGAAGTCACGCGGCGGATTTCGTGGGCCTGGATGTGAATGCCATCATCGGGAAAAACGGTGAAGGCTGAAGTGTGCTCCATCAGCGTCAAATCCGCGGCGCCCAGCGCCAACGGAAGATACGGCGGCAAAGGACTGGTAATCCCGAATTTTCGCGCCAGGTCAATCACGTTTTCGATGCCCACATGATCGAGCAGGCGCACCGCCGGCACGTTGCGCGAATCGGCCAGGGCGCGCCGCAGCGTGATGCGCCCCTCGAATTTGTCGTCGTAATTTTTGGGGGAATAATCCTGTCCGCCGCTGTGATAAGTCACCGGCTCATCCACCACGGTGTCAAAAGGCGATTCGCCGTCCTCGAGCGCCTGGGAATAGACGTACACCTTGAAGGAGCTGCCCGTCTGGCGCAGGGCCTGGGTGGCGCGGTTGAATTTCGACTCTTCGAAATCGTAGCCGCCGACCATGGCTTTGATTTCGCCGGTGGCGTTATCGATGGCCAGAAGCGAGGCCTGGGCCACAGGCTCTTGCTCGAGCTGCACGCGCAGCGTCGAGCCATTGATTTCCTGCACGGATACCATCGCCAGATCGCCCACTTTCAGCAATTGCTGCGGTGATTTTTTCCCGGTCCATGAAAAATCGGCGGGAGTGAGCATGGCGTGGAAGGAGCCGATGCGGATCATGGCAAACGTGGGCTGCACGTTGGTGACCAGGCCGGTGACGTAATCCCCTTTTTGGATGGGGCTGCGCCAGTCGTCGTTCTGATAGGTCTCTAGCGCGCCCAGATGATTGTCGAGAATGTTGGTCAGGTTGCCGCGCCATCCGTGGCGGCGATCGTAGGCGTGGAGGCCGTCGCGCACGGCCTGGTCCGCGGCGCGCTGCATCTGCACGTTGAGAGTCGTATACACCCGCAAGCCCTGCTCGTGAACCGCGGCGGTTCCATACGTGCGCTCGAGATATTCACGAATATCCTCGACGAAGTAAGGAGCAAGGTCGGTTTGCGGAGAAGTGATGTGCAAGCCCAATGGCGACTTCTCCGCGGCTTCGCCCTGCGCCGAGGTGATTTTATGATCGCGAGCCATCAAGGAAAGCACCAGGTTGCGGCGCTCGAGCGCTCGCTTGGGATGCGTGGTGGGCGAATAGATGGGGCCGCGAATCATTTCGGCCAGCAACGCCGCTTCCGGCAGGGTTACCTGGCTCACCGGCTTGCCAAAATAATATTCCGATGCGGCCTCGAATCCGTAATTGCCGTTCCACAAATAGACCTGGTTGCAATACATGGTGAAGATTTGCGCCTTGGTGTAGTGGCGCTCGATCTGGATGGCCAGCGCGGTTTCTTCAATCTTGCGGCGGAAACTGCGGTCGGAGCGATTGAGGAAAAGTCCGCCGGCCAACTGCATGGTGAGCGTGCTGGCGCCTTCGGCGATGCGATGGTGGGCGATATCGTGCCAGGCGGCTTCCAGAACGCGCGGGAAATCCACACCCCAGTGCTCTTCGAAATGCTGATCCTCGGTGGTCAGGATGGCGTCGTGCAAGACCTTGGGAATCTGATTGTAGGTGAGCAGGATGCGCCGCTGCAAAGCGAAGGTGCCGATGGACTGGCCGTCATCGGCATACAACTCGGTTACAGTATTGGGACGGTAATTTTCGAGCGCATGTATTTCCGGCAAATCGCTGGTGTAGACGAACAGCAGCCCGGCCGCCGCGCCCAATCCCGCCGCGCACAACACAAGAAAGGTAAATGCGAGACGCCCGAACAGCGTCCCGCCTCCCAGCTGAATGGTGGCGCGGTAGAATCTTTCCATGCCGCAAACATTCTAACGCATCCCGGTGAGCGCCGCCCCGGCAACTCTGCGCGCCATGTTTCCAAATCCAGCGGGAGAATTATTTCAGGCTGGCCTTCGCGGGTCCGTTCAAGATGCGGTGTTCAGCGCCACTTCCGCTTCGTGGATCGTCGGAAAGATTTGGAATAGCTGCGCCACGTGGGTCATTTCCAGGAGCGTTCTTACCTGCGTATTCAGACCCACCAGCGCCAACTTGCGCGCGGCTTTCTGCCCGGCCACATTCGCGGCCACCAGGGCTCCGAGCCCAGCGGAATCCATGTATGGAACATCGGAGAAATCCAGGATCAGCGCGGGAGGCGGCTCTTTGCGGACCGCATCGTGAAACTGAAAGATGGTATGGATATTGAGCGGTCCCTTGAGTTGCAGGATTCTGCTGGTGTCGTGAGCGCCCAAGAAGCTGACGATTTGCAGTGATTCGCTGGCCATAAGCCTCCACTATATTCAAAAGCGCGAAACACGATTGTTAATTTTCTGTTACACCGGCCCGCTACTCGAAACCTGCTCCGGAGACGATGGCCTCTGCTTCGATTTCCACCAGCATATCGGGAGAAATGAGCCGGGAAATTTCGACCATGGATGTAGCCGGGCGGATGGCGCCGAAAATTTCGCCGTGCGCGCGGCCGATTTTTTCCCAGTCGGCGATATTGGTCACGTAGATGCGCGTGCGCACCACGTCGGAAAGCGCAGCCCCGGCCTTCTTCAAGGCCGATTCGATGTTCCGGAGAGTCTGCACCGTCTGCGCGTAGGGATCTCCCGCGCCGACAATTTCTCCTTGTGCGCCGGTGGCTGTCGTCCCGGAAACGGTTACGAATGGCCCGGTGCGAACAGCGCGCGAATAGCCGACAATCGGCTCCCACGGCGTTCCGCTGGAAATATTCGTTCGCTGCATTTTGGCTCCTCGATGCATTGAAATCGTCTTGCGATAAAAGTTTATGGCAAAAATCGCGCGCGCCATTCCGGCGGCACGATGGGGCAATAATCCGCGCGCCGCCCGAAAATCCGGTAACGAATCCGCGCCACAAAATCATATCCCGCATCGCGAATGGTTCGCGGGATGGCTGCAACAAAAGAACCCACGCTTTTCCAGCCTCCGCCCAGCCTGCGCAAGATGTGAATCACCGCGTCGGACCGCGCCAGCAGGGCGCCTTCGTGCGTCCACACCACAATGCTGTCCGGCAGTCCCGCGCGCTTCTCGATGGGGATTTCGTCCTCGAAGGTGCTGCCTTGCAGCGGCGCAAAACGAAAAAATTCTCCCGCGGGGTCGCGCTTCAATACAAATTTCACGGCGCAATGGCACAGCCCGCACGTCCCGTCATAAAAAAGCGTTTCAGGGATGGGCGCGAAGGGGTTCACGTTAGCGCCAGAATAGCACGTCCGCGAGTTCTGCCCCGTCTGCGGCTTCGCGAAACCCCGCCCGCGAACTCGCTGGACAGATTTTCGCGAAGTCTCTAAGCTTGGACGAGCCGCACATCCGCAGGAGAGTTCGCGTATGAAGTGCAACAACATCCTCGAAGCCATGGGCCAGACCCCGCTGATCCGCCTGAATCGCCTGGCGAAAGATTCTCCCGCCGAGGTGTGGGCCAAAATCGAGTACATGAATCCCGGCGGCTCGGTGAAGGACCGCATCGGCGTGGCCATGATCGACGAAGCCGAGCGCCTGGGCCTGCTCAAGCCCGGCGGGACGATCATCGAGGGAACTTCGGGCAATACCGGCATGGGGCTGGCGCTGGTGGCTGCGGTGCGCGGCTACAAAGTGGTTTTCACCATCACCGACAAACAGTCGCGCGAAAAAATCGATCTGCTCAAGGCTTTTGGCGCGGAGGTGATCGTCTGCCCCACGGCCGTGGAACCCGAAGATCCGCGCAGTTATTATTCCGTGGCGAAAAAGCTGGCGCGCGAAATTCCAAATTCCTATTATCCCAACCAGTACGACAATCCCATGAATCCCGAGGCGCATTACCGCACCACCGGCCCGGAAATCTGGAAGGATACGGAAGGACAAATCACGCACTTCGTTGCCGGGATCGGCACCGGAGGAACCATCAGCGGCGTGGGGAAATATTTGAAGGAGCAGAATCCGCGGGTTCAAATCATCGGCGTCGACCCGTTTGGATCGCTCTATTACGATTTCGTGAAGACCGGCAAGACCGGAAAAGCCCGAACCTATGTGGTCGAAGGCATCGGCGAGGATTTTTTTCCTTCCACAATGAACTTGAAAATTCTGGACGATTGCCTGCAGGTAAACGACGAGGAATGCTTCGTGTGGGCGCGGCGGCTGGCCAAGCAGGAAGGCATTTTCACCGGCGGCTCGGGCGGCGGCTGCATTTCCGGCGCGCTGCGCGTGGCGCGCGAAGCGAAAAAAGGCGATGTGATCGTGGCGCTGCTTCCCGATTCCGGCACGCGGTATTTGAGCAAAGTGTTCAATGACGGCTGGATGCAGGAGCACGGCTACGTGGATGCGGAAGTGGCGTTGCGCGCCGCTGATGTGATTCGCGTGAAGCGGCAGAACGGCAAATCGCGCGATTTAATCGTGGTGCGCCCCTACCAAACCGTGTTCCACGCGCTGCACACCATGCAGCAGGCGGACATTTCGCAGATTCCGGTATTCGAAGAGGAACACTCCATCGGCACCATCTACGAAGATCAAATTCTGAATCTGGCGCTGCAGGGAAAAGATCTGCGCAAGCTGGTGATCCGCGAAGTGATGGGCGCGCCGCTTCCGCAAGTTCCCGCCGACGCTCCGGTCGAGCGCGTCACGCACATCCTCAGCCATTCCAGTCCCGCCGTTTTTGTGGAGATGCCCGGCGGAAAACTGGAAGTCCTCACGAAATTCGATTTGATGGACACCATTGCCGGACTCACCGGACACGCCCGCTGATCCCGCCGGGGTGGGAGAGAAAATCCGGCAATAGCTACTGCGAAGCAGCGCCGGTATCGCGCAGCAGGACGACGTCGGATTCGACGTGCCCGCGAAGGATAGCCAGGGATTTGCCGTCGGGCGACCAATGGTATTCGATGGCATGCTCCGACGGAAAATCCGTGAAGGAATGTCCCGTCGAGCCGTCCAGAGGTTGCAGCCAAAGATTCGTCACTCCGTTTTCGATGACCGGATAGATCAAAGCCTTCCCGTCCGGCGTGA
Organism: uncultured Acidobacteriota bacterium; assembly: GCA_963708285.1. Taxonomy (GTDB): domain Bacteria; phylum Acidobacteriota; class Terriglobia; order Acidiferrales; family UBA7541; genus Palsa-295. The sequence goes on from CAVPSF010000004.1 coordinate 460,526, forward strand.
AGATCGGCCCGCGCGCGATGTGAGGATTCGGCGACAGGAAGCGGACTTGCGGGTGCGGCCCGGCATCCAGAGGTACCAACGCAATTTTCTGGACTTGCGATTGCGTGCCGCCCACCAGGCTCGTTGAGATGAAAGCCAGCATTTTGTTGTCCGGAGAAATTCCGAGGCCCTCCGCTCCCACGATGGCATTAGGGATTTGCGCTCCCGGAACAGGTTCCGACGCGCCGCCATCAAGCGATACCCGCTCGATCACACCGTTTTTCTGGTCCCCGAAGTAGGCCCACTTTGAGTCCGGAGAACACAGCGGTTCCCGATCGTTTTTCCCAGTCGAAAGCCGCTGAGGATTCGACCCATCCGAATTCACGCGCCATATGTTCACGACGGAATCGCTCTCATGACTCAGCCGGACAAAAAGGAGAGTCTTGCCATCGGGACATGCCGAAAGCCCGCGTGCCATCACGTTATCCAGTACGACCGTTCTGATTGCTTCCGTCGGCGGCCATGCGAACAATTCGCTTCACTTCGGAAATGTAGAAAGAGTCGTTTCCAGCCCAGTCAAATTGTTGCAAATCTTTGAGTTGGGATAGAGGCTGCGGCTGTGTTTTCCCGGAGCCCGACGCCGGGACAACGTACAGGCTGGAATGAAATCTCTGCTGGATTGTCGCCAGGGTTTTTGCGTCGGCGGAAAGGGTCAACGTCGCGTAGTTATTGGTGTCTTGCGTGACCGCGTGGAAATCACCGCCCGGGAGGGAAACATATCCGATCTGATTTCGGGTGTAGCCCGTATCCAGGCCCTGGTACAGGATGAGGAATCCGCGGCGATCCGGCAACCAGGCTTGGCCTACGACGAGTTTGTCTTTAAATGCGGCAAGCCGATGAAGTTTTCCGGAATCGAGATCCACCAGGTCGGCCACCGAGAGGTTGTCGTCCACTTGGTATAAAGTTTCGAGGATTTGTTTTTCACTGGGGTCCCAGGCCAGATTTCGAGGGGTTGCCGACGCTTCTCCACCCGCAAACATTTTTTGATCCGTGCCGTCCGCATTGGCGATCAACGTTTGATACTTGCCTACTTCTGGGTCGTTGTCGCGGATAAATGCGAACTGGCTGCCATCGGGGGAGAAGGTCGGGTCGATGTCAATGTCGTGGACAATCGCCTGAGGTGTGCCGCCAAGGACCGGCGCGCGGTAGAGCGAGAAGACATCATGCACCGTGGTGTCCGCCTTGCTGAAGTAAATGTAATTTCCGTCCGGCGAGAAAAGCAGGTTGCGGTAAAACGCGTCGGCGGGTGCAATCACTTGTGTGTCGCTGTTGGTGGGAACATGGCGCAGCCACAGGCTGGATTTGCCGGCGTCCATCACCTCGCTGAGAATATATTTTCCGTCGGGTGAGATCGCGGCGAGCATCGATTTGCCGTTGTCCGTGACCTGTGTGATGGTGAAATTCCGGAATGGCACGGGCTGATGACGCGCCACCAGGGAATAAATGCCGTAGCCTGCCGCGGCGATCAGCAACAGAACGACAATCGCGACCGCCGCGAGTTTTCCCTTGTTTTGCCGGGCCGCCTCCACCACCACCGAGCTTCCCGATGAGTGCGCAGCGGAAGAAATGCCGGTCGCTCCACTTTGCGCCGGCGGAGGAGGCGCGCCGCTCCCGAACCCTCCCGATTCCTCCAGCGCAGCTTCCATTCGGCTGGCGCTCGAAATTCCGGATCGCCCTGAATCCAAATCGCGCTTGGCGCGCTGCAAATCCGCGCGCAAATCTCCGGCATGCTGGTAGCGCAGCTTGGGATCCTTTTCGAGAGCCTTGGAGATGATTTCCCCGACTTTGGGAGGCAAGTCCGGATTCACGCGCGTCGCCGGTACAGGATCGCGCTCGAGGATCGCGGAAAAAATCACTCCGGAAGTGTTGCCGGTGAACGCCTGGCGCCCGGTGGCCATTTCGTACAGCACCAGCCCAAAGGAAAACAGATCGGTGCGCGCATCGAGTTTTTCGCCGCGCACTTGCTCCGGCGACATGTACGCCACGGTACCCAGCGCCGTGCCGGGACTAGTGAGATTCAAGTCGCTATCCGCCGTGGCCCTTCCCATGGTGACCGTCTCGGCGGGCGCGCGAACCACCGTCTGCTTGGCGAGTCCGAAGTCCAGCACTTTGGCTTGCCCGCGGTCGGTGACGAAAATGTTCGCGGGCTTGATGTCGCGGTGAATAATGCCTTCGGCGTGGGCCGCTTCCAGCGCGTCGGCAACCTCGATTCCGATTTCGAGCACGGAATCGAGGCGCATGGAGCCGTCCGCGATGCGATGCTTCAGCGTCGCTCCCTTCAGCAGCTCCATGGCGATGAACGGCCTGCCGGCGTCTTCGTCGATATCGTGAATGGTGCAGATGTTGGGATGATTCAGCGCCGAGGCGGACTGCGCTTCGCGCTGGAACCGTTCGAGCGTCGCGGCATCGCGCGCCATGGCATCCGGCAGAAATTTCAGCGCCACCTGGCGCTTCAGGCGCGTGTCTTCGGCGCGATACACCACGCCCATGCCGCCGCCGCCCAGCTTTTCGAGAATACGGTAATGCGAAATTGTGCGTCCAGAAAGAGATTCGGGATCAGGCATGATGCCGCATCGTAAACGAGCGCTGCGGATGGAGTCAACGCGCAATCATGCGGAGAGTGCGATTCCCGGAACGACTCAGGCGGAATCTTCTCGCGCTTCCGATTCCCTCTTCGTCAGGGAGCATCGCGAGAACCCGCGCTCGCCCTGTATCACAGTCGCGGGTTGGCGGGCCGCGGATGCTATACTTTCTGGTTTAACATTTGGCGCGGGATATCATGGGACCGGAAAGACGATGAAGATCGAGGATTTCGAGGAACGACTGCGTGCCGCGGTGCTGGTGGCGGATGGCGCGATGGGCTCGCTGCTGTTTGAAGCCGTGGGCCCGCAGAGGTGCGTCGAGGAGCTGAATAGCTCACACGCCGAAGCCGTCTTTCGCGCGCACCAGGCATATATCGAAGCCGGCGCGCAACTGATCGAGACCAATACTTTCGGCGCGAACCGCCACAAGCTGGCGCAATTCGGCATGGGCGAGCGCGTGACCGAATTGAATCACCGCGGCGTGAAAGTGGCGCGCGAAGCCCGCGAAGCGGCGAAACATGAAGTCCTGATCGCCGGATCCATCGGGCCGCTCGGCGTCGTGCGCCAGGTGCGCGACCTGCCGCCCGAACAGGCTGGCGCGATATTCCGCGAGCAGGCCGGGGCGCTCGAAGAACGCGGCGTGGATCTTTTTCTTCTGGAAACTTTCAGCGACATCGAGGAATTGCAGGCGGCCATTCGCGCCATCCGTTCTTTTTCGCGCCTGCCGATCGTCGCGCAACTTACGTATTCCGAGGAAGGCGAGACGGTGGGTGGTACGCGCCCCGCCGATGCGTGGGAAAAATTAAAGGATTTGCAGGTGCAGGTGATCGGCGCGAATTGCACCATCGGGCCGCAGCTTTTGTTGCCGGTGCTGAAAGAGCTTGCGGCGAGTTCGACGCTGCCGCTTTCGGCCATGCCCAACGCTGGATTCCCCAAGCGCGTGGGCGATCGCACCGTCTACCCGCGATCCTCCCCCGAATATTTCGCGCAATTCGCGCGCGAAGCGGCGGACCTGGGCGCGCGCATCATCGGCGGATGCTGCGGAACGACGCCCGAACACATTCACGCCATCGCCGAAGCGCTCAGGAAATTTCAACCCGCCGCGCATTCCGGCGGCCGGGCGCGCGGCGGGATCGAAATCCTGGAAGCGCCGGAACGCGCGCGGCGATCGCTCGCGCGCGAGCCGGAAAGCAAACTGTGGCGCAAATTGCAGGCCGGCGAATTCGTGGTTTCCGTGGAAATCGATCCACCGAAAGGCGTTTCCGTGGATCGCGTCCTCGAACAAGTGGGCCGGGTGATGGCTTCGGGAAAAGTGGATGCCATTGACATCAACAGCGGAACCCTGGCTCGCGTGGGGATGGACGCGCTGGTCCTGGCCGGCGCGCTCGAAGCGCACGGGTTCGAGACCGTGCCGCATCTCACCACGCGCGATGCGAATATCATCGGACTACAAGCCATGTTGCTGGGGGCTTGGACCGTCGGCGGGGTGCGCAATGTGCTGGCCATCACCGGCGACCCGCCTTCGCTCGGCGATCACCCCGAAACCAGCGGCGTGTATGAAGTGGATTCCATCGGGCTTGTGAAAATTTTGGCGCGGCTCAACCAGGGGAAAGACTGGGCGGGCAAGAATCTGGGCGGCGCGACGAATTTCACCATCGGTGTGGCCGTGAATCCCGTGGCGGAAAATCAGGATGAGGAAATCGAACGGTTTCGCAACAAGATCGAGGCCGGCGCGCATTTCGCCATGACCCAGCCGATCTTCGATCCGGCGCACTGGCAGTCCTTCCTGAAAAAGCTGGGAGGAAAATCGCCCGTCCCGATCGTGGTGGGATTGTGGCCGCTGACAAGTTATAAGCAGGCGCAACGATTGAACAACGAAGTGCCGGGCATCGTCATTCCTCCCGCCACTTTGCGGGAGATGGAGCAGGCGGGAGACGCCGCGCGCGACCGCGGATTCGTGCTGGCGCGGCGCATGCTCGATTGGGCGCGCACGGCGCGCAGCGAAGGCATTGCCGGGGCCTACCTGATTCCGCCGTTCAAGCGCTATGAGGAAATCCTGGAACTCTTCGCCTGATTTTTCCGCGCGGCCGCAAATTCAGAAAAACCAGAAACGTTTCTTGCGCACCGGAACCGTGGCGCCCGGCGCCAGCCCCACGCCTTCGTCGAGCTCCGGCACGAAAGGCAGCGGGCGTCCTTCGAATGCCGCGCGCGGATTTTCTTCCAGCAAAGCCCGCGCCACGTCATCCCCGTGCAGCTTCACCACATGTTCATAGGTTTCCTGCAATCGAGGCGGCCGCGATGTCAGGTTGTGCGCGTCGCTCGCAAAAAAATGCACGGCGCCGGCTTCGAGCCATTGCAAGGCCGCCAGTTGCGCCGCCTTCCCAAATTTTCCGAGCAGCGATTGACCGGTGACCTGCACAAAACAACCCTGTCGCAGCCATCGGAACAGCCGCTCGGGCTTGGTGCGAATCAGTGGGTTGCGTTCCGGGTGCGTGATGATCGGGGTTAGCCCCGCGAGCTGCAATTCGTGCAGCGACTGATCGAGCGATTGGGGGATCGAATAGTCCGCAAACTCCACCAGCAGATAATTTTTCTGGTTCAACGTGTATTTTTCAGGATTCATGCGGATATCCTGCAAATTTTCAAAGCTGAGATGAAAATCGCAGCCGGTGGCAAAAACCAGCCGTCCTTCGAAGCGCGCCTGCATTTCATCCCGGCGCTCCCGTATCAATTCGGGAACAAAGGCATGCCCGGCGCTGGCGTGCGGCGTGCCGATAACGTGAGTGATCCCGTCGGCGATGGCCATTTCCGCCATGGCGCAAGAGGTCTCGATGGTATCCGCGCCGTCATCCAGCCCCGGAAGTATGTGGCAATGAATATCAACCATGGAAAAGCGAGAATAACGCAGGGAGGAAGAGATAACAACGCAAGAGCAGCACAAGAGAAAAGAAATCAGGGAAGAAAACGTGAAATGGAAAATGTCGTGCAGGATACCCAAGTGAAACAGCGCAGAGCGGTTCCATTTCGGGAAAATTTGCAGAGTCGGTTAATGGCCACGGATCCTGAACGATCCCTGGCGCGAAACTTTAACGGGCAGGCGTGCATTCAGTGATGACAAACCGGGCGAGGAGAGCATGAAAGCGCTGGTAACAGGCGGAGCAGGTTTCATCGGCTCGCACCTGGCGGATGCGCTGCTGGCGCGAGGGTACGACGTCCGCGTGCTCGATAATTTGGACCGGCGCGTCCATGCTCAAAGTGGCGCCTTAAATCTGGATCCTGCGATTGAATTTGTGTGCGGAGATGTGCGGGACCGCGGCGCGGTCGAGAAAGCGCTCGATGGGGTGAGCGTGGTTTTTCATGAAGCCGCTTATCAATCCATGTTGGCGGAGTACGGGGAATTCTTCGACGTCAACGTGCGCGGCACAGCTCTGCTGTTTGATGTGATTCGTGAGCAGCGAATGGAAATCGAGAAATTCGTGGTGGCTTCTTCGCAAGCCGTCTATGGGGAGGGCCAATATTATTGTTCGGTGCACGGTCTGGTGCTGCCCGCGGCTCGATCGCACGAGCGGCTCGATGAGGGCGACTGGAGCGTGCGCTGCCCACAATGCGATGCGGAGGTTCTCCCGGTGCTGCTGCGAGAGGAGCACACCAATCCCGCCGGAGCTTTCGGCCTCTCGAAATACGAACAGGAAATGACGGCATTGCGACTGGGCAAGATTTCAAAAATTCCCACGGTGGCGCTGCGTTACTCCCTGGTGCAGGGTCCCCGGCAAGGGTATTACCAGGCCACTTCGGGTATATGCCGGAGCTTCGTGCGCGGCCTGCGGAGCGGCAATGCACCGCTGCTTTTCGAAGATGGGCGGCAATTGCGCGATTACATTCATGTGGCCGACGTGGTGGCTGCGAATCTCGCGGTGCTGGACGATCCGCGGGCCGATGGTCAGGCATTCAACGTGGGAAGCGGCCGCGCCACGGCTGCTGGCGAATACGCGCGAGTGCTGCTCCAGCGCAGCGGCTCGCGGATGACGCCGCAAATTTTGGGACTCTACCGCACGGGCGATGCCCGCAACGCGGTATCGAGTATCGCCAAACTGGAAATCCTGGGCTGGACGGTGACCAAGGGGCTCCGCCAGATTCTGGACGATTATCTTGCGTGGATTGATGCCGCTCCCGATCCCCCGGAGTATCTTGCGCCGGCCATGGAAGCGCTGGTGCGCGTGGGAGTGATTCGCGGCGGAGTGCGTCGCCGGGCGGCAACCGCGGCGGTTTGAAATATTGAATTTCGCGGCGCGCTCGCTCCAATCAGCGCGCCCACGCCGCCAGCACTTGCCACGATCCCAGCAGGAATAAAAATCCCGCGAAAACGATTCGCAGGCGCCGCGCTGAAAGCCGCGTGGCCAATTTCCCGCCGAGAAAGCCTCCTAGAAACACTCCCGGAATCATCCACAGGCCGGTCACGATGCTCACTTGGTGCGCGTGGTAGTAAGCGAAAAACGCGAGCAACCCCGTCGGCGGGACCAAGGCGATCAAACTGGTCCCTTGCGCGGTATGCTGGTCGTAGGCAAAAAGCAAAACCAGCAAGGGGATCAGGATCACGCCTCCGCCGATCCCCACCAGCCCGCTGCAAACGCCGCAGACACACGCGATCGCAAAGATAGCGGACCATCGCAGCGGACTCTTAGGCATTTCCACCACCCGCCGATTCCCGGCTCCGCGCTTGCCTCCATAACATGAGCGCCGAGAAAATCAGGAACAGCCCAAAAATACCCTGCAAGGTGCGTGAAGAGATGCTGATGGCCATGCGCCCGCCCAAGTATCCGCCAATCAAGAATCCGAAGGCGCATAGCAATCCCGCCGCCACGTCCACCTGGCGTTTCTTCCAATATACCGACAGTCCCCCGATGCCCACGGGCAAGAGGAGAATAAAAAGTGATGTGCCCTGAGCCATGTGCTGGTCCATCCCGACCAGATACACCAGCGCCGGAACGATGACGCTTCCGCCGCCGATTCCCGTGGTGCCCCCGAGAATTCCCGCCGCCAAGCCGATCAGCACCACCAAAAGAATGTGCATGGCCCTTTCCCTTCACCTTGCGATTTGAGAGTGGCGCGTCATGTTCGCGCAAATCGCAAACCGAGGCAACTTGAATCCAGACGGCAATCGAGAGGCGCATCCCGTGACCAAGTGACTTGTGATTCTCGCACCTCGCCTCGCGGCTTCATTTGTGCCGGGAAGGGTTCTTGTTATAGTGGTTTTTACCCCTGTGACGATGCATGAGAGGGGATGCCGCCTGATTTCTCCGAATTCAGGAAAGGAACCAGAATGACCGCCGAGCGCAAACCGGAATTTTTTGCAGAGAAAGGCATCAGAATCGGAATCATAGGATGCGGGTATGTGGGCTTGCCGCTGGCCTTGCGGTTTGCCGATGTGGGGCAACGCGTGACCGGATTCGATCTGGACGAATCGAAAATCCGGAAGCTGAATGCCGGAGAATCCTATATCCAGCACATCCCGGCGGAAAAAATCCGCGAGCATGTGCAGGCCAAGCGCTTCGACGCCACTTCCGATTTCAAGCGGCTGCGCGAGATGGACGCGGTGCTGATCTGCGTGCCTACTCCGCTCGATGAACGCCGCGAGCCGGACCTCAGCTACGTCGAAAACACGGCCATCGCCATCGCGCCCAACCTGCAGAAGCATCAGCTGATCGTGCTCGAAAGCACCACCTATCCGGGAACCACGGAAGAACTTGTCCTGCCGATCCTCGAAAAGGGTGGCTTGCGCTGCCCCATCGCCCACGGTCCCGGCGCGGAAAATGCGCCCACCGATTTTTACCTGGCGTTTTCTCCTGAGCGCGAGGACCCCGGCAACAAGCAGTACGGCCTGGCGCAGATTCCCAAGGTTGTGGGGGGCGTCAACCCGCCGAGCGGACGCGCTGCCGCGGGCATGTACGCGCAAATCGTATCGAAAGTGATTCCGGTCAGTTCGACGCGCGCCGCGGAAATGGTCAAGCTGCTCGAAAATATTTTCCGCTGCGTCAACATCGCGCTGGTCAACGAGCTCAAGCAACTCTGCTTGCGCATGGGGCTGGACATCTGGGAAATCATCGACAGCGCGGCCACCAAACCGTTCGGATTCATGCCCTTTTATCCCGGGCCGGGACTCGGCGGCCACTGCATTCCGGTGGACCCCTATTACCTTTCATGGAAAGCGCGGGAGTACGATTTTGCGACACGCTTCATCGAGCTGGCCGGAGAAGTCAATACCGCCATGCCCTACCACGTGGTGGACGCCGTGGCCAAAGCCCTGAACGAGCGCCAGAAAAGCCTGAAAGGCTCGAAAGTGCTGCTGCTGGGCGTGGCTTACAAAAAAGACGTGGACGACCTGCGCGAATCGCCTTCGCTCAAGCTGCTCGATTTGCTGACGCACAGCGGTGCGTTGCTCGATTACAACGATCCGTATTTCCCGGCGCTGCACAAAATGCGCCACTACGACTACTCGAACATGAAGTCCGTGGGGCTGACGCCGGAAAAGCTCGCGAGCTACGATTGCGTGCTGATCGCCACCGACCATTCGAGCTACGACTACGAAGGGATTGCCGCTTCGGCCAAGCTCATTGTGGATGCGCGCAACGCCACGCGGCACGTCAAAAAGCACCGCGAGAAAATCGTGGCTTGCTGAGCGGCTAGGGGGCGTTTTCGACCCTTCGCCCATTTTTCGCCTAGGGACTGGAATAGGAAGATAGTCCCATTGCCACGGGCGGACCGGAACGTTATGGTCGGGGTGTTATGGGCGCTCGCGCTGCGGAAAACGAGAAGCAAGTTTGGACCGCCGAATCGCGGCACCGCCGGAGCATGCGCGTGCTGCTTAGCGTTCCGATCACCGTTGCCGGAGAATCCGCGGACCGGCGAAAGTTCGAGGAAGAGACGCGCACGCTGGTGGTGAATGCCCACGGCGCCTTGATCGCCCTGGGAATGGCCGTGGCCAACGGGCAAACCATCACTATTTCCAATAAAGCCACGCAAGCCTCGCAGGAATGCCGCATCGTTTATCTGGGAACTCCGCAGGGCGGAAAAACGCAGATGGGCGTTGAATTCGTGAATCCCACGCCTTCTTTCTGGCAGATCGATTTCCCTCCGGACGACTGGGTTGTGCCGGAAAATTAGCGGCGAATCGACCAGTAAATGAATATCAAGGTCCGGCCGCGGCCAGTTGCGCCCGCAGCGGCTTCATCGGCAGGTCCGCTTCCATCTGCACAGGCGTATGCGCGGAGTCCTTTGCCAGCCACACGATGAAATTCTTGCCGGGAACTTCGCGGCTATCTTGAAATAAACCAATGGAAATGCGCGTGGCCGCGAAACGTCCGGCGGGAACCGCGACCAATTCCGACACGTCTTCGCGATGGGCGCGCAGAATATAGACGTCGTCGCCGTCGTAAACCGGAGCGGACCAATCCTCGGTTTTTTGCCAGTCAAGGGAGCGCAGCGCGTAAAGTGCGCCGAGAGGGTCGCGCGTTTCGGGCGGAACGATCACATGCGGCGAAGCGGAGCGGGACGATTCGCCGGGATGCAAAAATTGCTGGATGAGATATTGGTTTTGCTGGGGTTCCACGCGGCGCACGTCGAATTCGCGCGACGCCAGGTTTTGCGCGGCGGAATCGGAATCGAGTTGGTCATCCATTGGAAATATCGTGCGTACGCCGCCGAGGCTGTGAGCCACGGCCTGGAAATGCCAATCGGTTGCGGGAAAGGAAGAGCGCGGCGGCAGGACCCGCAAGACCAACGATGCGGCATCGGGAAAAGAAGTCCAGGACACTTGAAAGCGCAGCGTTTCGCCGCTGCGAAATGGAGCCGGCGGAAATGCAGGCGCGGCGGAACCGTCATTCATGCCCGCCAGGCCGCGTTGTGCGCTTCCCGAATAGGCAACCGCAGCTACGAGCGCGGGCAGAGCGATCAGAAAAATAAATTTGCGTCCCGCGCGCTGTCTCGCTGCCAGCATGGATGAGATTCGGAAAATCGCTCCCGGGCAATGTTGCAAGAATCGCTGAAGCCGGCGGAGCGGCAGTTGCCCGCGCACGAGCCGGCACGCTATATTCAAGCGTACCCGAAAGAAGAGACTCAAGCCACGCGCGAAGTGGCGGATTGCGGATTGGCCCTTTCATCCGGCGCATGATTTCCGCGCGATTCCCAGGAGGAACCAAGAGATGCGCTATTTAGTCACAGGCGGCGCCGGGTTTATCGGCTCGAATATCGTGGATGAACTGGTGCGGCGCGGCCATCAAGTGGCGGTGCTCGACGACCTTTCCTCCGGCAAGGAATCGAACCTGGCCGGCGTGCGCGGAAAAATTGATTTCCACAAGGGGTCCATCACGGATTTGCCGGCGGTGCAGGCGGCTGCCAAAGGCGCCGATTACGTGATTCATCTGGCGGCGCGCACTTCCGTGCCGCGTTCCGTGGCCGATCCGCTGGAATCCAATCGCGTGAACATTGATGGAACACTGAATGTGCTGGTGGCCGCGCGCGACGCCAAAGCCAAGCGCTACGTTTTCGCCGCTTCTTCTTCGGCGTATGGCGAAACGCCGGTGCTGCCGAAAGTGGAAACCATGCAGCCTCTGCCGATATCGCCTTACGGCGTGACGAAATTCGTGGGCGAACTCTACGCGCAGGTTTTCGGCCGCGTCTACGGCCTGAGCAACGCCTGCGTGCGCTATTTCAACGTTTTCGGGCCGCGCCAGGATCCCACCTCGCAATATTCCGGCGTGCTTTCGCGCTTCATGCTGGCGGTGATCGAAGGCCAGCCGCCGGTGATCTTCGGCGATGGGGAGCAAACCCGCGACTTCACCTACATTGACAACGTAGTGGACGAAACGCTGCGGGCCTGCGAAGCGCAGGATGCCTCCGGAAAAGTTTTCAACGGTGGAACGGGCGCGCGCATTTCGCTCAACCAGGTGCTGAAGCTTCTCGAAAAAATTTCGGGAAAGAAAATTAAGGCGCGCTACGACCCTCCGCGCAACGGAGACATTCGCGATTCGCAGGCGGACATCACCCTGGCGCGCAAAGTGCTGGGCTACGAACCAAGCGTGCAGTTCGAACAGGGCCTCGAAAAAACCTGGGAATGGTATAAAGGCGCGTACGCAAAAAAATAACGCCGCCCGCGGATTACGCCGCGCGGCCTGCGAGATGCGCGGGAAGTTCCTCGATGCTGTGGATCAGGATGTCGGGAGGCCAGTCGGCCAGGGTCTGCGCGCCGATGCCGTAAGATACTCCCGCGGACCAAACCCCGGCGTTGCGCGCGGTTTTAATGTCCACGTCGGAATCCCCCACCATCATGGCCTCGCGCGGAAGCGAATCCAATTCACGGAGAATCGTTTCGACTCCCACGGGATTTGGTTTTTTCTGCTCGAAGCTGTTGCCTCCGTACACCAGCCGGAAATATCGCGTCAAATCGAGTCCATCGAGAATGGCGCGGCTGAAATTCACGGGCTTATTGGTCAGAACCGCCATGGGTTTGTCCGCCAACAGTTCCAGGCCTTCGCGGACGCCCGCGTAGGTGACCGTATTGTCGAGCATGTGCGCGCGATAGTAAGTCAAAAAATAAGTCAGCCCATCGGCGGCTTCCGCTTCGCTCACACCTAAGCCGAGCGCGCGCTGCAGCAGCGTGGCCGCTCCATTGCCCACCATGCGGTAGATGCTTTCGTGGTCGAGCGGCGCGCGCCCCATATGTTCGAGCGTAGCGTTCACTGCCTGCGCCAGATCGAGCTTGGAATCGATCAGTGTGCCGTCAAGATCGAAGATCAAGACGCGCACCTGCGACAATGAGGAATGATTTCCGCTCATGGGCCTCGTTACGGCGGCTTCATCCGCGCCGCGTGAATCTTCCATTCTATTTTGCGGCGGCGGATTTGTCATTCCTCGAAACTTCCGGGGAAGATGAAAATTCCATGACCATCGGCGATACGCGCGAAACGCGGTGGCGAGGAGCGCGCCGGGCTGGTAGAATACTCGTTTTTTGCAGCGCAATAAATCCAAACCGAGGCCCTCATGGCAGAAATCCAGCCTTTTCGCGCATTTCGATATGACACCGGCAAAGTGAAGCTCGCAGACGTGCTGACCCAGCCGTACGACAAAATTTCCTCGGCGATGCAGGAAAAATACTACGCGGCCAGCCCCTACAATCTGATCTCCGTGGAAAAGGGAAAAGTTTTCGCGGACGATACGGCCGAAAACAGCGTCTATTCCCGCGCGGCGAAAAAAGTTGAGGATTGGATTGCGCAAAAGATTCTGGTCCAGGACGCGGCGCCCGGCATTTACGTCTACACCCAGGAATTCAGCGTGCCCGGGACACAGACGCGGCGTGCGCGCATGGGATTCATCGCTCTGGGACGTCTGGAGGATTACGAAGCGAAAGTGGTCCACCGCCATGAGCGCACCCTTCCCGCGCCCAAAGCCGACCGCATCGAACTTCAAAGGCGGACGCGCGCGCAAACCGGCCAGCTCTTCATGTTGTACGACGATCCCGCGCGCAAAATTGAAATCCTCCTCGAGGAAACCACCCGCAAGCCCGCTCCCGCGGAATTGATCGACGAATACGGGGTGACCCACCGGCTTTGGCCGGTGACCGACGCGGCGCTCATCGAGCGCGTGCAAAAGGAAATGACCGAACAGAAACTGGTGATTGCCGACGGACATCACCGCTACGAAACCGCGCTGCACCTGCGCAACGAGGCGCGCAAACTCCGCGGCCAGGCCAATCCAATGGCGGCGGAGGAATTCGCCATGATGACCTTCGTCAACATCCATTCCCGCGGATTGACCATTCTTCCGGCGCACCGCCTGCTTTTGAATCGCGCGAATTTTGATTTCGAAAATTTCCGCAACGCGGTCTCCCCCTGGTTCGATTGGTACTCCTATCCGTTTACGAATCAAGAAGAGCGCGCCGCCGCTTGCGAGGAATTTCTGCGGGACCTCGAAAGCGACAAACATCGCCGGAGGGCCATCGGCATTTATGCCGGCGGCAGCGCGTTTTACCTTTTTCTGCTGCGGCGCGATGCCGACCTGGAATCGCTCCTCCCGGACATTTCCGACGCGCAGCGCGGCCTGGACGTGGTGTTGCTGCACCGCCTGATCCTGGAAAAGGGCCTGGGGATCACGCCGGAAGCGGTGGCGGGGGAGAAAAGCGTGGGGTACGAACGTGAAATTGGCGTAGCCTTCGCGGCCGTGGATCAAGGCAGCGCGCAAATGGCCATGCTCATGAAAGCCGTGCGCGTCCAGCAAGTGATGGATATCGCGCTCGGCGGAGACGTCATGCCGCAGAAATCCACGGACTTCTATCCCAAATTGATGAGCGGAATTGCGATTTTCCGCCCCGAAGGGATCGTGGAAGGTGTACGCACCGGTCGTGCGGAAGGTACTGCGCGGGGATAATGGCGCGGACCGGCAGGATTGCCGGTCCGCGCATTCAACCTCAGATTGAAGTATTCGCCGCTTACTTCGAGAAGCTCTGGACGGCGGCTGCTTCGTTGTCGTAGGTGTCGAAGACGGTCATCAGCTTGGTGACTTGCAGGACTTCCTTGAATTTGCTTCCCAGGTTGGCCAGCTTCAGCGTGGCTCCCTGCGAGCGGGCGCTATGAAATGTGGCTACCAGGGTGCCGAGGCCGGCGCTATCGATGTAACCCACATTGGAAAGATTCAGAACGATTTTCCTCTTTCCGGCGGCCAGCAGGCTTTTCACCTTTTCACGGAATGAATTGCTTTCCTCGCCCAGCACGATGCGTCCTTCGATTTCCACCACGGTCACGCCATCCACTTCCCGGTCCGTCATTCTGAGTGCCACGTTCGCGCCTCCTAGAGATCTTTGAGTCCGTATTTTTGGAACTTTTTTTTGACGCTACTTCCGCCTGCTCATTCTGCTTGCGAGGCGCCTGCTCTTAGTAAAAATCCGAACAGGACATGTAATAACCGCAGGAAGCGCAAATCATTTTGCACTTCCGCGGCTCCAGCCGCGCCGAACACCGCGGGCAAAACGCGGAAGCCATTTCCTGCCCCGGTCGAAGTTCGTTCGCACGCGTCTGCGAAGGCGCACCATCGAGTGCAGGAGAAAACGGTTCCGGCTGTGCCATTCCTGAATGTCCTTCGGCCGCACTTTTATAGCACATCCCGGGTCCGGGGAAAAGCAAAGGCGGAAAATGGCGGGGAGGAGGATCCAAACGCTTTGCTGACACGAGGTTTGCAATTGTGGACCGATAGGACTGCGAAGTTTCTTCCGGTCCCGCCGCGGGAAATCCGGCATGTTTTGAAGCAGCCGGGAGTATGATGGATGCAACCGGCTTTACGGGCCGGGCGTCAGATATAAATAGAGGCAAGCGTCCTATGCGCAGATGGCTTCCAGCGGGTGCGTGCGCGGCGGGTTTGTTGGGCGCGGCTCTATTTCTGTCCTCTCCCTTGTATGCGCAGAATGCGTCGCGATCTTTTTCCGAAGCCTCCGCGGTGCGTATGCGCAGCATTGCTCCCTCGTCCAGCGCGCTGCGGACCGTGGCAAGCGCGGCGACACCCCGGCAAACAGCGCCCATTGCACATGTGGCGCATCCCCCGGCGCAAACTCCTTCCGCCAACGCGGCACCCCGCGCTGCATACAATGACCCCTACCTAAATGGATTTTTGAATGGCTCGGCCGGCTCGGGAGCCTCGCCGTTCTATATCAATCTCAACAACAACGACGATTTGGGCGTGAAAGCTTTTATCGATCCCGCCACGCAAATGCGCCTGGCCACCGCCGAGCGATTGCTTCGCGATCAGCAAAGCTCCGGCGTTTTCGTTCCGTTTTTTTATGGCTATGGTGGCATGGCGTACGCGCCGGAAGACCAGGAGGAACCGGCGCAGACCGGAGATCAGCAAACTCCCGCGCCGCAGCAGGCTCCGATCATCATTATTCAACAAGCGCCGCAACAGAATGGTTCGCAACCAGGGATGAACGAAGCGCCTTCCGGTGAATCGGAGCAGCCCGCGCAGTCGAGCGAGAGTTCGCAGCCGGACGTGGGTGCATTCACACTGGTGCTGCGCACCGGCCAACCGATTCAAGCCGTGGCCTTCACGCGGACCAAGGATCAGATCGTGTACATCACCGCCGATGGCGCGCGCCACGCGATGGCCTCGAGCGAACTGGATGTTGATGCCACCGAGCGCATCAATCAGGAGCGCGGCACTCCCGTTCAGTTCTAACCGGAAATTTTCAGCGCACACATCGCCTTCACACGCACCACCCTTCGTATGTCAGCTCGTTTCAAAATGGCGCAAATCCTTCGGGGAAAATGCGGCATATCGGCATAAAGATGCGCCGAGCGCGATTATTCCGCGGAGCCGCGGAACGGCTCCGGCATATACGGCCCGGCTTCGGCGGGCAATCCGGCGCGCTCGAATTGAATGGTGGTGTGGTTGATTTGAAATTCGTAGGCCAAAATTTCGCGCACGCGCCCAAGCAGCCGCTCGCAATCCTCGAGATGCATGTCCGGAACGCGAATGTGGCAGGAAAGCGCGTTCAAGTCCGTGCCGAGCGTCCAGATGTGGATGTCATGAACCTCCTGGACGCCGGGCGTGCGGAGAATAGCCGCTGCGACTTCTTCGAGGCGAATGTGCCGCGGCAACCCCTCCAGCAAAATGTGCGTGCTTTCGCGCAGGATGCCGTACCCGGACCACAGAACCATGGCGCCGATGCCGATGCCGATCACCGGATCGATCCACGCCGCCCCCGTCCAGCGAATGGCCAGCGCGCCCACAACGATGGCCACATTCGAAAGAGCGTCGCCCAGATTGTGAATCCACACGGAGCGCACGTTGAGGTCGCGGCGTCCGGAATGAACCGCCAGCGTGATGCCGCCATTGATCCCGAGCGCGATCACCGCCACCCACAACATGAGTCCGGCATGCACTCCCGCGGGCATGCGCAGCCGCGCCACCGACTCGTAAATCACGAAAAGCGCGACGATCGTCAGCAGCATGGCGTTCACGAAAGCCGCCAGGATTCCGGCGCGGTGAAAGCCGTAAGTTTTATCCGCAGTCGGAGGCCGCTTGGCCCAACGCATGGCCAGCCAGGAAATCACGAGCGAAGGCACATCGGTGAGATTGTGGACCGCATCGCTGATGAGCGCGATGGAATGCCCCGCCGTTCCGGCAATCAACTCGACCGCCACGAGGCAAAATGTGGCGACCACCGAGCCGCCGAGTATCGCCGTCATGCCCTCGCCTACCGGCGGGAAATGGTTGTGCCCGGCGTGCGAGTGCGCATGCCCGCGCGCATGATCATGAGAATGCGTGTGTCCGGTGTGGGAATCGTCGTGCATCAATAGAATTCTACTCGCAGAAGACGCCGGAAGCACGAGGTGGCGCATCGCCGTGTCGCCTCACGGAAACCATCCATGCAAAAATGAATGATTCTCCCCATCGCGCAAGCCAGCCGCCGGGAACGAACGCGCCTCTCGAAACGCAATTGACTTCCCTTCCCGCCCCCGCCTACCATCAATCCGGTTGCGGTTTCCCGGGCGGGTTTCGTGTCCTTGGGACGGCTGGGCGCGCACCCGCGCTGCATTGCGATCCGCAATCATTCGACAGGAGCTGTGCCGTACGGGCAGCCCGCGTGAAGGGTTCCGTTCAGCGGCCGCCATGCAATATCTTCAGAGGAGGGGGCAGCCTCTGCGCGCGTCACGATTCGCCCAGCAATGACGCAAAATATCGCCAAACTCGTTTTCTGGGGTGTGCGCGGATCGACGCCCACGCTCGAGCGCGACACCTGGCGCTACGGCGGCAACACGCCTTGCCTGGAATTGACCGCGCCGGGTGGCACGCGCTTTGTGCTCGATTGCGGGACGGGTCTCCGCATGCTGGGGAATCACTGGACGCAATCGATGGGCGCCGCGGGAGTCGAGGCGCATGTTCTGGTGACGCATTTTCACTGGGACCACATCCAAGGCATTCCTTTTTTTCATCCCTTCTACGAATCGCAAAACCGTTTTCATTTTTACGGTTTCGCATCCAAAATTTTAGGCCCCCATAGCCTGCAGCAAGTCTTCGATGCGCAACTCGCAGGACCCTATTTTCCGGTGGACGTCAGCATGATGACCGCCCGGCGCGAATTCCACGAAGTGAGCGGAGGAGATGCTTGGGATGTCCACGGCACGAAAATCAGCACGGCCTGGCTGAATCATCCGCAAGGCTGCCTGGGTTACCGGCTCGAAACCGCCGCAGGCTCGATCGTGTACGCCACGGACAACGAGCCGGGCGCGGCCGAATGCGATGAAAACCTGCGGAAGCTGGCTCATGGCGCGGACGTCTTGATCTACGATTCGCAGTATTCGCCCGAACAACTCGCCTCCGAGCGCCGCGGATGGGGGCATTCGAGCTGGCTCGAAGGCGTGAAAATCGCGCGCGAAGCCAAAGTGCGCAATCTGGTGCTCTTCCATCACGACCCGGATTCGCCGGACAAAACCGTGGACGGATTTCTCTCCGCGGCGCGCCAGGAATTTCCAGCCACCTGGGGAGCCACGGAAGGAATGTCCATTACGCTGAGTGAGCGCGGTGTGAATGTGAGCTTGCGCGAATCACGCATGGGCCAGCGGCGGCGCCTGCGTTTTACCGCCACGGTCAGCGGCCGCACCGAGGATGGACTTCCCTTCGAGGAAAAGGCCACGGTGCGTGACCTGAGCGTGCAGGGCGCCTACCTGGCTTTGAGCAGCCGCCCGCGCCTGCAATCGGAGTTGCGCGTGGTGATTGAGGCTTCCGCTGATCCGACGCGCTCGAGCCTGCTGAGCCTGCGAGCCACTGTGGTGCATTTCGATCCCGGCCGCGAAAAATCGCAGAACGGCGTGGGCGTGGTGTTCATCGAAGAAAGCGACGCGGGGCGCACGCGGGATTGAAGCGCGCTGCGCTTTTCAGATGGATTCGGCGATCTTGGCGAGTTGCGCGTCAAGATCAGCCAGGGCGCGGTCCAGTTGCTCGCGGTACCGCGCATCGCTGCTGGATTCCAGGCTTTTCTGCACGCGCGCGCGGGAAAGCAGCAGGACCTCGCGGCGGCGGTGCGCTTCGATTTGAGCCGGTGTTTTCTTTTTCTTCTTGTTATGCGGATCTTTCGTGGTGTGCTCCTGGACCTGGTCTTCCACAGCTTTGCTGTCCCAGCCTCTGGCCATGTAAATATTTTACCGCGACGCGCAATCCGCGCCATCTGAATTTTATCGGCGGTTTCCCCTAATGGAGCGAAGGAAAGGTGACAACCCCGGCGCGCTGTCACACCATCACACTATCCCGTGCGAGAAGAAGAGCGTGCGCAAGGTTGGAAGTCGGCACGCCTCAAAGAATGCAAAAAGCAATACTGAACTTGATTCCGTATATCAATGGAACTATATTGAAAAGTCGTTTCCCGAAGAGGGTTCCGGAAACGATTCAGGAATTGCCGGTCACCGGCGAGTCCCTATTGCATCCTAAATTCCATCTGCGAATTCAGCGAAAAGTTCTGGGAGTGTGGTCTGCCCGATTCGTTGTGGCGGTCCTTATGCTGGGGGTGATTGGTCTCGCGGGCTTCGCAAAGTGCGGGCAATTCGCGCCGCGGTTCAGCCAGACGCGCATTTTCTCCCGCTCCACGAAAATGGATGAAGCGCGGCAAAACGATTCGCGCGCCATCCAGATCACCGCCCAAACTTTGCGATTCGATAACCACTGCGCAAGCCAGGCTGCAAATTTCGCCGCGTTTGAACCGGCTTTTCTGAATTTTCCCGCCTCTCCTCTTGCGAGTGCCGCGGCCAGCTTTCGCCGTCCCCCGCTGATTCTTCTGATCTGAATCTCTGCTTTTTACGAGCGACCACTCCCTGGATTCTTGTATGTTTTTGCAGCCGTGGCTGGATTTTCCATTCCTGTTTCCATTTCCGGCGCGAATGAGAGGCCGACATTGGACAAGACAGTTGCTCCCGAAAAAATCGAGGCGCTGCGCTCTTTGAGCACTTGCGCCGTCGCCAACGCCATCGAGACTTTCGATCTGCGGCTGCGCAATGCGGGTTTCGCGGACGCCAGCCTGCGATGCTTCTTCGAAAATCTGCCGCCGACGGTGGGTTATGCGGCCACGGCCCGAGTGCGCACATCCGTTCCGCCCATGCAGGGCCACAGTTATTACGACCGCACGGACTGGTGGAACAGCATTCTGGCTGTCCCGGAGCCGCGCGTGGTGGTGGTCGAGGATGTGGAAAGGCATCCCGGGCTGGGATCGCTGGTGGGAGGGGTGCACGCGAACATTCTTCGCGCGCTGGGATGCGTGGCGTTCGTCACCAATGGCGGCGTGCGGGACCTGACGGCCGTGGAACAAACCGGATTGCAGTTTTTCGCGGGCAACGTCACTGTCTCGCACGCCTACGCCCATATTTTCGAATTCGGAACTCCCGTGCAGATCGGCGGCCTGCGCATTTCGCCGGGCGATTTGCTCCATGGCGACCGGCACGGAATTCTTCAGATTCCCCGCAAAATCGCGGAGGAAATACCCGCGGTTGCGGCTCAAATGCTCGCCAACGAAAGAAGAATCATTGACGCCTGCCACTCGCGGGACTTTTCAATCGAAAAATTGCGCGGCACGATTTTGGAAATCGAGTCCAGCCGCGTTGCGGGCAAACCCAATCGAACCGAGGAATAGCATGCGGAAAATGCCAAAACAAATGCACTACAAGCCCTGTCTCCTGAAGGGCGCGCCGCTTCTCGTTGCGGCCATGGGAATCTTGCTGCTGGCATCGTGTTCGGGAGACCCCGCGAAAGGCCAGGCGGACGCGGCCGCGCCCACCGTGGCCGTAGCGAAAGCCGAACGTATGGATCTCTCGCGCGCCGCTGTGCTGACCGCGGAATTTCGCCCGTTTCAAGAAGTGGATTTGCACGCCAAAGTCGCGGGCTACGTGAAAAACATGGACGTCGATGTGGGAGATCGCGTCAAGGCGGGGCAATTGCTGGCCACGCTGGAAATCCCGGAATTGCATGATGAAGTGCAGCAGGCGGAAGCGGCAGAGCGGCAGAGCGAGGAGGAAATCCTCCGCGCGCAGTCGGACGTGGAGCGCTTTGAATCCGCGTACCAGGTGGCGCACCTTTCCTATACGCGCCTGGCAGCCGTCTCGAAAACTCAGCCGGACCTCGTTGCGCAACAGGAAGTGGATGACGCCATGGGCCGCGACCGCGTCTCGGAAGCGCAGGTGGCAACGGCCAAGGCCGCACTGGCCGCGGCGCAACAACAATTGCAAGTGGCCAAGGCTAACCAGGAAAGGGTCCGCGCGCTATTTGCCTATGCACGAATCACCGCGCCGTTTTCAGGTGTGGTGACCCGGCGTTACGCCGACACCGGCTCGATGATCCAGGCCGGCACATCCTCCGACACGCAATCCGAGCCGGTGGTGCGGCTTTCGCAAAATGATCTTTTGCGGCTGGTGATTCCCGTGCCGGAATCCGTGGTCCCGGAAATTCACCTGGGGAGTCCGATACAGGTGACCGTCCCGGTGCTGGGAAAAACATTTCCGGGCAAAGTGGCGCGCTTCGCCGATCAAATCGATTTCGCTACGCGCACCATGCACACCGAAGTGGACGTGCCCAATCCCACGCTCGAAATGGTGCCGGGAATGTACGCGCAGGCCTCGATTGTGCTGAACCAGAAGAAAAATGCGCTGGCGGTGCCGGTGCAGGCTCTGGACCGCTCGGAAAACGGCGTGACCGTGATGGTGGTTGATCCGAACAACACGATTGAGCAACGCACCGTGAAGCTGGGTATCGAAACGCCCCGCGATGTGGAAGTGGTTTCAGGGCTCGCGGAAAACGACGTGGTGGTGGTGGGAAATCGCGGGCAACTGCGCCCGGGAATGAAAGTGCAGCCGAGATTCGCGTCCGCGGCGCAGACAAGCGGAGGACTGTAATGCCGGGATTTTCAATTCGCAATCCATATTTCATCGTGGTGGTGTGCCTGATCATATCGGTGATCGGAGTGGCCAGCGTGGTGCGCATGCCGGTGGATTTATTTCCGGCGATCAATCTGCCGCAGGTGGTGGTGGCGACTTTTTACAACGGAATGCCCCCCGAGGAAATCGAAACGGAGATTACCGGACGATTCGAGCGGTTTTTCACCCTGGGCAGCGGAATCGAACACATGGAGTCGCGCTCCATGCCGGGTGTGAGCATCATCAAGGTTTATTTTCAGCCCGGAACGAGTCCGGATTCGGACGTGAACGAAATTTCCAACCTGGCCATGGCCGATTTGCGACGCCTGCCTCCTGGAACGCTTCCTCCAGTGGTTGAAAAATTTGACGCTTCCAGCTTGCCGGTTTGCCTGATCACTTTGAGCGGCCAGGGGCTGAACGAAACGCAATTGCGCGACCTGGGACAGTTTCAGGTTCGCAATCAGCTGGCGAGCGTGTCGGGCGCGTCCGTTCCTCCTCCCTTCGGCGGAAAATACCGGCAGATCATGGTCTATGTGGATCCCGCGAAACTCGAAGCCTACCAGCTGAGCCCCATGGACGTGGTGCGCGCGGTCAACAACTCCAATTTGATTCTTCCCGCGGGCGACGTGAAAATCGGCCCCTACGATTACAACATTTACACCAACAGCCAGTTTCCGGATGTAAATGAAATCAACAGCCTGCCGCTCAAGACCGTCGGCGAATCGCCGGTGACGGTTGCCGATGTGGGCCACGCCGAAGACGCGCACCAGATCCAGACCAATGTGGTGCGCGTGAATGGCCAGCGGTCGGTTTACCTCCCGATCTTGAAGCAGGGCGGCGACACCAACACGATTCAAGTGGTGGACGGCATCAAAAAAGCCGTAAGCCAGTTGACGGACATCCCCAAAAATTTGGTGGCCAACGTGGTGTTCGATCAATCCGTGTTCGTCAAGAGCGCCATCGAGACGCTGCTCCACGAAGGAGGCATCGGGCTGATCCTGACAGCCATGATGGTGCTGGTCTTTTTGGGAAGCACGCGCGCCACGGTCGCGGTCTTTCTTTCGATTCCCTTATCCGCGCTGGCTGCGCTGATCGTCCTGTATTTCGGCGGAAGTTCCATAAATTCCATGATCCTCGCGGGTCTGGCGCTGGTGTTTTCGCGTTTGATTGACAACGCCGTCATTGTGCTCGAAAACATTTTCCGCCATCTGGAATTGGGAGAAGCGCCGGAAGTGGCCGCGGAAAAAGGTGGCCAGGAAGTTGCTCTGGCGGTGCTGGCGGCGACGCTCACGAGCGCCGTGGTCTTCTTTCCCGTTACGTTTCTGTATGGCGTGAGCCGCTTCCTGTTTTCGGCGCTGGCGCTGGCCGTGGTGCTGGCGCTTTTCGCTTCTTACGTGGTGGCGCTCACCGTGGTTCCGCTGTTCTGCGCACGCTACATCAAGGCTCCCTCGCATACCGTTGCTGCGGAAGACGGCGAATCCGAGGCGCATCCCGCGCCGCACCGTTCGCGAATGGCGCAATGGGGCGACCGGTTCAACGAACGATTTGGCCAGGATTTTCATCGCCTGCTCGAATCGTATGAGCGGCACGTGCGCAGCTCGCTGGCGCGTCCCGGCGCGGTGCTGGGATGGATCCTGGGAGCGTGTTTCGTGAGCTTGCTGCTCTCTCCATTTGTGGGCGAGGCGTTTTTTCCGCGTACGGATGCCGGACAATTCGTCATCAACGTAAAAGCGCCTTCGGGAACTCGCGTGGAGATCACCAACAATGAAGTCGCGCGGCTGGAGGATGTGATCCGCCGGACGGTGGATCCCAAAGATTTGAAACTGATTGTTTCCAATGTGGGCGTGATTCCCGGGTTCTCCTCCATCTACACATCCAATTCCGGGCCGCACACCGCCACGGTGCAGGTGGCGTTGAATGCCGACCACCACGTGAGCAGCTACGTGTATATGGATCGTGTGCGCCAGGAAGCGCGCAAGGAACTTCCAGAACTCTCCACGTATTTCCAATCCGGCAGCATGGTGGACGCGGTTCTGAACCAGGGCTTGCCCGCGCCGATTGACGTGCAGGTGAGCGGCTCAAATCTCCAGTCCGCTTACGGAATCGCCGGAACTCTGGCGGACAACATCCGCGCGGCGCGCGGCGTGAGCGAAGTGTACATCCCGCAAGACCTGGATTATCCCTCGCTGCAATTGAATATCGACCGGCTGCGCGCAAGCGAACTCGGCTTGACGCAGAAGGAAGTGGTGGACAACGTGATCACCGCGCTCACCTCCAACGGCATGATCGCGCCGAGCTACTGGATCGATCCGCGAACCGGGAATGATTACATGCTCACCGTGCAATATCACGAGCAGGACGTCCGCAACCTTCTGGACTTGCGGCAAATCCCGCTCAAATCGCCGGTGGCCAAATCTCCCACGTTTCTCGATACCGTCAGCCAAATCAAACGCTTTGACGCGCCCACGGAAATCGATCACTACCAGGTCCAGCGGGTCTTCGACGTCTACGTGAACCCGTCCACCGAAGACCTTGGCCGGGTAGCTTCGGAAGTGCAAAAAATCGTGGCGAAAACGCAGCTTCCCGAAGGAATCCGCGTGAATATCCGCGGGATGGTGGAAGGAATGGAGGCGTCGTTCCGCAGCTTCGGGTTGGGACTTACTCTCTCATTGGTTTTGCTTTACCTGATTCTGGTGGCGCAATTCCGCTCCTTCATCGATCCGGTGCTGATTTTGCTGGCGGTGCCCACGGGAATTCTGGGTGTGGTGCTGACTCTTATCCTGACCGGAACCACGCTGAACGTAATGTCGCTGATGGGCGTGATCATGATGGTGGGGATGGTGGTTTCCAACAGCATTTTGATCGTGGAATTCGCGCACCGCCTGGAGGAGGACGGTCACAGTGTGATGGAAGCGATCATCACCTCCTGCCGCATCCGCCTGCGCCCGATTCTGATGACTTCGCTCGCCACCATCATCGGGCTCCTGCCCATGGCCATCAAACTGGGAACGGGAAGCGAACAATACGCGCCGCTCGCGCGCGTAATCATCGGCGGATTGACGACGTCCGTGCTGCTCACCATTTTCGTGGTTCCTGCCGCGTATCTGCTGGTTTACAGAAAACGGGAAATTCCGGGCCAGGCTCCCGCGGCCCAGGAGGCGCAATAATGAAAGGAGGTATCCGATTCCTGGCGCTGGCTTGCTTGCTCGCGCTTTCTCCGCTGGCATGCGCGGGACAAACCTCGCAGACATTGACGCTCGCAGGATGCCGAAAAAATCGCACTTCAGAATCATCCGAAGATTCAGGTGGCATCGTATCTGGCTAACGCCGCCAAAGCGCAGGTGACCCAGGCGAAATCCGCGTATTACCCGCACACTTACGGCAGTATCACCGGCGTCGATTCCGAGCACGGCAGCCGCATCGCCGCAGGCGGGCTCAACAATCCGGTCATCTACGACCGGTTATTCGAACGGGGTCACCGTCGATCAACTGGTGACGGATTTCGGGCGCACGCACGAGTTGGTAAAAAGTTCGAGCTCTTCACGCACAAGCACAAGCGGAAAACGTGGAGACATCGCGAGCGGACGTCCTGCTGCGCGTGGACCAAGCTTACTACTCGGTGCTCAAGGCCCAGGCCATCCAACAGGTTGCCGATGAAACGGTAAAAGACCGCCAACTGGTTTCCGACCAGGTGACCGAGCTCGAAAAGAACAAGCTGAAATCCGGCCTGGATGTGAGTTTTGCAAATGTGGATTTGGCGCAGGCGCAGTTGCTGCAAGTCCAGGCGCGCAATGATTTGCAGGGTGCCTATGCGGATCTGTCCGCAGCTATGGGCTATTCGGACGTGCGGACATTCACTCTTTCAGAAGAGGCTTTGCCGGCCGCTCCTCCCGCGGATCTTTCTTCGGTTCTCTCTGAAGCTCTCGCGCGGCGCCCGGAATTGATCAGCCAGCGCCTGGATGTGGATTCGGCGCAAAATTACGCCACCGCGGAACGCGATTTGTGGTTCCCGGAAATATCAGGCGTGGGCACGGCCGGGCTGACTCCCGTGCGGGAGGCGGGCATCGGCAGCCGTTATGCCGCGGCGGGATTCAACGTGAACATTCCGATATTCAACGGGCACGAATTCGGCGCGCTGCGTTCGGAAGCGAACGCGGAGGCTGGCGCGCAGCAGCAATATTTGCGGGAGCTGCAAAATCAAATCGTGCGCGACGTGCGCAAGGCCTGGCTCGATTCCAATTCCGCGTTCGAACGCCTGGGGGTCACACAGCAATTCTTGCAACAAGCCACCAGGGCTCTCGATTTGGCGCAGGCGCGCTACAAACTGGGACTCAGCTCCATCATCGAACTCAGCCAGGCGCAATTGAACTTGACCCAGGCTGAAATCGCGCAAACCAGCGCAAAATACGACTACGAATCGCAAATTTCAGCCCTGCGCTTTCAGGAAGGCGTATTGCCATAGGTTTCCGCGGCAAGCGATCCCACCGAAAACCGCGAACCGGCATTCCGCGCAGCAGCAAGCGCAAAGCTTCAACATTCTCGAACCGCTTTGCATCGCGTGATTGACACTCGTGGCTTGCCCATCTAAAATCGCGCTCGCATGCCGGACATCCCCTCGCTCAACGGTCAAACCATATCCCATTACCGCATCGTGGAACGCCTCGGTGGCGGCGGAATGGGCGTGGTGTATAAAGCCGAAGATACGCGCCTGCATCGTTTCGTCGCGCTGAAATTTCTTCCCGATGAAGTGGCGCGCGATGCGCAGGCTCTGGGACGATTTCAGCGCGAAGCGCAAGCCGCCTCGGCGCTGAATCATCCCAACATTTGCACCATCTACGACATCGGCGAGGAAAACGGCAAAGCCTTCATCGCCATGGAGTATTTGGACGGCGCCACGCTGAAGCATTCCATCAGCGGCCGTCCGATGGAGATGGACGAGTTGCTGGATCTGGCCATCGAGATTGCCGACGCGCTGGACGCCGCGCACTCCCAGGGAATCGTCCACCGCGATATCAAGCCCGCCAATATATTCGTTACCCAGCGGAGGCACGCCAAGGTCCTGGATTTCGGACTGGCAAAATTGATTCCGGCGCGGGCCGGAAGCGCGCCGAGCGGCGAGAGCCTGAGGACGCTGGCGAATGTCACTTTGGATTCCGGCGATAATTTCACGAGTCCCGGCACGGCCGTGGGAACCGTGGCCTACATGTCTCCCGAAC
Source organism: uncultured Acidobacteriota bacterium (assembly GCA_963708285.1). Classification (GTDB taxonomy): domain Bacteria; phylum Acidobacteriota; class Terriglobia; order Acidiferrales; family UBA7541; genus Palsa-295. The sequence goes on from CAVPSF010000004.1 coordinate 487,295, forward strand.
AAGTGCGCGGCAAGGAACTCGACCCGCGCAGCGATTTATTTTCCTTCGGCGCGGTGCTCTACGAAATGTCCACCGGCGTCCTGGCCTTCCGCGGGGATACCACCGGGGTAACGTTTGAGGCCATCCTGAATCGCGTGCCGCCGCCGGCAACGCGCCTGAACCCGGAAATTCCCCCGAAGCTCGAGGAAATTTTGCAGAAGGCTCTCGAAAAAGACCGGGAAATGCGCTACCAGGTGGCCGCGGAAATTCGCGCGGACTTGAAGCGCCTGAGGCGCGAAACGGATTCCTCAGGACGGGTATCGTCGAGCGGAATCTCGCAAGCCTCCGGAATCGCCCCCGCGGCGGCATCCGCCAGCGCGGCGTCTCCCGTCCCGCAAACTTCGTCGCATTCGGTTTCCACCCCTTCCAGCTCGAGCGTGCTGCAAGTGGCCGGGCAGCACAAATTGGGGACGGCGCTGACCACTCTCATCGTTCTGGTAATTGTCGGGGCCGCGGCGTTCGGCGTCTACTCGCTTTTTTCCCGCAAGAAAGGCGAGGCCTTCGAGCATTACAGCGTCACCCCGGTGACGGAAACCGGCAATAAATGGCTGGCCGCGATTTCACCGGACGGGAATTACATCCTCAATGCCCAGCGTGACAATGGCCAGCAAAGCCTGTGGCTGCGCAATGTTCCCACAAACAGCAACACCCAGATCATCCCGCCATCCGATGACGTCTACCACGAGCTCCAGTTTTCGCCGGACGGAAATTTTATTTATTTTGTGCGTTCGGAACCCAAGGAAAAGAATGTCTCGAGCCTCTATCGCGCTCCGGTGCTGGGCGGAACTCCCGAGCGCGTGGTGCACGACCTGCGCAGCAACATCAGTTTTTCGCCAGACCACTCGCGAATCGCATTCATCCGCGCCAAGCTGAATGAGGGCAAGTTCGATCTGATGATCGCCAATGCCGACGGATCGAATGAAAAACTTCTGGCCGAGGAAGGCGCCCGCCTTAGCTCGCCGGCATGGTCTCCGGATGGAAAAATGATCGCGGATACCGAATGGTTTGCCGGAGATTCCGCGGTCGCCACTCTGAATCTGTTCGACACCGCCACGGGGAAAAAGCAAGTTCTGCTGAAATCCGACTCGCTGCTGGCTGATGCCAACTGGCTGCCCGATGGAAGCGCCATTCTGCTCCTTTCGAGCAGCCGCACTTCGAATTTCAATCGCGCGCAAATCAGCATCGTTTCCTATCCCCAGGGAATTTTCCGGCCTGTCACCAACGACACCAACGATTATTCAAGCATCAGCCTTTCGCTCGACGGAAAAACCATCGCCGCGATCCAGTCGCAATTCGTGGGAGCGCTGCAGTCCGCCTCCTACGATGAAAAAGGCGCCGGCACGCCCGTGACCATCAGTAGCCGCCCCGCGACCGCGGATTTTACCTGGACGCCCGACGGAAGATTGCTGCTGGAGCAGGAAGACGGAATATTTCGCATGGACGCGGACGGCAGCAACCGCGCGCCGCTCCTGCAGGACAATTATCCCTCTTTCGCGCCCATCTCCTGCGATCAGGGAAAATACATTATTTTCTCCTCGGCATTTCGCGGCGGAAACAGCGGCGTGAATATCTGGCGCATGGATGCCGGCGGCGGAAATCTGAAGCAACTCACCACCGGCGCTTACGATTCGCCGGCCATGTGTTCACCCGACGGGAAGTGGCTGGTGTACGCCAGCATCGACTCCGGGAAATTCGTAGCCAAGAAGGTTTCCGTCGATGGAGGAGCCGCCGCGCAACTTTCCGAAGCGCTGCTGACTTGCGGGTGCGTCAATATCTCGCCGGACGGGAAGGACCTGGCTTTCCAGACCCAGCCTACAAGCGGCGGAGCCGTGGTGATCAAGATTCTGGATTTCGAAACTTTGCAGCCTCTAAAAACCATCGAACGCGATCCGCGAGCGCAAGGCGAAATTCGCTACACGCCGGACGGAAAATACATCGGATACCCGATTCGCGATAAAGGATTGTACGCGCTGTGGATTTCACCCGTGGATGGAACCCCGGGGCGGCGTGTGACGGAATTCGCGACCGACCGCATCGACGATTTTCACTGGTCCCCGGACGGAAAAAAGCTGGTGGTGGTCCGCTCGCACAACGATAGCGATGTGGTGCTGGTGCGCCAGACCGCCTCCGCACATTAAAACCGGCGCCGCGAATTTCGATGCGCCACTCGCGCTTGCCGCCGCGCTCCTGCCCTCGCTTCTATTTTATCTTGCGTCGCCCTGCCTCGTCAGGAACGAAGCGAAAAGTTTTGTTTCCGCCACGGTGACCGGAACCAGCAGGGCCCCTACGATCAAAAGGTCGCGAAAACCGTCATGGCGGGCCGATTCCGCCAGCAGCAGGATCATCGCCAGGAGCAGCAAGACCAGCGAAATGCCGCGGTGAAACTTGCGCAGTTCCGATTCCACCCAGGCGTCCAGCCGGCTTTCGAGCAGCCGCCCTTCATCCGAATCCGTGCAGTTGGCTTTCAAAGAACATGCGTTGCACACGTGGGCGGGAGCGCGATAGTGGACCACGCGTCGCTGGTAATCGGTCTCAATGCGGTGCAATTCGCGCCCCGCCGGGCATTCCCACAAATCCATTTTCCGGCGATAGATAAAACCGGAATTGCGGTAATGCTCCGACCGTCTGTGGGAATGGCGTGCGAGCATTTCGAGTAGGAATGCCACGCCGGCCAGAAAAATAGCGTAGGCCGCGGCGAGCAGCACCTCCACATGAACTCCGGAAATCATGCATCGAGTCCTTTCGATTCCACAATTTCCGTAAACAGGACGTCGCGCGGCTCCTCCATCGTCGTGCGCGGCTTCATCCGGCTTACTCCCAGCCAGCAGAGATACAGCACCGGCAAAGTCCCTCCCAATATGAAAAGCGCGTCACCCGGGAGGCGCAGCCATTCCAGCAACGCGTTGGTATGGTTCGAGAGAAATTTCAGCGAGCGCGCATCGAAGTATCCCACGCTCACCGAATGATACAGTTGCAGAATTCCCAGCGGAAAAAGGGTGGCGAAAACCATCCATGCCAGTCCGATGTTCAGCGACCAGAAACTGATCTTGGCGGCGCGATCGCTCCAGAATTTTTCGGGGATCATGTAACGCAGGCAAAATAGCGCCAATCCCACGGCGAGCATTCCGTACACTCCCATCATCGCCGCGTGTCCGTGATTGGGTGTGAGCGCCGTGCCGACTTCATAATAGGAAACGATTGGCAGGTTGATCAGGAAGCCGAAAATCCCGGCTCCCAGGAAATTCCAGAATCCCACCGCCGCCAGAAACATCACCGCCCAGAAATGCGGGAATGGCGTCCGCGAGCCAGAACCTTGTTGCGCGCCGAGTTGCAGAAAACTCCAGGCCTCGAGGGTCAGAAACGTGAGCGGAATCACTTCGGCGGCGGAAAAGAAAGCGCCGAGCGCCATATGAATCGCCGGCTCGCCGGAAAAATACAAGTGATGCATGGTGCCCACCACGCCGCCCGCGGAATATAGCAGAACGTCCAGGTAAATCACCTTCAAGGCCACCCGCTCGTGCACCACGCCCAACAGGACAAAAATATAGGCGACCATGATGGTGGTAAAGAGTTCCAGAAAATCTTCCACCCACAGATGCACCACCCAGAATCGCCAGAAATCCGTGGTGGTGAAATGGGAATTCGTGCGCGCCAGCAGCCCCACCGCATAGAAAGCGGGAATAGATAACGCCGAAAAGAAGAACAGCCAGGGCATGTTCCCGAAATGTTCGGAACCCAGCCGCCCGCGTAGCCCGCGAAACAGGATGATGACCCAGAAAATCAGTCCCACCGTCAGCAGAATTTGCCAGAAGCGGCCCAGATCGAGATATTCGAAGCCTTGATCGCCGAACCAGGACCATCCGCGTTGAATCCAGCCGTGAATGCCCGCAAATTCGCCGGCCAGGCTCCCGAACACGACGATGGCCAGGGCGGCCAAAAGTCCGAAGGAAAGCCAGTTCTGTCGGCGCGGCTCCCGGCCGGTAATCATGGGAGCCAGAAAAATTCCCGCGGCCAGGAACGAAGTGGAAACCCAAAAAATCGCGAGCTGCAGATGCCAGGTGCGCGCGATATTGTAAGGCAGCACGCGAGCAAGATCGAAGCCGAAGAAATTCGCGATTTCGGCGCGGTAATGTTGCGTCGCGCCGCCCAGCAGCGCCTGCATGCAAAACAAAATCGCCATCACCAGGAAATACCAGGCGCAGGAACGCTGCGCCGGCGTCAGCGCCACTTCATCCGGCGGCCGGAATGAAACTCGCTGATCTTCCCTTCCATGCCAGCCCAGGAAATTCCATCGACCGAAAACAGCGAGCAATAACCCGATGCCGCCCAGCAGTGCGATCAGCGAAAGCACGCTCCAGACGATGGCATCGGCCGTGGCGTGATTGCCCACAAGTGACTCGGGCGGCCAATTGTTGGTGTAGGAATAATCGAGCTGGGGACGCCGGGCCGAAGAAGTCCATGCCGACCAGCTGAAGAATGCCGTGAGCTGCCGAATCTGCCGCGGGTCGCTGATGGCCGAGGGCCGCAATCCGAATTTTGTCGTGGGTGTTCCGAAAAAACCGCCGTAATAGCCGACGAGCTTTTCGTAAGCCTCGGCCTGGGCCGCGGTGTAAATGAGCACGCCGGTTGAGGCATCGTAGCGGTTCGTCTTGAAATCAACGATGGTTTGCTGTTTCGCCGATTCGGAAGTCTCTCCTCCGTAATGGTCGATGGTGATCAGCGCGGCGCGATGCAAATAATCCGCGGTAAAATCCGGGCCCAGATACGCGCCGTGCCCGAAGATCGATCCGTACTCCATCAGCCCGTTGCGGAGGAAAACTTCTTGTCCGGCAGTGATGTCCTCTCCGGTGAAAATCACCTGCCCGCTCGGGTCCACCACGCGCTGCGGGATGGGCGGCTCGTCGGTATAAGTCCGGTAGGCAAGCATTCCCAGAATGAGGAAGCCGCACAACATGACAATCGCTACGGCCTGCATCCAGCCGTTTGATACCAATAACCCACGCTTGCTCGAATCGCTCATCAAGTTCTCCTCACGCGCGGCAACTTACCTGCATGCGTATCGAACCGGCCTCAGAATCCTATTTTGGACACTTCAATTCCCCCTTTTCCCATTCAAGAACTAGGACGCCACTTCGAAATGTGAATATGTCGCTTGGAATTCATTCCCAGGCAAATAAAGGTCCGTTCTAGGATTTATGGGCGTCTTCCGGCCAGGCAAACGTCAGCAGAATTGCGCTGTCTTCCAAGGCTTCGACGTCGTGGGGAATTTCGCGCTCAAGCGCCAGGATGTGTCCTTTGGGGAGGTCGAACTCTCGGTCCTGCGCCTTCATACGAACGTGACCCGCTACAGTCTGGACGGAAATTCTGCCTTCCGTCTTGTGTTCTTCCATGCGGGCCGCGCGCTGAAGGACGATGAGCAAAACACGAAAATTCGCATACTTCACGAGGGTTTTCGAATTCCGCCCGCCGTGCCAGGAATTTTCCGCACGCAATTTTTCGATCTCCACATCCAAATCGAAATTCAGCATGGGACTTTCAATCGGGCCGGGAGTACGAAGTGCGGTGGATGGTGAGGACTGCTTTGCTCCATCGTTCATATGACATTCCCCCGAAATAATTCCGAAAAACTATTTCTCGATGCTTACGACGACCGGCTGCTTCTGGACGCGGCTCGGTTCGAGAAGGAATGTACCAAAAATATTAATGGCAAAGGAGCTAATTCCTGCCAATTCGAAAAATGCCGATACCGGCAGCACAGACCAGGCCCACGGAGCGATGCCTTGATAGGCCAGAACCTCCCCGCCAACGCGCATCACACAACCGATCGAAAGCAGCGCGAGCCCCGCAAACATCAGTCGCGTGCTCCAGAGCAGGCGCATTCCCACAAATGCCGGCAAAATCCGCTGCCCCACGCACAACACCATCACCGCAATGAATCCTACCGTAAGCGCGTGCCGCGAAGCTCCCCAGATTCCGCCCGACGTATCCCATAGCGCCGCGCCCGCTCCCAACAAAGCAGCCGCAAGCAGCCAGGCATAAGCGGTGCGCACGAAGAACGGAAAACTCGCATGCACGCCGCGTGTCTTGGCTTCCTGCTGCGCTGGCTCAAACATGCGCAGCCCGGCAATCGCCAAAATCGTTCCCACAATGAAAAACGCGTTCGCTGCCGCTCCCCAGCCTACGATTGTCAGAAGAATCCCAGCAAAATTGATGCCAAGCGCCCAAAAAAGGAAGGAGAAACGCACCGGCTTCAGCCCCAGAAATACCGGCATCCATTTGCTGCTGAATCCCCACACAAAGGGAACCAGAAATCCCCACGCAACCAGAACCAAATAGCGTTGATCGGCGGCATGGGGCAAAGCCGGACTCGCACCGCGAATGGCCAGGTAGAAACAAGCGGCCAGATTGGCGAGAAGAACCAGCATGAAGCCTGCGCTGGCCGCGATCACCGCCCATACCCACGGCTCCATCCTGGCTTTTCCGGAATCTTCCGGACGGTGCTGCGAAACCGCGCGAAAAAAAATCGCGAAGGCCACAATTTCAAAAACGCCTGAAATCGGAAGCAGCATCCGCCAGTGCCAAGCGTACACATTCGCGAACCAGCGCGCCGTCACTCCCAGCGTCCACAGGCTCCAGCAGACCCATGTCCCGGCGCTCCCCGGCCTCGGTACGCCGCGCAATTTGGGAATGGAATAAAATCCGATGCCGAGGATAAAGCTTCCGATCCATCCGAAAACCTGAGCATGGCCGTGAGCCTGCAACCAGGCGGGTGAGACGGAAGCGGCGCTCTCTCTCCCGCTGATCTGCATCAGGTTCCAGACTCCCAGGAACGTCCCGGGAAGAAGCATGAAAATGAGGCCCGAACTGATGAATACCATCAGCAGCCGAGAAAGCGAAGCCTCTCGCGCGATGGCCAATTCCATTTTCCCGGCGATGGACTCCTCGCCTGCACCGGCAGGGCGCGCCTGGTGGGAACTCGGCATATAGCTCCGGTCAGAGTATTTTTGGTTCCATGTCCACGGCTCGCGGAAACAGAATGTTGTTCTCGATGTGGACGTGCTGGTGAAGATCGGCTTCGAATTGCTGCAAATCGTGGTACAAAGTCTGAAAACTGGGGCACGCGTCGGAAGGCGGCGCATACTCCGAACTGGCCTTGCGAATCTGCTTCACGATGTCCCCGGCGGCATCATGCTCCTGCATCATGGTGTGGACCGGATTCTTCACCGTCCGGAAAAAAGGCGGTTCGACGGTTCCCTGCCCCAACGACGCCTTCTCCATCGCGTCGATGTACGGGAAGAGAACCTGTTCTTCCTTTTGCATATGCATGATCATTTCCTGCCCCACGCGAGTGAAGAGCGCCTCGATTTCCGCGAGTTCCGGGTGCTTCGCGCCGTGTTTGGATTTCACTTTTGCGGCCAGCGCCTGCACCCGCGGAATCGCTTCGCGGACATAGCGGTGGTGCTTTTCGCGGAGGTGGCGCGTTACATCGGCGAGCGGCGCGGAAACCCAATTGATGTCCGCGGGACTCACTTGCTCGCTATTTTCGCGCAATCTCTTGAGAATCTCTTCGGCGGACACGTTGGCGTGCAGGCATGCGTCGTGCAATGACTTGTTTCCGCCGCAGCAATAATCCACGCCCGCATCTTCCAATACACGCGCCGCCGCCGGATTTGAAAGCACAATCTCCTTCACTTTAGTATCGCCGCTTACATTCATGATTGCCTCCCCAATGCAAAAACAGTTTGGGCGATACCTGGCGCCGGGGCAGTGACCAAAGTCACATGACGGGAGAATCGAGGCTGAATCCAGAAAACCGCTACTCCGCGGCGTTTTGCTCGTTTTTCAGCCCCGCCATATCCTTCAGTAGGATATGCCGGCCGTCCACCTCCAGAAACCCCTCGGCCTGGAGGCGGCTGAGATTTCGCGAAACCAATTCGCGCACCGTGCCGAGTTCCGCGGCGAGATCCTGGTGGCTCATGGTCAAATCCAATTGCACTCCGTCTTTCGAAGGTTTGCCCGTGGTCTCCGCAAGCCGCAGAATCATGGCGATCAAGCGCTGGCGCACGGTGGTGAACGACAATTCTTCGATAATTCCCACCAGGCGCCGCAGCCGCGACCCGACCACGCTGATCACCTTGAGCGCCACGTCGGGATGTTCGCGGCAGAAATTCTGAAAATCCTGGCGCGAGATGAAAAAAACTTCAGCATCCTCGAGTGCGGAAGCGGCGGCGGGATAATTTCCTCCGTCGAAAACCGGAAGCTCGGCAAACGAACTTCCCGGCCCTTCCACCGCTAGCGCCTGTTCGCGGCCCGCCGCCGACAATTTGAAAATTCGGATTTTTCCCGAGGCCACAAGAAAAAGTCCGGTGCAGGGGTCTCCTTCGGCAAACAACAACTCACCGCGCGGAAAGCGCCGTTTAACGACGCGCATGGCCAGCGCCCGGATTTCCTTCTCCGTGAGGCTCGCAAAGAGAGGCGTCTTGCGCAAGATGGCTTCCACGTTTTGCATCATGCGTAGAACTTACCACACGGATTCGCGGCTGCGCGGCCGCGCATAATTTTTTTCCCGCAGCGGCTTCCCTGTTTTTTGATTGCGATTCAGGATATGCTAGAAAAACTTTCGGAGCGCGCCGCAGCTGCTGAAATCATGTTCCCTTCGCGCAGCATGTTTGCGCCGAGAGGAAATGCGGACTTTGCCCTAAACGTGGGGCCCGTAGCTCAGCTGGTTAGAGCAGCGGACTCATAATCCGTTGGTCCTAGGTTCGAATCCTAGCGGGCCCACTAACGAATCCTCGAATCGCAAGATGAATTGGGATTGCCGCGCAAAAAACTCGAGGCTCCGAAGATTTGTGATTCAAGCGGCGCTGCGCGCGGCCGTCGGAATCCGTCCCGCGCGAATGGCTTTGAGGAAGCAGGCGAAGTCGCGCTCGGTCTGATCCGCGTAGGCGACAGCAAACCGCTCGATCGCCTCGTCGAATACTTCCGTCCTACCCAGGTAGCCGGCAATGGACGCCGGATCTCCCGTGCGGGCATGCGCGCGGGCCAGCACCCATCCGCAGAGTTGCACATACTCGAACCAATCCTGCTTGGACATCCGTTCGACGTCCACCTTCATGCGCATGTCGCGATACTGGCGAAAATAGAAATCATGACCTTCGTCGTCGCCCGTCCACCCCAGAAATATATCGCTCGAAGACTGCAGCATCCTCTGGCCGGTGACCACCCGCTCCCCTTGATTCGCGTATCGGCTCTTGCCCGCGTAGGGTTCCAGCACCGATGCGCGCGCCTCCTTGAATTGCAGGAACAAAGGATCGTGCGGTCCGGCCATCAGCAATGCCACCGCACAGCGCGTGCCCACGCTGCCCACTCCGACGACTTTGCGGGCCACATCCACAAGCTGGTAGCGATCGAGAAGGATGCGGCGCTCCCCGGGCAAAGTTTCTCGATACTGCTGAAACATTTGCCGCACATGTTTCCCGATGACGGTCATTTCCCGCGGGTGATAAATGAATGGCGGACGATCGATGATGCAAGGACGCCCGCGCCGCATGCGCGCGATTTTCGGGAATTCGTGCCCCGAGGTGTTTCGCACGGCCTTGTCTCCCAATCTCCGCCATCGTTTCTTCGCTTCCGGCGTTTTCGCCTTTTGCACGAAAAGTTCAGCGTCCAGATGCGAATACCAAACGTCCAGCGAGGTCGCTTCGGCGTATTCGCGCATGTGTTTTCTGTAGGATTTCACCGAAATGCGCGCGGCATCCGAGCAGTGGCGACCGGCAACGCCATTCTGACGCATGGCCAGCACGATGCTTGCCGCCAGGCGCTTCACATCCCATTCCCAGGGCGCGGGAAGCGTTTCGTCGAAATCGTTGATGTCGAAGATGAGCCGCCGCTCGGGCGTTCCGAACCCGCCAAAATTGGCGACGTGACAATCGCCGCACGCTTGCACGCGCATTCCCGTTGCCGGAGTGGAAGCCAGATCGGCGGCCATCAGCGCGGCGGAGCCGCGGAAAAAGGCGAAGGGGGATCGCCGCATGCGCGCATAACGAATCGGGAGGAGTGCGGGCAATCTTCCGCGGTCCGATTCCTTCAGCAATTCGATGGGATCGGCGCGATTGGCGCGAGAAATCCATTGAGAATGGGACGATCGCGGCACTTTTTCGCGCCGCTGTTTTCCGGCGGCCAGCCGGTCCTTGATGGCGGGGAGCCGACGGCCTGATTTTTTCGCGGTGATATTCACATGGACTCGAGGCAAAGGCTCATCGGGCGGAACATAACGGTGCGCAGAGGGCTGTCGCAGCCTTCTCACCCCGTTCGGCACCCGAAGCTTCGAATTGCGGAATTAACGCAGCGCCTTCTTGAGTTTCCTGGTGGTCTTCCGCAGCTTGGCCTTGATCGCGTCGATTTCCTTGCTGAGCCCTTCCAGCTCCTTCTTCGCGATGAGGCCCGCCTTGGCAAATTTGTGCGCGGTGCGGTCCGCCCTGCCCACCGCCGATCCGATGGAAACCGCCGCTTTTGCGAGTCTGCTCTTTTTTGCCATGTTCTTCCTCCCCTTTGAATTGGCGCCGGGTGCAGTGGCGCGGACCCATTCCGGAAATCGTGGAGCCTAGGCGTCCAGATATTTCACGAATACCACTTCGTTGTGCGCTTCGTTGTAGAGAAGTTCATCCACATTGGCTTGCGCCAGAACCAGCCCGAAGCCTCCGGGGCGCAACCCTTTTTCCCGGCGGATTTCATCATGCCGGGTCGGCTCATCGGGAAGATGGGTGATCGCGGCGTGGTCCAGGTCCGCGATTTTGAATCCCGGGCCGGGATCGGCGATACGGTACATCAGCATGCGTTTGGCGCGGAGGTAGGAGATGCGCACTTTGCGGCTGGGATCGAGTTTTCCGCCCCACTCGATGGCGTTCAGCAACAGCTCGTGAAACGCCTGTCCCACCGACCGGCGAACCTCCTCGGGAAGCCCGCTTTTCAGATGCGCCATGAAATTTTCGATGCGTTCCGCGGTTTCGAGCGAGCACGGCACCACCAGCTCCACCCATTCCGGGCGCGCGGAAATCACTTCAATCGGCGGCGCCGCCTGCTTCTTCTGCAGAGACTCGCGGACCAAATCCAGCAGCGCTTTCGCATCAATGGGCTTGGTGATGTACTGGTAAGCCTGCTCGCGGATGGCGCGAAAAAGAGTTTCCGGCGTGTCGTCGGAGGTCATGACGATCACCTTGGGCGCGGACTTCATCTTTCGCATGGCCGCCAGGACTTCGATGCCGTTTTTCTTGGGCATCCAGATGTCCAGCAGCGCCAGATCGAATTTTCCGGATTTTATTTTCTGCAGGGCTTCATTGCCGTCGGAGGCGGCTACCACGGTGAGTTTCGCGCTGCGCAAAATCTCCGAGAGCAAAAGGCGGGTGGTGCGATCGTCATCGGCCACTAAAATGCGCGACATCTTCAACCTCCGACCAGAGGACGCGAACAGTCAAACGTATAGAAGCGGCCGTTCTCTCGCGCTGTCAACTACGCGCCATCTTATGGCCCTGCCGAGGACAAGTCAACGCGCGTCCGCCGGGCCGTGCTTTCGCGAAATCAAAGCCGTGCGGCGCGGGTTTGGGCGCGATCCTCGCCGAGCCACTCGTCAATTCTTCCCAACGCACGCCGCAGAATTTCAGGCTCTCCGCCGAATCCGAAACGCACGTAGGAGTCCATGCCCAACTGCTCGCCCGGCACGATCAAAACGCTTTTCTTCGCGCGAAGCTCTTCCGCCATGCGCGCGGAATTTGATCCGTCCTTGAGCCTGGCCCAGGCGATGGCTCCCGCGCGCGGCGCGATGTGCGCGAAAATTTCCGCATGCGAATCTATCCACTCCCGCAGCACGGGATAATTTTGCAGCAGAAATTTCCGGCTGCGCGCAAGTATCCACTCCCGCCGCCGCGGTTCGAGCGCCAGGCTGGCCAAACGGTCGGTCAACATGGTCGGTCCGATGCTGGTGTAATCGTGATATCCCCACAGCTTTTCGATCATTTCCGGCGCGCCCACCACCCATCCGGTGCGAAGTCCCGGCAAACTGTAGGCCTTGGAAAGCCCGCCCATGCACAAGACGCGTTCGTAGCCGCCCCAGAAACTGGGAGTCATGCTCCCCTCGAGTTCCGCGCCGCGATAGACTTCATCGGCCAGCACCCAGGCGCCAACCTTTTCAGCGGCGGCAACAATCGCGCGACGCTCTTCGTCGCTGAGCACAGAACCTGTGGGATTATTCGGATTGCATACCGAAACAAGCCGCGTCTTGGGCGTGATGAGCCGCGAAAGTTCGCTGACATCGATTCCCCACTGCAAATTTTCGCGCAGCCACAGAGGTTTGATTTGCGCGCCCATGGATTCGGCGATGCCGCGGATTTGCATGTAATTCGGCAGCATGAAGACGACTTCATCGCCGGGTTCCACCAGCGCCCAGGAAGCGATGAAATTCGCTTCCGAGCCGCCGCACGTGACCAGAACATTTTCGGCCTTGGCTCCGGGATACAATTCCGCGATGCGGCTGCGCAGTTCCTCGCTGCCGTTGCTCTGCGGGTACCCGAGCGGAAGTTCCAGAATTTTTTCGAGCGCCGCGGCGCCTCCCGCTAGCTCCGCAGCGCTGAGCGGATGCACTCCGCTTTCGGAAATATTCAGCTCCACAACGTTTTCCCAAACGGATTGCCAGCGTTCGAGATCGAATGGCTTGATTCGCATCAGCTGTACCTCCCCGCGAAAAATCCTTTTGCGCCGGTGACGCCCGCAGTTCCTGTGCCGCCAATGGAGCCGCGCAGCTCGCGCCAGAGAAATGTAAGCGAATCACCTGCTTTTTCCCAAGTGAATTCGGAGTCGTGTATATTGCTAGCGCGGCCCGCCGTGACACACAGGGAATCCGAGACTCCTTTTTTTCGCAGTGGTTGTGAATGCGAAATTACGAAGAGAGAATGCAGGGTGAAGATGTTGCGATTCAATTTCCGATTGAGTTTGTTGGCATTGGCCGGATTGTTGGCAGCCGGCATATCCCTGGCCCAATCGCCGGCTCCGAAAGCGCAAGCAAACTCCGCGGCTTCTTCGATTGACTGGACCTTTGCCGTCTCCGGTGATTCGCGGAATTGCGGCGACGTGGTGATGCCGGCCATCGCCGCGGCCGTCAAGGAGCAGGGCGCTTCGTTTTACTGGCATCTGGGCGATTTTCGCGCCATTTATACATTCGACGAAGACATGCAGCACCAGCCCGAAAATCTGGCCAAACCGATGGTCATCATCGAATACGAAAATCGCGCGTGGAACGATTTTCTGCGAAATCAAATCGAGCCGTTCGGCGATCTTCCCGTATTTCTGGGCATCGGCAATCATGAAACCATCGCGCCCAAGGATCGCCAGCAATACCTCATTCAGTTTGCCGACTGGCTCGATTCGCCGGTGCTGCGGGCGCAACGCCTGCATGACGACCCGCAAAATCACCGCTTGCAAACTTATTATCATTGGATCGAGCGCGGCGTGGACTTCATCAATCTCGACAACGCCACTGCGGACCAATTCGACGCGGCGCAGTTGCGCTGGTTCGAAAGCGTGCTGCAGGCGGATTCCGCGAATCCTGAAATCCGCAGCATCGTGGTGGGCATGCACAAAGCCTTGCCGGACAGCATTTCTGAAGACCACAGCATGAGCGAATCGCTGGACGGCGATCGCCAGCGGGCGCCGCGTCTATGCCGATCTGCTGAAGCGCGCGCGACGCGGCCCACAAGCATGTGTACGTACTTTCGAGCCATTCGCACTATTACATGGCGGGAATTTTCAATACCGCCTACTGGCGCGAGAACGGCGGAGTGCTGCCGGGCTGGATCGTGGGCACCGCCGGAGCATATCGCTATGCGCTGCCGCCAAACGCCGCGGACGCCACAGCGGCGGAAACTAATGTTTACGGATTTCTTTCCGGGAGTGTCAATTCCGGGGGAGAGATCAACTTCACCTATCACAAGGTGAACGAATCGGATATTCCCGGCCCCATTGTCGAACGGTATTCTCAGCCATTCGTGCACTGGTGCTTCGCGGAAAATTCCGCCGGGCATTCATTGCCCTGAAATCCATACCAGGAGAACATCCATGCCAGCCACACAAACGCAGCCAACGCCTGAACTGATTTTTGAAACGCTCAATGCCTACCAGCGCACTGCGGCGCTCAAAGCCGCAATCGAGCTGGATATTTTCACCGGCATCGGCGAAGGATCCTCCACCATAGCGGCGCTCGCGAAACGCTGCGGAGCGGCGGAGCGCGGCACGCGCATTCTCTGCGATTACATGGCGATCCTTGGATTCCTTTCCAAGCAGGGAGATCGCTATGCGCTCACGCCGGATTCCGCCGCTTTTCTCGACGCGCGCTCTCCCAAATGCATCGCTGCGTGCATGCATTTCCTGCTCGTGCCGGATATCGTGGATGGCTTCAAACGATTCACGGAGGCGGTGCGGCAGGGAGCTTCGGTGATGGCCGGGGAAGCCACGGTCGAAGCCGATAATCCACTTTGGGTGGAGTTCGCGCGTTCCATGGCTCCCATGCAGTCGCTCCCGGCGGAAGGCCTGGCGCGCATGCTGGAATCAGAGAAGGGAGAAAAATGGAAAGTGCTGGATGTGGCCGCCGGGCACGGATTATTCGGCATCGCCATCGCCCGGCACAATCCGAACGCGGAAATATACGCGCTGGATTGGGCGAAAGTGCTGGAAGTGGCCGGGGAAAATGCCCGCGCGGCGGGCGTCGCTTCGCGCCACCATGCCATCGCCGGAAGCGCGTTCGACGTGAACATGGGCTCGGGCTACGATTTGATCCTGCTCACCAATTTCCTGCATCACTACGATCCCCCGGCCATTGAAAATCTCCTGCGCAAGGTGCATGCGGCGCTCGCGCCCGGCGGCCGCGCGATTACCCTCGACTTCATTCCCAATGAAGACCGCGTCACCCCGCCATTGCCCGCGTCTTTCAGCGTGATCATGCTCAACAACACCAAGGGCGGCGAGGCCTATCCATTTTCGGAGTACGAGCGCATGTTCCGGAATGCGGGATTTTCCTCGAGTGAACTGCGGGACATGCCGGCGGGCCCGAGCCGCGTGATTGTTTCGCATAAATAGCGCGGGCATTGGAAGCCGCGCGACTATCCGCCGGAGGGCTTGAATTCTTTTATTCCGCGGTGTGGTGCGCAAAAGCCAGAGCCAGCAGCGTGTGCTGCTCCATTTCGTGCGCCTTGTGCGAACCCGTGGCGGGGCTGGCGCTCGCGGAACGCTTTACCGTCAGCACCGGATGCCCGTGGGCCAACCGCTCGAGTTGCGGCACGATAAACGCCAGAGCGCCCATATTCGCGGGCTCTTCCTGGACCCAAATAAATTCGCGGACGTTCGCGTGGCGATCCATTTCCGCCGCGAGTTCGGCTTCCGGAAACGGATAAAGCTGCTCGACGAAAATAATCGCCGTGGAATTGTCCTTGCGCTTCTTGCGCTCGGCCGCGAGTTCGTGGCCGATTTTTCCGGTGCACAATAAGACGTGCGTGGCGGAGCCGTCGCCCGCGTCGGGAATCACGTTTTGGAAGCGCGAAGCCGCGAGTTCCGCGAGAGCGGAAGACGCCGCGGGATTGCGCAACATGCTCTTCGGCGTGAAGACCACCAGCGGCTTGCGCCAGCTGCGCAGGGCCTGGCGTCGCAACAGGTGAAAATACTGCGCGGCGGTGGAGGGCTGGCAAATCTGGATATTGTCGCGCGCCGCGAGTTGCAGGTAGCGCTCAATGCGTGCGCTCGAATGTTCCGGACCTTGCCCTTCGTATCCGTGCGGCAGGAGCAACGTCACGCCCGAAAGCAGATTCCATTTGTCTTCGCCCGCGGCCACAAACTGATCGATCACGATCTGCGCGCCGTTCGCAAAATCCCCGAATTGCGCTTCCCACAGCACAAGCGCCTCCGGAAAATCCCGGCTGAAGCCGTATTCGAATCCCAGAATCGAGCCTTCCGATAAAGTCGAATTGTAAACCTCGAACCACGCCTGGTCCGGCGAGACATGCGCGAGCGGTATGAATTCTTTTTCG
The DNA here is from genome assembly GCA_963708285.1 of uncultured Acidobacteriota bacterium. Classification (GTDB taxonomy): domain Bacteria; phylum Acidobacteriota; class Terriglobia; order Acidiferrales; family UBA7541; genus Palsa-295. The sequence goes on from CAVPSF010000004.1 coordinate 503,401, forward strand.
GTTTCGATATCCGTCAGCGCGGCGTGCCGCTGGTTGAAAGTGCCGCGGCGGCTGTCCTGCCCGCTCAGGCGCACCGGAATTTTCTGTTTGAGCAGCGTGCCGAAAGCCAGCGCCTCGGCCATCCCATAATCGAGCGGGCGTTTGCCCTGGGCCATTTCGCGGCGCTGTTCGAGAAGCTTTTTCACTTTGGCGTGAATCTGGAAATCTGCGGGATAGCTGCTGATCGCTTCGCCCACTTTCTCGAGTTCCTCCTGTGGAACCCCGGTGGGGATTTCGAGCGACGCGCTGTACCGTCCGCCGCAAAAACGATCCCAGTAGGAAGGGAGTTGGCGCATGACCGGAGTCTTTTCCAGCTCGACAGCCGCTTTTTGCGCGGCGTCCAATTCCGTGCGCACGCGTTCGACCATGGGTTCGGCATTCAGCCCGGTTTTCGCCGCATACAATTCCCATACCGGCTGATGAGCTTCGATTTTCCGGTAGCGCAATGGTTGCGTGATGGTCGGGTCGTCCACTTCGCTGTGCCCGTGGCGCCGGAAACCGATCAGGTCCACAACCACGGGAGAATCGAAAGCGTAGCGGTAATCGAGGGCGATGCGCCCCACGCGAACCACGGCGTCGGGATCCTCCGAATTCACGTGAAACACGGGAATCGGAAGGCGCTTGGCCAAGTCCGATGAAAAACGCGAAGAGTGCGAATCGCGCGGGATGGTGGTGAACCCGATCAAATTGTTCACGATGATATGCACCGATCCGCCCACGGTGAAACCCTCGACGCCGGACATGTTCAGCGTTTCGGCCACGATGCCCTGCCCCGCAAATGCCGCGTCGCCGTGCATGATTACGGGAACCACTTGACGCTGCCCGGGCTCGCCGCGCCGCAATTGTTTCGCTCGCGTGCGGCCCATGGCCACGGGATCCACGGCGTCGAGATGGCTTGGATTGGAGACCAGGTGAATTCCCAGCGTTCGCCCGTTGGTCGCGGCAAAATCTCCCGTGGCGCCCATGTGGTATTTCACGTCGCCGCCACCCAGAGTGCTCCGCGGGTCCACGTCTTCAAATCGCGCAAACACTTCCGCTGCGCCGCGCCCCACGATGTGCAGCATCACGTTCAACCGGCCGCGGTGGCTCATGGCCAGCACCGCTTGTTCCGCACCCTGCTCCGCGGCGGCATTCAAGATCGCATCGAGCAGCGGCAAAAGGGAGGATTCGCCTTCGAGCGAATATCGCTTGGTGCCCAGGTAGCGCGTCTGCAGCACCTGCTCGAACACTTCGGCGCGCACCAGCAAATCCAGGATCCGCGCGCGGTCCGGTTCCGGCGCTTCCGCTTCCAGGCGGTCCTGAATCCACTGGCGCCTGGCGCGATCCGGGATGTGCATGAATTCCGCGCCGATGCTCCGGCAATAAATCCTGCGCGCTTCTTCCGCAATCGCTCCGGAAATTTCCAGCTCCGGCATGGCCACAGGCTGCATGTCGCCGAGCGGGTCCAGATTCGCCTGGAGAAAACCCCAGCGGCGAAACGCGTCCCAAACGCGCTCTTGCTCCTCTTTGGCTGCTGCTGCCTCCACCACGGACTCCTGCCGGCTCATGACCATCCCCTGTTACCGCCCAACCATTATAGCGGGAGTGGTCCGGTTGCCGCGACTGTTGCTCGCCCGGAGTTTTCCACATATCCAGCGGCGCTTCCCATTCCTTGCTGGAGGTGGTACCCCAGCGTATGATGCCAGACGCATTAGACAAGAGGAGAGGTTCATGCCTTCCAGCAAACTTTCGCGGCGTGATTTTTCGCGTACCCTGAGTCAATCTTTTGCTTTTCTGCTGGCCGCTCCGCGGATTCCCATTTTGGCGGAATCCCAAGGCAAAACTTCGCCCGATGGCATGATCCATCTCAACTTCAATGAAAATCCCTATGGCCCTTCGCCGAAATCGCTCGAGGCATTGGCCTCCTGCGGCGCGGTAGCCTCGCGCTATCCCTTTGCCAGGTATGAGGCGCTGATCGACTCCCTCGCGCATAAACACGCGGTGAAGCCGGAAAATATCATGCTGGGATGCGGATCGACAGAAGTGCTTCGCGTGGTCGATGCTGTCTTTCTGGGCCCCGGCAAAAATGTGGTGGCGGCCGAGCCGACCTTCGAAGCCATTTTGGATTACGCCAAGGTGATGCAGGGGCATGCGGTGAAAATTCCGCTTACATCCGATTACCGCCACGATCTGCCGCGCATGGCGGATGCCTGCACTTCGCAAACCGGGGTGGTGTACGTCTGCAATCCCAATAATCCCACCGGAACAATCGTCACCCGCGACGAACTCCAATCATTTATCGCGCGCGTGATGCCGCAAACGCTGATCCTCGTGGATGAAGCCTATTTTGACTTCGTCGAAGACCCGCGCTATTCCACGGCTATCGAGTGGATCGAATCGCATCCCAACGTGGTCATCGCGCGCACCTTTTCAAAAATTTATGGGCTCGCGGGGATGCGCCTGGGATACGCCGTTGGCGCAAAGGAAACCATTGCGCGCATGAAGCAGCAAGCTTTGCAGGACGACGTCAACGCCGCTGTGCTCGAAGCCGGGCTGGCCGGCCTTTCCGATGCCGAAGGCATCGGGGATTGCCGCAGCAGGATCAACGGCACGCGCCGCTGGCTTACCGAGGAACTCGCAAAGGACGGGCGCAACTTCATCCCCACCCAGGCCAATTTTCTGATGATCGACATGGGTGGCGACGTCCAGCCATTCATCGAAAAATTCAAGGCGCGCAATATTTTGGTGGGACGCCGGTTCCCGGCGACTCCCGATTTTCTTCGGGTAACCATCGGCACGCAGGCAGAAACCGAAAAGTTCCTCGTCGCGCTGCGCGAAATCGCTCCGGCCAAAGCTTCGCGAGCGGCCTAGCGAATTTTTCAGCGCCAAATGAAAAAGCCCTTCGCGGCGAGAGCTTTCGCGGACGCCGAAAAGGGCTTGCTGACTCTAAATGGCCACAACTCGGCCCCAGCGCCTTCCACCTGGCGATTTCCTGCGGCCCCCGGTTAGGCCCGGCAATTTTCGACAGGCGCCGCCCGAGGCACTCCCAAACCCGCATTCATCGGAGGTGATACGCGCCGAGTCTATGCCGTGGCGCTTGGGGCCGTCACGGTTCGCCGCTGCTGAAAACATTCGCGGCAAAAGACGGGACGTCCTTGCGTGGGTTTGAACGGAACGGTGGTTTCCTTGCCGCACTGCGAGCAAACGGTCTTGGTTTCCACCCGCTGCATGCCGACCGAACCCGCGGAACCCCCTTGGGCGCGATTGGCTTTGCACGCCTTGCACCGCTTGGGCTCGTTCTTGAAACCCTTATCCGCAAAAAACATCTGCTCGCCGGCCGTGAAAATAAACTCCGCCCCACATTCAGCGCAATTCAAAACCCTATCGTGGTATTCCATGCGATGCTCCGGGACCTTGCTGGGAAGGACGAGCAACGACGTAGGTGACACCTGAACATCGTCCGGCTGGGCCGGAAACCGCCGCATGTGACTGCGGTTCCCGCCCGCCTTGACGATTCCGATGAGGGATCAAACGAATTGGCCGTTTAGTCCTGTTCACGCCGCTGCTTCTTACGGAGACGCTTACGCGAGAGAGCTTCCTTGGCTCGACGCTTCTCTCCCGGCTTCATGTAGTAACTGTGCTTCTTGATTTCCTTGATGATGTCTTCCCCTTGCACCTTACGCTTGAAGCGCCGGAGAGCATTCTCCAAAGATTCACCCTCTTGAATGACAACTTCTGCCACGCGTATTCACCCCCGTCCCCTGTTGAGTTTTAAGTGGAGTTGCTGGTTGCACTTCAGTGTACCCGGTTCCCCCTTGAACCGGCAATTACCAATTGCTTCTATCGGAGGCTCACCTACAAGTCAAGAAATAAATTGTATAAGCTGGTTTTATGGGCGCTCCCTTGCTAGTGAGCAAAAGCGCGGAAACGTTTCACGGAAAATGAAGCTTCCTTTCACAAAATTCATGCAACGGGCACCTGCGCAAGCGCCGCACTTGCGGTAGAATCGTTCTTCTTCAGCTTTCCGCAGGCGGAAGGATCGTCCATGCCCCTGATGCGCAATGCGATCGGTGTCCTGCTGGCGGGCGGCCAGGGTGAGCGCCTTTGGCCGCTGACGCGCGACCGCGCCAAACCGGCCGTGCCGTTCGGCGGCGTATATCGCATCATTGACGTGACCCTCTCGAATTGCCTCAATAGCGATTTGCGCCGCGTTTTTGTCCTCACGCAGTACAAAGCGCTCAGTCTGAACCGCCATGTGCGCCGCGGTTGGTCCTCGCTCATGGGCCTCGGCGAATTCATCGAAGTGTTGCCGCCGCAAATGCGCGTCTCGCAGCACTGGTATCAGGGCACGGCGGATGCCGTCTACCAGAACATTTACTCCATCGGCAGCGAGCAATCCAACTACGTGTTCATCCTTTCCGGCGACCACATCTACAAAATGAATTACCAGAAAATGCTCGAGCAGCATGTGGAAGCCGGCGCGGACGTTACCGTCGCCACACTGGAACTCGATCCGGCGGAGGCTTCCGGGCGATTCGGCGTCCTCGAGACCGATACGCAATGGCGCATCACCGGATTCGAGGAAAAGCCCGCGCACCCCAGGGTTTCCAGCATTCATGCCGGGAAATGCAACGCGTCCATGGGCGTGTATCTTTTCAATACGCAACTCCTGGTCCCCATCCTCATAGCCGACGCCGAAGACCCCAATTCCACGCACGATTTCGGAAAAGATATTCTTCCCAAGATTCTGGAAAGGTTTCGCGTCTTCGCCTACAACTTTCGCGACGAAAATAAGAAGGAAACATCCTACTGGCGCGATGTGGGCACCATCGAGGCCTATCACGAAGCCAATATGGATCTCGTTTCCGTTTCACCGGTCTTCAATCTGTACGACAAAAGCTGGCCGCTGCATACTTACCAGCAGCAATATCCGCCCGCCAAATTCGTGTTTGCGGATCCCGAGCGCAGCGGCTTGGCTCTGGATTCCATCGTTTCCGGAGGCTCGATTCTTTCCGGCGGGCGGGTGACCAACTCCGTGATCGGGCTGGACGTTCGCGTGAACAGCTACAGCGAAGTGGAAGAATCCATCATTTTCAATCATGTGAATATCGGGCGGCGATGCCGCATTCGGCGCGCCATCATTGACCGGCATGTAAGCCTTCCGGAGGGCACGGTCATCGGCTACGACGCGGCGGCGGACCGTGCGCGCTACTCGGTCACGGAAAATGGCGTTGTCGTGGTGGTTCGCGGCGAATCCATGATCGAGGAACCGGAATAGCATGGACGGCGTACCGAAACATATGCTGACTTCCATCCGATACTTCAATATTTCGTCATGAAATTTAGATCGCTGTACGGGCAGGTGGCCGGCGAGTATGTCTCCTACCGCCCCGAATATCCCCCGGATGTCTTCGACAAAATTCTGGCGGCAATTCCGCCCCACCGCCGCGGACTGGCCATGGACCTTGGCGCCGGAACCGGAAAAGCCGCGCTGATTCTCACGCCGCATTTCGCAAAATTAATAGCCGTGGAAGCCGATGCGCTCATGGCCGAAAAACTTCGTGGCGCCGCTCCCAATCTCGAAGTGCGCGTTTCCCTGGCCGAGGAATTGACGCAGGAGGAAGCTTCCGTGGACTTCGTCAATATCGCCACGGCCTTGCGATGGATGGATGCGCCGCGCGTCCTTACAAACGCCGCAGTGTGGCTGCGCTCCGGCGGCATTCTGGCCGCCTACGGCTATTTTTCGCCGGACACTCCCGAGCCGGCGCGTTCGGTGATGCGCGATGAATTCGCGGAGCATTGGAATCCCTTTTACGATCCGCGTTTGAAAGACCGTACTTACGAGCAAGCGGCCATGCGCCAGGCGCGGGGTTTTCGCTTGATCGCGGACACCGTCATCCCCAACGTCATTCCGCTCTCGCCGCAACAATTGACCGGATTTTGCCGTTCGACCTCCTATGGCAGCGCTTACGCGCGCACTCTCGCCGACCCCGAAAATTATTGGAGCGGCCTCGAATCGCGCTTTCGCGAAGCCGCTGGAAACGCTAAAATTCCAACGGATTTCAGTCTCTGGTTCATACTCGCGCAAAGAATTTAGTCCGGCAGAGGCGGCCGCCAAGCCGCCAAACGATTTCCTTATTTCATCGAGGGGGAATGATGTCGACAAAGATTATCGGTGTACATGGACGCGAAATTATCGATTCCCGCGGCAATCCTACGGTCGAAGCGGATGTGCGCCTCGAAGGAGGCGCCATGGGACGCGCGGCGGTTCCTTCCGGCGCATCCACCGGCGAGCATGAAGCCATCGAATTGCGCGACGGCGATAAATCGCATTATCTCGGCAAAGGAGTTCTCAAAGCCGTGGCCAACGTGAACGGGCCTATCGCCAAAGCGGTTGCGGGCCTCGATGCCTCGGACCAGCGCGCGCTCGACCGCCGCATGATCGAAGCCGACGCCACTCTCAACAAATCGAATTTCGGCGCCAACGCCATCCTGGCGGTTTCCATGGCCGCGGCGCGCGCCGCCGCAGCCGCTTCCGGCAAACCTCTTTACAAATATCTCTCGAAATATTCCGGAGACGCTTCCGCTTCGATCTTGCCCGTGCCGATGATGAACATCCTCAATGGCGGCGCGCATGCCGATAATTCCGTCGACGTGCAGGAATTCATGGTGATGCCGCTGGGCGCGCCCAGTTTTCATGAAGCGCTGCGCTGGGGCGTGGAAGTGTTTCATCATCTGAAATCCGTGCTGAAGAAGAAAAATTATTCGACGGCCGTGGGCGATGAAGGCGGATTCGCGCCTAATCTGAAATCCAACGAGGAGGCGCTCGAACTGGTCCTCGAAGCCATCACCGCCGCGGGTTACAAACCCGGCGAGCAAATCTCGATTGCCCTCGACCCGGCGGCCAGCGAATTTTATGACCAGGCCGCGAAGAAATATGTCTTCAAGAAATCGGACAAGTCCGCGCGGTCCAGCCAGGAAATGGCGGCGTTCTGGGAAGCCTGGGTGCGCCAATATCCCATCGTCTCGATCGAGGATGGATTTGCCGAGGACGATTGGGACGGCTGGAAAATCATCACGCGCAGCCTGGGAAAGAAAATTCAATTGGTGGGAGACGACGCCTTCGTGACCAATCCCAAAATCTTCGCGCGCGGAATTTCCGAAGGAATCGGCAACGCCATCCTCATCAAGCTGAATCAGATCGGCACCGTCACGGAAACCATCGAAGCGGTGGAAATGGCGCGCAAGGCCGGATACGCGGCCATCGTCTCGCACCGCTCGGGTGAAACCGAAGATGCCTTCATCGCCGATTTCGTGGTGGCCATGGGCTCCGGGCAGATCAAGACCGGCTCGGCTTCGCGCACTGACCGCATCGCCAAATACAACCAACTTCTGCGCATCGAGGAAGAACTCGGCTCCGCCGCGCGATTCCCCGGCCGCCAGGCGCTCGCGCGCCACTAGATTGCGGCACATGAGGAACACCGATTCGCACTTATAATCTCGCGCTCGTCGGTTTCGGCAACGTGGGCAAGGAATTCGTGCGCCTGCTGATATCGAAGACCGCGACGCTGCGCGATTCCTACGGCATCGAATGGAAACTCACGGGCGTGGCCTCGCGGAGCATCGGATGGATCGCCGATCCCAACGGGCTCGATCCGCACGCGCTGCTCGAAGGACGATATCCGGAAATTCCCGCCTGGAAAATTCCGCGCAACGTTCGCGAGTGGCTTGAAGCCGCCGATCCTTCCGTGTTCTTCGAAGCCACTTCGCTCGACCGCCATGCCGGGCAGCCAGCCACGGACCACATCAAAGCCGCGCTTGAATCCGGCGCCCACGCCATCAGCGCCAATAAAGGACCGATCGTGCACGCCTACCGCGAAATTCGCGACCTCGCGCGCGGCAAAAATCTTAGATTTCTTTTCGAATCCACGGTGATGGATGGCGTTCCCATTTTTTCCATGGCCCGCGCGCTTCCTGCCGCCGAATTGCGCGGCTTTCGCGGCATTCTCAATTCCACCACCAATTTCGTTCTCACCGAAATGGAAAAGGGCCGGGCGCTGGAAGAAGCCGTGAAAATCGCGCAGCAGGCGGGATTTGCCGAGACCAACCCCGTGGACGATCTGGACGGATGGGACGCCGCCGTAAAAGTTGCCGCCCTGGTGATTGTCCTGATGGACTTTCCCATCCGCCTCGATCAAATCGAGCGCACCGGCATCCGCGGCATTACCCCCGAACAATTGCGTGCGGCGCGCACCACCGGCAAACGATGCAAATTAATCTGCTCGGCTGAACGCCAGGCGGAAGGAGGAGTGCGCGCCAGCGTGCGCCCGGAATTGATTCCGCTCGCCGATCCTTTTGCGCTCTTCGAAGGCACCACCGCCGGCCTGCGATTCGAGTACGACATGTTCGGCATCTCCTTGACCGAACATGAACATCAACCCGGCGTGCTGGCTACCGCCTACGGCCTGCTCGCCGATTTCATTCGCGCAGTGCGCGATCCGGCCTAGCCGCAAATGTCCCGCGCAAAAAGCGCTGGATTCGCGGAGTGGAACTCTTGCGCGGCGTGATAGCCTATTGTCGAAGCCATGCGCACTTCGTTTAAAATTTCAGCGGCCGGAGATAAACCATCTCGCCGCGCCCGCGCCGTAATAAAAATAGTTTGCGTGCCCGCGCGCGCTTTTGCCTCAACTGCGAATTCCGGCGCGCGCCAATCCCATTCCGAGAAAAATTAAAATTCCCATGACCACAAAGCGACCCAAACCCATCGTGCTCACCATTCTGGACGGCTGGGGTTTCCGCGCGGAAACCAAGGGGAACGCCATCGCGCTGGCCCGCAAGCCGAATTACGACCGCTTGCTCCGCGAATTTCCCAACACTTTGATCCACACCTCCGGCCCATTCGTCGGTCTGCCCGAAGGACAAATGGGCAACAGCGAAGTGGGGCATTTGAATATCGGCGCAGGCCGCATCGTGCAGATGGACATCACGCGCATTGATCAGATGATTTCGAGCGGCGCGTACGCGCGCCAGCCTTTGCTGGTGGAGGCCATGGAGCACGGCCGCGATCATCAGCTTCATCTGATGGGATTGCTCAGCGACGGCGGCGTGCATTCGCACATCGAACATCTGTTTGCCTTGCTGCGGATGGCCCGCGAACATCATGTGAAAAATGTTTTCGTGCACTGCTTCATGGACGGCCGCGACACGCCTCCCAACAGCGGAATTGATTTTATCCGCCGGCTCGAACAAAAAATGCGCGAGTACGCCTCCGGGCAGATCGCCTCGGTCAGCGGGCGCTATTACGCCATGGACCGCGACAATCGCTGGGAGCGCGTCGAAAAGGCTTATCGCGCCATGGTTCACGGCGATTCGGAGGCGAAATTTTCATCGGCCGAAGCCGCGGTGCGCGCGAGTTACGCCAAAAACGTGACCGACGAATTCATCCTTCCGGCGGCGATCGCCACGGAAGCCGTGCCGGGAAAGCCCGGAGTTCCCCGCGGCCTGATCCGCGACGATGATGCCGTGGTCTTTTTCAATTTTCGCGCCGACCGCGCCCGCCAGATGACCCGTGCGCTGGCCGAACCCGGATTCCGCGATTTTTCCGATGCCGCGCGCCCGAAAAATCTGCTGTTCGTGGCCACCACGCAATATGAAAAAACCTGGCCGTGGCTGCGCTTCCTGATCGCCCCGGAAAAACTCGAGCACATCCTCGCCAACGTGTTTGCCGAGCGCGAATACAAAAACCTGCGCGTCGCGGAAACCGAAAAATACGCGCACGTCACCTATTTCTTCAATGGCGGCGTGGAAAAGCCGTTTCCGGGCGAGGAGCGCGTGCTGGTCCCTTCGCAAAAGGTTCCCACCTACGACATGAAGCCGGAAATGTCCGCCGCGGGAATTGCCGACGCCGTGGTTCACGCCATCGAAAAGGGCGATTTCGACGCCATCATCATGAATTTTGCCAATGCCGACATGGTCGGTCATTCCGGAAATCTGGAAGCCACCATCAAGGGCGTGGAAACCGTGGACGCATGCCTCGGCAGAATTTTTCAGTCGCTTCGCCCGCGAGGAGGCGCTTGGATCATCACCGCCGATCATGGCAACGCCGAGACGATGATCGATCCGCTCACCGGCGGCGCGCACACCTATCACACCACCAATCCCGTGCCGTTTATTTTGCTTTCCGAAGACGGCCGCACGCAATTGCGCGCGAACGGCTCCTTGCGCGATATTGCCCCGACGCTCCTCGGCGTGCTGGGCGTCGGCGAGCCCGGTGAAATGACCGGCGGCGATTTGCGGATTCTTCCCAAATGAAACGCCCGGCCCCGGCGGAATCCAAGCTCATCATTTGCGCGCCGAGCCGCACCGCTTTGTGGCAACCACCTCGCGAAATGGCGGACACTATCCAGGCTCGCTGGCCGCAAATGCGCGTGGCGTTTTTGCCGGACCCGAAAGATTTGCCTCAGGAAATTGCGGATACGCACATTTATTGCGGCGTGACCCTGCTCCCCGAACAATTCCAGGCCGCCAAAAAACTTCTCTGGATTCATTCCTTCCCTGCTTCCGTGAGCCCGTTCATGTACCCCGAATTGCGCGCGAGCGGCATCGAGATGACCAACGGCAGCGGCGTGCATCGCATCCCCATGGCCGAACACGTTCTGGGAATGATGATCGCACTCGCGCGCCGTTTTCCGAATTGCTTCCGTTATCAGCGCGAGGCTCATTGGGCGCAGCGTGATTTGTGGCTGGGAGTTCGCGAGGAAGCGCGGCCGCGCGAGCTTCGCGGCCAGACTCTGCTGTGCATCGGCTTCGGAGCCATCGGCCGGGAAGTTGCGCGAATCGCGCAGCCGCTGGCCATGCGCGTTCATGCCGTGACGCGCTCGGGCAAAGGCGATGCCGCGCTGGCCGAAAAATTTTTCACCGTGGATCAATTGCCGCAAGCGTTGGCGGAGGCGGATTTCGTGCTGCTGGCCGCGCCGGAGACGCCCGAAACGAGCGCGATGATGGGCGCGCGGGAATTTTCCTACATGAAGAATTCGGCTTATTTCCTGAACGTCTCGCGCGGCTCGCTGGTTGATGAGCCCGCGTTGATCGCCGCGCTGCAAAAAAATGCGATTGCCGGAGCCGCGCTCGACGTTGTCTCCGAAGAGCCGCTGCCGCCGGAAAACCCGCTTTGGCGCCTCGAAAACGTGTTCATCACGCCGCATTCCAGCGCGCTCAGCAATCAATTATGGGAACGGCAGACGGAATTGCTGCTGCAAAATCTGGAGGCATGGTTCGGCGGGCGCGAACTTACAAATCGTGTCGATCTGGCCCGCGGATATTAGCAGCCGCGGAATCCTGCCGCGCGATTGTCGCCTGCCGGAACAAAAATTGCCGCTACATACCCGGCGTGGGCTTCGGAGACATATAACCCTGCCGCGCATACACGATGACCTTCTTCATCTTCCCTTTTTTGTCCGGCAGTTCCAGCGAATTGCCTTGATTATCGAGCATCTCCACTTTCAGTTTGTGGAATTTCCCATCCGGTCCTGAAGATGGAGTGAAGCCAAGGGTGTACTGGCTGCGCAGAATCGCCGCAACGGAATTGAAAATATCCGGCATCTCGCCTTCGAATCGCGGAAACCACGCATATCCGCCGGTCATCGCGCCGAATTGCGTGAGTTCATTCTTGGCCTGCAAATAATTGATGTTGCTGCCGTGGCCGTACAGGTCGATCTCTTCTCCCATGCCTACGCAGAAAATCGTGACGTCGGTTTCCTTCAGCAGCTTGTAGGTTTGATCCAGGGTATGCTTGCTGAAAGTATCGAGGCCCGTCGCCAGGACCAGGATGGCCTTTTTTCCGTGGACGTCGCGCATCTGGCCCACTGTCTCGATCAGCGCGTCGAAAAGATTCGCTTCCGTAAATCCGGGAAAATAAAGAGACGCGATGGCCTGGCCCACTTCCTGCTTATTTCGCGTGAAGTCCACCATCAGGTTGGTTTTCAAGTCGAAGGTCTTGAATGCCACCCAATCCTTGTCATTCAGGTGCGACAAAAATCCGTACGCCCACTCCTTGGCTTTATAACCGAACCATCCGTAAGCGATGTTGCTGAACTCCATCAGGATGACGATGGTGATGGGCGCTTCGCTGGGCGAAAAATTGGTGACTTGTTGCACCTGGCCGTCGTCGAGAATTCGAAAATTATCTTTTTTCAGGTTGGTGAGGATGTCGCCGTTTTGATCTGTCACCGTGACATCCATATTCACCAGGTTCGATTCCACGGCGATGGCGGCTTGCGGTTGCTGTCCCTGAGCTGGAGCAGGCGCCTGCGCCTGGCCTTGCTGATTCGAGGAATTTTGCGGTGTGGGCGAAGTCATCGGCCCTTGCTGCTGCGACGGCGGCGCGGTTTGCGGTCCATCCTGCTGCGCCAGGGTGGTCAGCGCGCCCGGCGGAATACCAAGAAGAGCAATCAGAATCCCCAGCAAAACCGCGCGAAACCACATCTTTGAGAGCATATTTTATTCCTCTTTCGCGTTGGATGCTGCCATGAAGCCGGGGGATGGTCAATTACAATCCTGTAAACCCGCTCCGAGCTGCCTCCGAACCTCCCCTCACCGCCGTGTTAATATGAAAGACTCGCCGTTGCGCGGCGAGGTTTCATGAATCGAAGGAGGCACGGCACATGGCGCGCGTGACGGCTCGAATGATACTTTTGCTGGCATTGTGCATCGCCATCGGCGGGGTTCGCGCCGATGCCCAGGCTCCGCCCGCGACTTCCACCGCACAGAATTCCAATGCCACGCTGTCAGCCGTCGAGAGCGAATCGCTGACCTGGTTCGAGCAGCTCCTGCGCATCGACACTTCCAATCCTCCCGGAAATGAGCTTGTAGCCGCAAAGTACATCGCGGGAATCCTCAAGCAGGAAGGAATTCCCTACGAAATTTTCGAGACGACGCCCGGCCGTGGTTTTATCGTCGCGCGGCTGGCCTCCAGCCCCGTGCCGGATCCTTCGCGCGCCTTGCTGCTGATGGCCCATTTGGATGTCGTCGGAGTGGACAAAAGCAAATGGACGGTTGACCCGTTCGGGGCGGTCATAAAAGACGGGTATTTGTACGGCCGCGGAACGATCGACGACAAAGGAATGCTGGCCGCGAACCTGGGAGTTTTTGTGGCCTTGAAACGTTCCGCAGCCCATCTGGACCGCGACGTTATTTTTCTCGCGGAAGGCGATGAAGAGGCCGGCGGACCGGAAGGAATGAAAGTAGCCGTCGAAAAACATTGGGACAAAATTGCTGCGGGGTATGCCCTCAACGAAGGGGGCGACGTGATTCTCACGAACGGAAAAGTTCAGTACGTTGGCGTGCAAGCCAGCGAGAAAGTGGCCATCAACGTGGATGTGATCGCCACGGGAACCTCCGGCCACGGTTCGCTCCCCAGAAAAGATAACGCCGTGACGCATCTGGCCGAGGCCATCGCCAAAATCGGCGCGTATGAAACGCCGGTGCAATTTAATTCCGTCACCCGCGCTTATTTCGAAGGGCTCGCGCCGGTGGAAGATGAAGACACCGGAAAATGGATGCGCGCGCTGGAAACTTCCGATCGCGGAGATCATGCCGCGCGCTGGCTTTCCAATGCCAACCCGCTTTGGAATTCCATGATGCGCGACACGATTTCGCCCACCATGCTGCGCGCCGGCATCCGCGCAAACGTGGTGCCTTCGGAAGCCCGCGCGGTGCTGAATATCCGCCTGCTTCCCGGGGACATGGCCGAATCGCTGATCGCCAAATTGCAGGCTCTGGTGAACGATCCGCAAATCCGCTTCGAGATCGAGCCGGGCGCGGGTGAGGCGGCTCCCTCTTCTTCGCTGACTTCCGATTTGTACGCCAGCATTACGCGCGCGGCCGCGCAGGAATTTCCCGGAGCGGCCGTTGTCCCGGAAATGTCCCCGGGCGCCACCGATTCCATTCCGCTGCGCATGAGAAACGTTCAAGCCTACGGGCTGGGGCCTTTCCCGCTCACCGATGCGGACCTTTTGCGCATGCATGCGGACGATGAGCGCATTCCGCTCGATTCCTATCGCAAGGGGGTTGAATTTCTTTACGGCATTGTGAGTGATTTCGCCGTGGAAAAATAAATCGCATGGAAAATCGAAGGGCCAAGATCGTCTGCACGCTCGGACCCGCCTCCTCTTCGCCGGATATAATCGATCGAATGGTGCGCGCCGGAATGGATGTGGCGCGCTTGAATTTTTCGCACGGCTCGCAGGATGAGCATGCCGGGCGGGTCGCCGCTGTCCGCCGCGCCTCCGGCCGCCACCAAAAACCTATCGGCATTCTGGCCGATTTGCAGGGTCCCAAGATTCGCACTGGACACCTGGAAAAAGGATGCCCGGTGCGGCTGCGCGCCGGCCAGCGCTTCGTCCTGACCACCCGGCCCATCATCGGTAATTCCGATGGCGTGAGCACCACCTTTCGCGCACTCCCCGCTTCGGTTCGCAAAGGCGATCGCATTCTGTTGAGCGATGGAGCGCTGGCCTTGCGCGTGCTTTCGACGCGTGGAACCGAAGTGGTCTGCCACGTTGTGGACGGCGGCGAACTCGGTGAACATAAGGGCATCAATCTTCCCGGCATCAAACTCAAAATTCCCTCGCTCACTCCCAAGGACAAAAAAGATCTGGTCTTCGCTCTGGGACTCGGCGTGAACTGCGTGGCGCTCAGCTTCGTGCGCACCGCCGCGGATGTTCGCGCGGCAAAGGCGCTGATCCGCCGCGCGGGAAAAGACACCCCGGTCATCGCCAAACTCGAAAAACCGGAAGCCATCGATAACCTGGACGAAATTCTGGAGGCCGCGAACGGCGTGATGGTGGCGCGCGGCGACCTGGGCGTGGAGATGAGCCCGGAAAAAGTTCCCGTGGTGCAGAAACAGATTATATTGCGGGCGCGCAACGCCCTGATCCCGGTGATCACCGCGACGCAAATGCTCGATTCGATGGAGCACAATCCGCGTCCCACGCGCGCGGAAGCCTCCGATGTGGCCAATGCTATTTTCGACGGCAGCGACGCGCTGATGCTTTCCGGAGAAACCGCTGCGGGAAGCTATCCTCTGGAATCCTTGCGGATGATGGACCGCATCATTCGCGAAGCGGAAGCCAGCGTCACTGACTTGCCCCGCCCGGCCCGTTTTGCGGAGTTGAAAATCAACGAAGCCATCGCCGAAGCCATCTGCCACGCCGCCGAAGAACTGCACATGAAGGCCATCGCCGTCTTCACCGAGACAGGATCATCGGCGCGGTTAGTTTCCAAATACCGGCCACGGCCGCCCATCGTCGCGTTTTCGCCCAGCCAGGAGACGCGCCGCCGGCTGAGTTTCCTCTGGGGCGTTCTCCCTCGGCGCATCGAAAGCGTGCACGATATCGACCGGCTGGCAAAAGCGGCGGAAGACCGCCTGGTGGAGGAACGACTGGTGAAGAAAGGCGACATTATCGGAATCATCGCCGGGACGCCGATCGGAACGCGCGGAACCACCAATCTGATGCGCCTGGTCCGCATCGGCTTCTGAACCACTTCGCCGTATAAATTCAGTCGGGAAATTGCGGCTTCTTCAGTTGACCCAATTGTCCGGGCGATTCGGCGGCTTATCTTCATGATCGCGCACATACACCTCGAATTTGTGCCGCAGCCGCTTGCGCTTGCGGTCGGAGAGGTAATTCCGCGCGCTATACAGGAATGATCCGCGGCGAAGATAGAGATAACCCACCGCGATTCCTCCCAGATGGCAGACGTGGCTGACGTTGTCGCCGGCCGATCCGATGGTGCCCAGAAATTCGATGGCGATCATGGCGATGATGAAAACACGCATTGATACGGTGACCGGCAGAGGAAACACCCACACCTGGCTGTGCGGCATCACGATAGCCGCCGCCAGCATGATTCCGTAAATCGCGCCGGAAGCGCCGATGGTCGGAGCCAGCGCGCTGCCGTGTCCATGCGGGTCCATCGCCGTCTTCACCAGCACGTTCACCAGCCCCGCGCCCACCCCGCACAAAAAGTAATAGAAAAGAAACCGGCGCGCTCCCCAGGCGCGTTCCAGATCCGCTCCAAACATGCACAAGAAAAGCAGATTCAACGCCAGATGCCATACGCCGCCATGAAGAAACAGGTAGGTGAAAATCTGCCACAGGTAACCGTGGGTCACGTAATAGGGAACCAGCCCGAACCACACCAGCCAGAAATTCCATCCCGCCGCGCCGAAAATAAAACGCGAGAGTTCCTGCACCACAAAAATGGAGGTGCAGGCGATGCACAATGCTTTGATTGCCGGCGGAAAATATCCACTCAGATCAAATCGGAAGCCGTAATTGCGGGAGTAGGAACTCACTGCGCATAAGTCTAAGGTCTAGCCGCGAGGGAGTCAAAGAAAGTCCGCGAAAGAAGGTCTTCATTCCGGCACTACGCCGTGGAGGATTCGGTTTCCGGCGCCGCCTAGTTGCCCCGCGCCAGAAATCCTAGGATTGATCCAGTTTCTTGCGCGCCGATACGAAAAGTGAAATGGCCAGCAGCACGAAGAGGACCACGCCCAGTACAGGGTTCTGGCTGAGGTGCGGGATGTAACGTTCGCCGAACGCAAACATTCCCGAAGGCCACGGCAAGAAAAGCGCGCGCCCCAGCCAATGCGGAATATGCTTGCTCAACTCCGGATCCTGGAAAAGATTGATGACGATGGCCAGCAATCCGAATACACCGCCCGCGGCGATCAGTCCGCTGGCATACAGCGAGCCCGGACTTACCTCGCTCTCCGCGTCGCTCTTTTTTTCCATGCCCTGCTCGGCCAGCCATCGCACCAGCCCTCCGGCGAACATGGCCATGGTCGTGGCAATCGAAAGGTACGACCCCACGGCGAAAGGCAGCGAGCGGATGCCTAAAAGCTCAACGGCAATCACCAGAAAAACTCCCAGAAATACCAGCCGCCATGGGAGGCGTTGGTTCAGGATGCCGCTGATGACCGTGGCCATCAGCCGTGCCTGCGGCGCGGCCGCCTGGTCGCTGCCAATTCCCTGCACCCACTGCACTTCAATTTCTTTCGTCGCCGGATCGTACAAATATTTTCCGTCGGGAATGGTGTGCGAGCCGAGTGCGTTCACCAGCGTATAGGTTTTTCCCTCGTATTGGTAGTTGTCATTCTGCCGCTGGACTCCCGAAGGCATGCTGCTGATGTTCAACGCAATCTTGACGGGCTTGTACTGCGCCAGTCCCACATTCATCAGGATCAGCGTTCCGCCCACGGCCAGCGAAGAAACCATCACGCCGATCACCAGACCCAGTTGCTGGTAATAAGGAGTGGCGCCCACCAGGTAGCCGGTCTTCAGGTCCTGCGAAGTGGCTCCGGCAATCGCCGATGCGATGCACACCACGCCGCCGATCGTGAGCGCGAGCACTCCATAAGTATTGGCGGTCCACCCGGCCACCAAAAACATGGCGCAGGTGGCCATCAGCGTGGCGATGGTCATGCCGCTGACCGGATTCGAGGAATTTCCGATCAAGCCGCTGATGCGCGACGCCACCGTCACGAACAAGAATCCGAACACCACCACAAAAAGCGCGGCAATCAAGTTCGCGAAGGCTCCGGTCTGCGCGCCGGGAATGGGTTTGAATTTCAGAAGCGCCCACATCATGGCCACGATCACCGCCGAGCCGATCAGCACAAAGCGCATGGAAATATCGCGCTCGGTGCGGTGCGCTTCCGCATACGCCACCTGCTTTTCGCGCACATCCTTGAGTCCCGCGGTAAGCGCAGAAAGAATTGTGGGCATGGTCTTGATCAGCGTAATCAGCCCGGAAGCCGCCACGGCTCCGGCGCCCATGGGACGTATGTAGCTGGCCCAAAGCTGGTCGGGAGTCATCAACGGAATCGGCACGGTGCTGGGGTAGAGCGGCGCGCCCGGCGCAAGCGAGCCGAAAAATTTGATGGCGGGCATCAGCACCAGCCACGAAATCACGCCGCCGGCAAAAAGCGTTCCGGCCACGCGCGGGCCGATGATGTAACCCACACCCAGATATTCCGCGGTCACCGCCGCACGGAACGACGCTCCCGGCAGCCATTTGGGTTGATATTCCGGCTGGCCGGGCCACATTCCGAGCGTGTTCATCGCGAAGGTATAAATTCCGCCCAGCCCCAGTCCCCAAAAAACGCGTCCCGCAAACGATCCCCCGCGTTCTCCCGCCACCAGAACGTCGGCGCACGCCGTCCCTTCCGGAAACGTCAAATTGCCGTGCTCTTTGACGATGAGCTGGCGGCGCAGCGGAATCATGAACAGCACGCCCAGCCATCCGCCGATCAACGCCAGAAAAAAGATGCGCCAGTACTCGGTATTGAGTGAAAACCCGAGGAAAATCAGCGCCGGAATCGTGAAAATCACGCCGGCGGCAACGGACTCGCCCGCCGATCCCGTGGTTTGCACGATGTTATTTTCCAGAATCGTGGAGCGACCGAACGCGCGGAGAATGCTGATGGAAAGCACCGCGATGGGAATCGAAGCGGATACCGTCAGCCCGGCGCGAAGTCCCACATAGACGGAAACTGCGCCGAAGAGGATGCCGAATAGCGAGCCGAGAATGACGGCGCGCAGGGTGAATTCCGCTAGATTTTCACCCGGTTCCACGTAAGGATGAAATTCGCCAGGGGGCGCCGTCGAACTCCAGGATTTCGTCGCCAAAAACCACCTCCTGCAAAATTCCTGCGCGTGTATTCCAAAATCGTCCCACGCAAATCGGGCAAGGTAGCATCAGACGCAGGCGCAAGCAAGCCGCAAGTACTCATGTCATTCCTTGTAGGCATCTCAGAAACCTTCACAAAGCACTATTGACAGGGCGCGCGCGGCACGGTAGCGTGGCGGCCAATTTACTGTTTGTGAATCCGCAGTTCTACGGAGCTGGGGATTCGGGGGTTTCCGCAACCTTTACCGGGGTCGGGAAAAGGGGGGCTAATGAAACTTCGAATCACACTTCCTATTGGCGTAGCGGTCCTATTCGCTCTGATTCTTTCCTGCCTTTCGCCTCTGGCTCGCGCCGACGACAAATGGCTCCCCGTGCCTCCCGAAGATCTGGCGCTCAAGGATAATCCCGCCAGCCCCGGCTCGAATGCGATGATTTTGTACCGCGAGAGCACCCTCAACGCGAAATATGCCGATACCGACGGGGATTTCGTCGAGGAATACATCCGCGTCAAGATCTTCAATCAACAGGGGGTGCAGGACCAGGGAGACGTGGAGATTCCCTTCCTCAAGCAATTCAGCGACGTCAAAGATGTCCGCGCGCGGACCATCGAACCAGACGGCTCCATCGTAGAATTCCAGGGGAAAACATTCGAAAAATCCATCGTCAAGGCCAGCGGTTATAAATTCCTGGCCAAGACTTTCACGCTTCCTGATGTGCGGCCCGGTTGCATCATCGAATACAAATACCGGCTGCAATTCCAGCCTCACTATCTCCATAGCATGGACTGGACGATCTCCAGCGAACTCTACACGCGCGATGCCCGTTTCACCATCATTCCCTATCCGGAGTCGGATTACCCTCTGGTGTACCGCCAATTTGGCTTGCCGAAGGACGCCGCCCCGGCCAAGCAGACCGACGGCTCCTACACCATGCTGGTGCATGACTTTCCCGGAATCGTGGATGAGCCGCTGATGCTGCCGCGGCAGGTGCTCGAAGCGCGCGTGGAATTTTATTATCGCGATACCGACGAGCCGGCCTCGGAGACCGCGGATCATTACTGGAATCGCATCGGGAAAAAGTGGAACGAGACACTCGATCACTTTATCGATAAGAAAAAAGCTCTTTCCGAAGAGGTGGCTCGCATCACCAGCCCCGGCGACTCTCCCGAAACCAAATTGCGAAAAATAGCCGCCCGGGTCCAGCAAATCAAGGACCTGGCCATGGAGCCGGAAAAAACCGCGGTCGAAATAAAGGAAGAAGGCGTCAAGAAAAATTCGAATGTGGAAGATGTGCTCAAACACGGCTATGGGAATCCGCGGGAAATCAATTACCTGTTCGTGGGGCTTGCGCGTGCCGCCGGTTTTGATGCCACCGAAGTTTTCATCGCGCCGCGAAATACGGATTTTTTCTATCCCACAATGCAGGACTCGGATCAGATTGCCAATGACGATATCGTTTGGGTCAACGCGGGAGGCAAGGAATATTATCTCGATCCCGCCGCCAGCTACTATCCTTTCGGAGTTCTCCCCTGGTATGAGACTGACACGAAGGGTCTGCGCTTGAAAAAACAGGGCGGCGATATCATTTCCGTGCCCCCCGCGCCTTCTTCGAATGCCAGCCTCTCCCGCACCGCCGATTTGCACCTGGACGCAAACGGGCAAGCCAGCGGCACCGTGCAGGTGGATTTCAACGGGCAGCAGGCCGCGCATCTGCGGGAGGACAATCGCCACGCGGATGAAACCGGGCGCAAAAAAGTCGTCGAGGATGAAATCCGCGACTGGCTACCCGGCGGGTCCATCTTCAATTTGACCAAGCTCGATCATTGGGAAGATCCATCCGTGCCGCTCCACGCCGAAGGCACGGTCAAGATCGGAACCGTGGGAAGCATCGTGGGTCACCGCATGTTGGTGCCGGCAACCATTTTCGCAGTGACTTATGCCAACGCCTTCGTGCCGGAGACGCGTTCCAATACCATTTATTTTTCCTATCCATCCGAGCACAGCGATGATGTGAAGTGGCAAGGCCCCGATGGATATAAAGTGGAAACGGTTCCGGCCGCTGTCCCGGAAACGCAGCAGGTCATTTCCTACGGGCTTTCCGTCAGCCAGCAAGGCGGCACGGCTGAAGTAAAACGCCGCCTGGTGATCAAAGAGATCGGATTTGATAAGAAATATTATCCAGCTCTCCGCTCCTTCTTCAATACGGTGAAATCCGATGACAGCGCTCAAATTGTTTTCGATTCGGCAGTCACGGCCAAGAATAATTAAAGGCGCCGGGATCGTTCTGCTGCTGGCGGCCGCGGCGATATTTGTCGCGCCTCACCCCGCTCGCGCCGATAGCGCTCCGGACTGGATGCGCGAAGCAGCCCGCGAGAAATTGCCGGATTACCCGAAGGACGCCGTGGCTGTGACACTTCTCGATGATCAGGAAATCGTGGTCAAAGATAATGGCGACGTGGAAAGACACGAGCGCTGCGTCTATAAACTGCTGCGCCCGGAGTCCCGTGAGGACTACGGATATGCGAGCGTTTACTTCGACAACCAGACCAAGATTTCCTTTTTTAAGGCCTGGACCATCACGCCCGGCGGGCAGGAACTTGAGGTTAAGGAAAAGGACGCGTTCGAGCACACTTTGACCAGCTATGAAGTGTTCAGCGACAGCAGACTTAAAGTTCTCCCCATTCCGGAAGCGAATGTGGGAAGCGTGGTGGGTTACGAAGTGATTCAGAAAATGAGGCCCTTTCTGCTCGAAAATTCCTGGTATTTTCAGGAGACGATACCGGTGCATCGTGCGCGCCTCACTTTGCAACTCCCTTCGGGTTGGGAATTCAGCACGCTGTGGGCCAATGCGCCGGAGCAGAAGCCCCAGACTCCGTCGTCCAATGAATATATTTGGGAAGTGACCGATCAACCGGCCATTGAAATCGAACCCCAGATGCCGACGAGGAATTCGGTTGCCGGTCACATGGACATAAAATTTTATCCGCGTGATCCGGCCATGCGCGAGAAAACCACCGGAAGCTGGCAGGATATCGGAGTTTGGTACTCAGGACTCATCGCTTCGCGGCGCATAGCCACGCCCGCCATCGAGCAGAAAGTCGCGGAACTCACCGCCGGAAAGCCCGATCTGCTGTCGAAAATACAGGCACTGACTTCCTATACGCAGCAGCAAATTCGCTACGCGGCCATTGAAGTCGGGATCGGCGGAATGCAACCGCATGCCGCGGGTGACGTGCTTGCCAACGGTTACGGCGATTGCAAGGACAAAGCCACACTGCTGAATACCATGCTGAAAGTGATCGGCGTGGATTCATACAACGTCATGATTGATTCCCAGCGCGGCACTGTGGTGCCCCAATTTCCGATGGTCGAATTCGACCATTCCATTGTGGCCATTCACCTGCCCGATAGCGTGCAGGATGGCGGATTGTTCGCGGTTGTCAACGATCCCAAGCTCGGGCGCCTGCTTTTCTTCGACCCCACCGACCCCTACGTGCCGCTCGGCTATTTGCCCTCGGAAGAACAAGCCGGATATGCGCTGGTGGTGACGCCCGAAGGCGGAACACTCGAGCATGTGCCGCTGCTTCCTCCCGCCACAAACCGGCTTTTGCGCATGGCGTCCTTCACTCTCAGCTCTTCCGGCGACCTCACGGGAGATTTCCGGGAACTCAGTTGGGGAGGGCCGGCGGAACTCAAGCGCGCGCAATTTCTGCAAACGCCTCCTGCCCAACGCGCGAAAATCATCGAAGGATTCCTCGGTAACTTTTTGGGTAATTTTTCCCTCACCCATGCCTCGATCGGAAATCTCGACCAGTTCGACCAGAACATGCTGCTCACCTATTCCGTAAACGTCAATGGATACGCAAAATCCGCGGGAGATTTGCTGATCCTAAAGCCGCGCGTGGTGGGCGAGAAAAGCTGGGCTATTCTCTCCGGCAAACCGCGAAAGTATCCCATCGATTTCGGAGAAACCACCCGGCAGGACGATGTTTTTGATTTTACGTTGCCGGCGGGATACGTGGTGGATGAGCTTCCCGAACCCGTGAGCGTCGAATGCCCGTACGGGTCCTACCAGAGTCATATGACCGTGACCGGGAACAAGCTGGAATACAAGCGCACCTACATCATCAAGGATATACAAGTGCCCACCGACAAACTGGCGGAAGTGAAAACCTTCCTGGCGGAAATTGCCCAGGACGAAAACTCCAGTGCGATTTTGAAGCAGTCCAAGCCGTGAGGTGGAATTCACGCGGTATGCACTGACGAAATCCGGTGGAAGATGACGCAAGCGAGCCGCGATACAACGCATGTGGAGCGAGCAATCTATTCACTGGGGGTCAGCTAGAAAGGCGATTCGAAACCCGGAACGCCTGCCTCAGGATTTTCCGGCGAGCCGCTCCCGCACCCGCTCGCTGAGCGCCTTGCCGTCCACCGATTTGCCTTCGAGCTTCGCGCGCGCTGCTTTCACCACCGCGCCCATTTGTTTCAGCGAATCGGCCCCCGTCTCGGAGATGGCTTCTTCGACCGCGCGATGCATTTCCGCGTCGCTGGGAGCGGCGGGAAGATAATTTTCGATGATGGCAATCTCTTTCGCTTCTTTTTCCGCGAGGTCCGGACGTCCGCCCTTGGTGAATTGATCGACGGATTCGCGGCGCTGCTTGACCAGGGTCTGCAGCACCTGCAGCGATTCCAAATCTTCCAGCGCTCGCACTTTTTCGATTTCCTTGTGCTTGAGCGCGGATTTCATCATGCGCAGCACGCTCAGTCGCAGCTCATCTTTTTCCTTCATGGCTGCCGTGAGGTCCGCTTGAATGCGTTCGATGTAGCCCATTTCGCCGCCTCTCTGATGAATCAGAATAACATATCATTTTGATGCAAAAACCGTATTTGACACGCGCGCGTCCGGTCGTTACGCTTAGAAGTATGAAAATTATCGTCGCAGACAAAATTAGTGAACGCGGACTCGCTCTGCTCCGCGAAACGGGATGGGAAATAGTGACTCCAACGCCGGCCTCGCTTCCGAGCGAAATCGCCAACGCCGACGGGCTGGTGGTGCGCAGCGCAACCAAGGTCACGGCAGCGCTGCTCGAGGCTGCTCCGCGGCTCCGCGTGGTGGGACGCGCGGGCGTGGGCGTGGACAATGTGGATATCGAAGCAGCCACGCGGCGCGGCGTGTTGGTGATGAATACGCCGGGAGGAAACTCCGTCAGCGTCGCCGAACATACTTTCGCGCTGATGCTGGCCATGGCGCGCTCGGTCCCGCAATCGAACGCTTCCATTCATTCCGGAAAATGGGAAAAATCCTCGGCGTCCGGCACGGAATTGCGCGGAAAGACTCTTGGCCTGGTGGGTTTCGGACGCGTGGGAACGGAAGTGGCGCGGCGCGCTCAGGCTCTGGAAATGAAAGTGCTGGCGCACGATCCCTATGTGACCCCCGCGGCTGCCGCCGAATTCGAAGTGGAGCTTGTGCCGCTCGAGGATTTATTACGCCGCTCGGATGTGGTGTCGCTGCACACTTCGCTCAGTCCCTCGACCGACAAAATGATCAATGCCGAGCGCCTAGCGCTGATGAAGCGCGGCGCGCGGCTGATTAATTGCGCGCGCGGCGAATTGATTGACGAAGCAGCGCTGGCCGAGGCCTTGAAGTCCGGGCAACTGGCCGGTGCGGGCCTGGATACGTTTGCCGTCGAGCCGCCGAAAAATTCTCCGCTGATCGGCTTGCCCAACGTGATTGCCACTCCGCATATCGCCGGGTCCACGGCCGAAGCGCAGGAAGAAGTGGGCACGGCGATTGCCCACCAGGTGCGCGATTATCTGACCGACGGAGTGATCCGCAATTCCGTCAATTTGCCGGCGCTTTCCGCCGAGCAATACCGCCGCCTGCGCCCTTATCTGGAATTGGGCGAATGCCTGGGAGCGCTGGTGGCGCAAGCCGCGCTTTCCCAGAGTTTCGGGCGCATTCGCATCCGCTACGCGGGCGAGCCCGCGGAAATTGGATCGCACGTGGTGCGCAGCGCGGTCTTGATCGGCGTGCTGAATGCCGTGCTGGATGAAAAAGTGAATCTGGTGAATGCCGCGGCGATGGCCGCGGCGCGTGGATTGACTGTGGAAGAAACCACGAGGCGGCGCGAGCGCGGATATCCGAACACGGTCGAAGTTGCCGTCACCGTGGGCGGACACGAACTCACCGTCGAAGGTACCGTCGGTCAGGATGGAGGCGCGCGCATTTTGTCGCTCGACGGCATCAGCCTCGAAACTCCGCTGGAAGGCACTTTGCTTCTGATTCGCAACCGCGACGTTCCGGGAGTGATCGGAGCCATCGGCACGGCGCTCGGCAGCCTGGGCGTGAACATCGCTACATTTGCCTTGGGACGCCGCGAACCGGTGCACGGCGCGGAAGCGGTGGCGCTGGTTCGCCTCGATGGAATCGTGGATGCTTCCATCCTCGGAAAAATCCGCGCGATTCCATCCATCACTGACGCGCGGCTGATTCTTTTGCCCGAGCCGGCCAAAGCGCAATCTCAGGCCTGCTGACGCGCGCTCTGCATGCCGAATGAATTTGCCGGGAATTTAAATCACGCGCCGGGGATCCCGTGCGCGCGTGTCCCGCAATGTCACGCGCATTTATTTTGTGGGCGTGACGTAGAATACGCGCCCAGGTGCTGCTTCCATCAATGTAGTACGACGGGTTTCTTACGGATACGATGCGGCAAGAGTCGCGTCCGGCGGCCTTGGTTGCAGTTCCGCGCAAGGCACTGTAAACTTCCTTCAGTCGTTTTCCCCAGCAGTCGGGGCGTAGCGCAGCCTGGCTAGCGCGCCTGGTTCGGGACCAGGAGGTCGAAGGTTCAAATCCTTTCGCCCCGACCATTCTTTTGAATCACTTACGCAACTTCATTCTCACCTGAATTGGGTCCATTTGGGTCCAACATCGATTAAAGTGGCCGTGCTCGGCAAAACTGTAGTCACAAATCTCTTTGGCAACATTGATCCGGTCGGCCAGTCGATTCGCATCAAAAATGTGCCGTTCACCGTGGTGGGCGTTCTCGAACCAAAGGGGCAATCGGCGACCGGGCAGGATCAAGACGATGTCATTCTTTTGCCCATTTCCACCGCCAAACGAAAGGTCATCGGTATCAAGTCCGCGAATGCCGATGCCGTGGATGCCATCATGATGGAGGCGAAGAGCGGCAACCAGATTCAGGTGGCGCAGGATGAGACGAAAGCGCTTTTGCGGCAGCGACATCACCTCATGCCCGCGGAAGATGACGATTTTCCCATCCGCAACTTGCAAGAGATTTTCGCTGCCCAAGAGGCATCGTCGAGCATTATGTCCATTATGCTTGCGGCTGTAGCTTCAGTTTCGCTGATCGTCGGCGGCATCGGCATCATGAACATCATGCTGGTTTCCGTTCGGGAACGGACCCGGGAAATTGGACTGCGGCAGGCCGTTGGCGCGAAAACACGCGACATTCTGACGCAATTCCTGGTGGAGAGTGTCGCTCTATCAATCGCCGGTGGATGCGCCGGAATTATAGTTGGCATCGCCCCATCCATGATCATTTCGCGTTTGGCGCATTGGAACACTGTCGTCAGCATCGGCGGAGTAGCGCTGGCGGTTTTCTTCTCGGGATTGGTGGGGATTAGTTTCGGCTACTATCCGGCCCGGAAAGCTGCCTATCTGGACCCGATCGAGGCATTGCGCGCAGAATGAACGCAATCGAGATTCATGGATGTGATGATGGCGTAGAAGATCGGCCGATCGCGGACAAATTCAAATTGAAAGTCCCGCTACATCCTGCGTTCATCATCTGGACGTCGCCCGAAGGCTTATTGCTGCGGTTTGCTCCTGAGAGCAAGAGCACGCAAGCGGCGGAGGGTTTGCGGTTAGTTCACTTCCAGCGAGGAGCGAACTTCTGAAGCTGTGAGCTTCTCACATCGGCGCTGACCCTGCACTCCATTACAGGCATTAGACTACGTTTACGCGTCACGAGCCAACGTGACGTCTGTCACGGTGGGTGGACCTCCGCGTTGCAAGACTATGTCTATGGACGTGCAATTCTTGGTGAGGTTCACGGAGGGTTCAAATAGTCGTCGATGAGAGGTGCAGGATGAAAATTTTACTGGCAATCGATTCGTCGAGTGCCTCACAAAACGTGATCGCCGAGGCTGCTGCCCGCCCATGGCCCTCCGGAACGAGGTTTTGCGTTCTTCATATCGTGGATGTTTTGGGCATGGGGCGGTCGTTGGCGATGATCGATGAAGAAAAACGCTACGGGCAAGCTTTCGTCGCCACAGCGGCTGAAAAATTAGTTCGTGCCGGGCACGAAACGAGCACGGACGTTTTGGTTGGCTTCCCGCGAAAGGCCGTCGTGCAATACGCCAAGGAATGGGGAGCTGACTTTGTCATGGTCGGCTCGCATGGTCAGGGTGCCCTCTCTCGATTTCTACTGGGCAGCGTTGCGCAGGCAGTGCTTCGTACGGCGCCGTGTTCCGTTGAAGTTGTCCGCCGAGGAATTCACGAATCTTCTTCACGCCAGGGAATGAAAATATTGCTTGGCACGGATGGATCCGACGGTGCCTCGCTTGCCGCGAAATCAGTGGCGAATCGTCCCTGGCCGGCGGGCAGCCAGGTCAAGATCATCAGTGCGGTCCAGTTGCTCGTGCCGGGAAATGAGCTGATGATTTCGTCGTCGTCCGCTGTTTATCCGACGAGCCTCCTTGAAGAGATGTGGAGTGAAGTTCGTAGCAGTGCGCACGAAGCCGTCGTTGAGGCGCAAAAGACGCTCGAAGCAGCGGGGATCAAAATCCTCGCGGGGGAAACGACGCCAGACGGAGATCCGCGGATTGTCTTGCTTGCTCAAGCGAAGCAATGGGACGCGGACTTAATTGTTCTTGGCTCGTATGGGCGTCGCGGGATGGACCGTATACTCATGGGAAGCGTCTCGGAATCAGTGGCACTGCACGCCCATTGCTCAGTGGAGGTCATTCGAGGGTAGCGTAGGCGGGAGAACTCATCGAATCGTGAGTTCGGTCTCCAAAGTCGAGAGAGAATTTGCGCTAAAGAGAGATATGCGCGCGGCGCCCGGTCCCGGGTGTTCTGTAAGAGCGCTGTTTGCTCGCTGGGCCGGGGCGCCGGCGATTTCCGTTCTGACCATCTGTGCCATTTCTCTTCATCTGATCCTTCGCTATGCCCTAGGGACCACTCGGACAATTTATCTTGCTCCGCTCATTGCCGTCCTGATCTTCGGCGGCATTCCCCTGGTTGTCACGTTGACGAAGAAGGCGCTCGCACGGGAATTTGGCTCGGATTTGCTCGCGGGAATCTCGATCGTTACGGCGGTCCTGCTTGGAGAATACCTGGTTGGCGTGATCGTCGTGCTGATGCTTTCGGGAGGCACGGCGCTCGAGGAGTTTGCGTCCCGGCGCGCATCGTCCGTGCTCGATACGTTGGCCAAACGCATTCCTCAGACTGCGCACCGCAAGACAGGCTCGAATTTCTCTGACGTGCCGCTCGACGCTGTCGCGGTCGGAGATGTCTTAGTTGTATTCCCGCATGAAATTTGCCCGGTAGACGGCGCAGTCATCGAAGGCCACGGGAAGATGGATGAGGCGTATTTGACGGGCGAGCCATTCGAAATCTCGAAAACTCCTGGCTCGCTGGTGCTCTCCGGCGCGATCAATGGCGATTCGGCTTTGACGATTCGAGCCGAAAAGTTGGCGGTGGATTCCCGATACGCGACCATCATGCGCGTAATGCAGGAAACAGAGCAGAAGCGACCAAAACTCAGGCGCCTGGGCGACAAACTGGGCGCGTGGTACACGCCGATCGCGCTTCTTCTCGCCATCGCCACGTGGGCGTTGACGCAGGAATCCCATCGTTTTCTCGCCGTATTGGTTGTCGCGACGCCTTGCCCGTTGCTGATTGCGATTCCCGTTGCGGTGATCGGAGCCATTTCCCTTTCGGCGCGCCGCGGAATCATCATCAAGAATCCTGGCGTGCTGGAGGAGATTGACCGATGCCGGACTCTGATTTTCGACAAGACGGGAACGCTTACATACGGAAAACCAAAACTGTCTGAAATATGGTGCGCGAATGGTTATCAACGCAGGGATGTTCTTGGGCTAGCGGCTAGCTTGGAGGTTTATTCGAAGCATCCGCTCGCGATGGCCATTCTTGATGCTGCCCAGTCAGAGGGACTGCGAAGTGAATCCGCTTCGGAAATCAGCGAGCGCCCGGGCCAAGGATTGCGGGGGACGGTGGGAGGTCGACAAGTCCTGATCACCGGGAGGAACAAAGTCGCGGTAGAGAAGGGAAAACTACCCCCGGTTGCACCTGGACTGGAATGCTTGGTATTTCTCGAT
This sequence comes from uncultured Acidobacteriota bacterium, assembly GCA_963708285.1. GTDB lineage: Bacteria > Acidobacteriota > Terriglobia > Acidiferrales > UBA7541 > Palsa-295. The sequence goes on from CAVPSF010000004.1 coordinate 532,473, forward strand.
GGCAATTTTGCGGCGGCGTTTCACTTCCACGACGCACCGCGCAAGGACAGCCGTCTTTTCCTGGAGCATTTGAAACCGCGTCACGCGATCAGCAAAGTGATGCTCGTCTCCGGAGACCGGGAATCGGAAGTCCGTTATCTGGCCGGGATCGTCGGAATCAAGGAAATGCATTCGGCGAAGAGCCCGGAAGAAAAAGTCGAAATTGTGCGCGAAGCGGCGAGGCGGCAGAAGACGCTCTTTGTTGGCGATGGAATCAATGATGCGCCGGCGATGCAGGCAGCGACTGTGGGTGTGGCCTTCGGTTTAAGCAGCGACATCACTTCAGAAGCTGCTGACGCGGTCGTGATGGAGACTTCGCTGGGGAAGATAGATGAACTGATTCATATCGGCCGCCGGATGCGGCGTATCGCACTGGAGAGCGCGATTGGCGGCATGGCGCTCAGCGTAGTGGGAATGCTCGTGGCTGCCCTGGGTTATCTCCCGCCGGTCGGCGGAGCGATCGCGCAGGAAGCGATTGACCTCCTAGCCGTCTTGAATGCCGTGCGCGTTGCCTTGCCGTTCAAGGTCCTGACCGATTTCTAACAATTCATCACGCTTACACTCTAAGTCTTTAGCTTGCATCTTCGTCATAACTGCGTGTAACCAATCATTTGTGTTCCGTGACGCGCGTCACAGTCACCAGTGACGCAGATCATCGCATCCCAGTGAGCCCTGCTGCTACAAACGCCTTGAACGGTGAAGTGGACGGAGCAAAGAGGAAAAACGATGACGGATAAGCCACTAACTGCGGAATCCGGCGAAGGGCCGACCACCAATGTGAGAATTCGAGATGCAACGGAGTGTCGTAAATCCATTTCGGACGCAGTAGCAAAGCGCGCGTACGAAATTTATGAACGTGCGGGGCGCCAGCCAGGCTGTGATCGCAAAAACTGGTCTCTGGCCGAGAGTGAAATCCTCAAGCCTCTTAGCTGTGGAGTTTTGAAGTCGGAAGATGGCGTTAACGTCTCAATATGCCGTTCCTCGCTTAGCGAAAGAGATATTGAGGTTTGCGTGGAACCGCATCGCTTGATCGTTATGGGGTACGCGGACTCGAATTCGACGATGGGGCCAACGGCAACTTATCAAGTTCTTTCTTTGGCAGACGAAATCGAGCCATCCACCGTGAAGCTAAGAGCGCATGGTGGTCTGCTCGAGATCAAGCTGAGTAAGGCCTACACAAACAAAAAGGCTCTTCTTGCCAAGGCTGCGGCTTGATTTAGGGTTTGCGGTCAGCGACGAGAAACAAGCTTCCAGCAATCCCTTGCAATCGCCCAATCTTCCTGCGCGCGAATGATTAGGACGCGGACGGCAGAATTGCGAGTGGAGATTTCGTGATCGGCCGCGGGCCGCCGATTCTTTTGCGAATCGAGTTTAAGACCGAGATATCCGAAGTTGGCGCAAGCTGCCGCCCGCACTTCCGGCGAATTTTCGCCAATTCCAGCGGTGAAAACCAAAGCATCCATTCCGCCCAGAACCGAAATCATTGCGCCAATAGAGGAAACAAGCCGATGAACAAATATCTGGAAGGCAAGCTTGGCGCGCGTGTGACCTTCTTTCATTGCGGCCACGATTTGCCGCATGTCACTGGAGACACCTGAGATTCCCAGCAGGCCGGATTTTGTGTTCAGCAATTGATCCAAATCTTCCCCAGTAAGTTTGCTTCCACGCATCAAGTAAGTGAGGATGCCCGGGTCAACTGAGCCGGAGCGAGTACCCATCATGAGTCCTTCCAGAGGAGTGAAGCCCATTGTTGTGTCCACGCTGTGGCCATTTCGGATCGCAGCCAAAGAGCAACCGTTCCCAAGGTGGCAAGTCACCAGCTTAAGCGCGGATAGTTTCTTGCCGAGGAGTTGAGCGGTGCGCCCGGCACAATACTGATGATTGATCCCGTGGAAGCCATAGCGGCGAATGCCGCGCGCGAGCCATTCGTAAGGTCCGGGATACACAAATGCGGATTCGGGCAACCGGCTATGAAAGCCGGTGTCAAACACGGCCACCTGCGGAACAGTTCCAAATCGCTTCTCGACGATCTCGATCCCGTCCATCTCGACGCGATTATGCAGCGGAGCAAACGCAGACATCCTCACTATGGCGGCCTTGACGCCAGAAGTGATTACAGTCGGCCTCTCATATTTCTGGCCCCCGTTCACGATGCGGTGGCCCACGACATCAATCCCGGAAGAACTGGAAATGACACGCATCTTGCCGGAGCTCAGCCTGTCGAGCAGCAAATCAATCCCTTGCTGGCGCGATCTAATCGTAGTGTGCGTTTTGAGCTTTCTGCCCCCAGATGCTTGAACACGCACCTCTGCTTGCTCACCGCTCCATTCGACTTTCCCCTTCCAAATGGGCGCAGGCGGAGATATTGGGACTGCGTTTGCGATGTGATAGAGAGACATTTTCTGGCTGCTCGAACCGGAATTGAGCACCAGTATTTTCATTGCTTAATAGGGCCACTTCCAATCGCGGATTTCCGGAAGGTCGTCTCCGTGCTCGCAAATGTATTCCTTGTGGTGAACCAACTTCTCCCGAAGGAAATGCTTGAAATGCGCGCCAATGCGTTCTAAGCGCGGAACGCGGTCGACGACGTCGCCTGCAAGGTGAAATCGATCCAAATCGTTCAGTACGGTCATATCGAAAGGAGTGGTTGTTGTTCCTTCCTCTTTGTATCCGCGGACGTGAAGATTGTCGTGGTTCGTGCGGCGGTAAGTAAGGCGGTGGATCAGCCACGGATAGCCGTGATAGGCGAATATGACGGGCTTGTCCGTTGTGAACATCGAGTCGAAGTCGCGGTCAGAAATACCGTGTGGGTGTTCGGTTGGGGACTGGATCGTCATCAAGTCCACCACATTGACCACGCGGATCTTGATGTCTGGGAAGTGTTGACGAAGCAAATCGACTGCCGCGAGTGTCTCCAGAGTTGGAATGTCCCCAGCGCAGGCCATGACGACATCCGGCTCTGCCCCTTGGTCGGTACACGCCCATTCCCAAATCCCGATTCCTGTCGTGCAATGCTCGATGGCGCTTTCCATGTCAAGCCACTGCAACGCGGGTTGCTTGCCGGCGACAATCACATTCACGTAGTTGCGGCTGCGCAGGCAATGATCTGCAACAGAAAGTAGCGCGTTCGCGTCGGGAGGCAAGTACACGCGGACGATGTCAGCCTTCTTGTTGATCACGTGGTCGATGAAGCCGGGGTCTTGGTGTGTGAAACCGTTGTGGTCCTGCCGCCAGACGTGCGACGTGAGCAGGTAATTCAAAGAAGCGATCGGACGTCGCCACGGAATCTTTCGCGTTACCTTCAGCCATTTCGCATGCTGATTGAACATAGAATCCACAATGTGAATGAACGCTTCATAGCAGGAGAAAAAGCCGTGCCGCCCCGTCAAAAGATAGCCTTCCAGCCAGCCCTGGCACATATGCTCGCTGAGGACTTCCATCACCCGGCCATCGGCTGAAAGGTACTCGTCAGTCGCCAGAATCGGTTCCATGAAGACTTTGTCGGTTGCCTCGTACAATGCATCCAGGCGGTTCGATGCAGTCTCGTCGGGTCCCCATACGCGAAAGTTTTTGGAGCCGGCATTCAGTTTCATTATGTCGCGCAAGAATTTTCCAAGTACACGAGTCCCTTCCACGAACTTTGTCCCAGGTTTCGCAACATCGACCGCGTAATCGCGGAAATCCGGAAGGACCAGGTCTTTTAGTAACAACCCGCCATTGGCATGCGGGTTCGCTCCCATTCTGCGGGTGCCCTCGGGCGCGAGCTCCCTCAATTCCGGAACCAGCTTGCCTGTTTCATCGAAGAGCTCTTCGGGCTTGTAGCTCTTCATCCAATCTTCCAGGATTTTCAAATGACCAGGACGTGACGCGAAGTCTGTAATCGGAACTTGGTGTGCCCGCCAGGTGTCTTCGACCGGTTTCCCATCGACCATTCTCGGCCCCGTCCATCCTTTCGGCGTTCGAAGAATAATCATCGGCCATTCAGGCAAGCCCGTGGATTTGCCAGCGCGCGCGTTGCGCTGAATCGAGTGGATTTCTTGAAGCACGGTGTCGAGCGTATGCGCCATCAGTTGGTGCATGCTCTGCGGTTCGCGGCCTTCCACAAAATATGGCTTGTATCCGTACCCTGTGAAAAGATGAGTTAACTGAACGTCATCCATGCGCCCAAGCACGGTTGGGTTAGCAATCTTGTAACCGTTCAGGTGCAGGACGGGAAGAACAGCGCCGTCGCGTGCCGGATTCAGGAACTTGTTCGAATGCCAACTCGCGGCCAGCGGGCCTGTTTCCGCTTCGCCGTCACCTACCACGCAGCAAACCAGGAGGTCCGGATTATCAAACGCGGCCCCGTAGGCGTGCGCAATCGAATAGCCCAGTTCGCCGCCCTCATGAATCGAGCCCGGTGTCTCGGGAGCGACATGGCTCGGAATGCCGCCAGGGAATGAGAATTGCTTGAACAGCTTCCGCATGCCGTCTTCTGTCTGTGAAATGTGAGGATAGAACTCGCTATATGTGCCTTCTAGAAATGTGTTTCCCACCAGGCCCGGTCCTCCATGTCCAGGCCCGGCGATATAGATGACATTTAGATCGTGCTTCTTGATCAGGCGATTGAAGTGAACATAGATGAAGTTCAATCCGGGCGTCGTGCCCCAGTGTCCGAGAAGGCGGGGTTTGATGTCTTCGAGCTTCAGCGGTTCGCGCAGAAGAGGATTCTTCAGAAGATAGATTTGCCCGACCGATACATAATTTGCTGCCCGCCAATACGCATGCATCTTGCGCAGTTCTTCGGAGGACAGTGGTTGCCTGGATTCAGAGGGGATTGCCGATCCTGCGGAAGCTGAAGCCATAGAGATCACCACCCTTTGGAGTACAGCGCCTGTGGCCGCACCACCGAGCGATCACAATGATATCGCAATTGCTCTGCACCGGCGGAGTCGCCACCTACTCTCGACTATCCGCGTTCGCCGATGGCCGCGACGTGACCTGCATCACGTGCGCACGTGACCCTTGTCACTTTCGAAAGCGAAAATTCGAGGCACACTCACACGAAGTAAGGATCGACCAATGCCGAATGAGAGCACCAGTGGCTTCAGAATCGTCCCGCGACGCAACGGGTGTACAATGGGGCGCGGTTCCTATATGCGCGCCCCTTACGGCCTCGAAATAATCGAGAACTGCCTTACTTGCCCGCATCTGCAAGAGCGAGTTTTTTGTAATCTTTCACCACCGGCGCTGCAACGTCTTTCCGCCATCACGTCGGCTTCTTCTTATCCAAAGGGTGCAACGCTCTTCGTCGAAGGACAAACGGCGCGCGGAGTGTTCATTCTGTGCAATGGGCGCGTGAAGCTTTCAACATCGTCAATCGACGGGAAAACGCTGATCGTCAGGATTGCCGATCCCGGAGAAGTGCTGGGTTTGCCGGCAACCATCACCGGCAAGCCGTACGAACTCACGGCAGACGTGGTTGAGCCGGCGCAGGCGAATTTTATCTCGCGGACTGATTTTCTAAATTTTCTTCGCGACCATGGGGAGGCAGCTCTTCGCGTGGCCCAGCAATTGGGCGAAACCTATCACGCCGCCATCGCTGAAATGCGCTCCATTGGGCTCGCGCACTCCGCGGGAGAAAAACTCGCTCGGTTTCTCCTGGATTGGTGCGCCAGCCATGGCAAAGGAAAAGAGGAAACCAGCGCGAAATTGACGCTGACTCACGAGGAAATCGCCCAAATGATAGGAACGTCCCGCGAGACCGTAACAAGGCTATTTACTGAATTCAAGAAGAAACAGCTATTGGAAGTCAAAGGCTCGACGCTCATCGTGCGCGATAAGACAGGACTCGAAAGCCTCTCCGCCAGCTGAATTCCATGATTCTCAATTCTAAGCCATGTAACGTAGACAGGTTTCGAAGTCAGTTTGTCAATCTGAACGGAACGATCTAGATGAGCAAAGGGCGTGAGATTCGCTGCTACGACTACGTGAACCATCCCTACGAGCGCGTCTGCGACGTGTTGAAGCAGGACGCAGGCGCCGTGGTCTAGTCGGCTACGAAGGTGGCCGCTTCCCGAGCGCAATCGATCGCCGCTGAGCTGCACGTCGACGTTGGCGGTATTGGAGTCAAGACCGATATCAAGATTTCCGTCAAGAGCGTCGAGGAGCAGGTCCGTGGTGCCGTGGCGAATCCCGCCACCCGGTTGCTCCCGGAATGGGAGGCTGCGGCCATGCCACGCTTGTTCCCGCTCATGAGGGCCGAGCTTTCAGTCTACCCGCTGACCGCTACAGAAACGCAGCTGGATTTTTCGGGACTTTACGAACCACCATTCGGCGCCGTGGGAAAAGCCATGAACGCGATAGCCGGCCACCGCATCGCGGAGGTGTCGGTTCATCGCTTCATCGGCGACTTGGCAGAATGCCTCCGGCAAGCCCTTGCTTAATTGAATCCTCGCTCGGTTGGCGTATGCGTGACCGAGCGCGACAGAGACGGAAAAAACGGGCGGCCCGGCACTTTACCCGTGCTTCTCGGCCCCGGAGGACGCAACGAAGACCAGAGATGCCAGGTAGACCACAATTCCCAGCCCGATTAAAGATGCCCCCACGAAGGTGAAGAGCACAAACGAGAGCGGATGAAACCACAAAAGACTTGCTATTTCTACGACCAGTCCCAAGATGATTAGAGCGCTAGAAATTCGAAGCAACCACTTGAATTCAAGATTCCGGAATGTCATTGGCCGGGCCTCCAGAATTTTACATGATCAAGCGCGGTCACGTTGTGCACCGTGTCGTGACACCCGCTCGAAACGCACGACATCTGATTCGATTTGAGTGCATCCATGGCGGCGCTGTGGATGGCATTCTCCTCAAAGTCGCGAGCGCCCGCATGGCAGTGCAGACACTGGTTATTGTCGTATCCGCCCGGAATCCAAATGGTGGCCGGGGGTGTACTCACGTACTGCATATAAATGCGCGTCAAGCCCCGCATCTTGTCTTTTAGGGGCCCGTATATGGAGTAATCGGCGTGACACGCGTAACAGGCCATATCCGCCGGAACCCTGTGGTTCTGAAAGTGCTGCGCGGGAATATAACTGGGGTCATCGACATAAAGGCTGCGGGCGTAGGGAGCCATGGCATGACAGGAGGTGCAAAATCGTGTTTGCTCGGAGCGCTGCATGTGGATGTTCATCCCTCCGACAATGCAAAGAGCCGGAAGAACGCACAACCCAATGAAAGCGACGATTTTCCACCCCGTGGCCTTGGTTACGGAGGGCCGAATTAAAAAGATGCAGGCGAGTACGATGCCAAGAATGATTTGAGAAATGAGAATTTGAGTCACAAAGCGTCCTCGCGCTCGGGCAAGCTCTTCTTTTGGCCACCCGAAAACCCTACTTCTTTTTTCCCAGGTCGCGGATGAAAACTACCAGCTGTTTGATCTGATCGTCGGTCAGCTTGTCCTTGTATGCCGGCATCGTCTTGCCCATGCCGTTGGTGATGACGCCATTCAGATCCGCGTCCAATTTTTTCTGGACTTCATCCGACCGCAGGTCTTTCGCGCCCAACTTTTTGCCCATTGTTGAACTGCCGCTTCCATCTGGCGCGTGACACACGGCACACTTGGTCTTATAGAGGCTCGCTGCATCATCCGCGCGCGCGACGCCACTGAATGCAAACAGAAATGCAACTGCCAAGAACAATGCATTACCAATCCGAAGCGACAAATTCATCTGACCAGCCTCCTTGATATGGCGAACCGTACCACACGCTCGTTCTGTCTCTCCTACGAAACCTAGAACAAATATCGTACTGAGAACGTGATGTTGTTCCCGTTGAAATCCTGCAGGGGAAGCGGTGCCAGCCCGGTTGGATTAGCCACCCCGTGATCGTTATATCCGTAGTAGTTCCACGCGGTCTTGTAACTCAGCCCGCGATAGACGTCAATCGTCAGGCTGGCGGAAGGTTTGAAATAGTTGAAATCGAGTGGGCCGGTGGGCTGAAGAGCGTTCAGGAAGAGGGTATTCCCGCGAGCGATGGTTCCCGAGTATCCCAGAGCAGCGGTAACGCGCTTAACGGGCTTCCACATCATGTGGCCATAGGCGAAATGATCCGTGTTCGTGTAGAACGAAAGCGCTCCCAGCGGACCGGTAGCTCCCGCCACAGGGCACGGAGTTGTGAATACAGTTGAGCCTGGCTCGGCAAAACAAATGTCAGTCTGGATAGAGATGTCCATGTAGCTGTAGCCGAAATCAACCCACAAACGCGAACTGGGCGCCAGAGTCGCGTCGAAACTATAGGTCCTGCCGTGCTCCAGATTGTTTACGGTGAGCACATTGTCGCGGTTTTCGTGAATGTCGATCGCGCCAACGATGGTCGCCCATTGCTTCGGCGTGTAGGTCGCGTGAACCTTGTAGCTTTGGATTTGCCGGGGGCTTATCCGCGTAAAGGAATTGTCGTTGTATCCGAACATGAAGTCTGCGCCGATCCGAAAAGTGTCAGTGGGGCGCGCTGAGACACCTAAGATGAGAGCGTTTTCATGGATGTCGGTGAGATTGCGAGAAATATCGTTGCCTACCTCCGGTACTGGAGCGGTTGGCGAGCCCTCCACGATTGAACCGTCCGGATTCATCGTACACACGGCGGGCAGAGCGCCGGCCACCAAGGCGCAATCTCCGCGCGCAGCCAAAAAGTCATTCCCGGCATTTCCCGTGGCCCCTCCGGGGAAATAAATCTCACTTGTGTCAAATGTGGCACTGAAATCGGAGATCGTCCGGTCTGCGTACTCGTAACCGATGTGTGCATTAATTCGCGGCGCAATCTCGTATTGGACTTCGATCGTGTTCGTCTTTAGGTTCTGACCCAGAAACTGTGAAACTAATTCATTCTCTACGTCGGCCAGCGATCCAGAAGCATGCTGCGGACAGTTCGGTCCATTGTAGGGAGCAGCGGGGCAGACTGTGGCGAAGTTTGCCGGGTTGACCTGTGCGATCGGAAGCAACATGCCAGTTTGTCCCGGTGCCGCGGGAGGAGTTGCAAAGAGATTCGTGTCAGCCGTGGCCCACATGCTCGGGATACGCCAGTTGTCATACCGAAATTCATCAACAATGTGGAGTCGGTCGGTTACGCGAAAATCCCCGGCCCAATCCGCGTTTACGGAGACACGCTTGGCGTTCGCGGGGCCTGCGACGGTACTCCCTCGAGTCACGGTCCGGCTAGTCCAGCCGTTTACAACCTCGTTGAAATTGAGAGTCGAATTGGTGTCACTGCTGTAGCCGAATGAGCCAGACATTTCTAAGTTCTTGAAATAACTGGACTGAAAGCCAAGACGTTCGGTGGGAAACGAACCTCGCGGGCGGCCTACACGACTATAGGCCAGAAATCCATTGCAGTTCGCGTTCGCCGTGGGGGGCGTTGTGGTGGCGTTCGTCACCGGACTGGCGCAGGGCGTGTTGCCCTTCGTATTGAAAATGATTCCCAAGTCGGCGGGCGTGCCGTTGGAAAGTACGAATGGAAAGTTCTGATCGGTCACGGTGCTGTCTTGCTTGAAATAGTTCAGCAATTCGTCGAACGAGATGGTCGTTTTGGGCAGGAAACGGTAGTCCACCCCAAGGCGATACGCGTTCGTAGTGTATTGGAAGTTTTCCGTCAGCAGAGGTTCAGTTCCCCCATCCAGCGTTGTGAACCCCGGGCCTTGGTTGACGTTCCGGGAATAGCCTAGCCGGAAACGCAGACGGGACTCCGGAAACAGCGTGAGATCGTAATCCTGCATCCGGCGCACGAGGTCCATGGAATGCGGCGAATTGACAAGAGCAAGAGCGGGAACCGAACTTGACGGGTTCAGCGGATTCGCCAACAGATTGTAATCCCAGAAATTTTTGTCCCGCCGGAACATCGCGCGGAAGTCGTACAACTTGTTCTTTTCGATGCGCAGCCGCGTCACGTCATTTGGATCACCGCCGTATCCGAAGTTGCTGAAGGTAAGGCTGTCGAAAAAGAAGCCTTTGTTATCCAGAGAACGCATATCCAGTGTGTAATCGAATAGCCGAAAGCCGGAGCCGATGTTCTCAAACGTATCGTAATTGTTTATGTTCCCGCCGATGGAGCTGTCTCGGTAGCCGAATTCAATGCTTTGTCGAACGTTGTAATCGCCCGACTTCATTCCGTCTTCGGAAGACGTTGAATCCGTCTGTTGAGTCTGCGGCGGGGCCTGCTGAGCCTGCTGCGCGCGCACCGGAAAGGCGAACAACAACGCGACAATTAGAGTCGTCCAGCCCAATGTAGACTCTCCAATCCGCATTCTCACGGAAGGCCACCCCACGATCTCTCGCGGCTTCGACCCACTGCGTGTTCGCCGATTTCAAATCGCGAGCGCATTTCGATACCACCTATTTGAAAAAGTCCTTGTCAAAGTTCGAACCATGGATTTGCGTGTGGCATAGCGTGCAAGCTTGGAATTGAGCCGCCTGATTATGAAACGACGGCGCCCCGGGTGCGTTTGCGAACGACGTCGTGTGACACTGGAGGCAGAGAAGATTGACGTTGCTCAGTTTCACCAGATGAGGATTCGGGGAACCGTGCGGATTGTGGCATGACTCGCAGCCTTCCACCTTTACAACCTCATGTTCGAAGACGAACGGGCCTTGTTTGTCCGCGTGACACTTATAACAAACCGCATCTTGCGCGGCCGAAGTGCGAAGTTGGTGCGGCCCGGCCGTTCCATGCGGATTGTGACAATCGGTGCACTGCAGCAGCCCTTCATTCACGCGATGGTGAAACGGCATGGCGAACTGCGCCTTCTGCTGCAGGTGGCAGGAAAAACAAAGTTCCGGCTGCGATTTGACCAGCAAGAACTCCGCCTTTTTCGCATGATGGGGCGAATGGCACGAAGTGCAGGACACGTCATTCTTGGCATGCAAAGAGTTGATTGCCTGCATGTGTTGAGTGCCGGAAGCGTGGCAGACCAGACAGCGCTGGTTGATATCCTTTGCCGATGCCTTTTCGAACAAGAAAAGCTTTGATGTATCGCTGGGGTCGGCAACGTGGCTCGCCGCCGCACCGTGACACGCCTCGCAGCCCTGGTGAGAAGGGCCTTCCTTGGTGTTCAGCGTTGTCTTCCAGTGCGGAGAATTCTCCCAGGATTTGTACTCTTCCTCATGGCAAGTCCTGCAAGCGTCAGCACCGGCGTAATCAGAGGGTTTCGTTTCAGGTTTGCTGGACGCGCTCTTTTCCTGGACCGCCGCTCCATGCGGACCAGCGCTCGCCGACGTTTCCTGCGGCTGCGCCAGGACGAAAGCCGATAGCAGACCGAGCGTAATGAGCAAGCCCGAAACTTTCGAAAACGCGAAAGCTCGCATCGAACTTCCCCCAATCGCCGCCGACATCACGCATACCGCCTTAAAGCCGGCTGCAATAAATAAACTTCGGTGCCGTGGAGAGTACAGTTCTCCCTTTCGGGTGTCTGAGCAATACTGCACAAATTCAACTCTTTTCCTAAGTTGCAGGTCCGGTGTCCCATAACGGAACCGGTCATCGCAGTGTGCCCTTACCGTCCCTCTCTTCCAGCGGCTAGTCTGCTTCGAATCCTCATATTTCGGAAGTGACGGCAGTTACTACTCAATGTGACGCAAGTCACAGCGGCACTACTGCCGAATGCGCATAGTCAAAGACGGTGGGGGGCGGCAGAAATGCAAAGAGACGAAAGAGATCTTCTGGATGTTCTCAAAGACGAGCTCAAATTCATGGGGAGTGGCGGATATGCGCGTTCGCCTGGCACGTCGTGGAGGCCAGTTTTCATCTTCGAAGATTCTCCTGCGTGCATGAATCACGACCATACGAATGATCCGGAATCGTGCAGCGATTGCGTGCTAATGCAACTTGTGCCACCCGAGCTTCGCTCCGCTCCGATACCATGCCGGCACATTCCGCTGAATGCTGTCGGGGAAACGCTCGATTCGCTCTATCGGTATGGTGATGAGCACGAGATTGAAGAAACGGTAACCAAATGGTTGCAAGCCACAATCTCCCAGTTGGAAGAAGAGCGAAGAGTCTTTCGTGGCGCTGAAAGTAAGCCTGCGATTCCGGAAGGGAATACGATTTAGGGAGCCGCACTATTTCAGAATGTTCGTCCAAAGTGCGCGAATCCTGCGTGCCCGACTGAATTTCACCAGATTGGCGGCGGGAAGTTCTTTCGCTTTCGCTTTGATCCGGACGCGAAGAATCAAAGTGACCTCGCTGCAGGCTGGTCAGGCCATCTTTCCTACGTGAAACATTTCTGGCTTTGTGAACGCTGCTCCAGCATTTTCACTCTCGTATATGAAAAAGACTCAGGCGTCGTTCTAGAGCTGCTCAGGATCAAGCTCGCGACAGACGAAGCGAAAAAGGTGTTGAAGGCAGTGTCTTAGCTCGCACGCAAACAATCCAATCAATGCGATTCCGCCAAAAGCTCTTCATGCATTGTTCAGATCCGCGTCACGCATTACGGCTCAATCGCTCAAAACAACTCTGGATGCGGTTCAAGCACATAGTTCGTGCGTGAGGCGCGCTCGTTTCTCTTGCCGGCATGTCGTTTTGCATTGCGTTGCCTTTTCTTGGTTGCAGTGATTCGGCTCTTGCTCTTTTTCGTGGTGTCATTCTTTGCCATTTCTCCCTCCTCGGGCCTCTCGAAGTGCTGTTATTTCATGGACTGAGACGAGTGTCGCGTCCTCTTGTGGCCAATTTGTATCACGCGCGGCTGGGGGTGCCTGTGACGTGACTCACGTCGTTGCGTGACCTTCGTCACCGCCTCGCCTATTTCTTCGGACTATCTTTAGTTTCATCGGGAGGTGGAACATGAAGACTATCGAAGTAGGCACACGGATCACTTTGAAGAATATTTTGTTCCTTACTGATTTCTCTGAACCGTCTGAAGCGGCTTTGCCGTTTGCAGTCGAAATCGCGCGGGCCTATGGAGCCAAGACGATTGCGTTGCATGTCCTGCGTCCCGATCCCCTGCTCTACTCAACACCCGCATCGGTTGGCCTCGCCACGGAAGCGCAGGAGGAAAGCGCAAAGGCGGAAATGCAGCGGATCGGCTCGCATCTCGCGGGCATGCCGCACGAAACGGTGATGGAATGGGGCATCGGAATGTGGCCCACAATTGCGCAAGCGATTAAAGAGAACCACATTGACCTTATCGTGCTCGGAACGCATGGCCGCACAGGCGCGGAGAAACTTCTACTCGGTTCGGTTGCCGAGGAGATCTTCCGCCGTTCACCGGTACCAGTGCTTACGATCGGCCCCGAGGTACCCAACAGCGTGCATACCGGCGCGCGTTTTCGTCGTGTTCTTTTCGCGACGGACTTCTCATCTCACTCACTGGCTGCGTGGCCTTACGCGCTTTCTTTCGCACAGGAGAACCAGGCGCGGCTCGTCCTGCTCCACGTTGCACCCAAGGCCAATGGCAAAGACAAGTTCGGCGAAAGTCCCACTGCCAGTCCGCTGGCTCGGCTCAACGCTCTGCTTGAAAAAGACGCGGGTGTCTGGTGCCACCCAGAGGCCGCCGTGGAGTACGGGGACCCTGGCGCCGCGATTCTCGAGACGGCCAAAGAGCGCGGCGTGGATTTGATTGTCCTTGGTATCCGAAATACTGCCGATCATCTGGGCGCGGCAACGCACCTCGAGCGCGCCACTGCGCATAAAGTTGTTGCGCACGCGCGATGCCCCGTACTCACTGTGCGGGAGTAGAGGAGAAGTTGGGAATTGCGCTCGGTGGACTACCTGGTACGCAGCGCACAACTTGGCGTGACTTTGGTCACTGCAACCAACAGATAGCTCCTGCACACTGCAAGCGATGATTCATTCCGGCGTTCTTGGCGGAGCCATGTCGAAAATTAAGACTCTAATCTTTCGCAATTTCGGAAATCGTTTCGACGGCCTCATTGTAGGTTTCGCTCTATTGTAATCTGCAGTTATGGTAGGTGGTTGCGGTGGAGCGAAATCGGCCTCCACAGGGACAGCAAGCACCGCGGCACCGGACAATGTTTCAGCCACATCGTCAAACGGGAGCGCGTATCAAATTGAAGCGATAACTAATGGCGGCAGCATCGAGGGCCAGGTCACCCTAAATGGCAAGCCCATTCCGCCGCGTCCCGTCCAGGTAAATTAAAATGCGAGCGTTTGCGGCTCCCACCGGGAGGTTTATCCCGTGAAACTGGATAGCGGCGGCAACGTGGACGCAGTGGTGTGGATTGAAGATATCCATCGTGGGAAAGCTTACGATTTTCCGCCTGCCGTCCTCGATCAACACAAGTGCACTTACGACCCACACATCGTGCTCATGCAACCCGGCGATTTGAAAGTGACCACGAGCGATCCCGTCCCGCACAACGTACATAGTTATTCAGAGGCAAACCGCACCTACAACGAATCCATGAATCCGCTCAACCGCGAAATGACCTTTCATTTCGCGCGGCCGGAGCGCGTCACTTTCAAGTGTGATCTCCACGGCTGGATGGAAGCGTTCATCGTTGTCACCGGCAATCCCTATTACGCGACTACGAAGAAGGGAAGTTCGTTTGACCTGAATAATGTCCCGCCGGGCACATATCAAATAAAGGCTGGCAGGAAACTCTAGGCGAAACCACTCAGAGTGTCACTGTGCAAGCCGGGAAAACAACGAAGGTGAACTTTCAATTCGATTCGCCGGCCTCTGAAAGAGCGGAGGTTCGATAACCATGCGCTCTGGCGGAAATCTCTTTCGACATGGCTCTTTCCCTAGGGAGTTATCCGTACTTTCAGTCCTCCTCCTTCTGGCGGTTCCTCCGGGCTGCCATTAGGGGACTGGAACCGGGGCGGCATCATCTGCGCCCCGTCAAACCATAACCGCGCACCTGACGTACACGCCCAGTGTGCCGCCTGCCATCAATCGCAGCTCTCCGGCCCGCGTCATTGTAAATTTAGAGTCTAAGGAAGAAACGGCCGAACTTACGCTGTCCTGCCTCAGCTGGAAATGGAGGAAGCGTTCGTCCGTTAAGTTAACGGAGCGAACACTTGAAAAAGCAACGGAAGCACTACACGCCAGAAGAAAAAGTCGCCATTCTGAGGCGGCATTTGGTGGAAGAGGTGCCGATCTCGGATCTGTGTGACGAACTGGGACTCCAGCCGACGGTGCATTCACCCCCGCAGCCTCTGCCCAACCCGCAAAAGTTGTGGCATCCTCTGATACTTCGCGTTCCCGTACATGTGATTTTGCCTTGGTTCCGGTGCTCCGATGGCGTTAATCAGGCCTCGCACGAAATGTCGGGGATAATCCATGCCATCAACAGTTATTTAGATGTGAATGTCTGGCAGCGAAGATCGGATATTGGGCATCGAGCTGGTTGTCTCTCGAGACGGGCTTGGAGTTGGGACCCTTTCGGAAATGTTTGGATTCCGCTGCGCGCTGCGAGTATGAGAATATAATCTCGCTGCACGCTCGATATTCGACATTAAACGTCGCAGGAAACCGAAGCGAGAGGGACCGATGAGCAACGTGAGGGTACTGGTGGGAACACGGAAGGGTGCGTTTATCCTGACCTCGGACGGCAAGCGCGAGCGCTGGGATGTCAGCGGCCCACATTTTGCCGGCTGGGAGATTTATCACCTCAAGGGCTCGCCTGTTGACCCCAATCGCATCTACGCGTCACAGTCGAGCGGCTGGTTCGGACAATTAATCCAGCGCTCAAGCGACGGCGGCAAGACTTGGGAAACCCCCGGTGGGGAGCAGATGCCGAAGCCGGGCGCCCCGCCCGCAGGGAAGAGCAACAAATTCGTCTATGACGTTTCTCCCCCCACTGGAAAGCAACTCACCACCCACCAGTGGTACGACGGCACGCAGCATCCCTGGGAGTTCAAACGCGTCTGGCACCTCGAGCCATCGCTCACCGATCCGGACGATGTCTATGCCGGAGTGGAAGACGCCGCATTGTTCCGCTCCACAGATGGCGCTCACAACTGGCAGGAAGTCGCGGGACTCCGCGGCCACGGCACAGGGCCCAAGTGGCAGCCCGGCGCCGGCGGCTTGTGTTTGCACACGATTATTCTGGATCCGAAAGACCCCAAGCGAATGTTCATCGCCATCTCAGCTGCGGGCGCGTTCCGCACGGACGATGGCGGCGCGACGTGGCGGCCCATCAATCGTGGCCTGCATTCCCCATACATTCCCGACCCGAATGCCGAGATCGGCCACTGCGTACACCATGTCGCCATGCACCCTGCTCGTCCCAGCGTCTTGTACATGCAGAAACATTGGGACGTCATGCGCAGCGATAACGCAGGGGACTCCTGGCAGGAAGTCAGCGGGAATCTTCCCAGCGATTTCGGGTTCGTGATAGATGTTCACGCGCACGAGCCGGAGACAATTTACGTCGTGCCCATCAAGAGCGACGGAGAGCACTTCGTTCCGGATGGCAAGCTGCGCGTCTACCGCAGTCGCAGTGGCGGAAACGAGTGGGAAGCGCTCACCAAGGGGCTGCCGCAAGCTAACTGCTACGTCAACGTCCTCCGCGATGCCATGGCCGTGGACTCGCTCGACAAATGCGGCATCTATTTCGGCACCAGTGGTGGTCAAGTGTACGCATCCGCCGATGCCGGAGACACCTGGTCGCCCATTGTGCGTGATCTTCCGGCCGTACTTTCGGTTGAGGTGCAGACGCTGCCATGATTCGCGTCGTTCTCCCTCCGCACCTCCGCGGGCTCGCGCGCATCAGCGGCGAAGTGGAACTCGATATTCCCGCACCCGTCACACAGCGTTCCGTGGTTGACGCGATCGAGAGCAAATACCCGATGCTGAGCGGTACGATCCGGGACCACGTAACGCAAACTCGCCGACCGTTCCTGCGTTTCTTCGCCTGTGGCGAGGACCTTTCTCATGAGCAGCCCGACACCCCACTGCCCGACGCGGTTGCCTCGGGAACGGAACCCCTTCTCATCGTCGGCGCAATTGCCGGTGGATGACGCCGCTTGGGGATGATGGCCGCGCATCCAGGCGCAATCCGTTTGAGCAAGATGTGAAATCTGGAGGACCAGCCTCGGAAGCCTCTCTACCTCTGATAATCCGATTCCGTCTGCATGGCTGGCGGATATTCGTAACTTCGCTCGGGGCACAGGACGAGTCGTTCGACGTTCAGTGATTGCCAGGCATTGAAATTTACTCAGGAGTGCCTGGCCAGTCTGCTTTGCGGTTCCCTCCTCCGTTTGACCCGCGAACGGAACGCTCTACCCGCCCGACCGTGTTACAATCCGCGCAATTAGACGACCCGGACTCTCCGGCGTTGGAGTCAATCAAATGCTTCGAAACTTTCTTCTATCCATAATCTTGTTTTCTGCTGCGGCGATGAGTGCGCCGGTGCATGCGCAGCAGTCGAGTGATGGTGAATTGCATTTGTCCGCTGGAGCCATAGTGACCGCTCACTTGACGCAAGCATACGCCTCGTGTCCCGCGGGCACTCATTTGAAGGTGAAAGTTTCCAATTCCATCGACTCCCGAGTAAACAAGACCGGCGATCCGGTCAACGCAATTCTTGCCGCCCCGCTCAGCTGCAACAACCAGATCATTCTTCCGGCGGGGACTCAAATCATGGGCGACTTCGTGGAATTGGCCGCAGCAGACTCTTCTCAAGCTTCTTCCTATGGCATCGAATTGACGTATGTGGCGGCGAATGTGGGAAGCCGCTCGATCCATGCGGTGATGGAATCCTCGCAAACCTCCGCGCGGAATCAATCGGGCAGGGCTGCGGCTCCAAAAGCTGGCGCAAAGAATGACGGACAGTTTGCGGGGAGCCAATCGAGAAGACCGGCAGCCTCTCCCGGACCGCTTTTCTATCTGACCCTCGCTGCCTCATTGGCTCAAGGCATGTCCCAGCAAACTCTGGCCAATGAAGCGGCCGAACGTGGCATTGATTTCTATTTCGACGATGGCGACGCCGAATGGCTTCATGCCATGGGCGCGACCGATGCGCTTCTCAACGCACTTCATAGAGCTCGTTACAACTACGTTGATTACGCCTCCGAAAAAGGTAAATGGCAGGCGGAGGCCGCGCGCGACGAAGCGATCGCCCAATCTGCTGAGGCCAGGCGTCCTGAAGACCCGGGAATTCATTGGCTGCTCGGGATAGCTCTTCAGTTTCAGCAAAAGCAGGCTGACTCCATGCCGGAATTCCGCCAAGCCATTGTCCTGAAGCCCGATCTGTCGTGCGCACATCGCGGCCTCGCCGAGTCCCTGATCGAGTCCGGACAAAAAGAGGAAGCGCTCTCCGAAGCTCGGGAATCCGTTCGTCTACTTCCCAATGGGCCGGGAGCGCAAATGGTCCTGGGATATGTCCTGGCTCAGAATGGCGATCCGCAGGGTGGTATTGCGGCGCTTCGCGAGGCGGTTCGAATTTCTCCGGATTATTTCATTACGCATTACGCGCTCGCCGATGGGTTGCTGCTCCAGAAAAACACGGATGAAGCGATTCACGAATTTCGTGAAGCAGTTCGGCTGAATCCCGTTTCCGAGCCAAGTCATTTCGGACTGGGGAGAGCGCTCTTTGCGAAACCGGATTACGATGCGGCCACATTTGAATTCAGGGAAGCATTGCGCCTGCACCCCGATGATTCAAATGCCCGCACCTGGCTCGCCGGCACACTTTACAATGCCGGGCAATCCGAAGAAGCTGCCGCCGAAGCGCATACCGCGCTTCTCTATAATCCCAAGGTGAACGGCGCCAAGCTGATCCTCAATAGCGCCAAAGGCAAATTGAGTGTGACGGCTGGCGCTCCTGCTGCGCAACCTTCCTCAGGAGGAGCAGCGCCTTCTTCTGGAGCGTATACCCTGCAAGGAACGTGGAAGTGCACGGGGCGTTCCGTTTACTGGAACGGCGACAGCCGCGACTACAATTTCACCGTGACATTTCTATTGACGCCCGACCCGAATCCGGAGATTTGCCCCACCTGCTACGAGGCATTCAACGGCAACATACCCATGGAGTGGGCGGCGTACAAACCCTGGACACAGAGCGGTAGCTCATTCAGTATTCCCTACAATTATTCCGGGGGCATGTCTGGACCACCGCTTTCCGGAACCTTTACCGATACCTCGCACATTCAGATGAATCATCCGGCAGGGAGCGGGACTGCCGGCGCAGAGGATGGAGCGGAAACGGATACATGCGAGCGAGTGAATCCCAACCCTGCTCCGAATCCCACGGAAACTCAGGGTACGCAGTCGCAACCCGCATCCAATCATCCTCCCTATGATGACAAATGCATTCGCATGGGAGCCGGAAACCTGGGCGCGGTCACTTTCACCAACATCTGCACGGAGCCGATTGATTTGAAATGGTGCTACCGGCAACACGGCGCCGGGGGCGATTGGCATTGCAGCGTCACTCCCAAACTCATGCCCAATCACACGCTGGAGAGCCCGTTTTGCTACCAATGTTCCTATGACGGACGCGCTGCCGCCTTTCTTTCATCCAGAGGATTGCTCGGCTCGCTGCCAAGCGACGCGGAAGTGGCTTCGTGGTCCGGTTCTGGCGCGCCTTCGCAAAACTCATCTTCGGCAGGTGCGGACAATGGCGCGGTACCCAATGACGGCCAGCGCCGCTGGCACCTTACCAATCCGAGCCAAAACTGGGATACCGTCTTCGTGGAAGTGCACGGCAGAAGCGGGGACAGCACATCGGATGACTGGAACGATGAAACGCCGATCATCACTTTTTCGTTGAAGCCGGGGGAACAGCAACTCCTCACTTGCGATCAGTGGTTTTCGCTCGATGTCAGATGGTATACGTCGTCTTCCAGCAATCCCCAAACCGACATCTATTACGCAAGCCTGGTCTGCTACGCCAACAACTTTGTCTGGAACAACAACCATAATTTGAGGGAATACGCCTTCCCTCGCCAGTAACTTTCCCTGCGCAATTCGGCGAGGGAGCCGCGAGGCCCCCTCCACAGGCTTCGTCAGCGGTCTGAAGACTTGCGGACGGCGATGAGCGAAATCTGCTCGAGGCCGGGGAAGTGATCATCTTTGTCCGCTTTGCGTTCCGTGGGAGGAAGCTGCTGGACGGTGGTGCGCGCCGGCAGAATGGGGCCAAAATATTTCGCGTACACCGCATCGAAGCCCGGCAGGTCCGTCAAGTCATCCAGATACACATTCGTCTCCACCACCTCGTCGAAGGTCATATTGGCTTCTTCCAGGTTGTCGAGCTGATTGCGCATGGTCTGCCGCAATTGATGCGGTGTAGTAGTTGCATAGACGCCGCCGTGCGGCCCGGGAATAAATCCGTCCTTGGCGGAACAATACAAAGTGTCGCCGGCAAAAACGCAGGGGCTTGCCGTGGGGCTGGGCGGCATATTTTTCGGACGCACCGCTTTGCGCTGAGAGAGATCCCGGACGGCAACACCGGTGTACTCGATTTGCGCGCCACCCGGCAAGCTCGACACGTCGATCGTGGCGCGCGCGGGAGTGTTGCCGAATTCGAAGCGCCGCGCGTAATGTTCATTCATCACCCGCGAGGGAATCTCCGAAGTGAGATAGGGATTCACGAAAACCATGTTGGGTAAGTCCAGGCCTGCCGCCTTCAACACCGATTGCATGCGGTCAAGCGCCAGATCAACTTGCGCGGCGGGATCCTCCGGGACTTTCCCGGTTTCCGGTTCGCTGCCCGGCATGGCGGAAACGAAAAGGCGGTCGTGAGTCAGCATGCCGGGCGGCGCGGAATCCCCTGCGCGAAAGTTCGCGGGATAGATCGCGCGCCGGTCGCTTAAATCGCGGACGGCCACGGCATTGATCAGAATCGGCGGAGCCGCAACGCGGGCTACGCCCAATACCGCCCGAGCCGGAGAATTTTTGCCGAAGAATTCCCTCCAGACCTGATCCATCTCATCGTAATGGCTCATGTCCTGGAGATAGACCTGCACGTAGACCACATGATCCATGGTGAAGCCGGCGGATTCCACGACGGCTTTCACGTTATCGAGCGCTTGCCGCACCTGTTCGCTGATACGTCGCGGGCAGACTGCCGTCCGCGCGATTCGGTCCCTGCCCGGAAATATATACGTAGGAACCTGCGTCCACACTCGATGACGACACGCGGCTTGCCGAAGCGTTATCCAGCGCCGCGGGATGCTGTTCGGATTGCGCTGCGGCCCCTAGCGGCAGGGCCAGCGCCAATAGCAATGGAATAGCCAGATGCCTGGCCAGATTTATTTTCAAGGCGATCACCTCTTGTGGTTCTAGGAAGCGGATTTTTTCCGCGCGGCATTGAGGACGGCGCGCAAACGCTGCCCCGCGATCATTTCTTCGCCCGGCTTCATGGTCATGGAAACCAATTCAATGTAGTCGGGAGCTTTGCGTTCCTTGTGATTGGGTTGGCCTTCGCGAACCGCCTTCACCAGGCTCGGATTGTCCGGACCCAGCACTTCGATGCGGGGATTCCCCGACCGCAGCGCTTGCACGCAATCCATCACCGAGAAACCCCAGGCCTGTTGATCCCAGGAGACTCGCAGCGTGGGATAGCGATTGCCGTCATCGGGAATGTAAATATTGGTCTTCACTCCCGGTACCGTATCCACCAGTTTGCGGATGCGGTCCACCCGCCCGTTCCACTCCGCATAAATCTTCTTCGGATCGATATTCAGCCATTTTTCCAGGGCCGCAAGGCAACCCATGATTTCTTCTTTTCCGACTTTCATCGGGCGGCACACCGCGCCTTCCCGAGGATTGCAGTTCATCAGCGCCGCTTCCACCAGGTCCTTCCGGCCAAGAAGCAATCCGCTGCACTGCGGTCCGGACAGCCCCTTTCCTCCGGAGAAACAGTAAAGATCAATGCCCATCGTGGCGTACAGCTTGGCGTTGCTCACGGGAGGGATGCCTGCCGCGTCATCGAGCAGCATGGGAACTTTATGGTCCTTGGCAACGGCCAATTCCTTCTGAAGTTTGTCGCCAAGGTCTGTGGTGTAAATCATCGCGGTCTTATCGGTGATGGCATTCGCCAGTTCCTCGGGAGAATAGACCAGGACCAGGCTGCCGCCCGCCAGCCGGATGGCGCTATCGAAGGCGCTGCGGCCGCCGACCATCACCACTTCATGCTTCAGGCCGGTGGTGTCCGGCAATTGCCAAATATATTTGTCGTCGGTCCCGGCGATGCAGCCCGCGGTGGCCGCGGCCATGGCGCCCGCCGAGCCTGAAGTCACGATGCCGGATTCGGCTCCCGTCAATTCCGACAAGCGCCGTCCCACGGCGCGTTGCAGATCGATAACATCGACAAAATGTTCCGCCGCCTCGAGCTGGGCCTGGCGAACTTCGGGGAATTCGAGAGCGCCGCTCAAATACGTCCACGTGCCGCGGCAATTGATCACCGTCTGAACGCCCAGGCGGGTGAAAATATTCTGCCGCGGATCCTTTCCGACGGCAGTGGCTGCCTGCGCGTAAAGGTCGCGGGCCGCGAGTTGTCCCAACAGCGGCGCCGCCGCCATCAGTTTCACAAAGTTTCGCCGGCTGGAATTCTCAACCACCATAATGACACCTCCAATGATGTCCCATTCACCGAACCGCATGCGGCTCTTCGGCCGGACGCGGCAATACCGTCCATAAATTTAATTCTGAAACTAGTCGTCTTCCTGAGGCAACGGAATTCGCGATCGCACCGCCAGGATGTGAGCCTTCGCGCCCGGTTTGTTCTGGTTGTAGAAGCCCACCGTGCAGTTTGCCCGGAAGAAATATGCATCACCAGCTTTGGCGGGATGGCGGCCTTCGATTCCGTTGGTTCCTCCGCCGGCCACCATGTCGCCTGCGCCGTCGACAACCAGATAAATTTCTTCCGCGGTTTCATGATGATGCGGAAAGTTTGTGCCGCCCGGGACAAAATCCATCCAGAAAAGACTTGTGACCACGTAGGCGCTGTCAATCGCGTCGCGCGTGCCGGTTCTAGGTCCCGCGAGCAGTTTGTAAAGCACGGAATTCGGATGGCCGGAGACGGTTTGTTCTTTCAGCCCGTCCATGTTGACGATCGTGGCCTCCGCCGCCGTCTTGCCGATGGAAATATTGGCGGGAATCTTGAAGCCCATCACCACAACCGTCGCCGGATGTTCCGAGGCATTCGATAGCGTATGGCTGATGCCGGGAGGCAGGTAGGTAAAATCGTTGGCCCGCAGATTATAGGTCCGGTCGCCGTAATGCAGTGTGGCATTTCCCTGCAGCACGAAATAGAGTTCTTCTTCCCGGTCGTAGGAAATGCTGCGGCAATTTCCGTGAGGATCCAGCGTCGCTTCTCCGAAACGAGAAACGCTGCGCAACGTCCGGCTATCGGCGTCGCCCTCGCCAAAGATCGGCCGATAGTGGCAGCTATCGGACGAAAGTCCGACGGTTGCTTCATGTACTTGCGGAACATAGCGATGCAGCCAGCTGGGATCGATCTTGCGAGTCTGCGCCGGGAGGCTCGAGGAGATCAGCAGAGCGAGCGGAAGAGCTCCCCATTTCATTCCGGCGCGAATGGAGCGTGTCATGATGCCAAATTCCTATAGCACAAAAATTTCTTGACGGAAACCGAAATCTTTCGTTTGATTGGTTTTTGTTCCGAATGATTCCGGGCCGTTGCAGCGAACCCAGAGGCGCCATGCCTTGCATTCGTGTTACCCTCTAGCTCGCTTTCGGGAAGGGAGACCGGTCATGATGGATTTTCAGCTGTCGAAAATATGGAAAATTCTGGCAGGCGCGGCGGTGCTGATCTGCGTGAGTGCCGCCTTTCCGGGCCTCGCTGCTTTCGCCCAGACAAACGCATCTCCGGGCGATGAGTGCCGTGTGGAACCCGCTGACTATAGAGGTTTTAAAGCGCAAGAAGTGACGAACCACTGGCTGCAACTCTACATTGTCCCGCAGAATGGCGGACGTTTGATGCAAGTGGCCTTTGCCGGACATTCTTTTCTGTTCGTGAATCCCAAGCTCGCCGGCCAGTACTTCCCCCCCACCTCGAGCAAATGGTTTAATTATGGCGGCGACAAAGTTTGGCTCCTGCCGGAAGGCAACGACGACGAACAACATTGGGTCGGCAACTCCGATCTGGTGGATGACGCCCCCTACTCCTTTCGAAAGGTTTCGGAAGGAAAACAATGCGAAATTGAGCTGACCGGACCCGCCGATCCCCAGACCGGCATTCAAATCTCGCGCACCATTTCGATTGACGCGGATTCCTCGGTCATCCGCTTCCACGCCACCATGAAAAACGTGAGCGGGCATACCGTCGATTGGTCAATGCAATCCGTATCGCAATACGATACGTCGAATCCTGACGCAACCGCCAATTCCGGCTCGCCGATCAACCATGATTTTTGGACGTTCACTCCCGCCAATCCAGCCAGCAGCTATCTCAATCGCTATCACGTGCGCTTTGGCCCGGCGGAAAATCCGGCGGTCTCCGTGAGAGATGACGGCCTCTTCGCTTTGCATTATGTGCACATGGCTGCGGAACTGTGGCTCGATTCGCCGGCGGGATGGCTCGCGGCAGTGGATGGCGGCAGCCATTACGCCATGGTCGAGCGATTCCAATTTGAAGAAATGAAACCCTATCCCGGCAAGGCATCCGTCATCTTTTGGACCAACGGCCCGCAAGTTCGCCTGAATTCCGATGGGGAAATGTCCATGAGCGCGAATCCGGAGGACACCCCGTATTACCTGGAGGCGGAACTCAACAGCCCTATGTGCCATTTGCGTCCCGCCGAGAGTTGCACTTTTGATACGCAATGGTTCCCGACGCGCGCCGGCGCTGAATTTCATGGCGTAAGTGACGCAGGAATTTTGATTCAGCCTTTGCGCGCGGCCATCGCGCCAGACGGCAAGCTGGCTCTTTCCGGATCTTTTGGCGTGTTTTATTCCGGCCAATTGGTCGCTCACCTCTACGACGCGCACGGCGCGAGCCTCGGAACTGCTCCCGTGATGGACGCAAATCCGAACGAAGCGGTCACGCTGCAAAAAGAAATAGCCGCGGACGCAAGCGCCGCCCGAGTTTCCCTGCACTTGGTGGATGATGCCGGCGCGGACTGCGGCTCACTCGGCGAAGTGCGCATCGAAACCGAGGAGACCCACTGAGATGAAACTTGGTGGATGTGCGCTGCTCCTGATCGCCGTTCTTTTCCCCATCCCGAGCATCGCTCAGCAGGGACAATCCGCGGTCACGGCGGTAGCCAATGTCACCAGCGCGGATCTTTTTATGCGCCCGGTGGGCGAAAATTGGACTTCCTATAACGGCGATTACTCCGGGGAAAGATACAGCAGCTTGCACGAAATCAACGCCACAAACGTGGCGCGGCTCCAGGCCGCCTGGGTCTTTCATCCCGGGAACAGCCAAATGCTCGAAGTAACCCCAGTCGTGGTTCGCGGAATGATGTATGTAACCTCCGCCAACGACGTGATTGCGCTCGATGCGCGCACCGGCCGCACCGTGTGGCGCTACAACCGGCCGGTGAGTTCCGGATTGCTCGATGACGCCGCCTCGCATAAAAATCGCGGCGTCGCCATCTGGCAGGATTCTGTCTACGTGGAAACGGATGATGCCCACCTGTTGCGCCTCGATGCGCGCTCCGGCGGATTAATTTGGGATGTGCAATACGCCGATAAGACGAAACACTATGGCGCAACCAGCGCGCCGCTCGTCGTGAAAAATGAAATCATAGTCGGCACCTCGGGTGGAGATTCCGGAGTTCGCGGATTCATTGACGCTTTTGATGCCGCCTCAGGAAAACTGAAGTGGCGCCTTTGGACCATTCCCGGCCCCGGTGAATTCGGTTCGTCCAGTTGGCCGGGCGACTCCTACCTGTACGGAGGAGCCACAACCTGGTTGCCGGGCACATACGATCCGGAACTCAACACGCTGTACTGGACCACCAGCAATGCCGCGCCGGATTATGTGGGAGATACGCGCCCGGGAGACGACTTCTACACCGCTTGCGTGCTGGCGCTCGATGTGGATACCGGAAAACTGAAGTGGTATTTCCAGTTCACTCCCCATGATCTTTATGATTACGACGCCACGGAAACTCCCGTGCTCATCGACGCTCAGGAGAACGGCCAGGCTCGCAAATTATTGGCGCAGGCCGATCGCAACGGCTTCTTCTATGTTCTCGACCGAACCAACGGCAAATTCCTGCGCGCCACTCCCTTCCTCCAGAAATTGAATTGGGCGACAGGCATTTCCCCTTCGGGGCGGCCCATACTTTCTGGCCGCATTCCCACCGCCGGCGGCACCTATATTTGTCCCGGCGTCGTGGGCGGCACCAATTGGTTTTCTCCGTCCTACAACCCCGAAACCGGATTGTTCTACGTGATGGCGCTCGAAAGTTGCGAAATGGTTTATTCGCAGCCGCAACCTTTCGAGAAAGGCCGCACGTACTACAACACCGGAAGCAAGCTGCCGAGCAACGAACATTCCCAAAAAATTCTGCTGGCTCTTTCACTCGACGATGGAAAACCTGCCTGGAAGTATCCGCAAGCCGGCAACGGGAGGTCCTGGGGTGGCACCATGACCACCGCCGGGGGATTAGTCTTTTTTGGAGACGATACGGAATCGCTCGAAGCCGTCGACGCTGCGACCGGCCGCCCGCTGTGGCATTTCAATACCGGGCAAATGTTTCATGCCTCGCCCATGACTTACGCCGTGGATGGCGTGCAGTACGTCGCCATCGCCGCGGGAGGCGATATCTTCGGCTTCGCTCTTCCCCATTGATCGCCGGGAATTCAGACTCTGCTTGAATTCCCGGCTGGCGTTTTTTTCTGAGCGCTGCAATCCTACAGATACGGCACAAATCCCTGAATTTTCATGCGCAGGCGATAAACGGATGTAGTCGCCGTGATGTACAGCGTGCGGTGGTCCTTGTCGCCCCAGGCCAGATTCGCGGGCTGCTCCGGCATGACAATCGTTCCGATATGTTTTCCGTTGGCATCCCAGACCCAGATGCCCTTGGGGCCGACGACATATAAATTCCCTTTCACGTCGACCTTCATTCCATCCGGCACACCGTCGTCCTTGCCGCCCGGTTCCTCGCCGAAGATGCGGCCATTCGCAAGTGAGGCGTCTGAAGCAAAATCGTAGACGCGAATATTTCTCTGCTCACTGTCGTCCACGTAAAAACGCTTGCCGTCCGGCGAGAAAGCCAGGCCGTTGGGCTGGTCCAATTCCTTGGTCAGCAGCCGCAGATTTCCGCCGTCATCGAGGCGATAGACTCCCTGATACGGGATTTCCTGCTTTGCTCCGGCGACCAGATCCATATTCGGATTGGTGAAGTACAAAGCTCCATCCGGTCCGGGGACCACGTCGTTCGGGGTGTTCAGCTTCATGCCTTCGAAGTGATCCACCAGAATTTTGTATTTTCCGTCGGGAGTGATCTGAACCACCGCCCGCAAAACGCTGGAGCAGTCGATGAATCGTCCCTGGCGGTCAATTGTGTTGCCATCCGGATCTCCGATGGCGATCACTTCTTCCTTCCTGCCATCGGGATAGAGCCGGTAAATCTTGTTGCCCTTTTCATCGCTGAAATACAGGAAGCCGGATTTGTCCCATACCGGGCCTTCCGTAAATTTGAACCCTCCGGCGACGAGCGTCAGCTTGGCGTGACGATCCACGACTTTCCAAAACTGCGGGGATTCCGCCTGCAGACTAAAAACCTGATGCGCGGCAGGCGCGGCCGCGACACTCGAAGACTTCAGATAACAAATGAGAGCGACGATTACAATTCCCAGCACCACGTTCAGCATTCGATTCATCGTAGATGATCTCCATGAGGACCATTGTCTTGCGGCGCGGCTTAACACTTTTGCGGATTTCCTTTCGGTCGCGCTTGCCGCCATGATTCACCCGACAAAATTCTCGGGCGCAAGCCTGCACAATATACCTACGAGCCATTCCGCATTGCAACGAGAACAAGAGGGTCCACATATTCGCCGCACACCAATTGGCGGTACCCTCCTCTGATACGCGTTTCATGGAATTCCGCGCGGGATAATCTGCGGCGAAACAATGTTGAATTTGCCGCGAGTTATAAGAATGATCATCTAAACCTCGGGCAGGAATTCTCACAACGACCAACGCCTTGACTCGCGGAATACACAGGTATACGTTGATTGGGATGAGGTTTGCCCGTCCTATACTGATCACTTTTCTCGCGGTCGCTCTCGGAGCGTATGCCTTTGACTGCGATGCGATGACCACGCCCGAGCAGGCAATGCAGTGCTGCAACTCGATGCCTTGCGCATCTCAGGCCCATCATGGGCAGGATTGCTGCAAGACCATGCCGGCGATGCACGCACCATTCGTACAGCCCTCGTTTGCCTCCGGCATTCGGTACTCGCCTGTGGTTCTCGCGGGACTCGCAACTTTCAATGAATCTCACGGGGCAGATTCAGCTACCCGCGCCATCGCTGGTCATTCCCACGCCCCGCCCATCATTTACTCATCGGTTCCCCTGCCTCTTCGTATCTAGCCTGTCCTCCAGTCGGCTACCGGCTCAATGGATTTGTGTGCCCGGAAATCAGTGACCTTACTGGAGGTAAAATCTGTGGGATTAAGTCTACTAATTTGCATTGATAAAAGGATGTGCGCGTTCATGTTTCTCCTTGCTGTTCTTGGCGTGCCGACGGCAAGAGGGCAAGGCTCAGCACCGGAGACGGCCCCTACGCTATTCCCCGGCGGCGGACTCATCTCCTACAACTCCATCTTCACGACGCGTGGATTGACGCCGGAATCTGCAGGGAGTATTCCTTCAACGGCTCGTCCCACCTTCTCGCACGAGGGAGAGATCAATTTCACGTGGGGGTTCTATCGCAATTTTGACTTTACGATTCTCGTTCCGATAGTCACGAATCGATTTGATAGGGCAAGCGGACCGAACGTTGGCGGAACAGGGCTTGGCGACGCGATGGTGCTGGTGAAGTACCGCTTCTACCGGCGAGATTCGGAGCGGGGGACTACGCAGGCATCCGTCACGTTCGGACCAAAGATTCCCACAGGTCGAACCGGCTTGACCGATGGAAATGGCAGTCTGTTGCCTGCGAGTTTGCAGCCCGGCTCGGGTTCTACCGATTTCTTTGCAGCCGCGAATTGGACTTACACCGGACTTTTCAACTTCAAGCGCCTTGTTGCTGACGAGGATTTTCACGCGCTCTTACGCACACAAGGAACGCAGGCAACTCGCCTCGGCAGCGACCTCGAATCCCGTTTCTGGTTGTCTTACCGGCCTTATGAATCGAAGAACGTGACACGCGAGTGGTTCATTGGCCCAGACGTAACCTGGATTCACTCCCAGGATGACCGCATCGCGGGAGTCACTCAGAACGGAAGTGGCGGCGACGTGTTGCTGGCGGGAGTCACGACCTACGTCGGTCTGCGTCCCGGAATGCACGTTTGGCTTGGGATGGACTGGGACGTGGCGCATTCCGCAGGAGCGATGTTTATGCCTGTCCGCCGTCACATCAGTTTCGGAATCACGCAGCAGTTTCGTGTGCATCTTTGGTGAAGGGAGGAACGATGAATAGCAAAAAACTTGCGCTACTGGCCGTGCTCGGCTTGATGCTCGTGCCGGCGGCTCAAGCGCAAATCAAACACATTGAAATGCGCGTCGAAGGCATGACTTGAAACTTTTGAGCATACGGGGTGAAACAAAACCTCGGACGCCAGTCTGGCGTTCAAAACGTCGAAGTCAGCTTGCTGGATGGAAAAGTGGAAATTACGCCGAAAGAGGATGGGCAGATTGACCCCGCCCAGCTTCTGAAAGCGACATACGACAGCGGTGTGACCGTCGCAGAACTGGATATGACCGCACAGGGGAAGATCGTGAAGGACTCGTCGGGCAATCTCGGTTTGCAGATTGAGCCGAATCGATCGTTTTTGTTCGCACCGAACGAATTGTCGAAAGGACTCGAAGCTCTCGCGGACACTCAAACGGTGGTCACTGTGCGCGGTCAGTTATACAAGAAACCCGCCGGGAAAAAGAAAGCACCTCCTTCGGCCCCCTTGAAGCTGCTGCTACTCGAAGTGCAGAAAAAGGAATAAATCGTGAAAAAGTGCCTGTTATTTCTGGGACTCGCTGCGGTTGGACTCATCGGATGCAAACAACACCCGGCGAGTTCCCCTCAGCCGAAAGCGGCTGTGATCGCCGCGGGCGAGATTGGTTCCCGTTTGCCTGAATTCTCCGTGAAGGATTTGCAAGGACGCGAGATTTCCTCGGCTGACCTGCGCGGCAAAGTGGTGCTCATTGATTTTTGGGCGACGTGGTGCCAGCCCTGCAAAAAAGAGATGCCCGGCTACCAGAAGCTCTTGGACCGCTACGGCTCTCATGGGCTTGCGGTGGTTGGGTTCAAATTCGATACCATGATGGATACGGAAGACCCTGTCCTGTTCGCGAAGCAAATTGGGGTTCATTATCCGCTGGCGGTCGCTACCGATGATTTGAAACAGGAGTTTGGCGGAATCATGGGATTGCCAACAACAATGCTCTATGACCGCCAGGGAGTACTTCGCAAGAAGGTCATCGGGTTCGAATATACAAATGCTTTCGACTCGGCCCTGCGCTCACTTCTTTGAGCGTGCCCTCGCTCATGCCGCAGGCGGCGTAGCCTGCCGGCATGATTCACCCGACAAAATTCTCGGGCGCAAGCCTGCACAATATTCCTACGAGCCAATCCGCATTGCAACGAGAACCGGAAGGTCCTTTCATTCGCATTCCTGCGTCGAGTGGCTAGATAACTCCGGAATGGTATACTCCCGCGAAGATTCATCGAGGGCTGCCATGAACCGGTCCCGTGGACTCACCATTGGCGCACTTGTCGTCTTTGTGGGCAGTGCGCTAACTCTGATCTATGGTGCGTTTTGGACTTACGAGGTGCAGAGCCTGTCAATCCGCCCCTCACGCCTTCCATTCACCAAGGACTCGATGATTTTTATGGCCGTGGCTTCGCTGTTGGCGGGCGCATGGGGCGTCGCAACCGCGTATGGCCTCCTAAATCACGGCGAATGGGCAAGAATTTCCGTGCTCGTTTTTGGATGGCTTTGTATTGTGTATTGTTTTCTGCCGATGCTCTATTTCCCGATGCTAGGCCTCAAGCATTTTGATGGAACGCCTGCTCACTTCAATCCGCATGTGCTTTTGGGAGGCGCCGCGTTCGAAGCTTTGTTTGTAGTTGTAGGAGGCGGGCTGGTATATTTTTTCAGCAAAAAATCCATCACAGATCAATTCACCGCGATACCCGAAGGGGCAGAGCCTCAAGATTCCGTTGAGCCGCGCTCCTGGAGGCCCATAAGCATCAACATTGTCGCCTGGTACCTCTTCCTGACCGCATTCCTATTTACGGCGACGTTTTCCTATCGCATGCCCGTTTCCGTCTTCTCATATGACATCGCGGGCTGGGAAGGGCGCCTCATCAAGATGGTCTACGTTCTGATCCACATCCTTGCGATGGTGGGATTGCTCGAGCTGAGACGCTGGGGTCGTAATTTGTCCATCTGTTATTTCTCGTTTCTGATTTTCGACACGTTGGCCGCTGCTTGGATCCCCGGCGGACGTCCACTCTTTGAGAAGTTTTTGCTTCAAGCGCCGGTTTCAGTGGGGCTGATGGGGCATCCCGCCGAGCCCTCCACGATAGTGACTCTTGTCATTGCGCTAGTATTTTTTGCGTTCCCGCTTTGGGTCGTCGTCACCAGGAAAGAGGCCTTCCTTAAGCCTGCTTGAATCAAATTTGGGAGCATCGGGAATTTCAGCGGTCAATCCCCCCGACCTATTTTCGGATGAAGAAACTGCGGGCGCTTGCAAATGGCGCGCGAGCCACGGCAGCAACACCTGCTTGAAAATAAGCGGGTCGGGCCAGACGTTTACCTGGCGGCCCAGGTGTCCTCCGGAAGGATTGATCCACGCTTCCTTGGGGACATCCCCGGCGCTGAGCAATTCGTAGATGTCGGATATCGGCACCTGCGTGTCCTTGGCTCCGCCGATGATCAACATGGGGGTGGTAGGCTTGCCGAGAATTTTCTGGTTTACGAGCGACATTTTTCCAAACACGGCCACGAGTTGGTCTTCGGTGGTCACATCGTCGAAGATGGCCATCAGCGCCGGCACCTGATCAAATAAATATTCGCGGTTGCCCAGAAGCGATTGCGTCAAAAACTCCTTGGTGAAAAATTTATCCACGGGCGGCGACTGCACGCTCACGGCTCTCAGCCTGCCTCGTTCCACCACGGCCATTTTCGCGCCCCAATACGCGCCCCAGCTTACGCCATGGAATGCGATGCGCGTTTTGTCCACCTCCGGGCGGGTCTCGAGGTAATCAATCACTTTCGAAAACATGCGGTCCGCCGTGGGACTCGCCTTGATGGGACATTGCCCGGTGCCCGGCCCGTCCACGGCAATGTAGCCGATGCCGTACTGAAGGATGCCGCCAAAGCTTTCGGCCAGGTCCTCCTTGCGGCTGTCCAGACCGTTCGCGGCAATCACCACCGGCACGGGTCCCGCGGCGTTTTTCGGCAGCCGCAAGTAGCCGATAATTTCGGATCCTTCAAACGGAATGTGCACCACTTCGAGCGGAGGATCCCACGACTTCGCGTGGGCCAGAAACGCCTGAATGGCCTTGTGGTAGGACTCTTGTTTCTTCGGGGACGACGGAATCGGCCAGCGGCCGAAGGAATAGATGTGCCAGGCGCGGACGAAATCCTTGTCCGCTTGCGCGGGATCCGTTTTTTCGAGCGATTGCGCTTCCGCCATGTAACGGTCGCCCACTTTCATGAAGGCATTCGCCCATTCGTCCTTGTCGCGCGTGTGAATGGATGCGAAAGCTTCCTTCACGTCGGCGGGATCCAGCCCGATCATCGGATACATTCCCGTGTGAGCGCGCTTGATCGCCTCGGCTTTGATTTCGTCGATAGTCCGCTCGGAGCGTTCCTGCGCCCCGGCATTCCAGGGAATGAATCCTGCAAAAATCATGAGCAGAACAAAATAAACCATCCGTTGCACCAGGACATTCATCATTTTTCCGACCCCTTGTTTTTATGTAGGCAAAGCAATATGCGCAGTTGTGCGGAAGCCCGCACTTGCGTGGAACGACTCCTAGAAATTGAACTTCAAGCCCAGTTGCACGGCGCGGCTGCCGCCGGAGCCGATAACCGGATTCGATGCGGCCACGTCCGGCGTGGCGCACGAGCAGCCAAATCCTCCCGCGCCGGGAACCGACGGGTCGTTATGTCCCCAGCCGTTCTGCCCGCCAAACGGATTGGCAAAGTTGGGATGATTGAAGATGTTGAAGAACTCCGCGCGAAACTGCATGCCCACCCGCTCTCCGAACTGGAAATTTTTCAGCAGGGAAAAATCGACGTTGCGGAATCCCAAGTCGCGGAACATGTTGCGCCCCATGTTTCCGAAAGTGCCCAGGGCGGGAGGCAACATCATGGAATTCCCCACGGCGTAGCATCCGAATGTTCCGAGCGAGGCGGTGTGACCCGCAGCGGTGCCGCCATCGAGCGAGAGAGCTTTCGTGGCGCATGCCGAATTGCTGGTCCCGGGAAAATAAGGAACGCCGGATGATTTTGTCGTTTGAATGTCGGAAGGATTCCCGAAGAAATCCCAGCGATCGACGAATTCTCCCGTTCCGCTGACGTCCGTTCCGGCATCAATGGGACCCCATGGCTGCGCGCCAAAAACGCTGACGATGCTGTTGACCTGCCAGCCTTCGAGCAGTTGACCGAACGTTTTCACTCCGGGAAGCGTGTAGGTCAGCGAAAGCGTAAAGCGGTTGCGCATGTCGAAATCGCTGCTGGCGTATTCACGCCCGGGATTCGTGCTGTCCATGGGCAAGCCGGACCCCGCACCGAAATCCCAGTTGGCGCCCACGTCGTCGAGCGCATGCGAGTATGTGTAGCCCATCAGGAAACTTAGGCCGTGGTAGTCGCGCCCAGTCAACGTGACTTGCAACGCGTTGTAATTCGAGTGGTAAATATTGCCCATCTGGTAGATCTGTCCCAGGAAGGGAAACTGCGCGTTGAAGGGCCGCGCCGCCTGTTCCGCTCCGCCGTCGGCGAGATTGGCGCAAATCGCCGGATCGTAATTCGAAGCGATGCAAGCTCCCCATCCCGCGCCCACCGTGGGTTGATTGATATCGTGAATGCCCACCAGCTTCGCGCCGTGATTTCCCACGTAGGCGGTTTCCAGAGTCACTTTGGAGTTGAAGGCGTGCTGCACGTTCAGATTCCAGGCGTAAATCATGGGAGTCTTGAGGTTCGGTGTGACTCCCATGATGGTGCACGGACTTCCCGTGGCTACGCTGCAATCCACGTTTCCGGTCGGAAATACCGTTCCGCCTCCCGTTCCGTTCCAGTTGAGCGCCCCGCCGGGATACACGACCAGGCCGGTGTCGATATTTCCATTGCCAGGCGTCACGCCGATTCCGCCCGTGGGAATGGTGGCCAGCCCCAGCGTATTGTTCAGCGCCAGGAAAGATTCCCAGTTCACGGTTTCGTAGATGATCCCGGCGCCGCCGCGCACCACGGTCTTGTTGTTGCCTGCAATATCCCACGCAAAACCGGCCCGCGGAGCAAAATTGTAGGGATCCTTATTGTAAGGACCGCTGATTCCTTTCCCCACCTGCACCAGTCCCACGCTGGGAATGAAATTCGCGAGTTGATTGTTGGCATCTTGAATGACCGTGCTGAGTTCATACCGCAAGCCCAGATTCAGTGTCAGGTGTTCGGTGACGCGCCAATCATCCTGCACGAACAGCGCGACGCCCCAATTGTGAATATTCCGCGTCGGATCGCCCACCAGCAGGCTGCCGTTGGCCGGAGCTCCCGCGAAGAAATCCTCGATGGGAGAAGAGGGGATGCCGGCGTTGGTGAACGCCGTTCCGCCCAGGAATTTGAAGCGCCCACGCGTGCCGCCGTATGCGCCGCCGCTGAAGCTGTCGCGGTGGAGTTCGACGCCGAATTTGAAGGCGTGCTTGTCAAAATTCCGCGAGATGTGATCGATGAATTGATAGCGCTGGTCCGGCCCCTGCACCTTGGGCCAATTGAATCCGCCGAGGCCGGAAGCGGGAAAGCCAAAAAAGCCCAGCACGTTGATGCGCGGCAAGCCGCCATAGAGAGGATTGGTGACTCCGGTGTCGAGGCCGTAGCTCGTCACGGGAATATCGTGATCGTTCGTAAAAGTGGGTTGATAGAGGCGGTTATATCCGAAGCGCGCTTCATTGACCCACGTGGGGCTGGGAGTCCAGATCCAGCTGAGGCCCAGCACCTGCGCGCGCGTGTGGATGTTCGTCAGCCATTTGGTCTGCAATTCCGAGGCGTCGGAAACCAGGCCGTTGTTGTTCCCAAAGAAATATAGCCCGCTGATGGAGTTCATCGCGTTCATGCGGTAATCAATTTTCCCCACCGCGTTGTCCACGCTCACCGTGTTCGGCAATCCATAATTAATGATCGTGTTTCCGGCGGAGTTGGTGCCGTCGTTTGCCGGCATGCCGGACCCGTCGCAGGAAATCGGGGGCCCCATGGTGCAGCCGGCAATTTTCAGGCTCGCCGGGCTGACGTCGCTCGGAATTTGCCCGGCCAGAAATGCGGCGTGGACATCGGCGATGGCGTTGATCGCGCTGTTCGTGCAATCCCCTCCCCCTGCGCCGGTAAATGCGCAATCGGACCCGCTCGAGGGTGTGGCAAGCCCCACTGTCGCGGGAGTGGCCACCTGCCCGACGTTGCCCACCGAATATCTCTGCCCTTCATAGGCGCCGAAGAAAAATAACTTATCCTTTGAGATGGGACCGCCCAGCGTGGCTCCGAATTGCTTCAGATTTCGCGGCGATTTTTTTGTGCCCACGATGTCGTAATAATTGCGCGCGTCCAATGCCGTGGTTCGCCCAAATCCGTAGGCTGTGCCGTGAAGATCGTTGGTCCCCGATTTGACTGCCACGTTAACCGTCGTTCCGGGCTTCCATCCATACTCGGCGGGAGGATTCTGTATGACGTTGAATTCCTGGATGGCGTCGATGGGAAGAATCGTGGCGGAATCGCCGGCAATTCCCGCGCCGTTGATGATGCTTTGCCCGGAGAAAGGCTCGCTGTTGAAGAGACCGTCAATCAGGTATGCATTGTCCTCGGCGCGCAGCCCGTTGCTGCTGGTCGTTGAAAATCCGCCGCCGGGATAGCGCACCACGCCGGGGCGAAGCTGCAGCAGGTTCTCGTAATTGCGGCCGTTCAGCGGAAGATCGTTGATTTCCTTGTTGCTCAGCGTGCCGCCCAGCGCCGAAGTGGTGGCGTCAATCATGGGCGTCGCTTCGTTCACGGTGACGACAATCGATGTGTCGCCGGTCTTGAGCGCCGCGTCGACCTCAATATCCTTGCTGACTTCCAGCACCAGGCCGGTCGCCTTAAAAGTATTGAACCCTTTGGCCTCGATCAGCACATTGTATTTGCTCGGTTGCAGATCGCTCACCAGATAGTCGCCGGTCTCATTGGTGACCGTGGTGCGAATGGTATTTCGTTGCGTGTCCGTGATGGTGACTTTAGCTCCTACGATTGCGGCATTCTGTGCATCTCGGACGGTTCCCAGGATCCGTCCGGTGATCGTCTGGCTGGTAGCCGGATTCGCGAACGGCAGTGCCAATGCCAGAAAACATGCGAAGGCGAGGATTGAAATTGCGAGTAAACGTTCACAAGAATGGTACGCGCAGAAAAAGGACTTCATTGAGGTCCCCTCCTCGTTGAGAAGCAATCCCACCCTGAAAGAATCGCCTATGGTGTGATGGTAGTACCACCATATATTTGGCCGTGTCAAGAAATATCTCGGTCGCCAAAGTTCGGTTTATGGTATAGATGTCATACCAAGGTCAAAACCTGTTAAGATATTCCCGGAAATTCCACATTCCGGCGAGCAGTCACAATTCCTGGCAGCGCATCCCGCATTCGTTACGAAGCGGGGCAAACGGAAGAAGGGATAGGAAGACGAAAACATGGCCATCGCGACGATCAATCCCATAAATGGCGAAGTGGTGAAAAAATTTACGGCCCTCAGCCCCGCGCAAATCGAGGAGAAAATCCGCCTGGCTCACGAAACTTTTCCGAAATTTCGAGCGCTCAGTTTTGCGGACCGCGCGCGCATGATGCGCAAGGCCGCGGACATTTTGGAGTCCGAAAAACACGAACTCGGAAAACTGATGACCCTGGAAATGGGAAAGACGCTGCGATCCGCGGTGGACGAAGCCGTGAAATGCGCCTGGGCCTGCCGCTATTACGCGGAGAACGCCGAAAAATTGCTGGCCGATGAGCTGATCGAGACCAGCGCGCGAAAAAGCTTCGTGAAATACCAGCCCATGGGAGTGATTCTGGTCATCATGCCCTGGAATTACCCATTCTGGCAAGTTTTCCGATTTATCGCACCGGGACTGATGGCCGGAAACGTTGGCGTGTTGAAACACGCATCGAATGTGCCGCAATGCGCGCTGAAGATTGAGGACATTCTTCTGCGCTCAGGCTTTCCCGCGGGCGCTTTTCAAACTCTCTTGATCGGCTCGGACCAGGTGGATGGCCTGCTGGCCGATCCGCGAATTGCCGCGGCCACATTGACGGGAAGTGAGGAAGCAGGAGTGAAGGTGGGCGCGGGAGCGGCTTCGCGGATCAAGAAAGTGGTGCTCGAATTGGGCGGCAGCGATCCGTTCATCGTGATGCCCAGCGCCAATCTGGAAGAAGCGATTGCCACCGGCGTGAAGGCCCGCACGCTCAACAATGGGCAATCCTGCATCGCTGCAAAACGTTTTATCGTGGCCGAGGAAATTGCCGCCGACTTCGAACGCGGATTTGTGCAGCAAATGCAGCGGCTCAAACTCGGCGACCCGTTCGATGAGCGGACCGATGTGGGCCCTTTGGCCACCGCGGACGCCGTCGAATCGCTGGACGCAAGCGTGCGCGAAACCGTGCAAGCCGGAGCGAAACTGCTGACCGGCGGCGAGCCCGCAAAGATGCCCGGTAATTTCTATTTGCCCACGGTGCTCTCTAATATCCCCGAAAAATCTCCGGCATACCGCGAAGAATTATTTGGCCCCGTGGCTTCTCTCTTCCGCGCCAAAAATCTGGACGATGCCATTCGCATCGCCAACGACAGCCGCTTCGGATTGGGCGCCAGCGCCTGGACAAACGACCCCAAGGAACAGGAGCGCTTCATCAATGAACTGGAAGCGGGCATGGTGTTCATCAACCAGATGGTGGCTTCGGACCCGCGGGTGCCATTTGGAGGGGTGAAGCGCTCGGGATACGGGCGAGAATTGAGCGTCAATGGAATCCGTGAGTTCACGAATATCAAGACAGTATGGGTAAAATAAGGATGAAGTTGCATCGAGCTTGGACTTAATATATGGTGGTCCTACCAATGGACCAAGAAAGCGCAATTCTCACCAGTTTTGCTCGGCAAGTCTTGTTTTTGGCCGGAGGAATGAATGTACAAATTGGTTCAAAGCGCGCGGTTGTACGAACAAATCGTCAAACAGATCGAGGACTCCATCGATAAGGGGGAGCTGAAATCGGGCGACCAACTGCCTGCGGAGCGCGAACTGGCTTTGCAATTTGGAGTGAGCCGCACGGCGGTGCGGGAAGCGGTGAAAGCGCTGCGCGAAAAGGGACTGGTGGAGGCCTATCCCGGCCGCGGAACATTCATTACCAGCGAGACTTCGAATTCCATGCGCATGTCCTTCGACCGCATGATCAAGGGCGATCAGCGCGAAGGAACCATCCAGCTTGTGGAGGTGCGCGAAATCCTGGAGCCGGAAATCGCGGCGCTGGCCGCGACTCGCGCCGATAAAGAGAGCATCAATCAGCTGCGCGATTCCGTTGAGATCATGGATGGCGCTACGCACGACCCCGAGGAATTCATCGAAGCGGACTTGGACTTCCATCTGGCGCTGGCCGAAGCCGCGGCCAATCCTTTGATTCTTACTTTGATCGATTCGATTGTGGGTCTGCTGCGCGAGCAGCGCATGAATATTTTCAAGGTGGATGGCGGGCCGGAGCGCGGTCAATATCATCACAAGCGTATTTTGGAAGCGATTGAGCATCGCGATCCCGCCGGCGCGCGGGATGCCATGCAGTCTCATTTGCGCCAGGTGCGCCAGGATTCCGGCAGCGCTGCCACAGCCAAAAAATAATTTCTGTTCCAACCGGGAGCAACAATGGCGAATTTGGGTTTCGTGGGTCTGGGAGTCATGGGGAGCGAGATGGTCGGCCGGCTCCTTGGCAAAGGGCACAGCGTCACGGGCTACAACCGCACGCGCGCCAAAGCGGAACGCCTCATCTCGGCGGGAATGAAATGGGCGGGAAGCCCGCGCGGCGTGGCCGAGGCTTCAGACCTGATTTTTTCGATGGTGACGAATTCCAAGGCGCTGGAAGCCATCGTCGAAGGACCGGAAGGAATTCTTGCGGGTCTGACTCCGGGCAAGATTTACGCGGACATCAGCACGGTGAGCCCGGAGTTCAGCCGTGAAGTTGCCGCGAAAGTGAGAGCAAAGGGCGCGGATATGCTGGATGCGCCGGTTTCCGGAAGCGTCATTACCCTGCAAGAGGGAAAACTTTCCGTGATGGTCGGCGGGCGCAAGGAAACTTTTGAAAAAGTGAAGCCGGTGCTGCAGGACATCGGACCGAAAGTCACATATGTCGGCGACAACGGCCTGGCGCTGGTGCTGAAGATTGCCACGAATCTGAGCCTCGCCGTGCAGATGCTGGCATTTTCAGAAGGCGTGCTGCTGGCGGAGAAAAGCGGCATCTCCCGCGAGATTGCCGTCGAGGTGCTCACCAACAGCGCCGTCGCATCGCCCATGGTGAAGTATCGCGGCCCCTTCGTGCTCAAACTCCCGGACGAAGCATGGTTCAACGTGAACATGATGCAGAAGGACATGCTGCTGGCGCTCGAACTGGGCCGCAAGCTGGACGTCCCGATGCCCTCAACGGCGCTTTCCAACGAATTTCTGACCGCGGCGCGCGGCATGGGCTTGGCCAAGGAAGATTTTGCCGTGATGTTCGACGTCTTGGCGGCCATGAGTGGAGTCAAACGATGCCGGCCCTAGCGAAC
Organism: uncultured Acidobacteriota bacterium; assembly: GCA_963708285.1. GTDB lineage: Bacteria > Acidobacteriota > Terriglobia > Acidiferrales > UBA7541 > Palsa-295. Next base: position 572,559 of record CAVPSF010000004.1, read on the forward strand.
CACTCCCCCGCCGAATCCGGCGCGATGATCGAAAAATGGCTGCAAATGTACCGCAGCATGCAGAAGATTCGCTTGTTCGAAGAGCAGGTGAACGAGCTATACACCCGCGCGCTGATGCCCGGCCTGGCGCATCTCTACGTGGGAGAAGAAGCCGTGGCCGTGGGAATCTGCGAAGCTCTGCGCGCGGATGATTACATCACCAGCACGCATCGAGGTCATGGGCATTGCGTCGCCAAAGGCGCTTCCCCCGACCGCATGTTCGCCGAACTTCTGGGAAAGAAAAACGGCTACTGCAAGGGCAAAGGCGGCTCGATGCACATCGCCGACCCGCAAACCGGAAACCTGGGCGCCAATGCCATCGTCGCAGGCAGCGCGGGCATCGCCACCGGTGCGGCTTTCAGCGCCAAACATCTGCGAACCGGCCGCGTCTCCGTTTGCTTTTTTGGAGAAGGTGCGCTGGGCCAGGGCGTAGTGTATGAAGTGATGAACCTCGCGGCGCTTTGGAAGCTTCCGGTCATCTACGTGTGCGAGAACAATCTCTACACCGAATACACGCATTACCTTGAAACCACCGCCGGCGACATATTGCAGCGCGGAACGGCATTCGGCGTCCACGCCGAAAAAGTGGATGGGCAGGACGTGCGCGCGGTCTTCGAAGTGGCCTCGAAGCTCATCGAGCGGGCGCGCCGCGGCGAAGGGCCCGCGTTTCTGCTCTGCAACACCTATCGCTACACCGGCCATCACGTGGGCGACATCAATCGCGAATATTACCGCTCGAAGCAGGAAGAGCAGGAGTGGAAAACGAAGCGCGATCCAATTGCCCTGCTCGGCAATTGGCTCATTGCCCAAAAACTGACCGACGCCGCGGCCTTGCGCCAAATCGAATCGGAAGTGCGCGCGGAAATGCTGGCGGCGGTCGAATTCGCCGTCTCCGCGCCGTATCCGGGAGTGGAAGAAGCGGAACAGGACGTGTATGCCTGAAGTCATGGTGCGGGAACTTACTTTCGCGCAAGCCGTCCACGAGGCATTGGCCGAGGAGATGCGCCACGATGCGCGCGTCTGCATTCTCGGCGAGGACGTTGCGGAAGCCGGCACGCCGTTCAAGGTTCTCTCCGGCCTGGTCGAGGAATTCGGCAAGGACCGGGTGATCGACACGCCGATTTCGGAAGCGGGCTTCACCGGCGTGGGAGTGGGCGCGGCCATGACCGGCATGCGCCCGGTTGTGGACATCATGTTCGGCGATTTTCTGACGCTGACCATGGACCAGATGGTGAATCAAGCTGCCAAAGTCCATTACATGTCCGGCGGCACATGGAAAGTGCCCATGGTGCTGCGCACCACGCTGGGAGCCACGCGGCGTTCCGCCGCGCAACATTCGCAATCGCTGCATGCCTGGCTCAGCCACATTCCCGGGCTCAAAGTGGTGATGCCTTCCACTCCCTACGACGCCAAGGGTCTGCTAAAATCCGCGATTCGCGACGACAATCCCGTTGTTTTTTTCGAAGACAAGATGATGTACAAGGTGAAGGGTCCGGTCCCGGCGGAGGATTACACCATTCCTTTCGGAGTCGCGGACGTCAAGCGCGCCGGCACGGATATCACCCTTGTGGGCACCAGCAGCATGGTGCAGGTGGCGCTGGGCGCCGCGGAACTTCTCGAGCAGGCGGGCATCAGCGCGGAAGTGATCGATCCGCGCACCACCTGGCCGCTCGACGAACGTACTCTCGTGGAATCGGCAAAAAAAACTTCGCGCGCGATGGTGATCGACGAAGGCTACGGCCGCTACGGCGTCACCGGAGAAATCGCCTCGGTGATTTCCGAAGGCGCTTTTTATCATCTGGAAGCTCCCGTACGCCGCATGGGAGCCATGCACGTTCCCATTCCTTTTTCTCCCCCGCTCGAAGACGTGACCGTGCCCACGGAACAATCCGTCTTCGAGGCCGCGCGGGCGCTTTGCGGCAAAGGCTAGATTTCGCAGCAACAGGAGGCGCGACATGGCACTGAAAACCTACGGGCCCATGGCGGTGGATTGGGAGAACCGTATCGATTTTGACCGCCTTCGCCGCGAACGCCTGGCCCGCGCCAAATCGCTCCTCGACAAATCCTCGATGGGAGCGCTGCTCTGTTTCGACATGAACAACGTGCGCTACCTGACGGCCACGCATATTGGCTCCTGGGCGCAGGACAAAATCAGCCGGTTTGCGCTGCTTCCGCAAAACGACGAACCCATTCTTTGGGATTTCGGATCCGCAGCTCGCCATCACCAGCAGAATTGCCCGTGGCTCGGCGAGCGTTCGCGGCCAGGCATTCCGCTGCTGCGCGGCGCGATGTCTCCGGAGATGGGGCGGGCGGAAAATGTGGCGAAAAAAATAAAACGCGAGCTGGAAAAACGCGGCTTGCACGAGGAACCGCTGGGAATCGACGTGGTCGAGCCTCCCATCCTTTTCGCCCTGCAAAAGGAAGGCATCACCGTGGTGGACGGCCAGCAACTGATGTCCGACGCGCGGGTGATCAAAACTCAGGATGAAATTTCGCTGCTCAATCACTCCGCGATGATGGTGGACGCCGCCTACGACGAACTCTATCGCGCCATGAAGCCCGGCATGTCGGAAAATCAGGCCGTCGGTCTGGCCAGCAAGACGCTCTACGACATGGGATCGGAATACGTCGAGGCCGTCAACGCCATCTCCGGCGAACGCTGCAGTCCTCATCCGCACGTTTTTTCCGATCGCGTGCTGCGCCCCGGCGATCCGGTCTACTACGACATTCTTCATTCCTACATGGGCTACCGCACGTGCTACTACCGCTGCTTTTCGATCGGCTATGCCTCGCACGCCATGGTTGACGCCTACAAGCGATGCCGCGAATATCTGGACGCCGCGATCTCTCTGGTTCGTCCCGGACGCACCACCGCGGAAATCGCGTCGGTCTGGCCTCGCGCCGAAGAATTCGGATTCCCCGACGAAGAGGCCGCCTTCGCATTGCAGTTCGGCCACGGCATCGGCCTGGCCATCTGGGAAAAGCCGGTGATCAGCCGCCTGGTCTCGCTCGAGCATTCTCATGAAATCAAGCCCGGCATGGTGTTTGCGCTGGAAACTTTCTGGCCTTCGAAGGACGGCTGGAGCGCCGCGCGCATCGAGGAAGAAATCGTGGTCACCGAAACCGGGCACGAAATCATCACGCGCTTCCCCGCGGAAAAATTGATGGTCGCTGGCGCGCATTACGTCACCGTGGAAGGCCCGCTGCCCACCACGCGCGAACACGAATCCGCGCCCAGCAAACGCGTGGTGGAAATGGTCGAAGCCAGCGCCCGGATTGAAGGAGTGGCCTCCACGGACTGATGCATTCCTCGAGTCCCCGGCAAATTCTATGGCTATCAGCGTGGTGATGCCTGCGCTCGAAATGGCGCAGGAAACGGGAAAGCTCATCGCCTGGCATAAGCAGGAAGGCGAGCGGGTCGCCAAAGGCGAAACGCTGTTTGAAATCGAAACGGACAAAGCCGTGGTGGAAATCGAAGCCACCGCCGACGGCATTCTGGCGGGCGTGAATTCTCGGGAAGGCGCGGTGGTGCCGGTCGGCCAAACCATCGCGTGGATCGTGGCTCCCGGCGAAAAACCTCCGTCTCAATCCGCCGCGGCCGCGCCCACGGGCCGCGCAAAATCCGCTCCGGCTCACATTGCCGCCACTCCCGATGCGGCAAATCAAGCGGCCGCATCGCAGGAAGCGGGCATTTCCCCCAAGGCGCGGCGCCTGGCAAATGAACTCGGCTTGGACGTGAACCAAATCCGCGGAACAGGACCCGGCGGAATCATCACAACCGACGATGTCCTCGCAGCAAAAAATTCACAATCCTCTCCGGCCTCTGCGGTTTCCGGCTCTCCCACCGCCGCGTTGAGCGCCATCGCGCGGCTGATGGCCGAACGCACCGCGGAAAGCTGGAAGACCGTGCCGCATTTTTTCGTCCTGCGCGAAGCTGACGCAGGCGAATTGGTCGAACTTCAGAAAAAGCTCAAGAAGCAAGCCGCTTCCGCGCAAAGCGTTTCGCCAACCATCACCGATCTCCTGATTGCGCTGGCCGCCCGCGCGCTCGAAAAACATCCCGCTCTCAATTCCAGTTGGAACGCTGGCGGCATCCGCAAAAATCCGCAAATCAACATCAGCCTGGCGATGGCCGTGGGCGACGGCGTGGTGGCCCCGGTGATTCAAAACGCGAACTCTCTCCCGCTCGGCGAGATTGCCAGGCAGCGCGCGGCTCTCACCGAACGCGCGCGCGCCGGGCGTTTGCAGCCCGCCGATATTTCCGGCGGGACATTCACCATCAGCAATCTGGGGATGTACAAGGTGGATGCATTTACCGCCATCATCACGCCGCCGCAGGTCGCCATTCTCGCCGTCGGCGCCGTTTCCGACCGCGTGGTAGCCATCGCGGGTCAGCCTGCCGTGCGGCCGGTCCTCACCCTCAGCCTTTCAAGCGACCATCGCGTGGTGGACGGCGCGCGCGCCGCTTCCTTCTTGAATGATTTGGTGGATGGCTTCGCCGCGCCGGCGAAAATTCTGGGGCTGTAGTCGCAGCTCTCGGGCAACACCCCCGCTGCGACGTTACGCTTGCCGCATAGCTTCCTGCACGGCGCGGTATGCCTGGTCAATCGCCACATTGGTATAGGCGCTCGCGCCCGCATCGGAATTGGCGATGGTGATGCGTCCGAATGGCTGGCGGCCGACCACCCAGGGCTGTTGACCCTTGGGCCAGGGCGGATCGAAGAGCGGATTGGGATTGAACGCATAGCCGTGCGCCCAGCGATTTACGGTGATTCCGTCGATATCTCTCGCCGGATCGAAGCCCGCTCCTCCCAGCATTTTCCCCAGTTGATCGCGAATGTTGCGCTCGAATTTCGAAAACGGCGTGACCATCAGTTCCGTGCGCCCGGCGCGATGCTGGTCCGATTCCGAAAGTCCCGGCTTGCACGGCGTGCGCAGCATAAAAAGGATCATGGGATCCTCGGGCTTGCTGGGAAATTCGTAACTCCCGAGGCTCACCGGAAAATCGAGCGCCGTATAAGTATGATAGGCGGCGGGCGCGACGATCTGGTGGATGCCCAGTTTGTTGAAGGAAGTCCAATTGGAAATGGCCACGTGGGTGTACACCAGCGGAGCTTTCACCAGATACGCGAGCGCTTCCCTCTGTTTTTCCGGCAATTCCGGACAAAGATAGGGGATCATCATATTGAAGCAGGCCAGCACGCATTTTTTTCCGCGCGCGCTCAGCAATTTCCCCCCTCGCATGTAATCCACCTGCACATCCGGCGCGGAATCGAGCGGCCCGGTGTGCTGCACTTTCACCGCCGTGGAGTTCAGCCGGATGCGCACGCGCGAGCCCGGATCATCGAGAAGCGCGTAATCCGCGCGCGCGGTGACCACGTCATCCATGGTATGTCCCGGAACCGCGCCGGGAACCAGCGACCGCACCAGCAGGCGTGCTATGGACGCATTTCCGTCGGGAAAATGAAAAATGTATGGTTCTGTTTTCGTTCTGGCCGGCAATCCCAGGCCCTGAAATCCGGGGTAGCTGAAGGATTCGTAGTCATCCCCGCCGAAATAGCATTGGATGGCGCACACCGCGTCGATCCCCACCGCGAATAAATCGTGCGGATAGGTCTGAAAAAACGGCAGGGCATCTTCGCGCAGTTTGCAATATTTGGTCAGATAATCGCGATAGCTGGTCTTGCGCAGCAACAGCATTTTTTCTTTTTGCGTCATCCCCGCCAGATAATCCACGTTCTCCGAATAGACGCGGGCGATGTCGCGCCGGACTTCTTCCGAGAGCGGCGACCGGCTCAGGAATTCCGGCCACGGCGTGCTGTCCATTCCGGTCACCAGGCGGTCTTCGCCGAATGTTTCGCGGTCATAGAAGCAGGCGGTTCCCAGGTGCGCGTACAATTTCCGGTCATAGGCTTTGTAAAACCGCGAAACATCCACGCCGATTTCGGCGATCAATTTTTTCGCGGCTTCGCTGTATTCTCCGGGATCCTCGATGGATTGCGTTCCGCCGTAGCTGAGCAGCATGCGCCCGCCGGCCTCGAATTCGTTGCGCTTGGCGTGCCCCCCAAAATCGTCGAGATTGTCGAGAATCAGGATGCGCGCGTTTTTGTCTGCCGCCTGGCGGTAAAAATATGCGGCGGCCAGCCCGCTGATTCCTCCGCCGACCACAATCAAATCGTACGTTTCGCCGGTGCTCTCCTGCTTACCGGCGGAATCCCAAAAATCGCCGTCGCGCAATTCGTGCGCGTATTTATAAGCGGCGTTATATTGTCCGCGCATGCCCTCGCTCGACGGGGGATCGTAACCCGGCGCTTTTTCGGGCGCGAATGAAGAAGCCGCTTCTTGTGCGCCGAGCCACGGAGCGCCCAGCGACACAGCCGCGCCGCCCACGGCCACCGCGACGCCGTCGAGAAAATCGCGGCGGGTAATTTTGCGATGCATACCGAGTTCGCGATCGCGTTGCTCATCCGTCATCGGCGGCTCCCGAGGCCAGCGTTCTCTAACATTGCAGGATTGTAGCAAGGTTAAACGAAAGCGCAAGGAGACCTTGCATCGAAGATAGCCGGCCCGAATGGGCCGTTGGAAATTTAGAAAGACGTTGGAGGTAGCGTTGCCGCGCGCGACAGCAGCGCCGGCAAATCCTTTTGCGCGCGCGCCGCTTGGGCGCCCAGATTCGCCTCCACCTGTTTGCGGATGGTCTGCACCGTGGCCAACTCCTGCGGATTTCCTGCCTGCTTGAGCAATTCTTCCGCGCGCAGGAAACATGCGTAGGAAATTTCCGCGGGCAGTCCCCGGCGGCGCAGAAATTGGCCGTAATTGAACCAGTCGAGAGCTGCGCCATGCGAATCGTTCGATTTGGCGTCCAGCGCCAGACCGCGCTGATAGGAAGCGGCCGCGGATTTGGCGTCGCCGCTTTTCTCCTGCCAATCGGCCATGTGCGCCAGCGCCACGCTTTCCAGCCGCGCTTCGCCGGATTGTTGCGCCAGCAAAATCGCGGATTGATAGGCGGGCAGCGCCACATCGCCATGGGAAAGTTCGGCCATATCGTCGCCCAACTGAATCGACGCCGTGATTCTCTGATTCACGCCGACTGCCGGATCATTTCCGCTCGCTTGTTTCGAGGACGCCAGACGAAGAAACGCCTCCCAATGGCGGGCCGCGGCCGCGGCTTCGTGGCGCTGGTCCAGGGCCTCCGCCAAATAGAGTTGCGCATTCGGCTGGTTGGGGTCGGCGTCCACGGCGCGATCCCAGGAATCCACGGCTTCATCGGGATGGTTCAATCGCGCCGCAAGCAAACCATAATTGATCAGCGCGTCGGCATCGCGCGGGTACATTCGCAGCATATTTCCATAGGCCTCGTAGGCGTCCTCGAAACGCCCGGTTTCAATCAGCACGCGCGCGTAGGCATGGCGCAGCGATTTGTTGCGCGGATTCAGCGTAATGGCGTTTTGCAATGCCGCGGCGGCTTCCTCGCGATGCCCCGTTTTTTCTTCCTCCGCGGCAATGCGCGCTTCGAGCGCCGCGTCGTTGGAATCCATGCGCGCGGCGCGCAAAAGCGCCGGAAGATTTCCCTCCGAAGTTCCCAGCGCGAAATGCACCTGGTCGAATGCCCCCCATAGCAGCAGCAAGGCCACCACGCTCACGCGAAAGACCGGCGAAGCAAAAATCCGCACAGGCAAGCCGCGCGGCGTGTTCTTCACCGCCATCACATCGTTTTTCTCCGGCGTGGCGGAAGATTTTGCGGCGCGATCCACCAGAAAAGACGAGATGCGCTTGTCGCGCAGCTTCCACAACGCTCCATCCAGCATGAAATGATGGATGTTCACGATGGCCGTGAAAATCAAAAAGCTGGTGGTGAAATCGAAATGGAGAAATTTGCTGACCAGCCACGGCCCGGGAATGAACAGGGCGATGCCGCCGGCCACCAGGGTGATGAAATATCCGGCCATGCGCCAGCGCGATTGTCCCGTGGCGCGCGCTTCGCGCTGCTGGTAATAGCTGGTGATCCACAAATACTGCGCCGAATGCATCACCGCCAGAATCCCGCTGCTGTAGCGCGTCTGCGGCACCTGGTAGGAAGCGTGCAATTCGAGAATCGTGGGCAGGACAAACCACAGAAATTGCGTGAGCACCAGCGTGAGCGGCGCGATCATGGCGCGCAATCCGTGCTCGCGCACCAGCCGCCGGTATCCCAAGAATGAAAATACCGCGAAGGCCAGCCCCAGAACCAGCCGCGCGGGCAGTGTGATTTTCGCGGGAATTCCCAGCGAGAGAATCAGCGGATCGCTCGAACCTCCGGTTTCGAAGCTGGCCAGCAGCATCACGAACGATGCGATAAAGGCCGCGCGCAGCCAGCGGCGTTCGAGCGGCGTGGCCGCGCCTCCGCTGCGCCGCGTGAACATCATCATCAGCCCGTAATTTTGTCCAGTGTAATGCCACGGGCTCCAGCAAATATAAAGCGTGAAAAGCCAGGGCAGCAGCGCGGGCGAAGCGTGCACCACGATTCCCGTCAGCACCAGAAGCAAGGTCAAATGCAATGTGAAGAATTTGTATTTTTCGAAATCCGCGCGTGTATGGTAGGCGCGATAAATGGTGGCCATGAAATGCGGATAATTAAAGACCAGAGCGAGAGCGTAAAACGAAATGGCCCAGCCATGGGTGTGGTTGGGCGTCATCCACATGGCGATGGCCAGCAGTGGCGCGGACCATGCTCCGCAACCGACCAGCAGGTCGAGCCACGGCCGGTAAATCCAGGGAGAAGGATTCGAAGGCATGCCGGCCGGAGAAATTGCGTCTGCCCGGGAATTCAAGTGGGAGCCTCGCTTTGCATGGCGCGCTCGCCTTGCGCGCTCTTGCAACCTTCACGCCGCGCGATTCATTCTGCCGCGCGGCAAGCAAAGTTTACGTGGATTGCGGTCTGCCGGGCGCGCTTGCTCCCGCGCGCATGTTGAAAGCGTCAATCGCCGTGCGAACCGCGCCGTCAGATGCGAGCTGGAGGCGCGCCATTTGCGGCAAAGGCCCGCGACTTGCCCCAGCGAAACGTAATGACCCCCGCCAGTATGCAAAGAAGTGTGAGGCCCACAATTTTGACCACCGCGCGGATGGGATGAGGTTCATCGGACGCCGGAACGGCCGAGCAGATCACCGTCGCAAGCGTGGTTGTGAATCCCAGAATGCCGATGCCCGTGGCCGCGCGCTTTCCGCCGGGAATGCGCATCACCTCCGGCGAGCAAGGCTCGCGCTGCAAACGGATGAGCGAAGCAAACACAAAAAGATACGGAATGAAATATGTGATGATCCCCACGCTGACCAGCGCTTCATAGGCTCCATAAACGCTCGTCCCCGCCTGCCCCAGCAGGATGAACAACGCGCCGAGCGCGGACTGCACCAGGATCGCCACATATGGCGTGCCCCACTTTGCATGAACGCGCGCAAATGCCGGCGGCAGATAGCGATCGAGTCCCGCGACGAACGGCAGCCGCGCCGAGACCGCAAGCCAGGCCCCCACCGCTCCCAGGTTGCTGATGGTGATGAGCAGCGCCGCGAGCGGCACGATGCCGATTACTCCGAAGCCCGCCAGTCCGATGCGCCCCGCGGATTTTTCGATGGCCTGCATGATTCCTTCGAGGCCGCTGACTTGCCCTGCGGGAAGCGAAATCAATACCGCGATGGTCCCGGCGATATAACCGATGGTGACGAAGACTCCGCCCGCCAGCAGTCCACGCGGCAGATTCTTTCGCGCGTCGCGCACCTCCTCGCCCAGGAACGAAGCCGACTCCGAACCTCCCAACGCAAATACGATCGTCGCCCAAAATAAAATGTCGCGAAAATGTGTTCGCGGGACGATGCTCGCCGCCGTGAAATGCGTGGCGGAACCGAAGCGGTGGAAAGCCACCGCGGCGATGCCGATCAGGATGGCGATGGGAAGCCAGGTGCCGATGGCGCCCAGATTGTGCAGCCATTTACCGATGGAAAGCCCGATCACATTCAGAAGAGTCACCAGCGCAAGGCCCAGAAGCGCGAAGACCAGGAAATACGTCTTGCTCGTGACCAGCGATTGCCATCGCGCCGGACCGATGTACAAAGCGCTTCCCGCGGCGAAATAAAGGACGGCCGGATAATACGGAAGATTGCTGATCCAATAAATCCAGCCAGTAATGAATCCCGGAAATTCGCCGTACGAGCGCTTGGACCAGACGTACAGCCCGCCTTCCTGCGGGTAGCGCGAGGAAAGCTCCATCACCGACAGCGCCAGCGGCAGATAAAACGCGATCCACGCCACCGCCCAGATGACCACCGCGCTTGCGCCCAGCGTGGCCGCCGTGGCAATCCATCGCAGGCTGATGCCCGTGACGATGTAAAACAGCACCAGGTCGCGAAATCCCATGACGCGGCGCGGGCGGTTCGTTTGCGCTGCTTCGCTCATGCTGGGATTTCCCGCGGGTTCATGGTCTTGTGGCGGACATCATCCTCCGGGAGAAACAGAAATGCGAGCGTGAATCATTCCGCGGCTGTTTTATTCCTTGCGCCAAAAGGCTCCGCCCATTTTTCCTGCTGCACGCGCGTTTCACCCAAAGCAATCCATGATTTCACGGTTGGCTGGATTTCGCTTTCTTGTCGTGGTCGTAATATTCGTAGGCGGACATCGCGCGCTCGCCGCCTTTTTTCCACATCCGGTCGTCCGCCGGAATTTTCCCGAGCGCCCGAGCCATCTCGCGAATGTGCGAAGCCACAGCCCCGCAGCACGCGCCGATATAATTCACGCCCATCTCGCGTGCTTTCAGAGCGTAACCGGCCATCTCCCGCCGCGTGAGCTGATAGGGTTCGAGCTGATCGGGGAACGCCGGAAGGCTCGTGAAATCGCGGTGCTCGTGCGTGGTGCGGTACGCCACGGGCTGGCAGCCGATATAACCCTTCACCGCTTTGCGCATTTCCGCCATCAGCGGCAAAGTATGTTCCGGACTGCGCAAACAATTGATGCCCACCACATCCGCACCCGCATCGGCCAGCGCCCGCGCGACATCTGCGGCGCTTTTTCCGTCCGGCGTGACGTCTTCATTTTCGAAGCACACCGTGACCATCACCGGCAATTTCGTTTTCCTGGCGCGCTCGACGCAAATTAATGCTTCGCCGAGATATGAAAACGTTTCGCCGATGATGAAATCCACGCCTTCCGAGGTCTGCCAATCCAGTTGCTCGTCGAATGTTTTGCGCACGCGGTCTTTCGCCGCTTCGCTCCCCGGCTCGTACATCCAGGTGAGGCTCAAATTCCCGGCCACCAGGCACAGGTCTCCCGCCGCTTGCCGCGCCAATCGAACGGCGACGCGATTCAGCTCCTCGACGCGGTCGTCCATCCCCACCGTGGCCAGCTTGTCCCGGCTGGCGTAAAAAGTGAGCGCTTGCAGCACATCCGCGCCGGCGTCGCGGAATTCGCGATGCAATTCGAGCAGCGATTCGGGATTATTCAGCGCCACTTCCGGCGTGAATGGCCCCGCGCGCACCCGCCCGCGTTTCTCGAGTTCCAGCAAATAGCCGCCATCGCCCAGAACAGGCCCGGCCGCCAGCCTTTCCAGCAACCCTTTTTTCATGGTGTCTCCTTCACGTTCGACAAATTTAATTTCCGGGCGCGCGTTTCTTCAAGCGCCCGCGTTTCCAATCGCGCAAAGCCTGATGCGCCGCGTTGTATCCCGGCGCTCCGGTCACGCCGCCTCCCGGATGCGCGCCCGCGCCGCAGAGATACAAACCTTCAACGGGCGTGCGGTATTGCGACCACCCCGGCACGGGCCGCATGAAAAAAAGCTGATCGAGCGAAAGATCGCCGTGAAAAATGTTGCCTTCGGTGAGTCCGTAGGTGCGCTCCAAATCCAGGGGGGTGAGCACCTGGCGCGCGACGATTGACCGCGGAAAATTCGGCGCAAACTCCGCGATTTTCTTCACCACGCGATCGCCCAGAAGTTCGCGGCTTTCATCCCAGGTTCCCTGGCGCAGCCGGTACGGAACATACTGAATGAAGGAAGTCATCACGTGCTTCCCTTCCGGAGCCAGCGTGGGGTCGGCGTTCGAAGCCACCACGCAATCCACCCACAATTCCTCGGGAATTTCGCCGTACTTCGATGTGTCGTAGCAGCGCTCCGCGAATTCAAGCGATGGGACCAGCGTAAAAAGCGCGCGCTGCGAAAGCGTCCAGTCCCGAGGCACGCCGGTGACGCGCGGCTCCTCGCTCAACACAAAATTCACTTTCGCGCACGGCCCCGCCATCTTGATGCCTTGAATCGCGCGGCGGAATTCTTCAGGAAGTTCTTGCGCATCCACTAGACCCAGAAACGTGCGCTTGGGATCGGCGTTCGAAAGCACCATGCGAGCCGCAATTTCCGTTCCGTCCTCCAGCACCACGCCGCGCACGCTTCCTTCGCGCGCCTCGATTTTCTGCACCGGTGAAGAAACGCGAATTTCCACGCCGCGCTTGCGTCCCGCCGACGCCAGAGCCTGCGTGATGGCTCCCATCCCGCCGATCACGTGCCCGTAAAATCCCTGGATTTCTCCGTCGCCGCCGCTCAGCAGATGAAACATCAGCCCGAGCGCCGTCCCGCCATCGTACGGGCCGCCATGCTTGCCGTACAAATTGTTGGCCAAAAACATGGTCTTGATTTTTTCCGATTCATAATGGCGGTCGAGAAAATCTCCCAGGCTGCCGGTGAGGAAGGAAACCAATTGCGCCGATTCCTCTCCGGACATTCCGCGAAATCTTTTCCCCACGCGCAAGAGTTCCATCCACCCCGCCAGGCCGCGAACCGACGGGTCCGGCGGAGGCTCGAGGAAAAATGGCTGGAGGTAGCGCGCGAGTTTCTTGAGCTGGCCGTCGATGCGCACAAACGTGCGCGCATCCTGCGCGGAAATTTTTGAGAACTCCGCGACGGTGCGTTCGCGGTCCGCCCACCACGGCAGCGCCGTCCCGTCCACGAACGGTACCAGCAATCCCGGATCGCATGGCACCATGCGCAATCCATGCGAGGCAAGTTGCAGGTCGCGGATCACCGTGGGGCGCAGCATGCTGGCGATATAAGAAGTGGTGGATGCGCGGCAACCCGGCGCGATTTCTTCGGTCACGCAGCAGCCGCCCACAATTTCGCGGCGTTCGAGCACCAGCGTGGAAAGGCCTGCGCCCGCAAGATAGGCGGCGGCCGTCAGGCCATTGTGCCCGGCGCCAACGACAATCGCGTCATAGGGCTTGCCAAGAGGAGGCATAAGGGAATACTATGACTGCCAGTCAATACCATTCCGTGCTTGCCTTTCATAGCACAGATAGGAAAATATTCAATGGGAAGCTTCCATGGATGACCATAAGTCAATTCAATCTATAAAATCCCGCACTTCCCTGGTCGAGCCTTCCATTCCCCTTCGCCCGCGCACCCTGGCCCAGCCGCGCGTGGAAGCCAAGCGCGCGCGCATCATTGACGCCGCGCTGCGCCATTTTGCCGAGCAGGGTTATCATGCCGCGCGCATCGAAGATCTGGCGGCGCAATTGGGATTTGCCAAGGGCTCGATTTTCCAGTATTTCGGCAGCAAGGCCGGGCTATTTCTCGAAGCGTACAAAAAAGCGGTCACATCGTTTCCCGCGTATCTGGCTTGTCCCGCTCCGGTGCGTGATAAGGGATTTTTTGAAATTCTGCGCTACTGGCTGACGCGCACCGAGCGCCTGGTGCGCGAGGATTGGATTCCCTACCGCATCGCGCTGCTGGGAAATTACGGCGTGGACCTGAGCCTCCGCCGCGAGATCAACCGCTTTCTTCTGGCGGAGGATCCCTACGGCAGTGCGGCGTTTGTACGCCTGGGCATCGCGCGCGGAGAAGTGCGCTCCGATGTGGACGCCACGCTGATCGTCTCCATCCTCGACTGGACCATGGAGCGGTTCCAGGATGCGCTGCTCACCGAAGAACTCGATCCCGGCCTGTTTCCGCATCCCGCGGATCCGAAAAAAAACGAAGCGCGCATCAATCAATTTTTATTGGTGCTGCGTGGCGCCATCGGAACCTGAACGGACCATCGCGCGAAATTTTTTGCAACGCAAAATCAGGAGAATCGAAATGGATGCATCGCTGAAGGAAATACTCGCTTCCTACAACGCCGCGGCGCCGCTCTCCGAGGCGTACACCATTCCCGCGGCGTGGTACACCGACGCGCGCATCGCCAAACTCGAGCTCGACAATGTTTTCGCGCGAAACTGGCAGGCCGTCGGCCGCGCCGAGCAGGTGGCCAAGCCCGGCCAATTCGTGACGGCCACCGTGGCCGCCGAACCCATCGTGGTGGTTCGCGGCAGCGACAATATTCTCCGCGCTTTTTACAACGTGTGCCGCCATCACGCCATGACGGTGATGAACGAGCCTTGCGGGCTGGCGCAGCACATGCGTTGCCCGTATCACGGCTGGACCTACAACCTCGAAGGCGAATTGCGCGGCATGACCGAATTCGAAGGCGTCGCGAATTTCGAGCGCTCGCGGAACGGCCTGGTTCCGGTGCGCGTGGAGACCTGGGAAAACTTCGTATTCGTGAATCTCGATGCGCAAGCCGGTTCGCTGACGGATTTTCTGGGCGCCCTGGTGGAACGCGCGAAGCCGCTCGGTTTTGGCGATCTGAAATTTGTCGAACGCCGCAGCTATACGCTCGATTGCAATTGGAAAGTGTACGTGGATAATTTTCTGGACGGGGGATACCACGTCCCGCACATGCACAAAGGACTGAATAGCGTCCTCGATTACACCAGTTACACCATCGAAAATGTGGACCGCTGCTGCGTGCAATCAAGTCCTGTCTCCGTCGACACAAAATCGGAAGCCAACGCCGCGGCCACGCGCAAGGGCAATCGCGCCTACTATTTCTGGCAATATCCGAATTACATGCTGAATTGGTATGAAGGCTATCTCGATACCAACCTGGTTCTTCCCCTCGGCGTGGATCGCTGCGAAGTGATTTTTGATTTTTATTTCGGAGATACCAGCGAGGAGCAAATGCCCTACATCCGCCAGAGCATGGGCGTGAGCGAACTCGTGCAGCAGGAAGACATCGTCATTTGCGACGGCGTGCAGCGCGGGCTTTCTTCGCGCGCCTACCAGGCGGGCCGGCTTTCCGTGAGGCGCGAAGCCGGCGAACATCTGTTCCACCGCCTGCTGGCGGCGGATTTGAAGGATACGCGCGCGGCCGTGGCGCGCTGACTTTCATTTCGCGCGGGCGCGTAATTCACCGCGGCGCGCCCAGCCCTTCGCTCTAATCGAATATCACCGTCTTGTTTCCATACAGCAGGATGCGATGCTCCACATGCCAGCGCACCGCGCGCGACAGCACCACTTTTTCCAGGTCGCGCCCCTTCTGAATCAAATCCTCCAGCGCGTCGCGATGGGAAATGCGCACCACGTCCTGCTCGATGATCGGCCCGTCATCCAAAACTTCCGTGACGTAATGGCTGGTCGCGCCGATGAGTTTCACGCCGCGCTCAAACGCCTGCTGATGCGGACGCGCGCCCACAAACGCCGGCAAAAACGAGTGGTGAATATTGATGATGTGATTCGGCGGATATTCGCGGATGAAATCATTCGAAAGCACCTGCATGTAACGCGCCAGCACGATCAGATCGATTTTATGCGGGCGCAATAGTTCCAGTTGTCTGCGTTCGTCCTCCGCCTTGGTTTCCTTTCGCACCGGGATCACGTGCAGCGGAATTTTGTAAAAGTCCGCCCAACGCTGCACGTCGGGATGATTGCTGACGATCAGCGGAATCTCGCAGTTGATTTCGCCGGTGTGCTGGCGATAGAGCAGGTCCGCCAGGCAATGATCGAATTTGGAAACGAAGATCGCCACTTTGGGCCGCGCGGAGGAAAGCGCCGCGCGCCACTGCATGCCGAATCGCGCGGCCAGCGGCTCGAAGCGCGATGCGAACTCCGCCATGTCCATCGCGAAACCCGCAAGGTCCCATTCCACGCGCATCAGAAACAGATTTTGCTCGGGAATCTGGTGCTCATCGGCGTGCAGAATATTGCCGTTCGCGCGATAGATAAAATCGGCGATGGCGGCGTTGAGCCCTTTCTGGTCCGGGCAATTGATCAGGAGGACGGCGGTGTTTTTCAAGAAATTCTCCGGCTTGTTTCGTTGCGCTCGTGCGCGCTATTGATGGTCGCGCGGAATGGTGTCGTCCCACTTTTTATCGCGCAGCAGCGTCCCATTTTGCGTGAGCCGCCGCTCGAAATGATAATAGAAATTCTTTTCATCGCTCTTCAGATTTAGTATCACGCTCCATACCAGCGTGCGTCCGGAAAGCTCCACGGTGGTGGAAGCCTCGCCGTGAACGGTGCTGACGGCCGGCATGGCGTCCGCAACTTCATAACTCATTTGCTCGTGATCCTTCATTTTCCCCCACGCATATTCCGATTGATCGTTGCCGCTCCAGAATATGCGCGAGGTTCCCTTCAGCAGGTCGTGCGTCTCGGTCCATTCCTGCGGCGGCCATGCTTCGCCCTGCGATTTCGCATCGGTGAAAGGCGGTGCGGCTTCCGGCGCCGGGAAATAGGCGCGCGCTGGTGGCTCGACCGGCACGATCGGAAGATCGAGATGAGGATTTTCCGGCCCGCCGAAAAAAAGCGAAGTGGTCATGGAATAGGGCGTGGGCCAGATCATGGGCCATAGCGCGTTCGAAATCGCTACGCGGATGCGATGGCCCGGCGCAAAGACCCAACTGGTCACGTGCAATTCAATCGTCATGGGGTAGACGCGCCCCGGAACCAGTTCGGTCGGGTTCGCCGAGGAATCCCGCTGCGCGCCATTCAGTCCCGCGCCGGTAATCATCGTCACGCTGCCGTCCGGCGCCACGTCGGAGAATCGCACCATCCAATCCGCCAGAGGCGCACTGGAGGAAACGCGCATCGAGATTTTAGGCCGTCCGAGTAGCGCGATTTCTTTTTCAACCGGCGTGGAATCATACACCAGGCTGTAAGCGTCAATGGGCCGCTGGTCGGTTGTGAAATCGCCCCACCAAAATCCCGCCGCCGAACCAATGGACGGAACATATTTCAAATCCTGCCGCGCGGCTCGCAGATTCGCGGGCGGCGCGGCAACGAGCGCGCCATCAGGAGTAAGAAAAAGTTTTTCGGTGCGCGTGTTCGCGGGCGGCCAGGTTTTTTCCGCGCGCCATTCGCCGGGAACTTCGTGGATATTGGGGTCGGGCGGAAACCAGTGGCGCATGTAAACCTGAAATCGCGGCTCGTCCATGATTCCATTTTGCTCGCCTTTCAGCCAGTAATCCCACCAGCGCGTAGCCTCCTCGCGCCATTCAATGGACGGCCCGGGATCGGCTTCATTCGGAAACGTGTGATTCCACGGTCCAAGCAGAGCTTTGAGCGGGGCCTTGGTCTGCTCGAAAAAACGCGGAAGGCTGTCGCGATACCCGTCGAGAAATCCTCCCACCATGAACGTAGGCACAGTGTACTGGTCGTAATGCTGCGCAATGGAAGCGCGCGTCCAGAAAGGGCCATTGCGCTGGTGCTTGAGGTACAGCAAGAACCACGGCGCAGCGTCAAAGCGCGCGGCGAGCGATTTTTCATCCACGGGAAAATCCGGCGCGCGCGTTTCTCCCAGCTCCAAATCCATGCTGAGCTCGTACTCATCGGCGTGCATCAGCCCATCAATGTAATGAATGTCGTCGTGAAATAAATCTTCCGTGGCGCACATGGCGATGATGGCTTTGAGCGCCGGGGGATGCAGACCGGCCATTTGAATGGAATTGAATCCGCCCCAGGAAATTCCCATCATCCCCACATTACCCGTGGACCACGGCTGATGCGCCAGCCAGGCGATCACCTGCATTCCATCTTCGAGTTCCTGGTCCGAATATTCGCGGTCCGGCGGATTTCCTTCGCTCGCGCCCGTCCCGCGAATGTCCACGCGCGCGGAAATGTATCCGCGCCGCACGAAATAGGAATGCAGGCCCCAATCGCGCGCCAGCGTCCAATCATCCTTGCGGTACGGCAGATATTCGAGAATCACGGGAAATTTTTCGCCGGGTTTCGCGCCCTCCGGAATGTACAAATTCACGGCCAGCCGCACGCCATCCTTCATGGGAATCCAGCCCTGCACCTTTTTCATGGTGGGATACACAGGTGGATACGTGGAGGGCGCCTGCCAATCGGGAGTGATCGTTTTTGGCCGCGCCTGCTCCTGCGCGCTTGCCGCGCCCCAAAACACAAAAAAACAAGCCACTAAAATTGCGGCGCCGGAAATAAATTTGCGGCCGTGCCTCATATTGCGCTCCCCTCTTCGCGAGGAGGCTATCACAATTGCACCGTGCGCTTGCCGGCTCCCTGAAAAGATGCGGATTTTTGCGGCGGGCGCGAATGACCGATGGTCGCCAACTTGGCCTTCGCCTGCAAAGGCCCATTTTGAAACATGCTCGGATTCAGAGTTAACGCGGCCTTAAACCTCCTCATCTCCCAACCTGCGCGGATGCAATTTTCACGGTATACTTGGAAGGTTATGCTATCGATGAACAACATCACCATGCGCTACGGCGCGAGGGTCCTCTTCGAGGACGTGACCTGCACGTTTCTCTCCGGGCGCAGGTATGCCATCACCGGACCCAACGGCGCGGGCAAATCCACCTTGATGAAAATTCTGGAAGGCGAGCTCGAACCTTCCAAGGGGACCATCGGCAGGCCGAAAAAGCTGGGCATTTTGCGCCAGGATCAATTCGCATTCGACGATTTCCGCGTGATCGACACGGTCATCATGGGCAATGCGCCACTATGGAAGGCGCTCGTGGAGCGCGACGCGCTCTACGCCAAGCCGCACGACACTCTGACGGACGCGGACGGCATGCGCCTGGCAGAACTCGAAGGAATCGTGGGCGAAGAAGGCGGCTACACGGCGGAAGCGGACGCGGCCGTGCTGCTCGACGGGTTGGGTCTGGACGAATCGCTGCGCGAGCGCAAGATGGGCGAATTGCAAGGCGGCCAAAAAGTTCGCGTGCTGCTGGCCCAGGCTCTCTTCGGCTCTCCTCCGGCCTTGCTGCTGGACGAGCCCACCAACCACCTGGACCTCGATTCCGTGCACTGGCTGCAGGATTATTTGGGCGAATACGAAGGCGTGCTGATCGTGATTTCGCACGACCGCCATTTCCTGAATAGCGTCGCCACGCACATCGCCGACATCGATTATCAGACGGTGATCCTCTACAACGGCGGTTATGACGATATGGTGCTGGCGAAAACTTCCATTCGTTCGCGCATCGAATCGGAAAACGCGCAGCGCGAAAAGAAGATCGCGCAACTCAACGAATTCATCGCGCGCTTTTCGGCCGGCACGCGATCGGCGCAAGCCACTTCGCGCAAGAAGGAAGTCGAGCGCCTGCAGACCGCCGAACTGGCGCGCTCCAATATCGCCCGCCCCTACATCCGCTTCTCCATGGACCAGCACTCCGGAAAACATCCGCTGGAAATCAAGAGCGTCGCAAAATCCTACGACGGCTTGAAAGTCTTTCATCCGTTTTCAGGAAATGTTTCGCGCGGCGAAAAAATCGCGCTGATGGGACGCAACGGCGCGGGCAAGACCACGCTCTTGAAATCGCTCTTGCGCAACGCGCCCGGTTTTATCGAGGATTCCGACCGCGAATTCGCGATCGACGGCGGCACCGTGGGCTGGGGTCACAATGTTGCCGTGGGATATTTTGCGCAGGACCATTCCGACACCATCGTCAAAGGCACCACGGCCATCGAATGGCTGCACGAATTCAAGCCACAAGCGACGCAGGAAGAATTGCGCGGGGTGCTGGGGCAGATGCTCTTCAGCGGTGAGGACGCGCTGAAATCCACCAGCACGCTTTCCGGAGGCGAAGCCGCGCGCCTGATTTTCTGCCGTCTAATGATTCAAAAGCCCAACGTGCTGGTGCTCGACGAACCCACCAACCACCTGGACCTGGAATCCATCAACGCGCTGAATATCGCCCTGCAAAAATATGACGGGACGGTGCTGCTGGTCACCCACGACCACGACGTGATTGACGAAGTGGCCACGCGCATCTGGCATTTCAAGGATGCGCGCATCGAGGATTTCAAGGGGCCTTATTCGGAGTATCAAACCTACGCCAAGGAAAAAGCTTCGTAAGCGGATTGTTTTGCGCCATCGACTTCACTTCTCGAATAATTTCGGTGTCCTTCGCGGTTTGCACACGCTCAAGCAATAAAAGCTTCGCAGCGGACTCAGCGTTTCGCCGCTGCTTCCAGCGCTTTCGCCCAGTGGGAGAGATGATTGAGCGATGGCGCGTGGGTGTGGTCGAGCTTCAAGGGCGTGATGGAGATGGCCGAATCGCGGATGGCGGCGTGATCGGTGCCGGGTTCAATATCATGCGTAACTTGCTGCTCGTGGAGCCAGAAATATTTTCGTCCGCGCGGATCCTGCCCGGGATTGAGGACGTTGCGCGTGATTTTCGAAGACTGCCGCGTGAATCGCACCTCGCCGTTCCAGTCTTGCGGCACGTTCACATTCAGCAGCACTCCCGCCGGGAGCCCTTCCTTCACAATCATCGGCGCCAGCACGCGCGCAAATTGCGCGGCGGGCCCGAAATCGAATTCCTTTCCGCGATAGGCCACGGAAATGGCCACGGCCGGAACATGATTGATGGTCGCCTCCATCGCCGCGCCCACCGTGCCGGAATAATAAATATTTTCGCCCAGATTCCCGCCGCGATTGATCCCGGAAATCACCAGGTCCGGCTTTTCCTTCAGCAGCGTGTGAAAGGCCAGGATCATGGCGTCCGCCGGCGTCCCTTCGATCGACCATTCGCGCTCGGCGATCTGATCGCAAAAAATCGGCTGCCGCAGCGTCAGCGATTGCGCCGCGGCGCTGCGTTCGCGCGAAGGCGCAATGACGCTGATGGTGGCCTCGGATTGCAGCGCATCCACCAGCGCGCGCAGTCCCGGCGCCTGAATTCCGTCGTCGTTGGTGATGACGATATGGGGCATGGAGATTTCGTGTCCGGCGAACCGCGGATGAAAATCCCTTTCCGGCGTGATCCGAAGAGAGGAATGGTCGGGACGACTGGATTTGAACCAGCGACCTCACGCACCCCAAGCGTGCGCGCTACCAGGCTGCGCTACGTCCCGACCGCTTTCGACCGCAAACCAGCGTATCACTCGTGTTCGAGCAGGGTCAAGATGGCCGCCAGTTCCTCGCGAAGATCCAGCAGCAATTTGCGCTGCGCGCGCGAATGTTGCGCCTGGCGCGCGGTGGGAGGCGCGGCCCGCGCGATTTCCGGGCTCGCTTCGCGCATGCCCGGCGCCACGCTCAATCCCGCCAGGTGTTTGCGCGCTCCGGCAATCGTGAATCCTTCCTCATAAAGCAGCCGCTTGATTTCAAATACCGTGTCGATGTCCTCGCGGCGGTAAAGGCGATGCCCGCTGGGACTTTTGACCGGCTGAAGCGTTGGAAATTCGCTTTCCCAAAACCGCAGGACGAAAGTTTTCGTCGCGGTCAGGCGGCTGACTTCTCCGATGCGAAATAGCGCCTTTTCGGGAATTCCCGCCGGTTCTTGTGCTGCATGATGTGCCGCGCTGGCCATGTCTTTTCTGTATCGTAGGCCCTTTTCGGCAGGAGTCAATCCCCCTCGCGTCACGCCGCGCAGCCGCGGGGATCGCGGCGCTTGCAAGCGGAAAAGCGCGCGGCTCATTCTTCGCTGCGTTTATGCGTCGTGGCGCCCGCGGCGTTCCGTGATGCGCCGGCGCGGTGCATCGCGCTTCTTCAGCCGCTGATTGAAACGAATCGGCGTGCCGGTGAAGTCGAATGCCGTGCGCAGGCGATTTTCCAGAAATCGCTGGTAGCTGAAATGCAGCGGCTTGGTCTGATTGGTGAACAGCACAAAAGTCGGCGGCGAAGCGGTGGCCTGGGTGATATAGAAAATTTTTACCTTGCGGCTGGCCGGAGAAGTTCCGCGCTCGAGATCCACGTTGGAAAGCCAGCGATTGAGCTCACCGGTGGAAATGCGGCGGGAACGCGCTTCGGCCACGCGATCGATCGTGGCATAGAGTTTCTCGACGCGTTCGCCGGTCAATGCCGAAAGAAAGACGACCGGGGCATACGCAAGGAATTTCAATTTGTTGCGGACAAGAATTTCATAATCCGCCAGCAATTTGCTGGGATTCGCGCTGGAAGTCGCCTTGACGGGGTTCGGATGAGGGTTTTTCTCCGCGTGTTTTTTTTCGCGCGCCGCTTTTTCCTGCGCCGCTTCCAGCGCCAGGTCCCATTTGTTCATGGCGATGATGACGGACCGCCCGGACTGCTCGGCGTAACTGGCGATGGTCGCATCGTGCGAGGTGACGCCCATGGACGCGTCGATCACGATCACCGCCACGTCCGCGCGCTCTAGATGCTGCCGCGCCATGATCACACTCAATTTTTCCGCCACCAGCCGCGTTTTGCCCTTGCGGCGGATTCCCGCGGTGTCCAGGAAGCGATAAGTTTTTCCGTGCCGCTCGACCACGGTATCCACGGCGTCGCGCGTGGTGCCCGATTCCGGCGAAACGATGGAGCGCTCGGCTCCCACCAGTTGATTGAGCAGCGTGGATTTCCCCACGTTGGGGCGGCCGATGATGGCGATATTGATGTCCGCGCGATTTTCGATGGACTCGCCCTGGGGAAAATCCGCGGTCAGCGAATCGAGCAGGGTATCCACGCCGAACCCGTGCTCCGCGGAAATCGGAAACACTTCGTCGCCCAGCTCGTAAAATTGCGCGGCCATGTCCGCCTGGCGCGGCTCGTCCGCTTTATTCACGGCGATAACCGGGGGTTTTCCGGCGCGGCGCAGAAGTTGCGCGAGTTCGGCGTCGAGCGGAAGCGGGCCGGTGCGCCCGTCCACGATTTGCACCACGCGCGTGGCGTTTTCAATCGCCACTTTGGCCTGGCGCAAAATTTCGCCGGGAATTCCCGCTTTTTCCTCCGGCACGATGCCGCCCGTATCCACCACTTCGAACGCGCGGCCATCCCAATTTGCGCGGCCATAAATGCGGTCGCGGGTGATGCCGGGTTCGTTGGTCACGATCGAGCGGCGCGTCCCGGTCAGGCGGTTAAAGAGCGTGGACTTGCCCACATTGGGGCGCCCGACGATTACAATGGATGGAAGTTGTGTGGGCATGATTTTCGGTAAGGTGGCGCATCCATGTTCTCATACTTACGCGCCGGCGCGCTGCGATTCCCGGCGTGCGGACTCATGCAAACGAAACTTAGATTTGAGCAACCGCGGCAGGGGGCAAAGCATTTTTCGGAAACATGGCAGGTGAGCCTCGCGGTTCACCGCGACCAAGTAATCCCCCGGCCAACCACAAAAATATAGAGAAGTACCACCATCGCCGCCGCGCCGATCCAGCCATAGCTTCGGGATATCGGCGCGACACTTTCTTCGTTTTCGCTGCTCCGCTGGCTTTTGCGGCTCCATCTCCCGATAATCCCCGGCAGGCTGAACAATCCCGCATTCGCGCCCAGCGTGGACGGCAGCGCCGATGTGAAAACGTAAAGCAATCCGGCGGGGTTCGCCAATCCCGCCACTCCGGCCAAAATTCCGTCGGTTATGTAGGGAGTCCAGCAAAGGCCGCGAATTCTCCGCGGTTTTTGCGCCCCGTGGAACGGCTTAAGCTTTGCGGCCACCAATAGCATCGAAGCAAAATAGGTTGCCACGCCCAGCACGACGAGGCCGGCCTGCCATATCCAGTGCGGATGCAAGCCATGAATCACCGCCGCCCAATCGCCATAGTTCGAGACGCCGGAAAAGAAAAAATATCCGGTGCCGGTAAATAGGTTGCCCATCATCGCCAGCACCAGAAAATAACGCGTCGCCGGGCGGTAGCGGCCCGGCTGGAGCAGCAAAATCCAGAAAATGGCCCCGAAAATCAAATTAACGAGAGTGCCATTCGCCTCGATCCAGCGGTTGTCAATCTCCGCCTGCATGGCAACCGTGCTGATGGTGATTTGATGCGCTCCGCTGAGCCAGGCGGTCACACCATGCCCCAGTCCTTCGTGCAAAACATCCTGAAGAATGGAAGCGAGCGCGGAGATGGAAATAATCGTGAGGAGATCGTCCGGAGCGGCGGCGAAATCGTCAGCCATGGAGGGAGTTGTATCACAGCGGCGCGCAGTACGCCGCACCGGGCTGCAAAGTTGGCAGCCTCATGGATGCGAACCACCCTGGCGCGCGCGGTATGCTAAGTTAGTTGTTCCAAACCTTGCGGCGGAAACGCCCGGAACCGTATGCCCAAGAAAGCTGCGCTCAAAAAACCGGAAGAGGCGAGCATCGAAGATATTTTCGGCGCGGGAGGTTTGCTCGAAAAGCGCCTGCCCACCTACGAGCCGCGCCCTTCGCAAATCGAAATGGCCGAACTCGTGGACACCGCTTTTTCGAAGCACCAGCACGTGGTGATCGAAGCCGGAACCGGGACCGGCAAGACGCTGGCCTATTTGATTCCCGCCATCCGCAGCGGCCGCCGCGTGGTGATTTCCACGGCCACCAAATCGCTGCAGGAGCAGATTTTCCAGAAGGATATTCCCTTCCTCAGAAAACATTTCGCCCCAAATCTGAAAGCGGCGCTGATGAAAGGGCGCGCGAATTTCCTGTGCCGCCAAAAAGTGCATCAGATGGAAGGAACGGCGATGCTCAAGGGCATCGACGAAGTGGACTGGTTCGGGCAAATCCGCGAGTGGGAAAAACTGACGGAAACGGGCGACCGCAACGAATTGACTTTCTTGCCCGATGATTCCGATCTTTGGAACCGCATCGACGCGCGCAGCGATCTGTGCACCGGAAAAAAATGCCCGGAATTCGCCCAATGCTTTATCACCTCCATGCAACAACGCGCCGCCGAAGCGGACGTGGTGATCGTGAACCATCATCTTTTTTTCGCGGACCTGGCCATCCGCCAGGACGATTTCGGAGCTATCCTCCCGGAATACACCGCCGTGGTTTTTGACGAAGCGCACGAAATCGAGGATGTGGCCAGCGATTATTTCGGGCGCCAGCTCTCGAGCTATCGCTTCGAGGAACTGGCGCGCGACACGGAAAATGTCCTGCGCATGCTGAAGATCGAAGCCGCGCCGCTGCGCAGAAATCTGGCGCGGGTTCGGGAACGCGGGCGCGCACTTTTTCGAAAAATTTCCGGAGCGCGAAGGCAGATACCCCTTTGAGCCCGCCGCGCGCAAATCGTTCCTCGAAAATCATCACGAGGCTTACAACGAGCTGATTTCCGCGGTGAAGCGCATGGAGGCCGAGCTTTCGGCATTGACGCCCAAGCCCGAGGAAATCCTCACGCTCGCGCGCCGCGCCGCGGAAATGCGCCGCGAACTCGAATTTCTGCTGGAAAGCGAAGAAAAAAGCTACGTCTATTGGTACGAGCGCCGCGGCCGCGGCGTCTTTCTGGCGGCCACGCCCATCGACGTGAGCTCCATCCTGCGCGAAAAATTGTTCGACACCTTCGACACCGTGGTGCTCACTTCCGCCACGCTGGCCGTGGGCGGACGTTTCGATTATCTGAAGCAGCGCCTGGGCGTGCAGCCCTCGAAGGAAGTTGTCCTGCCGCAGGAATTCGATTTCGCTGAGCAAGCGCTGCTCTATCTTCCGCCGTCGCTGCCGGACGTGCGCCATCCTTCGTTCGGCGAAAGCGCGGCGCGCGAAATCGCCAAGCTGCTCGAAATTTCCGGCGGCCGCGCCTTCTGCCTCTTCACCAGCTACGCGCAGATGAAGGACATCCACGAACGCGTGGCGCGCCTCGTGAAATTTCCCTTGCTCTTGCAAGGCACTTCGCCGCGCTCGATTCTCCTGGACCGTTTCCGCTCGACTCCCCAAGCGGTCCTTTTCGCCACCGCCAGTTTCTGGCAGGGCGTGGACGTGCCGGGCTCGCAGCTTTCCTGCGTAATCATCGATAAATTGCCTTTTGCCGTGCCCAGCGATCCCATTGTCGCGGCCCGCGTGCGCGCCTTGCAGGAAGACGGCCGCAATCCTTTCTCGGAATTTCAAGTCCCGGAAGCGGTCCTGGCGCTCAAGCAGGGGTTCGGGCGGCTCATCCGCTCGAAGACGGATCGCGGCATTCTGGCCATTCTCGATAACCGCATCCAGCGCATGCAGTATGGTAGAATTTTTCTAGAGTCACTGCCCGGTTACGCGACTACGCAGGACCTCGCGGAAGTCTCGCGCTTCATGGAGAATCACCCGGAATGAGCGAGGCGGCGCGGGCCGCGCTGCGCGATATGATCCCCGCGGTTTGCAAGAAGGATGACGCATGTACGAAGTGAGTGTGGACGAATCGTTCGCTGCGGCTCATAACCTGCGCGGCTACAAAGGCAAGTGCGAGGACCTGCACGGCCACAATTACAAGGTGCGCGTCACTCTGGCCGGCAAGGAAGTGGACTCGGTGGGCTTGCTCTACGATTTCGTGCAGGTGAAAAAAGTAATTCAAACGGTGATTCGCGGGCTGGACCACAAATATTTGAATGAACTCGCGCCGTTCGACGTCGTCAATCCTTCGGCGGAAAATATCGCGCGTTTTATTTACGACGAAACTTCGCGGCAGCTTCCCGCGGCGCCCAACGGAGCGGCCGTGGCCAGCATCACCGTGTGGGAAACGGACGTGACAGCGGCGACTTACCGGCCGTAGCCCGCGGCGCCGTTTGATGTCTTCAGGCCAGGGAGCGGAATGAATCGAGCGTTCCTCATCGTGATTATCCCCGCGATTCTCACTTCCTTCTGCTGGCTGGCGATCGAATGGGGATGGGGTGTGGCCGCGGCAGCCACGGGCGTCGAAATTGCCGTGGTGGCCATAGGCGTCCGGTACCAAATCCAGCGGGAGAAAACGCCGGAGGCCGCGCGCTCAACGCCGGATGCGAACGTAGAAACAAGGAATCGCTGAATTTTTCGAGAGCCAGGCAATGTTCATCACCGAGATTTTCAAATCCATTCAGGGAGAAGGAACTCGCGCGGGACTTCCCTGCATCTTCGTGCGCCTTACCGGCTGCAATCTGCGCTGCAAATGGTGCGACACAGCCTATGCCTTCTATGGTGGCGCCAAATTCAGCGTTGAGGAAGTTCTGGAAAAAGTGCGCGCACTCGCAGGTGAGCCGCGGCGCGTCGATCTGGTCGAAATCACCGGCGGCGAGCCTCTGCTGCAGCCGGAAACTCCGTTGCTGGCCGAGGCGCTCCTGGCGGCGGGATACACGGTGATGATTGAGACCAGCGGCGAACGCTTCGTCGGCAATCTGCCCTCCGACGTTATCAAGATTGTCGACGTGAAATGCCCGGATTCGGGCGAAGCCGATACGTTTGACATGTCCAACTTCGCCTCGCTGGATCAAAAAGACGAAATCAAGTTCGTGATTTCCAGCCGCCGCGATTATGAATTCGCGCGCGATTTTACGGCGCGCCATTCGCTTCGCGAGCGTGTGCGCGAAGTCCTGTTTTCTCCCGCGTTTCCCGATCCCGCGGGCCATTGGGCGGGACTTGAATCGCGAGAACTCGTGGAGTGGATTCTGGCCGATGGATTACAGGTCCGCCTGGGACTGCAATTGCACAAATTTGTGTGGGACCCGGCCACCAAGGGAGTTTGATTTTCGCCGATGATGGAAAAACCCAAAGCCGTCGTGCTGCTCAGCGGTGGAATGGATTCCTGCGTGACGGCGGCGATTGCCGCGCAAACGCACCATTTGGCGATGCTGCATACCAGCTACGGCCAGCGAACCGAGCAGAGGGAGCGGCGCTCCTTCGAGGCAATTTGCGATTTTTACCGCGTCCGCGAACGCATGGTCGTGCGCCTCGATTCGCTCGCAAAAATCGGCGGCTCGGCGCTGACCGATCAGCGCATCGCCGTCCCGGAGCAAGGGGAAGCGCTCGCGTCGCGCTCCGAAATCCCCGTCACTTACGTTCCGTTCCGCAACGCCCATTTTCTTGCCGCCGCGGTCAGTTGGGCGGAAGTCATCGGCGCCACGGCGATTTTCATCGGCGCGGTTGCCGAAGACAGCTCCGGCTATCCCGATTGCCGCCCCGAATATTACCGCGCGTTTCAGCAAGTCATTCGCGAAGGTACGCGCCCGGAAACGCGCATCGAAATCATCACTCCGGTGATCGCCATGAGAAAAAGCGAAATCATCCGGCGCGGCGCGGAGTTGGGCGCGCCCCTCGGCAGCACCTGGTCCTGCTATCAATTCGAAGACGAAGCTTGCGGCTTGTGCGATAGTTGCAGGCTGCGTCTGCGGGCGTTCGCCGAAGCCGGTTTGACGGACCCTATCGCCTATCGGGCCCGAGTTGCGCCATAATAGGCGGCCGCATCCAAACAGAGGTAGGAGGAAAGGCACACATGAAACGACTGAATCCCGCGTGGGGCGTCCTGGGTCTGATTCTCTTGATCACCACCATCGTTGCGGCACAGGGAACGGCGCGCCTCGATGGCCAGGTCCTCGACAGGAATGGCAATCCATACCCCGACGTGACCGTGGAGATCAAAAATCCGGACAATGGGCAGACCTATAACGCCAAGACCGACAAGAACGGCCGTTATATCCAGCTTGGATTGCTCAGCGGAGTCTACGACGTCGTCTTCACCAATGCCGCGGATCATTTGACGTACACCGTCCGCACGCGGATCACCGAGGATCAGGAAAACATCGTCAACCTCAACTTCAAGGATCTTCTGGCCAAAGCCGTCATCGCCAATCCTGATGCCGAAAAGAAGAAAGAAGAAGAAGAAAATAAATTCAAGGCCATGAAGCAGAATTTCAGCAATGGTCTGGCGGCCATGAATGACGCCGCCACTCTGCGCACGCAATGGAAAGCCGCGCCGGCCGATCAAAAATCCGCCCTGCAGGACAAAATGAACACGGACTATCAGACCGCCATCAGCGCCTTTCAATTGGCGGAACAAGGCGTGGGGGAAAAAGAGGTCCGCAACCATGCGCTCGTCTGGGCGCATCTGGGCGAAGCCTACGGCGATTCGGGCCGCTTTGCTGACGCCGCCAACGCATTTCAAAAAGCCATCGATCTGCAGCCGCAACCCGAGTATTACCAGAACCTGGGTACGAATTTGGCCTACGCCGCTGTGGCGGCCGGAGTGGACCCCAAGGATGCCGACGCCAAGATTGCCGACGCCAACGCCGCTTGCGCCAAAGGCGATACCCTCAACACCACGCCGAACGACACTTGCTGGAAAAATCTGGGTATCGTCCTGACCAACAAGGGCCGTATGAAGGACGCCATCGCGCCGCTGCAAAAAGCGACTCAAGTCACCCCGAAAGACGCCGATGCCTGGTTCCTGCTGGGAGGCGCGCTGGCCGGCAACATCCAGACCAAGGAGGAAGGCGAAAAAATGATTTACATCCTTCCCCCCGGCACTCTGGAAGCCTACCAGAAGTATATTGACCTGGCGCCCACTGGGCCGCACGTGGCCGAAGCGCAATCCATGATCGCCGCCTTGGGGCAATATTCGCAGGGCGAAGACATCACCGTATCGAAGAAGAAAAAGAAATAAATTCGCCCGGGCGCCCGCGGAATGCTCTCTTTCCCGGGCGCCTTTTCCGATGGCAAGCTCGCGCCGCTTTCCTCCCGCCGCCGGTGTTTCCACGCTCGACCGGAGGACTCTGTGGTGCTATTCTCTGGCAGTCCCAATCGAGGTTTCCGGTGCACTCAGCCGCATCGCATATGCCCGCCACGCAACGCCGACGCAGCAAGAGGATTTCCGGTTCCCTTCCCATGGTCATTCATGGAACGGATTTGCTGGGGCAGCCTTTCGATGAACCCACCACCACTCTGAATTTCAATCTCCACGGCTGCCGCTACACCTCGAAGCATCATCTTCCTCGCAATACCTGGGTCACCCTGGAGCTCCATCCGGAAACCGGAGCTTCACGGGTTCGCGCGCGCGTGGCTTGGGTGCAGCGCCCTCATTCGGTGCGCGAATTTTTCCAGGTGGCCGTGGAACTCGAAAGCCCCGCGAATATCTGGGGGCTCAGCGCTCCTCCCGCGGACTGGAGCGGTCAGGATGATCTTCAGCCCGCCAGTCCCATCGAAGAAAGTTTTGGGAAGCCCGGCGAATTCGCGCCCGGCAGCACGGCGGCGAAGCTTGCCAATTTTATGGAAGACTTGGTGAAACCCATGACGAACGCGTCTCCCGCAAATTCCTCCGTGCCGGATTCCGCCGCCACGGCGGAAACCAAAATCCCGCTGTTGCGCGAGCTGAATCTGGATTTCGAGCGGCAGGCGCGCGAAGCCGTGGAAACCGCCGCTTCGCAGGCGCGCGAGCAATTGACGGCGCGCTGGGCGGTGCGCCAGGAGGAATTGCTGGGAAACCTGAAATCGGAGATGCAGGAAAATCACGCGCGTGCGCGCGACCTGATCGCCGAAATCGACCGCCGCATGCAAACCTTGCGCGCCGAAAACGAATCGGCGCAGGAAGCGGCCAGCCGCCTGGCCCAGGCGCGGCTGCAAATGGAAGCCGCGGAAGCTTCGCTGCATTCCAAGCGCCGCACGGAAACCTCTAAAGAAGCCGCTGGTGCGATGGACGCTGCCGCGGGCGAATGGCGCGAGCGCCTGGCTTCGGAAATGGGCGTGGCGCAAGCGCAGTGGAATGAGTTGCTGCAATCCTCGCTCGACGGCAGCGTGCAGAGGCTGGTTGCCCAACTGTCCGAGCGCTCGCAGGAAGTCCTGCGCGCCACGGAAAACAAATTGACGGAACGTTTTGCGGAAATGCAGCAGCCGCTGGCCCAGGCGGCGCTCGAAACGCGCGAGAGTTTGACGGCCATGAAGGGTTCGCTCGAGGAAGAAGTCACCCGCGCGCGGTTTTCTCTGGCCGAAATCGAGCACTCTGCCGGGCGCATGAAGGAATATTCGGCGCAGCTCGAAGCCGCCAGCCACGATTCGCTGAACGAGCTTCGCCGCCGCCTGGAAAATATCCTCGAAGCGCAGACCGCGGAAATGAACCGGCGCGGCGACCTGCTGGCTGCCGGGCTGGCGCAGCGCGCCGCTCCCACGCTCGATTCTCTGGGCCAGGAATTTCTCGCGCGAATCGGAAAAGAAGCGGAATCGCGCCTCGCCCCGCATCTCGATCGCGTTCCCGAACTCCTGCGCGAGCTTTCCTCGCGCGAAGCCCAGGCCGAGGACAGCCTGCGGCTGCACCGCGAACGTCTGCGGCAGGCTTCCGAACAAAATCACCGCGAAGTGGCCTCGCAGATTTCCGCAACGCTTGCAAACGTGCGCAATGATTTCGAAGCGGCGCGCAAGGATGCGCTTTCGAAATGGACCGAGGAACTCGACGCCAGCGGCGTTCGCGCCACGCACACTGCCTCGGAATCCATTGGCCGCGCCTCGGAATGGTTCCAGCAGGAAGCGCGCGCGCGCCTGCAAGTCCTCGTCGAACAGACCCTGGCGGCGGCAGGCGGAAGTTACGAAGATGCCTCGCGCGCCTGGGCGCTGAAATTCGATTCGCAGCTCGACGAAAAATCCTCGCGGCACATCGAAAAGATCGCCCAACGCATGGAGAAGAGCGCCGGCGAAATGGCCGCGGCCGCCAACGCGCAAATCGCTCAGGCGGCGGAACTAGCCGCATCATCCTTTGGCCAGGTGTTGCGCGGGATTTCCGACGCGGAGCTCGGCCAGTTTACAGACGCTTCGCGCCTGGCCTTGCAGGACCGCACGCGTGAACTCGAGCACACCGCGCAGCAATTGCTGCGCACCCTCGAGGTCACCCTGCGCTCCTCCATCGAAGGATTTCATGCGCAGATGGGCGAGCATCTCGAAAAGAGCATTGCCCAGGGCCGCGGCGAACTGGCTGCGGATTTCGCCGCCTCTCTCGAACGCTACCGCGCCGAACGCGACACGCATCAGAAGGAATGGTTCGAGAGCCTCGAGCAGATGAGCGCCGGAGCGGCGGGTAAATTCCAGGAGCGCCTGGACATGACCGGCGATTCTTTCCTGATTTCCTCCGTGCGCCGGCTGAACGAGCACGGCCAGAATTCGATTGAATCCCTGATTCGCGCCACGGACCAATCCCTCCGCGAATCCTGCTCGCGCATGTTCGAAGGGTTGGCGGAAATGTTGCGCGAGCGTCTTGCCTCAGCCACCGGTGCGAGCTTCCCCGGCGGCAACACGCGCGATTCGGGAGATTCAGCCTCGATTCGCAACGATGCGCCGCCCAATCGCCCGAACGCCTGATTGCCAATCCTGAAAACTCTGCATGGGAGCTGCGCATCCCGCTGCTCGCGGATTTCCCTGCTTCCGCTCGCCTATTTTTCCTTCGCAATTTCGCGAACCGATTCCGCAACAAACCGAATGTGCTCTTTCCTGAGCCCGGGATGCAGCGGCAGGCTGAGCACTCGATCGCAGGCGCGTTCGGCATGCGGGAAAGAACCGGCGGGATAGCCGAGCGAAGAAAGCGCGGGTTGCAGGTGCAGCGGGCGGGGATAATGCACGGCGGTATCAATCTCGCGCGCCGCCAGTTGCGATTTCAGCGCGTCGCGGTGCGTCGCATAAATTGCGAATTGATGGTAGACGCATTCATCGCGCGGATCGTCCGCGGGAATTTCGATCCGCGTCCCTTCCAGAAGCCGCCGGTATTCTCCGGCCAATTCGCGCCGCGCGGCCGTCCATGCATCCAGACGCCGCAATTTGATCCGCAGCACCGCGCCTTGAAATCCGTCGAGCCGGTAATTGTAGCCGATGAAATCGTGCAGGTAGCGCGAAGACTGCCCGTGGGATCGCGCCGCACGCGCATACTTCGCGATTTGCTCGTCGTCGGTGGTCAGCGCGCCTCCTTCTCCGTACGCGCCCAGATTTTTCGTGGGATAAAAACTGAATGCCGCGGCATGACCCAGAGTTCCCACGCGACGCCCGCGATAGCGCGCTCCGTGGGCCTGCGCGGCGTCTTCCAGGATGCGCAAATCGCGCCGCGCGGCAATTTCCCGGATCGCATCCATATCCGCCGGACGCCCGTAGAGATGCACGGGAAGGATCGCGCGCGTTCGCGAAGTGATGGCGCGCTCGATTTTTCCCGCGTCCAGATTGGCGGTCAGGGGATCGATATCGACGAATACCGGACGCGCCCCGCAATACAGGATGGCTTCGGCGGTGGCGATAAAAGTATTCGGCGTGGTGATGACTTCGTCGCCCGCCTGCACGCCCAGCGCCAGCAAACCCAGATGCAGCGCCGCCGTCCCGTTGCTCATTGCCACGCAATATTTCGCGCCGCAATACGCCGCAAATTCGCGCTCGAAAGCTTCGATTTCCTCGCCCAAAATAAATGCGGCCTTGCGGCAAACACCGTCAAGCGAGCCGAGAATCTCCTCCCGCAGCGTGGCATATTCGGATTGGAAATCGAACAGGGAAACTTTCATCGGGCGGCGTCCTCGAAAGCCGAAGAAAACTGTACTGCACGCCACCGCGCTCCACAAGCCCCGGCGCAGCCCGCCGGGCCGCCGAACGGGAAACGCAGGCGTATCCGCGCGCGTTTCCTTCTCCGCGCGGGCCATGCTATCTTCGATGTTCTTGCGGCGCGCGCGAGTGTGCCGCGAATTCCTCATTCCCGGCGGCCGCGCCGCGGGACATGGCATTCAGAGAGGCTCACAATCGAGATGCGCGTTTCCGTGGTTATCCCGGCCTATAACGAGCAAGCCTTTATCCGCGAAATATTGCTGCGCGTGCAAGCCACCGGCCTGGCGTGGGAAATCCTGGTGGTGGACGATGGTTCCACGGACGGCACGCGGCAAATTCTCGAGGAATTGCAGCAAATCAAATCGCGCGGCGCGGGCGAAGCGGAAATTCCCGGCAGCGGCCATCGGCTGCGTCTCGACAACATGCATTTCCTTTTTCAGGAGCAGAACGTGGGAAAAGGCGCGGCTTTGCGGCGCGGATTTGCCGAAGCTGCCGGAGACATTTTCCTCGTGCAGGATGCCGACCTCGAATACGACCCCAAGGATTATCCCAAACTTCTCGAGCCCATTCTCGATGGGCGCGCCGACGTGGTCTACGGCTCGCGGTTTCTGGGCGGCCCGCAGCGCGTGCATTTCTTCTGGCATTACGTGGGCAATAAATTTCTCACTCTGCTCTCCGACATGATTACCAATCTGAAGCTCACCGACATGGAGACCTGCTACAAAGTCTTCCGCCGCGAAGTGATTGAAAGCATGCACCTGCGCTCCAACCGCTTCGAGATCGAGCCGGAAATGACCGCAAAAATCGCGCGCCGGAAATGGCGCATTTATGAAGTTTCCGTGTCTTATTCGGGCCGCAGTTACGAGGAAGGTAAGAAAATCACCTGGCGCGACGGCTTCAAGGCGCTCTATTCGATCATCCGCTATAGCTGGTTCGACTAGCCTCAGCACTCCCGCAAATTCTCCAGCCCTTTTCTCGCACTAGCCATGGCAAACCAGAAGACTCCGCTTTGCTCGCTCTTCGATTCATGCCGCCCTGGCCTGACGTTACCTCGGCAACACCAGACCATGACCGGGCTTGAAGGTGCTCGATTTAATGTAAGAACGGAGTCAATTTCCGCACCCTTCCCAAATTCCGGAAAGGATGCGCCACCCAGAGAAGCCCTATTATTACACTACCGTTGCGGAACTGTCGCCCACCCGCTAAGTCTACTCGGGGCAAGGAGCCGACAACGTCATCTAATCAGCCCCTCCGCGTTAACTCACCCAGAGGTCACCCTTTAGCGGTGCTTGTGACTTGCTCGTAGGTCGGGTCTCCATATTCCCACCGCAATCCGGGAAGGCCCGTGAGGAACGTTGTTACAGAACTGAGATTCGCTTCAGGGGGCACATTGATCGAAACCAGCCTTGGCTGCATACCTTCATAACTGCACCCCAACTGTTGGAGCGCGCGCAAAATGTTCTTGGCTCGGTCGTCGTCTACGCGATAGTCGTTGAAGATGACTCGGATCGTGCGGTTGCCCGATTTACTGACAATGCGCACGCACTCAAGAACTCCGTCGTCGCCTAGCCGGGCCTCAACCACGTCCTTCCAGGACAGTCCGTAGGCAAAGAACGGACCGTTGTCCAGGCGGTAGCGTCCAGGTCCAGTCTGTATCGCCCAGACCGTTTCCGATTCGCGTTTGTCGGGCCCGTAGAGCCGGATTTTGACCATTTCGTCGGAGGGCATTGGCTACTCCTAGGGAATCAAGGGCGGAGTAACTCGCAAAAGGAATTCTACGGTCGTCATCACGTCACTGGCCAGCAGCAAGGGAATGTTTCGTTGTCGCTGTTGCGGCTGCTCAGCGCCTCGGCTTCTCTGCTAGGAGCCGCGCGAGCTCGCTGAAGGGAGCGTTCGATAGGCCGGTTTCCGGTACGCCGCGCAAGCGCAGGACCCCAACGATGTAGTTCCTGAGCATTTCGGAGTCCGGCTCGACCTTTGACGTGGGTATCAAGCTGATCTTCCCCTTGTGCATTTGCGCCTCTAACACTCGACCGGTCGAGTCGTGGAACGAATATTCGTTGTTTAGGATATCGGTAACCTCGACGTGGCGAATTACCGCTTCAACTGAAGGATAGGCCTGGACATCGGCGTCCTCATTAAAGACTATGGGGGGCACTATCTCGAAGTTGGATTGTTCGGATGTTCCTGACATTAGGTCCTCCTATGGCTCCCAAGGACGTGCCATCCAATTCCACCGCCTGGCACGGTTTTCCCGTCCGGACCGACGATACGTCGGTGATAATGAGGGAGTTCGCCTATCCCGCCTGTCCTATTGCCCGCCGGAGCTATCCTGAGGTCGTCACTAACCTTGATTTCCGCACCTTGAGCGCCTCGGGCGGGCGGGTGGCCCAGGCTTTCGGCGGGTGGCCCACCCTCCCGCATCGCAAGCATCGCGATATCTCTTCTGCGCGTGCCGCACTCTTCCCAGACTTTGGGAAGGGTGCGGAAGTTGAATCTGCTCCCGCTTTGCTCTTCGCGATTCTTCATTTCGACTTTGGGATTGGCGCAAATGATTGCTCCTCGCACCGCCGAGCGAGTTCATCTGCGTATCCTTTGCCCAACCCGCAAAGAGTCGGTACCCTTCGAGGCAAAAGCAACTACAAAAGCAAACTCACGTGTGAATCGCGTCGGACGAACGCTTAGTGTTTGCCACGTTTCGGGCGCGAGAGCGTTCTAACCGAATCATGAACTAAAGGGTGCGCCACCCGCCCCTATTCCCCATCCTCGTAAATCGGACCTCGTTGAGGGGTCACGGTCCAGGCAAACCGGCCGCCCTCTTGTTTCCATTGTCGCGCGTTCTCACCAACATATGCATCTAATGTTTTTGATCGAATGAGTGATTTTTTGGTCAGCCGGAAAACCTTGTCCGCCCAGACGAGAAAATCCTTCCGTTTTGGCACGATCATGTCATCAATAAGAATGTCATTTTGGAAATAAAAGCGTCCGCGGACGAGCACCTTTCCATCAAATTCACATCCGCTGAACTCAATTGCCTCCGAGTCCGTTTTAACACTCCAACGAGAAAAATTCCGAACAAAATACATCTTGATTTCGGCATTTTTGGGAATGATATAGCAGTCAGCCCTGACGGTCGCTGTCCTTAGCTCCCCACCCCCTTTGCACATGGCCGATTCTTGTGCCACGGGTATTACGCTGGGAGACCACGTTTGAATAAGAGAAATGTCTAGTTGAGTCCTTAGAGTGTGGATCAGGGAATCCACATCCGCGGGCAGCAAATACAAATGGAACTGCCTACTCATGGGATTGGGTCCACCTCGGTTGGAAGATCTCCTCCCACGGGCATGTCAGGGCGGGTGGCCCACCCTTCCGCATCGCAAGATGATGGTATCGCTTCTGTGGGTGCCGCATCTTTCCCGGACTTTGGGAAAGGTGCGGAAGTTGAATCTGCTCCCGCACTGCTCTCCTCGCCCTTCATCTCAGCTCGCGATTCGCTGCACGCTACGCCACTTGGGCCTGCTGAGTCAACGACGAGTCCGTCCCGCGACGCACCCATTCGGCTGTCCGGTTGCCCCTCTCATGCATTTCCGCGTTGGCTCCTAATATGCTGTCCCAGATTTAAGAACCATAGTTTGGCGCGCGCAAGTATTTGTAGGGGCACGGCATGCCGTGCCCGCCTTATGCATTGAATTTGCCAGGTAGGACACTAGATGTGCGTCAGCGTTCCGGTGATTTTCGTGCGCCGCAGCGCCCAGGCAAAAATGGAAAATGAAAGCGGCAGCAGGACGGCCGCGAAAATCAAGAGCGCCACAATCGAGGGCCACAGCCCGCTCCATCCCGAGCCTTGCAGCAGCGCCGCGCGCATTCCTTCGAGCGAGTAGGTGACGGGAATCAAGCGCGCCACCCATTGCAACGGCATTGGCAGCACCGAGATGGGATACATCATCCCTCCCACCAGGCTCGAAAGCCCCAGCACCAGCCATTTCGCCGGATTGCCGCGCTTGAAGAGAATCGAATAGCTCGCGGAAATCACTCCCAGCCCGGCAAAAGCCAGCACCGAGGCGAGCAGAATCGCGATGGCGCCCGGCCAATTGGCATGCTGCGGCGAAAATCCAAAAAACAGCCAGCCCCAGCCGAGATAAATGCACGTCCGCAGCGCCAGCGCCGCAAAGGGATAGGCCGCCGAGCCCGCCAGAATCACGCGTAGCGGAGTCTGCGTCACCAGCAAAGCTTCGAGCGTGCGATTCTGCCGCGCTTCTTCAATGCTGCTATCGAACGCGCCCATCGAGACGCTCAAATAATCGAAAAACGCGAAGCCCACCAGAGCAAACGCGAAATAATTGCTTCCGCGCGGCAGCACGTTTTGCAGGTCGGGATTCTGGACGAAGCGCGAAAGATAATAGAACGTCGCCACTCCGAAAAGAGCTTCGATCATTTCCAGCAGGAATGCGCCGCGGTAGCCGCGGGCGATGGCGAAATCGCGCCGGAAAAACGCGAGTATTTTCCGCAGCGTGCGCGCAAAATTCATGAGCGCCCGCCTTCTTGCGCGGATTCGCGCAAAAAGTGCTCCAGGGCCGCTTCGAGCGTCCCCTCGGACGTGGACGCGCGCAATGCCGCGGGGGTGCCGCAAACCGCCACCAGCCCCTCGTCCAGCACGATCACGCGGTCCGCGATTTCATCCACTTCGCTGAGCGTGTGCGAGGCAAACAGCAGCGTGGTCCCGCGCCCGCGAACAATTTCATTTTTCAGCATCAAGCGGAAATCCGCGGCAGCCATGGGATCCAGGCTGCGCGTCGGCTCGTCGAGCAAAAGCGCCGCGGGATCGTGCAGCAGGGCGCGCGCCAGTCCCAGGCGGTGGACCATGCCGGTCGAATAAGTGCGCACCTGGCGGTCGAGTTCCGCTGCGAGGCGCATGCATTCCGCCGCGTGCTGGATTTTTTCATCCGCGCGGGCGCCGGTAATATTGTTCATGGCCGCGAAGAACGCCAGGTTTTCGCGCCCGCTCAGCCGCCCATAAAATCCTTCGTCGCCTCCGGTGTGATAGCCGAATTGGCCGCGCGCGCGTGTCGCTTCGCGTTCCGTATCGAATCCACCGACCAGGGCGCGTCCTTTCGTGGGGATGATCAGCGTGGCCAGAATGCGCAACAGCGTCGACTTGCCAGCGCCGTTCGGCCCCACCAGCGCCACGGCTTCGCCTTGTTCGACGGAAAATGAAATTCCCGCGAGAGCCTTTTCCGTGGCGGGAGAAAATGGCTGCAGCAGCGAGCGCCAGCCGGAATACGCCGGGGGAAAATATTTTTCCAGGCTTTCGACGAGAATTGCGGGCGGCGGCATGATGTGTGGTTATAACCGAATTCGCGGCGCGGAATCCAGTTCCGTCCGGGCCGGGCGATTGCTGTTACCATCGGGTATCGGTAAGATACGGCCGGTTGGGATAGCGCCGGTGGATTGAATATGGAAGATCCTCTCTCCTTGCAATCGATCGTAGTGGCGTCTCCGGAACAGGTTTCCTGCGCTCTCGGAGACGAATCGGCGATTCTGGGCCTGAAAAGCGAGGTGTATTACGGCCTCAATCCGGTGGGAGCAAGCGTCTGGAGCTTGCTGCAACAGCCGCGGCGCGTGGACGAGTTGCGCGACGCCATCCTCGCCGAATATGAAGTGGAGGCGGAACGCTGCGAGCGTGACCTCTTCGCGTTGCTCGAAAAAATGCGCGAGGAAGGATTGATCGTAGTGCGCAAATCCTCAGCGGAGTGAACCCGTTCGAACCACGTGGCGGACATTCCCTTCTGTTTCCACGTGACCACGCGTTCGCTTCGTGGAACGCCTGAAAAATTCGCGCGACTTTACCGGGAGCCTTGGGTTGACAACGTTGCGGGACAACTGGCGCGCATTCTGGCGGCTCGCCGCTTACGAGCGCGGTATCGTCGTGGAAGCAACCGCGGGCCTGCTGGCCACCTGGATTGGTTTGCGAGTGTTCAATTTCCGCCGCTGGAAAAAGTTCATGGACATTTTTGTTCCGCCAGAGGCGCGGGATTCTTCCCCCAGCGCCGTACCGCCAATCTCCGCGGCGCAAACCATTGCGCGGCTTGAAAATTCCGCGGCGCGCCATCTTTTTTTCCGCGCAAACTGCCTGGAGCAATCAATGGTCCTGTGGTGGCTGCTGCGGCGCAGGCAAATCGCGGCGGAATTGCGCATCGGCGCGCGAAAACAGGAGGGCCATTTCGAGGCTCATGCCTGGGTGGAATATGCCGGCGCAATGGTAGGCGATTTGGGCGTCGATCATCTGCATTTTTCTCCCTTCGACGGTCCCATCACGCCTGTGGAGACGCCCAAACCATGAGCGGCATCGCAGGCATATTCCATCGCGATCGCGCGCCCGTGGACCGTGAACTCCTCCAAAGTTTGGTCGAATTCCTCAAATTTCGCGGCCCGGACGCGGCGGAAATTTGGACCAGCGGGCCAGTCGGTCTGGGCCACGCCATGCTGCGAACCACGCGCGAATCGGAAAACGAACGCCAGCCCGCCTCCCTCGACGCCCGTCTGTGGATCGCCTCGGACGCTCGCCTGGATTCGCGCGCCGAATTGATCCATCTCCTCGAACTCGAAAATCATCCCTGCGGCGCGATGACTCCCGATGGCGAATTGATTTTGCGTTCTTATGCGGCGTGGGGAGCGGAGTGCGTGCGCCACCTGCGGGGAGATTTTGCGTTTGCCATTTGGGACGCTGCGAAGGGCGAGCTTTTCTGCGCCCGCGACCATTTCGGCATAAAGCCCTTTTACTATGCCGCTCTCGACGAGGTTTTTCTTTTCAGCAACACTCTCGATTGCCTGCGGCAGCATCCTTCCGTTTCAAGCGAGCTGAACGAAGCGGCCGTCGGCGATTTTCTTTTGTTCGGCGTAAATTGCGATCCGGCCACTTCCACCTTTCGCGATATTCAGCGCCTTCCGCCCGCCCATACGCTCACCGTTTCCGCGCAAGGAGTGCGCACGCATCGCTATTGGTCTCCGCCAATCGACGGCCATATTCGTTACCGCCGCCCCGCCGATTACCTCGAGCACTTCCGAGTTCTATTCCAAGCCGCGGTGGCCGACCGCTTGAGCACAAATTGCGTGGGAA
Source organism: uncultured Acidobacteriota bacterium (assembly GCA_963708285.1). Classification (GTDB taxonomy): domain Bacteria; phylum Acidobacteriota; class Terriglobia; order Acidiferrales; family UBA7541; genus Palsa-295. The sequence goes on from CAVPSF010000004.1 coordinate 613,136, forward strand.
TTCTGCTGAGCGGCGGGCTCGATTCCGGCTCGATTGCCGCCGCGGCGCGGGAAATTTCCGCCAAATCCGGCGGCCTGCCGGAATTGCGCGCGTACACCGTTGTTTACAATTCCCTGATTCCCGATCGCGATGGTTCGCAGGCCCGCAATACCGCGGAACATCTCGGCATTCCCATTCAATGCCTGGCCGTGGATGATTTGCGGCCGTTCGAGGGTTGGGGCGATCCAGCAATGCATTGGCCCGAGCCGGTGGACGATCCCTTCTTCGCGGGAATTTTCGATCAATTTCGCATGATCTCCGCGGACACTCGCGTGGCACTTGATGGCGAGGGCAGCGATAATCTGATGCATTTCGAAATGTGGCCGTATGCGAAGGATTTGCTGCGGCGCGGAGGTTGGCGGCAATTCATGTATGACGTGCCGCGCTACCTTTGGGCCAAACGCTTCTCCCAGCGCGGATTGCGCCGCCGCATGCAAAATTATTTCCGGAAAGATTCCGCCGCCGGCAATTTCCCCGCATGGATCGCGACCGATTTCGCGAAGCGGGTTCACCTGGAAGAGCGCAGCAGATTGGGAGCGAGTTTGCCGGCGGTCCAAAATCATCCCTTGCTTCCCGAGGCCCATGCTTCGCTTTCCTTGCCGCATTGGACGCAACTCTTTGAGCTCGAAAATGCCGGGGTGACGCGCTCGACTGTGGAAGTGCGTTATCCCTTTCTCGATCTGCGCGTGGTGGAATTTCTATTGGCGCTGCCGCCGTATCCATGGATTATGAATAAACATATCTTGCGCGAGTCGATGGCAGGCCGATTGCTCGAAAGTAGCCGTACGCGCGCCAAAATGCCCCTTGCGGCCGATCCTCTTGTCCGCCACCTGAGCCGGCGAGAGAGTTTTGCAGTAGATAAACCCTGTTGGGTGAAGGAAATCGATCGGTATATAAACCGATCCGCTCTTCCCGCTCTCGCTCAAGAGAAAAATTCTGAGCGTGTAAGTTTGGGAGTGCGCCCGCTCTGTCTGAACTTTTGGTTGCAGTCAGCTCGGCAAGTTGGGTATAACTTAAGTGCGGAGGCCCGGAATGAATCGGCCTGTAAATAAAGTGCCAAAGAAGCCTTATGCGGCTCCCATTCTTACTATTTATGGCACCGTGCGCCAACTTACTCAAAAAGTGGCTATTAAAAGGCAACGAGATGGAGGCAGATTCCCCCGCTATCGCACCAGCATCCATTAGCCAGTCAGAATTTTAGATCCGTTATCATCCCGAGTTTGCGTTGTGCTTGGTTCAGAGTCCCCACACTTCAAGTTTGGCTTTAGGAATGCCATGCGGGTTGCGTCGAAGTTCATTGCCCTTGCCTGCGCTTTCCTTCTGAGAAGCTGATTTAAGTGGATTCAACCTATTCCCTCTTCGGCTTGACTTTCCTTTCAAATCTTCCCATTCCGGGAATCGTGCCCTGCGATTCTTCCTGTGAGCACCCGGATGTAACTCTCCAATGGGATGTTTCTCCCATCGCCTCTCGCGAAATAATTTCGCAGCCGGAAGTTTTGACCTACTCCAGCGTTTTCAAGGACGATTCGGGCGAGCCTATCCTGAAAATTTGGGACCTTGGCGGAGGGAAGTTTCTGCGCCTTACTTATCCGGACGGAATGCAATTTTGGATGGATCGGGAAGGCACGAAGATTTGGGCGGTGTGGCCTGCCACATCTTCGCTTGAGGATGCGGCGTCGTATTTGTTGGGGCCGGTCCTGGGCCTGATATTGCGCCTTCGCGGAACCACATGTTTGCATGCCAGCGCGGTTGAAATGCACGGGCGCGCACTAATATTTCCCGGAGAGGAAGGCGCCGGGAAATCCACAACGGCGGCGGCTCTGGCGCGGCGCGGCCACGCCGTTCTTTCCGACGATGTGGTGGCGCTCGTGGAGCGCGACGGAGCTTTCTATGTACTCCCAGCATACCCTTATCTTTCTCTGTGGGAGGATTCCGTAAAAATGTTGTACGGCGCAGAAAATGCTCTTCCGGCGTTTTCTTCTAATTTTGATAAACGCATGCTTTCCCTGGCCGCGCATGACTTGCGATTTGAAAAGCAGGCGCTCCCGCTGGCTGCGGTCTTTCTTTTGGGCAACCGCAGCGGCGAAGATCGCGCGCCCTGGATCGAGACTCTCAACTTGCGTGAAAATCTCGTCTCCCTGGTGGTCAATTCCTATGCCACGAATCTGCTGGAAAGCGGGATGCGCGAGCGCGAATTTGTTCTGCTTGGACGCATGGCGGCCGCGGTTCCCGTCCGTAGATTACATGCCCACGAAGACCCCCAGCGAATCGACGCTTTGTGCCAATTGATTGAGGGCAGCTTTTCGGATTTGGAGCTTCCTTCCCCCTAAAAAAACGGCAAACACTCGAGCCATGAAGTTCGAAATTGAAAGCAACTGGATTCCTTGACGCTTTGCACGCCTGCTTTCCTTTGTTATTCATTCAAAAGAACTTAGTTACCCCCTTGTTTGGTTCGGCACATGCAACCTCTTTGACGTCTTTGGACCTCCCTGAATCATGCCAACATGATGAGCGGCCATCCCTCAACCAGCCGCGACGCATGGAAGCTGGGCCAAGAGAATTAGGCTCCAGATATTTTGAGGAGGAGTTTCTGATGAAGAAGATTTTTTTGCCCTTGGCAGTTTTGTTCCTTTTCAGTCTTCCCACGCTGGCGCAGGATACGCCGCGGTTTGAGATCGGCGCCGGGTACACCTATCGCTCCCTCAACGTCCCAGCTTCACCGCGGTTCACCATGAACGGGTGGAACATCAACGCGGATTACAACCTGAACAATTGGCTGGGGTTGGCAGGCGAAGTCAACGGGACATACCACAACAATCTCAACGATGGTGACAATACGGTCTATACCTTTATGGCCGGTCCGCGCCTTTTCCCTCTGGGGCACCACCGGATTACACCGTATGCCCAGGCACTTTTCGGCGGCGGCCGTTACTCGCTCAATCTGAATCTAGGTCCAGGGAATGGGAATTTCACCGACAGTCAGACGGCGTTTGCATGGTCCGCCGGCGGTGGCGTGGATGTTTCGGTTACTCGTCGCATCGGCTGGCGTCTGGTGCAATTTCAATATGAGCAGACTCGGTTTTTCAACGACGCGGCTTACGGCAGCAACCCCAACCAAAACAATTACACCATCGACACCGGAATCCTTTTCCGGTTCTAAATCCGCAAATCACATCCCAAAGGGCTGGGTGCGCAATGCCCCAGCCCTTTTCTTTTTCCTCTGCTTTGCAGGCTTCCCTTTTTACCCCCATTCCATCTAAGCTCTATTTCCGCAAGTTCCAGACCCGCGGATTCCTGGCATGAAGGTTTCTGCGGCGCGCGGAAAACGCCGGCTGCTGCATCAAGGATCGAGGAGGATTCTGAACATGAGGAAGTTGCTGGGTGTAATTGCGTTTTTTTTGATTTGCAGCGTGCCGGCCATGGCGCAGACCCCGCCGAAATGGGAGCTCGGAGGCGGATATACGTTTCGCGCCTTCATGGATCCTCAATCGGATTCGCGGCTTGACATGAATGGCTGGCACGGCACGGCGGATTACACGTTGATCAAGCGCTGGCTTTCGGCCGCCGCGGATTTGGACGGCACATATTATAATTACGGAGTTTATGGGAATTCCAGCGTCTACTCAGCGATGATCGGCCCGCAGATATACCCGCTTGGACACCGCAAACTTACCTTGTTTGCCCATGTTCTCTTCGGCGAAGGATACACGCGAGACACGATTCCGGCTTCGGGTGGATTCAATGAGAAGACATTCTCGAGCAACGCCTTTGCCATGGAGGGCGGCGCGGGCCTGGATTACACCTGGAAGAAACGCTGGGCCATTCGATTGATTCAATTCGATTATGAAAACACGCGTTTCTACCCCGCAATCGGAGTACCTCAGGGGAATTATAAAATTGGGTTCGGGGTGGTTTACCGGTTTGGAATGAAGTAATACGGTCTGAAATGCGGCCGAGTCTTCGCTTCGCACGCGCCGCACTCCGCACTTCGGCATGAGGCAGGTTCGGCGATTGAATATCTTCTTGCGGTGAGGCGCTTGGTCATAGCAGATTACCCGGCTGTGGAGCTCTCGCTCGATAATCCCGGCAGACGGCGCGGAGTCCTGGCCGCATCCGTCGTCATCGCCTTGCTGGTCTGCTATGCAGCCGGACGCATCTGGCTTGCCGATGCGCGCGTGCATTCCCAAAGCGTTGCGGTCATCGACCGCGGCGTGTCTCTCGAACCTGGAAACGGCGATGCCTGGGACCGTTTGGGCCGTTACCACCAGTGGGATTTCGCGAATCCCGATACCAACCGCGCCATCGGCGATTTTTCCCGCGCCGTCCGCGACGATCCCCATTCCGCGCATTTTCTGATGGATCTTGCCGGCGCTTACGAAGCCGCCGGGGACACCTCGCGCGCGCAACAAACCTGGGACCGCGCCCGCGGCGTCTATCCGGCATCCGCTGAAGTCGATTGGAACTACGGAAATTTTCTGCTCCGGCAGGGGCAATTCACGGAAGGGTATGCGCAAATCCAACGCGCCGTGCGCGGCGATGCTTCCCTTCTTCCTCTGGCCATTTCCCGCACCTGGCGCTCCAGCCAGGATGTGAACCAACTCATGAATCAAGTGCTTCCGGCGAATGAGAATGCGTATTCCCAGGCCCTCGATTTTTTTGCCTCTATCCACCGCGCCGATCAAGGCCTGCCCGTCTGGCAGCGCCTGGTGGAGATGCGCAAGCCGCTCACTCTCGATCGCTCCTTCCCGTTTCTTGAAGAACTGATCCGCGAAGATCGCGCCCAGGATGCCGCGGAAGTCTGGAAGCAGGCATTGGTTGCCGCCGGGCTTCCGCATTCCGAGCCGGAACATGCTTCTCTGGTTTGGAACGGAGATTTTTCGCAGGACTTCGCAAACGGCGGGCTGGGCTGGCGTTGGGACAATCCGCTGGGCGCGGGCATTGATTTCGATTCCGCGCCTTCCGGCTACGGCCAGCGTTCGGTGCGCATCGACTTCACCGGCGGAGAGAACATTTACCTCGATGAACCGAAGGAGTACGTCCCGGTCGAACCCGATCGCAGCTACCATTTTCGCGCGTATCTTCGGACCGAAACCATTTCCACGGAAAGCGGGATGCGCTTCTCAGTGCTCGATCCCTCCCATCCGAACGATGTTCACGTCATGACCGATAACCTTACCGGCTCGCAGCCCTGGACCGCCGCGGAGGCCGACATTACCACCGGCCCGCAAACGCATTTCCTGCTGCTCAGCCTGCACCGCGCGCAAAGCCGGTTGTTTGACAACAAACTCAGCGGAACGGTATGGATCGCGGACGTCTCACTCACCCCGATCGCCGAAGCGCCGGAGAAATCCGCGCAATGAAGATTCTACGCATCGCTCTCTGCATGCTTATCGCTTTCAGCGTGCTGGCCCACGGCGTCGTGGAAGTCTGGTCGCTTTCGCTTTTGGAAATCGGCGCAACGCTGCTGCTGGCCTTTTGGGCGCTGCTGCTATACCGCGATCCGCAAATGAAGATTGTGTGGAATCCGCTGAATTGGCCGCTCCTCGGTTTCATCGCCATCGGAATATTCCAACTTGTTTTTCGGCTCTCGGCATATCCCTATCTCACTCTCACGGATCTTTTGAAATATGTCGTCTACTTCCTCATTTTTTTCCTTACCACCCAGGCGTTTCGGGAACGAGCAGACTTGGTGCGATTGGCCTGGTTCCTGATTTTGCTGGGCTTCGTGGTTTCCTTGTTCGGCATCGTCCAGCATTTCACCTCCGAGGGGGAAATCTACTGGGTCCGCAAGCCCGTCGAGGGCGGCGACATTTTTGGGCCGTACGTGAACCGCAATCATTTTGCGGGCTTCGTCGAACTGGTTCTTCCGGTGGGACTGGCTTTGATGGTTTTTCGCGGCCTGCGCAGGGACCTTTATCCCTTGACGGTCTTGCTCACGCTGATTCCCTTGGGAGCCCTGGTCCTCTCTGGCTCGCGCGGCGGCATCGTCGGATTCGCTTTTGAATTGGGCGTGCTGGCTTTGCTGGCTCGCACGCGCCGCCGCCACGGCAAGGAATCGAAGCGATTGTTGACATGGGGAATCATAGGCCTGGCGGCAGTGGCCTTCATGGTCTGGCTGGGCGCGGGCAAACTTGCCGAGCGCTTTTCGAACGTGCGCAAAGGCGACGTTTCGCTCGAACGCCGAGTGACGCTGTTTGAAGGCGCGGCGCGGATTTTCCTGCATCATCCGGTATCAGGCACGGGCATGGGCACGCTGGTCTCCGTTTTTCCGGGCTATGAAACCGCCTATGACGGTCGATTGGTGGAACATGCCCACAATGACTACATTGAGACGCTCGCCAACATGGGAATTCTGGGAGGAATTTGCGGACTTGCTTTTCTGTGGTTTCTCTATCGCGGTGCGCGGCGAAGCTGGGATGCGGATCAAGGACATTTTTCGCGCGCGCTTCATGCCGCGTCCATCATGGCCGTCTGCGGTCTCCTGCTTCATGGCCTGGTGGACTTCAATCTTCAAATACCGGCCAATGCAATTTTATTTCTCGTGCAATCTTCCCTTGCCACCTCCGCTCCCCTGCCTTCGGAGAACGTCGCGCCACGGATACGGGACGTTGCGCGGTCAAGAAAACGGATTCCCGTTTAGGTCTTAAATCCTCAAGCGTTGCTTGAACTCGGTGTGGATTTGCGTGCCATTCCGGGGGTTCCGACAGCACCTAGACAAGCGATTTGATAGTGGTGGTTGAGCTTGAGGACCGAGGCCGAACATTAGTGTTTTCTAATAATTTCGGCCCTCCCTGTTCCGGTTTGCACGCCATCTCTCGGTTGACAGGGGTTACAATATTGGGCGATAGTGTCGGGGGGCCAGCCATCGGGCGAAATTTTGTGCATGAATGACTCCAGAGAAGAGAAGACGGCCTCATTCTTGCTCATTTCCCAGCTTTCTAGGATACAACCAACGAAGATGGTTCCAAATTGGATTCTATGTCGTCGGACAAGTCTTACGAATTGAAGCTCTCGATCCAGCCCCAGAGTAATGCCTCGATTTCATTGGCGAAGAAGGTGTCCTTGTTATTTTTCGCCTTGCTGCTGGTGTGTGCGGGCGTGTCTGCCGGGCAAGAAAAAACAGAGACTCAAAAGCAGACCAACGACAAAATCGTGCAAATGGCGGAAATTGCGCGCGCGCATCCTGTGGACACACCCATCGGCACGGGCGATTTGCTGCACATCGATGTGTTCGACATCCCGGAACTTTCACGCGATGTGCGGGTTAGTGATGTTGGGGACATCAGCTTTCCCTTGGTGCCGGGACGCATTCCGGCCGCGGGCCTGACTCCGTTCCAGATGGAAGAGAAACTGGAACAACTGCTGATCGACAATGGTCTGGTGACGCATCCACAAGTCTCTGTGTTTGTTCGCGAGCAAAATAGCCAGCCGGTGTCGGTGGTCGGCGCGGTGAACAAACCGGTGGTGTATCAAGTCATCCGTCCAACAACATTGCTCGAAGTGCTGGCCGACGCGGGCGGCATCAGCGACGATGCGGGAAGCGTTGTGCTGATCACCCGGCCGGCGCGCGCGGGAGCCGATAAAAACGATGAGTCGGCGGGCGCCACACCACCATCAAGCCCGGATTCGCAAACGATAACCATTCGACTGCAGGACCTGCTGGACTCGGGTGATCCGTCTTACAATATTCAAATCTTCGGAGGCGATGCGGTCAGCGTCCCGCGCGCCGGAATTATTTACGTCACGGGAGCAGGCGTGGTGCAACCCGGAGGGTACGTGTTGCAAAGTCATGGCGAACAGGTCACCACGATGAAAGCCGTGGCGCTGGCGCACGGGTTGACCTCCTACGCCAAGGCGGACGACGCCGTGATTTTAAGAACCAACCCGCTAACCGGACAAAAAGACCAAATCCCAGTGCATCTGAAGCAGATTCAGAACCGCAAGGCGGAAGATATTCCCATGAAGTCCAACGATATTTTGTACATTCCGGATAGCGTGGGGTTGAAGGTATTGGCCAAAGGCGCTGAGGCGGCCGTGGGAGTCAGCAGCGGCGTCATTGTATATCGCGCGGGAACACACTAACGTTTGGTCCAAAGCGAAGCGGTGATAACGAAGTCGCCCATCAAATAAAAAGGGACGAATGGAAGAAGCATCCAGATTCGCGATTCAGAATCGGAAGGCCGGCGATTCGCTGGCGGTGATTGCGGCGCCGAGTCTTCTGCCCTGGGACCAGGCGCCGCGCGAGCCGCATCTTCTCGATTACCTGATCATTCTTCGCAAGCACCAATGGCTGATTCTCACTTTTCTTTTGACCGTGGTGACGGTGGTCACAATCGCCTCCTTCAAGATGAAGCCGGTGTATGAAGCGGCGGCTCGCGTGGAAGTGGACCGCGAATCGCAGACCATGCAGCCCTTCCAGGATTCGGCTTCGATGGACGCTTACGAGGACATGGAGAATTACCTGGAAACCCAGACAAAAATTCTGCAAAGCGAGACTTTGGCGCTGCAAACCATCAAGTCGCTCGACCTGGGCCGCTATCCGGAATTCGGCGGCAGCTCGAACGCCATGGCTTGGGCGCATGCCGGGCCGAATTCCCAGCGCCCGGCGATTCTGGGAGCGTTTCTGGGGCGGCTGAGCGTGCGGCGGGTGCCCAACACGCGTTTGATCGAAGTGAAATTCGAAGCGGAGAGCCCGCAACTGGCGGCGCAGATCGTCAACGCGCATTTGCAGAATTACATCGAACAAAATTTCCGAAGCAAATACGACGCCACCACGCAAGCCTCCAACTGGCTTTCCGCCGAGCTCGAAGAGTTGCGCATCAAGGTCGAGAAATCGGAAGACGCGCGCATCGCCTACGAGCGCGACAACCAGATCTGGCAGATTGATGAGAAGCAGGACATCACCACGCAAAAGCTGGCGGATCTGAGCAAGGCGGTCACCGACGCGCAAACCGATCTGGCGGAGAAGGAAGCCCTGTATCGCATGGCGGAATCCGGCAATGTGAACGCCCTTCCTTCGGCGCAGAACAATCAGGTTTTGCAGGACCTGCTGAAGAAGAAATCAGACCTCGACGAGCAGTATGCCGACGCCGTGAATCTGTACGGCCCGAATTATCCCAAGGTCCAGCGGCTGGCCGCGCAACAAAAGGAAGTGAATGACGACCTGCACAGCGCCCAGCAGACGCTGCTGCAAACCGTGGCGCAGGAATATCAAACCGCCAACAATCACGTGGAAATCCTGCAGCAGGCCCTGGACAAGCAGAAAACCGAAGCCAACGATCTTGCCGAAAAACTGGTGCAATACAACATTCTCCAGCACGACGCGGATTCGAACAAGCAGCTCTACGACGGGCTGCTGCAAAAATTGAAGGAAGCCGGTATCACCGCCGGGCTGCGCTCGAGCAATATCCGCATCGTGGATCCGGCGCTTTCTCCTTCCAGTCCCTCGCGGCCTCAGAAATCACGGAACATTTTGCTGGCGATCCTGGTGGGACTGGTGGGCGGCATCGGCCTGGCGCTCTTCCGCGAATATCTGGACAATACCGTAAAATCCCCTGACGACATTGAATCGCTCACCGGCCTGCCTTCGCTGGCGGTGGTGCCGTCCTTGCCGGGGCTGGCGAGAAATCATGGCCGGCTTTCGCGGCTGGCGCGGGAAGCCGCGCCGCAATCGGTTGCCGGGCCGCGCGTCGAATTGCTTTCCTACATGCAGCCGAAATCGCAAATTTCGGAGGCGTTTCGCGCCTTGCGCACTTCCCTGCTGCTTTCGCAGGCGGATCATCCGCCGCAGGTGATTCTGGTCACCAGCGCCTTGCCGCGCGAAGGGAAAACCACCGCGGCCGTGAACCTGGCGGTCACACTGGCGCAATTGGGCGATCGCACCTTGCTGATGGACTCCGACTTGCGCAAGCCTGGAGTTCGCCGCGCATTGAATTTGACAGTTGGAAAGGAAGCGGGGCTGAGTTCCTATCTTGCGGGCGTTTCCACGCTGGAAGAAGTTTGCATCCCGCACCCGACCATCAACAACCTGGCGGCATTGACCACCGGCCCGATTCCGCCAAGCCCCGCGGATTTGCTTTCTTCGCACCGCATGGCCGAAGCCATCGCGGAATTGCGCCACCGCTACAAATTCATCGTCATCGATTCTCCGCCGGTTATGGCCGCCACCGATGCCGTAATTCTTTCCGCGCAAACCGATGGAGTTCTTCTGGTGGTGCGCAGCGGCGAAACTCCGAAAGAAGCCTTTATTCGCACCAGGGATTTGCTGGCGGCGGTCAAATCGCGCTTGCTGGGAGTGGTGCTGAATGCCGTCGATTCCAGCGCGCCGGATTATTACTACTCGTATCGCTACTATCCTTACGCCTATGGGTACGGATACGGCGAGGAAGTGGGAAAAACTTCGCAATTCCCGGCAAGCACCGGGGATTCCGGAGAATCTTCGAGTTAAGAGGGATCCATGCGCTATCTGATTACAGGCGGGGCAGGATTCATCGGATCGCATTTGGCGGAGACGCTGCTGGCCAAGGGCGATGAAGTCTTCATTCTCGACGATCTCTCCACCGGCAGCGTCGAGAATATTCGCCACCTGAAAACGCACGAACGATTTCACTACATTTTCGACACCATCACCAACCGCCACCTGCTGGCGGAATTGGTGGACGAATCCGATGTGATTTTCCACCTGGCTGCGGCCGTTGGCGTGCGGTTGATTGTTGAAAGCCCGGTGCGCACGCTGGAAACCAACGTATACGGAACGCAACTGGTTCTGGATGCGGCCTCGAAGAAGAAGAAGCTGGTGTTTACCGCCTCCACTTCCGAGGTTTACGGCAAAAGCGAAAAGGTTCCCTTCCATGAGGACGCCGACCTGGTTCTCGGACCCACCACGATTGGGCGCTGGAGCTACGCGGCATCGAAAGCTCTCGATGAATTTCTAGCGCTTTCTTATTGGAAGGAGCGCGGACTCCCGGTGATCGTTGTCCGGCTATTCAACACGGTAGGCCCGCGGCAAACCGGCCGTTATGGAATGGTGCTTCCCAATTTCGTCCGCCAGGCGTTGGACCATGCGCCCATCACGGTGTACGGCACGGGCCAGCAATCCCGGTGCTTCTGCTACATACAGGACACGATACAGGCCATGCTGCGGCTGGTGGCCACGGACAAGGCCGTGGGAGAAGTAATCAACGTGGGAAGCACGGAAGAAATTTCCATCGAGAGCCTGGCACACCTGGTCAAGCAGCGCGCGCAAAGCGATTCGATCATCAGCCATGTGCCGTACGCGCAGGCTTACGAACCGGGCTTCGAGGATATGTTGCGGCGCGTTCCGGCCGTCGAAAAACTGGAAAAGCTCACCGGATTCAGGCCATCCGTTCCGCTTACGGAAATCGTGGATCGCGTCATCGAATTCTTCCAGGAAAAGAGAGCTCCTCAAGTCCGGCGGCCGAAAGCAGCTGCGACGGGCGAAAAACCGCAGCGCATGGTGGCGGAAACGTCCGCGGATTGACGCCGAACGATGAAGTTTGCAATGCGCGCGTTTTCTATCACCCCATCCACACAGCCGCACATAATTTCGCGGCCCGGTGAAGCGACTTGCAAACAGCCGACAATTTGAAGCCCGCCGCCGTCCCTGTCTCGCAAAAGCCCTTCGTTTATTCCGGCACGGAACTGGATGCCATGGACGAGGCGCGCGGATACCATCGCTGGATATTGCGCTATTTTCTGCCGTTCCTCGGCGACCGGATCATCGAGTTGGGCGCCGGGACGGGATCGTTTGCCGAGGGCCTGCTCGAAGCGCACAAACCAACTCAACTCACTTTGTACGAACCGGCTATCAATCTTTTTCCGTCGCTGCGCAAAAGGTTCGAGGGACGACCGGGAGTGACGCCCCTCCATTCACATCTGGATGAACGCACGGCGCCTCAATCCGCCGATACCGTGGTGATGGTCAACGTCCTCGAGCACATCGAAGACGATTCGCAATGTTTGCGGCACATCCACCGCGTTCTCGCGCCCGGTGGGCATTTATTGCTGTTCGTTCCGGCGCTACCCGCGCTCTTCGGATCGCTCGACCGCGCCTTCGAACATTTCCGGCGGTACACCAAGCGCGGCCTTCGCCAAACGCTGGACGAAACCGGATTCCGCATCGAGCAAATCCGCTACTTCAACCTGATCGGCGTCGCCGCGTGGTTCTGGTCCGGGAGAATTCTGAAAAGAAAAATGGTCCCGGGGCGCGACGTGCGCTTTTTTGATCGTTGGATCGTTCCGGCGGCTGCTCTCCTGGAAGGCGCCTGGGAACCTCCCTTGGGACAGAGCCTGCTGGTGGTTGCCGGGAAGCAAGATTCCCGTAAGGTATAATTTCAATCATCGAATTGTTTTCCTTCGGCGGAACAGGGAGAAATATACGCTCGTGATATTCTTCGTGAGGAAATAGCCCGCAAATGTCTGCCTTCACCACATCACGGAAGATTCCTGAAGCAGGCGGTGGCATTTTCAGGAATGTCTGGGCGTTTTTTTCGCGCGCTGAAAAATTATTGCTGGTTCTGTTCCTGATCTCGCTCCCGATGATCAATCCCTGGGTGCGTGGAGACGGCGTAGGCTACTACGCTTTTGGCCGCGCTTTGCTCATCGAACACCGCCTGGATTTCCGAAAAGACTGGCTGGCGGCCAACGATTCTTTTCGCTTGAACCGCATCGATGCCTCCGGCGAAATTCTGCCGGACCAGTTCACTTCCACCGGCCATCTCGACAATCATTTTTCGATCGGACCGGCCATTCTCTGGGCACCCTTCCTGGTCCCCGTGCACGCCGCCGTTTTGCTGGCCGACAAATGGGGGGCTTCGATCCCGCCCGACGGTTTTTCCTGGCCTTATGTGGATGCCATGGCGTTCGGAACGGCTCTCTACGGTTTTCTTGCGATCTGGATATCGTTTCGGCTGGCGCGAAAGTACCTTCCTGAAAAATGGGCTTTGCTGGCCGCGCTGGGAATCTGGTTTGGAAGCTCCCTGCCGGTCTACATGTATTTCAATCCGTCGTGGTCGCACGCGCATTCGGCTTTTATCGTGGCGCTTTTCCTGTGGTATTGGGACCACACGCGCGGCGCGCGCACATGGACTCAATGGATCGTTCTCGGCGCCATCGGCGGCCTGATGATGGACGTGTACTACTTGAACGCCCTGGCGCTTCTGGTGCCGCTCTTCGAAGTTCTTCCGCAATATTGGAGACACTTGCGCGCAGGCAAAGGCGGGGACATCGCGCGGCTGTTGTTCCAAAACGTTCTCTTCACGGGCGTCATCGCGACGGCGTTTTTGCCCACCGTGCTTTCGAAAAAAATAATTTACGGCAACTATTTGTCCTTTGGGTATGGGGATCTGTGGCACTGGAATTCTCCCGCGTTTTTGCGCGTGTGTTTCTCCTCCGAGCACGGGCTTTTCAGCTGGACCCCGCTGCTCCTGCTGGCAGTTGTTGGCTTATTTTTTCTGCAGCAGCGCGACTGGCAACTGAGCGCCTCGCTTTTACTCCTCTTCTTGATTTACCTCTACACCATCGGCTGCTATCAGGATTGGGCGGGAATTTCGTCATTCGGGAACCGGTTCTTCGTGTCGCTCACGCCCGTTTTCATACTGGGGCTCGCGGCGCTTTTCGAATCGCTCGCGCGACTTTGGGATCCTCGTCGCGCGGCTCTGATAATGCGCACGGCGACCGCCATCTTCATCGTGTGGAATGCGGGACTCATCTACCAGTGGGGCATGCACCTGATTCCGGTCCGCGGCCCCATTTCCTGGCGCGAAGCGACTTATAATCAAGTGGCGGTGGTTCCGGTGGAAGCCGGGCGCACACTCGAAAGCTACATGACACGCCGAAAGCAGATGATGCATCACATCGAGCAAAAAGACGTGAACCAACTCAAGTCCGAGAGTTCGCAGTGAACGAAGCGGCCATGGCAATCTCCACCCGGGCTGCCGAGCGCCCGCCCGTCCTGCGCATCACTCCTCCCAGCCGATGGTGGGCGATTCCTTTCGGCGAACTCTGGCATGCCCGCGAGTTGCTTTATTTTTTTGTCTGGCGCGACATTAAAGTTCGCTACAAGCAGACGGCCATCGGCGCGGCGTGGGCTGTGCTGCAGCCGCTCATGGCCATGGCCGTTTTCACTTTGTTCTTCGGAAAACTCGCGCACATTCCTTCCGAAGGCTTGCCCTACGAAGTGTTCGTGTACGCGGGACTTCTGCCCTGGCTGTATTTCGCGGCGGGGATGCAGAATTCCACAAACATCATCGTCGAAAACCAGCGCGTGATTACCAAAGTATATTTTCCGCGGCTGATTCTGCCGCTTTCCTCCGTGCTCTCCGGCCTGGTGGATTTTGGCATCTCGTTTTTGATTTTCGTGATCATGATGGTCTACTACCGCATTCATCCGACGTTGCATCTTTTGTGGCTTCCGGCGTTCTTATTTCTGGATGTGCTCACGGCCTTCGGGGTGGGGCTGTGGCTTTCCGCGCTGAACGCCATCTATCGTGATGTGCGATACGTCCTGCCTTTTCTTGTGCAGTTGTGGCTATTTTCCTCTCCCGTGATTTATCCCCCTTCGCTGATGAGCGCGAAATGGCGCTGGGTGTTTGGGCTGAATCCCATGAGCGGAGTGATCGAAGGATTCCGGTGGGCGCTCGCGGGACAAGGAGTATTTCCGGGGCGATTGATTCTGGTTTCAACGGGCATCGTGCTGGCGGTTCTGGTGAGCGGCCTGGCGTATTTTCAAATCATGGAAACAACCATCGCGGATGTGGTCTGAGACATGAGCGAAGCCGTGATTCACGTTCGAGGACTCGGCAAGCGGTATCGCGTTGGCGAACGCGAGCGCTACTCGGCTTTGCGCGATGTGATTGCGCGGGCCTTCACCGCGCCCTTCAAGCGCGCGGCGCGCCGCCCGGTGGATTATCTTTGGGCCGTGCGCGATATCGATCTGGACGTCGAGCAGGGAGAAGTGGTGGGTCTGATCGGGCGCAATGGCGCGGGAAAAACCACCATGCTCAAGCTTCTTTCGCGCATCACGCGTCCTACCGCCGGCTTCGCAGAAATCCGCGGCCGCGTGGGTAGTTTGCTCGAAGTGGGCACCGGATTTCATCCCGAGCTTACCGGCCGGGAAAATATTTATCTGAGCGGCGCGATCCTGGGCATGAAGAAGCGCGAAATCGATTTGAAATTCGACGCCATCGTGGCTTTTGCCGAAGTCGAGCGATTCCTGGACACGCCGCTGAAGCATTACAGCTCCGGCATGCAGATGCGCTTGGCCTTTGCTGTGGCGGCGCATCTCGAGCCGGAAATTCTGCTGGTCGATGAAGTGCTGGCCGTGGGCGACCTGGAATTCCAGAAGAAATGCCTGGGCAAAATGCAGGAAGTTTCGCGCAGCGGGCGCACCATCGTATTCGTCAGCCACCAGATGAACCAGGTTCGCCGCCTCTGCGATCGAGTCCTGTGGTTCGACGCCGGACAAATTTACAAGACCGGGCGTCCTGGCGTGATTCTGGGAGAATACGAGGCGGAGTTAACATCCGGCAAATGGAAGAAGGATGCGCGTGAAAATGGCAGGCGAAACAAGGCGCGGTTTCTGCGGTGGGAAATTCACAATGATGGATCGGAAACTCCAAATATCTTGACTACACTTGGCCGCGTCACCATCCACTTCAGGATCGAAACGCTTGCTCCGATTCGATATGGCCATCATGGAATCGCGCTTTTCAATGCCAACCGCGAGTTGATGTGGGGTTGGGCGACCGACCAAGTGGAACTCAAAGCCGGCATCTTTGATTTCCGCTACACGTTTCCGACGCTTCCTTTGCGCCCGGGCCCATATTCATGGCAAGTCAGCTTATGGGAAGATGGTCAAGTCGTAGATCTTTGGGACTGTGTGCCGGAAATGATCATTGCCACGGAAGAACATCAACACCCCCGCGATGAATGGAGTGGCATCCTGAATGTGCCTTGTGAGTTCATGATCGGCAGGAGTGATTGAGTATGGGCGGCGGTTTTGTATTTGACGATTCGATATACGACGCGCTGAATGCGGCACGCGTCCCGGTGGTCAAGCATTTAGTCGAATCGCTAGGAAAGACTTGTGATTTGCGGACGGCCGTGGATCTCGGTTGCGGCGTCGGCTATTTTTCCGCACTTCTCCACGACTGGGGATTCAACGTTCTGGCGGTAGACGGGCGGCAGGAGAACCTGGACGAAGCAAGAATCCGAGTTCCCGGGATCGATTTCCATCTGGCAGACGCCGAAGATCCCGCTGATCCGTTCGCTCGGACAATTCGATCTGGCGCTGTATCTGGGACTTTATTACCACCTGGAGAATCCGCTTCTGGCTTTCCGCAACCTTCTGGCAATCACGCGAAAATTGGCCATCGTGGAGGGAATGGTGATTCCCGGCGATGAACCGATGCTGGGCGTGCGAGATGAGGGGCCGACGAAAGACCAGGGATTGCACCATATCGCGCTTTATCCTACGGAGAACGGCGTTGTGAAGCTTTTGTACCGCAGCGGCTTCCCATACGTGTATCGCTTTCGGTCCATGCCGAAACATCCGAACTACAGGAATTCCTCCCTTTCCAGACAGGTGCGAACAATTCTGGTGGCTGCGACGATTCCGCTCGAGAGCGACATGCTTGTATCAGCGATGGAACCGCCGACGAATCCCGACCCATGGAAGATTCACACCACCCCTTTGGCCTTGCTGCTGAGCATGCGCAATTTTGCCCGGCGCATTTGGAATTTCCCGGGTAAACCGTGGAATGAAAAGGTCCGGTCCGCATTTTCTCGTTGGAATCGAATTTGTCCGGGCATCCCGTTTCCGATACGGCTGCCGTTTGGGGTGTGGTGGCTGGCGCGAAACGACTTTCTGGGAGGAGAGTTGTTCAACGGCGGATTTGAAAACTCGGAGCGCAATTTTGTACAGCGGTTCTTGCGGCCAGGCATGACAGTGTTGGATATCGGAGCTCACCACGGCTTCTACACTCTGCTGGCTTCGCGCATGGTTGGACCCCAAGGGAAGGTTCTTGCCGTGGAGGCATCCGCTCGCGAGCGGATGCAATTAGTGCGGCACCTCCGCATCAACGGATGCAAAAATGTCCATGTCGAGGGCTGCGCGCTTGGCGATTCCGAGGGAACGGCGGACTTGTTCTTGGTAGATGGGGCGCAGAGTGGTTCCAACAGCCTCTGCCGCCCGGCAATATCCGCCCCGATTGAGACGGTCCAAGTGGAGATTGAGCGGTTGGACCGACTTCTGGAGGAGCGCCATGTCGAAGCCGTGGATTTCATAAAAGTGGACGTCGAAGGCGCGGAGCTTTCGGTTCTAAAGGGAGCCAAGGACCTATTGGCTCGAAAACCACGGCCGGTAATACTCATTGAGGTCCAAGACGTTCGCACCAAGCCCTGGGGCTATCCGGCACTCGAGATAATCCATTTTCTAGCCGACATCGGCTATTTCTGGTTTCGCCCTCTGCCGGATGGACGCATCGAAAAGCTGGAGGCCCCGCAGGAAAGTACGATGGAAACTACATCGCGATTCCGGCCGAGCAGGCAGCTTCCGCCGACCAGTGGATTGCGAGATCCAACGGAAGTATCCAAGTCTCCGGGGCATCGCAGGACTCGGGCATGGGTGAAGGGCCGGGGCCGATCGGAAACTGAAATGAGCCAGTGGAAAATTCTGATAACGGGCAGCAGCGGGCTGATCGGTTCGGAGGCCGTCGAGTATTTCGACCGTCATGGCCATTCCGTTATTGGCGTTGACAATAATATGCGGCGATTTTTTTTCGGGCCGGGAGGCGACACGGCCTGGAATCTGACGCGACTGAAATCGGTCACGTCGCACTTTGAGCATCGCGATCTGGACATCCGCGACCGGGAAGGCATTTTCGCACTTTTTAAAGAGCATCGTTTTGACGCGATTCTTCATTGCGCCGCCCAGCCATCTCACGACAAAGCAAGAGAGTTTCCGCTGCTCGATTTCGAGGTCAATGCCGTCGGAACAGCCAATGTGCTGGAAGCGATGCGGCAATTTTGCCCCGAAGCCTGCCTCATTTTTCTCAGCACCAACAAAGTGTATGGCGATGCACCGAATGAGATTGCGATCAAAGAGCTCGGAACGCGCTACGACTATTCAAAGGCCGACGACTGGGAAGGAGTCAGCGAAGAGTGCCGCCTGGATCGAACAACTCATTCCATCTTCGGAGCCTCAAAGGCCGCTGCGGATCTTCTAGCGCAAGAATATGGCCGGTATTTCGGACTCAACGTGGGTGTATTTCGCGGCGGGTGCCTCACCGGGCCAAATCATTCCGGCGTGCAACTACACGGATTCCTGTCCTACTTGGTGAAAGTAGCGCTCGCGGACGAGATGTACACGGTGTTCGGCTACAAAAGCAAGCAGGTGCGCGACAATATTCACAGTTTCGACGTGGTGCGCGCCGCCGAGGAGTTTTTTCGAAATCCGAGGCCCGGGGAAGTCTACAACATCGGCGGCGGCCGTGAAAATAGCGTTTCCATCCTCGAGGCATTTGATCGCATTCGCGAAATAACGGGGAAGACCGTGCGCTGGGAGTATCGCGACGATCCGCGGAAGGGCGACCACATCTGCTATATCAGCGACCTCCGCAAACTTCGTTCGCACTTCCCCAACTGGCGGTTGACACGCACTCTGGACCAGATTCTAAATGAGATCGTTCAAGCTGAGCGAAAGCATCTGGGAATCGGGAAAGGGGTCTGAAGTGTCATGCTGACGATCTTCTCCACTCCCAAGCCCTTTGACGGGCACATTGGCATCATTCAGCGCAACGCTCTTGAAAGCTGGAAGCGGATCGATCCGGACATCGAAATTATCCTCCTTGGAAACGAAGCGGGCGCAATCGAGGCGGCGCAGTCCTTGCGCATCCTGCATGTGCCTGGCGTCGAGCGTAACGAGCATGGAACAAAATATTTGACTTCGATTTTCGACCAGGCGCAGAGGATGGCGCGGTACTCGACCGTTTGTTACATAAATTGCGACATTGTGCTGACTTCGGATTTTCGCCAGGCGCTCGCGCAAACGTCTACTCGATTTCCCCGATTCCTCATGGTGGGTCAACGCTGGGATACCGACGTCACCGTGCCCATGGATTTCACCGACGATCAATGGGCATCGATGTTGCGCGATAAAGCGCGCACGGCAAATCACCAGCGCCCTCCCAATTGGATCGATTATTTCGCATTCTCGCGCGGGCTCTTCCTCGGCAACACTCCGCCGTTCGTGATCGGCCGTCCTGGCTGGGATAATTGGCTTCTCTGGAAAGCCCGCGCCTCCGGCGCAGCGGTGGTGGACGTATCAGGCGTTGTCATGGCCATTCACCAAAATCATGACTACGCCTACCATCCCGACGGAGAGGCTGGCGTGTGGCAAGGAGAAGAGGCGCAACGGAATTACGCACTACTGCATGGCGGGCGCTGCTTCGGTACGATGGAGAACTCGACGCATTTTCTGACATCCGCGGGATTTGAACGAAACTGGCACCACTGGAGTGTGCTGACAAAACGGAAGGGGCAGGCATTCGCAAAATCCGCATGGTTTGCAATGCTGAATTGGACGCGACCCATCCGCGACCGGATGGGGTTACGCCGGCAATGGAAGTCGCGATGACCATACCCACAGTCACGGCACTGATTGACACGTATAACCACGAGCGGTTCATCGAAGAAGCGATTGTGAGCGTGCTCGAGCAGGATTTCCCGTCCACGGATGTGGAAGTCCTGGTAGTCGACGATGGCTCGACCGATCGCACGCCTGAAATCGTGCGCAAGTTCGAGCCGCGCGTGCGGCTGATCCGCAAACCGAACGGTGGGCAAGCCTCCGCATTCAACACCGGCATTCCGGAGTCGCGCGGGGAAATTATCGCCTTTCTCGATGGCGACGATTGGTGGAAGAAAAATAAGTTGACCGCCGTGGTTAATGCTTTTGCGGAAAATCCATCGACTGGTGTGGTGGGCCACGGAATCGTTCAAGTCGAAAACGATTCGGCAATAGCAACAGCCTTGCGGCCCGGTTCAAACGGTTATTTCGACATGCGAAACGTACAGGGTGCGCAGGCCTTCCGCAATTTCATGTGCTTTCTGGGAACGAGTCGGGTGGCAATTCGTCGAAACACTCTGCGATTTGTTTTGCCAATTCCGGAATCCTTGGTCATCGAGGCAGACGAATTCATGTCCGCAGTCGCCGTGGCTGCCGAGGGGGCGGTCTTGCTCGACGAGCCTCTGACTTTCTATCGCCTGCATGACCAGAATTTATTTCAGTTTCGGGGCGACGATGCGGTCCGGCTGCGACGAAAAGTGGATGCGTTGAACTGTTTAGCCAACGAACTCCCCAGCCGGTTGGGGTCACTGGGCGTTTCGCCAGAAGCCATTTCGATAGTGGTCGATCCTATTCGCGTGAGCGTGTCTCGAGCAAAGCTTATATTGGACGGCGGTTGGCCATGGGACACGTGCCGGGTCGAGTTTGCGGATTTGCGACACTCGTACGCACGCGTTGGAGCAGGATATGGCGCGTTCAAGATACTTTCGCTTGCCACGACCATGCTGATGCCGCCACGCGCGTTTTATGCTCTTCGGAGTTGGTACTCCGCCAGCGGTTTACGCCAATGGCGCAGGATTCTTGGCGAGCCGGAACCGAAAGCGACAATTATCGAGAAGCGCGTAGGAGCTCAAGAGGGCCTTTCGAACCGCTGATCGATTCGCAGCGCTGATTTCCGAAGCTCCAGTATTTTGCGTGAAATATCGGCCGGCACACATTGGGGGAGAATTGAGGCGCAATTTCGGACGAGGACAGGGACGATGCACTGTAAGTGTGGCGCTAAGGCTGCTTGATGTCGACGACGGGTGCGCCACACGGGGGCTGATCCCAACCGCAGATTCAACGCAAGCCGTGGTGATGGATTGCCGCCTGCGCCGGTCGCTCCGGCGTCTCCGGTGATCGCCGGACAGCTCGGTGGCGAGTTCCCAATCGGAATAAGATTTTTCGCTGGAGATCATCAAGATGAGTTTGACAAAGGTGATGAGGCAGGATTGGGACAAGCGGGCCCGCAAGGACGCTTTCTACTATATCGCCTCGTGGCGAAAAGATTGGGATTTGCCGGCGTTCTTCAAATCCGGCGAAGATGACTACGATCAATTGGTCGCTCCGCTCTTTCAAAGTACAAGTTTTCTCCCGCAGGGCAAGACCGCAATCGAACTCGGCTGCGGAGCCGGAAGGATGACCCGCGCCTTCGCGGCTCATTTTTCTCACGTGGTCGCGTTTGACATTTCGGAAGAGATGTTGAAAAAGGCAAAGGCTCTGCTGCCGGAATGCGACAACGTCACATGGCATCACAGCAATGGCGGGGATCTGAGAGAGGCCGGCGGCGAATCCGCCGATTTTGTGTTCAGCTATCTTGTGCTGCAGCATCTGCCGCAGGAGGAGTTGGTTCGCGCCTACATCCGGGAGATGCTGCGCGTGCTGCGAAGCGATGGCCTCTGCTTGTTTCAGTTCAACGGCTCGAAACGGCCCACGATGAATTGGAAGGGGCATGTGGCCTGGAAGGTGATCGACACGATGTGGGCCATGCGCCTCCGCGGAGCGAGCCGCTCCCTGGCAAGACTAGCGGGTTTTGATCCGGAGATGGCAGGAAATACCTGGCATGGCACTTCGATCGCTGCCGCGAGGGTGGCAGAAACGATACGCTCCGCAGGCGGCACCGTGATCGAAATGAATGGAGAGAGTACGGCCATGGCTTGGTGCAGCGCCCGGAAAGCGGTCAGCCCGGCATTGACCGCAACCCAACCATGATCTCCGTGGGAATCAATTATTCGCAGATGCATGATTCTTCAGCGTGCATCGCGCGGGATGGCGAAATTCTTTTCGCCGTCGCCGAAGAACGCCTGAGCCGCGTGAAACACGACGCACGCTTCCCGGCTCTTTCCATTCGCGCGTGCCTCGAATTCGCTGGGGTACGGGCTGAAGAGATTGATTTCTTATGCCAATCATGGCCGCACCCGCGCGCGATGCTGGTGCATGATTTGAACTCGCTGGCAGCCGGCCGGCAGACGCGCGAGATGCGCGCTTTGGTGAACTCGTCGCGTTATTTCCTGAGCATGTGGCACCAACGCGGCGGCGAAAACAGGTTCCGGCAGGAATTCGGGGCGACCAAGGCGCGCTTTCGATTTGTGGATCACCATCTGGCGCACGCCATCAGCGCTTACGCCTACTCGGGGTTCGACGAATCGGCGGTCCTGGTGATCGACGGCCGCGGCGCATGGGAAGCAACTTCGCTGTGGCACGGGCGCGATGGGCGGCTTGAACATGTGTGGACCATCCCCTGGCCGAATTCGCTGGGACTTTTTTATGCGCAATTCACGCAGTATCTGGGGTTCACGCCTTTCAGCGACGAATGGAAGGTGATGGGGCTCGCCCCATACGGCGAGCCCGGCATCAATCTGCGGGAATTTCTCGTGCCCGACGACAATCCTTATCGCGTGGCTTCGCGCCTGCTGCTCGGCCGCCATACCGCCCCTTTGGCGGCGATTGAATCGCGCCTTGGACCGTCTCGCGTTCCGGAATCTGAAATCGGAGCCGCACATAAAAATCTCGCCTTCGCCGTGCAGGACGCCTGCGAAATCGCCATGCTGACGCTCGCGCGCGCGGCCGTAAAAAAAACAGGCAGCCGCAATCTATGCCTCGCCGGCGGCGTGGCGCTCAACTCCAAGGCCAACGGAAAAATTCTTTCGAGTGCAGCCGTGGATCGCATTTTCGTGCAACCTGCGGCCAGCGATGATGGCGCTTGCCTCGGCGCGGTGCTCGCTCCGCACCTCGATGGCGGCGGAAAACTGCCGCTGCGCAAGATGCGCCATGCCTACCTCGGCCCGCAAAGTTCTGATGCTGAAATTGAATCGGCATTGCAAACTTTCAAATTGCGCGCGAAGCGGCTGACAGATCCAGCGAGCGTCGCGGCGGAGCTGCTGGCTGCCGGCAAAATTCTCGGGTGGTTTCAAGGGCGCATGGAATTTGGACCGCGCGCGCTGGGTGCGCGGTCAATCCTGGCCGACCCGCGCGATCCGGAAATGATTGTGAAGGTAAACAATGCGGTGAAATTCCGCGAATGGTGGCGCCCTTTTGCGCCTTCTTTGCTCGCGGAGTGCGCGGGAGAATACATCGAATCGGCCACCGATTCGCCGTTCATGATTCTCACCGCACAGGTGCGGCCGGAAAAGCGCGCGGTGATTCCCTCGGTGACGCACGTGGACGGCAGCGCGCGGCCGCAAACCGTCGAACGCGACATCAATCCTCTCTACTGGCGGCTCATTTACGAATTTGGGCAGCGCACCGGCGTTCCGGTGATCATGAATACCTCCTTCAATCTGCGGGGCGAACCGATCGTGTGCACGCCCGCGGATGCGATTCGCACGTTTTTTAGCTCGGGAATGGATGCGCTGGTCATCGGCAGTTTCCTGGTGGAGAAATAGGAATGCGCGGGCCGCGCGGTTGGGCTGCCTCGCTGATGTTGCATACTCCGGCGGGGCTGCGTTCGTTGCGGGAGGTACCGCTACTCGGCGCGATGATCCACGTCATCAGCAGGCGGATTCTTCCGGCGGATGAACTGGTGTGGGCGCAAGTGACCGAAGGTCCCGGGCGGGGGATTTGGCTTGAATTATCGCCGCGCACTGGGCGGAATTATCTTCTCGGGTCTTTGGAATTTTCGGTGCAAGTGGCAGTGGCGGCGCGTTTGCAACCGGGCGATGTCTTTTATGATCTCGGCGCCAATATTGGCTTTTATTCGCTGCTCGCGGCGCGTTGCGTCGGCGCGCAAGGTAAAATTTTCAGCTTTGAACCGGATTCCATGACCGCCCAACGCCTGCGCCGCAATGTGGCGCGCAACGGATTCGCAAATATCAAAGTCGTTGAGGCAGGGGTGTGGTCCGCGAGCGGGACTTTGCAGTTCAGCCCTGCCGATGAATCCTCACCGGACCGCGGCGTGGGCACTTTTATCGGCGCCGATGGCGTGTCGGGAAAAGCGGTCCCGACGGTAGCGCTTGACGATTTTGTTCTTTGGCGCGCCTCCGCCCGATGCCATCAAATGCGACGTCGAGGGCGCGGAATTGGAGGTATTTCGAGGCGCGGAAAAGCTGTTGCGCGCTCACCATCCCTGGATTCTCTGCGAAATTCATTCGCAGGAAAATGGCCGCGCATTGCGTGAGTTTTTAGGCGGCTTCGGTTACACTTTTGAAATTGTCGATCCGAGTCACATACTCGCGGTACATGAATCCGAACCACCTCTTGGGGATACATTGAGGAAAGGGTGCGAATGAAGAAAATCCCGCAATGGCCGGTCGCGCAAAAAGACGAAAAAGGATTGTGGGATGGAGTGGTTCACCTGGATTATTACATCCTGAAAGTTCTTGCGAACACGTCCTTGTACGCACCCAGTACTCCGAAAATGCATCCCGGATATTCCGCAAAGTTGCCTCGAATTGGGCATCGGACCTTTTGGCCTGGGTCTTCTGGCCTTCCTGCCTGAATTTCCAAAACGTTTCGGAGTCGATCCCTTGCCGCAAGTTTCCATGGAATCGGCGAATGGCTCTCCGCTCGAATCAAGCCAGCGAAATCCGCTCCTATATGAGTCAGTTGCGCGCTCCCATCCGATATATCCAGGGATGCGGAGAGGAAATGCCGGTGCGCAGCGAGAGCATGGATTTGGTCGTGTGCTGCAATGTCCTGGACCATACCTCCGATCCGGATGCGGTGCTGAAGGAAATCCACCGGGTATTGAAACCGAATGGAAAGTTTTTTTTTAACGTCGATACTTTTTCCCGCCTGGGACTTGCGAAATGGCACTTGCTCACCAAGCATCTCCACAAAGACGAAATTCTGGTGACCACGCACCCATTCCGCATGTATGAAGCGGACGCCGAGCGCCGCTTGCGGAAGGCTGGTTTTCAATTGAAAAAAATTCAAGGCCACACCTTTGTGTCCAACCTGATCGGACATGCCCGCGATTCTACCTACCTGGGGACCAAGTGCTCCCCTTGATTGCCTTGCTGGGCCGCGGGGAAGCTCCGGTGGACGGAGTCGTGGATTATTGCACGCTGCTTTCCGCGGCCGTAGGCAAGCGCGGAGTACCTCTGCAGATTTTTCGGGTGAACTGGCAGGAGTTGGGTTGGATCCCAGCGCTCCGCGAATTAAGTCACTCGAGCAAGGATTGGCGCGGAAGTTGGGTGCTCATCCAATATACGGCGTTGGCATGGTCGCGCCGCGGGTTTCCCTTGGGAGCCTTGGCGATTCTCTCGATTCTGCACCGCAGAGGCGTGCGCTGTGCGGTTGTGTTCCACGATCCCTTTCGACAATACGAAACAGGCGCCTTACGCTATTTCCGCGGGGTGTGCCAGGATTGGATCATTCGCCGCATGCATGCTCGCGCGGATAAGTGCATATTTCTCGATCCTCTCCATTCCATCCGCTGGCTCGCGGGAGACGCCTCAAAATCGGCGTTCATTCCCATTGGCGCAAATGTCCCGGAACGCATACCCGAGACCGTCGATGCGCTTGAAGCAAGTGGCGAGACTCCCGCTGTCGCCGTGTTTTGCCTGAGCGGCGCTTCCTATCTGCAGCGGGAATTGGAAGACATTCTAGGCGCGGCTCGAGCGGCGATGGCGGAGGGTGCGAAATTTAAAATTGTTTTTCTAGGCCGAGGGACGGCGGAAGCTCGGGAGAAAATTCAAGACCTCTTTCAAGAAAGCGCGATTGAAATTTCCATTTTGGGACTTTTGCCAGCGGAAGAAATCAGCAACACGCTTGCAAAGTGCTCTGCCATGTTGTGCGTCCGCGGAACAATCTATCCCCGGCGTGGAAGCGCGATTGCAGGGATAGCGTGTGGGCTGCCCGTTTTGGGGTATGCGGGAGGAGCCGAGGGCACGCCGTTAGAAGAGGCTGGGCTGGTGCTTGTTCCATTCCGGAACACATCGGCTCTGGGAAGTGCGCTGGCTCGTGTTTTGGGCAGTCGAGAATTGCAACAGGAGCTGCGCCGCCGCAGCACGGAAGCGCAGCGGAATTATTTCTCCTGGGAATTGATTGGCGCCGCATACGTAAAATTTTTGGAGGCGGCGCCGCGATGAAATGGAAGCTCCTGATCTACTCGCACGTTTTTGCGCCGTCATTGGGAGGAGTCGAGTCCATCACCATGACGCTCGCCGAAGGGTTGGCTGGGTGGGTGAAGACTCATCCGGAAGAGGACATCGAGGTAACGGTTGTGACGCAAACAGCGGCGGCTGGCATGGATGATTCGCGATTCCCATTTGCAATTGTACGCAGGCCCGGACTGCGCGGCTTGATTCGGCTGATCAGGAAGGCGGATGCGGTGCATCTAGCCGGGCCGGCGTTCTTGCCTTTGGCGCTAGGTAAATTGTTTCGCAAACCCATTTTCGTCGAGCACCATGGCTGCCAGGCGGCGTGCCCCAATGGTCTTCTGCTTTTCGAGCCAACGCAATCCCCCTGTCCGGGCCATTACATGGCGGGGCGTTACGGAGAGTGCCTACGGTGTAATCGAGAAAGCGTGGGCGGCTTGAAAAGCGCAAAGATGCTGGCAAGCACACCGGTCAGGCGATGGCTGACGAATCGCGTGGCGGCTAATATCACGCCGACGAGATGGCTGGAATCCATGCTGAAATTGAAGCACACGACAACGATTTACCATGGAATTTCGGAACTCTCGGCACACACGATGCCCCGCGAGGGGTCGGCAAAAATTGCTTATACGGGGCGCATGGTGAGCAGCAAGGGCGTTCGGATTCTCATCGCGGCCGCGGAACTACTTCGCGCCGAGGGACTTTCATTTCAACTGAAGATGATTGGCGGAGGACCGGAACTCGAGAGCATGAAAACCAAGGCAATGGAAAAGCTGCATGGAACCATCCAATTTTTGGGGGCAGTGGCACCGGATCGGATGGAGGAAATTCTCAAGGACGTGGATACGGTGGTTTTGCCGTCGCTGGGCGGCGAGGTTTTCGGCTTAGTCGCCGCGGAAAACATGATGCGTGGGAAACTGCTGATCGTTTCCGACATGGGCGCACCGGGAGAAGTGACCGGGAACGCCGGGTTGGTCTTCAAGGCCGGCGATTCAAAGGACCTCGCCCGTTGCCTGCGTCAATCCATCAAGGATCCCGGTCTTGCTGCAAAAATGGGCGCTGCCGCGCGCGTTCGCGCGCTTGAAGAATTTACTGGCGATCGCATGATTGAACGGCACGTCTCGGTGTACAAGGAAATCTGGAACCGCTCTTCCGGCAAGCGATCAGCGAACTAGCCGGGACAGGTTGGTGACAAAACTCAGCTGAAAAGCGCAGTAGATGACCCGGAAACCCTCTCCCGGGCTCTTGTGCGCAGGATCGATGAACGGCCTTTAATACCTCCCCTTCCTTTGACGACACGAGCACGCACGATGGCGCTTTTCATTCGGGAAAACATGCTTCCACCGCATGTTTCACCCGGCTGCAAGGCTGCGCGATTCGGAACACGGCGTAAGCACCACGGAAGAAAATGGGAGGAAACGAATGCTCGCGCAGACCATCATTTCCCGAGTGGCCGATTGGATCCCTAGAAATCTGAAAATCGGAGTACGCGGGAACCACGATTCTCCGAGCCGTGTTGCCAACGCCATACATTCCCTGCTGAATCGCCTGCCCGCGGAACGATACCCGATCCTTGCATGCGGCGGCGTCCTCAAAGGTTTTCGCATGAGAGTGGACTGGCAAATCCATCGCAGTTTTGCATACGGTTCGTGGGAGCCGGAAGTGGTGGACGCGATCGAACGAAACGTGACGCGGGGAATGACGGCCATCGACGTCGGAGCGCACGGCGGATTTTATTCTCTCCTATTCTCGAAGATGGTAGGGACCGAAGGAAGGGTCTTTGCGTTCGAGCCGCTGCCCGCGAATATCCGGGTGCTGGAAGAAAATATTTTGCTGAACGACATCCACAATATTTACTCGCGTCACGAAGCGGTCGCGGACATTTCCGGCAAATTGACCTTCCAATTCCCGCACCACAATCTCTCGCTGGTGGCCGGGCCGGTGGCTGCGGGCGACAGCCTGGGCACTTTCCTCGTTCCCTGCATCTCGCTGGACGATTTCATGCGCCAGGAATGCGTTTCGGTGGATTTCATCAAGATGGATGTGGAAGGGGCCGAAACTGACGTGCTGCGGGGGGCGCGCAATCTGCTGAACGCCTTTCATCCCTGCATGATGATCGAGCTGCATGACGATGATAAGCACGCCGGTGCGCATCCCGCGGTGGTTCTGCTT
The DNA here is from genome assembly GCA_963708285.1 of uncultured Acidobacteriota bacterium. Classification (GTDB taxonomy): domain Bacteria; phylum Acidobacteriota; class Terriglobia; order Acidiferrales; family UBA7541; genus Palsa-295. The sequence continues at coordinate 641,507 of CAVPSF010000004.1, forward strand.
GAGGATGCCGGGTATCGCATCGAATGGCTGGCTCATTACAATACCGGCGCGCGAATCCTGGCGCGTTGGAACGCCAGCCCGCTCGCTGCGGATTGACTGGAAATAACCGGCAAACCCGCATGATTTTCACCTCAAGACCGAAACCGTTTCAATGCCTCTCCCGCTTGCCTCATGCAACTTTCCATTCGAAAGGGTATGATGAAATGATATCCCTCCGGGCGTTTGGGAGCTCTGGTTTAAGGGAACTAGGCGAATGCAGTCCGACCGGTTCAAGAATATTATCCGCGTGGCCGTTCCGCGTCCGGTGCGCAATTGGCTCAGGTCACCCGCGAAATCCACCGAGTGGCTCTGGGACTCCGCGCAATTTTCGCTGGGCGCGACAAAAACTCTGGAGCTTTTGCCCGGCTGGTTCCTCAAATGCCATCCCTACGCCTACAAGGTCTATCGCGAATCGCAGATTGACGATCCCGAGCAAAGCCTGGAATTCAGGAATTTCACATCGCACTGCGCGGCCAATATGCTCCTGTTCGATATCGGGGCGCATTTCGGCGTGTTCAGCCTTGCCGCTGCACATTTCGGCGGAAGGGCCATTGCCGTGGACCCTTCTCCCATGGCCATGCGCATGGTGGCCACGGAGGTTTCACTCAACTCATGCCAGGATCGAATCCAAACACTGCAGGCGGCCGTGAGCGACGCCAAGGGCGTGATGGAAATGCTGACTTCGGGCGTTTTTTCAGCCGGCTACTTTCGCGTGGCAAACGGCCGGCTGAAAAAAGATTTGACGCGAACGCGCGCCACGACCATTGACGAGATGGCTTTTTCTTATGGGGTTCCCACGCACATCAAGATCGACGTCGAGGGATACGAAGCCGCAGTCCTTCGCGGGGCACGCGAAATTCTGAGCCGTGCTTCGCCCCTCCTGTTTGTGGAGCTTCATAACGAGATGGTGGCCGCCGACGGAGGAGATCCGAACGCGGCGCTCGAGGAATTGGAGCGCTACGGCTACGCCACATACTCTCTGGAAGGGGCGGAAATTTCGCGCGGCGCGATCCTCCGGCATCCGATTATTCGCGTAGTTGCCAAACGCGGCGAAGCATCCCGGGGGAATGGTAATTGAACAACGTCAGAATTCCCGCGGTCCGCACGCAGGCGGTGATTGGCCTCAGCGTTTTCCTTCTTGGAATATGGATCGCCTGGCTGATCGGCGGGAAAATCGCCACGCAGGACATGGGCTCGATGGCCTACGCCGCTCTGGGAATGGCCGGCGCGGTGGTGGCGGTCACCATCCTGCGGAACTGGCGGCTGGGATTTTATTTTTTCCTCGTGTGGTTAATGTTCGAGGACCTGGTCCGCAAATTCATGGGCAACAATATGGCGATCTATTTCGCCAAGGATGTGCTGCTGGGGCTGACCTACCTTTCCTTTTTTCTGGAAGTTCGCGCGGGCAGAGCCAGAAAATTTCGCCCGCCGTTCATGCTCTTTCTCTATCTTTTTATCTGGCTGGGAGTGATCCAGGTCTTCAATTCGAATTCCCCCAATATTCTGTATGGCCTGCTGGGATTGAAAGTTTATTTTTACTATATCCCGTTGATGTTCGTAGGCTACGCGCTGATTCGCAATGACGAAGACCTGAGGAAATTCCTGGCCGTGAACGCTGTGCTCGCGGCGGTGATCGCGGGATTGGGAATCATTCAAGCCATCGTGGGAAACACGTTCCTGAATCCCGCAGTCCTGGCACCGGAGATTCGGGATCTGGGGGACCTCGACAAAGTCACTCCCCTAACCAACCAGATTCTGTCGCTTCCATCATCGGTGTTCGTCAGTTCGGGGCGCTTTTCTTTGTACGTCATTCTCGCCGCCATCTTGCTGATGGGAGCCGCGGGTTATCTCCTCTTGTCATCCAAGCAGTACCGCAAACTGGTGTACCTTTCGTTTGGAATCGTGGGAGTCGCTACGCTGCTCAGTGGCTCACGCGGCGCGGTGGTGTACGTGGTGGCCAGCGCCTTGGTCTTGTCTGTAGGGTTTCTGTGGGGCGCGCCATGGCGATGGAAACAGGCGCACAGGCTGGTCAAGGCTATCCGCCGCGCTTTCATTTTTTCCGCCCTCGGCTTGGCAGCGCTCCTCCTCCTGTTTCCCGATGCGGCCGGGTCGCGCCTGGCGTATTACACGCAGACCCTTTCTCCCAATAGCTCGGCCTACGAAGCCTCCAACCGAGCCTGGAGTTACCCCATCGAAAATCTGGAACTGGCTTTCACGAACCCCAATTGGGTGCTGGGCAACGGAATCGGCACCGGCTCGCTCGGAGTTCAATACGTCGCAAAATTCACGCACACGGCTCCTCTGAACATCTGGGTCGAGGAGGGATATGGCAATCTGATTGTCGAAATGGGGATTCTGGCGCCCATTCTTTGGATACTTTGGACAGCGGCGCTGCTGATCAGCGCATTCAAAGTGCTTCGCCAATTGCGCGAGACGCGTTTTTTTCCGATTGCCTTTGCCATATTCTGGTATGCATTTCTTCTGCTCTACCCGGACACCTTCGGTTCGCTTATGGCTTACCAGAACTACGTCACCAACGCATATTTGTGGCTTTTGATCGGCGTTCTCTACCGCTTTCCGGAAATGTTGGATACCCCGGGGCAGCTCAAACCCGGACTCGCTACGACCCGTGCGACCTTCGCAGGAGTTCAGTCGTGAGTAGTTGCACCCAAATGATCAGACGGCCCTTTTACGGATGAGCGCAATGAACCGCAAAAAGCGGCTGGCCGTGGTGACGCCGTTTCTCGATAAGGGCTACGGCACGGAACGAACGGTCATCGAATGGCTTCTGAACCTGCCGGAAAATTTCGAAATTCATGTGTACAGCCAACGCGTCGCGGATTTGCCGCCATCGAAATTCGTGCTGCACCGGATACCGGCTCTGCCGGGCCCGCATATTTTTAATTTCCTATGGTGGGTCGGTGCAAATCACGCAGCGCGATTCTGGGATCGCGTCGCGCGGGGAATGAAACACGACCTGGTCTACAGTCCGGGAATCAATTGCTTCGACGCCGATGTAATTTCCGTGCACATCGTGTTCGCCGAATATCTGCGCCAGGCCAGGCCGGAATTGCGGTTTTCGCGGAATCCCGTGCGATCCTGGCCGCGGCTGCTGCATCGCAATATTTATTACCGCCTGATCATCGCACTCGAAAAATGGATCTATTCCGACACGGACACGCTTTTGGTTCTTTACGCCAAGAAGACGGCCAAAGACCTCGAGCGGTTCTACGGACGTCACGATCGTTTGCCGGTGCTTTATCTGGGCATCGATCATGGAATCTATAATCCTGAAACCAGAAAACGGCTGCGGCAGGAAGCGCGCGCGGAACTGCGGATTCAGGATGGGCGATTCGTGGTTCTCATGGTCGGAAATGATCTGCGGAAAAAGGGGATCCACGCGTTATGCCAGGCCATGCGTGAATTGATTCAACTTCCTGTGGATTTAATCGTCGCAGGACGCGACGACCCCGCTCCATTTCAGCATCTGGTTGAGGAATTGGGGCTTCGGGACCGGGTGCGTTTTCTGCCGGCCCGCAAAGACGTTGAATTTTATTATGCCGCGGCGGACGTCTATGCCGGGCCGTCTCTCGAAGATACGTTTGCGCTTCCGCCCGCCGAAGCAATGTCCTGCGGGCTGGCGGTGATCGTATCGTCGCAAAACGGCACCTGCGAGATTATCACGCATGAAGTGGACGGGATGATTCTGCAAGACCCGCCGATGCAACCACGCTTGCGGCGATGATTCGCAAATTGTATGAAGATCCGGCGTATGGCCAGCGGCTCGGCGAAAATGCCGCGGCCACGGCGATGCAATACACCTGGGAACGCAACGGCAAGGATTTGGGAAAATTATTTGAAGAGACTTTGTTGCGCAAATCCGCCGCGGGCGGCCCTGCGCTCGAGCAGAAAACGTGAAATCGGAAGCTGGCGCGCGGAAAGATTCCACAACGCCTCGAGACGAGGCGTCCCCTCGAATCCTTCTTGGACTTTTCCCCGAATTGCTCGGCGTGGGCGGCGTTCAAGAAGCAGGCCGCCAGACCATTGCGGCTTTGGATACCATCGCGCACGACTGATGAGATTGACAAATTGCGCGCGAGTTGAAAGAACACAGGTGTTTGATCATCGCCATTCGACGGATTCTGTGAACTTAAGTCTTATTTCATTTAGGTATTCGTAGTAGTAGTTCCTTTCTGCTCTACTTGGGGTTTTGGGGGGTTGTGTTTCTAAGACATAAGCGAAGGGAGCGCTCTTGAAGAGCAAGTCATATGTCCTTCCCGGTGCACTCGGTGCGCTTGGATTCGCGCTTATTTTTACGAATCGTTGGTTTCCTGCGGTTGACGACGAATGCGCGATCATTGATCGAGCCGCTCAGCCAATCTCATACACGATACGATTATATTTCGGGCATCTTGGGGAGCATGAGCACCCACCCCTGTATGATTTGATCCTGCATGGGTGGCTGCGACTTACACATGGGAGGATGGATCTGCTGCGCGTGCCAGCGATTGTATTCTACCTGCTTGGAATTTGGTTTCTGGTGGCCGCCGCCAAGCGATTGGGTGGTTACCGAGCAGCGACATGGGCTTTAATTCTGACCATCCTTTGGCCTTATGGTTTTCATTTCGGGCGAGTCGCAGCTTGGTATTCCTTTGTTTTCTTTCTGGTTTCGCTCCTAACTTGGGTATACCTCGGATACCTGGAACGAAGCACGCTTATCAATTGGGTTTGGGCCCTTTTTTGCGCACTGGCCCTTGTTTATTCCAACTACTTTGGATGGGCGCTCCTGGGTTTGCTCCTGATTGACCTCTTTATCCGTGATCCGCGCGGTGTCTTGCATAAGTGGAGAAGGGTTCTCTGTGGCGGAGTATTACTTGTCGCAGCTTATTTTCCAATCTTGAAAGCGTTTAAAGGGGAACTGCATAGGGGTATTCATCCGCAGCATAATCTTTTCTCATTGGCCTTACTGGGTGGCTACAATCTGTATTGCCTTTTCGTTAGTGAGTCGGTTGCACCATGGTTCTGGAAGCTCGGTGTACCCGCAGGTTTTGCCATCGTCATAAGTCTGGTTGTCATGTTTCGCAGTGCCCCTCCGTCGGCGAAACGATTTCTAATCTACTTTGGGTTCCTATTAGGAGTGATGACGATTCTTGGTATTGTTACAACAAAACGAACTCTATTTATCTCCCCATGGCTAATCTTGCCGATGGCAGTCACGCTGAGTGCCCTATCGCAAAATTCAATTTCTCGTCGCGCGTGCCTTATATCACTAATTGTTGTGGGCGGAATCGGATGGTATGGCATATTCACACGGAGCATGTACGCAGCGCCGCACTGGGTTGAACCATGGAATGTAGTGGCCCAGAAAGCAGCGAGTATCGCTCAATCTGAGGGAGTTGTGATTGGCAACAATGAGTCGTTCTTCTTTTATATGACTTACTCGCTGCCTGAACCATGTGCGCCTGCGGCAACGAGTAACTTTCCCGGGCTTTTGCCGATTTCTACACGTCGGCAGCGTATCTACGATCCGCAACAATGGCTCACAGAAGGCATGCCACTGGGACCTACTGTATTCCTTGTCGAGGGTTTGCACTATGACGTTCCAGCGGGTCCGACGGAAGAAGTCGAACGTTCACTCACGGCGCGCTGTGTGCTGAAAGACTCTCGAAAGTTAGTGCAGGACCCGGGTGCTACGTGGAAAGAGCGGTTCGCTCCAAACATGGGACAAATCCCATGGAGAATACATCTATACACATACGCTTGCCCACAGTGAAATAAAGGGCAGAATCTGTAGACCGAAGCTAAGGTCTTGAAATGGACCTTAACCGATTTCGTTTGATTCGACAAAGGACCATCGACTTCATTGATTTCAAGACTATTTGAAGCGACTTTGTTGCGCAAATCCGCCGCGGGCGGCCCTGCGCTCGAGCAGAAAACGTGAAATCGGAGGCTGGCGCGCAGAAAGATTCCACCATGCCTCGGGCCGAGGCGTCCCCTCGAATCCTTCTTGGACTTTTTCCTGAATTGCTCGGCGTGGGCGGCGTGCAAGAAGCAGGCCGCCAGACCATTGCGGCTTTGGAGTCCATCGCGCGCGCGCGCGGCTGGCGGACGGAATTTCTAAGCCTGAATGATTCGCGCGGCAAGCATTCTCTCCCGGGAATCGCAAACTCCGTCTCCTTCCGCGGCTTCGGCCGCGGCAAGCTGAGTTTTACGGTGGCGGGAATTCGCGGGGCACGGCCGGCCGGAAAATATTCCGGCGCTATCATCGTGGCGGCGCATCCGCATCTGGCGCTTCCCGCAGCGGGTGCAAAACTCTTCTCCTCAAATGCGCGCACGCTGATCATGTCCCACGGAGTGGAAGTCTGGCAGCCGCTTGGTGCGCTCCGCCGCCGCGCGCTGCTCGGCGCAGACCGTGTGCTTGCGCCCAGCAGCTACACGGCGGATAAACTCTCAACCGTTCAGGGCATCCCCGGCGGAAAAATCCGAAAGCTTCCCTGGCCGCTCGATGCGGCATTCCTGCGCATGGCTGAAAATCCCGCCGCATTGCCGCTTCCAGCGCGCTTTCCCCAAGGCCGCGTGATCCTCACCGTCGGGCGCTGGGCCGCTGCGGAACGCTACAAAGGAGTGGACGATCTCATCCGCGCGACGGCGCGGCTTCTGCCGCGAATCCCGGATTTGCATCTCGTGGCCATCGGCTCAGGCGACGATCTGCCGCGACTGGAAGGGCTGACCCGCGAACTTGGAGCCGGGGAAGCGGTCCATTTTCTCCAAAACCTCACAAGAGAGCAATTGGGCGCAAGCTATGCGCGCGCCGACGTGTTCGCGCTTCCCAGCACGGGCGAAGGATTCGGCTTTGTGTTTCTCGAGGCCATGGCGTTCGGCAAACCCGTTGTGGCTGCGGCCGTGGGAGGACCGGCGGACTTGATCGAGCATGAAGCAAATGGATTGCTCGTGGCGCCGGGGGATTTGCAGCAATTGACCGAAACTCTCGCGCGCCTGCTTGAGGATGCGCCGTATCGCGCGAAGCTGGGCGGCCGATCGCGTGAGATTGTGAAGGCCCGATATAAATTTGCAAGTTTCGAAAGCGGGCTCGCGCATATTCTGGAAGAATTCTTGTAAATTGAATCCTTGCCTCAAGCGATTTCCCATTCCATTTTGCTGGTACGATGCTGGTATGAGGCGGGCCGCCACTCCATGACGCAAACCGGATTTGAATGGACGCCTGATTTTTGGCAAGGCTGGCGGGAATCCGATAATCCCTACCGGAAATATAAATCCGAAAGGGACCGCCGCCTGGCCTTGGATTTGCTGCGGCCGCGCGATGGAGAAAAAATCCTGGAAGTGGGATGCGGGTATGGCTGGATCTCCGCCGCGTTGTGGAACGCCGCAAAGATTGAATGGTACGGAGTGGACCGCTCGGCAGCCATGATTCGAAATATTCGTTCCGCGCGTTCCGAGCAAGCTTTGCGTACATCGGTGGTCGATGGAACGCAGCTTCCCTTTGCGGACAATAGCTTCGATAAAGTGCTTTGCACCGGAGTGTTGATGCACATCGCGGAAGACGTGGCGGCGATCCACGAACTCCTGCGCGTGCTGCGTCCCAACGGCGTGTTGCTCTGCAGCTTCAACAATGCATTGTCGCCGTTTTCGATTCCGGTGCGCCTGTGGAACAGCCGGAAAAAAGGCTTTGTGCAGAAATTTCGCACTCCCGGCGTCATGCGCGGGATTCTTTCGCGCGCCGGAGCAAGAATCTCGCGCATGGCGGGAGATGGAATCGTGGCTACGGTACCAATCTCCGCCGGCCGGATTTCTTTCCCGCCGGCTCGCGCCTTCCGTTTTGTCCGGAAAATGGACGATTGGGCCGTGCAACGGTTTGCCTGGCTCGCATATGAAGTGTGGTTCAGTGGTATAAAATCCTCGCCGCCATGCGCATCCTCAAAGTAGTTCCGTACTACTTCCCTTTTCAGGATCGGGGCGGACCCGTGGTGAAAGTCCGCGCACTGGCCCGCGCGCTGGCCCGCCGCGGAAATCGCATCACCGTTCTCACCGCGGATCTCGGACTGAACCCGCCCAACCAATTTTCCATTCACGTCGAGCGGAGCCGCTGGGGATGGCGCTACGAGGAAGATTCCGTGGAAGCCATTTATTTCCCCACCTGGGGGCGATATCGCGCTCTCACATTCAATCCCGGCGTGATAGGATTCTGCAGGGCTTCCCTCGCGGAATTCGATGTGGCCCACATTTACGGGTTGTACGATTTACTGGGACCGATGGTCAGCCATTTCTGCAGAAGCCGCGGAATTCCGTACATGATCGAACCCATGGGAATGCACCGGCCGATTGATCGCAGCTTTCGAGCGAAACGAATCTGGCATGGCACGCTGGGCCGCGCCATGCATCGCAATGCCGCCCGTTTCATCGCCACTTCGGAGATGGAGGAGCAGGAACTCCTGGGCGACGGCATCCCCGCGGAAAAAGTGGTGGTGCGATACAACGGGATCGAGGCAGGCATAAACGCCAACTTGCCGCCGCGCGGTACATTTCGCTCAAAATGGAATATCCCGCCCGGCGAACCCATGATCTTTTTTCTCAGCCGGCTCATTCCGCGCAAAGGCGCGGACATTTTGATGGAAGCCTTCGCGCAGGCCTGCCCGCAAGCAGGCCGCCTGGTGATTGCCGGCCCGGAAGGCCAAGCCGGCATTCGCGCCGGACTCGAAAAACTCGCGAAGAATTTGGGAATCGCCGCGCGCGTGACTTTCACCGGGCCGATTTACGATCAGGAAAAAAAAGCGGCGCTGGCCGACGCCGACGTGTTTGCACTTCCCTCGCGCTACGAAAATTTCGCGAATGTGGCGGCGGAAGCGATGGCCTGCGGAGTTCCGGTGATCCTCACGGAATTCTGCGGCATTCGCACACTGGTGGAAGGACGCGCGGGATTGGTGGCCGACCGCGATGCGGCGTCATTTGCCGCGGCGCTTCGAACCCTGCTGCAGAATCGAGCCATGTACGCGCGGTTTCAACAGGGATGCGCGGAAGTCACGCGCGAATTGAGCTGGGAACATTTATCCGAGCAAATGGAAAATTACTATCGCGCGATTGTCGCGAATGCTGATGCAACCTGCTAAGCCCCTCGTCGCAGGCGAGGCGCATCGGATCGAAGGTTGGGCATCCGGCGCTGCGGCCGGAAAAATCAGCGAACAATTCGTTGCAATGTTCTTTTTGCAGGGGGAGCCTCTTTCAAGCATGATAATGAATACCTCCGCGGGTACAACCACCTGGCCGCCTGCCGGAATTCGGAGTTGCGCATGAAGAGCAGTCGCTTCACGGGCATCCTGAGGACTACTTTGCCAGTGACGGAAAAAATGGGAGACGCGGAACACGCCGGAGCGGATGGCAAGGCATCCCACCGCATGGCGCGAGATGAGCGTCACAAGCTTTTCGGCACTGTTTGGATTTCGATCAACGTTCTCTTCCTCATTTTTTTGATCGTTTCGATCTATGCCGTGGCATGGGAATATTCCACGCGGCGGTATTTGAAGGGATTCTCCGACGCCGTCATTCCGGCGCAGAGCACTCCCCAGGATGAAATTGAGGCCATTCTGGATTGGATGGGGCATGGTCCTGCGCGGCTTCCCGCCGGCCCCATCGCCAATACTCCCGATCGGGATCCCACCGAAACGCTAAATTACAAATCGCTGCTGGCGGTGTGCGGAACGGCCACGAACGCTTTCATCAATCTCGCGGATAGCGGAGGGCTTTCCGTCCGGCGTCTCCTTCTGCTCGGTGCGGATCACGAAACGCGGCACGTTGTCGCCGAAGTGCATGTCGGCGACCGCTGGATCGTGGTGGATCCAACATTTCGCACCATATTGCGGGGAGCCGACGGAGGCTTTCTGACCCGGAAAGATTTGGCCGACCCTGCTGTCTTCGCGGCGGCCACGAAGAATATTCCGGGCTATGATTTCACATACACCTACGACCGCACCGCTCATGTCCATCTTTTGCGCATGCGCTTCATTGGCGGATCGCTGCGCATCGTGCTGGATCACATCCTTCCGGGATGGGAAGATTCAGCGACGATGAGTTTGCTGCTCGAGCGACGGTCGTTCGCGGTCATGACCATTTCCATCTTTTTCCTGCTTACCATCATCCTTCTGCGCATCGCCTTGCGATGGTACGGAGAAGCGATCCTGGGTGTCCGATTCGTGCGTCTCCGCACGCAATTCCATCGCGCGGCCCAAGCCTTCCTGGATACGAGCCGCTGACCCTATGTGTGGAATCTGCGGAGTCATCGGCCAAACAACCAAGGAATGGGGCGGGACAGCAGTGCGGCAATGCTCGACGCCATCGTGCACCGCGGCCCCGACGATGAAGCGCTGTTTCTATCACCTCCGGTAACCGCCGGCATGCGTCGCCTGAGCATCATCGATTTGCCCGGGGGCAGCCAGCCCATCTGGAACGAATCGCGCACGCTGGCGATCCTCTTCAACGGCGAAATTTATAATTTTCGCGAATTGCGCGCGGAACTCGAATCCGCGGGCCACGTTTTCCGCACACATTCCGACACGGAAGTGATCGTCCACGCTTATGAGCAATGGGGGCAGGGCTGCCTCATACGCCTGCATGGCATGTTTGCGTTTGCGCTGATCGAAATGCCCGGAGGACCCGAAACACCACCAACCAAAGTGTTCCTCGCGCGCGACCGCCTGGGCATCAAGCCGCTCTATTACGCCGCGGTTCAAGGCGCGTTTTTTTTCGCATCGGAAGTGCGCGCGCTCCTTGCCAGCGGCCGCATTCCCCGGCGCATCGCTCCGAATTCGCTTTCGGCTTACCTGCTATTTGGATCCGTCGGCGAGCCCGAAACCATGGTGGAATCGGTGATGTCCCTCCCTCCGGGACATTCCGTCACCATCGACGCGAACTCTCCCGTCCCGGTTGCTCGGCCCAAGCCGTTTTGGAGTCTGGCGGTCGCATCGGGCGCCGGCGCTTCGCCCGCCTCCAATGATTTGCGGTCATCAGGCAAACCTTCGGGAACTCCCGCGCAGCGCGTGCGCACGTTGCTGGAAGATTCCGTTCGCCATCATCTGATTGCCGACGTGCCGGTGGGAGTTTTTCTGAGCAGCGGCGTCGATTCCACGGCGCTTGCCGCGCTGGCCAGCCGCGCGCAACCCGGGGTGCACACCTTCACGGTGGCTTTCCCGGACGCGAAATTCAGCGAGGGAGAAATTGCGCGTCGAACCGCGCACACCCTGGGAACCGACCACCGCGAAATGTTCCTCTCCGGCGATGACATGTCCTCGCAGCTCGGAGCAGCCGTTGCGGCACTCGACCAGCCCACCGTGGACGGCATCAACACGTATATCGTTTCCTGGGCGGCGCACCAGGCCGGGCTGAAGGTGGCGCTATCGGGCCTCGGCAGCGATGAGATTTTCGGCGGCTATTCCACATTTCGCAACACCGCCAGCGTGGCTCGCCTGTCCGCGCTGGGAAGGATGTTGCCTGTCCCGGTTCGTTCGCTCGCCGCGGGCATTTTTACGCGCTTGTGGCAGCGGCCCGCTTCCCCGGATGCTTCGCGCAAGGCTTTTTCGGCCTTGCATGACCCGCAGGCTTTTCCGAACCCTTATTTTTTTGCGCGCGCGCTATTTACACCACGCGCTGCGGCATCCGGACTTCGCCAGGATTTGTATGCCTGGCGCGAATTGCCGTGGTATGGCTGGCTGGCGCGAGCCGCGAGCGAGGCGGAATCGCTGGATGAGTTCAGCGCGGTTTCCTGGCTCGAGTTGCGCTCCTACATGACCAACATGCTCTTGCGCGATGTGGATGCCATGAGCATGCATCATTCGCTGGAAGTGCGCGTTCCCTTCCTCGACGCCCCGTTCATCGATTACGTCGTGTCTCTGCCGCAGCAAGCCAAGCGCATCTCCGCGAAGCCCAAGGCCCTGCTCATCGAAGCTCTTGGCGATTTGTTACCGGCGCAAATCGCCGCGCAGAAAAAGCGCACTTTCGATTTTCCGTGGGACAATTGGTTGCGCGGCCCGCTCGGCCCGCGCGTGACCGCGGGATTCGACGATTGGTCTCCGTCTCTCGAGCCGCATCTGGGCCGGGAATTTCCGCGGAAAGTGTGGGATGAATTTTGCGCCGGTCGCACTTCCTGGTCGCGCCCGTGGAGCCTATACATCTTGAATGAATGGGTGAAGCGTCATCTGGATTCCGGATCAGCGTCCGGGGAGCAAAACGAAAATGCGGCCGTGAAGACCGTCGCTTGAATCCGCCCGGATATTTCCTGAAAACTTCTGACGGGATGCGCAACCGATTGCCATGATGATTCTCGGCATCAACGCCTATCACGCCAATGCATCGGCGGCCATCGTGGTGGACGGCCAATTGATCGCGGCGGTGGAAGAAGAGCGATTGAACCGCGTGAAATACGCGGCGGGGCTTCCGGCGCGCGCCATCGAATTTTGTCTCGAGCAAGCCGGCGCGCGGCTCAGCGACGTGGACCATATTGCCATCCCGCGGAATCCGTGGGCGCGCGGGGGCACAAAACTTCGCTTCGCACTGCGCATGCCGCGGTTTGCACTGGATCGCGCGCGCGTGATGCGGCGCTTCGCGGGAATTCGCGAGGACCTGGCTTCCTCATTCCAGATGGACCCTCAATCCCTTCGCGCGCGCTTCCATCGCATCGAACATCACAGCGCGCATCTTGCCAGCGCATATTACGTCTCGCCATTTGAGCGCGCCGCGGTGCTTTCCGCCGACGGCCTGGGAGATTTTGCGAGTTCCATGTGGGCGCGCGGTGAAGGCCCGCGGATGCGTGCCCTTGGCGATGTGCGTTTCCCGCATTCCCTGGGAATGTATTACACAGCGATCACGCAATATCTGGGTTTCTGGAAATTTGGCGACGAGTACAAAGTCATGGGCCTGGCGGCTTACGGCCAGCCGGAATTCCTGCCCGAATTCCGGCGCATCGTGCGCGCCGATGGCCCGCTCTCCTTCCGTCTGGGCCTCGAATATTTCACGCACCAATACAAGGGCGCGGATATGACCTGGCGCGATGCCGACCTCACTCCCGTGATCGGGCGATTATTTTCGAGCTACCTCGAAAAGCGGTTGGGACCCGCGCGACAGGCGGAGGAGGAGCTGACGCAGCGGCATTACAATCTGGCATCGAGCCTGCAAGCGGCGCTCGAAGAAGTATTGGCGGAGCATTGGACGGCGCTGGCGGAAAAGACCGGAGAAAAATCGCTGTGTCTTGCGGGCGGCGTGGCGTTCAATTGCCTTGCCAACGGAAAAATATTCAGCAAATCGCCATTCGAGCGCGTGTACGTCCAGCCTGCCGCCGGCGATGCGGGACTTTCCGTAGGCGCGGCTTTCGCCGTGCAGCATGGAGTGCTGGGCCGGCCGCGCGAATTCGTGATGGAGCATGCGGCATGGGGGCCGGGATACTCGCCAGCGGAAATCGAGCGCGCCATCCGGGATTTTTCCGGCTCCGCCGGGGAATTCCAGATTGAAGGGCTCGCCGAAGACGCGCTGGTCGCGGCGACTGCGCGGCACATCGCCGCCGGAAAAATTCTCGGCTGGTTTCAGGGGCGCGTCGAATGGGGCCCTCGCGCCCTGGGCCAACGCAGCATCCTGGCCGACCCGCGGCGCAAGGAAATGAAGGATGTGCTCAACCGACGCATCAAGCATCGCGAATCATTCCGCCCCTTCGCGCCTTCCCTGCTCGAGGAGGCCGCCGGAGAATATTTCGAGGAGACTCATCCTTCGCCGTTCATGACCTTCGCCTACGCCGTGCGCCCGGAAAAACGCGAGGTGATTCCCGCTCCCACGCATGTGGACGGCACGGCGCGCCTGCAAACCGTCAATCGCCGCTCGAATCCGCTGTACTGGAAACTCATTCGCGCCTTCGGAGATGTGACGGGCGTGCCGGTGGTGGTGAACACTTCCTTCAACGACAACGAGCCCATCGTCTGCCGGCCGGAAGAGGCGCTCGATTGTTTTCGCCGGACGCAGATGGACGTGCTGGTGCTGGGCAATTTTATCCTGGAGAAAAAATCAGCCGCCGCAGAAGGGGAAAAATCCGTGGAAGGGTATGCGAAGCGCACGACCTAACATGGCATTGCGCGCGCGCCCTCCGCACCGTCGCGAAACGGGGCCGCGAATCCTATTCCACGCCCCGACTTTTCTATGCATATCCTTCTGCTGAACGAATATTTTCCGCCGGACACATCGGCGACGTCGAAAATGGCCGCGCAAATCGCGGAGGCGCTGGCCGCACGCCACCAGGTGACGGTCGTAGCGGGACGCCCCTCCTACGATACCGAGGAGCATTATCCTTACTCTTTTTTGCGCTGCGATACGCGCCATGGCGTGGACATCGAATGCGTGGGATCCACCGATTACTCGCGCCACGGGATGAGAGGCCGCGTCTCGAATTATCTTTCCTACCTGGCGCTGGCTGTCCCGCGCGCCATGGCGATTCGCCCCGATGTGATTCTGGCGATGACCGATCCTCCCGTAGCGGGGATAGCCGGAGCGTTCGTGGCGCGGCGCATCCAGCGCCCGTTTATTTACAACATTCGCGATCTCTATCCGGACATGGCCATCGGCGGCGGGATCGTGAGCGCGGGCGGAGGGGTCGCGCTCTGGGAGCGCATGCACCGGCGAGCAATGCGGCAGGCGGCTCGTGTCATCGTGCTGGGAGACGACATGCGCGAACGAATCGTCTCCAAGGGCATTGACCCGCGGCGCGTTGAGGTGGTCCGCGACGGCGCTGCTCTTTCTCCCGTTTTGCCTCCGCAATCCGATCCCATCGTCCAGGAAATTCGTTCCGGATTTCCATTTGTCGCCGTGCATGGCGGGAATTTGGGTTTTTATGGCGCATGGGAAACTCTGCTGAAAGCCGCGGAAATCCTGCGCAACGAAAATGCCGGGGTGGTGTTTGTAGGGAGCGGAGCGAATCGCGCGCGGGTGGAAAGCGCCGCGGCTATGGCCACAAATGTGCGTTTTCTGCCGTATCAGCCGGTCGAGCGTGTGCCGCACGTGATGATGGCCGGGGATGTGCATATCGTCACCATCCGGCGGGGACTCGAAGGCGTCGTGGTTCCCAGCAAAATTTATTCGATCCTGGCGGCGGGACGTCCGGTGCTGGCGGTGGCCGCGGAAAATAGCGATGCGGCGCGGATCGTCATCGAATCCGGGTGCGGCATGGCCGCGAATCCAGACGACCCCGCGGACGTCGCGGCGGCCATTCGCGAATTGCGCAAAGACCCTGCCAGGCTGGCAAAGATGGGAGCGCGCGCGCGGGAAACCGCGAAAAAATATGCTAAAGTGAATGAACTTCAGCGTTTCGTGGAAATTCTGGAGGAAGCGGCGCAATAGAAAGCAGACGAAGTCCGTGGCACGAATTAGGCGATTTGCGCGGCGGATGGATGATTCCCGGGGGGGTATTTCGCAAACAGCACAGAGAGGAATCCCTCAGCGTAGCTGAAGAATTGCCGGCAGCGCGCTGAATTCACGCAGAACCGTCATGCACATTCCCACCGACCTGATCGCATTTGGCGTGGCGCTGCTGGCTACGCTGGGAGCCACCATCCCGGTGCGCCATTTGGCGCTGCGCTTCGGCATGGTGGACCATCCCAACGCGCGCAAGGTCCACCTCAAGCCCATTCCCTTGCTCGGCGGCATCGCCATTTACCTCGGCTTTGTGCTGGCTGTTTTGCTCACCCTGCACCATGCGCCGCAGCAGCAGATCATCGGAATCCTGGCGGGCGCCACGCTGCTGGCCATCGTGGGGCTTCTGGACGATGGCGACATGCTGCACCATCAAGTAAAGCTATTCATCGGAATGCCCGCCGCGGCAGTTTTCCTGATCGCTTCGGGCATCCGCGCGGACATCATCAACGTGTTGGTTCCCGGGCGACTGGGGATGGCGCTCGATATCTGCCTGACTATTTTGTGGGTGGTGGCCATCACCGCGTCGTTCAGCATTCTGGATCACATGGACGGTCTCTGCGCCGGAACCGCGGCCATCGCCGCGTTTTTTTTCGCCATCTCCGCGAGCATGTGGGGACAGACCATGGTGCAGACGCTGGCGTTCGCCGCCTTTGGCGCGGCGCTCGGGTTCCTGCGCTGGAATTTCAGCCCCGCGAAAATTTTTATGGGAGACGGCGGAGCCATGCTGCTCGGATTCCTGATGGCTACGCTGGGACTGAAGGTTCATCCCTCCGGCGATCAATTTCCCGGCACGTGGATGATCCCCATCCTGATTCTTGGCTTTCCGATCTTCGACACCGCGCTGGTTTCCATTTCGCGCGCCCGCCGGGGACTTCTGCCCTTCACGTCTCCGGGAAAGGACCACACCGCGCATCGCCTTTCGAATCTTGGCCTGGGACATCGCGGCGCGGTTCTGGTGCTGTATGCCCTGTCGATTCTATTCGGGCTGCTTTCCATGGCCGCCGTGCGGCTTTCAGCGGCGCGCGATTACACTTTGTTCGCCGTGCTGGTGATTCTGGCGGCCATCGCCATCATCGCGCTCGAAAGCGCGCCGTACGAACGCCAGGGCAAATTCCAAAAATCGTCGCCCGCGCCTTAGCTTTTCTTCCCGTCAAATTTTCGTTTGTTTGCGCCGCAGTGCGCGTCCCGGCGAGATAAACTATTTCTCCGCCGCTTGCGGCTCGATGGTGTCAATCACGATAGCCTTGGAGCCTCCCCGCTGGTAGACCATGCCGGTGGCCGTCACTTTTTCTCCGGCAAATGGCAAAAGCTTGGAATTTTCGCCGGTAGCGGGCGTGGTGCCGGAGATGGGCCAGTAAATGATTCCGTCATCGGCCAGGATGACAATCTGCGACCCTCCGTTCGCACATGCGATTGCGCACTCCTTGCCCACCGGCTTGTGGATTCTCTTGGTGAAGGCGCAGGAAGAATCCAGAACGTAGCCCTTTACCGTGACTTTTGTGCCGGCGGCCCCCAACCCGATTGCCGCGGCCAGAAACAAGAACACGACTGCTGTGGCATACCCTGAGAATTTCATTTTGTTCCTCCTGTTTACTTTCGCCCGTGAATCCTGAAACTTCCGGCCGGTGGCCGCCTTGCCGAGCCTTTGCCGTGTCTGGCTCGCGCACTCACTAAAAAGATAGGCGCGCACTCAATTGAATTTCGCGGCCCGGAGTCATCGGCATAGTGATGGTGCCGAACTGAGGTTCGTTGACATAGCGGTTCGGCGTGCCCAGATTGACTTTATTCAAGGCATTGTAAGCTTCGGCGCGAAATTCGAAGCTGGTTTTCTCCGAGACGCGGAAGGAGCGCGCCAAAGCCAGATCCAAAGTCTGCAAGTCCGGCCCGTAGACGGAATTGCGTCCCACATCGCCGAAAGTATAGGCAGGCGGGGCGGCAAAGGCCGCGGGGTTGAACCATTCGTTGGCGTTGCGCGTGCCGGGCCCGAAAATGGGCTGCCCCGTGTAATTCGCGCGAATGGGATTTTCACCGAGGACCGTTCCTGAATTTGCCGTATCGCCGAAAACGGAAATAGTGAAGGGCATGCCCGACTGGATTTGGTAGATGGTCGAAATATGCCAGTTCTGGGTGACGATGCGAACCCACTCGGCACGCTGGTATGCGGGAATATCATAAACGCTGCTGAAGGCCAGGCGATGGCGCACGTCACAACCCGGGCCCTTTTCCGCATCGAGGTCGTTGTTGTTCTGAGGGATGGCGGATTCGTCCATGGGGGAACGGAAATCGGGCGCGTTGGTGAGATTTTTTGCGAAGGTATAGTTCGCAAGAAGGCTTAGTCCATGGGAATACCTGCGTCTTACATTCACGTAGCCTGCGTCGTACCAGCTCTGCGCGGTGTTTTCGAGGAGATTGATGGTGCTGACGGGAAAAGTCTGGCTCTGGATCACCGCGTCGGTGCTGCTGGGAGTCAAGGTTGTGTCCGGCACGAAGGTAAGCGTCTTGAACGGCCGCCGCGGACCCAAGGGTCCCGGGCCGGGAGGCGCGTTGTTAATCAGATGCGCTCGCTGCAAATGAAATCCGCGCGAGCCGATGTACCCGACTTCGATGGATGTGTTCTGCCCCAGGCTTTTTTGCACCGAAGCATTCCACTGCTGCACATATTGCGCGGGCGAGTGCGGATCGAAGGCCGTAAAGCTTACGGTGGTGGGAGTCAGCGGACCTTCGCCCAGCACCGGCGTGCCGAAATTGAGGCCACTGGCGGTCAGCGCCGCGGGAGGCGTGAAATTGTCGGCTTGCTGCGTTTCGGGAAAAACGTACGGCACGTTGTGCCGCTGGTTGCACCAGGTGTTGGCGTCCACCGGAGTATAAAAAATCCCATACGCGGCGTGGACCACCAGGCCAAATCCGGGAATGCTTTTCGCGAAGCCCAGGCGCGGAGCAAAATTATGTTTATTGGCGTACATCAAACCGCGCGGATAGCCGTTTTCGCCGCCGATGAATACCGAAGGCGTGCCCTTCTCGAAAACGAGATTGGAGTTGGTGTTTTCCGTATCGTAGAGCGGACTGGCATATTCATAGCGCAGTCCCAGGGTGAGCGTCGTGGTGGAGGTGACCTGCCAGGAGTCTTCCGCAAACGCCGCGGAATCCCAATCGCGCAAATCCATCTGTGGGATGCCGGCTTGGCGTTGCTTCACGGCGGGCAGGCTGAGCAGAAGACTGGCCAGCCCGGAACCGCCGCCGTCGTTGAAACCGAATTCGGTGGTGTAGCCGTTGGTGAATTGATAGTAGCCGCGATTCTGGAAAAAGCCCCACATGGGCCAGATGAAACGCCGGAATTCGCCGCCGAATTTCAGGCTGTGACGTCCGGATTGCCACGCAAAAGTATCGCGGAGTTCAAAGATAGTGTCCCAGGCGTGCATGGGCGTGGCCGCAAAGGTGTCTCCGATGCCGGTATAACCCTGCACTGCAAACCAAGGCGCCCCCCAGGCGTTCTTCCCGCCAAAACCGATGCCCCGAATTCCGAGCTGGCTCACGTAGTCGTTGACGCCGTCGTTCTGCGAGGTGTGGTCCATCGAAAGCCGCGACATCGCCGCGGAAAGAGTGTTCAGCTTGGTGCTCGAAAAAATATGGTTCCAGGAGATGACCGACTGCTGCGAAAGATTATTGAATACCGCGCCGAATCCGGGAAGATTTTCGGTGGTGGATGTCGAGCCATTGGTGGGTGAAAAACCGTTTTCGCTTCCCGCCGAATACCTGCCAAACAGCGTGTCGCCGTTCGAGAAATTATGATCCACGCGAATGGTGCCCTGATTCTGAAAATGAGTTTCGTTGCGGACGTCGAGATAATTGTTCGTGTCCGGATCGCCGGGATTCATCATCATGTTCGGTTGCGGCACGTGGGCGAGCAGAAAATTTTCAAGCAAGGTGTTGATGCGCGTCGAGGGAATCCGGTTATTGGGGAATTGACTCCGCGTGTAGGGAAAATTCTCCGGGCCGGTGGGGAGGCTCGGATTGTAGTTGGGGTTCGCGACAGCCGTGGTGGGGTCGTAAATCTTGACGTTGCTCATGCTGAAATCGCCTTGAATTTCCGCGGGCGTGGGAACCGTCAGAATCTGCGCGTCGGCTTGCGCGAGGCGCAAACCTTCGTAATTGACGAAAAAGAAAGTGTTCTTCCTGGTCAAAAGCGGCCCGCCGAGGGAAACGCCGAAATTATTCTGCACTAGGTGATTATTTCCCATGGCCTCGAAGGGGCTGGCATCCATAGCCCCGTTGCGCAGAAATTCATATGCCGTTCCATGATAAGCGCTGGAGCCGGAGCGCGTGACGATGTTGATTTGCCCGCCTCCCGCTCCTCCCATGTCCGCCGTATAACTGCTGGTTTCCACCTGGAATTCACGCACGGCATCCGGCG
Organism: uncultured Acidobacteriota bacterium; assembly: GCA_963708285.1. GTDB lineage: Bacteria > Acidobacteriota > Terriglobia > Acidiferrales > UBA7541 > Palsa-295. The sequence continues at coordinate 661,413 of CAVPSF010000004.1, forward strand.
AAGGGCTCAGATTCTGAGTGTTGAAGGTGGGATCGGTGTTGGTCGCGCCATCCAACAGAAAAAAATTGGCGTTGGGGCGCGCGCCGCCAATCACCACCGCCGAGCGTTGGCCCGGCCGCCAGTAAAGTGGATTTGATCCTCCAGTCTGCGCGCCAAAACCCACGTGCGCGCCCGGCACGGTGAGCACCAGATCAATCAGCATGCGTCCGTTGAGCGGCAGCTCGTCAATCGATTTAGGCTCGACCACTTCGCCCACGCTGGCGTCGGCCGTGTGCAGAACTTCGTTGCCTGCCGTGACTCGCACGCCGCCCGCGACCGAATTCAGTTTCAGGCTGACGTCCAAGGCCAGCTTCTGCCCCACTTCCAAGGTCAAAGACTCGGTGAACACCGCAAAACCGGGCGTCTGGGCTTTGAGTTGGTATGCATCCGGGAGCAAAGCCGGGGCTTCGAAGAGCCCTTCCTGATTGGTCACCGTGCGGCGCACCGCGCCGGTGCTGGCTGCCGTCAGTTCGATAGTGGCTCCGGCAATGGGGAGATGCTGCGCGTCGGTGACCGTGCCGGTGACTGCGCCAAAATTGCTCTGGCCCAGGAGCGGCAAAGCAAAAGCGAAAAGCAATAGCAGCACAGCGGACAAACGCATGCGGTTCTCCCTGAAGTAGTCTGTAGAATTGGCTTTACGGCCACACTGATTGCGTCAGAGGCGTCTCCACCCAAACGTTCTCTGCCGCACAGTGTCCGGCACAATAACGGCGAAGCGAGCATGTGGCAATAATTGGAAAGTATTAGCCTCGGAAGGATGGGACTAGGCGCCAATCGGCGGCCCTTGGTATGTACGTGTCCAGCATGCAGGCGACGCGCGCGGGCTTGCTTCGTGGACCGCTTCTGCTTTGGAGGATGGTCCCGGCTGGGATATACTTTTGCCCCGAGTCAGAGGACGCTGTGTATGCGTCCGCCGGCGCGCTCACGGCGGGTGGGCGAAGGCGAACCCGGCAACCAGGCGCTATGAAAGGCCGCGCCCGCGGCTTGCAAAATTTTCGAGCACGAGGCGATTCCAGCAAACAAGCATGGACCAGCTACAGCAAAATTCTGAGCGCGTTTCCATCGAAGCGCGCGGCACGAACGGGCAAAATGTCGCCGTGGTCGGCGGCTCCGCCGCGGGTCTTTTTACCGCCACATTGCTGGCCCGCCGGGGAGTGCCGGTGCGCGTCTTCGAGCGCACCGAGTCGCTGGATCATTCTGCGCGGACGTTGATCGTCACCCACCGCATGCGGCAACTGCTGGGCGCGGCGGCGGAAAGCTGCATCCTCAATGAAATTCGCCGCTTTGAAATTTTCACCGATGGCCGCGTGGCCCAGGTGTCGCTGCAGGAGCCGGATCTGATCATCGAACGCCGCGCGTTGATCCAGAGCCTCGCCGAAGAGGCGCGGCGCGCCGGAGCTTCCGTGGAATTGGGTCATCGCTTCCATGCGCTGCATGCCAACGGCCGCGGCATGGTGCTGGAGATCGAACGATGCCGCGACGGGCGCCGCGAGGAAGTGCATGCTCCCATCGTGGTGGGCGGAGACGGCGCCACCAGCCGCGTGGGACGCGCCGCGGGATGGGCGCCGCTCGAAACCGTTCCGCTGGTGCAGGCCATCGTTCCGCTGCCCAAGGATATGGCCGCCGATACCGCGCGCGTCTGGTTCATCCCGCAGGACACACCGTATTTTTTCTGGCTGGTTCCGGAATCTCCCACGCGAGGCGCGCTGGGCATCATCGGCGAGACCGGCCCGGAAACGGTTCGCGCGCTCGAAACTTTTCTGGAAAAGAAAAAACTCGAGCCCATCGAATTTCAAGGCGCGCGGATTCCGGTCTACAGGCGGTGGATTCCGGTGCGCCGCACGGTGGGCAATGGTTCCGTGTTCCTGGTGGGAGACGCCGCGGGACAAGTGAAGGTTTCAACTGTGGGAGGGATCGTCACCGGACTGCGTGGAGCGCTGGGCGTGGCGCAGTCGATTCTCAGCGGCGGAGCGAGCCGCGAATTGCGCCAGTTGCGCCGCGAACTCGATCTGCATCTCCTGCTGCGCAAATCCATGCACGATTTCCAGCAAGCGGATTACAGCCGCCTGGTGGATTTGCTCAACGATCCGGCAAAACATTCGCTGGCCCAATATTCCCGCGATGAAGCCTGGAAAATTCTTTGGCGCATCTGCCTGCAGCAGCCGCGGCTCATCGCTCTCGGCTTGCGCGGGCTCCTGACGCGCGGGCGTCCGCTGCGCGTTCCTCGTGCGTGAAAATTTTCCGCGCGGTGAGCATTGGGCCTTCGCGAATGATTTGCTTCCACCCTGCCGGATGATAAAAAATTCCTGACATGTATATTCTCGGCATTTCCGCGATGGAACACGACCCCGCCGCAGCGCTGGTCGGCGAACACGGGGTGATCGCCGCCATGGAGGAAGGAAAACTGGCGCGCACGCGCACGTTTGAAGGCATTCCGCGCGCGGCCATCCAATTCTGCCTGAACCAGGCGGGCATCGGCTGGGCCCAGGTGCATCGCATCGCCATCGCCAGCCGCCCCACGCGGGGATGGTCGCGCCAGGCTCTGCTTCGCGCGCGCCTGGCGCCACTCGCGCCGATTTCCTCGAGCTATTTCGTAAACAAGGCTTTTGGCCAGCTGGGCACGGAGCTAAATAATTTCAGAATTCTGCGCGAAATGGCCGGTTCGCCGCGCGGCCGCATCCTTCCGGCGGATCATCACCTGTGCCATGCCGCCAGCGCCTACTACGCCTCCGATTTTGATCGCGCACTGATTCTTTCACTCGACGAAAGCGGCGGAGGGCGATCCGGCATGGCGGCCATCGGCGAAGGAAAAAACATCCGCGAAATCGCGTCGGTCGCTTTTCCCCATTCGCTGGCTTGGGTATTTTCGCAAGTCACGCAACTGATCGGTTTCCGGCGCCGCAACGACGAGCATAAAACGCAGTGGCTCGGCCTGGCGGGCGACCCCATCTTCGCACCGCTCTTTCTGGAAATTCTTCGGCGCAGTCCGCAGGGTCCTCCGCACCTGGACGCGAAATATTTTCGCCGCGGATATTCGGGCGAGCTTTCCTTCTCCGCCAATTTTTACCGCCGGCTTGGTTTTTCCGGAATCCCCGGCCCGGAATCGCAAATGGGAGATCCGCTGCGCGCCAACATGGCGGCCAGCATTCAAGCTGCGTGCTCGACGATCGTCGGCGACTGGCTGGAAGCTTTGCGGCGTAAGACCGGAGAAAGCAATCTTGCGCTGGCCGGCGGGCTGTTCCTGAATCCTCTGCTGGTGGCGGCCGTCGAAAAAAATACCGGTTTCGACGAAATTTTCGTCCAGCCCGCCGCCGGAAATGAAGGCACGGCTCTCGGGGCGGCTGCGCTTGCCTGGCACTCCGCGCCGAAGCGGCCGCGCCTTCCGGCTATTTCACACGTTCATTACGGCCCGGCGTATTCGAACGAGGAAATCAAAAGCGTGCTCGACAATTGCAAGGCCGCGTATCGCTGGTGCGATTCCGAAGACCGCATCCTGGAAGAAACTTTGCACCTGCTGCAGGGCGGCAAAATCGTTGCCTGGTTTCAGGGACGCGCGGAATTCGGACCGCGCGCGCTCGGCCATCGCAGCCTGCTGGCTTCGCCCTGGGCGCCCTACGTGAAGGAAAATTTGAACGATTACGTCAAGCATCGCGAATCGTTCCGCCCCTTCGCTCTTTCCGTTCCCGCCGGAGATGTTCCGGCGTATTTCGAGTGTTCGGCGAACACGCGCTTCATGACCACCATGGCCAGCGCCACGGAAAAGGGGCGCAGGCTGCTCGAAGCTCTGCCGCCGGGATTTTTGTTGCCGGGGAATCTGGTGCGCCTCCATGCCGTGACCCAGGACGAAAATCCCCTGCTGTGGAACCTGCTGAAACGCTCGGGAGAGAAAGCTCCCGCGCCGATGCTGGTGAACACTTCCTTTAATTTATTCGGCGAGCCTCTGGTGATCACGCCGCGCGACGCCGTGCGCAGTTATTTTTGCTCCGGCGCGGATGCCCTGGTCATCGGAAGCTTTCTTCTCACCAAGCGATAGGATCGATTGACGAACACAACGATAATTCGCGCGAGAGGCGGCGGACAATCCCGCCGCAAGCGGGCCCTGGCGCTGATCGTGATTCTGGCGCTGATTGTGGCCGGGGTCTTCTGCTTTCGCGGAGCGGGAAGATGGCTGGTGCGCCAGGACGCGCTAGCTCCCGCGGACGCGATTTTCGTTTTGAGCGGCGGCTTGCCCTATCGCGCCGAAGAAGCGGCGATAATTTTTCGTGCGGGATATGCAAAAGAAATCTGGCTCAGCCGGCCCTATGCGCCAGTGGAGGAGCTGACCCGGCTGGGCGTCTCCTTCACCGGCGAGGAAGAATACAGCCGCGAAGTTTTGATTCGCGAAGGAGTGCCGGATTCGGCGATTCGCATCCTTCCGGACACCGTCGTCGACACCGAACAGGAAATCGAAGAAGCCTCGCGGGAGATGCGGCGCGAGGGAAAATCGCAAGTGATTATCGTGACTTCTCCGCAGCATACGCGGCGCGTGCGCGCGCTATGGCGCGTGCTGATCGGTAAACAAAATCGGGCTATCGTGCGCGCCGCCACCGAGGACCCCTTCGACCCCGGATATTGGTGGCGCAACACGCGCGACGCATTGTCCGTGGTGCGCGAGTATCTGGGCCTGTTGAACGCCTGGGCGGGATTGCCCATCCGCCCGCACGCAACATGATGCGCAGGATGCGATTGCTGTAGTGTTTGCTCGCCACGCAACTGAATTTTGCGGCGGCCCGCGGTCCGAAAAACCGCTTGGCTCATCCCGGGGCCTATATCAGAATGAAATGTGGCCATCTGCATTCATTCCTAATCGTTTTGATCAAGGGAGTTTCATTTGAAGATTTCCGTAATCGGCGCCGGGTATGTGGGACTGGTGACCGGCGGATGCCTGGCGGGCATCGGCCATGAAGTGGTGTGCACGGATAGCGACGCGGCAAAAATAAAAACGCTGGAATCCGGCCGCTTGCCTATTTTCGAGCCGGGCCTCAACTCCGTCATCAGCAACGCGCGCCGGGAAGGCCTGCTTCGCTTTTGCGCAAATCCTGTGGATGCTGTGGCCGCCGGCAACGCAATTTTCATCTGCGTGGGGACGCCGCCGCTGCCTTCCGGCGCCGCGGACTTGAGCTCCATCGACCATGTGGCGCGGCTGGTGGGCACCGAAGCGCGCTCGGAAAAACTGGTGATCGAGAAGAGCACCGTTCCGGCGCAAACCGGGCAGGAACTGAAGCGCGCGCTGGCGGTATACGGCCGCAAAAGCGGGATCACGTTTCACGTGGCGTCCAATCCGGAATTTCTGCGCGAGGGCACGGCCGTCGAGGATTTTCTGCATCCCGACCGCATCGTGGTGGGCGCCGAGGACGAAGTGGCCGAGCGCATGATGAAGGAAATTTACCGCCCGGTGCTGGAGCGCAATTTCCATTGCCCGGTGCATGCCAATGGATGCCCCGATGCTCCGGCTCCCGCGTGGCTGGTGACCACCATCAACAGCGCCGAGCTGATCAAGCACGCCTCGAATTCGTTTCTGGCGCTGAAGATTTCCTATGCCAATATTCTGGCGGACCTGGCCGAACGCCTCGGGAGCGGATATCGAGGAAGTGGTGCGCGCGGTGGGCATGGATCCGCGCATCGGAAAAAGTTTTTTCCGCGCCGGACTCGGTTTCGGAGGATTCTGCCTGCCCAAGGATTTGCAGGCATTCGTGCACTTGGCGGAACATTCCGGCGTGGATTTTTCGCTGCTGAAAGAAGCGGAAAAAATCAACCGCGCGCGCATCGGGCTATTCATCGAAAAAATGCGCCGGGCGCTGTGGGTGATCAAGGAAAAACAGATCGGCGTGCTGGGCCTGGCGTTCAAGCCCAATACCGACGATATCCGCTTCGCCCCGGCCATCGATTTGATCCGCCAACTGACCGCGGAAGGCGCGCGCGTCCGCGCCTACGATCCCGAGGCCATGGAGAAGGCCCGCGGCGTCCTGCCGGAAATTCAATACGTCGAATCCGCCTACGCCGCCGCGGAAGACGCAGAGGCGCTGGCCATCGCCACGGAGTGGGAGCAATTCCGCAACCTGGATTGGGAGCGCATTCGCGATTCGATGGCCCGACCGCTGATTCTCGACGGCCGAAATCTTCTTTCGCCGCGCGAAATGAAGGCCTACGGATTCGAATACCACTCGATGGGCCGACCCCAGTAGCGGCGGGCTAGGCGCCGGCTTTGTCCGCCTCCGCGATTTTTCCGCGAAAATATTCGTAGGTGAGCCGCAAACCCTCTTCCAATTTTACTTTCGGCTCCCAGCCCAAAATGCGCCGAGCCTTGGAAATATCCGGGCAGCGCTGCTTGGGATCATCCTGGGGCAGCGGGCGGTACACGATGGGCGCGGAAGCGCCGACAAGGGCACGCACGCGTTCGGCGAATTCGCGTATGGTGATTTCCTGGGGGTTGCCGATGTTTACCGGCTCATGCTCATTCGATTCCAGCAGGCGGTAAATCCCTTCCATCAAATCCGAGACATAGCAGAAGCTCCGGGTCTGCGAGCCGTCGCCATAGACCGTCAGGGGCTCGCCGCGCAGCGCCTGGTAAAGAAAATTCGGAAGCGCGCGGCCGTCATTCAATCGCATGCGCGGGCCATAGGTATTGAAGATGCGCACGATGCGCGTATCCACGGCGTGATGGCGGTAATAGGCCATGGCCATGGCCTCGGAAAAGCGTTTGGCTTCGTCGTAGACGCCGCGCGGACCGATGGGATTCACCCGGCCCCAGTACGTTTCCGGCTGGGGACTGATCTCCGGGTCGCCATAACACTCCGAAGTCGAAGCCAGAAAAAATTTGGCTTTCTTGGCCAGCGCCAGGCCCAGCGCATTGTGGGTTCCGAGCGAACCTACTTTCAGAGTTTGTATCGGAAATTTCAAATAATCGGGCGGGCTGGCGGGCGAGGCAAAATGCAGGACGGCATGCACTTCGCCCGGGACTTCCAGGTAGCGGCTCACGTCCTGGCGGACAAACTGGAAGCGCGGATGCGCAAGCAGGTGGGAGATATTGGAATCCGCGCCGGTCACCAGATTATCGAGGCACAGCACCTCCCAATTTTTTGCAATCAGCAGATCGCACAGATGAGAACCCAGAAAACCGGCTCCGCCGGTGATGACCGCTCGCAATTTGAAAGTCTCCTTCCCGGAGGGGCGGCGATTGCGGCGCCCTTTCGCGGAAATTCCATTATCCTCGAAAAAACAGAGGCCGAGAAGCGACCGCCGGTAATTTATTCGGATTTTTCGCGCGGCGCTGGGGCAAATCCAGTGGTGTGATCGGACACGATTCTCCACCCCTCGGGAAATTTCCGGAAATTCAAACTGAACACGCCTTCCGGTTTATCGTTCGCGCGCTCCAGATGGAATTCGCCGATCACATACGCGGCATCGCGGCACTCCACATGGATTTCCAGCTGCGAAAACGACAATTGTCCCATGGCCTGATGGTCCGGATAATTCCTGCGGTAGCGGTCGAGCACCGATTGCCATCCGCGGGCCACTCCCGCGGCGCCCACAAATTCCGTGTTCGGCGAATTCCAATAGCCGTTCATGAAGGTATTGATATCTCCGCGATTCCACGCCGCCACCTGCGTTTCCAGCACGGCGCGGATGGAGGATTCCGCCGGCGAATCCTGCGCGGCTGCGGAAGCCGCCGCGATATCTCCCCGCCGCGAAACACCAAGCGAAACCAGCGCCAGCAGCATGCACCCCACCACCAGCCGATATTTCTGAATCATCCACGCCTCCACTCATTTCAATTCGCGCGCATTGAGCCATTCCCGGCAATTCCGGCAGGCACGCGGCCTCAGTGGTTGTACCGGAACGCGCCTCTCCCGGCAAGCGATTCGCGTTCTCGTGTTCCGCTTCGTGAAAGCGCCACGAGACCGGGTGGTCCCATCCCAAACAGTACCGTCGGTCTATTGTCTGGGGCATAGGGTGGTGGCAAACTCTACCCAGGTCAGAACAATGCTAATTGCATCCTTCATTCTCGTGATTTCGTTCGCGGCGCTGGTTCAATTCGCCGTGTTCAGCTGGAGAGCAGCCCTGCTGAGCGTGGCCAACTCGCCGGTGATCAACGAAGAAGCTGCGGCCGCCCCTGTGTACCATAAGATACTGGAAACAAATGACTTCCAAGAGGTAATGAGCTATCAGAATGTATGCCCGGAGCTGGGAGCGGGAGGCGGGTCGAAGCTCATGTCCGTGCGCGTTTATTATCGCGCGCTGGCCTTCCTGAGCTCGCTCGGCAAAGCAATTGGCACGGCGGCAATGGAGACCTGGACGGCCGGGGAAATGGCCCTCTGCACGCGTTATGCGGCCGTGGTGATGATCCAGCGGCTGGAACGGAACCAAGTCCTTGCCAGCGACATGCGCGGCTTCTAAACACCCCCCAAACTCAAACAAAATTAGGTATGCGAAATATCAGCAGGGAGAACTTCTCTTCGCCTTCTGTATTTCGCCCCGCGGACCCGTTTAAATTTATCGCATGCGTGGATGAAATTCCGGCTCCCTGTCACCGAAGGAAACGAGCCGCAGAAAATTGAAGTTGTGCATGGCTTCGTCACGAAGCCGTCTACGCTAGCGGCCATCCCGGCGTTCGCCCGGTGTTCCCCTATTGCCTTTTCGGGCTACATCGCCGCAACCCAGGACTGTGCCGCTATGAATCTATTGCTATCATTCGCATGTCCGGGGGTGTGGATATATAGGCGCCCAAAGAATGGGCTTTTGCGGCAACCCCGAAGGACAAGCGAGGAATGTTGCCATGACCAATCGCCGGAAATTCCCGTATCTTGTCGCGTGCCTTCTGCCGCTGCTGGTGCAGTTGGTGAACTGCTCGGGCAATCCGACGATCGATGTTCATGTCAACATCACTTCTCCCACCAAGCCGCAAACCATCGAAGCCGGGCAAACCATTCCCATCACGGCGACGGTGGTGAACGATACTTCGGGGTTGGGCGTGAGCTGGTCCATCAATCCCGCGGCAGGCGCCGGAACATTCCTGGTGCCCACGACTCCGGCCGCGGCAACCTATCAGTCACCCGTTGGGATTAACGCCGTGACTCCGGCGACGGTGATTGCAACCTCCATCGCCGATCCAAATAAATCCGCAGGGCTGCTGGTGACCGTGGAACCTGCGGTGACGATCCCCTCGACGACGCTTCCCGCAGCCACGATCACCGTGGCGTATACCGCCACAGTGAATGCCACGGGAGGGCTTGCACCTTATACCTGGGCGCTTGCCCCGGGATCCAACCCGCTGCCCGCCTGGGCGAAACTCGGCACCAGCGCCACAAATGCCGTGACCATTACCGGCACGCCGAACGCCGTCGGCACCACCAATTTCACGCTGCAAATCACGGATTCACTGGGAGTGACGGCGATTTCGCCGGCGCTTTCGCTGGTGGTAAACGCCATTCCCGCGTTGCAAATCACCACCACTTCGCCGCTCAATCCTCCGGCCATTGCCGGAACCAAGTATTCGCTCACGTTCGCTGCGACGGGTGGAATCGCGCCGTACAAATGGTCGGTGGCCAACGGCTCGACGCTTCCTCCCAATCTGGGCCTTACAAACGCGGGCGTGCTTTCCGGAACGCCCACAACCGCGGGAAATCCTGGTTTCAGCATCACCGTGACGGACAGCGAAAATCCCGCTGTTTCCACCACTTCTCCCTTCACACTTTTGATTCAGCCCGCCGGAACATTGCAGATTACTTCGTCGGCCACGCTGCCCGACGCCATCGTGAATCAGACCTATTCCACAACGCTGCAGGCCAGCGGCGGAACGGCTCCCTACACATGGTCGCTGCAAGCCGGTTCCACGCTGCCCGCAGGTCTGACGCTGAGTTCGGGCGGCATCATTTCCGGAACTCCGACCGTGGCGGGGCCCCCGGCGAATACTTTCACAATTGTGGTTACGGACAGCGCCAATCCAAATGCGACGGCGCAAACCACTTTCAGCTTGCTCGTCAACGCTCAGTCGGCGCTCAGCGGTTCTTATGCCTTCGAATTCAACGGCTACCAAATCGCCAACGTCGGCGGGGTTTCCTTAAACCAGCGGGTAACCGCGGCGGGAAGCTTTGCCATCGGTGTCGGGGGTGCCATCACCGGAATCGAGGACTACAACACCGGGGGCGGCCAGAATTATACGGGGCAATCCTTCACCGGCCAATTTACGGAAGCCGGAAGCCGCGGCACGCTTACCCTCAACGGGCTCAAGCAAGGAACCACAGTCTACTCATTTGCATTGGATTCCACCGGCACAGTGGGACGCTTGATCGAAACGGATTCCAACACCGGCGCGCGCGGGTCAGGTGAACTCGAAAAGCAGGGGACCACCACCTGCACTGACGCCACGCTCAAGGGTGATTACGTTTTTGGTTTGACCGGCGATTCGACGGCGCAAAACGGATTTTCTGTGTTCGGTCCTTCGGTTTTTGCGGGCAGATTTACGACCGACGGCGTGGGCGGCATTTTCAATGGCGAAGCGGACGAACATTCTCCCAACCAGGTTATCCACGTCAACCTTGGATCTCTGAATGGCACTTACGCGCAAGGAAAGAACCCGGGGTTACTGCGCTATTTCTGTCACGCTCGGAGACATTAACTTCCACCTGGAACGCGTATCCGGTCACCACCAGCACTTCCGGCGTCATCACCGAAGCTTATCTGATCGCCGCCGATCCGCTGAACACGACGAATTTCTATATCCTCGAAGGCAAGCTGGTCCAGCAGCCGGGATCGCAGCTCGGCGCGGGACCGCCGTTTACCGGCACGACCGCGCTTGATGGAGCCAGCGTTGCGGGGCTCACCGGACAACTCTCGATTGATGGCGGGCAAACGTACGTGCCGGACGATTACATCGCGCAATTCGTGGGCTCGGGCAACACTTTCTCGATGAACATCACGGAAAATCAGAACGGCGTGGTGGCCACGGCCACGCCCACCACCAATCCTCCGTCGCCTTCCGGAACTTTTTCCATGGATTCCTTCGGATGGGCGCAGTTCAGCGCCGGCAACGGGTTCGTGATGTATGTGATCGATACCGACCGCGCCTTTTTCATGACCACCAACACCAGCAACGGCATCGATCCGGTATTCGGCGAATTTGACCCGCAATTCAGCGGGCCCAACAACGCCCAGGGGCCGTACACCGCCGCAACCGTCTCCACTTCCGCCGTGAACGCTTCACCGTTGCCCATGGCTACGCTCACGCCTTCCACTTCGGGAGCGCCCGAATATGCCGGGATCGTGACTCTGGACGGGGTCAAGAACGTGGGCGGAACGCAGGACACCAACACGAAAACGGGCAGCAGTTTCGGGCAAACCATCGTGGGGACCTACACCAACATCAACTCCTCGACCGGCTACGGGAATTATGCGCAGACCGGGCCGTCGAATCTTTCAGCCGTATTTTTCATCGTTTCGCCGACAAAACTCGTGGTGCTGACCACCACCGCCAACGATTTGAATCCGGTGGTGTTGGTGATCGGCCAATAGGAAAAGATCGCGCGGGATTTTTCATGCGGACATTCGTGCGAGTCACCAGCCGGCGGGTGAAGACCATCCGCCGGCGGTTTTTTTTGCAGCCTTCGATCTAATACGCCCAGCGCATCAGGATCGCTCCGCTGGTGTAGCCGGCGCCCACGGCCACCAGCAAAATCAAGTCCCCTTTTCGAAGGCGTTTCTGCTCGATGGCATCCATTAATCCCAAGGGAATGGTTCCGGCGGTGGTGTTGCCGTAGCGGTCGATATTCACCAGCACCTTGGAATCCTCAACGCCCAATCTTTCCTGCATGGCGCGAATGATCCGCAAATTGGCCTGGTGCGGGACCACCAGCGCCAGATCGCGGCTGGAAAAACCGTTGCGGTCCAGGATGTCGAAAGCCATGTCGCTCATGCGGCGCACCGCGTATTTGAAGACATGCGCGCCCTCCTGATGAACGTAATGCATGCGCTTCTCGACTGTATCTTGCGTGGTGGGATGCAAGGACCCGCCCGCGGGCATGTACAGATTGCAACCTCCCGAACCATCCACATCGTGCGCGAAATCGAGAATGCCTTCCTCCGCGGATTCCGCAGGCTCGATCAAGACCGCTCCGGCGCCGTCTCCGAAAAGCACGCAGGTGGCGCGATCCCGAAAATCGAGGATGGAGGTCATGACGTCCGCGCCGATCACCAGAACTTTTTTGTGCGCTCCGGAACCCACAAATTGCGCGCCCACGGTCAATGCATAGGCAAAGCCCGAACAGGCCGCGGAAAGGTCGAACCCCCATGCGTTTTTGGCTCCCAGGCGATCCTGGATCAGGCAGGCGGTGGAGGGAAACATCATGTCCGGAGTGACCGTGGCGACCACGATCATTTCGATTTCCTCGGGATTCAAGCCCTTGGCCGCGAGGATTTTTTTCGCGGCTTCCGTGCCGAGGTGCGAAGCAGCCATGCCGGGATCGGCATAGTGGCGTTCGAGGATGCCGGTGCGCGTGCGAATCCACTCGTCGTTGGTATCCACCATTTTTTCCAAATCAAAATTGGTGACCGTGCGCGGAGGAATGTATCCGCCTACGCTGGTAATTTTTGCGGGGATGCGATGGCCCATCAGTTTCTCCAAGATTGCGTGAACAGCCCGCGATTGTATTCAATCCGCGGTGTTAGTGACAAGCAAAAGCGTAGGAACACGCCCAACGGTCGCGCACGGAGGTTTTCCCGGCGAAAGCTAGGATTGCGCCGCCAGGATTTCGTAGCGGTAAGTGATCTTCGCCGTCTTTCCCAGCATGGCCGCAACCGAGCAATATTTCGCCTGGCTCAATTCGATCGCGTCGCGCACCGATTTTTCATCCAGCGCGCCGCGCAGGCGATAGACCATTTCGATGCGCGTCCACACCGCGGGAGGTTCGCTGGCGCGCTCGCCGGAAACAGTCACATCCAGCGCATCCAGTTTCTGGCGCTTTTTCGCAAGGATCATGGCCACATCCACCGAGGTGCAGGCGCCCAGCGCTCCCAGCAGCATTTCCATCGGGCCCGGCGCGGAATTGTGTTTGCGGTCGGCATCAAAAGGAACGGCATGGCCGGAAGGCATGGTTGCCAGAAATTCTTCCCCACCCGTCCATCGAACCGTGGCAGTTTGCATGGTTTGCTCCTCGCGCGCAAGAACGCAGCGCGTGTTTCACAATAAAAACATTACAGGGAAATGGATGCGGCGTCCACAATGCGCGGGCGGGGCGGCAAAGAAGCGAATCGTAGCCTGCGAACCGGCAGCCGAGGTATGCCAAATAAACTAAATGCCGAGCAGAAAATTCAGTCCGCGGAACTGCCTGCGAGGTCGGTGTGGATTTCGTCTTCGAGCGGAGGAACGGGCCGCGGGTTGCGGCGCATTTCTTCGATAAACACGCGCACAATTTCCGGATCGAACTGGTTACCGGCGCAGCGAATCAGTTCGGAAAAAGCATCTTCGGGGCTGCGCGCCTTTTTGTATGTGCGTTCCGAGGTGATGGTGTCGTAGGCGTCGGCAATGGCGATCACGCGCGCCCCATGCGGAATCTTCTGGCCCTCGAGGCGCGTGGGGTATCCCGTGCCATCGTAGAACTCATGATGGTGACGTACCATCAGCCGAATTTTACGCATGGCTTCGAGCGGTTCGAGGATTTTCGCGCCGAGTTCCGTGTGGGTTTTCATGGTCTCCCACTCGGAGGCGTCGAGCGGTCCGGATTTATTCAAAATATTTTCGGGTATCCCGACTTTGCCGATGTCGTGGAGCAGCGCGCCAAGGCGGATTTCGTCCACATCTTCCTTCGTCAACCCCAGCCCTTGCGCAATCAAAGCGGCATAGGCGGAAACCTTTTGCGAATGGCCCTGGGTATAGTGATCCTTGGCGTCAATGGCCAGGGCCAGCGAAGTAACGGTCTCAACCACCGCGGGAGGCAAAGTGTCGGCGGGATACGCGGGATTTTGTTCGGAAAGCGAGCGGGTGAATTGTTCGAGGCGCCGGTAAATTTCTTCGAAAGCCTCGGGCCCGGTGGAAAACAGGCGTTTGAGGGTGACGCCGAGATAGGCTTCGAGTACGTCCTTCTTCCACTCCTTGGTTTCGCTGGCGTCGCTGTGATCGGTGCAGGAAACCGCGTTGCCTCCCTGGTGCTTCGAAAGATACATCGAGGAATCGGCCACCTGGATGAGTTCCTGCGGCGTCGAACCGTGCACGGGAAATCCGGCGATGCCGAAGCTGGCGGTGATGTTCTTATCGCGCAGCAGCGGATCGGAAGCCACCCAGCCGCGAAGTTTTCCCGCCAACTGGCGGGCTTGCTCGACGGTGGTTTCGGGCATGAGAATCACGAATTCGTCGCCGCCGTAGCGCGCCACCACGTCTGAGCGGCGACAATTCTGCTCGAGAATGCGGCCCACGCGCTGCAGGACCACGTCGCCTTCCAGATGCCCGTAAAAATCGTTCACAAATTTGAAACGGTCGAGGTCCATCAGGACCAGGGCAAAGGGGCGATTGGCGCGCGTCGAGCGCTTCCACTCCATCGAAAGGGTTTCCATCAGGTAACGATGAGTCTTCACGCCCGTCAAACCGTCGGTGATGGCCTGTTCCTGCGCTTTCTGGAAGGTGAGCGCATTGTGCAGCGCGCCGGCAAAAAGGTCCGCGAGGGTGTGGAGGACCAGAACCTCCTGGTCATCGAACTGGCAGGGGTCGGACGATTCCACGTACAAAACGCCCAAAAGTTGCTCGGCATAACTCACCGGCAAGGCGATGGCGGAGGCGGTGCTGGCAAGCACCGGCCGCAGCGACGCGGGATTTACCTCGGGAACCACGGCCATCTTACCGCTGCGGGCTACGTGGCCCACCAGCCCTTCGCCGATCAGAATGTGCCGCCCCACGGCGTCGCGGCGCTTGCCCGCCTCCGCCTGAATCACCAGCTCTTTTGCGGAATAATCGAGCACGGCGATGCCGATATGATCGTAGGTGAGAGCCGATTCGATTTCCTGTGCGATTTTCGAAAGCATCTCTTCCGGGTTCAGAGTGGTGATGGCATGGCGCGAAATATTGTTGAGCAGCGTGAGCTGGCGCGATTTTTTCTGCTCTTCGGAGAAAAGGCGCGCATTCTCGATGGCGATGCCGGCTTCGCTGGCCAGCACGCGCAAAAGCTCCACGTGGCCTTCGTCAAACGCGCGCACTTGCTGGCTGTGCACCGCCACCACTCCGATGGCGCGATCGTACATAATCAACGGAACGCCGCAGAAAGAGCCCGCGCTTCGCGTGGGCATAAATCCCAGCCGCTGCGATTCCTCCATAAACTCTTCGCGAATCAACAGCGGCTGGCGCGTGCGCACCAGATATTCGATCAAATGATTCCCGCTGGCGCGCGTGCGTTTCGGCAGGCGCTGGCCATCCACCACCTCAATTTCAAACCGCACCATCTCCGCCTTGCGGTCGTAGAAGGCGATGAAAAAGCTGTCAACGTCCAGCAGTCGCCGCATTTCCGCATAAATGCGCTCGAATAGCGCGTCAATATCCAAAGTCGAACTGAGCGCGCGCCCCACTTCGTTCAGGATGTGGAGTTCCTCGCTGCGCCGCGCGGTCTGCTGGATCAAGTAGCTGTTTTCGACGGCCATGCCGATTTGATGGCCCAGGGCCAGCAGCAGCCTTCGCTCCGCCGGCGTGAACCCGCGATTATCGGGCGTGCCCAGCAGAAGCACGCCGAACACCCGCTCCTTGGCCTGTAAACTGATTCCCACCACGGTTCGCAGCCCTTGTTTCAGAAGCAGTTGGCGCAACTCCCCGAACCGCTCCTTTTTTTCGAGCGCCTGGTAATCGGAATCCGAACCCAAATTGCGCAGGGCCACGAGTCCGCCGAGCGACGCCACAAAATTCACGATGTAATGATCCAAATCGCCTTCCTGAACCGCGGTGCAGAACGAATCGTCCAGGCCGGTGACCACCACGGAAGTCGGCCCGCTCTGCTCTCCGTAATGCAGGCACAGCACCCCGGCGGGAATGCGCACCACGTTGAGCACGCGGTCCAACGCCTGTGCCAGCATTTTCGGGATTTCCCCGCCCACAAAGCTGGAAGTCGCCAGATTCAGGTTTGAAAGCGCCAGCATATTGCGCTCGACGCGGCGCCGCTCCTCTTCATACACCGCCATGATCATGAGGACCGCGGCGAAAATTTCCGGCAAGAGGGCAAGGGGAATTAAATCCTGGCCCGCCAGCCAGGAAATGCGCAGTTGAAATACCATCAGGATATGGAAAAATCCCCAGACCACAAAAGTAATCGCCAGCAAATGATCCGTGCGGGATTCCTGTTTTTGCGCTTCCTGCCAAAAAGTCCGCGCCACAAGAAAAAACAGCAGCGCCACACCCAACTCAAGCGGCGCTCCCACCCAGCCTCGGGAATACGCCACCGCCCATATGGCCGCGGCTGAGGCGGCGGCCACCACCGCCCGCCACCGGAAATGGACGCGCGCGTAAATTCGCGCGGAACTGTAAAAGGCGATGGCCGCGGCGGCCAAAATCCAGGAATTCGCGCCTCCGTGCCAGGCGCGCTGCAAGCCTCCCGGGGAGAAAGGCGGGGCAAAGAAGCGGACGGCGATCAGCCCCCAGCCCACGGCCCATGCCAGGAGGTAAGGCTGCCTCTTTTGCCGGTAAATAAAGGCAAAGAAAATGGCGAGGAGCGCCACGCAGCCGAACATTACCATCGCGATCATGTTTCCGTGGCTTAGCAACTCAAGACTCCGCGCTTTGAATACTGCAATCTTCTTCCGAGAATAACAGAAAATTACCGAGCGTCCGGCGCAGGTATCGACCGGAGTTTCGTGGATGTCAACCTCCGCGGAGGCCACTCCCGCAGCCAGCGGGTGCGCCGCGACGGAGCCTCGAAGCGATTAGGGGCGTCCGCTAAAATTATGAATTCCGCCCAGAAAGCAGTCAACAGTACCTGCGTACCAAAGGCATAAATTTCATACACTTGCAGGCAAAATCGTGAAAGTTGCAGTTGTGTTCCAGGCAAAGCGCTTTCCGCGAAACTCAATCCCCTCTGCCTTGTTTCGTTGAAGTGTATGCGGCCGCGGCAACGCGCCTGCGGCATGCCATTCCCTCGATTTTGCGTGCCTGTTCCGCTACTATGGAAAGTCCCAATCGAAGGAAGGAACTCAACCGCATGAATTCAGCCCAAAAACCGCGCGTGCGCTTCGCCCCATCCCCCACCGGGTATCTCCACGTCGGCGGCGCCCGCACCGCTCTCTTCAACTGGCTTTTTGCCCGCCACGAGGGCGGAATATTGCTGCTGCGCATCGAGGATACAGACGCCGAACGCAACAAACCCGAGCTGGTGGAAGGCATTCTCGCCGGCCTGAAGTGGCTGGGAATCGATTGGGACGAAGGCCCGGTGTTTCAATCGCAGCGCACGGAAATCTACCGCCAGGCGGCCGAGCGCGTGCTGGCCAGCGGCCACGGATTTGCCTGCTATTGCAAAGGCTCGGCGTATGCCGGAGGAGATTTCGCGGGCGAGACGGAAGATGACGGCGATGCGGAAGGCCCCAAGGCGGTGAAGGCGCCGCCATGTCCGTGCCGTGAATTGAGCGACGAACAACGCGCCGCCAAGGAAAAAGAAGGCATTCCGCGCGCTATTCGATTCCGCACGCCGCGTACCGGGACCACGAAGTTCGAAGATGCCGTCTTCGGGCCGCGCGAAGTGCAGAATGCGGACATCGAGGATTTCGTGCTGTTGCGCTCGAACGGTGTTCCCACCTACCAGCTCAGCGTGGTGGTGGACGATATCGACATGCGCATCACGCATATCATTCGCGGCGCGGACCACCTCTCGAACACTCCCAAGCAGGTGCTGATCTATCAGGCGCTCGGAGCGCGTTCCTCCGGTCTTCGCGCATGTCCCGCTGATTCTGGGCCCGGACCGCACGCGGCTCTCGAAGCGCCATGGCGCCACCAGCGTCGGCTCCTATGCCGACGAAGGATTTTTGCCCGAAGCGTTCCGCAATTTTCTGGCGCTGCTGGGATGGTCCACCGGGGATGATTCTGAATTTCTGCGCACCCCGGAATTAATCGAACGCTTTTCGCTCTCGGGAGTGAGCCGCACGAATTCCATTTTCGACCGCGATAAGCTCGAATGGTTCAATACTCAATATCTTCAAAAGCCGCCGGTCGAGGAGCTGCTGCCGTACGTCGAAGCGGAGCTGAAACGCGCGGGATTGTGGGAAGGCTCGCAGGCCAGCCGCGACGGCGCGTGGTTCGCGCATGCCGTGGATTTGATCCGTCCGCGCACGCGTTTGCTCACCGATTTTAGCGGATGGGCGCGCGCGTTTTTTACCGACGATTTCGATTATGAAGCCGAGGCTCGCGCCAAATTCTGGAAGGACGACCGCCTGGGAGGGATGCTCGCCAAACTGGCAGACGCGCTGGCCTCGCTCCCGGAATGGAATCACGACGCCTGCGACGGCGCGCTGCGCGCCCTGGCGGCGGCCGAGGGAGTGAAGGCGGGATTGCTGATCAACGCCACGCGCGTGGCCATCGTGGGCCGCGCCGTGGCTCCGCCGCTGTTTGAATCCATGGTGGTGATTGGGCAGGAGCGCATCGTGGCCCGGCTGCGGCGCGCATTGCCGGCGCTTTCCGCGACGGCGCAATCCGCTTCATAGACGAAAAAAATTCCTTCAGCGCGCGGGCATAAGAGACGAAAAAATCTCTGGATGGACCGCGCGCGCTTTCGCACCGGCGCGAGCCAATTCCAATTTCACGGTGACCGGAACCTTCACGGGAGGCAGGCACGCGGCATCGTTGCAGGCCTGGTAACGCAGCGTGACGGGGATGGCCATGATTCCCAGCGGCGCATCGCCCTTGGCCGAAAGCCGCAGCCGCAGCGTGACGCTCCCACTATAGACATCCAGCGGACGATCCGGCGAAAACGAAAATTTTTCGAGCTGCCCAGGCGGATAAATCGTGTCCAGCAACTCGAAACCCGCGGGAAGCTCCGGCGTGAGCGTGGTGGGAATCAAATATGCGTCGGAAGGCTTGTGCGAATTCATGTGGAAACCCCGCGCGATATTCACCACCACGGCGGCCTGAAATTCCCTTTCCCGCGGCACGGGCTCAAGCGAAACGTACGTGCTGGTGTGCACCACCGAAGCAGCAGGAGGCAGCGCCGCTGAATTCTGCGGCACCGAAGCGGCTCGCAGGGAAGCTCGGCGCGGCGCCACAGCGCATTCGAAAAACGCAGCGCAAATCAGGATGGCCAGCGCGGTTCGCATCATTCCTCTATACCTCGACGGGAGTTCCCAGCTTTTCGCTGAGGATGCGGCTCATCACCTGCGGCAACGTTTCGCCGGTTTTTTCCAGCACAAACGCCTGCGCCGCGTCCGACCATCCCAGCTTGAAGCTGGTGGTCAGCGCGGAAATCCAAATCTGCCGCACCGGAGTGTTGGGGCTGATGACGAAGCGCGTTTCCTCTTCGTCCTCGAATTCGATTTCGAGTTTGCCGCTGCCGCCCTCGACTTCAAAATCGTGCCCGTCGCCCAGCACCTGCAGGCGCGTGCGCAAATCCTCGAATGCCGCGTCGCATTTTTTTTGAAATTCGTGTTCGTCCATCATGGGCAAGCCCAAGGCTCCGGAGCGCGAGTTGCGCCCTGCTGCGTGGCGCGCAGGTCTACAGCAATTTCTGGATTTGCGATTCGAGGGCGTCGCTGCCGGCCAGGCCGATGAAGCGCTTCACCACTTTTCCATCCCGCGAAATCACCACGGTGGTGGGCAGGCCGATGATGCCGCCGAATTTCGAGGCCAGATCGTCGTTGCCCAGCACGATGGGATAATTCATGTTCATTTTTTTGCCGTCCACATCGAACTGTGTTTTTTGCACGAAGGGCGCCACCACGCTTTTGCCTTCGTCATCCATGGCCACTCCCAGCAAAGTGAATCCGCGGTCCGCGTATTTCTGCTGGAATTCGATCATCTCGGGAATTTCCACCTGGCAAGGCTCGCACCACGTGGCCCAGAAATTGACCACCACCACTTTGCCTTTCAGGCTGGCAAGCGAGAGTTCGTTCCCGTCGAGGTCCTTGAAGGTGACATTCGGCTCGGTCGCACTGCCTGTCTGGCCCGCGTTGGCGGAAGCGCTGCCGTTGCCATGCAGCATGGATTGGATAAATCCGCGAGAATTGCAACCCGAAAAATTCGTGGTAGCGATGGCTAGAAGTAGGATGAATAAAAGGCCGTTCATTATTTTTTTCATTCGCAAAGCTCCGTTTACATCGAAAACCGGTTCAAGAATGCCAGTTTACCCGAAAGCCAGGTCAGGCGGTTAAAGAACACCAGCCCGCCGACGGCCAGCAGCAGCACGCCGCTAAGCACCTCCACCGTGTGCAAATGCCGACGGAAGCGCTGGTAAAATTTCAAAAATCCGCCAATGCCCACGGCAGTGATCAGAAACGGAATGGCCAGGCCGGCGGAATAGCACGCCAGCAGGAAAACTCCCTGGGCCACGGTCTCGCGCGTGGCTGCCACCGCCAGCACACTCGCCAGGATCGGGCCGATGCAGGGCGTCCAGCCGAATGCGAATGCAAAGCCCATCAGGAATCCGCTGAAAATTCCCGGCTGCCCGCCCAGCTTGCGGAAATGCACGTCGCGATTGAGCCAGCGCGTCAGCGCCGGACCCAGCAGGAAAATCAGCGCGAGCGAATACAGGTGCATCGGCCGGAGGGTCATCGCCGGCGAGGTCGGGATGGAAGGCAATTGCCGCGCCCAATCCGATCAGCACGATCCCGACGATCAGCCCGGCGCGCACAGAAATCTTCACCAGCCAGCCAATGAGGTGCAACCCGAAAAGGATGATCAGCGCGCCGGCCACCGGCGCCAGCAAATTCCGGTTGCGCACCAGAAACGAGCCTACGGCGCTGGCCGAAGCCCCAAAAGAGATGAAAACGATCGAAAAACCGAAGACGAACGCCAGCGCGGAAGCGAACAATCCGCCGCGCGGCGTTTGCCCTTCCTTGAGCTGCTCGACGCCGATGCCTGAAAGCATGGAAATATATCCCGGCACGAGCGGCAGAACGCAGGGAGAGAGAAAGGAAATCAGCCCGGCGATGAACGCGGCAAGAATCGAGACTTCCATGTGGCCTCTTTCCTCTGCTACAGCAAGCGAGAGATTATTTCTTGTCAGGGAGTCGGAGCTTCCGGTCCGACATCATACCAGCGCCCGCGTTCGGATATAACCCCTGCGGAGAGGTTTTCTTGCTTTTTCGCAGTGCGCCAAGTCGCAGCTGCACAACCGCTTGATTGGATGGTCTAAATTCGCGAACTGATTCGGAATCGAATCTGAATTCTCACGGTACGTTTGACGCACAAGCGCAGTTTTCGTCATTCCCTCCGCGTGCTGGAAATTGCGACAGGTGCCATCGAAACCCTGCGTATTCCCGCAAAGTTCGTCTAAAGCCTGCCGCCTAACCCGCACAAAACAAACGATACATCCTGGGGCGCTCCATGGCAGGCCGATTGCCATTCCATTGTCTGCGGGCTCGCTTGCTGGAGCCGGGAGCGGCTGAAGAACTAGCCATTCGCGGTGGGAGCCCGCAAAAATTTTCGAGCTTCGCCGCAAAGGAACGCAGATGACGCCGAATCAAGTGACCGCCGCGCGAGTGGGAGCGGCATTTGCCGCTGTGGCGCTCTATACATTTTTTGGCCGCGCGCTGGTCGCCGATCTAGCCGCCGTGGGGCTGACCATCTCCGCCATCGCTCTCGACGCGCTCGATGGATACCTGGCGCGGACGCGCGGCATGGCCACGTCCCTTGGGGCGCAAATGGATATTTTGGGGGACCGCTTGGTGGAAAATTTATTTTTCACTTTTTTCGCCGTGAGCGGGTTGACTTCTCTCTGGGTGCCTGTGCTCTTCTTCGTGCGCGGCACGCTGACGGATTTCCTTCGTGGCATGGCGGCTCGCGAAGGACGCAGCGGCTTTGGACGAAATTCCATGCTGCAAACCAAGTGGGGGCGGATTCTGGTGGCATCGCGCGCCAGCCGCGCGGCGTATGCGGCGCTGAAGTGCGTTTGCTTTTGCTATTTCGGATTGCTGCTGGCGTTGCCGCAATTGCATGCCGCGTGGCTAGGGACCGGCATGCGAATTTCGTTGCTTCTGGCCGGGAGGATTCTGGCGTGGGCGGCGGTGGCCTTCTGCTTGGTGCGCGCGATTCCCGTGGTCTGGGAGGGCCGAAAATATCTGGCGGCGCAGGAAAAACCGGTGCGTGTGCGTAGCCGAACCCGCGCCGCCGAGGCCGTGCGATGACCGCGCGCAGCATGGTCGCGGCTTTTTTTGATCTCGACGGCACGCTGCTGCCCGCACCTTCGCTTGAATGGAGATTCGCTTGCTATCTCGATCAGTCGGGACTCCTCAATCTGCCCGGATGGATTGCGCACGCGGTGAAAAATGTTTTTCATGATCCGCTCGGGGCGATCTTTCGGAATAAATCGTATCTTTCCGGGCTGCCTGAAACGCTTGCCGCAGATTGGGTGCGCTCGCGTGGACACGGCGATGGCCACCCGGAATCTTCCTCGCAGGTATTTGGCACGCGCGAAGGATTGCCATTTTTTACTCCGGCGCTGCGCCGCCTCGGCTGGCATGCGTCAGAAGGGCACAGCATATTTCTTGTCAGCGGGACGCTCGCGCCACTCGCGCGCGTTGTTGCGCAGGATTTGTGGCGCAGGCTCGATGGCATGGTTCCCGCCAGGGCTGGAGCCCCGGCGCAGCCCATCATCGAGGTTTGCGCGACGGAACTTGAACTTCGCAACGGCTGTTGGACAGGGCGGCTGGCCGGTCCGCACATCACGGGCGAAGCCAAGGCGCAAAGCATCAAGCGAACGGCAGCCCGCGAAGGCATTGAGCTGAGCGAGAGCTACGCCTATGGCAATAGCTTCGCGGATGTGGCCATGCTCGAAACCGTCGGTCATCCCACGCCTGTAAACCCTTCGCTGCGACTGACGCGGCTGGCACAGCGGCGCGGCTGGGAAATAAGCCGCTGGGCGGATAGCTCGAGTGCAAAAAATATTTCGCCCATGAAAATCTCCGTCGCCAAGGGTGCGCAATGAAATCTCGAATCTGCCATTGTTTTGCGTGAAAGCGATGCCGCCGATCGAAGCCATGCCATTGACTTCCGGCGCTCGCCCATCCGCCGCCAATCGATTTTCGATTCCCGCATTTCTCACGGAGGTTCGCGGCGCGTGCGGAGCTTTCGAATGGGTCACATTCTCGTATTTCGCGTGGCTGCTTACAATCATCGCGCTCCTTCATTTTCATCTGGCGCATCCCGCGCGGCTTTTAGCGCTGCATTTGGGAATTGCGGCGGGCATCGCGGCTCTCGCCTGCGCCGCGGCACGCTCGGAAAACGGATTCCTGCGTTTCGCGCGCCACTGGTATCCCCTGCCGCTATACATTTTCTGCTTCGAAGAGCTGCAAGGGCTGGTGCACCTGATTTTCCAAAATTGGTTTGACCGCTGGCTGATCGCTTTTGATTACAATTTTGCGGGCGTGCATCCTTCCGTGTGGCTCGCGCGCTTTGCCAACCCGCCGCTGAACGATTTCATGCAATTTGCCTACATGACATATTTTCTGTATCTGGTGATTCTTCCGGCGATTTTATATTTGCAGCGCGAACGCCTGGCATTCTGGACGGTGATGACCTCGACCGCCATCGCTCACGATTCCGTCTATGTGATTGCCGTGCTATTCCCCGTCGAAAGCCCGTATTACTCGCTGGCCTCGCTGCAAATCAAAACGCTGCACGGCGGATTTTTTACCGCCGCCATCGATCTCATCGAACGGTTTGGGCGCGTCCACGGCGCGGCGTTCCCTTCCGCGCATGTGGCCGGATCGATGGTGGCGATTCTGGCCGCGCGGCGGTACCGCCCCTGGCTCTTCTGGACCTGCCTGCCGTTTTTTATTTGCATGTGCGTGGCAACGGTTTACGGCCGATATCATTACGTGGCGGATGTGCTGGCGGGAATTGTGGTGGGAAGCGTCGGCTGGGCCGCCGGGCAATGGCTCACGGAGTGCAGGGGCGCGCTCCCGCGCGGTCAGCGGACATTGAGAGCCGGACGGCGGGCATGCCACATCGTGGCCGCTTCATAAGCATGCGCGATGGCCAGCAATTGCGCTTCTCCGAATCGCGGGCCGATCAATTGCAACCCGATGGGCAAGCCCTCGCGCGTGAATCCGCAGGGCAAAGTTATCGCGGGATGCCCGGTATAGTTCGCGGGACGATTGAGCCACAGCAGCGCCGCGCGCACCGGTTCCGCTTGTCCGCAGATGCGCACTTCGCGCGTACCCAGCAGCGGCGCGGCAACCGGAGTGGTGGGCGCGATCAAAATATCCACGCGCTCGAACGCCGCGTCGAAATCGCGCACCACTTCTGTACGCTGGCGGCATGGCGGCAAGATATTCCACGGCGCGCAGCTCGCATCCCTGCTGTAAGCGATTTCTTAAATCCTCGCTGTATTCTGCGGCGCGCGCCGGAAACCATCCCCGGGACTCGTGATAATCCGCGGCTTCGGCAAGGGCGATGACCGTGCTGGGCGCCATGGATTCATTTAAATGCGGGAGCGATATTTTTTGGCTGCGCCCGCCCAAAGATTCCAGCGACTCTCCCGCCTTTTCCACCGCGCGCACAATTTCCGGGTCCACGCGCTCGAAAAAATATTCGCTCGGCCAGCCGATGCGGAATCGCCGCGGCCGCAACGCCCGCAGTCGGCGGAAATCCGGGCGGCGCGCACCCTGGGGATAATTTCCAGCGATGGCTTCCAGCAGGATGCAGGCGCCAGCCACATCGCGCGCGATCGGCCCGGCATGATCGAGGCTCTCCGCCAGCGGCACGCAACCCTCAAGGCTCACCAGACCGAATGTGGGTTTTAGTCCCACCACGCCGCACAGCGCCGAGGGGATGCGCACCGAACCTCCCGTGTCGGTACCCACAGAGGCGAATCCCATCCCGGAGGCGACAGCCGCCGCCGAACCGCCGCTCGAGCCTCCGGCGATGCGGTCCCGCGACCAGGGATTTTGCGTGGAGCCGAAAAAGGGATTCTCGGTGGTCACGCCGTAGGCGAATTCGTGGAGATTGGTTTTGCCGAGCAGGATTGCGCCGGCCTGCTTTAATTTCGCGGCGACCGCGCTATCCCTGGAAGGAACGAATTTCGCAAGAATTTTGGAACCGGCGGTGGTGCGCACGCCGCGCGTTTCGAAATTGTCCTTGAGCGAAACGGGAATGCCGTGGAGCGGGCCGCGCCACTTGCCGCGGGCGATTTCTCGCGCGGCTTCGCGGGCTTGCCGCCGCGCCGCGTCCTTCAAGACGGTGATAAAGGAATGCTGCTCGGGCTCAAGCAGCGCGATGCGATCGAGCGCCGCATCCGTCAGTTCGACGGGCGAGATTTTACCGCGCCGCAACAGGCGCGAAGCCTCTTCCAGCGGCAAATCCGCAAGCTCGGAATCGAATGCAGCGCGCAAGCCGCCTCCGGCTAAAAAAGTTTTTCCTGGCGCCGCAGGTTCCCGGCGGAGCCGATATTGGCGATGCGGAATACCACCATGTACTGATTTTCATCGCGGATGGTGCCGAAAGAAAACTTACGGTATTCGAAACCCACGCCGCAACACGAGGAGTTGTATCCCGCCTCGAAAATCTGGTTCTGAAAGGAGTTTTGCGAAAAATCGTAGCTCGCGCCCGCCGTGGCGTTCCATCCCGGCCGCGTCAAATCGCCGAAGCCCACCAGCCCGCGCACTTGATTCGAGCGCGCCTGAAAATCCGGGTCCGGAGGAACGGTATTGGGCGGCAGATTCATGGTGGAAAAATGCGCGAGAGTGAGAAAGGAACTTTTATACGGCTTGAGTTTCAAGAGCGTGCCGATGGCCGTCAATTGATTTCGCCGCGGATCGTAGTTGACGATGAATTCCGTATCGAAGCGTTTCCCGGGCTCGATGGTCAAATCGCTGACGATGGGAGAAAAATGGCTGGGTTGGTCGGCGAAAGCAAACGGCGTAAGCGCGTCGAGGGTGGCAAAGACGTTGCGCTGCCCGGGAATCAGGGCCCCGCCGAATGTGGGATCGAAAAAATATTTCTGCACCAGGCGCCAGGAAGCGACTTCCGATGTCTGGCCCGAGGCGTCGCGGTGAAAAAGGCGCTGCGTGAATCCATACTGGATTTCATTGGTGTCCGTCAAAGTATCGTCTTCGTCGAAGCGGATATTGCGCGCGAAATCGTCCACGCCGTTCACGTAGCTGTAGACGATTTCGGGCTCGATCACGTGCTTCCAGCGGCTCGCTTCGCTCCCCCACACGCGGTCGAGCGAAGGCGGGCGAATGTCCAGGCTGAATTCCTCGGTGTTGCGAAAGAATCCGATCCCCGCATAGTTGCCGTTCTGGAGTTGCCCGCCGTAGTGCGTGGAGCGAAAGGTAAAGCTGGGAGTCACGTCAAGCCACGGCCCGAAATGCAGCGGCATGGTCACCGTGGGAGCAAATTCATTTCGCTCGACAAATCCAGGCGTGGAAAAGGGCGTCACGTTTTCGCCGCGGTGGGAAGCGCCCAGGAACGATTCGAAGGAAAAATACAGCGGCAGATGGCGGAAAGGCGCCTGGTCCACGGAACTGAACCGCGCTTCCGGAGCGGTGCGCAGGCTGATGGAAGTTTGCTGGGCGGTGGTGGTGGTGGCATTCAAATAATTTTCGTAACTGATCGAGGCAAAATTCAGGCTGAAGCCGTTGAAATTTTTGCCGAGGAAAGCGTTGTTGCGCACTTCGGAATTCACCGCCTGGGTATAAGTTTCAGACCACGCCAGCCGATAGGTGAGCGAACTCAAATGATCCAGGTCGGCCACGGCGCGCCAGCCATCCGGCAATAGCGCGGTGAAAAGGAGTTTCTCCTCGTTGCCTCCCTGATTGAGCCGCGGCCCGCCGACCTGGGGAAGCCCGCGATCCTCCATTCCGGAATAGGTGGCGACCAGCGTCGAATTCTCCCAGGGCTTCATGCGAATGTCCGCGTTCTGGCTCCAACCGCGATCGCTGAAATAATGCGCGCCGATGGTTCCATCCATCCAATCCGTGGGCGCCCAGTAATAGTCGTCGCCGAAGACGAAGCCTTTGCGCGAGCTATCGCCGATATCAGGAATCAGGAAGCCGGAGTCGCGGCGATGTTCCGCGGGAAAAGTGGCGAAGGGAAGATAGAGCACTGGCACGGAGAGAACGCGAAAATTTCCGTTTTCCAGATGCACCGATTTTTGCAAGCGCACGGTGGCTTCCGGCGCATAAAATTTCCAGAGCGGGCGATTGGGATCGCAGACCGTGAGCCACGCGCCGCGGATGCGATAGGTGTCGGGGCTCAAACGCTCGGCCACCTGCGCTTCAAAATAAAGCGGGTTGGGGCTGATGAGCAAGGAAGGGGTGGGGCGGCGCTGGAGGGCAAAGGTGGCGCGCACGTGATGAAAGGTGCCACGTCCGGTGTTCACTTCGTAGCGCGCGTCGCTGGCCTCCACATGCTGCATCTGGTAATCGAGTTGCACGTGACCGGTGGCGATCACCACCTGCGTTTCTTCGTTGTACTCCACGTGGTCGGCGCGCAGCCGCGTGTCCTGATATCGCACATCCACGTGCCCATCGGCATAGAAGACTTTGCCCACCTGGCTCTGGCGGTCCGCCTCGAGCGTTGCTTCCTGGCCAGCGCCGGAGGGTGCCGAGGCGGCGCGTGGAGCGGGTTTTGAGGGAGCTTGCGCAAAAAGCGCCGGAGAAAGCGAGATAAGAAAACCGAAAAGCGCTGCGGAAACGATGCATCTTCGGCAAGGTCCCAGGAACCCTGCCTCCGCCGCCCGTTGAAAAAAATCCGTAAAAAAGCCCATAAAGAAAGTTCGAGCCTAACATGCGTCCACGGCGCTCGCAATCCGGCCTTCCGCTTGCAGCGCCGCCAAAAGCTCCCTCATTTGCGCTGTGCAGCCTCCCGCTCCCGCCTGTTGGCGGATAGGTGACATTCGTGCCCCTCAATTCCGCCCGGCGCTTTTCGCAGGCGTGCTACCATAGTCGTGTTCCGTCACTGGAACTTCCGCAGCGCAAAACGGACCAGTGATACAAATATGCTCGCAGTGTGGCGCTCTTCTGCTCGAAGACGCCGACCGGTGCTCGTTCTGTGATGCACCGCTCGTCGAAAATGACGAAATTCCCCAGCCGGTAACTGCCGGCAGCAACTCCGCTAGCCCGGATTCGGAGGGCGAAGCTCGCGAACTTTACCGCGATGCCATCATGCGCAGGAGAGCTGTGTCTACTGTCGCCGAAGACGAGCCGGAATGGCGCCGGGAAGTTTCCCGGCGGCTTGACGACTATCGCGCGCGGCGGCGTCGCTTGCACCCCGATGACTCCCAATCGGGACTTCCCTTCGCGGACGGATCCGACCTCGACGAGGAAGAGGCTCGCGAACGCGAAATCGAAAGTGAGCGCGCACGCGAACGCGCCATGCAGCAACCTGTGCGGCGCGCCGCGCAACGCCCGCGCCCAAATGAGCGCGTGGACATTTGCATCCAGCCGGAACTGGATTTTGCCAACTCGCCGCATGAACGCGCTCACCCGCAGACGGCGCTGGTGCCCGTGGCCAGCCTCGCCGAGCGGCGCATCGCGGGCCTGCTGGACGCGATTTTCCTGGTCCTGACGTACGCGGGATTTCTGGGGCTTTTCCGCTCGCTGGGCGGAGAGCTATACATCGAAAAAGTGGACGCCGCCGTCTACCTGGCCACTTTTTTCCTGTTTTACGCCCAGTATTTTTTCCTGTTCACTTCCTTTGCGGGAGCCACACCCGGGATGCAGCTCCGCCAACTGACCATCGTGCGCCTGGACGGAAGCATTGCCGACCCGCGCCAGCTTTTCTGGCGCAGCTTTGGCTACTTGCTTTCCGGGGCGACGCTGGGAATCGGGTTTCTCTGGTCCTTGTGGGATGAAGACCGTTTCACCTGGCAGGATCGCATTTCGCAGACCTACATCACGGCTGCTGTGCCGCTCTCCCAATCCTCTTCCTTCGATTTGGGACATGGGCAGGAACGATTCGCGCACAAATAAGGGGACTCCGGGTGGGTTCGGAGCCTCTCATCTAAATCCGGAAATCGCGCCGCCCGCAATGCTATAATTGCGGTTTCCCGCAGCCGGCCGCCTGCATCCAACGCTGGAAACCGGAGCGGATCGCTGTGGCCGAGAAGACACGAAAGATTCCATCGAACCCGGGGCGCACAAAGAGGAAAAGGGCATGAGTTCACTGGCGAAAAAAATTGTAGTGGGAATCTCGGTGATCGTGCTGGTTTACGTCACTACGGGCTACGTCCGCGCGCGCTCCTCGGACGACAAAGCCTACCGCGCGCTGACCGTTTACAGCGAAGTGCTCGAACACATCCAACGCGATTACGTCGACGACCCCAATATCCATACGGTCACCAACGGCGCGCTTCACGGCTTGCTCGATTCGCTGGACCCTGAATCGAGCTACCTGAGCCCACTCGAATACAAGGACTTCAAGGAAAAGAGCGAGAACAAGGCCGCGGGCGAAGCGGGCCTGGCGCTCACCAAGCGTTTCGGATACATCAGTGTGATTTCCACGCTGCCGGACAGCCCCGCGCAGAAGGCCGGTTTGCGCCTCGGCGACATCATCGAAAAAATCGCGGGTTTCACCACCGGACAAATGAGCATCGATCAGGCGCAGGTTTTGCTGAATGGCGCGCCGGGTTCGGCGGTCAAACTTTCGGTGATCGGCCGCGGAAAGACCGAGCCGCAGAACGTCGACTTGACGCTGACAAAATTGCCGTCACCCAAACTCGTGGAAGATAAGCTGGCGGGAGACATCGCCTACCTGCGCGTACCAGAATTCACTCCCGGCATGTCCGGCGAAATTCGCGGCGCGCTGCAGCAGTTCGACCGCGATGGCCAGCACAAGCTGATTCTCGATTTGCGCGGCTGTTCGCTCGGCAACGCTCAGGAAGGCATCTCCACCGCGCAACTTTTCTTGAATTCCGGGACCATCGTGACTCTCAAGGGGCAAACCTTGACGACCGCGGTTTCCTCCGCCGATCCCGCGAAGGTGATTTGGAATCAGCCGGTCACCGTGCTGATCGGCAACGAAACCGCCGGGCCCGCGGAAATTCTGGCCGCGGCTATCGCCGATAACCACCGGGGAGAAACGCTGGGTGATCGCACCTACGGCACGGCTTCCATGCAGAAGCTAATTCCGCTCGACGACGGCGCGGCCTTGATTTTGACCGTCGGCAATTACTTCACTCCCGGCGGCAAGGAAATCCCCGTAGACGGCGTGGCTCCCACGGTGGCCGTGGCTCCGCCTCCCACCGACTCGGTGGCGCAAATGGATCAGACCCCGCCGCCCGTGGCTGTTGGCGCGGTCTCGGCCGATGATCCGGTGATCAAGAAAGCCCTCGAGATTCTGCAGGGCGCATCGGCTGCCGCGCCGGTCAAGAAAGCGGCGTAGCCGCACGTGAACGAGCCGCGCGGGCGCCCAGCCCCGCTGCCCACCATTTCACACCAGGCAATCCGCGGATTTTATCCCTCGACCGGGGCCGCTCGCCCCGGGATTTGCGGCTTGGCGCGTCTGGCTTTGTGCCTGACAACTTTGACGCTGCTTTCGCTGGCAGGTTGCGCGAAAAAAACGCTTTCAAAATCCGAGAAGCGCCAAATCACCATCGAAGTGGTGGCCGCCGCGCAGCGCGTGACCGCGCATAAATCCGAGATCACCATCCGCCCGCAGGCGCCTTCTCCTTGGGACCGCGCGACGGGATATGTCCCCGCGGACAATGTTTATGTCACGCTCGGCGCCGCTTCCGAGGCCTCCTCGTTGCACACGGCGCTGGGCGATATCGCCCGGCGACATGGAATGACGTTGAGCGAAAACGCCTCGGGCGGCGTGCTGCGCTTTGAGCTTGGTTTTCGCGGAGAAACAGCGGACGTGGTTCATGCCGTGATTCCCGCCGCAGCCTTGGCGAAGAACCCCGCATCCCGCGGAACATCCGCGGCGCGGGGCCAATCCGCACCGCAACTCGTTCTGATCATCGACGATCTGGGTTACGACCGCTCCGCCGCCGATGCGCTCCTGGCGCTGCCTTTCCCGCTCACGGTTTCCGTGATTCCGCATCTTCCGCTTTCCGCCGAAGTGGCCGAAGAAGCCTATCGCCGCGGCGAGCAGGTGATGCTGCATCTGCCCATGGAATCGATCGGCAGCGGCGCAAAGCAGGAGGACGTGGAACTGCGTCCGGGTATGGATGCGGCGCAGGTGGATTCCCTGTTGGCGGGGATGCTGGCGACGGTTCCGCACGCGGCGGGCGTGAACAATCATGAAGGATCGCTTGCGACTTCCGATGCCACGCTCATGCAGGAGTTGATGCCCGCGCTGCATGAGCGCGGGCTGTTTTTTATAGACAGCCGGACGTCCGCAGCGACCGTGGCATACGATACGGCGGAAAAATTCGGCGTGGCCGCGGCTTCCCGCAAAGTGTTTCTCGATGACGTACCGGCGCGAGAAGCCATTCTCGCGCAACTCGATTTGGCCGCGCGCGACGCTCGACGGGACGGTTTTGCCATCGCCATCGGGCATCCCCGGCCGGATACCATCGCGGCGCTTCGCGAAGGCGTTCCGCGCATCGAGGCGCGCGGCATCCGCATGGCCTTCGCGTCCGAAGTCGCGCACTAATCCAGAAACTTTGAATGCAGACTAATAATCTCCGCCGGTCTTGTCGAACAGCGGAGTGGTGGGCAGGAGCCGCGCCTTGTTGCCGTCATGCACGGCGTATTCCACGCGCCGCCCGTCGGGATGCATTCCCCACAAGCTCGATGCCCCGTATTCGCCGTCCTTGTTGATGGCGTAAAACTGCAGATGGAAAAGCCTCAAGCGCTCGGGGAACGCCTTGTAATTTTTGGCCACGCGATGAAGCGCCTCGATGCAAGCATCGGTGGGAGACATCCCCTTGCGCATCATTTCCACCACCGTATGACCGCCCGAGATTTTGATGTTCTCTTCGCCGCGCCCGGTAGATCCGGCCGCGCCCACTTCGTTGTCAACGAACAGTCCGGCGCCGATAATCGGCGAATCGCCCACCCTACCGGATATTTTCCAGGACAGGCCGGAGGTGGTGGTCGTGCCGCAAATATTTCCCTTTTCGTTTACCGCCAGGCAGTTGATGGTTCCGGTCCGCGGGTGCATCACCACGTCTTCGATATGTTCGCGCCAAGCCATGCGTTCGGGGGTGTCCAGCAGCTCGGCGAGTTGTTGTTTCCATTCGGGGCTGTCGAGGCCCGGCCGCCAATTTTCCGTGATCGAAGCTTTCCAGGCGAGCCAGGCCAGTCGCGAGCGGTCAGTCAGCAAATTCATGGGTTGAAAGCCTTCGTCTTCGGCATACTTCAGCGCCCCGGGACCCACGATGAAAATATGGTTGGTTTTTTCCATGATGGCCTTGGCAACCAACGATGGATTCTTGATTTTTTCGATGGCGCCCACGGCTCCGCAGCGCCCCGTGGGGCCGTGCATCACACAGGCATCGAGTTGCACCACGCCTTCCTCATTGGGCAGCCCGCCATAGCCCACCGAATCGTCGTTGGGATCGTCTTCCACCTTGGTGACCACGGCGAGGACCGCGTCCAGAGGATCTCCGCCGGATCTCAGCACGGCCATGCCGTCGTCCAGATGCGCAATACCATTGGCTGCGGAAATGATCAGCGGGCGCGAACCTCCGGAGCGCGCTGGACGGGCCGCGAATTCCGCTCCGGGCAGCGCCGCGAGCTTCGCGGGAATGGTGGCTCCGAGAACGTTTCTGGCGCTTGCGGCCAATCCCCCCACCAGCGTGGTGAAGAAAAATTTCCTGCGCGTCCAATTGCTCATCGGATTGCCTCCCGAAATAAGGATGAATTCGAGCGCAGCATAATCCCGCCTGAAGTGTTGGACAAGCGGAATCGCCGGGAGCGGCAAAGCCCTTGAAATAGGCCTGAAACCGGGGTTCGCGCGGGCCCATTCGTTGTTGCCTTATCTTCACCTGTCAATCGGTACAGGAAACGTTCTAGCCCGAAAACTGGTCACTCGTTCTATATCCATCACGCGCGCCGGGGTCTACTCTCGCTTCAACATCCTTGCAGGTGCCTGCGGGGAGAGGAAGGAGCCTATGTCCCACTGGATTGGAACCACATCGCCTGCCGACGCGGGAATGTCCGACTTCAAGGAATGTTTGAAAAATCTGCGAGATGGCCTGGCCTCGGATGCGCTGCAGCACGCACGGCGCGCCCTGGGCATCGCGCCCAAGAATCCTTTTTACCTTTCCTACACCGGCCTTCTGGCCGCCGTAGCAGAAAAGCGATTTGGAGATGGCGAAGCGCTTTGCCGGGAGGCGCTAGGGATGAAAGTAAATCACGCGCAGCTCTATTTGAATCTGGCGGAGGTATACCAGCAGGCGGGACGCCAGCCGGACGCCATTCAGGTACTCGAAAAGGGACTCATCTCCGCAGGGCGTGATTTCCGCATCCGGCGCGCGCTGGAAAAAATCGGAGTGCGGCGTCCGCCGGTCCTTTCGTTCCTGCACCGCAACCATCCGGTGAACCGCACACTGGGTATCCTGCGCCACCGGCTGACGGGCCCGCATAAGGCGGCATAATTTCATCTGAGGATTTGGCTTTTACCCTGGCTGTTTTTCCCCCAGCGTCCGGGGGCGGGCTTCCCCCCATGGAGTCCGTCTCCGGGCGCACCCCATTTACCCGCGGCGTGAATTCTCCCTAACCTTGTCCTAAAGGCAGGAAATATTGCGTGCCCTTGACGGGCTGGCGCAAACGCCGCAGCAGTTCCTGCAAATCGGCGTTGCGTTCGACGAAATCGATCTCCGAGGTATCTACCACCAGCAGGTTCGAAGCGGAATAGCGAAAGAAGAAATGCTCGTAGGCCCGCGCCACAGCCTCCAGATATTCCCCGGACACCTGCGTCTCGGAAGGATCGCCCTTCTTCGAGACGCGCTTGCGCAGCACTTCCGGCTTGGCTTGCAGGTAGATCACCAGGTCGGGCGGGGGGATGGAAGGCGCCAACATATCGAAATAGCGCTCATAGAGTTTCAGCTCTTCATCGCCCAAATTGAGATACGCGAAAATTTTGTCCTTCTCGAAAAGGAAGTCGCTGACGATGGGCGCCGCGGATTCATCCGGCCGCGCGTCGATCAGGCGGCGATGGCGGTCCTGCAGAAAATACATTTGCGCGCGAAAGGCCGAACCCGGCTTTTCATTGTAAAAATCCGCGAGGAAGGGATTGTCTTCGCAATCAAAAATGCGCCGCGCGTGCATGCGTTCGGCCAGCACTTTGGCCAGTGTCGATTTGCCCACGCGAATGGGGCCTTCGACGACGATGTGTTTCGGCGGTTTGAAGTGCTGTTCAGCCACGGCGCGGGATTATAGCAGACCGCGGGAATTGCGCGCGCCCATGGTTCTCAGCCAGCCGGACGAAAAAGGGACGAATCGCGGTTTCAGTTCCAGCCTTTGGCGATGGCCGCAACAATGCGTCCGAGCGCCGTGGCGTCGCGCGTGTCAATCACTTCCGCCGGCGAATGCGAATAGCGCAGCGGCCATCCCAGCGCGATATCCGTCGCGCCGTAACGCACAAACGCCGAGCCGTCGTTCCCTCCTCCGGTGACCCCGTATTGCGCCGGAATCTGACTCGCGCGCGCCAGTCGAAGCACTTTTTCCACCAGTTCTCCCGGCACGATATTGGAATTGTCCACGGCGCGAATCACAAAACCCTTCCCGAGCAGCGCATCGCCAAAGCGTTTCGATTCGATGGGAGAATCCGAGCTGACGAAAGTGTCCACGGCAAAAACGTACTCGGGCATGTGGCCCTCGCCGGCCAGCCGCTTGGCGAGTTTCGCCGCGCCCACCAGGCCCAATTCTTCTCCCGTTGACCACACAAAGATTACATCGCGATTCTTCAGCGGGCCTCCCAGCGATTGCACGGCGGCGAGCAATGCGGCGTCGCCCACGCGATCGTCAAAACTCCGGCCATTGGCGCGCGCGCCCAAAAGTTTGCGATAGGCCTTGGGAATGGTGACGGGATCGCCGACCTGGATGCCCATCCGCGCCACTTCCTCAGGAGATCGCGCTCCCACATCCGCGCGAATGGCCATGCCCGGCTTTCCTTCCCAATTGAAATCCGGACGCTCCCAGGCGTCGGGCAGCTCCATCACCGCATCGTGATCTCCATTTGCGGAGTGGATCAGCGCGGGATGGCCGAGAAAAAAACTGGGTTCGCCTCCTCCTGCATCGCTGAGTTCGAGGCTTCCGTCCTTGGCAATGGACTTCACCGTGAAACCGATTTCATCCATGTGCGCGACGATGAGTATTTTGGGCGCTTTGGATCCCGCGGGAACGGTTCCGGCGTGGAGGATCAGGTTGCCGGCATCATCGGTTTCCGGATTGGCCCATGCGGGAAGACGGCTCTGTATAAATTTGCGCACCGCGGCTTCATGGTCGCTCACGCCATACAATTCGACGAGATTTTGCAGATCGGATCCGCTTGCGCGGGTTTCGGCAGGAGCTTTATCTTCAGCGGGCGTTGCGGGCAGCAGTCCTCCGGCATACTCACCGAGAAGAGAAAGCAACGCCTGCATATCAGCGGAACTAATGGTTTCCGCGGGCGTATCCGGCCATGCCGCGGCGATTCCCAGGTGCGCCCATTTCGCGGGATACGCCGGAGGAGGAAGGTAGCTGCGCGGAATCAGGTCCGCAGAATAATCCACGGCCGAGGGAATGTTGTTTGCGTCCGCAAGTTTTTTTAGCTCGCTTGAAAAGCCCGCAAGCTCTCCGTCGGTCTGCGCCACGCCCACCAACACTCCGCTACCCGGCTCACGCCGCGGCGCGCGATGCAAGTTTTCGGCGCCGGCGATGGGCCCGCCGGGCAGCAGGCGGCCCACGTAAATCATTTCGTCCGCCGGGACGGTGCTCAAAATTCGCTGGAACCCTCTCGCGCCGGTTCTTTGCTGCGCGACAAACGCCACAGTCAGTGTGCCATTCACTTTTTTCGGGTCGAGGCGCTTCAGCATTTCGATCAGCGCCACCGCGCCGTATTTATCCGCGACGGAAGGGCCGGCGAATTCTTCGTTTCCGAGGACCATCAGCCGGCGATTCAACGTCACCGGGTCCAGCACGTCTATGCCGGCCTTGCGCACTTCGGCAGCCGAGCTTGCTCCCACATCAATATACATTTCGTCGAGGTTCGTCAGTTTCGCGGGACCCGAGCCAATCGAAGTCAGGTGGATGGACGGCCCGGCCACCACTCCATTGATCCGCGCGCCGCCCGATGTGCGCACCCAGACGGGCTGCGCGGCGTACAGTTCCGTAAACATCAGCGGCAAGCTCCATTGCGGCAGACGCTGCACCCGCAGATAGCCATCATCCGTGATGTCGCTGACCACGAATCCCGGCTCATCCATCGGCGTGACGATCAGCCGGTGCGGCGAGCCGCTGCCGAGGGTCACCGTCAAATCGCCGATGTTGTCTTCCGAGGGATGAAAGGATTTCAATTCCGCGCGAATGATTTCCGTGAGCGGTTTTTCGTAGCCCGAAACGGAGGGAGTTTCCACGAGTGCGCGGAGCAACGCTTTCTGGTTATCCGCGGCCGGTTGGGAAGCGCGCGATTGAGCCATGCAAGCGCCAGGACATCCCAGCACGACGCACAAAAAGGAAGCAGCAAAATACGCAAATATTTTCCGGATCATGGCAGGCCTTCCCTTCCTCGTGAGATCAAAATTGGGGCGCGCCGAATGTACCGCATGCAATTCACCGGATCAAATTGAAAACGATGGCGGCACGGCTCGGCGCATCGCCTGGAGGACGCGCATCTTTCTTGGGCGCCCGGTTCAAGCGCGTGAGAGCGTGGAAATCAGAGTTTCGCGATGATCGAGTGCGATTTTTTCAGCGCGGCTAAGCACCAACGCATAGCCTGTAAACGAGCCAGCCGCAAGCACAAGAAATACCGGAGTGGCCACCCACGCGGCATGGAAATGAATTGCGAGGAACATCACCAGCGCCGCCAGCGCGAACACGGCCATTTGAATTCCCATGCTCAGCAGGACCGAAGTGCCGCCCAGCCTCTGCCGCCCGAGCGTGCTGTAATCATATTTCTTCGGAGAGTAGATCGAAAGAATGTTTCCGGCGGCAAGATTCACGGGAAGCGCAAAAAGCAGCGCGGCGATGGTGGCCAGCGTAATCTCCAGCGCCGGCGGACGGAACAGCAGCACCACTCCCACCCAAACCAGAAGCGTATCGATGACCAACACCAGGGCATGCGTCAGATTCTTGCCCAAAAGTATTTCGCGAAACGGAACAGGCGCCATGAAGAAAAACTGGATACCCGGACCGTCGGCTCCAAAAACATTGTAAATCAGATTGGTGAGCACCAGCAGCGCGTAGGCGGCTCCCACCGGGAAAGCCAGGTTCGGGGCATGCAGCAAAAACGTATTGGCCTTGCCTGAATTGGTGGGCGCGACGCGAAAAATCAAAAGAATCACCACAGGCATGACCAAAGTGAACAGCATGGGACCGCTGCGCGAAAGATAGCGATATTCCTTTTCGAGAACGGCCATGACCGGAGCGGGAATTCCTCCGGCGCTCCATCCCTCCTGAATCGCACCTTTTTGTTTTTGTGGCGCGACGCGGGCCATCCCTTCGCTCAAATTTTCGCCAAGATATTGCGCGCGCAGCCGGAAATTCAGCAGCCAAAGAAATGCGACTCCGTAGCCACAGAGCAGGGTGAACGATCCCAGCGCATGCGTCCAACTTCCCGCCTGCGCATCCGCCATCGAGGCCGCCGCGAGTCCCGGCGGAAGCATCCGCTCGACGGGCAGCATTTGGCCTGCGGCGCGAGTTAGTGCCACGTCCGAGCCTTTGCCGAAATGATTGACCGCCGGGCCGATGAATTGGAATCCGATGACCACCACCAGAAACAGCACGCCCATGATTTCGCGCGTGCGGCGCCTGGCGAGCCATCTCTCGAGCCAGGAAAAAATCATGCGCGCGAGCAAAATATTCATCAGCGCAAACGCCGCGCAGACCGTCAAGGCCCACGGAAACAGGCGCGCTTCCGCACGTCCCGCGCCCACGGCCATGGCGAGGAGCCACAGGCTGCCGATGGCCGTGGAAGGATCGAGCGAGCCGTACACCATGCGCACCAGAAAATAGCCGGGAAAACTGAGCGGAAAACGCAGCAGGTTCGAGGAATCGATATTCTCCGTGAAGGCCGTGGCCATCACCGGAAAAATCTGCCAGAAAAGCAGAATGGGCCACAGCAGCAGGGCGATCAGCTCAGACTTCCCGTGGGAAAGGAAATACCACGAGGCGATGCCGATGCCCACCGCTCCGCCCAGGCCCAGCACGCCGAAGGAAATTCCGGCGAGAATTCGCGAAACCAATTCCAGGCGCCCGCGAACAGTCCGCAACGAATGGCTGAAGAGCTGCCAGCGCACTCGCGCGATGGCGGCAAGCTGGTCGCGCGTGGATGGAGAAAGGCTCAGCCCAGCCATGAAAGTTCCTGATCGGTGGCGCGTGTTCCGCCCACGATGCGCAGGAAAATTTGCTCGAGCGTGAGCTTTTCACCGGCGGCAATCGGCGCCGCAGGGCCTTCTTGCCCGCCCGGCAGGGCCGCGGCGGCTTGCGATTCCACACCCGCGCGCAATTCCTCGAGCGAGCCCTGCGCCACCAGCCTCCCGCGATGAATGATGGCCAGATGGCTGCACAGGCGTTCGACGATTTCCAGGACGTGCGATGTAAGGAAAATCGTGGCGCCGCGCGCGATCATGCGCTGGAGCATGGCTTTCAGCGTCACCGAAGCGACGGCGTCCACGCCCTCGAACGGCTCATCGAGAAAAAGGATTTTAGGCCCATGAATCACCGCCGCGGCCATGGCCAGTTTTTTCTGCATGCCGTGGGAATAGTCGGTGACCAAAGCTTTCGGCTGATCCGCGAGTTGCATGAATTCCAGAAGCTCGGAGGTTCGCTTGGCCGCCGTTGCGCGGTCCAGCCCGTACATACGCGCCGAAAAATTCAAATATTCGGCTCCTGTGAGGCGACCGAAAAGCGCAAGGCCTTCCGGCACCACTCCGATCTGGCGCTTTACTTCCACGGGATTTTTCTCGAGGTCCAAGCCGAGAATTTCAATGCGGCCGCTCGAAGGAGCGAGCAAGCCGGTGAGCATCTTGATGGTGGTGGATTTTCCCGCGCCGTTGGGACCCAGAAATCCGAAGAATTGGCCGGGCGCGACGCGCAGGTTGACGTCTTCGACGGCGTTCAATTCGCCGAAGCGGCGCGTCAAGGATTCGGTGGCAATGGCGGGAGTGTCCATCGAATGCGCGACTTTAGCACAATCATGGAAAACGCCGCTATCGCCGGGGAGAGCGGGGCGGCCCGGCGCACTTCATCAGCGCGAATGAACGGCCGAGGGCGGCAGCGAAGACGTCGGAAAAGTTCCCAGCACGGCCGGAAGCTCCAGGCGGAATGTGCAGCCGCCTTCGGGACGGTTGAAACCAATGATGCGCCCGCCGTGCTCCTGCATTACCCCGTAACAAATGCTCAAGCCCAGGCCCGTGCCCTTGCCGACAGGCTTGGTGGTGTAGAAAGGATCGAAAACTTTTTCCGGCTCGCTCATGCCCGGCCCGGTATCGGAAAACTCGATGACCACAAGGTCGCGTTCGCGCAGCGTGCGGATCAGCAGAACGCCTCCGCCCGAGGTATCCATGGCGTCCACGGCGTTGCTGATCAGGTGATAAAAGACCTGCAGCAATTGGTTGGGATCTCCGCGCACCGCGGGAAGAATGCTGCGGCTTTCGAGATCGATGCGAATATTTTTTTCGCGCAGGTCCAGATTGCGAAGCTGCACCGCGCCGGCCAGGACCGTGCCGAGATCCAGAAGCTGTTTTTCGGCGGGAACCTGGCGCGCGAAACTCAGAAGGTTGTTCACCAGCGTTTTGGTGCGCCGCGCCTGCTCGCGAATTTTTTCGCCCAGGGAATAGGCGCGCGTCTGCGGCTCGTTTTCCACCGTCAATAAATCCGCATAGCCCAAAATGGCGGTCAGCGGATTATTGATTTCATGCGCGGCGCCCGCCGCCAATTGCCCGAGTGACGCCAGCTTCTCCGATTGCACGAAATGGGTCTGCAGGCGCTTGACGTTGTCAAGCGAACCCGAAAGCTCCTGCACCAGCGAAGTGCGCTCCTG
Organism: uncultured Acidobacteriota bacterium; assembly: GCA_963708285.1. Taxonomy (GTDB): domain Bacteria; phylum Acidobacteriota; class Terriglobia; order Acidiferrales; family UBA7541; genus Palsa-295. The sequence continues at coordinate 701,728 of CAVPSF010000004.1, forward strand.
ATAAACCAGGTGCTGGCGGAAAAATACCAGCGCCGTGCCGGCCACCATCGTCACCAGAGTCACCATCAGGCGGTAATCCCGCACCGCTTGCGGAGCCTCGCTGATAAACACCGCCCACACCGCCAGCACCGGAAGCGCCAGCACCCCGCCCATGGTCGCCTGCGCCGGCCATTGCGTGTCACGGCGAATCGTGGTGCGCGGCGGTTCCGGCTCGGGCGCCAGACGGTAGGCCAGGATTCCCGTGGTTCCCAGCCAGACAAACGCCGCGATGAATGGAACGGAATAAATGCTTCCCGAGTAGAGCACTCCCTTCCTGAAACCCACTTCTGCCCAGAGAAATCCAACCACGTAAAGCGACATGACTCCAAACAGGTGCCCGTAAATGGCCCGCCATTTTCCGTGGGTTCGCAGGAAGAGGATGCCGAAGCCGATGACCACCACCATGTTTTCAATGACGTAAATCCCCAGGTCGCGCGACCGAAACAATTCCGGATTGGGCCACACATCTTTCCACGGCATCACCGCGAAAAAATAAATGTACAGCCACAAAATTCCCAGCAGCAGCAAATCGAGGAATCCGTAGCGCAGCACCTCTCCCATTTTTCGCGCGTGAGGCATCAGCGCCAGGGCGGCCATGAACGGCACGGTATGTAGAAAAAAGAGGAGGTCCCCGGCGAAAGGGCTCACGTACGCATGGCCGGTTTGCAGTTCGAGATACGTCCAGACCAGTTGTCCCGCAAGCCATAGCGTGCAGCCCAGCGCCAGCAACATCCAAAAAGCATTGCGGCGGCGGTAAGCGGAAGCGGCGTTCATCAGGAGGCAGGTGTTGGCAAAGAGCGGAACAATGCATTCGGCCAGATCGCCGAAGACCGTGAGCGAGCGCCCGCGCGGGATGGCAATCGATCCCAGCAAGTAGCCGCCTACAAACAGAATCCAGGCGGCAAGAATTATCGTGGAAGACCGCGAAAGCTTCATCCCGGGGGCACCTGAAGAAATTTTACAGGACCAGATGCGCCGAAAGTGCGGAAGTTCTGAGCGTCATGCGAATGTATAACCCGAAGGCGCGGCAGTCTGCCGGCGCAGCGGCTTACGCCAAATCGAGAATTTGTCGCTGGGTGCGGATGCCGCGAGAAATTTACCGGCAGGTAGTGATGCCAAAATGCCGCAGCCGTCGAATGCCGCAGCCGCTCTTGCCGCAGCCGCCGGAGCTTGCGCCGCCGTGGTTTAGCCGCATCGCGAAAATTCTGGCGGAGGGGGTGGGATTCGAACCCACGAGACCCTTTCAGGCCTAACGGTTTTCAAGACCGCCGGTTTCAACCGCTCACCCACCCCTCCGGGGCGTGCGCCGGGAATGATTGTAACGTGCGCGCCGTTTTCGCGACAGTGCTGCCCGGCAATCGCGCGCTTTCGCGGCGCCGGCGCGCTTGCGCGGCGACGACCGTGGCGGAGGCGCCTTGCTTCAGCGGCGACGGATTTAGCGGCGAGGCGGCGCGGCGCGACACGAATGAGCCGCAAGCATTTCCGTTTCCTCCGGCAATTATCGGGATGATATTCTGGCGGGCATGCCATCGCGCGCGCGAACGTTCACAAAAAATCGGAAGAGCGAAAACCGAAACAATTTATCGCGCCTCCGTGACCCTCTCGTTCTCGCCGATCTCCCCGTACTCCTTGCTCTGCCCGCTCTTCCCTTTCCGCCCGTTCCTCCCGTGCTTTCGCCGCGCCCCGCCACTCTCATGCATCCCGTGCGGCGCTCGCCATGACCAACGCGCGAGTTCATTGGCCTGAGCGAGTCGCGCAAAGTTTCCACAAACATTTTGGCGAACGCGGAAAATTATTTCGCGCGCCGGGGCGCGTCAATCTGATCGGCGAACACACCGACTACAACGAAGGATTCGTGCTGCCCGCGGCCATTGATCTTTCCTGCTGGGTGGCGGCTTCTCCCCGGGCCGACCGCGCGCTGACAATTTATTCCGAAAATTTCGAGGAGCAAGTGGAAGCGAGCCTGGACGATAAATCCTCCTGGCCAAGGAACGGCTGGGCGGCATACCCCCTGGGCGTGGCCTGGGCGCTTGCGCAGGCGGGGCATCGCCCGACGGGCTGCAACCTTTATATCGCGGGAGACGTGCCGCTGGGCTCCGGGCTAAGTTCTTCCGCGGCGGTGGAAGTGGCTACGGCCCTGGCGCTGCTGCACCTGGCGGACGCGCAACTGGATCGCACGAAAATCGCTTTGCTTTGCCAGCGCGCGGAAAACGAATTTGTGGGAGCGCGCTGCGGAATCATGGATCAGTTCATTGCCTGCCACGGAAAATTCCGGCATGCTCTGCTGCTGGATTGCCGGTCGCTCGGCGCCGAAGCCATTCCGTTGCCGGAAGGCGTGTCGCTGGTGGTATGCAACACCATGGTCAAACACGCGCTGGCCGCCAACGAATATAATCAGCGGCGCGCGGAATGCCAGGAGGGTTTGCGCCTTCTTCGCAGCGTCCTGCCGCGGGCCGAGGCGCTGCGCGATGTTTCACTCGATGAACTCGAGCAACACAAGGGCTTGCTGCCTCCGGTAATTTACCGGCGATGCCGCCACGTTGTCACCGAAAACTCGCGGACGCAGAAAACCGCCGCCGCATTGCGGCGCGGCTCCGTTGCGGAACTCCGCGGATGGATGGCGGAATCGCACCGCAGCTTGCGCGACGATTTCGAAGTGAGTTGCCGCGAACTCGACGCCATGGTGGAAATCGCCAGCGGACAGGAAGGCGTTCTTGGCGCGCGCATGTCCGGCGGCGGATTCGGCGGAGCCACGATCAATGTCGTGCGCTCGCAGGCCGTTCCCGCCTTCACGGCGGCCGTCGCAGAGGAATATTTTCACCGCACCGGAATTCAACCTGAAATTCTCGCCGTGCAAGCGGCGGAAGGAGCCGGGGAAGTTTCTTGAATTTGCATTTCCTGCGGACAGGCATGGACACGAACACCTTTTGGAATAAGCCGCATCGCCGGTTCAACCCGCTGCTTCGCGAATGGATCCTCGTTTCGCCGCAGCGCACCGAGCGTCCCTGGCAGGGCAAAGTCGAAAAGAGCGCGGAACCGCCGGGCGCGGCGTATGACCCCGCGTGCTACCTCTGTCCCGGCAATGCGAGAGCGGACGGACATCGCAACCCGAATTACGATTCCACCTTCGTATTCGACAATGATTTTCCGGCGCTGCTGCCGGCGGAATCGGCCGGTGAATCGCCGGCGAGCGGACCTATTTTGAACGCGCAATCCGAGTCCGGCGTTTGCCGCGTGGTTTGTTTCTCCCCGCGCCACGATTTGACCCTGGCCCGCATGAGCGCCGTGGAAATGCGCGCAGTGGTGGAAACATGGACGCGCGAAACGCGCGCGCTCGAAGCGCTGGCGTGGATTCGCCACGTCCAGATTTTCGAAAATCGCGGCGCATTGATGGGAGCCAGCAATCCTCATCCGCACTGCCAAATCTGGGCGGGAAGCTCGGTGCCCAATTTGCCGCGCCGCGAGCTCGAATCGCTTCAAGCGTATCGCGAAGAGAAAAATGCATGCCTTCTCTGCGATTATTTGCGGGAAGAGATCGCCCAAAAACAGCGCGTGATTTTTGAAAATCGCGGCTTCGTGGCGCTGGTCCCCTTCTGGGCGGTCTGGCCGTTCGAGATGATGATTCTGAGCAAACGCCATATGGGCTCGCTGCTTGAATTCAACGGCGAAGATCAGGCCGATTTCGGCGATGTCTTGCGGCGGGCGGCGATCCGCTACGACAATTTATTCGCAGCGCCATTTCCCTACTCGTTCGGCCTGCACCAGCGCCCATCGGGCCAGGGTGAAGTGCCCGCGTGGCATTTCCACGCGCATTTTCTGCCGCCCCTGCTGCGCTCCGCAACCATTCAAAAATTCATGGTGGGCTACGAACTCCTGGCCGGACCGCAGCGGGACATCACGCCGGAGGAGGCCGCCGCCCGGCTCGCCGCGCAAGCCGAAGTGCATTACCTGGATTAAATATCGCATTGCATAAAAATTGCGCCGGCGAAATCGCTGTCGGCTTCACGCATTTTGGAATTTTGCGGCGGCGGATAATGGCATCCGCGAATAATCGCCGGAACTGGCGTAATGTTAGGATCGAGTGGCGCGCGCTCGCTGAAGTGCGAACGATTCGCGCCACCGGGAGGCTGATTGATTCGACGAACGCGCATCGCGGGACTTGTTTCTCCGATGCATTTCGCCGCGACCATGGCCGCGGGGCTCGCGCTGCGGCTGTATTTTATTTTTCATTTTCCGTTTTCATCCGGCGACACGAAATTTTATGAAGAACTGGCGCGCAATTGGTTGCATCACGGCGTCTACGGGCTTTTCGTTCACGGGCAACTGACCCCGGTGGACATGCGCGTTCCGGGATATCCGGCATTTCTTGCGGCGATTTACGCGATGCTGGGCCGCGCGCGAGAAGCTGTGCGCATCGTTCAGGCCGTTCTGGACTTGGGCACATGCTGGCTCGCGGCCGTGATTGCCGGACGCATCGCATCGCCATTCGCGACACGCTCGTTCGATCATCGCAACTCATCATTTGCGCCGGAGCACACGCTCGATTCACAGCCGGCAAACGCCGCAACCGTCGCGCTTTGGATGGCCGCGCTTTGCCCGTTCACCGCGAATTATTCGGCGGTGGTGATGACGGAAATTCTCGCCACTTTTCTGGCCATGCTGGCGATCCTGATTTTTATTCGTGCCATCGCGCCAGCGGAAATCGATTCGGCAATTCCCGGCAAGGACGCGCGGCCGAATTCCGTATATCGCACCGCGGGAATTTTTCTTGTGTGCGGCGGGGTCATCGGATTGGATACGCTCGTTCGTCCGGAATCGCCGCTGCTACTGATCGCCGCGCTGATTTTTCTGGGCATTCACTGGAGACGCCGCGTGGATTGGCCAAAATTGACTCTGGCATCCGCGTGGATGGCGGCCGGCCTGATTCTGGTCCTGATGCCCTGGGCGGCGCGCAATGCGCGCACACTCGGCCGCATCGAATTTCTCGCACCGCGTTATGCGCAGACCCAGGGCGATTTCATCCCGCGCGGCGTCTTCGCCTGGACCAAGACCTGGATGAATCGCTTCGACCAGGCGTACCTGGTGTCGTGGAGACTCGGGAAAGCGCCGATTCGCATCGAGACTCTTCCCTCCTCCGCGTTCGACTCGACGGATGAGCGCAACCGCGTGGCGGATTTGCTGGCTGGCTACAACCACGGCTGGGATATGACTCCTGCGCTTGATCATCAATTTGCGCTGCTGGCTCGCGAACGCACCGCGCGCCATCCCCTGTGCACTTATGTCTGCATTCCTCTCACGCGCGCCTGGATGCTCTGGTTCACGCCGCGCGTCGAACTGCTTCCCTATTCCCGCGATCTCTGGCCACCGGGGGAAAAATGGCGGGAAAATCCAGCCGCATTCAGCGTGACGCTGGGATTCGGAATTCTGAATTTTATTTATGCGGGGCTTGCTCTCGCGGGAGCCTGGCGCTGGCGACGGCATCCGGCCGTGGAGTTTCTAGTAATAGTTCTCGTGATTCGAACCGCGTTCCTGACGCAATTGCAGACCGTGGAGCCGCGCTATTTGATTGTCTGCTTCCCGGCGGCCCTGGTTCTGGGCGCGCTGGCGTGGTTTCGCCCGCCGGTTGAAACTGTGCAAGCCCGCGAAGCTGCCTGTTAAGAATGCGCGACGCACGTTCCGCGCGTTAAATTTGATGGCGGCGGAAACCGCAAAACGCAATCGACTTCGCCCGATTGTGATACGATTCTCGACGGAAATTGTAATCGCGAAAGTGCCAGCGGGCCTGCGATTCGCGGCAAGCAGGCGCATAGAAATTTTCAGCGGGAGGCATGGCAAACATGGCATCGAATTTCCGGATGACGGCGCTCGGGATCGCATGCGTTCTGGGCGCGAGCCTCTGCGGATCGGGAGTTGCGCGAGCGCAGAATTCGCAGGCCACCTCCACGGATACCGCAACGGCAGGCAAGCCGGCCGTTCCGCCTTATCATGCCAGCGCGGCGCATGTGACGCTGCCGGGCACGCTCGATCCCGCGCAATTCCAGGAAGAAGAGTCGCGGAATATTTACGCGCTCGCCGCCAAAATCAAAAAAGTTCTCTACCAGGAACCTTGCTATTGCGGCTGCGACAAGGAAGTCGGCCACAAGAGCCTGCTCGATTGTTACACCGACCGCCACGGCTCTTTCTGCGACGTCTGCAAGAAGGAAGCGGTCTTTAGTTACAATCAGACCCGCAAGGGCCAGACTCCCGCGCAAATCCGCAAGGAAATCATCAATGGCGACTGGTCCGCCACAGACCTATCCTCGTACGCCAGGCCGGCCGCGGCAAAATAATTTCAGCGTTCGCGCGTGATTCGAAATATCGGAAAGTTGTATCCAAGAAGCGCGCGGCAAAGAGGGAAAATCAGTGGATGGGGTGGCCGGGCAAGCGCGCGGGCCAATCCTGCGGGGCAAAATCCACCCCCCAAAAATGCGGGCTGGGCGCATGAAATTCAACTCCGATGCGCGTGCCTTTCTCCGAAGTGTCTCCCACGTAAACCACCCGGCATTCCTGCTCCTCTTCCGTAACCGGATTGATCAGCGTGAGGTCCGCGCCCAGTTCGAGCGATTCGTGCAAATAGAGCAACCCGCCGTGGGCGTTGATCACGATGGTCTGGCTGTTCTCGCGGAACTTGCGCCCCTCCACGTCCTTGCCTGAGGCGCGCACCGGGATGCGCGTAAACATGCGGGAACTGCGCCGCTGGTCGCTAGCCGACGCGGGAGTCTGTGATGACGGGGTATTCATGTGGGTATCGTGCGCCGCGCAGCCCTTTGAGTCAATCGCGCGCTCCCGGAAAGTGCCCAAAAAGCTCCTTGTGTTGTAAGCTTGCTAACCTTGCGTTAGGTTTCTTGATATTTCGATTTCGATGCGGGGGATTTCCGTCTTATAGTGACTCGTCGACAATGATGCGCACGATTTGCGGGATCGAAATTTTCGCGTGTGGGAGCCTTCCATGACCTTAATCGACCATATCGAAGCGCGGCGTGACGATCATCTGAGCGAATTGAAGGAATTTTTGCGCATTCCGAGCGTCAGCGCCAAAAGCGAGCACAAGCCGGATATCGAGCGCGCCGCTGCTTGGGTGGCGGAGAAGATGCGCGCCGCGGGACTTGAAAATGTGGCCATCACCCCCACGAAAATGCATCCGCTGGTGTATGGCGAATCGCTGCGCGCGCCGGGAAAACCCACCATCCTTTTTTACGGGCATTATGACGTGCAGCCCGCCGAGCCTCTGGAGCTGTGGACCACTCCGGCCTTCGATCCCATGGTGCGCGACGGCAACCTCTACGGCCGCGGCACGGCCGATGACAAGGGGCAGGTGCACATTCATTTGAAGGCGCTCGAAGCGCTGCACAAAACCGGCGGAAAACTTCCGTTCAACATCAAAGTGATGATTGAAGGAGAAGAAGAAGTCGGCAGCGTGAGCTTGTGGGATTTTGTGCGCCAGAACCGCGAGCGGTTGAAAGCCGACGCCCTGGTTGTTTCCGACACTTCGATGCTGGCGAAAGGCGTGCCGTCCATCACCTACGGGTTGCGCGGGCTGAATTACTATCAGGTCGAAATCACCGGGCCGGCGCAGGATTTGCATTCCGGCGTGTTTGGCGGAGCCGTTCCCAATCCCATCACGATACTTGCCGAAACCATCGCCAAGCTGCACGACAAGAATTTTCATGTCGCCGTGCCGGGGTTTTACGATGATGTGGCGGCCCTCCCGCGCGAGGAACGCAAGGCGCTGAACGCGCTTCCCTGGAAGGAAAAAGAATTTCGCAAGACCGTGGGCGCTCCGGCCTTGTGCGGAGAAAAGGGCTTCACCATCGTCGAACAGTTGTGGACGCGGCCTACGCTGGAAATCAACGGCATCTGGGGCGGCTACACGGGGGAAGGCGCGAAAACGGTGATCCCCTCGAAGGCCGCCGCGAAACTTTCCACGCGCCTGGTGCCGAATCAGGATCCCGCAAAAATCGCGCGGCTGGTGGAGCGCCACATTCGCAAACTGCTGCCGAAAACGGTGAAGTGCCAGTTCCAAGTGTTGAGCACCGGCAAACCATGGGTGGCGCCCTATTCGCATCCGATTTTTCAAAAAGCCAAGCGCGCGCTGGAAAGCGGATTCGGGAAAAAGGCGGTGTTCATCCGCGAAGGCGGCTCGATTCCCTTCGTCACTCAAATGCACGACACGTTTCAAGTTCCCTGCGTGTTGATGGGATTCGGATTGCCGGATGAAAACGCGCATGCTCCGGACGAACACATCGCGCTGGAAAATTATTTCGGCGGCATCAAGGCCGTGGCTCTTTTCTATCAGAGTCTCGCGGCGGAGTAAGAAGCGTTTCCCATTTTTGCACGCTCCGCGAAAACCCCGTTTTTTCGGGGTTTTTTGATTGTTTCCACTTGCGTTTCCCCCGCCAGTACAGCTATAGTGCCTCGCGGCATCCGGAACGCCCGGGCCGATGAGCAATTACACCTGAGGAGGAAAAGGAATTCGATGGCAAATCCGCTGAGCAAGTCCAAGATCATTGCGACCCTGGCCGAAAAAGTAAGCACCGAAGAGAAGCCGGTCTCGAAGAAACAGATCGCTTCTTTTTTTGACGAACTCTTCAAGCTCGCCGTGAAAGAAACCCGGGGAGCGGGCAAGTTCGTAATTCCCGGAATTGGCCGCGCCGTGAAAGCGCACCGCAAGGCGCGCATGGGCCGCAATCCGGCGACGGGCGAAGCCATCAAGATCAAGGCCAAGACCGTGGTTCGCTTGCGCGCCGCAAAGGCGTTTAAGGACGCCGCACTCAAGTAGTCTTTTTTTCGGCGCCGAGTTCGAAGGCTTAACCCCCAAGCGCGCCCGGTCCCGCATGCGGGACGGAGGCTTGGGGGTTTTTGTCTTTTGATCCTGTTTGCGCCCGAACCGCCGCCGTGTGCCGCACGAAATCTTCAAAAATTAGCGCCTCTGCATGAGAAAATCGAGCTTCCGCGGCGCGTGACACCGCCGGCGAAAGAGAGTCATGCGCGAACATTCCGGGCTTTTGACCGATCTCTACGAATTGACCATGGCGGCGGGCTACCTGCAGACCCGCTTTGAAGCCGACGCCACCTTTGAACTCTTCGTCCGCCATCTCCCTCCCCACCGGAATTACCTGGTGGCCGCGGGACTGGAACAAGCCCTCGATTTCCTCGAAAAAGTTCAATTCACGCCGGACGAGATTTCCTATTTGCGCCGCCATCCCGCTTTCCGCCACATTCGCGAGGAATTTTTCGAGTATCTCGCGACGTTTCGCTTCACCGGCGACGTGTGGGCCATGCCCGAAGGAACATTGGTGTTCCCCGGCGAGCCCCTGCTGCGCGTCCATGCCCCGATTATTCAGGGCCAGATCATGGAAACGTACCTGCTTTCCACAATAAGTTACCAGACCATGATCGCCAGCAAGGCCGCACGGGTGGCCACCGCGGCGCAAGGACGCCAGGTGGTGGAATTCGGCGCGCGGCGCGCTCACGGACCTCTGGCCAGCTTGATGGCCGCGCGCGCCGCTTCCATCGGCGGCTGCCAGGGAACTTCCAATGTTCTCGCCGGGCAATTTTTCGGAATCGACGTGTACGGGACGCAGGCGCATTCCTGGGTCATGGCCCATGAAAATGAGGCCGACGCCTTCCGGCAATTTCTGGACGCCTTTCCGGAACATTCCGTCCTGCTGCTGGACACCTACGACGTGCGCAACGCCGTGAAAAAAATAATTTCCATGGGGCGCAAACCCGCGGGCGTGCGGCTCGATAGCGGCGATCTGACCAAGGACAGCCGCTGGGTGCGGCGGCAACTGGACGGCGCGGGATGGAAGGACGTGAAAATTTTCGCTTCGGGGGATCTGGACGAGGCGCGCATCACCGAACTTCTGGCCAAGGGCGCGGCCATTGACGCCTTTGGCGTGGGCACGGCGCTGGCTACTCCCGGCGACGCCCCGCACCTGAATCTGATCTATAAACTGGTGGTCGTTGAGCGCGACGGAAAATTACGCGGGGCCGCAAAACTCAGCCGCGCCAAAGTCACCTATCCCGGCCGCAAGCAGGTCTTCCGCGATTCCGCCGCGAATGGCGAATGGAAACGCGATCGCATCGCGCTCGATGGCGAATCCGCAAATGGCGGCGCGCCGCTGCTCATCGAAGTGATGCGCCATGGCAAGCGCCTTGCTCCTCCCGAACCCATTTGCCAGTTGCGCGATCGCTGCATGGCGGGACTCGCGCGGCTGCCCAAAAAATATCGCGCGCTCGGGCGTTCCGCCGCCTACCCCGTGCTATACAGCAAGCGCCTTGAATCCATGCTCGAAAAGGTGCGCCGCCGCATCCGGCGTTCGGCGCTAAAATAGAATTTGAGGATTCCGGGAGGATTCATCCCGTCATGGCCGCGCGAAGCATCGTTCTCTGGGAAGTGGATGTGCAGGCGGATTTCATGCTGCCCGGCGGGAAATTGTATGTGCCGGGAGCGGAAAAAATCATTCCACACATTAAAAGCCTGATCGAAGCGGCGCACTCCGCCGGAACCTTCATCGTGTCCAGCGGCGACGCGCACACGCCCGACGATCCCGAGTTTCAAACGTTTCCTGTGCACTGCGTCAAGGGCACGCCCGGCGCGCGAATTCTCTCGGAGGGGTTGGCGCAAAATGCGCTGACCATTCCCAACGATCCGGCGGCGAGCCCGCTGCCGCCGCTCGATCGCGTGCCGCAAGTGATTTTTGAGAAGCAGACGCTGGATGTTTTCGATAATCCTCGCGCCGGCTTGCTCGTCAGCCGCCTGGGAAAAGATGCGGAATATTTCGTGTTCGGCGTGGTCACGGAATTCTGCGTGATTCGCGCCGCGCGGGGACTTCTCCAGCGCGGGCGCAAAGTTTCCATCATTCGCGACGCCATCGAGCAAATCAACGCCGAAGAGGGGCGCCGCGCGCTCGATGAACTGCAGTCACTGGGCGCGGAATTTCTGACCACGCGCGAAGCCGTCGAGGCCATGGCGCAATCGGCGCGGGGAAAAGCATCCTGAGCGGCAGCAAACGCGCACCACTCCACAGTCAAGGCAAGCGATGACTCCGGAAAACATCGAACAAGCCTGGCAGCTCCTGCAGTTGGCGTATCGCGCGCAGATGAGCGGAGATTACGACCGCGCCGTGGAGTTATACAAAACTTCGATTGAAACGCATCCCACCGCCGAAGCGCACACATTCCTCGGCTGGACCTATCATTTTCAAGGCAAAGTGGAGGAGGCGATCGCGGAATGCAAGCGCGCCATTGCCGTGGACCCCGATTTCGGCAATCCCTACAACGATATCGGTTCTTATCTGATTTCGCTCGGGCGCATCGATGAAGCCATTCCCTGGCTCGAGCAGGCCATGGCCGCGCCGCGCTATGAGCCGCGCCATTTTCCCTATTTCAATCTCGGCCGCGCCTACATGGCAAAAGGCATGATCCTGCGCGCCCGCGAATATTTTCAGCAGGCGCTGCAAATCGAACCGGAATACGCTCTGGCGCGCACCGCCATCGAAAAAATCCGGCGCATGGTGAATTAAGCAGGATTCGCGGAAGCGCGCCCGGGCCTTAAAGTTTTGTCGTAAATCCACAGCAGCAACGCGGTTGCCACTCCGATGCCGGAAATCACCCACCAGATGCGCTGCGGCTGATGCGTCACTTCGCCGAAATGATGGAGTAGATGTCCGCCCACGTATCCTCCCACCAGCGAACCGATCCCAATGGGCAGGAAAGCGAAACCCATGTAGGTGCCTTGCTGGCCGGGAGGAGCGAGGCGCGAAATATATTCGTAATAGCGCGGCGATTGCGTGATTTCACCGAGCGACACCACTGCCAAGGCTGCGATAGCCATGGGAACCGTGGGCTTGATGATCAGCAGGGCCCACGCGAGGGCGGAGATCAGCGCTCCCAGCGTGACGGCGCGAAACGCGGGAATTTTCCGGGTAAGAAAACTCACCACGATTTGCAGCGAAATCACGACGAGCGGCCCGGTGATCAGGATCAATTCCGTGTTGGCCCGGGGGTTCACGTAATCGTGAATGTAAATCGGCAGGATGATGAACTCCTGCCAGAACGCCACCCAATACCCTGAAAAAATCAGCAGAAAAATCATGAAGCGCGGATTGCTGAGGACCATCCAGAAATTTCCGGCCGCTTCACCGAGGCTGGCCGCTTGGGCCTCCTGGGCCCGCCGCGGCTCGTGAAAAAATATCAGCACCGCGAAAAACATCAGGAAGACGCTGAGCGCCGACACGCGAAACACGTTTTCGACGCTCATGTGTCGGTGAACGTAGGAAGCCACGATCGGCCCGCAGGCACCGCCGATGTTCACAAGCGTGTAGTAAATCGAATAGCCGATCGAACGCACGTTTTCTTTCGAGGTCCGCGCAGTGGTTCCCACCACGCAGGGCTTCACCAGCGCGATGCCCAGCGCCGGAAGCATCAGCACAAACGTCACCAGCGCCACCAGCGGCACCGCTCCGCGCACAAACGAGAGCCACGGCGCGCCGAGCGAGCCCAGCAGGAAATACGAACACGTCAAAATGAAATAGGCGAGCGAAAGAGAACGCCGAAAACCCAGGCGGTCCGCCAGCGCCCCTCCAAACGCCGCGAGGAACCACACCAGGCCACCGAATAAGCCCGTAAGAGTTCCCGCAACGGATACCGGGAAATGCAACGTCTCATTCAGGTAACGAATCAACGAGGCGAACGCGGCGTAATAGGAAAGCCGCTCAAAAAGCTCGCTGATATTCGCCACCCAGAAGGCCGGCTCAAACCCCGTGCGGATTTCCTCGAGTCGCTGCCTGAAACCCAAATTGCCTCCTCGCCCGCTGTTCCGCACGCGCCACGCGGCAGAAAGTGCGCAAGGCCTCTCCGGCGCGGCGAATCGCGGGCGCAACAGTCCGCGATTGTACCGAAACCCGCGCGCGCAAGCTCACGATTTTTGCGATGCTCGCGGCTGTGCTAACATTGATTGATTTCAGGGCGAGCACTCGAACGCCCGTACGCGATGACGAACTCCACAATGAAGGCCCTGCGCAAGTCCCGCCCGCAGCAGGGCGCTACTCTCGAATCTGTTCCTATACCCGCCATCGGACCCGGCGACGTGCTGGTGCGCGTGCGCGCCGCCTCGATTTGCGGCACCGATCTGCACATTTACGGCTGGGACCGCTGGTCCGCCTCGCGTATTCGCCCGCCGATGACCTTTGGCCACGAATTCTGCGGGACGGTGGAGAAAATTGGCGCGGAGGTGGATTCCGTGCGCGCCGGGGATTTTGTCAGCGCCGAAATGCACGTTCATTGCGGGCATTGCCGGCCGTGCCGCGCCGGACAATGGCATCTCTGCCAGAACGTGAAAATCCTGGGGATTGACGCCGACGGCTGTTTTGCCGAATTCGTGCGCATTCCCTCGAGCAATATCTGGAAAATCGATCCGGCCATTCCCGAACATTACGCCGCGATTCTCGATCCGCTCGGCAACGCCGTGCACTCCGTGCTGGCCGGAGAAATCGCCGGGCAAAACGTGGTGGTCACCGGCGCCGGACCCATCGGCTTGATGGCCATTGCCGTGGCGCGCGCCTGCGGATGCGCCAGCGTGTTTGCCACGGAGGTGAACCGCCACCGCCGCGATTTGGCTCTACAAATGGGTGCGGATGAAGCGCTGGATCCCAATGCCGGAGACGTGGTGGCGCACGTTCTCGCGGCCACTGGCGGGCGGCGCGGACGTCCTGCTGGAGATGAGCGGCAACGCCGCGGCCATCCGCCAGGGATTTCAGATGCTGCGTCCCGGCGGGCGCGCCTCGCTGCTGGGCATTCCCAAGGACCTGGTCACCATGGATCTGGTGAACGACGTGATTTTCAAGGGCGCGACCGTGCTGGGAATTTACGGGCGCAAAATGTTCGAGACCTGGGTGCAGATGACGCAACTGCTCAAGCACGGGAAGCTGAACCTCGAACCGCTCTTCAACGAGCGCCTGCCGCTTGAAAAATTCGCGGATGCATTTGCCCTGCTGGAAACGGGCCAGGCCGGCAAAGTGCTGCTCGATCCCGGCGGCGCGGCGAAATAATCCGCACGAGCCCTTCGCGCCGGCGCGCATCGCAAATTCTTTTCCTCGTTCCCAGCCCGGCTCCGGGCGTTACAATTTAATTTGGCCCAGCCGCCATTCTGCAATCTTCGGAGGACTCATGAGCACGCCAACCGCTCGCCCGCAAATGCAATTTCTGCGCGAAGCAATCGAGGAGATGAAGGCCAAAAATCTTTATTTCCGCTTGAAAATTCTAGAAGGCGAGCAGAAACCCGTCGCCATTTTCGACGGCAAGGAAGTCATCAATCTCAGCTCCAATAATTATCTGGGCTTGACCACGCATCCCAAGCTGCGCCGCGCGGCCATCGACGCCATTCGCAAATTCGGCGTGGGCTCGGGCGCCGTCCGCACCATCGCCGGTACCATGAAAATGCACATGGAGCTGGAGGAGCAGATCGCGCGATTCAAACAGGCGGAAGCCTGCGTGGTCTTCCAATCCGGCTTCGCCGCCAATGCCGGAACGGTTTCCGCGATTCTCGGCAAGGATGATCTGATCGTTTCCGATGAACTCAATCACGCGTCGATCATTGATGGCTGCCGCCTATCGCGCGCCACCATCAAGGTCTTTAAGCACAAGGACGCCGCCGATTGCGAGCGGGTCCTGCGCGAAACCGAAAACTGGAACGGCAAAAAGCTGCTGATCACCGACGGGGTATTTTCCATGGAAGGCGACATCGCCGACCTTCCCGCGCTTTGCGGCCTCGCCGAAAAATACAATTGCATCATGATGGTGGACGATGCGCACGCTTCTGGCGTGCTGGGCAGCCGCGGCCGCGGGACCGTGGATCATCACGGGTGTCACGGCCGCGTGGATATACAGGTCGGCACGCTCAGCAAGGCCATCGGCTCGATCGGCGGGTACGTTTGCGGGTCGCGCGACCTGATCGATTTTCTCTACCAGCGCGCGCGGCCGTTTCTTTTCTCCACTTCGCATCCTCCCTCGGTGACGGCAACCTGCCAGGCCGCGTTCGAGTTGCTCGATTCCGAAGCGGGCGAAAAGCTGATTAGGAAGCTGTGGTCCAACACGAAATTCTTCAAGCGCAAACTGAAAAAGCTGGGATTCAGCATGGGCAAGAGCGAGACCCCCATCACGCCCATTCTGGTGGGCGATGCAGGAAAGGCTTTTGAATTTTCCCGCGCGCTTTTCGCCGAAGGAGTGTTCGCCGGCGCTTTGGGATTTCCCACGGTTCCGGAGGGAAAGGCGCGCTTGCGCACCATCATCACCGCCACGCACAAACGCGCGGACCTGGAGCGCGCGCTTGAGATCATCGGGCGCGTGGGAAAAAATCTCGGCGTGATTTAAAAGAAAAATCCCTCCGGGCCGAAAATTCTCCCAGAGGGATTTTTGCGTTGCGTTCCCTTTTCGCAGACGGCGCGATTACGCCGCCTTCCATTGCGGCTGCAGGCTCTTGTGAATCGCCAGGACCAGCGCGCCCATTCCCCAGACCGCCGCCAGCACGGCCACCAATGCGCCCAGGAACGGCACCATCACCAGCGCTTGAATGATGGCGAGTCCCAGCGCCAGCCTTCCAATCGCCGCGCCCACTCCCGGATGCGCGCCCAGCAGCAATTCGCCAAGCCACGCGCCCACAAACACCCGCGCGGAATACACCGCGATGATGTAAAGCAGGCCGGTGGCGATTCCTACTCCCAATCCCACGATCGTCAGCGAGACAATCACTGCGGCGATGGGCGTGGCGCACAGGAAGAGCAACCCGAATCCCCACGAGGCCGCATATTTCTTGCAGGCGTCTCCGGCATCGAAGAAAAATCCCGGCGCCAGAAGCAGAAGGACCAGGCCGAAGAGAAATCGCGCGCCCCAGAAAAGCACCTGATGCCAGTAATATCGCGGGGATTGATAATTGGGGAGATGGGATCGCTTCTTGATGGTCACCTGCACGGGACTGGCGAGCTTCGCGCCGGAAGAAATTTCCGGCTGCGTTCTGCCCGTATATTTAGTTTCGCCGCTGATTACCGCCGTGGGGCCGATGGTCATCCTTCCGGCCTGCACCGCGACGTTTCCTCCCATCGTGCCGCCGATCTCAATCGAATCGCCGAAGAGCATGGCATCGCCCGCCACCGGGCCGTGCAATTCGATATCCGCGCCTCCGGACATCACCGTCCCGCCGATCCTGGATTTTTCGTCGAAATCCGCCTGCTGGGTCCAGGACATCACGTTGCGCGTCACGCTGCCGGAAAGCGAAAAAGTCTGCGCGAAGGTTCTCACGCTCCCATCCACTTGTCCGTTGACGCGAAATTCCTGCGCGAAGGCGATTATGTCGCCCTTCACGTGGCCGTTGACGGTCACATCGCGCGACCACACGATCAAGTCGCCGTCCACATCGCCATCAATGCGCGTGCTGTTGGCGTAGACGATTAGGTCCGTCTTCACCACTTCCCCGGAGGCCAGCTCGTAATTCGGATCGCCGTGTTTGACCTCTCCGGCGGAAGCCGCGGGTGCGGACATTCCCAAAGCCAGGAACAGCGCGCCCATCACCACCGCGACCATCGTCAAGCGACGCCAGTGACGCTGCAGCAGCCAGATCACCACGATTCCCAGTGAGGCCGTGGAGAGAAATTCAATTAGACTTCTCATGGTTTCCCATCCTTTCCAGAATGCTCCGCTGAAAAACAGCATGGTCAGCAAATTTCCCTGCGTGAATCCGGCTTGCGCGGCCTGCGCCTGCCACGGCTCGATGATGCTGCTCCACACCGTATAGGCTCCGCCGCAGGCCAATCCCAGCGCGGCGATCCATCCCCAGGAAGCCGCGCCGCGTTCCGGTGCGTGGACCAAATGCGCCGGGACGGCTTCATCATCGTCGGTCAAAACGCGGCGCAGCCACACACCTTCGTTTTGCAGGGTGCGCAGCAACTCGCGGCAAGAGGTGCAAGCAGCCGCGTGCGTGGAGATTTCGCGCGCGTGACCTTCATCGAGCTGCTGCTCGAGATACATCAGGCAGGTCATTTCGTCGAAATGGCCCGCGGTGGGATTGCCCCCGTCGCTCATACTCTTCCTCCCGCGCTTGCACCCAGCAAATTTTTGCCCGCATCTCCCAGCGCCTCGCGCAATTGATGCCGCGCGCGAAGCAGCAACACGCCCACAAAGGGCCGCCGCACCCCCAGCGTTTGCGCGATTTCGTCGTAGCTCATGTCCGCGTAATAGCGCAGGACCAGCGCCATGCGCGCGCGATCGGGCAACTTGGCAAGCCCGGCGCGAACTTCCTTGTTGGTGTGATCGAGTTGTATGCGTTCGAGCTGGCTGGGGTCGGGATGTTCGAGCGGCAAGGTTTCCAGGTCCCCGGTTTCCAGGTCCTGACGGATGCGGCGCCTCCGCAGCAGGTCCCAGCAATGGTTGCTGGCGACTTTATAGAGCCAAGCGGTGAACGGGCGCGATGAATCGTAGGTGCCGAGTTTTTGCCGAACTTTCATGAAAACTTCCGTGGTGGCGTCTTCCGCATCCTCGCGCGTGGGCAGCGCCCTCCGGCAGAACCTGAAAATGGCCGGGCCAAACTGGCGATACAACTCACCCCAGGCGTCCGAATCTCCCGCCCGGACCTGTGCCAGCACTTCCCCTAGCTCCGCGGCGCTCATTTCTGCCAGGCTCTTTCTTCGGTCCATAGATAGATACGCACCGTCCCCAGCGATTATTTCAACTTGATGACATTCCGAGGGACTTTCAGAGCCGGATTCCGGCGGAGGCGCCTGGCCGCGCCTGCATGCGCCCGGTTGGCCGGGCAGCTTCCCCCGGCGGCCGGAATCCCCCAGAGCCTATCAAATTGCGGCTTGGGTTCGGAATCATTCACTCAAAAATGAAAGCGGCCCGCAAGTCCCACGCTGCGGGACTCCCGGGCCGCGTAATTCTTTGCCTAACCCTGCTCGAATATATGGCGTGCTTGCGCCAGGGCTAGAACATCAGTTTCACGGCAAACTGAATGCCGCGAGGGCCTCCGCCGCCCAGGAAAGGATTGCCGATGCCCACATCTCCGGTGGCCGTGAGCGGCAAGAAACCCAGGCTGTGGCCATACGTGGCGCTGGCGGGGTTGGGGTCGATGCCACCGGCCGCCGCATCCGCGATAAATCCGGGGAGCAGCGGGTTCGCGAAATTCGGATGATTCAGCAGGTTGTAGACTTCCACCCGGAATTGCGCGGTAAGCCGCTCGCTGATGGTGGTGTTCTTGAAGACCGCGAAATCCGCTTCCTCAAAACTCGGCCCAACCAGCGAATTGCGTCCCAGGCTGCCGAAATGGCGCGTTCCGGGCTGGCAAATTTGTTCGTTTGTAGGTGCCGGATTTGACAACGCGGGATTCGGCGTGCAGGGAACCATGAACGAAGTAAGGTTCAGGAAATTCGCGGGATTCGACGGCTGGTACTGGATGGGGCCCACCAGGTCCGGGCGGTCGAAGCCTTCTCCGCTTCCGCTGTAATCTCCTTCAAAATTGTAATTCAACTGGAAGGGTTGTCCGGTTTGTAGGATCACCGCGCCGTCGAGGCCCCATCCATTGGTCAACTTGCTCCATTTCCCTTCCCAGGTCCGGAAGGTATAGACATAGTTCCAGGAGAAGCGTTTGCGGACGTCGAAGTTCGAATTGCCTTTTTCGAGATTGGGCTGTGTGCTGTCGTTCGGCTGGGCGGCGTTGGGAACAAAGTCTTCGCTGTCGCTGGCGTTGTCAATCGAATGCGACCAATTGAAATTGACTTGCGACTCGAGCCCGCGCCAGTTGTTGATGTGCAGGCTGGCTTGCAGCGAATTGTAATTGGAGAACGCCGAGGCCTGTTCCTGCAAAATGTAGAAAAGCGGAAATTGCGGAAAATTCCGCGGCGTGCCGTAGCTCAAAATGCAGCCGCAATTCAGGTCGGCCTGATCGATGGTGGCCTGGTTTGGCTGGTTCAAATCCACAAAGCGGAACAGGCGATGGCCTTGCGACCCAACGTAGCCGACTTGCAGTGTCGCCCAGTGGGTGATGGCCTGCTGGATGTTCAAATTATAATTTTCCATGTACGGGGTGCGAATGTTGGGGTCCACGCCAAAAGCGTCGCCCGTGGGTCCAAAACCTCCGTACACCGGCTGGTTCGCGACAATGGTCCCCACGGGTGAGCCGGAACTGATGGTAGCCGGGCCGATGGGGTTATACGCGGGACCGGGATCAAAGCTGCTCGGATAGGGCAAGTGACCCAGGAAAATATCCTGCGAAAAAGCGTCGTAGAACATTCCCCAGCCTGCGCGCACCACCGTTCTCCCTTTTCCGAAAACGTCCCACGCGGCACTCACACGGGGAGCGAAATTTTTGTAATCCGGCTGATACAATTTCGAAAGCCCCGGCGCGCCCACCTGCACCAGCCCGTTGACCGGATCGAAATTGCTCATCAAGTTGTTCTTTTCCGAGACCACGCCGAAGTAGTCCCAGCGCAGCCCGGCGTTGAGGGTGATATTGGAAGTAAGTTTGTAGGCGTCCTGCACATACAAGCCGTGATTGTTCTGGTAATCATGGCGAAGCCCGTCGCCAGCGGCGATGCTGCCGGGGCTATTGGTGCCGTTGGTCACGTCGCCGTTGAGGAAATCCGTCAGGGTGAGGAACTTCAGCTTCCCGCGGAAATTCGTCCCCAGATTCTGGGTGATCGATGTGCGGCGGAATTCGTATCCGAACTTGATGACGTGCTTATTCATCGTCCAGGAAACGTTGTCGACAAAATCCCAGTTGGCGTCCACGCGGTGCCGAGGATCGGATGCGCTGGCGCCGATCTGTGCGAAGCCGCCCACGTTAATCACCGGCAAACCTCCCACCGTGCTGCCGGTATCGAGTCCGATCGAGGAAGGATTGAAAGTGCGGTCCTGCGGGAAGAATCCTTCCGCAAAACGGTTCCAGCCCAGGCGCGCTTCGTTCACTTTGGTGGGCGAAATGGTCCACACATCGGAAATGGAAACCAATTGCACGCGCGTGGGAGTGTAGGTGTTGAAGCCGGGAAGCACGCCGCCGCCGGTCAATGCCAGCGGGAAGAGTTGGGTGCTATTGCCGAAATAATAGCGGCCGGAAAGCAGATTGCTTGGCGAAAAACTGTGGTCGATTTTCCCGATGAGGCTGTCGATATCGTTGCTAAAGGGCGTATTGGTGGAAAGGTTTGGCCCATTGGGGCACCCGGTATCGTTGGTGATGACACCGTTAATATTCGGCGCGGGCCACGGATTGCGAGCCAGCAGGCTGGCAATCACCGAGTTCGGCGGACTGGCCAGTTGCGCGGTGGTGGGAACGCAGGACAAGCTGTTTTGCGCGCCCGATTCGCGCTGCCCTTCGTAATCCACAAAGAAGAAAGTCTTATCCTTCACGATGGGGCCGCCCAGCGAGCCTCCGAACTGATTATTGTGAAAAGGAGATTTTGGGGTCCCTACCTGATTGAAATAATTCCGCGCGTCGAGCACTGTGTTGCGGAAATATTCGAGTCCCGTTCCATGAAACTGGTTGGTGCCGCTCTTGGTGACGATGTTGATCACCGCGCCGGCGTTGCGGCCGTATTCCGCTTCGTAGTTCGAGAGCACGTGCAGTTCGGCGATGGCTTCGAGCGGCAGGATCGTCGCCGGGTCGCCGAATACGCCCGCTTCGTTGATGGCCGGATCATTGCGGAAGCCGTCGTTCATGTCCGTGCCGTCGAGCAGGAAATTGTTAGAGCGCCCGCGCGCGCCGTTCATGGAAAAAATACCGAAAGAGCCGGGCGAATCGGTGATTTCATCGGGCGAACCGGAAACTCCGGGGGTAAGGAAAATCAGTTTCTGGAAATCGCGCCCGTTGGCGGGGAGGCTGGTGATCTGCCTCTGTTCCATCACGCCACCCAGGGTGTTGGAGGTGGTCTCGATCTGGGGCTGTGTTTCCGCCGAAACGATCACCTGCTGCTTGACGTCGCCGGGCTTGAGCGCAGCGTCCACGCGCCGCTCGACGGCCACATCCACCTTCACGCCGTTGGTGACCGCCGACGTGAAGCCGTTCTTTTCCACGGTCACGGAATAATTGCCGATGGGAAGTTCCGGAACGAAATAGCTGCCGTCCGCGGTGGTCTGCGTGGTGCGGATCAGTCCGGTATCCACATTGCGGATGGTGACCGTGGCGTCCACAATCGCCGCACCCGTCGAATCCGTCACTGTGCCCAGGATCGTTCCGCGAAAAGTCTGCGCCCAACTCGTCCCCGCCGACAAAATTAGGAGCGCCAGAACGGCGCACGCCGCTACGCAATTTCTCCATGCACGAAAGCGATTCATTTTGTTCTCCTGGAAAAATTTGAGCAGCCGGACAAGCCCCTGCCGGGGAATCTCATGGAAACGATCCCGCACTTCACGGCACTGCCCCGGTGCCACCCCTGGCACTTCGCTGACGTCTCTATGCTATATGCTGCCCTATGGGTCGAGTCAAGGCACAACTGCCGCGGGCATGCGCCCTTTCGCCCAATCCGTTTCGCCGCCGCCCGGTCTGGTATACTTTCCCCCGCATGGCCGCGAAAAATCCTCAACGCCTTTTCCTGGTCGACGCCATGGGCTATATTTTCCGCGCGTTTTATGCGCCCATGCCCATGCGTCTGCGAAGCCCTGCGGGCCTGCCCACCAATGTTCCGTACCTTTTCTCGAATATGATTCGCAAGCTGGTGAAGGACTGGCAGCCGGACTATCTCGGCGTGGTTTTCGACACCGCCGCGCCCACATTTCGCGACAAGCTCTTTGCCGATTACAAAGCGCAGCGGCCGCCCATGCCCGAAGACCTGGCCGCGCAATTGCCCTACGTTCGCCGGTATTGCGGGGCCATGCGCTTGCCCATCCTGGAATACCCGGGCTACGAAGCGGACGACGTCATCGGTTCGCTTGCGCGCCAGGGTACGGCGCACAAACTGGAAGTCATCATCGTCACGAGCGACAAGGACCTGATGCAACTGGTCGGCGGGACGGTGCGCATCCTCAACCCGGCCAAGAGCGAACAATTGATTGACGCCGCGAAAGTCGAGGAGTTGATGGGCGTCCCGCCCGCGAAAGTGGCGGACGTGATGGCCTTGATGGGCGACTCCATCGACAACATTCCCGGCGCGCGCGATCCCAACGAAAAACCAGCGCCGGGCGAGCGCCGCAAACCGGGCATCGGCGAAGTGGGAGCGCGGCAATTGATCCAGGAATTCGGCAGCGCCGAAGCGGCGCTCAAGAACGCCGCAAAAGTGAAACGCGCGAGCTATCGCGAAGCGCTGGAAAAAAACGGCGCGTTCGTGCGCCTGAGCAAACAATTGGCAACCATCCCCACCGATGCTCCGGTGCCGCTGGCGCTCGATGAACTGCGCCTGGAACCTCCCGACACCGCGGCTCTGCGCGAGCTATACACCGAGCTGGGCTTCACTTCGCTCCTGCGCGATATTGCTCCGCTCACCAACGAGCAAACAACCGATTACGCGCCGCTCGATTCTCCGGCGGCATTGAAAAAAATTCTCGCTGACGCGCCGCGCACCCGCGAAACGGCCGCCTGGCTGGTCCTCGATGCGCAGGATGAAGACGAAGAAGGCTTCGGCGCGCGCGTCCTGGCCGTCGAAACCGCCGTTGATCCCGGCGTGGCGCGCACCACCGCCAACGACGTGGACAACAAGACTCTCGCGGCCATGAAGGAATGGTTGGCCGAGGCCAAGCGCCCGAAAATCGTCCATGATCCCAAGCTGTTTCATCTTCTCGCGCCCGCCGAGCCTTCCCGCGACGCCGTTGCCGGCATTCGCCACGCCACCATGCTGTATTCCTATCTTCTCCGCCCCACCACATCCAACCACGCGCTGGCGGAAATCGTGCTGCGGCACATGAATCGCACGCTTTCCGGCGCGCCCGGCGAACGCGCCGATTTTTTGCTGCGTCTCGCTCCGGTGCTTCGCGGGGAAATCGAAAAACAGGGCCTCGTGGAAATTTACGAACGAATCGATTTGCCGCTGGCTCCCGTTCTGGCGCGCATGGAAGCCGCCGGTGTTCGCGTGGACCGCCAGGAACTCGAAATTATTTCCGCGAAAGCGCAGAAGGAAATCGCCAGCCTCGAAAAAAGGATTTATGAGCTCGCGGGATTTGAATTCAACGTCAATTCCCCGCAGCAGCTCGCTGAAGTGCTTTTCGACAAATTAAATCTTCAGCCGCCGCGACGCAGCCGCTCGAAGGCCCGCTCGACGGCCGCCGAAGTTCTCGACGAACTCGCGCTGGTTCATGAGCTTCCCAAAAAAGTGCTGGAATACCGCGAGCTCGCCAAGCTGAAATCGACGTATGCCGATGCGCTTCCGCGCCTGATTCATCCCTCCACCGGCCGGCTGCACACGCGCTTCAGCCAGACCGGAACGGCCACCGGGCGGCTCAGCTCATCGAATCCCAATCTGCAAAATATTCCCGTGCGCACGGAGCTGGGCCGGGAAATCCGCGCGGCCTTCATCGCTTCGCCGGGATGCCTGCTTTTTTCCGCCGATTATTCGCAGATCGAATTGCGCATCCTGGCCCATCTTTCGGAAGACCCGGTGCTGGTGGAGGCCTTCCGGCGCGGCGAAGACATCCACTCGCGCACCGCCCAGGAAGTTTTTGGCGTGGCGCCGTTCGCGCAGACGCCCGATCACCGCCGCGTGGCCAAGGTCATCAATTTCGGCGTGATTTACGGCCTTTCCGCGTTCGGCCTGGCGCAGCAATTGGGCATCGACACGCGCGAAGCCGCCAAATTCATCGCCGCTTATTTCGAGCGCTACCGCGGCGTGAAGGAATATCTCGACCGGCAGATCGCCGAAACGCGCCAGTCCGGCGCCACCAAGACTCTCTTCGGCCGCATCCGCCCCATCCCCGAAATCGATTCGCCGCAGCCGAACCTGCGCAGCTTCGCCGAACGCACGGCCATGAACACGCCCATGCAAGGCGCCGCGGCGGACTTGATCAAGCTGGCCATGATCGAACTCGACCGCCGCCTGCCGGAAGAGAAATTGAAGTCGCGGATGATTCTGCAGGTTCACGACGAACTTCTTTTCGAAGCTCCGGAAAAGGAAATCCCCGCGCTCGCGACGCTGGTCAAGGAAGTGATGGAAGGCGCGCACAAATTCCGCGTTCCGATTCTGGTGGAATCGAAGACCGGCCCCAACTGGCGGGACATGAAATAAGTTTTGGCGCGCGCAGAGGACGGCCCCGGCGCGCCTCAGCCGCGCGGGGCTTCCGAAGTTGTCGGGTCGATGATGCTGCGGATTTGCGACACTTTAGTCGCCGGAAAACCGCCCTGCCGCGCGTGCTCGCGCACCATCTCTTCATTCGGTGCGATATAGATGCAATAAATCTTGTTGTCGGTCACGTAGCTGTGCACCCACTGAATTCGCGGGCCAAGATTCTGTAGCACGCTGCAGGATTTTTCGGCCACGCCGTGCAACTGCTCGGGCGTCAACGCTCCGGCACCGGGAAGGTCCCGCTCGATCACGAATTTGGGCATTTTAGGTAGCTCCTGACGGCAGGATTTGTTGGCGCATTATACCCCGGTCGGGGTTCAAGTGGTTCATTCCACCGACCGCCCCAACCGAGGGGCGGCGATGCGTCCCGGCGGCGCGATTTATGTTAGATTTTTCGGTGCTGGAGATAACGCACACGAGGTGAAGCCATGCATCACGCCGAAGGATTCCTGAACCTGGTGAGAGACGCCAAAAAGCGCATCAAGGAAGAAGATTTCCGCGAAACAAAAAAGAAGCTGGACGCCGGCGAAAAAATAATTCTGGTGGATACCCGCGAAGATGCCGAATGGGCCCGCGGACACATTCCCGGCGCCATCCATCTGGGCAAAGGCATCATCGAACGCGACATCGAAAAAACCATTCCGGACAAGGAAGCCACGCTGGTTCTATATTGCGGCGGAGGATTTCGCTCCGCTCTCGCCGCCGACAATCTTCAAAGAATGGGTTACCGCAACGTGATTTCCATGGATGGCGGATGGCGCGGCTGGACCGAAGCGGGATTCCCCATCATCCAGGATTAGTACCGGAAAGGCCGGCGCGGAATAATTCCTATCGCGCCTGCAATCCTGGCGCGGCCCAAGGTAGCGCGGGGAAAAATTGGCTGGGGCGGTTGGACTCGAACCAACACCGTCCTCATTAACAGTGAGGTGCCCTACCGATTGGACCACGCCCCAGCCGCGCAAACATTCTAAACGATTCCGCGCCGTCTTTCATGCCGGCAATTTGGATTTGAATCAGAAATTCTTTGGATGGGTGCAGCCCGGCGGGATTCCGCGCGATGCACCTCCGCCGAATCTCAGAGGGGTTTGGTGGCTAACGTTCGGCGGGAGGTGACGGGGGGAAGGAAAGCCGGCCCAGCCCTCAATCCCCTATAGGGATCCTCGGCTGACCTTCCCCCTGACGCGCTTTATGGATGCACGCCAAAAACCAAACTCAAGCGATTGATAACACGGCACTTTCTATTTCGCCGCCGGGTAAAAAATCCTGCCTCTTAGTAAAATTTCCGCCGTGGCCCTTCTCGCTTCTGGAAACCCGCCATCTCTTCAAGCATTTTCACGCGATTTGTGATACACTCCTTTTGCGCTTAATACCGCGGTTGTGTTGTGCGGTCCCTCTGGTTCGGTTTTCTGACTGAGATCACCCGCCTTCAGTACTCTCCGTAAGTCTTCAGCGTAATCTAAAAAGAACTGGCCATGCAGGCACTCGTGCCGGCGCGCAGGTTTGTGCCCGCCCCATGCCGCATCCGCCAGAAAAGAAGGCAACACCAAGATGCAAAGTTTTACAGAACTAACGATTTCCAATTACACCAAAGAACGCCTGGCGTTCGCAAAGTTTCAAACACCCACTCCGGTGCAAGCCGCGGCTATTCCGCAGGCGCTGGCCGGAAAGGATGTGCTGGCCACGGCTCAGACTGGGACCGGCAAGACTCTCGCGTTTCTGATCCCCATCATGGAGCGCCTGCTGCTTGCGCCCACGCCGGGTATCGCCGCGCTGGTGCTGGTCCCCACGCGGGAACTGGCCATGCAAGTGGTCGAGCAATACAACGCGCTGCGCGGCAGCAAATTGACTCCCGCGGCTCTCGTGGTTGGAGGACTGGCGGAAGGAAGCCAGTTGACCAGCTTGCGCAAGGGCGCGCGGCTGGTGGTGGCCACTCCCGGACGCCTGGAAGATTTCCTGGACCGCAAGCTGGTTCATTTCCGCGATCTGCGCGTGCTGATTCTCGATGAAGCGGACCGCATGCTGGACATGGGCTTTCTTCCCGCGATTCGCAGAATCGCTTCCGTGCTTCCCAAGGACCGCCAGACCATGTGCTTTTCGGCGACCCTGGAAGCTTCCGTCGTGCACCTGGTGAACGACTACATGCGCAACCCGGTGCGCGTGGCTTTGGGCTCGACGCTCAAGCCTTCGGAAAACGTGCGCATGCAGGCTTTCGAAGTATCGAGCGACCGCAAGCACGAAGTGCTGCACCGCATTCTGGCGGGCGAAACCGGGCGCTGCCTGATTTTCGCGCGCACCAAGCGCGGAGCCGAGCGCCTGAGCTACGATCTGATCCGGCAAGGGTTTACAGCGGCCATGATTCACGGCGGACGTTCGCAATCGCAGCGCAACGCGGCGCTGGCGGGATTTCAGCAGGGCCGCATCCGCGTGCTGGTGGCCACGGACCTGGCTTCCCGCGGCATCCACGTCCAGGATATCGCCCATGTCATCAATTTTGACTTGCCCGATATCGCCGAAAACTTCATTCATCGCGTGGGCCGCACAGGGCGCGCGGGAGGGCTGGGCGTCGCTTCCACGCTCTTCGGACGCGATCAGCGCTCGGAGATGCTCCAGCTCGAACGCACCCTGGGAATTCGCATGGAGCGCATGAGCATCGAAGGCCTGCCGAAAGACAGCCAGATGCCCCGGCGCGCGACGGCAAACCGCACGGAATCCGCCGTTCCCGGCACAAAAATGGCTTCGGCGTTCCGCCATGCCACCACCTCGAAAATCGGGCGGCTGCCCGGCGAATATCTGCAAGCGCAAATGGAAAATTAATTTCGCGCGCTTGCCAACCGCGGAATTAACCGAACGATAGAAAATTCCGGAAAATAGGCCCTGCGAAAGCAGGGCCTATTTTTTTGCGCCGTGCAATCGCTCCTTTCGCTCCTCACGCAGGTGAAAAACCTTCCCGATTCGCGGCTCGCGCAGGCGATTGACGCCCAACCGTTCCAGGAGCAAAGTGGCGTGCGGGCAAGCGACGATCGCTCCAATCGTGCGGCCCGGAGCAACGCATGAAATTATTCCGATCATTTCCGGCATGAAAGACGCGACGCTGGTCATCGTCAATCCCGCCGCCGGAGGCGGCCGGGCGCTCCGCGCGGAACCGCAGATCGCAAATTTCCTTGCGGCGCATGATCATCCCGCCGAATTCCTGCACAGCGAAAATTCAAAAGACGCGGAAGGCCAGGCGCGAAGAGCGGCACAGGAAGGATACCGCTGCGTTGCGGCACTCGGCGGCGATGGAGTGTTTCATCACGTGGTGGAAGGAATCCTCGGCACCTCGGCCGTCGCCGCATTTTTCCCCGCGGGCAACGGCAACGACATCGCAAAATCGCTGGGCATTCCCTGCAATGCCTTGAAAGCCGCAAATTCATTCCTGCATTCCGAGCCGCGCACCGTGGATTTGATTCGCGCGCGTTTCGCCGATGGACGCTTGGCGCATATTATTGGCGCCGGCGGTGTGGGCCTCGATGCCGAAGCCGCGCACCAGGCCAACACGCGATTCCGCAAATGGCCGGGCCTCGCGAGATACCTGGCCGGAGCTTTTTGGACATTCTGGAACGAGCCTCCTTTCGCGCTCGATGCGCAACTCGACGGCGTTTCCTGGCAGGGTCGGGCCATCCTCGCCGTTGCCGCCAACGGCGCGATGTATGGGGCCGGGCTGCGCATCGCGCCGGACGCGCAGATGGACGATGGACAGATGGACATTTTGCTGGCGAAAGAAATCGGCTGGGGAAAATTGATCGCCAGCCTGGCCATCCTGCTGCGGTCCGGCCGCGTTCGATTCAAGGAAATTGAGCGGTTTCGAGTTCGCAGCGCGAAATTCCGCGCCGATCGCACGCTGAAAGTTCATGGCGACGGAGAATTGCTGGGCGAATCTCCCGTGGAATTCGAAATCCTGCCGGGAGCGATTCGCGTGATGGCCCCCCGGCGCGTTTAGTGCGCGGGTTTTTTGCGGTTGAGCTTGAGGATGACCTCGATATTGCGGCGGGAATCGAAACTGGAAACGGTGCGCGTGGCGGATTCCAGGTCATTGTGCTCGGCGTGGAGTTCGTAATCCACGTTGGGGTCCAGCCCGCTGAAGCGGTAGTTCCCGGCGTCATCGGTGATGTAAGTTTTCACCGATTGCGATTTCAGGTTTTTCAGGTAGACGATGCTCGCGGGCACCGGATTTTCGCCTTTGTCCACAACCGAACCATGCACGGTGCGGAGTTGCGCCTGATCGTCGTTGCTCGGGCGCGAAAAAACGGGAAACGCCGCGGCCAGCAGCACCGCCAGCGCTAATGCCAATTGCGCACTGCGAAATGATTTCACTGAAATCTCCTATTCATAGCCGAGGCGGTTCCGCGCCATTCCAATTCGTGCGAAGCGCGTCGAGAATGAAAAATTGCCAGCGCCTGCCTGCAATGATTCGATGCATCCGGCGGAAGAATGATTGCGAAGTAGAAAGATCGCTGGACCGGGCCGGTTATTCCTCGGCATCCTCTTCGTCGTCGCTTTCCTCGGCCACGGCATCTTCCTCGCCGGCTTCTTTGTCTTCTTCGTCCTCGTCGTCATCCTCATCTTCCTCGGAAATGAGGATGAGATGCACGGGATGCGTCTGCGTCACTTCCAGTTCGACGTCGCATTCCGGGCAGCTCAAAATCTCGCCTTCTTCCACTTCATCTTCGTCCAGATCAATTTCCGCGTCGCATTCTGGGCATTTGACCACGGGCTTTCTCTCCTTTCTGGGCGTGCCAATTTCCGCGGGCGTATTATATAACGTCCCTGGCACGCTTTCCGAAGCGGGTTTCCAGACGAGGAGCGCGTAACGATGACGGTGGGGCGGGAATATCCCGAACGCCCGGTGGTGGGCGTGGGCGGGGTGGTGATTTCCGGCGGGCGCACGCTCTTGATTCGGCGCAGCGGGCCTCCGCTGCAAGGTGAATGGTCGATCCCCGGCGGGACTCTGAAGACCGGCGAAACTTTGCGCGAAGGAGTCAGGCGCGAACTGCGGGAAGAAACAGGCGTGGATGTGCGCGTGGGGGAAATGATCGAGGTATTCGAAAGAATTTTTCCGGATGCGCAAGGCCGCGCGCAATACCATTTCGTAATCCTCGATTTTCTGTGTGAATTCGAGGGCGGAGCCGCCAAAGCGGCAAGCGACGTGACCGATGTGGCCTGGGCCGCGGAAGACGAACTCGAAGGATTTCATCTGACGCCCACGGCGCTGCGTGTGATCCGCAAGGGATTCGAAATGTGGCGGGCGCGCGGCGCTGCGTCAAGCTGAAAAAAGCATCTTCCGTTGGCCGCGGCGCGCTGGCACTTTCCGCCGCACGGATCACTTGTCACTTCGCCCGCCTGGGACTATCCTTTCCTGCGCGGTACGAATGGAGGAAACAATCACATGAAATTACTTTTGGCTGTCCTGGTCCTGGCTCTCGCGCCCCTGGCGTTGTCGGCGCAAATGAATTCCTCGGCGGATTCCAAAATGGAAGCGAACCCGGTGTCGAACGCGGTGCGCAGTTCGATCGAATCGCGTTCGAAGGATTTGATCGCCGCCGCGGATGAGATGCCCGCGGATAAATACAACTACCGTCCCACGCCCGCGCAGATGACTTTTGGCCATCTGGTGGTGCACATGATCGGCTCCAACTTTTTCCTGTGCTCCAAAATCTCGGGAGTGGCGGCGCCGGCCAGCGAAAAACTGACCGAGACGGACTCGAAGGACAAGCTGGTGAGCGCGCTGAAATCTTCGTTCGATTTCTGCACGCAGTCCATGGCCAAGGTGGATGATTCGAATCTGGGCGAGCCGCTGAAATTGTGGGGCGGGCACAGCATGTCGCGCGCCGCGGCCATGATTGCGCTCACCGATGATTTCTACGATCACTACAGCATGGCGGCGATGTATCTGCGCCTCAACGGAATGCTGCCGCCGACGGCGAAGGAAAAAGAATAGGTCAGTCGCGGGCCGGGCGCCTGGCGTAACGGCCCGCGATCCAATTCCAGCGGATGCGCGCCAGGTCCGTGAACATGCGGATGCTGTCGCGCACCACGCTCACCTTGGTTGCCGGATCGTGCGCCCAGCGCACCGGGACTTCCGCCACGCGCAAGCCGTAGCGCTTGGCGAGAAACAAAATTTCGGGATCGAAGCCAAAGCGCTCGATGCGCTGGTTTTCGAAGATGGGGCGGGCGCGCTCGCTGACGAACGCCTTGAACCCGCACTGGGTATCCTGAAACCCCAGGCCGGTGATCAGGCGCACGAATCCATTGAAAATAATTCCCGCCATCACGCGCATTTTCGATTGCGGGACGGAAATCAGCGAGCGATCCATGGCCCGCGAACCGATGGCCGCGTCGTAGCCGGATTCGATGGCGGCGCGCAGTTTGGGCCACTCCTCGATGGGTGAGGAGAGGTCGGCGTCGGTGAAGAGAGTCAATCGCCCGCGCGCTTCGAGCATGCCGTGGCGCACGCTGTAGCCCTTGCCGCGATTTTCACCGTTGGGGACCACGCGCAGCGAAGGCATCTCGCGCGACATTTCCTGCGCCACGCGAATCGTGGCATCTTTTGATCCGTCGTCCACCACGAGTATTTCCACCTGCTCCGGTCCCAGCCGCTGCGACACAAGATAATCGCGAATGGCGGCCAGTGTGCGCGGCAGCCGCGCTTCTTCATTGTAGGCGGGAATAACGATGGAAAGTTCCGGCGCGGGCGAAGTCATTCGCGCGCTAGCTCCAGTGAATTTACGGAACTTCTCTGCCAGCCGCAGCGGCCCACCAGCGGGACGAACCGGCATCCTCCCAGAGAGCGGCGAACGAGGCCACCATGCGCCTTTTCGATACAAATCAATTCCTGATAATCCATTTCTCCAACGGGGATGACCATGCGGCCACCCTCGGCCAGTTGATCCCGTAGCGCCTGCGGAACATGCGGCGCGGCGGCAGCCACAAGAATCGCGTCATAAGGCGCGCGGGAAGGCCAGCCGAGCGTGCCGTCGCCTTCTTCGATGCACACATTCATGTAGCCCAGGCGCGCAAGCAACAGGCGCGCCCGCGAGGCCAGCACGGGTTGCGATTCCACGGCAATGACTTCGCGCGCCAGCAGCGACAATACTGCGGCCTGATAGCCTGATCCCGCGCCAATTTCCAGCACGCGCTCCCTGCCTTCGAGGCGTAGCGCTTCCGTCATGGCGGCCACGATATAAGGCTGCGAAATGGTTTGCCCTTCGCCGATCGGTTGCGGCGCGTCGGCGTAGGCTTCGCTCAGGCTTTCGGCGGGAACAAATTGGTGGCGCGGAACAGCGCAAATAGCTTGCAGGACGCGCGGCGAGCGGATGCCTCGGTCGCGAATCTGCCGCGCAACCATTTCGCTGCGCGCGGAATCGAAGTTCGGTCCGTCGATTTCGGTGGGGCTGGCGGTTTCGGTCATAAGTGCTGGGTATTTGCGTCACGGACGCCTCGTGGCCGGAAATCCGGCGGTTACGATGGCCGAAAAGGCTTGGAGGATCCGCGCGGCGGCGATTTCGCCGCCTCTCCTAGCAAGCTATCACGAGACGGCCCGCGCGTGCCACACGTGTTGCCGAAGGGTGAATTGCATCTGTGTCCCGTGTCAGATAGGATTCCAAGATTCCAATCGTCAGGGCCTTTGCGTCCCCGACCCATTAACAGGAGAAGACAATGAAACTTAGAACCGCCCTGATCGCCGCCGTATTATTTGTCGCGGGTCCGGCGTTGGCGCAGGCCCCGGCGGGAAACGCACCGCAAAAGCCGGCGCAGCACGCGCCGGGAGTCGCTACCGCGCCTGCGCAATCAAAATCAACAGCCGCCGCGCCAGCCGCCGCGGAAAAGCCGGATCCTGCCAAGGAAAAAGCCATCCGTCATTTGATGGTCTTGACCGGAACCGACAAGCTGGGCCAGCAAATCACCGAAAGTCTCACCGACCAGGTGAAGCAGGCGATCTCCCGCAGCGTCGCACCCGAGCGCATGGACAAATTCATGGACGATTTCAATCAGAAGCTCGCGTTGCGCTCTCCCGCCGCTCATACCGACGAAGAATTGATCGCCGGATATTCCAGCCGCTTTTCCACGCAGGAAATCGAAGGGCTTTCGCAATTTTATGAATCGCCCCTGGGCCAGAAAATGGAGAAGGAGATGCCGCAACTAATGCGCGAGGCGCAGATCACCGGCATCAATCTGCAACGCGAGGCGGCCATTTCCACGTTGCGGGAGATGACCGGCGACTATCCGGAGATCAAGCAACTCCTCCCGCCGGAAGAACCGCAGCCTGGGACTCCCGCTGCCGCACCCGCTCCCCAAGCGGCTCCTGAAGCCGCTCCCCAAGCTCCGCAACCGAAACCCTGAACGGGGAAACCTGGCGGCAGGAGAGAGGACAGGACTGCAACACCCGGATGGAATCGTGCGGATTGCATTGCGATGCAATGCAATCCGTACGCGGGTTCTGCGAGTGGCGTGCGCAGTTGAAATTTTTCAATTTGGTGACTTCGGTGCCGGAAATGAAACAAAGAACATCCGTATACGCGCCTATGCTTGGAGTCGTCCTCCTGCTCCTCGCGTGCGTGATTCCGCCACAAGCTTTTGCTCAGAAGCAAGTCTCTCTCACCGTTTCGGCGGCCATCAGCCTGAAGAATTCGCTCGACGCCATCGGCCCGATATACGAGCGGAGCCACCCCGGCGTGAAAATCGTATTCAACTATGGCGGCTCGGGCACCCTCCAGCATCAGATCGAGCAGGGCGCACCCGTGGACATATTTTTCTCCGCCGCCGAGCAACAGATGGACCGCCTGGAATCCGAAAGTCTGCTCGAATCCGGCACGCGGCGCAATCTGGTGACGAATACGCTGGTGCTGATCACCCCGGCATCCTCGAGCGCCATCGCCAATTTCCAGGACCTGGCCAAACCGGAAATTAAAATTATCGCCGTGGGCGAGCCCGCCACGGTACCCGCCGGGCAGTACGCGCGGGAAGCGTTGGAACATCTCGGATTATGGAATGCCGTGCAAAAGAAGATTGTGTACGCCAAGGACGTGCGGGCCGTGCTCGCCTATGTGGAAACCGGAAACGCCGATGCAGGACTGGTTTACCGCACCGACGCCGGGATTTCCTCGCGGGTGCGCGTGGCCGCCACGGCGCCTGAGGATTCACATGATCCCATCGTCTATCCCGCGGCAATTTTGAAAGGCTCGAAAAATGTTTCCGCGGCCCGGGAATTTTTGGAGTTTCTCGGGAACCGGCAGAGCCGCGAAATTTTCGTGAAATACGGATTTACGATGAGTGAAAAGCAAGCGCAATCGAACTGATCCGGCTACAATTCCCTGCCGATGGATTGGTCTCCGCTCTGGATATCGCTCGCCACCAGCGCCACGGCCACCGCGATCACTTTTCTCGCGGGGCTGGGCGCCGCTGCGTGGCGTGAACGTCGCACCGGCCCGGCTATGGCGCTGGTGGATGGCGTTTGCCTGCTGCCTCTGGTTCTGCCGCCGACGGTTGTGGGATTCCTGCTGCTGCTGGTATTCGGGCGCAATGGCCCGGTGGGCAAACTCCTGCTTTCCTTCGATACCACGGTTGTGTTTTCCTGGCCCGCCACGGTCATTGCCGCTTCGGTGGTTGCTTTCCCGCTGATGTACGTCAGCTCCCGCGCGGCTCTCGAACAAGTCTCGCCGCATCTGCTGGAAGCGGCGCGCACACTGGGAGCATCGGAGTGGCGCGTGTTCCGGGAAGTGGCGCTGCCGCTGGCCTGGCCGGGAATTCTGGCCGGGACGGTTCTTTCCTTCGCGCGCGCGCTCGGCGAATTCGGCGCCACGCTGATGCTCGCGGGCAACATTCCGGGAAGAACGGAAACCATTCCCATCGCCATTTATTTCGCGGTGGAAGCGGACGATTTCCGCCGCGCCGTGGCCTGGTGCACGGCGGACATCGCCATTTCGCTCGTCCTGCTCGGCGGGCTTTTTTATTGGACGCGCGTGCAGGCGCGGATGCGCGGAGCGGGAGCGGCGCGTTGAGATGAGCCTCGAAATCCACATCGAGAAAAAACTGCCGGAATTTTCCTTGCAGGTGAATTTCACTTCCTCCGGCGGCCCGCTGAGCATCCTGGGCGCTTCGGGCGCGGGAAAAACCATGCTGTTACGCAGCATCGCGGGACTCGAACGGCCGGACCGCGGGCGCATCGCGCTCAACGGGCGCGTGCTGCTCGATTCCGCAGCGGGAATAGACATTCCCGCGCGGGAGCGCCGCATCGGTCTGCTCTTCCAGGATTACGCGCTTTTCCCGCATCGCACCGCTGAGGAAAACATCGCTTTCGGCCTGCGCATGTTCCCT
The DNA here is from genome assembly GCA_963708285.1 of uncultured Acidobacteriota bacterium. Classification (GTDB taxonomy): domain Bacteria; phylum Acidobacteriota; class Terriglobia; order Acidiferrales; family UBA7541; genus Palsa-295. The sequence goes on from CAVPSF010000004.1 coordinate 736,410, forward strand.
CACGAAGAACAGCGCCGCCGCGCGGCGTCCGCCATGCAGCAAATGCATATCGCCGGGCTGGGGCATCGCTACCCGCGCGAGCTTTCCGGCGGCGAGCAGCAGAGGCTGGCGCTGGCGCGCGCATTGGCCACGGAACCGGAAGCGCTGCTGCTCGATGAGCCGCTTTCGGCTCTCGATACCCATCTGCGCAGCCGCATGGAAGCGCAGCTTCAGGAAACTTTCGCGGCTTTTCCGCGCCCCACCTTGCTTGTGACGCACAGCATCGAGGAAGCCTACCGGCTGGGACGCGAGTTGCTGGTGCTTTCGCGCGGGCGGGTGGCCGCCATGGGCGCGAAAGAGGAAATTTTCCGCCATCCGCCGAGCCTGGAAGTGGCGCGGCTCACCGGGTGCAAGAATTTTTCGAGCGCCCGGGCGATTTCGGAAAATTCGTTGGACGCCGCCGACTGGGGATGCCGCCTGCGCATCGCCGGTTCTTTCGATAAGCCGCCGGCGCACGTTGGAATTCGCGCGCACCACATCGAATTTGTGGAATCATCGCACGCGGACGCAAATGAAAATATTTTGCCCTGCTGGCTCGCGCGCACTTCCGAAACTCCGTTTCGCATCACACTGTATCTGCGTCTGAAAAATGATCCGAACGCCGCGGAAGCTTCCTTGCTGCAAGCGGAAGTCTTGAAAAGAGACTGGGAGAAATTTCGCGGGCGTCCCTTCCCCTGGCACGTGCGTCTTGCGCCCGATTCCCTGCTCCTGCTGCCGGAGTAGTTTCTGCTTGGCCCTTCGCGCACAAAACCGCATTGATATTTCCGGTCCGGTTTGCATCCGCGCGACCGCGCTATTTGAAATGTTTTACGAACTTGATGTCGAAGCCGTAAGTGCCGTTGATGTCACGCAGGAAAACCACGGAGAGGTCGCGCCGGACGGCGTATTCCACCTGGATGAGCTGGTATTGGCTGGCGCTGGTGTTGGAGGAGTATGTGACGTTGAGATCGCGAGTAACCTGCTGCTGGATGGTGATGCGCGCGGCGGCGTTCGATTCCGTCGCCGTGCCGGAAAGGAACGGATCAACGCGAAAATGCGTGATACCGAAGAGCCGCTCGATTCTTCCGCCCAGGCCGCTCGAGATGGCTTCGGAGAGCAGGGCCGTGGCGCCGTAGTTTTGCGAACTCGAATTCGAGGAGCGCAAGGCGCTTTCTTCTCCCGTGCTGCCGATGGCCAGCAGCGCAATAATGTCGGAATCGGGCAGAGGAGGATCGGAGCGGTAGTTGAGTGAAAGGCGGCTGGCGTGGCCGGAAAAATTGATGGTCACCTGATATTGGTTGATCAGCGTGGTGGCCTCGATATTGAGTTCCGGGTCGAGGCGGAAAGGACTGGCGAAATTGATGTCGCCACGCGTGAGTTGATAATTGTTTCCGCGGAAGGCCATCTCGCCGCCGAGCAGATGAATGTGGCCCAGCAGAATCGGCCGCTCCCAATTTCCTCGCAGGCGAAGGTCGCCGTCAATATCCACATGCGCGCTGGTCCATTCGATGCGCGCTCCGGGAGAGGTGCGCACGGCAATGTCAAAGGAAAGATTGCGCAGAAACGGAGAAGAGGGCGCGGGGCCCGTCACGGTGTCGGATGCCGAAGCGAAAAGCGATGCGATGTCCACGCCTTCGGCGAACAACACGCGTTTCACCTCAACCTGCCCGCTTAAAATCGAAGCGCTGCTGGTGCCCGAAAGCTGCAATTTCCCGCCTGCCAGCCAACTCATCCCCGCCGGATAACGGATGCGCACTTGTGGCGTGACGGCGTTGATTTCATAGCGCAGCGGGCCCTCGCCGTAACTGATGCTTCCATCGAGCGTCAATTGCCCGCCGCCGGATTCCGCCGTGACGTGGTCGAAGAGCAAGCGGCTGCGGTCAAACACGATGTCCCCGTTGACGTGGCTGAGGCCCGCGGGAAAATCGGCGTAGGTGGCCGAAGCGTCCCGCACGCTGACGCGTCCGGTAATCCTCGGTTTCGAGATTGTGCCCTCCACCGATACATTGACGTCCGCGCGTCCCTGCGCCACCAGATCCGGCAGAATTCCTTTGGCGATTCGCAGGTCCACGTTTCCCGCCATGGTGAAGTGCAGGGGACGATCGCGGTCGAATCGCGCCGAGCCATTCAGTTGCAGATCGGTGTTGGGTCCGTGGAGGTGCGCTTGATCGATGCGAACTTCGTTGCGGCGATAGGAAAGTTTCACGGGACCGTCGTTCTGCAGCTGGACAAATTCGTAATTGAAGCTGATTTGCGAAATCTCCGCGGTGACCTCGATGGTATCGGGCTTCAACAGCGATCCGGAAAAATGGAATTCTCCGTCCACGCTGCTGTGCCCGGTGAGTTGCTTCAAATGAAGCCCGCTGACGATGAACGGGTCCATATCGATCTGTTGGGCGATAATTTCGCCGGATAGCGGCTCATCCCCCGTGAGGCCCACGGAAACATCGCCGTGCAAACCACCGTGAAGCATTCCCGAAGTGAGTGTGAAGCGCGCTCGTTGTCCGTCGGAGACCACGCGCCCCGTCAGATTTCCCTGCATTTCCGATCCAAACTGGATGTTCGTGACGCGAAAATCCCCTTGCGCCACGGGTGCGTGCACCGGACCATTTCCACGCAATTCGAAATCCAGGCGTCCGGTCACCGGCAACTTGGGATTTTGAATCGCTCCGATATTTTCGAGAGAAATTCCCGTACCGGTGATTTGAAATTCCGCGCTTTGCTCCTGGGGGTGGTAGTCCACTTCACCCGCCACGCGTCCTGTGCCGCTGATAAGTTCGGCTTGCGACAACTTCCATTCGTCCGGTTCGGCATGCAAGACGCCGGACAGGCGGTTAAAATCCGCCCCTTTGATGCGCGCTTCATCGAGCGAAAAATTCGCGTCCAGGGTGGGAGCGGCGCGCGTTCCGCCTCCTTTGAAATCGCCGCTGAGCAATCCGCTGACGGGATAATTCGTTCCCAGCACCGTCTGCAAATCGGCGGTGGCGGCGCGTTCGGTGCGCGCGTCGATGCTCCACTGGCTCCCGGGAACGAATCCCCAGTCGCCATCGAACCGCAAATTCAGATTCATCGTGATGGAAGTATTTCCGCGGCGGAGAAGCGTGCTGGTCAGTTCGAATAATTCCGGCGAATATTCGAGTCCTCCGTCCATTTCATCCCATTCCGCGCGGTCATAATGCGCCCCGGCGACATGAATGTGTCCTGCAAAAGTGGGCCCGCCGAGCGGCCCCATGATGCGCCCGCGAAAGTTGACGGCTCCGCCAAAAAGACTCGGCGTGGAATCCGGCCCGCGCAGGTCGTTGATGAAATCGTCCCACTCCGTCAAGTTGGCGGCTTGCAGCTTCAATTCGAGCGCGGAATCCACCGCGCCCAGAGTTCCATCGAAGTCGATCGTGGATTTCGGCGTGGCGATTTGGCTTTGCGTGAGGTCGATGTTCCGGCGATCCATCGAATAATCAAAAATCAAATGCGCGCTCACTGGAAGCATCCCCGGCGCGGAAGTCTCCGGCGGATCCCATTGCGAAGTTCCCCGGGTGCGGAAGTGCTTGAAATTGGACGTCCAGGTATTGACGGAGTCAACCGAAATCAAGCCGTCCCAATGCAGCGTGTCGACGGGAAAATCAATATTGTCCACGGCGGCAAGGGCGGCTGAGAGACGCAGGCCGTGCAGGCGCGTCTCGGTGTGGAATTCCAGATTCGCGAGCTTCATTTCCAGGCGGCCCTCGCCCGACCCGCCCAGGGCGCGTATACCCAGGTTGGGAACCACCAACACGCCGTTGGCGATTTCGTAGTCTCCCCAGGATTCCATTTTCGCGGCGTGGTACCACACGTCGCGCATCTGCACTTCGCGGCCCGCATAATGCCCGGAGGCCTTCCACTCCCCCGCCGCGTATTCTCCCTGCCCTGAAAAATCGGCGATGCCGGAGGGGACCTCCGGTTGGCGTGCGATGGTGCGGACATCGTCGAGCGAAAGCATGCCGCGGTATTGAAAGCTCCAATGCGGTTGCGCGAAGTGAGTGAGTTGCGCGCGCAAATCCAGCTCCGAATGCGGCAGCTTGCAGATGAGCTGGTCGATTTCAAAGGCATCGCGATGCAGCGTGAATTTTGTGACCAGATCGAAGCGGAACGGCGTATCGTGCCAGGAAGCAAGTTCGCCTTGCTCCCAGGAAACGCTTCCGGCATAGGCGCCGCCGTCCGCCGCGTCGTAATGAAGCTGAAACTGAAAATTGCGGCCAAGAAGCGCCAGCGGAACGCGCCGATTATTCACATAAGCGCTGCCATCGCGAAGCTCCAGGCGGGCGATTTGCAGATCGAACAGCGTCTCGCGCCAGGGACGGCTGCCGGAAGAAATTTTCGGCTGCGGCACATTGCTGCGGCCTTCCTTGTCGATGCGCACAGCCACTTCCGGCTCCTCCACCACGAATTCCTCGAGAGCGATCTTCTTTTGGAAGAAAGATACGATGCGGATTTCGGCGTCCACGCGCTTGGCGTAAAAAAGTGGCGCGACATCGGAAGGCTCAAGCCCGTGCAACGTCAAGCCGTCCAACTCGACCCGCAAATGCCACAAGTGAAGGTGAAAACCATGCAATTCGACGCGCGTGCCGGTGCGCAATTCCACCTGATGAATCAGCTCATGCCGCGCCCAGCGTTCCACTGCTCCGGTCTGGATGAGGAAGGCAACGAAACCGGCGGCCATGAGAGCCACCAGGAGCAGAAGATAAAGCGTGTGGCGCACCCAGCGCACGCCGCGCATCCAGCGCAGGCTCATGACCCGCTCCCGGCGGCGACGATATCGATTTTCAGGTGCGCGCGTGTATCGTCCAGCCACTTCTCGGCGCGCGCGCTGATGGCTCGCTGCACCAGCACTTCACGGATGGTGTCCTGCACTTCGTCGAGCGAGGGAACCGGTTGTCCGCGGGCTTTGAGTTGCGGCGCAAATTCATTTTGGTAAAAAGTTTGCACTTGCGCGTCGTCCACCTGAGCGGCGGGACGAAAGCGGTAATCAATGAACCGCGAAAGATAGAGTTGTTCGGTAACGGTGCGGCGCACGGAGGTCTCCGTCAAACCCGCGGCGGCGCATTTCCTCTGAAAATCCTCCGGCGATGCGAATTGCTTTACGAATTCGGCGTAGGCGCGCTGCTGATCCTCGGCGGAGGGCTCTGGAAATTTGGCGGTCTTCGCTTCTCCGCGGACAATCCATTGATCTTCGAGCTCGCGAAGCAAATCCGCGCGCGGCTTGGCCTTTCCATCCACCAACTGCTGGTAACCGGCCAGTTCGCGCACTTCGCTCTCCGTCAGAATATCGTCTTCAATGCGCGCCGCCACGCCATCCACGGTCTGTTCTCCGCCGCTCAAATGCAGAACTGGCAGCGTGGAAAAGGAGTGGGTTTGCGCGCGGAGCCGCGCCGCGCCCGGACCCAGAAGCGCCGCCAGCAAGCCGGAAATCAGGAAATTACGGAGCATCAGAAAATCGGCCCGATGTTGAAAAAGAATTGAAAATGCGGAACCCGGAAAAATTGCGCCGGCCCCGTCGGGGGAGTCACCATGTAGAGCGGCGAATTCAACTGGTATCCGAAATCCACGCGCACCGGCCCCACCGGCGTGGGATAGCGCACGCCAAAACCGACGGTATGCGACAAATAATTCAGATTCGTGGGTGACGGCGGCTTCCATGCAAATGAGATGTTATGCACGTTGGTGTATACATTGCCTGCGTCGTAGAAAAGCGTTCCGCCCAGGCGGTTGCCGATCACCGGCAGCTTCATCGGAAAATGCAACTCCTGATTGAAAATCAAAACAGCCAAGCCCCCGACGGGAAACCCCGTGGTGGGATCGCGCGGTCCGGCCGAGTTCAGGCTGAATCCGCGCAGAGAGGTGCCGCCGCCGGCAAAAAAACGTTCCGGCAGGGGAATGGTGGCGCAGGATATTTTCCCGGTGACCGGATCGGGCAGGCAACTGGCGTCGCTGGGTTCCACGGTATTGCCATAAGTGGTTTCGAAACCGAAACGCACCGAACGCGCGAATACGAAGGAGCGCCCAAATGGATGAAACGATGAATTTTGAAAATAACCGCGAAAGAAACTGGCGCTGGATCCGAGCGACGTAATGGCATCGCTTAAATCGATGGTGTTGAATGTGCCGCGCGTGGCGTCTCCGGGATTGTCGCGGCGGTCGCGGGCATAGGTGAATCCGAATCCGGAAACGAGCGTGGGCTGGCTGAGCAGAGGAATTTCGTCCTGTGTCACTTTCACGTCGGAGGCTTCCACGCGGCGGTAGAAATAGCGGTAGAGCAGCGAACTCGATGGCGAGAGCGACTGCACCACCTGCACCGCGCCTTCATAGCGCGTGGAATTGAAGGTCTGCACGTCCTGCGATTTGTCGGCGAAGCCGGTGAGCTGCAGGCTCAAATCGCGATGAGAAAGAAAATTTTCCGCGGAATAGGTGAGCACGGAGCGGTATTGCAAGGTGCTGGCGCGCACTTTGAAGGACAAAGTTTCGGCGCGGCCAAACATATTCGAGCGGGAAATTTCGAAAATTCCACGCGGGCTGGCGGCGATTCTCGTGGCGTTGGGATCGCACGGGTTGGTGGTGCTGGGCGTGCAATTGACGCCGATGCGCTGGACTTCGAAACCGAAGCCGTAGCCGATGGTGTAGCGCTTGCCTTCGGTCACATCCACGACCATGGTCTTGGAATTGTCCGTGCCGTCCGGATTTTGCGGCGCGATTTGCACGCGGTTGAATATTCCCAGGTTGTAAAGCCCGCGCTGCGATTCCACCACATCCCCCTCGCGCAAGGGACCTCCAGGATGAATCTGCACCTGTCGCGCCACCACGCCGTGTTTTGTGTAATCAAATCCCGTAAGTAAAACTTTGTTCACGGTGATCTGCTGCCCTTCGGAGATGCTGTAGGTCACGCGCACGGTATTGGCGGCCTCTCCCGGGGCCACTTCATCCTGAAAGTGCGCTTCGGGAAATCCTTCGTTGTAATACATGGCCAGGATATTATTCCGGTCGCTGGCTACTCCGGATTCCGAATATGGCTGGCCGGGAGACGATCCCACCACGTTCAGGATCGTGTCGGTGCTGAGGGCGTGGTTGCCATGAATTTCAAGCGAGGAAACGCGCGTTTGCGGCCCTTCCACGATATGGAACGACACGAATAGATTGTGGCTTTTTCCCTGATAGTTGTCGTCCACCGTGGAAGTCACCTGGGCGTCGCGAAAGCCGTTGGCCAGATACAATCCGCGAATCGAATCGGTGTCCCCGCGGACCAGTTGCTGGCTGAAGCGGCCGCTGAAGGCGAAGGCCGCGGGCTGCAATTGCAGCCGGCCATGCAGCAATTCGCTGCTGAAATATTTATTCCCGGAAAAATCCACGCCGGCGAGCTTGAAGCGGTTGCCACGCGTGATTTCGTACTGGATCACGCGCTGGTTTTGTTGCGCATCGTTGCGCGAATTCACTTGCACGTCCACGTCGAAATATCCTTCGCGCTGAAAGAAATCGCGGATATTGCGCCGCCCTTCCTGCAGCAGGTCTTCGTCCACCGCGCCTTCGGCGTAAATCGGCAGCAATTGCCGCAGCCGGCCCTGGCGGATGTGCGCGCCGCTGATCTCCACATGCACGCGAGGTCCGGCGGTCACCTCCAAAGTCAGGGGAACGCGATTCGCGGCGGGATCGTATGCGCCGGAGGTAATCAGCGCTTCGGCGCCCAAATAACCCTGATTGACGAGGTATTTTTTCAGCCGCTGGGTGGCGCGCGTGAATTGCGCGGATGTAATATCTGTTTTTTGCGTGAGCTTCGACCGCCGCAAAATGGCCGCGTCAGGATACGGCGTGTGATTCTTTATGCTCACGTCTCCCACGCGCGCGCGAGGACCGGGATCCACGGTGACCATGACATCCATTTGCCGCGTATCGTCATGCGCCGCCACGGTGGAGGTGACCCGCGCCTGGTACAAACCCTCGGAGGTCAGCAGGTCCTGAAGCCGGTCCAGGGCCTCGCGCAGCGAGCTCTCCCGAAATGGCTCGCCCAAATTGAGCCGCAAAGCCGCCAGCGCCGCGGGCTCCGTCGGCGGCTCCTTCAATCCCGCGATGCGCACCACGTTGTTGTAATAATTTCGCTTGGCAATGAAATCCACCCGCAGCGCGTCGCCCTCCGGCGCCACGGCCACGCGAATATCGGAAAAATTGCCGGTGCGATAAAGTATCCGCAGGCTTTCCCGTTCCGTGGCGAAATCAAAGGGCTGGTTTACCTGCAGCGGGAGTTCCGGCTCCTTGCCGGGAATAGACTGGCCGGAGGCATCCACGACGCGGATTACCGCCACCCGGCGGCCTTCGACTCCCTGCTCCTGCGCGCAAAGGTTTCCCGCAGTCATGAGCCAGGCGCATACCATCGCGCCCAGCACGGCTAATCCGGCGCACGGCAGGCCTTGAAAACGGCCGAAAGCCCGCACCGGCGGTATTTTCCACGGGATTCGCATGCGTCCAGAAGATAAGAGGAAAGGTTAGCACAGCCGCGTTGTCCGCCGGATGTCAAAAGGCGCTATGATGAGTATCGTTTCCGAAAACTTCCGATGAATCACGAAGAACGTGAAAAATATTCCCGGCAAATCCTTTTTGCGGGCCTGGGCGAAGCTGGACAGGAATCGCTTCTCGCATCCAGCGCCGTGCTGGCGGGCTGCGGCGCATTGGGCACTGTGGTCGCGAATCTCCTGGTGCGTTCCGGCGTGGGACGCCTGCGCATCATTGACCGCGATTTCGTCGAGCCTTCGAACCTGCAGCGGCAAACGCTCTTCGAAGAATCCGACGCACGAGATTCCCTGCCCAAAGCGGTGGCTGCGGAACGCCGCTTGCGCGCCGTCAATTCCGGAGTAGCAGTGGAAGGAGTCGTCGCCGACCTGACTCCCGACAACGCCCGCGAGCTGCTTTCGGGATTTCCTTTGATTCTCGACGGCACCGACAATTTTGAAACGCGTTTGCTGATCAATGACGCCGCCGTGGCCCTGGGAACTCCCTGGATTTACGCCGCGGCCGTGGGAAGTTACGGAGTCACCATGGTCATCCGTCCCGGCGAAACGGCGTGTCTCGCCTGCCTGCTCGAGGGACAAGAAAAAACTTCGGCCTTCGGCGCCGAAGCCACTTGCGATACTGCGGGGGTGCTGAATGCCGCGGTGGGAGTGATTGCCTCGCTCGAAGCCGCCGAAGCCATCAAAATGCTTGCCGGCAAGAAACAGGAGTTGCACGGGCGGCTGGTTTCCTGCGACGTTTGGAGCGGAAAATTCCAATCCATCCGGGTGGCGCGGAATCCGCAATGCCGGGCCTGCGCCCGCCGCGAATTGATTTATCTCGATGGACGCGCCCAGCCGCATATCAGCCTTTGCGGCCGCGATTCCGTGCAAATCCACGAGCGCCGCCGCAATTTGAATCTCGGCGACTTGAGCCGCCGCGTGGCCTCCGCTTCAGCAACGGATGTGCGCGGCAATGAATTCCTTCTGCGCTTTCGCGTTTCGCCCTACGACCTGACGATTTTTGCGGACGGCCGGGCGATCATCAAGGGCACGCAGGATGCCGGCGTGGCGCGTTCGCTCTACGCGCGGTACATCGGCGCGTGAAATTTTCCAGTAGTTATTGAACTGAATTCCGGGGCGGGAAGAGCTAGCCTGCGAAACGGCGCAGCGCCGATTGGCGCATGGCCGCGCGGTCAATATTTTCACGGCAATTCATCAGCGTGAGCAGCGTGCTGAGGATGCGCGCTTTGATTTCATCGCTCATGGGGAAGCCGCTGGTGGCCACGTGGATCAGCGTGTCGCCGCGCGTGGCTATTTTCTGGATGAATTCGTTCTGCCGCTCGTGGCTGTTTTTTCCCAGCGCCGATTCGCGGCGCATCTCCGCGCATTCCTGTTCGATAAACAGCGTGAAATGCAGCAGGCACTGGCGCTCGGCGGAAAGTCCCGCCGGCACGTTGGCTTTGCATCCCTTCGAACTGCAGGTTTCAGACACCGGCACACGTCCGTGAGAAGATTCCGATTTGTAACACCTTCTGTTTGGTAATTCCAGCTTGCCGCAAGTGCTTGCGCCCTATCAGATAGCAGCAAATCGGGCGCAAGTCAGCCGCCCCGCGTGGCCCGTCAAAGGCCAGCGACCGAGGCACTCCTGTTTGCTCCCTTACTTTCCAGGAGCCATCCTCCCGCTTGCGGTGGCTCACTTCCGGTGCTAGAAACGAAGTTCATTTCCGGCGATTTGTCCCCCTGGGAGAGGACCCTGCCGTGCCGCACCTGACTCCTCATGATGTAATGACCATGTTCCTGTCCCTGGCGGTGCTGCTCGGGACGGCACGTCTGGTGGGCGAATTGATGCAAAAGCTCGACCAGCCCGCGGTGATCGGCGAAATTCTGGCCGGCATTCTCCTGGGCCCAACCCTTTTGGGCCATTTCCGCCCCGATATCTATGCCGCGCTTTTCCCCTCGACGGGAGCCATGCCCATTGTCCTCGATACCGTCACGACTCTCGGCGTGGTGTTCTTCCTGCTGACCGCCGGGCTTGAAATTGACTTGCGCAGCATTTTTCGCCAGGGCAAAAGCGCGCTGCTGGTCAGCTTCCTCGGCGTGATCATTCCTTTCTTTTTCGGCGCCGGCGCCGCCGGAGCATTCCCGCGTTTTTTGGGCGCCGCGCCCAATGCCGACCGGCTGATTTTCGCGTTGTTTGTCGGCACGGCGCTCTCCATTTCGGCGCTTCCGGTGATCGCCAAAATCCTGATGGATTTGAACCTGCTGCGAAGCGAGATGGGCACGGTGGTGATGTCGTCGGCGATGTTCGATGACCTGGTGGGCTGGATCCTTTTTTCCATGATTCTAGGGATGATGAATTCCACCACCGGAGGTTTCTCCTTTTCCGGCATCAAGCGCACCGTAATCCTGGTCCTCCTTTTCGTCGGACTCTCTCTCACCGCGGTGCGCTGGTTGATCGACAAAGTGCTTCCCTTCCTGCAGGCCCACACGAAATGGCCCGGCGGCGTGCTGGGTTTCATTTTCACCTTGACGCTGCTGGCCGCGGCCTTCGCGGAATTTGCCGGAATTCATGCGGTTTTTGGGGCTTTTATCATCGGCATCGCCGTGGGCGAATCCACGCACCTGCGAAAACGCACCTCCGACCACATCCACGAAATCGTCACGAACGTCTTCGCTCCCTTCTTCTTTGCCAGCATCGGCCTGCGCATCAATTTCGTCACCAATTTCAATTGGCGCCTCACGCTGACGGTGATCGGAGTCGCTTGCCTGGGAAAGCTCCTGGGAGCGGGTTGGGGCGCGCATCTTGGCGGGCTGGACCGCCGCACCTCATGGGGGGTGGGCCTGGCGATGAACGCGCGTGGAGCCATGGAAATGATTTTGGGCTTGCTTGCGCTGCAGTTCGGCTTGATCCGGGAAAGCATGTTCGTGGCCCTGGTGGTGATGGCTCTTTTCACCTCCATGATTTCCGCCCCGGCAATCCATTACCTGATCCACAGCCGCAAGACGCTGTCTCTCAAAAGCATCGTCACCGGCAAGCTTTTCCTGCCGAATATTGATGGCCACAGCCGCAAGGACATCCTCGAGCAGATGTGCACGGCGGCGGCAAATAGCGTCAGCAACGCCCCGGAGCGATTCCTGCGACTGGTGATGGAAAGGGAGCGCGTGGCTCCCAGCGGCTGGCAGGACGGTCTGGCGGTGCCCCACGCGCGCGTGGAAGGCTTGCCTCATCCGGTGGTGGTTGTGGCGCGAGCCCGCGGCGGCGTGGATTTTGACGCGCGAGACGGCAAGGTGGCCCGCCTCATCGTGCTGATTCTTACCCAGGACAATCAGTCACAGAACGACTTGCTGCGGGATGCCGGTGAGTTATTCAGCCGCAAGGAAGCCATTGATCAGGCGCTCGATGCCAATTCCTTCGTCGAACTCGCCGCGGCGCTGAACGCGCCAGTGAAATGAAAAGACATAACCAGGAAACCTATCCGGCGCCCTGAGTTTTATTTAAACCTTTTATTTTCAATATATTACGATGGTAACGAGCGCCCTGCTTCCCGCATCTAATAGAGTGGAAGCACGATAGGAGGTGGCCGGTGATCAGGACTCTGGCTCGGAATCTCCTGACGGATGCCATTTCCATGATGTTTGTGGTGATTTTCCTGCTGGCCAACGCCCTCGGCGTCGGCCATTCCAATTAGCGGCCCGCCGCGGCTTGATTCGCCGCGCCTGGCGCATGCTCCGCAATTTTAAAAGGAGTCCACGGGCCTGACGGCATATCGATCAGCACCGGGGCTTCCCAGGAATATTCCGGATGGGCCGCAAGAAATTTTGCGGCGTCGAAATTTTCACCGCAAGGATGTCCGATCCGCGCGATAAACGACATGGCTTCAGCCATGCGGCTGTCGATCACTTTCCCCTGCACCGCGCCTCCGGGATGATACGGCGCCCACTCGAAGCTGGGATCCCCTTCCGCTGAAAGATCTCCGTGCCCGCAGAGGGTGCGCGCATCGGGACCGGTTTTTTTGGTGTAGGTGTCGTAATGATCGGCCAAAAACATCTCCGCCATGTTGGTATTGATCTTCCCTTTATTCTCCTGCAGCAGTTGATCCCAACGGATGCGGCGCGCATTGGGAGTGAGCGCGGGATTGGTGGGGTCGAATGTGGTTTCGTCCTTCAGCACCTGCGGATCGCTCGCGAAATTGGAACCGGCATAATAGCCATCCTTGGTGCGCCATACGCGGGTATGCTTCAAACCCAATTCAAACCGCGCGATTTCTCCGGTCTTGCGGTCGCCCAATAGCCAGTCGTTGGCGTAGCCGCCGTTGTTTCCATCCAGCATGATTTTCACGTAGTCGTCAATGGACGCCGCGTATTGCATGGCCTTGCGCGCGCGCATGAATTCCGGCTTCCCCGATGGATCCCATCCGTGGAATTGCGTGATAGTGGTTTCGGTGATCATCATGCCCGCGGAGTTCACGCCAAAGTCGTCGTCGCTGGCGATCACTCCCGGGAAACCGTCCATCAGCATGCGGTAGCCCTTCTGCGGCACGATATCGAAAATGATTTTCCAGCGCGCGCCTTCGATGTACGTGGTCCAATTGTTGTGGGCCATGACAATCTGGTGATCTTTTGTCCAGCTTCCCGTGGCCACAAACGCGCTGCAATTTCCGGGGCTGGTCAGATGCGCCGGAATCTTCGCCTGGGTCTTGGCATCGAGCCATGGCACGTAATATCCGGGAAGTTCGGAAAAGGCGTTCATGGCCACGATGTCATAAATATCCAGCTTGCCTTTGCGCGCCTGAACGCCGTCGACGATTCCCTGCAGTTCCGCCTGATATTCGGGATCGATTTTGGGCCAAAGCATTTCGCGGGCGGCGCGTCGGAAAAAATCCCAATCGCGCCCGGTGGTGTGGGTCATTTCGACGCGAAGGGCAGCGAAGGCGTCGGAAATTTCAGGCGCCAGCAAATATCCATGCTGGTAGCCGATGTCGTGAGGAGAGCCTTCCAGGTGCACGTAGACCCAGCCGCCGCGCTCGAAACGGTAGGCTTTGGCCAAGGCGGGGTTGGCAGCGCTGGATGGTCCGGCGTGAATTGCGACGTGAGACGTCCCGGTTTCCACGGCGTGTGCGCCCGCCGGCTGAAACAACGGCACTACCAGCAAACTCAGACCCAGCACACCCAGCAAAACAAACGGCAAGCGGTTTCGATCGGATCGCATCCGCGCATCCCCCCGGCTTGATTCGGAATCCGCTCGGATGTTAGGCGCGCCTCGCCTGCATGTCAACAATTTGGCGGGATGCCCGTGATTCAATGGAACCTCGCGCCTTGTTGCATTCGCGCAGCCTCTGGCGTATCTTCTGCGGCCAGGGCAGTTCTTCGCAGGCATACGACCACTGGGAAAGACGTTCGGAAGATGCGGGATTCGCCGCAGGCGTTCGGCCGGGAGTTGCCGCTCGCGCCATTCCGAACTTTTTGCAAAAAGGGGGCAAACATGTCCGCCACGCAACCCGCGATTGCAGGAATTCCAGAAACAATTTCGGAATATTATCAGCGCGAGTTTCAGAAAATTCGCGATTCCAACGGCGAGTATCAAGGCAAGTGGAACTGGGCGGCTTGCCTGGCCGGCCCGGTCTGGGCGCTGCGCAAAGGGCTCCAGGCGATTTTCGTGGTCTACTTGCTGGCGATTATTTTCACCTTCGGTCTGTCCATCCCGTTCTACGCCGTGGTGCTGGGCAAGCGCGGGAACTTCATGTATTACACGAAATTGACGACCGGGCGCAGCCTGCTGATGTAAACCGCGGCGCACCAGCCAATTTCATTTCATCCGCTTGCGGGATATTGCGGGAAAAAATTATTCCGAGGCGGGAAGTTTGCCGGCGGATTCCAGAATCTGCCGCGCGAGATAATTGTTGACGCGGGCTTCATCGCGCGCTTCCGCCATGTAGGCGGAGCGCAGAAGCTGTTCGCGGCGGTTGCGCAACATGTCGCGGATGGATTGTTGCACCTGAGGATCGCTGATTTCACGCTGCCCGGCGGCCTCTTTGGCAATCAGTTTCAGGATGCGATAGCCGCCGTTCTTAACGCCGATGGGTTGCGTCACTTCCCCCACTTTCATCGAAAGAACCGTCTTCTTCAGCACCGGATCGGATTGGTTCAGCGCGGATTCCGGCACAAATCCCAGGTCGCCTCCGGTGGAGGCGGTCGAGTCCTCGGAATAATCCATGGCCAGTTGCGAGAAATCGGCCCCGTCGGCCAGCTTCTGCTCGAGCAATTCCACTTTGCGTTTGGCTTCGGCTTCGGTGGTGGCCTTGTCGTTCTTGCGGTTGTGCGAAGTGGGATCGGGCCGCGGGGTAACCACGATCTGCGCGATATGATATTGCGGCTCAGCGACATTGAACTGCGCGCGGTTCTGATTATAGAAATTCGTGACGTCTTCGTCGGTGATGGAAATTTTCGCCACCACTTCGCGGTTCAGCAGCTTCTGCACGGAGAGCTGGCGGCGGATGTCGGTCTTCAGGTCGTCAACGGATAGCCCGGTGTCCTTCAGCTTCTTCTGAAATTCTTCCTCGGTGTAGGGGCTTTTCGATTCCGTGAATTTGTCTTCCACTTCGGCGTCGCTGGCGATCAGGTTCATCTTGGCGGCGCGTTCGAGGAGAATCTCGTTGTTCACCAGCTCATCGAGGATGCTCATTTTGAGCGAAAGGGATTCTTCCTGCGAGGGTTTGGGGCCCTCGGCGTTCACCCGCGAGCGATAGTATTTTTCCACTTCCGCGCGCGTGATTTCCTTGCCGTTTACCACCGCCCACACATTCGGTGAAGGAGCCGATTCTTTCCTGCAGGAAGCGATGAGGGCGCAGATGCCAAACAGCGCAACGATGGCGGCTTTTCGCTTCAAGCGGAACTCCTTCCGATGGGAGGCGCGGGTCAGGCTGCTTTCTTCACGCGGCCGGCGCGAATGCAGGCGGTACACACGCGAAGCCGCTTGTGGGTGCCGTTGATGACCGTTTTCACGCGCCGCAAATTGGGGTTCCAGCGACGCCGCGTCACGTTGTGCGCGTGGCTGATGGTGTTGCCAAAACTCGGCTTCTTGCCGCAAAGTTCACATGCCAGTGCCATTGCCGTTAGCTCCAGAGCAGAGTATTTCCGCTGAGACGAACCGCCATCATACCAGAGATTTTATCGCGCTGGAAGCGCCGTTCGAGGCGAACCGAAGCGTTTCCGATAGGTCGAGGGAACACCCCATCCGCGGCTCAGCCGTTCGCGCGCGCCGCTATTCGCTCCGGGAAATCAAATCCGCGAGAATAATCGCCAGGTGAAGAATCGAAGATGAATCGATCATTGCAGGACATGAAAAAATCGCGCTGCACGGGTTTGCAGAAATTCACAGGGTGTGAAAATCGGGCGGATTTCCGAGGGTGAAAAAGCGTTGACAGAAATGCCACGTTTCTGTAGCATTGGGGTTCGTCTGTAGTCCTTCCAGTTGACCTGGGATGACCTGCTCTTTGACAATCGGATGAATCAAGCCAGAACCCGTTTGGTTTTGTCTATTTGCCTTGGGTGTACCGAGGCGATAGGCGATTTGAGAATTCCCTGCTCCGTCAAAAGGGCAGGGTCTAAGAACCGAGCGATTTAACAGTTCGTTCCGATCGTGGCGGCCCTTCGGGGCTGAAACGGTCGAAACATCAGGCTTCAAACGAGAGTTTGATCCTGGCTCAGAGCGAACGCTGGCGGCGTGCTTAACACATGCAAGTCGAACGCGCAGCAATCTGTAGCAATACAGGTTGTGGGCGCGTGGCGAACGGGTGCGTAACACGTGGATAACCTTCCTTCAGGTGGGGAATAACCCAGTGAAAATTGGGCTAATACCGCATAACATGACGATGGCACATGCTGTTGTCTTCAAAGCCGCAAGGCGCCAGAAGAGGGATCCGCGGCCGATTAGCTTGTTGGCGAGGTAATGGCTCACCAAGGCAATGATCGGTAGCCGGACTGAGAGGTTGGCCGGCCACACTGGAACTGAGACACGGTCCAGACTCCTACGGGAGGCAGCAGTGGGGAATCTTGCACAATGGACGAAAGTCTGATGCAGCAACGCCGCGTGGGGGATGAAGCTTCTCGGAGTGTAAACCCCTTTCGACCCGGAAGAATGTCCGCAAGGATTTGACGGTACGGGTATAAGAAGCCCCGGCTAACTACGTGCCAGCAGCCGCGGTAATACGTAGGGGGCCAGCGTTGCTCGGAATTACTGGGCGTAAAGGGTCCGTAGGCGGTGTAGCAAGTCGATAGTGAAATCTCTGGGCTTAACCCAGAGGCTGCTAACGAAACTGCTATGCTAGAGTGTGAGAGAGGCGAGTGGAATTACGGGTGTAGCGGTGAAATGCGTAGATATCCGTAGGAACATCCGAGGCGAAGGCGGCTCGCTGGATCACAACTGACGCTGAGGGACGAAAGCTAGGGGAGCAAACAGGATTAGATACCCTGGTAGTCCTAGCCCTAAACCATCATGACTTGGGGTTTGCCCTGTACGGGGCAAGTCCCGTAGCTAACGCGTTAAGTCATGCGCCTGGGGAGTACGGTCGCAAGGCTGAAACTCAAAGGAATTGACGGGGGCCCGCACAAGCGGTGGAACATGTGGTTCAATTCGACGCAACGCGAAGAACCTTACCTGGGCTTGAACCGCACAGGACCATTCCTAGAAATAGGGACTTCCCGCAAGGGACCTGTGTAGAGGTGCTGCATGGCTGTCGTCAGCTCGTGCCGTGAGGTGTTGGGTTAAGTCCCGCAACGAGCGCAACCCTTACTCATAGTTGCTACCCGCAAGGGAGAACTCTATGAGGACTGCTCCGGATAACGGAGAGGAAGGTGGGGATGAGGTCAAGTCAGCATGGCCTTTATGTCCAGGGCTACACACGTGTTACAATGCGCGCCACAAAGCGTTGCAAACCCGCGAGGGGGAGCTAATCGCAAAAAAGCGCGCTCAGTTCGGATTGCAGTCTGCAACTCGACTGCATGAAGCCGGAATCGCTAGTAATGGCGCATCAGAACGGCGCCGTGAATACGTTCCCGGGCCTTGTACACACCGCCCGTCACATCACGAAAGTGGGTTGTACTAGAAATCACCGAGCCAACCGCAAGGGGGCAGGTGCTCAAGGTATGACTCATGATTGGGGTGAAGTCGTAACAAGGTAGCCGTAGGAGAACCTGCGGCTGGATCACCTCCTTTCTAAAAGAAAAGGGAGCACGGCTCGTCTTTGGCGAGCACGGCTCTTCATCCCGGTCCTCACGGGCCGGGTCGTTCGGCTCTCAAGCCGACGGGTTCTGGCCTGCTTCATCCGAGTTACTCCAAGGCTGCGCAAGCGGCTTTTGGGGTGTCATAGAGCAATCAGACAAACGCAAGCCCCGGTTCGATGACTTTTCGCCCTTCTCAGGGCGTGTCATCGAGCCGGGGCTTTTTTCTTTGTGCCGCGGATTTTTTCTTGCAGGCGGGAAAGTCCGAGGTTCTGCTCTTTCTGATCTTGCCGAAGGCGTTGCAGCTGTAAGCCTGCGAACGTAAGTTGCGCCACCCCCAGTTGCCCTAAGTTCGAGTGCGCTAGCAAGTTGTGCCGGACTGTAATTATTTGTTTTCTCCGCCGCGCAGACGAGAAACGACTCTTTCGGCGTCAGCCTTTGGAGCCACGGCGTTGCCCTCGGCAGGATTCATTTCTAACCTGTCATCCGAGGCTTTTCGAAATCAAAAAAGACCAGAACAAAATACAAATGACGGCAACTCCTGCAAACGCATAAAGGGCCGGTATTTCGCGATGAGTATATACGTACAGGTAAGAAACCACGCACCCACCCAGCAAAACTGCGCCGATACTCCACATTTGAAGACTTGGTCGCGTGGTCGCTTGACCGCTCGTGAAAGCTGAGGCGGACCGGGTATGAACATTTGAAATCCGAACAAGATAAACACTAAACATGCACGCGAGAGCGCCCAAAGTTCGAACCCCAAAGTTGTGGGACCCCATAGCGAAAACCACACCTCCAGACAGCAACATAAGGATAGCCAACACGAATAGGCCGTACCTCTTTCTGGGAACTTTTGGAGAAATGGTCAGTGGCATACCTCCTGCGTTTTAAGAGCCAAATCGGCCCCTTGTGACGCTAAATCACCAATTCTCTCAGCCCAAGGCTTAAGCAATGGGATTTTGCTAGCGGCTGCCGTGGCGGCAAGATTTGTAAGTTGGCTCCAGCCGAAGTTCTCAACTGCAGTCGTGTTCCCGCTAGCCATTGAGTTTAAGGCAGACGCAGCCCCCGACGAGAGCGTGCTCGCTGTCCCAAAGAATAAAGTCAGAGACCCGAATGATATTGTAACAGGCGTATCAGCGCCAAAGGTCAGTCCCTCGCCGGCTCCAGAAAGGACGCTTCCCACGCCTGTCCCAAAAGCAATCCACTCTGATGCGGTCGATGCAGCTTCGAAGCCTTGGGCCAGCTGAGTGGCTTTCTGCTGGAAAGCAGTGCATCCCGGTGATTTCAGCGTGCCAGTACTTCCGCCTCCTCCGCTTTCTCCACCACCTCCTCCATCGCAGGAATGGCAATTGAGCCAGGGTTGAAAAGTGTTGCAGCTTCCAAAGGTGTCCGTCATCCAGTCGAAAGGGATAAATCGATTTTCAGAAAAATACCCCCATTCGGTAAACACATAAATGCATCCTTCGCCGGGATACTAAACCGAGCGGATCGGTCAGATTCAGTGGGCTGTTGCGCACGTAGGCGTAGCGATTCCAAGTTTGAGGATCGGTGGGGCCGGCGGCGGCAAGGTCAGCAGGATCGGGCGAAGGCCAGCGGCCTTGCGTGCCGTATTCACGAGCGGGGAAATCGTAGAGATTGGCTAACGTGTCCTGGTTCATCCCCGTGAATGACAAGTCCGCGGTCCCGTTCTGCGCGTAAGGTTCGCCGAACGGGGCGTAAGCCCCATCGTAGTAGGGCGCCCTCGAAGGCGTTGAGGCGAAGCGCGAGCTTCCCAGCCAATCCGCATGGCGATAGTAGGCGAGCCCGCTCGAATTGTATACCGCCGCCGCGCCTGCAGGCAGCCCAACAAACGCCTTTACCAGCGAAGTTCCATTCATCAGAGCGAGCTTCGCGCCGTTCGGCGCATACACGAATTGAGTATAGGCGCTGCCGCTGGCCTCCTCGGCGATCCGGCCCAACGCATCGTAAGTCACCGAAATGGTGTCAACGGTCGTCGGGCGGCCGTTGATGTCCCACGAATAGGTGTGAAGGAAATCATTCGCCACGTTACCGTTCGCGTCGTAGCTGGGAGCGCTGCCGCCGATTTCGGTCATCTGATTGGTAGCGGGATTGTAGCTTGCCTGAAAGTTTGAGCTTCCGCTTTTGTTGATGTTGCCGAAGGCGTCGTAGCTGAAAGTCTGCGACCACGCCGAGCCGCAATTCGCGGTGGCAATGCGGGAGAGATCGTCATGTGTGTAATTGCAAGTCTGATTGCCGGAAGAATAAAACGGGTCGCTGACCGTTAGTGAGCCTAAACTGCCGTTTGCATTCCAATTGAGCGTGCCGGTAAGCGAACTACTGCCGATATTGAACTTGTACTGAGTCATTCGGTCCGTGCTCGAATCATAGGTGTAGGCATCGCTATCGAGCGAACCCAAATTAATTTGCGTTGCTTCGCTCGCGTTATTGTAGGTCGCGCTGGTCAAGGGATTCTGGCCGCTTCCAGCCGAGGCGCTGTAAATGCGTCCCTCGCCGTCCACATTGTAGGTGATTGTGGGCAGGCCGGACAATCCGTTGATTGTGTTGACCGCACCATTCGGGAAATAAGCCGACGTGAGATGGTAATAGCCGCTCGAATGCGGTGTGGACTCGTATACGTCGGTCGTTTGACCCAGGGCATTGTAGCTGAATCCGAGGTCGGTCACTTTGGTGCAGGTTTTGCAGGCGGCGGTGTAAGCTTCTGCTACTCGGTCCTTGGCGTTTGCCATCGCGGTGCCGTTGACCGTGGCCGAATCGTAAGTGAAATATCGGCTCGGAGTGCTGGAATACGGTCCGCTTGTGGAAGCCATGGAAATGACGCGGTGCAAGGCGTCATAGCTATAGCACACAACATTGCCCGCTGCGTCCGACTTCTTGACGAGGTCGCCATGGGACGTACCGCATGTCGAGTCGGAGTCGTAAATGTAGGTTGTAGCGCCTGATTCCGGGGTCGTCTCTGATAACATTCGGCTCAATTCGTCATAGGTGTACGAGCGAGATTGCTGTTGCGTGGAAGTGGCTTGAGCGTTTTCAGTTACGCTTGTCAGATTATTGGCAGGGTCATAGGTGTATTTAGTCCAATAGCCGGTCTGCGGCACCGTTTGACCGCACGTTCCAGCTCCCAGACCCGGTGGTCAACTCGCAAACGGAAGTAAGCCTGCCGAGAGCATCGTATTCGTATTGTTTTTGTTTGGTGTTTTCTGAACCTGGCGCGGGGCTGATGGTGACTAGAACGTCATTTTGATTGTAAAGGTAGGTGGTTGTGCCGCCACCAGAATCAGTTACGGTGAGAGGGCGATTGAGCACGTCGTAGGTGGTGGTAACTCCCTTGCCAGATGAACTGGTTTGCCCGGCGGTGCCGTTGTAAGGAAGCGTCACATTGGAAAATCGGCCAAACTTATCGTAATCCGTTTCAGAGGAATCATAATTGCTTGCGGACGGTCCCTGCTTGATTTGCGT
Organism: uncultured Acidobacteriota bacterium; assembly: GCA_963708285.1. Classification (GTDB taxonomy): domain Bacteria; phylum Acidobacteriota; class Terriglobia; order Acidiferrales; family UBA7541; genus Palsa-295. The sequence continues at coordinate 757,634 of CAVPSF010000004.1, forward strand.
TATCTTCAGCCGGCCCAAATCATCGAGAGTCGTGAGCACATCCTCGACAGACGCCCCGCTGTTGAAGGTCATTGAACCTTCCGTCGAAGTAGCTGGATTGGTAGAATAAGTAAATGTTGCAACATTTGAGCCGGGGTCAGTGACTGAATTGACGCGCCAAAAATCAGGGTCTGTTGAGTAGCTGAACGTGGTCGTTTTTCCGTTTTCGTCGGTGGCCGAGGTTTCAACGCCGCCAACGCAGTTCCAGGTCATCGAGCGCGACAAACTCATAGGTTCGGCGACGCTGGTTGGGAATGAATTCCCGCAAGAAGAAGTTGCGCCATAGGTATACGTTGTCACTGCACCATTGACATCGGTTGCAGTCTGAACCATTCCCGTGTCGTAATATTGGAATTGCTGGGACTGAAATGCCGAACCTGAAACCCCATGCTCGATTTCCGTGGCATTGCCACGTGACCCGGAAACAGAGGCGTGTTGTGGCGTGCCGGAGGTCGGAGTCACGGCGTTTTGGTCGTAGAAGTACGCGGTATCCCCAATGATGTTATTCGACGCATCCTCGACAGTAATCCCCGAAGGCATCCCTGCAATGCCATTCCCGAGGTTCGCAAATACTGTCTTTGTCTTGCGGACAAGGGGGCCTGGAGCCCCCGGCCCGTAGGCATACTCATCAGTTTCAGTAACCAAGCCATAAATACTACTTGAAGTGACCGTCTTCGATTCTAAGTTTTGCGATCCCGGCCAGACGGTGGTAACGGAGCGCTGACTGATCGACCCCACTGCAGTTGAATTGCACGGCACGGCGCTGCCGTTGTAACAGGTATAGACCGTTTGCAATAGTGTTTGGGACCCGCTGATCAATTGCTTGATGTCGCGCTCAGTTTCATAAATTCCTTGAAAACTGATAATCGTGTCGTTGCCTTGCGGGTCTGTGATAGTGGTTTGAGTGGCTGGCGCTGTTCCAAGGGTACGGGCATACTGCCACGTGCCATCGGGCGTCGTGCGCGCTAATCCCGCCGCACTGCCGTCGCTAAAAATCCCGTTGTTACCCCCGGAATATGTATAGCTGATCGTTCCGCCCGTGGGCAGTTTGATGGATGCGATTCTTGCAGTCACGCAATTCGCTGCGTAGGTTCCTTGAAGCGGAGCGCATGCCCCCGACGACGGAGTTGAGGGCGTCGCCTCATATGTGAAAGTATATTGAGTGCCATCCGGGAGGGAGATGCTGCTCACCAGAGACACGCTGTGAGCCCCATATTCGCTGACGCCGGATACCCCGTAATTGGTCGCGACAGTGTAGCTCGTGTAGTTCGCTTTGTAAGAGGCATTTACACCGGAGGGGGCTTTGTATGTAAATGTGATTGGGCTGCTCGGAGTGCCAACACCCGCGACCGTCAAAACCGGTGTCGTGCTGGAGAGCGTATCAAAGAATTGCCCGCTTCCGTTTACAGAGATCTCGTTTCCATTTCTGTCGATAAAGGAGCCCGCGCCTGACGTTGTATTTACCGGCGCGTTTATAGCTGTCCCGTAGGGTGTAGTGATATTAATTCCCCCCTGCCCTCCCGCAACGTATAGCGCAAGTCCCGACCCGTCGGTTGCAACTCCATTTAATGGCCAATTTCCAGTATTGCATTGGGTATTACCTCTTATCGTGTAAGCCGAACCGTACCAATAGTGCCCGACACCCAACGAATCCACATAGACGAAGTTGGTGGCAATATACTCTTCTCCATGACCGTTGCAGGCGACCTGCTGCGATGTTGAGTACGTGAAATAACCCGTTGCGGCTTGAGTTTGTCCGGCCCATCCCCAGTTGTTTACGGGCTGCCAGGAGGTTGTTGAACCGGAGGTGACCGGATACCACACTGAACTGTCGTACGTCAGATTGTATGTAAAGTTCGTCCCACGCCCAGGCTTGTTTAGAACCGGAACCACAAGGTGGGCGTTCAGATTCGAAAGATCAATGACGTCAGGGCTGCCCGCAAAACTCCCAAATGGCGGGGTGCCTGTGGGAACTTGGCCATACGTGCAAAAAGCTAGCAACATAACCCACGCGGCCGTAACACAGCACAAGGAAAGGCATCGACTCTTCATGGGGCATCCTCTCGCGTTCTCTATTCGGCGAATTCGGAGGTTGCTAGTCCTGAATTCAAAATGACGTTCTGAATTGTCAGATCAAGGAACAAGCTCCCGTTAACGAGCTTGCGAATTCGAAAAGGTACCTGAACCCCGTTCACGGATTGATAATTCGAGAAATCCACCTCTATCGGGATGTTTGTTTGTGACGCGTTATCCGGGTGGGCATTGAAAATCAGTGCAACTGGAACATACGACGACGAATTCAAATAAATGTCCGTAGCGCTGAACGCCGCCAGCAACGCGTCGTATTCGCCTAAAACGTTGGGCGTTTGGTTGACAAGGCGAATATGTTGCACTGATTCGCCGCTTAGGAGTTCTTGTCCGATGTACGAGACGGTAAAATTAGGATTCGATACCTCCGATAAAACTGAAAGCGCAGGAAAAAACCATACCTTACCAGCCAGACAATTGAAGCTGGCCATCTGATGAGATACTCCATCAACACCGAATCCATGAGCCCTGGGGTGTTCCATCGTTTGAAGGAGAAAAAGTTTCGCTATGCACTCCGTCAGAAAGGCTAAGGTCCATTCGGCTGTTAGTTATTCCGAGAGCATTCAGAGTGACTGTACCAGTCTGGACGTCAGAGCCTGCAATTCGTGTTGCAGAGCCGGTTAGAGTTACGTCTTTGATGGAGGCAGCGCCGGTCAGCGTGGCGAGAGCGCGGTTGGCTAGGGCAATTGCTTGCGGGTCGCGGGTCGGCGGCTGAGGCGCAGGCGATGCTGTTTGTGCGAGTGCGGGAACGGAAAGCAAACCGATTAGCAGGACAAACCGCAAGCTTGAGGCGGGCCGCATAGCACCTCCTAGCATCAACTGCACGTCAATACACTTCGGAGTATTATCGTGTCAAGTAATTATTTTGCGGCCTTTGAAGTGGCGCTACAAGCTGCGCAAGCGGCTCTTGGGGTGTCATCGAGCAATCAGACAAACGCAAGCCCCGGTTCGATGGCCCTTCGCCCAGCTGAGGGCGAGGAATCGAGCCGGGGCTTTATTTTGTGCCGCGGATTTTCCCTTGCGGCCGGAAATTACGTGCCGGGAACGAACACGCTGTCCGGAGCGGAAATCTCCACGTCCTTCAATTCCGTGCGCACACGGAATCGCTGCAGATCACCTTTGGCCTTCTTGCTGCGATTCATGGTGAAGGTCAGCCAGTATTGATTTTTCAGGACGGTATCGAGATTGGAGAGAAATGGCGCGAAGGAAATGGGCGTCTGGGTGCCCTGGAAGAAGGACTCGCCGCCGGTTCCATCGGCCAGCCTCGCCAGATTGCTTTGGCCATTGTTGACGCGGAAAAAATTGCGGCTGGCGTATCCCACGCCGGAAGCATAAATGGTGTGAATCATGATCCCGGACATCTGCGCGCGGCGGATGGTGGAATCCACGTCGGGACTGAAGGGATCGCCGCGGAAACGGTCGATTCCATCGGCGATGACGAAGATTTCGCGGCGGGCGCTCGAAACCGGCCAACGCTTCATGAAATCCATCAGCGAAAGATACAGCGAAGAATAGGCTCCCACATTGCCGAAAGGCATGCGCAGTTTTTTCGCCACGGCATCATGATCGGCGCTGAAGTCCGAGGCGGTCTGAACCGTGCCGTTGCTGGCATAGAAAATGCCGACGGAAGTGGAGGGTGGCAGCGACTTGATGAAGCTGGTGATGTCGCCGAACTGGCTTCCCAGGCTGGTGTTGTCGGAGTCGTCGATTACAATCGCGAGTTGCAGCGCGGATTTGTCGCCTTGCGCCGGAACCCAGGAAGTTACGGTTCGCTTGTCACGGCTTTGATAGACCGACACGTCGTTTTTTCCGACGGCGGGAGGCGCGCTGTACTTGGGTCCGATGACGGTGACCACGGTGGTAACGGGAACAGTGGAGGAGGCCGCTGGTTCCTGCGCCATGGCGGGAAGGGCGGCGAAGAAAACGGCGGCAACAACGAGAAGCAAACCTGGGAGACGAACCGTTTTGTACATGTGAACCTCCTAATAAATGAGACGTTCGGCAGCCTTAAACGGATTCATTGGGGAGGGAGCCTGAGAATGACTCTAGTGACGGCCCGCCGGAGTGTCAAGCCCGGAGGCAGATCTCGGCTCTCCAGCCTTCGCGCCACCGGACATGTGGCGTATGATTGCGCTGCGACGAAGGCCGTCGAGCGCATGGTTGCGCTCCGAACAAACAGCATCGAGCTCGTCGAATCGGCAAATCCAGCCCCTGCCCCGGAACTCTAAGCGGATACCAATAAGAACGGGAGGATCCATGAACAGGATCGGGATACTTATGGTCGTTGCGGCTTCATTTTTTTCGCTGCCGGCCTTCGCGGATCAAGTGACTCTGAAAAACGGCGACCGCCTGACCGGAAAAATCGAAAAATCCGATGGAAAAGTTTTGCTGGTGAAATCGGACTTCGCCGGAGACGTAAACGTGCAGTGGAATGCCATCGAATCCATCGCATCCTCGCAGGCGCTCTTCTTGACGTTGAAGGATGGGCAGACGCTGGCCGGAACGGTGACCACCGCGGACGGAAAATTCGTGGTGACCACCAAGGATGCCGGAACGGTGACCACGGCGAAGGAAGACGTCGGGATTATCCGCAATGATGTGGAACAGACGGCCTATGATGCGCAGATCGAACGCCTGAAGAATCCCCACCTGACAGATTTCTGGGGCGGGTACATCGATACGGCGCTCAGCGTGGCGCGCGGGAATGCCGACACATTGAACTTTGTGCTGGCCGGGCGCGCCGTGCGCAGCACTTCGCGGGACACGATTTCCGTCTACGCCAATTCGATTTTCTCGAACAGCAACGTCACCGGGCCGACGTTGACCACCGCCAATGCCATCAATGGCGGCGTGCGCATGGACCTGAACGTCACGGACCGAATGTTCGTTTATGGCTTCACGGATTTTCAGCATGATGAGTTTCAGCAACTCGACTTGCGCAACACCATCGGCGGCGGCTTTGGCGATCACGTCATCAAGACCGCCACCACGCAGTTCGATGTGTACGGCGGCGGGGCCTACGATCAGGCCTATTATTCGACGCCGCTCACGCAGAAGTCCGGCGAAGTGATGGTTGGCGAAACGCTGTCGAAGGCTTTCGCCCCGCGGATGAATTTCACCGAGCGATTTGACTTGTTTCCGAATGTCTCCGACCTCGGCCAATATCGCTTCAATTTCAACGTGGGCGATACGACCAAGATCAACAGCTGGATGAACTGGCAAGTGTCGTTCAGCGACCTCTACACCAGCAACCCCCCGCCGGGAATCAAGGGCAGCAATATTTTGCTGAGCACCGGCCTGCGGCTCACCTTTGGCAAGGCTCCCAGCCAGTAGCTGTGTGAGGCCCGCATTCGAAGTTTCGGCTGCGGCGCAGCAGCCTTCGCTCGCGCAGAGCGAGATGACCTGTGGAGCCGGTGCTGTTTGCTTATCCAGCTCGGTGACGCCACACCCAAACTGAGCAAACGATAGATCGGCGCCCAGTCCACTGCATTCGGCATCTAATGTGCGAATCCGGGAGGTGACGCCGGATGCAAATGGCGCGGAGGTGCACCCATGATTGAATCTTCTGATCTGCGGATGACGAGAATTCCACTCAACCACGGGGCCGGCAAGATGCCAGCACTCGGCTTTGGCACCTTGATTCCCGACGCAGCCTTGACCGTGACCGCAACCAGAGAGGCGCTGGAAGCCGGATTTCGACATTTCGATTGCGCGGAACGATACCGGAACGAGCGCGAAGTGGGCAGCGCGTTGCAGGCAGGACTGGCCGCGGGAGGTATGGCGCGCGAAGACATTTTTGTTACCACAAAACTGTGGAACTCCAATCACCGGCCCGAGCGCGTCGAACCGGCGTTCGAGGCCAGCCTGGACAAACTCCGGCTCAATTATCTGGATCTCTACCTCATTCACACACCATTTGCGTTTCTGCCCGGGGACGACCAGGATCCGCGCGATCCGAACGGCGATGTGCTTTACGATCGCGACGTGACTCTGCTGGACACCTGGGGAGCGATGGAAAATCTCCTGGATCAAGGCAAGTGCCGCGCCATCGGGCTTTCGGACATCGGGCTAAACGAACTCAAGCCCCTGTATGAATCGGCGAGGATCAAGCCAGCCGTGGTCCAAGTGGAATCACACCCGTATCTGCCGGAAAAGGAGCTATTGGAATTCTGCCAGGACAGGGGCATTGTTTTTTTGGCTTTCGCACCTCTGGGTCACGGCATGAGGCCGGGACTGATTGAGGATCCGGTGATTTCGGCTATCGCAGCGCGAGTTGGAAAGACACCGGCACAGGTGCTGCTCGCCTGGGCGGTGCAGCGCGGCACAGCTTTACTTACCACGCCCAGGAGTGCGGCCCGCGCGCGAGAGAATTTTGACATCTCACCGCTTCCGCAAGATGCGCTGGACGAAATCAATCGAATTCAAACCAGAAAGAGGCTGAATGAAGTGGTGAAAACCGGTGTTCCGGGATTTATATCGCAAGGAAGGTGAACTTGGAAGCGAAACCGCAGCGAAAGCAGTCCCTGCAGGAACAACAAATCCGCGCGGCGCTGGATCAACATTGGGCGGCGTCCGATGCCAACGATTTTGAAACGGAGCACCGCATCTATCATGAGGACGCGGTGCTGGAATACCCGCAGTCAGGGGAGCGAACCCGCGGTCGATCCAACATTCAGGGCCAGCGCGCCAGTCAGCCGAACAAAAAACGGTTTTCTATCCGGCGAATCAGTGGCAGCGGCGAGCTTTGGGTCACCGAACTCATCCTGACCTATGACGGCAAGCCGTCTTACACCGTGAGCATCATGGAGTTCCGGGGCGACAAGGTTGCGCGCGAAACACAGTACTTTGCGGATCCATTCGTGGCTCCGGCATTTCGTGCTGCGTGGATCGAACGGATGGACACCTAATCCGAGGCGCCGGCGCTCCAGGTAACCAATTCTTTGCTATGGATCGATACGTTCGTCCAATAGATTGGTCCGTGCGCTTCTGATAAGCAGGTTGTCGATCGAAGCAGTCACTCGCAGCGCAATCGTTGTCAGAAACCGGAACTCCCAGGACACCGTATCTGAAAATCAGCAGCGCAGCAAAAGGAGCCGTCAATGAGCAGCGTACAAATCGGGCAGAAGAGCTATGAGATGCCCCCGCGAGAGGGGATCAGCATTGCCCATTTTCTCACGGTCGCCGATATCGAGCGATCCGCTCGTTACTACGAAAAGGTCTTTGGCGCTCGCATCCTGAGCCTGGGCGACGGCAACGCGCCCGCGTACCTTCAGCTTGCGAATCTCTGGATGATTCTGAATGTCGGAGGCGGGCCGACCCCCGATAAACCGACGGTAACGCTCAGCGTCCCCGACCCAAATCACATCAACAGCTTTATGAATTTCCGCGTTGCGGATATTCAAGCGTGCTACGAATTATGGAAAAGTCGAGGAGCCGATTTCATCACGGAGCCGATCCCCAAGTACGGGGAGATTCGCTGCTACATCCGCGATCCTGACGGTTACATCATCGAGGTCGGACAAAGCACCGATCTTACGTACGGTTAACGCTCCGTCCAGGCAGGATCCTGATTTAAACGGCGGCACAAGCCCATGAACTGGCAGACGCCATAGGCCAAGTGGTTGCCAATCCTACGATGCGCGCCAGTGCATGAAGTTCAGGAGCGACAACCCCTGGCGGGAAGCACAGTGCTTTGCGGATCCATTTGTAGCTCGCGAATTCCGCGCCCGATGGGTCGAACGGATGGACAGGTAATCTTGAAGCCGAAACCGACGGAGGGATAAGGAATGGATTGGAGAAATTTGGTCCAGTTTGCGCTGCTGGGCAGCGGTGGTTTGGAACAATATGCCATCCTGCTGGTGCGCGTTGCGCTCGGGCTGTTCTTCGCCATCTCCGGGGCCAACAAATTGTTCGTCCCCGGCGGAACAAAACCAGTTTACGATACACTGGTTAAAGCCAAAGTGCCTTTCCCCCGCCTGACGGCTTATTTCGTGGCGGGTGTGGAGTTCGTTTGCGGCTCCTTGTTGACCGTGGGGTTTCTTTCGAGCCTCGCCTGCGTCGCTTTATTGATCGATATGATTGTCGCAACCTTCACCGAGGCGATTTCCACCTTGCCAAAAGGACTTTCGCCGCTCCGCTGGCTCGACGATTTCCTCTACCTTCCGGAAGTCCTGTACGTGCTCTTCTTTATCTGGCTGATCTGCTCGGGTCCGGGAAAGTTCAGCTTCGATTCCCTGGTCGCCGGCAAGTTGCTGAGATGATCGACGAAGCAGCTTGTGGCAAGACCAGCGCTTGAGAGTCATTGCCAGTATTTTTCAGCCGCAGGACTGGCGCTAAGTCCTGGTTAATGCCCTTTCCATCGAAGGTATCCGGTCGGCCACCTGATTCGAGGGGATGGCTCCCGGATTGACGGCCAAATCGAGGCAATCGGCGACCGATTGCCATTGACCGCGCGCGCCGCCCACGCGACGAGCCGGATCATTTCCAAACATCTGTCTTTCCGGCGCAACCGTACGACGGAAAATCTCCTGCTGAACGATACGCATTCTGCATACCAGCCGCGGTAGGAAGAGCGCCCGGCGCGCCAACCTATACCAAAGTATCGTCGATACTTTCGTCTAATTGTTTGCCCATCAGAATGTTGATTTCATTGGCTGGTTACAATTCAGCAAGCAAGATGGATTCACCACGGAGAGGGCCTCGTGAAGTTCGTAGCTCAGAAGTTGTCTTATGGGGATTGCGCAAAATTCTACGGCAAGCTGATCACAATCTGCCTGGTTCTATTCGCAGGACCTGCGCTTTACGGACAATCCGAAATGAATACCACAAGCCAGCAGACTGCTTCCTACGGAGCTGCGGGAGCAGCCGCACAGGCTGGTTACGCCGCAGGCTCTCAATCGCAGAATCCCTTTTTGGGAGGAGTCCCCACCGGCACAGCCAGCCCGACGCCTTTATCGCTTTCACTGCAAGACGCCGTGGCTCGTGGTCTACGGCAAAACTTGGGAGGTCTGCTTTCCACCGATGCCATCTCCGGTGCGCGCGGCGAACGGTGGCGGGCGCTCAGCGAGTTGCTGCCAAACCTGACGGCCGCCAGTAGTATTGGCGTCAAGCAAAATGACCTGAAAGCGATCATAGGTATTACAGTTCCCGGCCACCCGCCGGTTATCGGGCCGTTTGGGGTCTTCGATACACGCGGTTACTTTGACCAATCCGTTTTTGACTGGGAATCCATCGAACGCGAACGATCATCCGCTGAACAGCTGAAATCCGCTCAATACAGCTACCAGAACGCGCGCGAATTGGTTGTTCTTGTGGTGGCGTCGAATTATTTGCTGGTCATTGCGGATCAGTCACAAGTCGAGTCTGCCTTGGCTCAGCGCGACACCGCCAAAGTGCTGCTGGATCAGACCACCGACCAGCATACCGCCGGGCTTGCGGCTGCGGTTGACGTGCTGAGATCCAATGTCGAGCTTCAGGCACGAGAACAAAAGCTGATCGTCGCGCGCAATAATCTGGCAAAGCAGAAATTGGTTCTGGCGCGCGCGATTGGGCTTCCGGCGGGTCAGGCATTCGACACAACTACGGAAGTGGCTTATCAGCCGCTCACGACTTCAACCCTCGACGAAGCTTTGCAACAGGCGTATGCCTCCCGCCCCGACTATAAAAGCCTGACCGAGCAAGTACGTTCCGCCGAGTTGCAAAAGAAGGCCGCTTCAGGCGAGCGTTATCCAACACTTTCCGCGCTTGTGGATTACGGAGCCTCCGGCACCAATCCGGCTTCAAGCCATGGGACGGTAAACGCTGCCATGGAACTGCGATTCCCCATTTTTCAGGGGGGGAGAGTCCACGGAGACAACCTCGTAGCAGAATCCCTCCTGACAAGGGCCAAGCAACAATTGGAAGACCTGCGCGCCAGCATCGACCAGGAAATTCGTGACGCTTTCCTTGACTTACAAGATACCGCCGAAGAAGTGTCGGTGGAGAAGAATGCCGTCCAGCTTGCTACGGAGACCCTGCAGCAATCGCGTGATCGTTTCGCCTCGGGAGTAACGGACAACATCGAGGTGGTTCAGGCGCAGGAATCTCTGGCGGATGCCAACGACGCATACATCGTCAGCCTGTATCGCTATAACACCGCAAAAATCTCCCTGGCGCGAGCGATGGGTGTCGCGGAATCAAACTACGCGCTGTATTTGAAAGGACAATAAAATGCACGACGAAGACGCCGCCAAAAGCGTGGAAAGTTCAAGGTCCTCAACGCCCAGTACGGCCATGGAAAACCCCGCCGCGACACCGCCCGCGGCCTATCCGAGCCGACGCTCACACAAGCGCTGGATGATTGCCGCGACCGTGGTTGTCATTGTTGTGGGTGGCATCTTTTTGTGGCACTACTTTTCGGGTTTCGAAACCACCGACGATGCGCAAGTCGATGTTCACCTCTATCCGGTAAGCGCACGGATCCCGGGGTACGTGCAAGCGGTGGATGTGGGAGACAACCAGTATGTGCAGGAAGGCGCCACCCTCGTGGAAATTGATCCAAAAGACTATCAAGTGGCTGTGGCCAAAGCGCAGGCAGACCTCGCAACCGCGGAGGCTTCCGCTCGCGCCCTGAACATCGATGTGCCCATCAGCTCTGTGGACACGGCCAGCCAACTGAAATTCTCTTCGTCGGACATCGAAAACGCCAAAGCCGCAATCTCCTCCGGCGAAAAACAAGTTGCTGCCGCACAGGCGCGCGTCCTCGAGGCCGAGGCGGAAAACGTAAAAGCCCAGGACGACGTCCAGCGTTACCACCTTCTGCTGACCAAGGACGAAGTGCCCAAGCAAATTTACGACCACGCATTGGCCGCGGCACAAACGGGCAGTGCTGCGGTAGCAGCCGCCAAAGCGGAAGAGGCGAGTGCGGAACAAAATGTCGTGGAAGCGCGCAGCCGGCTCAGCGAAGCCATTGCGCGGGATCAATCCGCCCAGGCCGGACCGCAACGCGTGGCGTCCACACGCGCTCGAGCGCTCTCAGCAGTTGCCGACGAAGCGCAGAAGCAAGCCGAACTCGACCTCGCCGAGCTCAATCTCGGATACACCAGGATATTGGCGCCGGTTAGCGGTGAGGTGACCAAGAAAGTGGTCGTGGGTTTGAATGTCGACCCCGGCGAACAACTGCTCACCGTGGTTCCGCTGGATCAGGTGTGGATCACCGCAAACTTCAAAGAAACGCAACTCGAGCATATGCGGCTGGGTCAGAAGGTCGATATCACCTGCGACTCGAATGGCCGTTCCTACCCGGGACATGTCGACAGCATCGCGGGCGCCACGGGTCCCATCTTCAGCCTGCTGCCTCCGGAAAACGCCACCGGGAATTACGTGAAGATCGTCCAGCGTGTTCCGGTCAAGATCGTGCTGGAACCGGGTGCGAACCGTGATCATCAGCTTCGTCCGGGCATGAACGTGGAAGCCAAAGTTTACGTCCGATGAGCGCTGCGGCACAAACGTGGCCGGCGGAGGAAGTCGTCTGGCAACCCAAGGTGAATCCTTGGGTCATTGGCGTCACTGTCTCGTTGGCTGCGTTTCTCGAAGTGCTGGACACGAGCATCGCCAACGTGGCCCTGCCCTATATCGCGGGGAATTTGGGCGCCAGTTATGACGACAGCACGTGGGTGCTTACGTCGTATTTGGCGGCGAACGCCATTGTGCTGCCGATCAGCGGATGGCTGGCCGAGGTCATTGGACGCAAGCGGTATTTCCTCATATCGCTGGTGGTTTTCACGGTCAGTTCGCTCCTCTGCGGCCTGGCGCCGAGCTTGCCCATGCTGCTTTTCTTCCGCGCCGTGCAAGGCGTGGGTGGCGGAGGCCTCCAACCGATGGCGCAAGCCATCCTCAACGATAGTTTCCCGCCTGAAAAACGTGGACTTGCATTTGCACTGTACGGAATCACGGCGGTGCTCGCTCCGACGCTGGGTCCCATGCTCGGCGGGTGGATCACGGATAATTACTCCTGGCGCTGGATCTTTTTCATAAAAATACCTGTTGCCGTTGCCGCTCTCTACTTCACCTACAAACTCGTCGAGGACCCGCCATTTCTTCGGCGATTGAAGAAGGGCGGGATCCATGTGGACTATATCGGAATCGCGATGCTCTCTCTGGGAGTTGGTTGCTTGCAAGTTCTGCTGGACAAAGGGCAGGAAGATGACTGGTTCGGTTCCCACTTTATTGTGACCCTGATGATCACCGCTGCCGCCTGTTTGACCGCACTTGTCATCTGGGAGTGGTTTCGCAAAGAACCGATCATTGATGTGCGGCTGTTCAAGAAGTTCAACTACGCGGCGGCGAATTTGATGATGTTCATGATGGGAGTGATGTTGTTCAGCACTCTGGTCATGATTCCAGAGTTCCTGCAGACGCTGGTGGGCTACACGGCGGAACTGGCCGGGCTGGTCCTTTCCGCCAGCGGTTTCGTGCTGCTGCTTATGATGCCAATCGTAGGAAGGCTGACCACAAAGGTGCAATCCCGCTATTTGATTGCGGCAGGATGGATCGCTCTGGCAATCGGTCTGTTTTACTCGGCCTATCGCACGGATCTGCTCATCAGCTTTCGATTTGCGATGTGGTTGCGTGTGGCGCAAGTCATTGGCATTGGGTTTCTCTTCGTGCCGATAACGATGGCTGGTTATATCGGCATCCCCGCAGAAAAGGGGAACAGCGTATCGGGAATGGTCAATTTCATGCGGAACATGGGAAGTAGCATCGGAACATCCATCGTGACAACCATGCTCGCGCGTCGCTCCCAGTATCACCAGCAGATTTTGGTCGGCCACCTCACTCCTGATACGCCCGCATTCCGGGACACGCTCAACAGGCTGGCAAGGGCGATCGCCCACTCGGGATTGAGTCCGCACGATGCGCGCCTTCAGGCGATCGCTAGACTGTACGCCCAGGTCAACCGCCAAGCTCACACTCTGGCGTATCTGGACACCTTCTGGGTGCTGGCAGTTCTTTCGGCAATCATGTTCATATTGGCATTCTTCCTGAAAAAGAATGATCCCGGAGCGGCCGGCCAGGTTGCCGTCGGGTAGGGGTGGTCATGGAGATTCGAGCCATAACGATCGAGCGTGAATTTGGCTGTGGCGGGTCGGAGATTGCCGCAAAGCTGGCCGAACTTCTGGGTTGGAAGCTGTGGGACCGGGAACTGACCCAGGAAATCGCGCGGCTGACCAAAAGTACTCCACAAGCCGTGGAAAAGAGGGAATGGAAAAATGATCCTGCGGTTTATCGCGTCTTCAAGTCTTTTCTGAGAGGTGCATTCGAGGGAGTCTTGCCGCCCACGGACCGGCTGGAATTGCTTGATGCGCGCCGAATCGCCGCCGTTTCCGAACACGCGGTCAATCACGCATTTTCCGGCGGCCCCAGTGTGATCGTGGGGCGAGGGTCGCAATATTTTCTACGAAATCGCAAGGATGTGTTTCGTGCGTTCCTCTACGCCTCGCGCGATTACAAGATCCACAGATTGGTGCGCCGCGGCACGTCCGAGCGTGATGCAATCGAACAGGTCGACACCACCGATAGAGATCGCGCCGCCTTCCTCAAGAGATACCTTAAGCTGAACTGGCCGGAGTTTCGCCTGTATAACGCGATGTTTAATACCGAGATGGGTGAATCCAATGTGGCAGACATGCTCATTCACTGCGTCCAAAAGGTTGCGAGTCGAACCTGAATGGGTTTTTCAGGCATCCCGAATTCACGACGAATCGCTTGCCGCGATGCGGGCACGCCCCTATTCAAAGCGCCTGGCTGGATAACGCTGGGCTGCGGAAGCCATCGAAAAACTCGACACTCATCAAAGGGCTTTCAACTTCAATCCGGACCCCGCTCCGCTCGACTCCTTCCGGAATAGGCCGCCATGCTAGCCTGTTGTCGTCGTTGACTTTGTCCGCATGGCTCGCCGTTCACGAATCTCACTCAGAAACTCTTCCGGCGGTGTATAGAAGGGATTTTGTTGCAGAAAGCCGCCGATGATGATCATAGGATGCGTCCGCATAATGTCGATCACGGTGTCTCCACCGAATTTAGGAAGGTGATAGGTGCAAATGACGGCATCCTCGTGATGGCTCCAAACATGGTTCACCCGCGATTCGAATTCAATGACGTCGTCGACGTAGGAACCCTGTTCCACCACCCAGTCCATCCGGCAGACAATGCGGCTGAGCGGAAATCCTCCCTCGGAGTTGGTGCTTGCCAGCTGCTCGAAGACCTCAAGCATCCGGTCCTGATCGAAGTGGCCGTCCCGGATGTACGCTTCGGTATTGGTTCGAAGTTCGAATTGCCCACTTTGCTGGGCGGTGGCCGTATCGATACCCGCCGCAGCCAACCGTTGCAGATGGTTCTGCTGTTGACCCGGATTCACAACGTGAACCGCCTTGTCGCCGCGCCCGAAGCCATCCTGGATGAAGGGAAGCAACACGCGATACTCTTCCTCCTCGCTGTTAAAGAACGCGCAAACGTGCCGTGTTTCAGCGAGTCGGGAACCGGCAAACGGAATGGGGGCCGTCTTCTTCATGATTCGGTTCTCCTATTGATCTCCGAGGAGTTGTGGTCCAAGGGCAGCGTCTGAAGCTCAATCGGCGGAGTATCCAGTCCCATCGTATCCGTACTGTCGCTAGCGGCCCAAAGAACGTTCGAGCATAGAGCTGATTGATATTGGTTGTTGTCGGGACCAAGGGCGCCATGATTTGAGGTATTCAGACCGCGATGATCGCCTGGGGCTCTCCACCGGACCCCTTCCCGCGCCTTGGCCCGGCCGGCATTTTAGTACTTTTCTGGCGCTCACGCGCGCACAAGATTTTTCCAGGGCTTGCCGACGCCCAAGATCGGCCCAGGGTACCCCGCAAGCAACGAAAAGTATTTTGTCGAGGCGCCGGACATCCTAAAATCACCGGCCTTGATCGATGGGCGCGTGAAAAACCTGTCGCCAGCAATGGGGAAAATTGGTGGGCCTGGGAAGACGAGCTTGGGACTCATCCGCTGGGCCAGATCGTGGCAAGAATTCCGCACATTGGAGAGCTTTAGTGACGCAGTCTGCGCCAGAGTTTACTCAGTAGATTGCCTTCCGCCGATGCGGAAAGCGTGAATTTAGGCGATGGACCGGAAGAAGCGAAATAAGGCCGAGATTCCAACTTTAGGTCCGGCCGAATATGGTCACAGTCCTCAACGGGGAGCCTTCGGATTATGGCTTGGTCCGTGCCGGAATATCTGTGGCACCCAAGTTCCTGCGAATGAATAATTTTAATGGCTCGGCCTAGTTCATCCTGCGTCTGTGGTTGTTTAATCCAGAAGCACTGTGGATAGGCTTCGTTGGTCCATCCTACGAGGTCGGGAGCGACAGATTGCGGTACCCCGCAACTGGTACAGCACTGGGGCTGAACGTAGAATTCTCCCGTCGCCGATTTTACGTGGGACTTCTCGGCTTCAATGGGAACAATAAGAGGGAGAGATTCATCCAGCGGCCACACAATCGCATTTGTCTTCGAGCAGTACGGACACTCCACATTCATTTCGACTTCGTGCTGCCTGTAGACCGGGTTGTCCCGTCTGTGCAGAACCCTAAAATCCTTCGAGCAGCCGACGCATTTATGGAGCTTTTCCATCGCCCACTTATTCTAGACCACAAGGATTTGACCTAGTCAGATTTTGACGTATGACCATCGTTGTCACGACCCCGCGCTTGCTAGAAGCTGCCGCGCAAGAGCTTTGGTAACTTGCCAGAACATTGATGAATCGTTGAGAGCCAATACCACGCCATGTCTACGTTCCTTTTCGGGATGAATGAAGTTCCGGTATTCTTTCAGAATATCGGCCACATCTTTAGCAGATTCCGTTATCCAATTCAGTTCGCGGGCCACCCTAATGTACGAATCCAGCATCCACTCCTGATAGTTCAGCGTCTTGCCGGTGGATTTGTCCTTGGGTGCCGACACGGCATTGACGAGCGCACTTTTGTCGGACAGCTTGTTAGCTCGCGCCACGAATAAAGCTTCCAATAGCCCGCCCATCATCACAATTGCAGCCAAGTGTGCGTCGGCGCCGACGCACTTACAGCATTCATACCAGCGCCGGGTCAAAATGTTCCGCATTTCAATATTCCCAACAAGTGGCGAAAAATCAGGGGGGACGTCGTCCGTGCGGCCAGTGGGAGATGCCGCTGGCGTGAGTAGCACCGTCTGTCGGACGGCGGTGAGAGCGACTTTTGCGCCTTGGAGTGCTCCGAGGTAAGTCGTTTTTGCCGCATGCTTGTCCGTTAATTCTAGGACGGTTGTGTAGTGACGGTCGACGCTTGCAAGATCAATGGAAGGAATGCCGACTGCCACCGTAGGGCGATGCGAGTTGAACCACGCGTAGGCAGTAGATTTCAGAGTGGCGATAGCGTCCACGCTGCGGACCTGTTTAGTTCCCCTTTGTACTAAGGAGCGAGCCGTCTTGATTTCCGAGATCGCCGCATCAATAGCTTCCGAGGCATCGGGCATTGTCGAGCACTCCGATTGAATATCCGTATCGTCGCATTACTCGCCAGCCCTCCGCCCTTTCCGCTTGCTTGTCTTTTTCTTCCGTTGGGTCCGTCTTCTGTTGCCATCGCTACCGGCGTCTCCGCCGCCACTTCCCGGAAGTGTTACCGCAACCAGATTCTCTCCAACTGCATTAATTCGGAACTTCCCGCGCTCGGCGCTATCCAAATAGCCCGAGTTCTTTGCATTGTTCAAAGTCAGTGTCGGCCTAGTTGGTCGTTCGCGCCCCGCCAAGCGGGCTGCTTGGGTCAGATCATCCGACCCAATTACATCTTTCCGATCCGAAGCGGGAGCCTCAAAGCGGTAGTAGTACGCAACGACCGCCGCAAATTGCTGGTCGCTCTTCGGCTTCTTGGCCATAGTGAATTGCTTAATATCAGCGGACTGTGCCGACGTGACCGAAGACGGTGTTGAATTCGCTGTCGTTAAGGGTGGGGTTGTCGCAGGAGCACTGGGGGTCGCGGCTAGGCCCAGCCCAAGGGATTCGCTCGCAAAACGAAGCGCTTGCTGTTGCTGAGTCTTGTCCATACTCTGCAACGTCTTGACGATCGCCTTCGCAGCGTCAAAGACCTTTCCGGCATCGGGTTCCATCCACCCTCCCCGTATTGGGACAGAGTCAATAAAGAATACCCGGCGATTCTAACTCCATATGCTGAGTATTTACCCCTAAATTGTCTGACAGCCCTTTTCAGAATCGTCGCAATGGAAAACCGTTCTGAAATCGGTTTTCCTCACGGGTTTCCTTACGGTTTTCCGCCCTGCAATTTTCTAACCCCCAACCGAGCAATGCAGTACGAGCCTCAGGCGCCGCAAATCGTACGCGGGCGAGTACGGCAAAAGGGCGGGAGCGACCCCCTCTTTTCGCCCGGCCTGCGGCCCGAAAAGCGACAGGGGGTCGCTCCCGCCCTTTTTATTTTGTAATGCTCTTTGTAGTCGCCCGCGCTTGGATGAGCACTGCTACCAGCAAATCCAAACCGATAATCAACGGCACAGTTCATCAATCCCCGAAAATTATTCTTCAGGGCAGGCGGGCATTTTTTCTTTGCGGGGTTTTACCGACTTCTTGCCCATTAGTATAAGTAGAGGGGTACTCCGCAGAACCATCCCTTCGCTATTCCCCGCAATTCCTCACGGGAAGCCCTCCGTCCAGAGAGTCCGCCATGTCCTCCCCTAACGAAATACTCGAACTATCCCATCTCCCACCAGGTCAGGAGATCACAGGAAGTACGGCCCTCGATCCTGACGGTTTGCTCACCTTGCGACTGATGTTTCTTCTGCTCGACCGGTGGGACAGAGAAGCACAGTGTATGACGCCTGTTGACAGCAAAACGAAACCGGCGCAAGGTGAGCGGCACGCGCTCGGCCGCAATGCGTGCCGGCAGAGGACCAAATGAGACAAGCGATCTTGTACGCGAGGGTATCCAGCAAAGACCAGGAGCGAGAAGGATATTCAATCCCCGCGCAACTCAAATTCCTCCGCGAGTACGCGCAGAATCACGAGCTGAATGTCTTGCGTGAATTTGTGGACGTGGAAACCGCCAAGATATCGGGACGGAAACATTTCGGTGAGATGGTTCGGTTCCTGCGCGATCACAAGACTTGCCGCATCGTCCTGGTGGAAAAGACCGACCGCCTGTATCGCAACTTCCGCGATTGCGTCACGCTCGAAGACCTCGACATTGAAATCCATCTGCCCAAAGAAGGCCAGGTCATCAGCAAGGACTCGAAATCACAGGCCAAACTGGTTCACGGCATTCAGCTTGTAATCGCGCGCAACTACATCGAGAACCTGCGCGATGAAGTGCGCAAGGGAATGCGCGAGAAAGCCGCACAAGGCATCTATCCCGAGCCGCCCGCCGCTCGGCTACCGCAACAACAAATTGCTGCGAACCATCGAAGTTGATCCCGACAACGCACCCATCGCACAGCGGATGTTCGAGCTATACGCGACAGGCTCCTATTCGCTCGCAGGCTTGTGCCAATTGTTCAAGACGGAATACGGCAAGGTCTTCTCGAAGTGGCACTTGGAAAAGCTAATTAAGAACCGCTTCTATATCGGAACCTACGAATGGGAAGGCAAGAACTATCAGGGCACGCATGCTCCCCTTGTGAGTCCTGAACTGTTCTCGCGTGCCAATGAAGTACTGAGCGGCAAGGCTCGGCCCCGAAAGCAGAAACATGATTTCGCATTTTCCGGGCTGCTCCGCTGCGCCTACGACAACTGCGCGGTGACCGCCGAATTCAAGAAGCAGAAGTACACCTATTACCGCTGCACGGGCTATCGAGGAAAATGCGATCTGCCCTATTTCCGCGAAGAAGTGATGGCCGAACGCCTCGGCCAGGTGTTGCAGGCGATCCACATCCCGGATGACATTCTGGCGCAGCTCGAAGAGTCCTTGCTTAACGATAAAGGCCGCGAGGAAACGCTCAGGGAGCAGCAAGCCGAACGATTCCGCCAACGGTTAGCCCAACTCCGCAAGCGGCTCGATCAGGCTTACGTGGACCGCCTGGACGGAAAAATCACCGAGGAATTTTGGGAAGCCAAGTCCGCGGAGTGGCAACAGGAAGAGCAAACGCTTCTGGCGTCGTTGCGCGAGCTTGAACAGGCGGAAAATCCCGAGCGTGCGCTCGACCGCGTTCGCATTTTAGAACTCGCGAATAAGGCGCATTCTCTGTACGTTACGCAGACTCCGCAGGAAAAAGCGAAATTGCTGAGAATGGTGCTATCGAACTGCGCCGTGGACGCGGTAAGTGTTTATCCCACCTACAGAAAGCCCTTCGACATGATCTTCGAACGGGCTAAAACGAAGGAATGGTGGGCCTGGGTAGACTTGAACTACCGACCTCACCCTTATCAGGGGTGCGCTCTAGCCACCTGAGCTACAGGCCCATGGAAGACGAGGCTCCCAGGAAGTCCATCCATGATAGGCGGGCACGGGCAGCGCGGTCAAGGAGCAACGGGCGGAAAATTTTGCGCGCGCGACGACGGCTGAAAAACGCAATCGCCACGGCTGTGGTGCGCGTAACCGCATGTCGTGCCGCAAGCAAAGCAGAAAGTTACACTCCGGGGACACGACAATTCGGGCGTGCACCGCTAGAAAGAAGTCGTGAGGCGCAGGGAATAACTTCGCGGCGGAGCGATGGCATTGCCGGAAAAAAGGCCGGCGAAATTGATGAGGTTGAGGCGATCGTTCAGATTCTCGACGTCGCCCTGCAGTCGCAGCAAAAAACTATCGCGCTGCACAAGATTCGCTCCCGCGGAAAGATTGACGGAAAGCGAGGGGCGCACGCGGCCGCGCGCGAAATTTACGCGATTGACGATTTGCTGGCCGTACTGCGCGATGGCTTGCTGCTGCGTTCCGGAAAAATCCACCGGAAGTCCGCTGCCATAATCCGCGCCGGCGGCGACCCAGGTGCGGGAAGTGAGTTGATAGCGAAATCGCGTGCGCACGGTATTGCGCTGGTCCTGAGAATCCCAAAACCGCCCGGAAGTGTGCGTTTGCGCATTGGTGGCGTCGTCCCCCAGAAAAAGCCCGCCGGTTACCGGAAAATACGCAGAGCCAACGATGTAGGAATAACTCGCAAAACCGGAAAGCCCGCGCCAGTGAGGCAACTCGATCTTTCCTTCGGCGCCGTAAATGCTGGCGCGGTCGAAGGAAATGGGAAAGGCGATGCTGGTGTTGAGCAGTAAATCGTCATCGGCATAATGATCCACGCGGCGCAAAAAATAATTCGCATCCAGGCGAAAATCGCCCCAAAAACCTTTGGTGAATCCCGCTTCGAAATAATTTCCGTGCGAGGGGGCGACGGGCAGGCGCAAGACATTGGGATTGAGCGATGCCACGGCGGGCGAACTTGAAAGCAAAATATTTCTGATGTCGGGAGTCTGAAAAACGCGGTCGTATGCGAAATGAACCACCAGGCCCGCCGCCGGAAAATAGCGGGCGATGCCGAGGCGGGGGCTGAGCGCATTCTGGTTTTCGATCAGTTGATAATGATCCCAACGCAAGCCCGCGCTGGCCGTCCATTTCCCCAAGCGGATGAAATCCTCGACGAACGCGGATTGCTCCAGGTCCGGCCGGGCTCCGGAAAAAGCGAACGAAGGAGGCGTGCCGGGATCGAACTGCGAATTGTCGGTGATCCGGTCGCTGAAATGTTCGTGCAGAAAATTGGAATCAGATTCGACGCCAGCCTTCCATTCGTGGCGGGAATGGTGGCCGGAAATGGCGGCCTTGAAATATCCTTCGCGAAACCGGTTTTGCTGGAAAGCGATGATGGGAGTGGAATCGGGATTGGAGGAAAGGCCGCTCGCATTGTCGCGGACCATGGCGCGAATTTCTCCCATGAGATTGGGAGTAAAAACATGCTGATAGGAAATAGCGCCCATGGTTTCGAGTTGATCGCCGTCCTGACGCTGCCGAGCGGCCTGCTGGACCAGCTCATTGGGAATCAGGAAACGCGCAAAGGAATGCTCGACGGACAAGCGGACGTGGTCGTTCTCGGAAAAATCGTGCGCGTAGGTGACGGAGAAATCGCCGGTGGTTGCGGTGTTCGTGAAATTTTGCAGGACCGGGGGATTCAAATAGCGATCCGTGAAATCTCCGCCGGCGCTGGCGACCCAGGTGTTCTGGCCGCGATGATACTGAACGCGAGCGAAAGCGCCGCCGGTATCAAAGCTGCCTCCGGAAAGATTGGCTTCGCCGTGCCAGCCATCCTCCGCGTCCCGAACGGTTGAAATCTCGACGACGCCGCCCATTTTTCGGCCATACTCGGCGGGAAAATCGGCGGTGTAAACGCTCATCGATTGCACCGAGTCCGCGCTGAGTTCCGCGCCGATGCCCGGCGAACGATTGTCCGTGAGGGGGATGCCATCAACCACGAACTGCGTTTGATACTCGGAGCCGCGCGGGTGCGGGACGGCGTTGCCTTCGAAAACCCATCCGGGCTGCGAATCCACCAAATCCAGAAGCGACCGGCCGGGAAGGGAGGCCAGGCGATCCTCCAGATTGTTCGAGCCGAGGTGATTTACGGTCCCGATGCGATACGGGTCGACCAGCGTCGCGGAATCCGTCACTTCGACCGCGGATTTAAGAGGAGCCAGGGTGAGGTGAATCGCATGTTCGACGGGAAGGAGGGAGCGAACTTCAAAAAAAGTCGAAAAGGGAGCAAAGCCCGGGTATCGAATCTGGATGCGGTAAACCCCGAAGGGCAACGCCTTGGCGGTCAATACGCCCGAATCATCGCTCCACAGCGTTTCCTGATACTCATTCGCTTCGCAATCAATTTGGGCGGAGAGCTTCACGCCAGCGCCCGCGGGATCGGTGATTTTCAGGCGAAGTTCACCGAAATTATTCTGGGCAAAGATCGGCGAAGTCAAAAGCAGAAGCAGGAAGAGTCGTTTCATGGAGAAGCCGGTTGCAATCACATTGAGATTATATCGGGAGAGTGCGTCCGGCCGACGCCCGAAATTGAATCGGAATCGGAGAATACATGCGCGACCTTCGCAAAGGAGAAATGCCCGGGCAGAGGCCGAAATCTAAAGTTTGTTGAGCCCGTCGAGCGCCGCGACTTTATAGGCTTCGGCCAGAGTGGGATAGTTGAAAACCGTGTCGCGAAAATATTCGATGCTTCCGTCGAAATAAAGAACGGCCTGGCCGATATGGATAATTTCCGTGGCGCGCTGGCCGATCACGTGGACGCCCAGAAGCTTGCGGGTATTGCGGTCAAACAGCAGCTTGAGCATGCCGCTTTCGTCTCCGAGCATCATGCTCTTGGCCAGCTCGGCGTATTTCGCCACGCCTACTTCATAAGGAACTTTTTTCGCCGTCAGAGTTTCTTCCGTGGGACCCACCATGGAGATTTCCGGAATGGTGTAGATGCCGTAGGGAAATAGTTCCGGCAAATGCTCGGAGGGAGCACCGAACATATGGCAACTGGCCAGGCGGCCCTGCTCCATCGAAGTGCTGGCCAGCGCGGGAAAACCGATGACGTCCCCCGCGGCGTAAATATGCGGCACGGAAGTCTGGTGGTGGTCGTTGACGGTGATTTTGCCGCGGTCATCGCACTGCAAACCTGCGGCCTCGAGGCAAAGCTGATCGCCATTGGCCTGGCGGCCCACGGCGTAGAGCAGCGCATCCGCCTGAACCCTTTTGCCGCTTTCGAGTTCGGCGAACACGCGGTCGCGAACGGGATCAATGCCGACGCGCGTGACTTTTTCGCCCAATCGAAACGTGGTGCCCACTTGGCGCAGATGATAGGCCAGCGCCTCCACGATTTCCCGGTCGACAAAATCCAGCAGCGCGGGACGCTGGTCAATCAAGGTGACTTCCGTCCCCAACGCGGCAATAAACGAAGTGTATTCGAGCCCCACCACGCCCGCGCCCACCACGATGATTTCGCGGGGGAGCGCGCCCAAGCCGGCCAGGTGATCGGTGTCAATGATGCGCCGGCCATCGAAAGGAATTTCCGGATTGCGGGCCGGGCGCGTGCCGCAGGCAATGACAAAATTGGCGGCGGTCAGTGTGGTTTTTTCGCCCTCATTGAGGATTTCCACGGTGTGCGGGCCGGTGAATTGCGCGGTGCCTTGAAACACCGCGACTCCATTGCGTTTGAGCTGCGCGCGAATCACTTCGGTCTCGCGCTCGACGATGCTTTGCACGCGGAAGGAAAGATCCTGCATGGAAATATCATTTTTGCCGCGATAGTTTTGGCCGTAAAAGGCGCGGACGGTGAGGCCGGTCAGCTGAAAAATCGCCTCGCGCACGCTTTTGCTGGGGATCGTTCCGGTGTGCACGCACACGCCGCCCAGCATCAGAGTGCGGTCGATGATGGCGACTTTCTTGCGAAGTTTCGCGGCGCAGATGGCGGCTTTTTGGCCGGCCGGTCCGCTGCCGATCACCACCAAATCAAATTGCGAGCCGTTCATGGCATCACCCCAACGCCTTCCGGACGGAACGAAAACAGGCCATCGCTAAACATCCGTATCCAGAAATCATAAATGCGCGAGACTTCCCATGCATGGAGGGGCAACGAAGAGTGCGTTCAAATATAAAACCCTGCGATTTCAGTATGAATTCCGAATGCGCTTCAGTTCCTTCGCCTGCCACGGCACACGCCCGGCCGTTCCGCCACCGAGGCGCGGAACATGCTACCCGAACGCCCCCTCAGGATACTGTCAAAATCGCGATGCCGCCAATGCGGGTGAATGGCGTGGCGCGAGTCAGACAACGGCCGGGAAGCACGCCAAGCCGCAACTCGATTTCATGCGGCGGGCGTGAGTCCCTGGCCTTTGAATTTCTGCGTGGCGAAGCCGACGATCAGACCGGCGATTCCTCCGGAGGTCATGATCTGCACATAATATTTTCCCTGTATGTGAGCGACCACGAAAGCAAACAACAAGCCGATGCAAAGACCAAATAAAGTTCCCAGCGGCACGGACTGAACTTTCCAGGCGAAGATGCCGATGAGCAGCCCGGTGACAACTCCTTTCATCGCCGCGCCCATCACGATGGCCATGAGCTGAGAGTGAACATCCGGCGTAAAAAGCGAGGTAAGTCCGTCGCCCACGCCCAGCAAGCCGCCCAAGGCGATCCCGAACATGATTTTATTCATGAAGCCTCCTGCGAGATGGAATCCTGGCCGCGCATTTCAGGCCAGCGCGATCAAATCGATTTCCACCCGAACATCGCGGGGCAGCCGCGCAACTTCCACGGTGGACCTCGCCGGCGGATTTTTCGAAAAATAGCGGGAATAGACTTCGTTCATGGCCGCGAATTCGCCCATGTCTTTCAGGAACACACTGGTTTTCACGGCGTGATCGAGCGAAGACCCCGCGGCCTCGACAATGGCTTTCAGGTTCTCGAGGACGCGAGCGGTCTGCTGCGCGACGTCGCCTTCGATTAATTGGCCGGTAGAGGGATCAAACGCCACTTGTCCAGAAATAAAAATGAAGCCATTGGCGCGAATGGCTTGGGAATAAGGGCCGATGGCCTTGGGCCCGCGATCGGTAGAAATAATCTCCTTCATGCTGCCTCCGTGAGTGGGATTTGAAAGCGAGTGAGATGCAAGTCATGGCGCGGCTTGCTGGCCGGGCTCATACCGGGCGCGAAAATCCGCTGGAATTCCCTTCTGATTGAGCCATATGCGAAAAGTTTCCGCAAGGTTCTTGCCCGAGGCTCGTTCGAGCGCCGCCCGCAAATCGCTGTAACCTACTTCCTGCCCGCGCAGCAGAGTCGCCATGTGCGTCAATCCTTGGTGCATGGAGGCGGGGCCGCAGGCGTCTTCCAGCGCGACAAAGAAGAGCGGCGCCTTGGCCAGGGAGATGCGGCGCTGGGCCAGGGAATCGGCGGGCGTGATGACGCCCAAAGGAATTTCCGCGGCGTGGCTTTGCGCTTCATCGAATTCGCGCAGAAATCTTTCGATGCGTTGCCGCCGCGCCGGTTCCCCGCCCTGCGCTTCGTCGATGGCGATCGCCGCGTATTCCGGCAGGCCTTCGCCCATGCCGACGGCCGCGTCCGGTGCGGGATACAAATTTTCGCTGAACCAATTGTGGGCCAGCGCATGGGAAACGATGGCGAGAAAATCATCGCTATTGATGCCCAGGGCGAGCGCCGCGGGATTCACCAGCGCGCCTCCGGGAAAAGACCCGGCCGCCGGTCCGTCCTCTCCGGCGATATGCGCGCGAAGGCCGGGCGACTCGACGATATGGGTGCCGCGCACGTCTTTTCCCAGCGGGCCAAAATCATCCTGCAATACGCTCCAAGCGGAGGCGATGCGCGCGGCAGCTTGCGGGACATCGCCCTGAAGCGGCTCGATGGTCCAGAAAATAACCGGAGCCGATTTTGACGGCGCCGTCGAGGTGAGGTAGCGGCCGGCGATGACGTAGGAACCGGCATCGGTTTTCCGCAAGTCGTAGCGATAGACCAACTCACCGTCATCCCGCTTGGGCTTTGCGGGAGTCCCTCCCGCGAGAACCAGGAAATCGGATGGAACGCGCACCGTGTAGCGGGTATGGTCGGGGCGAGCGGGATAGGGCGAGAGAGCGTGATGCGGAGGCTGCGGCAGAGGCAGCCAGCCGCGCGGCCCCAGATGAAAACTCGATGCGGTGATGGAGATGCGTTCGCCCGCGTCCTGCGGCGCGCGGAAATCGTAGTCGACAGTCAATTTCATTTTCGAGCCGCGCGGCCAGGTCGAAGCGAAGGGCACGCGGAGAACTCCGGGGGAATGCGCGGGATCGTCGGGCGAAACCGGCGCGGGGGGGACATCTTGCCCATTCCATTGGACGCGCAAATTCTCGAGGCCGAAATCCTTGGTTTCCGGAAATTTTATATCGATGAAATCGAGCGGAAGATTCCCGGAATTTTCGAGCAGGAATTCCGTGGAAACGTGCAGGGCCGGCGGCGCGCCGGGAAGGAAATGAATTTCGCGCGCCTCTTTCAGGATGCGGTATCCGGGAGAGAGCGGGACGGTGCAAGCCGATTGGCACAAAACGGCCAGCGCAAGAATGACGAACAGACAAGGGCGCGGGGCGGCTGGTCTCAAGGCGAAATGATTCTACCGGGGGCGGGGTTGAGGGTCAAAAGCCGAAAAATAAATTCAGGCCCGGCGGAGACGAAACGAGGCAAATTGCAAGCGAGCCGATGCTTGCCCGGGGAAATGCGAATCCTCCCGGCAGGAAATTATTTGGCCGGAGCGAAGTGGCGAAGAATTTGCGCGTCGGAAATGCCGTGGCGGCGCGCGGAAATGATGGCGTTGGCCTCCGAATCCGGAACCCCGCGCTGGACCAGGGCAAATATGGTATCGGCGCGCATGCCGGTATTTTTCAAGCGTCCCAGGGAAGCGCCGGAAAGGACCGGAGTGCCCTGCTGGTGGTGGCGAGCCACTTCGAGAATCACGGCGTCCGAGAGTCCCAAGAGCCGGATGGCTTGCAGTTCGCCCGCATCCAATCCGAGCTGGTTCATGCGCGCGAGTTCCAGAATGTCGTCATTGGTCATGCCCGCTTGCACCAGTCCCGCGATGGCGTCGCCGGCGTCGAAGGGTTTTCCCGCGGCGCGATAAATTTTCACGATATCGAGGCAGGAAGCGTCGGGAAAACCGGCCTGGCGCGCCGTGGCGATTTCAGTGACTTCCGCGGGAGTGATGCGCAGCGCTTTGAGCTGCTTGATGACGTCGTAATTCATTCCCGAGTTGTCGAGCGCCGCGGTGTCCAGAGGCTGCGCGCGGCGGCAGCCGGCAATCATCAAAACCGGGAGCAAAGCAAACAAGAACACAAATGTCCGCCAGAACGGGGAGCGCGCGCAGTGTGGCGTCTCCGCCGCAAGGCAATCGAGAGGATGCCCCATGAAAGCTATTGTAGCGGGGACCAAGCGGCGCGAGCGCCAATGATGAACGATGTGGCGCAAGGATTACGGGCGGCGAAGAATCACGGGAGCGCGCGCAAAGGAAGCAACCGCGGAAAATTCCGGATCAAACGTTGTAGACGCGTTCGATATCAAAAACGCCGGGGATGCGCTTGACGCCGGTGAGGATGCGCTCGAGGTGCTTGCGGTCGTGCACGTCGAGCGCCACCTCGATGCGCGCCCGCATATCCTGGCCGCCGCTCTCGAAAGTGCGAATGTTTGCTCCGGTTTCGCTGATGACCGCGGTGATGGCCGCCAGCATGCCGGGGCGGTCCTCGGTGAAGATACGCAGGCGCGCCGGAAAAGTCGCTTCGCTGGCGCCAGCCCATTCGACGGGCATGCGGCGATCCGGCTCGTAGAGCAGATTCTGCACGTTGGGGCAGTTCTTGCTGTGCACGGCGATGCCGCGCCCGCGCGTGACGTAGCCCACGATATCGTCGCCGGGAATGGGATTGCAGCATTTGGCGCGATAAACCATCAAGTCATCATGTCCGCGGACGACGATGGCCGCCGCGTCCATGCCCAGCATTTTTTTGACGGTGGAGACGAGCTTGGGCTGTTTTTCCTCGGGAGATTCGGTGAGCTGCTGCCCGGTGGCTTTTGCCAGCACTTGCCTCGCGGACCATTTCCCGTATCCCAGCTCGGCCTGCAAATCCTCGATGCGCGAACATCCGTAATCCGCGGCCACCCGCTGCCAATCGTCTTCGCTGATCTTCCTCAGATTGATGCTCGAATGCCGCGATTCCTTTTCGAGCAGGCGGCGTCCCACTTCGATGGCGTGTTCGCGCTCGTGGAGATTGATCCACTGGCGAATCTTGCTGCGCGCGCGCGAGGTGTGCACAAAGCTGAGCCAATCGCGCGAAGGCTCGTGGCCCTTTTGCGTGAGGATTTCGACCACGTCGCCGTTAGCCAGCGCGTGGCGCAGCGGAACGATCGAGCCATTCACTTTCGCGCCGGTGCATTGGTGGCCGACTTCAGTGTGGATGGCATAGGCGAAATCCAGAGGAGTGGCGCCGCGGGGAAGCACCACGACGCGGCCCTTGGGCGAGAAGAGGTAAACCTCTTCAGGGTAAAGATCCACGCGCAAAGTGGAGAGGAATTCGCTGGGCTCCTGCATTTCCTGCACCCATTCGATCAAGTGGCGCATCCAGACGATGCGCTGATCGTCGGCGGAATGGGCGGAGGCGTCGCGGCCGTCTTTGTAACGCCAGTGCGCGGCCACGCCTTGTTCCGCGATGCGATGCATCTCCTGGGTGCGGATCTGAACTTCGAAGGCCTGCCCGGCATGAATGACGGAAGTGTGCAGGGACTGGTAAAGGTTGGGCCGGGGCATGGCGATGTAATCCTTGAAGCGCCCGGGCACCGGCCGCCAAATTTGATGGATCACGCCAAGCGCGCCGTAACAATTCTTTACGGTGTCGGTGATGACGCGAACGGCGAGCAGATCGAACACCTGGTCGAGGGTGCGCTGCTGCTTCTGAATTTTCAGGTGCAGGGAATACAAGCGCTTGACGCGGGCCTGCACTTCGGCGGGAATGCCGCTCTCGACCATCTTGGCGCGAATCTGTTCCTGCACGTCCTGCAGAAATTTGTCGAAAACTTTCTGCTTGGAGGCGATTTTTTTCTGCAGTTCGAGGAAGGATTCCGGCTCGATGTAGCGGAAGGCCAGGTCCTCGAGCTCGCCGCGAATCAAGCCCATTCCCAGGCGATTGGCCACCGGCGCATAAATATCCAAAGTTTCGCGGGCGATGCGCTGCTGCCGCTCGGAATCGAGAAATTCAAGCGTGCGCATGTTGTGGAGGCGGTCCGCCAGTTTCACCAGGATCACGCGCACATCGTTGACCATGGCCAGCAGCATCTTGCGCACGTTTTCGGCCTGCCGCGCCTCGGGAGCCATCAAATCGAGGCGGCTGATTTTCGTCGCGCCTTCCACCAGGCGGGCCACTTCGGCGCCGAATTGGTCGGTAATCTGTTCGATGGGGATTTTGGTGTCTTCCACCACGTCATGGAGGAGCGCGGCGCACAGCGAAGTCACGTCCAGCTTCATATCCGCGAGAAGATGAGCGACTTCCACGGGATGCGAAAGATAGGGCTCGCCGGATAGGCGCGTTTGCGAATGATGTTGCTTGGCGGCGAAGTCGTAGGCGCGGCGAAGAAGTTCCAGGTCGTCGCCAGGACGGTTGCGGCGAACCTTGTCCATCAGCGCGACAAAGCGCAGGTCCACCGCGCGACGCGCCGCGGGGCTAATTGACGACTGCGGTGCGGAATCCATTTAACTGACCATTTTAGACCTTGCGGGGGCCGCTGTCGAAATTTTCAGTCCGCGAGTGTGTCGCGCAGATGATTTCCGGGCAAGCCGCGCGCTTGCGGAGATGCGTTATTGGATGGGCGAAGCTGATATGAGGATGGAGGATTCCGCAGAATCGCCCGGCCGGGTTACTTCCCTTTTTCCACGGCGTAACCCTTGGCCACCCAATCGCTTGCAAAATCCTGTGGCAGAAGGAGAACCCGCAGACGCGTGAATCTCATGGAATGAAGCGCTGCGAATGCCGGGCGAATATTGGGGCAATGCGTTAGAGGGCAGCAGCCGCAGTAAATTACGATATTGGCGGAACGCGGCTGGCCCTGCGCCCAATGCTTCAAATCATCGAGACCCTCGGTGGTGGAAGCGGGGCCGTGATACACGGCGCCGGGAACATGCGCGCCTTCATACAGAGTGTGAAAGCCAACGCACACGACGATGGTTTTTTCGGATTCTTTTTCTTTTTTCAAATCATTCGCGAGTTCCGCGGGCTGGATGGTTTGCGCGCTGGTCCAGGGTTCGGAGGCGGTGTGTGCTGCGGCGGTTTGCGCGGCGGCGAAGGACGCGCGCAGGGGCGACAAAAACGCAAGGGATGCGCCAAGACAGATCAGGAAACACGCGACGCCTGCGAAAATTTTAAGCAGCCGCGCTTTTCGGTTTGCAGGCATGGTTGCGATCCTCCCGGCCGCAGGGTGATGCGTGACCACTAGATATTACAGTGCGACGGTCCTTGCGGAAAGCGTATGGGCAAAAATGGCGAAAAAAAAACGGCGGGGCCGTGAGGACCCGCCGTCTGCAAAACTTCCGCGCCGGATATCGATTGCGCTACGAGGTCGGCGTGGGGTTTTCCATTTTCTTCTGCTTGATGGCTTTCACTTTGTCCACCAGATCGTCCGCCATCTTAATATCCGCATCACGCGCATCGGCGGAACTCTCCATGTCCGCCTTTTGGCGGTAGAGGAGGTTCAGGTAAGCCATGGCGTCGTCATAATCCGGGCGCAAGGTGATGGCTTTCTGAAGGTCGGTGATGCCTTCCTCCACGACCGGCGAATACTTGTCCTGGAATTGCGCGGACAGCGCCGCCGGCATGGGATCGGCATCCTTGATGGTTTTCTTCGCGGTGTGATTGTATTCCTCGCGCATATCCTTGTTGCCGCGAAACGCCAGCGACCAATCAATCACGCCGATCCAGTAATAGGGTTCGGGATCTTCCGGCTTCAATTCGATGTGGCGCTGGTGATAGGTTTTCGATTCCTCGAACTTCTTGGGATCAAAGGGCGTGCCGACCATGTTGTACAACATGGAGCCCATGCCGTCGATGGCCGCCAGGTTATTGGGATCATTCTGAAGAATTTCCTGGTATTCCTGGATGGCTTGCTGCCCGATGCGCGTATTTTCATCGGAAGGAGCGCCGGGAATATACTGGCTGGCGTAAGCGGCGGCGAGGTACAGCCGGGCATTCAGGAGCGAAGGATCCAGGTCCTTGGCGGATTTAAAGTCTTCGATGGCGGCATCGAACTGGCCGCCCTTGAACGCCTGCACGCCCTTATTGAGCTTGTCGCGGGCGCGGAGCTTATTGCAGCCGGCCGTGGTGGCCAGGGCCGCGAGTACCACAAACATGAGAATGCGACTGTGAGGCTTCCGCTGCATCCCTGCTCTCCTTGATGATGGCTGCGCCGGGCGGACACTCTTGTCCAAGGTCCGACGGAATCGTGGAACCATAGCGATGTAGGAACGAACTACTGGCCCGCCTCGATCTTGGCGGTGATCAAGCCGACGTGATCGATGCCCGCACCGCGCATGATATCGATGGCGCGAGCCACTTCCGAGAACTCGACGTTATCGTCACCCTTGATGAAGGCCACCTTCTCGGCACGCTGCGCAAAAATATTGGAAAGCGTCGGGCCGAGCTGGTCCCAATTGGATTTATCCTGATTGATGAGCACTTCCCCATTGGCGGTGACTTGCACGACGATGGTCTTCTGCAAGAGCGCCTGATCCTGCTTCTGGTTCGGCGGCGCGGGCTGCGGAACCAGTGTATCGAGGCCCTTGGGGGTCATGGGCGTGATCACCATGAAAATGATGATGAGCACCAGGAGCACGTCAATGAGCGGAACGATGTTGGGTTCCGACATCGACCCTTTATTTCCACCAACTGCCATTCCCATAGGAGGACTCCTTATTTCATCCGATGCTAATCCGAGCCGGCTCCGGGAGCAGGAGCGGGTTGTTCCCCGGGAGTGCCAGGCGCTCCGGGCGCAGCGGGAGTTTCGGTCTTTTTGTTGGTCTCGATTTTTTCGGTGAGCAAGCCGAGGTTGTCGACGCCCGCGGAACGGATTTCATCCACGGCCTTGATCACATCGCCATAATGCGCGCGGTAATCGGAGCGCAGGAAGACGGTTTTATCGAGGCGGTTGGAAATCTGGTCCTTGACGGTGGAGGTGATTTCGCCGAGTTGGATTTCCTTGGATCCCAGGTAGTAATGGCCGTCGCGCGTGACCGCCACGATCACCGCGTCGTCCTTATCGGCATCCTGCATGGGCGTGGCGTTCTCGGCTTTGGCCATATCCACCGAGTGGCCCTTCTGCAACATCGGCGTGACCACCATGAAGATGATCAGCAACACCAGCATGATGTCCGCCATCGGAATGACGTTGGGGGCGGCCATCACCGGCGGTGCTTTGGGCTTATAAGCCATGGCTTACTTCTTCCCAGCCCGGCGGGTGATGAAGTAGTTGATCAACTCCATCGAGGAGTTGTCCATCTCCACGTCGAAGGCTTCTACCTTGTTCGTGAAATAGTTGAAGGTCCACACGGCCGGGACGGCGACCAGCAAGCCGAGCGCGGTGGTGACCAGGGCTTCGGCGATACCGCCGGCGACAGCCGAAAGTCCGGTGGCCTTGGAAGCGGAAATTCCTTTGAACGCGTTGATGATGCCCATGACCGTGCCGAAGAGTCCGACGAAAGGAGCCGTCGATCCGATGGTAGCCAGACCGGAAAGACCGCGCTTCATTTCCGCATGCACGATGGCCACGGAACGCTCCAAGCCGCGCTTGGCCGCTTCGATGACTTCCGCATCGCCCACCTGCGAAGAAGCCGCCTGAAATTCGGAAAGCCCGGTGGCCACGACCTTGGCGATGTGGCTCTTCTTGTTGCGCTCGGCGATGGAAATAGCTTCGTCAAGCTTGTTGTCCTTGAGCGCGCCGGCCACTTGCTGCACGAAGACGCGAGACTGCTTGCGCGCGGCGCTGTACATGAGAGCACGATCAATCATGATGCCCACCGACCACGCGGACATGACGAAGAGCACGGCCACAACCAACTTGGCCGGGATGCCCATGTTGTGCCACATGGTGACGATATCCCAGCCTACTTCACCGCCCTGCTGTTGAAGCAATACGCTGACCCAAATTAAATTCGCAAACATAGAGTTGGCTCCTCCTCCGTTCCTTCCAGACGATCACGGCAGCAAGATTCTGCCGGTCGGAAAATCCATGCCACCGCGCCGGAACCGGTGAACGGGTCCGGGCCGTGCCGTGCTCAATCACCCAGCGAAAACACAACAGAAATCGTGGTATCCACTTCCACCGGCTCGCCATTGAGCAGGGTCGGTTTGTAGCGCCACTGGCGCACGGCGTCCATGGCGTTGCGCATCAGCAGCGGCGGGCCGGACATGTAAGTCAAGTCCTGAATGGCCCCGTCCTTGCCGATAATGGCGTGCAGAATCACCGTGCCGGAAACGTGCGCGGTTTTGGCAATGGCCGGATAGATCGGCATCACCTGATGAAGCAGCGAAGCAGCCTGCACATTGCCGCCCACGTGAATGCGCGAAGGCTGGGCCTTCGGCGGAGGGGGGAGTCCCGCGCCGGTGCTGCCGATAATGCCGCCCAAAACGCCGCCAGCCGAGCCGCCAGCCACGCCACCGATCACGCCGCCGGAAACTCCGCCGACATCAGGAGCCGCGTCTTCCTTGATAATTTCCACTTTCTTGGGGATGACCGTGGGGGCCATCATCTTGCCCTGCTGGATCAGGTGCACTTGAGGCTTGATGTGCACCACAGCGGCGGGCGGAGGAGGCGGGGGCGGAGGCGGCGGGGGCGCCACAAGAAAGGTGGTCAACATCGCCTTGGGCAGAGCTTCCGTGTAAATCAGCGGAATCAAGATCATGACCCCGACAATCAGCACTTGAATGATGGCCGAAAGAGCCACAGTCCATGGCTTGTTGGTCTTTTTCGGCGTACCTGACAAAACAAGATCGTCAAACATGGCTACCTCCTAGCTGCTGCCACGGGGGGGCGCTTATCGGCTGCGGATCCGGCGCGTACGGCAACTCCTCCCTTACCCCGATACCTGCTCCAAAGCACCACGATAGGTGCGGCAATGCCAAAACTGGAGTATGTACCTACCACAACTCCCACCACCATGGCAAAAGAGAACGCGCGAAGAACTTCGCCGCCCATGATGTAGAGCACCAAAACCGTCAAAAAGGTCAGGCCGCTGGTCAAAATCGTCCGCGACAGGGTCTGATTGATGGCTTTGTTGACCACGTCCGGGAAGGGATCACGGCGCATCAGCCGGAGATCCTCCCGCACGCGGTCAAAAATCACGATGGTATCGTTCATGGAATAGCCCACCAGAGTCAACAAGGCGGCTATGACCGTGAGCGATATCTCATAATGAAAAAGCGAGAAAAAACCGAGGGTGATCAGCACGTCGTGAAACACGGCGATCACCGCCGCAGCTCCATAAACCCACTCAAATCTGAAGGCAATATATACCAACATGCCGGCCAGAGCATAGAGCGTTGCGAAGAAAGCCTGGCGGCGCAATTGCGCCCCGACCTTGGGACCCACGATCTCGACGTTGCGGATGGTGAAGTTGCCAAGAACGAAGCCGCCCTTGAGCGCGTTGATCACCGCCGGATTCGCGCCTTCGACGGTATTGAGCTGGTCAAAATTGGTGACGATGCCGCCATGATCGGCGTCGCGCGCGGAGGTGAGCTTCTGCGCGAGTTGGTTGTAGCGTTCCCCGGCGGAAGTTCCCAGCCCCAGAGGATCCTTTTGCGTCAGATATTCGGCCAGCGCCGAGGGAGTGATGGAATTGAAATCCTGCTGCCCCGCCGAGGCGCCCGTCCCGAACATTTTATGGAGGACGGAGATGATGGCTTCCTTGCCGGCGTCCAACGCTTGATCGCCCTGGCCCTTTTGTTCCAGGCCAATTACGACGTCATTCTGCGAGGCGGCGTTGGAAATGTCGCTGATGCCCTGAATGGTGCTGTTGGAAAGACCCGCGCTCTGCAAGCCCTTGCGAATTTGATTGATGGGCGGCGGACCGGAAAAGCGGACGTAAACCAAGGTGCCGCCGCGGAAATCGATGCCGTAGCGCAAGCCGCCCGCATGCCAGATGGAAATCCACCCGATGGCCAGGAGGGTGAGGGAAAGAGCGACAAAATACTTCGACTTCCCCATCCAATTGATATTCGGGTCGTGAAAGAATTCCATGCCGGGTCCTATCCGTCTAAATTTGACACCGCCCGTCCCGATTTGGTTCCCGGCGGCGGCCGCCTGACTCTAAATCACAGATGTGCCGCCATTGCGGGCGGCGATCCCCTAAATACTCAGCTTTTCCTGGCGGCCAAGGTGCAGCAGATGGTAATCGAAAATGGCGCGCGAAACATAGATCGAAGTAAAAATATTGGCAATCAAACCGATAGTGAGGGTGATAGCAAAGCCTTTCACCGGTCCAGTGCCAAACAGAAACAGAAAGATAGCCGAGACTACGGTGGTCACGTGAGTATCAATAATGGTCCGAAACGCATTGGAAAAGCCCAGGTCCACCGAGGAAGAATTGGCTTTCCCGGCGCGGACCTCCTCGCGAATACGCTCGAACACCAGGACGTTTGAATCCACACCCATACCTATCGTTAATATGACCCCGGCAATGCCGGGCAGAGTGAGCACCGCGCCGGCGAAGGCCATGAAGGCGATCAAGATGACCAGGTTCAGAATCAAGGCCACAACGGCATTGACACCGCTCAGGCGGTAATAGATCACCAGGAAAATCATCACCACGATCAAGCTGCCGATTGAAGCGCGCACTCCTTCGCGAATGGAATCCGCGCCGAGCGACGGCCCCACGGTTCGTTCCTCAAGGTATTTGATGGAAGCGGGCAGCGCGCCGGAACGCAGCACAAGAGCCAAATCCTGCGCCGAATCCTGGCTGAAATTCCCCTCGATGACTCCGGAATCTTCGATGCGGCTATTGATGACCGGAGCGGTGTACACCTTGTTATCGAGCACGATGGCCATGCGCTTGCCGGTATTGGTTTCCGTGAAGGGCCCAAAGCGCGCAGCCGCCGCCGTGGAGAGATGGAAATCCACTTCGTATTGGCCGGGATCTTTGGTGCTAGGCGAAGGCGTGGCTCCGCGCAAATCGAGACCGGTCACGACCGGAGCGCGCGCCACGATGTAGTACACGGTTTGCTCGGGCTGGCCGGGCGTGGAAGCTTCGGACCTGCCCGGCAGAATTTCAGACCCCGCCGGCAAAATGCCGTTGTGAGCGCCGAGCGCGGCGGCTTCGGAAGGATAGGCCTGGTCATCGAGAACCAGAGTAAGCGCCAGTTGCCCGCCGGCTTGAATTACGGATTTGGCGCGGGTGGGATCGCCTTCTCCCGGAAGCTGCACGAGAATTTCATCGTCTTCGCGGCCGGTAAACGCGATGGTCGGCTCAGTGAGGCCCAGCGCATTGATGCGGCGCGTGATGGTCTCAAGCGACTGATCCATGGTCTGCTTGCGAACATCGGACACCACCGTGGGCTTCATGGTCAGCAGATAGCCGTTCACTTCGCCGGCGGCGGGAGACAAACTCCAATCCGTGAATTGGTTGCTGAGAATGTCGCGGAAATTTCCGGAAGTCGAGGGGTCCACATTGCGGACCAGGATGTGGGTATTGTCCACGCGGCGAATTTCGCCGAAGAGCACATTCTTGTCATGGAGTTGCTTGGTCAGCTCATCGATGGCCTGATCGCAGCGCATGCCGATGGCTTCGTCCACCTGCACTTGCAAAACCAGGTGGCTGCCGCCCTTGAGGTCCAGTCCGAGCTTGATGCGGTCGGCGAGATTGTCGCGCACCTGGGAGAAGGACGTGGGGAAATCGGGAAGGCCGATGACGCCGTAAACGCACAATAGGATGACGATGGTGATAAAAATGAATTTCCATCTGAGCTGGGAACTCATGCGGGCTTACTGATTCTCCTTCGAGGGATCGGCCTGGAGGCCGGCCACGGCGTTGCGCGCCACTTTGATTTTCACCTGGTCGGCGATGCGAAGTTGCACGGCATTGTCCTCCAGCCCCACGATGGTGCCGTACAATCCGCCGGTGGTGATCACTTTATCGCCATTCTTCAAGGCCTGAAGCATTTGAGTCAGTTTCTTCTGGCGGCGTTGTGCGGGCATGATCATCAAAAAATAAAAAATGGCCATAATCAGGATCAGCGGCAGGAACAGCGCGAGACCGCCGCCGCCCGAGGGGGCTTGCAGTATGAAAGCAGGTTGCACCGGAATCAGCATCGCCAACGCCACAGTTCTTGCGCCTTTCCCGCCGCAGCGGGTATGCCGGCCGGAAATGGCCGGCCATAAATTTGCTCGCCGAAGATGCTGCTCCGCCCAGCGCCCTGCCCAACACCTGCCTGGGTTTGCCTATAGGAGGCGAGCCTGAAGGTCAGAACGGAATCTTTCGAGCTTTCCAAAACGGATAGCCTCGCGAATTTTGCGCATGATGTCAAGGTAAAAGTACAGGTTGTGGTGGGTGTTCAGGATGGCCGCGAGCGATTCTCCGGAAACATACAAGTGACGCAGGTATGCGCGCGTGTAGCGGCGGCATACGGCGCAGCAGCAATCCTCGTCGATGGGGCGCTGGTCTGTCGCGTAGGGTGCGTTGCGGATCAGCAAGCGTCCGCGCGAAGTAAACAGGCACCCGTGGCGGGCGCTGCGCGTGGGCAACACGCAATCCATCATGTCCACGCCCAGCGCCACATAATCGGGAATTTGTTCCGGCTTGCCCACGCCCATCAGATAACGCGGGCGGTCAGCGGGCAGAATTCCCGCGGCGATTCCGGCCATCTCGCAGGTGATGCCGTGCGATTCTCCCACGGCCAGGCCGCCGATGGCGTAGCCGGGAAAATCAAGGTCCACCAGCGCGTGCGCGCTTTCCTGGCGCAAAGATGGAATCGTGCCGCCCTGCACGATGCCGAATACCATCTGCCGAGCGGGATCTCCCTGCGCGGCAAAATAATCGCGCGAGCGCCGCGCCCAATCGAGGGTGCGCGCCGCCGCTTCGCGCGTGCGCGATTCCCCCGCGGGCGCCTCGATGCACTCATCCAGCACCATGACGATGTCCGAACCCAGCGCGATTTCGATTTCCAGGGCCTTTTCCGGCGAAAGAAAATGTTCGGAACCGTCCAGATGCGAGCGGAATCGCACGCCGTCATCGGAAACTTTGCGCAGATCGCTGAGGCTGAAAACCTGGTAGCCGCCGGAATCGGTGAGAATCGCGCGCGGCCAGGACATGAATCGATGCAAGCCGCCCATTTGGCGAATAAGTTCGTGGCCGGGACGAAGATAGAGATGGTAGGTGTTCGACAGCAGAACCTGCACTTCGAGGTTTTCGAGGTCCGTCTGCGTCTGGCTCTTCACCGTCGCGGCCGTTCCCACCGGCATGAACGCCGGAGTTTCGATCACGCCGTGCGGCGTGGTCAGGCGGCCTAGGCGCGCGCCGCTGGGATCAGTGGCAAGAATTTCAAACGAGAAAGGCATCCCGCCGAGTGTATCAGGAGAAGGCCGCGGCGATGCCCACCTTCACCAGGGTGAAGATAATGAAGACGGCCAGGACGGTGAAGAAAGCTTTACTGATGGTCAGCTTTTTGGGATTCGCGGCATGAAAGCCAATGCCCTGCAGGACCAGCACCCAGAAAGTGAAAATATCGAGCGAGGTAAGGAGCGACACCAGCCATTTCGGCGAATCTTCGGATAAAAAAGCGCCGGGATTGGAGGCGATCAAATTCCGCAGGTCCGCCGTGGAAGGATCCTTCAGGAAAATCACCAGAATCCCCAGCAAACCCGCAATCACATAAGGCAGCCAGGAGTGCGCAACGATTCCTACGGTCGCACCAAAGGACAATTTGGTTCCCGTAAAATAATTGAACACGCCGAAAAGCACTCCCGCCGCGATTAAGACGAAGATGAATGTTCCCACGGTGCCGAAGATGTAGCCGAATGCCGGGGCCAGCTTGGTTTGCTGGTCGATGACCTGTTCTTGTTTATCGGGCGGGAGCTGTTGCACTCGGGAATTGCTTTCGAGCTGCTTTTGCATGAATGTGCGCCATCCCACGCGCGATCCAAATGAGGCCGTAACGCCGCAGGAAACCAGGCACAAGAGAATCACCGGCAGGACCCACGAAGGGCGCCGCACAATCGAATCGAAGGTCTGCTCCGGGCTGAAAAACACGCCGGCGATGCGGCCCAGGGCGCCGACCTCTGGCGCGGCATCGGGTGAAGCAGCGGATGTGCTGGACATGTTCGTTTGCCTCTTTCCTTTTTTATATGGCTCCCAAACGCGGAACTCGATTCCTTCGTCAATCCTGCCCGGAACAGGAAAACCTGGATTGCGGGGGAGCATATCTCCAAACGCCGCGGCAGACAAGAACCGGCGCGAACTTCGCAAATCCGCGGAAAATGGCGAGAGTGGATTAAATCCCGGCGGGAATTTGCGGGACGGCGGAAAGCAGCGCTTGC
The DNA here is from genome assembly GCA_963708285.1 of uncultured Acidobacteriota bacterium. Classification (GTDB taxonomy): domain Bacteria; phylum Acidobacteriota; class Terriglobia; order Acidiferrales; family UBA7541; genus Palsa-295. The sequence continues at coordinate 796,803 of CAVPSF010000004.1, forward strand.
GTATAGGGATGCCGCGGCGCGGTCAGAATTTCCTGCGCGGGTCCGGTTTCCACGATGCGCCCGGCCTGCATCACGGCGATGCGCGAAGCGAGTTGGGCGATCACCGGCAGGCTGTGAGAAATCAAAATCAAGGTAAGCGAAAACTCACGCTGCAAACGCGCGAGGAGTTCCAGAATCTGCGCGCCGACGGAAACATCCAGAGCGGAGACCGGCTCATCGGCAATCACCAGGTCCGGCCGCAGAATCAGCGCGCGGGCAATGCCGATGCGTTGGCGCTGTCCGCCGGAAAATTCGTGGGGAAAACGGTCGAGCGCGTCCGCGCCCATTCCCGCGGCTTCGAGCATTTCCGCGGCGCGCAAGCGGCGTTGGGCGGCCGTGAGACGCGATTCGTGAATGGCCAGCGGCTCGGCCACAATGGCGCCCACTCGCATGCGCGGATCGAGCGACGCGACAGGATCCTGAAACACCATTTGCATGCGGCGGCGCAGCGAGCGCAACTCCGCGCCGTGCGCGCCCAGCCAATCCTGCCCGCGAAAGCGAAGCTCCCCGGCGTCCGGCTCGATGAGCCGCAGCAGAATGCGCGCCAGCGTGGTTTTTCCGCAGCCCGATTCTCCGGCAATGCCCAGCGTTTCGCCGCGCTCGAGGGAAAGGCTCACATCGTCTATCACCCGCGTGCGGCGCGAACTTGCCGCACCCATTCCCGCCGATGCGGGAAAGGATTTTTTCAGGCCGCGGGCCTCGAGGAGTAATTCGGCGGACATATTCAAAATTTTCGCGCGCCGATGAGCATGGCGGTGTTCACCATGGCGATGTCCGGCCGCGGATCGGAATGATCGGCGGGCGGGGCAGCGTAACGCGGATGAAATCCCGCGGCGTCATCGTCGATGGTGGACTCCATCAGGCGGCGCGTTTCTTCATAGGCGGGATCGCCGGGATTTGAACCTGCCGTGTGCATCCAGTGATTGAAGGAACGCGGATGCTCGGTGATCTTGCCGCCCAGCACCAGGAAACCAGCGCGCTCGAGCATCTCTTCCAGCATCGCCTTGGTAAGCGAACGCGTGTGCGAAGGATCGCGCGCGATCTCGATGCGATTATTAATGTCCGCGCCGCGAGCATTGTCCGGCGCATACACATCGAGAATTCCCGCGCGGCCGTCGCGACGCAAGACTCGCGCCATTTCGCGCACCACGCGGGCGGGATCGGACATGTGATGGAGGCTGTAACTGGTCACCGCCACATCGAGCGAGCCATCGGCAAACGGCAGCGCTTGCGCATCGCCGAAAGCAAATATCAGGTTCGAAAGATTTTCCTGGGCCGCGGTGTTTTGCGCCAGCGTCAGCATTTTCGGAGTCAGATCCACTCCGCAGACCCAGCGCACATGGCGCGCGAAACGCAGCGCCAGAGTGCCGGGGCCGCAGGCCAGGTCCACGGCGCGGTCGTCTTTTGTGGCGGAAACAAGGCCCACCAGCGTTTCGGCGTCGGCCACGCGGTCGGGGACCGCGAAATTCGCGAAAACCTCCGCGGTGCGCGTGAAACGGTCAAGAATCAAATCTTTTTGCTTTTGCCCGGTGCCTGTGTCCATGTGCCCTGGAAATTCCTTTCAGCATTTCGCGTCCGAGGAAGCGCGACGCTATTTTCTGCCCGCAGACATTCCCGTATCGGCGTCCTTTTTCTTTTCGGCCGAGCCTTCAGGGAATCAGGATACACCTGGCGCGATGATCCGGCGCAACGGAGCGCAGTTGCGGCATGGCCGCATCGCACGCATCCACGCGAAAGGCGCAGCGCGGCGCAAAGGCGCAACCGGCTGGCAGCGCGTCGAGAGCCGGAACCGTGCCGGGAATGGGTTGGATTTTTTCGCGCGTAAGACGCGGAGCGGCGCGCAAGAGTCCCTGAGTATAAGGATGGCGCGCGCCGCGCAGAATTTCCCGCGCCGGGCCTTCTTCCACGATGCGTCCCGCATACATCACCGCCAGGCGATCGGCCACCTGCGCCACCACTCCCAAATCATGCGTGATGAAAATCATCGCCAGGCCCAGGTCGCGCCGCAAGCCGGCCAGCAATTCGAGAATCTGTTTCTGCACGGTCACGTCGAGGGCGGTGGTCGGTTCGTCGGCGATCAGCACGCCGGGATGCGCCGCAAGAGCCATGGCGATCATCATGCGCTGGCGCAATCCGCCGGAAAGCTGGTGAGCATATTGCCGGGCGCGCACGGCAGGTTCCGGCACGGAGGCCCGCGAAAGAGATTCGATAGTGCGGCGCTCGATTTCGCCGGGAGCGAGATGCGGAGAATGCACGCGAATGGCTTCTTCGATCTGCGCGCCGATCCTCATCATCGGATTGAGCGCGGTCATGGGCTCCTGGAAAATCATGGCCACGCGGCGGCCGCGCACCGCGCGCATCGCGCCGGGAGACAACGCCAGAAGATTTTCAGGAGCGGGCGCGGCAGCGGCCTGCGGCTCTTTTCCCAAACCATTTTCCGAGCCGAGCCATGCCTGGCCCCGGCATCGCGCGCCCGGCGGCAATAGACCCATGAGCGCCAGCGCGAGCATGGTCTTTCCCGAGCCCGATTCGCCCACCACGCCCAGCGTTTCTCCGGCCTGCAACACGAACGAAACTTCCCGGACCGGACAAACCCATCCGTGCGGAGTGGGAAGTTCCACGGTGAGTTCGCGGACTTCGAGGCGTGCCGCCATGGAAACATGATAGCCGCGGACGTCCCGGCGCCAAGAACTTTTGCGGTATAGATTGTCCATGGCCGCTTCCGAATGCCCTTTCTGCCACAGCGCGCTTGCCAACGCCGGAAAAATCCGCTATTGCCCGCAATGCGGCTGGAACAAGCAGGAAGCGATTTCGCAATTGCGCCTCTCGATGCGCATGTTTCCATTCGCATTTCTGGCGACTTTGGGATTCACGTATTTTATCTTCCGCAATTTCACGCATTCGCGCGATTTTGATTTGGCTTTCGCCATCCTGTTGCCGGCATTCGCCTTCGCTCTTGGATTTTTATTCATGCGCTTTAGCCTGACCAAGGTCGAAGGCGCGCCGGATTTTGCCGCGCGGCCCGCAACCGCCGCCGAAACGCGCGAACCTTCAGCCACGGCACAAATTCCTCGCGAGCCGGTTGATGCGGGCAAGGCGGCCGCCAGCGATCAAGCGCTGTTCAAAGTTTCAAGGCCGCGCGAGGTGCGTTGGAATGCGCGCGGGAAAAAGAAGGTAACCTTGGCGGTGGTGTCCTGGTTGGTTTGCGGCGGATTAGTGTCGTTCAGTCTGTATCAAGAATGGTCGGATACGCATTCATTCGCGAACTTTGGTGTGAATGAGTTGATGTTGGCAGGAGTTGTGGCCATCGTCGTGGCGCTCGCCGCATCCACATGGCGCACCACGGCGCGGGACCGCGACCTTCTCGAAAATGGCGAACTGGTTCTGGCGCGGGTCATCAAAAAATGGAATGTGCGCACAGGCGAGACGATTTATTGCGAATATCAGGATGCCCAAGGCCAATGGCGCAAAATCTCCGCCCTCGACAATTCGCGCTCGGTGGAAGTAGGGATGGTCACGCCGGTGTTTTACGATCCGGCCAATCCCAAAAGGCAGGTCATCTACCGCGCGGCGCGGTTCGATGTGGTCATTTCGAGTTGATGCCTTAAAGGCAGGGCGGCCGCACGCGGCTTCGCTTGGCGGCGATCAGTCTTCGAATGTGACCGTCTCTCCAAATTTGCGCCCGAGCGCATCGAGATAGGTATTCAGCGTCGAGCGGTAGCCATACACATAGCGCGCCATGAACCGGAAAAAAGGATTGGGGATTTCTCCCGTCTCGGTGATGCGCAGCTCCGCTCCGGCGCCTTGCGGCGTGATCTCGAATGTCCAGGTGCCGCCGAAGGGCAGCTTGGGATTGGTGATGCGCGTGACCAGCTTGCGCGGCGGATCCGTTTCCACCGCTTCGTAGGGGATGGGGCGGCCATGGCGGTCGTATTCAGTCCAAGCAAATTTCCCGTCGGGAGAAGTTCCGAGAGCGACGCGCGTCACCGTCTTGCGCCACGCCGGAAATTCCGCGGGCGTGTCGATGGCGTGCCAAAGAATTTCAGGAGATTCGCGGTAGACGGCGGCGCGCGTCACGGTGTGCTGCACCGGAAGCGAAAAACCGACGGCGATGACGCTGAGGAACATGATGGCGAACACGGCCACGATGATCAGAAAATCTTTTACCGAAAGCATCGCTTGGCATCTCCTGTGGTGCGCAGAATTGCACGAATGCGCCGCAAATCAAACTGCGATTTACAACGGCGGGGGGTGCAAGCGAGAATGGCGGAAACTCGCACCTTGCGGCGAGCGTCCCGCAGCGCATCTCCGGAGGAATTGATGGAAAAGAAAACGGGAAGGACGAGGCAGTTCAGCGATTCCATAGTGGAGACACGGACGGGAAAAAATTGGACCCAGTGGTTTCGCATACTGGACCAGGCGGGAGCCAAAAAAATGCCGCACCGCGAAATCGCCGCCTTTCTGGGCGCGAAATGCGGGGTGCCTCCCTGGTGGAGGCAAATGGTGGCGATGGAATACGAACGCGCGCGCGGATTGCGCGTCAAGTTTCAGGGAAGTTCGGGAAGTTTTGCGGCGAATTCCGGGCGAACTATTGCCGCGCCGCTCGCGAAAGTGTACGCGGCGTGGACCGATGCGCGGAAGAGGCACGCATGGCTGCCCGGAGCGCCGCTTGAAATCACCACGCAGACGAAAAACAAATCGCTGCGCGCGGCATGGGATGGAAATAAAAGCCGGCTGGGCGTGAACTTCAGCGCCAAAGGCGCGGGCAAGACCCAGGTGGCCGTGGATCACATGAAGCTGAAAAACGTGCGCGAAGTAAAGAGGATGAAGGCCTACTGGTCCGCCGCGCTTACGCGTCTTGAGAAATTTGCGGCCCTCTGAAGAGACGACACTCCCGCATCGAACTCAATTCCCGGCACTCGAAGAGAATTTCTCAGTAATCGTTGGCGGAGCCTTCGAGAAACGCGCGGAGCTTGCGCGAGCGCGAAGGATGGCGCAGCTTGCGCAAGGCCTTGGCTTCGATCTGGCGAATGCGTTCGCGAGTGACGGCGAAGGACTGGCCGACCTCTTCGAGGGTGTGTTCGCTGCCGTCGTCCAGGCCGAAGCGCATCTTGATGACTTTTTCCTCGCGCGGCGTGAGGGTCTTCAGCACCGAGGAGGTTTGCTCCTTCAAGCTGAGGTTGATGACTGCGTCGGAGGGCGAGACGACGGCCTTGTCTTCGATGAAATCGCCGAGATGCGAATCTTCCTCTTCGCCGATGGGCGTTTCGAGCGAAATCGGCTCCTGCGCGATTTTCAGGATTTTGCGGACCTTGGCCACCGGGATATCCATGCGCTTGGCGATTTCCTCGGAGGTAGGCTCGCGGCCGAGTTCCTGCACCAATTGCCGCTGCGTGCGCACCAGCTTGTTGATGGTCTCGATCATGTGCACGGGGATGCGGATGGTGCGGGCCTGGTCGGCGATGGCGCGGGTGATGGCCTGGCGAATCCACCAGGTGGCGTAGGTGGAAAATTTATATCCGCGGCGCCACTCGAATTTGTCCACGGCCTTCATCAGGCCGATGTTGCCTTCCTGAATCAGGTCCAAAAACTGCAAGCCGCGGTTGGTATATTTTTTGGCGATGGAGACCACCAGGCGCAAGTTGGCTTCGATCAGTTCCTTCTTGGCCTGTTCGGCTTCGGCTTCGCCGCGAAGAATCACCTGCAGGGCGCGCTTCAGTTCCGTGGGACTCACTTCGGCGGAAATTTCGATTTCGCCGAGTTCCTGGCGCCGGGCTTTCAGGTCCTTGCGCGCTTCGGCCTGCACATCGGCTTTCGAGGCGTCCACGCGGCGCTCGAGCTTCACCGTTTCGCGTTCGAGGAAATGCACGCGCTCGACGGTCTGGCGGATTTTATCGATGAGCCGCTTTTTTTCGAGCAGGTTGAAATCGAATTCGCGCACCAAGTTGGACATTTCCACGCGCGTGCGGGCCAGGGCATAACGCGCGCGCAGGTACGGGCGCTTTTTCGAGCGCGGCATCTTTTCGAGTTTGCCGGCCTGCTTCATGGCCAGCAGGTAGAGCTTGGCGATCTTGTCGATCTGCTTGAGGGTTTCCTTGGTCTTGGCTTCGATTTTTTCTTCGGTCAGCTCTTCATCGTCGAACTGCACGATTTCCTTGATGGAGCGCGAGCCGGTCCGCAAATCTTCGCCCACCTGCAGGAGTTCCTTGAGGATCAGCGGGGCGCGCGAAATGGTCTTGAGCACCAGGAGTTGTCCGCGCTCGATGCGCTTGGCGATGGCCACTTCGCCTTCGCGCGTCAGCAGCGGGACGGTGCCCATTTCGCGCAGGTACATGCGCACCGGATCATTCGTCTTTTCAAGGCTGCCGGGAGTCAGGTCCAGTTCGCCGTCCTCGGAGGCCACCGGCGCGTCTTCTTTGATTACATCCGCGGCATCGGAAGGATCGGCGGCGGCCAGGGCGGCCTTGGCGCTGGCCAGGTCTTCATACACATCGATGCCGTTGCGCTCGAAGGTCGAGAGCAGATCGTCGATTTCCTCCGAGGAATGCACCTCGGCGGGCAGGATATCGTTCACCTCATCGTAGAGCAGGTAACCGCGTTCCTTGCCCATGGCGATGAGTTGCCGTACCTGATCGTATTTTTCCTCGAGAGCCAACGTCACACTTCCTCCCTTTGGGGAAACACGCGGGCGCGCATGCGCGGGTTGCAATGCAAAAAACGGCCGGAGCCGACACCCCGGCGCGATTTCAATGAACCACGTATGGACGGATGATTACGACGAAATTTTGAACTCGTTCCCGAGCCCTGCGCCGCCACGCCAGCCATGCCCATTCCAGTCCCAATCATTGGATGCTGGAGAAGGGCCGCCCGTTTCCTCCAAAACCTTAGAATGATACAGCAGGCATGCGCCAAGCGTCAACTAACTCCATGAGGCAAGAGAGGATACTCACAAGGTGCCTCCCGCAGGGAGGGAGGGCGGAATCCAGGCCATACCCGGAGGAATCCTGCCAAAAGGCCTGTACAGAAAGGGGGGCAGGTAGCCAGGCAAAAGACGTCCCGCTCGTTGACACGCCCCGCACCCACCGTATAATCGCATGTTCGGAGGCACTCATACCTTGCAGTGGATGACCACCCTGATGCTGTGGCTCGCGCCAGCGGCCAATCCGCTCACCGATTATTGGCGCCGCAATATGGATCCGGCGCTGAACCCCTTTAAAGGCCTCTATCAGCTCAATTTTTTCGATATCGCGGTGATGACCCCGTATTTCGTTGTGCTGGTGATCCTGGCGGCTTACGGGATGCACCGCTATTCGCTGGTCTACAACTATTTCAAGAATCGAAAAAACGTCGCCGGGCCGCCGCCGGAAATATCCGCGTGGCCGCGCGTCACCGTGCAGCTCCCGATTTTCAACGAACGCTACGTGATCGAGCGGCTGGTGGAAGCCGTGGCGGCTTTCGATTACCCGCGCGAGCTGCTGGATATCCAGGTGCTGGACGATTCCACGGACGAAACGCAGCAGGTGGCGCGCAATTGCGTGGAACGCCACCAGCGACTGGGAATTCCCATCGCTTACATCCATCGCGACAATCGCGAAGGCTTCAAGGCCGGGGCGCTGCAGGAAGGGCTGCAGACGGCCGGCGGAGAATTGGTGGCCATCTTCGACGCCGACTTCATTCCCCCCTCGGATTTCCTGCGCCGCACCGTTCCGTATTTCGCGGATGTGAAATTGGCCATGGTGCAGACACGATGGAGCTACATCAATCGAGACTATTCCACGCTCACGGAAATCGAGGCCATCCTGCTGGACGGGCATTTCGTGATCGAGCATTCCTCGCGGTATCGCAGCGGGCTTTTCTTCAATTTCAACGGCACCGCGGGAATCTGGCGCCGCGAAGCCATCAGCGACGCCGGAGGATGGCAGCACGACACGTTGACCGAGGATACCGACCTCTCCTACCGCGCGCAGCTCCACGGCTGGCATTTCCTCTATTTGCCGGAGATCGATTGCCCCTCGGAGCTGCCGGTGGAGATGAACGCTTTCAAATCGCAGCAGGCGCGCTGGGCCAAGGGGCTGATGCAGACGGCGAAAAAAATTCTTCCGCGGGTGCTGCGTTCAGACGTACCGGCGGTGGTAAAGCTGGAAGCGTTTTTTCATCTGACCGCCAACATCAGCTATCCGCTGATGGTGGTGCTATCTATTATTTTGCTTCCGGCCATGATGGTGCGTTTTTATCAGGGCTGGTTTCAAATGGTGACCATCGATCTGCCGCTCTTTCTCGCCTCCACCTGCTCGATTTCCGCGTTTTATCTGGCGGCCGAGCGCGCTCTCTATCCCAAAAAATGGAAACGCACGTTTTTGTATCTTCCCTTTGTCATGGCCGTGGGCATCGGACTTTCCGTGCGCAACGCCAAGGCCGTGCTGGAGGCGATATTCGGGGTGAAGTCGGAATTCGTGCGCACCCCCAAATATCGTGTGGAAAGCAAAGCCGCCGAGAAAAAATCCTGGGCCAATAAAAAAAGTTACCGCAAGGGCGCGGGATGGATGCCTTTCGCGGAAGTGCTGCTGGGAATTTATTTTTTGCTCACTGTCCTCTACGCCATCCAAAATCAAAATTACGCCACAATCCCCTTCCTGCTACTTTTCGTCTGGGGCTACCTCTATACCGGACTGATGTCCCTTGCCCAGGTTTACCTCGAACGCCTGCGCTTTGGGCCCATCGAAGCCGGAGAAGTCCGCCCGGCAGCCACCGGCGCGCCCGGCTTCTAACGAAAATTAAAATCCGGCATGAAACAAAAAAGGGCGAAGCGGCGTACCTTCCCTTGGCGGCCCGGAATTTTGCGGACCCAATCCATTTCCGGGAGCAATCATGGGCGGAATCTGGCAGGACGTGCGATTTGCAATCCGCATGCTGGCGAAAAATCCAGGATTTGCGGCCATCGCCGTGATTACCCTGGCCTTGGGCATCGGCGCGAATTCCGCGCTGTTTTCCGTCGTCAACGGCGTGTTGCTCGATCCCCTGCCGTTTCAAAATCCGCAGAGCCTGGTGGCTTTCTACAAGAGGATGGCGCAATTCAAGCAGGCCTCCATCCCCTACACTTCTTTCCTCGATTGGGAGAAGGGGAACCTCACACTCGCTTCCATGAGTGTCTATCGCGAAGAAGATTACAGCTTGACCGGCCAGGGCGAACCCGAGCGCCTGCACGGGCAGATGATCTCCGCCGGATTTTTTTCGACGCTGGGAATTAAGCCGTTTCTAGGCCGCTTGTTCCGCCCGGAGGAAGACCAGATCGGCGCCGCGCCGGTGGTTTTAATCAGCGAAGGTTTGTGGAAACGAAAATTCGGATCCTCGCGCGATGTGCTGGGCCGCGCCATGGAGCTGGGCGGAACTTCGTACACGATTGTCGGCGTCGTTCCGGGACGCTTGCCCATCATTTCTCCCACCGATGTGTTCGTTCCCATCGGGCAATGGGCCGATCCCAATTTCCGCGACCGCCGCATCGGCATGGGAACGCAGGGAGTGGCGCGGCTGAAAGACGGAGTCGGCCTGGCGCAAGCGAGGGCGAACATGGAATCCGTCGCGCACGACCTGGCTCTCACGTATCCGGATGCGGATAAAGACACGAGCGTCACGATCGTCCCGCTGAAAGAAGACATCGTCGGAAATTTTCGCGGGATATTGCTGATCTTGCTGGGCGCGGTTTGTTTCGTTCTGCTGATCGCCTGCGCCAATGTGGCCAACCTGCTTCTCGCACGCTCCACGGGACGTTCGCGCGAGTTTGCGGTGCGCGTGGCGCTGGGCGCGAGCCAGATGCGCGTGGTGCGCCAACTTTTGACGGAAAGCGTCCTGCTGGCGGTCACCGGAGGTCTTCTGGGCCTGGCCATCGCGAAATGGGGCACCCAAGCGGTGCTGGCGGCCATGCCGGAAACTCTTCCCCGCGCGGATGATATTCACGTTGACGCGCGCGTGCTGATTTTCACCCTTGCGGTTTCCATTCTTGCCGGAATTATTTTCGGACTGGCTCCGGCGCTCAAGACGCGCAAGCCGGAACTCACCGAAACGCTGAAAGAAGGCGGGCGAGGCTCGACCGGCGCGCACCATCGCACGCAGAGCATCTTCGTGGTGGGAGAAATCGCGCTTTCGCTGGTGCTGCTGATCGGAGCGGGACTCATGATTCGCAGCCTCGCGGCGCTGTGGAGCGTCAATCCGGGATTCAATCCGCGAAATGTGATGACCTTCAGCGTGGGATTTTCGCAGCAGAAGACGGCGAATGCCGAAGCCATTCGAGCCGCCATTGGCGAGATCACCGCGAAATACGAATCGGTGCCGGGAATTACGGCGGCCTCGGTATCGGGCGGTTCCCTGCCGATGCGCGGCGATTCCGAATTGCCCTTCTGGATCGAAGGCCAACCCAAGCCCGCTTCCATGAATGATATGAGCCTGGGGCTGTGGTATCCCGTCCAGCCGGATTACCTGCAAGCGATGGGCATTCCGCTGCTGCGCGGAAGGTTCCTCACCGCGCAGGATACCGGCCACGCGCCTCCAGTCATCGTGATTGATCAAAATTTCGCGCGGGAATTCTTTCCCCACGAGGACCCCATCGGAAAGCACATCAACATCGGGATCCTGAATCAGCAGCCGGAAATCGTCGGCATTGTGGGACACATCCAGCATTGGGGGCTGGGCGACAAAGCGCATCAAAATTTGCAGTCGCAATTCTATACTCCGCTGATTCAGCTCCCTGATTCGGTTTTGCCGCTGATCGTTCAGGGAATCAATGTGGTGGCGCGAACCGCCGGGCCGCCTTCGGCGTTTGCCGGCGCGCTGCGCGAAGCTTCGCTGCAATTTGATCCGAGCCAGGTGGCTTACGATTTCATGCCCATGTCGCAAATCGTTTCAGGGTCCATCGCCACGCAGCGTTTCACCATGATTTTGCTGGGAATTTTTGCGGCGCTGGCGCTGGTGCTTTCCGCCGTGGGCATCTACGGCGTGATTTCCTATCTGGCCGCGCAACGCACCCACGAAATCGGAATTCGCATGGCTCTGGGCGCGCAGCCCTCGGGCATTTCGCGCATGATTCTGATGGAAGGAATGAAATTCGCGCTCATCGGAGTGGCCGTCGGCCTTGCGGCGGCGCTGGCGCTCACGCGCCTGATGTCTCAAATGATCTTCGGCGTGGGGGCCTTCGATCCCATAACTTTCGCGGGCGTTTCCATCCTGTTGATCCTCATCGCCATGGCCGCCTGCTACATTCCCGCACGGCGCGCCATGCGCACCGATCCCATGATCGCTCTGCGCTACGAATAGCCGCGGCGCCCGGCGGGAAAGAAATGCGCCGCGTGGCGCTTGCGCAATGCGTTATATTGCCGGTTCCTGCATGGGAGGATACCGAAGATGCGCCGCGCGCCCGTCTTTCGATTCGCGATTTTGCTCGCCATATTTTCTTGCGCCGCATGCGGAGCGGCGCAGGCCCGCTTTCGCCAGCCGAATGAGGAATACCGCGCACGCCGCGAAGCTCTGCGTACCAAGGCGGACGCTCCCATCATGCTTTTCGGCTATACCGGCCATGAAGACGCATCCGAAGTGGCGGTCTTCTTCGAGGAGCCGAATTTTTATTACCTCACGGGCGTGGAGCAGCCCGGCGCGGCGCTGTTGCTGATCCCCGATTCGCCCTCCGGAACGCTCGCAAACGGCGCGCACGAAGTGCTCTACCTGCCGGCGCGCGATCCGGGCAAGGAAAAATGGGAAGGCCCGGAGGTCGGGCCCGACGATCCCGGCGTAGCGGAGAAATTCGGCGTCGCGGCGGTCGAACCCTACGACGAGCTGCACAAGGATCTGGAAAAACTCGCGAAGCTTTATCCCGCGGTATACACCATTCTCCCGCCCAAAATCGAGGAGGGCTATCCGCATTTCACGAAATCCTTCGATGCCCTGCGCGTCATGCTGCCCGGCAAAATTCATGTCCGCGATATCGCTCCGGCGCTATACGCCCTGCGGCAAATCAAATCTCCCGGCGAAATCGCCCTGCTGCAAAAGGCCATTGATCTCTCGATGGATGCGCAACTCGACGCCATGCAACAGATGCGCCCGGGACTTTTCGAATATCAGATCGCGGCGCGCATGAAGGAAATCCACGAATGGGGCGGATGCGAACGCGAAGCCTACGCGCCGATTGTGGGCGCAGGATTTAATTCCACCATTCTGCATTACAGCCGCCTGGACGGCGAAATAAAAGATGGCGACGTGGTGGTGATCGACGTGGGAGGAGAATACGGCGGCTACGCCGCGGATATCACGCGCACTCTTCCCGCCAACGGGAAATTCACGCCGCGGCAGCGCGAAATTTATGACGTGGTTCTGGGCGCGCAGAATGCCGCCATCGCCGCCATCAAGCCCGGCGCGGTGCTGTACGGCGGGCCGCAAAGTTTGCAGCAAATCGCCGCGACCTACATCAACACGCACGGCCAGGATAAAAATGGCCAATCGCTCGGCCGCTATTTCATTCATGGCGTGAGCCATCATTTCGGTCTGGACGTGCACGATCCGGGCGACAGGAACCGTCCGCTCGAACCCGGCATGGTGGTCACCGTCGAGCCGGGAATTTACATTCCGGAGGAAAATTTGGGGGTGCGCATCGAGGATGATGTGCTGGTGACCGCGGACGGCGCGAAAATCCTCACTGCGCGCCTGCCCCGCGACCCGGACGAAATCGAGAAAATCATGTCGGAGGCGCATGCTGGAGGGTTGCCGAACGCGAATTGAACCGCGCGCCGAATTGACGTATAATTGGAGTTTCGCGCCGGCCTAGCGACGCGACTGTGTGGCGCTCGAACAAAATCGCGCAGACCGGCCGGCCACGAGGAGCCTCCCATGAAAGAAGGAATTCATCCCGATTATCATCCTGTGAAGGTGCACTGCGCCTGCGGCAATCTGTTCGATACGCGCTCGACCTTTCGCGGCGAAATGATTCGCGTGGAAATCTGCTCGAATTGCCACCCGTTTTTCACCGGCAAGCAGAAACTGATCGACACCGCCGGACGCGTGGAACGCTTCCAGAAGAAATACGCGGACAAAGCCGCGTCCATGAAGAAGTAACTCTTTTTTGCGCGCGAAGGAAATCCGCAAGCCCCCGGAGATTGCCTCCGGGGGCTTTTTTTTGCGGCATATTTTTGCCGGGGCGGCGGTGTACAATGCCGCCTAGCTCATGGCCACGCAATTGTCTCCCACTCCAGACGCTTCGCCGGGAAGCTCAGGTTGAAACCGCCGCCGCGCGCGTGACGCTGCGCAATTCCTTCGCGCATCCGCTCGATTCGGCGATTGCCGCGGCGCGCACCTGCTACGCGCCGAAGTTGATCGGCGCGGAGGAAATCACGGAAAAGCAGCGGGTGATGATCGGAGCGGCGACGTTTTTCGGCGGGCATCACACCGTCTACCAGCACGCGCATTTCGAATTCGGGCTGGAAAACGTGAGCCGCCAGTTCGTGTGGTCCTTCCTGCACGCGCATCCTTTTTACAATTCCGAGCAGCAAAGCCAGCGCTATGTGCGGCTGGACCGCGCGCAGGCGTTTGTGCCGCCGGAGAGCGCAACATTCGGCGCCGAAGAGCGCGCCATCTACGAACGGGCCATCGCCCGCGCCTGGGAACACTACCGCACGCTGACGAAATTGCTCGAGCCCGGAGCACGCGCGATTCTTGCCGATATTTGGCACGTGAGCGAGATGTCGCATCCCAAGCGCGCGCAGAAAGTGGACCGCCAGGCGGAAAAACGCTCGATTGAAGTGGCGCGCTATGTGTTGCCCGTGGCTGCGTTCACCACCATGGTGCACACTCTTTCGGGAATCGTGCTGCACCGGTTGTGGCGCATGCAAGCGGCCGGCGATACGCCGTGGGAAGCGCGCCAGGTGATCGGAGAGATGGCCGCGCGCGTGCGCGAAGTGGACCCTGGATACTTCGACCGCTTCGACGCCGGGCCCATGGAAGATTTGCCGGAATGGCGGCAGCCCGCGCACGATGCAGAGGCGTTCGCGCGCGAATTCGACGCGCGGCTCGGAGCGGGACGCACCGCGCGGCTCGTGGATTTCTCACCGCGCGCGCTGGAAGTGGCCGCGGAAGCCTATCGCGCAGTTGTGGGCCTCGCGGCGGCGGAATGTTCCGACGCGGAAGCGCTCGACCGCCTTCTGAATCCCGCGCGCAATCCCTACCGCCGGGAGACGCTGAATATCGGAGTGCACGCGCCCAGCATGCGCGCATTGCAGCACGCGAATTTCACATTCGCGAAAAAAATCAGCCACACCGCGGACAGCCAGGACCAGCGGCACCGCATGGTTCCCGGCTCGCGTCCCTTGCTCACACTGGCGGATACGCGCTCGCCTGATTACATCACTCCCATGCTGATTCGCGACCATCCCCGCGCGCTGGAAATCTACCAGCAAGCCATGGAAGAAGCCTGGGCGACAAAAAATGAATTGCTCGAGCGCGGCGTGCCGGCCGAATTCGCGCTCTACGTGCTGCCCAACGCCAAATCCATTCGCCTGGTGGAGACCGGGTCGTTGCTCCACCTGCTGCACAAATGGACCATGCGCACCTGTTTCAACGCGCAAGAAGAGATTTATCAATCCTCGATGGAGGAAATCGAGCAGGTCCGCGCGGCTTTTCCGCAACTCGCGCGCTACATTGGCCCGCCGTGCTATCTGCGCGCGGGCATTTCTACGCCCATCTGCACGGAAGGCTCGCATTTCTGCGGCGTCAAAGTGTGGCAGGATTTCCCGAATATCCAGCGGCGCATCTGAACCGGTTAGCGCCGCAGGATGCGCGTGGAATTGGGAGAAACCAGTTCGTAGCGAATGCCGCGCCAGCGAATCCGCCGCGTGACCAGCGAAGACAGGAAATTCCAGGTATACAGAAACGGAACCACGGGAGCCAGCACGCTCCATACCCAGCCCCACTCCGAAAGCTTGGCTTTCCACTCCGGAAGCAATTCCAAAACCGCAATGGTGCGCAGCACGCCCTTCATCGCCGCCAAAACCGGGATGGCCAAAGTCAGGAGGAAGAGCTGGCCCCAGGGATCGCCGTTGGTCATGGTGACCAGAATCACGATGGCCGCGAAAATCAGCGTAAGCGAGTAGCTGAGGTGCGCCACGGCGCCCAGATTCCACCGCCGCCGGGAATACACGCGCGTGATGATGATCTGGCGGTCGGTGAATTCCAGCAATCCCGCGCCGGTCCAGGGTTGCAGCGTGGCGGCCATGCATTCGGGGCAGAAAACGATGGGTTTCGCGGCTTGCTCGAGGGCCCAGGTCATGGCGTAATCGTCGCTCACCGCGCCTTTCCAGGCATCGAGGACCTGCGCATCATCGAAAGTTTTTCTGCGGATGGCCGTGCCGCCGCCCCAGCAAAAATTCTGCGCGGGACTGCCCATCATGGTGGCAACCGCCGCGTTCCACGCCGAAGCCATGGCGCTGGCAAATCCGCCGGAGCCGAAGCTGCCGTTGGGAATCAGCCAGCGATAGGTGGTGGTGGCGCCGATGCGCGGATCCTGCAGGGGAGCCACGAGCTTCGATAGCCAGCCGCGCGTGAGCCGCACGTCGGAATCGGTGAACACCAGGACTTCGAATTTTTCGGGGAGCGCTTCGACCGCGCGGCGCAGGTTGTACACTTTTTCGCTGCAATCCTCCGGCGGCCCGGCAATCACAATATGCACCGGCACATTGCTGGCGGCCTTCACCCGTTCAATCACCTTCAGCGCGGGGTCCAGGCTGGTGGCGAGGGAAAAATAAATCTCATAATTGGCGTACTCGAAGCGCGTAAGCGCGGTGAGATTGTCTTCCAGCCCGCGTTCCATGCCCTTGCAGGGGCAGATCAACGCCACGGTGGGAGCGTAAAAGCCGGAGTGCGTCGAGAGGCGCTGGCGCACCATGCGAAACCACGCGAACCCGTCCCACAGGGAATAAACCCCCAGGGCGACTTGCGCCAAAACGAGAATGTAAAATAGGATTTGCACCGGCGCGAGAATAACAAAAATGCCTCGCGAATTGCACCAGCCTTCCGCAAACCCTTTGCGTAGGACGCACACGTCCGGCAGGCGGCTTCCCCGCCGGAGTGCGTGACTTCCAGGCGGCAGACGGGAGAAAACCACTCCCCCCGCCCGGCATCGAACTGGTAGACTAGACATTCTGGCAAGGGCATGAACAACGAAGAAAACCTCGCATATTCCATTGTCGTGCCGTTCTTCAACGAACAGGAAAACGTCCCGCCGTTGTACGTCAAGATCAGCGAAGTGATGGATGCGCTGGGCGAGCCTTATGAAATGGTGTTCGTGGACGACGGCAGCAAAGATGCCACCTTCCGCGTGCTGGCGGAAATCGCCGAGGCCGACCACCGCGTGAGCGTGGTGCGGCTGCGGCGAAACTTCGGGCAAACCGCCGCGCTGAAAGCCGGGTTTGACCATTCCCGCGGCGAGATCATCATCTCCATGGACGGCGACCTGCAGCACGATCCCGCGGAGATTCCGCGGTTCATCGAAAAAATGAAGGAAGGCTACGACATCGTGAGCGGCTGGCGCGTCTCAGCGCACCGACCACTGGCTGATGCGCCAGCTACCCAGCCGCATCGCCAACCGCATCATGGCCAAGCTATCGCGCGTGGACCTGCACGATTTCGGCACCACCTTCAAGGCCTACCGCCGCGAAATACTTTCGGAGATTCATCTCTACGGCGAACTCCACCGCTTTATTCCGGCGCTGGCGAGCTGGGCGGGCGCTTCCGTGGCGGAAGTTCCGATCACGAATATTCCGCGCACCAACGGAAAATCGAACTACGGCATTTCACGGACAATTCGCGTGCTGCTGGACTTGATCAGCGTGAAATTCCTGCTGGACTATTCCACCAAGCCGCTGCAATTTTTCGGCGCCGTGGGATTGCTGTGCTTGAGCGGCGGAGCGGGCATCGGGTTGTGGGTGTTTGCGCGCAAAGCCCTGCTGAATGAAGGACTGCTCGCGAATCACGGTCCGCTCATGTTGCTGGGCATGGCCCTGGTGATGGGCGGGATTCAATTCATCGCCATCGGGCTGATCGGCGAATTGCTGGCACGAACTTATTACGAAACTCAAAACAAGCCGGTGTACACCGTGAAAGAATTTCGCAGCCGGCGCGCTTCCGTCGCCGGACGCAATGATCCTCCGCGCACCGCAGGCGCCGCAGGCAGATGACGCGCTCTTGCCAGGGCTGATTGCTCTCGCGCGCCGTTGCGCCGCTTCTCATACCCTTTCCGAGCCTTGAAATCTCACCCGCAAATTTTTGCTTTTCGAAGCAGGCAACACGCGGCGTATTCCTTTGCCGCCGAAAGTTTCGTTTTGTATATACTCGCTTCGCCGCCTGAACATTTTGCGCGGAGTTCCGATGCGCCGTGAAGCTCTGCAATTTTTGGCGTGCCCTGCTTGCCGCGAGCAACTCGCGCTCGATGTGGGTGATTTGCGCGAGGACGGCCAGCACATTCTCGAAGGCCAACTGGCGTGCGCGGGTTGCAATGCGCAATATCCCATCGTCCAGGGCGTCCCGGTTCTTCTTCCCGGCGATGTGAGCGCCGCGAAACTGCGCACCGCCGCCCGCTTTGCCGATGAATGGACGCGCTGGAGCGATTTGCGCGATTACTATGCCCGCGAATTTCTCGATTGGATCGCGCCGCTCACCCCCGCGGATTTTTCGGGCCAGGTGGTGTTTGAAGGAGGCTGCGGCAAAGGCCGCCACACCGCACTGGTGGCTTCCTACGGCGCAAAAGCCGTGGTTTCGATCGATCTGGGCGAAAGCGCGTTCGTGGCTTTTGCGCATACCCGGCATCTGCCCAATGCGCACGTGATCATCGGAGATTTGATGCGCCCCCCGGTGCAACCCCAATTTGATTTGGCATTTTCCGTGGGCGTTCTCCACCATCTTCCGGATCCGGCCGCGGCGTTTGCCAGCCTCGCCGCGCAGGTGCGCGACGGGGGCCGCGTGGCGTTCTGGGTGTATGGGCAGGAGGGCAATGAATGGATCACGCGGTACGTTGATCCGGTGCGTAACGCGGTGACGTCTAAACTTCCGGCGGGCTTGCTGCGCGTCCTCTGTGTGCCGCCTTCCTTCGCGCTGTGGGCCGTGATCAAATTGTTCTACCGTCCGAGAGCAGACGGACGAGGCCCGCGCCATCTTCCCTACGGCGATTATTTTGCGGCCCTGCACGCGTACCCGTTCGACGAAGTGCATGCCAACGTATTCGATCAACTGGTTACGCCGGTGGCCTTCTATTTGCGCGAGGATGAGGTTCGCGCGTGGTTTGGCCCTGGATTTCGAGACACGCTATTGCGCTCGCATCGCGGCTACAGCTGGACGGGACTGGCCACCGTGACGCGCGAAGATGGGGAAGCGAGCCGAAACCGGGGATTAGGAACGGCGGTGCGAAATCCCGGCGCATCGCGCTAACTGGGCGCGAACTGGCGCGACTCCGGCTCGAGGCTCGATTGTCAATTCGACCGGCGGCGCGAAAAAACCTTGCGCAAGACGCGGTCGGCTGCGGAATCGAGTTCCCACTGAAATTTTCCCGCGGCGCGGCGCGCCTGCTCCATCAGCGAAGGGTCCAGCAACAGCGCGGTGCGGTCCACAAACGGCCCGGTGATACCGGCGTGCGAACGGGCGCGGGACCTGGGGCGCGCCTGCTGCACCGAGAGTTTTTCGTACAGCTCCAAATCGTGCCAGAATTCCCGCGCGCCTTCCTCGCTCCAATTCAATGCCTGGCCGAGGGCCACGAAAAATTCCTCGCGAAACAAATCAAGCAGCGGGAAAGCAATCTCGAGTGAGGCGCGCAACGGCTTGCGCAAGCTCCTCGATTTTTTTCCTTTTTTCGATTTCCTGGATTTGGTGCGGCGGGCGGGACGGCGCATGGTGACGCGCACCTTTAAATGCGCGGGCAGCGCCGATTCCACTCGCAGGACCATGGCCAGGATGGCTTCGCGGCGGATCGTCTCGCGCTGCTCGCGGTACAGGCCGGGCTGATCGGCGCGCCCCGGACGCCGGAACTCCGCGGCGTACATATCCAGAAAGCGTTCGACCATTTCATTGCGGTCGAGGCTGGCCAGCAGAAGCGCGGCGGCTTCGCGGGCGCGTACCACGAGTTCTCGCGGGCGGTAAGGCATCCGAAGTTTCTAGCTGTACGCGAAGGAACCCGCGGCTGCAACAGGAAACGCGCGCGTGTGCGCACAAAAGAAAAGGCCCGGGAAACAGCTCCCGGGCCTTTTTGCGATTTTCCGGCCGGCTCCTTAGTGGATGGGTCCGGCAGCCGGCAGATTTTCCGCGGGATCGGTTGCCGCGAGTGGGCCGCGCCGGCTTTTCGAATTTGCCCAGCGCGATTTCCAGAGCCTGCTCGACAGTGCGCACGAAATGCACTTGCATACCTTCGAGCATCTCCGGCGGCAAATCTTCCTGCACGTTGGGCTCGTTCTCCGACGGCAGGATCACTTCGCGAATGCCGGCGCGCTTGGCTCCCAACACTTTTTCCTTGATGCCTCCCACCGGCAGGACAATTCCGGAAAGAGAAATTTCACCGGTCATGGCCACGCGCGGGCGAATGGCGCGTCCCGTGAGCAGACTCACGAGAGCGGTCACCATGGCCACGCCGGCCGACGGCCCGTCCTTGGGAACCGCGCCCGACGGCACGTGGATGTGCAGGTCCAGCTTGCGGAAGAAATCGGCGTCGATGCCGTACCGCAGGGAATTCGAGCGCACCCAGGAAAGCGCGGCGCGCACCGATTCCTGCATCACGTCGCCGAGATGCCCGGTGATGGTGAACTGCTTTCCTCCGCGCATCTTGCTGGCTTCGATGAAGACGATGTCGCCGCCCACCGGCGTCCACACCAATCCCACGGAAACGCCGGGCTTCTGCACGCGTTCCTCCACCTCTTTTTCGAGGCGGAATTTGGGGATGCCCAGCGCTTCGCGGAGCACCTCCGGCGTGACCGTCAGCTTTTCCGTCTTGCCTTCGGCCAGCCGCCGCGCCTGTTTGCGAACCAGCGTGCCGATTTCGCGTTCCAGATTGCGCACGCCGGCTTCCCGCGTGTAATGATGGATCAGGTCGTGCAAAGCCTCGTCGGTAAATTCAATCTGCTCGCCGAGCACGATGCCATGCTCCTTGGCTTGCCGCTCGATTAGAAACCTCTTGGCGATGTGGACTTTTTCTTCTTCCGTGTAGCCCGCCAGCTCGATGATTTCCATGCGGTCGCGCAACGGCTCGGGAATAGGATCGAGCCAATTCGCGGTGGTAATGAAAAGCACCTTCGAGAGGTCGAACGGCACGTCGAGATAATGATCGCGGAACGTGGCGTTCTGCTCCGGATCGAGCACTTCCATCAGCGCCGCGGCCGGATCTCCGCGGAAATCGCGCCCCAGCTTGTCCACTTCGTCCAGCATGAGAACCGGATCCATGGTTTCCGCGCGGCGGATGCCTTGAATGATTTGACCGGGCAAGGCGCCGATATAGGTGCGGCGATGTCCGCGGATTTCGGCTTCGTCATGCATCCCGCCGAGCGAGATGCGCACGAATTTGCGACCCAAGGCCCGCGCGATGGATTTGCCGAGCGAAGTTTTTCCCACTCCCGGAGGACCGGCAAAGCAAAGGATGGGTCCCTTCATGCCGGGCTGAAGTTTTTTCACCGCCAGGTAATCGAGGATGCGCTCCTTCACTTTTTCGAGGTCGTAATGGTCTTCATCCAGAATGCCCTGGGCCTTGGGAATGTCGATGTCTTCGGTGCCGGAGGTTTTATTCCACGGCAGCGAAGTCATCCATTCCAGGTAGGTGCGCGAAACCATGTATTCGGACGAGACCGGAGTCATTTTCGCCAGTCGCTTCAGCTCACGGTCGCATTCCTTGCGGGCTTCGGCGGACATTCCCGACTGCTCGACTTTCTGGCGGAGCTCATCGATTTCCGCCTGCGAATCGTCGGATTCCCCGAGTTCCTTTTGAATGGCTTTCATCTGCTCGCGCAGCAGGAATTCGCGCTGGCTTTGATTTACTTGCTCTTGCACCTGCTCGTGAATCTTGTTGCGCAGTTCGAGAACTTCTTTTTCCTTGGAGAGTTCATTGATCAGGGTTTCCAGGCGCTTGCGCACGCTGAACGTCTCCAGCAATTCCTGGCGCACCATGGTGTTGAGCGAAGGCAGGGTGGAGGATACGAAGTCCGAGAGGCGCGCGGGATCTTCGAGATTCATCACCTCGCCTTGCAGATCGTCGGAAAGCTGAGGAGAACGCGCCACCACTTCGCGGAACAATTCCTGGACGTTGCGTTCGAGCGCCGTCAATTCCGCATCCGGCTGGGTTTCCAGATCCGGCTGAGACTCGATGCGCGCGCGCAGGAAAGGCTTGAATCCGATTACTTCGGTGACGCGAAGGCGCTCCAGGCCTTCAAGAAACGCGACAACATTCCCGTTGGGCATGCGCACCATCTTGTGCACCTTCGCGAGCGTCCCCACGCTGTGAAGATCCGTGCCGGTGGGGGTTTCCACGCGGGGATCCAGTTGCGCCACCACGCCCAGCAATTTTTCGGCGCCTTCCAGAGAGTCCAGCAAGGCGAGGGAGCTTTCGCGCCCCACAGGAAGAGGCATTACCGCGCCCGGAAAAAGGACCGTATCGCGGACGGGCAGAATGGGAAGCTCCTGCGGAACAACTCGATTTACTTTGGCCACTTTGTCCCCCTTGGACCCAAACAAAAAGAAAGCAGCAAGAAGCTAATCGGCTGCTTAAAGGTTAGATGCAGAAGAAATGAAAAGGTCTCCTCTTCCTACGTTGCATAATATAAGAAGATATGAGTATACAAGACTAATAGTTTGATTTCAAGCCTCCGCTCCTTGCGACTAACTGTAATGCTTACAACAATTTTCGTTCCGTTCTCAAGTGGCTGTTACTTCTTATTTTTGATGGTTCTTCGTTCCGGATTGTAGCTCCCGCGCAAGCTCTACGGCCGCTTCGCGGCTGGCAATATTTCCATTTAGCTGTGCATCCTCGATACTCTCAAGGATTTCCTTGAATACAGGTCCGGGTTTGAATCCCAGAGCAATCAGGTCGTCGCCGGTCAGAAGCCTTGTGGGGCGAACCTGTTCGGGAGGAGTTTCCTCCAAAAATTTTTGGACGAAATGATACGCGTCGAGATTGCGGTGGCTCGAAAGGCAATCGAGGCGGTGCAATTCGAGGTGCTCTTCAAATCGCGGCAGGCGCACAAAACGCTTGAGCGTGGATGGCTTCATCTGCGCCACATCCTTGAAGCGCAGATGATTGGCAACCAAAGCGGAAATCTGCTGCAAATCATCGTTCGGGAAACGCAGGCGCCGGCAGATTTCCTCGGCCATGCGCGTGCCAACTTCCACGTGTTCATCGAAGCGAATGCGTCCGTTGGGGCCCGCGGGCGGCTTGAAAGTCGGGGGCTTGCCGATATCGTGGAGCAGAACGCCCCAGGCCAGGGTGGGCGTGCTGCCAGGAGTCAATCCTTCGAGCATGAGCAAAGTATGGGTCCAGACATCGCCCTCGGGATGAAATTGCGGCGGCTGTTCGACGCCCTGGGTGCGCGCAATTTCAGGAAGAAGTTCGGGCAGCAGCCGGGACTCGCGCAGCAATTCAAATCCGCGGCGCGCCGCGCCTTCGGTAAGTATTTTGGTCAATTCGTCGCGCAAGCGTTCGGCGGAAACCTGCGAAATTTCCGGCGCAAGTTCCTGGATGGCTGCGAAGCGTAGCGGGATCGATCGCGTAGCCGAAGCGCGCGGCAAATCGCACGGCGCGCACCATGCGCAGCTTGTCTTCGCGAAAACGTTCGGCGGGATTGCCAATGGCGCGGATGATTCCGTCGCGCAAATCGTTTCGCCCGCCGGTAAAATCGAGAATTTCATTGCTTTCGGGATCGAGAAGCAGGGCGTTGATGGTGAAATCGCGCCGCCGCGCGTCTTCTTCCGGAGTGATTGCGAAGACCACGCGATCGGGATGCCGTCCGTCGGAATAGCCGATGTCAGAGCGGAACGTGGCGACTTCCACGCTCTGCGGCGCTTCGTCCGGTCGCTTGGTGATGTCCGGAACGAGCATGACTCCGAATTGCGCGCCCACGCCGAGCGCCTGGGGGAAAATTTGGAGAATTTGCTCGGGCCTTGCGTCGGTGGCCACATCGTAATCGACGGGCTCGCGCCCGAGCAAAATATCGCGCACGCAGCCGCCCACAAGAAAAGCTTGGTGGCCCGCGCGGCGGAGCGTGAGGCAAATCTGATCGGCGAAGGCGCGGGCGTTCATAGCCGGATTATGCGGGAAAAACGCGGCAGGTGGAAGAATTGTGAATTTTGCGATTCGATTGCGAAGCAACTAGGGAGAGACGTGGAGGACGAGCGCGGTAATGTCGTCATGCTGGCGCGCGTAACCGACAAAGGCGTTCACGTCGGCCATCACGCGCTCGAGCGTGGCAGCGGCGACTTCCCTGTGGGCCGAGGCGAGGAGCGGCAGGAGGCGCCCTTCGCCGTATTCCTGCCCGCTTTCGTTCACGGCTTCGATGACGCCATCGGTGAAAATAAAAAGAAGATCGCCAGGCTCGAGTTGCACGCGCCCGGAGGCGTAAACGATTTCGGCGTCCGTGAATTGCGGCAGGCCGAAGGGAGGCCCTCCTGTGCCGAGCCGCTCGATGGCGCCCGAGGCGCGGCGAAGGACCGGATCATTGTGCCCGGCGTTGACGTAGCGCAGTTCGCGCGTCGCGGGATTGATTTCCGCAATGAAGGACGTAGTGAAGCGCAGCCCGCCAAGGCTGTGCGCGCGGGCGTAACGGTCGATGCCCACAATAATTTCATCGAGCGAAGCGGCCGTGGCGGAAAGAGCGCGCAGGCTGGCTTGAAACGTGGCCATCAGCAGAGCCGCCGGAACGCTTTTGCCGGCTACGTCCGCAACCACGATCAGGAGCGGAGCAGGACCTGAGCCGGAAGGCGCAACGGGCCGCACGAAAGCATCATAATAATCGCCGGCGACGGTATTTTGCGGGCGGGTGGCGAAGGCAATGTCGAATCCCGCGACTTGCGGCGGAAACGCGGGAACCAGCCATTGTTGAATCTCGCGCGCGATTTCCAGGTCGCGCTTCATGGTCACGCGGTCGCCCAGTTCCAGCGCCAGCAGCAAGAACAGAATCACGGAGCCGAGCCAGGCCAAACCAAAATTGAGATTGGCATTCCTCCACTCGATGGTGGGATCGAACAGCACCAGGATCACGGCCACAAGCAAAAGCACGCGGCGGGCGGGCGAGAGCTTCATCAATAACGCCTGAAAAAGCGCCCAGGCCGCGCGAAAGAATCGTCTTCCTTTTCTGCGTTCGCTCTTGATTACGTCCCAGTCCACATCCTTGGAATAAAGGCCGTAGCTGGCCACCGCTTCGGCGCGGAACTGTCCCCAAAGTTCCTGGAGTTCCAGGCCGTCGGTCACGCGCTGCCAGAAATTTCTGAGGCGCTGAAAATATTTCCGGGCGCGAGGAGGCGGCGCGGAAGCAGCGGGTTGGGGAGCGGAGGACATGGAGTCGAGATTATAAAGCAGACGCGAAAGAAGCGGGAAAATGATCCCGCGCGGAAATTTTCAGGCCTTGCAAAATGCGCCTAGGTGAATGGTCGTGGAGGCGGGGCGATATTGCAATTTTAGAGACGAATGGCGGAAAGGACGCGCGGGATTCCCGCGAGGTCGTTGGTTACGCGGACCTGCGTCCAATTCGGCGGCACGTCGAGCATCGGCAGGACGCGATCGAGCGAATTGTAACCGAGCTCCATCACCAGGATTCCGCCCGGGCGAAGTCGCTTTCCGGCCTGCTCGATGAGCGATGGATACAACTCCGCGCCATGGGGTCCGGAAAAAAGCGCCTCGTACGGCTCGTGGTCGCGCACTTCCCGCGGCAGCGTGGAGGCGCCGGCTAAGCCGATGTACGGGGGATTGGTGACAACCACATCGAAGTAGCGTTCGATTCGGTGCGCTGCGGGAGGCGGAACGGATATATTTTCGAGCAAATTCGTTTGCTGAAAAAGGATGCGATCCGCGACTTGATGGCGCGCGGCATTGCGCAGCGCCACTTCTAACGCCGCCGCGGAAATATCCGTGGCGATGATTTCGGCGTGCGGCAACTCCCATGCCAGGGCGACGGCCAGGCATCCCGAGCCGGTTCCCACATCGGCAATGAGCAAAGGCTCGCTGGGCTTGCCGCTGGCCATTTCGATTTTGAGCCCGCGAGGCCCGAGGAGTTCGAGCGCGACTTCCATGACGTGCTCGGTTTCCGGGCGCGGAATCAGGACCGCCGGCGTGACTTCAAATTCCAGGCCCCAGAATTCCTGCTTTCCGGTGATGTATTGCGTGGGTTCGCCGGAAGCGCGGCGCGCGAGACAGCGCGAAATATTTTTGCTCCGCCTGGGGATCGAGCGCGGAATCCGGATGGGTATAAAGCCAGGTGCGGTCGCGGCCCAGCGCGTGCATCAGCAAAAGCTCGGCGGCCAGCGTGTCGAGGAAGGGAGCGCCGGCGCGACGCAATCGCGCGATTCCCTCCTTCAACGCAGCGCGAATTTCCATGGCCTCAAGCCTCGTTGAGTTCCTGGTTCAGGCGCTGCGATTCGAAATGGGTGACCAGGGCGTCGATGATGGGGGCAAGTTTTCCGTCCATCACTTCAGTGAGTTGATGAAGAGTCACGCCGATGCGATGGTCGGTCACGCGGTTTTGCGGGAAATTGTAGGTGCGGATTTTTTCGGAGCGGTCGCCGGTCTTGATTTGGCCGCGGCGTTCGGCGGCGATGGCTTCATGCTGCTTGGATTGCTCCATTTCGTAGAGCCGTGCGCGAAGCACGCGCATGGCCTTGGCGCGGTTTTTGATTTGCGATTTTTCATCCTGCTGCGATACCACCAGGCCGCTGGGAATATGCGTGATGCGCACGGCGGAATAGGTGGTGTTCACGGATTGCCCGCCGGGGCCGGAGGAGCAAAACGTGTCGATGCGCAAATCCTTGGCTTCAATCTTGATGTCGATTTCATCCGCTTCCGGCAAAACGGCGACGGTCGCGGCGGAAGTGTGGATGCGGCCCTGCTGTTCGGTGGCCGGAACCCGCTGCACGCGATGCACGCCGCTTTCGTATTTGAGCTTGGAATACACTTTATTGCCCTGAATGGCCGCGACGATTTCCTTAGTTCCTCCGATCGAGGAAGCCGAGCTTTCCAGCACTTCCACGCGCCAACCCTGGGTTTCGGCGTAGCGCGAGTACATGCGAAAAAGTTCGCCGGCGAAGAGCGAAGCTTCGTCGCCGCCGGTGCCGGCGCGGATTTCGACGATGACGTTCTTATCATCGTTGGGATCTTTGGGCAGCAGCAGGTATTTCAATTCGCGCTCGACGATTTCGCGGCGCGATTCGAGCGCATGCTCTTCGTCGCGAGCCATCTGCCTCATTTCCGCGTCGTCGGTTTCCTGCAGGAGCTGCTTGGCGCCTCGAATGCCCTTTTCGATTTCTTTCCACTCGCGGTACTTGGCGACCATGGCGGCCAT
Source organism: uncultured Acidobacteriota bacterium (assembly GCA_963708285.1). Classification (GTDB taxonomy): domain Bacteria; phylum Acidobacteriota; class Terriglobia; order Acidiferrales; family UBA7541; genus Palsa-295. Next base: position 823,382 of record CAVPSF010000004.1, read on the forward strand.
TTCCGAATGCGTTTTCGCGAGCTTCTGGTAGCGCCCGGACTCGGAATGCACTTCAGGCGAAGAGAGCTGTTGCGTCAATTCTTCGTAGCGCGACTCGATATTTTCGAGCTTTTCAAAAAGCGTCACATTGGACATGGCCAAGCCTCACGAAAATCAAGAATGGAATCCTACAGTGGGCAGAAGACAACGGCGGCATCGCCCGGAACGGGGCGGTCGAGAAGCGCTAATAGAAAGAAGCGAACATCGAGGTCATCTATAGATGAGGATAGCGATACGCGCGGCAGGTGTCAAACCGCCGCATGCGAATCCGGCAAGGCGGCGCAGGCCGCTAATCGAGGCAGGTACGCCGCTTTGCGCCGCGCACCGGGTGTACTACGATACACGCCGGCAAAAAATGAACGGAACAGGCTCACAACCGGGAAACGCGGCGGGAGAATTCCTGTGGGGATTCTGGTACCCGGCGTTGCGCAGCGAGCAGGTACACGGCCGAAAATTGGCGCACACGCTTTTGTTGGGCGTGCCATTGGCGGTGGGACGCGATTCGCAGCGAAAACCATTTGCGTTGCTGGATGTTTGTCCGCATCGCGCTTTTCCCTTGTCCTTCGGGCAATTTGACGGCGCGGCGGTGGAATGCGCCTACCACGGTTGGCAATTCGACGCGCAATCCGGCCAGTGCAAAGTGATCCCTTCGCTGACCGCCGACTCCAAGCTGAAATGCGAACGTGTTTTCGCCGGAAGTTTTCCCTGCGCCGAACGCGACGGTTACATTTGGGCGTTCATGGCCAATCCGGAAGGCCGCCGCAGCGAAGCGGTTCTCCCACCGATTCCGGAACTGCCCACGTTCAGCGCGCGCTATAAAACCGCGCATCTTTGGGCGAACCTGCCGTGCAATGTGGATCACGGAATCATCGGGTTGATGGACCCGGCGCACGGCCCGTTCGTGCATCAGGCATGGTGGTGGAGGTCGCGGCGCAGCATCCGCGAAAAATCCAAACAGTACGAGCCGATTGCCAACGGCTTCCGCATGAGCCCGCATGCTCCGTCTTCCAACAGCGCGCCCTATAAAATTTTGAAATTCATTACCGGCGAACCGGCCACCACGACCATTGATTTTGTTCTGCCCAACGTGCGATTTGAACAGATTCGCGCCGGACGTTATTGGCTGGCCAGCCGCACCACGGTGACGCCACTGCGGCGCGATCTCTGCCGCCTGGATTTTTACGCGGCCTGGAACATTCTTCCGTGGATTCCCGTCGTGCCGTTCATCATTCACGTGCTGGGACCTCGATTCATCCGCCAGGATACGGAAGTGATCGCCAAGCAGGCGCTGGGACTCGAATTTCAGGACCGCATGATGCTGGTGGACGACGCGGACCGTCCGGCGCGGTGGTATTTTGAGTTGAAGGCCGCGCAACTGGAATCGCAGCGCACCGGCGCGCCTTTGCAGCATCCGGTGGCCGGGCCGGTGACGCTGCGCTGGAGATCCTAGGCGCGCCGCGATTCGTAAAACTCCCGCGAATATTCTCCGTTAATTTTCGCCGATTTCCGCCAGCGACCTTTCGCCCCTGCTCGATTCTTGTACCACCGTACAGTTGCCCGTACACCCGCAGCGGCGCATATTGAGGTCGGTTTTTACCGGAATTTTCGGGACGGTCGATTGGGGGCAATCACCGTGCATAACTCCATGAGACGTTTCTTTGCGGCCATGAAATTAATTCCATCCCGGCATACCTCCGCGAATCCGATGAACTTTCCCTGGCAATCCATGCTGGTGGCGACGTTCGCGTTGCTTGCCGCGGGAATCCCCGCCGCGGCGGGACAAAACGGCGCGGTGCAGTGTGAAGTGAATGAAGAACGCGTGTGGGTATACGATTCGCTGGCGAACTTGAACGTGGAGGCCAGACTGAATTGCGGCGATACCGTGGAAGTCCTGGGGCAGGAGAAGGGCTACGTCAAAATCCGCACCACCAGCGGGCGCGTCGGCTACGTGCCGAAGGATACTTTGCCGAATCTGCCGGCGGCGGCGAGTTCGTCCGGGACGAATACCGCAGCGGATCAGCCGGTTTCGCTCGCCGAAGCGGCAATGCGCGCGCGTCTGGCGCTTGAGAAGGAGCGCGAGCAAAGCGCCGCACCGAAGCAGTTGAGCGCAGCGGCGATTGCGGAAAAGCCCGCACCGGTTCGCGCCGCAGAAAAGCCCGCAACGCAAGTCGCGTATGTCGCCGCGGAACAACCGGTGCAACCCGAGCAACAAATTTCAAATCGAGCTGCTGAAATTCCTGTGATGGCAGTTCACGCTCGAGCCAATTCCGCCGCGACTTCTACCGTTGCGGCCCGGGCTCCGATGTCGCCTGCGGCCAGCGCCGCTACAGCGCCTCCCGAGGAGATTATGTTGACCGCGTCCGCGAAGGATGCGACGGAAGCGCAGGCGCCAAGGGAAAATCCGGCGGTGGAAATATCTCCGGCGGCAAATACTGCGCCGCCCGCTGCCACAAGATCAGTGCAAGCTGTTCCGGTGGCCGCGCCGCCTGCCATTGAAGTTGCCGCGCAGCCCGTCCGCGAAAGCGTAGCCGCTGCGCCCGCGCGTCTTGCAGTCATTTCTGTGCCGGAAGAGGCGCCTGCAGCGACGCCAGTACCGGCACCGGCGGAAGTCGCCGCAGCGTCTCCGGAAATTCCCGCAATCGTCACGCAGCCCGCTCGAAGCACCTCAACGGGTATGCGCTCACGCCATGCCGATTCCACCGACGCCAGCATGGATGAGGAGGACGACGCGGATGCATCGCTCAGCGCCGCGGAGGTTTCACGGCAAAATTGCAGCGCGTATTTTTCCGCCTACGGGCTGACGCCCAACCAATTCAAGTGGCTGATGACCAACCGCAAGAAAAAATTTCCGGGGATTTGTCCCGCTTCGCTGCCTTCTCTGGTGGATTACGTCATCATCTTCACGCACGACGTGAATTTTTATAATTACACGATGCCCACTCCGGTGCGCGTGGACGGCGGCGGGATGTCGGACTGGACTCCTATGGGCATGGTGGACACCGCCTTCGTTTCACCTTCCAATGCGGATAAAAATCACCGGGAATTTGTCTGGGTTTTCCATATGCGCCGCGGGACATTCAATCCCGCGCAATTTTCATCGCGGCGCCGCCCACAGTACGCCAAGAACGAATCGAATATGTTCGGGTCGCACGCCAGCGACAAAACCGTGGAAGACGCGCTGAGGTTTATCGAGGAAAACGGGACCAGCCGCTGACGCGCGCCGGAGCATTGCCTGCCAATCATTTGTTTCCCACCTGAAATACGCAACCGGGCCGGGAGAACCGCGCCTCTTGCCGCTCAGAAGCCGCTCAAAAACGGAAAATGTTCCGCCGCGCCCATGAAGAAAAGCATGGGGAAAGAAATCCAGAATGCCACGCGCGAGGCGAGGAAACTCCAACGCGCCAGGCGTTCCGCTTCCGCAGGCATGGGTGTTCCATTTTCGGCCGCGGCGCGTGTCCAGGCGATCAAGCGCTTTTGCGCGCGCCAGACCACGCCCCAGGCGTTGAGAAACATCAAGAGCGCCAAACCGCCTCCGATGCTGATGGAAAGATGCGCGCTCGAAACTTCCTCCCCGCCATTGAGTTCGAGAACGATCCAGGACGCCGCGATCACAATGATGGCGATGGCCAGCGTGCGCACCCACGCTTGATCGAGAATTCCCTTTCCCGGCAATTGAAAGGGATAGATCAGCGCATACGCCACGAGCCACACCAGCGCCCACCAACCAAACCAACGCAGAGCGAGCGAAGGATTGCCGGAATTCCGCGCGTCCGCGGCAAGCAGAATGAAAAAGTAGCGCAAGCCCACGATCACGGTCACCAGCGCAGACCACCGGAACCAGGCCATGGCGCGCGGCATCATCACCGGATACACCTTCGCGCGCACCGAAGGTTCGAGCTGTTTCATCGAGGGATTGCCGATGAGATTGAAAAAATAGAGCAGGCCGATCCAGGTGATGCCCGCGACGAAATGGATCCAGCGAAGCATGATCTGTTCGCCCGCTGCCGCGCCCGCCGGAAAACTGATGTGCGGCGCGAGGACATGAAACAGGAATGCGGTGTGGGCATGCATGAAAAAAACCTCCCGGCCGCGGATTGCGCGGGATTGCAGCGCTACGCTAATGGAGGGCCCGGCGGAATGTCAATCGAACTCATGATGATGGGGCGGCCAAGCCGCGCGGGGGATCGAGACGCGAGAGCGCCCAGCGGGCGTGTTCGGCGATCAGCGCATCTTCGGAGCCGGCCAGGCGCGCGAGCAAGCCGCAAACGCGCGCATGCGCGGCGGAATCGCGCTCGAGATGCGAATTCCCGAGAGCCACGCAGGCGTTGCGCACCAGCCCGCGCCACTTGGCTCGCTTGACGGCGCTGCCGCGAAATATCCGGCTGAAATCCTGTTGGGTGAGCGATGCGAGAATTTCCAACTCGGGCGAAAAAAGCGAAAAGCGGGAGGAATCAGCGCAGGGCTCGGCATGGGCGGCAATTTCTTCCAGCGCGGCCGTCGAGCCCTTTGCCGCAAGCGACAAAGCGATATCCTGGCGCGGCTCAAACGCGCCGAGAGGAGTGAGAGGCGACTTGCGGTTCCACGGGCAAACATCCTGGCAGATATCGCACCCGATCAAAGCGCTGCCCAGCGCAGGACGCAATTCCTCGGGGATCGAGCCGCGCAATTCGATAGTGAGGTAGGAAATGCAGCGGCTGGCATCGAGAACATAAGGCGCGGCAAATGCCCCGGTGGGGCAGGCATCCAGGCATCGGGTGCAAGAACCGCAGAGGTCGGGAGGCGGCAATTCTCCGGCTCCGAGCGAAGGGGTTAGTTCCAGGGTGGTGATGATGACCCCGAGGAAAAGCCACGAACCGAGTTTTTGATTGATCAAGCAGGTATTTTTCGCAAGCCAGCCCAGCCCCGCATATTTGGCGGCCACGCGTTCGTTGAGGGGACCAGTATCGACGTAGGCGCGAGCCTCGAAGGGCTCGGGCAAATGTGCGCGCATGACGGCGATGAGCGCTTCGAGTTTGCGGCCGATAATCTCGTGGTAATCGTCTCCCCAGGCGTAGCGCGAAATCCATCCGCGCGGAGATTCGGCGTCGCCGGCGGCTGGGGCTTCGGTCGAAAGGGGCCGCGCCGCATTGTAATTGAGCGCAACGACGAGCATGCTGCGCGCACCGGGCAAAACCAGGCGCGGATCGTTGCGGCGCGCGTCCGCGAGATATTTCATCTCGCCGCCATATCCGCGCGCGAGCCATTCCGGCAGATTGCCGAGTTCGACGAAGGCTTCGGTCGGCGCGACGCCGCACAAATCGAAGCCCTGCCCGCGCGATTGCTCCAAAATCCAGCGGGTGCGCTCCCTGGGATCCATGCCTCTCATCATGCCTCAGCGCGCCCACCCCTGAAAACGCTTGATTGGCCTATCGCTCCCGCGACTGCTACAATGCTTCGCCATGGCTGATTGGCGTCAAATCCAAGCACGCATTCGGAAGGCGAAGAACGCCGCCGACGCGCATGCCAAACTGACAGAACTTTACCAGCGCACCCGCGACGCCATGGTCGCCTGGGAGCTCGGCGTAATCGAAGAAAAGGCCGGGCAGATTGAGGAAGCAGTGAAGTGGTACAAAACAGCAGTGGAACGATTCCGGCGCGCGGATTGGAAGAAGAAGGCGGAAGATGCGCTGACTCGCCTGGGCGCGGAAGATTCCGGCGACAAACCAGGAAAGCGGCGCGGAACATTCGGCGGCGGAGCGCGCGGAAAGTTTGGAAGTTCGTGCGACGCCGAACCGCGAGGAAGAGGAACCCATTCTGCCGCTGGCGCTCGGTGAAATTCCCGGCAATGAATCGGAAGCGGCACCGGGCGAATCGCAAGCCGCCGCGGCAACCTCTTCAGCCGACGGCGCACATAAAAAACGTCGCCGCGGACGCCGTGGCGGGCGAGGACGACGCCGCAAGGGCGGAGCGGATACTTCGCGCCTTCCTTCGCAAGCTTTTGCAGAATCATCGGATGCGTCTTCCGCGCATCATGGAGCAGCAGCGCCTCTAGCGCCTTCGCCGCGGCCGCCCGTTCCCGAACGCTCGCGACCTCTGCCCTTCGAGCGGCCCGCATCCTCACCAGCGCCACAGGAAACACATAGACATGCGCCGGTGGAAGCTCCGCCTCCCATGCTGCCTTCGGAACGCACGGCGCACGGGCGCGCCGGAGATCCGGCGCTGGCTTCGCGCATGGTGCATCTGGAATCCATGCTGCGGCGCCTGATTTCCAGTCCGCTGCACAGGCTGGATGAATCGGACGAAGCTCCCGCCGGGCCGGGCGTGTTTCTGCTTTCCGATTCCGATCAGATCACCTCGTACTATGTGGAAGCTTGCCAGACGCTGCGCGTGGGACTGGGGAATCTGGGGCGCGGAAACCGCGCAAGCAGCACGAAAAACGCGCGCGGAGGCGGACGCACATATTTCGACAGCGGCTTGAAAGCCAAACTCGCCGAACATTTGGGGATTCCGGAATCGAAGGTCGGGCAATACCTCAAGGATCATTGCGTGGTCCGCTGGATCCAACTCGACGACGACGCCAAAAACCTCGCGTATTTTGCCATCGGCGTATTGCGCACCCCGCTCAACGCCGATTAGTCTGCCGGCTCCATAGACGCGCAGGCGTACGCGCGAAACAGATTTTGTCCCCGCACACGCCACTCGCCATATCTTGAAATTTCACGAGGCGAAAAAAAAGAGGCGGCCCGGAAATCGAGCCGCCCCCCTGATGTGCTTCCGAATACTAGAAAGTGAAGTGCACCGCCAGTTGCAGGAATCGCGGGCTGCCGATGGTGTGCTGAATTACGCCCAAGTGCCCGGACGGCGGGCAGGCATAAGCGCCCGTCGCCGGAACGCACGCCCTGTAACCTGAGCCTGCGCCATAGATCGGCGGATTGTTGTAGTAAGGATTGAAGCTGACATTGTTGTTGGGAATGTCGAAGCTCGGATGGTTGAAAATGTTGAAGGCCTGCAAGTCAACCCGTGCGGCGAACCGTTCCGTGACCTGAAATTCTTGAAAACGCCGAAATCGAACCGGTTCTGAAACGGTCCGCGAAAGATATTACGGCCTCCGACGGCGTATCCAGTCTCATAGTTGTCGCAGGCACCAGTAAGTGGGATCGCACGGAGGCACGCCATTCGTTCCCGGCGCGAAAGGCGCCGGAACTCCAAACGCAGCGGCATTCAGCACAGGATTGTTCGCATTGATGCCCGTCGTGCCTTGCAGTCTCGGATTCGTTGCGCGTTGAGCCCACTCCGCCGACCGGCACGATCGGGTTCGTCACTTCATCCTGTCCACCACCGAATAAATGCTAGCGGCGCCGCCGCTGTAATCGTTGACGCTATAGGGCTGCCCGCTTTGCAGTACGGTCACGCCATTCAGCCCCCAGCCATTCACGAGCCATTTTTCCAGCTCAGTGGCATCATCCATGGTCGGAAACTGATAGAGGTAGCTGGCCACAAACACATGCGTGCGGTCGAAGTCGGAATTCCCATACGACGAATGAACATTGTTCGGGTCATTGCCTGTGTAGAAAAGACCCAACCCGCTCTGCTCATCGAGAGTGTGCGAGTAGGTGTAAGAACCCGTCACCATCAGCCCCTTGGTGAAATGCTTGGTCACGCTAAATTGCAAGGCATTGTAATTGGATTCGCCGATGGCTTCGTTGTAGTTCGAATTAGGATCGTATCCAAGGTAAGGCGCGCGCAGCGCCGCGTTGCCGGTTCCATAGCCAGCGACGATTGTTGATATGCTTTCCGCCGCCACGCCCGGAACATTATAGCCATAGGAATAAATCTGCTCGTTGGGACCTCCGGACAAAACCGGATTCTGCGGCGTGGCAATCACCGCCTGGTTAAATGGGAGCGGAATCACCTGATGGACACCATGATTCCCCACATATCCGAGCGTCATCACAATGCTGTTGATCGGCTGCCATTGCAGGTCGAGCGTCCAGTTCTCGGAATACGGCAGCTTGTTTTTAGGGTCGTATCCGCCGAAAAGCAAGGGGCCGCATCCGAATTGCCCGGTCGCATCGCAATAGGGCGTCGTATTGTTGATCAAGTCGGCCGCATTCGGGATCAGCGCGGCTACGCCGGCCAGATTCGATGGCGGCGCCGGGACGCTGTTGCCGAACGGAGAGCCAAAACTGCCTCCGCTAACTGCATAGAATGGAACAACGAACGGCTCGGCCACGGTCACGCCAAAGGGTCCGCTAATGCCACCGCCCGCGGGGGAAGAGAGTTCAGTGGACCGCTGACGCCCCCGCCGGCGGGCGGCGAGAATTCCGTGAAATATTCCCCGCGATCGTAGTACATTCCGAAACCAGCGCGAATCACGAAGTTCTTCAGGAACGATGGGCTGTAGACCACGCCGATCCTCGGCGCAAATCCCCACTGCCGTCCGGTGATCGTCGAAGCGCTCACGCCTTTGGTTCCAAACGTTTTGTTGTTGCCCGCGACCACCAAGCCGATATTGGTAATCGTATCGCTCGGAACATCGTAGGAGTAATCTTTCGGATAGAAGTTGGTCAGATAGCCGTTCTTTTCATCAGCGGGCCGTCCCAATCCCACCGCACACCAAGGTTGACGGACAGATTGGACTTGATCTTCAAGTCATCCTGCAGATAGGCCCCCACTTGATTGGCGCGGAAATAGCGGTTGCTTGCGCCGTTCAAATATCTGCGAGGCATCCTGGCCAGCTGCAGTAAAGTTGTATTCGGGCCGCAAACATTGCCCTGCAGAAATCCGGGGAAATCCGCGAAGGTGACGCGCGATACTTCGTTGTTCTTGTTGATCACGTTCAATTGGGTAGTAGTCCCAGTTAATTCCCGTCGAAATGGTGTGGCGGCCATGGACCCAGTTGAGCTGGTGCGATCTCGAAATTGTTTTGGAAGATGCCGGCGTTGGCAAAATTGTTGAGTGGCCCGATGGATAGATGAGTTCCCAGCGTTGTAATTGTCCGAGGTCTCTGATATTCATGCTGCGGGAAAGAGATTAAATCCGGCAGAATGGTGTGCGCCAAGGTCAGCGGCGTATACCCTTGCGCGGTGGTCGAAAAGGCGACTTTCGCGAATAAACCCGAAGCGCTGCTCCCAGCTCAAGTTCGGAGTCAAAATAGTGGTGTTGTCGAGGGAAAAGACTGGCTGCCGGCGTTCATGGTCTGCGGAAAACCCAGAAGAGTGCTATTGGCGAAGGGAGTAGTCTTCGGATCATTCTGGAAGTAATATTTCGCCGCAAGACGGTCTTGCGGACTGAAGATGTAATCAATGTTGGCATTGATTTGATGCGCCCTGAATGTGGCACTGGGTCCATGACGATTGCATCGCTTCTCCGAAGTTTGCAATCGAATTGGGTCCGTCCGGCACTTGGGATAAAATAGCTCCCGATTTTGGTCTTGGCTTCAGGATCGCCAGTGCCTGTGGCGATGATCGGTGCCGCTAAAACAGGCCGGCTGGCCGCTTGTTCCGCACGGCATTGTGGGGTCCGGTGAAATACAGAATTCGCCGCTGCAATAAGTCCGGCGTCGGAACGGTCATTGGTCAAATCCGGAGGAACTGCGACGATAGGAAGTTCCCAGAAGTTGATCGAAAACTCGCTGCCCTTGATATGACACGAAAAAGAACATTTTGTTCTTTTTAATCGGACCGCCGAGGAATCCGCCGTAGACATTGCGATTCAGGATTGGCCGGTGAGATGCCGTTGCTTATTGAAAAACCACTGGATTGGCGTCAAGCCGGTGGTCTGGAAGTATTCGTAGGCCCCGCCGTGAATGTCATTGGTCGCCCGATTTCGTGGAATACTTCGATGTGCGCGCCGCTATTGGAGCCTTGCGAGGCGTCGTACATCGCCGAATTGACGCGCATTTCCTGGATGGTCTCGATCGGGGGCGAAGGCAATGCTTGGCCGATGGCTCCATAGACCGAAGTGCTGGTGACGAATTTCGCCGCTCGGATTGTTGGTGCTGTTGCCGATCTCGCCGATGTTGACTGCCACGCGGCCGGAAGTCACCTGGCTTGAAGACTTGCCATTGAAAATGTTGTCGGCGTTGACGCCATTCATACTGAAACTGTTGCTCGTATCGCGCTGGCCATTGGCCCAGATGCTCTGGTTGCCGAGGCCGGCGTTTGTTCCGGAAGTATTCAGCAGGTCGGCGCTCACACCGGGCTGAGGATGGCCATTTGAGTGAAGCTGCCGGTCCCGAGCGGAATGTTCTGCATTTGCAGATCACCCAGGACGTAACCTGTCGTCGTGTCCGTTTGGTTCAGCAGAGGCGTGGCATTCACAGTCACGGTGGAGGTCACCGTGCCGGGCTGCATTTGAGCATTCAATGTCGCGGTGCGGTTGCCCTGGACCAGAACATGCGGGTAGTTGGCGGTCTTGAAACCATCCATCGTGAAGGTTACTTCGTAGGTGCCGATGGGCAGGTCGGGGACGTGGAAGGAGCCGTCCGCCTTGGTCTGCGCGGTCACCGTGAGGTTGGTGGCCGCGTTGTGAGCTTTTACCGCGACATTTTGCAGCACTCCGCCGGTGGAGTCGGTCACCGTTCCATCAATCCATCCCAGCGTCTGTTGCGCGTAGCTCGCAACGGGGAGAAAAATAAGAAGAGCGAAAAGAAACGCCAAGAAACTTCGCACAAATTTTTGCATGAATCTCACCCCTCGTTGAATTGCTTTCCTTGCTTGTACATCCAAAAGAGCGAAGCGGTCAAGCCGACCCTGTGGAAAAGTCGCAATGAACGCTCTCCGTCCGCGACCGCAGGATTTGGAACTTAGACGGATTGTATGATTCTCCCGGGAATGGAATTTGAATCGATCATTAAAACCGGCGGTAAATCCCATTTACAGAGTAGCTGGTGAAACGCGCGGCCTTCGCCTTTTGTCTCCTGTCACCAGGGTTGAATGCCTGAATCGTGGGGAACCCCAAAAGTCCGTCCCGCCATCTAAGCGAAAAGAGTCGGAATAGGCCGGGTACTAAGGCCCAAGGGGGTACCCATTGACTGCACAGAGGAACCGCTTAATGCCGGAATTGTACCTTTGGACGCACCCTGCTGGACGCGGCCTTGGAAACCTAGCAAACTCTGGTACCGTAACCAGTTACGGGTGTGACTTTCACCCGTGGGGGTCAGGCTCTCGGGGAAACTCTGGGTGGCGCAGTAACTAAGGAGAGGCGGATTATGCCTAAGACAGTTGGCAATCAACTTTGGAAGACACTTGACTTGGTAGTTTGTAAGACGGCCGGCGTGGCCTTCAATACCATTCAATATTTTAATAAGTTCAATCCCAACCCATCCTTCACGCCGAAATGGTCTGATAAGCCGATGCTGAAATCCTGGGAGAAATCCAAGCCCACGCTCGGCTGGCCACGCACCACCGATTCGCTGTGCCCGGCATGCGTGGTGGAAGCGCGCACGGCCATCATCGAGGGCAAGAAGGATTGGACCGACCTGGTGAACGAGAAAGTCGGCGAAATCAAGGCGCAGATTATCGAACGCGACGGACAAGTCTGGATGGTGAAGGAATGCCCCATCCACGGAAAATGCGAAGACTTGATGGCCGCGGATTCGAAATTCCTGGAATGGATCGAGAAGAATTTCCCGGGACGCGATATTCCCGCGCACAACGACGAAAAGCTGCACAATCACGGCTCGAGCACGGTGCGCCACGGGCGCGGCTCGGTGCTGACCGTGGACCTCACCAACCGCTGCAACATGATGTGCGATCCCTGCTTCATGGACGCGAACCAGGTGGGCTACGTCCACGAATTGAGCTGGGAAGAGATTCAGGAAATTCTTGAGAACGCGACAAAGATCAAGCCGCGCCGGCAGATGTCCGTACAGTTTTCCGGCGGCGAGCCGACCATGCACCCCTACTTTTTGGACGCGGTTCGCTACGCCCGCAAAGTGGGTTACAACAGCGTGCAGGCGGCGACCAACGGCATCGAGTTCGCGAAGAGCAAGGATTTCTGCGCCAAGGCCTTCGAAGCGGGCTTGCGCTATGCCTACCTGCAATTCGACGGCATCGGCAACGACGCCAACAGCCACCGCCAGGTGGGCAACCTGTTTGACGTGAAGCTGCGGGCCATCGAGAACATGCACGCGGCGGGCATCGAAATCGTCCTGGTCACCACCATCGTCAACAACGTGAACAACGACCAAGTGGGCCCCATCGTGAAATTCGCGATGGAAAATCCCAAGAAAATTTCTTTCGTTTCCTTCCAGCCGGTTTCCTTCACCGGACGCGACGATCAAATCACTCCGGAACGCCGCATGCGCCAGCGCTACACGCTTTCGCACCTAGCGCAGGACGTCAGCAAGCAGGTGGGCAAAATTCAGCCTACGCGCGACTGGTTCCCCATCTCCTTGATCAGCCCGTTCGCGGATTTCGCGGACCTGGCCCACGGCCCCGAAGCGCAATGGGGTCAGATGAGCTGCGGCTGCCACCCCAATTGCGGCGTGGGCACGGCGGTGATGATCAACAAGGAAAACAAGGAATGGGCGCCGGTTCCGAAATTCCTGAACATTCCTTCGCTGGTGGAGGATATGAAGGCGATCAACGACGCCGCGCGCGGCAGGAAATTCTCCGCCGCGCTCGCGGGACTCGCGCTGCTGAAGAATTATCAGCCGTTCGAGGCCCCGCCGAGTTTGCGGCTCAAGGACATCTGGAAGAAGTTCGACAAGACCTTCGGCGTGAAGGGCCAGGAAGTCACCAAGAAAGTGTACGGAAGCGTGGGCCCGGACCGCACCCTGGATGACGCCATGAAGCGCCGCCAGGACCCGTGGAACTTTCTGTTCCTCGCGGGCATGTGGTTTCAGGACCTCTTCAATTACGATTTCCGCCGCACGGAAATGTGCATCATTCCCTACGCCACGCAGCAGGGCGAAATTTCCTTCTGCGCCTACAACACCGGCGTGGGCTGGCGGCAGATCATCGAAAACATGTACAAGAACGCGACCGTCGCGGAGTGGTACAAGACCCACGGCAAGCACGACATTTTCGCCAAGGGCAAGAAGGTTGACCTGGCGCACTACGAGCACTCTCTGAAGATTGATGAAGAGGATGCCGCGCGCGTCCGCCACCTCGAGCACGATATACCGCTGACCGCGGCCGAAGAAGACCGCGCACGCCGCCGCAAGGCCAACGAAGAAGCCGCCAAGGTTCGCAGAATATACGAAGAACTGGTCCTCAAGAAGGCCAGCGAACCCGTGGTGCAGATCGGTTCGATTCAGCAGATTCAGATGGCCGTCCCCGGAGCCGCCGTCAAGCCGGTGCAAATCGCGCCCGCTGATGGAAACGGCAATGGGCACGCCAAAGAAGACGGCGCGGCAAGCACCGAAAAGAAGGAAGCGGAAACGGCCGTCGCCGGCGACTAGTTTTGCCTTAGCCCTGGCGTATTACTACCAGCAGCCCCGGTTCAGGCCGGGGCTGTTGCTTTTTAGGAATGGCAATTCTCTCCTGTAAAATGTAAGGTGCGTGGAAGTAACTTTAGCGGCGAGGGACGGAATGCCGATCTACGAATATATTTGCGAGAACTGCGGCGAGCGCCATGAGCGGCTGGTGATGAAAAACAGCGCGAAGATTACTTGTCCGAAATGCTCGAGCGCGAAGCAAACCATCCAGCTTTCGGTGTTTGCGGCGCCTTCCGGCGGCGGGAAATCCTCGTCGGGAACTTCCTCCGCATCCTCGGGCGGGTGTGGCTGCACGCCGCGCACCTGCGGCTGCCATTAAGCCCAAGCTGTGCACAACCGCGCAGCGCGCTATTTACGGTGCGCTTCTCGCGAGTGCGACATCAGCCAGGAAACCACTTCCGGTTCGGTGAATGCCACATCCCACACGTTGTGACCGATGCCCGGATATTCCGAATATTTCGGGTCGCCGCCCGCCTGGCGCAAAGCCGCCACCCAACTCCGCGCATGTCCCACGGGAACCACGGAATCGGCCTGCCCTTGAAAAATCCAAACCGGAACTTTCGCCACGCGGCCGATCATCCACGCGTCGCCATATCCGCATAGCGCAATGGCCGCGGAAAATCGACCGGGATCGATCGACAGCGCGCGCCAAACTCCTTCGCCACCCATCGATTCTCCCGCCAGATACACGCGGTTGCTGTCGATGGCATAGGATTTCTCCACGGTATCGAGAATTTCGAGCGCCAGGCGAATCGAAACCGGCGGAGTATTGGCATGCGGGCGCGCCCAGCCTTTGGTTTCTTCCACCTGCGGAGCGAGCACGAAGGCGTGATATTTCTTCAGATTTTCAGGGGTGATCCAGACATGTGAGCCGGCAAAATTGGTTGCGGAAATCTGCGCGAGGTTATCCGCGCCGCGTCCCCCTGCGTTGTGGAGCCACAACACCAACGGATATTTTTTTGCGGCATCGTAGCCTGGCGGAACGAAAAGGCGGTACTGCATCGTCTCGCCGCTGGGGCTGTGGTACGAACCCGCGAGAAATCCCGCGGCGGGATTGGCGCGGCTCTGCGGGAGAGCGGGTGAAGCCCCCGCCAGTATGAATCCCAGCAGAATGCCGGCAATAAGGACAGCGCGGCGCGAAATCCGCAGCGCACGATTTTGGGATTGGCTCCGCAAATTGGCCTATCGCGAATAATTTTTTACGCTGGCCGGGACGGGAATTCCCGCCGACAAACGTGGATCCGCAATGGGCACGGCGGGAACGACGGGCAGAGGAAGCAAGCCGGCCCAAATTGGAAGCGCGTAATCTTCCTCGTCATCCTTGGGCGGACCGGTGCGGACTTTTGCGGAAACTTCTGCGAGCGGCAAGGCCAGCACGGAGGTACCCTTCAATTCCTGCTCGGTGGGCGGGCGGACGTCTTTCCAGCGGCCGCGCATGATGTGGTTGGTGAAAGCTTCGAGGACGCGCATTTTTTCGCCAGGGTCCTCGACCAGCGTGGCGCGGCCCAGCATTACGACGGAGCGGTAATTCACGGAATGATGAAACGCGGAACGCGCGAGCACCAGAGCGTCCACCAATGTGACCGTGACGCAAACCTGCACACCTCCCGATAAGGTGCGGAGCATGCGGCTGGCAGAGGAGCCATGAAGGTACAACACCTCGTCCACCCGCGCGTAATTCGTGGGAATCACGAAGGGCTGGCCTTCGACCACAAATCCCACGTGGCAGACGAACCCTTCCTCAAGAATGGCATGCACGGTCTCGCGGTCGTACGCGCCGCGGGCGGGCAGGCGCTGGACGCGCGTTCGGTCGGTCGTTTTATATTCGCTCATGGAACGAGCCTAGGATGGGAAAGGCGCGGCCACAAGAGCCAATCTGGATGGGTCGGCGAGAGCGGCGAAGCGTGCCGCGCGCAAATCGCCTCGGGAAGCGCGCATGCGGTATAATTTTCATTCAGCCAATTGCAGGAGTCGCGGGAGGCATGCACGCGCGTTGCGCCGGATTCACGCCGCGCGACACGCTAAGACACACCATGAAGGGCGGACCCATTTTCGCGGCTGACACGTTCCGGTTTTTCGAGGAGCTGGGGCAGAACAATCGCAAGCCCTGGATGGACGAAAACCGGGAACGCTATAAAGCGCTAATCGTCGAACGCTTCCGCGAATTGCTGGACCGCCTGGCTCCGGTGGCGCGCGCCTTGAATCCCGGCTTCACGATCAGCGGCCGGACCGGCGAAAATTTCTCGCGCATCAATCGCGACATCCGTTTTGCGGCGGATAAATCCCCGTACCGCACGCAAATGTACCTTTTCTTCCGGGAACCCGGCGGAGAATCGGGCCAGCTCTACGCCGGCCTTTCGACCGACGCGGTCACCGCCGGATTCCGCATATACAGCGACGGAAAAGCTTCGCCGCTGATGCAGTTGGGCCGGCCGCGCGGAATGGAGCACGGTCCGTGGCTCGAACAGCAGAAAAAACGGCTGGGACGAAAATACGAAAGCTACTGGTATTCCTCGGAAAAGGGCGAATGGACCAGGCACGATGGTTGGCCGCTCAAGCCCGAGGAATGGAAGCGATTGCAAGCGTGGGTGGTTCGCCGGAGATTTCCGCCTGCGGCGTCCACACGCGCGCGATTCGAGCGCGACGTCGCAAAGATTTTTTCGGATGTTTATCCCTTGTTTCAGTTCAGCTGTTCGCCGGCCTGGAAGCTGCCGCGATGAAGGAGTCACTCCCATGGGCATGACCAGGGAAGAAGCGCGCACGGAGCACGCCGCAAAGACATCGCACGAGCAATTCAGCGAAACGATTTATGGAGTGATTTGCGCCACCTGCCACAACTACATCCACATCGACAAGACGAATTGTCCGCCCGCGTGCCGCGAACATGAAACCTGCCGCCAGGCGGCCTCCTGATTCGCCGGATCAATCATGGCGTGCAACACTTGCAATTCGGCGCGAATCCATAGGAATGAAATGAAATTCCCACGCATGCTGGGCGTGATTCTGCTTGTTTCTGCGACGGTTTGCGGCGCACGCGCGCAGGATGCCTCGCCGCCTCCCTCTTCCGCGGCGTCTCCCGCGAATCCGCCGTCACTCGCGCGGCGATCGGACGCTCCGCCCAGCGCAAAAGTTTCAGCCATCCCCAACGAAACGATTTCGCTGACCATCGATGCCGGGACGCCTTTGCAAGTGGCGCTCGAAAACACCGTGCGCCTGAAACAAGTTGGCGAGCCACTGCACGGGAGGATCGTGGCGCCGGTATATGCCTTTGATAAATTGGTGATACCCGCGGGCACTGAAGTCGCAGGCAAGATCATTCGCATTGAAACAATTTCAGCCGGAAAGCGGACCCTGGCGGCAATGGACGCGGACTTCACCCCGGCGCGCAAATTCGATGTCGAATTCGATGAGCTGATTCTTGCCGAATGGGAAACACATCGCCATACAAACCAGCGTCACGCCGGGGTCCGGCGAGGAAATGCAACTGGTGACCGCCGCGAATGAAAAACCTTCCAAGGGAGCGGCGAAAGATTTGGCGGAGCAGAAAACCAGAGAGGCGAAGGCCGGAGCGAAACAGCAATGGGACGCGGCCATGACCGCTGTGAAGAAACCGGGGAAAATGCGCCGCCTCGGATATTTCGCGCTGGGAGAGCTTCCCGTCCATCCGCAATATATCGGCGCGGGAACCGTATATTTTGCGGAACTTTTGAAGCCGCTCGATTTCGGCAGCGAGCCTCTGACACCGGAGATGGCCGCTTCGCTGCGTGCCGCTCCGCCGAATGGAAGTTTTGTGCACGCCATGCTGCTGCAGACTTTGGGTTCAGCGACGGCGCAAAAAGGGCAGGAACTCGAGGCCCGGGTTTCGCAGCCGCTGTTTGACGGAGACCGCTTGGTGATTCCGCAAGGAGCCATCCTGCACGGAACGGTGATTCAAGTTGCGCCGGCCCGCTACCTGAGCCGCGACGGAAAATTGCGGTTCGTGTTTCATGATTTGACGCTGCCCGGCGGAGTGGAAAACAAAGTGGATGCGATCCTGCAAGCCACGCAGGCCGGAGAATCGGGCAGAGTAAGCCTCGATGCCGAGGGAGGCGCGCATGCGCATTCTCCTCCGGCGCGATTTCTAAGCACGGCCGTTTATACCGGACTGGCATTCATTTCCTTTGGCGGCGACAGCTTTGGGGAAGTGGGCCCTCGCGTCGCAGGCGGAGCGGGTGGATTCAAGCTGATCGGAATCGCCGTCGGCGCCGCCGTGCATTCCCAGCAGTTGGGGATGGCCATGGGCTCGTTCGGGGCCTGCAAGGCAATTTACACAAACCTGATCGCGCGCGGCCACGACGTGGTTTTCCCGAAAAACACGCAGATGCAAATCGGCATCGGCACGCATGCACCGCCTGCTGCCGTGCCCTAAATCATCCGAAGCGCCACCTCTCCGTGGCAAGACCCAGCATGCCTGAAAGCGGAATTCCATGCCCGAGTGTTCGTTGACGCCAGTGCCGGGGACCCTTATAATGGGGGTTTGTCACTCGCATTAGGAGGCAGTATGTACGCCGTGATTCGCAGTGGGGGAAAGCAGTACCGCGTGGAGCCTGGGCGCCCGGATTGAAGTCGAGCGGCTCGAGGGAAAAGTCGGCGGAAAAGTCACGTTTGACGTGGTTTCCGTGCGCACCGACGAAAAGAAAATCCTGGGTGGCGCGGATGCGGCCAAGGCCAAAGTGACCGGCAAAATCGTGGCGTCACACGCGCGGCCCGAAAATGAAGGTTTTGAAATTCAAGAAGACGCGGCAATACAAGATTCAGCGCGGCCACCGGCAAAATTATACGGCCGTGGAAGTGGGCGACATTCAACTGGCATAGAGGGCGGCGATGGCACATAAAAAAGGCGGCGGGTCATCCACAAACGGACGCGACTCGCACGGACAACGGCTGGGAATCAAGAGGTTTGGGGGTCAACTGGTGACCGGCGGAAGCATTCTGATCCGCCAGCGCGGCACGCGCTACAAAGCGGGCAAGAATGTGGCCCGCGCCAAGGACGACAGCCTCTTCGCGCTGATCACCGGCGTGGTGCGTTTTCAGGATAAGGGCGGACGCGGGCGCTTCATCAGCGTGCTGCCGGAATCGGAAGTGGCCGCGGAGATCGAAAAAGCATCCGCTGCCTCGGCCGCGAATTAATTCGAGAGTTCTCGATACGCGCCCTGAGGCAGGGCGCGTATTTTTGTCTTTGCACCCTGCCCTGTCGTATGCTTTCTTCGAGCACGTTCCCATAGCGAGCGACTGGTGTTTGCAGACGAAGCAAAAATTCTGGTGAAAGCCGGCGACGGCGGAAATGGCTGCGTCGCATTTCGCAGGGAGAAGTACGTCCCGCGAGGCGGCCCTTCGGGCGGCGATGGCGGCCACGGCGCGGACATTTTCATCGAAGCCAATCCGCACGACAATACTCTGTTGCGCTACCGCTACAACCGCGAATTCAAGGCGCAGCGCGGCGGCCACGGGGAAGGCTCGAATTGCCATGGCGCCGCGGGTGAACCCATGGTCCTGAGCGTGCCGGTGGGCACCGTGGTTTTCGATGCCGACACCGGCGAACAACTGTTCGATTTCACCGAGGCGGGACAGCGTTTCCTGGCGGCGCGCGCCGGACGCGGCGGACGCGGAAACGGCAATCCTCATTTTGTGCGCCCGTGGCATCAGGCTCCCCGCGAATATGAAGAAGGACGGCCGGGCGAAGAGCGCCACCTGCGGCTGGAATTGAAGCTGCTGGCGGACGTGGGGCTGGTGGGATTTCCGAATGCGGGCAAATCCACGCTGATCTCGCGCATTTCCGCGGCGCGGCCCAAGGTGGCTGCGTATCCCTTCACCACCCTCGAGCCGCATCTCGGCGTGGTTTCGGCGGACCCCGGCGCTGCACCGGGCGCGGGGCGCACTTTTGTGGTGGCGGATCTTCCGGGGCTGATCGAAGGCGCGCATGAAGGCGTGGGCCTGGGCACGCGATTTCTGAAGCATGTGGAGCGCACACGGCTGATCGCCCACCTGGTGGACACCAGCGACGCCAACGAGCGCGACCCGATCCGCGATTTTGAAATTATCATGCACGAACTCGAATCCTTCAGCCCCGAACTCGCGAAGAAATCCATGATCGTGGTGGCCACAAAACTGGACGCGACGACGAACCGCGATCACCTGGAAGAATTGCGCGCCTTTGCCGCGCAGCGCGGCCTGGAATTTCGCGCCATATCCTCGGCTTCCGGCGAAGGAATTCCGGAACTGGTGCGCGCCATGGCCAATGCGCTCGACCGCATTCCCAAACCGGCTGCGCCTCCCGCCTCCGCCGAAACAACTCCGCCCGCCGCGGATCATTCCGAACCCGCGCCTCTCCGGGAGGAGCGTTGACCTCCCACGCCGCGCACAAGCCGCATCCGCAAGCAAGCCGCCGCTCGATTGCGCTTTTCGGCGGCACGTTCGATCCGGTGCATGCCGGACACATCGCCGTGGCGCTGGCCGCCGCGCGGCGCTTCCATCTGGACGCCGTCTATTTCATTCCTTCCTCGCGCCCGCCGCACAAGACCAAGCCGGCTCTCACGCCCTTCGTGCACCGGTTTGCCATGGTGGCGCTGGCCTGCTCGGAACATAAGGGATTGATTCCTTCGCTCGCCGAAGCTCCCGGCGAAGCAGCCCCCGCGCACGTGTTCTACAGCATTGACACGGTGCGCCGATTCCGCCGCGAACATCCCGAGGACCATCTTTATTTCATACTCGGCGCGGACCAGTTTCTGGAAATCCCCACCTGGAGGCATTATGAGGCGCTGCTCGATTCCTGCGATTTCATCATTGCCAGCCGGCCGGGCTTCAATCTGGAAGCGCTGCGCCTGGTGATTCCGCCGGAAAAACTGGGCCGCACGCGCTCGCTGGACCCCAACAAAATCATTTTGCGCAAATCCGTGGTCCATTTGCTGACCACCGTGGCCAGCCATGTTTCTTCCACGGAAGTGCGCCAGCGGCTGGCGCGGCATCAATCCATCCACGGGCTTGTGCCGCCGCGCGTGGAGGATTACATTCTGGGACAGGCCCTTTACCGGTGACGCCAGACAAACTTCGCTCGGAAATTCGCTGGGCCGTGGAAGCGGCGCAGGACAAGCAGGCCACGGACATCACCGTGCTCGATCTTTCCGGCCAGGGCGCTTTCGCGGATTATTTTTTGCTTTGCTCCGGGCAAAGCCATCCGCAGATCCAGGCCATCGGCGATGCGATCGAAGAGCGGCTGGCGCGACAGGGACGACCTGTGCTGCACCGCGAAGGGAAATCCGGCTCGGAATGGATCCTGCTCGATTACGGTGCGTTCGTGGTGCACATCTTCAGCGAAGGCGCGCGGCGCTATTACGATCTCGAACGCCTGTGGCGCGCCGCCCAGCACATTGAATTCTCCTTCGGCGCAATCTTCCCCTCCCGTGCGCGACGAATCCGAAAGCGGCGCGGCGCAGCAATGACCCAGGCGAACATTCCGTGGGTGGCGGAGGATCCGGCCTCGCGGCGTGTTCTGGAACTGGCTGAAAAACTGGCGGAAACTTCCACCACGCTGCTCATCAGCGGCGAAAGCGGCACGGGAAAAGATCAACTGGCGCGCTGGATTCATCAGAACGGCCCGCGGCACGATTCTCCCTTCCTGAAGATCGATTGCGCGAGCCTGCCGGCGGAACTTGTGGAATCCGAACTCTTCGGCCACGAGCGCGGAGCTTTTACTGGAGCTGTGGCGCGCAAGCCCGGCCGTCTGGAATTGGCCGATGAAGGAACCATCGTGCTCGATGAAGTGGCGGCGCTGGCCCCCGGCATGCAGGCCAAGCTATTGCGCGTGCTGGAAGAGCGCAAATTCGAGCGGCTGGGCGGCACGGAAACCCTGAGCATGGAAGCGCGATTGATGGCCTTGACCAACGCGGATTTGATGAGAGCCGTCGCTGCGGGCCGGTTTCGCGAGGATTTATATTTCCGGCTCAACGTGCTGGGAATTTCCGTGCCGTCGCTGCGCGAACGCCGCGCGGACATCGCGCCGCTGGCGGCGCACTTCCTGGCGCGGCTGGGTCCGCTGCACGGCTGGGCGGATGCGTCGCTGGACGCCGCGGCATCGAAACTTCTGGAATCCTATGCGTGGCCGGGAAACGTCCGCGAGCTGAAAAACGCGATGGAACATGCGCTGGTGTTCGCGAAGGAACCGGTGATGACATCCAAGGATTTTCCGGAGATCGTGCGCGCCTCGGACCCCTCTGCGGCAGGTTTGCGCTCGCTGCGTTCACTCGAAGACCTCGAACGCGAAGCCATTCAAGCCGCGCTGGAAGGCACGCGCTACAAAATTGGCCGCGCCGCCGAGATTCTCGGGATCAGCCGGAAGACGCTGCTCGACAAGCGCAAGAAATACGGTTTGATGTGACGGCGCTCCGTGGCCGCATGCAATCGTGAAAATCCGCCTCATCCTGCTGGGGAAAATGCGGCGCGAGGAAACGCGCGTTCTGTTCGAGGATTACCTTGGGCGCATTCGCCGCTACGCGGAGGTGGAAATCAGCGAACTTCGCGACGCTGGACCGGCGGCCCTGCGCAAACTGAAAATCGAGCCGACCGCTGCTGTGATTCTTCTCGATGCCGGAGGAAAACAATTCGAATCGCGGGAGTTCGCGGAATGGCTGGGGGAGCGGCGCGACCGCGGCACCCGCGAGCTGGTATTTCTTTGCGGCGATGCCGCCGGATTTCCGGAAGAGTTTCGCGCCCGCGCGCGCGAAAAACTATCATTGTCCTCGCTGACCATGCCGCATGAATTTGCGCGGGTGATACTGGCGGAACAGATTTATCGCGGCTTCGCCATTCTCGCGGGGCATCCTTATCCCAAATAGATTTCTCGCACGTTTCGATAATCGGGGAGAATACACGAGCCATGGCCATCAAAATTTCGCACGATTCGGCAGCGCCGGCGGCTTCGATGGAATTGATGATCACCCGCCCGCTTCCGGATTACGATCTTATGGAAGTGGAAGCGCCTATCCCGCGCGACGTGGACCCCATGCTGGCTTCGCAGGGATTTCTGGATTTGCTCGATGACGTGCGCACGCTGCTGGGGCGAGAATTGGCCGGCAAGAATCTGGAAATCGTCCAATTAACCGGCGCGATTTGCCGCGATCAGGACCTGCATCGTCCCGGCATCTGGCTGGTGCTGCGGGAACGCGGCGCGGCGCAGAAAATGGCGGCGGAATCGCAGCAAGCGGTTGCTTCCATCGCGGAAAATATCCGCGCCACCTTCCAGTTGTCCTGAACTGTTTCAGCCGCGCCGGGCGATAAACCCGCCGCCCGTTCCGCAACCCCTGCGGCTATTTCTTTTCGGCGATGGAGATGGAAGCGCGGGTGGTTTCCCAATCGAGACGCATGGTGCAGCCGTCCGCCGATTTGTCGAAGGCGATGGTGAAATCTTCAACGGGCGCGGGAAGCTTGGAATTCTGCATGTCGATGCGCGCGAAATCGTAATCCGCGCCGGGATAGGGTATGCCCCATTCGCCGGTCTTCTTGCTGATAATCAGCGTCCAATGATCCTGCGTGGGGAGGGTGAAAATTGTGTATTTTCCGGCCGGGACTTCCTTGCCGCCCACCACGAGATCGGTGGTGGTCACGAAGGTGGTCGCTTCGTTGGCTCCGGCGCGCCACACTTCACCAAAGGGAACCAGGTCGCCATATATTTTTCGGCCTCTCATGCGCGGGCTGGAATAATTGACGGTAATCGTTTTTCCGCCGGAAAGCGTGCATTCGGCTTTGGCCGCGGGGCTGGGCCGCTTGCCGTTTTCCATCTGTGCGCCAGCGGGAGAGACGTACAACGCCGCGCTCAGAATCAGCGCGCTACAGAACACAAAAATTTTCCGCATATTTTCTTCTCCTTGAGAGCCATGGCAGGACAGCGCCACATTCCTGGAATTCAAAATTTTCTTCCGCGCACGATATTGCCCCGTGGATGGGCTGCGAGTCAAATGGCCTAAAGACACTGTGTGCGGAGCCCTCGCCGATCGCGATTCTCCAAGGCGAGGAGCGGCGATCAAATGGCGTTTCTCGACCCTGCCGCAGGTATGAGAAACTATCCCGACGGGGCGCGCGAATGCCGGAAGGAAAAGGTCTTCTGATCGTTTACACCGGGCCCGGCAAGGGCAAGACCACCTGCGCCCTGGGCACTTCGTTTCGCGCCGTGGGACAGGGTTTGCGGGTTCTGATGGTCCAATTCATCAAAGGTTCCTGGCATTATGGCGAGCTGGACGCCGCAAAAATGCTGGGCGACGATAAATTCGAAATTCGCCCGATGGGCCGTGGCTTCGTGAAAGTGGGCGGAGCGGACACTGACCCGGAAGACATCCGTCTCTGCGAGCAGGCCTGGGAATACGGACGCGAGCAGATCTACAGCGAAAAATATGAGCTGGTGGTGCTCGACGAAATCAATTACGTGATCAGCTACAAGATGCTGGACGCCGAGCGCGTGGTGGATGCGCTGCGCGGCCGTCCGGAAGGCGTGCACGTGATTTGCACCGGGCGCAATGCGCATCCGAAACTGGTGGAAGCCGCGGACCTGGTGACGGAAATGCGCGAAGTGAAGCATCCCTACACAAAAGGCATTCTCGCCCAGCGCGGGATCGATTACTGACCATGACCTGGTTCAAGCGCGACAAAAAGCCGATCGAAAATCCCACTCCGGTGGAAGAGCGCCGGGTGCGCACCGAAGGCATGTGGACCAAATGCACCGCCTGCCGCGCGATTATCTGGAAAAAGGATCTGGAGGCGAACTGGGAGGTTTGTCCCAAGTGCGAGCACCACTTCAGGCTCGGCGCGCGGCGCCGCCTGGAACTCCTGCTCGACGAAGAGCCCTACATCGAGCATGACGTGGAACTGGCTTCGAGCGATCCCTTGCATTTCACCGACACGCGGCCCTACGCGCAGCGGCTGAAGGATGCGCAGAAGAAACAAGGCATGAAGGACGCCATCATTACCGCCGAAGGAAAACTCGATGGGCGTCCGGTGATGTGCTGCTCGATGGAATTCGGGTTTATCGGCGGGACCATGGGGGCGGTGGTGGGAGAAAAAGTGACGCGTGCGATCGAACGGTGCGCTGCGCAACGCATTCCGCTGATCGTAGTATCCTGCTCTGGCGGCGCTAGAATGATGGAGGGCGCCGTGAGTTTGATGCAGCTGGCGAAAGTATCGGCGGCGCTGGGTCGGCTGGATGAAGCGCGCGTCCCGTTCATTTCCGTGGTTACCGATCCCACCACCGGCGGCGTCACCGCCAGCTACGCGATGCTGGGAGATTTGAATATCGCGGAACCAGGCGCGTTGATCGGTTTTGCCGGCCCGCGGGTGATTGAGCAGACCATCCGCCAGAAATTGCCGGAAGGATTTCAGACCGCCGAATTTCTGCTGGAACATGGATTCCTCGACGCCGTGGTTCCCCGCAAGGAATTGAAACCTTACATCGGCCGGGCGCTGCGATTTTTTGTCGATTCGGAATGAATTACGAAGAGTCCGTTCAGGCGCTGCTGGCGCTGGGCCGCGAATTGGCCGCGCCGCAACAAGCGCGCGTGCAAAAATTCGGCCTCGGCAACATCATCACCCTAGCGCGGGCGCTTGGCGATCCGCAACATGCCCTTCCTTGCGTGCATATTGCCGGGACAAACGGCAAGGGTTCCACGGCGGCCATGCTGGAATCCATCTTGCGCGCGGCCGGATTGCATACCGGGCTGTACACCTCTCCGCACCTCGAAAATATCCGCGAGCGCATCCGCTTCGACGGCGAAAATATTTCCGAGGAGGATTTTGCGGCGGCATGGACGCGCGTGCACGCCGCGATCGAATCCCTGATGGCCTCCGGAGCGCTGGCGGCCCATCCCACCTTTTTCGAATGCCTGACCGCCATGGCGTTTCATTCCTGCGAGCGGCGCGGCGTGGATTTTTCGATCTACGAAGTGGGACTCGGCGGACGCCTGGACGCCACAAACATCGTCATGCCGGAAGTGGCGATCATTACTCCGCTCGATTTTGACCACGAAAATTTTCTGGGGCATTCCATCGAGGAAATCGCCGCGGAAAAAGCCGGGATCATCAAGGCCGGAGCGTTTGTAGTGAGCGCTTGCGAACGCAGCGAAGCCCGGGAAGTGATTTCCAGGCGATCGGCGGAGATGGCCGCCACGCTGGTGGAAATCGACGAAGCGTGGAGGATCGAACAGGTCGCGTCCGCGGAGGGATGGTATCGCGCAGTGGCTTTCTCCCAAATTTCCGGTGAAAAATTTTCCATCGCTCCCGCGCTTGCCGGCCGCTTCCAGATTCGCAACGCACTGGCCGCCGCCACCGCCGCGGAGTTGCTGTGCCGGCGGGGATTCGCCGTCACCCGCGAGGCCATCGAGCGCGGCATCGCCGAAGCCCGCTGGGCCGGACGCCTGGAACGATTGTCGCGAACTCCGGATGTGTATCTCGACGGGGCGCACAATCCCGCGGGGGCGCGCGAATTGCGAAAATTCTGGGACGAAAATTTCGCGGATCGCCGGATAATTCTGGTATATGGCGCCATGCGCGACAAAGCCGTGGACGAAATTTCAGGCGTCTTGTTTCCGCGCGCCGATGTCGTGATTCTCACCGAACCCCGGCAATCGCGGGCGATTTCCGCCCCGCTTCTCGCGGAAATGACGGGAGGGCTCGCCAAGGATTCGCGGATCGTGCCCGATCCGGCCGAAGCGCTGGAGCAAGCCTTGCGATTGGCACGCCCCGAAGACGCCATTTTTGTCACAGGGTCCTTGTATCTCGTCGGCGAACTCCGAAGTTATTGGTCAAAGCGCTCTGCTGCTGATTAGCGAACGAACGGCGAAGCGATTTTCAGCGCCTATGCCAATTCATAAACGGGCTATTCCGAATTTCATAATGCAGCTACCCGCCATTGGCACGGACATCCCGAATTGAAATTCCCGCATCTTCTTCAAATTGAACACGGATAGGCACGAAATTCAGATTTGAATCCCGCGGCCGGGAACTATTCGCAGGGAATATTCGTTTGTGGTGATGGAAGCGCGCAGCATTTTCGGCGGCGGCGCGTCTAAGACCATAGCAGGGGAGGTTGCAATGACATCGGCGGAAAGAAACCAAATGTTGGCATCCTTCAGCCACGGCCCCGCGTTTCTTGCCGCGGCGCTCCGTCAAATGCCCAAGAAGATGTGGTTTTTCAAGGCATCGGAATCACGTTGGAGCATTCACGAAATCATTCTGCACCTGGCCGATAGCGAAGCATTGAATTACATCCGTTGCCGGCGATTTATCGTTCAGCCCGATGCGCAGGTCCCGCAGACCGATGTGGCGCGCTGGGCCGGATCGCTCGGATATTTTCACCAGAGCACGCGGGAAGCACTGGAAGTGATTCCCCGATTGCGCAAGATGACCTGCCGTCTGCTGCAATCCATTCCGGAATCCATTTGGACCAGCGTGATTGAAGAGACGGGCGAAGCGAGCCTGAACCTGGAAGAGTGGGTGCGCGAACAGGAGCATCATATTCCCCGCCACATTCAGGATATCCGGGATAATTACGGCGAGTGGATCAAGTCCCACCCGCCGCGCAAGCCGGCACGAGCCCGCGCGGGAATGATTCCGGCGCGCGTCGCCATGTATTCAACGGAATCCTGTTGAACTTGGTATTTCTGGGCTTGGGCTCATTCGCCATTTCCTGCCGCATCCGGCGCATGGCAATCGCAGTTGTGCGCTCATGAAAAGCACGATTTGCCCGTGAAACCGCTGGCAGTTGCTGACCCTCGGAAGCAATGGTAGGATGGGCATTCCATGAGCGCCTATCCCATCCAAAAGCCTCGAGTGGGAATCCCCTATCGTACTCGTAATGAAGAACTTACGAATAAGAGCGAGGCCTATGACAAATACCTGGAAGCGGCCCGCAGAGCGGGTGGTGACCCGGTTGAAATTTCGCTGGCTCTTTCCGGTTCGGAACTGAAGAAACTTGCCGCGTCGCTCGACGCCGTTTTGCTTCCGGGAAGTCCCGCGGACGTTCATCCTGCTCTGTACCAGGCTGTCGCGCATCCGCACGGGTCCTTTTCCGATCCGCGCCGCGAGACCACCGATTTCACGCTGCTCGAAAACGCTTTCGCCGAAAATAAACCCGTGCTGGCCATCTGCTACGGCAATCAGAGCCTCAACGTGTTTCTGGGAGGCTCGCTGGTTCAAGATATTCCCTCCGAAGTTCCGGCGGCTCTTCAACATTCCTGGCCGGGACATGCGGGTCCTGAACCGCATCATGCAGTGAGCGTGGATCCCGCTTCGCGCATCGCCAAAATCGCGGGCGGCGATGAATTGCGCGTGAACAGTTCGCACCATCAATCCGTGCTGGCTCCGGGAAAAAGTTTGCAAATCGTGGCGCGCGCGCCCGATGGCGTGGTCGAAGCGCTGGAATGGACAGGCGATGCCAATTGGGTGGTGGGAGTGCAATGGCATCCCGAGCGCATGATCGAGGACGACGAAGCGGCGCGCGCTTTATTCGGCGAGTGGATGGCGATGGCACGCGATAGCGTGGTCCGGCAATCGTAGGCAATCGGCGGCAAAAGCATACAGAGTCACGGTTGCGGTCCGGAAGTTCTCATTTCAAGAGCCAAATCGCAGGATGCAGGTTTTTGCCTCCCCGCGGGGACGCACAAATTCATTTCTTGGGGGAACTATGATTTCGCTGGCAGGCAAGGCGGCACTCATTACCGGGGGATCCCGCGGCATTGGCGCAGCCACCGTGAAGCTTTTTGCGCAGGCAGGCGCCGACGTTGTTTTCAATTATCACCGCAACCGCGAGGCGGCCGGGCAGGTGGAGCAAGAAGCTCGCAAGCACGGCACGCGCGTGGAATCACACAAAGCCGACCTGGGCAAAATGGCGGACGCCAAGAGACTCGCCGATTTTGCGCGCGAACGCCTGGGACGCATTGACATCCTGGTGGCCAATGCCGGCATCTGGAATGATGAGGAAGCTCCGATCGAGCAAATGACCGAACGCCAGTGGGATGAAATGATTCGCGTGAACCTGAAGAGCATCTACACCACTATCCATCACACCGTTCCGCACATGATCGCGCAAAAGGGCGGCCGCATCGTGGCCATCAGCTCGACGGCGGGACAGCGCGGCGAGGCTTTTCACACTCATTACGGCGCGACCAAAGGCGCCATCATCAGCCTGGTAAAGGGCCTGGCGATAGAACTGGCGCGCCACAATATCCTGGTGAACTGCGTGGCGCCGGGATGGGTGGATACGGACCTTTCGGCGTCGGTGCTGCGCACCAAGAAGGGCCTGCAAGCGGCGTTGGTGCCCATCCCGCTGAAGCGCGTGGCCACCGCCGAGGATATCGCCGGACCGATTTTGTTCGCGGCTTCGGACCTGGCGAGCTTTATCACCGGAGAAGTCATCAACGTGAATGGAGGCTCGGTGCTGTGCGGATGAAATTGATCCCAAGTCTGGCGGCAATGGCGCTCGCAGCGGGAATTTTCCTGTGCGCTCCTGCGCCAAGCTCGGCGCAGGAGCCGGAAGTTCTGATGCCGGAGCAGAGCGCGGCAAAGGCCCGGCAAATCCTGGAGCAAGCCATCGAAGCTCTGGGCGGTCCCGCGTATTTGAATGTCCATGACATCACCTGCACCGGCACACTGAGCCAATTCGGGCATTCCGGCGAACTTAATGGCTTCGAAAAGTTCATTGATTACGCCGTCCCTCCCTACAAAGATCGCACCGAAAATCTTCCCAAGCGCAACATCATCCAAATTTTTAACGGAGACAAGGGATGGGTGCTCGATCGCGGCGGAGTTTCGGAAGCGGAAGCCAGCGACGTGGCGCAATTTCAATCGGACATTAAGATCGATATTGACAACATCCTGCGCCACCGCATGAACGAAAAAGACATGATCCTGCGCTACGACGGGCCGGACGTTGTGGAATTGAAAGAAGCGGACTGGGTGGAATTGGTGGATAGCGACGACCGAACCATTCGCATCGCCATCGCGCGCGGCACGCACCTTCCCATCCAGAAAATCGTCGAGTTGCGCGATCCCACCACGCGAATGCGCTCGGAGATCAAGGAATTTTATTCAAATTACCATCCACTGAGCGGCGTCGAAACGCCTTTCCAGATTGCGCGCGAACGCAACGGGATCAAAATCTTTCAGGTTTTCTTCGACAAGTGCGATTACAACACCAACCTTGCGGATTCGCTCTACACCCGCGACTCGCTGGAAGAGCGCTGGGATAAAATCGACAAAAAACACCGGAAGAAGGAAAAATCCGGCGACGCGAATAAGGACAACACCAGCAAGAGCGATTCCGACAGCTCGAATTGACGCCGAACCCTTGCGCGCCGTTTTACGATTTTCCCGCCCGTCATTCCCCGCATGGATTGCAAGCGTGAGGCTCCGCCACACGCCTCCACTCCCGCGATGTTTGATTTCCTTCGCCGAGGCGTATAATTGTCAGATGGCAACCCGAGAAAAAAGTCCTCCGATACACGGCACGACGGTTCTGTGCGTGCGCAGGGACAATAAAGTGGTGATCGCCGCCGACGGCCAGGTCACCATGGGCGAGAACGTGATGAAGCACACGCGCGCGCAAGACCCGCCGCCTGTTCAACGATAAAATTCTGGCGGGGTTTGCGGGCTCGCACGGCCGACGCGCTTTCGCTTTTCGAGCGATTCGAGGGCAAGCTGCAGGAACATCACGGCAATCTGGCGCAAAGCGGCCGTGGAACTGGCCAAGGAATGGCGCAAGGACCGCGCGCTGCGGCACCTCGAAGCGCTGCTGGTGGTGGCCGACGCCAAAGGCACTTTCCTGCTTTCCGGAAATGGCGACGTGATCGAGCCGGACGACGGCATCTGCGCCATCGGCTCGGGCGGACCGTATGCGCTGGCGGCGGCGCGGGCGCTGGCCAAGCACACGCAAGCTGAGCGCCAAGGAAATTGCGCAGGAAGCCATGCGCATCGCCAGCGAAATCTGCATTTATACGAATGCCAATTTCACGTCGAAGAGTTATGACCGGAAAATCGGAGAAAGACATGGTGATCTATCTTTCCGGCGAATCCCAAGCGCAGCCGAAGCCGCAAGCCCCGCCGTCGTTCGACGAACTGACTCCGCGCGAAATCGTCGTCGAGCTGGACAAATACATCGTCGGACAGGCGGCGGCGAAGCGCGCCGTGGCCATCGCGCTGCGCAACCGCGTGCGCCGCCAGAAACTTTCTCCGGAAATGGCGGAGGAAGTCCTGCCGAAAAATATTCTGATGATCGGGCCCACCGGCGTGGGCAAGACGGAAATCGCGCGGCGGCTGGCGCGCCTGGCGGGCTGCCCGTTCGTGAAAGTGGAGGCTTCGAAATACACCGAAGTGGGCTACGTGGGCCGCGACGTGGAATCCATGGTGCGCGACCTGGTGGAAACGTCCATCGACATGGTGCGCGAGGAAAAACTGGACGAAGTGGCCGAGCGCGCCGAACAAGCCGCCGAAGAGCGCTTGCTCGATCTGCTGCTGCCCGCTTCGCCCGCTCCGCGTCCGATCGCCGAACTCTCCGCCCGCAGTCGAAGCGGCCCGGCCGCGAACAGGCGGACCGCACGCGCGAAAAACTGCGCGCGCAGTTGCGCGACGGCAAGCTCGACCAGCGCATGGTGGAAGTGGAAGTGCGCGAGCGCGCCATGCCCGCGTTCGAAATCATCTCCAACCAGGGCGTCGAGGAAATGGACATCAACGTCAAGGACATGCTCTCGGGATTTTTCGGCCAGCAGAAGAAGAAGCGCAAGATGACCGTGGCCGAAGCGTTCGATTACCTGATTCAGGAAGAAGAAAACAAGCTGATCGACATGGATCAGGTCACGCGCATGGCCGTCGAGCGCGCCGAGCAGATGGGCATCATCTTCATCGACGAAATCGACAAGATCGCCGGGCCGCGAAGGCGGGCCACGGCCCGGACGTTTCGCGCGAAGGCGTGCAGCGCGACATCCTGCCGATCGTCGAAGGCACCACGGTGAACACGCGCTACGGCATGGTGCGCACCGACCACATTTTGTTCATCGCCGCGGGCGCGTTCCACATCAGCAAGCCTTCCGACTTGATTCCCGAGCTGCAAGGCCGGCTGCCGCATTCGCGTGGAGCTCAACGCGCTGACCGAAGCGGATTTCGTGCGCATCCTCACCGAGCCCAAGAACGCGCTCATCAAGCAATACATCGCCCTGCTGGAAACCGAAGGCGTGAAGCTGATCTTCACCGACGACGCCATCGCCACCTCGCGCGCTTTGCCGTGATGGTCAACGAGCAGACCGAAAACATCGGCGCGCGCCGCCTGCACACCATCCTCGAAAAAGTGCTGGACGAAATTTCCTTCGAAGCGCCGGAACTGAAGAAGAAAAACGTGAAGGTGGACGCCGCCTACGTGCACCAAGCAGCTCGCCGAACATCGTCAAGAATCAGGACCTGAGCCGCTACATCCTCTAACGCCTTGCGGAAAAAATTGAAAAACACGGCCTGGCGGGCTGATACTCCCGGCCAGCATGCGAAGACCGGGCCGGAGCTGGATTTCCGGAATTCGAGGCTTGCCGTGTGGCTGCAAGCTGCGCAAGATCATCAGGTCTGAAAATGGATATTCGAAATTCCCAGGCGTTTCGCGGCTTGCAGGGAAGCAAAAACGGCGGCCGCTTTTCCCGGGTGCTGCTGATTCTATTTTCCGCTTTTGCGCTGGTCTCCGGCGGCTGCGCCTCACCGGGTGAACCGCTCGAGCGCCGCCCGCCCGTCCCCACCGCCGTTTCCGATCTCGCCGCGCATCAATCCGGCAACAACGTGATTTTGACGTTCACCTTGCCCACGGAAACGACCCAGCATCTAGCTCTCGCACGCTTACCGGAAATCGAAATTTACCGCGATTTCATTCCGGTAAACCCGGCCGCGCCGCCTACTGCGCCATCGGGCAAGCTTCCGGCGGCTTCTCCTACTTTAATTCTCACCATTCCTTCGGCCATGGTGGGGCAATACGCCGTGCAGTATCATGTGCGCTATGAGGATGCGTTGAAGCCCGAGGATTTTGCGCAGAACGCGGAATTGCAGGCAGTGTACATGGTCCGCACGCGCGCTTCGGAAAAACGTGCTTCCGCGGACTCCAATTTCGCCACGCTTCCCATTTTTCCCGCGGCGCTTCCCATCGCCGATGCCCAGGCGCGGGTGACGCACGCGGCCATCATTCTGGATTGGACTCCTCCGCAGAAAACTCTGGCAGGTTCAGCCGCTCCGCTCGCAGGCTATCGCATATATCGCGGCGAAGCGGATTCGAGCGTTGCAATGTCCGCCGGCGAAGCTCTCAAATTGAAATCGCCGCTTGCCTCCATCGGAGACGCGGGAAGCTCCGCGAATACTTTTTCCGACTACAATTTCGAATTCGGTAAGAGCTACGTCTATAGCGTGCGCAGCCTTGTGCAATATTCAGGAGCAACGGTGGAATCCGACGATTCCAATCGGGTGGTGGTGGCGCCTCGCGACACTTTCCCGCCTGCCGCTCCACAAGGATTGATTGTGACGGCCGTTCCCGCGGAAGGCGAAACGCCCGCGCACCTCGAGCTTTCCTGGGCCATCAATTCTGAAACCGACATCGCGGGTTACAACGTCTATCGGAGTGAACAGGAGGGCACACCGGGGACACGATTGAATACTGAAGTGTTGCTTACCCCGGCGTTTCGCGATATGAATGCGGTGCCTGGCCGCCTTTATTTCTACTCTGTCACCGCTGTAGATCGCACCGGGAACGAAAGTGCCGCGAGCGCGGCTGTTTCCGGCAGCGTACCGCCGCAATAGCAGACAACGGCGCCCAGGGCTCGAGCCTGCGATTTTGCAAGGCAGGCACTCGAGCTGAAAGCCGTGAATCGCCATGGATGATGGATCCCCCACAATTTCGCGCGCCGCACACAGGCCGCCGCATCCGGCTCTTTGGACGGGACTGTATACCGGAGCCCTGCTGACCATTGTGATGATGGCGTCACTGGTGGCCGCCAATCGAGCGCCGGGGCTCGAGCGTTATGCTCTGGAACGCAACGCCGCTTCTTACGGGCTGTTCGTCATCCTGATGTTGATCCCCGTCTGCCGATTTTTGACGCGTCCGCTGCTCCTGTTTGCCTCGGCCATGGTGGGGTGGGTAGTCTTCGTGGTTTCCTACGATGTTGCCGGGTTGTTCTTCAGCAGCCTATTTGAAGTTCTGCGCACGCCTTTCGAACTTTTGGTGGAG
The DNA here is from genome assembly GCA_963708285.1 of uncultured Acidobacteriota bacterium. GTDB lineage: Bacteria > Acidobacteriota > Terriglobia > Acidiferrales > UBA7541 > Palsa-295. The sequence goes on from CAVPSF010000004.1 coordinate 857,104, forward strand.
GGCACGATCGTCTACGGAGTTTTTGCGGTCGCTACCTGGGTGTTTGAAATGGTGGTGCATGCCCGGCACCACGCCGTGATCTCCCGCAGACGCGCACACCGCGAAGTACATCACCACTCATGAAACTTTGCCGTTTTCAACCGCTGGAATTTGCGGCCCGGGACGTCACACGCAACGCGCACGAGACCCATCCGCAGCCGCGCGCGGGAATCCTCGAAGGCGCGTTGATCCACGAAATTCGCGGAGGAATTTTCGGCGCGCTCGGGCGCACTGGACAAACCTGGCCCGCGGACCACGTCAATTTCTTGCCGCCCGTTGAGCCTTCGAAAATCGTCTGCATCGGCCGCAATTATCTGGATCATGCGCGGGAATTGGGCAGCGATGTGCCGAAGGAGCCGCTGATTTTTCTGAAGCCGCCATCGGCGATTATCGCGCCGGGAGAACCGATCATCCTTCCGCCCAGTTCCGAACGCGTGGATTACGAAGGCGAACTCGCCGTGGTGATGGGGCGCCGCTGCTCACGACCGAGTGCGAAAGAGGACATTCGCTCCTATGTTCTGGGGTATACCTGCTTGAACGACGTGACCGCGCGCGACCTGCAAAAACGCGACGTGCAATTCACGCGCGCCAAGGGATTCGACACCTTCTGCCCGTTCGGGCCGCTGATCGAAACGCAGATGGATCCGGACAATACGCAGGTGGAGACGTTTGTGAACGGCGCAAGGAAACAGTCTGGACACACGTCGCAAATGATATTTTCCGTTGATGTTATAATCCGCTGGATCGCCGAGGTGATGACGCTCGAACCGGGCGATGTGATCGCCACCGGCACGCCGGCGGGTGTGGGGCCGCTGGGGCCGGGGGATGTGGTGGAGGTAAGCGTCGGCGGGATCGGGACGCTGCGCAATCCCGTGGCGCGCGCGACGGCGGAATGAATTTTGAATCCCCCTCCCAGCGGAATCTAAAGGTGAAAACATGAAATTTTTTCTGGATACCGGGAACCCGGAAGAAATCCGCCAGGCCATGTCCTTCGGCATACTGGACGGAGTGACGACCAATCCCACGCTGGCCGCCAAGGAAAAAAAACCGTTCAAGCAATTGATCCTGGAAATCTGCGAAATCGTGAAGGGCGGGGTGGTCAATGCCGAAGTGGTCTCGACGGATACCGCGGGGATGTTGCGCGAGGCGCGCGAGGTGGTGAGCTGGCATCCCAGCATCGTCGCCAAAATTCCGATGACGCCGGACGGGGTGCGCGCATTGAGCGTACTCTCGCGGGAAGGCGTGCGCGTCAATATCACCCTGGTTTTTTCGCCGGCCCAGGCGCTGATTGTCGCCAAGGCCGGAGCCTACTTCGTCAGCCCGTTCCTCGGCCGCCTGGATGATATTTCCGTTGACGGGCTGGGTATTCTCCGCGAAATCATGGAAATTTACCGCGCCTACAATTTCAAGACGCAGGTGCTGGCCGCGAGCCTGCGCCATCCGCTGCACGTGGTGGAAGCGGCGAAAATGGGCGCGCACATCGGCACCATGCCCTACAAAGTTTTTGAGATGCTCTTCAAGCATCCGCTCACCGATCGCGGCCTCGAAACGTTTCTGAGCGACTGGGAAAAAGCCCGGGGAGTCCTGGGAGGCATTTCCGGAGCGGACGTTTCCGGGAAAGGCGGGCGTTGAAAGAATTCGTTGCGAATTGGAGAGAATTGCTTCCAGCGGCCGGATTGGCGGTCCTGGTTATCCTGGGAATTTTTTTCTGGATGCGACGCGCGCCGGAAGACCCCGGCGAGACGGAGCGCCAGCGCCGCGCCTACTTGAACCGCGTGGGGCGCATCGTGGAAGGCCAGGTGCTCGAAATCGTGGAGCATCCGCGCGAGGCCAAGATGGCTGGTGCGGGCCGCAGCGGGAAGGGCGAAAAGGGCCAAAAACTGCTTTATTACACGTACTCCATTTCCGGCGTCACCTACGAAACCGCACAGGACATTACCGGAATTGAAGAGCAGGCGCATCTGGGACGCGTCGCCGCAGGGCAAACCGCCAGCGTCAAATACGACCCCTCCAACCCCAGCAATTCGATTCTCCTCGCCGACGACTGGTCCGGGCTGAACTGAACGAAAAACGCGGCGGCATTTTTTCTCGCGTGCAGCTGACGGGCAATGCGCCTCGCTCGATCGATTTCCATGCGTCAAACACTTTGCATAGCTGCCTCGTGATACACTTTCGGGTTTTGGGAGGGAAAATATATGATTCGCAATCTTGATTCGTGGAAGCGGAATGCGTTGCCGGCGCTACGTTTTCCCGCGCGTTTGACGCTCGCGGCACTGGCCTTCGTTCTTCTTGGAGTTGCGACTCTTTCCTTTCCTCTGCAAGCGCAGACCGCGATACCGGAAGAAGCGGCGCAAATCGATCCCAGCCTTTTTTCCAGCATGCGCTGGCGGTCGATCGGCCCGTATCGCGCGGGACGCGTTTCCGCGGTTGCCGGAATTCCCGGAGATCCCACCACATATTACATGGGCACTCCGGGCGGGGGAGTCTGGAAAACCACGGACGGCGGAATCACCTGGAAACCGATTTTTGATAAAGAGCGCGTGGCGTCGATCGGCGCGGTAGCTGTTGCGCCCTCCGATCCCAATATTATTTATGTCGGCACCGGCGAGCAGACCGACGGCAACGGCATGTACAAATCCACGGACGCCGGCGCCACTTGGGAGCACATCGGCCTGGAAAATACTCATTACATCAGTTCCATCATCATCGATCCGCGCAATCCGGAAATCGTGCTGGTCGGCGTGCTGGGCCATCCAATTCTCAGCGTGTCCGCGCCGAGCCCCGAAAAAGGCGTCTTCAAGACCACCGACGGCGGAAAAACCTGGACGAAAACTCTTTACAAGGACGAAATCGCGGGCGTCTCCGATATGGTCGTGGATCCGGAAAATCCCCGCGTGTTGTATGCGGCGCTGTGGCATCCCGCGGACTGGCGCGCGGGAGAAGGATTGGGCGACAAGCCCGACGCCTGGATGTATAAATCCACCGACGAAGGCTCGACGTGGAAAAATCTTCCCTCCACCGGCATGCCGACGGAACCCTGGGGTAAAACCGGCCTGGCCGTGGCGCCGGGAAACCACGGGCAGCGGATTTACTCAATCGTGAGCCAGGGTGTGTATCGCTCCGATGACAGTGGCGCGCAATGGCGCAAGATCAGCAACGATTCGCGCGTGGTTGGAAATTTTTATTTCAGCCGCATTTTCGTGGACCCGCGCAATGCCGACGTGGTGTACGTCATGCAAACCACCATGTACCGCTCGACCGATGGCGGGGCAACATTTGAAGCTTTCAAAGGCGCGCCGGGCGGCGATGACTATCACGTGCTGTGGATCGATCCGCAAAATTCCCAGCGCATGATTTTGGGAGTCGATCAGGGCTCGACCATTAGCGTGGACAGCGGCCGGACCTGGAGTCCATGGTTCAACCAACCCACCGGGCAGTTTTATCACGTCATCACCGACAATCAATTTCCCTATATTTCCTACGCGCCGCAGCAGGATAGCGGGACGGTGGCCATTCCCGATCGCAGCGATTACGGCGAAATCAGCTTCCGGGACTGGTTTTCCGTGGGCGGTTTTGAATATTGCTACATCGCGCCAGACCCGCTGCATCCCAACATCATTTATTCCGGCGGGTGGTATGGCGCCGTGGTGCGTTTCGACAAGACCACCGGACAGGTCACCCACGTTTTCGTCAATCCCGGCCAATACCACACCAATCAGATGGCGCCGCTGGTTTTCTCGCCGCAGGATCCGCACAAACTTTACTTTGGCACGCAATACCTGATGCAAACCGAAAACGCCGGCGCCACATGGGAAACGCTCAGCCCCGATCTCACCGTGCGTCCGGGAGCAGCCGCCGAGGATGCCCACGCTTCGGCCGGCGCGGGCCACACACCGTGGCTCGAGGAAGGAAAAGATGATGACGAAGAGCAAGCCGTCCACCGCCCGGCTTCGCTCACGACCATCGCGCCTTCCCTGCTGCAGGCCGGCGTGATCTGGACGGGATCGAGCAACGGCGTGATTTCGCTCACGCAGGACGGCGGAGCAAGCTGGCGCAACGTGACGCCCGCGGCGATGTCCGATAAAGCCAGCCTGAGCAGCATCGATACATCGCATTACGATATAAATACCGCCTTCGCCTCGGCCATCCTCACTCACGATTCTCATCCCTACATTTACCGCACCACCGACGCGGGAAAATCCTGGCAGCTCATCACCTCCGGACTTCCCGACGGTTGGACGGTGTACGTGGTGCGGGAAGATCCCGTGAGGCGCGGGATGCTCTTTGCCGGAACGGAAAATGGAGTGTACATTTCCTTCGACAATGGCGACCATTGGCAATCGCTGCAATTGAATCTGCCCACAGCCACCGTGCGCGACCTGGTGATACATGGCGACAACATCGTGGTCGCCACGTATGGCCGGGGGCTGTGGACTCTCGACGACATCACTCCGCTTCGCCAGTCGGGCCCGCAAATTTTGAGCGAGGACGCTTACTTGTACCGGCCGGAGAACGCCGTGCGCGTGCGCTACGATAATGACCAGGAAACGCCGCTGCCGCCCGAAGTTCCCACTTCCAAAAATCCTCCCGACGGGGCGATCTTCGATTATTTTCTGAAGTCCCCACCCACAAGCACCATCGCTCTCGAGATTCGCGATTCCGCGGGAAAACTGGTCAAGCGGTTTACGAGCGACAATCCGCCTTCCGACACCACCCGCAAGAACGTGCCGGATTATTGGTTTGGCCCCATTCCTTCGCTTTCAAAAAATGCCGGAGCCAACCGCTTTGTCTGGGATTTGCGCTACGACCCGCCTCCGACGCTGAAATTCAGCTGGTGGGCGGGGCTGGCGGATTACGTCGAGTATACGTATTCCGACCACGCATTGCCGGAGGACACGCCGCGCGAACAAACTCTGGGACCGATCGCTATTCCCGGGCAGTACGAAGCGGTGCTGGCGGTCGGTGGCAAGAAATATACGCAGCCGTTTTTGATCACTCTTGATCCGCGCGTGCAGATTTCCCAGGCCGATCTCGAAGCGCAGCTTGCGGCTGGACAGGCGGCATCCGCGGGACTTGCCTCCACCTACCGCACTTTCAACGATGCGACGGCGCTGGCCGCCGCGATTGCCGACCGTGAAAAATCGCTCCATGGCAACGCCGCGGCAAAAGATGCCGCGGATGCGCTAAAAGACCTCTCGGGCAAAGTGCAAGAAGTGATTGACGGCACGCCAAAAAATCCCGGTGTGGGCACCGCGCATCAGGACCTTTCGCGCATTTTATTCATGGTCGAGTCCGGCGACGCAGCGCCTTCCGATACCGCCAAGGATGCCTTGGCGCGCTCCTGCTCCGCGATTCACGACGCAAATGCGTTGTGGCGCACCATCCAGACCAAGTCGCTGCCTTCGATCAATTCGCAGCTCGATAAAAACAATTTGAAAGCCTTGCCGCTTGCGGAGCAGGGAACTTCCGCCACTGATTCCCGGGATATGGACGGGGCAACGGAAGGTTGCTACGAGTAAGGACGGGATGGCATCGCCTGAAATATCTGACGGTGACGCGCATGGCACCATGACCGAACATCGCAAGCATCACGATCGCATCGAGGAACTTCGCAAACGCCACGCCGAAGCGGAAGCCGGCGGCGGCGCGGAACGTCGCGAGCGCGAACACAAGCAGGGCAAGCTCAGCGCCCGCGAACGCATTGATCTGCTGCTCGATGAGGGCTCCTTCGAGGAGATTGACAAGTTCGTTCTGCATCACTGCACGGATTTCGGGATGGCGGAGCAGCGCCCACCCGGAGATGGTTTTGTCACCGGCTATGGACGCATCGACGGCCGCCTGGTCTACGTTTTCGCGCAGGATTTCACGGTGTTCGGGGGATCGCTTTCCGAAGCCAACGCCGGAAAAATCATAAAGATCATGGACCTGGCCATGCGCGCCGGCGCTCCGGTGATCGGGCTGAACGATTCGGGAGGCGCGCGGATTCAGGAAGGAGTGGTCTCGCTGGCCGGGTACGCGGAAATTTTTCTGCGCAACACGCTGGCCAGCGGAGTGGTGCCGCAGATCAGCGCGATACTGGGGCCGTGCGCGGGCGGCGCGGTGTATTCACCGGCGATCACGGATTTTATTTTCATGACTCGCGACACCTCTTACATGTTTGTCACCGGCCCGGACGTCATCAAGACCGTCACGCACGAGGAAGTGAGCAAGCACGAGCTGGGCGGAGCCATGACCCATAACGCCACCAGCGGCGTGGCGCATTTTATTTCCCGCGATGACGCCGAATGCCTGGCCATGATTCGCGAACTTTTTTCCTACCTGCCTTCGAACAATTTGGAAGATCCGCCGCAGCGCGAAGCGAGCGATCCATGGGACCGCGCGCACCCGGCGCTCAACTCCCTGGTTCCCGAGGACCCGCTCAAACCTTATGACATCAAGGACGCGATTCACGCCATCGCCGACGACGGCGAATTCTTCGAGGTGCACGAACATTTCGCGAAAAATCTTGTGGTGGGATTCGCGCGCCTCGATGGGCGCCCGGTGGGAATCGTCGCCAACCAGCCGGCGTTTCTGGCCGGCGTGCTGGATATCAACGCTTCGGTGAAGGGCGCGCGGTTTGTGCGCTTCTGCGACGCGTTTAATATTCCGTTGATCACTTTCGAGGACGTTCCGGGATTTCTGCCCGGCACGCAACAGGAATTCGGGGGCATCATCAAACATGGGGCGAAGCTGCTTTTCGCCTTCGCCGAAGCCACCGTGCCCAAGATCACCGTCATCACGCGCAAGGCCTATGGCGGAGCGTATTGCGTGATGGCCTCGAAACATATTCGCACGGACATGAATTTCGCCTGGCCCACGGCGGAAATCGCGGTGATGGGTCCGGAAGGCGCGGTAAACATCGTCTACAAGCGGGAAATCGACCGGGCCCCGGAAGCGGATCGCGAAACGCTGCGCCGCGAAAAAATCGAGGATTTTCGCGAGCGCTTCGCGAATCCCTACGTGGCCGCGGAACGCGGTTATATTGATGCGGTGATCGAGCCGGCGCACACCCGCGAGAAACTGATCCGCGCGTTGCGCTCGCTTGAAAACAAGCGCGACACCAATCCGCGCAAGAAGCACGGCAATATTCCGCTGTAACCCGCGCAGCCGGGCATTTTCGCGGTCGCGCCGAAGGCTGGCTTTTGCGGCTGTTTTTCGATAAGATTCCACGGTCTTACTTCCTAATTCTAATTCGCAAACATTCAGGAGACCCCCATGGCGCGGAAACCCAAAAAGGCGAAAGTTGCGCGGACGCTGCTCGAATCGCTCGACTCGCTGATCGAAAAGCATCACCTGCTGAAGCACCCATTTTACAAAGCTTGGACCGAAGGAAAATTGTCGAGGCAGGCGCTCTCTCTGTACGCCGAACAGTATTACCAGCATGTGCGCGCGTTTCCAGAAAATCTGAAGCAGCTGGCGGGGCGCACTAACGGGTCGCTGGGCGCGATTGTGAATGAAAACCTCGCCGAAGAACTCGATCCGATCGCTCCGCACCCGTTGCTCTGGCGGCAGTTTGCGCAATCCGTGGGCGTGAGCGAGGCGGCGCTGGATGATTCGCGGCCGCTGCCGGGCTTGGCCGCGCTGCTCGACAATTTCGACGAGCTTTCCAGCCATGGCACGCTGGCGCAAGCGGTTGCTTCGTTTTACGTCTACGAGGCCCAAGTGCCGGAAATTGCCGCGCAAAAAATTGCCGGGCTGCGGCGCTTCTACGATATTACGGAAACCCGCTCTCTGGCTTATTTCGCCGTCCACCAGGAAGCGGACGTGCGCCATCGCGCCGCCTGGCGCGGATGGCTCGCTTCTCAGAAGGATGCGGATTCCGTGGCAGTGTTATGCGCCGCGGAACGCAGCCTGAAAGCTCTCTGGGGCGCGCTTGATGCTGTTTATCCGGAAGGCTGCTCGAAGAATTAACCGCGGTTTGCTCCGAGGAAACTTTTCAAATGGAAGCGGAGGGCGCTTTCTCCAGGATTTTCACGCCTTCGCGCCCGCCGATGTACGCTTGCGAGGCGATTCCCACGAACAAACCGTGTTCCACCACGCCGACCACCTGATCCAGGCGGCGGCCTAATTCCGCGGGATTTTCGATGGGCGGAAACGTGCAATCCACGATGCAATTTCCGCCGTCGGTGATGAATGGTTGCCCGTCGGAACCATCCCGCAATTGCGTCCGCGCGCCCATTTTCTGCAATACCGTTTGTGTGACCTCTCTGCCGAAAGGAACCACTTCCACCGGAACAGATTCGCGCTCGCCGAGCCTTGCGACGATTTTGGTATCGTCTCCCACCACCACCATGCGGCGGCTGGCCGAAGCCACGATTTTTTCGCGCAGCAGCGCACCGCCGTGGCCCTTGATCAGCGCCAGCGTTCGCGGCTCGATTTCATCCGCTCCATCCACGGTGAGATCAATGGAGAGATGCTCGGCGAAATTCGTGAGCGGAATCTTCAGGCTGCGCGCCAGCTCCGTGGTTTTTTCGGATGTGGGAATGCCCATGATGCGCAATCCTTCGCCTGCCACGCGCGTCGCCAGCGCATTTACGAAATAGGCGGCGGTGCTGCCGGTGCCGAGGCCTACCACCATGCCTGGCTGCACGAGTCGCGCGGCGGCTTCCGCGGCGGCTTTCTTCCATTCATTTTGCAGATTCGCGTCCATGCTTCCGATCTTCTTTCCTGAGTCATCCGTCGAAGACGCCCGCCACACAGTGCGCGGAAATCATAACTGCTTCCCCGCCTGTTGCCAACATTTCTCAACCGTCGCGGGTAGCCTCCGAAAATATTATCCGCGACGATTCCACGGTAAATCCTCGCCAGTCGAGCGGCGGAAGGAAGCGCCGTGCTAAAATTTTGCCCGGCGTAAAAGCCAAGCGGGTCGCGCTCATGTTCAAGAAAATACTCATCGCCAATCGCGGGGAAATCGCGGTGCGCATCGCGCGCGCCTGCCGTGAACTCGGCATACGGAGTGCGGCCGTCTTCAGCGAGGCCGATCGCGCTTCCTTGCACGTGCGCATGGCGGACGAAGCTTATCCCATTGGCGCGGCGCCCTCCCGCGAAAGTTATCTGGTGATTGAAAAGATAATCGAAGCGGCGCGCCGGGCTGGTTGCGACGCGATTCATCCCGGCTACGGATTCCTGGCGGAAAATCCGGCGCTTCCGAGGGCTTGCACCGCCGCGGGCATCGCCTTCATCGGGCCATCCGCGGAGGCGATGGAGCAACTCGGATCGAAGACCGCGGCCCGGCATGTAGCCCGCGACGCGGGAGTTCCCACGGTTGCCGGAACGCTCGATGCCGTCGAGACGCTCGATGAAGCGCGGAAGCGCGCGAGCGAAATCGGGTTTCCGGTGGTGTTCAAGGCCGTGGCGGGCGGCGGCGGCAAAGGCATGCGCCTGATTGAGAACGAAGCGGACCTGGCCACCGGATGGCGCGACGCGGCTTCCGAGGCGCTGAATGCCTTTGGCGACGGGCGATTGTATCTGGAAAAATATTTGCTCCGGCCGCGGCATATCGAGATTCAGGTTCTCGGCGACCAGCATGGGAGCATGGTGTATCTCGGCGAACGCGAGTGCTCCGTGCAACGGCGCTATCAAAAAGTGATCGAAGAGGCGCCGTCGCCGGTCATGACTCCCGAACTGCGCAGGAAAATGGGCGAAGCGGCCGTGAAACTCGCGCGCGCGGGACATTACACAAACGCCGGAACGGTGGAATTCCTGGTGGACGACGCGCGCAATTTTTATTTTCTGGAAATGAATACGCGGCTGCAGGTGGAGCATCCCGTGACGGAGATGGTCACCTCGCTCGACCTGGTGAAACTCCAACTGGCCGTGGCCTCCGGCGAGGCCCTGCCATTTGCTCAAGAAGACGTGACGCTGCGCGGCCATGCCATTGAATGCCGCATTTACGCCGAAGATCCGGACAATAATTTCTTTCCCTCGCCGGGGAAAATCCGAGCGCTGCAAATACCCGGCGGACCGGGAATTCGTTTCGACGAAGGAATCTATTCCGGATGGACGGTGCCGAACGATTACGATCCCATGCTCGGGAAATTGATCGCCTGGGGGACGGATCGCAACGAGGCCATCGCCCGGCTGCGGCGCGCACTCGATGAATTTTATGCCGGAGGAATCAAGACGAATGTGCGCTTGTTTCATCGCATCCTGGCTTCGCGCGATTTTCAGGATGGAGCGATATACACGCGCTGGCTTGACGATTTCCTCCACCAGCCGGAAAAGTCAGTCGGCAACGTGAGCGTTGACAGCGACGCCGAGTCTTCGATTGCCGAGGATGCCGCCGCTATCGCCGCGGGTTTGTGGCACGTCTTGCGCCAGGACGAAAAAGTTTCAGCAGCGGCGCGAGCCGTGACCCCGCGGAACTCACGTTGGAAACTCGAAGGGCGTAAGGAACAATTGGAGAGAATTCCGCGTCGCGGATGAAGCTATGAAAGTGGAAATCGAAATCGCGGGTAGGACGCGCACCGTCAAATGGACTCGCTCCGGCGACTCATGGCGATGCGCGCTCGACGGACTTCCGCTCGATGCCGACGCCCTCGAGATTTCGCCCGGCAATTTTTCGATTCTTCTGAACGGGCATTCCTGCACCGTTCACGTGGAGGAAACGGGTGAGACGCTGCGCGTGCTGACCGGGCCGAGGGAATTTGTCGTTACAATCCGCGATCCGCGACTATGGCGGCGCAATCGAAGCGCAGCGGCGCAAGCGGAAGGGCGGCAAAATGTGCTGGCTTCCATGCCCGGAAAAGTAGTGCGTGTGCTGGCCAAGGCCGGCGATTCCGTGAAAGCGGGCCAGGGGCTGCTGGTGGTGGAGGCCATGAAGATGCAAAACGAAATTCGCTCGCCGAAATCCGGTACGATCGAGCGGCTGCTGGTGTCCGAAGGTCAAGCGGTCAATGCCGGCGAATTGCTGGCCATTGTCGGTTGATTTTCTCCTGCTGAAATGGTGCGGCCGCGCGGGCCGCGCTTCTCTTTTCTGAATTACACACATTCAATTAATCGGCTGGGGCAATCTTCGGCGATCCCTGCAGGCGCGAAAGATGGCGGCGCAATTCGTCTTTCCGTTCCAGCAAGCGGCGCAAGTCCGGTGCCGCGGGCTGCGCGCCGATCTGCCGCTCGATTTCCGCGATTTCCTGCGATACCTGGCGATTGCGAAGAAATTCAAGGCAGCTTTCGGCTTCCTCCCAGGAAGGCTCGGACGAAGTCTGGAAAAGAACTTCAAACAGCAGGCGGCGATCGTTGTCGCTCAAATTTGCCGCGAGCGTCGCGGGATCGGGGCGCTGGTCCGCGTGCGCCAGCAGCGCCTCAAATATTTTCTCCGATTCAAGACCGCGATGCAGCCCGCCGGAAATGATTTCGCCGGCCAATTTTTCTCGATAAGCGTCCGCCTCCACCAGCATTTGCATCAGTCGGCGCTCGGCGGGACGGATGACGGATGCCAGCAGCTCCGCGCGCGGCTTTATCTCACTGCGCCGGTCGGCGGCCGCACGCCGCAGCGATTCGCGCAGCACCGGCTCATCCACGCGCAACTCGGAAGCAATGCGCGTGGCCCATTCGGAACGCAGCAGCCGATTGGGCAGGCTTTGAATGTAAGGCATCAAAAAATTCAACGCCGCCACTTTACCCGCCGCTGTGCTGCGGTCCATTTTGCGCGCGCGGCCGATCAGGTAATCGAGATACGGCGGAGCCTGCGAAAGCAATTTCTTGTACGCTTCCACACCCTGCTCTTTGACGAACTTGTCGGGATCCGCCGCGCCGGGCAGCGCCAGGACGCGCACGTCGAATTCTCTTTCAAGCAGCAAGGTAAGGGAGCGCTCCGTGGCGGCCTGGCCCGCCGTGTCCGGATCGTAATTCACCACGATGCGGCGCGTGAACCGGCCCAAAAGTTTTATCTGCGCGTCGGCCAGGCTCGTCCCGCAGCTCGCGACCACATTCAGCAATCCGGCACGCGCCACGGCGATGGCGTCCATGTAACCCTCGACGAGAATGGCATAGTCGCTCTTGCGCAGCGCTTCCTTGGCGCAATCCAGATGATAGAGAACGCCGCTCTTCGAGTAGATGGGAGTCTCGGGCGAATTCAGATATTTGGGCATATCGTCGCCCATGGCGCGCCCGCCGAAGGCAATTACTTTCCCAGATTCATTGGAAATGGGAAAAATAATGCGGCGGCGAAAGCGATCGTAAAATCGCCCGGCGGATTCGCGCGAGAAAAGCCCCGAGGCTTCGAGAAGCGGCTCGGAATATTTCGGTTTGAGATGGCGCAGCAGCGCATCGCCGCCGGAAGGCGCATAGCCCAGGCCAAAACGATCTCGCGCCGCGCGATCCACCCCGCGGTCTTCGAGATATCCCGCGGCGACTTTTCCCTCCGCGCCCTCCTGCAATTGCCGAGCGAAAAATGCCGCGGCTGCGCGGTGCATTTCCACCAGCACGGTGCGCTGCTGATTTTCGCGGCGCTCTTCCGGCGAACGGTCGCGCGGCGCGGGAATCGAGATGCCGCACTTTTCGGCGACGATGCGGATGGCCTCCGGAAACTGGCACTTCTCCATTTCCATCACGAATTTGAAGACGTCGCCGCCCACCCCGCAACCGAAGCAGTGATAAATCTGCCGCACCGGATGCACGTTGAACGAAGGCGTCTTTTCCTGGTGGAACGGGCAAAGCCCGGAAAAATTCTGCCCGGTCTTTTTCAGGCGCACGTATTCGCCGATGACGCGGACAATGTCCGCCTGCTGCTTAACGCGTTCCGCAAATGATCCGGCTTCGGCCACGACGATTTTCTCTACGTCTCCTTCATTCCGGGGAAATCCCGGTGGCGCAATGCCCAAAGAGAACCATCCCGCGTTGTGACATCCTACTCCCACTCGAACTTTGCGGCATACGCCAAGCCCGATGGAAATTGATATCGCTCCCGCCCACTCTTCCCTACCCTCTCAATTCAGCGATGGTGATAGCTTCGCCTCCGCGATCTTCGGCTTCATGGCGAATTGCCTCCACCAGCGGATGCGATTTCAAAAACTCGGCGAGTCCGCGGCGAAGCGCGCCGGTGCCATAGCCGTGAATGATGCGTACTGCGGGTTTTCCGGCCAGCGCCGCTTCATCCAGAAATTTGTCCACGCGGCTACTGGCCTCCTCCACCGTGCAGCCAATGACATTAATTTCTTCGGTGGCGGGTTCGTCGCTCGGTTGCGCGGTGACCGTAATTCGGCGCGAACGCGCGGCAGCTTCGGCTTTCTCGTCGCTTTCGATCCCGATAATTTCGGCCAGCGGAACTTTCATCCGCAGCGGCCCGGCTTCTACTTCAGCGATGCGCCCATCCTGGCGGCGGAAAATGAACGGCTGCTTGTATCCTTTCACGCGCACGCGAAGGCCCGCGATAAGCTCGGCGGGCGCGACGGGTTTTGCGGGAGCTTCGGCGTTCACCCCCAGGTCCGCTTGCGATGCGGCCAGAGTCTCTACCACCGCCGCGTCGGTTTCCGCGCGGGCGTCGGCTTCGAGTTTGTTCATGCGGCGCCCGGTTTGCTTTTCGAACTGGGCGCGAAGGGCGCGATCCTTGATGTCCGCCGCGAGGCGCGCGACTTCCGCCTCCAAGCGTTTCTGCGTCTCGGCGAAATTCCGTTCGAGTTCGGCGATGCGTTTTTTCTGGCGGCTGATCCAATCGGTTTGCAGCGCGCGGCGCTCCGATTCGAGAAGCGCAAGTTCTTTGCGCGCCTGGCGCTTGATTTCCTCCATTTCATCGCGGCTGCGGTGCAGATAGGCGATCAAACCGCGCGCTTCGCGCGATTCGGGAGAAAGTCCTTCGCGAGCATGCTCCACCACGCGCGACGGCAAGCCCAGGCGGCGCGCGATTTCAATTCCGCTGGAGGTTCCCGGCACGCCCACAAGCAAACGGTAGGTGGGGCGCAGATTTTCCTCGTCGAATTCCATCGCCGCGTTGACGATGCCCGGAGTGGTGGAAGCATAGGCTTTCAGCCGGTCATGGTGCGTGGTCGCCAGAGTCACCGAACGCCGCGCGCGAAATTCTTCCAGTAGCGCCACGGCCAGCGCAGCGCCTTCTTCCGGCGCCGTTCCGGTGCCCATTTCATCCACCAGGATGAGCGAGCGATCCGTGGCCTGCTCCAACATCGATTTCAAATTGAGCATGTGCGCGGAAAAAGTGGAGAGGTCAGCGGCGATGGATTGCTCGTCGCCGATATCGACCAGGACACGATCGAAAATCGGGAGTTCGGCGCGCTGAGCCGCCACGGGAATCGCGGATTGCGCGGAGAGCGCCGCCAGCCCCACGGATTTCAGGGCCACCGTTTTGCCTCCGGTGTTCGGCCCGCTGATCACCATCACGGTTTCCTCGCCGCCCAGCTCGAGCGAAAGCGGAACGGCCGAGCGACCCTGCGGGCGCAGCGTGGCTTCGAGAACAGGATTGCGGGCGGCTTCCAGGCGCAGCGCATTTCCTTGCGTGAATTCCGGCGCGACGCAATCGAATTCACGCGCGAAGCGGGCGCGCGCGAAAATCGAATCGAGATGCGCGATGGATTCGGCGGCGGCAAGAAGCGGGCCGCGGTCGGCGCGCAGGCGATCGCTCCATTCCGCAAGGATGCGTGCAATTTCCTCCGTTTCCTCTTCGCCGAGCTGCACCCGGCGGTTATTCAGATCGATGATTTCGAGCGGCTCGACGAATACAGTTTGTCCAGTCGAGCTGGCCGCATGCACCACGCCCGGAACACCGCGGCGGTCGGACGCGCGCACGGGAATGACGAAGCGGTCGTTGCGCAGGGTGATGTAATCCTCGCCGGCGGGTTCCCCACGCGCGCGCAAAACGCTTTCCAGCGAACGCTGAATTTTTTGGCGCGCTTCGGCCAGGCCGGCGCGGATGCGTCGCAGCGACGGAGAAGCATCGTCGCTGATTTCGCCGTTAGGCAAAATCGCGCGGCGAATTCCGAGGCTCAAATAGCGGAAATCGGAAAGAGTCGCGGCGCGTCCCGCAAGGCGCGGCCATTTCGTCGCTTCGCTTTTGAATTTCTGGCGCACGCCGCTGGCGGCTTCCATCAGCGTGACGGCGTCGAGCAATTCCGCGGCGGATAGCACGCTGCCCGGAATCGCCAGGCGATTCAGCCAGGCCTCCGGGTCCGCCAAGCCTCCGAAACCGAGTTCCGCGCCGCCGCGCAGGTAGGCCATCGCTTCCCGCACCAGGGCAAATTCCGCATCGAGCGCTACGGCGTCTTCCCGCGGCGCAAGAGCGCGAGTGGCACGCGCGCCGGGCAGACAGGTGGCGAAGCGGCTCACAATTTCCCTCAGCCGCGGGAATTCCAGGATTTCATCCGCTGAATGCGGCACTGGCGCCTCGTTTGGGATTAATCTCGGGCCGGCAAAAGCGAATCCTCGCTGCCGCGTGCTTGCTGCTCGGTTAATTGTATCGCGGTTCGGGTGCGGGATAGCGGACACCTGGATTGGATTCTAAAAAATACGAAGCCAGGCGGGCGCGAGAATTATTTCTTTTTTTTCTGCTGAACGCCCAGCATTTCTACCATGTCCACGCCGATGGCATCGAGCGTGGCGGTCGCGCCGCGTCCTTTTTCCGGACTGTTGTTGGCGAAAAATGAAAACGCCAGATGCTCGCCACGCAGGGTGGTGGCGTAGCCGGAAATCGAATGAACATGTTCGAGCGACCCGGTCTTCGCCTGGATGATTCCCGCCGCGGCGGTGCCGTGAAAACGGGATTCGAGCGTGCCGTCCAAGCCCGCGATGGGCAACGTCGAAGCATACTCTTCACCCCAGGGCTGCTGCCAGGCGTAGCGCAGCAACTGCACAACGGCCCGCGGGGTAACCAAATCATCGCGCGAAAGCCCGGAGCCGTCGGAAAGCAACACACTTCCATCGGGGACTCCAGCGGCCTTCAAAAAATCCTGCTCGAGCCATATCCCTTCGTTCGTGGAACCGTAGCCGCCTTTTTCCCGCGCCACGGTTCGCAGAAAAAGTTCGGCGTGCAGGTTCTGGCTGATTTTGTTGGTGAGGCGGACGCTTTCAATCAGCGCGGGTGAAAGATGTTCGGCGAGGACCAGCGAACGGCCCGGCTGCGCCGCGAGACAACTGGGCCGCACAACGTGAGCATCGAGCGAATCGCAAGCGTCCGGAGGGGGCGCGTGGTGGACGCGATTGGTTCCGGTGATGTGCACTCCGCGCGCGATCAGAAGTTGTTCGAGCGTGCGCGCGGCGGTCGCGGCCGGATCGGGCATGGCCAGATTCAGGTGCAGCGGCGCGTTGCCCAGCGGAACGCTGCCGTTCAAATTCAAGAAGCGCGAGCCGGAACCGCGTCCCACGCCGATATTCGGCTTTTCGATTCCCGCGCTGGTGGTTACGCCAACTTCGATATCCGCGAGCGCCGCGGCGGGATCGGCCGATACGATCGCGGGATCTCCCACCTGCGCGCCGGGCTCGACCACGATGCTGACGGTATTGTCATTGAACGCGATGGCGCTGACCGGAGCGCCAAAATCAAAAAATATATCGCCAACGCTCCATCCCTCCGGATAAGGATCGAAAGGAAAATAGGAATCGTCCGCGACGATATCGCCATCCACTTCCTTGAGCCCGCGCGCCACGGCGGCATCCGCCAATTCCCCCAAAACTTTGTCGGAACTGCCGTCGTGTTCCTCTTTCCCGGTATAGGGGAAAATGCGATTGGAGAGATCCGGATCGCCGCGGCCCACGAGGATCAGATCACCGGCCAAATGCCCGTCGCTGGTCATCGCCGCGTCCGATTCGAGGGTGGTGCGGTAGCGGTAATCGCCGCCAAGTTGCGCCAGGGCAAAGGCAGTGACAAAAAGTTTTGCATTCGAGGCGGGGGTGAAAAAACGATCGGCGTTCCGGTCGTAGAGAATTTCTCCCGTATCACGGTCTTCTACCAGCAAGCCCCAGAGACCGCCTTGCGTGCTGGGGTCCTCAAGAGCTTTATCCACGCGCGCACGAAAACGAGCCACATCGGGGCGCGGCCGGGGGCGTGAAGCGGCGGGAGCCGATTTTCGCCCGTCGTGAATGGCGCGGGAAGTGGCGCGCGCCAAGGCCGGCAAGGCAAGCAGACACGCGAGCGCAATAGGAGCGCAAGCTCCGGAGCGAAGCTTGGCAGGTATGGAGTTCAAAAAACGTGAGCGATAGCGCATGAATTATCTGACGCCTGAAGACATTCGATTATATTCCAATCGGCGGCCCGCCGCATCGCCGCCGTCACACGAAGATTGCGCGCGCCGCGAAAAGCCCCTATCATGAAAGGAGATGCTGAGGAGGAACGGAATGAAACGAATTCTTTGTACGGTGTTGATCGCAGCAGTGTTCGGCTTGCCGGCTTTAATGAATTCCAAAACGGCCCGCGCGGACAGCAAGAGCAAGGACGAGTCGCGGCTGGAAAACGCCGGGCAAGCGCTCCAGGAAATCATGAACATTCCCGACAATATCCCGCAGAGCATCCTCGACAAAGCCGATTGCGTGATCGTGATTCCCTCGGTACTTAAAGCCGCGTTTATTGTGGGGGGTAGTTACGGACGGGGCGCAATGACCTGCCGCAGCGGAAAGGATTTTCGCGGGCCTTGGGGCGCGCCGACGATGATGGCGCTCGAGGGCGGCAGTTTTGGTTTCCAAATCGGCGGGCAAGCCACGGATTTCGTGCTGCTGGTGATGAATCAGCGCGGAGCCAGCGCCATCCTGAGCAGCAAGGTGAAGTTGGGCGCCGATGCCGCCGCCGCAGCCGGTCCGGTGGGCCGCAATGCGCAGGCCGACACGGACGTGACGCTGCGCGCGGAAATATTGACGTATTCGCGTTCGCGCGGATTGTTTGCCGGCGTGTCGTTGGAAGGCTCAACGCTGCGTCCGGATGACGACGCAAACGAGCGCATCTATGGAAAACCCATCACCGCCGAGGATATCTCTCTCAACAGCGCCGTGCCCATCCCGGGATCGGCGCGGCTGATGATTTCCACCTTGAATCAGCACAGCCCGAAAAACCTCTCGAACTAAGAAATACCGCAAGCCGGAGCGCCGGAGGGAATCTCCCTCCGGCGTAATTTTCCATCCCCTCCCCCGCTTCGCACGGCTGTGCTCCCGTCTATATTGACTTTTGCTCATGTGTGACTTATAGTCAGAATTATGAAATCGGAGCAGCTACTGAAAGGTTCTCGAAATGCCGGATCGCGGGAAAACAATTCCAGGCGCGCCGGCGGAGGCCGACGCGAGCGCCACCGCCAGGAAATTCGCCAGCGGCTTTACCGCGCGGCTTTGAAACTTTTCGCCGAACGCGGTTTCCTTGAAACCACCGTCGAGGACATCACCGAAGCCGCCGACGTGGGCAAGGGTACTTTCTTCAATTATTTCCCCACCAAGGAACATGTGCTGGCGGCTTTCGGCATGGAGCGAGTGGCGGCCATCGAGCAGGCTTATGAAAAAGCGCGCGTCTCGACGACCGGAGTGCTTCCCGTCCTGCGCGAACTGGCGACCAACCTGGCCGGGCAATGGAAAGAGAGCCCGGCGTTGTTGCGGGCGATTTATGCCGCGCACGCTTCGTGTGCGCCGGTGCGCGCCGAACTCCTGAAACGCGTGCGCAGGGGCCGCCAAATCATCGCGCATATTTTTGCCTTGGCGCAGGCCCGCGGCGAAGTGCGGCGGGATATTCCGGCAACGGAACTCGCGCGGCTCACCCAAGTTGTCTTCATGGGCCTGACGCTGAGCTGGGCTATGAATCCCGAAGGGTCCATTCGCAAGACAAGCGAGGAAGTCTGGGATTTGTTTTCAAGCGATTTTCGCGCGCGCTCGCGGAAGAAGCACGCGGGCCGCGGGCAATAACCCGGGCCGCAAATTGGACTTGGGCACAGGCGAGACGCAATACCGCTGATTTCCGTGAGTCCATGCGGAGGTCAGAATCATCTAGGTAAGGTACCAGGAGGAGCAACTGTGATCCGGCGATGGGCAACATTACTTGTGGCGGCAGGTTTTCTTTCGCTGTCCGGCGCGATCCTGGCGCGGGCGCAATCGCAAACTTCTTATTCAACCACGCAGGAGGGTTCGCAATCCTCGCCTGCTTCCGCTGCGGCGCAAAATTCCTTTTCCGGGAGCGTGCCGGGAAAGCTCGTCCCGGGAGTTTTGCCGCTCTCGCTTTCCGACGCCATCCAGCGCGGACTGAAACAGAATCTGGGTGTGCTGCTCTCCAGCCAGGACATTCGCGCGGCGCGCGGAGCCAAATGGAAGGAATTGAGCGCGCTTCTGCCGCAAGTGACGGCGTCGCCGTACATCAACGTTTCGCAAATCGACTTGGCGGAATACGGCTTTCAATTCAGCGGAGTTCCCTCGGTTATCGGACCGTTTTCATATTTTGACGCGCGCGCCAATCTCAATCAGACGCTCTTTGATTGGAAAGCCGTGAATAAGACGCGAGCCGCGGAAGAAAACGAAAAATCGGCGGCCTACTCATTTAAAGATGCGCGCGACCTGGTGGTGCTGGCCGTGGGCTACACTTACCTGCGCGGCATTGCCGATCAGGCGCGCATCGACACCGCCGGAGCGGAAGTGAAAGTGGCGCAAGCGCTTTCCGACCAGGCTTCCGATCAGGTGAAAGCCGGAACTTCTCCGGCCATCGACGCGCTGCGCGCGCAAGTGGAACTCAAGACGCGCCAGCAGGAATTGATCCAGGCGAAAAATGATTTTGCGATCCAGAAACTGACACTGGCGCGGGTCACGGGTCTGGCGCCGGGCCAGGAATTTGAGCTGACCGACAAATCGCCGTATCGGCCGCTCGAAGGCGTCACGCTGGAGGATGCTCTCGAGCGTGCCTACGCATCGCGGTCCGATTATCAGGCGGCGGTTGCTTCCGAAAGAGCCGCGGAATTCGCGCGCAAAGCCGCCGTAGCCGGATACTATCCTTCGCTGTCGTTCAATGCCGATTACGGGGTCGCCGGAGCGCATCCTTCCACCGATTCGCACGGAGTGTTCGACGTGCGCGGAACCTTGACCATTCCTATTTTTCAGGGCGGCCGCACGCACGGAGATGTGCTCGAAGCCGATGCACAACTGCGGCAGAGCCGCGAGCGCGTGGAAAATCTGCGCGCGCAGATTGATTCCGATGTGCGCACGGCGCTCCTGAACCTGCAATCCTCTTCCGAGGAAGTGACCGTGGCCCGCGACAATGTCGATCTGGCCGAACAGACTTTAACGCAGTCCCGCGACCGCTTTTCCGCGGGGGTGACGGACACGGTGGAGGTGGTGCAGGCCGAGGAGCAGGTGGCCAGCGCGCACGAAAATTTTATTTCCAGCTTGTACAATTTTAATTACGCAAAAATTTCTCTGGCTCGTGCGCTCGGCAGCGCGGAAGACAGCGTCAAAGAATATTTCAAAGGACAATAAGCGATGGCACAGCCCAACAGCCCGGAGACACCCGAAATTCCCGCCGCGGAAAATTCCGCGGCTTCGGAAACGCATTCCGCCGCTTCGCTCCCGCCCGCTTCCACGGGAGATTTTTTTCGTTCGCGCCCGCATGCGCGTATTTACATCATCATCGCGCTGCTCTTCCTGATTTCCGGAGGCTATTTCGCCTACCGCTATTTCTCGAGCTACGAATCGACGGACGACGCGGCTATCGACGGCCATCTGATGCCTCTAAGCTCGCGCATTTCTGGATACGTCCTCAAAGTCAACGTGGATGACAACCAGTACGTGAAGGCCGGAACGGTGCTGGTGGAAATCGATCCCAAGGATTACCAGGTCGCCGTCGACCGCGCGCAGGCCGACCTGGCCGACGCGGAAGCCACGGCGCGATCGCTGAATTTGACGGTTCCCGTAGCTTCGGTGAACACCTCGAGCCAGACCTCTTCTTCCGAAGCGGACGTGGAAAACACGCGCGCCGGAATCGCCACCGCGCAACAGCAATTCGACGCGGCCAATGCTCAACTTGCCTCGGCGGAAGCAAATAATGTAAAGGCCCAGGCCGACTTGATCCGCTACAAACAACTGGTCGACAAACAGGAAATCTCAGAGCAGATGTACGACCAGGCGGTGGCCGCGGCCAAGGCCAATGCCGCCGCTGTGGCTGCGGCGCGAGCTTCGGCGTCCGCCGCCGAACATCAAGTGACCTCCGCACGCGCGAAACTGCTGCAATCCGAAGCGGCACTGCGCGCTTCGCAGACCGGGCCGCAGCAAGTGGCTTCCACGCGGGCTCGCGCGCAATCCGCCGAAGCGGACGCAAAACTCAAGGAGGCCGGTCTGGAGCAAGCCGAACTCAACCTGCAATACACAAAAATCATCGCCCCTGTCGACGGCGTGGTGACGAAAAACGTGGAAGTGGGAATGAACGTCCAACCGGGACAGCAACTGCTTTCCATCGTGCCGCTCAATGACGTCTGGGTGACCGCCAATTTCAAGGAAACTCAATTGAAATACATGCGGCCGGGTCAGCACGTGGACATCAAAGTCGACGCCAATGGCCGCACCTACCACGGCCACGTGGACAGCATCGCCGGATCGAGCGGCGCGCGGCTGAGCCTGCTGCCCCCGGAAAACGCCACGGGAAACTACGTGAAAGTTGTGCAGCGCGTCCCGGTGAAAATAGTTCTCGATCGCGGCGAAGACAGCGACCACTACCTGCGCCTCGGCATGTCCGTCGAGCCCAAAGTGTATCTGAAGTAACCTCAAGACCCCCTGGCGATGGAAACTCCCGGACAAAACAGGACACGTGCCGTCAATCCTTGGGTTATCGCGCTCACCGTGACGCTGGCGACGTTCATGGAAGTGCTGGACACCAGCGTGGCCAACGTTTCGCTGCCGCACATTGCCGGCAGCCTCTCGGCCAGTGTGGATGAAAGCACCTGGGTCCTCACCTCCTACCTTGTCTCCAACGCTATTGTGCTGCCGCTCAGCGGATGGTTCTCATCGCTCATCGGGCGCAAGCGTTTTTACATGGCCTGCGTGGCCATTTTCACGCTGAGCTCCTTCATGTGCGGGCTCGCGCCCAGCCTGGGAGCGCTGATATTTTTCCGAGTTCTGCAGGGTGCGGGCGGCGGCGGGCTGCAGCCGAGCGAGCAGGCAATTCTCGCCGACACGTTTTCGCCCAAACAGCGCGGCATGGCTTTTGCCGTGTACGGCATGGCCGTGGTGCTGGCGCCGGCCATCGGCCCCACCCTCGGCGGATGGATTACCGACAATTTCACATGGCGCTGGATTTTCTTCATCAATATTCCCGTGGGAATCCTCTCGCTTTTCCTCACCCAACGGCTGATTTCCGATCCGCCGTACATGAAGAAGGCGAAAAAATCCGGATTCCGCATTGACGGAATCGGACTGGGGCTGCTGGCCGTGGGGCTCGGAGCGATGCAAGTGGTGCTCGACAAAGGAGAGCGCGACGATTGGTTCGGCTCGCATTTCATCCTGCTCATGACCATTCTCAGCGTCACGGCGCTCGTCGCCGTGATTTTCTGGGAATGGTTTCACAAACATCCCATCATCGACCTGCATCTATTCCGCGAGCGATCCTTCGCCATCGGCAACCTGTTGATGTTCATGGTGGGATTTGCGCTGATGGCCAGCACCGTGCTTCTCCCGCTGTTCATGCAGACGCTGATGGGATACTCGGCGGAGCAATCGGGGCTGGCGCTCATGCCCGGAGGATTCGCCATTATTCTATCCATGCCGCTGGTGGGATGGTTGCTATCGAAATATGACGCGCGCTTGCTGCTGCTTTTCGGGCTCTCGCTGCTGGCCTTTTCCTTGTTTCATATGACGCACTTCGATACCGCCATCGATTTCCGCACCGCGGCGGTGGCGCGCGTCTACCAGGCTCTGGGGCTTGCGTTTTTATTCGTGCCCATCAACACCGCGGCCTATGCGTTTCTTCCGCCCGGAAAAAACAACGACGCTTCCGGCCTGATCAATCTGGCGCGCAACATCGGCGGCAGCGTGGGTATCTCCGTGGTCACCACCATGCTTTCGCGGCGCGCACAGGTGCATCAATCGAATCTCAGCGCGCACGTTCATTCCGGCAACGGAACTTTCGCGGCGTTGATGGCCTCCGCCACGCACATGTTCATCTCCCGCGGATCGAGCGCCTACGAGGCTTCCCGGCAAGCGTATGGATTGGTGGCGGCGAGGATTGGCCAGCAGGCCACCATGCTCGCGTACATCGATAATTTTTGGATGCTTGGCGTGGGCGTTTTGCTTATGATTCCCTTCGTCTTCCTGATGAGGAAATCGAAACCGGGGGGGCCAATTGCAGTACACTGAGGCCCACGGGAGGCTTCGATGCAGTTCCGGGTCATCACAGTCGAACGGGAATATGGCAGTGGCGGAGCCAATATCGCCCGCAAGCTTTCAGAAAAGCTGGGATGGAAATTGTGGGATCAGAACATCACCGCGGAAATCGCGCGGGTGGCCAAAGTAGATCCCAAAGCCGCGCAGCGTTGCGATGAGCGCGTGGATTCCCTGCTCTCGCGCCTCTTTCGCGTCTACGCCCGGGGCAGCTACGAGCGATCGCTGCCTCTCCAGGAAACTCAGGAGTTCAACACCGACCGGATGTTCACGATCCTCCGCAAAGTGGTGGAGGACGTAGCCGCGCAGGGGCAGTGCGTCATCGTCGGCCGCGGTTCTCCCTTTTTTTTGCGCGACCGTCCGGATGTGCTGCGCATTTTCGTCTACGCTCCGCTCGAAGAAAAAATCCGCCGCGTGAAATTGCTGGGGAAAAGCGAACAGGAAGCCCGCAAGCTGGTGGAAGAAATTGACACGGAGCGCGCCGCTTTCATCCGCCATTATTTCGGCAAGGAATGGCCTCACCGGCCGCTCTACCACGCCATGCTCAATTCGCAATTCGGCGACGAATCCGTGGTGGATATGGTACTCGCCGAATTCGATATTTTCGGTAAGCGCCTCCCGCTCGAAAGAGAAAGAGCCTGAATCGGGCCGGCGCTCATTTTCCCTCCGCTTTTTTAGACCCGTTTACTTCCCATCCTGCTGGAAGTGCGGATTTTGAATCACTCCCAGAATATTTCCAAAGGGATCGTGCACGGCCGCGACCAATATCCCATCGCCCACGTCCTGCACCGGTTCGAGCGGCGTGGCTCCTAAATCCAAAAGCCGCTGGCAAGCGGCGCGGGCATCCGCAACTCCCCAGTAAGCCACTCCCGCGCGGCCGCGTTTTGCCGCGGCGTTTTCCTGCGGCACAATACCCAATTCATAGGGGCCGACGTGGAAACCCACGTAAAAAGGCTGATCAAAATAGGGCTGCTCTCCCAAAACTTTGGAGTACCAGGCCTTGGCTTTTGCCAAATCGCGAACGTCGTAGGTGGCCGTTTGCAAGCCGAGAAACATAGGCTGCTCCTTTTGCTGCGCCGCGGGATTGGTGGCGGCCTCGGCGGGTGACGGCGTGCGGCCCGCCAGGTAGGCGCCGAGACACAGGATGGCGACAATCATTGTGAATGTCGAGACGGTCTTCAGCTTCACTCCGCGAACGGGTCTTTCCTCCGGCATTGGAGGAACGCCGGCCATCGGCGCGGCAGGCTGCATTTTCTTTACGGGCTTCCGGCGAGTCCTTCGGCGCGGCATGGTCAGGCTCCTTTTTCGAGCAAGAGCGGTAATTGCGGCGAAGTGTGCAACGCATGGACTCCGGTTCTCGGAGGGCGCACGCCGAGTTGATATTTCCGCCGCAGATTCTCGACGCGCTCCTTGATTTCCTTGCGGTATGCGTCGGGGACGCTACCGTGATGGCCGTACCAGGCGTGGTAGCGGCGGGCCAGCTTCGGGAATTTTTCTTCAATGAACGGCATGAACTGCTTGAGCGCCGAGGGCATCAGAAACAGGAAACTCGTCGCGAACCACATCGCTCCCGAATCCCGCACAGCCCGCGCCAGTGCGTCCAAATCCTCTTCGCTATCGGTGAGGCCGGGAATCACGGGCATGGCCAGCACGCCCGCATCGATGCCCGCATCGCGCAACTGGCGCACGGCGGCAAGGCGCAGATCGGGGCGCGGGGCGCGCGGCTCGAGCATGCGCGCCAGGCGGGTGCGCAACGTGGTGACGCTCAAATTCACGCTGATCGAAGACTTTTGCGCAATCCGCCGCAGTAAATCGATGTCCCGCACGACTTGATTGGATTTTGTGGTGATGGACAGGCTAAGCCCTTCGCGCTCGGCCATTTTTTCGAGGATGGCGCGCGTGGCGCCGAATTCTCGTTCCGCCGGCTGGTAAGGATCCGTGGCCGTGCCGATGGCGATGTGCTTCCCCTCGATGCGCGGGGAGCAAAGGTCGCGAGCAGCCAGCGCAGCAGCATCCTGCTTCACGTAAATTTTCTTCTCGAATTCGGAGCCGTCCAGCTCCATGTATTCATGGGTATAGCGCGCGTAGCAATACTTGCAGCCGAATTCGCAGCCGCGATAGGGGTTGACTGTCCATTCAAAGGGGACGCGCTCGGATTGGCAGTGGTTCAATATGGAACGCACCGGCAGGAGGAAATACTCCGTCCCGCGCTTGGCTTCCGCGCGAGGGGAGGATGCAGCGAGACGCGCAATGCCGACCAGTTCCGTTGCGGGCTTCGTTCTCTGGGTGGCGTCCAGAGTGGGCGCGGAAGCGTCGCACAGGGGCTCACAGGTGCCGTGGCGAGCGGCGGGAGGGAAAAGGGTGAGACTGGTCTGCTCCGGGCAAAGACGAGGACGCTTGGGCGTCGCAGGCTCGGTCCGAAGAGTGAAAGCAGTGGTCATTGGCGTCTCGCCGCACGGGAGAGAATATATTCGCCTTTTGTTCGCTATGTCAAGAGAAATATTTCGCTTTTATTTCGCCTGTACGGCGGGACAAGTTCCCCGGAGTCACCGCTGGCCTGGAAACCGCCCCCGGGGCTAATGCCCGCGCCTATACTGACGAAAAGGCTTGCAAAGGACGATTCGTGGGCGAAGTCGGGATCCTGATCATCGACGACGACGTGGTGAGCCAGCGCGCGCTCAAGCAGGTCCTGGACGTGGACGGCTGGCGAGTGCGCATTGTCCCGCTGGCGTCCCATGCCATGGCCGAAATCGCCAGCGGCACATGGAATCTGGTGGTCGTCAATGTGGCGCTCACCGACCTGCGTGGTCCAATCTTCACGACGCTGCGGGATTTGGCGCAAGGCGTGGCGGATGCGCCTCCCGATGCCCAGCCGCAGAGTCCGGGACCCAAGCGGATTCGCGTGCTGTTTCTCGTGCCCATTCTGGCGGCACGGGAAGCGCAGCCGGTGCTCGAACGCGAAGGCTTGCCTTACTCCCTAAAGCCATACCACTTGAACGAGTTCCTTGAAAAAGTGAGCGACCTGCTACTGGAAGCCGGAGCCATCGAGGAACCCATTCGCAGCATGAGCGATTTTTCGTTCCAGAAGAAACGCGTGCGCGCGCGGCGCAAAGCCCGGGGGGCGCGCAGCGACGCTATGTTCGTTTCGCGCGAGGAGTATCAAATGAGCGAGGAAGAAATGGCGGAATTCGAGCGCCTGGAAGAGGAAGACCGCAAGAAGCGGGAAAAGGAACGCAAGGAAATCGAGCATCTGTAAACCGCGGCGGGATCTTCTGCGCGGCGAATTAACGAAACATGCGGACCTCGCTTCGGTCCGGAGTTTCGCTTAAAAGAGCGCCAATCGATTTCCGAAGCACTGGGTGACAGGCATCCGGCGCGATTTCCGCAAAGGGCACCAGCACAAAGCGCCGCGCCGCCATGCGCGGATGAGGAATTTCCAGTTGCGGCTCCTTCACCACGTCATCGCCAAACAATAAAATATCGATGTCGATGATGCGCGGACCTTTGGGAACGGTTCGCTCGCGCCCAAGCGATCGTTCGATGGCCAGCAGCGCCGCCATCAAATCGCGCGGCGCAAGATCGGTTTGCGCCGAAACCACGCCGTTCAAAAACCACTCCTGCTCGCGCAGTTCAACGGGCTCCGTTTCATAAAGCGACGATTGCCGCGTGACGCGCACGCCATGTTCGGCAAGCGCGGCAACGGCGCGCGCGATATTTTCCGCGCGATCACCGATATTTGATCCCAGGGATAAATAGATTGTCTTCATGGGAAGATGCGCACCGATTTTCCTGGCGGAAGAATCGCGAATGGGAATCAGAACAAGCCGGGCTGGCGGCGAGGCTCGGCGATCCCGAAATGTTGATAAGCCAGGGCCGTGGCAACGCGGCCCCGCTGGGTGCGGTCGAGCAAGCCGAGCTGCATCAAGTACGGCTCGTAGATTTCCTCGATGGCGTCTTCTTCCTCGCTGAGGGATGCGGCGATGGTGTTCAAGCCCACCGGCCCGCCGGAATATTTCTGGATGATGGTCAACATCAGGTTGCGGTCCACATCGTCCAGGCCGTGCTCATCCACGCCCAGCATGTCCAGCGCGTCGCGCGCCACACTGATAGTGATATGGCCCTTGGCGCGCACTTCCGCAAAATCGCGCACGCGGCGCAGCAGCCGGTTGGCCACGCGCGGGGTGCCCCGGCTGCGCCGGGCAATTTCGCGCGCGCCATCTTCTTCCACCGATATGCCCAGGATTTTTGCCGAGCGCATGACAATCTTCAGCAAATCCTCGGGCGAATAAAAATCCAGGCGGTGCACGATGCCGAATCTCGAGCGCAGCGGAGCCATGATCAACCCGGCGCGCGTGGTGGCGCCGATCAGCGTGAAGCGGTTCAATTGATAGGGATGCACGCGCGCTCCGGGCCCCTGCCCGATGATCAAATCCACGCGAAAATCCTCCATCGCGGGATAGAGAATTTCCTCGAGCGCCGGCTGCAAGCGGTGGATTTCATCCAGGAAGAAAAAATCGCGCGCGTCGAGCGAGGTCAGGACCGCGGTCAAATCGCCTTTTTTCTCGAGCAGCGGCCCGGAGCTGATTTTGATGGCCGAACCCATTTCATTGGCCAGGATTTGCGCGAGTGTAGTCTTGCCCAATCCCGGAGGGCCGTAGAGCAGCACGTGGTCGAGCGCTTCGCCGCGGGTGCGCGCCGCTTCCACGGCAATCTGCAGATTTTCCTTTACGCGGTTTTGCCCGATGTAATCGGACAACTGTTGCGGGCGGACGCTGGCTTCCACCCGCGCGTCTTCATCGAGCGCGCGCCCGGAAATGATTCGCGAATGTCCCTCGGCGGCCATTTTCGGCTGCATCTATTCTCCCTCAAAAACGCCGATGCGGCGCTCGCTTTCGGTGAGCCGTTCGCAAGCGCGGTCGTGCGCGGATCAGCTGCGGTCACCCGCGGACGCGGATTTTTGCATGGCCGCGGCGCCGAGAATCTGCAATGCGCCGCGCAGCAGCGTTTCGAAATCCGAGCCTGCCGAGGCGCGCGACGTTTCCATGGCCTTTTCGATGGCGCGAGGGTCGTAGCCCAGGTTTTCGAGCGCCGAGGTCACGTCGGATTCGAGCTGCGAGCGGCTGGGCGGTTTTCCAGCCTGCGGCACGTCAATGGCCGCCAGTTTATCACGCAACTCAACCACGATGCGCTCGGCGGTCTTGCGGCCCACGCCGGGAATGCGCACGAGCTGCGCCAGATCGCCGGTGCGAATGGCTGGCACCAACTCGTCCAGATTCATTCCCGAAAGAATTTTCAGCGCGAGCGAAGGTCCCACGCCGGAAGCGGAAATCAAAAGCTCAAAACAATGTTTCTCGCGCGCGGTCAAAAATCCGAACAGCAAAAATTGGTCCTCGCGCACATGGGTGTGCACCAGCAGAGTGGTTTCCTGGTGCAGAGCCCCCAGGCCCGTGAACGTCGAAAGCGGAACCTGCACCACATAGCCCACGCCGCCCACGTCCAGCAGCACCTGGTTCGGCCGTTTGTCGATCAGCTTGCCGCGAAGCGATCCAATCATGCCCGCGATTATTGATTAGCGCCGCAAGAGAGTCAAACCGGAGAAGATAAAAATTTCCTTGCCCGCGTGAACTTTCCCGGATGGTGGCGCGTATAACTGGATGCAGCGCAAACACAAATCCCGGGACGCGGGAACAATACAGCGTCCGCAAACGGGAAACGTGTGTGCACACGCAAACGGAATCCGTTTTCTCGTATACGAAAAAACGTTTCCGTAAATCGTTTGTGAATTTGCTTTCGAAGCGCATCACCCCGCGTCTAATGAACGGCAAGGGGCAATTCGATCCAGGAGGAGGAGATTTATGAAACGATCCGTGGTCCGCATGTTTGCGATTCTCACAGTGTTGGCTTTTGCGGTGCCCATGATGC
This sequence comes from uncultured Acidobacteriota bacterium, assembly GCA_963708285.1. GTDB lineage: Bacteria > Acidobacteriota > Terriglobia > Acidiferrales > UBA7541 > Palsa-295. The sequence goes on from CAVPSF010000004.1 coordinate 886,372, forward strand.
CTCAACTGACCATGGCCAAAGATTCCGAGTCGGTGGTGAAAAGCAGCCTGACGCTGCTGAATTCCGCCACGCTCGCCGGCAAGACGCTCAATTCCGGAGACTACGATGTGGTGGTGGACGGCGCCAAAATAACCTTCAAACACAATGGCAAGGTGGTGGCCGAAGCTCCCGTGCAGTGGAAGGATTCCAGTTCGAAGGCCGACTCCTCCTCGGTGGTGGTGGCAAGCAACGTGATTTCGGAAGTTCACTTCCGGGGAAAGACACGCTACGTCGAAATCGCTCAATGATCGAAAACAATTTCCTGCGGGCGGAGTTGGCGGAGGGAAATTCCGCCCGCAGCGGTTTTCTTTGCGTCCTGAAATTGGGAGCGGGAGGGCGGATACCAGCGGGTGGAAATTATTTCACGCCGGCGATTAAGTCCACGGAATCTATGACGCCAATGACCGCGCAATCAATCGGCGAATTGGGGCGGCCCACGGAGGTCATGGCCGAATATCCCTCGGTGGTCAGCAGGACGCGCTCGCCGATTCCGGCATCCACGGCGTCGAGCGCCAGGACGGCTTCGCCGCGATCCGAGCCGTCGAGATTCAGCGGCTGGACCACTAGGATTTTGCGCCCTTCATGCGACGCCGCTTTCTGCGTCGCCACCACGTCGCCGATAACGCGTCCGATCAGCATTCAGGCCTTCGCGTCCGAGGATGGAATGTTGATGGCATCCACGATTCCCACGATGGTCGCCTCGGTGGGAACTTCCACGGGAAGAAACGGGAAGCTGGCTTCCTTGCCGCGGCACCAATAGATCGTTTCGCCGGCTCCGGCGCCCACGGAATCGAGCGCCACCAGAGTTTTTCCGGTATCGCGACCGTGGCGGTCAATGGGCTGGACAATCAGCAAGCGCTGGCCGACGAGCGAATCGTTCTTCATCGTGGCCACCACGTTGCCGATCACGCGTCCCAGGAACAAAGCGGATTTCTCCTCATTGAAACCAACTGAAATTGCGGCGCGGGAAACATGCGCGTTTCGCGCGGCGCCGCTGAGAATTATTTCTTGCGCGCCGCGGCCAGCTCCGCTTCGTGCAGCGCATCGAGCTTGATGGAATCGACGATGCCGATTATCGCGGCATCCACCGGACGGTCCTTGCATTCGGCGGCGTTGCGCGCGGAACTTCCCGACACGATTAGAACCGTTTCGCGAAATCCGGCGTCCACGGTATCCACGGCGATCAAATACCCGGATTCGTCCGCGCCTTCCGGGCTGATGGGTTTTACGATGAGAAGTTTTTTGCCTTCCAGGCGCGCGTCCTTGCGCGTGGAGACCACGGTGCCGACGATGCGGGCGAGAATCATGGGTGAGAGTTTACAGCCGACCTTCGGTTGTGAATACTCAAATTGTGGTTCATCGGGAGGAAGACCGATACTTCGGCGCAACGTGCCGCGCCGTGATGGCTCCGGCAGCAGCAGCCGGAAATTACTTCGCGCCGGCGGTCATCGGCGTCTTGCCGATGGGCAGCACGTCTTCGAGCGATTGGTGCGGCCGCGGAATCACGTGCACGGCGATCAATTCGCCCACGCGCCGCGCCGCAGCCGCTCCGGCATCGGTGGCCGCCTTGACGGCCGCCACATCGCCGCGCACCAGCGCGGTGACGTAGCCCGAGCCGATTTTTTCCCAACCCACCAGCGTGACCTTGGCCGCTTTCACCATCGCGTCCGAGGCTTCAATCATCGCCACCAGCCCGCGGGTCTCGATCATTCCCAGAGCTTCGCCCATTCTTCATCCTCCGACGAAACGCCTTCCGAATGCATGCAACCGGCCGATTCAGCGCCGCGCGCGATCTTTGCGCACCGCTTCCTCCACCAGAGTTTCGAGTTCGCGCTGCGTGAGCGTCACGCGGTCGCCCTCTTCCCCATCGGAGGTGACCGGCGAACCCGGTCCCACCGAGGAAACCGTCTGGGTGCCGTAACGCGTGCGCGCCGCGAGCAATTTTTTCACATCTCCACTGGAAAGCAAGACTTGTTTGCCGAGCAGTTCCGTCACCAGGGCCACACGCGCAAAATGTTCGGTGGTTTCCATGCGGAAAAATGCGGTGAGCAGGTCATGGCCGCAGGTGACCACTCCGTGATTGGCAAGCAGGATGGCGTCGTAGCTCTGCACCAGAGGCTCAAGCGCGTCGGTCAACTCCGCAGTTCCCGGCGTGCCATACGGCGCGACCGGCACGGAGCCCAGCGCCAGAACCAATTCGCAAAGAATGGCGCGATTGAGCGGAATGCCCGCGGCGGCATACCCGGTGGCCACCGGCGGATGCGCGTGACACACGGCATTCACGTCCGGCCGCCGCCGGTAAATCAGCAGATGCATGGCCAATTCCGAGGAGGGGTTGCGGTGTCCGCTGAGTTTGCGGCCTTCGAGGTCGGTAATCACCAGATCCTCGGGAGTCATCATGCCTTTGCTGATGCCCGTGGGCGAAGCAAGAATGCGCCGGGGATCGAGCCGCAGGGAAATATTTCCATCGGTGGATGCGACGTAATCGTGCGCGTAAATCCACCGTCCAGCTGCGCAAATGTCGCGGCGGTGCTCCTCTTCGGTCTTCAGTGCTCCGGGAGATATGCGATCAGGATTCAGACTCACCTCCGCCGCAAAATTCGCTTGGCAGGCATTTACGCATAAATTCCGCGGAGCTTCAATGCCTTTGCCACGCGATCGATAGCCACGATATAAGCGGCAATACGATTGTTGACGTTGTGGGTTTCCGCGTAGCGCACCACGGTGTCGAAGCTCGTTTCCATCATGTGCTTCAGCCGATCGTTGACTTCGTCCTCCCGCCAGAAAAATCCCTGGCGGTCCTGCACCCATTCGAAGTAACTCACGGTGACGCCGCCGGCGTTGCCCAGAATATCGGGAATGATGAAAATTCCCTTCTTCTCGATGATGGGATCGGCGAGAAACGTGGTGGGGCCGTTGGCGCCTTCGCACAGGATGCGGCAATCCACGCGGTTCGCGTTTTCCGTGGTGATCTGGTTTTCCGTGGCCGCCGGAACCAGGATGTCGCAAGGATGGAAGAGCACCTCCTGCGCGGACATTTTCTGGCCGCCCGCGGGAAATTCCGGCAGAGGCTTCTTTTGTTCGTAGACCCAGTCCACGAGCTTGGGAATGTCGAAGCCCTTTTCGTTGTAAAGACCGCCATGAATATCGGCCACGCCGATGACTTTGTAGCCCGCGGCGTGCATCAGCAGCGCGCCCTGCGAGCCCACATTGCCGAATCCCTGAATGATGACGCGGCAGCCTTCGCGCTTCATCTTCAGTTTTTCAAGCGCCTTATCGCAGCAAATCATGAGCCCGCGGCCGGTGGCTTCCTTGCGTCCTTGCGAGCCTCCCAAAGCAAGAGGTTTGCCGGTGACCACGGCGGTGGTGGCCTGGCGAACGTGCATCGAGTACGTATCCATGACCCAGGCCATGGTCTGGTCGTTGGTGCCGATATCCGGCGCCGGGACGTCGCGCTCCGGACCCAGCCATTCGCTCAATTCGGCGGTGTAGCGCCGGGTTATGCGTTCGAGCTCGGTTTTCGAGAGTTTCGAGGGATCGCAAATCACCCCGCCTTTGGCGCCGCCGAAAGGAATATCAACCAGCGCGCATTTCCAGGTCATCCAGGCGGCCAGGGCGCGCACTTCGTCAATCGAAACGTCGGGCGCAAAACGGATGCCTCCCTTGCCCGGCCCGCGCACCGCCGAATGCAATACGCGGTAACCGATAAACACTTCTAAATGGCCGTTATCTCGCGCCACCGGAATGTACACCGTGATTTCCTTGCTGGGATATTTCAGATAGCGGTAAAGGCCTTCCTCGAGCCCCAATTTCTGCACAGCAAGCTCGAACCGCGCATCCGCGGACTTGTACACATTCAATTCGTCATGTGCGGGCGCACTCATAAAATCCTCCTGAAAGAATCGCTTACGATTTCGGCAAATTGTGGAATGAATACGAGGGCCTGGCTGCGGATCAAATGCTGATTTAAAAAAAACGAAGGGTGCGTATGCGGTGCGATTTGACGCGGTGTTGCATCCAGTCTGATTTGCAGGCGCATCCAAAGCCTTTCGGGCAGCGCCGGTCAGTATACGAAGTCCGGGGGAGCCGGTGCAACTCCGCGGGTTTCGTATCCGCCACCGGGAGGGAGGCGCGCAATCCGCGCGTGTCCGCGGCTAGCGCCTCGAGCCGCGCAGCACGAAATGTTCCATCAGCAGCTTCGCGAGGCGCGACTGGTCGTGCCGGACAACTCCGCGCTGAATCAGCAGGTCGCCGGTGACGATGCGCAAACCCATTTTCAGTAATTCGGGCAGCGAAGGGTCCACCGGGGCGGCGCCCTGCGCGGCATACGTCAAGCGGAGGCGCGGAGCCACGCGCGTGCGGTTCACCACCACGGCGTCGAACAATCCCTCGCGGCTGTGCTGGTAAATCGCGCGCACATGATCGGCCACTGAATAATGCTGCGTTTCACCCGGCTGGGTCATCAAGTTCGCAATGTAGACGCGCGTAGCATGCGAAGCATGAATCGCGCGGGTCACTTTTTCGATCAGCAAATTGGGAATGATGCTGGTATAGAGCGATCCCGGCCCCACCAGGATCAGGTCCGCGGCGTGAATCGCTTCCAGCACTTCGGGCAAAGGTCGCGCGCTCCGTGGAATCAGTCTCACGCGGCGGATGGGTTGGCGCGAGCGAGATATATTTGTCTCCCCGGCGACGATCGTGCCGTCCACAAGTTCCGCTTCGAGTGTCACATTCTGCGCCGTGGCGGGATAAATTCGCCCGCGAATCGCCAGCACGCGCGAGGAAACGCGCACGGCTTCGGTGAAATCTCCGGTGACGTTGGTCAGCGCCGTCAGGAACAAATTTCCGAAACTGTGGCCCGCGAGTCCCCTTCCCGCGGGAAAGCGATACTGAAACAAACGCGCCAGCAGGAGTTCATCCTTCGAAAGCGCCGCCATGCAATTGCGAATGTCGCCGGGGGGAAGCACGCGGTATTCACGGCGCAAGCGCCCGGAGCTGCCTCCGTCATCGCTCACCGTGACGACCGCCGCCAGATCCGCGATGGGCCGCGGCACGCGTTCCTTGCGCGGGCCGGCCATGTATTCCTTCAAACCGCGCAAGACCATGGACAAGCCTGTGCCACCGCCGAGCGCCACAATGCGCACCGGCCGCGCCTCTCCATGAGGTTTTTTCTTCACAAGAATGAATGAGGAGGACTAACCCGCGGAACTTTCCCGCTCCGGGTAGAGAAGTTCTGTGAATCGCGGATCTTCCTGCAAAAAAGAAAAATCCTCGTCGTTGCGCGCGTGGTAGCGGTTTTCCGGGCGCAGCTGAATGGCGATCTTCAGATTTTGCATCGCGGAATCCGCTTCGCCGGTCAGGCAATCGAGCGCGGCCATGGCGTAGACAATATGATCGGCTTTGGGCGCGGCCTTGCGGGCGCGGTCGAGATGTTCGCGCGCTTCGTCCCAGCGTCCCAGATTCATCAGCGCCACGCCTTGGGTGTAATGATCTTCCGCGGTCTTGGCCGCCGGAGCGGGCTCGCGTGTGACGCGCTGATCGCAGATGCGCATATGCATCTGCGCGCGGTCGCGCAATTCCTTGCTGGGGCCTTCGAGGACGCGCTCGAGCGACTGCTTGGCGCGCGCAAATTTCTGCGCCTGAAAATATTTCAAAGCTTCCTCGTAGAAGCCGAGTTGCGCCTGGCGCGCCGGCGCGTCCGGATCGGGAGGCGTGGGCGGAACCTTCGAACCGCCTTTAACTGCCTTACTTTTCTGTGCTTTAGAACTGCCGCGAGAGGGTTTCGAGGTGCGGGTCGCTCGACGCTTCACAGGTCAGCTCCGGTTTACCGCTGCCGCAACATAGCAAAGTCGCAGAGGCGCGTCAATGCGGGTTGCAACCTCGCCTCGAAGCCCCTGTCCCGGCCCCCATTAGAGATAAATTATCGCAAGGGCACGCAGACGAGAAACGCCTGGGCATCTTTGCGGCTTGCCTGGAGGGCGGCATGCTTCTTGTTTGAAGGTTGGGTGGTTTCAAATTCTGGACGCCTCACCTTGGATCATCGGCAGCATCATTTCGAGCGCCTGCCGAATGGCAGGATCATCGGCGTGCTCACGCGGTACTGCCGGTAAGCGTCTCCGAAGTATGAAATCAGGTCGCGCTCTTCGAATTGGATCGCCAGGAGGATGTAGCCCGTGGTCGCGACGGAAAACAGCAGATGGCCGTAGGTCATCCGGGGCGTGGCCCAGAAAGCGATGAGAAATCCGAGGTAGAGCGGATGGCGAACATGCTTGTAGATCATTGGCATCTTGAATCCAACCGGCTCGTAGTGCTGCCCGCGCAGATAAAATGTCACCTGCCGCAAGCCAAAAAGGTCGGCGTGGCTGACCAGCAGGGTGCTCCCAAAAACGGTAAGCCATCCAAGAGCGAACAGAACGATAAGTATCCACATGCCCGGCGGTGTTCTGGACGTTCCACACGGTTTCGGTCATCGGCCTCCACTGCCAAAAAAGCAAGTCGAGGCAGAGGCTGGCGAGCAGGACGTAGGTGGTGCGTTCGACGGGGCGCGGAACAATCTTCGTCCACGCGCGCTTGAACCACTGGCGGGCCATCACGCTGTGCTGGATGGCGAAAATGCCCAGCAAAATCGCGTCGATCACCAGCGCCTCGACGGAAAAAACTCCCGCGCCGGAATCGATGGATTTGGGAACGAAGAAATTTCCCACAAAACCGATGGCGTAGAGGAACGTCACGATGAAAATCAGGTATGCGACGATTCCATAGAGCAGCGCTGCAATCTTGCCCATGGCGCTTGCCTCCTGAACCGAAGTTTGGATTGGGAGTGGACTTGGCCACTCCAGAGGGAATTGCCGGCGATGCTATCGCCAAGCGATTCCGCCGTCAAGGATTTTGCTCGCGATCCGCTGATGGCTCATCTCTGCCAAGCCAACGGCGAAGCCCTTGACGATTCGTCGCCCCAATGGAGATCATCGGATTCATCGGCCGCGCGGGGCGCTCGACGGGGTTCACGAGGGAGTTGAATTTGTCGCGGGTTTGAGGTTGCATCGAAGAGTGGCTCACGATGTGGGAGTGTGCCCCTTACGTCGTCGCGTAAAAGACCGGGGAGCAATAAACTGGATGGGGTTCGATGGAGGAGAGCGGTATGAAAGCTTGGAAATCGTTTCTCATTGGATCGCTCTTCATCCTTCTTCTAGGCGTGTCATTTGCGGCGCTGTGGATTCATCGCGGCTTTCGCGCCACGAATCAGCCTTCTCGCCTGGAGATCTCCGTTGCCCGCTTCGCACGAAATTTTTCGATTCCCAATGCCGCGCGCCAGGAAAAAAATCCGCTGGAAGCGACTCCGGAAAATCTGGAAGACGGCCGCGAAGCGTTTGCCGCCCATTGCGAAACCTGCCATGGACATGACGCCAGCGGATTGACACCTGTGGGCCAGTCGCTTTATCCACGCGTGCCGGACCTCCGCGGCGCGCAAACGCAACACCTCACCGACGGTGAAATTCATTACATCATCGAAAATGGAGTCGAGTTGACGGGAATGCCCGCCTGGGGCAATCCTCACCATGCGAAGGACGACGACAGTTGGAAGCTCGTTCTCTACATTCGAAGCCTTCAGCCATTGACGCAAGAGGAGGAGTCTCAGCAGAAGCAGGCATCCGCTTCAGCGCACTACGTGGGATCGCAAGCCTGCGAAAAGTGTCACGCACAAATCTATCAGCACTGGCGAAAGACCCCCATGGCTAACGTGGTACGCGACCCTCGCCAATATCCGGACGCCATCATTCCCGACCTTTCCACAAACAAGGTCTTCAAATTTTCAAAAGATCAGGTCGCCTTTGTTTACGGCAGTCTGTGGAAGCAGCGCTACTTCACGAAAATCGGTGACGACTTCTTTCCCTTGCCGGTGCAATGGCAAGTGGCGAATCATACATGGAGCAAATACGTGGTCCCCGCAGGCGGCGACTGGTGGGCGGCCTACTATCCTCCCGACAACTTGAAGCGCCCCACAGGCCCGCTGTGTGACGGCTGTCATTCGGTCGGCTACGACATTCACACCAAGCAGGTCGCCGAGTGGAACGTTGGCTGCGAGCGTTGCCACGGTCCGGGCAGCGAGCATGTCGCGCATCCCACGCGGACCAACATAATAAATCCCGCTCACATGGACTATGTAGCGGCCAGCGACACCTGCATCCAATGCCACTCGCAAGGTCAACCCCTCTCAAATCCGATCGAGGGCAAATACTACGATTGGCCCGTCGGCTACCATGTGGGATTGAAACTGCAAGATTTCTGGAAGCTCGAAGCCCACACGATTGGCGAGCCTGCTAATTTCTATTATTTCCCTGATGGCACCGCGCACAAAAACCGCATGCAGGGAAACGATTTCGTCCAGAGCGTTATGTACCGCCGCGGAGTAACTTGCTTCGATTGTCACGACGTGCACGGGACGGGAAATTATGCGCAACTCCGCAAGCCGCCTGATCAGCTTTGCCTGGATTGTCATGGGCCGTCATCTCCCAACGGTCCCCACACAGCCACCGTCGAAGAGCACACCCATCATAAACGCGGAAGTGCCGGAAGCCCAATGCGTCGCCTGCCACATGCCGGCCATTGAAACCGAAGGCGTTCCCGGAAGCTTTGTCCATGCTCATACTTTCCGTTTCATCACTCCGGAAATGACGGACAAATACAAGATTCCCAATCCTTGCACTTCATGCCACGCCGGTAAATCCACCGCCTGGGCGGCCGATAATTTACGCCAGTGGAATGAGTTGTCTCCATGGCGGATGGGGCAGAATCCGGCATCAAATTGATTTGAACTTGCAACAATGAATGACCGGCCCCAATTTCTGGGCCGGGGCGAGTGAGAGGATTGATGTCACGTGCGGTTGGCGCGCTCTTCGTGAGTGATTCAGTTGAAAGGGTCTCGTGTCCCGCATGTGACAAAGACAAAGATATCTCGCAAAACGATTGGCACGGGAGTTGAATTTGTTCGGGATTTGAGGTTGTATCGGAGGGTGCTGCGCCCTTTGCGCGTTGGGTAAAGGGTGCGCGGGTAAACCCACTCAGGGGTGCGAGGACCAACCACATGCGCCACTCGCATAGCCGGAATGAAGATTCGCGAAGGTTAAAGCTGGAGCAGGGTCAAAATCCGCACCCTTCCCAAAATCCGGGAAGGATGCGGCGCCTGCAGAGCCAAAACCTTCACACCAGCTATGCGGAAGGGTTCGCCACCCGCCGAGATAGTACTGAGAGGTAGCGAATGGAGAGTAGCCATGTCCGAATTACCTGCGTTCTGGGTTTAGTTTGCACTTTCTTGTTGGCGATTGCACCGTCCGGACTATGCCAGAATCAGGTCATCGTGGTCGATCGCATCGTAAAGGCGAAGGCACTTTCTGGGACTGTAAACTTTGCTGGCCATCCTGCGCCAAATGCGATAGTCGAAGACTGTAATGTTGGCTGGAAGGACCAGATTGCAGTTACTCAAACCGACGACCGCGGTCGGTTCCAGTTCTCTCGGGGCGACACCAAACGCGTTCACTACTTCAAGGTTTCCTGGAAGGGGGCTAATTCGCTCTGGGTTAAGGTCAAGGTTACGCCGAAGGCGAAGGACTTAGTGTTAAATCTAACTCCAAGCAGCTGACATTGAATGCACCGGACAAACGGCGAGTGCTGATCCTTTAATTGAAGCGCGGATTCAACGGCTTCCGCGTCGAGTACGCGGAATCTGGAGCGCTATTGGTTGACACCGCTGGCGAGGAAGCCGCCATCCACCACCAGAACCTGCCCGGTAGTAAACGAAGAGCTATCCGAAGCGAGGTACACGGCGGCGCCCACGAGTTCCTCAGCCGATCCGAACCTCTGCATGGGAGTGCGCGCCAGAAGTTCGCGCCCGCGATCGGTTCCGTCAAGCAGCCCGGAATTGAGCGAAGTGCTGAACACGCCCGGCGCGATGGCGCTCACCAGCACTCCATGCGATTCGCCCCGGACTCATTTGAGAATGCGCGCCCAGGGCGGGCAAAATGGCGCGAAGCTTTTCGCCGAAAAATTCGCGGGTATAGCCGTTCAATTTGCCTGCTTGGGAATTGCTAAGGTAGCATCCGCGGGATGCGATGGAAAAAATTGAGGAGAAGAGATAAATACGATTTCGGCGGCGGGGATACGGCAAGGCTTTCATCGAAGCGCGAACGAGCGGTGAAACTTCCGCGAGTGCGCAGGAATCAACGTGAGGTAAATTCCGGCACACACCTCTGGCAGTTTGTTTACGTTTTTCTGCGCCCTTCTCCGCTCACTTCTTGGATACCAGCAAAACGCCAAAGGAGCCCGGTTTCATCGCCGGGCGCTTCGCGCCTGGAGGAATCGGCCCCTCGAACACACCGGTCGGGAGAAAAATATTGTGGGTGCGATAATCGACGGCCATGGTGCGCGCGTACTTTTGCGTGGGAACATTTTCAACGATGCGAAACTTGTCGGGTGAATCCTCATGCACCACGGTGATGGTGCCCGAACCGCCATTCGAGCTGAAGGCCAGGCGCGTGGCGGGATCGAATCCCGCGGCATCCGGGCTATCGCCGATGGCGGGCGTGGCCACCACCTTCCCGTTGTCGGCGTCCACGACGGCCATGACGTTGTTGTGGCATACCGCGAACAGGCGGCGGCCCTTCTTGTCCATGGCGAGGCCGGAAGGTTCCTCGCAAGGCGCAATCGACCAGCGATTGAGGATCGTCAGCTTGTGCATATCGATTTGCAGGATTTGGGACTTGTCCTCGATATTCACAAATACGCGGCCATCTCCCGCGCCCGCGGCAAATTCCGGCTTGCCTCCCACGTCGAATGTGCCAAGGACTTTGCCGTCGCGCGCATTGATGGCCGTCGCGCTTCCGCTCTTGCCGTTAAAGGTGATCACGCGCTTGGTGGCCGCGTCATAGAAAATCGAATCCGGGTTCTGCCCGCCCGATGCGACCGTCGCGATGGTCTGCAGCGATTTCAGGTTGAATATCGTGATGGAATTCGCGCGGCCGTTGCTGGTGAAACCGCGGCCGAGATCCGGAGCGAGCGCGATGCCGTGGACTCCGGTGGTATCCGGAATCTCGCCGACAATCGCGTCCGTGTCGGCGTTGAACACAACCACGCGGTCGGCATGCGAAACGTACAATCGGCGTGCACCGGCGTCCACGATGCAGTAATCCCACCCTCCATCGCCTCCCACGGGAATCGTCTTCACCAGGTGATAGCCGGAAGGGCCGGCCAAGGACGACTGCGCCCAACCAATTCCGCCACACGATAAGACAAATCCTAGACAGAGCCCAGAGGCTGCCAGCAAGCCAGCACGTTTCAATCGCATCCTATTTGACTCCTTCCCAGTAACCTTGCAGCGTTCCATTTGCCGTTCGATTCGAAACTACCGGATTCGGAATCGCATGACGGCAAAAAAAGTCACAACCGATAATTCCCGCGACGTCGCAATTCCTCTACTGGATTTGCGCCGAGCGAATCAATCCATATGGCTTCTCACCTTTCAAGGTGGCGATGACCTGCGCCACGGCGCTGGCCTGCAGGGTTGTGCGCGCCTCTTCACTCAGCCAAGCCGAGTGCGGAGTCACAATGATTTTTGGATGATTCACCACAGCCGCCGGCACGGGAGCCGCGGCGTTCGGCAATTCCAGCACGTCGAGCGCGGCGCCGGAAAGTTCGCCCGAGTCAAGAGCCTCGACCAGGGCGTCCTGGTCAATTAATTCTCCGCGCGCGGTATTGATGATCGACGCGGTCGCCTTCATGCGCTCGAATGTGGACGCTCCAAATCGATGGCGAGTCTCCTCGTTGAGCGGAGCGTGCAGGGAGATAAAATCCGAGTCTTCGATGAGTTTCTCGAAGGAACAGGACTCCACGCCGCATTCGCGCGCCCGGCTTTCAGCCATGTACGGATCATGAACCAGCACGCGCATGCCGAGCTGCGATACTTTGCGCGCGAGCAGCGATCCGATCCTTCCGAAACCGAACAGGCCACAAATCTGGCCGCGCAGCCGGTGCAATGGCGGCATGCCGGCAAGGGACCAACGTTCCTTCTTGGCCAAAGCCACGGCGGAAAATACCTGACGGCTGAGCATCAACAGAAAAGTGAGGGCGTGGTCGGAGACCTCATCCACGCAATAGTCCGGCACATTGGCCACCAGGATGCCGCGATCATTGGCGGCCTGGATATCGATGGTTTCCACGCCAATTCCGTACCGCACGATGATGCGGCAGCGCTCCATGGCCGCGATCACTCTTTTATTGATGCGCGCGCGGCCCGCCAGCACTCCATCCGCGTCCTTGCACAGATGAATGAGATGCTCTTCGGACGAAACCTGGCCGACCACCAGTTCCCATCCTGCTTCCCGGACGGCGCGTAGTTCCTGATCGATGTTGGGGAAGCGATGATCCGTGATTACAATCTTCATACGATGCATGGCTCGCAGTTCGCGGGTGGCATTTATATAATTTCGATTATTCCCGCATGATTTAGGTCACACATTTGCATTCGATGCCGGTCTCATCCTGCGGCGTGCCAGCCACCGTCGACGAACAGGGTGTGGCCGGTGATGAAATCCGATGCGGAACTCGCCAAAAACACGGCGGCGCCGACCAGGTCCGCGGGTTCCGCAAACCGCCCGAGTTTGATTCGCTCGAGCAATCGCTGGCTTCGGGCGGGATTCTGCTGCACGTGCAGGCGGGTATTCTCGCTGAGCGTGGTACAGGGCGCGATGGCATTCACACGCACGCCCAAGGGCGCCCATTCCGTGGACAAAGCCGCGGTCAAATAGGAGATTCCAGCTTTGGCAAGACCGTACACGCTTTTGCCGGCATCGGTGCTCGCAGACCACGTCGAGCTTAGATTGATGATCTTGCCGTAATGGCGGTCAATCATCAGCCGGCCAATCTCCTGCGAGCAAAAAAAAGTGCCTTTGGCGTGCAGGTCCAGGATGCGGTCCCAATCCTCTTCGCTCACCTCCAGCGCCGGTTTGGTGAATGCGAAGCCGGCATTGTTGACGAGAACCAGCTTTCCCTGCGTGCCGTGGATCAGCCTGGAAACATTTTCGGCCAGGGATCGGATTTCCTCGAGCCGCGTCAAATCCGCGCAAACCACGTGGGCCTTGCCCCCCGCGACCTCAATTTCCTTCTGGACCTCCAGAAGGTTTTCGCGCCGCCGGCTCACCAACACGACTTCCGCGCCCGCGTGAGAAAAAGCGCGCGCGAAAGTGCGCCCAATCCCTTTGCTGGCTCCAGTAATGATTGCGAGCCGGCCGTCCAGTCGAAATGAAAGGAGGGCCAGGCTCGCAGCTTCATCAGTCATTGCAGACTCATCAAGGGCGCGTTCGCGCGGTTGTAGCATCCAGGGGATGCGGAGTGATGACCAATCGTTCGTCAAATGGATAGGTCGTGTAAATCTCCACGCCATCATGCGTCACGATGTGATCGTTTTCCAGGCGAATGCCTCCGACTCCCACTTTGCCCACGTAGGGTTCGAAATTGAGCACCATTCCTTCCTTGAGCACGATCGGTGCGTCCTTCGAGGCATAGCTGAAATGCGGGCTTTCCCACGGGCATAGGCCGGCCGCGTGTCCGAGATTATCGAGCACATGCGGCGCGGCAGCCTCAAACACTTCGGCATTGGTCGCGCCGGGACGCACTTTCGCGGCGGCATTGAAGAGAGCATCGTAAGTCTTTTGATGCATTTCTCGCATTTCCTGAGTGGGCTTCACGTTTCCGCAAACCCATGTCCGCGTCATGTCGCCCCAGTAGCCATTGTATCCGGCTCCGATGTCAATGATGACCAGATCTCCGTTGCGGATGATGCGGTCGGAAGTGAAGCGGCGGTACGGCGCGGTATTCGGGCCGGACGTAATAATGTTGGAACACTGCGTCCATTCGCTGCCGAGAGCCGTCATGGTGTGCCAGGCGATGGCCAGAAGTTCGCATTCCTTGATTCCCGGGCGCAGGGCTTCAATCGCGCGATCCATGGCCGCCTCGGTGAAGGCGTTGGCCATTTTGAGGCATAGGATTTCGTCCTGCGTCTTGATTTCCTTGGCGCGCATGAGAACCGCTGCATAGCCATCGCAGAATTCCGTTTTGGGCAGCGCACCGCGAATGGCGGCTTCCAGACTGAAATCCCAGATGTCGATACCCACCCGTTTGCCGGCAAAAGAGCCGAAAAAACCCTCGGCTTGCTTGACCCAACGCTGCGCGCCGCCTTTTTCGCGGAAATTGGCACGGGGCTGGAATTGCTCCTTGTCGAACCACGGCATGCGATAGCGGCACTGCTCGAAATCCATGGTCCACAGCACCGGCTCATGATCTCTCGTCAGCACCACAACCGCGTTGCCGACGACAAACGCCGGTCCCAGATGGTGCCGGTAGCCGGTCAAATAGCGCGCATCCTCCGGGCGGAAGATGAACAGCGCATCGAGATCCGAGTTCTTGAGCGCATCCTTGGCTCGCTGTAGCCTCTCTCGCCGCATCCGCCCGGGGTCCAGGCGAGCTTCCCAATCAACTGCCATTAGTCCGATATCCGACATGCCTTCTCCTTTGTTTTTTCAAAAATGGTATGCAGCAAGCGCGGCCAAATCGTTTTCGACGGAGTGTTGGCACGGATTTGCGTCGCACTTGCTGGCTTTGCGGCGCATACGAAAAATGTATCAGTGGACGAGCAAGATTCTATTCCCACGGGCGGAATAAGAACTTAACGAGACATTAATTCTTGTTTATCCACAATCCCCTGCAAATCCCTCGAATATTTACCGTATTCCTTGCAATGTTTTGCAGCGCGCAGGTTATGGTCTCGCTTCGGTGGGGCGAACACTTTTGATGAATAACGACATGACGGAAATAATCAGCAGTGTGACGCCCACCAGCGCGAACCCATCGCGGAAATTCCCGTTGTGCTTGTTGAGATAGCCCATGGCGACGGGGCCAAAAAACCCGCCGAGGCTGCCGATGGCGGTAATCACACCCATGCCTGTCGCCGCCACGGTTCGCGGGAGATTTTCAGTGGGAATCGTCCAGAACGGCCCGAGCGGCCCATACGTCCCGATGGCCGTCAGGCAAACCAAAACAAATGCCAGGATGGGCCATTGCCCGCTCATCAGCACCCCCGCCAAAAGGAAGATGCCGCCCAGCGCGAATGGCATGCAAATGTGCCGGCGGCGCTCACCGGTCTTGTCGGAGTGCCAGGAGTTCAGGAGCATGGCCACGATGCCCACCAGGAAGGGGAAAATCATGAGCCCTCCCACTCCCACGCTGCTCAATCCTTTTGTCTTTCCCAGTGCGCTCGGCAGCCACATCAGGAATCCGATTTCCGCGCCCATGCGAAGAAAATAAATCGAGGTCAGCAGAACCATCTGCGGCCGGACCATCGCTCGCAGCGTGGCGTCCGGTTTCACTTTCTCGAGCTTGGCTCCTTCACGCCCGAGTATCGTTTCCAGATGCTCGCGCTCGCCGGCGGATATCCATTTGGCCTCGCGCGGATAGTCGTAGATGAGCAGAAGCCAAATCGCCAGCCACAGAAACGGAAACGCGCCTTCGGCCATCAACATCACCCGCCAGTTCCAGCGGTCCAGGATCCAGCCGGAAAGCGGAGAAGAAATAATCAGGGCCATGGGTCCGCAAACCATCCACAAAGCGTTGGCTCTGGCCCTTTCACGCTGGGGAAACCAATGCGATACGAGCACCAGCGTCGCGGAAAACACTCCGCCTTGCGTGATTCCCAGCAGCAGGCGCATCCACCACAATTGATGCCAGGTTTGCACCAGCCCGCAACCGACGGCCACAATGCCCCAGGACGCGATAAGGACGCTGATGAAACGCTTGGCGCTCCAACGATCGGCAATGTATCCCCCGGGAATTTGCAGCAGCAAATATCCCCAGAAGAAAATCCCCGCCACGTTGCCGGCTTGCGTCGAATCCATATGCAGGTCACGGCTGAGCGAGGGCAAAGCCATGGAGATGTTGACGCGGTCAATATAGGCGATGGTGTAGGTGATGAGTGCTGCGGGAATGATTCGGAGCCAGCGTTGCTGAAGCATGCCTTGAGCCTCGATGAAATTATTCGGAACGGCAAAATCGCGCACGATGGAGGGCCGAAGGCTATGCCCGGAAGTCTCCGGGCCGCACAATTCCAATTATTTCAGGCGTATCCATCTTTGACGCCTGCAGAGACTAGCATTGGCTTCGGCAGTCAAAATGGAATCAGGATTAAGTTTTATTTAAGTGATTCGCCATCTTTTTCTGCGCGGCACACAACCGCAAGTACACCGCGGCGAATAGGAATGCGTGAGAATGCATGCGGGCGAACTCCCGCGGCGATAAGAGGCGTGTTATTTACGAGGAGCCGACGAATAATTCGGCGTGTGGCTATGGGGGCAGCGCAATCGAGCCGCGGCGCTCGATTGCAAAGATCGCAGGGAAAAGCGTTTCAATGCGCAAAATTAGCTTTGTTGCGTTAGTCGGCAGCCGAAGCCACTTCTCGCTGCCAATTTCTCGCCGGCGTTCGAATCTGGAGGCGTTCAGGCAACGCGCCGGCAACATCTCGAAGGATCACGGTGAAAGTGGTGTGATCGGACGGAACGCTGTCGCACTCGATGTCCCCGCCTTGCGCGCGGGCAATTGCCTGGGCGATCGACAGGCCGAGGCCTCCGCTCCGCGTTTCGCTATTTCCCGGCAGGCGCACGCGGTAGAAACGCTCGAAGATGTGCGGCAAGTGCTCGCGGGCGATTCCGTAACCCTGATCCTGAAACTTGATGCGAATTTGCCCTCCGGCGCGTTCGAGATAAACCCGCACCTGCGTGCCGGGAGGAGAATACTTGATGGCATTGTCGAGAAAAATGACGGAAAGCTCGCGAAGAAGCGCTTCATCGCCGTAATACGCAACATCGCAGCTCAGATCGCGCAGAATGGAAATGCGCTTCGCCCGGGCCAGCGGGGTGATCAAGCAGCAAGCCTGTTCAATCACCTCGTTAAGATAAAGCGATTCGGAATTCAATCGAAGCTGCCCGGCGTCGGCCATGGACAAAGTAAAGAGCGCTTCTACGATTCGAGTGAGGCGCAGGAGTTCGTTGTCCACCACGCGCAACGTCTTGACATATTCCTCGGAAGATCTCGGTTGCGAGAGAAGCAGTTCCGTTTCCCCTCGTAAGACGTGAAGGGGCGTGCGCAGTTCATGCGCAGCGTCAGAAGCAAATTGGCGATGCTGCCGCAGCGCATTATTCAGGCGGGTAAACAGCGTATTGTACGCCGAAGCCAGGCGGCCCAGTTCATCTCCGGAATTGGCCACGGATAGCGGAATCTGCAATTTTTGGCGCTGATTCACGGCATCATACGTGGCCGCGCCAATCTCCTCGGTCATTCTCCCGGCTTGCCGGGTAAGTTCGGCCACGGGGCGCAGGCTGCGGCCCACGTACCAGATGGAAATCGCGGCCGTCAAGAACAGAGCGAGCGGGAGAACCCAGAGGAATAATCTCCGGATTGTGGCCAGCACCATGTCGTCATGGCTGGTGGGCATGGTGATGGCCAGGACGCGCGGGTCTGAACCCTCCCTGAAGGGAATCAGCGCCAAGCGCTGGCGGCCGTATTCCTTGGATTCGAGCGTCCGGAAAGCCACGCCGGAAGCGCCAATCTCACCGTTCAGTTCAATCGGATTCCCTTTTAGATTCTTCGAACGCTCCAAAATATGCCCCGCAGGATCAAGCACTTCGAAATATTCCTTAGGCACGTCAAGATCGCCGACATTGGGCTTGGCGGGATCGGAAGTGAGTTGCGCCACCACGGTGTTGCCCACGCGTTGCAGGCTGCAATTGAGCTGAGAAACGATCTCATTCGAAAAAATGCTGTAGATCGTGAAGAGGGTGACCGTCAGAAACACGCCGACGACGGTGCAGAACAACAGGACCATGCGTAAACGCAACGAGAATACTCGGATCATTTAAGTCCTCATTCCGTAGCCCACGCCGCGGATGGTATGAATTAGGTTGGCTCTTCCCGGCTGGTCGATTTTCTGGCGGAGTCGATTGATATAGACGTCGACCAGGTTGGTTTCACTGTCAAAATGACAATCCCAGACGTGCTCGATGATTTCGCTGCGGCTCACGGTTTCCGGAGCGCGCAGGATCAGAAGCTCAATCAACGCGAATTCCTTGCTGGTCAGGGGAATATTCACGCCCCGGCGAACCAAACGGCGGTGGTGGCGGTCAATTTCCAGATCCGCAAATTTCAGATTGACGTCTCTTCGGTTCAAGCCTCTGCGGATCAAGGCGCGGACGCGCGCCCGAAGCTCGGAGAGCGCGAATGGTTTCGTGAGGTAATCGTCGGCGCCCGCGTCCAATCCTTCCACGCGTTGTTCCACCAGCGTGCGGGCGGTGAGCATCAGGATCGGCGATTTGACGCCGGATTGGCGCATCTCGGAGCAGACTTGAATCCCGCTGAGCCCCGGAAGCCGAACGTCGAGGAGAATCACTTCATAGGTGGTGCCGTCCACCATTTCCAGAGCTTGTTCTCCGGTTTCGGCGACATCCACCGCGTAGGCGTCCTCACGCAGCGCCCGCGCGGTGAAACTCGCTACCTTGCGCTCGTCTTCTACGACCAGGATTCGCATGCCCTGCTCTGGTAAAACGCTCGGACCTAGCAACTTTCGCTTTCGCAAAGTTGCCCTTGATTTGCGGGGATTAAAACATTTCGTAGTATACGTGTCAAGGTGACGAATAGGCAAAAATCACGAAAAACAGCCTAAATAAACATTAATGTTGGGTTCATGGAGCGCCGCAAATTTGATGCTACCTTCACGTTGTTTATCTGCTTGATGTCTGCCTTCGCGATCAAGGAACCATTTTGAGAGCGCGCGCACATCGATACCGCTTGATTCATAATCATGACCTGACTTTTTCGGAAAAATAGGGAGGAACCAGGGATGCAAAAGATTCTTTTGTCGATGTTGCTGGCCGTTTCGATGGCCGGCGTGGTGCAAGCGCAAGGGACCACCGCGGATCAATCCGCCAAGGATGCGCAAGCGGTGCAGGAAGTCACCAAGATCGAGAAGGACAAAATTCCACTCCTGGTGAAGAGCGGCCCGGGCGCCTCCGATTGGTTCGACAGCCACAATGTGGACGACCTGGCCTACCAGGATCCCGATGCGGGCATCCTTACCAAGGCGCAAGTTTCCGCCGAATTGCGTTCCGGGAAGCGCAAGCCTTCTTCCATCAAACAATACAACCATCGCGTGCGGGTATATGGAAATGGAGATGTCGCGGTGGTGACCTATCTGGGAGACGTCACGGGCAAGAAAGACAAGAGCGGCAAGACGCTGCCTTTTGTGTCGCATGAAGCGACGACAGATGTGTGGGTCAAGCAAGGCGGAGTTTGGGTCCGAGCGGTCCACGCCGTCACGCGAATTCCGAAAGACTAACCACCAGAGCTCGGGCCGGCCTGAAAACTGGGCAGAGCTCCGTGCCGCTTTCCGGATGCACTCATTCCTTTCGATGGGAGAGGTTTCGATGAAGGTATCGTTCACTTGGTGTCTCGTCACCATCCTGGCGCTTCTTTCGATGGGCATCCCGGGAAACGCCCAGGAATCCGCGCACAGCTACAACCTCATCCATAGCTACCCTCTCCAAGGTGAAGGTGGGTGGGATTCCATCACCTTCGACTCTTCCCAGCGGCTCCTGTACCTAGCTCATTCGCCCCGAGTCAGCGTGGTGAACGCCGATACCGGCGCATTGGTTGGCGAAATTGACGGCCTCAACCTGGCGCACGGAGTCGCCCTGGTCAAGGAACTCGACCGGGGATTCATCAGCGACGGCGCTGGAAACCAGGTCGTGATTTTTGCAATCAGCAATTTGAAAGTTCTCGGCAAAGTCCAGACCGGGATCAACCCGGACTGCATACTGTATGATCCAGCGTCGAAGCGTATCTTCACGTTCAACGGAGGTACGCATGACTCGACGGTCATAGATCCATCCAACGGAAAAGTGGTGGCCACGGTTCCCATCGGCGGCCGTCCGGAATATGCCGTGGCGGATGGCAAAGGGATGATTTACTTCAACGTCGGAGACGCGAATGAGGTCGCCGCACTCGATTCCCGCTCGCTGACCATCCAAGCGCGTTGGCCGATCGCGCCGGCGGCCATGCCCACAGCGTTGACTATGGACCGGGAGCATCGTCTCCTGTTCATCGGAGGGCGCAACAAAATTCTTGCGATTATGGATGCCGATAACGGCAAGATCGTGCAAACGTTTCCGATCGGCTTCGGCGTGGATACCAACATTTACGAGGCTGATAAACGCCTTGAATTCACCTCCACGCGCGAAGGAACCATCCACATTTTTCATGAAGATTCGCCCGATAAATTCAGCGTGGTGGAAGTGGTGAAAACCCAGCCCGGCGCACACACCATGGCCCTGGACCCGAAAACGGAACGCCTCTTTCTCGACACCGCTGATTTCCGTCCCGGCAAGACACCTAACACGGGCGTATTCGATCATCCCGCGGGAGGATTTCATTCCATGGGCATCGCTGTTCCCGGAACATTCCGATTGCTGGTCTATGGGATGGAATGATGCTTCCGCGCGACTTGCAGAGTAGGCGGCGACCGGCAGCCATGCGCCCGTCCGGTATTGTGCAATGAACTCAACACACGACGATGAAACGGAAGGCAGCTTGGGCTGAACTCGGGCGAAATTTCAGTAGAGGTTCCCTTAATATTAATTCATCCTTGTTTAATTCCCCCTTGGGAAGCCGATGCTAACCTTTTTTCGCGCCTTCCAAATTTTCTTGGGGAACTTCCGGCTGAGTTTTGCAGGAGACTATTTTATTCATGGAGTGTCGCGCCGACTCATTTTCTCTTATGAAACGTTCCTCAAAATCCATCTTCGTGCAAAACCATGAGGTCAGGGTCGCTGCCTAATTCAGGAGAGAACCGATGTACGACGTGCTCGTAATCGGGGGCGGCAATGCCGCTTTGTGCGCGGCCATCGCCGCACGCCACCGCGGCGCGCAGGTTCTCCTGCTGGAACGCGCTCCGGAACACATGCGTGCGGGCAACACGCGACACACACGCAATATTCGATGCGCCCACTCGACTTCCGATATTTATTCATCCGGGAAATACTCGGAAGAGGAATTTCACGAAGACTTGATTGGAGTCACTGGAGAGCCTGCGAACCCTGATCTGGCAACCTACACGATCCGCGAATCGCAGAAAATTCCGCAATGGATGAGCCGGCACGGGGTGAGCTGGCAGCAGCCTCTGGCGGGCACTCTGAACCTGGGGCGGACCAATCGCTGGTTCCTTGGCGGCGGAAAGGCTTTGGCCAATGCTTACTACCAGACGGCGATTCAAATGGGGATTGGCGTCCTGTACCACGCCTTCGTGGGAGATTTGATTTTTGATGACGGGATCTTTCAAGCCGCGGTGCTGAACATGGGCCGGGATCAGGACCTGGTGGCGGCGCGCGCCGTGGTGATTGCCGCGGGTGGCTTTGAGGCAAACCTGGAATGGCTGGCGCGAATCTGGGGTGAAAGCGCACGCAATTTCATCGTGCGCGGCACGCCCTATAACGACGGCATGATCCTCGCCAAGTTAATTGAAAACGGCGCAAAGCCGATCGGAGACCCCAAGGGATTTCACGCCGTGGCGGTGGACGCCCGCGCGCCGAAGTACGATGGAGGAATCGTCACCCGCCTGGACGCCATACCTTTCGGGATCGTGGTCAACCAATCCGCCCGTCGATTCTATGACGAGGGAGAAAATATCTGGCCCAAGCGTTACGCTTCGTGGGGGCGGCTCATCGCCGAGCAGCCGGGGCAGATCGCCTTTTGCATCGTCGATTCGAAGACCATCGGACGATTCCTGCCACCAATGTACAAACCGTATCAGTCCGATTCGATTGCCGGCCTGGGGACGCTGCTCAACCTCAATCCCAACGTTTTGGCCGGCACGCTCGGTGAGTACAATCGCGCCGCCGCCGGGAACTCGAATTTACAAATTGACTGCCTGGACGGCATGAGCACGCGCGGGCTCGACCCACCCAAGAGCAACTGGGCGCTTCCCATCGATACCCCCCCTTTCTACGCCCTTCCGTTGCGGCCGGGCATCACGTTCACGTATATGGGCGTCACCGTGGACGAGAAAGCGCGCGTTCTCAACCAAAGCGGCGAACCATTCAAGAACGTATTTGCGGCGGGAGAAATCATGTCTGGAAATATTCTCACCAAGGGCTATCTCGCCGGATTTGGCCTGACCATCGGCTCCGTTTTCGGCATTCTGGCAGGTGAGGGAGCGGCGGCCTATGCCCGAGCTTGAACTTTTTGGGGAAGCCAACCGGCAGTTGACGATCTGCAATTCCTGCCGCTACTGCGAAGGGTATTGCCCGGTTTTCCGCGCCATCGAAACGCGCCGCGATTTTGCCAATGGCGACGTGATGTACATGGCGAATCTTTGCCATGACTGCCGCGCCTGTTTTTACGCCTGCATGTATGCGCCGCCGCACGAGTTCGCCATCAACATCCCGAAAATTCTGGCGGACGCGAGAACCGCGAGTTATGGGCGATGGACGTGGCCCGCCGCACTCTCCCAGGCATTTCGGAAACGCTGGCTGGGAGCCGCACTGGCATGCTCTGCATGGGCGGTTGTGGTGGCATTGGCGGCAATCATGCTGGGTCCATCGCAGATCTTGACGCGCTATCTGGGGCCGGGCGCGTTTTATCGAATCGTGCCTTATGGCGTGATGGTGAGCGCCGGAATGATTTTGTTTTTTTATGGGATCGGCGTATGGATTGCCGGCGGCGTTCGATTCTGGTCGGAGAGTGGAACGGTTTTGCCGCGCCCAGACGGCCCGAAAATAGTGGGCCGGGCCATCACGGACGCTCTGGCGTTGCCATATCTGCAAGGCGGCGGGCCCGGTTGTTATTATCCTCAGGACCGCCCATCGGCGATTCGCCGCGTCTACCATTCATTGACGGCGTGGGGATTCTTCTCGGCTTTGGTTTCGACTTCCCTTGCGGCAATCTACCAGGATTTTTTCCATTGGTTGCCTCCGTTCCCTTTGTCGAGCGCTCCGGTGTTTTTTGGCGGCGTCGGGGGAGCGGCCATGATTGTCGGAACCGCAGGTCTAATCTGGATAAAAATGGGAAGCGAAGCGGCGCCCGCGGGAAAAAGCGCCTCCGGCATGGACTACCTTTTCCTGATCATTCTGTGCCTCACTTCGATTTCCGGCATGCTCACGCTCACGCTGCGATCCACCGCCGCCCTGGGCCCCACGCTCATCGTCCATCTGGGATTTGTGGCGGCGCTGTTTCTGACCGCGCCCTACGGAAAATTCGTGCATCTGGTGTACCGCTTTTTGGCGCTGGTACGCTACCGGGTGGAACAAAGCCGGGCGCACTGATATGTAATATTAAATACTCGAAACGGCTGCCGCGGGAATTTTCTTCGGCCGCGGCCGCTTCGCATCGCTTTTAAGCCCGCCAGCAACTGCTTTCTCACGCGCGCCCCCGAAATTGCGTTCCAGAAATTGCGCGATTCCAGCGGCGAAGCGGCGCATGGGAAGCCTCCCGGTTTAATGGAAATTAACTTTTATTTCATGTCTGCCTTCGGAGCGGGTGATAGCATCGCCGCGGTTTAATTTTTTCCGGTTTTTCATTTTCGGGAACCGCGGGTTCCGCGATTCCAGTGCGCATCTTCCGAAAAATATCGATGCGGCGGGGCGGACACGGCGTCTTGACCGAAGGATTGCAGCGCGCGCGATTTTTGATTTTCAGCATTTCGTCATACTCAAGGGCTTCCAGGGTTTTCACCCTTCGTGGCCGCATACGTCACTCGGAAGGTGGTCATACCGGAGCCGTTCACCAAATGCAAGCGCAGTACCGCGGGAGAATTTCGAGGCCTAGGGGAAAATCGGATGTACAAGAAGCGGAACATCTTGCTTTTCGCAGTCGCCATTATATTCGCGGCATTATTTTGGAAAGCGCCAGAATTGAAATCCGCCGGATCCCCGCCGGCATTGAGCGGAGTAGTGAGCAGCGACGCGGTAGGACCGATGGAAGGCGTCCTGGTCAGCGCGAAGCGCACCGGCGGGAATATTCGCGTCACAGTAGTCAGCGATCATAACGGCCGCTATGAATTCCCGGCGAACCGGCTGAGTCCCGGTCAATACAATATTTCCCTACGAGCCGTCGGGTACGACCCAACCTTGCCGGACGAGGTTGTGACGCTCGGATCCAAATCCGCCCGTCTTGATATCAAGCTCGAGAAAACTCGAGACCTCGCATCCCAGCTGAGTTCCGCCGAATGGCTGACGAGCGCTCCGGGAACGCAAGAGGACAAAGACGAACTCTACAAATGCGTTTTGTGCCACACTGCCACTCCCATCGTGAGCAGCAAGTATGACGCCAGGGGATGGCTGGCCACCATCTCGCGAATGCGAAATTACGGGCCGGCCAGCGAATTTGATAAGCCGCAAATTCTGCCCTTCCACCAACTCAATCATCCCGGCGACGCGGCATACGCAAAATATCTGAGCACCATTAATCTGAGTTCCAAATCCCAATGGGATTTCCCGCTGAAGACCCTGCCGCGGCCCAGCGGCGCAGCCACCAAAGTAATCATCACCGAGTATGACTTGCCGCGGAGCGATGCCCAACCCCACGATGCGGTGATCGATTCGCAGGGAATGATCTGGTATGACGATTTCGCCGAGCCGATTTTGGGCCGATTGGACCCGCGCACCGGCAAAACCCAGGAATGGACGCTTCCGGAAATACGACCCAATTTTCCTTCTGGTTCATTGGATCTGGAACTCGACCGGGAAGGAAATCCATGGATCGCCAGGCTGCTGCAGGCGGGAATCGCGAAATTCGACACGAAGACGGAGAAGATCACGAGTTGGATTCTGCCCCAGCAATACACGAATCCAAAGTCGCGAGTTCCCTTCCTGGCATTCGGTTCGGACGGATTGGTTTGGTATGTGGATACATGGAATCGAACAATGTATCTGCTGAATCCGGCAACGGGGCATTTGGACCGTTATCCCGGCGTACCCCGATTGGGTTGTTCCGGCCGTCGATATGGGCTCGGGCGGCCCGGGAAAGGAAACTCACGGGCACTTTATATACGGAATTAACTCGGACTCGAAGGGCAATGGCTATTTTGCGGATATGGCGGGCGGAAACATTGGGGTGATCGATCCAAAGACCGGGAAAGTTGCGTTGTATCCGACTCCCTCCTTCAATTCCGGGCCGCGGCGCATGCATTTTGACAGCGACGACAAGCTGTGGTTCGCGGAAAATTACGCGCTAAAAATCGGGCGATTCGATCCGCAGACCAAGCAGTTTAAAGAATGGGCCGACCCGACCCCGTGGGACGGCCCCTATGACACGGTGAGAGATGCGAAAGGATTTGTCTGGACGGGAGGAATGGTGACGGATTTGGTGACGCGCTTGAATCCCGAAACCGGGGCCATGGTGCAGTACCTGCTGCCCACGCTGGGTGCGAATATTCGCCGGGTGGACGTGGACAACGCAACCAATCCTCCCAGCTTCGTGGTGGGAGAAAACCATCAGGCGAAAATCGCCATCGTGCAGCCGCTGGAGTAACAAGTTTTTCGCCGTGCGAATAGCAATTTGCGGATCGGAAGAAATCATGCCGCGGTTCGCGGCTTGAAATATGCATCGGCCGCTTGCACATGGCGGTGAGTGAGTTTTTGGGGAGAGGACACCTACGTGAAATATTTCTGGATCATTGCACTCCTACTGGCGTCCTCCATCAGTTCGTACGCCTCTGAAAATATTTTCCGCATCCAACGCGTCGCAGACGGAGTGTACGCCGCGATTGCTTCGCCCACCTTCCGCCTCAATTGCAACGCCGCCATCATCGTGATGGACAACGGCGTGCTGGTGGTGGACGCGGAATCCACTCCCTCGGCGGCCCGGGAAGTGATTGCCGCGATCAAAGGAATCACCGACAAGCCCGTGAAGTACGTGGTGATCACTCATTTTCACGGGGATCATTTTCAGGGCACGGAAGCCTACGTGCAGGCCTGGCCTTCCGTGCAAATCATTTCCTCGGAAGCCACGCGCGCGAGCATTGCCACCATCGGCACTTCGCGAATGCAGCGCGAATTACTCGGACTTCCCGAGCGCATCGAGAAATTGAAGACCGACCTGCAGCAAGCAAGCGATGCGCAGGAGAAAGAAATAATTCAGAAGAACCTGGGGCAGGCCGAGGCGTATGACACGGAACTCAAGACCCTGCATGTGGTTCTTCCCACGGTAACCGTGAACCGCAAAATGATTCTCCGCGGCAAGACGCGCACCGTCGAAATCATGTGGCTCGGCAGGGCTCACACCGAGGGAGATTTATTCGTATATGTTCCGGACGCGAAAGTCATCGCCACCGGAGACGCGCTCCATAGCGGAACTCCCACTTTGACCGATGCCTCGCCCTACGATTGGATTCGTACCCTGGATGCGGTCGAGAAACTCGATTTCCAGTATGTCATTGGCGGCCATGGCGACGTGGTCCAGGGCAAGGAAACGTTCGAACTCTGGAAGCAATACCTCGCGGAACTGATGACCGACGCGACCAAGGCCAGCTCCGAAGGCCAGACGCTGGAGGAAGCACGCCGCAATCTGGCGCCGGTGCTGATCGCCAAGTACGGCTCGAAATTCAGCGGCATTCCCTGGCCGTTTTCAGAGACGGTCTATGCCAACATCGATCGCGCATTTCGCATCGTGAGCGGCCCGATGGAGAAGTGAACCGCGAATCGCCGCCGACGGAGCAATCGCAAAAGATGGCGGCCTTCAATTTGACATCGGGCTGGATCGCCCGGCTTTATGTTGTCGCAGGGTATAGGAATTTCCCCACGGAGACGCAATGAAACTTGTTCGCTTTAATGGTGGACGGATCGGCGTGCTCAAAGATGAGCGGGTCCACGATATAACGGCGGCAATTAGTTTGAATCCGGCGGCGTGGCCTCCGGTCGGCATGGTCCAGTTGATCGCGAGCTTCGATTCCCTCTTGCCGCGGATTCTGCCGCAGATCAATCACGGCGGCATTCCGGAGAAAGAGATTCGCCTGGATACTCCCATTCTTTGGCCGAACAAACTGATCGCCTACCCGGTAAATTTCACGGCTCACGGAGAAGAAAGGAATGTCACGCTTCGCGCGGATACCAATGGATTTTTCCTCAAGGCCAGTTCGTCGTTAAGCGGTCCCCACGATCCCATCATCCTGCCTGAACTTCCGGGCCGGGAAGTCCATCACGAGTGCGAACTGGCCATAATCATCGGCAAGGAAGCGCGGCATGTGGACGCGGCTCAGGCGCTTGCCTATGTCTTTGGGTACGCTTGCCTGATCGATGTCACCGTGCGCGGGAAGGAAGATCGCGTAATGCGCAAGTCCTACGATACGTTCACGCCGATCGGCCCAGCCATTGTCACAAGCGATGAGGTGGGCGATCCCAGCTCGCTCGACCTCAAGCTATGGGTCAACGACGAGCTTCGTCAGCACGCCAATACCAGAGATCTCATCCTGGACGTGCCGAACATGGTCGCCATGGCTTCTTCCGTGGCGACGCTTTATCCCGGCGATGTGATTGCTTCCGGGACGCCGGCGGGTGTGGGGTCAATTTGCGCGGGAGATCGGGTCACCATCGAAATCGAGCGCGTGGGACGCATGTCCATCGGCGTAAAGCAAGGGAGCGGGGGCGGCAATCAAGCGATACACGGGTAAGCTTTGCGGTGAGCCGCGAGCGATGATCGTGTCTTATTGAATTCAATAATCACCGGGCAAATCAACGAAGCCGAGGGCAAATCGTAGCTGAGGCTGCCGGGTCCCGTTCATCCTTAATATTGATTGCAGCCTTCTGCCGCCACATCGATTCTGGCGCTTTTCATTTCAAGATGGCGGCGCCGGCGAGGGCGCATTGGCCGTCGTGATCGCTCGTGTCCCCGGAAACTCCGATGGCCCCAATGATATGACCGTCGGAGACAAGCGGCACGCCGCCGCCAATAGGCATGGCGCCGGTGAGCCCTAAAGTCCGCAGACCAGAACCTCCGCCCGCCACCCATTCTTCGAAAACTTTGCTGGGACGCTTAAAGAGCGCGGACGTGCGCGCTTTTTCAATGGCCACAACAGCGCTTCCCGTTTGCGTGTCGTCCATTTTTTCGTAATACACCAACGTACCGCTGGGATCGACTATGGCGACGGCCATGAACCAATTGTTTTTCTTGGCCTCGGCGATAGCCACTGCCGCAATTTTCTTTGCATTTTCCACTGTGATGGGTGGGCCGTAGGGTTTGGGCGTCAGCACCTGCGCCTGTGAACCGGTGGCGCAAAACAAAAAGACCAGGACCAGCATGTACTTCACGATGCGTTTTGGCATGTAGCTCCTCCTAAAGTCGAGCGTGATTGCCGGGCAGACGAGCGCGGCGGATGATTGCTCCTCTTTGCCGCTCTAGAATTCGTCCACTCCGCCTTGATCTCCCAGCATGCGCAGGATCCACGGAACGGTCACGCGATTGAAGATTTTCGCGTCGGACCACACATGGGCATCGCGGCCCATGTGGCCGCCCAGCGGATTGATCCACGCTTCCTTGGGTGTCACCCCGCTGTTCAGCAGCAGATCGGTATCCGCAATGGGCACCTGGGTATCCAGCGCGCCGCCGATTATCAGGATGGGCGCCATGGGCTTATCCAAAAACCCTCTGGTCTTGAGCGACATTTTTTCGCGCGCCTCGGCAAGTTGATCGAGTGACGCCACGCCAAACATGGTTTCGTACGCCGGGACATAGTCGAAGAGATATTCGCGATTGCTGGGCATCATCATGGTGTGCGCCCGCGAAAAGTCTTCATGGACAGGCGGAGATTGCGCAACCACGGCTCGTAATTTGTCTTTCGCGACGACGGCCAGCGAAGTCGCCCAAAAAGCCCCGAAGCTCGCGCCATAAACAATGATTCGGCTCTTGTCCACATCCGGCCGCCGGGAAATGTAATTAATGGCCTGAAGAAACATGCGTTCCGCACCCGGCGCAGCCTTGATGGGGGCCTGGCCGGTCCCCGGAGCATCCAGCGCCAGATAACCTACCCCGTGGTCGAGAATTGGGCGGAAGCGTTCGGCCATATCTTCCTTGCCGCGATCGAGGCCGGAAATCACAATCACGATTGGCGCAGGCCTGGCGCTTTTTGGCATCTGAACGCAGCCGACAATTTCCTTGCCTTCAAACGGGATGTGCACAATTTCCAGGGGCGGATTGAGCAGGCGGCCATGAGCGGCGTAGGCTTCGAGAGATTTTTTGTACGCAGCTTCTTTGCCCGGAGAAGTTATCGCGGGCCAGCGGCCAAAATTGTAATAGCGCCATGCTCGAAGAAAATCGGCGTCAGATTCGGCGGGGGATGTCACCAACTCGGCTTGCGCCTTTTTCATGTAGCGGTCACCGATAAGACTCCAGGTCGCCGCCCAATCATCGGGATTGAGACTCGTGAGCCGCCCGAGAGCTTCGCGCACATCGTTTGCATCGAGCCCGCTCTCTGGGTACGCCTGGTGATCCGCGCGCGCCTGCACCTCGGCCTTGAGTTCCGCGAGAGTTCGTTCCGGCATCGCGGCGCACCATGCAATCGCCGGCAGAAAAATGAACGCGAGAAAACAAGCGACGCCAAGACCGATGCGCGCGATCGTGGAAATTCGGGTCATCAGCGCTCCTTTCATTGAGGCTGCTTTTGCGGAGATCGCACAGTAGGTTGCCGCGCGGATTGAATTGAACGCGTCATAAGTTTTGCGCTCTCGTCCATCACACCCGGCGGGTGACGCCCATCAATGCACCGCGATGGACGTCGCCTGAAATGCCACAAATTTCCATTGGCCGTTTTGCTTGACGTACACCATCGTGAATCGCCGGGGAGTGCGCTCGATCTTGCCGTGAACTTCCACCGCGCCGGTATTACGCGCCGTAAACACAACCGTGTCGCCGAAAATATGGAAGCGATAATCGCCCTGTTCAAAGGTGAGGAACTTGATGCGTCCGGAGCGGATTTCATCCATGTATTGCGACTTGGTGAGGACCGCTCCTCGGCCGTTCACAAAGGTGAGATCGTCCGCCTCAATGGAGTCAAGCACGGCCATATCCCGGTTCTGCAGGGCTTGATCCCTCTGGTGTTCGACTTGCAGAACTTCTTTTTCGATTTCCGCGTTTGCCGCGTTCTGCGTCGAGCTTTGCGCTAGCGCCGGGCCGGCCACCAAAATCGCGAACAGCAACGCGACCAGAATTCTGCCCATCGAAATTGCCTCCTTGCCGCCTGGGAATCCCTCCGGGTCCGGAGAGCAAAACTCGCGCGCCTGGCCAGCTTTGCCCGCACTGGTCCGAAAATCGCCGGCCTGTTTTGGGCAGAGCGAATTATTTGACGTGCTTGTCAATCCAATCCGCGATCAAATCGGCGATTTGCAGATTGTTCTTCTCGATCATCATCATATGGGTGTTGCCATGGATGCCGTGATCGCCCAACAGGATCAGGTCGTTGGAAACTCCCATTTGCGTCAGAAACTGCGAAGTGCAGTGGTCAAAGGCCACGTGAAAAGAAGCCTCGCCAGAAATAATCGCCTCGGGTATCCCGATCAGATGCGGCAAGCTATGAGGCTTGGTGGGGAACCAGCACCGCACCAAATCCGGGCCTTGCGCCTTGGCTTCCCTGACCGGGGCCAGGTCGCTCATGTCGCTCACGGGGGGATCGTACGTCAAATGATCCACGGTCAGGGCATAGCGCGCGGCAACCAATCCTCGCGCGATCTTGGGCGGTGAATCCTCGAAGATCTGGTCCAGATGCTCCACGATCGCGCGGTAGAAAGGCGGTCCCCACGGTTCCACGGAGACGATTCCTTTCACAAGCGACGGCGCGTCGTCGGCGATTTCCCAGCCGAAATCTCCCGAGCGGGAATGCGTGAGCAAAATTGCCGGTCCAATCTTCTTCAGCAATGCCACTCCGTCGGCGCGATTCATAGAGTCGATCACCAGGCTGTCGGAGATGAGCGACGGACTCTGGGACATGCGAAGCTGGTCAAAGCTCGGATCTCCCGGTTCCCCGGTTCCGGGCCACTGCGTGTGCAGATGAGCCTGCGGATAGTGGTCCACCTTCTCGACCGCGGCATAGCGATGCTCCATCATGTCGGTGGTGACGTTTTCGAGCGGGCCGTCCGCAGCCAGATTGTATGGCGACCGGCCGCGGGCGACTTGGTCGACGATGTAGACGGGATAGCCGCGACGCAGAAAATATTCCGCCCAGCCTTCGCGCCCATCGGGTGTTCCCAGGTAGACCGTACCGGTCTGAAAGTTTCCGTGGAACATCACGATGGGATAGCGCGAAGTGACCCTCGCGGGAATAAAATATTCAACGTAAGTCTGGTCCACAATATTGGTGCGGCCTTCATAAGAGAATTCCCTGCCACCCACGTAGAAGAATCCAATTTTGGCAACTTCGGCGGGACCTGCGTCGCGGTCGCCATCGGCAAGAGCCGCGCCGGTTATGATTACCAGGCATACGGTCACTATCAGCACCACCGCACCGCTTACGCGCGTGAACCCTGAATTCATTTTGTATCCCTTGTTTCGCGGGTTTTCTGGAGAAGCGTTTCCATCGTCGGGCCGCTTGCGCCTGACGAACAGACTACATACACCCCAATCCGGGCACTCTCTCGATTCCCCGAGGCTTCGAAGAAGCCTCACCGGATGGCGGAGACTATAGAAGCGCGGCGAGGGTGTTGCATGAAATCATGATTAATTTAATTTAAGATGGCCGGCAAAGCCGCACTGCGGAGCGGGGATGCGTATCGGGATAATCCTTATTGCAGTGAACCAAAGAATCGCGGCAGGCAACTGCCGGGCTGTAGCCGCAAATAAAGTTTCGATTGAAGTACGTTTGTTTTCCCTCATCGAGCGCACATCAAGACTCTGCGGATGGACCACCGCTTCGTCCTGCTTTGCCGCTGCCGAAGGCGATACGATGCGCTTCCGGACCCGCGAAAATCACGATAGCGGCGACCAGCAGAGTGGCTGCGCCAAATGCTCCCATCGCATTCGCATATCCAAACTGTTTGCTCAGCTCGGCTTCGAGGAAAGGTGCGGTTGAGGCGATCAGCACGCCGAGCTGGTAGGCAAAACCCGGAAAAAAACCGCGCAGCATGTCCGGAGACAATTCGTTGATGTGCGCCGGAATCACGCCCCAGGCGCCTTGCACCATGAACTGCATCAGAAACGCACCCGCGGCAATAAACGCAATGCCCGGCGCAAAGATCCACAACGGCACCAGGACCAGAGCGGCGAGCACGGCCGTGATCATCGCGCGGCGCCGGCCGCGGCGATCGGAATAAAGTCCGAAGGCGATGCCTCCGGCGATGGCGCCGATCATGGAAATCACGGTGATGATGGAGGTCAGGCGAGGGCTGAAATGGCGCTGCTGCTGCAGGAACGTGGGGTACAGGTCCTGCGTGCCGTGGGAAATGAAATTCATCATGGCCATCAGCAGGACGAGAAATGCAAAGCGCTTCCAATTTTCCCGAACGGAGCGGAAATAACTGGACCACTCCATCTTCTCCGCGGCCGTGGATTTCCATGCGTCGCTTTCCTTCACCTTGGCGCGGATGAAAAGCGTGAGCAGCGCCGGAAGACCTCCGATAAAAAACATCGGCCGCCATCCCCAGTGCGGAAACACCGTCCAGTAAGCGACGGCCGCCAGCAGAAATCCAAGCGCGTAACCTTCCTGCAAGAGCCCGGAAAGAATGCCGCGCCACTTCGGCGGCGCCGCTTCCATGGCCAGCGAAGCTCCCACTCCCCATTCCCCGCCCATGCCGATTCCATAGAGAAGCCGCAAGATCAGGAAGGTGGCGTAATTTGGTGAAAATCCCGAAAGAATTTCGATCACCGAGTAAAACAGAACGTCCAGCATCAACGGCAAACGACGGCCGTAACGGTCCGCCATCAATCCGAACAGAAACGCTCCCACCGGGCGCATCGCCAGGCTGGCCGTCAAAGTCAGCGCGATGCGCGGGATGGATTCATGAAAATCGCGAGCGACCGGGATCAGGATGAAAACGAGAATGAAATAATCGAAGGCGTCGAGCGTCCAACCGAGAAATCCGGCAATCAGCGCGTTTCGCGCGTTGGCATGCGTTTCTTCCGCGGGAGTGAGGTTCATTGCGATGGGTGGGAGGCAGCCGGCCCATGCGGCTGGAAAGGATATTCCACTGACCTGGCGGGCGTATTCATTTCAATCGCACCGCGCACATATGGTGTGCTCCCCGGCATCCTGCGGCGAAGATGGGCCCGCCGCAGGATGCCATACAATCTCACGGAGCGACGAATTAAAATATCAGTTTCAATCCAAATTGAATCTCCCGATTGGCCGTCGAAGTCGCATTAATCAAGCCCGCGCCGCCAACCGGAGCGCCGGTTTGATCAAATAAAATATCGTTGGCAACCGGAGCGGCAAAGTTGGATCGATTCAAAACATTGAAGAACTCCGCGCGGAACTGCAAGTTGAGGTTCTCTCTGATCTGGTTGTTCTTTACCAATGAAAAATCGAGATTGATCAGTCCGGGCCCGACAATCTCATTGCGGCCGGCATTGCCGATCAAATTCTGGCATGTTCCTGGCGCCGAAGAGAACGGTGTGCATTGCGCGGCAATGGCCGTGGTGGGCACCGGCAGAGTAAAGCAATTCAAATTGATGTAATTGTTCACGTTGCCGGAATTCACGAGCGACCCGCATCCCGCCCCTCGCACACGATCGGGGTAATCGAATGGATCGGTGTTATTTTGCCCCAGCGGATCGCCGCCAATGAGCGGAGTAAAGGGAAGCCCGCTGCTGGCTTCGAAGACGCCTCCCAGTTGCCATCCGCGAGCCGCCCAACCGAGCGGGCCTTGGAGCGAATCCGGCGTGGGGATCATCCACAGATAGTTGATCACGAGATTTTGCCCGACATTGAAATCGGAAGGCCCGCGAAATAGCCGGCGATTGTAGAAAAGCAGGCTGGTGATGGAATTCGCGTACGGATCGCTGATGGTGGTCGCAGAGCCATCGTCGATGGACCGGCTCCAAGTATAGGATCCCTGCACTTGAAATCCGTGACTGATCCTCCGGATGAGTCCCACTTCCAGACCGTGGAAGACGGAGCTCGATTCCCAGTCCAAATAATCCACGCGCCCGATATTAGTATTGAGCACTTTTCCGCTGGCGATATTTTGCGGCCAAAGATCGCCGGCGGAAGTAAGCGTCGGCAAGACCGCATTGGCGTCGTCGGCATGGAACGGCAGATGGACGCCGCGAGTTCCGACATAGGCCACGGTAGCCGAAAAATTGGGCGTGATTTGGCGCTGCACGTTCAGATTCCACTGCATGACGTATCCGCGGGAAGGATCGGGTTGCACGTGAGCGGTACGCAAATGGGAACCTGCGCTGAGCAGGGGAAACGCGCCAGATGGAAAAGTTCCTGCCGACAAGGGGGATACGGAGCCTTGCAGATAGAAGGGAGCAGAGTTCGCTTCCATCGAAAGGTAATCAACAGTAAGAGGCAGAAAATCAAACATTCCGAAAGCTCCGCGAACCGAAGTCTTGCCGTCCCGGAACGGATCCCAGGCAAATCCCACCCGCGGCTCAAAATTAGTGAGCGTAGGATTTGAAAAAAGCGGATTGCCGAGGGTCGGAGCGGTGTCGGTAAGGAGATTGCGAACGGATGAAAACTTTCCGCGGATTTCGGTCGGCACGGTGGACATTTCGTAACGCAACCCCAGGTTGAACGTGAGGCTTGGTTTCAGCCGAATGTCATCCTGGGCGTATCCGCCGATGATGTCTTGCCTCAAATTTCGCGGAGTGATGGTGGCGGGGAATCCAGCCGAAAAAGATTTCGGTTGGTTGGTCAGGAAGCTCGTCAAAGATCCAAATTTGAACGACCCGCCGGAGAGCGCGATGGATTCTTCATTGACTTGATCATACTCGATGCTGAATCCAAATTTCAGACTCTGAATTCCTCTGGTCAAAAACACATCGTCAAACCCCTGAAAGGCGTTCAAAGTCTTCTGCACTCTGGTCCCGGTGTTTACGCCTCCGACAAATGCGGTAAGCCCCGGCACGGAGATTGCCGGCGCATTGTGCCCGGGAACCGCGGCTAAGGCGGTATTCCCCGCTAGCGGATTGATTGCGCTGAGGCTGAGGTCTTGTGCGCCGTTGCGGTTGAAGCCTATGCGAGCCGAGTTGAAGAGCTCCGGTGAGAAAATATGATTTTCCCCAATAGCCACGAATTCTCTTTTCGTCCTGTCTCCGTTGAGCACGGCGTTCAAGGAATCCGGCAAAGTAATGATGCTGCCGTCATGTTGATAACTTCCGAACAGGCTGTCCGAATTGGAAATTTTGTGATCCACTCGCGCGGTCACAAAATTTTCGGAGGAAATCTGGCTGCCTACGAAGGAATATAGGGCCGTGTTTCCGGGAGCCAGGATGGTCCCGGGAGGTCCGTACAGTCCAAGGAACGGCACAACTGCGGGATCCACCGTCACCGTGGTCGTCGTGCCGTCGGAATTGTGGATGATTCCATTGCGCGCATCGAGCGAAGGCACGGTGTCGACCGTAGTGGTGCCTTGATTCTGGCGGACTCCTTCATAGTCCACAAAGAAGAATGTCCGATCCTTCAGGATGGGTCCGCCCACGGATCCCCCGAATTGATTTCTGCGGAATTCCGGGATGGTGGCGGGGTCGAAATAATTGCGAGCGTCCAAGGCGCTGTTGCGCAGGAATTCGTAAGCATCGCCATGGAATTGATTGGTTCCGGAACGCGTGATGGCGTTGATAACGCCTCCCGAGGTGCGTCCGTATTCCGCGGTATAGTTCATGGTCAAAACGGAAAATTCCTGAATGGCGTCTACTCCCAGGCTGGCTCCCAGCACGCTTCCCGGCCCGCTGCCGACGTAATCATTCACGTTGATGCCGTCGATGAAGTAGCCATTCTGCTGCGGACGCGTGCCGGAGATGGTCATCTGCGCGCCAAAGCCGCGCGCCGCGCGTTGTTCCCCTGCTGAAACACTTGGCTGCAACGATGCGACGGAAAGCACGCCGGGCTGAAGGGTCGCAAGCGAAGTCCAATCCCGCCCATTCAATGGCAACTCGCGAACCGTGTTGGACTCCACCACGGCATTGATCGTGGCGTTGGCCAATTGCACGACGGGCTCTGCGCTGGTCACCTTGACTTGCTGCGCGAGTTGTCCCACCTGCATGGTTATATTAAGGACCTGCTGGCCGCCCACCGTCAGCGTGATTCCACTATGCACTACCGTGGAAAATCCCTGGGACGTCGCGGTGACCTCGTAATTGCCGGGCAACAAATTGGGAGCCGTATAAAATCCGTCCTGGTTGGACGTGACCGTTCTTACTACGCCGGTGGCGATGTTCTTTATCGAAATTTGCGTGTTCGCTATCACCGCGCCCGTGGTATCCACCACCGTGCCGGTCACCGTCGCTCCCCCCACTTGCCCCATCGCCGGCAGCGCCAGAAACGCGCCGAGCGCCAAGAGGAAAAGCAGTTGAAGTGCACCGAAGAATATTTCGGAATTTACCCCACGTTTCATTATTGCCTCCCACTTTTGCCAAGCACTTGGATTCCGTTCAAGCCGGAATCTGCCGGCGCAGTGCATTTAGACGTCGATTTGATTCATTGCCTGACGACTTATCAGCTTTGCTCCACCCCGGAGCACGGGCTGATGTTGCTCATCCCAAGACCCGATGAATTCACCTATTGGAAGGTTCGAAGGCCTCGATGAAGTTCCTTTCGAGGTCAAGAGTCGTCTTCCGAACTTCTTCCGCATGCCATCCCGCTTGCACGTCGGTTTCCTTACTGCTGCTGGTGCATCAGACATGCAAATCCACTGGCCAATTCAATGCGGCGGAGACTAGCACTCGAATCGAGGCGATACATGAAGTGAAAATTAATTTCCATTAAGGGCTTGTTTCATAATTGACGGCGTGGAGAAGACTATCGAAGAATACGCGGGACAAGTTCTGCAGTAGAATCCTGGATTTCCTACAGCCGAAAAAATCGCCCTGGAAATGGTACGAACAACCGCTACGATCACCATCCGAATTCTCTCTCTCTCCTTGCGGTTGCAAGAACTCGCGCGGGTCACTCGACATTCAGCATGACATTAAAGGGGGCTGAGCACATCGACTTCGATTTTGCGAAGCTGGACCGAATACCGCCTCGATGACTTGATTTATTGTTTGACGTTCGCTATGTCGTGGACCACCCGGCGCCACTCGCCGTCTTGCTTGACCCAGACATCGGTGAAGCGAGATTCCACGGGAGAAACTTTCCCATGTTTTTGGATGGTTCCGGAAGCGCGGTTTGTGACGACAACTGTGTTTCCGTCGTTATAAACATGCAGCTCATGTTGGTACTGATGCATGGTGAGGAGTTTCGAATCGCCCGACCGGAGTTCGGCCACGTGCTGGGCTTTAGTGAGGAGGCTTCCATCGGGATTCACTTGAACGATACTGTCGGAATCATAGCGATTAACCCAATCGGCGTGGCCGGCGTTCGGTCCCACCAAGCCTGCGACTTTCTCCTTTTCAATGTTGCGTATTTCATTTTTCGCGGCTTCGGCTTTTTCACCCGTCGTCTCTTGGGCGTTGACAAAACCTGCCAGCGAAACTACCAGCAGCATTGATAAGAGAATCGTTCGCATTGCGCCTCCCCTCCAGTTGCCAGGCATCTAGATGCCGCGACATCTCGCGGGCTAGCTTTTTGGAATTCGCGTGACGGCGTGAACCGCTCGGACCCAAACTCCGCCTTGCTTGACCCACACATCTGTCGTCGCTTCATGCGACACAAAAGGCAGCGTCTTGCCGCTCTTGTCTTTCTTGCCCGTGACGTCTCCCAGATAGGTCACCACCGCGACATCTCCATTTCCATATACCCGCACGCGATGGTTGTATTGTTTGATGGAAGAAGGCTTGCGCTTCCCGGAACGCAATTCGGCGGAAACTTGCGCCTTGGTAAGGATGCCCGCATCGGGATCCTGGTAGGCCAGGTCGTCCACATTGTGGCTATCGAACCAATCGGAGGCGCCCGGGCCGCTCTTCACCAGGAGTGGAATTTTGTCCTTCTCGATCTTGGTGACTTCCTGCACCGCTTGCGCATCCTTGGCGGATTGATCCGCGGTGGTCCCTTGCGCTTGCACCACGCCAGCCAGCGAAACGGCCAGCAACATCGACAAAAGAATCTTTTGCATCCCTTGTTCCTCCCTATTTTTCCGAAAAAGTTAGTATGGTGATCAGATTCAACCTTATTGCTTTTTCGATTCCGAATTTCCCCTCGTTTCTGATGCAAGTTTCAAACGCTGTAAATCACCAAAAGAGCTTTAATCCAAACTGTATCTCCCTGTTGGCATGGGCTGTTGCATCGATGGTGCCCGCGCCGCCAACCGCCGACCCGTCCTCGTTGAAGAGCGTTGAGTTATCGATGGGCGATTGGAACGTACTGTGGTTGAAGATATTGAAAAACTCTGCGCGGAACTGCAGAGTCAAATGCTCTCTGATCTGGTTGTTCTTGATCAGCGAAGCGTCAAAGTTCCAGAAGCCGGGCCCGTAAATTTCGTTGCGTCCACCATTGCCGAGAAGATTTGCGCAGGTACCCGGCACCGGCGCTTCACCGTCTTGGATGCCGAACGGCTGGCATTGTGCGGCAATAGCGGAGGTGGCCACTGGAAGAGCGAAGCAGTTGAGGTTGATGTAATTGCTTATGCTGCCGGAATTAACGAGCGACCCGCATCCCGCCCCGCGAATGCGGTCCGGGTAAGCAATCGCGTCAGTTCCAGCATTTGTCCCCAATGGATCGCCGCCAATGAGTGGAGTGAAAGGCAGTCCGGTGCGCGCAGTAAAGACGCCATCCAACTCCCATCCGTGAGCCGCCCACGCTACGGGACGCGGGAGCGAACCGGCTGCAGGACCGGGGATGTTCCAAATGTAGTTGATGGTTAAGTTGTGGGTAACACTGAAATCCGCTGGACCCTTCCCGTACTGTGGCGCGAAATAAAACAGATCAGCAATGGAACTCAGGTATGGATCGCTGGGCCCTGTCCCATCTCCTTCGTCGATGGCCCGGCTCCACGTATAGCTGCCTTGCACCTGGAAGTCGTGGCTCATCTTTTTTGTGACCTGAAATTCGAGAGCGTTGTAGTCGCTAAAATTGACCCAAGCAACCAAAGGCATCCGACCGTAAAGAGGATCTATTTTTGTTCCACTGCCTACAGGGTTCGGAAATAAATAGCCCGCTGAAGTAAGAGTCGGTATCACAGTATTCGAGTTGTCGCTCCGGAATGGCAGATGGACTCCGTGCGAGCCGACATACGCCACCATGGCCGTCAAACCGGGCAGAACTTCACGCTGGAGATTCAAGTTCCACTGCTGGACATAAGAACGCCGCGGATTTTGCTGTACGTAAGGAACCTGGAGAGGTGGATTCGTCAGGTTAGCCAATTTGACGAACGCTCCTGTTGGAAAGTCCCCTTGAGACAAATTCGATATCGTCCCTGAACCAAAGAACGGCGCATTGGAAGTTGCAAACGTAAAAATCATGCTTGGGAGCGGGAGAACATCAAAAATCCCGAAGCCGCCGCGAACGGAGGTCTTGCCATCACGAAACGGATCCCAGGCGAAGCCAACCCGTGGATCGAAATTCTCAAGCGTATTGTTGTTAAACAAGGGGCTCTGAACGTGAATTGTCGGATCGGCAGGGTTGTACACCGCTGACAGCCTACCGGTTTTTTCGTTGATTCCATTTGTAAACTCGTAGCGCAATCCCACGTTTAGCGTAAGATTCGGCCGCAGGCGAATGTCGTCCTGCA
The DNA here is from genome assembly GCA_963708285.1 of uncultured Acidobacteriota bacterium. Taxonomy (GTDB): domain Bacteria; phylum Acidobacteriota; class Terriglobia; order Acidiferrales; family UBA7541; genus Palsa-295. The sequence continues at coordinate 926,307 of CAVPSF010000004.1, forward strand.
CGTACATTCCAAAAATATTTGTTCGATAATTGAATGGACGAACGAGCTGCCCAGGAAGGTCGGCTCTCAGCGATCGCGGCAGGTTTTCGAGAAAATTGGTTAATGAGCCAAAAGAGTAGGTTCCGTGACGTGCGGAATCCTGCACGTCATTCAGTTGGAGTTGCTCAAAGGAGACGCCAAACTTCAAACTGTGTATTCCCTTGGTGAGAAAGACGTCGTCATACTCCTGAAATGAATTTGACGTATAATCCTCGACCTGCTCCACGTTCAAACCTGGTTGAAGCGTTCCTAGTCCTGACACAGAGATTTGCGGATTGTCTTGCCCGGCGGTGATGCCCAAATTGGGGTCTGCCGCGGCGGGATTAAGTGCGCTGACGCCGCTGGTTTTGGTGCTGCTCCGGTTATAACCAATTCGAGCCGTATTCAATAATTGAGGACTAAAAATGTGAGTTTCCTCAATCGCTGCAAACTGCCTCCCCGTATCGTGTCCCACCAGCACCAGGTCTGAAGAATCCGGCAAAGTAACTGAGGCCGGGTCATACTCATAGCTGCTAAACATCGAATCTTTGTCCGAAAAGCGCTGGTCGAATCGTCCGGTCACGAAATTCTCATTCGTAATTTGCGGCGTGCCGAACAGATACCTTCCCGTATTCCCAGAAGAAAAGAGTCCGTCATTCACGGGTCCCCACAGGGTAAGAAACGGTTGGACCGCAGGGTCGACAGCTATAGTGGTTGTCGTTCCGTCGGGGTTATGGATGATGCCATTACGCGCGTCCGGCGAAGGCACGGTGAGCAGGGTGCTGACGCTTTGATTCTGGCGTAGTCCTTCGTAATCCACAAAAAAGAAGGTGCGATCCTTTCGGATCGGTCCGCCGATGGATCCTCCGAATTGGTTCCGACGAAATTCCGGAATCGCCGCGGGATCAAAGTAATTTCGGCCGTCGAGAGCGCTATTCCGCAAGAACTCAAATGCATCGCCATGGAACTGGTTGGTTCCGGAACGCGTGATGGCGTTGACGACGCCACCCGACGTCCGTCCGTACTCCGCGGAATAGTTGCTCGTCAGAACCGAGAATTCCTGAATGGCATCGACGCCCAAAGTTGCTCCCTCCACGCTGCCGGGGCCGGCATTGGCGTAGTCGTTTACGCTGATTCCGTCGATGCGATAATTGTTAAATACGGGACGAGAGCCGGAGACGGAGAATTCAACCCCATAGCCACGGCCAGCTCGATCATAGCTGCTAGGAGCGGCCTGGACCGATCCGACCGAAATTACTCCCGATTGGAGAGTCGCGAGTTGGGTCCAATCCCGCCCATTGAGCGGCAACTCCACAATCGCGGCCCGATTCACAACACCTCCAATCGAAGAAGTCGCGAGTTGTACGCTGGGTTGCTCGCTGGTTACTTTTACCTGCTGCGCGAGTTGTCCCACCTGCATGGTTATATTAAGGACCTGCTGGCCGCCCACCGTCAGCGTGATTCCACTATGCACTACCGTGGAAAATCCCTGGGACGTCGCGGTCACCTCATAATTGCCGGGCAACAAATTGGGAGCCGTATAGAATCCGTCCTGGTTGGACGTGACGGTTCTCACTACGCCGGTGGCGACGTTCTTTATCGAAATTTGCGTGTTCGCTATCACCGCGCCCGTGGTATCCACCACCGTGCCGGTCACCGTCGCTCCCCCCACTTGCCCCATCGCCGGCAGCGCCAGAAACGTGCCAAGCGCCAATACAACAAGCAGTTGATAGGCCCCGAAAAAAACCTCGAAATATCCCCCACGTTTCATAGGCACCTTCCACCTTTCACAGCCAATTGAATTGCTTGGGAGCTGGAATCACTTGGGACAACGCAATCAATTGCCGAACAGCTTTGCTGCCGGAAGACGATTCAGCATCGCTTCACCCCGCGGCAGAAGCTGATCTGCTTACACGAACATTCGTGGAGCGTCTCTTAGGAAAAGACCGAAGGTATCCTGGGAAGTCCCATTCGCCGTTTCGAGTCAGCTTCTGACTCTTCTCCCTCAATTTGCATCCCACTTGGTTGTCTCTTCCCTTTCCACAGTCCAGAAATCAGACGCGGAATTGAAAAGATCAATTCAATGCGGCGGAGACTAGCACTCGAATCGAGGCGATACATGAAGTGAAAATTAATTTCCATTAAGGGCTTGTTTCATAATTGACGGCCCCGCGAAGGTTCTCAATGCAATCACCGCTCTCCGGCATTTCCGAAATAGTTTGAATTGGAGAATGCATTCAACTGATTAAAGTGTGCAGCGTATCGAGGAGGAGTTCCGCACTTACCCTGAAAATTTAAATATCTGGCATTGGCGCCGGCGGGGTGAATTCAAATTTTCAGTGGAGCTTGCGTAGTTCGGATTTCGTTTCGCGCAGACCGGTCTGAGAAGCAAATATCAAACAAATTGGAGTCGGGCGCAGGGTTCTGATTGTCTCAGGTAATTTGATTCTTTGCGGGTGGGTTCTTATCATGGAGTCGTCGCAATTCGATGATGCATGAGCATCCGGCGGGAGGTTCTTTTTGCCATGGCTGACAAAAAAGTTTCGTCCCCTCGGGAACGCGCGGGAAATTTCGCAAGCCGTCTGGGCATCGGTATCCCTTTGCTGCTGGCGCCGATGTCCGGAGCGTGCCCCGCGTCGCTGGCGATAGCCGTGGCGAATGCCGGCGGGCTTGGGGCCTGCGGTGCGCTATTGATGCAGCCGGAGGAAATCGAAGCATGGAGCGCGGAATTTCGGAAAGGCAGCCAGGGGGAATTCCAAATCAATCTTTGGATTCCCGATCCGCAGCCCTCGCGGGATTTTGAGCGAGAAAAACAGCAGCGGGAATTTCTGGCGAAGTGGGGGCCTGCGGTTCCCGCGGAAGCGGGCGAAGCCCCACTGCCGAATTTCGAGGCGCAATTTCAGGCCATGTTGCGCGCCGCCCCCAAAGTCATTTCTTCAATCATGGGGATTTATCCGCCGGCTTTCGTGGCGGCGATGAAAGCGCGCGGAATTTTGTGGATCGCAAGCGTCACAACCGTGGATGAAGCGAAGGCCGCGGAAGAGGCGGGCGCAGATGCCATCGTCGCACAGGGAATGGAAGCGGGAGGACATCGCGGAGCATTTCAGGCCGAGGAAGCGGAAATTAAGTTGGTCGGTTCGATGGCGCTGATTCCGCAAGTGGCGGATGCGGTATCCGTTCCGGTCATCGCAGCGGGTGGAATCGCCGATGCCCGCGGGATTGCGGCGGCGTTGGTCCTGGGTGCTTCCGCGGCACAAATCGGAACCGGATTCTTGCGAACTCCCGAAGCGAAAACGCATCCCGTTTACGCCCATAGGCTCGCGCGCACCGAAGCTCACGATACTTTGATCACGCGCTACTTCAGCGGACGCCCCGGACGCGCCGTGGCAACCGCGTACGTCCGCGCGGCCAATGCTCTGGATACTCCGCCTCCCGCGCCGTATCCTGTGCAGCGCGGCCTGACGCGCGCCATGCGCGAAGCGGCCCGGGCCGCGGGGGATGCCGAGCGAATGCAAATGTGGGCGGGACAATCGGCTAAACTGGCGCAGGACCGGCCGGCGGGCGCTATAGCTCAGCAGTTGTGGGCCGAAGCATCACAACTTCTGCCGTAGCTCCTGCCTGGAAATTCGGTCGAGCTCCTCAAACCGATTTAGATTTTGTTTTGGTTTTCCTGGGGCGCGATTTTGAAGCGGACTTGCGCGCGGCTAGCGACTGCTGCGTTTTTCTTGGGAGTTTCGCAAAGACCAAGGCATGAGCGCGCGTGAGGAGATGCTGGAGTTCTGCGCGGGAAAAACTGCTCTCCGTTTCGAGGGCCACCCAATGTGCTCGCGCTAAATACGGTGCGGGAATCATTCCCGGACGCTCGATGAGTTCGGCGAAATCTTCCTCGCTGGTTTTAAAGGATAGCCAGTGCGCGCGAGGTTCCAGGCTTGCCACCGCGTACATTTTTCCACCTACCTTGAAAACCAGACTGTCCTGCCACTGCACCTGTTCAGTTGTGTGCGGAAGCGAAATGCAGAATTCGCGGAGCCAATCGATGCTCATACCCAGAGATTATCGCGAATGAGGCGCGGAAGAAAACACTCGCGCAAATCAAACCCAGTGCAGAGAATAGAAATGCAAAGAAGATTCTCGATCAGACACGGGAAAGCGCGGTGGCTTCGTCCTCGGCAATATCCAGAACGGTGTCCAGACGCACCATCTTCAGAAGTTGCATGACGCGTTTTGTGGGAGCGAAAAATGTGCAGCGCCCGCCGCTTTTTTTCACCTGCGTAAACGTGCGCACCAGCGCCCCTACGCCCGAGCTGTCCATTTCCGGCACACCAGCGAGGTTGATGGCGATCTGCTTGGTTCCCTCATCCATCAATTTCTGTATTTGCTGGCGGAATTCCTGCTCGCTCTCACCGAGCTTGAGCGCCCCGGTAAGATTAAGGATAGTGATGGTACCCGCTTTGCGAACGGCGATGACCATGGAATCGTTGGCGATGCCAAGCTACCTGAACTTTTGGCGGCAGGCAAGCAAATCCCTCCGCTGCGCTTGACTCGCACATAGCCATTTGTTAGCTTCGCCCTCGAACCCGCTCCTTCGAATTCCTCGTCAACTGGGATTACATGGAATTGGCCGTGGCGCGCTTTACCGGGACATCACATGGAACTTTCATCCAGCGTATTTGAGCTGGCCACCGTTTATTACGCGTGCCGGGACACCGATACGCTGCTCAAGACATTTGCCGGACGAGTGGGTGCGGCGCTGAATGCGCGCGGCGTGCTGGTATGGCTCCGCATTCCCGATTCGAAAACTCCCGCGGAAGAATCCGAAGAAGAAACCGAAGAAGAAGATAATATTCGGGGATTTTCCTGCCGCGCGGCATGGTCCGCTCCCGGTGAGCGCTTTGACCCCGCGGCAGAAGCGGCGGCAGGCCCGGTTGCGGAAGTATTCGAGGATGCCGGAACGCGGCAGTTTTCGAGCGAAGAAAACGACAGCGAAGAACTCGCGCATCTCGCGGAAAATTCCCGAGGGCGGGTGAAATCCGCTTTGTACGTCGCGCTGCCGGGCCCACAGGAAACAATCGGCGTCGTCGAAATTCTCAATCCGCGCCGCGGCGAATTCACTCCGGACGAAATCAATTTCGTCGAGGAAGCCAGCCGCATCACCGGACTCGCGCTCGAAAACCGCATGGACCGTGAACGCGAACAGCACGACCAGCTCGCCACGGTCGAGCGGCTCACATTGCTCTATGACATCAGCCGGATTTTCAATTCCACGCTGGAGATCGGCGAATTGCTGCCCGTGGCAGCCGAAAAAATCCGCGACACGTTCGGCGCGGAAGTCTGCAATCTGTGGCTGGCGGATCCCGAAGAGAAGGACTTGTACGCCGTCGAGCAAGCCGGCGAAGACCCAACGCTTGGCGAAGGCGCGCGCTGCGCCATGGGCGAAGGCGTTTTGGGCATGGCTGCGCAAAGCGGAGAAGCGCGGTTGGTGGAAGACGCCTCGGAGGAAGAACTCCTCGCCGAGCGGCGAAAAAAAGCCACCGGTGAATTCGAGATCGAATCGATGATGTGCGCGCCGATGCTCAAGGGCGCGGAAGTGGTTGGCGTGGTGGAAGTGATTAACAAAGTTGAGGGCGGAGCATTCACCGAAGAGGATCTTTATTTCCTGTCGAGCATCTGCGAGCAAGCCGGCATCGCCATCCATAACGCGCATTTGCTGGAAGCCGAGCGCAAGGTGGGCGTCCTCGACGCCCTTTTGAATATCAGCCGCGAAATCACATCGACGCTGGACCTCGACCACGTCCTCACGACGGTTGTCCACCAGGCTTCGATCGTTGTGCCTTTCGATCGCTGCGTAATCGGCCTGTTCGATCGCGATCGCTTTCTGATCGCCGCCGTCTCCGGCGAAACAGAAGTGCCCAAGACGCGCGAAATGACGCAGCTCCGCGAAATCATGGAATGGGCCGCGGGGCGCGACGAACCCATTGCCGCCGACCAATACGAGGATGGCTGGCGAATGGAACCGGAGGAAGCGAAGGAGCGCGCCGCTTCGTTCCTCGAGGAACATGGATATTCGGGATTTTATGTTTTGCCTCTGCGCGACGACCAAGGGCCGCTGGGCGCGATCGCTTTGCTCAATGGCGATGCGGAATTTCTGAACGAAAGCCAGCGCGAAACGGTTGCGATTCTCGCCAACCAGACTTCCGTGGCCATCCGCAACGCGCAACTCTATCAGCAGGTTCCGCTCGCGGGATTCCTCAAGCCGCTGGCCGAGCGCCGGGAAAAGTTCATGGCCGCAATGCCCGCGGCGCGCTTGATTCAGTGGGGCTCGCGGCTGGCCATCGTCGCGGGATTACTGATCGCCATTCCCTGGCCCGTGCGCATCGCCGCAAACGCCACGGTTGTCCCAGCGGAGCGGCGCACTGTTACGGCGGAGAACGGCGGGATTGTCGAGCGCGTGATGATTCATGAGGGTAGCGTGGTGCAGCCCGGCCAGTTGCTGGCGGTGCTGGATTCGAGCGCCGATCAGGTCAAGCTGGCGGATGCGCGGACATCTCTTTCCATGGCGGAGCGAGATCTGGCTGAGGCGGAATATCGCCGCGATTCTGAAGCGGCGGGACAAGCGCGATTGAAAATCGGCATGTACCAGGCGGAAACGGATCTGGAAACGAAACGCGTGGGCGAAGCGCAACTCCTCGCGCCGATTTCCGGCGTGGTGGTCACGCCGAAGGTTGAGCAAAAAACTGGCGCGATGCTCCCGCCCGGCGGCCTTTTTTGCGAATTGGTGGATGAACAGCATATGGCCGTGGAGATGAACGTCCGCGAGACGGATTTGCCGCTGATGCGCGCAGGCGCCGCTGTGGCTATCAAATTGAACGCTTTCCCCACCACCACGATTTCCGGGCGGGTGGAGCGCATCGGAGCCAGCACGCGCACCGAAGATGCGGAACAATTTTTTGTAGTTCGCGCGGATTTCACCAACCCCGGCGCGGTCGCGCGCGACGGCATGGTGGGCAACGCCAAGGTTCTTGCCGCCGGCGGATGGTTTTCCTCCGGATGGTATCCGCTCGGCTATTCGCTATTTCGCGCGCCGTTCCGCTGGACGTGGGAAAAAATCTGGTCATGGCTGCCGTAGCGGCATCGAAGGAGAATCAATGAAACTCGCAGGATGGGCATGCTTCGCAACGGCCATCGTTTTCGCCGCGGCGGGCTGCGGAAATTCGACGGGGACCCCCAACTCTGCTTCCGCTGCTTCTCCGGAAACCGCTGCGCCTTCGAAGGCCGCAACCTCGCCGGAAACGAAGGCTCCGCAGTTTCTTGATATTTTGAGCGTGCTTTCCGTCGAGCATGCCATTGATGTGACCGCAGAACGCGACGGCATCGCCCTGCAAACGGAAAAAGATGAAGGCAGTACGGTCCGCGCCGGAGAAGAGCTGGCGCGGCTGGATGACGGCGCGCTGCAAATCGAGCTGCAGAAAGCGCAATCGGACCTTCTGGTCTCCCAGAACAACGTGAAATACAAACAGGCCGAGGAGCAGGCCAAAAACGCGCAATTGCAGCGCCAGCAACTGCTTCGCCAGAACGGACTCAGCAGCAATGCCGACCTCGAGCAGGCGCAATTCGAGGCCAAAGCTGTGAATTATGAAGTGTTGAGCTGGCAATCGATCGTGCAGAGCAACGAGGCGGAAATCCGGAGTCTTCGTCTGGAAATCGATAAGACCCACATTCGCGCGCCGTTTTCAGGCGTGGTGGTCCATCGCTATATCCGCCAGGGCCAGCAAATCGCCAAGGGCGACAAATGTTTCCGCATCAGCCAACTGGGCCCGCTCGAAGTCGAATTTCAGGCTCCGGAAGCAAACGGGCGGCGGCCCGCTCCCGGCACATCATTCGATCTGCGGCTCGCGAACGGCGCAGCGGAAACATATTCCGCGCGAATCCTTCGCGTCAGCCCCACGGTGGACCCCGCCAGCGATAGCTACGATGTGATTGCTCGGCTGACCGGCGCGAATCTCGATGCGCTGCGTCCCGGGATGTCCGTACATGTACTGTGGCCCGCGCCTGGCGCGAAACCCCAACCTTAATATTCCATGCGTTTCGGTCCCACAAGTCTTCGAGCTACCCGCGTGCTGGCCAAAGGCCTGCATTGCCCCAAGCTTCGCTCCGATCTGCGCATCAGCAAGCAAAATGTCGCGGGGGAAACCAGCTACGTCATCAAAATCGAAGAGACTTCGAGCTATCGCCGCTATGGCGAATACGAGTACGAATTGCTCCAGGCCTGCGATGGCACGCGCACTCCCGCCGAACTCGCCTCCTACATGAGTGAACGTCATCCGGACCAGCCTCTTGGCGAATCGGAGGTGCTCGATTTTATAGACGGCATGGAGCCGGAAGTCTGGCAGCGAACCGTCGGCGAAAAAAATCTCGCGATTCTCGAACGCCTGCGCGACGAGCGCAAAGGCCGCCTCGACCAATCGAGCCTGCTGTACATCACTTTCAAGGCCTGGGACCCGGACAAGACTCTGGCGCGCATCGATCCTTGGTTCGGATGGATGTTTACGCGCGGCTTCGTGGTCTTCTCCATCGCGCTTTTCGTCGTCGTGATTTGGATTATTTCAGGGGATTGGAACCTGATCGCGCGCGACACCGCCAACTTGTGGAATTTCTCGAATAAATCCGCCTACGACCTCGGCATGTTCTGGGTCCTGCTGATGGTGCTCGGCGCGATTCATGAATTCGGCCACGGCCTCACTTGCAAACATTACGGCGGCAGCGTCCATCAGATGGGCTTCATGCTCATCTATCTCACCCCGGCATTTTTCACCGACACCACGGACATCCTGATGATGGACCGCGTGGCCCCCCGGCAATGGACCATCTTCGCGGGCATCTGGATCGAGATGGTGGTTTGCGGCCTTTCGGCGCTGGTATGGCATTTCACCATGCCCGGCTCTTTCACGAACGGATTGGCCTACATGCTGATGCTCCTGAGCGGCATTCAAGGAGCGGTCCTGAATTTGAACCCGCTGATCAAGGCCGACGGCTACTACGCGCTCTGCCAGTATCTGTCCATTGACAATTTGCGCGAAGATTCCTTCGCTTTTTTGAAGGCCTGGATATCAAAAAACATTTTCCGGCGCGAGATGGATTTGCCAGCGGCCAGCCGGCGCCAGCGCCGGATATTTTTAATTTTTTCGATGGCTGCTATCGTCTATAGCTTCGCTTTAATTTTGGTCGTCCTGTTGTGGACCAAGAATATTTTTGTCAGCAAGTTCGGCGACTGGGGCTATTTCCTGTTCGGCGCGTTGCTCTATTTCTTCTTGCGCAAGAAAATTCGCAAGGCCCTGCCCGCCGCCCGCATTTGGCTGGAAAAAAGAAAGGGAGATATCATGGCCCTCCGATTCTCGCGCAATTCCACATTGGGACTTGCCGCAGTTGCCGTCTTTATCGCTTTCCTTCCGATACCCTCAAAAATTTCGGCTAGCTTTGTCCTCGAGCCGGGACGGCAAGCGGATATCCGCGCGACCGCTCCGGGCATTGTCAGACAGGTGCTCGTCCGGCAGGGTGACGAAGTGCGCCAGGGCCAGATTCTGGCCGTGCTTGAGAATCCGCAGATCGCAACGGATGTCGCCGTGGAAGCTGGACAACTCTCGATGGCCCAGAGCCGACTTCGCGCCGCGGAAGCTTCCGGCGATTCCTCCGCCGCGGCCAACGCCGCCGGCGAAGCCGCAAAAATCGAGGAGACTTTGAAGGAGGCTCAGCAAAAGCTCGATCAATTGACCATCCGCGCCCCCATTGTCGGAGCCATTGCGACTCCTGAATTGGCGCAGACCGTGGGTTCCCATTTCGAGGAAGGACAGACGTTTTGCCATATTGCCGAGCGGAGCGGGATGCGCGCGCGGATTTTAGTGCGCGATTGGGAGGTTCAGGACGTGGCTCCCGGCGCGGATATTGCCCTTAAGGTTGCGCCGTATCCTTTGCGGACATACTCCGGCCGGGTCGAGCGGATTTTACCCGCAACAGCCATGGATCAGCCGGTTGCGGATCCCACCAGGCTGACGCGATACGGCCAGGACCTGACCAACTATATCGCCATTATTGCCGATTTCCCGAATTCCGACGGTTCGCTGCGGGAGGGGATGACCGGAACCGCCAAAGTCTTTGGCCCGGCGCGCCCGCTGGCCTGGCAATGGAGCCGCGACGGGTGGCGGTGGTTGCGTTCTCAGGTCTGGTAACTGGATTGGGCGCAAAAAAAGGGGCCACCGCTCCTGGGCGGCAGCCCCAGCAAAACACTGACGGTAGATAGTCACCGCCAGACAACCGCGCGGCAACAGGTTAGGCGATAGGCCGCATCAGCGGCGTAACCCTGGTCAAAGGTCGGGTCGACATCAGGGGCTTCACTTTTCCGAGCTTCTTTCCCTTCTTGACTGCCTTCGGTGCTTTCTTCGTGGCCATTTTTCTTTCCCCCATCTCAAGATTGCCCATCGACCGGGCGGACGCAGACTACTTATGCAATCCACGCACCAAACGCGCAGCGGGCTTTCGACGAAAGAGAATGATGAATCTGCGGCGGTTAGCGGCGCCGGCGGCAGAGGGGCGGGCCATCGCAGGCGAAAGCTGCGTTTAAATTTTCAACACGTGTTTAATTTTTCAACGCGACCAGAGGTTCCCTGCGGTTTCAGAGGCTGTGCTTGCGACAAAGGTAGTTGATGCGGTTGCGGTCCACGCCCAGCAGCTTCGCCGCGGCGGATTTGTCGCGGTCGGATTGCAGCAGCGCGGCTTCGATGAGCTTTTTCTCATGAGCCTCGAGCTCCTCGTCCAGTCGAATCCCCGCCGCCGGAAAATGCACCCGCCTGCTCCCACCGTCGCGGCCGGCGGAAAGGGCCACGTCCGCGGGCAGGTCCGCCAGCCCAATCGTCTCGCCGTCGCACATCAGCACCAGGCGCTGCACGGCGTTTTCCAGTTCGCGGACGTTGCCGGGCCAGCGATACTTCTTCAGCGCCGCCATGGCCTCCTCGGCAATGCGCTTCATCGGCAATTGGTTGGTGGTGCAATATACCTGCACGAAATAATCGGCGAGCAAGGGGATGTCGTCCACTCGCTCGCGAAGCGGCGGCAGGAAAATCGGGATCACGTGGATACGGTAGTAAAGATCCCCGCGAAAACGGTCGTCCTCCACCATTTCTTCCAAATTTTCGTTGGTTGCGGTGATCAGCCGGAAGTCCACGCGCACAAGTTTTTTGCCGCCCAGGCGCGTGACCGCGCGGTCTTCCAAGACGCGCAGCAGCTTGGATTGCAGCGCGGGAGTGAGGGTCGCGATTTCATCCAGGAATAATGTTCCGCGCTGCGCCAGTTCGATGCGCCCTTCCTTGCTGGCCGTGGCGCCGGTGAAGGCTCCTTTTTCGTACCCGAAAAGCTCCGATTCCATCAGGCTTTCCGGAATCGCGGCGCAATTGACGGAAATGAACGGCCGCCCGCGCCGCGGGCTGTTTTCATGAATCGAACGCGCCGCCAATTCCTTGCCTGTGCCGCTCTCGCCGCGAATGATGACCGTCGAGGAGGAAGGCGCCACGCGCTTGATGGAATCGAAGACATGCCGCATGGCGTCGGTCGAGCCAAGCAGGTCCCCCATGGCCTGCTTGCGCTGGATTTCCTCGCGCAGGATGCGGTTTTCGCGCTGGATGTGCAGCTTTTCGATGGCCCGCTCGACGAGCGCCCGCAGCACATCGGTGTCCACCGGCTTGATGAAATAATCGTAGGCGCCGGCGTCAATCACCTTCAGCGCCATGGCTTTTGTCTCGTCGCTGCTCAATACAATCACCAGCGTGTCAATATCCCCGGCGTCGAGCCGCTGCAGCAGCTCCAGGCATTCCTTCGCGCCCCCTGAAGGAATCGGCAAGCCGAGGAGCAGCACATCGAGTGCCGCTTCCTGCAAGAGTTTGTATGCGCCGTCGAAATCCGAAGCTTCCAATATCTCGAATTCGTCGCGCATGCCCCGGGCAATGCGCGAACGCAGGGGGTCGTCGCTTTCCACAATGCCGATGCGCGGCTTCAGCGGGCTGGGAGTCATATGGATTTCAGTGCGGCGGCGCAGAAAGTCAGGGGAGCGGCGCCGCGGTGATTCTAGGAGCAGCCAAGCCCGGAGTCAACGCCCTCCGCCCGCCGGAGAGCTTCGGATTCCGCGCCTGCACATCTCGATTTTGCATAATGCGGGTGTGTGATAGTGTATGCCCATCGGAAATGATTGACGACTCAACGAATTTGGGTTTGGGAGGTACTCAGCACCCGCGCAAGCCACGGCCCACAGGCGGCGCCACGGCGCTGTTTGGATTGCTCATCCTTTCATTCGCTGCCGCCACCCTGTTTTCTCCCGCCGCTCCCGCGCAGCAGGCTGGTTCCGCGACGGCGCCGGTGATCGTCCAGCCAGGTGCGCCGGGGAAACCAAGCAGGACGCTGCCGTCCTCGACAACGGGCACTCTTCCGCAACGCTCGCCGGCGGACGTGGAATTCATGCAGGGTATGATCATCCATCATTCCCAGGCCGTGGAGATGACCGCGCTGATTTCCTCGCGCACGGAAAACAAGGATTTGCGGCTCTTGGGGGCGCGCATCAGCAGATCGCAGTCGAGCGAGATTCAGTTTATGCAAAGGTGGCTGACGCTTCGCGGTGAACCGGTTTCCATGGCCATGCCGGGAATGCCGGACATGGACAAATCGGGGAAGCCCATGCCCTTGATGCCCGGCATGCTGACGCCGGAACAGATGGAGGCGCTGCGCAAGGCCAAGGGCGCGGAATTCGACCATTTATTCTTGACCGGGATGATTCAGCACCACAATGGCGCGCTGACCATGGTAAAGGATTTGTTCAATACCCCGGGCGCGGGACAAGACGCCGAGCTTTTCGATTTCGCCACCGATGCGGACAATACGCAACGCGCCGAAATCAGGATCATGCAATCCATGCTGGAGAAAAAAACTTCGAAGGAGAACCAATGAAGCGAGCGCGCAAGTTTGCATTTCGTGTGGCGATGGCCGCGATTGTACTGTGTTTTATGGGCAGCGCAATTCGCGCTCAGGCGCCTGCATCCTCAGCTACGGCACCCGCCAAAGCGCCGGAGCCGGAACAGAATCCATTTGCGGCAGTGCCGGCTCCGCCGCTGCCGCCGGGGATGACCGGGTCGGATGTAAACGATCCGCGTTACAAGCTGGCGCCAGGGCTATATGACGCGGGGGAAACCTCGATGGGCATCAAGCACCTCCTGCTGCTCAAAAAGCCCGCCGCCTTCCAATTGGGGACCACTCAATCGGACGATCCGAAAGTTGAAAAGATGGTGAGGCAACTCGGCATCGGCGACGTGTCGAAGATGCCGAAGGATTTGCAGTTGGAGATCGCCCAGCTGGCGTTCGCGAATTCGGACCTGGCGTTTCAGGGAGATCATCTTTTCCAGGGAAATTTTTACGGCATCAATATTTTCGACATCTCCAATCCAGATAAGACCGCGCTGCTGACTTCGCTGGTTTGCCCGGGCGGGCAAGGGGATGTGTCGGTTTACAAAAATCTGCTGTTCATGTCCGTGGAAATGCCGAATGGGCGCCTGGATTGCGGCTCTCAGGGATTTCCTCCGGAGCCACCGCCTGCTGCCGGGCAAGAAAAGGAGCATCGCATCCCGGTGGCGCAAAAGGACCGCTTCCGCGGCGTAAGAATTTTTGACATTTCGGACATTCATAATCCCAAGCAAGTGGCGGCGGTGCAGACCTGCCGCGGTTCGCATACGCATACGCTGGTGGTCGACCCCAACGACAAGGACAACGTCTACATCTATGTGTCGGGAACTTCGTTTGTGCGTCCCGCCGAAGAACTGGCCGGATGCTCGGGCGGGGAGCCGGACAAGAACCCGAATACCGCGCTGTTTCGCATCGACGTGATCAAGGTTCCACTGGCGGCGCCGCAGGATGCGCAGGTGGTTTCAAGCCCCCGGGTGTTTATCGATCCGCGAACCGGCGCATTGAACGGCCTGAACAACGGCGGCAGCCACGACAAGGGCGAGGAAAAGCCGATGGACTCGAATCAATGCCACGACATCACCGTATATTCGGCGATTGGGCTGGCCGCGGGCGCTTGCTCCGGCAACGGGATTTTGCTGGATATAAAGGACCCCGTGCACCCCAAGCGCGTTGACGCCGTGAACGATCCAAATTACTCCTACTGGCACTCCGCTACGTTTTCGAACGATGGGACCAAGGTGGTCTATACCGACGAGTGGGGCGGCGGCCTGGGAGCGCGGTGCCGTCCGAATGACCCCAACAAGTGGGGAGCGGATGCCATTTTCCATCTGAAGGACAACAATCTGAGCCTGGCGAGCTATTACAAAATGCCGGCGGCGCAGGGCGATACGGAAAATTGCGTGGCGCACAATGGCTCGCTCGTTCCGGTGCCGGGGCGCGACATCGAAGTGCAAGCCTGGTATCAAGGCGGCGTCTCCGTGGTGGACTTCACCGACGCGGCGCACCCCAAGGAAATTGCCTACTTCGACCGCGGGGCGATTGACCCGAAGGTCCTGGTGCTGGGCGGGGAGTGGTCGGCTTACTGGTACAACGGCTACATCTACGGTTCGGAAATCGCGCGCGGCCTGGATGTATTCGAACTGACGCCGACGAAATATTTGACGCAGAACGAAATTGACGCGGCCAAGACCGTCCATGTTTCGCTCCAGAATGTGCAGAACCAGCAGAAGATCGTCTGGCCCGCAAACCTGGTTGTGGCCAAGGCTTACGTGGATCAACTCGAACGGTCGCAGGCTTTGCCGGCCTCGCGAATCGAGGCACTGCGCAAGGCCATCCGCAGCACGGAACGTTCGCACATGAGCGAGAAAAATCTGGCGAAGCTGAAGGGCATGGCCGCTTCCCTGGAAGAAAACGCCTCCTCGGCCACGGACCCGGCTGACTCTTCACGGCTGCGCGCCCTGGCGGAAATCCTCAAGCATCCGGAAGCTTAACCACACTGCAATTCCGGCTGAAGGCTCACTCGGATTCCTCGAGTGAGCCGGCGCATCGCACCCGGCGGGTCGCAGAAATTTGAAAACGGTCTGAGAAAATCGAGGCTTCGGCTCAGGTCAGCCGCTCCGTCGTTTTCCTTGCGCTGGTCTTGGTCGCCGTGCGCAGCAGCGTGAGAAAATCCTGCGCGTCACGCCCCAGCGGGCGGTGCAGCGAGCGGATCACATCCAGGCTGCGGTGCAGCGGTTCGGCATCGGCAATCTGAATGGCGCGCAATTTGCCGCTTTGCAATTCCTGGGTGATGGCCAACTGCGGCAAAAAACCCAAACCCAGCTTGCGCAGAATCATGCGTTTGCAGGCTTCGATGGTCTCCAGTTCCAGCACCACATTGGGCAGCAGCCCGGCGCGCCGGAAAAGGCCGTTGGTGAGCGTCCAGTCGCTCGACCCGCGATCGTAGAAAATCAGGGGCCACGCTTCCACTTCCCGGAGTTCCACTCTCTTGTGCCGCGTGGCGGGATGCGACGGGTGGCCCACCAGCACGAGCGGATCATCGCGCAGGCTGGTGGTTTCCACGCCCGGATGATGCAGCGAACGCGCTAGGCCGATAGCCACCTCGCCATCAAGCACCATCCTCAAGACCTGCATGGAATTTCCCGAGCGCACGCTGACCATGCTCTTCGGATGCGTGGTTTGATATTTCTTCAAAATTGCGGGCAACAAATAAGTGCTGATGGAAAGCCCGGCGGCGATGGCCAGCACGCCGGAGACTTCTGTTTGCAATGCATGGACCGCCTGGCGCGCGGCAGCCACGGCGCGCAGCAACTGTTCCGCGTGGGGCCGAAAAGCCTTGCCCGCGGGAGAAAGCGCGAAGTTCGACCGCGAACGCGTGAACAGCCTGGTTTTCAGCGACTCTTCGAGCAAGCGAATGCGGGCGCTCACGGCGGGCTGGCTGACGTGGAGCATCTCCGCGGCGCGATGAAATCCTCCGCAGGAAGCGACCGCTAGGAACGTTTCGATCTGGTCGAGATCCACGCAAATCTCCCTTGTTTCGCCCTCTTCGCAAGACCTTCCGGGCGACGCATGGCATCGTACCGCATTCGATAACTACTTTCTATCACGATGATACTTTAAATTCGTTTGACTGACCACAGCGGCGCGCGCACACTCGACCCACTTCGCGCCGCCCTCCCCGCCAAACCCAACGGGCGCAAGTGGGAGCAGCCACTTGATTACACACCGCCGCAGTGACGTTGAACCCATACTCGAACGGAAGGAATCCAGGTATCCCCGCTGGACGGGCATTGTGCGGCCGTATTCGGGCGAGGATGTGCGGCGCCTGCGGGGTTCGGTGCGCATCGAACATACTCTTGCGCGCCTCGGAGCTGAGCGCCTGTGGCAACTCCTGCACGAAAAGGAATGGGTGGCGGCGCTCGGCGCCATGACCGGCAATCAAGCCCTGCAACAGGTACAAGCCGGCCTGCAAGCGATTTACGTCAGCGGCTGGCAGGTTGCCGCCGACGCCAACCTCAGCGGCGAGATGTACCCCGATCAAAGCCTCTATCCCGCGGACAGCGTTCCGAATCTGGTGCGGCGCATCCATCGCGCTTTGCAGCGCGCCGACCAGGTGCATCACGCGGAGGGCAAGAATGGCATTCACTGGTTCGCTCCGATGGTGGCGGACGCGGAAGCGGGCTTTGGCGGAAATCTGAACGCATTTGAGTTGATGAAAGGGATGATCGAAGCCGGCGCGGCCTGCGTGCACTTCGAAGATCAACTCTCCTCGGCGAAGAAGTGCGGGCACCTCGGCGGAAAAGTTCTGGTTCCCACCACGGAAGCAATCCAAAAACTGGTGGCCGCGCGTCTTGCCGCGGACGTGATGGGCGTTCCCACACTGATCATGGCGCGGACGGATGCGGATAGCGCCACGCTGGTCACCAGCGATATCGATCCGCGCGACCGCGAATTTCTTACCGGAGAACGCACGCCGGAAGGATTCTTCCATGCGCGAGCGGGATTGCCGGCTGCCATCGCCCGCGCGATTTCCTACGCGCCATACGCGGATTTGCTGTGGTGTGAAACTTCGCGTCCCAATCTGCAAGAGGCGCGCGAATTCGCCGCGGGCGTTCACGCCAAATTCCCGGGAAAATTGCTGGCCTACAACTGCTCGCCGTCTTTCAACTGGAAAAAACATTTGCCGGAAACAACCATCGCGAGTTTCCAACGCGAACTGGCGGAGATGGGCTACAAATTCCAATTCGTCACGCTCGCGGGTTTTCATTCGCTGAATCTTTCGATGTTCGAACTGGCGCGCGAATATAAGTCGGAAGGCATGGCGGCGTATTCCCGGCTGCAGGAAGCGGAGTTCCGCCTCGAACGCGAAGCGCAATACGGCGCGGTGAAGCATCAGCGGTTCGTGGGGACCGGCTATTTCGACGATGTGCAGCACGTCATCAGCGGCGGCACGGCCTCGACCATGGCCATGGCGGGTTCGACGGAAGCGGCGCAGTTCGCGTTTCCCCCCGAATCACACGCCGGCGCGTCGCTTGCCGCGGCCGCGTCGGCAATTTCGGCACAGGAGATATAATCATGGCCGCCGCAACGCCTTGCCGCATTCCCGCCGTATTTCATGCCAACATGGCGCCATCCGGCACGGTTGGGAACGATCTGCCCGCCGGCTTTCTAGAATTTCTGGGTCCGCTGCAGCATCGATTCCATGCGCGCTGGCGCGCGCTTTGCCAGGCGCGGCGCGAAGCGCTTCGGGAGTCGCTGCACGGAAACAAACCGGCGCACCTGTTTCCCTCTGCAATTACGCGGGGAGACTGGCGCATCGAGTTGCCCGCTTGGTGCCAGGATCAGCGCAATCAAATGACCGGTCCGGCGGATGATGCCGCGCTCGTGGTGAAAATGCTCAATTCCGGCGCTCCGGGCGTAATGCTCGATCTGGAAGATTCGACGGTCAACGACTGGAAGCGCCAGAAAACGGGCGTTGAAAATATTTTGCAGGCGCTGCGCGGCACGCTGAGTTATTTCGACGCGCGCCGGAATGCGATCGTAAATATCCGCCCGAGCAGCACGGTGGTCTGGATTCGCCCGCGCGGTTTGCATCTCGCGCAAAATGGCATTTTCGCCGCGGAATCCTGCCCGGCGCCGGTGTTCGATGTGGCGCGCATCGCTTTCTCGATTGATCCCGGCGAATTGCGACACCCTCTGGGCTTTTACATTCCGAAATCCGAATCCGCCGAGGAAGCTTTGTTCTGGCGCGACCTGTTTCGCGCCGTCGCCGAAGCACGAGGCTGGCCCCAGAACTTCATCAAGTGCATGGCGCTGGTGGAATCGCATCCGCTGGCCTATCAGATGGAGGAATTTCTCTTTCATCTGCGCGATCACATCGTGGGGCTGAATCTTGGCCGCTGGGATTACATGGCCAGTTTGATTCATTTTAATCTTGATCATCCGGGCTGGGTGCTGCCGGATCGCAACACGATTCCGCATGATGTCCTCTTTTTCCAGAACTTGCGGGGATTGTTGCCGGAGATTTGCCACCGGCGCGGAGCCCTGGCCATCGGAGGCATGACCGCGCTATATCCCAGCCGTGAAGACGCGGAATTGAACGCCCGAGCGCTGGCGGTGCTCGAACGCGACAAAAAGAACGAATCCGCGTGCCGCATGGATGGCGCCTGGACCGGACATCCCGATCAGAACGACATCGCTCTGGCGCAATTCCCCGCACCGAATCAAGTCGGTTCGTGGCGGCCCGCCGCCGACCGCTACCCGGACCTGCGGCCGTTGCCAACCGGCGTGGGCCGGCGCACCCTTGCGGGAACGCGTGCCGCCGCTCGCACCACAATTCGATATCGAAATGGCGTGCTGAATGGCAACGGCGCGAGTTTGCTCGACGGCTATATGGAAGATCTCGCCACCGACCGTATTTACCGGTTGATGCTGGCGCAGCGCGTGGAACACTGGCGCGTTTCGCCCGTAGAAGACGAGCGCGGAAACGCGGTGGCTCATACCCCGGAGTTTTTGTCGGCTATTTTTGATGAAGAGCTGGAAAAATTATTGGCCCATACTCCGCGCCAGGAACGCGGTACGCCGGAAACTTTGCGGGAGGCCCGCGATCTGGCCGAATCCATGATCCTCAACCACGAATTCGACCCCGTTTAAGCTCTCTGGCCAGCATCCTGTAACTTCCGCTAGAATACCCGCATCGTGCATCTGTGTGCGCCCACGCAGGAAAAACTCTCCTGCCCGGGTTCCCTTCCGGCTTCCAAGACGAGAGGACCAAGAGGAATCCAATGAAAGTATCGGTGTTTATTGGAACCAGCGTCGATGGCTTCATCGCGCGACCCAACGGCGAATACGATTTTCTGCCCGAAGGCGGCGGCGAGCCTCACGGTTACGCCGAATTCATCGAAAGCGTGGATGCCCTGGTGATCGGCCGCAAGACCTTCGAGACGGTTCAGGCCTTCGCAACCTGGCCGTATGGCAAGAAACGCGTGGTGGTTCTAAGCACTCGACCCTTGGATTTTTCCGCGTTGCGCGAATATCCCGTGGAACAAATGGCAGGGGATCCGGCTGAGATTGTTTCGAATCTCGCGAAACGCGGCTTTCAACACATTTATGTGGATGGCGGAATCACTATTCAAAAGTTTCTGAGCGCGGGCATGATCCAGCGATTGATTATCACCCACGTTCCGGTGCTGATCGGCCAGGGAATACCGCTTTTCGGCGCCTTGCCGGGCGACGTGCAACTGCAGCATGTGGCGACGAAGGAATTTGCAAGCGGGCTGGTCCAGTCCGAATATCGCGTTCTTCCCTGAGCGCGGCGCGGATGATGCTCGTCCATCGATTCAGCTAAAAATTCTGCTGATCCCAGGATTCATCCGGATGAAGGAGCCAGGATAATCGCCACCCTGGCCTATTTCGGCATCTGTCCCTTTTTATTGCTTAGCGGCCGACCATTTTTTGCAGCGCTTCGGGGTAGCGCGCGCCTTGCACCGCGACCTTGGAGGCCGCGATTCCCAGGTCGCGGAGATCGTCCTGTGAAAGTTCCACATTCGTGGCGCTTAAGTTTTCCTCGAGCCGATGCAGTTTGGTCGTGCCGGGGATCGGCACGATCCAAGGTTTCTGCGCAAGCAGCCATGCGAGCGCGATTTGCGCGGGTGTCGCATTCCTTTGTTGCGCGAATTTGCCGATCAAATCCACGAGCGCCTGATTGGCCTTGCGGTTTTCCGGAGAAAATCGCGGAACGATGTTGCGGAAATCGTTTTTGTCGAATTTCGTGTCTTCGTTGATCTTTCCGGTAAGGAAGCCTTTCCCCAAAGGGCTGAAGGGAACGAAACCGATCCCCAATTCTTCGAGCGTCGGAATTATTTCCGCTTCCGGCTCTCTCCACCACAATGAATACTCACTCTGCAACGCAGTGACGCGCAGAACTTTGTGCGCGCGGCGGATGGTCTGCACTCCTGCTTCCGAAAGCCCGAAGTGTTTCACCTTGCCCTGCTGAATCAACTCTTTCACCGCTCCGGCAACGTCTTCGATCGGCACTTCGGGGTCCACGCGATGCTGATAAAACAAGTCAATCACATCGGTCTTGAGGCGCTGGAGCGAGGCCTCGGCGACTTCCTTGATGTGGCTGGGGCGGCTGTCCAGCCCAATCTGCTTGCCGGTTTGCGGGTCAATCTTGAACCCGAACTTGGTGGCGATCACCACCTTCGCGCGGAAGGGAGCCAGAGCTTCGCCCACCAGTTCCTCGTTTGCGTACGGGCCGTAGATTTCGGCGGTATCGAAAAATGTGACTCCGCGTTCCACGGCTGCGCGGATGACCGAAATCATTTCCTGCTTGTCACGCGCGGGCCCCAGGCCATAGCTCATTCCCATGCAGCCGAGTCCCATGGCTGAAACTTCCAGATTGCTTTTTCCGAGTGTACGCTGGTTCATGGCTTCTCCTTGCCAAAGAAAATGTTCCCGGCAATTACGACGCCGCCCTGGCACGCTGTTGCTCGCGCCATTGAGCCGGTGGAACTCCCTCCCAGGTGCGGAAAGCGCGAACGAAAGAATTTCCGTCCTCGTACCCGAGAAGGTAAGCGGCTTCATTCAATTCCAGCGCCGAGTTATTCAGATAGTGGCGGGCCAAACGGTGGCGGGCTTCTTCCAAAACGCTCTGGAAGCTGGACCCGGCGTCTTGCAGGCGCCGCTGCAAGGTACGAGAACTGACATGCAGCGCCTCGGCGATATCCTCAATCGAGGGACGCCGCCCCGTGAGTTTCTGCTGCACGGCCACGCGGACGCCCTCGACGAAATTCTCATCGCTGTTTTCCTGCTTCAGCTCTTCTTCGAATTGCGGCGCAAGCATGGCCAGCAGCTCGGCGTTGCGGGTGACGAATCTCCGCTGGGCGTCCGAGGCGCGAAACACGATGGCATTGCGCGAGGCTCCACAAACGACGGGGCAACCGAAATGCCGTTCGATGGTTTTCACATGCGCCCGCGGCTGTACGAATTCCACCCGTAGAGGCGAGAGCCGCGTGCCGGTTCCGTGGCGCGCGATGGATAGCGCCCAGGCGAAGCAGCATTCCACCAGCGCCGGAGGTTCGATTCCTTCGGCGAGCAGCCAGCGGAATTGAATGCTCCACTCCTCGCCGTCCTTTTCCTGAAAAATTTCTTCCGGGCAGGTGAGCTGTTTGTAGCGCGCCATTTGCTCGATGGCCGAGCCGAAATTCTCCGAGGAAAGCGCGGCGAGACCGATGGGATGAAACCGCTCCGTCTTGCTTTCCGTGCCAAGCTGCAGGCCAATCATCGGATTGGAGCTGACTTCTCCCACCGCGCTCCACAGGGCGAAGAATTCCTCGGTATCGAGCAGCACACGCGGTTGAGCCGCGAAACCCTGGGATAGTCCGGCCCTGCGCAAAACGGCAGAAGCGCGGACTCCCAGTTCTTCCAACTTTGCGAAAATGGTGCCCGATACGCGGAAGTGCTTATTCATCGGCTCACTCCGATTTGAGAGAAGCCATGTCAATCGTGAAGCGATACTTCACATCGGACTTCAGCAGCCGCTCGTACGCTTCGTTGACTTTCTGGATGGGGATGACTTCCACGTCCGCTACAATGTTGTGCTTCCCGCAGAAATCGAGCATCTCCTGTGTCTCGGCGATTCCCCCGATGGCCGATCCCGAAAGGTTGCGGCGGCCCATGATCAGTCCGAAGGCTGAAACCGCAAGAGGCTTCTCCGGCGCGCCGACCAAGGTGAGGTTGCCATCGCGGCGCAACAGATTGATGTACGCATTGATGTCGTGATCGGCGGAAACCGCGTCAAGAATGAAGTCGAAGCTGCCGGCGTGCTTCTGCATTTCATTGGCATCCTTCGAGATCACCACTTCGTCCGCGCCGAGGCGCACTGCATCCGCTTTTTTGCCCGGCGAAGTGGTGAAGACAACCACGTGGGCTCCCAGCGCGTGCGCCAGCTTGACGCCCATGTGCCCGAGCCCGCCAAGGCCGACCACTCCGGCTTTCTTGCCTTTGGTTACGCCCCAGTGGCGCAGGGGTGAGTATGTGGTGATTCCGGCGCAAAGCAGAGGCGCGGCTCCGGCCAGATCCATATTTGCAGGGACGCGCAGGACGAACCTCTGGTCGACGACGATGCTTCCCGTGTATCCGCCGTAGGTCACGCCTCCCAGATGCTTATCGGGAAAGTTGTAGGTAAACGTCGGATTTGCGCAGAACTGCTCGAGGCCCGCGCGGCATTCCGCGCATGTGCCGTCAGAATCCACCATGCAGCCAACCGCGGCGATGTCGCCGGACTTGAACTTGCTGACGGCGGAGCCGACTTTGGCGACCCGGCCCACAATTTCGTGGCCCGGAATGCATGGGTAGACGGTGGGCATCACGCCGCTCCACTCGTTGCGGACCTGGTGGAGATCGGAATGGCAAATGCCGCAGAAGAGGATTTCGATTTGAATATCGTGGTCGGTTGGGTCGCGCCGTGAAATGGTGGTCGGAGCCAACCGGGACGTCGAACTGGCTGCGGAGTAAGCTTTTGTGTTGTACATGCAGATAATTTAGACGCTCGGCGTCCATTTCGCTATGCAAATTACGCCATTGTGCATGCAAAACGCGCCACGGCCGGGAAGCGGGCAGCCGCGCCAATTGTAGAAACAAGCATGAATTTGGTGATGCTTGAGGGCGTGCAATCGGGCCGTGCCCGAAAAATCTCCCCAAATGGCCGCGATGGGCGCTGCGATTCCAGGAGTAACAATCGATTCAGCGGCGCCCGGCGCGCCCGCCGCGATATAAACTTTCTTCTAATTCTTCCGGACGAGGCATCGCTTCGGCGCACTCGGATTGAGCGACCACCCAACCGGCAGCGGCGTTGCCATAGCGCAGGCAATCAGTCACTTCCAAACCGCGGCCATAAGCGGTGAGAAAACCAGCCGCAAATCCATCCCCCGCCCCATTGGTGCTGACGACCTTCACGGGATTTGCGGGAACAGAACTCCGCCCGGCAGCGGTGAATGCCACGGAGCCAGCAGCCCCTCGCTTCCAAACCACAATTTGCACTCCTCGCCGCAGGGCGCTCGCGGCCACGCGTTCCTCGAGGCCCGCAAAACGTGAGCCAGAAGGAGCCAGCAGGCGCATCTCATCATCGTTGGCGAGCAGAATATCAACCCACGGCCAGACTGCGCGGCAAGATTTACCGGCGCTCGAGGGCGAACTCCAGGAAGAGGCGCGGTAATCCACATCGAGGACCGTGGTCATCCCGATCGCCCGTGCGATTCTGAGGGCGCGCGTGGTGACCGCGCGGCTGCCGTCAGAACATAGGCTGGTGCCATTGGTCACGAACACGGCGGAACGTTTGGACGCAATTTTGCGCCTGGTCAATTTTGCCGCCGCGCGCCGGTCCCAGACCAAAAAAGCATCGGCGGGGCTGTTGCGATAAAAAATTTGCTGCGCCCCCAAAGAAGGCGCGACCTGATTGAGGGCCAGTGAAGTGTTGTGGCTTCGGACGGCCTGCACCGCGTCCACATTCACTCCTTCCGCAGCAAGCTCCGAGACGACGAAGCGGCCGATGGCGTCGTCCGAAACCGCGCCCAGCATGGACACCTGCCATTCGAGGCGCGCGAGGCCCACCGCGATATTTGCGCTCGAGCCGCCCAAGCCGGCTCGAAAATGGCGCACGCGGTCGAGCGCTGTGCCGATTTCTTCGGAATAAAGATCGTAACCGATGCGGCCCAGGACAATCGCCCGCCTCGTTGCATTTGCAAGCGAGCGTGTGCCATTCGCGGGAGCTGCGGAGGGCGCGATTCGCTTGACGCCGGATTTTTTCATTTCAACTTTTTCTTTCGGCATTGGACGCTTGGCAAGTTGATACTTACCGTCCTATTTCTGCGTTTGAAGCTTTTGCAGCCACGGACCCCGAAAAATCGGCGTTCGACGCGCAATCGCTCATGGCACTTACTTTATGCGGCCGGCAGCGGCGTGGCATGGCGAGCCACGCAATTGCGCACCGCGGCGAGATTGGCGGCTCCTTCATCGGAAAGCCAGCGGTCTAGCCTTGACTCGGCGCCGTCTCTTCCTCCCGCCTGGGAATAGGCTGCGATGCCTCCGTTCCAAATGGCGCGGCCGCAAAGCGCCCCGTGAAACGGAACGCCGGATTCTGCCGCCAGCTCGATCCCGGCGACGAATTCGCCGACGCCAACGCCTCCGCTAAGGAAGACCACCGGTTGCCGCGCCAAGGCCAGCGCCTCGCGGGTTTGCCGCAGCGCTTCGGCGCGCGGCAATGCCTTCGAACCGTTGTCAGGAGCGCCTTTCAAGAGTTTCGGCGACACGGGCAGCTCCAGCTTGAGCACATCCACGCGGTAGCGCGGCTGCGAAAACTCGGCGACCGCTCCGCCGATCAGCATCGGGCGGCGGCAAGCGAGTTCCATCGGCGACAAACCGCCGGTTGGATCGTAGGTGATGATTTCGAGAAAAAATGGAATTTGCTGCGCCTGGCATTCCGCACCCACGCGTTCCACGAAAGCCTTTTTTTCGTCGTTAACCGATGAATCTTCCATGCCGCTGAAATGCAGCAAGATCTTGATGGCCTGCGCTCCGGCCTCTTTGAGGCGCAGCACGGACTGATTCCTCAGGAGGTCAGGACGCCGGCCCGGCCGGGAATTGTCGTACCCGCTCTTCTCGTATGCCAACAGCAGACCGCAGTTGGGCGCGCGCAACGGTGCGGCCGCCAATCCATATTCCGGATCGAGCAGCGCCGCGGAGCAACCCGCGGAAAGTTTGCGCACCACAGCGCGTTTGAAAGCGGTCAATTCGTCGGCGTCGACCTCGCGTCGCGCAGCATCCGACAACGCCGTGCGCAAATTTCCGCGGTGATCTATGGCGACCACAACGAAGCGCCCCGTGTCGTCGGCCAGTTCGCGGAGCTGATCCAATTTGCTATTTGGTGTTGGCAGCACACCTCCCGCTTTCATTCGATCACCCATTCCACATTCAGTTGTCAGACATACGGCCGGCGATGCCCCCGCGAGCAGATCGGGAACACCGCAGCGAAAGAGCTTGAATTGAGAGGTGATGCCCGCCTCAAAACTTCACGTGCGTAGCCCGACGGCACGGCAGAGCCGGCTTCCGGCTTCACATCTGCGCGCGAGCCCTGCCCAAAACTGAAACGGATTGCGATTTGCCCGCCAGCGACCCCTTATCCAGATATTCGTGAGGAATGTAGTACGCGGGTCCCGCGGGCCGGTTCTGGGAAGAAGGCAACGCGAAATTAATCAGAGCCGGCCCGTAGTTTTCGGCGTGAAAGGAAACGGTACCGACACAGGGCGTGGCCTGGGTGTCGATCAACTCCAGAATCTCCGCGCTGCCGCCATAACTGACAATCGCAATCTCTCCGCTGGCACGCAGGCGTTGGGTGGCCTCCGCGGCGCCGATCGCACTTTCGTCATTGATCGCGATGATCATGACGCGTTTCAACGATTGCCCTTGCAGATAGTCGGTCATCGCAATTCGCGACAGCTCTCTTTCCCCTCCGCCGTCGACGTGATGAATGGGGATCCCTTCGAGCGGCCCAATGCCGTCCTCCAGCGATTGCATTGCGCCGACCAGACGGCTCTGAACCATGCGCCCGGCCCGCGGCGATTCGAGCAGCACGACGGAGGATGGCGGAGTTTGCCAATGGCGTTTCGCGTACTCGGCCAAGGCCACGCCGGCGGATAAACCGGCGCGGTAGTTGTCCACGCCAAAATATTGCGTGCCATAAATCGGATTGATCACCGCGATCAGCGGAATCCCGGCGCGAGAAAATATATCCAGGATAACCGGGGCGATTTGTTCATAGAGTTGAAATTCGATGGCGATGTCGACTTTTTGTTTCACCATCTCTCGCGCATTTTGCAGCGCGGTCTCCACGTTGCGATCGTTGTCCCAAATCAGCAGATTGACGCCCATGGAACGAGCCGCGGCCTCAACGCTGGCCTGTATGTCCACGGCCAGCGCGATTTGCCGCGAGCAATTGGCGAAGCCAATTACGGGCCTGCGCCGGAGCCGATTGAGCCGGTACTGGGTGCCGGTGCGTTGGAGATATCCGCGAGAAACCAGGGTGCAGAGGATTCGGTACGCGGTGGTCTGCGAAATTCCCGTCCTCTTCACAATCTGCGCGAGGTTCGTCGGCTGCCCCTCGGAATCGAAGCAATCGAGCAGGTCTAAGGCCTTGGCCAGAACGGGAATCACGTTCTTGCCGCTCCCGTTCGCCGCATCCCGTTTTTCGGTGGGTAGCTCGGATTTCATGTTCTGTGGTTCTCCATCGGCGCCTGAAAATGTCCGAGCGTCAGTGCGCAGCGCGTTTCGAAGCCTTCGCGCTGGCCGCGCCTACGCTCAATAAATTGTCCGGCAGCTTGAACGCCCACAACGAATTGCGGACTCCAAACAAAACGTATTGGTGTCCGTCCAGCTCATAAGTAATCGGCGGATTATTTGATAGATCGTTGACGTACACGTGCCAGAGTGTTGCTCCGGTCCTGGGGTCCAGAGCCAAAAGCGATCCGGATTCGGCGTCGGCGGTAAACAGCAGTCCTCCTGCCGTGGTTAGAATTCCGCCCCATTCTCCTCCGACGGGATGATTCCACACGATTTTTCCGGATTGATAATCAATGGCCTTCACCGAAATCTTCCACGGGCCGCCGCCAAGACCTTTTCCCGCGAAGCCCTCACCCTTTCCTTCGGAAGTTCGGAAGAAAAGGCCGCACCCATCATAGGCACGCACATAGAACAGCTTCGTTTGCGGATCGAAGGACGGGGCCGGCCAATTCGCCGCGGAGCCCGGACAAACAAGTGTCCCGGCCATGGACGGATCCTTTTCCGGATCGGGGATAGGTTGGCCGTCGGCATTGATACCCGTGGACCAATTGGTGCGAACAAACGGCGCGGTCACCAGGTTCTTGCCGGTTGCGCGATCGAGGACGAAGAAAAAACCATCGCGATCGGCCTGCGCGAGCAGGTGGCGCGGATGTCCGTGGAAGTCGGCGTCGAACAGGACGGGCGTCTGCGTGGCGTCCCAGTCGTGTGTGTCGTGCTTGGTGGGCTGGAAATACCACACCAATTTGCCGGTATCGGGGTTTAGCGCGACGATCGAATCGGTCCAAAGATTATCGCCAACCCTGCCCGTGCCGTTGTAAACCGGGTTGGGATTTCCGACCGTCCAATAAATCAAATTCAGCTGGGGATCATAGGTGCCCGGCAACCAAGGCGCGCCGCCGCCATGCTTCATCGCGAATTCGTTGGGCCATGTCTTGGCCTCGGGATCGCCCGGCTGCGCCTCCGTGTACCATTTCCATTGCAGTGCGCCGGTGCGAGGATCGCGTGCTTCCAGGAAGCAAGGATTATCCAGCGTATCGCCGCCCACGCTGACGATGACGTGGTCCTTTACAATCACCGGCGCCATGGTGGCATAGTAATCCAAGGCAACATCGGCCATTTCGACGCGCCAACGTTCCTTTCCTGTCCGAGCGTCGAGCGAAACCAGGTAGTCGTCGGGGGTTTCGAAATACAGCCAGTCGCCGTATTTGGCCATCCCGCGGCTGGCGATGTGAAATCCCTGGTTGGGAGGATAGTGGTAATGCCAAAGCTGGTGTCCGGTCCGCGCATCCACCGCCCACGCGTTGTCCGGTTCGGAAAAATAGAGAACGCCATCCACTTCGAGAGGCGTGGCTTTCATGGTTGTGTCTTCGAGGACCATGCCGCCGGCGGAAGGCGCGTTGTAGTCGGAGCGCCAAATCCAGGCGAAGGAAAGCGAACTCACATTCGAGGCATTGATCTGCTTGAGTTCGCTGAAACGGCGGCCGGAATAATCGCCATTGTAGGTGGGCCAGGATTTCGTCAACGCCTGGGTCAGGGTTGCCTTCACGTCATCGCTGCGAAGCACGCCCGCCGAAAGCAAAATTGCGAGCGAGAAA
This sequence comes from uncultured Acidobacteriota bacterium, assembly GCA_963708285.1. Classification (GTDB taxonomy): domain Bacteria; phylum Acidobacteriota; class Terriglobia; order Acidiferrales; family UBA7541; genus Palsa-295. The sequence continues at coordinate 954,749 of CAVPSF010000004.1, forward strand.
ATAAGGTATCGCGGTTTCACTTGAAGGTCTCCAGATAGGCGACTAGATTGCGCAGGTCTGCATCGGTGTAGTGCCGCTGCAGCTCTTCATGCGCCGCCAAGGGATTTGTGACTTTCACTTTTGCCCCATCGACAGGATAGAGTTCGAGCGCGCCATCGGCGGCGGTGAGTTCCACGTTGAATTGATCGAGATGGACCAGCGCCCCCTCCACAACTTTGCCTGAGGGAAGAGTAATCGTGACTTTGGTTCCGGGCACTGGTCCGCGGTAATTTCTGGGGCCGGGGTAGCAAATCCGCGACATCAACATGGCCGGCTCATAGGTCTTTGCGACATTTGCCAAATCGCCGGTGACCGAATGGCACGTCGCACATTTCCCGGTGCCTTCGAAATATTCCTTTCCTGCTTTCGGGTCGCCGCTCACGATCTTGGGGAGTTCCTGTTCGAAGCGGTCGGCGGCAAGGCGTTCGCGGTCGTGCAGAAATGCGCTGATGTCCGCCACCTGAGCAGTAGTTAGCGAGGGGAAAGCCGGCATTCCCTGGCTCGGCCGGCCGTCATGAAGGAAGGGCGCAAGCGTGCTGCCGTTCTCATCGTGCAGGACGACAGCAACATCGAGCAGATTCGGTCCCACGCCACCGGTGGCGTCGGCGCCGTGGCAACCGGCGCAGGTGGAAAGATAGGTTTTACTACCGCGCGCGACCGCCGCGGGATCCGGCGGCGGGCCGGGATTGTACGCTTGATCGCGCAGTTGGGCCGCCGTTTTATCCTGCTGTTCCTGGCCCATGGCGGTCAGTCCCGCTATCGCGATTGCTACGATGGCCATCGCACTTAGGAGCTTTGGAAAATGCATCGAACCCCCTCGGTCGTTTAGATCGGCCGATCTAAAACAGGAATATTTTCGATTTTCGCCGCGACGGATGGGCGAGTCCGCGCGAACAAAACAAAACCGCAAAACGCCATCACCACGGCGGCGGCGATCAGCGCCCAATAACCTTCGGCCAGGCTGTTGTGTTCTGCGACGTAGCCCACCACGGGACGAATCGTCATGGCTCCCAGCCACCCGGCAGTGACCGCCAAGCCGAGGGGAGTGCCGGAGGCCGCCGCGAACCTCGTTCCCACGGTCTCGAGCGCCGTCGGGAAAACGACGGCCATGAACAATCCGGCCACCACCAGGCACACAAGCGAACTCACAAAATTTGGAGCCAGGCGCATGCCCAGCAAACCCACCAGCGATCCGCTGGTGCCGGAAACCAGGAGCCCGCGCGGGGATAAAAATCGCAACACCCATTGCGAAATCAGGCGTCCGGCCATGATCGCGACCGCAAAAAGCGAAATTCCGAAACGCGCCCATCCGGCAGTGGTGCCGAATCCGCGCGTCCAGTACACCACCTGCCAAAACCAGATCGAAGTTTCGATTCCCACGTACAGAAACAAAATGCTGACCGGGAGCCAGAACAGGGGCTCGCGCAAAAGCGGAGGGCGCGCCGCGACGGCCGTTGGGAGAACCGGAGCAGGAAATTGCAAACGCGAGACAAAGAGGGACACCACCAGGCATACCGCGGAAAGACTCCAAAGAATTCCGCTCATGCCGCCACCGAGCTTATCGAGCGGGCCACGCGCCAGAGGCGTGACAAACGCGCCAAAACCAAAAAAGAAATTGAGCAAATTGAGCGCCGCGGCGCGCCCGGAGTCGTGCAGATCCGATACCAACGCTTGCGCCGCGGTCACCAGCGCGCTGCCGCCCAATCCCAATGCGAATGCCAGCGCCGCGATGGTCGCAAATGTATAGGCCCAGTGCAGCCCAAAAAGCGCGGATGCGATGACCAGCAGCGCGGGCACGAAAGCCGACTTCTTCCCCCAGCGATCAAGCACCGGGCCCACGCAGAGACTCGCGATCACCAGGCCGAGTCCATTCAGCATGGACACGTCTGCCGCGAGGGAGTTCGTGAGGCTTGCCCTTCGGACCAAATCGGGTAGGATCGCGCCCAGCAGCGAGTCAATCGAGCCCCAGATGAAAATCGCCATACAGGCGGCAATCATCATTCGCCGGTCACGGCTGCTGCTTGCGATGACGCCGCCGGAGCCCGCGGTCGAGTTGGCCGCACGAATCATCTATTTTCCGTGTCCGCGCCAACGCGCAGTTGAAGCGTGTTGACCAAGAAATCTCGATTGCGAACCGACGAACCGTACGGGTCAACGGCGCCATCCAGTTCAACGTCGGCCCAGCCTTTGAATCCAATCGCTTTGAGTTCGCGGACGATGCCCGGAAAATCCACGGTTCCCTTCCCCAGCTCCACGAATTCGCCGAATTCCCTGCCGGCCATGGGTTTGTAATCCTTCAAATGCACGTGGATGATGCGTTGCGAATATTTGCGGATCACTTCGACCGGATCCGCGCCGCCGGCCGCCAGATGAGCCACGTCCGGGCAAAGGTTGAAATACCGCGGATCGGTCGACTCCATTACCCGGTCAATGTCTTCGCTATGCTGCACAAGCGAACCGAGGTGAGGATGAACGCCGGCCTGCAGGCCGGTGGTCTCAAAGATTTCCTTGCCGATGGCGTTGGCTTGCCGTGCGTATTCGACAAACTGGGCCGCAGTTCTTTCTTTCGCATCCGTGCCGCCGATGACGATCACCCGCGTCCCTTGCTGCTGCGCAAATTTGGCGGCCAGGACGTTTTTGTAGCGATTGACATAAAACTGATTCGGCTGATCCAGGTCTGTGGTGCTGTAAAGCGCCGCCAGTTCCTCATGATTTCGCCGCATCCTCGCGGTGAATTCGGGTTCACGGCCGGAGTACAGCGTGGCGATGGTGTACTCGCCCTCAATCCCCGGATAGCCAATCTCGGAGCAAGCCCGGCACGCCTCCCACCAGGTCGGCGGGAAGTACCGGCCCCAGCTATAAATCTGGTTCCCAATGCGAAAAAGCTGGGGTGGCTCGGTCGCGGCGGATGTAAGCCGCGCGAGAAATGATGACGGCTGGCCCACGGTTGCAGCCAATGTAAAGGATGCCGTGGTCAGAAATTCACGTCGCGTGTGCACGCTTCATCTCCGAATTCAGCGGCCGGTGAATCATGATGCCCTCGGGCGCATTCGAACTTCTGTTGCAGTCAGCCTCGCGCGCTGATCCACCAATGAGCGGTCTAATTTCACGCGGCAATAAATGCTCCGCACCGATCGTCTAGCGCGCATCGATGTGTTTTCCGGCGGCTTGGCGATAGGACTCATCCGCCTGATGCGCCAACTTCGCCGCGTCGAATCCCAGTGACGCCGGCTCATTCACCTGTCGCCATCCGGCCAGGGCGGCGAGAAAGACGCCGAGGTGGCGGGGCAATAAGGAATCCTCGTCGGGATTTCCTGTTCCATCGCGATCCGCAACGTTGTTCCAATTCTCCTCGACCAGAGTCACGGGAAACCCTGAGCTCGGACGTCCCGCGCCGTCGAGGCCATGCATCATGTAGAACCACTGGCGCGGCTGCTCCGGCCAGGAGGCGACCGCGGAGACATAAGGTTCGGCTTCCGGCTCGGGAAGCACGCGCAGGGAATCGAACCCGGCGCCACGCGAATCCTCGAGGACGAGCGTCGCGCTGCTGCCGCAGATGCTCACTTTGTTTCCGCGCTTCGAGGTGGTCATGGTGCAGCTCAGATGCATCGCAAACGTCGGATAGTCGAATGCAGCATGGAAAATGTCCGGGGTCTCGCGGCCGTCGTGCCAGCGATAATTTCCGCCGCCCGCCTGTATCGAAACTGGCGCGGCGCTGTTCATGATCCATTGCACGGCGGTGAGGGAGTCGATCAGCGCGTCGCCCGCCATGCCCGACCCATAATCCCAATAGCAGCGCCAGTCAAAGAAGCGCGGCAGATCGAATGGCAGGGTGCGGCCCGCCGCCTGCTGGTAGGCATCCCAGTCGATGGTTTCGGGAGAAGCGTCGGGAGGATACGGCGCGCGCCACGCGCCCAACGAAGTGCCGATGTCGCGCACGATATCCACGAAATAAATTTCGCCCAGGCGCCCATCGGAAAAAACCTCGCGAGCCTGCTGGCAGGCGACCGAACTGGGCACTCCGGAGCCGACCTGAACTGTCACACCCGCTTTTTTCGCCGCAGCGAGCATGGCTTCGCCGGCGGCGATGGTTTGTCCGAAGGGAGCTTCACAATAAACGGGTTTGCCCGCCGCCACGGCGGCAGTGAAGATTCTTTCCTGCCAGAAATCCGGAACGGCGAGGATCACGGCATCCACATCCGTGCGAGCCAACAGTTGGCGATAATCGCGCGTGAACAACTGGGTTGCTGCGGCCGAGTTCGCGGCGGTAATCTGACGCGCACGCTGCAAATGGCCGTCATAAAGATCGGCGACGGCCACCACATGGGCGCGCCGCGATGCCTGAAGCGATAGCAGATGGGAAACTCCCCGTGTCCCGCAGCCGATCAAACCCAGCTTGATATCAGGCATCGTGCTGACCTTATCCTTCGGGTTGCGCTCCTGAATGTGACGCCTTGCGCGCCTGCGCTTCTCCCCGGGCATCGTGGACCATCGGCACACGAGGATCGGGCTGCGGCCAACTGCTGCGCAGGTAGGCGTACCGCGGATCGTCGCTGGCGGTCATGGAGCGCGCGGAACCAGCTAGCACATTCAGGTAATAACAGTTGTAGCCATGGGCGGTGACCACGGTGTGATAGCCATCGCGGACCACCACTAAATCACCATCACGCACCAGGAGCGTTTCGTCTCGCTGACGAGCGGGATCATAAAGACGTTCGAACGCGTAGCCTTCGGGAGCGTCCAGGCGAAAGTAATAGGTCTCGTCCAAATCCACTTCGACCGGCGGATTATGCACGTCATGCTTGTGAGGCGGGTAACTGGACCAATTACCGCTCGGCGTGTAGACCTCGCAAATCATCAGCTTTTCCGCGGGAAATTCGGGGCGGATCAAATCGACGATTTGCCGGGTGGCATTGCCGCCTCCGCGAGTGGCGCTCACCACATCGCCCGGCGTAATCACGCGCGGCTCCAGATTCGAGTTGGAAGCTACGCGGCAGTCCGCAATTTCGCAGTCCGTTATCGCGTTGATCTCGAAAGCCGTGCCATGAGGCAGGTACAGCGCATGGGGGAAACCTGCGAATACGTTTTGGCGCTCTCCGAGCGGCTGCGGTCCGCGCCCAAATTCCGCCCTCACACGCCCGCCCAACACCACCAGCGCCGCTTCCTCGCCGCCCGTATTGCCCTTCCAGTTTTGGCCGGCCGCCAACCTTCGTACCGCAAAATTTATGGTCTCCCACCCTGCCTGTTCCCGGGTTACATCGAGCAGCATGCCGGAGGTGCCCGGCGGTATCGTTGCGGAATGGAAAAGTGCGCTATTCATGGAGTGCGTTTCCCCAATTGATTTGTTTACGGCTATTACCTTTGCCCTGAAACAATTTCCCGATCAATTTCAAGAAAATAAGATTGCGCGGAGCTGTCCTAACCCAGAAAACGTTCCTTGGCCCGGCCTGCCGCGTATTTCGGATAGGCTTCCCGAGCGCTTTTCGTCTCTGAAACTTCCGCCACCGGCACGTCCCACCAGGATTCGTAGGATCCCACTCGTGCCTCCAAGGCCGTTTCAACCACCACCACGGTTGGACCCTTCTGTGCCCTGGCTTCCTCGAGTGCTCGCGTCAAATCATCGAGCGTCTTCGCGCGTATGGCTGTGTGCTCCGAGGCTGGCGGCATTCGCGGCAAAATCGACGGGCAGCAAACCGCCCTTAAGAAGCCCATCCTGGCGCTGGCGATAGAGCGTGCCGAAGCCGTCAACTCCGGTGGCATGACTCAGCGCATTGATGCTGGCGTGGCCGTGGTTATCGAGCAGCACCACGATAATCTTGATTCCCTCCTGCACCGCCGTAACCAGCTCCTGGGCCATCATCAGATATGAGCCGTCGCCGACCAGCACATAGATATCCCGTTCCGGTGCGGCCAGTTTCGCGCCGATCCCGCCGGCGATTTCATATCCCATGCAGGAATAGCCGTATTCGAGGTGATAACCCTTGGGGTCGCGCGTGCGCCACAATTTGTGGAGATCGCCGGGCAGGCTGCCCGCCGCGCAGACCACTACGTCCTTGGGCTGGGAGGTGGTGTTCACTAATCCGATCACTTCGCTCTGGCTCAGCGGTGGCCCGATATGCTGCGCGTACACCCGCTCCACTTCGCGATCCCAATCGGCCTGGAAATGCGCCACGCGCGCGCGGTATTCTGGCGCGACTGCAAAATCGGTAAGCGCCGCCGCGAGTTCCTCGATTGCCACACGGGCATCGGCCACGATAGGAATGGCCGCGTGCTTATAGGCATCGAAGGACGCAACATTAATGTTGATGAAGCGCACGTCTGGATTCTGGAAAACGGTTTTGGATTGGGTCGTGAAGTCCGTGTAACGAGTGCCCACGCCGATCACCAGGTCGGCTTCGTGGGCAAGAATATTGGCGCCGGGTGTGCCGCTCACTCCCATGGCGCCAAGCGCCGATGGATGGTTGTAGGGCAAACTGCCTTTACCCGCCTGGGTTTCCGCAACTGGAATTCCCGTCCGCTCCGCGAAGCGCAGCAGCTCTCGAGTGGCCTCGGAATAAAGCACGCCTCCGCCGGCGATCAGCAACGGCTTTCGAGCCTGGCGAATCAATGCCACGGCTTGACGCACGCTTTCGGCATCGCCGCGCGCCCGCGGAATGTTCCAGGTCTGCCTAGCGAACAACTCTTCGGGAAAATCGAAAGCGTCCGCTTGCACGTCCTGCGGCATGGCAAGAGTCACAGCCCCGGTTTCGGACGGCGAAGTGAGGACGCGCATCGCTTCCGGCAAGCTGGTGACCAGTTGTTCGGGACGCTGAATGCGGTCCCAGTAACGCGATACCGGCTTGAAACAATCGTTGACGGAAATATCCTGAGTTGTCTCCCATTCGAGCTGCTGCAGCACCGGTGCAACCGTCCGGCGGGCGAAAATATCGCCGGGCAACAAGAGTACGGGGAGGCGGTTGACGGTGGCCAAGGCCGCGCCGGTGACCATGTTTGTGGCGCCGGGGCCGATCGAGGTGGTGCAGGCAAAAGTGCGCAACCGGTTGCTTTGTTTGGCATAGGCCGCTGCGGTATGCACCATGGCCTGCTCGTTGCGCACCATGATGAAGCGAAACCCCGGCGTTTGGTGGAGAGCCTGACCCAGGCCGGCCACATTGCCATGTCCGAAGATGCCGAAGCAGCCCGCAAAAAACGGCTGCTCGTGGTCATCGCGGCTAACGTATTGCTGCTGCAAGAAGGTAATCAGAGCTTGCGCTACAGTTAAGCGTCGAGTCATGAGAGTTCGTCCTGGGAAGCCCGGTTATCGGCTCCCGTCCTCCTAAAACCACAATTTCGCGGCCCGCTAAACCTGCTTTGGCGCGGTGGTTGTGGAAGTACTGATGATCAAATTCGGGCGGCACCCCCAGCCACGACTTCATATGCATTCGGGCTGTTCAAGTGCGCCAAACGCGCCGGAGAAATCCGCCATTTTCGGGGAGCGCACACTGATGAAAATATTGTCCGTTGCCGAGATTCCTTCCTCTATTGGAAAGATTCCGGATGGGCTCGCACCGGCAGTTTAACCATAAGTCCGCTTCGGGCGTCAAGGTTCAAACTCATTTTTCTTTGAGACCCATACGCACTGCGCTCTAATTCCGCGCCCAATGAGAAATTTTCGGGCCTCGTGATTTTTCAGTCCCACCGCTTGGCACGATGAGGCCCGGCCAGGTCGGGCGCTGGTGAAGTATTGGACGGGGTCACGTCGAATCGCGTGAGCGCGGAACTGTTCGGCCGGTCCTGATTGGTTCATATTTCAAGCTGGGGAAGGACACAAAAGCTTCCCGCGGCTGTTGCCATGTGGATCGGACCAGGCTCGGCATCGCCGTAAGCCGTGACGGTCGAACTTGTTGGAAGTGTCCCAAATTTTCAGGGAGCAGAGATCACTGCCAGCATTGGAATAATGAGGAAAGAATTGGCTCCCCGGGCTAGATTCGAACTAGCAACCCTTCGGTTAACAGCCGTTGGAGTCTAAAAACTAAGTGTTCTATTTGGTGTCGCTTATGGGAAATTGGGAGCCATTTTTTCTTCCTTAGTCGCACCCACACCTGCACCCACACGGAGGTCAATGACAATGGGGCATCTGGCGGACAACTAGAGTCGCGCGGGCGTGTAGCGATAGTGGAGGACCACCTGCTTTGCAAGACGCAGGGCAAATCACACAAGTGCCGCATCTGGTGTCGCTTACGCGGATACATGCGGTGCAGCAAACCTCTTGAATTGGACTGGGAGTTGGACCGAATGTTCCCATATTCTTTAGCAAGGACAGCGTTGCTGCGCACCTCGTTGGAATTTTACCCGTCCGCGAGCTCATCGATCACACCGTCTGTTTTTTCGAGCTATCTTTAATGAGCCTAGAATGTCTGCTGCATGCAATCTATCCTGAAAGTTAATTTTCGCGTGCCTGCGTGGAGTGGCGTGGATGCGTTTATGGGAGTAATGAAGGGCCGAAATTTTTGGCGGGGCTCCCCCGGAAACGTATCACAGCAAGAACAAGAAAAGGACGAGCACCTACTGCGACGGGCGGGAACCGCACGCTAATTAAAAGTCGGTCACGGCCGTTCGGATCCTGCGCAGCGCTTCTTCAATCGTCGAGGAATTATGATGACGATTGGTCACAAAACGAAGCTGATTGGGAGGGCGACCGTCGGCAATCACTCCACACCCCCGGAGCCGCTCAAGCACAATTTCAGTGTCGATGCCGGTCGATGTGTGATCGACATACACCATATTGGTTTCCACCGAGCTGACGTCCACACTCAGCCCCGGAATTTGCCTGATACCCTCTGCAAGTAATTTCGCATGGACATGGTCATCTGCGAGACGCTCTACCATTTCCTCCAGAGCCACGATTCCCGCGGCTGCCACCACACCCGCCTGCCTCATTCCTCCTCCCAGCCTCTTTCTTATCTGCTTGGCTCGTGATATGAAATCAGAAGATCCAACAACCACGGAACCCATGGGGCAGCTGAGGCCCTTCGTAAGGCAGAACATCACCGTGTCGACCGTCGAAGCGTATTCGGCGACGGGAGTTTTCGCCGCAATTGCCGCGTTAAAAATTCTCGCGCCGTCCAGGTGAATCCCCAATCCGTGCTCCCGCGCGATTTGGCACAGTTCGCGGTGCAAGGCAAGAGGGATAACCCTCCCGCCCCCCCGATTATGAGTGTTTTCCAGGCACAGAAGCCGGGGAGGGGGAAAATGAATATCACGCGCACGAATGGATTTACACAGGTCGCGGGGGTCGATCCATCCGCGGTCGCTCGCCACCGGCATAGGCATGAGACCCGCCACGCTCGAAAGTCCGCCGGATTCGTAATAAAAAAGATGCGAGTCGGCGTCCAGAATCACTTCGTCGCCCGCATTCGATTGCGCCATGAGGCTAACGAGATTCCCCATGGTTCCACTCAACACAAACAAACCGGCTTCTTTTCCGAAGCGTTCCGCGGAGAGAGTTTCCAGCCTTTGAACCGTTGGGTCTTCTCCACAGGTGTCATCCCCAAGAGGTGCGCTGCACATCGCTTCCATCATGGCGCGCGTGGGAAGCGTCTGTGTGTCACTGCGCAAATTGATGGCGTATGTCGAAACAACTTTTGACATCACTGGATACCTCGAATGACTCCGCAGTGTGATGAGCGGACAAATTTAGGAAATTGATTTCTGGTCTTGATGATTTCGGAGCCGGAGCCTGAAACGAATTTCACCCCTTTCGAATTCCCGCCCGAATGAATTCCGGCAACCATTTCAGCTATTATCTGTCTTGTTCCTGCAATCCCAAAGGCTCCGGGAGCCTCCCCGATGTTCGCTTTTCCGCCCGGCCGCGCGATTTGGATTCGAGGCTCTCAAAGGTGCGGAGTTCCGCCTGCGCCATCGACCGATTCCCGTTTTTTAGATATGCCTGGGCAAGTTCGTAGTGCGCATCGACATTCAAAGGTTCCATGGATACATCTTGTTTCAAAAAGGGGATGGCGTCAGTCGCACGACCCATTCGCAAATAAGCTTTCCCCAATCCGGAAAGTGATTGCGGAAGTTTCGGATTAATGGACAACGCTTTGCGAAGCAATGTGACTGCCGTCTCTGTTTGGCCTCGGTCCAAATATATGAGGCCGCGGCTTTCGTAAGCCCAGGGTTCTTCCGGCGAAACCTGAATCTCCTGGTCGAATTCCGCAGAGGCCTTTCCGACGTCTCCCAGACGCTGGTATACGACACCCAAATTGAAATGGGCAAAGGGGGAGATGGGGATCCTCGAAGATCGCCTTCTCCAGTTCATTTTGCGCCTGGTCATTATTATAAAAATCCAGATAAGCATTCGCCAATAGAAGGTGCAGGTGCGGCGTATCGCCTCCAAACCGCACCATATCCGCGAAGGCTTTCGCCGATTCGTCGGCGCGCTTCTGCATTTCGTAGGAAATGGCGAGAACGTAGAGATAATCGATGTCGCTTTGTTGTGTTACCCGAAGGGGCTCCAGGGTCCGTGTCGCGAGCGCGAATTTGCTCATCATGAAGTAGGACATTCCCAGCAAATATCGGGCTTGAATCGATGAAGGCTCCAAAGCAATCGTTTGTGCCAAGGGTGCGACTACCGCAGCAAAATCCCCTTGCCGGTAGTACGCGAGCCCAATGTTCATTGAGATCCCAGGATCCTTTGGGTGCAAGCCTCCGTGCCGTGTTGAATGCCTGAATCGCAGATTTGTATTCTCGCGCTCGAAGATAGGCCACGCCCAGATTGGTGTTGGCGGCGACCGAATTGGGGATCATCGCAAGAACTTGCTGGAAGCCGTGTTGCGCGCCGGCGTAATCGCCGGCGGCCAGCGATTGTTGGGCCTGCGCAAAAATTACCTTGGGGTCCTGGGCGGCGAACTGCGGAGTGCCGATCGCTGAAAACGACAGCAGCGCTGCAATTGCCAAAGTCGAACATGTGGTGAGCATCAAGACTCCTCTGCGACGCTGTCCATGAGAGTTCTTAAATCATACGAGTACGCCATGGCACTCCCAAGCCGAAACGCGACCCTCCAATTTCTTTCCGAGAGTTCATGAATCGAAGCAGCGGTCATGAGTGCAATCCGAACAGGGTTGCTCCATTCGAATAAAATATCGCCTCGACTTCTCCGTCGGATAGTCGCATGTGCATGCAAGCCAACTTCAAAGCGCGGAGCGATTCGATTCCCACCAGAACTGGCTGCGCTTTGCCGTAGCCCGTCCTGAAGTCCGCGCTCTTTTCGGTCAGCCACAAGAATGAATCGCCGATGGACACGCAACGCCCACGGAGGTGCGTAACGGGGAAATCGGAGCCATAAAGGAGGCGCTCCGGGCCAAGGGCGCCGATCACCGCTTCCAGCGCCCCGCTCTCTGTAATTGCGGAAGTGTCGCACCAAACGTTGCGCAAGCCACGAAGGGAAGAGACCCCCTCCGCGGTGTGATACAAATTGAAGCCACGGGCTGCATGCGCCAATATGAACCGCGCATCAGAATATTTTCTAGCGTAGGCTCGAATCACTTCCTGGTTGACGGGGTCAGCTAAAGCTCGTGGACGTACGATGTGCAGGGTGATCGCTAATCCTCCTTCATGGGCGACCCGCACGTGTTCCTCAGAGAGGTATGAAGGAATTGCGGATTCAAACGTCGGGTACTCCGCCGACCATACGTGATAAGGCTTTAGGCCAACCAGACCCAATCGATGAACCGTTTCCCGAACAAATTCAGGATCCATCTGGGATGCACAACCATCTGCCCGCGCGATTGGGAATCCTTCCTGGCCTCTGAACTCACGAATTCATTGGCAGCAATGATGTTGAGGGAAGCGCTGGGGAAACCGAAGAATAATCCGCTGATGCTCCGGCCCGGCGCGATTTCGGCGATTCGTGTCTTGTATTCCCCTAGGCCCACGGTATTCGCTCCGCTTTCGAGCAATGGGTCCAAATGGCCGTTAAAATGGACCTTTTGGTACAAGTGGGCATGGGAATCAAAAATCTTGCGGGGAACGAACACGTCAAGTTCGCGTTCGAATATCTCGCGGTCCAAGTCATTGTAATCCCAACCCACAAGCAACTCCCGAAGCTCCAGAATCGAATCGCCGCGTTAAATTCCCGATGGCATCACCGATTCAGGAATTCATGGCGTTAGGCCGGTCTTTCCGCGGCCTCCGGGGATGATTCCGGCCAAAAGTAGATCTCGCAAATGTGCGCGAGGTTCATCTCGCAAAAATCAAGCCTCTCCAGCAGAAGGTCGCCTGGCATTTCCTGCAGCCTGATGGGCCAACCTGGTCCGGATGCCGGTCTGTGCGCGCGATTTGCGGCCTCTCGACCCATTATTCGGCGCTACGCCCGGGCGTCAGCGTTGCTCACAACTGGAAAATGAGGAAAGTCATTTAGCTTGCTCGCGTCCGTAACTCGCACGCGTTGGGACATGTAAACGAAAATCAGGCCGCGGCGGGGATGCGAACTCCGGTTCAGTTCGCTGTAATGAGCCGTCAAGCAATGATGAAGCACGCAGGAACCGCGCGGAACCTCCATAACATATTCCTTGAGCGCATCCATACGCTCGTCCTGAAACTCCAAGGAATTCCCCTCCATGCCCGTCGGGACATGGTGAAGCATCCCGAACTTGTGCGAACCCTCCAGGAAGCGAACACACCCGTTTTCGATGGTGCTATCGTCCAGCGCGATCCAGCAGCTCAACATTTCATACGGCTCAAAGGACCAGTGCGCCATATCCTGATGGAGCGGCACTTTCGTGCCTCCCTTCGCCGGCTTGGCAAATAAATGGCTGCTGTCAAGGCGAACCAGGCAGCCCAGAATTCCCTCGATCACACTCACAATCTTAGGGTGCGTGGCAATATTCATGAAAAAGGGATTGTATCGATGAATATGAAAAACATTCCGAACTCGTGGAGGAGATGAGTTCGGCTCGTACAAAACGGCTTCTTGCGGTACATAATCGACGGCGCCGGTAATAACCCTGTCAATCTCGTCGGAAACCTGGGCAATCTTTGCTTCAGCAAGTAGCTGCGGCAGGGCAACAAAACCGTTCTCTTCAAAGTAAGCGGTGGTACCGTTTTTTTCGTTCACTCTGGGCTCCTCACTGTCGGCTGCGGAAATTCCCCGCCTCCAACCCGGGCACAATGTGCCGCCAAGGCACTCGAAACGTCTGGCTGCTCAGTCTCGCGCCAGCGAAGCCGAAGGTGGAGGTGATGGGCACGAGGCAATATATGTCGACAGCCAGTATAATACTTGAATACAATTAATCAAGGACTCTCCCTGAATATTTTCTTGCCTTGGGCTCCAGTGATCGGGCATCCGCAGCTCTTCTTCATGAGCTGCGCCGCAGTTACGTTTAGCCGCCCGTGTTGCATAAAAATGTGGGACGTTGCTTACATGTGCGGCGTTGGCGTGGAATTCGAAATTGGGCTAATGCGGTGGCGGACGAATTTCTGAAGTTGCATGGTATTTGCATCTTCTTTAATGAAGTAGAATTTGTCGGCCGGGAATACTCCGAAAAACCTGGCGCTGGCCGCTCGGCCACCTCACCTCCAATGAATCTACGAGCGTGTCTGCCCAAGCCGAAGTGGACCCGCAAGTCGCTTTCGGAGAGAAAGCTACCGCCGCCCGCGACTTCTCAAATTAAGAAAGGCCTCCGCTTCAAAGCTGCCGACCTGCACCTTCGTCACATCGCCATTGCTTTTCGTGCCAACCAGTTTGAAATTGACGAAATGGTTTTTCTTGGGTCCCAGATTTTTCAGCAGAAGCGGCGGATCACCATTATTGGCGACGATGATGTCCATGTTTCCATCATTGTAAAAATCTGCGAAGGCGACTCCGCGCGCCGCATAAGGCGTGTCAAAGCCATCTCCCAAATCTCTTGTGACGTGTGTGAACCGGCCGGTGCGTTCGTTATGGAAGAGGCTATTCAGTTGCTTGTAATGGACCGTGGTGGAAATCTGTTCGATCTCAGGGTAGATGTGGCCATTGGCAATAAAC
>CAVPSF010000005.1:0-6151 GCA_963708285.1 uncultured Acidobacteriota bacterium
CCAGCGGCAGAAAAATTATGACAACCATTGGGGAGGTGTTTATCAATCGCCCGCACATATGGTGCAAAATGGTTGATTATGGTGTATATTTCACCAATGAGAACCACTCAGAAACAGATTCGCCAAAGCGTGTCGCTTCCTTCTCGCCTCGCTCGCCGCGTGAGAACACTTGCAACCCATCAGAAAACCAGCACGAATCGCGTGCTGGTAGACTTGATTGAGAGCGGCATCGAAGTCAAAGAAAACGAGAAAAGAAAATTCTTTAAGCTTGCAGACCGGCTGAGCTCGTCGAAGAACCCCGCCGAGCGGAAACGCATCAAGAGCGAACTCGCGCGAATAACATTCGGCGAATAAATGCCGAAGATCCAGTGGACGGGTTTGCCCGCGGCATTACGCGATCATCTTTTTGTTCGCCTGCGGGACCGCAAAATCACCGCCGAGGATTTGTACCAATTGAAGCTGTGGCGTGAATCCGCACCGGATGCGCCGGAAGGACTTTGGTATAAGGACTTCGGGTCATTCAAGGTGTGCGACGAGGGACAATATCCCAAAACTTTTCTTCTCCCCGGGCAAACCGCAAAGGGCAAGAGATTGTGAAGGTGCGCTTTCAGACCGCCGCATGGCGACCGGAGGGGTTACATCCATGGATATTCGAGCCATTTCGACGCGGCATGGCGCATCCTTGCGGCAAAGCAGATTCGATGGTGCCGGAATCGCGCGCGGATGTACGCGAGGCGGGCGGGCGGGGCGTCGCGGAGGCGGCAGCGAAGGCTAGCGGAAAATGGGGAAGCGGAGTTTGCGGCGCTGCGATGTGGATTCGTCGTAGCGCTTCGTCGAGACAGGAGCGCGCCCGGCGCCGAAATGCGGCATGGAGCTGGCTTTGCGCGAAGGGTCCGCGGCGCGTGGGGGAGCCGCATCCGGCGCGGAATTCCCAGCGGGCAGCGGAGCGAGCAGGCGCGCCACGTGGCACAGGCGGTCTTGCTTGTAAGGCTTGGCCATGCAGACGACGGCGCCGAGGGAATGCGCGCTCGAATAATCGCTGGGATAGGCGGAGCTGGTGGTGAGCACGACGGGGACGTGGCGCAACCCGGCGGTGGCTTTGACGTGCACGCAAAGGTCGTAGCCCGGCAATCCTTCTCCTTCCACTTCGGCAATCACCAGCGCCGGAACAAACATGTTGAGCACTTCGCGCGCGTCCTGGCAACTGGCCACGGCGATCACGGAATATCCTTCATCCTCGAGCGCCGCCTTGGTCATCTCGCGTATGGCGCTATCGGCGTCCACGGCCAGCACGATGGGCTTTTTCGAATCGGGCTGCAGGGAAGCGGAAGCGGCAGCGGAATCCGAGGCCAGCTTGCGTCCGGCGGCGTCAACCAGGTCCACTCCTTCGCCCGCGCCGAGCGAAATGGCCACGGCACGGCGCCCATCCTGCGTATTTTCGACGCGCACCACGTGTCCGCGCTGCTCGGTATGAATGGCGGTGGGCGCGGAGCTGTACGGGAACACGACGGCGACTTCCATGCCGCAGTAATAGCGCGCGTCGCTGGTGATGAAGAGCAGGCCGAGGCGCGAAACGTCAATGGTGGTGGAAATTTCGTCGGGGACTTCGCGCGTGACGTCCAATCCGCGCACGCGCACCGGCGCGGAAATCAGCACGCGGCGTTTGCGGCGGCGTTCGGAGGGATTCGCGCTGGCGGATGCGGAAGCAGGCGCTGCTCCGGAATTGGTTTCTGGCGACTCGGCATTCGCACACGCCGTGGCGGATGCGACGCCTTGCGAGGTTTTGGGATTGAGCGCGGAAGCCAGGGCAATTTCCGTTGTGGCGATGAATTCGGAGACCACCGCCTCCGGCACTTGCGCCGCTTCGCTGACCTTGGCCAGGTCATCGAGCGTGAATTCATCTTCGGGCAGAGCGCTATCGGCGAGTTTCGTTTCCGCCGGCGCGGCGGATGGCGCGGGATCGGCTGCGGAGTTAAGCGCGCCGCCGGGTACCTCGGCGGGCGCCGCCATGGATTGGGCCGCGGCGAGGAGATCCTCGATGCGGCTAGTGGGCTCGAAGGGCTGCGCTGCGTCGCTCATGATTTCGGTGATCCTCAGTTTAATTCGCAAGCAGGAAAGGCCCGCTTGCGAGCGATGCGCCACGCCCGCGGAACAGCGGGATCAGGGGCGCGGGAGCCTGTGGCCGGAAGAATCGCCAACGGGACGCGTGGCATATCGCCGCCTAACATGTATAGAGTGGTCCGCGAGACGCCCCGGGACACTAGCGGGAAAGTCACATTTTGCTGGTACCAGGGGCCAAGGCGGCGCTAGTACTCGCGGACAGGCGGGGGAATGTGCGGGTGATCGGGCTCGGATGGACGGTCTGGCGAGACCCGGAGCGATCACAACCTATTGCTTGAAATTCCTAAAGGTACATCGAGCGCGCCTAATCGACACTCATGGGGCAGTGCAGTGATATCCCTAAATTCACATAAGGCTACAGATAAACGTATATTTTACTGAGCGTCTACCTGCGAATTATGCAACTAATTGGAAGAGTAGCCCATAATCAGCGGCGTGCCGCGGGCGCGTGGGGAAATGCAGAAATGGCACCTCACGTGCATTCCGCTGGGTATTGAAATTTCAGTATTTGTGCGAATCGAGGGTGCCGGCGACTTAAAGCGGCGGAATCGTTTTGTGATTGGTCGAAGCCCAAGCGGATTTTCCAACTTGAAGATGAATATCGGGATGGTGTATACGTCTTGAAATTGGTGGGGGGGACGGCATCACAATGCGACAGGTAGGCGATTGCTGCCTATTTCTACAGCCTTTTCAGCCAAAAAATCAGGGGGCGATGAAATGAAAAATCTTCGCATGGTTGCAGCTGCCTTCGTGGTGCTTTTCGTGGCGCTCCTTTTGCCGGGATTCGCCAAAGCACAAACTAGCAGCGGAACGCTGGTGGGAACAGTGACGGATGCCAGCGGGGCGTCCGTGCCCGGGGTGAGCGTCACGGCGATCAGCAAGCAATACGGTTTCGATCACGTGGCGGTAACCGACAGTCTCGGCTCCTATCGCATTGACGGCTTGCAACCCGGAGTGTACAGCGTCACTTTCTCCGCCGCCGGTTTTAATGACTTGGTGGTGAACTACGCGATACTCAGCGGGTCCGTGACCACCACGATCGACGGAAAGCTTCAAGTTGCCGCCGTGAAAAGCACCGTGGAAGTAAATGCCGGCGCTGCGCAAACCATCGACACGCAGTCCGGGCAGTTGGGTGAGAGCCTGGGGCATGTGGAGGTCGGCAACCTACCCTATACAACCTTCAATCCCGCGGAATTGGCGATGACTCTTCCCGGCGTTCAGGATGTGCCCAGCAATGCGGGCTATACGAACGGCGTGGGCTTCTCAGTGAATGGAACGCGGCCGCGCGCGAATAACTTCCTCATTGACGGGCAGGACGATAATGACAACTCCATTTCCGGCCAGGCGTTTCAACCCTCGAACGTCGGCGCCGTCCAGGAAGTCTCGATCCTGACCAATTCCTACTCCGCGGAATACGGGCGCGGCGGCGGGTCCGTGACGAATTACATCTACAAGAGCGGTTCAAACAGTTTTCACGGCGACGCCTGGGAAATCAACCGTAATTCGGCGTTCGCGTCAATCCCGGCACAGGACAAATTCCTGGGTGCGACATCGAATCCGCGTGACAACGAAAACACCTTCGGCTTTGACATCGGCGGACCCGTGCTGCGGAATAAACTATTCTTCTTCGGCACCATGCAATGGGACCGCGAGCGCCAAATCGCCTCTCTGCCGCAAATTTCCTTGCCCACTGCCGCGGGAATCGCCACACTGCAATCCCTTCCGCCGAACCCCAATATTGCTCTGCTCCTCGCCGGGCTTGGCAATCTGGTTTCGCCCGGGCTCGTCGGCGTACAAAATATTCCGCTGGGCAACGACCCGAATGGGAATCCTCGGCCCTCGGTGCAAGAGGGTTTCTTCCAACAGACGGGAATTTCCGATGCTTCGAACGATCGCCAATCCGATTTCCGTCTGGACTGGAACATGGGTCCCCGCGACACAATCACGGCTTCCTACTTGCGCGATGATTCGGCCCTGAATCCGGATTTCTTCGCAAATTCCGCCGCACTGCCGCAGTGGCAAACGTTGCAGGGCGGCCCCTCTCAGCTTTTCCGGGGACAGTGGCTGCACACCGTGTCCAATGTTCTTGTGAACGAAATGCGCTTTTCCTACACGAACATCCAATTTGCATTCACGCAAACTGCCGGCACACTTGCCGGACCGCTGGCCAACATCCCGGAAATCGACTTCGGCAGCGATATCGGCTTTCCCTCCCTGGGCGTCAGCTCAGGTTTCCCGCAGGGGCGCGGCCACAAGACCTGGCAGGCGCAGGAAGCGCTCAGTTACACGGTGGGGCGCCATACGCTCAAGGGAGGAATCGATCTGACCTTCTTGAGCGTCCATGACGAAGTTCCTTTCAATTCCCGCGGCGACCTCTCCTATAACTCGGGCGGCGGGTACTCATCGCTCGGGAATTTCATCGACGACTTTTCAGGCACGGTCCCCGGCGGGGCGTCGAAAGTGTTCGGGAATCCTGTCGTGAATCCGAACACCACTCTCTACATGCCCTACATTCAGGATACCTGGCGGGTGAAGGACAATCTGACGCTGGACCTGGGACTGCGCTATGAGTATTGGGGAACCTTGGAAAATTATCTCCAATATCCCGCCATCAACATTGGCCTGGGCTTCGGCGTGCCCGGAGGCGTTTTCCCCAACATGTATTCTTCTCAGCAGAAGCCGGACAAGAATAATTTTGCTCCGCGCGTGGGATTTGCCTATACACCACACTGGAGCTTGATGCGCGGATTGAATTGGGTGGGCGACGGCAAAACCGTGCTGCGCGGCGGATACGGCATTTTCTACGATGGAATGTTCACCAACATCGTGGACAATGCTGCGGGCTCAGTGCCCAACGCCAACGGCGGCAGTTTGGTTCCCGGAACGGGAAGAGGACTCGCGAACCTATCTTCGTCGTTTTTGGCCATCACCCCCACGCTGAGCCCCACGGCAACGACCAGCACCATCGCCAACAATTTGGTCAACCCCATGACTCAGCAGTGGAACGTTGACGTCGAGAGGGAATTGCCGGGTAAATTTGTGCTGACGGCGGCGTATGTGGGCACGCGGGGCGAGCATCTCTACGCCAACACAGATTTGAACGGCGGAACCGGCCAATTCGATTCCAACGGGAACATTATCAGACTGAATACGAATTTCGGCGAGATTGGAGCGCGCACCAACGCCGGAGATTCCTGGTACAACTCCGGGCAATTGGAATTGGAGCGGCGCTTCCGTACCGATTTCACCATGCGCGCATCCTACACGTACTCGAAATTCACAGACGACACTTCGGAAGTATTTACGACCACAGGACTGAGTTCGTATCCGCAAAATTTGGAGTGCCAAAAATGCGATTGGGGCGCCTCAGCCTTCGACCGCCGTCATCGCTTCAACCTGGCTTACGTCTGGCAGTTGCCTTATTCCAAGGAGAATTGGTTGCTCAAGGCACTTACGGATCGTTGGCAATCGGCGAGTAATATAACGCTGGAAACCGGGACTCCAGAAAACGTAAACGATGGCTATGACAACTTCGGGAACGGGCATCCGAACGCGCGGCCGAATGTCGGCGATCCTTCGAAACCTCTTTCAGCAACGGGGATCGATGGCCTGAATCTAGGTATTGGAACAACGCCCGGCACCTATTACAGCATCCAGCAGTGCTTCTTCAACGGCATTTGCAATCCGCAGTCGGCCAGCGACTTCCGTTTCGTGATCCCCTTTTCCGGATACGGAAATGTGGGTCGCAATTCGGTTTTCGGCCCGGGTCAAGTTTATGTGAACACCAGCATTGAACGGAACTTTCCCCTACCGATAGGCAGGCTCGAAAATCAATCGCTGAAATTCCGCGTGGAATTGTTCAACGCTTTCAACCATCCGAACCTATTTACTCCCAGCTATGCGATGATTAGCAACACCTACGGGGATACTGCTGCAACGATTTCCGGGGGGCGCCAGATCAAGTTTTGGCTGATGTACTCGTTCTAAGTCGCGGCGCAGGCCGCCTGAATCAACGAAGAGAAGGCCCCGG